>NZ_FNIE01000021.1 GCF_900103985.1 Actinacidiphila guanduensis | reverse complement strand
GAGCTGGGTTTAGAACGTCGTGAGACAGTTCGGTCCCTATCCGCTGCGCGCGTTGGAGTCTTGAGAAGGGCTGTCCCTAGTACGAGAGGACCGGGACGGACGGACCTCTGGTGTGCCAGTTGTTCTGCCAAGGGCATGGCTGGTTGGCTACGTTCGGGAGGGATAACCGCTGAAAGCATCTAAGCGGGAAGCCTGCTTCGAGATGAGGGCTCCCACCTACTTGATGGGGTAAGGCTCCCAGTAGACGACTGGGTTGATAGGCCGGATGTGGAAGCCTTGTGAGGGGTGGAGCTGACCGGTACTAATAGGCCGAGGGCTTGTCTACATTTTGCTACGCGTCCACTGTTTGGTTCCCGGGTTGCGAACAGTCGCACCGGTGAACACTCAACTGAAAAGTGTGCTTGTTCGCTTGGACTCTGTCGCAGTCCCGCCGGCGCGGGACGACCCGATAGTGTTTCGGTGGTCATAGCGTGAGGGAAACGCCCGGTTACATTCCGAACCCGGAAGCTAAGCCTTTCAGCGCCGATGGTACTGCAGGGGGGACCCTGTGGGAGAGTAGGACGCCGCCGAACAATCTTTCCGGACCCCCGGTCCCGGCCTGAGCGCTGGGACCGGGGGTTCTTTGCGTGGGGGCGTCGAAGCCCGGCCACGAAGCGCGTTCTCCCGGCGGATACGGGAGACTTGAACTGCAGCAGCACGATCCGACAGGAGTCACGTCGATGTCCTCCCACTCGCCCGAAGACAGGCCTGAGCGCGGCGATCACCGCCGCGACGACCGGCGTGACGACCGTACGGGTGGCCCCCGCCGGGACGACCGCGGTGGGTCCGGCTTCCGCCGTGACGACCGTCCGCGCTACGACCGTCCCCGTGACGACCGCCAGGGCGGCGGCGGTTACCGCCGTGACGACCGTGGTGGCTCCGGCTTCCGGCGCGACGACCGCCCCCGCGATGACCGCGGCGGGTCCGGCTTCCGTCGCGACGACCGGCCGCGGGATGACCGGCGTGACGACCGCAGGGACGACCGCCCCCGCGGTCCCCGACGTGACGACGACCGCAGTGGCCCTCGCCGGGACGACCGCGGTGGGTCCGGCTTCCGCCGTGACGACCGTCCGCGCTACGACCGTCCCCGTGACGACCGCCAGGGCGGCGGCGGTTACCGCCGTGACGACCGTGGTGGCTCCGGCTTCCGGCGCGACGACCGCCCCCGCGATGACCGCGGCGGGTCCGGCTTCCGTCGCGACGACCGGCCGCGGGATGACCGGCGTGACGACCGCAGGGACGACCGCCCCCGCGGTCCCCGACGTGACGACGACCGCAGTGGCCCTCGCCGGGACGACCGCGGTGGGTCCGGCTTCCGCCGTGACGACCGTCCGCGCTACGACCGTCCCCGTGACGACCGCCAGGGCGGCGGCGGTTACCGCCGTGACGATCGCCCGCGTGATGACCGTCGGGACGACCGTCCCCGCGGCCCGCGCCGTGACGACGACCGGGGCGGCTTCCGGCACGACGACCGTCCCCGCGGTGGTGGCGGCGGCTTCCGCCGTGACGACCGTCAGGGCGGCGGCGGATTCCGGCGCGACGACCGTGGTGGCTCCGGCTTCCGGCGTGACGACCGTCCGCGTGACGACCGCCCGCGCGAGGACCGGCCCCGCTACGACCGTCCCCGTGACGACCGTCCCTCCGGCGGGGGTTTCCGGCGTGACGACCGTCCGCGCTACGACCGCCCGCGTGACGACCGTCCCACCGGTGGTTTCCGGCGTGACGACCGGCCCCGTGACGACCGTCGGGATGAGCGTCCCCGTGACGACCGTCGGGATGAGCGTCCCCGTGACGACCGGCGTAACGACCGTCCGCGTGACGACCGCAGGGACGACCGCCCTCGCGGACCGCGCCGGGAGGACGACCGCGGCGGGTTCCGCCGGGACGACCGTGGTGGCTCCGGCTTCCGGCGCGACGACCGTCCCCGCGACGACCGCCAGGGCGGCGGCTACCGCCGTGACGACCGCCCGCGCGGACCGCGCCGGGACGACGACCGCGGCCACGGGCGCCGCCCCACCGTGCAGGGGCGCGGCCGGTTCGAGAACCGCGGCGGCCGTGACGACCGCCGTGACGACCGCGAGCCGATCCGGCGCCTGCCGATCCCGGACGAGGTCACCGGCCAGGAGATCGACCCGAGCGTGCGGCAGGAGCTGATGAGCCTGCCCAAGACGCTCGCCGAGGACGTCGCCCGCAACCTGGTGATGGTCGCCCAGCTGCTGGACGAGGACCCCGAGCGCGCCTACGCGTACTCGCGCGTCGCTCTGCGGCTCGCCTCACGCGTGGCCGCCGTGCGCGAGGCCGCCGGCTTCGCCTCCTACGCCACCGAACGCTACGGCGAGGCGCTGGCCGAGTTCCGCGCCACCCGGCGGATGACCGGCACCGTGGACCTGTGGCCGGTGATGGCCGACTGCGAGCGCGGGCTCGGCCGACCCGAGCGGGCGCTGGAGATGGCCGGCGCGCCCGAGGTGCACAAGCTGGACAAGGCCGGGCAGGTCGAGATGCGGCTCGTGGCGGCCGGTGCCCGGCAGGACATGGGGCAGGCCGAGGCCGCCGTGGTCACCCTGCAGAGCCCGGAGCTTGCGGCCAATGCGATCCACCCCTGGACCGCCCGCCTGCGTTACGCCTACGCCGACGCGCTGCTGGCGGTCGGCCGCGAGAGCGAGGCGCGCGACTGGTTCGCCAAGGCGCTGGAGGCCGACCACAACGGCACGACCGACGCCTCCGACCGGCTGGCCCGGCTCGACGGCGTGGACTTCGTGGACGCCTTCGACGGGGACGAGGAGGACACCGACGCCGACGAGCAGCCGCAGGCCGCCCGCAAGGACGGTGCCGACTCCGACACGGACGACGTCCGGAACGACGAGGCCGACGCCGACACCGACGCCGACGAGGACGACGACGATGTCGCGGACGACCAGGACGATGACGACGACGTCACCGGTGACGCCGCTGTCTCGGACGACGAGTCGGACGCGGACCTCGACGACGAGGACGACGAGGACGAGGACGACGACTCCGACGAGGAGCCCGCGGCCGGCCGGAAGCGCTCGACGGCACCCGCGGACGCGGACGTCGACCTGACCGACGAGGCCGACCCGTCCTCCTTCCTCGACTCGCCCTTCCGGGCCCCGTCCGCCGCGGAGCGCGAGGAGGACTGACGCCGGAGCCGGCCGTCCCGCCGGGCGCGACACAGGGCGGGACCACCGGCGACACCCCGGCGAGAACAGAGAGGGGCGGCACCCGCACACGCGGGTGCCGCCCCTCTCGCCGTTTCGCGGCGTCGCGCGGCCGGTCCCGGCCCCGCTCGGCCGCCTCCCGGCGGCACCCTCATTCCTCCACCCGCCGCATCACCAGCCCGCTGGCCGGCTTCGGGCCGAAGGACGTGGACTTGCGGGGCATCATGACGCCCTGGCGGGCGAGGTCGAGGACCACCTGCTCGCGCACCGGGTGCATCAGTACCGCGGTGCCGCCGAGCTGGTCCGCGAGGTCGATCGCGGCCTGCGTGTCATGGATGTAGCGGATGTGCTCGGGCGCGTCGGGCACCGCCCATACCTGGTCGAGCAGCACCGCGTGCAGCACGGTGGCGTCCAGACGGCGCCAGGGCTCCGGGCGGTCGGCGGGCACGTGGGCCCCGAGCAGGGCGGGGTCGGGCCGGTCGAGCAGGTGGAAGCCGTCGCCGGCCAGCAGGAAGGCGTTGCCGCCGGTGGCCTCGGCCTCCCGGGCGGCCGAGGCGAGGGCGTCCAGCGCCTGGTCGGCCGGGACGCGGCGGACGCGGAAGGCGGTGCGGGCGGCGGCAAGGGCCTTGGCGGGCGGCAGTTGGGGCAGCAGGCGGTGGATCGCGCGGACCCGCAGCGGATAGCGGGCGGTGTCCACGAGGAGCACCAGGCCGTGGTCCCAGCCGGTGCCCGGCGGGTGCTCGGCGCGCAGCCGCAGATAAGTGGCCCAGCGGTGGTGGCCGTCGGCGATGAGCGCCTGGCGGTGGGCGAGTTCAGCGCTCACGACGGCCTGCTCCGCGGGGTCGGTGAGCGCCCACAGCCGGTGCCGTACGCCGTCCTCGGTGGTGGTGGCCAGCAGCGGGTCCGTGCGCGCGGCCGTGCGCTCGATGACGGCGGCGGTGGTGTCGCCGTCCTGGTAGGCGAGCAGGAGCGGTTCGAGGTTGGCGCCGGTGGCGCGCATCAGGTCCGCCCGGTCGGCGACGGGACCGGGCATGACGTCCTCGTGGGGCAGGACGGCGCCCTCGTCGGGGCCGCTCAGCCGCAGGGCGCCGATGACGCCGCGCTGCAGGTGGTCCCCGTCGCGCTGCTCGTAGACGTAGAGCGCGGGATCGGGGTCGGGAGCGAGGACGCCCTGGTCGACCCAGTCCGTGAAGGTGCGGGCCGCCTTGCGGTGGCGGGCGCTCGGGGTGGCGGCGTCGGGGAGGATGAGCCGGACCACGTTGTGCGGGTCGGCGGTCTCCAGGTGGCGCTGGCCGTCGGGGCGTACCACGACGTCGTACGGCGGCGAGGTGACGGCGGCGATGCTGCCCACCCGTTCGCGCACGTAGCGCAGCCCGCGGAAGGGGGCCAGGTAGGGCCGCCGCGGCAGGTGCTGGTCGGATGCACTCATCCGCGCATGCTACGTCGCCGCCGCCGGGTGCAGGATGATCGAAGTGTGCAGTCCACCCGAGGAGCCCGTATGACCCCCCGAACGAGTCCCGGCGGCAGCGACCGGCCGCTGGATGCCGCCTACGACACCGCCCTGCTCGACCTGGACGGGGTGGTCTACCAGGGCGGTGAGGCGATCGGGCACGCCGTGGAGTCGCTGGCGACGGCCCGCGAGCACGGCATGCACCTGGCCTACGTGACCAACAACGCCTCGCGGACGCCCGAGGCGGTGGCCGAGCACCTGAGCCGGCTGGGCGTGCCGGCGGCCGCGCAGGATGTGGTGACCTCCGCGCAGGCGGTGGCGCGGGTGATCGCGGACGCGGTGCCCGCGGGCGCGAAGGTGCTCGCGGTGGGCGGCGAGGGGCTGCTGGCGGCGCTGCGCGAGCGGGGCCTGGTGCCGGTGGACTCCGCCGACGACGGGCCGGCGGCCGCGGTGCAGGGCTTCAGCCCGGAGCTGCGCTGGTCGCAGCTGATGGAGATGGCGTACGCGGTGCGATCCGGCGTGCCGTGGTACGCGTCCAACACCGACATGACGATCCCCAGCGGGCGCGGCATCGCGCCGGGCAACGGGGCCGCGGTGGAGGCGGTGCGGGCCGCGGCGGGCGGCAGTCCGACGGTCGCGGGCAAGCCGCTGCCGCCGATGCACCGGGAGACGGTGCTGCGGACGGGGGCGAAGCGGCCGCTGGTGGTGGGGGACCGGCTGGACACCGACATCGAGGGCGCGCACGCGGGCGGGGTGGACTCGCTGCTGGTCCTGAGCGGGGTGTCGGGGCCGGTGGACCTGCTGTCCGCCGGGCCGGCGCACCGGCCGACGTACGTGGGCCGGGACCTGCGGGACCTGCTGGTGCCCCACCCCGAAGTGGCCGCTCGGGAGGGCGGGTTCGTCTGCGGGGGCTGGCAGGCGAAGGCGGTGGGCGACGGGCTGGAGGTGTCGGGCGGCGGCGAACCGCTGGACGGGCTGCGGGCGTTGTGCGCGGCGGCCTGGGGCCGGGCGGGCGAGGCGGGCGGCGGGCTCGACCAGGACAGCGCGGCCAAGGCGGTGGCCCGCGTGGGCCTGTGAGCGCGGCCCGGCCGCCGGGGTGCTGCCTGCGGCGTTCGGCACGGGCCGCGTGACCGTGTGACTTCTAGCCGGCTGCCGCTGCCGCCGCTTCCGTCAACAGGTCGTCCTCGGTGCGGCCCTGGCGCCAGTAGCCGGTGAAGGTGACGTGGGTGCGGGGCAGGCCGCGGGCGGTGGTGAGGTGGCGGCGCAGGGCCCGTACGCACGCGGACTCGCCGGCCAGCCACGCGTACGCGGTGCCGGGCGGGAAGACGGCGGCGGTGACCGCCTGCAGGAGGGCGCCGGTGCGGTCGGCGGCGCCGGGGCCGCGGATCAGCCAGGTGACCTCGGCGTCGGCCCGGGTGGGCAGGCCGATCCGGTCCTCGGGGTGGGCGACCTCCAGGAACGCGGCGACGCGGGTGCCGGCCGGCAGTGCAGCGAGGATGCCGGCGACCGCGGGCAGCGCGGTCTCGTCGCCGGTGAGCAGGACCCAGTCGGTGCCGGGCGGCGGGCGGAAGTCGACGCCGCCGTTCTCGGGCACCAGCGGGGCGAGGACGGAGACGGGGTCGCCCGGCTGGGCGCGCCGGGCCCAGCGGGAGGCGGGACCGAGGTCGCCGTGGAGGGCGAAGTCGACGTCCATCTCGGCCCGTTCGCGCCGCACCCCGCTCATCGTGTAGGTGCGCATGATGCCGCGCACGCCGGGGTCGAGGGCCCGCCAGCGCGGGTACCAGGAGTCGTCCAGGATGTCGGGCAGCACGGGGACGTCCTGGCCCTCCTGGGGGAGGAAGAGCTTGAAGCGCTGGTCGTGGCCGCCGCTGACCACGCCGGTCAGCTCGTCGCAGCCGAGGACGACGCGCACGAGGGTGGGGGACAGCCGGCGGGTGCGGACCACGCGCGGGTGGAAGAAGCCGTAGGGGCGTGCGGACACGGGGTCAGCTCACCTTCTTCGCGGTGGTGATGGCCTTGGTCAGCGCCTCGATCTGGTCGGCGCACTTGGCGTAGGAGAAGATCGGCTCGCTCGGCCAGGGCAGCACCTGCCCGGCCTTGACCGCGGGCAGCCGGCCCCATGTGGGCTTGGCGGTCAGGTCCTTGGGCTGGAGGGTGGCGGTGCGGCTGTCGAGCATCACGATGTCGGTCTTGTACTTGTCGGCGTTCTCCCAGCTGAGGGTCTCGAAGAAGCCGCCCTGGACCTTGTTCGGCACCACGAAGTCCACGCCGAGGCTCTTGTAGTAGCTGAGGTCGGCCGCGGCGGAGGGGGCGGAGGCGTAGAAGGAGTCGGCGCTGGCGGAGGCGGCGAGCACGGTGATCCCGCCGTGTGCCTTGGCGGCCGCGCGCAGGGCGGCCGACGCCTGCTCGAAGCGGGTCTTCTGGGCCGCGTTCCGCGCCGACTCCATGTCCGCGCCGAGCGAGGCGGCGAGTTCGGCGTAGCGCTGGAGTGGGGTGGTCAGCGGCACTCCGGCGACGTTGATGCCGACGCTGGGCGCCAGGGCGAGGATCTTGCTCGCGCTCTCGTCGGGGACGTACCACAGGGCCGGGGCCTGGTACATGTGGCTGATCAGCAGGCCGGGGCTGAGGGAGGCGTACTTCTCGATGTTGAACTCGCCCCAGGTGTTGCCGATGACGGTGACCTTGCTGACGTCCACGTCGCCGGCCTGCGGGTCGGCGCTGCCGTCCTTGAGGGTGGTGGGGCCGAAGACGCCGGTGCACGCGATGCCGTAGTCGTGCAGGGCGGCGGCCGAACCGATGTAGGCGACGAGGTTCTTCGGGGTACGGGACAGGGCGACGCGCTTCTTGCGGTCGTCGGTGAAGGTCCAGGGGCCCGCAGGGGTGGTGGCGCCGGCCGGGGGTTTCGCGGAGGAGCTGCCGGAGTCCGACGAACCGCCGCACGCGGCCAGCAGCGCGGCGAGCCCCGCGGTGCCCCCGGCGGCGAGCAGGCCGCGGCGGGACGGGTGGGGCTGGGCGAATCGGGGTGAAGGCATGACGGCCACCGCTCTGCTCGAAGTTATCTAGCGAGGGTAGGCTAACCTAAGTTGCGTGTTGGTCGACCGTGACTCCACCCGAACCGCCGATCCGGGCCCGCCGGACACCCCGCCCCGCGGCAGCCCGGCCGCGGCCGACGCCCGGCGTGCCGCAGGGCTCGTGCTCGCCCTGGTGCTGCTCGCCGCGGTGTGCGTCGCCAGCGTCGCGATCGGCGCGCGGAGCATGGCCGTGGGGGACGTCTGGCACGGCCTGTTCCACTACTCGGGCACCGACGACGACGTGGTGGTCCGCCAACTGCGGGTGCCGCGCACCGTATTGGGGCTGATGGCGGGTGCCGCGCTCGGTGTCGCGGGTGCCGTGATGCAGGCGCTGACCCGCAACCCGCTCGCCGATCCCGGTCTGCTCGGCGTCAACGCCGGTGCCGCGGCCGCCGTCGTCTCCGGCATCAGCTTCCTCGGCGTCACCTCCACCACCGGCTATGTGTGGTTCGCGCTCGCCGGCGCCGCCGCCGTCTCCGTCCTCGTCTACGCCATCGGCGGCACCCGCTCGGCCACCCCGGTCCGCCTCGCGCTCGCCGGCACCGCCGTGACCGCGCTGCTGCAGGGCTGGACCAGCGCGGTCGAACTCACCGACCGCGTCGCCCTGGACCGGATGCGCTTCTGGCAGGTGGGCTCGCTGGCCTCGGCGAGCATGGCCACCGTCCGGGACGTCGCGCCCTTCCTCGGCGCCGGCGCGCTGCTCGCCTTCGCCGCCGCCCGCCCGCTCAACGCCATCGCCCTCGGCGACGACACCGCGCGCGGCCTGGGCGCGCGGCTGACCCGCACCCGGGTGCTCGCGATGGCCGCCATCACCCTGCTGTGCGGGACCGCGACCGCCGCGTGCGGGCCCATCGTCTTCGTCGGCCTGATGGTGCCCCATGTCGTACGCGGCATCACCGGGCCCGACATGCGCTGGATCCTGCCGTACGCCGCCGTGCTCTCCCCGGTGCTGCTGCTCGGCTCCGACGTGATCGGACGGGTCGTCACCCGGCCCGCCGAGCTGCAGGTCGGCATCGTCACCGCCGTCATCGGCGGCCCGGTGTTCATCGCGCTGGTCCGCCGCCGCCGGATGGCCGAGCTGTGAGCCCCGCCCTGCCCCGCCGGGCGGCATCCGGCACCTCCGCCCCGCGCAGGGCCCGGCCCGGCGTGCTGCGCCGCGGCGGCCTGTCCCTGGCGGTCGAGCGCCGCTCCCTGGTGGTGTGCGCGGTGCTGCTGGTCACCGCGCTTGCCTTCTCGATCGTGCTGATCGGCACCGGCGACTACCGCATCGCCCCCCTCGACGTGCTGCGCAGCCTGACCGGCCACGGCAACCCCGGCCAGGACTTCGTCGTCCGCCAACTGCGGCTGCCCCGCGTCGTGGTGGCCCTGCTGGTGGGCGCGAGCCTCGGCATGGCCGGCGCCGCCTTCCAGACCGTGGCCCGCAACCCGCTCGGCAGCCCCGACGTCATCGGCTTCGGCCAGGGATCCGCTGCCGGCGCCCTCGTGGTCATCGTGCTGCTCAAGGGCCCCGCCTGGCAGGTCTCGCTCGGCGCCGTCGCCGGCGGCCTGCTCACCGGGCTCGCGGTCTACCTGCTCGCCTGGAAGAACGGCGTGCACGGCTACCGGCTGGTGCTCGTCGGCATCGGCGGCTCCGCGGTGCTGTCGGCCGTCAACAGCTACCTGCTGGTCAGGGCCGACTTCGTGGACGCCGCCAGGGCCGTGGTGTGGATCACCGGCTCGCTCGACGGCCGTGACTGGAGCCAAGTGCGGCCGCTGCTCGCCGCCGACCTGGTGCTCATGCCGCTGCTGCTCGGCCACGGCCGCGCCCTGCGGATCACCGAGATGGGCGACGACGCCGCCCATGCGCTCGGTGTACGCGTCGAACGCACCCGCCTGGTCGCCGTCCTGGCCGCGGTGCTGCTCACCGCCGCCGCGACCGCCGCCGCCGGCCCGATCGCCTTCATCGCGCTCACCGCCCCCCAACTCGCCCGCCGCCTGACCCGCTCGCCCGGCGTCGCCCTGGCCCCGGCCGCGCTGATGGGCGCCGCCCTGCTCGTCGTCGCCGACTGGGCCGCCCAGCGCACCTTCCCCTCCGGGCAGGTCCCCGTCGGCGTCGCCACCGGCGTCCTCGGCGGCGGCTACCTGCTGTGGCTGCTGGTCACCGAACGCCGGGCGGGCCGGATATGACCCCCCGGCACGTCTGCGAAATCTGCGAAAGGGAACACCCCGATGAGTCGCCGAACCGACACGTCGACGCCGGCAGCCGCCGGAGCCGGGGGGCCGCAGCACGGCGCCGGCCGGCTGACCGCCGAGTCGGTCACCCTCGCCTACGACCGCCGGCTCATCGCCGAGGACCTGTCGGTGGCCGTCCCCGACCACTCCTTCACCGTCATCGTCGGCCCCAACGCCTGCGGCAAGTCCACCCTGCTGCGCGCCCTGTCCCGCCTGCTCAAGCCCGCCGCCGGGCAGGTCCTGCTCGATGGCCGGGCGATCGGCACCCTGCCGGCCAAGGCCGTCGCCAGGACCCTCGGGCTGCTCCCGCAGAGCCCGGTGGCGCCCGACGGCATCACCGTCGCCGGGCTCGTCTCCCGCGGCCGCTACCCGCACCAGGGGCTGCTGCGGCAGTGGTCGGCCGAGGACGAGCGGGTGGTGGCCGAGTCGATGGCGGCCACCGGCGTCGCCGCCCTGGCCGACCGCTATGTCGACGAACTCTCCGGCGGCCAGCGGCAGCGCGTGTGGATCGCGATGGCCCTGGCCCAGCAGACCCCGCTGCTGCTGCTCGACGAGCCCACGACCTACCTCGACATCCAGCACCAGATCGACGTCCTCGACCTGTGCGCCGAACTGCACGAGCAGCGCGGCCGCACCCTCGTCGCGGTGCTGCACGACCTCAACCAGGCCGCCCGCTATGCCACCCACCTCATCGCCATGCGCGACGGGCGGATCGAGGCGCAGGGCCCGCCGGGCGAGATCATCACCGCGGAGCTGGTCGAGCGCGTCTTCGGGGTGCGCTGCCGGATCATCGAGGACCCAGAGAGCGGCACCCCGCTGGTGGTGCCCGCCGCCCGGCGGCCCACGCGCGGGCCGGACGCGGCTGCCGGCGCCGGGGCGGGAAACCCTGGGGGAGACGTCGGAGAGGGCGTCGGGGAAGCCCGTGCGGGAACCGCCGGGGAAGCCGCCGCGGACGTCGCTACAGAAGGGACCGCAGCCGCAGCACGTCCCGAAGGCTCGCCTGCACCTTGACCCGGCCCGAGCCCCACGCCTTGGCGAAGTTCAGCCCGCCGCCGACCAGCGCGACCAGGTCGTCGCCGGTCATCGCCAGCCGGATCTGCGCCTTGCCGGCCGGCTCGCCCGGCACCGCGACCACGTCCCGGATGCCGCCGCCGGCCAGCCGGCCGGTGAAGGTGACGTCGAGGTCGGTGATACGGCAGCTGAGCGAGCGGTCCAGCGCGGTGGCGGCGCGCACATCGCCCTCGGCCGCCGCGAGGTTCGCCGACAACTGGTCGAGCGCCGCGCGGCACTCCTCGATCGTGGCCATCGGCGGCGGTCTTCCTCGCAGGTGCGGTACGGGCGGGTACGTCCGGATGACGGTACCGCAAGGAGCCGTGAGCGGGGCTGCGGGCTCCGGAAGCGGTAGCGTCGAGACCGCACCATGTGACGACGCGACACCATCAGCCAAGGGCGAGGCGAGGAGTGAGGGCGATGCGGGACGCACTGCGTACCTGTCTGCAGATCGCGGGCGGCCTGACCGAGGCCACCCGCCGCCGGGCGGTCGAGGCGGCCAAGGAGCTGTTCGAGCAGGCGGGCGTCGACCCGGCCGCGCTCCGCGAGCGGATCGAGGCGGCCGTGCCCGCCGAGGTCCAGTCGCTGGCCGACGAGCTTCTCGCCGCGGGCCGGACCAACCGCGACCACCTGCTCGGCCTGGTCCGCGAGGAGGCCGACCGGACGATGGGCCGGGTGGCCCGGATCGCCGACGAGGTGACCAAGGTCGGCGTCGTCCTGGAGACCCTGGAGCGGCGCATCCGCAACCTGGAGGACGAGCAGCCCCAGCCGGGCAAGGACACCGGTGGGAGCGGGGAGCAGGCCGCGACCTCGCCGGCGCGGACGGTCGCGCCGACCGGGCAGGCGGCTCCGCCGGTGCAGCACGTGACGGTGGACACCGAGCCGCCGGTGCCCGCGCCGGAACGGAAGTCCCCGACGCCGACACCGACTCGGCGGGAGAACGCGCCGAGCGGCGCGGCGGGACGCGGGCCTGCCGCGAAGAAGACGGCGGCGAAGAAGACGGCCGCGAAGAAGGCGCCCGCGCGGCGGCCCGCGGCGAAGAAGGCCGCTGAGGCCGGGCCGACAGCGGCTGCGGGTACGGGTGCGGCCGAGAAGACGGCGCCCGCGAAGAAGAGTGCTGCCGCGGGCAGGAAGAGTGCCGCCGGGAAGACCGCCCCCGCGGGCCGTAAGACGGCGAGCCCGGCGAAGAAGACGGCGACGACCGCGACTCCGGGCACGCAGACCGCGAAGCGGGCGGCAGCGGACGCCGCCGAGCGGACCGCGCCGGCGAAGAAGGCCCAGAAGGCCCCGGCGGCGAAGAAGGCGGCCACGAAGAAGACGGCGGCCGGCAAGGCGGCGCAGGCCCCCGCCGCGAAGAAGACGGCGAAGAAGACGGCTGCCGTGGGTGGTACGGGCGCGGGGGCGGCCAAGAAGACTGCCCCTGCGGGTGGTACGGGTGCGGCGGCGGCCAAGAAGACTGCCCCTGCGGGTGGTACGGGTGCGGCGGCGGCCAAGAAAACCGCCCGAGCGGGCGGTACGGCCGAGTCGGCGGCGAAGAAGATCGCTCCCGCGGGCGATACGGGCACAGCGGCAGCCAAGAAAGCGGCGCAGTCGGGCGGTTCGGGCGGCTCCGCGGCCAAGAAGACCGCTCCTGCGGCGGGTTCGAACGGGGGCTCGGCCGACACGGCGGCTCCCGCGGGTGGTGCCGGAGCGGCTGCGGGCAAGAAGGCGGCGCCCGCGAGGGCTACGGGCGGTGCCGCCGCGAAGAAGAGCGCGCCGTCGGCGGCGCCGGGTACGGCCAAGAAGACTGCCCCGGGCGGCGGTTCGGGCGCGGCGGACAAGGGCACTTCCTCGAACGGCGCCGGACCGGCCGCGCAGGGTCCCGGGAACGGGAGCGGGCAGTGAGCGAGCCGTACGGCCTCGGTGGGTCCGTGGGGGAGTCCTACGATCTGCCCGGGGTGCCGCAGCAGGGCCCGGGCCACTCCGCGCAGCCGCCGGCGCCGCGGGTCGCGCCCGACGCAGCAGCCGCGGCCGTACCGCAGGACGGAGCACAGGCTGCACAGCTCGCGGCGCAGCCGTCGGCGGAGGCCGGTTCCAAGCGGCCGCCCGAGCCGCTCGGGGTGACCGTTGCGCCGACCGGGAATCCTGAGGTGGATGCGGCCGTTGAACGGCTGGGGGACGCGGACGAGCTGCCGACCGACGCGCACATCGAGGTCTACGAGGACGTGCACGCGGCACTGCGGCAGTCGCTCGCCGCGCTGGACGAGAACAGGGGCTGAACCACACGTGGCACGACGCCGACTCGACGCCGAGCTGGTGCGCCGGAACCTCGCACGCTCCCGTGAGCACGCGAGCCAGTTGATCGCCGCGGGGCGGGTCTCCGTGGCGGGGGCGACCGCCACCAAGGCGGCCACCCAGGTGGAGACGAGCGCGGCCGTCGTCGTCGCCCGTGACGACAGCGAGCCGGAGTACGTCTCGCGCGGCGGGCACAAACTCGCCGGGGCGCTGTCCGCCTTCATGCCCCGCGGGCTCGTCGTCGCGGGCCGCCGGGCGCTGGACGCGGGCGCGTCCACCGGCGGCTTCACCGATGTGCTGCTGCGCAACGGGGCGGCCGAGGTCGTGGCGGTGGACGTCGGCTACGGCCAGCTCGCCTGGTCGCTGCAGAGCGACCCGCGGGTCGTGGTCAAGGACCGTACGAACGTGCGGGAGTTGACACTCGAGGCGATCGACGGGCGGCCGGCCGACCTCGTCGTCGGCGACCTGTCGTTCATCCCGCTCGGGCTGGTGCTGCCCGCGCTGGTGCGGTGCGCGGCGCCGGACGCGGACCTGGTGCTGATGGTCAAGCCGCAGTTCGAGGTCGGGCGGGAGCGGCTGGGCAGCGGCGGCGTGGTCCGCAGCACGCAGTTGCGGGCCGAGAGCGTGCGCAAGGTCGCCGCGCAGGCGGCCGAGTCGGGGCTGGGCGCGCTCGGGGTGACCGCGAGCCCCCTTCCGGGGCCGTCCGGCAATGTGGAGTATTTCCTGTGGCTGCGCTCCGGTGCCCCCGCGCTGGACCCGGCCGATGTCGACCGTGCTGTGGCGGAGGGGCCCCGGTGAGCAGCGTGTTGCCCGAGAAGAGTGAAGGCCAGGAGCGCACCGTCTTCCTGCTCACCCACACCGGCCGCGACTCCGCGGTGCGCAGTGCTGAGCGGGTCGTGCACGGCCTGATGCGGGCGGGGATCGGGGTGCGGCTGCTGGAGGACGAGGCGGCGGACATGCCGCTGCCCGAACGGGTGGAGCTGGTCGGCGAGATCGGGCCCGGCTCCGTGCAGGGCTGCGAGCTGATCATCGTGCTCGGCGGGGACGGGACGCTGCTGCGCGGGGCGGAGTTCGCGCGCGCGTCGGGGGTGCCGATGCTCGGGGTCAACCTCGGGCGGGTCGGCTTCCTCGCCGAGGCCGAGCGGGACGACCTGGACAAGGTCGTGGACCGCGTGGTCACCAAGGAGTACGAGGTCGAGGAGCGCATGACGCTCGACGTGCTGGTCCGCGTGGACGGGCACATCGTGCACACCGACTGGGCGCTGAACGAGGCGTCGGTGGAGAAGGCGTCCCGCGAGCGGCTGCTCGAGGTCGTGACGGAGGTGGACGGGCGGCCGGTGACGGGGTTCGGCGGCGACGGGGTGGTGTGCGCGACGCCCACCGGGTCGACGGCGTACGCGTTCTCCGCGGGCGGGCCGGTGGTGTGGCCCGAGGTGGAGGCGCTGCTCATGGTGCCGATCAGCGCGCACGCGCTGTTCGCGAAGCCGCTGGTGACCTCGCCGCGGTCGGTGCTCGCCGTCGAGGTGCACCCGCATTCGCAGCACGGGGTGCTGTGGTGCGACGGCCGCCGCACCGTCGAACTCGTCCCCGGCGCGCGGGTCGAGGTCCGCCGCGGGGCCGTGCCCGTGCGGCTCGCCCGCCTCCACCACGCGTCCTTCACGGACCGCCTGGTCGCGAAGTTCGCCCTCCCCGTAGCCGGCTGGCGCGGCGCGCTCCGCGGCTGACGGGCCCTGGCCCCTCACCGCCCGGGTTCCCCGCCGCTCCCGAGCGCACGGCTCCCAGGACTCGTCGCGAATGGCGAGGTGAGGCGAGACGGGTTGCCGTGTCTGGGGGCGCGGGGAACTGCGCGCTCAGCAGAACATCGGCCTGCGGCCGGGGAGGGCGGCGTGGGGGCAGACGGGTTGCCGTGTTTGGGGGCGCGGGGAACTGCGCGACCAGCCAGGCACCGGCCTTCGGCCGGGAAGGGGGAGACCCCCCTACGGCGGGTTGCCGTGTCTGGGGGGCGCGGGGAACTGCGCGACCAGCCAGGCACCGGCCTCCGGCCGGGAACGGGGAGACGCCCCTACGGCGGGTTGCCGTTCTTGGGGGCGCTGGGGGTTACCCCAGAGGGGGCACCCTCGAAGCCACGTGCGGGTGGCACCCGGCACCGCAGGGAACCTCCGCGGCGGGGAGCCGCACTCGCCCGCCACCCCGGAGGGGATCGCGCTGCGGCCCGAAAACCTCGTATGGTCGTATCCGTGTTGGAGGAAATGCGCATCCGCTCGCTCGGCGTGATCGAGGACGCCGTGGTCGAGCTGTCCCCCGGGTTCACCGCGGTGACCGGGGAGACCGGCGCGGGCAAGACCATGGTCGTCACCAGCCTCGGCCTGCTGCTCGGCGGCCGCGCCGACCCCGCGCTGGTGCGGATCGGCGCCAAGCAGGCGGTGGTCGAGGGCCGGATCACCCTGGAATCCGCCGCGGCCGCAGCCGTCCGCGCGGAGGAGGCCGGCGCGGAACTCGACGAGGGCGCGCTGCTGATCAGCCGTACCGTTTCGGCCGAGGGCCGCTCCCGCGCCCATGTCGGCGGCCGCGGCGTCCCGGTCGGGCTGCTCGGCGAACTCGCAGACGAGCTCGTCGCCGTCCACGGGCAGACCGACCAGCAGGGGCTGCTGCGCCCGGCGAGGCAGCGCGAGGCGCTGGACCGGTACGCCGGGGACGCCGTCTCGGTCCCCCTGGAGAAGTACGGCGCCGCGTACCGGCGGCTGCGCGAGGTCGCCGAGCAGCTCGCCGAGATCACCACCCGGGCAAGGGAACGCGCCCAGGAGGCGGACCTGCTGCGCTTCGGCGTCGAGGAGATCGCCGCCGCCGAGCCGCTGCCGGGCGAGGACGTCGAGCTGGCGGCCGAGGCCGAGCGGCTCGGGCACGCCGAGGCGCTGGCCTCGGCCGCCGCCGCCGCGCACACCGCCCTCGCCGGCAACCCCGAGGACCCCGAGGCGGTGGACGCGGGCACGATCGTGGCCGCCGCCCAGCGCGCGCTGGACTCCGTCAGCGCCCACGACCCCGTGCTGCGCGACCTCGCCGCCCGGCTCGGCGAGATCGGCATCCTCGTCGGGGACGTCGCCGGCGACCTCGCCGGATACGCGGACAACCTCGACGCCGACCCGCTGCGGTTGGCCGCGGTGGAGGAGCGGCGGGCGGTGCTCGCGAACCTGATCCGCAAGTACGGCGGCGAGTACGGCGAGGAGCTGCAGGGCACCGACGCGGTGCTCGCCTGGGCGCAGCGCGGGGCCGCCCGCCTCATCGAACTCGACGGCGACGACGACCGGATCACCGAACTCACCGCCGAGCGGGACGCGTTGCGGGCCGAACTCGGCGAACTCGCCCAGACCCTCACGGACGCGCGGACCGAGGCGGCGGAGCGGTTCGCCGCCGCCGTCACCGCCGAACTGGCCGAACTCGCCATGCCCCACGCCCGGGTCGGCGTCGCCATCCACCAGACCGAGGTCTCCGACCCCGAGGCCGGGATCGAAGTCGGGGGCCGCGCGGTGGCTTTCGGCCCGCACGGGGCGGACGAGGTCGAGCTGCAGCTCGCGCCGCACCCCGGGGCGCCGGCGCGGCCCATCGCCAAGGGGGCCTCCGGCGGTGAGCTGTCGCGGGTGATGCTCGCCGTCGAGGTCGTCTTCGCCGGGTCCGACCCCGTGCCGACATATCTCTTCGACGAGGTGGACGCGGGGGTCGGCGGCAAGGCGGCGGTCGAGGTGGGGCGGCGGCTGGCCCGCCTCGCCCGCACCGCGCAGGTCGTCGTGGTCACCCACCTGCCCCAGGTCGCCGCCTTCGCCGACCGCCAGTTGCTGGTCGAGAAGACGAACGACGGGTCCGTCACCCGCAGCGGTGTGACCGTCCTGGAGGGCGAGGCCCGGGTCCGCGAACTCTCGCGCATGCTGGCGGGTTTGGAGGACTCCGAGCTGGGCCGCGCCCACGCGGAGGAACTCCTCGCCGCGGCGAAGGCTTCGCGCTGAACGGGGGCCACTCGCCGCGGGAGTGTCCGCCGCCTCCGGCCGCCAGGCCGGCGGTGGGCCCGCGGCTGCCTGCCGCGCAGGGTGCCCCACGGTGCCGCCTGCCGCGCCGTCGTGGTTGCTCGTGGACCCGCCCCCAAGAGGCGGCGGCTCGCCGTCGGCGGTTCTGCCGGTGCCCGGCCGCGGGCCGGTCGGTGTCTGCTCGCGCGGTTCCTCCCCCGGCGCTTCGCCCGGGAGGTGCCCCCGGCGCCGCCGTTCAGTTCGCCCTTCGCGCGGAGGGCACCGTTCTTGCGACGGCGGACAAGCCCCCTGGGGCGGACGGAGGGGGGCCCGGCCCCGTGGAGGAAAGGAACCGTGCGGTGAGAAGAGCGGGAACCCTGTCGGTGGCGGCCGCCGCCGCTGCCGCGACCCGCGCTGCGTACCGTCAGCTGCGGCGCAGGCCCCCGGTCGAGGCGAGGCTGTGGTCGCGGACCAACTACGCCGGCCACGGCGTGGAGTTGTACGGGGGGCTGGCCGCGGCCGCGGGTGCGGTCACGGCGATGGCGGCCGCGCGCGGGGTGAGCGTACGGACCCGGATCGCCGCGGTCGGGGCCGCGTTGGCGGCGGGTGCCTGCGGGGCGTACGACGACCAGAAGGGCTCCGCGGACGAGCGCGGGTTCGCCACCCACCTGCGGGCGCTGCGTGAGCGGCGGCTGACCTCGGGCGGGGTGAAGCTGCTCGGGATCGGCGCCGCCGGGCTCGCCGCGGGCGCGCTGCTCAAGGCCCGCCCGCTGGACCAGGTGCTGGCCGGAGTCGTCATCGCGGGCACCGCCCACGCGGTGAACCTGATGGACGTCGCCCCCGGCCGCGCCGCCAAAGCGCTGATCACCGCGGGCGTGCCCGGCCTGCTGCGGCGCGGCCCCGGCTCGGTGCTGGCCTCGGCCCCGATCGGCGCGGCCGCCGCGGTGCTGCGCGACGACCTGAGTGAGCGGACGATGCTGGGCGACGCGGGCGCCCACGCGCTCGGAGCGGCGCTGGGCGCGGGGGTGGCACTGGCCGAGGGGCGCGCGGCCCTGATGCTGCACGCGGCCGTCGTGGTCGTCCTGGCCGCGGCGGGCGACCGGATGGCGATCGGTGAACGGGTGTGGAACGCCCCCGGGGTGCGGCGCGTTGACTCATGGGGTCGCGTTCCTCACCCGTACGGGTGATCCGGGAGCAGAGTGGACGGGGCCGACGGCGTACGCGGCGGTCAGGCCAGGGCCACGGCCTGGCATCCTGGATCGGACACCGCGGCCGGCGCGGCACCCGCCAGACCGCCGGGCGCCGGTGGGCCGCGCCCGCCGTACCGAGTCGAGTCAGGAGCGCCACCCGCGTGAGCAGCAGCACCTCGCACCCCGCCCAGGGGCAGCTGCACGCCGTGCACGTCCTGGGCACGGTCGCGGGCGCACACGTCAGCTCGCTGGCCGGCGGCCTGGTGGCGCGCGGAGTGGACGTCACGGTGTGCGGGCCCGCCCCCGCCCAGGACGACTACGGCTTCAAGCCCACCGGGGCCCGCTACACCCCGCTCGACCTCGGCCGCTCGCTCACCGCGGGCGCCCCGGCCGTCGCCGCGCTGCGCACGGCGTGCGTGGGCGCGAGCGTGGTCCACGCGCACGGCCTGCGCGCCGGGCTGCTGGCCGCGCTGGCCCTCGGCGGGCGCGGCACACCACTGGTGGTCAGCTGGCACGGCGGCGACGTGCCGGCCGACGGGCGGGGCGCGGTGATGGCGCGCTGGATGGAGCGGCGTGCGGTGCGCGCGGCCGCGGTCGTGCTGGGCGACTGCTCGGACCTGGTGGACCGGGCCCGCGCGCACGGCGCCCGCGACGTGCGCCTCGCCCCGGCCGCGGTGCCCCGCCCGCCGGGCCGCCCGCCGCGGCTGCCGGCCGACGCCGACCGCGAACGGCTGCGGGTGCGGGCGGAGTTCGGCGCGGTGGACCGGCCGCTGCTGCTGGCCGTCGGCCGGTTGGAGCCCGACGGCGGGCACGATGTACTGCTGGACGCGGCCGCCTACTGGGCCGCGCACGCCTCCCGCCCGCTGCTCGCCCTGGCCGGCGAGGGCTCACGCCGGGCCGCCCTCCAGCACCGCGTGGAGAGCGAGAAGTTGCCGGTGGTGCTGCTCGGCCGCCGCGACGACGTGCCCGAACTGCTGTCCGCCGCCGACCTGGTGGTGCTGCCCAGCCGCTGGGAGGCGCGCGCCCTGATCGCCCAGGAGGCGCTGCACGCGGGCGTGCCCCTGGTCGCCACCTCGGTCGGCGGCACCCCCGAACTCGTCGGCGAGGCCGCCCACTTGGTGCCCTACGGGGACGCGGCCGCGCTCGCCCGCGCGGTGGTCGCCCTGCTCGGCGACCCCGACCGCCGGGCCGCCCTGTCGGTGGCCGGCCGGGCCCAGGCGGCGACCTGGCCGACCGAGGACGACACGGTCGCCCAGGTGCTGAGCGTCTACGACGAACTCGTCCGCGCCTGAACTCCCCGTGCCCGCCGGGGGATCGGCGGGCACTGCGGACAGGCGCCGGACGAACGGCGAGCAAACGGCGAACGCGCCCGGGCCGGGTGAGCCGGACGGCGGCCCGGCTCAGCCCCGGAAGGCCCCCGCGGCCGTCAGCCGCAGCGCCGTGTCGATCAGCGGCACATGGCTGAACGCCTGCGGGAAGTTGCCCACTTGGCGCTTGCGGCGCGGGTCCCATTCCTCGGCGAGCAGCCCCAGGTCGTTGCGCAGGGCGAGCAGCTTCTCGAAGAGGCGGCGGGCCTCCTCCACCCGGCCGATCATCGCCAGGTCGTCGGCGAGCCAGAAGGAGCAGGCGAGGAAGGCGCCCTCGTCGCCGGGCAGGCCGTCGAGGTTCTCGTCGCCGCTGTCGTCGCTGTGCGAGGTGGGGTAGCGCAGCACGAAGCCGTCGGAGGTGGACAGTTCGCGCTGGATGGCCTCGATGGTGCCGATCACCCGCTTGTCGTCCGGCGGCAGGAAGCCCATCTGCGGGATCAGCAGCAGCGAGGCGTCCAGCTCCTTGGAGCCGTAGGACTGGGTGAAGGTGTTGCGCTCCTTGTCGTAGCCCTTCTCGCACACGTCGTAGTGGATCTCGTCGCGCAGTTCGCGCAGCTCCTCCAGCGGCCCGTCGGTCTCGCCGGACTCGATGAGCTTGACGGTGCGGTCGACCGCGACCCAGGCCATCACCTTGGAGTGCACGAAGTGCCGGCGCGGCCCGCGCACCTCCCAGATGCCCTCGTCGGGCTCCATCCAGTGCTTGGACAGGTAGGCGATGAGCTTCAGCTGCAGCACGCTGGCGTAGTCGTTGCGGGCCAGGCCCGTCATGTGGCCCAGGTGCAGGGCCTCGGTGACCTCGCCGTAGACGTCGAGCTGGAGCTGGTGGGCGGCGCCGTTGCCGATCCGGACCGGGCGGGAGCCCTCGTAGCCGGGCAGCCAGTGCAGCTCGTTCTCGCCGAGCTCGCGCTCGCCGGCGATGCCGTACATGATCTGCAGGTTCTCCGGGTCGCCGGCCACCGCGCGCAGCAGCCACTCGCGCCAGGCACGGGCCTCCTCGCGGTAGCCGGTGCGCAGCAGCGAGGACAGGGTGATCGCCGCGTCGCGCAGCCAGGTGAAGCGGTAGTCCCAGTTGCGCACCCCGCCGATGTCCTCGGGCAGCGAGGTGGTCGGGGCGGCCACGATGCCGCCGGTCGGCCCGTAGGTGAGGGCCTTGAGCGTGATCAGCGAGCGGATCACGGCCTCGCGGTAGGGGCCGTTGTACGTGCACTGCTCGACCCACTCGCGCCAGAAGTCCTCGGTGGCGGTCAGCGCGCCCTGCGGGTCGGGCAGCGGCGGCTGCGGCTTGTGGGAGGGCTCCCAGCTGATGGTGAAGCAGAGCCGGTCACCGGGCGAGACGGTGAACTCGCTGTACGTCGTCAGGTTCTCGCCGTAGGTGGCGACATCGGTGTCGAGCCACACCGAGTCGGGGCCGGCCACGGCCACCGTCCGGTCGCCCACCTGCTGCACCCACGGCACCACCTGCCCGTAGGCGAAGCGCATGCGCAGCGACGAGCGCATCGGCACCTTGCCGCTGACGCCTTCCACTATCCGGATCAGCTGCGGGGCGCCGTCGCGCGGCGGCATGAAGTCGATCACCCGAACGGTGCCCGAGGCGGTGTCCCACTCCGACTCCAGCACCAGGGACTCGCCGCGGTAGTGCCGGCGGGTGGCGTCGGGGGTCTTCTCGCCCTCGGCGACGGCCGGGCCGATCCGCCAGAAGCCGTGCTGGTCGGTACCGAGCAGTCCGGCGAAGACGGCCGGCGAGTCGAACCGGGGCAGGCACAGCCAGTCCACGGTGCCGTCCCGGCAGACCAGTGCGGCGGTCTGCATGTCACCGATGAGTGCGTAGTCCTCGATACGCCCTGCCACGTGCAACTCCAGTCGAACACGGCGCCGCCCCCGCTGGGACGGTCTTGCGGTTGGGGGTCATTCCTACAAGCAGAAAACAGATACGGAACCGTCTTGAGCTGTGACGAGCTATGGACCCGGAGGGGGGCGGGGATGGTGCCGTGCCGGTCGGCTCGCGCAATGCGTCCGAGCAGAATACGTCCTCGCGCGGGGCGGTGCGCGTCTCTCCGGGATCTTCGCTCCGCCGGTCGGGTGCACGGCGGGGCGCATCCCCGGCGCCCGGCGAAAACCGCTGGCAGGGCCGTCGCGGCGGGCGGCCCGGGTCCGTCATCCAGCGTCGCACACCGCCGGCGGAAGCCAGGACGCCACATCTCCTACGCGTGTCGCACATGATTCCCCCGCGCCTCGCCCACAATTCCTCCACAGGTGGCCTGCCCGTCCGTACCGCCCGGTTGTGTCGTCCTTGCTTCGTGAAGAGTCCGGGCATGTGAAAACTCCGCGACGGACGCCCCCGCCCGCCGCCGGTGCTGCCCGTCGGCGCTGATACCCTGGTAGCCCGTGGGCCGGTGGGCTGAACCACTGAACCGCCGCGACGGCGCTCCCTCCATCCGAGCACCGTCCCGACCCTCACCTCGCGACCACGGGAGCCCCGACTTGGCACTTGCGCCGAAATCCACGACGACCAAGCACATCTTCGTCACCGGTGGGGTGGCCTCGTCGCTGGGCAAGGGCCTCACCGCCTCCAGCCTCGGCGCGCTGCTGAAGGCCCGCGGTCTGCGGGTCACGATGCAGAAGCTCGACCCGTACCTGAACGTCGACCCGGGCACCATGAACCCGTTCCAGCACGGTGAGGTGTTCGTCACCGACGACGGCGCCGAGACCGACCTGGACATCGGCCACTACGAGCGCTTCCTCGACGTGAACCTCGCCGGGTCCGCCAACGTGACCACCGGCCAGATCTACTCCTCGGTGATCGCCAAGGAGCGCCGCGGGGAGTACCTGGGCGACACCGTGCAGGTCATCCCGCACATCACCAACGAGATCAAGTCCCGTATCCGCCGGATGGCCACCGGCGACGTGGACGTCGTGATCACCGAGGTCGGCGGCACCGTCGGCGACATCGAGTCGCTGCCCTTCCTGGAGTCGGTCCGCCAGGTGCGCCACGAGGTCGGCCGCGACAACGTCTTCGTCGTCCACATCTCGCTGCTGCCCTACATCGGCCCCTCCGGCGAGCTGAAGACCAAGCCCACCCAGCACTCGGTGGCCGCCCTGCGCAACATCGGCATCCAGCCCGACGCGATCGTGCTGCGTGCCGACCGCCCGGTGCCCACCGCCATCAAGCACAAGATCTCGCTGATGTGCGACGTGGACGAGGACGCGGTGGTGGCCGCGATCGACGCCCCCTCCATCTACGACATCCCCAAGGTGCTGCACACCGAGGGCCTGGACGCCTACGTGGTGCGCCGCCTCGACCTGCCCTTCCGCGACGTCGACTGGACCGAGTGGGACGACCTGCTCACCCGCGTGCACGAGCCCGCGCACGAGGTCACCGTCGCCCTGGTCGGCAAGTACATCGACCTGCCCGACGCCTACCTGTCGGTCACCGAGGCGATCCGGGCCGGCGGGTTCGCCAACAACGCCAAGGCGCACATCAAGTGGGTCACCTCCGACGACTGCCGCACCCCGGCGGGCGCCGCCGCGGTGCTGGCGGGCGTGGACGCGGTCTGTGTGCCCGGCGGCTTCGGCGACCGCGGCGTGGAGGGCAAGGTGGGCGCCATCACCTACGCCCGCGAGCAGGGCATCCCGCTGCTCGGCCTGTGCCTGGGCCTGCAGTGCATCGTGATCGAGGCCGCCCGCAACCTCGCCGGCATCCCCGACGCCAACTCCACCGAGTTCGACCCCGCGACCGCCCACCCGGTGATCTCCACCATGGCCGAGCAGCTGGACATCGTGGACGGCAAGGGCGACCTCGGCGGCACCATGCGGCTGGGCACCTATCCGGCCAAGCTCGCCGAGGGTTCCCTGGTCCGGGAGGTCTACGGCGACCAGCCCTACGTGGAGGAGCGGCACCGCCACCGCTACGAGGTGAACAACGCCTACCGGGCCGAGCTGGAGCAGAAGACCGGCATCGTCTTCTCCGGCACCTCGCCCGACAACAAGCTGGTGGAGTACGTGGAGTACCCGCGCGAGGTCCACCCCTACCTCGTGGCGACCCAGGCGCACCCGGAGCTGAAGTCCCGCCCCACCCGCCCGCACCCGCTCTTCGCCGGGCTGATCCGCGCCGCGGTGGACCGGCAGAACCGCTGAGGCGGGTGCCCGCACGGCACCATCCGGCCGATCCGGGGCGGCCCGTCCCGGAAGGCCCCCTTCGGAAGGCACAGGGAGACCATGAGCAAGGAGATCGCGGACAGCCCGCAGGAGTGGCGGGTCACGGCCACGTCGACGCCGTTCACCGGGAAGAAGACCGGGGTGCGCACCGACGAGGTGGTGATGCCGGACGGCTCCGTCGTCAGCCGCGACTACCAGGTCCACCCCGGCTCCGTCGCCGTCCTCGCCCTCGACGAGGACGGCCGGGTGCTGGTGCTCAAGCAGTACCGCCATCCGGTCCGGCAGAAGCTGTGGGAGATCCCGGCCGGCCTGCTCGACGTCCCCGGCGAGAACCCGCTGCACGCCGCCCAGCGCGAGCTGTACGAGGAGGCGCACGCCAAGGCCGAGGACTGGCGGGTGCTCGCCGACATCTACACCTCGCCCGGCGGCTCCGACGAGGCGGTGCGGGTCTTCCTGGCCCGCGGCATCGCGGAGGCCGACGGCGAGCGGTTCGCGGTGGAGGACGAGGAGGCCGACCTGGAGCACGCCCGGGTGCCGCTGGCCGAGCTCGTGCGCGGTGTGCTCGCGGGCCAGCTGCACAACAGCTGCCTGGTGGTCGGCGTGCTCGCGCTGAGCGCGGCACTGGCCGGCGAGGGGCTGGACGCACTGCGCCCGGCGGACGCGCCATGGCCGGCGAGGCCGTTCACGGCGTGAGCGCACCGCGGGCCGGGTGACCGCGGGGACGGCCGGCAGCGGGGGAGCGGCAGGGCTGCTCGCGTGACCACCTCCCGCGCCGGAGCGGCAGGCAGGCGCGGCGCGGCGCCCGACCGCTGCGGGGAGCGGCGGGGTCGTGCGCTGGGGCTGCTCGCGTGACCACCGGCCGGGCGGGAGCGGCAGGCAGGCGCGGCTCCCGACCGCTGCGGGAGGGACGCGCCCGGGTCGGCCCGCTGTGGCGTCGGTGTCGGAGGCGGTGACACGCTGCGGGCTGCCCTCGCAGGCCGCCCGCGGCAGTGGCTGGAAAGTGACCGGTGGGCGGGCGGTGCGATGATCCGATGGGGTGATCATTGACCCGTCGGGCCGCGGCGGACCCGGGGGCGAGCGGCACGCGGTGAACTAGGCTCGGTGCACCCCGCTTGCCGGGGCACACCTCTCACCTGCCGGGAGCGCGCCCGTGACGGACCAGGCCCTCGACCCGCGGCGGTCCCCTTCGGGGAACACCGAGGAGGGGACGCCTGCGCCCGGGGCCGTACCCGGCCCGGCCCCGAGCCGCCCTGAGGACGGCCCGCGGGTCCCGCGCAGGCCCGAGCGGGCGCCCGCCGTCACCACCCCCGCCCTGGTACGGCCGCTGCCCGAGGTCCCGGCGCACTTCGTCGGGCGCGAGCGGGAACTGGCCGAACTGCGGGCCGACATCGCACGGCCGGGCCTGGCCCCCCGCGGCGCCCCCGCGCAGCGGGCCCGGGTGCTGCTGGTCGCCGGGCGGCCCGGCACCGGCCGCACCTCACTGGCCGTCCGGCTGGCCCGCGAGGTGGCCGACCACTACCCCGACGGCCGCTTCTTCGCCGTCCTCACCGACGGCGCCGGCGGCCCCGTACCGCCCGAGGACACCGCCCGCGGGCTGCTGCACGCGCTCGGCGCCCGCGCCGAGGCCGCCTCGCCCGACCCGGTGGCCACCTGGCGGGCCGTGGCCACCGGGCGCCGGCTGCTGCTCGTCCTCGACGGCGTCCAGCACGCCGGGCAGCTCGCCGGGCTGCTGCCCGAGTCCGCCGCCGGCCTCGTCGTCGCCACCTCCCACGGGCCGCTGTCCGGCATCCCCGACGTGCGCCCCTGCACTCTGGGCGGCCTGGACACCCCCGCCGCCCTGGCGCTGCTGGCCCGCGGTGTCGGCGACATCAGGGTCACCAACGACCCGCGGGCCGCCGAAGCCCTGGTCCAGGAACTGGCCGGCCACCCCACCGCGCTGCGCATGGTCGGTGCCTGGCTCGCCACCAGGCCGCGCACCTCGCTGTCCGAGACCGCCGCCCTGCTGCGGGCCACCCCGGACACCCCCTTCACGCCTGCCGCCCCTTTCACCGCCCCGGTGCCCGCGCCCGGTTCGCCGGAGCCGGCGGGAAAGGCGGCGGGCACGAAGGCGCCAGGGCCGACCGATGCGTCACGCCCACCCGGCGCACCGGGGCCGGCTGGTCCATCCGGTCCATCCGGTCCATCCGGTCCATCCGGTGCACCCGACTCACCCGGCGAACAGACCAGCGAGCCCACCGCAGAGCAGCGCCCCCGCCCGCCCGCCGCCCCCGGCGAGCTCCTGCGCGCCTTCCGCGTCGTCCACGCCTCCCTCGCGCCCATGGCGGCGAGGATGCTGCGCACCCTGGTGCTCGCCCCCGAAGGCAGCATCGACGACCACACCGCCTCCGCGCTCGCCGGATGCGCCGTGGAGGAGGCCGCCCGCACCCTGGCCGACCTCGCCTTCCGCGGCATGCTCGCCCCCGCGGGTGAGCCGGGCCTGTACCGGGTGCCGCCCTGCCTGGAGCCCCTGCTGCGCGACCTGCTGGCCACCATGGAGCGCCCCCAGGACGTGCGGCTGGCCCGCGCCCGCATGCTGGAGCGCACCGTGCGCCGCCTGGAGTCCTGCCGGCTCGCCCTGGCCCGCGAGCCCGGCGGCGACCTGCCCGCCGTCCTTCGCTTCGCCTCCCCGGCCGCCGCGGCCCAGTGGCTGCGGGCCCGCCGCCCGGTGCTGCTGGCGGCCGCCCGCGCCGCCGTGGCCGACGGCGAACTCGACACCCTGGCCCGCCGCCTGGCCGCCGCCCTGGTGCTCGCCCTGCTGGCCGCCCGGGCGGCCGAGCCCGCCGGCTGGCCGACGGTGGGCGCCGACCGCTACGAACTGCACACCCTGGTGCTCACCGTCGCCGAGCGCCGCCGGCTGCCGCGCGAGAAGGCCGCCGCCCTGATCAACCTCGCCGACCTGGACGCCGAGGCGGGCCGGACCGAGCGCGCCGCCACCGGCTACCGCGCCGCGCTGGACGCCGCCCGCGCCGCCGGGGACACCGAGGCCGAGGGCCGCGTCCTGGAGGCGCTGGGCAGCTCCTACCTGGCGCTGCGCGACCTCAGCCGGGCCTGCGACTGGTTCGGCCGCGCGCTGGCCCTGCGGATGGCCCGCGGCGAACTGCTCGACCAGGCGCGGCTGCACGCCCGTATCGGTGCCACCTTGACCTACCTCGGCCGCTACGACCCCGCGCTGCGCGAGTGGCGGGCCGCGGCCCGCGCGCACCGCCGGCTGGGCGACCCGGCCGCGCAGGCCCGCGCCCTCACCGAGGCGGCCCGGGTCCAGGAGTACGCGGGGCGCCCCGAGGACGCGCTGCGCTCCTGCCGCGACGCCCTCTACTGGGTGCGCCGGGTCGGCGAGCCCCGCCAGGAGGCCGCCGTGCTGCTGCGCCTGGCCGACGTCCTCCAGCACCTCGACGACGCCGAGGGCGCCCGGCTGCAGCGCGAGGCGGCGAGGGCGCTGCTCGGCCCCGGCGAGGCGCCCGCCTTCTGAGTGCGGGCGCCAGCCTACGAAACTGCCAACGCAATCCGTGGAACCCGCCACTTTGTAAGGCTGGACAGCGGCTATTCCTTCACTAGACTGGTGTTCGCCGCACGCAACGCGGTCAGGTCCGACGTGTCGTGCCTTCTCGCACCATGTCAGGACGAACCCTCTCCGGCCATCCTTTGAGCGCAAGGACCGTGATCGACGTGAAGGTGGGCATCCCCCGCGAGGTCAAGAACAACGAGTTCCGCGTGGCCATCACCCCGGCCGGCGTGCACGAACTCGTCCGAGGCGGCCACCAGGTCGTGGTCGAGCAGGGCGCGGGCGCCGGCTCCTCCATCCCCGACGAGGAGTACGTCGCGGCGGGCGCGGGCGTCCTGGACAGCGCCGACGAGGTGTGGGCCGCCGCCGACCTGCTGCTGAAGGTCAAGGAGCCGGTCGCCGAGGAGTACCACCGGCTGCGCAAGGACCAGATCCTCTTCACCTACCTGCACCTGGCCGCCTCCCGCGAGTGCACCGAGGCGCTGCTCGCCTCCGGCACCACCGCGATCGCCTACGAGACCGTGGAGACCCCCGGCCGCCGGCTGCCGCTGCTGGCCCCGATGTCCGAGGTGGCCGGCCGCCTCGCCCCCCAGGTCGGCGCCTACCACCTGATGCGCTCGGCCGGCGGCCGCGGTGTGCTGCCCGGCGGCGTGCCCGGCGTGCGGTCCGGCCGCGCGGTCGTGATCGGCGCGGGCGTCTCCGGCTGGCATGCCACCACCATCGCGCTCGGCCTCGGCTTCCACGTCACGCTGCTGGACAAGGACGTCGACAAGCTCCGCGAGGCCGACAAGGTCTTCGGCAACCGCGTGCAGACCGTCGCCTCCAACGCGCTCGCGCTGGAGCAGGCCGTCCTCGACGCCGACCTGGTGGTGGGCGCGGTGCTCATCCCCGGCGCCAAGGCGCCCAAGCTCGTCACCAACGAGCTGGTCGCGCGGATGAAGCCCGGCGCGGTACTTGTCGACATCGCGATCGACCAGGGCGGCTGCTTCGAGGACTCCCGCCCCACCACGCACGCCGAACCGACCTTCACCGTCCACGACTCGGTCTTCTACTGCGTGGCCAACATGCCCGGCGCGGTGCCCAACACCTCCACCTACGCGCTCACCAACGCCACCCTGCCGTACATCCTCGAACTGGCCGGACGCGGCTGGCGGGAGGCGCTGCGCCGCGACGCCGCCCTCGCCCTGGGCCTCAACGTCCATGACGGGCAGGTGGTTTACGGCCCGGTCGCAGAGGCGCACGGCATGGGCGCACTCGACCTGCAGGCACTGCTCGGCTGACCGGCCGCAGCGGGCCGCGGCACGCCAGGCACCGCCCCGAGCTGCCAACTCCGCCCGAACGGCGGGGTCTTGCCCGCCAAGATCCCGCCGTTCGCGTCGTTACGCCCTTGACAGACCGGTGTTCGCTTCCCCACACGGTGCCGACACATCCTGCCGTGTACGGCGGATTGTGTTGCTGCGGACCACCGACACGCCATAGAGTCGCAAATCGTCGGCTGTAGTCACGCCGACCTGTCTATAAGTTCCCTGGTTGCCCAAGGAGGTCAGACGACTTGTGAATGAGTCGACATTTGCTCCCGGGGGTGGTCAGCCAGGAACGACCGTCGGTTCCGTCGCGGTCCGAACCTTCGAGTCCCGCCGCCCCGACCCCAACGCGGAGCCGCGACCCGCCTACGCCATGACTCCCTATGACGACGAGAACGACGACCTGCAGGACGGTCAGTTCTACGATCCCGACGCGGAGTACGAGCCCGATCCCGAGTACGCCGCCACCCTCGCCCCCGACGCCGCGCGCCAGCGCCGCGAGCGGGTCGGCCCCACCGGCCGGCCGCTGCCGTACTTCCCGATCCCGAACCCGCTGACCGACCACGGCCCGGCGAAGATCGTCGCGATGTGCAACCAGAAGGGCGGGGTCGGCAAGACCACCTCGACCATCAACCTGGGTGCCGCGCTCGCCGAGTACGGCCGCCGGGTGCTGCTGGTCGACTTCGACCCGCAGGGCGCCCTGTCGGTGGGCCTCGGGGTCAACCCGATGGAACTCGACATCACCGTCTACAACCTGCTGATGGAGCGCGGGCTCGCGGCCGACGAGGTGCTGCTGAAGACCGCCGTCCCCGGCATGGACCTGCTGCCGAGCAACATCGACCTGTCCGCCGCCGAGGTGCAGCTGGTCAGCGAGGTGGCCCGCGAGTCCGCCCTGCAGCGCGCCCTGAAGCCGCTGATGGCCGACTACGACTACATCGTCATCGACTGCCAGCCCTCGCTCGGCCTGCTCACCGTGAACGCGCTCACCGCGGCGCACTCGGTGATCGTGCCGCTGGAGTGCGAGTTCTTCGCGCTGCGCGGTGTCGCGCTGCTCACCGAGACGATCGAGAAGGTCCGCGAGCGGCTCAACCCCGAACTCGAACTCGACGGCATCCTCGCCACGATGTACGACTCGCGCACCGTGCACAGCCGCGAGGTGCTCGCCCGTGTGGTCGAGGCGTTCGACGACCACGTCTTCCACACCGTCATCGGCCGCACCGTGCGGTTCCCCGAGACCACCGTGGCCGGCGAGCCCATCACCACCTACGCGTCCAACTCCGTCGGTGCCGCCGCCTATCGCCAACTCGCCAGGGAGGTGCTCGCCCGGTGCCACGCCGAGTGAGTCTGCCGGGCGCCGACGAACTGTTCCGGACCACCGGCGGCGCCTCACTCCAGGCACCCCCGCCCGCCACGCCGCCCCAGGGCGACACCCGGCTGCGGCCGGTGCCCGACGCCGAGCCCGAGGAGGGCGAGGACGGCCCGTCCGGCCGGCCGCGCCCGCGCGACCGGCAGCAGGGTGGCGCGGGCACGCCCGACGAGGAGCACACCGGCCGGGAGGCCGGACCGCCCGCCCCGCGCCGGCCGATCACCGAGCGGCCCGCCGTCTCCGCCGCCTCGGCCGCGCCCGTGGCCACCGCGACGGTCAGCACCTCTCCGGGCAAGCCCACGCCCCCGCCGATCACCGCCACCCCGCAGCCGCCTGCCCCCGCCCGCCGCAAGGCGCCCCGGCAGAACCGCCGGCCCAGCGGCCGCGAGCGGCACGACGAGAAGATCACGGTGTACGTCTCGGCCGAGGAGCTCATGGACCTGGAGCACGCCCGCCTGGTGCTCCGCGGGGAGCACGGCCTGGCGATCGACCGCGGCCGCATCGTCCGCGAGGCGGTCGCGGTGGTGCTGGCGGACCTGGAGTCGCGCGGCGACGCGAGCATCCTCGTCCGGCGGCTGCGGGGCCGGTAGCACCTGCCCGACAGGAAAGCAGCCCGCGGCGGCCCGCGGGATGCGCCGTGCGCGCGGCGGGGCGGCCCCGTGGGCAGCACCCGGGCAGGAGATAGCCTGCTGACCTCGCACCCGCACCCTGGAACCCGATGCCTCCGATGACGCCCGACGACCCCCAGCGTCCCCGCCGCCGGCTGGGACGGGGAGCGAACGCGCCCGGGGGCACTCCGGAGCCGCAACAGGAAGCGGAGCCCGTAGCGGCTGACGAGGCCGAGGCGGTACCCATGCCGGCGGCCCCGGCCGTGACCGAAGGTGGGGCGGCGCCGGAAACCGAGCCGGTGTCCGTGCCGGCGCCCACGCCCCCGCTCGACGCGAAGCCCGCGCCGGTGCCCGCCGCCGGTCCCAGATCCGAGCCCACGGCCGGACCGGAACCGGAGCCGCCGGTCGTACCGGACCCCAGGTCCTCGGCCGTATCGGAACCCGGGCCGGCGACCGTGCCCGGGCCCGCTGCCGCTCCGGACGGCGCCGGGGAGGGGGACGGCCGGGACGACGCCGGGGACGGCAGGTTCACCGTGCGGCTGGCGAACTTCGAGGGGCCCTTCGACCTGCTGCTCCAGCTGATCTCCAAGCACAAGCTGGACGTCACGGAGGTCGCGCTGTCGAAGGTGACCAACGAGTTCATGGCCTACCTGCACGCCATGGGCCCGGACTGGGACCTCGACCAGACCACCGAGTTCCTCGTGGTCGCCGCCACGCTGCTGGACCTGAAGGCCGCCCGGCTGCTGCCCGCCGCCGAGGTGGAGGACGAGGGCGACCTCGCGCTGCTGGAGGCGCGCGACCTGCTCTTCGCCCGCCTCCTGCAGTACCGCGCCTTCAAGCAGATCGCCGCGATCTTCGCCGAGCGCCTGGAGTCCGAGGCGCTGCGCCGCCCCCGCACCGTCGGACTGGAGCCGCAGCACGCCGAGTTGCTGCCCGAGGTCGTGCTCAGCGTGGGCCCCGAGCGGTTCGCGCAGCTCGCCGTCAAGGCGATGCAGCCCAAGCCGAAGCCGCAGGTGTACGTCGACCACATCCACGCGCCCCTGGTGAGCGTGCGCGAGCAGGCCGAGCACGTGATCGCCCTGCTGCGCACGCAGGGCGCCGCCAGCTTCCTGGAACTGACCGCGGACGCGCCCGACACCCTCACCGTAGTCGCGCGCTTCCTCGCCCTGCTCGAGCTCTACCGCGAGAAGGCGGTGGCCCTCGACCAGGAGGAGGCGCTGGGCGCCCTGCAGGTGCGCTGGACCGGCGACGCCGAGGGCTCCGGCGCCCCGCTGGTCACCGACGAGTTCGACCAGGAGACCGCCCCGGCGGCACCGGCCGCGACCGCGGCCGCCGGGGCCGGCGCGGGCACCGACCCCGGCCCGCCCGGGAAGGGAGAGCAGCCATGACGGATGTGACCGACCTCGATGTGACCGAGCTCACCGTGCCGCCCGCGCAGGACGCCGCGCCCGCGGGTCTGCTCGCCACCGCGGAGCTGGAGCTGAAGCCGGCGCTGGAGGCCGTGCTGATGGTGGTGGACGAGCCGGCCACCGAGGAGCACCTGGCCAAGGTGCTGGAGCGCCCCCGCCGGCAGATCGCCAAGGCGCTGCGGGAGCTGTCCGACGACTACACCCGCGAGAACCGGGGCTTCGACCTGCGGCTGGTCGCCGGCGGCTGGCGCTACTACACGCGGCCGGCCTTCTCCCCGGCCGTCGAACGCCTCGTCCTGGACGGCCAGCAGGCCCGCCTCACCCAGGCCGCGCTGGAGACGCTGGCGGTCGTCGCCTACCGCCAGCCGGTCAGCCGCTCGCGGGTCTCGGCGGTGCGCGGGGTCAACTGCGACGGCGTCATGCGCACCCTGCTCCAGCGCGGGCTGGTCGAGGAAGGTGGGACGGAACCCGAGACAGGTGCGATCCTGTACAGGACGACGAACTACTTCCTGGAACGCATGGGCCTGCGCAGCCTCGACGAGCTGCCCGAGCTCGCCCCGTTCCTGCCGGAGGCGGACGCGGTCGAGGCGGACTCCCAGGAGGGACTGCCGTCCTTCGACCCGGACGCGCCCGACGAGCCAGTGACCACTTCGACGACGGAACCTTGATGCGAAGCAGCGACAGGAACAGCGGCGGCAACCGGACCCCCCGGAGCGGAGGCGGCGGGGGAGCCGAGCGACGTGGCGGCGGGCCGCAGCGCCCGCGCAAGCCGCGTCCCGAGGAGCGCCGCTACGACGTGGGCGGCACCGGCCAGTCCGGCGCCAACAAGCCCGGCGGCATGCCGCGCACCAAGAGCGGCGACGGCCCGAAGCCGGGCAGCCGCCCCACCGGGAACCGCTCGCGCGGCGGCGCGGCCCGCCCCCGCGAGCTGGACGCGCAGATCGAGGAGCGCAACCGCGAGCGGCACAGCAAGCCGCAGCCGAAGCTGCCCAAGACCTTCCCCGGCGCCGAGCAGGAGGGCGAGCGGCTGCAGAAGGTGCTGGCCCGGGCCGGTATGGGCTCGCGGCGGGCCTGCGAGGAATTGATCGAGCAGCGCAGGGTCGAGGTCAACGGCCGGATCGTCACCGAGCAGGGCCTGCGGGTGGACCCCGAGCACGATGAGGTGAAGGTCGACGGCCTGACGGTGGCCACCCAGTCGTACCTCTTCTTCGCCCTCAACAAGCCGGCTGGCGTGGTCTCCACCATGGAGGACCCCGACGGGCGGCAGTGCCTGGGCGACTACGTGACCAACCGCGAGACGCGGCTGTTCCACGTCGGGCGGCTGGACACCGAGACCGAGGGCATCATCCTGCTCACCAACCACGGCGAGCTGGCCCACCGCCTCACCCACCCCCGCTACGGCGTGAAGAAGACGTACCTGGCCGCCATCCAGGGCCCGCTGCCGCGCGACATCGGCAAGCAGCTGAAGAACGGCATCGAGCTGGAGGACGGCTGGGCGCGCGCCGACCACTTCCGGATCGTGCAGAACACCGGCAAGAACTACCTCGTGGAAGTCACCCTGCACGAGGGCCGCAAGCACATCGTGCGGCGGATGCTCGCCGAGGCCGGCTTCCCGGTGGACCGCCTGGTGCGCACCAGTTTCGGCCCCATCCCGCTGGGCGACCAGAAGTCCGGCTGGCTGCGCCGGCTGACCAACACCGAGGTCGGCATGCTGATGCGCGAAGTCGACCTGTGAGCCGCTGACAAGCCGCTGACGAGCCGGTGAGGAGCCCACGCCGGGGCCGGTACCGGCCGCGGGTGACGCGGTCCCGATCCGCCGCCGTGGAGGCCGGACCTCGCCTCCCTGGCGGCGACCTGGCATCCAGGGAGCCCGGGCGGCGCGTCCATGGCGTCTTCCATGGCGGCTAGACGGGATGCGACGCCAGGGGTGCCGCGCTCAGGGCGCGGGCGCGGACCAGGAAGTCCTCGACCCGGGCCCGGTCCGGCGCCTCCGGCAACGGCGTACGGGCCACCTCCCGGTCGCACTCCTCGTGCAGGTCGCGCACCCAGGAGCGCACTTGCGCCCAGGGCACCTCGCCATGCCCGACGGCAAGGAGGCGGTCCCGCTGCGCACCGGCGTCGATGTCCATGCGCCCGGTGCGCAGGGTGTCGCGGCAGCAGGTGAGGACCCGCAGCAGGTGCAGGGCGGCGCCCCAGCGGGGGACGCCGTGGTCGCGGATGGCCGCCTCCGCGGTGCTCAGCAGGCGCGCCGCCTGAGCGCGCAGCGAGGCGTCCACCCGGCGGGAGAGGAAGGCGTCCCGCAGGCCGAGCAGTTCGCGCCCCGTGGCGTCGGCATGCTCCACCAGCGGGGAGTGCAGGCATTCCAGGACGCCGAGGTGGCCGCGCAGCGCGAGGGTGCAGAAGCGCTCCAGCTCCCAGGACGCCTCGTCCGGGCGCGGTCCCACCACGTGCGCGGGGGGCTTGTCGAGCCGCCAGAAGAGGGGCGCCGGGGCGGCGAACACCCCGCGTCGCACCTCAGGGCCGCCGGCGTCCGCGAGGCCGAAGGCGCGCAGGCCCGTCACGCACGCGTAGACCGTGTGGTCCCTGACCAGCGCGTGGCCCGGCTCGTCCTCCAGCGCATCGTGCATGGGCCCGATTATCGCCAGAGCATATGAACCGCCGCCCCTGTTTCACCGTTTCGCGCGGGCTGCCGGCCGGGCGCCCCAGGGGCCGGGCCCGCCGCCAGGGCGCCGTCTTGGTCCGCGGGCGCGCCCCCACGGGTGGGCCGGGCGTCGTTACGCTTGCGACCGTAGGACGCGCACGACCGGCCCGGCACCGTAAGACCCCGTGCCGCCGGGTGTGCGCGCTGCACCCCCGACCAGCCCCACCCGTTCGACCAGCCCCCGACCAGCCCCCGACCAGCAAGGACGCCCCCGTGAGGACCGCACTCGTCATCGGCACCGGCCTGATGGGCACGTCCGCCGCCCTCGCCCTGACCTCCCGGGGCGTCGAGGTGCACCTGTACGACCACGACGAGTCCGCAGCCCGCACCGCCGCCTCCCTGGGCGCGGGCACGGCGGGCCTGCCCGCGGAGCCGGTGGACCTGGTGGTGGTCGCGGTGCCGCCCGGGCACGTGGCCGCCACCCTGGCCGACGCCATGGCGCGCGGCCTGGGTAGCGGGTACCTGGACGTCGCCAGCGTCAAGGGCGGCCCGCGCCGCGACCTGGCCGCCCTGGGGTGCGACCTCGCCCGCTACATCGGCACCCACCCGATGGCGGGACGGGAGCGCTCAGGACCGCTGGCCGCCACCGCCGACCTCTTCGAGGGACGCCCCTGGGTGCTCACCCCGACGCCCGAGACCGACACCGAGGTGCTCAACCTCGCGCTGGAGCTGGTCGCCCTGTGCCGGGCCGTCCCGGTCGTCATGGACGCCGACGCGCACGACCGGGCCGTCGCCTTGGTCTCCCACACCCCGCAGCTGGTCTCCAGCATGGTGGCCGCCCGCCTGGAGCATGCCGAGGAGGCCGCGGTGCGGCTGTGCGGCCAGGGCATCAGGGACGTGACCCGGATCGCGGGCTCGGCCCCGGGCATGTGGATGGACATCCTGGCCGCCAACCCCGGCCCCGTCGCCGACGTCCTCGCCGACCTCGCCACCGACCTCGCCGAGACCGTGGCGGCCCTGCGCGCCCTGCAGTCCGCGGACGACGACAAGCGGCGCGGCGGCGCGGCCGGCATCGAGGACATCCTGCGCCGCGGCAACGCCGGCCGCGCCAAGGTCCCCGGCAAGCACGGCACCGCCCCCAAGGCGTACGAGACCGTGGCCGTCCTCATCGGCGACCAGCCCGGCGAGCTGGCCCGGCTCTTCGCCGACGCGGGCGCCGCCGGCGTCAACATCGAGGACGTGCGCATCGAGCACTCCACCGGGCAGCAGGCGGGCCTGGTCGACATCCTGGTCGAGCCGCGCTCGGCCCCGGTGCTCACCGCGGCGTTGCGGCAGCGCGGCTGGGCGCTGCGCCAGTAGCGGTGCGGCCCGGCGGTCCTCCGCGGCCGTCCGCTGCGACCGGCAGTGCCCCACGGCCGGTAGCCTTGGGGGATGGCATCCGGCCCCGCCGCAGTGCCACCACCCCGCTCCCGTGCACGAGGAAGGCCATCCGCTGTGTCAAATCCGGTGATCGTCGCCATCGACGGCCCTTCGGGCACCGGCAAGTCGAGCACGTCGAGGGCGGTCGCCACCAGGCTCGGCCTCAGCTACCTGGACACCGGCGCGCAGTACCGCGCGATCACCTGGTGGATGCTGTCCAACGGCGTGGACGTCACCGACGCCGCGGCCGTCGCCGACCAGACCGGCAAGCCCGCGATCGTGGCGAGCACCGACCCGGCCGCGCCCGGCATCACCGTGGACGGCGTGGACGCCTCGGGCCCGATCCGCAGCCAGGAGGTCACCGCCGCGGTCAGCGCCGTGAGCGCGGTGCCCGAGGTGCGCGCCCGGATGGTGGAGATCCAGCGCGCGGCGGCCGCGGCGGCGCCGGCCGGCATCGTCGTGGAGGGCCGCGACATCGGCACCACCGTGCTGCCCGACGCCACCGTCAAGGTCTTCCTCACCGCCTCCGCCGAGGCCCGCGCCGCCCGCCGCTCCGGGGAACTGGGCGGCACCCAGTCCGTGGCCGACACCCAGGCGGCGCTGATCCGCAGGGACGCCGCCGACTCCGGCCGCAAGACCTCCCCGCTCGCCAAGGCCGACGACGCGATCGAGGTGGACACCACCGAGCTCACCCTGGAGCAGGTGGTGGACCGCGTCGTGGAGCTGGTCGCGCAGCGACGAGCCGCCCGGTGACCTCGCAGCGCACGGCCGTCGCGCCGGCCGGGGAGCCCGCGGCGCCCACCGCGTCCCCCGGGGTGTCGGGGGCGCCCGGCGCGCGCGGCGCCGCGGTCGCCCGCGGCATCGGCATCGGGCTGATGAACGGCCTGTGGCGGCCGCGGGTGCTGGGCGCCTGGCGGGTACCGGCCACCGGCCCGCTCATCCTGGCCGGCAACCACAGCCACAACATCGACGGCCCGATGCTGATCGGCACCTCGCCCCGCCCGGTGCACTTCCTGGTGAAGAAGGAGGCGTTCGTCGGGCCGCTCGGCCCGTTCCTGCGCTCCATCGGCCAGCTGCGGGTGGACCGCTCCGGCGCCGACCGCACCGCCATCAGCGCGGCGTTGGAGGTGCTGAGCGGCGGCGGTGTGCTCGGGATATTCCCCGAAGGCACCCGTGGTGTCGGCGACTTCGCCCAGCTGCGGGCGGGCCTGGCCTACTTCGCGGTGCGCTCCGGCGCCCCCGTGGTGCCGGTCGCGGTGCTCGGCAGCGCCCGCGAGGGCCGGGTCGTCTCCGCGCTGCCCCCGCTGCGGGCCCGGATCGACATCGTCTACGGCGAGCCCTTCGAGGCCGGCGACGGGTCGGGGCGGCGCACCCGCAGCGCCCTGGACGCGGCCACCACGCGGATCCAGGAGCACCTGGCCGCCCACCTCGCCGAGGCCCGGCGGATCACCGGCCGCTAGCGGCGGCCAGGGGCGCGGGACCGCCCCACGACAGTACGATCATGCGTTTCACCGACGGAGAGAGCTCATGGACCAGGAACACGACCACGGCGACATCGGCGCGCTCGGCGACGCCGAATACGCCGAGTTCATGGAGCTCGCCGCGGAGGAGGGCTTCGACCTCGACGAGGTCGCCGGCGACATCGAGGCGGCGGGCCACGGCCCGCTGCCGGTGCTCGCCGTCGTCGGCCGGCCGAACGTCGGCAAGTCGACTCTGGTGAACCGGATCATCGGCCGCCGCGAGGCCGTGGTGGAGGACCGCCCCGGCGTCACCCGCGACCGCGTCACCTACGAGGCGAACTGGAACGGGCGCCGCTTCAAGATCGTCGACACCGGCGGCTGGGAGCAGGACGTCCTCGGGATCGACGCCTCGGTGGCCGCGCAGGCGGAGTTCGCCATCGAGGCCGCCGACGCGGTGGTGCTCGTGGTGGACGCCACGGTGGGCGCCACCGACACCGACGAGGCCGTCGTCAAGCTGCTGCGGCGGGCCGGCAAGCCGGTCGTCCTGGCCGCCAACAAGGTGGACGGCCCCTCCGGCGAGGCGGACGCCGCCGCGCTGTGGAACCTCGGCCTGGGCGAGCCGTTCCCCGTCTCCTCGCTGCACGGCCGCGGCACCGGCGACCTGCTCGACGCCATCATGGAGGCGCTGCCCGAAGCCCCCGCGATGACCTTCGGCGAGGCGGCGGCGGGCCCGCGCCGGATCGCGCTCATCGGCCGGCCGAACGTCGGCAAGTCCTCGCTGCTGAACAAGGTCGCCGGCAGCGACCGCGTGGTCGTCGACGAACTCGCCGGCACCACCCGCGACCCCGTGGACGAGCTGATCGAACTCGGCGGCATCACCTGGAAGTTCATCGACACCGCGGGCATCAGGCGGCGCGTCCACCTCACCGAGGGCGCCGACTACTACGCCTCGCTGCGCACCGCGGCCGCGCTGGAGAAGGCCGAGGTCGCGGTGATCCTCATCGACGCCAGCGAGACTCTGGCCGAGCAGGACACCAGGATCATCACCATGGCGGTCGAGGCCGGCCGGGCCGTCGTCATCGCCTACAACAAGTGGGACCTGCTGGACGAGGAGCGCCGCTACTACCTGGAGCGCGAGATCGAGCGCGACCTGGTGCAGGTGCAGTGGGCGCCGCGGGTGAACGTCTCGGCGCGCACCGGCCGGCACATGGAGAAGCTCGTGCCCGCCATCGAGACCGCGCTGGCCGGCTGGGAGACCCGGGTGCCCACCGGGCGCCTGAACGCCTTCCTCGGCGAGCTGGTCGCCGCCCACCCGCACCCCCTGCGGGGCGGCAAGCAGCCGCGCATCCTGTTCGGCACCCAGGCGGGCACCAGGCCGCCGCGGTTCGTGCTCTTCGCCTCGGGCTTCCTGGAGGCGGGCTACCGGCGCTTCATCGAGCGGCGGCTGCGCGAGGAGTTCGGCTTCGAGGGGACGCCGATCCAGGTGTCGGTGCGCGTGCGGGAGAAGCGCGGCCGCAAGAAGTAGCCGGCCCGGGAGCGGGCGGGCCGGCGGCGGTCAGCGGCCGCGGGTGTCGCCGCGGCCCGGCGGCAGCGCGGCCGGTCCGCCCTCGCCGTGCCCCAGCCCCCGGTCGCCGTCGCGCCCCCCGCGGTGCCGCCCGCCGGGGGAGAACGGCGGGTACTGCTCGTGCCAGGCCGCGAAGCCCTTGAACTGCAGCGACTCCTCACCCGTCCGGTCGCCCGGCAGGGTGCGGAAGAGCCTGCGGTACTCCGCGTACAGGGCGTCGTAGATGGGTGTGTTGCCGGCACCGCCTGCGGCCGCGTCCTGCGCGGTGCGCATGGAGGGGATGTAGCGCTGGTACGGGGCTCGGGAGGAGGCGTCGAAGCTGTGCACGTAAGTGCCAACGACCGGCGGTATGCCCGGGATGCGGGCCGCACGGTTGAATTGCCTATCTTTGACCTGGTCAGGTGCCCGCGAGCGGCATCGTGGCCGCCACGAGCTGCCCGCGCGAGCAGGCCCGGGCGAGCGCGTCGCGCATCAGGTCCTCGCGGGGCTGGCGGCCGATCGAGCCGGCCGGGCCCGCGTACACGTAGACCTCGTTGCCGCGCTGGACGGCCGCCCGCCAGCCGTCGCTGACCTGGAGCGGCTGGTGCGCCTGCCACCACGCGGTGGCCGCGGCGCCGGCCGGCCCGGGCTGCAGCACCGCGTGCAGCTGGCCCATCGCCAGCAGCACCGACCAGCCCGGCAGCGCGGAGGGCGGCACCTCCAGGTCCAGCTGGGGTACGAAGCCCTGCTCGATCAGGAGCGGCAGGAAGTCGTCGCCCCCGCCGGTGGAGCCCACCCGCGCCACCGGCCCGGTCGGCTCGACCACCAGCGCCGGGCGCAGCTGGTCCGCCACGATGATCAGCCCGCAGGTGATGCCCAGGACGGCCTGGCGCGGCGCGGGGTCGGGCGCGGGAGCAGCCGTGAGGGGGCCGGCGGGCGCGGTGCCGAGCGGGAACTGCGGGCCGCCGAGCGGGGTGCCGAACGGTTCCTGCCGCGCCGGCGAGGCAACGGCCGGGCCGGGAGCGGCGAAGCCGCCCGTACTGCCCGCACCCGGGTAGCCGCCGGCACCTGTGGTGCTCGCGCTGTCCGGGCCGCCGCCCGGCTCCGTACCCGTGATGCTGCGGACGGCGCCCTGGAGCTGCTCCTCGGAGACCGGCACCACCTGGGAGGGGATGCAGCTGGCGTGGGCGAAGGCCAGTACCGCGGTCTCGTCCCCGACGAAGAGCACCGTGCTGGTGCGTTCCTGGCCGCTGTCACCCGGCGTACGGCACGAGGTGCAGTCGTACGTCCCCGGGGCGCTTTCGCCGGTGAGGAGCCGTTCGGCCTCCTCGTCGCCGATCTCGGCTCGTACCTCGTCACTCACGTCGAGCATGGGCGCCACGGGAGTCTCCTTGGAAGTGCTGGGCAGTCACTGGGTTGTGGGGAGGCGGTCTGAGGGGGGGCTGATGGTATTGGAGGGTGCCTGCGGGTGCCCGGAGGGTGTCCGAAGGATTTCGGCGGGGCAGGCAGGTTCGGCGCGACGGGCCGGTCCCGGCGCACTGTGACAACGGGCGGCGCGCGGGGGGAGTCACGGTCTGCGACTCGTCAGTTGTGCGGGGTGATGATCTGCCTGCGTGTGCGCCACCAGAGTGGCCCGGGCACGCCCTGGGGACGTGGTGCCGGAAAATCGGCGGGGGGCTGTGCCTAGCGTGGCCCGATGATCGAACTGTCGAATTTGTCTGATTCATCGTGCCCATCGGATTCGTCTGATTTGCGGAACAATCGACAGATCCACAGTGCGCGCCGGACCGCCCCCGCCCGCGGCACCCGCGCCGCCGCGGTGGTCGCCGCGCTCGGCACCTTCGCGCTGCTGCCGCTGGTCACCCAGCCCGCGGCGGCCGCCACCGCGCCCCGATCGGCCCCGTCGGCCGGCCGCTACACCGCAGCCCCGGACCGTACCGCCCCCGCCGTCACCGTCTTCTCCGCCCCCCGCGGCGCCGACTCCGCCGACCCCGACGACTTCGTCCGCCAGCGCTCCATCTGGGACGACCTCGCCATGTGCGAGAGCAGCGGCAACTGGCACATCAACACCGGCAACGGCTTCTACGGCGGCCTGCAGTTCTGGCAGCCCACCTGGGACCTCTTCGGCGGCCGCGCGTACGCCCCGCGCGCCGACCTCGCCGAGCCCCAGCAGCAGATCGACGTCGCCGAGGCCGTGCTGCGCGCCCAGGGCTGGGACGCCTGGCCGGTCTGCTCGCGCAAGGTCGGCCGGAAGGGCTTCGAGCACATCGTCCACACCGTCCACCCCGGCGAGAGCCTGGCGAGCATCGCCGAGGACTACGACGTCGCAGGCGGCTGGGAGAAGCTCTACGAGATCAACAAGGACCAGATCGGCTCCGACCCCGACGTGCTGGAGGCCGGCGCCGTCCTCACGGTGAACTGACCGCACCGGCCGATCGTTCCCGCGCGGCGCGCGCCCCCGGTCCGGCCCCACCGCCCCCTGCGCTGCCCGCCCGCCCCCGTGCCGCCGCCCGGCCGTGCGGGGGCGGGCCCGACAGGCCGCCCGGGCGGCCCGTTGTTAGGGTCGATCGGGGCCGCCGCACCGTACCAGGACGGGTACCGGTCGTGAACGGCCCCTCGTCACCGGGGGAGCCCACGCGTGCGCATCGCCTTCCTGATCCACACCGCCTACGGCATAGGCGGCACCATCCGCACCACCCGCAATCTGGCCGGGCAGCTCGCCGCCGACGGCCACGACGTGCAGGTCGTCTCGGTCTTCCGCAACCACGACGAGCCGCGCATACCGCACGACCCGCGCATCCGGCTGCGTCATCTCGCCGACATCCGCAAGGGCGGCCCCGACGACCTCGCGGACGACCCGCGCCACCGCGAGCCCTCCCGCGTCTACCCGCGGGCCGACCCCCGGCACGCGATGTACAGCGCCCGGACGGACGAGCTCATCGGCGACTTCCTCACCGGCCTCGACGCCGATGTCGTCGTCGGCACCCGCCCCGGCCTCAACGTGCACCTCGCCCGGCAGGCCCCGCGCCGCCTGGTCCGCGTCGCCCAGGAGCACCTCACCCTCGACTCCCACCCGCGCCGCCTGCTGCAGTGCCTGCGCGGCGCCTACCCGGCGCTCGACGCGGTGACCACCACCACGCGGGCCGACGCCGCCGCCTACCGCAGGCGCCTGCCGGGTGTCCCCGTCGCAGCCGTCCCCAACAGCGCCCCGCCTTCGCCCGTGCCGCCCTCCGACTGCTCGGCGCCGGTCGTGGTCGCCGCCGGGCGCCTGGCGGAGGGCAAGCGCTACGACGACCTCATCCGGGCCTTCGCCCTGGTCTGCGCGGCCCACCCGGACTGGACCCTGCGGCTGTACGGGGGCGGGGAGAAGCGGGCGAGCCTGCAGGCGCTGATCGCGGAGCTCGGCGTCGGGGAGAATGTGCGGCTGATGGGCGCGGTCACCCCGATCGAACCGGAACTCGCCCGCGGCTCGATCCTCGCGGTCACCTCCACCCTGGAGTCCTTCGGCATGACGATCGTGGAGGGGATGCGGGCCGGGCTGCCGGTCGTGGCCACCGACTGCCCGCACGGCCCGCGCGAGATCGTCCACGACGGGGTCGACGGGCTGCTCGTCCCGCCGCGGGACGTGCCCGCCATCGCCGCGGCCCTGCTGCGGCTGGTCGCGGACGACGCGCTGCGCCGCCGGATGGGCCGCGCCGCGCTGGTCGCCGGCGAGCGGTTCGACCCGGCGGTGATCGCGGCCCGCCACGTCCGGCTCTACCAGCGGCTGCTGGACTCCCGGGCGCGGCCCGCCGCCCGGCCCCGGGCCGCGGCGCGGGCCGCCTACGGCCGGACAGCCGGCGGACTGCTGTCGGCGGCCGGCCTGGCCCGGGCGGCGGCTGCGCGCGTGTGACGCGTCGGCGTGCATGTGATGCGTCGTACGGGGCAGACGCTTGGGCGGCGTTCTTCTTGTCCGGTAATAGCCGCGGCACTCATCGGATTGTGTGCAGGAACTGTGCGGAAGGTGTGAGTTCCCGGCTTCACCGCCGAGCGGATGCTTTCGGCTATTCGGTCGAATACGGTGGCGGGTATGTCATCCCTACCGAACCCTCCCGGCCGCAATCCGAGTGACGACCTCGACGCCTATCCCGGACTCGCCCTCGAAGAGGCCGAACGGCGGGCCCGGGAACGCGGCTGGACCACGGTGCGCAGTCTTCCGCCCGAGGCGGTGGTGACGATGGAGTTCGTCGCCGGGCGGCTCAACTTCACCGTGGCCGAGGGCCGCGTGCGGCGCTGCTGGCAGGGGTGAGCGGCGGCGCGGGCCGTACCGGCTGCCGCTCCGTGAGCGGGCGGCGGCTGCCGACCGGGGTCAGCGGCGTACGGTCGTTGCGGCCGGTGTGAGGGCGTCCGCCCAGGTGGGGGGCTGTGGGAGGGGCCGGGGCGGGGCCTGGCGCGCCGTTCGCCGGGCCGGTGACGGTTCCGGCGGCCGTGCCGGTGGCGGTTGCCGTGCCAGTTAGGGCGCCTGCGGCCGAGCCCGTGACGGTGCCGCTCGCTGCGGTGCCCCCCGTCGCGGCCGCTGCCGCGCTGCCCGCCGTGACCGGTTCGGCCGGCTGGGGGGCGCCCTGGTCGGCTGCCTCCGCCGTACGGGCGGCGACCAGGCCGGACGCGTCCGCGGGGGCCGTGACGGGGGTCGGGACCGGGCTCGTCGCGGGGTCTGCGACCGGGCTCGCGACCGGCTTCACGGCAGGGCCGGTGGCCGGCCGACGGGCGCGGGACCGCAGCCGCCGCCACGCCTGCGTGAGCCACTGCTCGGCCTTGGCCATCGCCGGCTCGAACCACGGCAGCGCCAGCAGGATCAGCAGCCCCGCGGCCCAGCCGAGCAGCACGTCGCTCACCCAGTGGGTGCCCAGGTAGACGGTGGTGGCGCCGACGCCCAGCGCGAGCAGCGCGCTGGCCACCGAGCCCCAGCGCCTGGCCCGGGGGGTGGTGGCCAGGTAGGCGAGAACGCCCCAGGTCACCACGGCGTTGGCGGTGTGGCCGGACGGAAATATATCCCCGCCGGCGAACATCTCCGCCGACCCGACGGTGGTCGCGTAATGCGGCCCGAGCCGGCCGAGGCCGTATTTCACGGCGCCCACGGTGATGTTGAGCAGCAGCAGCGAGGTGCCGAAGACCAGCAGGGGGTGCAGGGTGCTGCGCCGCCAGCCGCGCCAGCACAGCCAGCAGAGCACGATCACGGCGGTGGGGCCGCGCTGCCCGAGGACCACGAAGTAGTCCAGGAACGGGTGGATCTGCGGCCACTGCTTGTACGGACGCCAGAACATGACCTGCCAGTCGAGCGTCACCAGCTTGGAGTCGGTGACGACGCCGATGACGATGGCCACGTAGGCCGTCACGGTCAGGGCGAACAGCCAGACGCGTGTTCGGCTCATCAGAGGCGGCCGGCCGCCTGACGAGCGTCCGGCCGCGCCGTGGCTCCTGCTATCGGTACGCACTCAAACGACGTTACAGCGTGTGACAGTCAAGAACCGCTGCACGGGCTGATTTGTAATGACGATGTGATGTGGACTGCGTCTCACCACCCCTTTGGCGGACGGGGTTTGGCGCGAATGCGGAGGGTGCGGTGAAGTTTATGTTCGGGTGTTGATACTCACATCGGGCTTTGCTTATTTGGCGCTTATTTCCCTCGAATTTATTCAGGGTTTCCCTGAGGATCGCCGGGTGGGTCCGATCGGGTGGACCCGGCCGTGCCGGGGCGCGGCCCGGGGTACGCGTGGGCTGGGTCACAGAGGGCGGACAGGTCTCTCGCGTACGCTGTCGCATCCGCCCCGCTCGCGGGTGATCGTGCATGATCGCGACGACTCGCGAGGGATCGCCGGAGATCATGTCGGCTTGCCGGGCTTGCCCATGGATCGACAGTGATCGCAGGGGATCGCCGAAGATGGCCGGGTATCGGCGGGAATCACATGCAGCGGGGGGATCGCGGACAAGCGTGGAGGTTTGCCCATGGCGCGGCCGGTCAGCCGCTGGACCGTACTTGTCGTCCTCTGCGTCAGCCTGCTGGTGGTCGCGGTGGACGCGACCGTACTCCACGTGGCGGTACCGGCGCTGACCGAGGATCTGCGGCCCGGTGCGCAGGATCTGCTGTGGATCGTGGACGCGTATCCGCTGACCGCCGCCTCGCTGCTGATCCTCTTCGGCACGCTCGGTGACCGGTTCGGCCGCCGCAGGGTGCTGCTGACCGGGTACGCGCTCTTCGGCGCCGCCTCGGCGCTGGCGGCCTTCGCCCCCGACGCCCATGTGCTGATCGGCGCGCGCGCCCTCCTGGGCGCCGGCGGTGCGATGATCATGCCGGCCACGCTGTCGATCCTGCGGCAGGTCTTCCCCGACCGCCGCGAGCGCGCCATGGCGATCGGCGTGTGGAGCGCGGTGGCCGCGGTCGGTGCCGCCGTGGGGCCTGTGCTCGGCGGCTTCCTCGTCGAGCACTTCTGGTGGGGCTCGGTCTTCCTGGTCAACCTGCCGCTGATGGCGGTGATGCTGGTGGTCGGGCGGATGCTGCTGCCGGAGTCGCGCGGCTGCGGGGAGGAGCCGTGGGACCTGGTGGGCGCCGTCACCGCGGCGCTGGGCGTGCTCGGCACCGTCTTCGGCATCCAGCGGTTCGGGGCTGCCACGCATCTGCTCGACGCCTCGGTGTGGGTGCCGCTGCTCGGCGGCCTCGCCCTGCTGGTGTTCTTCGTGCGGCGGCAGCGCCGCCTGCCGCATCCCCTGATCGATGTGCGGATGTTCACCAGGGCCGCGTTCTCGACGTCGGTCGGCTGCATCGTGCTGGCGATGCTGGCGCTGGTCGGGCTCGAACTCATCGCCGTGCAGTATCTCCAGCTGGTGCTGGGCCTGAGTCCTGTGGACACCGGTCTGCGGCTGCTGCCGCTGACGTTCGCCGCCATGGCGGCGGGGCTGTTCGGGGCACGGCTGCTGCGGTGGCTCGGGCCGCGCCGGATGGTGGCCGGCGGCTTCGTGCTCACCGCGCTGTCGGTGTTCTCCGTCACCGCCGTGGGCCAGCACGACCGCCCGCAACTCCTGACCTGCGCCTTCGTCGCGCTCGGCTTCGGCCTGGAGACCACGCTCTTCGGTGCCTACGAGTCGATGCTCAGCGAGGCGCCGGCCGAGCGGGCGGGTGGGGCGGCGGCCATCGGCGAGACCTCGTACCAATTGGGCGCGGGCCTCGGCATCGCGCTGCTCGGAAGTGTGATGAACGCGGTGTACGGGCCGCGGGCCCGGGGTGTCGGCCCTGCGGACACCGCTGCTGCGGGGCAGTCGCTGGGCGGGGCGTACGACGTGGCCCGCCGGATCGGCGGGCGGCCGGGTGACGCGCTGCGGCAGGCGGCGCGGCAGTCCTTCGTGCACGGGCTCCATGTGACGCTCGTGGTCAGCGCGGTGCTGCTGCTGGCGGGGGCGCTGGCGGCGTTGCGGCTGCCGCGGGTGATGGAGTGCGGGGTGGCGGGGGCTGCGGGCGAGGGGGCGAAGGGGGCTGCGGCGGAGTCGGAGGCGGAACTGGAGCCGGAGACGGGACTGGAGTCGCAGTCGCAGCGGGAGCCCGAGTCGGAGCCTGGGCCGGCGTCGCAGTCGGCGTCGGCGGGTGTGGGTGCGGCAGCGACGGACGGCGAGCCCTCTGCGGCGGCCGGAGGCGAGGATCTCGCGGGGGAGGGGAGTGCGCGGCGTGCCGTCGCCGCGCGCTCTGGACGGGCAGGGGGCTGACCCGTAACGTCGGCGCCGATCACGCACCACCCGCCGCCGGAGGTCCCGCCATGCCCGCAGCGCCCGCCGCATTCGACCCGCACGATCCGCTGGGCCTCGACGAACTGCTCGGGCCCGAGGAACTCGCCGTGCGCGACACGGTGCGGCAGTGGGCCGCCGACCGGGTGCTGCCGCATGTCGCCGACTGGTACGAGCGCGGCGAGCTGCCCGTCGTCCGCGAACTGGCCCGAGAGCTGGGCTCCATCGGCGCCCTGGGCATGCAGCTGACCGGCTACGGCTGCGCGGGCGCGAGCGCCGTCCAGTACGGCCTGGCCTGCCTGGAACTGGAGGCCGCCGACTCCGGTATCCGCTCACTTGTCTCGGTGCAGGGCTCGCTCGCGATGTACGCCATCCACCGCTACGGCTCCGAGGAGCAGAAGCAGCAGTGGCTGCCCGCGATGGCCGCGGGTGAGGTGATCGGCTGCTTCGGCCTCACCGAGCCCGATCACGGCTCCGACCCGGCGGCGATGCGTACCCGCGCCAAGCGTGACGGCTCCGACTGGGTACTCGACGGCCGCAAGATGTGGATCACCAACGGCTCCGTGGCCGGTGTCGCCGTCGTCTGGGCCCGCACCGACGAGGGCGTGCGCGGCTTCCTCGTGCCCGCCGGCACTCCCGGCTTCTCGGCGCCGGAGATCCGGCACAAGTGGAGCCTGCGGGCCTCGGTGACCAGCGAGCTCGTCCTGGACGGTGTGCGGCTGCCGGCCGACGCGGTGCTTCCCGAGGTCACGGGGCTGCGCGGTCCCCTGAGCTGCCTTAACCACGCCCGGTACGGGATCGTCTGGGGCGCCGTGGGCGCGGCGCGCGCGAGCTTCGAGGCGGCGCTGGACTACGCCCGCAGCCGCGAGCAGTTCGGCCGTCCCATCGGGGGCTTCCAGCTCACTCAGGCCAAGCTCGCGGACATGGCGCTCGAACTGCACAAGGGCATCCTGCTCGCCCACCACCTCGGGCGGCGGATGGACGCGGGACGGCTCCGCCCGGAACAGGTCAGCTTCGGCAAGCTCAACAACGTGCGCGAGGCGATCGAGATCTGCCGCACCGCCCGCACCGTCCTGGGCGCGAACGGCATCTCGCTGGAGTACCCCGTCATGCGGCACGCCACCAACCTGGAGTCCGTCCTCACCTACGAGGGCACCGTCGAGATGCACCAGCTCGTGCTCGGCAAGGCGCTCACCGGAATCGACGCCTTCCGCGGCTGACGCGGCGCGCGGGCATCCGGCCGGACCCCGTGGGCCGGGGCCGCACCCTGTCCGGCGGGCGCACCCGCCGGACAGGGGTCAGCTCTGGTTGAAGAAGCCGTCGCCGCCGCGGTGGGCGTCGGCGTTCATCACCGAGTAGTCCGCCGGAGTCAGCAGGAAGACCCGGTTGGCCACCCGCTCGATGGAGCCGCGCAGACCGAAGGTGAGGCCGGCGGCGAAGTCCACCACGCGCTTGGCGTCGGCGGACTCCATCGCGGTGAGGTTGACGATCACCGGCACCCCGTCGCGGAACAGCTCGCCGATACCGCGGGCGTCACGGAAGCCGTCGGGCGTCACCGTGGCGATACGGCGGCCCTCCTCCTCCGCCGACTCGGCGGCCACCCGCACCCGCGGGTCGGTCACCCAGGTGTCGGGGCGCGCCGGACCATCGCCGTAGTCGGCGTACTCCTCGTCGTAGTAACCCTCGCCGCCGTTGTCGTCGACGAGGCCCAGCCAGGCACTCGCCCGTCGAACCGAACCCATGGACGCCTCCTCTCTCGCACGCGGTCGGTACCGTCCGCTTAGTCCTATCGTCATCCATGATGAGGGTGATGCGCCAAGGGGAAAGTCGCCCTGAGGGCGAGTTGTGACGGTACTGGCACACACGATAGTGGCGCACCGTCAAGCAGGGGCAGGCCCTGGAGAGCTGACGAGGCGATGGGAACGTCCTCCACGATCGGGTGATAACCGCGGCCGTACGGCCCTACGGCGCCCTTGCGCCGCGCCGATAACATGACCGCTGGCGCACGGCCGAAACCTGACCGCCGGTCACAACTCGGAGCCGGTGCGGTGATCGGGGGGAATGCAGTCGTGTTCGGGATCATCAGACCCTGCCGCCACCGCATGTCCGAGGGCATGGCGGCCTCCTGGCTGGCGCACCTGTGCGGGCTGTGCCTGGCCCTGCGCGACGGGCACGGGCAGTTCGCCCGCGTCGCCACCAACTACGACGGTCTCATCGTCTCCGTCCTCACCGAGGCCCAGTCGGCCCCCTCCGCCACCGGCCACCGCAAGGCCGGGCCCTGCCCGTTGCGCGGGATGCGCGGCGCCTCCGTGGCCACCGGTGAGGGCGCGCGCCTGGCCGCCGCCGTCTCCCTGGTGCTTGCCTCGGCGAAGATGCGCGACCATGTCCAGGACGGCGACGGGGTGTTCGGCCGGCGGCCCGTCGCGCTCGCCGCCCGCACGGTGGCCCGCCGCTGGGACGTCGCCGGCGCCCGCACCGGTGGCTCCCTGGGCTTCGACACCGCGGTCCTGGTCGACGCCGTCGGCCGGCAGGGCGAGTTGGAGGCCGCGGCCGGACCGGGCACCGGCGTCCTGACCGTCACCGAACCCACCGAGACCGCCACCGCGGCGGCCTTCGCGCACACCGCGGTGCTCGCCGGCCGCCCCGGCAACGCCCAACCGCTCGCCGAGGTCGGCCGGCTTTTCGGCCGGCTCGCCCACCTGCTCGACGCGGTCGAGGACCTGGCCGAGGACACCCGCACCGGAGCCTGGAACCCGCTCACCGTTATCGGCACCGACCTCGGCGAGGCCCGGCGGCTGTGCGACGACGCCCGCCACGGCATACGCCTCGCCCTGCGCGAGGTGGAGTTCGCCGGCTCCGCCGCGGCCCGCCTCACTCACACGCTGCTCGTCCACGAACTCCAGCGATCCGTCGACCGGGCGTTCGGCGCCGGCACCTGCTCCCACTCGGCCTCGGACCAGCGCCCGTACGAGGGCAACGCCTCGGGCGGCAACCCGTACGGCGGCAACCCCTACGCGCCGGGCGCCCCCGCGCAGAACCCGGGCGGCACGGGCAACCCCTTCGGCCCCGGCGGCTTCCCCCCGCCCGAACCCCCGCGCCGACGCGGCCTGCTGCCCGGCTGCCTCGTCTACGCCGGACTGTGCTGCACCTGCCGGCTGTGCTGCACCGACCACGACGACCCCTGGACCGGGCAGCGCCGCGAGGCGTGGTGCAGCGCCTGCGACTGCGACGGGTGCGACGGATGCGGTGACTGCTGCCAGTGCTGCGGGGACTGCGACGGGTGCGACTGCTGCGACTGCGACTGCGGCTGCTGACCTCCCGGCTCCTCGGCCCACGGGCACCCCACGGGGCATTCGGACCCCTGTGCGACGCTTGACGCCATGAGTACCGGAATCGCCGCCGGCCCCCGCGCCCACTGGGACCGCTGGCGCGAGCGTCGCGCCGCCTCGGTGTCCGCCCCGCACGGCCCCCTCGCGCTCACCGGCACCTACTGGCTGGCCGACCTCGCCGACGGCCTGATCCCCGGCCTGCCCGGTGTGTGGCGGCAGGAGAACGGCGCCGTGGTGCACGAGACCGACGGCGTGGCCGCCGCCCTGGAGACCGAGGGCCGCCCCCTGCTGCTGCCCGACGGCGTCAAGGTGCTCGCCATCGACCGCGAGGGCCTGCTCGCGATCCGTGTCTGGGACCCCCAGGCCCCGGCCCGCCGGTCCTTCGCGGGCATCGACGCCTTCGACTGGAGCGAGCGCTGGACCGTGCCCGCCGTCTTCCACCCCTACGGTGCCGAGCGCACTGTCCGGGTGCCCAACCACGACGGCCGCGAGCGCGGTCTGGGCCTCGACGGCGAGCTCGCCTTCGCCCTCGACGGCACCGCCCTCACCCTTTCGGCTGCCGTCCAGGAGGACGGTCGGCTCTGGGCCGTCCTCGCCGACGCCACCAGTGGCACGACCAGCTTCCGGTTCCGCTTCCTCTACGCGCCCCGGCCCGCCCCGGACGGCTCGCTCCTGCTCGACCTCAACCGGACCCAACTCCCGCCGTGCGCCTTCGCCGACGCCTTCGTCTGTCCCTTCCCGCCCCCTGGCAACACCCTTCCCATCGCCCTCGAAGCAGGGGAGCGCGCCGTTCTCACCAGCTGAGACGCTGTCATTTCCGTGCGCCCCGGCGGCCCCAGAACCGCCGGGGTGTTGCTGTGCCCGCCTCAAGCGGTTCCTGAGTCCCTCTTGTGTGTTACCTGTGAGACCTGAATACTCCTGTGAGTGCTCGTCAGACGGATGTGATGTTCGTTTATCGGTTCGATCCTGACGGTCCATGGTCAACCCTTTCCCGACCGGTCCGCCCTCGGCCCGGTCCTCGTGCCATCCGGGCACAGCACCTCCATCCCCCACAGGAGGAATGAGTGAAGTCCACCCGGCGCCTGCAGCTCCTCGCCGTCGCCTCCGGCCTGCTGGCCGCAACCGCCTTCGCGCTCCCCTCTGCCCACGCCGCCCCCTCCACCACGTCCCCTGAGGCCGCCGCATCCCTCGCGGCCCACCTCGGCACGGACAACACCGCGGGCACCTACTACGACGCCGCGGCCCACACCACGGTCGTCAACGTCACCACCCAGGCGGCAGCCGACGCCGTCCACGCCGCCGGCGGCACCGCCCACCTCGTCGCCCACAGCACCGCCCAGCTCAACCAGGCGGGCAACGCGGCCCGCAGCACCGACATCGCCGGCACCGCCTGGGCGGTCGACCCCCGCACGGACACCCTGCAGGTCGAGGCCGACAGCCGCGTCACCTCCGCCCAGCTCGACCGGCTCACCAAGGCCACCGCCGGCTACGGCGACGCGGTCCGCATCTCCCGCGTCCCGGGCACCTTCAGCAAGCTCCTGTCCGGCGGCGACGCCGTGGAGACCGACAGCTGGCGCTGCTCGGTCGGCTTCAACGTCCGCAGCGGCAGCACCTACTACTTCCTCACCGCCGGCCACTGCACTGAGGGCTACCCCGACTACTACACGGGCTCCGGCAGCTACATCGGCCCCACCACCGGCACCAGCTTCCCCGGCAACGACTACGGCATCGTCCGCTACGACACCTCCGTCGCCCACGACGGCACCGTCGGCAGCCAGGACATCACCAGCGCCGCCAACGCCTTCGTCGGCGAGTCCGTCAAGCGCCGCGGCTCCACCACCGGTATCCACAGCGGCACCGTCCAGGCCCTCAACGCCACCGTCAACTACGGCAGCGGTGAGGTCGTCTCGGGCCTGATCAAGACCAACGTTTGCGCCGAGCCCGGCGACAGCGGCGGCTCGCTGTACGACGGCACCAAGGCCATCGGCCTGACCTCAGGCGGCAGCGGCAACTGCACCTCCGGCGGCACGACGTACTTCCAGCCCGTGACCGAGGCCCTCAGCGCCTACGGGGTCAGCGTCTACTGATCCCCGGCCGCACTTCGGCCGGTGAGCCCGTCTCCGGTGTCACTTTCAGGTGCCCCCGCCGTCCTCCGCGCGGCGGGGGCACCGCCGTTCTCCCCTCTCCTTGCTCCTGTCTCCTCGCTCCTGCCGCTGAGCCCCGTTCGGCCGGGCTGTCGGCCGGGCTGCCGGTCGAGCCGTCAGTCCAGGGCGCCGCTGGTCCCGCCTTCGGCGCGGCCCCATCCGTAGGCGCGTTCCACCCGCAGCTTGATGACCAGCCTGCCGTCGGCCACCATCGCCGCTCGGTACTCCTCCCAGTCCGGGTGCTCGCCGGCTATCGCCCGGTACAGCTCGACCAGCTCGTCCACGGTGGCGTCGTGGGGATCGGCTGCCACCGGGGTCAGCTCCGCGTTCCCTTCCGCGACCAGGTAGGCCCCGAGATCGGGTGTCGTCACGTAGAAGCTCGCGCGTGGATCACGGCGCAGGTTCCGCGTCTTGGCCCGGGCGTCGGTGGCGGAGATGCGGACGTAGCGCGTGGACTCGTCGTAGAAGAACGTCACGTTGGACAACTGCGGACGGCCGTCCCGCTTGATCGTGACGAGCACGCCGTTCTGCCGGCTGCTCAGCAGGTCCAGCAGCGGGCTGCGTGCGGGCGTCTGGCTCATGGTCACTCCTCTTCGGACCGGCGGCGGCCGGGCCTTCGCGATGTCGGTGAACGAAGTCGATGATTACTGCCTGTGTATGTCGGAACGCACCGTGTCCGAGGCTTGTTCCGGTCGGCCTTCCGATTCGTACGGATTCACTCGTCCGAGTGGCGGCCCGGTCGAGCAGTCGCGGAACGGGGCTTGCTGACGGGGCGTCACGGCGGTTTCGCCGTGCCGTACCCGCCCCGCGGACCCGTCACGATCGGTCCGGCCGCGGGCCGTCCCCGCGCGGGCGGTCTTCGCGCGGGCCGGCGAGAGTCGCGGGGTGGGCGGCTGCCGGGCCGAAGCGGCGGCGGGCGCGGTCGCCCGCCGACTCGGCGGCGCGGGCGCGCTCGTCCGCGGGGTCCATCGTGAGCTGGCGGGGCGTCCGCGCGGCCGGCCGCAGATCGTCCAGCCGCAGCGCGTAGGCGCGGACGCGGGCACGCTCCAGCCCCAGCGAGGCCAGGATCCCGAGAGCGGCGGCGATCACCACCGGTGAGTGGTCGGTGGGTCCGGGCAGGGTGCCGGTCCGGGTGGTGGCGGTGCGGTCGGCGTAGCGGACGGTGAGGGTGAGTCGGCCGGCGGCCTGCTGCTCGGCCCGCAGCCGCAGGCCGAGTTGCTCGGCCAGGCCGAGGACGGCGCGGTGGTGCTGCGCCGGATCGAGGCAGTCCCGGTCGAGCACGAGGTCGGCGGTCATGTGGGCCGCGGGCGTGGCCGAGGTGACCGGGCGGGGGTCGTGGCCGCGGGCCCGCTCGGCCAGCATCCTGGCCGGCGCGGCGCCCAGGATGCGCTGGAGGGTGGCCGCGGGAGTGGCCGCCACCTGTCCGACGGTGTGCAGGCCGTACCTGCCCAGTGCCGTCGCCGTCGCCCGGCCGACCCCGGGCAGCGCCGCCACCGGGCGGGGGTACAGCCACGCCTCCACGCCCGCCCGGTCGGCCGGGACCCGGGTGGTGCCGCCCGGCGGCGAGGCGGCCGCCGCCATCGCGGCCAGCATGCGATTGCCCGCGAGGCCCGCGCTGGTCTCGATGCCGTACATGGCCGTCAGCCGCATCCGCGCCATCTGCACCAGCTCGCCGGGGTCCTTGCCGAAGTACCGCAGCGCCGAGGTGAGGTCGAGCTGGACGGCGTCCGGCGGGAACGCCTGCAGCCGCGGGGTGACACCGGAGAGCAGCTCCAGGATGTCCGCGAGCTGCTCCTCGTCCGGCTCGGCGTGCAGGTGGAGGTGCGCGATGTACCGGCGGGGGCTCATCCGGCGCTCCCCGGGCTGCGGTGGCCGAGCTTGCGCAGGTCCGCCGTGCGGGTGCCCGCGGGCTGGAGGTCGGCGTAGGGGTGCAGGCGGGCGCCGGTGGTGCCGTTGGCCAGGGTGCGCTGCGGCTGCGCCGGGGTGGGGTGCGGGCGGGTGGCGCCGAGCAGGGCGAGGGCGGCCTCGGGGCCGTGGTCGCGGCGGGTGGCCGCGATCTCCTCCAGGTCCCACGCCATGGTGCCCACGATCGTGCGCCGGGTGCCGCGGACCTGGACGGTGCCGCGCACCAGCAGCAGCCCGGAGTGGAAGACGGTGTGGGCGCACGCCTCGTGGGAGTCCTCGAAGAAGGCGAGGTCGACCAGGCCGGAGCCGTCCTCCAAGGTGACGAAGATGATCCGCTTGCCGCTGGCGATGGGCGGGGTCTGCGTCGCGGAGCGCACCCCGGCGACCAGCACCTGCCGGCCGGCCCGCACGTCGGCCAGGTGGGCGGCGTCGGTGGCGCCGATCTCCCGCAGCAGCCGGTGATGGTGCTCCATCAGGTGGCGGGAGACGTCGATGCCCAGGGTGTGCAGCTCCGCCCCCAGGGACTCGCGGCTGGTCATCTCCGGAAGCCCGCTCGGCTCCGCCCCGCCGACCGGGGCGGCGGTGAAGGGCAGCTGCCCCGCGCCGGCGGTCCGGCTGCGGGACTGCCGGTGCAGCTCGGCGATCTGCAGCAGCAGGTCCCGGCGGGTCAGCCGCCCTTCGTACAAGCCGCCCAGGGCACCGATCTCCGCGAGCTGCTCGGCGACCGGGCGGCTGGGCCGGGCGCGCTGCCAGAAGTCCGACAGCGACCGGTACGGCTGCCCCGCCTCGATCCGCGCGCACTCCTCCTCGCTGATGCCGCGCACCCCGGACAGCGCCAGCCTGACCCCCCACCGGCCCTGCTCGGCGCGCTCCACGATGTGCGCGGCCCGCGAGCGGTTGACGTCCACCGGCAGCACCGGCACCCCATGGCGGCGAGCGTCGGCGACGATCACCCGCTTGGGCCACATGCCGGGATCGTGCTCCAGCAGTCCGGCCAGGAGGAACGCCGGGTAGTGCGCCTTCAGCCAGGCCGACTGCAGGGCGGGCACGGCGAAGGCGACCGCGTGCGCACGGCAGAACCCGTACGCGCCGAACGCCTCGATCGTCGCCCACACCTCGTCGCGGACCTTCGCGTCGAAGCCCCGGGCGGTGGCCGCGTCGTGGAACCACTGCCTGATCCCGGGCAGCGCCTCCTTGTCGCCGAGCCGCCGCCGCTCGACCTCCGCCTGGTCCTTCCCGCAGCCGGTCATCACATCGAGGGTCTCGATTATCTGCTCGTGCCAGATGGTCACCCCGTAGGTGTCGGCGAGGACGCTCTCCAGGCGGCCGTCGGGGTACTGCGGTTCGCCGCCGTGCCGGGCGGCGACGTATCGCTCGGGCATGCCGCCCTGGACCGGGCCCGGGCGGAAGAGGCTGATGTCGGCGATGACGTCCTGGACGTCGCGGGGCTGCAGCCGCGACAGCAGGTCCTGCTGGCCCGGCGACTCCAGCTGGAACATGCCTATGGTGCGGCTCTCCTGGATGAGCTTGAAGGCGAAGACGTCGTCCAGCGGCACCTGCCGGGGGTCGTCGAGGTCCACCCGCCGACCCGTCACCCGCTCGATCTCCGCGACGGCATGGGCCATCGCGGACTGCATCCGGACCGCGAGGACATCGAGCTTGATGTTGCCCAGCGCCTCGACCTCCTCCTTGGCGGCCATGGCCATCGGGTAGTCGCCCTGGGGCGTGGGCTGCACCGGCAGCCGGTCCAGCAGGGTGGCGTCGCTGATGATCACACCGCACGGGTGCATGGCCATGCCGTGCACCAGGGCGTCCAAGCCCTCGGCGAGCTCCCACAGCCGCCCGTAGCTGCCCGCCTCGGCGGCCAGGGAGCGCAGCTCGGGAAGCTCGGCCAGGGCGCTGGTGATGTCGCAGGCGCGCAGGTGGGGGAAGCTCTTGGAGATCCGGTCCACCTCGTCCGGCGGGATGCCGAGCGCGAGTCCTGTGTCGCGCAGCGCCCTGCGCGCCCGGTACGTCTCGGGCATCGCGGTGACCGCGACCCGCTCGTGGCCGAAGCGCCGGAAGATCGCGTCGTAGCAGTCCAGCCGCCGGGCCGACTCCACGTCGATGTCGATGTCCGGCAGCTGATCCTTGCGGGCCTCGCTGAGGAAGCGCTGGAACAGCAGGCGGTGGTCGAGCGGGTTGGCGGTGGCGATGCCGAGCGCATGGCAGACCAGGGAGCCCGCGCCCGAGCCGCGTGCGGCGACCCTGATCCCCAGGTCGCGGATGTCGGCCACGACCTGCCCGACGGCCAGGAAATACGAGTCATAGCCCATCCGCGAGATGACTCCCAGCTCCTGTTCCAGTCGTGCCTGCGCCTCTTGGTCGCGCTCCAGGCCGCGGCGGGTCATACCGGCCTCGCAGCGCTGCCGCAGCAGCCGGGCGGCGCCCTCGGGGCCCGGCTCGGCTCCGACGACCTGGGGTTCGGGGAAGTGCCGGGCGCCTCCCAGTCCGAGGTCAGCGAAGGGGTCCAGGCGGCAGGCGTCCGCTGTGGCGGCGGTGTCCGCGAGGAGCCGCCCGGCGCGGCGCGGGCCCGCGCCGGCGCACTCGGCGACCTTCTGTGCGACCTGCGCCATCCGCGCCTCCTCCATGAGCCAGCGCCGGCCGGTGTCCAGGCGCCGCCGGTCGATCGGCCGCAGCAGCCGCGCGGCGTCCAGCACGTCGGCGAGCCGGTGCTGCTGCGGATCGGCGTAGCGGACGGCGTTGGTGAGGACGGCGGGGATACGGGTCCGGTCGGCGAGCGCAAGGGTGCGGGCGGCAAGCCGCAGCGAACCCGGCCCGGTCCCGGGACGGCCGTGGACGACCGCCTCCAGCCGCAGCCCGTCGCCGAAGACCTCCTGCCAGGGGGCGAGCAGCCGCGCCGCGACGTCCTCCCGCCCGGCCGCCAGGGCGCGCGCCGGCTCCGACAGGGGCCCCAGCAGCGCGATGAGCCCGTCACCCGCGTGTTCCCGCAGCGCCGCCCAGGGCACCATCACCGGCGCCGCGCCGCCTGCGGTGCCCGCGTGCGCCGCGGAGGTGATCCGGCACAGCCGGGCCCAGCCCTCCCGGTCCCGGGCGAGCAGCACGAACCGCAGCGGCGGCTCGACCACATGGGCGCCGCCGCGCACCGGGGTCCGGCGGCGCTGCCGCGGTGGGGGCGGCGCGGTCTGCGCCACCGCCAGGTCGATGCCGAGGATCGGGCGCACCCTTTCCGCGGCGCAGGCCGCGGCGAACCGCACCGCTCCCGTGACGGTGTCGCGGTCGGTCAGCGCCAGTGCGGGCATGTCCCGCTCGGCTGCCCATCGGGCGAGCTGCTCCGGGTGCGAGGCGCCATAGCGCGCGGAGTAACCGGACGCGACATGCAGATGGGCGAAGCCCGCCACGCCGCACCTCCGTCACTCCCGCCCCTTTTCGGCCATCCACCCGAAACGTTCCTCGTACCTCTGTTCGATTACCTTAGCGCGGTTCTCCCAGGTCAGCGACTCGAACGCGTGCGCCGCCGAGTCCTGCGGTCAGGATGGGTGGCCTCTGAAGACTGCCGAAAACCGCCGTCGCCGCGTCACCTGGGCGCCCTCGCGGGGGACTTCGGCCCTGTCCGTCCGCTGTGTCCGCGAGGGGATCGGTGGGAATGGACGGCATTTTTTACCCGCGCGTAACTTGGCAGCGGCTTCCTACCCGTGCGTAACTTGTCATGAGCCCAGCAAGGTGATCCGGATCACAGGCTGCCGGGTGTCGCATGTGCGCCCACTTCCCCCACCTGTGAGGAGACCCCATGAGGCTGCCCTGGAGACGGCTCCTGGCCGCGCTCTCTATGGCGACCGCGCTGACGGTCCTGCCCATCGCCGCCACCTCGGCGTCCGCCACCACCGGCCCGGCGCCCAGCAGCGGCTGGAACGACTTCTCCTGCCACCCCTCCGCCCAGCACCCAAGGCCCGTCGTCCTGGTGCACGGCACCTTCGCCAACGGCAACGACAACTGGCTGGTCTTCGCCCCCTACCTGGTCGCCCGCGGCTACTGCGTCTTCTCCTTCGACTACGGCATGCTGCCCGGCGACTCGCTCATCGGCGGCCTGACGCCGATCGCCCAGTCGGCGCAGCAGCTGTCGGACTTCACCGACCGGGTACTGGCCGCCACCCACGCCGCCAAGGTCGACATCGTCGGCCACTCCCAAGGCGGGATGATGCCGCGCTACTACCTGAAGTTCCTCGGCGGCGCCGCCAAGGTGAACACCCTGGTCGGCATCGCGCCCGACAACCACGGCACCACGCTCGACGGACTGACGGCGCTGCTCCCGTACTTCCCCGGCGCCTCGGACTTCCTGAACGCCGCCCTGCCCGGGCTGGCCGACCAGGTCGCCGGGTCCGCCTTCCAGCAGCAGTTGAACGCCGGCGGGGACACCGTCCCCGGGGTGCACTACACGGTGATCTCCACCAAGTACGACGAGGTGGTCACCCCGTACACCACCCAGGCCCTGTCCGGGCCGGACGTCCACAACGTGGTGCTCCAGGACCTGTGCCCGGTGGACGCCTCGGAGCACGTGACCGTCGGCACAACCGACCTCATCGCCTTCCACGAGGCCGCGAACGCGCTCGACCCCGCGCACGCCACCCCCACCACCTGCCTGTCGGCGCTCGGTTAGCCCCGGCGGTGCCGGAGGCCGACGCCTCCGGTGACGTGCGGCGCCGGCCGGGCCCCGGACAGGGGAGCCGGCCGGCGCGTGAGGTCCGTTGTCAGTGGCGGGTGACACGCTGTCCCCATGAGCACCGGCACGGACGAGCGGCGGTACTGGGACGAGGCGGCCGCCCACTTCGACGACGAACCCGACCACGGCCTGCGCGACGGGCAGGTCAGAGCCGCCTGGGCGGCCAGGCTGCGCTCATGGCTCCCGCGCCCGCCCGCCGACGTGCTCGACCTCGGCTGCGGCACCGGCAGCCTCGCCCTTCTCGCGGCCCAGGAAGGGCACCGGGTCACCGCGGTCGACAGCTCGCGGCGGATGGCCGAAGCGGCCCGCGCCAAGCTCTCCGGGACAAGCGCGCGGGTACTCCTGGGCGACGCCGCGGAACCTCCCGTCGCCGACCGCCGGTTCGACGCCGTGCTCGTCCGCCACCTGCTCTGGGCTGTGCCCGACCCCGCCGCCGCACTGCGCCGCTGGGCCGAACTGCTGCGTCCCGGCGGCCGGCTGGTCCTGGTCGAGGGCCGCTGGGGCACCGAGGACCCGGCCGGGATCGACGCGCGCACACTCGCCGCACTGGCCGCGCCTCTCGGCGGATCGGTGACGATCGAGCAACTCGCCCACGACCCCGCGCTGTGGGGGCGCGAGGTCTCCGACGAGCGCTATGCGGCCGTCATCCACCCTGCCCCGCCCACCAGGCACGCCGAGATCGTCGACGTCCACCTCCTCCTGGAGCGCGACGGTGAGGTGCTGCTCGCCCGCCGCAGCGGCACCGGATACGCGGACGGCCTGCTGCACGCCCCCTCCGGACACCTGGAGGACGGCGAGGACGTGCGGAGCGCGCTCCTGCGCGAGACCCGCGAGGAGATCGGCCTCGACCTCGCGCCCGAGGACGTGGAGGCGGTCCTGGTGATGCAGCACCGGGCGCCCGGTGGCCGGGCCAGGATCGGCTGGTTCTTCCGCGCGCACCTGGCGGCGGACGGGCCCCAGCCGGTCAACCGCGAGCCGCACAAGTGCTCGGAGCTGGGCTGGTATCCGCTGGAGGCGCTCCCTGACGACCTCGTCGCCTACTGCCGGGCCGGCCTGGACGCCTACCGGGCGGGCCACCGCTTCCTGCTCCACCTGCACGAGAGCGGCGACGGCATCGCCCACCTGCCGGGCGGTCCGGGCCGGGCGGTGCCCCTGGCGCCCCCCGCTGTGCCACTATCCGGAGCATGAGCCTGAAGATCACGATCGACCCGGACGCGGCCACCGCGCCCTACGAGCAACTGCGCGGGCAGATCGCCGAGGAGGCCAGGGCGGGCCTCCTCCCGGTCAACTACAAGCTGCCCACCGTACGCGGCCTGGCCGAGCAGTTGGGGCTCGCGGTCAACACCGTCGCCAAGGCGTACCGCGCGCTGGAAGAGGACGGGGTGATCGAGACCCGCGGCCGGCACGGCACCTACATCGCGGCCGGCGACGCCCACGCCCGTGAAGTGGCCGCCGCGGCGGGGGCCTTCGCCGACCGGGCGCGCCGCCTGGGCCTGGACCGGCAGGCCGCGCTCGCCGCAGTGGAGGAGGCCCTGCGCGCCACCTACGGCGAACCGGACTCCTGAGCACCCGCCGCGGCAGGCCGCCCACGTCCCTGCCGCCGCCGCTGTCCGCACCCGCCGCCCGGATGCCCGGCCGTCACAGATACAGGCCGTTGCTCGTCTGCGGAGGGACCGGCAGGGCAGGCGAGGCGCCGCGGCGCAGCGCGTAGAGCTCGGCCAGGGTGGCACCGTCGCGCCCGATGCCCTCGCTCGTGCCGAGCCACTGCACGGCCTCCTTGTGGGTGAGCCGGCCGACCTCGATACGGGCCAGGCAGCGCCCGGGACGGACCACGGCGGGGTGCAGGCGCTCCAGGTCCTCGTTGGTGGTGATGCCGACCAGGACGTTGCGGCCCTGTCCGAGCAGGCCGTCGGTGAGGTTGAGCAGCCGGGACAGGGCCTGCCCGGATTCGTGCTTGGCCTGGCCGCGGATCAGCTCGTCGCAGTCCTCCAGCAGGAGCAGCCGCCAGCGGCCGCCCTCGGTGCCGTCGTCCTCTCCGATGGCGATGTCCATCAGGTAGCCGACGTCGTTGAAGAGCCGCTCGGGGTCGAGCACGCAGTCGACCTGGCACCAGTCGCGCCAGGAGCGGGCCAGGGTGCGCAGGGCCGAGGTCTTGCCGGTGCCCGGCGGGCCGTGCAGCAGCAGCAACCGGCCGGTGACGTCGTCTGCGGTCAGCTTCATCAGGCTGTCCATGGCGTCGGCGACCGGCGCCGAGTAGTTCCCCCGCAGCTCCTCCCACGGCGTGGCGGAGATCTTGCGAGTGGTGCGGTGGGCGCCGCGGCGGGGCGAGACGTACCAGAAGCCCATGGAGACGCTGTCGGACTCCGGCTCGGGCTTGTCCTCCGCGTCGTCGACGGACGACTTCAGTACCTGCTCGGCGAGTTCGTCGGAGACGGCGATCACGGTGACGTCGGCGCCCTGGTTCCATCGTGAGACGAGGATCGTCCAGCCCTCGCCCTCGGCCAGGATCGCGCTGCGGTCCTTGTCCTTGGCCTGGCGCAGCACGTCGGCCCCCGCGGGCACCAGGGTGAGGCCGGCCTTGACGTTCTCCAGCGAGGCGCCGCGGGCGAAGGGGTGCTCACCCGAGGTGAAGCGGCCGAGGAAGAGGGCGTCCACGACGTCCGACGGCGAGTCGCTGTCGTCCAGGCGCAAGTGGACGGGAAGCGCGAGGGACGGGTCGGCCGGCACGGCGGACTTCCCGGCGGCGCCGGGCCTTCCGGCGGAACGGGACCTGCCTGCGGGAGTTGGCGGGACGGGCGGCACCGGCCTCCTCGATGTACTGGGCTTCGCGGCGGACATGGGGCCCATGATCCGGCACCCGGCGGGATTCGCCCAGCGTATTTCGGGTCGCGCCGACCGTGACTCTCCGTCACAAACCACGCGTAAGGGTTGATTTGCCGCACATCTGTCCGGACATGAACCCAGCGGGACCGTGAAGTCCCGTCCGGAAAGCGTCCGAAAGGGTTCACCGACATGTACCGATACGCATCGGCCTTCTCCGCGTTGCTCCTCGCCCTCGCCGCCGTCCTCACGGGCGCGGCCTCCGCCCGCGCCGCCGCGGTCTCGTACGCCGCGCTCGGCGACTCCTACTCCTCCGGTCTCGGCGCGGGTGCCTACGAGTCCGGTGCCGGGGCCTGCAAGCGCAGCAGCAAGGCGTACCCGGAGCTGTGGGCAGCCGCCCACCATCCCTCGTCCTTCGTCTTCGCCGCCTGCTCGGGTGCCACCACCGGTGACGTGACCGCAGGCCAACTGGCGAGGCTGAGTTCCTCCACCGGTCTGGTCAGCATCAGCGTGGGAGGGGATGACGCCGGGTTCCCCGACGTCATGACCACCTGCGTGACCTCCCTGGGCAGCACGTGCCTGGACCGGATCGCGCAGGCCCGCGCCTACGTACGCGACACGCTGCCCGGCCGGCTCGACACCGTCTACAGCGCGATCCGTGCCAAGGCCCCCAACGCCCGGGTGGTGGTGCTCGGTTACCCGCGGCTGTACCAGGTGCCGGGGGACTGCCTGCTCGGTCTCGGGGACACCGAGCGCAGGGCTCTTGACAGCGCCGCCGACGACCTGGACACCACCGTCGCCGCGCGGGCCGCCGCGCACGGGTTCGCCTTCGCCGACGTCCGGCACGCCTTCGCGGGACACGAACTGTGTTCGAAGGCGCCCTGGCTGAGGAGCGTGACGCTGCCGCCGGAGGAGTCCTACCATCCGACGCAGGCCGGCCAGTCGGGCGGCTACCTGCCCGTATTCACCGCTGCGGCATGAGCCGTCGTCACTTTCCGACCGCTCCCGCGGGCATCCGCTCCGGCGTCAACACCCTTGAGTGGAAGGTGAATCGGCGACGAGACGGGCAAGGGGATGCGCACGTGACGCGGCGGGGCGATAGGGTTAACCTGCCCGTGCCGGGTGCCCTCGACAGGGTGGGGAGAGTCATGGAACAGATAGCGATGCACAGCAGGCCCAGAGTGCCTGCCGTCAGTTGCGGTTCGAGCGCGTCGAGCGCGCGCCTGGACCGGCACCTGTCGGTGCTGGCCGGTCCCGCCGTGCCGCAGCGTGACACCGAGGAGGCGACCGTGCTCATGCGCGAGCTGACCTCCCGCAACACCGTCCACACCCGGGCCAACAAGGGTGCCCGCGTGTCGCTCTTCGCCCCGCTCCGCCGTCTGCGCAGGTCGCTGTTCGGCAACCGGGGCTGACCGCACCGGCACCGGACGCCCGTCCGGCCCCCGCGGCGGTCCGCGGCCGACCTCCCCACCGGCCGCAGCGTCCGCCGTGCTCACAGCAGGGCGAACTGCCCGTCAGGGCCCTCCTCGTGGTGCGCCAGGACCGATGCCGGTCTGCGCCTCGCGGAGGGCACCGGCAGCACCCCGGCCGCCCGCAGCGCCACCGCTCCCACCCCGGCGGCGCCCGTGCCGCCGTCTGATGCCGCCGCCAGTTCCCCGGCGAAACTCCGCAACTCCCCGCGGAGCGCGTCCAGCAGCGTCAGCACGCTGATCAACTCCAGGAGTTCGGACGTCGTCGCCCGCGTCCACGCGGGGGGCCGCAGCGCTTCCAGGGAGCCGGGCTCGCCTTCGGCCGTGCGCCGCGCGTACCAGGCTTCCAGCACCCCTACACCGCCCGCGGTCGCCTCCCAGGCGGCGGGCACGACGGGGGAGATCTGTCCGGCGCCGATCCACAAGGTCTGCTCCTGCGGGTCGTAGCGCAGCTCCCCGGGCCGGGGGCTGGCCGGGAGCGGGGCCCTGACGTAGGGGCGGCTGCCCCCGGGTGGTCGCAGCCGGTCGGCGGGCCGGTCCTGGGCCGGGTCGGAGAAGCGGGCGCCTCGGGTGTGCAGCCACAGCGACCTGCGGCCCAGGGCGATGCCCTCCTGCCACAGCGCGGGGTCGCGGGGGAAGGGCACCGCGCAGCCGCGGTGGCTCGGCCGGGCCGCGGCGGCGATCCAGGCGAGCACGTCCTCGGCGCCGGCCTCGGTGCGGACGCGCGCGGACACCCATTCGGTCAGGCCCGGTGCGAGGTTGGGGTCCTGGCCGCCGGGCTGCCGGTAGAGCGGACGGATCAGACCGGGCCGGCCGGCCGGTGAGCGGCCGTCAGGGAGCAGCGCGGAGAAGGTGAGAGCGGGCTCGTCGGTGTCGGGCAGCGGCGTCTGCTCCACGGTGAAGACCTGCCGGCCGTCGACGACCCGCCACAGTTCGGGCCGGGCGGCGTCGATGACCCGGTGGTCGGGTATCAGCCACTGGTGGTCGTGGGCGCCGTGCTGGATGCGTACCGGCTCCGGGCAGGGGCCGTCCTCGCGGGCGAGCGCGGTGGTGGGGGTGCGGTGGCCGGGCAGTTGGGCGACCGGGGTGTGCAGGCCGCGGGCCCTGGTCGGGTGGAAGAGCGCGGCGCGGGTCTCGTCGGGCGCTTGGACCAGCAGGGTCCAGCGGTCCCGCAGACAGGCGGGGTCGGGGGCCATCGGCCAGCTGCGGCCGATGCGCAGGGGGCGCACCGACCATGGCATCAGATCGTGCAGCAAAGGCGCGTCGTCGCTCACTGGAAGCATGCTACTGACGGCCCTCAGGTCGCCTCCACAGTGACGGTGAAGGAGAAGCGGTCGCCCCGGTAGCGGATGTGCACGACATCGACGGCCCGGTCTGTGTCGTCGTAGGTGACGCCGGTGTAGTGGAGTATCGGGCTGAGCAGCGGCACTTCGAGCAGTTCGGCCGTCTCGGGGTCGGCCAGGCGGGCCTCGACGGTGTCGGTAATGCGGCTGATGCGCACGCCGAGTACGTCCCTCAGCACCTTGGTCATCGGGTGGCGTTCGAGGTCGGCGAGGTCGATGCGGGCGCCGAGTTCGGGGCGGACCCAGTTCTGCGCCCAGTTGGTGGGCTCGCCGGAGGCGTCGCGGCGCAGCCGGCGGAAGGTCACCGCCTCGGTGAGATCCGGGAAGTGCTCGGCGGCCCCGGGGGGCAGGGGCGCGGTGCCGTGTCCGATGACCTCCGCACGTTCGCCGGACTGCTGGGCGACGATCGCGTCCACGGAGCCGAGCAGCTTCACCGGGGCGCCGCGCAGGGCGGCTGGCTCGATGAAGGTGCCGCGTCTTCGGCGCCGGGATATCAGGCCCTCCTGCTCCAGTTCCTTGAGAGCCTGGCGCATCGTCAGCACGCTGACGCCGTAGTGGCCGGCCAGTTCCTCCTCGGTGGGCAGCCGCAGGGGCGCGTCGGCATGGCGGCCCAGTATCGAGGCCCGCAGCGACTGCGAGACCTGGTACCACAGGGGCAGCTTGCCGTTGAGTACGAGCGAGTCGGGGGCGAAGGACGTCACGGCCGGAAGTTCCTCCCCAGCCCTTCCCACACCTTGTCGTAGTCCTCCTGACGGTGGACGGCGCCGAGCGCCCGGGCGGTGGGAACGATCGGCCAGCGGGTCTCGAACATGAACGCCAGGCCGTCGTCGACCTTCTGCGGCCGCAGTTCCGCGCTGCTGGCGCGCTCGAAGGTGGCGCGGTCCGGGCCGTGCGCGGACATCATGTTGTGCAGGGAGGCGCCGCCGGGCACGAAGCCCTCCGCCTTGGCGTCGTAGGCCCCCTCGATCAGGCCCATGAACTCCGACATCACGTTGCGGTGGAAGTAGGGCGGGCGGAAGGTGTCCTCGCCGACGAGCCAGCGCGGGGCGAAGACGACGAAGTCCGCGCCGGCCAGCCCCGGGGTGTCGGAGGGGGAGGTGAGCACGGTGAAGATCGAGGGGTCCGGGTGGTCGTAGCTGATGGAGCCCAGCACATTGAAGCGGTGCAGGTCGTACAGGTAGGGCACGTGGTTTCCGTGCCAGGCCACGACGTCCAGCGGGGAGTGGTCGTAGACGGCGGCCCACAGGTGTCCGCCGAACTTGTTGACGACCTCCGTGTCCTCCTCGCGGTCCTCGTAGGCGGCGACGGGGGCGAGGAAGTCCCGTGCGTTCGCCAGCCCGTTGGCGCCGATGGGGCCGAGGTCGGGGAGCTGGAAGGGCTGCCCGTAGTTCTCGCAGACATAGCCCGCCGCCGCGGTCTCCAGCAGCTCCACCCGGAACCGCACGCCACGCGGCACGAGGGCGACGTGCCCCGGTTCGGCGCGCAGCAGGCCGAGTTCGGTGTGCAGGAGCAGGGCGCCGCGCTGCGGGACGATCAGGAACTCCCCGTCGGAGCTGGAGAAGACCCGGCGCTCCATGGAGCGGTTGGCCGCGTACCAGTGGATGCCGATGCCCTCGCGGCGCAGCACGTCCCCGTTGCCCCCCACGGTGACCAGGCCCTGGACGAAGTCCGTGGGGGTGTCGGGAACCGGCAGCGGACCCCAGCGCAGCCGGTTCGGATCGGGCTCGACCTCCTGGAAGGGGGCACTGCGCAACGCCCCGTTGGGGATGCGGCGGAAGGTCGGGTGGGCGGCGGAGGGGCGGATGCGGTACAGCCAGCTGCGGCGGTTGCGGGCGCGCGGCTCGGTGAAGGCGGTGCCGCTCAACTGCTCGGCGTACAGGCCGAAGGGAGCCCGCTGGGGCGCGTTGCGGCCGACCGGCAGGGCGCCGGGGACGGCCTCCGTGCTGTGCTGGTTGCCGAACCCCGGCTGGTAGGCGAGGTCTTTGCCGTCCTGCTGCCCGGTGCTGCTCGTGGCGTCCATGCCTGCTCCCCGCGTCGTGCCCGTGGTGATTCCTATGCTGAGCCATAGGAATCACCACGGCAACCCTCCCGTCCCGCCTGTGGAAAACCCTCCGGCCGGACCTTCGGCGGGCTAATCTGCGTACCGCCGGTACGTTGCCGGTCCGCCCCCGAGACCGGGGAGCAACGGCCGGAGCCGCGATCGGCCGACGAACACTCTTTCGAGGGATAGCGCGCGACTGTTCGATGCGCCATGATCGACAACATCAGCCGAAACCGGGACGAAGCGGGGATCGAACGCCGCTTCGCCGGCGATCACCACGCGTACGACCCACCATGCGAGCGAGACCGCTCCACGCGCCCTGAAGGAAGGGGGAGAGACCGATGCCACGCACCGCACTGCGCATCTGCCCGCTCTGCGAGGCCACGTGCGGACTCAGTCTGACCATCGACGGAACGCGGGTCACACACGCCCGGGGCGACCGGGAGGACGTGTTCAGCGCCGGTTTCATCTGCCCGAAGGGCGCCTCGTTCGGCGCTCTCGACGCAGACCCCGATCGGCTGCGAAGGCCGCTGGTGCGCCGCGGCGGCCGACTCGTGGAGACCGACTGGCCCGACGCGTTCGCCGCCGTGGCCGCGGGAATCGGAGCGGTCACCCGTGCCTACGGAGGGGAGGCGGTCGGGATCTACCTCGGCAACCCCAACGTGCACACCATGGCCGGCAGTCTGTACCCGGGCCAGATCGTGGCCGCCCTGGGCACCCGCAGCGTATTCACCGCCAGCACGCTGGACCAGATGCCCAAGCACGTCTCCTGCGGGCACCTCTTCGGCGACCCCAACGCCATCCCTGTACCCGACCTGGACCGCACCGACCACCTGCTGCTCCTGGGCGCCAACCCGCTGGTCTCCAACGGCAGCCTGGCCACGGCCGCCGACTTCCCCGGCAAGCTCAGGGCACTGCGGCGCCGCGGCGGCCGCCTGGTCGTGATCGACCCGCACCGCACCAGGACCGCGCGGGCCGCCGACCGCCATGTGGCCCCCCGCCCCGGCACCGACGCGGCCCTGCTGCTCGCCATGGTCCACGTGCTCTTCGCCGAGGGGCTCACCGATCCGGGCGAGACGGGGGCCCACCTGCTGGGCATCGAGGAAGTACGGGCACTGGCGGCGGACTTCGCCCCCGAGGAAGTGGCCCGCTACTGCGATGTGCCCGCCGACGACATCCGTGTCCTCGCCCGCGAACTGGCCGGTGCGCGTCGCGCGGTGGTCTACGGCCGGCTCGGCAGCACCGCCGTGGAGTTCGGCACGCTGACCAGTTGGCTGGTGGATGTGCTCAATGCCCTGACCGGCAACCTCGACCGGCCCGGTGGCGCGATGTTCCCGCTCGCCGCCACAGCCCGGGCACCCAGGCCACCCGCTCCGGGCAAGGGCTTCCGCACCGGCCGCTGGCACAGCAGGGTCTCCGGGCGGCCTGAGGTGAAGGGCGAGCTGCCCGCGGCCGCGCTCGCCGAGGAGATCGACACCGAGGGCGAGGGCAGGCTGCGCGCGCTGATCACCATCGCGGGCAACCCGGTGCTCTCCGCGCCCGACGGCCGCCGCTTGGACCAGGCGCTGGCCGGGCTGGAGTTCATGGTCTCCGTCGATCCCTATCTCAACGAGACCGCCCGCCACGCCGATGTCATCCTGCCGCCGCCTCCGCCGTCCCGAAGCGCCCACTACGACTTCGCGTTCAGCACGCTGGCCGTACGCAACACGGTCCGCTACACGCCGCCCGCGGTGCCCCTGGACGAGGGAGCGCTCGACGAGCCGGAGATCCTGGCCCGCCTCGCCCTCGCTGTCCTGGGGCAGTCCGGCCCCGACGCCGACCCGGCCGCCGTGGACGCCCAGACGATCGGCCGCCGACTCGCCAAGGAGACCGCCGACCCGCACTCGCCGGTCCACGGACGCGACGCGGGACAGTTGGCCGCCGCGCTCACCGGCGCCACCGGGTACGAGAAGCGGCTCGATCTGATGCTGCGCCTGGGGCCGTACGGGGACGGATTCGGTGCCGATCCGGAAGGGCTCACCCTGGACCGGGTGCTGGCGCATCCGCACGGAATCGACCTGGGGCCGTTGCAGCCCAGGTTGCCGGAGGTGCTGCGCACGCCCTCGGGGAAGGTCGAGCTGGCCCCGCCGGAGATAGCGGCCGACGTGCCGAGGCTGCGTGCCGCAGTGCGGGCAGGTGCGGAGGGCGACGGGCTCGTGCTGATCGGCCGCCGCCACCTGCGCTCCAACAACTCCTGGATGCACAACGTGCCGGCGCTCACCGGCGGCAGCAACCGCTGCACCGTGCAGCTCCACCCCGAGGACGCCGCGCGACTCGGCCTGGCGGACGGTGACCTCGCCAGGATCAAGGGCGACGGCGGCGAGATCACGGCACCGGTGGAGATCACGGAGGCGGTGCGCCGCGGGGTGGCCTGTATGCCGCACGGGTGGGGGCACGACCGGGAGGGCACGCGGCTGGAGAGCGCGGGGCGGGAGCCGGGGGCGAACGTCAACCAGTTGCTGGACGGTTCGCGGCTGGACCCGCTCTCGGGCACGGCGGTGCTGAACGGTTTCCCGATACGCATGGAGGCGGCTCGCTGAGTCCGGAGCTTGTGAAGCTGCGGGGCGCTGGGTTCGTGGGGCGCTGACTTCGTAGGGCGGTGGGCGCGCGGGCGGGCGGCGGGGAATCGGGTGCGGGGCGAGGGGCCTGGCCACGAAAAACTATCGGCGTTAGTTTGGCGCTGAACGCTAAGGGCGAGCTGGGAGGCAGCGGCGTGGACGGCAGGACGGAACCGGCGGGCGGTGCGCAGGCGCGTATCCAGCAGGCGCACGACGGCCTGTTCATCGACGGCAAGTGGAGCCCGGCGGCGGCCGGGGAGTGGATCGACGTGGTGGACCCCGCGAGCGAGCAGGTCATCGGGCGGGTGCCGGCAGGCGACGGCCGGGACGTGGACGCGGCGGTGCGGGCCGCGCGGGCGGCGCTGCCCGGGTGGGCGGCCACCGCGCCCGCCGAGCGGGCCGCCGTGCTCGCCGCAGCCAGGGACCTGATGGCCGAGCGGAAGGAGGAGATCGCCGCCACGGTGACGGCGGAGCTGGGCTCGCCGTTGCGGTTCTCCGCGGCCGTGCATGCGGCGCTGCCGATCACGGTGATGGGCACGTACGCCGATCTGGCGGCCGAGTTCGCCTTCGAGGAGCGGATCGGCAACTCGCGGGTGTTCCAGGAGCCGGTGGGCGTGGTGGGCGCGATCACGCCGTGGAACTACCCGCTGCACCAGATCGTGGCGAAGGTGGCGCCCGCGCTCGCGGCAGGCTGCACGGTGGTGCTCAAGCCCGCCGAGGACACGCCGCTGGTGGCGCAGTTGTTCGCGGAGGTGCTGGAGGCGGCCGGGGTGCCCGCGGGGGTGTTCAACCTGGTCACCGGGCTCGGGCCGGTGGCAGGGCAGGCGCTGGCCGAGCACCCGGACGTCGACATGGTCTCCTTCACCGGGTCCACCGCGGTGGGGCGCAGGATCGGTGCCGCGGCGGGTGGCGCGGTCAAGCGGGTGGCGCTGGAGCTGGGCGGCAAGTCGGCGAACGTGATCCTGCCGGGTGCGGACCTGGCGAGGGCGGTGAACGTCGGGGTGGCCAACGTGTTCGCGAACTCCGGCCAGACGTGCAGTGCCTGGACCCGGATGCTGGTGGACGCCGCCCGCTACGAGGAGGCGGTGGAGCTGGCGGTGGCGGCCGCGGCGAAGTACGTGCCGGGTGAGCGGTTGGGCCCGGTGGTGAACGCCAAACAGCGCGAGCGGGTCCGCGGCTACATACGCAAGGGCGTGGCGGAGGGCGCCAGGCTCGCGACCGGCGGCCCGGAGGCACCGGAGGGGCTGACCACCGGGTACTACGTCCGCCCGACGGTCTTCGCCGACGTGGAGCCCGGGATGGTGATCGCGCAGGAGGAGATCTTCGGCCCGGTGATCGTGCTGATCCGGTACGAGGACGAGGAGGACGCGCTGCGCATCGCCAACGGCACGGTGTACGGGTTGGCCGGGGCGGTGTGGGGAGCGGACGAGGAGCAGGCGGTCGCCTTCGCGCGGCGGATGGACACCGGGCAGGTGGACATCAACGGTGGGCGGTTCAATGCGCGGGCACCGTTCGGCGGGTACAAGCAGTCGGGAGTGGGCCGGGAACTGGGGGCGCACGGGCTGGCGGAGTACCTGCAGACGAAGTCGCTCCAGCTCTGAGCCCTCCCCGCTCCCCGGCCCCCACTCTCCGGGCGTCCTCGCTTTCACCACTCTCTGGACTCGCTGGGCGTCCTCGCCTGCATCCGTCATTGCCGCACAACCGCGGTACCGCACCCGCTGCACACCGCACCCGCACACCGCACCCGCACACCGCACATCGTTCAGGAGGCATCGTGGTTCGCGCCGCTGTACTGCCGGAGGTCAACGCGCCGCTGAGGGTGGCCGATATCGAGTTGCCCGGGCCGGGGGCGGGGCAGGTGCGGGTGCGGTTGGCGGCGGCGGGGGTGTGTCACTCGGATCTGTCGCTGTCGAACGGGACGTTGCGGCAGCCGGTGCCTGCGGTGCTGGGGCATGAGGGGGCGGGCACGGTGGTGGCGGTGGGGGAGGGCGTCACGCATGTGGCCGTAGGGGATGCGGTGGTGCTCAACTGGGCGCCGGCGTGCGGAGCGTGCCACTTCTGCGGATTGGGCGAGCCGTGGCTGTGTGCGAACTCGGCGGCGGGCGCGGCCGAACCGTACGCGCGGCTCGCCGGGGACGGGAGCGCGCTGTACCCGGGGCTGGGCACGGGGGTGTTCGCGGAGGAGACGGTGGTGGCGGGGAGCGCGGTGCTGCCGCTGCCGGACGGGGTGCCGTTGCAGGACGCGGCGCTGCTGGGGTGTGCGGTGCTGACCGGATACGGGGCGGTGCACCATGCGGCGGCGGTGCGGGCAGGCGAGACAGTCGCGGTGTTCGGCGTGGGCGGGGTCGGCCTGGCGGTGCTGCAGTCGGCGCGGATCGCGGGTGCGGGACAGGTGGTGGCGGTGGATGCGGCAGCGGGGAAGGAGGAGCTGGCGAGGGCGGCGGGAGCCACGGAGTTCGTGGTGGCGGGGGAGGACACGGCGAAGCGGATCCGTGGGGTCACCGGAGGGTACGGGGCGGATGTGGCGATCGAGTGCGTGGGGCGGGCCGAGACGATCAGGACCGCGTGGTCGTCCACGAGGCGTGGCGGCCGCACGATCGTGGTCGGGATCGGCGGGCAGGAGCAGCAGGTGACGTTCTCGGCGCTGGAGCTGTTCTACTTCGGGCGGACGCTGAGCGGTTGCGTGTACGGCAACTGCGACCCGGCGCGGGACCTGCCGGTGCTGGCCGGGCATGTCCGCGAAGGGCGATTCGACCTGGGGCAGTTGGTCACCGACCGGATCGGGCTGGACGGCATACCGGCGGCGTTCGAGGCGATGACCGCCGGGCGGGGTGGGCGCGCGCTGGTGGTGTTCTGACCGTACGACCGGCCCTGACCGGGCAGGCCGTACGGGGAGCGCGACCGGGCAGGGCAGGGCGGGTCGACGAAAGGCCGGGCCCGTCAGGCGACCATCGCGAGCCAGGGGAGGTGGGCGCCGCCGAAGGGGCCGATGCCGTTGGCGACGGCGGTCATCAGCCACTGGGCGGACTGCTCGGCGGAGCGGATGACGTCGGCGGGGTAGCCGTAGCGGACCTGGTGCTCGGCGAACTCGTCCTCGTCCACGAGGAGGGGGAGGTCGGCGCCGCGCTTGCGCAGGACATCGAGGTCGAGGTCCACCATGGTGACCTCGGTGGGAGAGAGCCAGCGGGGAGGAGTCGTGATGTCGCAGTAGATCTCCGTCGTGCGCGGGGCGTCGTTGAAAACGGCCGTCCACCAGGCGTCGCGCGGGAAGAGGATGACATGGGCCTCGGGCAGAGGGACCTCGGGGTTGTGGCCCTTGCGCATCACGCCGTTGGCGGGCAGGCCGAGCCAGGTGCCGTGCTCGTCCTCGCCGAGGCGGCGCATGCGCAGGTTCCAGTGCAGGGAGCCGTCGTACTTGCGGTAGTTGACCTGGACGAGGGTGCCTGCGGGAGCAGGTTCGGCAGCGATGTCGGTCATGCGCGTCATCCTGTCACCGCAACGGCCGTACAGGGCACCGGATTTGCCGCGAGCGGCACCAGGCCGGGCGAGCCGGGGACCATCCGACCGCACCGTCCGACCGCACCGTCCGACCGCACCGCCTATCGCACCGTCCGGCGAGCCCCCGGACCGCACGGAACCGCCTCAGCGGAACTGCAGGGCCAGCCCGTCCACCAGCGCCCGCAGGCCCGTCTCGAAAGCCGCGGCGTCCACCTGCTCGCGGTGGTCGGCGAGGCGGTGGGCCTGGCCGAGGTGGGGGTAGTCGGCGGGGTCGTAGGCCGCCGGGTCGCCGACGAAGCCGCCGGCGAAGGTGCCGAGCGCGGAGCCCGTGACGAAGTACCGCATCAGCGCCCCGATCCGGGTGGCCTGCGCCGGCGGCCAGCCCGCCTCGACCATGCCGCCGAAGACGGCGTCGGCCATCCGCAGGCCGGCCGGACGCAGACCGGGGCCGACCGCGAGGAAGGGCACGATGTTCGGGTGGGCGGTGAGGGCGGCGCGGTAGGAGCGGGCCCACTCCAGCAGGGCGGCGCGCCAGTCGTGCCGGCCGTCGCCGAACATCGACACGTCGACGTTGCCGATGACCGTGTCGGCGGCGGCGTCGAGGATCGCCTCCTTGGTGGCGAAGTGGTTGTAGAGCGAGGGCCCGCTGACGCCGAGTTCCGCGGCGAGCCGCCGGGTGGACAGCGCGGCCAGGCCCTCGGCGTCGATGAGGGCGAGCGCTGCCGCCACGATGCGGTCGCGGCTGAGCAGGGGCTTGCGGGGGCGTGCCATGCGGCACATAGTAGAGGCTGCCGACAAGAAACTAGCGGTGCTAGTTTGGAAGGGCTGGAGCGCAGTGGACCTTGAGCTGTCCGAGGAGCAGGCCGCCGTCCAGGCGCTGGCCAGGGACTTCGCCGACCGCGAGATCACTCCCCACGCCGCCGAGTGGGACAGGGCGGAGAGCGTGGACCGCGGCATCGTCAAGAAGCTCGGCGCGCTCGGCTTCCTCGGCCTGACCATCGGCGAGGAGCACGGCGGCTCGGGCGGCGACCACCTCGCGTACTGCCTGGTCACCGAGGAGCTGGGCCGGGCCGAGTCCTCGGTGCGCGGCATCGTCTCCGTCTCGCTCGGCCTTGTCGCCAAGTCGATAAACACCTGGGGCACCGAGGCGCAGAAGCGCGACTGGCTGCCCCGGCTCACCTCCGGCGAAGCGCTCGGCTGCTTCGGCCTCACCGAACCCGGCACCGGCTCCGACGCCGCGAACCTCACCACCCGCGCCATTCGTGACGGCAGCGACTACCTGCTGACCGGCAGCAAGATGTTCATCACCAACGGCACCTGGGCCGACGTCGTCCTGCTCTTCGCCCGCACCGGCGGCGAGGGCCACCGCGGCATCAGCGCCTTCCTCGTGCCCACCGATGCCCCCGGGCTCATCCGCCGCGAGGTGCACGGCAAGCTCGGCCTGCGCGGGCAGGCGACCGCGGAGCTGGTGCTGGACGCCGTACGGGTTCCGGAAAGCGCCCTGCTCGGCCCCGAGGGCAAGGGCTTCTCGGTCGCCATGTCGGCCCTGGCCAAGGGGCGGATGTCGGTGGCCGCGGGCTGCGTCGGCATCGCCCAGGCGTGCCTGGAGGCGGCCACCGGGTACGCCGGGCAGCGCGAGCAGTTCGGCACGCCGATCGCGGGCCACCAGCTGGTGCAGGAACTGCTCGCCGACATCGCCGTCGACGTGGACGCCGCCCGCCTGCTCACCTGGCGGGTCGCCGACCGCATCGACCGCGGTCTGCCCTTCGCGACCGAGTCCTCCACCGCCAAGCTCTACGCCAGCGAGGCCGCCGTCCGCTGCGCCAACAACGCCCTCCAGGTCTTCGGCGGCTACGGCTACATCGACGAGTACCCGGTCGGCAAGCTGCTGCGCGACGCGCGGGTGATGACGTTGTACGAGGGCACCAGCCAGATCCACAAGCTGCTCATCGGACGAGCGCTGACGGGAGTGTCGGCGTTCTGAGCGCGGTGTTCTGAGCACGTACGCGGGCGTTCGAGCCGAGCGGCTGCCCCGCCTTCGGGCCTCTCTCCGCCCGTGTCCCTATACGTTCGCGCGCCGCCCGCGCCCCTGCGCGTTCGCCCGCTTTTGCCGCGCCCCTCCCCGCGCCTGTGTACGTTCGCGCGCCTTCCCGCGCGCCCCCCGTCCGCGCGCCTTCCCGCGCCCGGCCCCGCCGTACGCGTCGCTCGCCCGCGCTCCCCAAGAGCACCCACCAGTGCCGCTAAGCGCTTGCTCACCCTTCCCGGTAGGGTGTGACCCTGTCAACCGACGGGTGTGAGGAGCGGGCAATGAGCGCGGAGGCGGCAATCCAGGCATGGGGCGAGATCACCCCCGACGCCGCCAGGCGGCTGGTGGTCGCCGCGGTCGAGGCGTTCGCCGAGCGCGGGTACCACGCCACGACCACCCGGGACATCGCGAGCCGGGCCGGCATGAGCCCGGCCGCGCTCTACATCCACTACAAGACCAAGGAAGAACTGCTCTACCAGATCAGCAAGGTGGGCCACGTGCGCTCGCTGGCGATGCTCGAGGAGGCTCGGGACGCCGAGGGCACCGCGGCCGAGCGACTGGCCGCCGCCGTACGCGCCTTCGTCCGCTGGCACGCCGAGCACCACACGACCGGCCGCATCGTGCAGTACGAGCTGGGCGCGCTCGCCGAGGAGCACTTCGCGGAGATCGTCGTGATGCGCCGGCAGAGCGAGGAGGCGATCCGCTCGGTGATCCGGGACGGCGTCGCTGCCGGGGAGTTCGACGTGGCCGACGTCTCCGGCACCACCCTGGCGGTGCTCTCGCTGTGCATCGACGTGGCGCGCTGGTTCAATCCGGCCGGCCACCGTACGCCCGACGAGGTGGGCGAGCTCTACGCCGACCTCGTCCTGCGCATGGTCCGCCGAGCGGACTGACCCCGGCGCCTGGCTGTACGTGGCACCGCGAGCAAGCAGCCCGCCACGACCGCCGCGGCCCCGCCGCGCTCTGCCACAAGGCCCGGCACCAAGCGCGCCCTACAAGTAGAACCGCACCACCGTCTCCGCCACACACACCGGCTTCTCCCCGCCCTCGCGCTCGATCGTCACCTGCGCCACCAACTGCACGCCCCCGCCAGCCTCCGCAACCTCGGCCAGCTTCGCCGTGGCCCGCAGTCGCGAGCCGACGGGCACCGCCGCGGGGAAGCGCACCTTGTTGACGCCGTAGTTCACGGCCATCCGCACGCCCTCGACCCGGTACAGCTCCGCGGCCAGCGACGACACCAGCGAGAGCGTCAGGAAACCGTGGGCGATCGTGCTGCCGAACGGACCGTGCGCCGCCCGCTCCGTATCGACGTGGATCCACTGGTGGTCGTCGGTCGCGTCCGCGAACAGCTCGATCCGCTTCTGGTCGATCTCCCGCCAGTCCGTCGGGCCGAGCTGCTCGCCCACGGAGGCACGCAGCTCGTCGACCGAGGCGAAGATACGGGGCTGGGACATGGGGCCTCCTGCAGGGCACGGTTCCGGGGTACACCGGTTTCCAAGCGCTTGCTCAGCTACGGCCTCAGCATGGTTGCGCAGGGCCTGAAGTGTCAACGCGTCCCCCTGACCACGTCGCCCGTCCCGCCCACCGCCTCCTCGGCGGCCCGCTCGCCCACCACGCCCGCCCCCGCACCGGAAGGCCCACCCGGTGGCACACTCGGCGGTCCCGCCGCCCCGTCCGCCGTCCGCCGCGCCAAGTGCGCCAGCAACAGCAGCCGCTCGTGCGACACCGACCCCGGCTCCGCGTGGTACGTCACCAGCATCTGCCCCGGCGCCCCCGGCAGCGCCAGCTTCTCGTAGTGCAGGTCCAGGTCACCGACCTGCGGGTGCCGCAGCAGCGCCACCCCGCTCGTCGTCAGCCGCACATCCTGCCGCGCCCACAGCGTCCGGAACCGCTCGCTGTGCACGCTCAGCTCCCCGACCACCTCCAGCAGCCGCGGATCGTCCACCCCCGCCGCCACCGAGCGCAGATACGCGACCGTCTTCGCCGTCATCGCGTCCCAATCCCGGTAGAACGCGCGCATCTCCGGCTCCAGGAAGGCGGCACGCAGCGTGTTCACGCCCGCGGCGAAGAGCGGATTGAGCGCCACCGCCATCGGGTTCGCGGCCAGCGTCAGCATGGTGCGGCCGTGCACCATCGCGGGCGTGGTCTCCCAGGTGGCGATCAGCGTCCGTACGCCAGGGCTCACCCGCTCGGGCCGGCCCGGACGGCGCCGCGCGGGCGGCCGCAGCGGCCGGGCGAGGGCCCGCAGGTACGCCTCCGCGTCCGGTTCCAGCCGCAGCGCCCGCGCGATGCTGTCCAGTACCTGGTCGGAAGGGTGCTGGTCACGGCCCTGCTCCAGTCGCAGGTAGTACTCCACGCTGATCCCCGCGAGCAGCGCCACTTCCTCGCGCCGCAGCCCCGGCACCCGCCGTCGCGCGCCCTCGGGCAGTCCCACCTCGCCGGGCCGCAGCCGCTCGCGGCACGCCCGCAGGTAGTCGCCGAGTCCGCTCGCCGTCGCCATGCCGCCAGCGTACGGCGACCCCGCCCGCGCATCCTGTCCCCGCGGGTACCAGGGCCGGCAGGGGCTTACTGCCCGTGACCGGCGCGGGCACGATCGGAGGCGAGGCCCGCCGAGGGGCGCCCGCAGAGCGCACCCGCGGAGGGCCGCGACCCGAAGACCACGGGCCCGCCGAACGCGGCCCACCAGGACAGGAGCGACACGGCATGAGCGGGGAACGCGTACTGGTCACCGGCGGCTCGGGCTTCCTCGCCGCCCACTGCATCGCCCAACTCCTCGAACGCGGCTACCGGGTCCGTACGACGGTCCGCTCGGCCGCGCGCGAGCCGGACGTGCGGGCCATGGTCGCGGCGGGCCGCGCCCTGAACGGCACCCGCACCGCCGCTCCGGAGGCCCACGCAAAGGACGCTCCCGCACGCAACGCCCCCGCGCCCAATGCTCGCGGCCCGGTCCCGGACACTGCCTCGGACGCCCCCGCCTCGGACGCCCCGGCCCCCACCAGCCCCACCCCGGACCCCCTCACCTTCACCCTCGCCGACCTCTCCGCCGACGACGGCTGGAGCGAGGCCGTCGAGGGCTGCGCCTACGTCCTGCATGTCGCCTCGCCCTTCCCGCCGGGCGCGCCCAAGGACGAGGACGAGGTGATCACTCCCGCCAGGGAGGGCGCCCTGCGCGTGCTGCGGGCGGCACGCGACGCCGGGGTGCGCAGGGTCGTGCTCACCTCCTCCTTCGCCGCCATCGGCTACGGCCACCCGCCGACCGAGCGGCCGTTCACCGAGGAGGACTGGACCGACACCGCGAGCCCGGGCGTCGGCGCCTATGTGAAGTCCAAGGCCCTGGCCGAGCGTGCCGCCTGGGACTTCGCCGAACGCGAGGGCGGCGCAATGGAGTTGGCCGTCGTCAACCCGGTCGGGATCTTCGGGCCCGTGCTCGGCCCCGATTACGCCTCCTCGATCGGCCTGGTCAAGCGGCTGCTGGAGGGCGCGATGCAGGGCGTGCCGCGGATGTACTTCGCCGTGGTGGACGTCCGCGACGTCGCCGACCTGCACCTGCGGGCGATGTCCGACCCCGCGGCCGCCGGGCGGCGCTTCCTGGCCGCGGCGGGCGACGCCGTCGGCCTGCGGGACATCGCCGCGCTGCTCAGGCACCGCCTCGGCCCGGCCGGCGCGCGCGTGCCGACCCGCAAACTGCCGGACTGGTCGGTCAAGTTCGCCGCCCGGCGCAACCCGGAGGCAGCCGCCATGGTCCCCAACCTCGGTGTCATCCGGCACGTCCGCAGCGACCGGGCCCGCCGCCTGCTCGGCTGGCAGCCGCGCTCCTGGGAGGAGACGGTGCTCGCGACCGCCGAGAGCCTGACAGCGCTGCCGTCGTAGGACCGCGCAGGACCGCGCAGGACCGTCGCAGGGCCGTCGCAGGGCCGTCGCAGGACTCGGTCGCGCGGCCACCGCCGACTCCCGGCTGCCCCCGAACGCGCCGGCCGCCACCCCCGATCGGTACCTCCGCGCCGCATACCGTTTGGCGTCCGGCCGCCCCTTCCGGCACGATGCGCGGGTTCCGCCCCTTTTCCGGGGCACCCACGGCCGGGACCCGCGCCGGCCCCGCCGCCGCAGCACCGAGGAGCCGCATGAGCCTGCGCCACCACGAGATCGCCGAGTCGGGACACCGCATCCTCAACCCGATCACCGAGGAGAAGCTGATGCTCCTCGGCCGGATCTGCCGGCTGCAGAAGGGGCAGCGGGTGCTCGACCTGGCCTGCGGCAAGGGCGAGATGCTGCTGCGCTGGGCCGAGCGCTACGGCGTCGGCGGTGTCGGGGTCGACATCAGCCAGGTGTTCCTGACCGCGGCCCGGCTGCGGGCGGCGGAGCTGGGCGTCGGCCCCGAAGTGGTTTTCGAGCGGGGCGACGCGGCCGCCTACGAGGCCGAGCCGCACGCCTTCGACGTCGTCTCGTGCCTCGGCGCGACCTGGATCGGCGGCGGCGCGGTGGGCACGGTCGAGTTGCTGCGCCGGGCGCTGAAGCCGGGCGGGCTGATGCTGATCGGCGAGCCGTTCTGGGCGGACGGCGTGCCGGAGGAGGCGTACGAGGCGGTCGGCGTCGAGCCGGAGGAGTACCTGTCGCTGGCCGGGACAGTGGACCGGTTCGCGTCGGCGGGCATGGAACTGGTCGAGATGGTGCTCGCCGACCGCGACAGCTGGGACCGCTACGCGGCCGAGCAGTGGTTCACGATCGACGAGTGGCTGCGGGCCGTTCCCGCCGACCACCCCGACGCCGCCGACATGCGCGAGTTCCTGGACCACAGCCGGCGCCGCCATCTCACCTACCAGCGTGAATACCTGGGTTGGGGCGTGTTCGTGCTGCGGGAAGCGCGCGGCTGAGAGCCTGCCGCGCAGGCGGCCCCGCCGACCGGGTCCCGGGGCGGCGCCGGCAGGCGGGTGCATACGTCCGGAAGGTCGGGGGCAGGCGACCTCCAGCCGCGGTGACGCGGTCCTGCCTCATCGGACCTACCCGTCTGGAACGAAGCATGACGACGAAGGAAGACAGCACCGACTCGGGCGAGCGCATGCCGCTCGCCCGGGTGATGCGCGAGGTCATCGGCCAGATGGCCGAGTTGCTGCAGTGCGAGCCGGCCGGGGTGTCGGCGGTGGAGGCGACGGACCGCGGATGGCGCGCGCACGTGGAGATGGTCGAGCTCCCACGGGTTCCCGACACCACGAGCGTGATGGCCTCCTACCGCGTGGACACGAATTCGAACGGCGAGGTGCTCGGCTACGAGCGCGTCCGCCGTTACTCCCGGGGGCAGGTGGACCGCTGACTCCCCGTCGACCCGGCTCGAACCGCGGCCGGCCGGTGCGCACGCGCGCACCGCTGCCGCGCGGGCCCGGGGCGGGGCGCGGCCGCACGGCCCCAGAAAGGAATGCGGCATGAGTGTCGTCACGCAGAGCAGTTCCTCCGTCTCTCGCGGCGGGGGCTCCGGAAACCTCTACGACGTCCTGGAGCTGATCCTCGACCGGGGGCTCGTCATCGACGCCTTCGTGCGCGTCTCCCTGGTGGGCATCGAGATCCTGAAGGTGGACGCCCGCATCGTGGTGGCCAGTGTGGACACCTATCTCCGCTTCGCCGAGGCGTGCAACCGGCTGGACCTCGAAGCCGGCCGCAAGGCGCCCTCGCAGCTCACCGACCTGGTCGGCGAGGCCACCGAGTCCGGCGCGAAGGGCAAGTCCAAGGGCGTGCTGGCCGGCGCCGCCGAGGCGATATCCGAGACGATCCACGGCGGCGACCGCGAGGGCGACGAGGAGAAGAGCAGTTCCGGCAGGTCCGGCAGCAGCAGCAGCCGGCGGACGGCCTCGCGGCGCAAGGAGGACTGAGCGTGCCCACCTATGTCTACGGCATCGCCGGCAAGGAGCACCCGCTGCGCGTGGAAGGGCTCAAGGGGGTCGGCGAACCCGCGCGCGAGCTGCGGGTGCTGACCTCCGGGCAGCTCGGTGTCGTCGTCAGCGACGCGCCCGAGGGGCTGCGCGCCAAGCGGCGGGACGTGATGGCCCATCAAGGGGTGCTCGAACACCTGCTGTCCGAGGGCCCCGTACTGCCGATGCGCTTCGGCCTGGTCGCCCCCGACGACGAGCAGACCATCGCCTCGGTGCGCGAGCGCGAGCAGCAGTACACCGACCGGCTGGCCGAACTCGACGGCTGCCGCGAGTACAACGTCAAGGTCTCCCGGGACGAGGACGACCTGCTCCGGCAGGTGCTCGCCGAAGTGCCCGAGGCGCGCCGGCTGAACGAGCTGGCCCGCGAACGCCCCGGCGACCGGCGGCTGAAGATGGAACTCGGCGAACTCGCCGCCCAGCAGGCGCAGGCCCGGCAGCAGAAGGACGCCGCCCGCATCATGGACGCCCTGACGCCCGCGGCGGTGCGCACCCGCGAGGCGCCGGCCACCGGCGGGACGTTCCTCAACGTCTCCTTCCTGGTGGACCGCAAGCAGGCCGCGGCCTTCGCCGAGGCGGTGCACGGCGAGGCGGAGCGCTGCGGCGACGCGTACGCCTTCCGCACCAGCGGCCCCCTGCCGCCCTACAGCTTCGTCTGAGCCGTGGGACTGGTCAGCGGGCTTCTCGGCCTGCCGCTGCTGCCGGTGCGGGGCACCGTGTGGGTGGTCGGGCAGGTCGTCGCCGAGGCCGAGCGGGAGATGTACGACCCGGCGCCCGTACGGGAGCAACTGGCCGCGCTGGAGCGGGAACTGCTCGACGGGCGCATCGACGAGGCGGAGTTCGACCGGCGCGAGGACGAGCTGCTGGACCGCCTGGAGTGGCTGGAGTCCCGCTCCCAGCAGGGCGGTTGACGGCAGCCGTCCGACCCGAACCCGAACCCGAGCTGAACGAGGTGCAGGTGCGATGATGACGAACGCGAAGGTGGCGGCCGCCCTGGCGGGCGGGTACGCCCTGGGCCGCAGCAGGAAGGCCGGGCTGGCCGTCGGGGTGGGCGTGTGCCTGGCCGGCGCCGCCGGCAGTCGCTTTGTCGACTCGGCGGTGCTGAAAGCCGCGCTGAGCCGTGCGCCGGTCCTGCGCAGAGTGGACGTCGACGCCGTGGAGCGCGCGGTCGGCGCCACCAGGGCGGCCACGACGCAGGCGCTGACGAAGCGGGCCGGCGGCCTGGCCGGCACCCTGCGCGAGCACGTTCCCGCAGCGGGCCTCGGCAACGGGGTCCGGAAGGCGGCGGGGGCCCTGGGCGGGCCGGACCGGGAAGCGGCCGGCGAGGAGTCAGGGCCGGACAAGGCCAAGGCGGCGCCGGCGAAGAAGGCCGCCGCCAAGAAGACCGCGCGCAAGCCCGCGGCGAAGACGGCCGCCAAGAAGACCGCGGCGAAGAAGAGCGCTCCCCGCAAGAGGACGGGCGGCACGTCGTCGGGCAGCAGCGGGCGCAAGTCCGCGAGCAGCGCCCGCTCGTCGTCCCCTCGGGGCGCGCGCCGGACCGGCGGCGAGGGCGGCGGCGATGCCTGAACCCGGCTTCGGCCTGGCCGGCCGTACGGGACCGCCGTCGGTGGCCGACCCGTACGGCCAGGGTCCGGGTGCCGCCAACCTCGCCGACATCCTGGAGCGGGTGCTCGACAAGGGCATCGTCATCGCGGGCGATGTGCAGATCAACCTGCTGGACATCGAGCTGCTGACGATCAAGCTGCGGCTGCTGGTCGCCTCCGTGGACAAGGCGAAGGAGATGGGCATCGACTGGTGGGAGCACGACCCGTCGCTCTCCTCGGGTGCCCGTGGCGGGAACCGCGACGGCGGCCCGTCGCCCGGCGAACTCGCGGAGCAGAACCGCGAACTGCGGGCCGAGATCGAGCGGTTGCGCGCACAGGCCGAGGTGCCGGCGGGGTCCGGTCGCGGTACGCGCGCCCACACGGCCGAGGAGGCGGACCGATGAGCGCACGGACCGGCGTGGCCACGCTCTGCTACGTGTACGCCGTCGCCCGCGACACGCCGGAACTCGACGCCATTGCACGCCGGTTGGGCGCCGTCGGCCCCGCGGCGAGCCCGCTGCGGGCGGTACGGGCCGAGGGCTGGGCCGCTTTTGTCTCCGACGTGCCCGCCGACCGGTTCGGCGAGGAGGGCCTGCGGGCCCAACTGGACGACCTGGGACGGCTGGAGCAGCTCGCCCGGGCCCACCACGAGGTGGTGGCCGCGCTGTTCGGCACCTTGACCGTGCTGCCGATGCGCCTGGCGAGCGTCTACGCCGACGACGCCGGGGTACGGGGCATGCTGGCGCTGAGCGCGCGCACCTTCGAGCCCCTGCTGCAACGGCTCGACGGGCGGCGGGAGTTCGGCGTCAAGGTGTACGCGGAGCCGCGCCCGGCATCCCGTACACCCGCAGCGGGTGGTCCGGCCGCCTCCGGGCGCGAATACCTGCGTATGCGGCGGGCCCAGCGCGAGGGCGAGCGGCGCTCCTACGGCGAGGCCGAGGCGATGGCCGAGCGGGTGCTGGAGCGGGCCGGGCAGTTCGCCGTGGCCTGCGTACGGCACCGCCCGCAGGCCGGCGTGCTGTCGTCCGCCGCCGGCGAGAACGTCGCCAACCTGGCGTTCCTCGTCCCGGCCGCGCAGGAGGACGCCTTCCGCGCCGCCCTCGACGCGCTCGGTAGCGTCCGCCCGGGTGTGCGGGTGGAGGTCACCGGCCCCTGGGCGCCGTACTCCTTCGCCACGACGGCCGCCGCGCAGGAGGAAACCCATGCTTCCTGAGCCCAGGGACGCCGCGCCCGCCCAGCGGCAGGTGGCGCTGATCGACCTGCTGGACCGGCTGCTGAACGGCGGCGCCGTGCTGACCGGGGACGTCGTGCTGTCGGTGGCGGACGTGGACCTGGTGCACATCAACCTGCGGGCGGTGATCCGCTCCCTGGGACCCGGCGCGCCGGCGCCCTGGTGAGCGCCCGTCGGTGGACGGCGCCACCCTGATACGGCACCGGACGCGAGACATGAGGCCCGGCGCGGCCGTGCCCGGTCGGTCCCTGTGCGCTGCGCGCCACGGAGCCGACCGGGCACGGCCCGGCACACCGTACGAACGGAGCGAGGCGGTAGCGATGACCGACGACCGGTGGAACGACGTGGCAAGGGCCGCGGCCCAGGCGTTCGACCTCCTCCCGGGCGCGGCCGCCCGGGACGGCGACGGCGGAGCGGCGGGCGGCGACCCGAACAGCGTGAACGGCGTGAACAGCCCGACCGGCGAGAGCCATCGGAACGGCACGGGCGGTTCCACGGGCGGCAGCGGCGGCCCCTTCCCCCGATCCCCCCGCCCGCTGCCTGCCGGCCGGGTGCGCGCCGACCCCGACACGGTGGAGCGCGACCTGATGAAGCTGGTGCTCACCATCGTCGAACTGCTGCGGCAGTTGATGGAGCGGACCGCACTGCACCGGGTGGACCAGGGCGACCTGACGGAGGATCAGGAGGAGCGGCTGGGCATGACGCTGATGGTGCTCCACGACCGCATGGCCGACCTGTGCGAGCAGCACGGCCTGGCCATGGAGGACCTCAACCTCGACCTGGGCCCTCTCGGTACGCTCCTGCCGCAGGGCGGCTGAGTGCGAGCCGTTCCAGGAGCAGGCCCTCGCGGGTGGACCACGGGCAGATCTCGGCGGCCTCGGCCCCGCACGCCTCCATCAGCGCCTCCGCGACCAGCGCCCCGGCCAGCGACTGCCCGGCGCGGTGCCGGGAGATCCCCGGCAGCCCCCCGCGCTGGGCGAGCGGGGTACGGGCCAGCAGCCGGACCGCGGCGTGCAGCCCGGCGCGGGTCAGCACCCGGGGGTCCGCTCCCGGAACGTCGGCGGCGGCCAATGCGGCTAGCTGCTCGAAGGTCTTGGAGCAGGCGAGCACGCGTACGCCCGGTCCGGCCGCGGGCAGTTCGGGAACGGACGCCAGCGCGCGGCGCAGGTGGCTGCGGGCCGGGGAGAGGTTCTTGCCGGAGCCCCTGATGAGGCGGTCCCGGGTGACGCGGCGGGCGCCCAGCGGCAGCGAGAGCGCCCGGTCCGGGCGCGCCGCCGCACCCGCGGCGACCTCCACGGTGCCGCCGCCGATGTCCAGCACCAGCAGCGGGCCCGTCCCCGGGCCGGCCCAACGGCGGGCGGCCACATAGGCGAGCCGCGCCTCCTCCTCACCGCTGAGCACGCTGAGCCGGGTGCCGGTGGCCTGCGCCACGCGGCCGATGACCTCGTCGCGGTTCGGCGCGTCCCTGATCACGGAGGTGGCGAAGGCGAAGACCGAGGCGTCCGGCCGGGTCCGCGCCACGGCCCGCTCCACACTGCGCACCCCGGCGTCGTCCAGCCGCCCGGCGTCGTCCAGCGTCCGGTGCAGCCGCAGCCGCACCTTCCGGGAGAAGACCGGCTCCAGCCCCGCCCCGGGCGCCGCCCGCACCACCGTCAGCAGCGCGCTGTGGCACCCGACGTCGAGCACCCCCGCCTGACGCATACGTCTCCCCCCGTCCTTCACACCCGTTAACCTGCACGCCCCCCAAACGCCGCACCACGTTACCCCTGCCCACCCCTCCTTTTTCTAGACGCCCTTCCGCCTCCGGGCGCTGGAGTCACTGTCGACGGTCGAACATGCTCGGCCGCTCGTTCCTCACGGCCTGCGCGTGATCTCCCTTTCGACAGCGACGCGCCCTTCGGCTCCAGGGCTTTTCACCTCCCGCTGGTTCCTGCTCACGGGCACCCCCGCCGGGGACCCTCACACTCAACAGCACCCCCGGGCGGCGCCCTTCACGCTCACGGGCACCCACGGCTGGGGCCCTTCGCTCGCGGGGGCCCAAAACCTGACCCGTCCTCGCCTTTCGGGGGCGGGGTACCGGCAGTAACCTCCGCGCACCGGCTTCCGGAAGGAGCAGACATGCCGCTACGGACCCCACGCCCGACCGGCACCTCGACCCGCACCCTTCATGCCCCGCGCACCCCCCACGCCCGGCCCAGGCACCGGCTGAAACTCCGTGCCGCCGCCGCGACCGCGCTCCTCGCGCTCGCCGCCACCCTCCTCGCCCCGGGGGCGAGCCACGCGGCCGACGGCGGGAGCGACTACTGCGGCGGGCAGTGCTCCGACATCCTGCCGCCCGGCGAGAACGGCAACGCCACCCTCGCCGACATCCTCGCCAACAAGGTGCTGGGCACCCGCCCGGCGCACACCATGGACCAGCTCGGGCCGTACTCCTCGCTCGCCACCGGCTATCAGGGCCTGACCGACGCCACGATCGACACGTTCTTCGACGACTCCTCCTTCGGCGTGCCCGCGGGCCAGGTCGCCTCCGTGACCAGCCCGCGCGCGGACGTGACGATCACCCGGGACAAGGCCACCGGTGTGCCGCACATCAAGGGCACCACCCGCTCGGGCACCGAGTTCGGCGCCGGGTACGCGGCCGCGCAGGACCGGCTGTGGCTGATGGACCTCTTCCGGCACGTCGGCCGCGGCGAGCTGTCGTCCTTCGCGGGCGGCGCTGCCGCCAACCGCGGCCTGGAGCAGGAGTTCTGGCGGCAGGCGCCGTACACCGAGGACGACCTGCAGGCGCAGATCGACTGGCTGAACACGAACGCCGGCGACCGCGGCCGGCAGGCGATGGCCGACGCCCAGTCGTACATCGACGGCATCAACGCGTACATCACCGCCGCGAAGAACAGCCGCTCCTTCCCCGGCGAGTACGACCTGACCGGCCATGTGGACCCGATCACCAACGCCGGTGACATCGAGCCCTTCAAGCTCACCGACCTGATCGCGCTCGCCTCGGTGATCGGCGCCCTGTTCGGCACCGGGGGCGGCGGCGAGGTGCAGCAGGCGCTGTCGCTCGCGGCCGCCCAGCAGAAGTACGGCGTCCAGGAGGGCACGAAGGTCTGGGAGTCCTTCCGCGAGCGGGACGACCCCGAGGCCACCTCCACCGTCCACGACGGCAGCAGCTTCCCGTACGCGGGCAAGCCGGCCGACCCGCAGGGCGAGGCGCTGCCCGACCCCGGCTCGGTGGTGCCCGAACCGCTGGTCCACGACGCCACCGGCGGCGCCACGCAGGCGACGACCAAGAGCCCCGGGATGCTGCCCGCGAACCTCTTCGACACCCCAAAGAAGGGCATGTCCAACGCCCTGGTGGTCAGCGGCGCGCACACCGCGAGCGGCCACCCCGTCGCCGTCTTCGGCCCGCAGACCGGCTACTTCGCGCCCCAGCTGCTGATGCTGCAGGAACTGCAGGGCCCGGGCATCAGCGCGCGCGGCGCCTCCTTCGCGGGCCTGGGGATGTACGTGGAGCTCGGCCGCGGGCAGGACTACGCCTGGAGCGCGACCTCCGCGGCGCAGGACGTCACCGACACCTACGCGGTGCGGCTGTGCCAGGACGACACGCACTACCTGCTGCACGGCACCTGCGTGCCGATGGAGAAGCTGGAGCGCACCAACTCCTGGTCGCCCACGCTCGCCGACTCCACGCCCGCGGGCTCGTACCGGATGCAGGTGTGGCGCACCGCCTACGGGCCGGTGGAGTACCGGGCCACGGTCGGCGGCACGCCGGTGGCGTACACCCAGCTGCGCAGCTCCTACATGCACGAGGCCGACTCGATCATCGGCTTCCAGGAACTCAACGACCCCGGCTTCGTGCACGACGCGGCCTCCTTCCAGAAGGCCGCGCAGGACATCAACTACACCTTCAACTGGTTCTACGCCGACTCCCGCCAGATCGCGTACTACAACAGCGGCACCAACCCGGTGCGGGCCCCGGGCGTCGACCCCTCCTTCCCGGTGTGGGGGACCGGGCCGTACGACTGGCAGGGCTTCGACCCCGCGCACAACACCGCCGACTACACCCCGCCCGCCCAGCACCCGCAGTCGATCGACCAGGACTACTACGTCAGCTGGAACAACAAGCAGGCGCCCGGTTACACCGCGGCCGGCTTCGGCGACGGCTCCGTGCACCGGGCCGACCTGCTGGAGGACCGGGTCAAGGCGCTGGTGCGGGCTGGCGGGGTGACCCGGGCCTCGCTCACCGAGGCCATGGAGGACGCGGCCCTGACCGACCTGCGCGGCGAGGACCTGCTGCCCGACCTGCTCCAGGTCATCGGCAGCGCGCCGGTCACCGACCCGCAGGAGGCCGCGGCCGTCCGGGCGCTCACCGCCTGGCAGGCGCACGGCGCCAAGCGCACCGAGACCTCGGCCGGCTCGCACACCTACGCCGACGCCGACGCGGTGCGGATCATGGACGCCTGGTGGCCGCTGCTGGTCCAGGGCGAGTTCCGGCCGGGCCTGGGCGGCGACCTGTACGACGCGCTGGCCGCGAGCCTGACGGTCGACGAGTCGCCCTCGGCCGGGCACGGCCCGACCGGCGCGCACGCGGGCAGCTCCTTCCAGTACGGCTGGTGGTCGTACACCGACAAGGACCTGCGGCGGGTGCTCGGCGAGCCCGTGCAGGGGCCGCTCGCCCAGGCGTACTGCGGCGGCGGGCAGCTCGCCGCCTGCCGGGACATGCTGCTGGCCACCTTGAAGCAGGCGGCCGCGGTGCCCGCGAGCACCCTCTACCCGGGCGACGACAGCGGGTGCGCGGCCGGCGACCAGTGGTGCGCCGACTCGATCGTCCAGCGCCCGCTGGGCGGCATCACCGACGACCGGATCAGCTGGCAGAACCGCCCGACCTTCCAGCAGGTCGTGGAGTTCCCCGCACACCGTTGACGGGTCCCGCGGGGGCGTGCGCCCGGCCGCGCACGCTCCCGCGGCGGGGTTCCGCAGCGGTGACCGACCGCTTAGTATGCCGATATCCGCCATCGAGTCGAGGGAGACACCGTGGTCGAGGAAGCGCTGCGCGGCGCCCGGGTGGTCGTCACCGGGGCGGGCGGCGGAATCGGGGCCGCCCTCGCCCGCGCCTTCACCGCCGCGGGGGCCCGCGTGGCGGTGAACGACCTCACCGAGGAGTCGGTGCGGGACCTGGCCGCCGAGATCGGCGCGGCGGTCGTCCCGGGCGACGCCTCCGGCATCGTCCCCGCCGCCCGGGACGCGCTCGGCGGCGGCGTCGACGTCTTCTGCGCCAACGCCGGGGTCGGCACCGGTGGCGGCCCCGAGGCCGAGGACGCGGCGTGGGAACTGGCCTGGGACGTCAACGTGATGAGCCATGTCCGCGCCGCCCGCGCCCTGCTGCCGGAGTGGCTGGAGCGCGGCTCGGGCCGCTTCGTGTCCACCGTCTCCGCCGCCGGCCTGCTGACGATGATCGGCGCGGCCCCGTACACGGTGACCAAGCACGGCGCGCTCGCCTTCGCCGAGTGGCTCTCGCTCACCTACCGGCACCGCGGCATCCGCGTGCACGCCGTCTGCCCGCAGGGGGTGCGCACCGACATGCTCACCGCCGCCGGCATCGCGGGCGAACTCGTCCTGGCGCCCACCGCCATCGAGCCCGAGGAGGTCGCCAAGGCGGTCCTCGACGGCATCGCGGACGAGCGCTTCCTGATCCTCCCGCACCCCGAGGTCGCCGGCTTCCACGCCGCCCGCGCCACCGAACCCGAACGCTGGCTGCGCGGGATGAACAAGCTCCAGCGCCTGTACGAGGACCGCACGGGCGGGAAAGGGGAAGCGGTATGAGCGGCTACGCCGACCAGCCCTGGCTGAAGTTCTACACCGCCGAGCAGCAGACCCCCGGCGACCACCCGCCGTCCGTGCTGCACGCCTTCCTGGACGCCGCGGCGCACCGGCCCGAGCGGGCCGCCCTGCGCTACTTCGACGGCGCCCTGACCTACCGCGAACTGGACGCGCTGTCCGACGGGTTCGCCCGCCACCTGGCCGCCCGCGGCTTCGCCCCCGGCGACCGGCTCGCGGTGATGCTGCAGAACATCCCGCAGTTCGCGATCGCCGTGCTCGGCACCTGGAAGGCCGGCGGCGCCGTGATCCCCGTCAACCCCATGTACAAGCACGACGAGTTGGCGCACGTGCTGTTCGACGCGCACGCCGCCGCCCTGGTCTGCTCACCGGCCGCCTGGCAGGCCTCCGTCCGCGCCACGGCCGCCGCCTCACCGGTGCGGATCGCGCTGACCGCCAGCGAGTACGACCTGCAGACCCGCGACGACCCGCGGGCGCTGACCGGCCCGCGGACCGCACCCGGCGAGGGCGCGGACGACCTGCTCGCCGCCGCCCGGGCGGCCGCCGGCCCGCGCCCCGACCTGCCACTGCCGCAGGCCGGCGACACCGCGCTGGTCAGCTACACCTCCGGCACCAGCGGCCGCCCCAAGGGCGCGCTGAACACCCACGGCAACATCTCCTTCAACGCCCACCGGCAGGTGCGGCTGCAGCAACTCCCCGAGGACGCGGTGCTGTTCGCGCTCGCCCCGCTCTTCCACATCACCGGCATGGTCTGCGAGTTCGCCTCCGCCCTGGCCGGCGGGCACACCCTCGCGCTCGCGCACCGCTTCGAACCCGGCGTGGTGCTCGACGCCTTCCGCGAGCACCGCCCCGCCTACACCGTGGGGCCGGCCACCGCGTTCATGGCGCTGCTCGCCCGGCCCGACGCGGGCCCCGCCGACTTCGCGTCCTTCCGCCTGGTCTCCTCCGGCGGCGCCCCGCTGCCGCCCGCGGTGGTGGAGTCCTTCCGGGCCCGCTCCGGCGGGCTCTACCTCGCCAACGGCTACGGCCTGACCGAGTGCACCGCGCCCTGCGCCACGGTGCCGCCCGGCGAGGAGGCCCCCGTTGATCCCGTCTCCGGCACCCTCGCGGTCGGCGTGCCCGGGCCCGGCACGATGGTGCGCATCCTGGACGAGGCCGGCGCCGAGGTGCCCTTCGGCGAGCAGGGCGAGATCGCCGTGCGCGGCCCCATGGTCGTCCCCGGCTACCTGGACCGGCCCGCGGAGTCGCAGGCGGCGCTGCCCGGCGGCGAACTGCGCACCGGCGACATCGGGTTCATGGACCAGGACGGCTGGCTCTACGTCGTGGACCGCAAGAAGGACATGATCAACGCCTCCGGGTTCAAGGTCTGGCCGCGCGAGGTCGAGGACGTCCTCTACACGCACCCGGCCGTGCGCGAGGCCGCCGTCGTCGGCGTGCCCGACGCCTACCGGGGCGAGAGCGTCAAGGCGTACGTCAGCCTGCGGCCGGGCGAGAAGGCCGAGCCCGGCGACCTGGTCGCCTACTGCCGGGAGCGGCTGGCGGCGTACAAGTACCCGCGGCAGGTCGAGGTGCTCACCGAGCTGCCGAAGACGGCGTCGGGCAAGATCCTGCGGCGCGAGCTGCGGGCGGTGACGGGGCAGGGCGCCGGATAGGGTCCGTAGACGCCGGTCCGCCCGCCTCGCGGCGGGCACCGGCACCCCCTCCCGAGCCTCAGGAAAGGCACAGGCCATGGCACGCGATGCGACGGGCGGCACCGGCAGCGGGGAGCAGGGCGCGCGGCCCGCCCCGGCCGGCGCGGTCCCCGAGCGGCTGCTCGCCGAGGCCACCCGGCTCTTCGCCGAGCGCGGCTACGACCGCACCTCGGTGCAGGAGATCGTGGCGGCCGCCGGCGTCACCAAGGGCGCGCTCTACCACTACTTCGGCGCCAAGGACGACCTGCTCCACGAGATCTACGGCCGCGTGCTGCGGCTGCAGACCGAGCGGCTGGAAGCCATCGCCTCCAGCGCGGCGCCGGTGGAGGAGCGGCTGGCCGAGGCCGCCGCCGACGTCGTCGTCACCAGCATCGAGAACCTCGACGACACGAAGATCTTCTTCCTGTCCATGCACCACCTCGGCCCCGACCAGCAGAAGGCGGTGCGGGCCGAGCGGCGCCGCTACCACGAGAGGTTCCGCGGCCTGATCGAGGAGGGGCAGCGCGCGGGCCGGTTCCGGCCCGAGGCGAGCGCCGACCTCGTCGCGGACTTCTTCTTCGGCTCCGTGCACCACCTCGGCACCTGGTACCGCGCGGACGGCCCGCTGTCCGCGCGGCAGGTCGCCGCGGAGTTCTCCGACCTGCTGCTGCACTCCGTGCGGCTGCCCTGACCCCCCTTGGGAGTTGAGCCCGTGAAGGCATGGCGCGTCCACGAGACCGGCGAGCCGCGCGACGTCATGCGCCTGGACGAGGTGCCCGTCCCCGAGCCCGGGCCCGGCCAGGTGCGCCTGCGGGTGCGGGCCGCCGCCGTCAACTTCCCCGACGCGATGCTGTGCCGCGGGCAGTACCAGGTGCGGCCGCCGCTGCCCTTCACGCCGGGCGTGGAGATGTGCGGCGAGGTGGACGCGGCCGGGCCGGGCGTGACGGGACCCGAACCCGGCACGCGCGTCATCAGCACCGCCGCGCTGCCCGGCGGAGCCTTCGCGCAGTACGCCGTCGTGCCCGCCGCGGGCGTGCTGCCCGCGCCCGACGCGCTGGACGACGCCGAGGCGGCCGCCCTGCACATCGCCTACCAGACCGGCTGGTTCGGCCTGCACCGCAGGGCGGCGCTGCGGCCCGGCGAGACGCTTCTGGTCCACGCGGCCGCGGGCGGCGTCGGCAGCGCGGCCGTGCAGCTCGGCAAGGCCGCGGGCGCCAGGGTCGTCGGTGTCGTGGGCGGCCCGGAGAAGGCCGAGGCGGCCGCCGCGCTCGGGGCCGACCTCGTCGTGGACCGCCACGCCGGCGACTTCGTCGCCGCCGTCAAGGAGTTCACCGGCGGGCGCGGCGCCGACGTCGTTTACGACCCGGTCGGCGGCGAGTCCTACGCCCGTTCCACCAAGTGCGTCGCCTTCGAGGGCCGCATCGTCGTGGTCGGCTTCACCAGCGGCACGATCCCGACGCCCGCCCTCAACCACGCCCTGGTGAAGAACTACGCCATCCTCGGCCTCCATTGGGGCCTGTACGCCACCCAGGACCCGGCGGCGATCCCCGCCGCCCACCAGGAACTCACCGATCTGGCCGCCAAGGGCTCCATCCGCCCCCTGATCTCCGCCCGCCTCCCTCTGACGGAGGCAGCGGACGCGGTGGCCAGGGTGGCGGAGGGCACGACGACCGGCCGCCTGGTGGTCACGCCCTGACGCCAAGGACACGGCGTGCGGGGGCCGGCTCCGTAGAAGCGCTACGTGTAAGCGCGCAGCTCGCGGCGGGCCAGCGAGCGCTTGTGGACCTCGTCCGGGCCGTCGGCCAGGCGCAGCGTCCGGGCGGCGGCGAAGAGTTCGGCGAGAGGGGTGTCCTGCGAGACGCCGGCCGCCCCGTGCACCTGGATGGCGCGGTCGATGATCTGCTGGACCGTCCCCGGTGTGGCGATCTTGATCGCCTGGATCTCGGTGTGCGCCCCCTGGTTGCCCACCGTGTCCATCAGCCACGCCGTCTTCAGCACCAGCAGCCGCAACTGCTCGACGGCGACCCGCGATTCGGCGATCCACTCCTGCACCACGCCCTGCGCGGCCAGCGGCTTGCCGAACGCGGTACGGCTCGCCGCTCGCCGGCACATCAGCTCGATGGCCCGCTCCGCCATGCCGATCAGCCGCATGCAGTGGTGGATGCGGCCGGGCCCGAGCCGGGCCTGCGCGATGGCGAACCCGCCGCCCTCCTCGCCCACCAGGTTCTCCACCGGCACCCGCACGTCGTGGAAGACGACCTCCGCGTGCCCGCCGTGATCGGCGTCGTCGTAGCCGAACACCCGCATACCGCGCCGCACTTCGAGCCCCGGGGTGTCCCGCGGCACGAGGACCTGGCTCTGCTGCCGGTGCCGTTCGGCGGCCGGGTCGGTCTTGCCCATCACGATGAAGACCGCGCACTTGGGGTTCATGGCCCCGGAGATGTACCACTTGCGGCCGTTGATGACGTAACGGTCGCCGTCGCGCTCGATGCGGGTCTCGATGGTGGTGGCGTCGGAGGAGGCGACGGCCGGCTCGGTCATGGCGAACGCCGAGCGGATCTCGCCTGCGAGCAGCGGCTCCAGCCACTCCTTGCGCTGGGCGGGCGTGCCGAACTCCGCGAGCACCTCCATGTTCCCGGTGTCGGGCGCCGCGCAGTTGAGCGCGGGCGGCGCCAGGTAGGGGCTGCGGCCGGTGAGTTCGGCGAGCGGCGCGTACTGCAGGTTGGTCAGCCCGGCGCCGTACGCGCCCGGCAGGAAGAGGTTCCACAGGCCCTGCGCCCGGGCCTTCGCCTTCAGTTCCTCCACGATCGGCGGCGCCGACCAGCGCGCCTCGCCCTCGGCCTGCTCGCGCTGCTCGGCGAAGACGGGCTCGGCGGGGTACACGTGCTCGTCGAGGAAGGTCTGCAGCCGCTCGCGCAGCTCCTGGGTCCTGCTGTCGTAGCCGAAGTCCATGGGTGCTCAGTCCTCGCTGTGGGAGTGGCCGGAGGGCCGCGCGAGCCGCTCCAGGCCGCGTGCGACGAAGACCGGGACGACCGAGCCGATCCGGTCGAAGCCCGGCCCGACGGTCCGGCCGAGGGTCCAGCGGTAGTGGATGCCCTCCACGATCACCGCCAGCTTGAAGTAGGCGAAGGCGGTGTACCAGTCGACGGCGGCCACGTCGCGCCCCGAGCGCTCGGCGTAGCGGCCGACGATCTCCTGCGGCGAGGGGTGGCCGGGGGCGCCGCCGGTGGTGGGGGCCGACAGGAGGTCGGCGTCGCGCTGCTCGCTGTACATCACCAGCAGGCCGAGGTCGGTGAGCGGGTCGCCGAAGGTGGACATCTCCCAGTCGAGCACGGCGGTCGGTGTCCCGTCCGGGTCCATCAGGACGTTGTCCAGGCGGTAGTCGCCGTGCACGATCGCCGGGGCGGGGGAGTGCGGCAGCGTGCGGCCGAGGCCGGCGTGCAACTCGTCCATGCCGGGCAGTTCGCGGCTGCGGGAGGAGTCCAGCTGCTTGCCCCAGCGCCGCAGTTGCCGGTCGAGGAAGCCCTCGGGCCGGCCGAACCCGGCCAGCCCCACCGCCGCGGGGTCCACCGCGTGCAGGTCCACGAGGGTGTCCACGAGGTGGTGCACGGCCGCGCGGGTGCGCTCGGGCCCGAGCGCGCGCAGCTGCTCCTCGCTGCGGTACGGGGTGCCGGCGACGTGCTCCATGACGTAGAAGGGCGCGCCGATCACCTCCGGGTCCTCGCAGAGCAGCAGGGTGCGCGGGACGGGGACGGAGGTGGGGGCGAGGGCGCTGATCACCCGGTGCTCGCGGGCCATGTCGTGGGCGGTGGCCAGCACATGGCCGAGCGGGGGACGGCGGACCACCCAGGTGCCGGTGCCGTCGGTGACGCGGTAGGTGAGGTTGGACCGGCCGCCCTGGATCAGCTCGGCCCGCAGGTCGCCGTCGAGCAGCCCGGGCAGCTCGCGGTCCAGGTGGGCGCGGAGCCGGTCGAGGTCGAGGCCCGGGAGGGAGTCGGGAGCGCTCATGGGCCAGCATATTACCGACCGGTTGGTATGTCGTCCAGTGTTCCGCCTGCTGTCGTCCGGTGTTCGCTCGGGCCGCGGGTGCGGGGGCCGCGTGGCTGCGGCGAGGGCGCGGGCACGGCTGGGCGGTACGTGAGGGGGCGGCGGCCGTGGCGCTCCCCGGCGGGCTCGGCTCACACGAGGGACGCCAGGTGGGGGCCGCGTTGACGCCCCTGAGGCGCCCCACCTACCCTGTGGTCTTATGGGTGAACATAATTCACATATGCAGACGGCGGCCGCGGTGTCCGAGCCGGCCGGATCCCCGCGCGGCCTTGCGCTGACCGTCGCGGAGGTGCGGCTGACCCCCATCCTCATCGCCGACCCGCCGCTGCTCAACACCCAAGGCGTCCACCAGCCCTACACCCCCCGGCTCATCGTCGAGGTGGTCACCGCGGACGGCACCACCGGCGTCGGCGAGACCTACGGCGACACCCGCTACCTGGACCTGGCCGCCCCCCTCGCCGAGGCGCTGCCCGGCCACCGGCTCGCCGACCTCAACGGCCTCGCCGACCTGGCCGCGCGGGTGTGCGCCCTGCCCGAGGAGGTCTCCGACTCGGTGGACACCGGCGGCCTGCGCGGTGTCCAGACCGCCGACAAGCTGCGGCTGTCGGTCGTCTCCGGCTTCGAGGTGGCGTGCCTGGACGCCCTCGGCAAGTGCCTCGGCCTGCCCGTGCACGCCCTGCTCGGCGGCAAGGTGCGCGACGCCGTGGACTACAGCGCCTACCTCTTCTACCGCTTCGCCGAGCACCCGCAGGGCCGCGGCGAGAGCGACGACTGGGGCGCGGCCCTGGACCCCGAGGGCGTCGTCGCCCAGGCCCGCCGCTTCGCCGACACCTACGGCTTCGGCTCCTTCAAGCTCAAGGGCGGCGTCTTCCCGCCCGAGCAGGAGGTCGCCGCGATCCGCGCGCTCGCCGAGGCGTTCCCCGGCAAGCCGCTGCGCCTGGACCCCAACGGGGCCTGGTCGGTGGAGACCTCGCTGAAGGTGGCCGGTGAACTCGGCGACGTCCTGGAGTACCTGGAGGACCCGGCGAGCACCACGGACCGCATGGCGCAGGTCGCCGCGGGCACCGCCGTACCGCTGGCCACCAACATGTGCGTGACCACCTTCCCCGAGATCCGCGACGCCTTCACCCGCGGCGCGGTCCAGGTCGTGCTCTCCGACCACCACTACTGGGGCGGGCTGCGCAACACCCAGCACCTGGCCGCGATCTGCCGCACCTTCGGCGTGGGCCTGTCGATGCACTCCAACACCCACCTCGGCATCAGCCTGGCCGCCATGACCCACGTCGCCGCCACGGTGCCCAACCTCGACTACGCCTGCGACTCGCACTACCCGTGGCAGACCGAGGACGTCATCACCCGCCGGCACGTCTTCGACAGCGGCCGGCTGGCCGTCAGCGACCTGCCGGGCCTCGGCGTCGAACTCGACCGGGACGCCCTTGCCGCCCTGCACCGGCGCTGGCTGGACGACGACGGCTCGATGCGCGACCGCGACGACGCGGCGGCGATGCGGCTGGCCGAACCCGGCTGGACGACGCCGAGCGTGCCGCGCTGGTGATGCGCCCTCGGGTGCGGGGTCGGCGAAGCCCGGGTGAACGGCGAGCGGCAGCCCCCGTCGAACGGCGAGCGGCCGCCGCGGGAAGCCCCCCGCGGCGGCCGCTCGCCGCTTGCCTGTCGTCCTAGATGATCACCGACAGCAGCATCACGAAGCCGAGCGCCACCACCGAGATCACCGTCTCCATCGCGGACCACGTCTTCAGCGTCTGCGGGACGTCCATCCCGAAGTACTCCTTGACCAGCCAGAACCCGGCGTCGTTGACGTGCGAGAAGAAGAGCGAGCCGGCGCCCACCGCGAGCACCATCAGCGAGGTGTGGCTGGTCGACATGCCTGCCGTCAGCGGCGCCGCAAGGCCCGAGGCCGAGATGATCGCCACGGTCGCCGAGCCGGTGGCCACCCTGATCAGCACCGCGATCAGCCAGCCCAGCAGCAACGCGGAGATGTTCCAGTCCTTCGACCAGTCCAGGATGGTCTGGCCGACCCCGCAGTCGATGAGCGTCTGCTTGAAGCCGCCGCCGGCGGCGACGATGAGCATGATGCCGGCGATCGGCGCGAGCGAGGCGTCCACGGTGGCCGACAGCCGCTGCTTGTCGAAGCCCGCGGCCCGCCCGAGGGCGAACATCGCCACGATCACCGCGGCCAGCAGCGCGACCAGCGGCGTGCCGATCACGTCGAAGATCCGGTACGCCAGGCTGCTCTGGTCGTCGATGATCACATCGGCGAGCGCCTTGGCGAGCATCAGCACGACGGGCAGCAGCATGGTGCACGCGGTGGCGGCGAAGCTCGGCCGCCGCTCCAGGTCGTCCGAGGGGCGGGCCGGGGTCATCCGCTCCGGCGGCGCCACGTCCACCCAGCCGGCGGCGAACCGGCCGAAGAGCGGGCCGGCGATGGCGAGCGTGGGCAGGGCGATCAGCACGCCCAGGGCGAGGGTGGTGCCCATGTCGGCGTGGATGGCGTCGATCGCGGCCAGCGGCCCCGGGTGCGGCGGCACCAGGCCGTGCATGATCGACAGGCCGGCGAGGGCGGGTATGCCGATCCGTATCAGCGACTCGCCGCTGCGCCGGGCCACGAGCAGCACCACGGGGATCAGCATCACGATGCCGATCTCGAAGAACAGCGGCAGCCCCACCAGGCCCGCGATCAGGGCCATCGCCCAGGGCAGCCGCTTGTTGCTGGTCCTGGCCAGGATGGTGTCCACGATCTGGTCGGCGCCGCCGGAGTCCGCGAGTAGCTTGCCGAGGATGGAGCCGAGTGCGATCAGGGTGCCCACGCTCGCCACGGTGGAGCCCAGCCCGTTGCTGTAGCTGGTGATCGTCTTGGCGAGCGGGGCGCCGGCGACCGAGCCGAGCACGCCCGAGCCGATCGTCAGGGCGAGGAAGGCGTGCAGCTTGAAGCGGGAGATCAGCAGCACGATGACGGCGATGCCGGCGAGCGCGGCCAGGGCGAGCCGGGTGTTGCCGGCGTCGGTGATCGTCGGGGGCGGGGCGGCGGCCAGCAGCTCGACGCTGAGTGCGGACACGGAGGACTCCAGGAGGGTGCGGGACGGGTGGGGTGCGCCTCGCGGTGGTGGCGCGGGGCGGTGGTGTTCCGTCGACGGGCGGGTGGGACGTGGCGGTCGGGCCACGGGTGGGTGGCACGGGCGGGCGCTGCGGCCCGGTGCCGCTTCGGTCGTGCGGGTGGGGTGCGGTCCTGTGCGTTCGGTCGTGCGGTGGGGCCGCTCGGCCGTTCGGCCGGGGTCAGTCGGGCAGGAGGGCCAGGGCGCGCTCGGCGATCTGCTGGGGGCCGCCCTCGATGGACACCACGGCGCCGGACTCGTCGGGCTCCAGCCGTTCCAGCGCGTCGAGTTGGGAGCCGAGCAGCCCCGAGGGCATGAAGTGCTGCATGCGGGCGGCCAGTCGGGCGGCGATCAGCTCCTGCGGGCCGTCCAGGTGGAGGAAGAACAGGTCCGGCGCCGCCTCGCGCAGCCGGTCCCGGTAGCGGCGGCGCAGCGCCGAGCAGCTGACGACGCCGCCGTGGCCCTCGTGCGCCGCGATCCACTCGGCGATGGCGTCCAGCCAGGGCGCCCGGTCCGCGTCGTCCAGCGGGTGCCCGGCGGACATCTTGGCGATGTTGGCCGCCGGGTGGAAGTCGTCGGCCTCGGCGTAGGGGACGCCCAGGCGCTCGGCGAGCAGGCCGCCCACGGTGGACTTGCCGGAGCCGGAGACTCCCATGACCACGACCACCGGTGGTGTCTTCGACGCGGCCGTCATTGCCCTGCCTCCTTGCAGCTGCGGATGGGCGCCGCCGGTCTCGTACGGGGGAGCCGGGACCGGCGGCGTGGCGACCACTGAACACCTATTGGTAATACTTATTCAAGAGGTTGTGACCTAATAGTCATACAAGTGGTGGTGAGGTGAGCCGGCGTGTCCGGCTTTCCGGTTCTCTTAGGCTTGGCCCATGTCCGATCACGACAGTCCGCGTGGGGCGGGGGCCGCGGAGGCGGGCGGCGGTCTGCACTCGAAGGTCCTGGCCGAACTCGGCCCCGCCATCGCCTCGGGCGAGCACCCGCCGGGCACGGTGCTGCGCATCGACGAGCTCGAAGCCCGCTACGGCGTCTCCCGGACGGTCGTGCGCGAGGCCGTACGGGTCCTGGAGGCCATGCACCTGGTGGAGTCCAGGCGGCGGGTGGGTGTCACCGTCCGCCGTACCGAGGAGTGGAACGTCTTCGACCCCGCGGTGATCCGCTGGCGGCTGGCCGGCGCCGACCGCTCCCGGCAACTGCGGTCCCTGACGACCCTGCGCACGGCCGTCGAACCGGTGGCCGCTGGGCTCGCCGCCGAGGCGGCCACCCCCGAGCAGTGCCGTGAACTCACCGTGCTCGCCGCCGAGATGGCCGCCGCCGCCCGGGCCGCCGACCTCGCCGCGTACCTCGTGCACGACATCGCCTTCCACCGGGTCGTCCTCGACGCCTCCGGCAACGAGATGTTCGCCCGGCTCGGCGACGTGGTCGCCGAAGTGCTCACCGGGCGCACCGAGCACCATGTGATGTTCACCGCGCCCGACCCGGAAGCCGTCACCCTCCACGTCCGCGTCGCCGAGGCCGTCCGCGCCCGCGACGCCCGGGCGGCGGAGGACCTGATGCGGGAGATCTGCGTGGGGGCGCTGCGCGAACTGGACATCCTGGCGCCGTAGGAGGGGGCGGCTGTGGGAGCCGGGCTCGGTTGGGTTCGGCTCGGGGGGAGTGGGCCTGTCGGGTTCGGCGGGCTTCGGCCGGCCTCGACGGGCCTTGGCCGGCCTCGGTGGGGCTCGGCGGGAGCGGTCTCGGGCCGTGCTCGGCCCGTGCTCTCAGCCCCTGCTCAGCCCGTTCACCCTTGTGCTCAGCCCGTGCTGCCCCACCACACCAGGGCGGCGCCGCACAGCGCGAGCAGGAGCGTGCAGGCCGCCGCCGCCACGGCCCAGCGGTTCGGCAGCGCTTCGGGGCGGGCGGGGTCCAGGCCCGTCAGGCGGCGGTGGGCCAGGACGAGGATGCCCAGGAAGCCGAAGGCGGCCAGCCCCACCGCGATCCCGCCGACCGCGCTGTCGTCGGCCCGCAGCGCCTGCCGCACCGCGAGCACCCCGGCCACCGCCCAGGACAGCGTGGTACGGCGCCAGGCCAGGCGGGTGCGCTCGGGCTGGAGCCCCGGGTCGCGGTCGGTCTCGACGGCCGGGCGGGGCCCGCCGGGCTCCGTACCGCTCATCCGGCCCAGCCGAAGACGACCACGACCACCATCGCGAGGCCGAGCACCGCCACCAGCACCGCGAGCAGCGCCGGGAAGCGGGAGGCGGGCAGGCTGCGGCCCAGCCGTATGGCGCGCTCGGAGCGCACCCAGTGGTTGACCGCCCGCAGGCAGCACAGGACGCCGCCGGCCAGCAGGGCGAGCGCGAGGGCGGCCCGCACCCACTGGGTGAGGTGGTCGGTGAGGAACTGGTCCACCGCGAAGCCGCCGCCGATCAGGGCGAGGGCGGTGCGGATCCAGGCGAGGAAGGTGCGCTCGTTGGCGAGCGAGAAACGGTAATCGGGCGTGGTGCCCTCGCTGCGGACCCGTTCGGGCGCGAACCAGAGCCCCACCGACTCCCGCGCCGCCCGCAGCCGCCCGAAACCACTCACGGGGCCACCCTAACCAGCGCCTTCCGGCCGCGGCCGCGCAGCCCGGCCCCGCCACGCCGGGCCGCAGGCCCCCGGCACCCCGGCCCATCAGCGCGGCCCGCGCAGCTCCCGCAGCCTGCGGTACGCCGCCAGCCCGTCCGGCACCCAGGGCCACTCCTCCAGCCGGGCCGTGAGCTCCTCCTCGGTGAGGAAGGCGTGCCAGGCCACCTCCTCCGCCTGCGGCCGCACCGGCAGCTCGCAGCGCACCTCGTAGACCGCCGACCACCACGAGCCGCGCCCGGTGGCGTCCTCGTACAGGAAGGTGAACAGCCGGGTGGGCTGGGGGAGTCCGCTGACGCCCAGCTCCTCCTCGGCCTCGCGCAGCGCCGTCTCGTCGTAGGACTCGCCGGCGCCGACCACGCCGCCGACGAACATGTCGTACATCGAGGGGAAGACGAGCTTGCGGGCGGTGCGGCGGTGGACGAAGATCCGGTCCTCGGCGTCGCGGGCGAGGATGAACGCGCAGCGGTGGCGCAGGCCGCGCGCGTACGCCTCGCCGCGGGGCGAGGTGCCGACGACGTTGTCGTGCTCGTCCACGATGTCGATGACCTCGTCGACCGACAACAGCCCCTGCTCGCGGGCGGCTTCGGGCGACGGCTGCGGTGCGGCGGCTTCTGGCTGGTGCTCCGGCGGCTGGCTCATCCCGCGATTCAACCACCGCCGCACAACGCCCCGCGCGCACCGCGGCGTTGCGCCTCCGGCACGCGGTCGCCCCCCCGTCGTGTGCCGGCGCCCGGTCTTGCGCCGCGGTCTTGCGCGCCGCCCGCGGCCGCCAGGATGATCGTGCGGGCCGGTGACCCTGAGGCGAAGTGACGGGAGAGTACGGTGACCCCTGCGGGTGGTGCGGACGGCTCCTCCGGCGGCAGGGCCCGCGACGTCCTGCGGATCGCCAACTGCTCGGGCTACTACGGCGACCGGCTCTCCGCCGCCCGCGAGATGGTCGAGGGCGGCCCCATCGACGTCCTCACCGGCGACTACCTCGCCGAGCTGACGATGCTGCTGCTGTGGAAGGCCCGGCAGCGCGACCCCGACGGCGGCTACGCGGCCTCCTTCCTCCTGCAACTGCGCGACGTGCTCGCCACCTGCCTGGAGCGCGGCATCAAGATCGTGGTCAACGCGGGGGGCCTGAACCCGGCGGGACTTGCCGCCAAGGTCCGCGAACTCGCTGCCAAGGCCGGGCTGCGGCCCCGCGTCGCCCACATCGAGGGGGACGACCTGCTCGACCGGCTGCCCGAACTGCGCTCGCGCGGCCACGAGTTGGCCCACCTCGACACCGGCAGCCCGCTCGGCGCCGGCGACGCCGTCACCGCGAACGCCTACCTCGGCGGCTGGGGCATCACCCAAGCGCTGCGCGCGGGCGCCGACGTGGTGGTCTGCGGGCGCGTCACCGACGCCTCGCTCGTCGTGGGACCCGCGGCCTGGGCCTTCGACTGGGCGAGGGACGACTGGGACGCGCTCGCCGGCGCGGTGGCCGCCGGCCACATCATCGAGTGCGGCACCCAGGCCACCGGCGGCAACTACTCCTTCTTCACCGAGATCCCCGACCCGGTGCACCCCGGCTTCCCCATCGCCGAACTCCACCCGGACGGCTCCAGCGTCATCACCAAGCACCCGGGCACCGGCGGCGCGGTCACCGTCGGCACCGTCACCGCCCAACTCCTGTACGAGACAGGCCGGCCCGCCTACGCCAACACCGACGTCGTCGCGCGCTTCGACTCCATCCGGCTCACCCAGCAGGGCGAGGACCGCGTCGCCGTCGGCCCCGTCGTCGGCGAGCCCGCGCCGCCCGACGTCAAGGTGTGCGTCAACCGCCTCGGCGGGCACCGCAATTCCGCGGTCTTCGTGCTCACCGGCCTCGACCTGGACGCCAAGGCCGACTTCGCCGAGGCCGCCCTGCGCGACGCCACCGGCGGCCCGGCCGCCTTCGCCGGCTACGACCTGCGGCGCGAACACGGCGGCGAGGTCGACCGGTTGACCCTCACCGTCAAGGACCCCGACCCGGCCCGCGCGGGCCGCGGCTTCTTCTCCGCCGTCGCCTCCTTCGCCCTCGCCGGCTATCCCGGGCTCTACGTGGAGCACGCCTCGCCCACGTCCACGGGATACGGCGTCCACTGGCCCGCGCTGCTGCCGGCCGAGGAGGTCCACGCCGTCACCGTCCTGCCCGACGGCACCCGCCTCCCCGTGCCGCGCCCGCCCACCGCCGCCGCGCCGCTGCCCGGCCCCCGCGCCGACGCCGTACTCCCGGACGCCCTGCCGACCCGCGCCCCGCAGCGTCCCGGCGCCCGTACCGTCCCGCCCGGCCGCACGGTACGGCTACCACTGGGCACGCTGGTCGGCGCCCGCTCAGGGGACAAGGGGGGCGACGCGAACGTCGGGCTGTGGGCGCGGGACGACGCGGCCTACGCCTGGCTGCACTCCTACCTCGACGTGCCCCGGCTGCGGGCGATGCTGCCCGAGACCGCGCGGCTGCCGGTCAGCCGTTACGAGCTGCCGAACCTGCGGGCCGTCAACTTCGTGCTGCACGGGCTGCTGGGGGAGGGGGTGGCCTCCTCGACACGGGCGGACCCGCAGGCGAAGGCGCTGGGGGAGAGGCTGCGGGGGTGCCTGGCGGACATCCCGGAGGGGCTGGTGGACCGGGAGGGGCGGTGAGGGGGGCGCCCCGCGCGATGCAGGCGCGTGTGGGACAGGGGGCGTTCGAGTGCGCCGCAGGCGGCGGGCGGGCCCGGGCGTGTTCGCCGGAGACGGGCGCCGGCCCCGGCGTGTTCTGCGTTGCGTCGGCTCCGTCCCGGCGCCGGGGCCGAAACACCGGGCGGGCGGTGGGCCCGCGGGGCGCCGGCGCGGGGCATCATCGGGGCATGAGCAATCTCGATCTGAAGCCGGCCGCCACCGAGTGCGGCGGCCGTGAGGACGTGTCCGCCGCGCCGGTCCGCGAACTGCTCACCGGCCGTACGGTGCAGCTGGGCGAGAGCACTCAGGTGCGGCGCCTGCTGCCGAGCCTGGGCCGGCGGATGGTCGGCGCGTGGTGCTTCGTGGACCACTACGGCCCCGACGACATCGCGCGCGAACCCGGCATGCAGGTGCCGCCCCACCCGCACATGGGCCTGCAGACGGTCAGCTGGCTGCACGAAGGCGAGGTGCTGCACCGCGACAGCCTCGGCAGCAAGCAGACCGTACGGCCGCGCGAGCTGGGCCTGATGACCTCGGGCCGGGCCATCGCGCACTCCGAGGAGTCGCCCCGCGACCACGCGCGCTACCTGCACGGGGCCCAGCTGTGGGTGGCGCTGCCGGACTCCCGCCGGGACATCGCGCCGTCCTTCGAGCACCACGCCGAGCTGCCGGAGGTGACGGGGGCGGGCGGCCTGCGCGCGACCGTGATCCTGGGCGAGCTCGACACGGCGGTCTCGCCGGGCACGATCCACTCGCCGCTGGTCGGCGCGGACCTGTCGCTCGCGGAGGGCACGGCGGCGCGGCTGCCGCTGCAGCCGGACTTCGAGTACGCGGCCCTGTCGATGTCGGGCAGCGCGGTGGTCGACGGCGTCCCCCTCACCCCGGGCTCGCTCCTCTACCTGGGCGCGGGCCGCCGCGACCTCCCCCTCCTCGCGGACACCGCGAGCGAGCTGATGCTGCTGGGCGGCGAGCCGTTCGCGGAGAAGATCGTCATGTGGTGGAACTTCATTGGCAGATCAGCCGATGACATCGCACGAGCGCGGGAGGACTGGAACGAGGGTGACCGCTTCGGCGAGGTCCACGGCTACGACGGCGCCCGCCTCCTGGCCCCGGAGCTTCCGCCGACTCCCTTGAAACCACGGGGACGTGAGCGCTGATCTCGGCTTCTGTCTCAGATGGCTCGTGGGATTCCCGCTTCCACTTGTGCCCCGCAGCCGCTGGGTTGCCCGCACCGGCCGACGAGGAGGACGAGGACTGCGTCGACGCCGCGTCATAGCCGGCAGGCAAGTCCCACTGCCGGCCCCGACGTTCTCCGCGCCCACCACTTGGTGGCGGCGACTGCTCGGCAGGTGAGGATACGCGGCCGACGTGCGGGCTTTCCCGCCCACTCAAGCGAGCTTCACATAGCATCTCTCCATGGAAGCGGAGCAGGTGCGGGCCGAGCGGTCGTCGGCCGCGTGGGAGCGGATCGAGGCGTGGTTGCGGACGCACACGCCGCGGACGTACGTAGCGCTTCCCGGCCCGGCCGAGCCCGCGGCCGTGGCGGAGGCAGTTCCGGGCGCGCTGTGGCCGGTGCGTGAGCAAGGCTCGGGCGGCGGTCCGGAACGGGCCGCGCGGCAGGACCCGTCGGGCTCCGAACGGGATCGGTGAGGCTGTGGAGAGCGGTCTGGGATGGCTCGCCCACGCATCCTGGTATTTCAGTGTGACCTTCGTACAGGGCATCGGGGTCCATGAGTTGGCGTCGCGGTTGGCGGCGGACCCGACGGAGCGGCCGGTGCTCGCCGGGGGGCGGGACGTCGAGGCTCTGCTCGGTGATCCCGAGGTCGGCGTCGCCCGCCTGGGAGATGCCGGCGGCTGGGCGTTCGCGGCGGAGTACGGCGAAGCCCGCGGCGCACGGCGCGCCTTCCTCGCCGAACTGTCCCGGAGTACCGGAGCGGCGGCGGTCAACCTCGATCCGCAGGCCGGCCATCCGCCACCGATGTTCTCGTATGCGGTCGGTGGAGAACTGGCGTGCTCCTTCGGCCTGGCCGAAGAGGGCCGCCGATGGGGCAGTACCCCCGATCTGCTGAACCCGGACCTACGAGGTGCGGGCGTCCTGTTGCCGGACGGCAGCGTGATGGAGGTGGGTGCGGGGCGTTATGCCCAGAGGTTGGCGATGTCCCTGGGTGTGATCGAGCGGCACTTCGGGCTGTCCCTGCCCCGTGACCTGGTGGAGGACTCGGAGTTGCCCACGGTCGCCGTCAGCGGGCGCCCGGACTTGGGCAGGCTCTGAGCGATTCCGGCGGGCGTCGAGGAGCCACGCGCGCGTCGGGGGCGGCTGCTGGACAGCAGCCGCCCCCGACGCTCAGTCTGCCGTCAGCTGA
>NZ_FNIE01000018.1 GCF_900103985.1 Actinacidiphila guanduensis | reverse complement strand
GTGATCTCGCCGCTGCTGTCCCGCTCCCTGCTGCTCACCCTCGAACCGCTCAGCGACGAGGATGTGCGCGGCGTCCTGCGCCGCGCCCTCACCGAGGAGCGCGGGCTGAACGGGGCGGTCACCCTGCCCGAGGACGCCGAGGCGCACCTGCTGCGGATCGCCGGCGGCGACGCCCGGCGCGCCCTGACCGCCCTGGAGGCGGGCGCGGGCGCGGCCCTGGCCAAGGGCGAGGACACGCTGACGCTGGAGACGCTGGAGGAGTCCGTCGACCGCGCCGCCGTGGCCTACGACCGGGACGGCGACCAGCACTACGACGTGGCCAGCGCCCTGATCAAGTCCATCCGCGGCTCGGACGTGGACGCGGCCCTGCACTACCTGGCCCGGATGATCGTCGCCGGCGAGGACCCGCGGTTCATCGCCCGCCGGCTGATGATCTCCGCGAGCGAGGACATCGGCCTCGCCGACTCGGGCGCGCTGCCCACCGCGGTGGCCGCCGCCCAGGCGGTGGCGATGGTCGGCTTCCCCGAGGCTGCGCTCATCCTCAGCCACGCCACCATCGCGCTCGCCCTGGCCCCGAAGTCCAATGCGGCCACCACCGCGATCGGCGCCGCCCTCGCCGATGTCCGCGAGGGCCGCGCCGGGCCGGTCCCGGCCCACTTGCGCGACGGCCACTACAAGGGTGCGGCCAAGCTCGGCCACGCCCAGGGCTACATCTACCCGCACGACGTCCCGGGCGCCGTCGCCGCCCAGCAGTACCTGCCCGACGAACTGGCCTCCCGCCGGTACTACGAGCCCACCCGCTACGGCGGAGAGGCGCGCTACGCCGACATCCTGGAGTGGGTCCGCGGCCGCCTGGCCGGCGAAGCCGATCAGGGCAGCTGAGCCGCCGAGAACAGGGCGTGCAGGGCCCTGCGGGCGCCGGACGGGCCGGTCACGGGCTCGGGGAAGTCGAAGCGGGCGTCGAAGAGCGAGCCGTCCGCCCGGGTGAAGCGGACCCGCAGCCCGAAGCGGTCCAGCGCGAGCGGCACCGCGGCGGCGGCGCGCCGGCAGCCGGTGCCGAGCAGCCCGCACAGGCCCGCCATCTCGTCAGGGTGCCCGGCCGCGAGGTGCTGCAGCACCTCGGTCTCGAAGGGGACGAGCGGGTCGGCGGCGGCGTCGGCGAACTCGTCGGGCTCGACCAGCCCGGTGCCCCACAGGTCGTCCAGCGAGATCTCGCCCGGCTCCAGCCGCAGCAGCTCGGTGCCGGGCTCGAAGCCGCCGCCCGGCAGCTGGGTCAGCCAGCCCGCCACCCAGGCGCGGCCGCGGATGCGGTGCGGCACGGCGACGGGGGCCACGTCGGTGACTTCCAGCACAGCGCCGACCTCGTCTCCGGCGGCGTGGCGGGCCGCGCGGGCGGCGGGGGAGGCGGCCGGAAACAGCAGGAACACGTCCCCGTCGGGCCCGACCGAGCGGCGCAGCGGCACCATCGGCCCGATGGGACCGGCCGGGGCAGGACGCAGACCCGGAATCGACAGGGCGAGGGAGGAGTTACCCTCGATGAGAGTGCGTGCGCGCTCGGCGGCCGTGGGCCGCTGGGGCGCCTCTTCCATGTCGGGACGCGGCTGACCGCCGTCCGGCCGTTCGGAACGCCTGGTTCCGCCCGGTTCCACCGGGCCGTTCCAGGCCTCTGACACACCGGACGCGGGGTTCCCGGGTCGAGTCATGCGCAACTCCTCAGCTAAGGTAAGGCTTACCTAATCTACACGGAGGTCCGACGCACGTGAATCAGTCGCGTCCCAAGGTCAAGAAGTCCCGGGCGCTGGGCATCGCGCTCACCCCGAAGGCGGTCAAGTACTTCGAGGCCCGCCCCTACCCGCCGGGGGAGCACGGCCGCGGTCGCAAGCAGAACAGCGACTACAAGACCCGGCTGCTGGAGAAGCAGCGGCTGCGCGCGCAGTACGACATCAGCGAGCGGCAGATGCTGCGCGCGTACGACCGTGCGAAGAAGGTCGAGGGCAAGACGGGCGAGGCCCTCATCGTCGAGCTGGAGCGGCGCCTGGACGCCCTCGTGCTGCGATCCGGGCTGGCCCGCACGATCTACCAGGCCCGGCAGATGGTCGTGCACGGCCACATCGAGGTCAACGGCCGCAAGGTGGACAAGCCGTCGTACCGGTTGCGCCCCGAGGACGTCGTCCAGGTCCGCGAGCGCTCCCGTGAGAAGACGCCGTTCCTCGTCGCCCGCGAGGGTGGCTGGGCCGGCGAGGGCGAGACCCCGCGCTACCTCCAGGTCAACCTCCCGGCCCTCGCCTTCCGCCTCGACCGCGAGCCCAACCGCCGCGAGGTCCCGGTCATTTGCGACGAGCAGCTCGTGGTGGAGTTCTACGCCCGCTGAGCCGTGGACGGCGCGAGGTCGGCCACCCGCCGTGCGTGCGGACGGCCTCGTCGCCGGCCACCGGCCGGCAGGGGTTCTCCCGTCCGGGGCGGTGGGTTCCGCCGGCCCCCGGACCCGGCGGTCCGTCCGGGCTGCGCGCGCAGTTCCTCGCGCCCCTGGGGTGTACGGCGCCGCCCCTCCTGCAAGCGGCAAGGCCGTACGGCCTCAGAAGGCGCTGGGGGCACCCCCAGGCGTAGCTCCGGGGGTGGGGGTACCTCCCATGCGAAGCTCTGGGGGAGAACTGCGCGACCGGCCGGGAACCGGTGGACGGTCCCGGGACGGCGGAACCGCGGGAGCGGGGGGCACCCGTAGCGCGAAGCGGACCGCTCGGTCGAAGGGGAGTGCCGAACCCTCGCGCAGAGCGGCACCGTAGCGCTCGTCCCCCAAAGCCTCGCGCAGCGAACCCTCACAGGCCCGCCGCGGCGCGTTGAAGTGGCGGGACCCGAAGACGGGGAGCCCGACGGCCGGCCAGAGCCGTCCGGCCGCGCCCAGCAGCACCGCTGCCGTACGCGCGGCCTCCGCGGCGCCCTCCCCGGCGGGGGAAGCGTCCCCGGCGCCTTCCGCGGCGATCGCCGCCAGCAGTTCCAGGCAGAGCACCGCGCCCACCAGGTCGTGGAAGGCGTGGTCGATCGCCAGCGCCTCCTCGGCCAGCCGCCGCGCTCGCGCGAGGTCCCCGCCGAGCCAGGCCGCGTACGCCAGGACGTAGAGCGCGTAGGCCAGCGTCCACCGCTCGCCGTACTCGCCGCAGGTGTCGCGGACCTCCTCCGCGATGCCGACCGCCCGCGGGACATCGCCCTGGAAGGCCATGGCCATGGCGAGCTCGACCTTCCCCATCAGCACATTGCTGTTGAGTTCGCCGATGCTGCGGTAGCGCACCAGGGCCTCGCCGATGAGCCGTTCGGCGGCCGGCAGGTCGTCCGAGACCAGGGCGAGGCAACCCAGCCGGTGGACGGCGTAGGCGTGTGCGGTCGGGTTGCCCGTGGCGACGGCCTCGGCCCGGCACTGCCGCAGCACGGCGTGCGCGGCCGCCGAGTCGCCCTGGAGCAGGGCGACATACCCGAGCACCCACATCGTCTTCGCGCGGGCCTCGCCCGGCTCGCCCCCCGCGGCCAGGGCCCGTTCGAGCCAGTGCCGGCCCTCGGCGAGCCGCCCGCAGCCCACCCAGCAGAACCACAGCGTGCCCGCGAGGAACTGCCCGACGGCCGGGTCCTCGCCCGGGGCGTCCAGGCTGAACTCCAACGCCAGCCGCAGGTTCGGCAGTTCGGCCGCCACCCGGGCGGCCACCTCGGCCTGGCGCGGGCCGAACCAGTCGAGTTCGCACCAGGTGGCCAGGCCCAGGTACCAGTCGCGGTGGCGGCGCCGCATCCGCTGCTCGTCGCCGAGCGCGGTCAGCCACCCGGCGCCGTACTCGCGCACGCTCTCCAGCATCCGGTAGCGGGCGACCGGGCCCGCGGCGTCGCCCGAGGCGCCCGGCGCCGCGGCCGTGCCCGCACGGGCCACCACCGACTGGGCCACCAGGCCGTCCAGCGCCTCGGCGACGGCGTCCTGCGGCAGCCCGGTGCCCGTGCACACGTACTCCACCGCGTCCAGGTCGAAGGAGCCGGCGAAGACCGACAGCCGCGCCCACAGCAGCCGTTCGGCCGGCGAGCACAACTCGTGGCTCCAGCCGACGGCCGTGCGCAGCGCGCGGTGCCGGACCGGGGCCGTCGGATCGCCGCCGGTCAGCAGGCGGAAGCGGTCGTCCAGCCGCTCCAGCACCTCCTCCACCGAGAGCGTGCGCAGCCGCACCGCCGCGAGTTCCAGGGCCAGCGGCAGGCCGTCCAGGCGCGCGCACAGCTCGGCGACCGCCGCCGCGTTGTCCGCGGTCACCGCGAAGCCGGGTACGACGTCCGCAGCGCGCTCGGCGAACAGCCGTACGGCGTCGCCGGGCACCCGCAGCGGGGCCAGCGGCAGCAGGTGCTCGCCGGTGATGCCGAGTGGACGGCGGCCCGCGGCCAGGACGTGCAGGCCGGGGGAGCGGCGCAGCAACTCCCGTACCAGCTCGGCGGCGTGCGGGCGCACCCGGTCGAAGCCGTCGAGGACGAGCAGCAGTTCGCGGTCGGCGAGGTGGTCCGCGAGGGCGGTGCGCTGGTCGCGGGCGGTGTGGTCCGGCAGCCGCAGCGCCTCGGCGACGGTCTGCTCCACCAGCGAGGCGTCGCGCAGCGCGCCCAGCTCCACGAGCCAGGCTCCGCCGGTGAAACGGTCCTGCACGGTGGTCGCGGTGGCCACCGCGACCCGTGACTTGCCGACACCGCCGGCGCCGGTCACGGTCACCAGACGGTTCGCTGCCACGAGCTGTGCGAGGGTGGCGAGCTCTTCGGTGCGGCCCACCAAGGCGGTCAGCTCCGCTGGAAGGTTCCCCAGACGTTCCATGATGCACGGATCGTACCGAGTCGCTTACGCTAGGTACAGACGGGGTACCTCCGCAAGTGGTGGGCCCCCAGGGTTCCCGGCCCCTCCGCCGGTCCTGGGCTGGTCGCGCAGTTCTCCCCCAGTGCCCCTGGGTTGTACGGCCTCGCCGTTCGCGCAAAGGGCAAGTTGAACAGGGGCGCGGGGAACTGCTCCCCCAGAGGGGGAACCCCCACCAGCCCAGGATCGGCGGACGGTCCGGGAACCGTGGGAGTGGGGCAGGCGGGTCGGACCCTCGTGCGCCCCAGCGCGCATGGTCCGGGCACCGTGGGAGTGGGGCAGGCGGGTCGGAACCTCGTGCGCTCCAGCGCGATAAGGTTCGGTGAGACGTCGGAACCCAGAAAGCGAGCGCAACGTGTCCGGTGGAGAGGTGGCCGGCCTCATCGTGGCGGTCTTCTGGGCGATCCTCGTGTCGTTCCTCGCCGTCGCCCTCGCCCGGCTCGCCGGAACCCTGAAACGGACCACCGAACTCGTCGCCGGCATCACCGAACAGGCCCTGCCGCTGCTCGGCGAGGCGTCGGACACCCTGCGCAGCGCCCACGCCCAACTCGACCGCGTGGACACCATCACCGCCGACGTCGCCGAGGTCACCGCCAACGCCTCCGCGCTCTCCTCCACCGTGGCCTCCACCTTCGGCGGGCCGCTGGTGAAGGTCGCCGCCTTCGGGTACGGCGTGCGGCGCGCGGTCGGCATGCAGACCGGCGACGCCGGGAAGGCGCGGGCCCGTACCCTCACGGGCAAGGTGCTGCCCGCCGCCCGGCGCGGTGGCCGCCGCTCCCGCCGCTCTAAGGACTGAAGACCATGTTCCGCCGTCTGTTCTGGTTCCTCACCGGCGCCGCCACCGGCGTCTGGGCAACCGTCCGGGTGGGCCGCGCGGTGCGCCGGCTCGACCCCGACAGCCTCGCCGCCACCGCCGCCGACCGCGCCCTGGCCACCGGCGCCCGGCTGCGCCTGTTCGCACAGGACGTGCGGCACGGCATGGCCCAGCGGGAGACCGAACTGCACGACGCCCTCGGGCTGCGCACCCAGCACGACCCCCAGGCCCTGCCGGCCGGACGGGACACCCCCGCCCTGCCCACCCAGGGCGACGACGACCACCCGGCGGCCCGCCGGGGCACTGCGTACCGCGCGCCGGTCCGGCGCGCGCACCGGAAGGACGGACACTGATGGAGTCGGCAGAAATCCGCCGCCGCTGGCTGCGCTTCTTCGAGGAGCGCGGGCACACCGTCGTGCCGTCGGCCTCCCTCATCGCCGACGACCCGACGCTGCTGCTGGTCCCGGCCGGCATGGTGCCCTTCAAGCCGTACTTCCTCGGCGAGGTCAAGCCGCCCCACAAGCGCGCCACCAGCGTGCAGAAGTGCGTGCGCACCCCCGACATCGAAGAGGTCGGCAAGACCACCCGGCACGGCACGTTCTTCCAGATGTGCGGCAACTTCTCCTTCGGCGACTACTTCAAGGAAGGCGCCATCACCTACGCCTGGGAGCTGCTCACCACGCCCCAGGCCGAGGGCGGCTTCGGCCTGGAGCCCGAGAAGCTGTGGATCACCGTCTACGAGAAGGACGACGAGGCCGAGCGCATCTGGCGCGAGGTCGTGGGCGTCCCCGCCGAGCGCATCCAGCGCCTGGGCATGGACACCAACTTCTGGTCCATGGGCGTGCCCGGCCCCTGCGGCCCCTGCTCGGAGATCAACTACGACCGCGGCCCCGAGTTCGGCGAGGAGGGCGGCCCCGCGGTCAACGACGAGCGCTACGTGGAGATCTGGAACCTGGTCTTCATGCAGTACGAGCGGGGCCCCGGCACCGGCAAGGGCAACTTCGACATCCTCGGCGACCTGCCGGCCCGCAACATCGACACCGGCCTCGGACTCGAGCGCCTGGCGATGATCCTGCAGGGCGTGCGGAACATGTACGAGACCGACACCCTGCGCGCGGTCATCGACACCGCCACCGCCCTGACCGGCGTCCACTACGGCGCCGCCCACGACTCCGACGTCTCGCTGCGGGTGGTCTCCGACCACATGCGCACCGCCGTGATGCTCATCGGCGACGGCGTCACCCCCGGCAACGAGGGCCGCGGCTACGTGCTGCGCCGCATCATGCGCCGCGCCATCCGCAACATGCGGATGCTCGGCGCCGACCGCCCGGTGGTCGCCGAGCTGGTCGATGTCGTCATCGGCACGATGGGCCAGCAGTACCCGGAGCTGATCAACGAGCGCAAGCGGATCGAGTCCGTCGCGCTCGCCGAGGAGTCCCGGTTCCTCAAGACGCTGTCGGCCGGCACCAACATCCTGGACAGCGCCGTCACCGAGACCAAGGCCAAGGGCGGCAGCGTGCTCCCGGGCGAGCAGGCGTTCCTGCTCCACGACACCTGGGGCTTCCCGATCGACCTCACCCTGGAGATGGCCGCCGAGCAGGGCCTCAGCGTGGACGAGGAGGGCTTCCGGCGGCTGATGAAGGAGCAGCGCGACCGGGCCAAGGCCGACGCGCAGGCGAAGAAGACCGGCCACGCCGACCTCTCCGCCTACCGCGAGGTCGCCGACCGGGCCGGCGCCACCGACTTCACCGGCTACACCCAGGACAGCAACGAGGCCACCGTCGTCGGCCTGCTCGTGGCCGGCGCGCCCTCGCCCGCGGCCACCGAGGGCGACGAGGTCGAGGTCATCCTCGACCGCACCCCCTTCTACGCCGAGGGCGGCGGCCAGCTCGCCGACACCGGCCGCATCCGGCTGGACAACGGCGCCGTGGTCGAGGTCCGCGACGTGCAGCGCCCGGTGCCGGGCGTCAGCGTGCACAAGGGCGTCGTGCAGGTCGGCGAGGTCACCGTGGGCGCGGCCGCGCACGCGCAGATCGACCTGATCCGCCGGCGCGCCATCGCCCGCGCGCACAGCGCCACCCACCTCACCCACCAGGCGCTGCGCGACGCGCTCGGCCCCACCGCCGCCCAGGCCGGCTCGGAGAACTCGCCCGGCCGGTTCCGCTTCGACTTCGGCTCGCCGACCGCCGTGCCCGGCACCGTCCTCACCGACGTCGAGCAGAAGATCAACGAGGTGCTCGCCCGCGAACTCGACGTCACCGCCGAGGTGCTGCCGATCGCCGAGGCCAAACGGCAGGGCGCCATCGCGGAGTTCGGCGAGAAGTACGGCGAGCACGTGCGCGTGGTGACCATCGGCGACTTCTCCAAGGAGCTGTGCGGCGGCACCCACGTGGCCAACACCGCCCAGCTCGGCCTGGTCAAGCTGCTCGGCGAGTCGTCGATCGGCTCGGGCGTGCGCCGGGTGGAGGCGCTGGTCGGCGTGGACGCGTACAACTTCCTGGCCCGCGAGCACACCGTCGTCGCCCAGCTCACCCAGCTGCTCAACGGCCGGGCCGACGAACTGCCCGACCGGATCTCCTCGATGCTGGCCAAGCTCAAGGACGCCGAGAAGGAGATCGAGCGGTTCCGCGCGGAGAAGGTGCTCCAGGCGGCCGCGGGGCTCGCCGAGAGCGCCGAGGACGTCAAGGGCGTCGCCCTGGTCACCGGCACCGTGCCGGAGGGCACCGGCGCCGACGACCTGCGCAGGCTCGTCCTCGACGTCCGGCAGCGGCTCGGCGGCGGCCGCCCCGGTGTCGTCGCCCTCTTCGCGGTGGCAGGCGGCCGTCCGCTGACCGTCATCGCCACGAGTGACGCGGCCCGCGACCGCGGCCTGAAGGCGGGCGAGCTGGTCCGCACCGCGGCCAAGGCCCTCGGCGGCGGCGGTGGCGGCAAGGACGACGTCGCCCAGGGCGGCGGCCAGAACCCCACCGCGGTCCCGGACGCGATCGAGGCCGTCCGCCGCCTGGTGGCGGAAAAGGCATAGCCATGACACTGCGGCACGGCAGGAGGATTGCTGTCGATGTCGGGGACGCCCGGATCGGGGTCGCGTCGTGCGACCCGGACGGGATTCTCGCGACGCCCGTGGAGACCGTGCCCGGGCGGGACCGGCCGGGCGCGCTGCGGCGGCTCGCGGCGATCGTCGCGGAGTACGAGCCCATCGAGGTGGTCGTCGGGCTGCCGCGCTCCCTCAACGGCACCGAGGGGCCGGCGGCCGCCAAGGCGCGCGCGTTCGCACAGGATGTGGCGAAAGTCATCGCCCCCGTCCCGGTGCGGCTGGTGGACGAGCGGATGACGACCGTCACGGCCGCGCAGAGCCTGCGCGCCTCCGGAGTGACGGCCAGAAAAGGACGCTCCGTAGTCGATCAGGCGGCCGCTGTCGTTATCCTGCAGGCCGCGCTGGAGACCGAACGGGTGTCGGGCAAAGCTCCGGGCGAGACCGTCGAAGCAGCCATCTGATCGCGATACGGTAACGTTCCGCGCGACACGGCGGCGCCTGCGGGCGCCGCCCGTTTCGCAAGTTCGGCAGGCCCGATGCCGAACCGTGTACCAAGGGGATCGATGACTGACTACGGCCGGGGCTCCGGCCCCGCACCCTGGGACCCCGAGGACCCGCTCTTCGGCGACGCGTACGACGGGGGCTATCAGGGCCGGCCCGCCCAGGACTACCAGCAGCAACCCCAGCAGGGCGGCTGGCAGGACCCGTACGCCACGGGCTCCCACCAGCAGCAGTACCCACAGCAGTACCCGCAGCAGGACTACCCCCAGGGCCAGGGCCAGCAGCAGCACCCCCAGCAGCCGCACTACGGCTACCCGCAGCAGCAACAGCCGCAGCAGGGCTACCCGCAGGGCGGCTACGACGGCTACGACACCGGCTCGTACCAGGTGCACCCGGGCAACCAGGACGGCCGGCCCGCCGGTTACGCCCAGGACCCGTACGGCGGCGGGCCGCAGGACCCGTACGGCACGGGCTCGCACCCGGTGTACCCGCAGCAGGGCGGCTACCCCCAGCAACAGCAGCAGCCCCACCCGCAGCAGCATCCCCAGCAGCAACAGCCGTACGGCGGGCAGGGGATGGGGCCGCAGCAAGGGCAGCCGGGGCAGCAAGGCCACCAGGGCCAGCAGGGGATGCCCGGCCAGGACATGGGCCACGGCATGGGCCACGGCGCCCCCGAGCAGAGCATGGGTCCCGGCGCGGCCCGTCCGCAGGAGCCCGGCGTACGGCAGATGCGCCCGGCCCCTGCCCGTACCGGCGAGTGGGACGCGGAGGAGGAGGGCGACCCGAGCGACCACGCCTTCTTCGCCAACCGCGATGACGACGACGATGACGAGGACACCACCGCGGGCGGCCGCAGGTCCGGTTCCGGCCAGCCCAAGGGCGGCCGCAAGCGCCGCAGCGGCTGCGCCTGCGTGGTGGTGCTCGCGGTGCTCGTCGGCGGTGGCGGCGCCCTCGCCTACGGCGGGTACCACGTCTACGAGAGCCACTTCGGCCCCGCCCCCGACTACTCCGGCGAGGGCGCAGGCGACGTCCAGGTGCAGGTGCCGCAGGGCGCCTCGGTGACCATGATCGGCAACCTGCTCAAGGACGCCGGCGTGGTCAAGAGCGTCGGCGCTTTCACCGCCGCCGCGAACAAGAACCCAAAGGGCGACACCATCCAGGCCGGCGTCTACGTCCTGCACAAGCAGATGTCCGCCGCGAACGCCGTCACGATGATGCTCGACCCCTCCTCGCAGAACGCGATGATCATCCCCGAGGGCTGGCGTGCCACGCGCATCTACCAGACCATCGACCAGAAGCTGCATCTGAAGTCCGGCACCACGGCCGCCCAGATCAAGGGCGCGAACCTGGGCCTGCCGTCCTGGGCGCACGGCAACGTCGAGGGCTTCCTGTTCCCGGCGAAGTACAGCATCTCCAACTCGATGAAGCCGGTCGACGTGGTCAAGCAGATGGTCGCCCAGGCCAACGCCGAACTCACCAAGGACGGCCTGGAGAACGCCGCCTCGAAGTCCGGCAAGTCGCCCGAGGACATCCTGAAGATCGCCAGCCTGGTGCAGGCCGAGGCGCAGCAGGCGGGCGACTTCGGCAAGGTCTCGCGGGTGATATACAACCGGCTCGACCAGAACATGGCGCTCGGCTTCGACTCCACGATCAACTACGCCATGGGCCGCTCGACGCTCAACACCACCAACAAGGACACGCAGTTCCCGTCGCCGTACAACACGTACACGCACAAGGGGCTGCCGCCCGGGCCGATCGACAACCCGGGGCACCAGGCGATCGAGGCCGCGCTGTCGCCGACGGCCGGCGACTGGCTGTACTTCGTCACCGTCAAGCCCGGCGACACCCGCTTCACCAGCAGCTACGCCGAGCACGAGAAGAACGTCCAGGCGTTCAACGAGTACCAGAGGGAGCACGGCGGATGAGCCCGCGCCGGGCCGCGGTGCTGGGCAGCCCCATCGCGCACTCCCTCTCGCCGGTCCTGCACCGCGCCGCCTACGCGGAGTTGGGCCTGACCGACTGGCGGTACGACCGCTTCGAAGTGGACGAGGCGGCCCTGCCCGGCTTCGTCGAGGCGATGGACCCGGAGCAGTGGGCGGGGCTGTCGCTGACGATGCCGCTCAAGCGGGCGATCGTGCCGCTGCTCGACGAGATCACGCCGACCGCGGCCTCCGTGGAGGCGGTCAACACGCTCGTCCTGGAGCCCGACGGGCGGCGCCTCGGTGACAACACGGACATCCCCGGCATGGTCGCGGCGCTCGCCGAGCGCGGGGTGACCTCCGTCCCCGCCGCCGCGGTCCTCGGCGCCGGCGCCACCGCCTCCTCCGCGCTCGCCGCGCTCGCCCGCATCTGCTCGGGCGAGGTCGCGGTGTACGTGCGCAGCCAGGAGCGGGCGGCGCAGATGCGCGAGTGGGGCGAGCGGCTCGGGGTGGCCGTCCGCACGGCGCCCTGGTCCGAGGCGGCGGCCGCCCTCACCGCGCCGCTGGTGGTCAACACGACGCCCGCGGGCGCCGCCGACCACCTCGCCGCCGCGGTCCCGGCCGCCCCCGGCACCCTCTTCGACGTCCTCTACCACCCCTGGCCCACCCCGCTGGCCGCCGCCTGGACCGCCCACGGCGGCCCGGTCACCAGCGGCCTCGACCTCCTGGTCCACCAGGCCGCCCTCCAGGTCGTCCTCCACACCACCCGCACCCCGTCCCTCGCCACCATGCGGGCCGCCGCCGAATCGGCCCTTCCCGTCTGACCGCCCCCCGGCCCCGCGGCCGGGACGCGCCCGGCGGGACCACCGGCCGCGGACCCCGCGACCGCGGAGTTCGCCCTGTGGACACCTGCGAAAAGGACCCCGCGAACATGGGAGGATCGAGGGAGAGCCGCACCGTACTTCCTGGGAGCATCCGTTGAGCAGATTGCGCTGGCTGACCGCGGGGGAGTCGCACGGCCCCGCACTCGTCGCGACGCTGGAGGGCCTGCCCGCGGGCGTCCCCGTCACCACGGCGACGGTGGCCGACGCCCTGGCCCGCCGCCGCCTGGGCTACGGCCGCGGCGCCCGCATGAAGTTCGAGCAGGACCAGGTCACCTTCCTCGGCGGCGTCCGCCACGGCCGCACCCTCGGCAGCCCCGTCGCCATCATGGTCGGCAACACCGAGTGGCCCAAGTGGGAGCAGGTGATGGCCGCCGACCCGGTCGACCCGGCCGTCCTCGCCGACCTCGCCCGCAACGCCCCGCTCACCCGCCCCCGCCCCGGCCACGCCGACCTCGCCGGCATGCAGAAGTACGACCTGGACGAGGCCCGCCCGGTCCTGGAGCGCGCCAGCGCCCGCGAGACGGCCGCCCGGGTCGCGCTCGGCGCCGTCGCCCGGTCGTACCTGAAGGAGACCGCCGGGATCGAGATCGTCTCGCACGTGGTGGAGCTGGGCGCGGCCAAGGCGCCGTACGGGGTGGTGCCGGTGCCCGCCGACCAGGAGCGGCTGGACGCCGACCCGGTGCGCTGCCTGGACGAGGACGCGAGCAAGTCGATGGTCGCCGAGATCGACCAGGCCCACAAGGACGGCGACACCCTCGGCGGCGTGGTGGAGGTGCTGGCGTACGGCGTGCCGGTCGGCCTCGGCTCGCACGTCCACTGGGACCGCCGGCTGGACGCCCGCCTGGCCGCTGCCTTGATGGGCATCCAGGCGATCAAGGGCGTCGAGCTGGGTGACGGCTTCGACCTCGCCCGCGTCCCGGGCTCCAAGGCGCACGACGAGATCGTCCCCGGCCCCGACGGGGTGCGCCGCGCCTCCGGCCGCTCCGGCGGCACCGAGGGCGGCATCAGCACCGGTGAGGTGCTGCGGGTGCGGGCCGCGATGAAGCCGATCGCCACCGTGCCGCGCGCCCTGCGCACCATCGACACCGTCACCGGCGAGCCCGCCCAGGCCCACCACCAGCGCTCCGACGTGTGCGCGGTGCCGGCCGCGGGGATCGTCGCCGAGGCGATGGTCGCCCTGGTCCTCGCCGACGCCGTCGCCGAGAAGTTCGGCGGCGACTCCGTCGTCCAGACCCGGCGGAACATCACCGGCTACCTCGACAACCTGGTGGTCCGGTGACCGCCCCCACCGGCGTCCGCCCCGCCGTCGTGCTGGTCGGCCCGCCCGGCGCGGGCAAGACCACCGTGGGCCGGCTGCTGGCCGAGCGGCTGGGCACCACCTACCGCGACACCGACGCCGATATCGAGGCGGCCGCCGGCAAGCCCATCCCGGAGATCTTCTACGACGAGGGCGAGCCGCACTTCCGCGCGCTGGAGCGGGCCGCCGTCACCGCCGCGCTCGACAGCCACGACGGGGTGCTCTCGCTGGGCGGCGGCGCCGTCATGGACCCCGGCACCCGCGCCCGCCTGGCCGGCCTGCCCGTGGTCTTCCTCGACGTCACCCTGCACGACGCCGTCCACCGGGTCGGCCTCGACGCGCCCCGCCCGCTGCTCGCCGTCAACCCCCGGCAGCAGTGGCGGGAGCTGATGGAGCAGCGCCGCCCGCTCTACACGGAGGTCGCCGCCGCGGTGGTCACCACCGCCGAGCGCACCCCGCAGGACGTGGCCGACGCCGTACTCGACGCACTGGAACCGAAGGACGCATGAGCGAGAACACCGAGGGGACCGGGCCCGTCGCCCCGCCCACCCGCATCCGCGTCGGCGGCACCGCGGGCACCGAGCCGTACGACGTGCTGGTCGGCCACCAGCTGCTGGGCGAACTGCCCGGGCTGATCGGCGAGAAGGCCCTGCGGGTGGCCGTGCTGCACCCGGAGGCGCTGGCCGGCACCGGCGAGGCGATCCGCGAGGACCTCGCCGAGCAGGGGTACGAGGCGATCGCGATCCAGATCCCCAACGCCGAGGAGGCCAAGACCGCCGAGGTCGCGGCCTACTGCTGGAAGGCGCTCGGGCAGACCGGCTTCACCCGTACCGACGTCATCGTCGGCGTCGGCGGCGGCGCCACCACCGACCTGGCCGGCTTCGTCGCCGCGACCTGGCTGCGCGGGGTGCGCTGGATCGCGGTGCCGACCACCGTGCTCGGCATGGTGGACGCGGCGGTCGGCGGCAAGACGGGCATCAACACCGCCGAGGGCAAGAACCTGGTGGGGGCCTTCCACCCGCCGGCCGGTGTCCTGTGCGACCTGGCCGCTCTGGAGTCGCTGCCGATCAACGACTACGTCAGTGGCCTCGCCGAGGTCATCAAGGCCGGCTTCATCGCCGACCCGGCGATCCTGGAGCTGGTCGAGTCCGACCCCGTCGCGGCCCGCAGCCCGCACGGCCCGCACACCGCCGAACTGATCGAGCGCGCCATCCGGGTCAAGGCCGAGGTCGTCTCGGCGGACCTCAAGGAGTCCGGGCTGCGCGAGATCCTCAACTACGGCCACACCCTCGCGCACGCCATCGAGAAGAACGAGCGGTACAACTGGCGGCACGGCGCCGCGGTCTCCGTCGGGATGGTCTTCGCCGCCGAACTCGGCCGCCTGGCCGGGCGGTTGGACGACGCCACGGCCGACCGGCACCGGGCCGTCCTCGGCTCGGTGGGCCTGCCCCTGACCTACCGGGGCGACCAGTGGCCGCGGCTGGTGGAGACCATGAAGGTGGACAAGAAGTCGCGCGGGGACCTGCTGCGGTTCATCGTCCTCGACGGCCTCGCCAAGCCGACGGTCCTCGAAGGCCCCGACCCCGCGGTGCTGCTCGCCGCGTACGGCGAGGTGTCGGCATGAGGGCGGAGCGTGCGGTGTCGGCCGCGTGGGGCGTCGGTATGAGGCTGGAGCGTGTGGTGTTGTTCGCTTCGTGCGGTGAGGTGCCGGTATGAGCGCCGCCCGCCGTGTCCTTGTCCTCAACGGCCCCAACCTCGGCCGTCTCGGCTCGCGCGAGCCCGATGTCTACGGTTCCACCTCCTACGCGGGCCTGGTCGACTCCTGCACCAAGCTGGGCGCAGACCTCGGCTTCGCGGTCGAGGTCCGCGAGACCAACGACGAGGCCGAACTCATCGGCTGGCTGCACGAAGCCGCCGACACCCGCACCCCCGTCGTCATCAACCCGGGCGCCTTCACGCACTACTCCTACGCGCTGCGCGACGCCGCGGCCCAGCGCACGGCGCCCCTGATCGAGGTCCACATCTCCAACCCCCACGCCCGCGAGGCCTTCCGCCACACCTCGGTGATCTCCCCCGTGGCCACGGGCACCATCGCCGGCTTCGGCCTCACCTCCTACCACTTGGCGCTCCAGGCCCTGACAACCTCCCTGACCTAGCACTGCTTCGCGGAAGTTCGCGGCCGGGCGCCGGACGGCGGGTCCGGACACGTCGGATGGGTCAGGCGAAGAAGAAGCGGGCGGCGGCTTCGGCGGGCGTGGTCGCTTGACGGCGTCCAGGGACATCGTGGACTGCGGTTGCGCCCTCCGAGCGGAGCTGGTCGACACCGGCGTCCCGGGCCATGACGGCGGCGTAGGCACGGACATCCGCGGCGGTGAGGTCCGTGCGGCCCCGCTCGGCGTACTGCTGGAGCAGGTCGGGGAGGTCCGGGTTGAATCGCAGCATGGTCACCGGGGCGTTGAAGCGCCTGGCGATGGCGATGAGTCGGGCGCGTGCCTGCGGCGTGACGTTCGTCGACTCGGCGACTGCCGTGTGTCCGGCGGCGAGTCTGGCGATGATCCTGCGGTCGCGTTCCTCGAAGATCCGTGCGTCCGCGGCGTCGGATGCCGCTTCCGCGGGTGAGGTGCCGAGGAGTTCCGCGCGGATCTCGTCGCTGGACACCACGCCTTCCGCGTCGATCTGCCGGCGCCCGATCAGTGCCCGAACGAAGCTGGTCTTGCCCGAGGCCGGTGGGCCGACGAGGACGACGAGTCCTGCCGGAACCCGGATGCCCGGCGCCAGAGCGCCGAGGTGGACGTCGCCCGCGCAGTCGAGGGCTTCCTCCGGGGAGCCGGCCGGCAGTCCGCTGGGCAGGAGGGTGTCCCGGTAGGTGTTGTCGCCGGCCAGGAAGAGGGCGAAGCCCCAGGTGTGCAGCACGCCGGTGAAACGCAGTCGACACAGCGGCAGGCTCTTTTCTCCGGGCAACTGGGCCGCCACGTAGGCGAATCCCGCGCGGAAGCGGACCGTGATGCCCTCCACATGCGGCCAGCGTTCGCGAGCATGGCGGTTCAGCCGCCGGCACAGGTGGTGCTGCATCGATTCCGGAGGGTTCTTCGGCACGGCTTCATCCTGCCGGGTACGGCACCGGCCCGCCGCGACCGTCGGCATTGAGGGAGGCGGCCGGCCGCCTGCCGGGCGGCAGCCGGCGGCGTAGGAGATCCGCCGCGGCGGTAGCCGCGCCCGACCGTTCAAGCGGGGCCGCAGCATGCCGTGGCCGGAAAGGCACCCGTGCCGGGGCAGAGCCCGGCGGCCACCCGCGGCACCGCGGAGGGCCGCCTCACGGAAGGCCCCTCCCTCGCGGTACCGTTTCGTTTCGATCGCGCGCCGGACGGGATGGAGTGGGCCGACATGCAGCACGCCGTAGGGGCGCCGCAGCCGGGCGGCCCGTCACAGCCGGCTCACGTCCCGGCACCGCCCCCCACCCCCGCCCCGCCCGCCGCAGGCGCCGGGGCGAGTACCACCGGCCACTTCCCCCTCCCCGCCCCGGTCCCGGTGCAGGCCCCGGCGGGCCCCGCCGGCAGCCCCCCGCCCGGCACGCCGCATGGCCCCATCGCCGTTCTGCTCATCGGCGCGGCCGGCGCCGGGAAGACCACCATCGCCCGCCACTGGGCGGACCACCGCGCCACCCCCACCGCCCACATCAGCCTGGACGACGTCCGCGAATGGGTCCGCTCCGGCTTCGCCGACCCCCAGGCCGGCTGGAACGAGAACTCCGAGGCCCAGTACCGCCTCGCCCGCCGGACCTGCGGCTTCGCCGCCCGCAACTTCCTGGCCAACGGCGTCTCCTGCATCATCGACGACGCCGTCTTCCCCGACCGCCCCGCCGTCGGCCTCGGCGGCTGGAAGCGGCACGTGGGCCCCGGGCTGCTGCCCGTCGTACTGCTGCCGGGCCTGGACATCGTGCTCACCCGCAACGCGGCACGCAGCGGCAACCGCCGCCTCTCCGACGAGGAAGTCGCCCGCATCCACGGCCGCATGGCCGGCTGGTACGGCTCGGGGCTGCCCATCATCGACAACTCCCACCTCGACGTGGAAGCGGCCGCGGCCGCCCTCGACCGCGTGGTCACCCGCAGCCTGCAAGGTCCTCCGATCTGGTAGCCGCACGATGCTGAAGCCCCGTGCTACGTAAGGCGGGTGAAGCACCGTCACTTCTTGGGTTCGATGGTCGGGGTGCGGCGAGTGCGTCGCCGAGGGCGGTGCGATCGGCGCGTGCGAGCAGGCCGGCGGTGCGTACGAGGGCGAGGTGGTCGTGAGCTGGGCCCGGCGGCCCTTGACCGCGTGGTCGCCCGCAGCTTGCGGGGTTCTCCGGTTCGGTAGCCGTAGGCTCAAGTCGCCCTCCACGTAAGGGGGGTGAATCTCGGTCACCTTTCGGGTTCGATGGCGGCGAGTGCGTCGCCCAGCGCGGTGCGGCGGTAGAGGACCGAGCGGCCGGCGCGGGCGCGGGTGAGCAGGCCGGCGGTGCGCAGGACCGCGAGGTGGTCGCCCACCGCGCCCGGCGCGAGGCCGAGTTGGCGGGCCAGCTGTGTGGTGCTCGCGGGAGCGTCCAGCGCGGTGAGCAGGTGGGCGCGCGAGCGGCCGAGCAGGGCCGCGAGCGCGTCGGGCACGGCCGCACCCGGCCGCTGCCACAACGTGGCCGTCCCGCGCGCCGGATAGACGATCGCCTTCGGCCACGGCTCCTCGTGGTGCACGGCCACACCCGGCCAGACCAGCACGGACGGGATGAGCAACAGGCCCTCGCCGCCCAGCCGTACGGTACGACGGCCCGTCAACCCCTCGTCCACGCTGGCGAGTTCGACGCCTCCCGATCGCCAGGCGACGCTCTCGTGCAGGTCCGCGATGGCCGCGGCCCAGCCGTGCTCGCCGATCACGCCCACCCGGTGCACGACGTCCCGCTCGCAGACGGCCCGCAATTGGGGCCAGTCGGGGCCGAGGAGTTCGTGCCAGGCGCGGTCCAGCGCGAGGGCGACCCGCTCCACGACATCGGGCGCGTCCAGCACCTCCCGCACCCGCGGGTCCCGCAGCGGCGGCCGCCCGGCCCGCGCCCTCGCCCGCGCGATCTCGGCGCGAGCCTGGGCGAGCGGGGTCGAACGGATCGCAGCCAGGTCGTCCGCCCAGGTCTGCGCGAGGCCCCGTGGCGGCACGGCGACGAAGTCCGCGCCGTAGCGCGGGCCTTGCAGCGCGAGGACGGCGTCCAGCTCCGTCTCCCGCCGCAGCCGCGCGAAGACCGGCCGCAGCCGTGCCGTCCAGGCGGCGGGCAACGCCCGTCGCCCGCCGCCTTCCAGCGCCCGCAGCAGGCTCGCCAACTCGAAGGCGGGCGAGAGCGCGAAACGGCTCCGCAGCAGCTCCTCGGCGCTCACCTCGAACCGCAGCATGCCTCCACGGTACGGCGACCTTACGTCCCACGGCGAACCATTGGCCGCGCCGCCGCCCCGCCCCTGACGCTCACCCCATGCGATCCCCACGCCCGACCTCGCCGGCGCAACCACCCGACCCCACGCCCGCCTCGTCCCTGCCGCCGGCAGCCGACCCGCACGCCGATCGCACGACCGAGCCTTCTCCCGCCCGGAACCCCCACTCGGCGCCGTCGCCCCCGCCCACGGCTCGTTCGCAGCCCCCGAGGACGCCGAGCAAGCCCGCGGGGGCGGCCGCCGAACCGGACGTTCGGGGTGGCCCGGCGGTTGTCGGTGCGGGTGGCGCCGCTGGGCCCCACGCTCTCGGCTCGGGCGGCTCCAGCGAAGCCGCCGCCCACGGCTCGGGCGCGGCCCATGACGATGCCGACTCGGGCCGTCCTGGCGAGCCCGCGGCTGCTCCCGCGGGGCGGGCCACGTATCGGGAGGTTCTGGCCGAGACGCGGTTCCGGGTGCTGTTCCTGACGCGGACGCTCGCGATCGTCGCCGACAGCCTGCGGATCACGACGTTCTCCGTGCTCGTGTACGCGGCGACGACCTCGCCACTGCTCAGCGGGGTGGCGTTCGGGGCGGGGTTCCTGCCGCAGATGGTCGGCACCACGCTGCTCGGTTCGCTCGCCGATCGGTTGCCGCCCAGGGCGCTGATCACCAGCGGGTACCTGCTGGAGTGCGCGGCCGCGCTGCTGCTCGCACTCGGGCCGCTCTCGATCGGCGCGAGCCTCGCGCTGGTGGCACTGGTCGCCCTGCTCACCCCGGTCTTCGGCGGCGCCTCCGCGCGGCTGGTCGCGCGCTGGCTGACGGGGGACGCGTACGTGCTCGGGCGCTCGCTCAACAACATGGCCTCCTCCGGGGCGCAGCTCGGGGGGCTCGCCATCGGCGGCGCGGCCGTCTCGGCGCTCGGGGCCCGGCACGCGCTGCTGGTGGGAGCGGGGATCTACCTCGCGGTGGCCGTCCGGGTGCGGCTCGGGCTGCCGCGGCTGGGCATCGAGCCGCGCGAGGGCGCGGCCGCCTCCCCGGTCCGGGCCAGCCTTGCCGCGACGGGGACGCTGCTGCGGGCCCCGCGGAGCCGTACGTTGCTGCTCGCCCAGTGGCTGCCGGGGGCGTGCGTGGCAGGCGGGGAGGGGCTGCTGGTCGCGTACGCGGGGGAGCGGGGGTTCGCGGCGGGGGCGTACGCGTTGCTGCTGGCGTGCTTGCCGGTCGGGATGCTGGTGGGGGACTTCGCGGTGGGGCGGCTGGCTGCGCCGCCGACGCGGGAACGGCTCGTGACGCCGCTGGTGCTGCTGATGGGCGCGCCGCTCGTGGGGTTCCTCTTCGCGCCCGGGGTTGCCGTCAGCGCGGGGCTCCTCCTGGCCACGGGGCTCGGTTTCTCCTACGCGCTGGGGCTCCAGCGGGCCTTCCTGGACGCGGTCCCGGCGTCCGCACAGGGGCACGCCTTCGGGCTGCTCGCCTCGGGCACGATGACGTTCCAGGGCGTCGCCCCCACCCTCTTCGGCACGCTCGCCCTCCTCGCACCGACCTCCACCGCCCTGTCCGCGGCGGGCGCCGCCACCCTCCTCACCGCACACTGGCCCCACAAAGCACTGCGTATGAGCCGTAGGGCGGTGCCGTCCGCACGCGGGGCGGGCCCTGTCACCTAAGGGGCGCTGGGGGTACCTCCCATGCGAAGCTCTGGGGGAGAACTGCGCGCCAAGCGGTGACGCTCGTGGGCTTCGCCACCGGCCCGCGGGGGCACCCCGGTCTCCGGGCCACCGACCGGTGGCGGGAAAAGGCGGCGGTGGGACCGGAAGGGTGCCGTGGGGAGGCCAAGGAGAGAACCTCGTCGTACGCTCGCCGCATGGCGGAAGTGCACTCCGTACGCAGAGCGCGGCTGCGTGAGCGCTGCGCCGCGGCCGGGGCGGCCGCCGCGCTGGTGACACGGCCCGCGAACGTGCAGTACCTGACCGGGTGCGCGCCCCCGGGCGCGGCGCTGCTGGTAGGGCCCGGCCCCGCGGACACCCTCGTCCACCTGCGGCCGCCGCCGGACGGCACCGCGCAGCCCCCCGACGAGCTGCGCAGCATCGTGCTGCCCTCGCCGGACGGCGACGCCGCCGTCGCCGCCGCCGACCTCGCCCGCCAGCAGCACGCCGACGGCCTGGCCGTCGAGGAGCACCACCTCACCGTCACCCGCCACCGCGCCCTGCGCTCCGTGGCGGCCGGCGTGCACCTGACCGACCTCGCCGGCTCCGTCGAGCAGCTGCGCCTGGTCAAGGACGAGCACGAGATCGCCAGCCTGCGGATCGCCGCCGAGATCAGCGACCAGGCGCTCGGCGAGCTGCTGGAGTCGATCCTGGTCGGCCGCACCGAGCGGCACCTCGCCCTGGAGCTGGAGCGGCGCCTGGTGGACCACGGCGCCGACGGCGCCGCCTTCCCCACCTGCGTGGGCACCGGACCGCACTCGGGCGCCGCCCGGCACATCCCGACCGACCGCCGCGTGGAGGAGGGCGACTTCCTCAGCGTGCGGCTGGGCGCCTCGTACCGCGGCTACCGCTGCGAGGTCGGCCGCACCTTCGTCATCGGCAGCGCCCCGGCCGCCTGGCAGATCGAGCTGTACGACGCCGTGTTCGCCGCGCAGCGGGCCGGCCGCGAGGCCCTCGCACCGGGTGTGGCCTGCCGCGATGTGGACCGCGCCACCCGCGACGTGCTCACCGCGGCCGGCCACACCGAGGGCCTGGCGCCCTGGACCGGCCACGGCGTCGGCCTGGAAATCGACGAGGACCCTCAGTTGTCACCTGCGGCCATGGGTAAACTGGACGCTTGCGTGCCGGTCACCGTCGAGCCGGGGGTCCACCTTCCGGGCCGCGGCGGTGTCAGGATCGACGACACACTCGTCGTACGTCCCGTGGCGGACGGCGGGCCCGAGCTACTCACCATCACGACCAAGGAACTCCTCGCCCTGTGAAGTCCGTGCGGGCCGGGGGGCTCCGCGGTCCCGAAGCAGCACTTTCAGGAGATTCCGCAACCGTGGCCACCACGAACGACCTCAAGAACGGCCTCGTGCTCAAGCTCGACAGCGGCCAGCTCTGGACCGTTGTCGAGTTCCAGCACGTCAAGCCCGGCAAGGGCCCCGCCTTCGTGCGCACCAAGCTCAAGCACGTGCTCTCGGGGAAGGTCGTGGACAAGACCTTCAACGCCGGCGTGAAGGTCGAGACCGCCAACGTCGACAAGCGCGGCATGCAGTTCTCCTACAAGGACGGCACCGACTTCGTCTTCATGGACACCGAGACCTACGACCAGATCAGCGTCAGCCCCGAGGTGGTCGGCGACGCCGCCAACTACCTGCTGGAGGGCTTCGAGGCGGTCGTGGCGATGTACGAGGGCTCGCCGCTCTACATCGAGCTGCCCGCCTCCGTCGAGCTGGTCGTCGAGTACACCGAGCCCGGTGTGCAGGGCGACCGCTCCACCGGCGGCTCCAAGCCCGCCCGCCTGGAGACCGGGTACGAGATCGGCGTCCCGCTCTTCATCACCACGGGTGAAAAGGTGAAGGTCGACACCCGTACGGGCGACTACCTCGGCCGGGTGAACAGCTAACCGTGGCTGCCCGCAACAAGGCCCGCAAGCGCGCCTTCCAGATCCTCTTCGAGGCCGAGCAGCGGGGCGCCGCCCCCACGGCCGTCATGGCGGACTGGATCCGGCTCGCGCGGACCGACGACCGGCAGCCGCCGGTCACCGAGTACACGAAGCAGCTGGTCCAGGGGTACTCCGAGCACGCCGCGCGGATCGACGAACTGCTCTCGGGCTACGCGGTCGGCTGGACCCTGGACCGGATGCCCACCGTGGACCGCAACGTGCTGCGGCTGGGCACCTACGAGCTGATCTGGGAGGACGACGTCCCGGACGCGGTGGTCCTCGACGAGGCCGTGCAGCTCGCCAAGGAGTTCTCCACCGACGAGTCCCCGTCGTTCGTCAACGGCCTGCTCGGCCGGCTGATGGAACTCAAGCCGACCCTGGGCCGCTAGGGCCGCTGGGCCCGGGGCCAAGCCCCGCAGGGCCCCGCAGGGCTCCACACCGGCCCAGCAGCCCCGCGGGAAGCCGTACACACGCCCTCGCCCGGTGCCGCGCCCTCCGTACGGAGGACGCCGCACCGGGCGAGGGTACGTTTCTGCGGGTGTGGGCCGTCGCGGCGGCTAGTTCTCCTCGTGCTGGACCGCACGGCGCGCGTCGGCGTCGAGCACTCCCCAGGAGATCAGCTGCTCGGTGAGAACCGAAGGCGACTGGTCGTAGATCACGGCGAGGGTGCGCAGGTCGTCCTGGCGGATGGAGAGCACCTTGCCGTTGTAGTCGCCGCGCTGGCTCTGGATGGTGGCCGCGTAGCGCTGCAGCGGGCCGGCCTTCTCCGGCGGCACCTGCGCGAGCCGCTCCAGGTCGAGCACCAGCTTCGGCGGCGGCTCGGCGGCGCCGCCGGGCGTCGTGCCGGGCAGCAGCTCCTGGACCGGGACCCCGTAGAAGTCGGCGAGCTCGGCGAGGCGCTGGACGGTGACCGCGCGGTCCCCCCGCTCGTAGGAGCCCACGACCACTGCCTTCCAGCGGCCCTGGGACTTCTCCTCGACGCCGTGCAGAGAAAGGCCCTGTTGCGTGCGGATGGCCCGGAGTTTTGCTCCGAGCTGTTTGGCGTAATCGCTGGACATATGGCTCCCCGGACGAAAACTCGGTGACTCACTGTGAGGTTACGCAGCGTAATCCGGGCCCGTCAAGCCGGGAAGGGCCGACCGGTGCCTGACCTGCGCCGTCCCGGTCACCTGGTACGGTGGCCGGGTACCCCCAGACGTCCTTTAACACCCGTCCCGTGAGGCGGGGAAGGAGGTCCCCGACCCATGGTCGAGAACCACAGCAGTACGGCGGGGCCCACGGGCGCCGCCCAGGCCCAGGCCGCAGCGGCCGACCTCCCGGCGCCGGCCCGGCCCGTGCTGGAGGCGCCCGACATCGCCCGGGTGCTCACCCGCATCGCCCACGAGATCGTCGAACGCGCCAAGGGCGCCGACGACGTGGTGCTCCTCGGCATCCCCACCCGCGGGGTCTTCCTCGCCCGCCGGCTGGCCGACAAGCTCACCGGGATCACCGGCCGCCCCACCCAGGTCGGCTCGCTGGACATCACGATGTACCGCGACGACCTGCGGCTGCACCCCCCGCGTGCCCTGGCCCGCACCGAGATCCCCGGCGACGGGGTCGACGGCCGCCTGGTCGTCCTCGTCGACGACGTGCTCTTCTCCGGCCGCACCATCAGGGCCGCGCTCGACGCCCTCGGCGACATCGGCCGCCCCCGCGCCGTACAGCTGGCCGTCCTGGTCGACCGCGGCCACCGCGAGCTGCCGATCCGCGCGGACTACGTCGGCAAGAACCTGCCCACCTCCCTGCGCGAGACCGTCAAGGTGCTGCTCGCCGAGGAGGACGGCCGCGACAGCGTGCTGCTGGGGCAGAAGGAGAGCCGGAACGACAGCCGGCAGGACGCGCACGGCGGCCCGGGCGCGGACGCCCGCAGCGACGCCCCCGCCCGCTAGCGTCCCCGCACGAGGCGCCTCGCATTTTCGGCGCCCACGCGGCATCCCCCGCCGGCCCGGCCGGCCCCGCGGCGCCCCCGTGCGCCCACCCGCACCCCGGCACCGCCCGGCCCGCACCAGCCCCTCCGGAGTCACCCGTATGAAGCGCCACCTGATCTCGGCCGCCGACCTGACCCGCGACGACGCCCTCCTCGTGCTCGACACCGCCGAGGAGATGGCCCGCGTCGCCGACCGGCCGATCAAGAAACTGCCCACCCTGCGCGGCCGGACCGTCGTCAACCTGTTCTTCGAGGACTCCACCCGCACCCGGATCTCCTTCGAGGCCGCCGCCAAGCGGCTGTCCGCCGACGTCATCAACTTCTCCGCCAAGGGCTCCTCGGTCTCCAAGGGCGAGTCGCTGAAGGACACCGCGCTCACCCTGGAGGCGATGGGAGCCGACGCCGTCGTCATCCGGCACCCCTCCTCCGGGGCCCCGCACCGGCTGGCCGCCTCCGGCTGGATCAACGCCTCCGTGGTCAACGCCGGCGACGGCACCCACGAGCACCCCACCCAGGCGCTGCTGGACGCCTTCACCCTGCGCCGCCACTTGTCCGGGCCGGGCCGCGACCTGAACGGCCGCCGGATCACCGTCGTCGGCGACGTGCTGCACAGCAGGGTGGCCCGCTCCAATGTGCTGCTGCTGACCACCCTGGGGGCCGAGGTCACGCTCGTGGCCCCGCCCACCCTGCTGCCCATCGGCGTCGAGCGCTGGCCCTGCCAGGTCTCCTACGACCTGGACGCGGTGCTCGCCAAGTCCGACGCCGTGATGATGCTGCGGGTCCAGCGCGAGCGGATGAACGCCGCGTTCTTCCCCACCGAGCGCGAGTACGCCCGCCGCTACGGCCTGGACGGGCTGCGGATGGCGGCCCTGCCCGAGCACGCCATCGTCATGCACCCCGGACCGATGAACCGCGGCATGGAGATCACCGCCGAGGTCGCCGACTCGCCGCGCTGCACCGCCGTCGAACAGGTCGCCAACGGCGTCAGCACCCGCATGGCCGTCCTGTACCTGCTGCTCGGCGGCTCAGAACCGGCCGTCGCCCCCGCGGCCGCCACCGCCGCCACCCGCACCGAGGAGAGCAAGTGACCATGAGCAAGACCCTGATCCGCGGTGCCCGGCTGCTCGGCGGTGAGGCGCAGGACGTGCTGATCGACGGCGAAATCGTCGCCGCGGTGGGCAGCGGCCTCGGCACCGACGGCGCTGATGTCGTCGATGTCGTCGAGGCCGACGGCCTGGTGCTGCTGCCCGGCCTGGTCGACCTGCACACCCACCTGCGCGAGCCCGGCCGCGAGGACTCCGAGACCGTCCTGACCGGCACCCGGGCCGCCGCGGCCGGCGGCTACACCGCCGTGCACGCCATGGCGAACACCTTCCCCGTCGCCGACACCGCCGGCGTCGTGGAGCAGGTCTGGCGGCTGGGCCGCGAGTCCGGCTACTGCGACGTGCAGCCGGTCGGCGCCGTCACCGTCGGCCTGGAGGGCAAGAAGCTGGCCGAACTGGGCGCCATGGCCGACTCCGCCGCCCAGGTGCGGGTGTTCTCCGACGACGGCAAGTGCGTGGACGACGCGGTGATCATGCGGCGCGCGCTGGAGTACGTGAAGGCGTTCGACGGCGTCGTCGCCCAGCACGCCCAGGAGCCGCGGCTGACCGAGGGCGCCCAGATGAACGAGGGCACCGTCTCCGGCGAGCTGGGCCTGACCGGATGGCCGGCCGTCGCCGAGGAGTCCATCATCGCCCGCGACCTGCTGCTCGCCGCCCACGTCGGCTCCCGCGTGCACATCTGCCACCTGTCGACGGCCGGCTCGGTGGAGCTGGTGCGCTGGGCGAAGTCCAAGGGCTGGGCGGTGACCGCCGAGGTCACTCCGCACCACCTGCTGCTCACCGACGAGCTGGTGCGCACCTTCGACCCCGTCTACAAGGTCAACCCGCCGCTGCGCACCGAGGCCGATGTGATCGCGCTGCGCGAGGCGCTGGCCGACGGCACCATCGACTGCGTCGCCACCGACCACGCGCCCCACCCGCACGAGGACAAGGACTGCGAGTGGTCCGCGGCCGCGATGGGCATGATCGGCCTGGAGACCGCGCTGTCGGTGGTGCAGCACACCATGGTCGACACCGGGCTGCTGGACTGGGCCGGCGTCGCCGACCGGATGTCCACCCGGCCCGCCGCCATCGGCCGGCTCGCCGGCCACGGCCGCCCGATCGCCGCGGGCGAGCCCGCGAACCTGGTGCTGCTGGACCCCGCATACCGTGGGACCGTCAATCCCGCAGGCTTCGCCTCCCGCAGCCGCAACACCCCCTACGAGGGCCGCGAGCTGCCCGGCCGGGTCGTCGCGACCTACCTGCGGGGCCGCGCCACGGTCCAGGACGGGAAGCTCGCATGACGGCACCGACGCACCCCCACCCTCTCGCCCACCTCGCGCCCGCCGTGCAGGGCCGGCTCACCGCGCTCGCGGCCGACGGCGGCAAGCACTCCGCGAAGGTCACCCACTGGTCGGACCGGATCGGGTGGGTGGTCGGCCTCGGGCTGTTCGTCGCGCTGGTCTACTGGCTGATGCGCCAGGGCTGGCAGTGGCGCCGCACCCTGCAGGGCGGCCTGCCCGCCCTGCCGCAGCCGCCCGAGGAGCCCGGAGCCGCCCTGCTCACCCTGGCGGGCCGCTACCACGGCTCCACCACCGCCGGGCAGTGGCTGGACCGCATCGTCGCCCACGGCCTGGGCGTGCGCAGCCGGGCCCAGCTCACCCTCACGGCGCAGGGCCTGCTCGTGGAGCGCACCGGTGCCCCGGGCTTCTTCGTGCCCGCGGCCGCCCTGCGCGGCGCCCGCCTCGACCGGGCCATCGCGGGGAAGGTGCTCCCCGAGGGCGGCCTGCTCGTGGTCACCTGGGAGCACGGCGGCACCCTGATCGACTCCGGGTTCCGCTCCGAGCACGCCGCAGAGCACGCCGCCTGGGTGGCGGCCCTGACCCGTACGACCGGCGGCGACACGCGTCAGGCGCAGGGGGCACACGAGGAAGCACAGGGCGCCCCCACCGGCGCGGACACCGCCCCCGCCCGGGCAGCCGCCGCCACCACATCTGCCAGCACCACTGCCAGCACCACTGCCACCACTGCCGACGACAAGGAAGGCGCACGATGACGACCTCCGCACGGGCTGCCGGCGCACCCGCCGTACTCGTCCTGGAGGACGGCCGCACCTTCCGCGGCCGGGCCTACGGCGCCGAGGGCCAGACCCTCGGCGAGGCCGTGTTCTCCACTGGCATGACCGGCTACCAGGAGACCCTGACGGACCCCTCGTACCACCGCCAGGTCGTGGTGATGACCGCCCCGCACGTCGGCAACACCGGTGTCAACGACGAGGACCCGGAGTCCTCCCGCATCTGGGTGGCCGGCTACGTGGTGCGCGACCCCGCCCGGGTGACCTCCAGCTGGCGGGCCCGGCGCAGCCTGGACGAGGAGCTGGCCGCGCAGGGCGTGGTCGGCATCTCCGGTGTGGACACCCGCGCGCTCACCCGGCACCTGCGCGAGCGCGGCGCCATGCGGGTCGGCATCTTCTCCGGCGCCGCCCTCGCCCCCGACGACGCGCTGCTCGCCCGGGTCCGCCAGGCCCCGGAGATGACCGGCGCGGACCTGTCCGCCGAGGTCGCCACCGCCGAGCCGTACGTGGTGCCGGCGCTGGGGGAGAAGCGGTTCACCGTGGCCGCGCTCGACCTCGGCATCAAGGGCATGACCCCGCACCGCATGGCCCAGCGGGGCATCGAGGTGCACGTGCTGCCCGCCACCGCCACCGCGGCCGACGTCTACGCGGTGGGGCCGGACGGGGTGTTCCTGTCCAACGGCCCCGGCGACCCCGCCACCGCCGACCTCACCGTGATCCAGGAGGTGCTTGAGCGCGGCACCCCGCTGTTCGGCATCTGCTTCGGCAACCAGCTGCTCGGCCGCGCCCTGGGCTTCGGCACCTACAAGCTCAAGTACGGCCACCGCGGCATCAACCAGCCGGTGCAGGACCGCGCCACCGGCCGGGTCGAGGTCACCGCGCACAACCACGGCTTCGCCGTGGACGCGCCCCTGGACCAGGTCAGCGACACCCCCTTCGGCCGCGCCGAGGTCAGCCACGTCTGCCTCAACGACGACGTGGTGGAGGGCCTGCGGCTGCTGGACCGCCCGGCCTTCAGCGTCCAGTACCACCCCGAGGCGGCGGCCGGCCCGCACGACGCCGCCTACCTGTTCGACCGCTTCACGTCCCTGATGGAGGGCCAGCGTGCCTAAGCGCACCGATATCCAGTCCGTCCTGGTCATCGGCTCCGGCCCGATCGTCATCGGCCAGGCCGCGGAGTTCGACTACTCCGGCACGCAGGCGTGCCGGGTCCTGAAGGCCGAGGGCCTGCGGGTGATCCTGGTCAACTCCAACCCGGCGACGATCATGACCGACCCGGAGATCGCCGACGCCACCTACGTCGAGCCGATCACCCCGGAGTACGTCGAGAAGATCATCGCCAAGGAGCACCCGGACGCCCTGCTGCCCACCCTGGGCGGCCAGACCGCGCTCAACACCGCGATCGCCCTGCACGAGAACGGCACCCTGGCCCGCCATGGCGTCGAGCTGATCGGCGCCAATGTGGCCGCCATCCACAAGGGCGAGGACCGCGACCAGTTCAAGCAGGTCGTCGAGGAGGTGCGGCGCAAGATCGGCCACGGCGAGTCCGCCCGCTCGGTGATCTGCCACTCCATGGACGACGTCCTCGCCGGGGTGGACACCCTGGGCGGCTACCCGGTCGTGGTGCGGCCCTCCTTCACCATGGGCGGCGCCGGCTCCGGCTTCGCGCACGACGAGGAGGAGCTGCGCCGCATCGCCGGCCAGGGCCTGACCCTGTCGCCCACCACCGAGGTCCTGCTGGAGGAGTCCATCCTCGGCTGGAAGGAGTACGAGCTGGAGCTGATGCGCGACAAGCACGACAACGTGGTCGTCGTCTGCTCCATCGAGAACTTCGACCCCATGGGCGTGCACACCGGCGACTCGATCACCGTCGCGCCCGCCATGACGCTCACCGACCGCGAGTACCAGGTGCTGCGCGACATCGGCATCGCCGTCATCCGCGAGGTCGGGGTGGACACCGGCGGCTGCAACATCCAGTTCGCGGTCAACCCCGAGGACGGCCGGGTCATCGTCATCGAGATGAACCCGCGGGTCTCGCGCTCCTCCGCGCTGGCCTCCAAGGCGACCGGCTTCCCCATTGCCAAGATCGCCGCGCGCCTGGCCGTCGGCTACACGCTGGACGAGATCCCCAACGACATCACCGAGCAGACCCCGGCCTCCTTCGAACCCACCCTGGACTACGTGGTGGTGAAGGTGCCGCGGTTCGCCTTCGAGAAGTTCCCGGCCGCCGACGCCAGCCTGACCACCACCATGAAGTCGGTCGGCGAGGCCATGGCGATCGGCCGCAACTTCACCGAGGCACTGGGCAAGGCGCTGCGCTCGCTGGAGAAGAAGGGCTCGCAGTTCGACTTCGGCACCCCCGCCGACCCGGCCGCCAAGGACGAGCTGCTGGCGCGCGCCGGGGTGCCGACCGACGGCCGGATCAACACCGTCATGGCCGCGATCCGGGCCGGCGCCACACAGCAGGAGGTCTTCGAGGCCACCCGCATCGACCCGTGGTTCGTCGACCAGCTCTTCCTGGTCAAGGAGGTCGCCGACGACGTCGCCGCCGCCGAGCGGCTCACCCCCGAGCTGCTCGCCGAGGCCAAGCGGCACGGCCTGTCGGACGCGCAGATCGCCGCCGTGCGCGGCCTGCGCGAGGACGTGGTGCGCGAGGTGCGGCACAGCCTGGGCATCCGCCCGGTCTACAAGACGGTCGACACCTGCGCGGCAGAGTTCGCCGCCCGCACCCCGTACTTCTACTCCTCCTACGACGAGGAGTCCGAGGTCGCCCCGCGCGAGCGGCCCGCGGTGATCATCCTGGGCTCGGGCCCCAACCGGATCGGCCAGGGCATCGAGTTCGACTACTCGTGCGTGCACGCCTCCTTCGCGCTGCACGACGCCGGGTACGAGACCGTGATGGTCAACTGCAACCCCGAGACGGTCTCCACCGACTACGACACCTCCGACCGGCTGTACTTCGAGCCGCTCACTCTGGAGGACGTCCTGGAGATCGTGCACGCCGAGCAGCAGGCCGGGCCGGTGGCCGGCGTCATCGTCCAGCTCGGCGGGCAGACCCCGCTCGGCCTGGCGCAGGCGCTGAAGGACAACGGCGTGCCCGTGGTCGGCACCTCGCCCGAGGCGATCCACCTCGCCGAGGACCGCGGCGCCTTCGGCCGGGTGCTCGCCGAGGCCGGGCTGCCCGCGCCCAAGCACGGCACCGCCACGTCCTTCCCCGAGGCCAAGGCGATCGCCGACGAGATCGGCTACCCCGTCCTCGTCCGCCCCTCCTACGTGCTCGGCGGCCGCGGCATGGAGATCGTCTACGAGGAGGCGCGGCTGGCCTCCTACATCGAGGAGTCCACCGAGATCAGCGCCACCCGCCCGGTGCTGGTCGACCGCTTCCTCGACGACGCCATCGAGATCGACGTCGACGCCCTCTACGACGGCCAGGAGCTCTACCTCGGCGGCGTCATGGAGCACATCGAGGAGGCCGGCATCCACTCCGGCGACTCCGCGTGCGCCCTGCCGCCCATCACGCTCGGCGGCCACGACATCAAGCGGCTGCGCGCCTCCACCGAGGCGATCGCCGCCGGGGTCGGGGTACGCGGCCTGATCAACATCCAGTTCGCGCTGGCCGGCGACATCCTCTACGTCCTGGAGGCCAACCCGCGCGCCTCGCGGACGGTGCCCTTCACCTCCAAGGCCACCGCGGTGCCGCTGGCCAAGGCCGCCGCCCGGATCTCGCTGGGCGCGACCGTGGCCCAGCTGCGGGCCGAGGGGCTGCTGCCGGCCGAGGGCGACGGCGGCACCCTGCCGCTGGACGCGCCGATCTCCGTCAAGGAGGCCGTGCTGCCCTGGAGCCGCTTCCGCGACCAGCAGGGCCGCGGCGTGGACACCGTGCTCGGCCCCGAGATGCGCTCCACCGGCGAGGTCATGGGCATCGACGAGGTCTTCGGCACCGCCTACGCCAAGTCGCAGGCCGGCGCGTACGGGGCGCTGCCCACCAAGGGCCGCGCCTTCGTCTCGGTCGCCAACCGCGACAAGCGCGCGCTGATCTTCCCCGCCCGGGCGCTGATCGAGCACGGCTTCGAGCTGCTGGCCACCTCCGGCACCGCCGAGGTGCTGCGCCGCAACGGCATCGAGGCGCGGGTGGTGCGCAAGCAGAGCGAGGGCGTCGGGCCCGGGGGCGAGCCGACCGTGGTCACCCTCATCCACGAGGGCGAGATCGACCTCATCGTCAACACGCCCTTCGGCACCGGCGGCCGGCTCGACGGCTACGACATCCGCACCGCCGCCGTCGCCCGCGGCATCCCGTGCCTGACCACCGTCCAGGCGCTGGCCGCGGCCGTGCAGGGCATCGACGCGCTCAACCAGGGCGGCATCGGTGTGCGCTCCCTGCAGGAGCACGCCGCCCGCCTCGCCCAGGCCCGGGCCTGACACCCCGCCAGGCCCCACCGCCCCTGCCCGCGCACCACGAAAGCGACCGCATGTACCCGCTCTTCTTCCGCCTCTTCTTCCGCCGGATGGACCCCGAGGCCGCACATCGGCTGGCCGTCGGCTGGATCCGGCTGGTTGCCGGGGTGCCGGTGCTGCGCACCTTCGTCGCCGCCTACCTGGCGCCGCGGTTCAAGGAGCTGCGCACGGAGGCTTTGGGCTTGCGCATGCACGGGCCGGTGGGGCTGGCCGCGGGGTTCGACAAGAACGCCGTGGCGATCGACGGGCTGGCGATGCTCGGCTTCGACCACGTGGAGATCGGCACCGTGACCGCGCAAGGGCAGCCGGGCAACCCGCCCCGGCGGCTCTTCCGGCTGGTCGCCGACCGCGCGCTGATCAACCGGATGGGCTTCAACAACGACGGCTCGGCGGCTGTGGCGGCCCGGCTCGCCGCCCGCCGGGCGGTCTTCCGCACCACGGTGGGGGTGAACATCGGCAAGACCAAGACCGTCCCCGAGGCCGAGGCCGCCGCCGACTACGTCACGTCCACCGAGCGGCTGGCCGCCCACGCCGACTACCTCGTCGTGAACGTCTCTTCGCCCAACACACCCGGCCTGCGCAACCTCCAGGCCACCGACGCGCTGCGCCCGCTGCTCACCGCGGTGCGCGCGGCCGCCGACCGCGCGGTGCCGGACCGCCGGGTGCCGCTGCTGGTCAAAATCGCCCCCGACCTCGCCGACGAGGACGTGGACGCCGTCGCCGACCTCGCCGTCGACCTCGGGCTCGACGGCATCATCGCCACCAACACCACCGTCTCCCGGGACGGCCTGCGCTCCCCGCAGGCCCTGACCGCCGAGACCGGCGGACTGTCGGGCGCCCCGCTCAAGGAGCGCTCCCTGGAGGTGCTGCGCCGGCTGTACGCGCGGGTCGGCGACCGCATCACGCTGGTCGGGGTGGGCGGCGTCGAGGACGCCGAGGACGCCTGGCAGCGCATCCTCGCCGGAGCCACGCTCGTCCAGGGCTACAGCGCCTTCATCTACCGCGGCCCGCTGTGGATGCGCTCGGTCCACAAGGGCCTGGCCGCTCGCCTGGCCGCCAGCCCGTACGCCACCCTCGCCGACGCGGTCGGCGCCGAGTCCCGGAAGGTGCCCGCATGACGACCGACAGCCGCGGCCTCCCCGATGCCGAGACGCTCGCCGAGCCCTTCGGCGCCCGGCTGCACCGCGCGATGAACACCCGCGGGCAGCTGTGCGTCGGGATCGACCCGCACGCCTCGCTGCTGGCCTCCTGGGGCCTGGCCGACGACGTGGACGGCCTGGAGCGCTTCACCATGACGGTGGTGGAGGCGCTGGGCGCGACCACGGCGGTCTTCAAGCCGCAGTCGGCGTTCTTCGAGCGCTTCGGCTCGCGCGGCATCGCCGTCCTGGAGAAGGCGGTCGCCGAGGCCCGCGAGCGGGGCGCCCTGGTGCTGATGGACGCCAAACGCGGCGACATCGGCTCCACCATGGCCGCCTACGCGGCCACCTACCTCGATCCCGGCTCGCCGCTGTTCAGCGACGCGGTGACGGTCAGCCCCTACCTCGGCTTCGGCGCTCTGCGCCCGGCCCTGGATGCAGCCGCGCTCGCCGGCGCCGGGGTGTTCGTGCTCGCCCTGACCTCGAACCCGGAGGGCGCGCAGGTGCAGCGGGCGACGGCCGCGGACGGGCGGTCGGTGGCGCAGACGGTGCTGGACGCCATCGCGGCGGAGAACGTGGGGGCGCGGCCGCTGGGTTCGGTGGGCGCGGTGGTGGGCGCAACTTTGTCGGCCGCCGCGGCCGACCTCGCGGTCAACGGCCCCCTGCTCGCCCCGGGCATCGGCGCCCAGGGCGCCACTCCCGCGGACCTGCCGGCGCTCTTCGGCCCGGTGCTGGCGAATGTGCTGCCCAGCGTGAGTCGCGACGTGCTGCGGCACGGCCCGGACCCGGTGGCCCTGCGCGCGGCCGCCCGGCGCTACACCGAGGAGATCACGGCGGCGGTCGCCGGCCGGGCCTGAATCGGCGATCACCGGAGACGGATTCCGCCGGTATTACGGTCCGCCGATACGACGGGTAAACGATCGAAAAAAGGGCCGGATTCAACCACTCGGCGCATTGACCGCGATTCCCGTTCCGGTATGCCCCAAATATCCCGGTGGATTGATGCTGACCAGGACTTTTCCTCTGTTCTCGCTGACTTGGGCCGTTGGGACCGCTAGTCTCCGACTGAACGCGCCGTCCCAGGCGCGCCACAGGTCGCCCGGTGCCGCCGGGTGACCGGCACTCCGTATCCGATTGCTCTACATCCGAGGTGACGTAGGCGTGGCTCTTCCGCCCCTTACCCCTGAACAGCGCGCTGCCGCGCTCGAAAAGGCCGCCGCGGCTCGCCGGGAGCGCGCCGAGGTCAAGAACCGGCTCAAGCACTCCGGCGCTTCGCTGCACGAGGTCATCAAGCAGGGCCAGGAGAACGATGTCATCGGCAAGATGAAGGTCTCCGCCCTGCTCGAATCCCTCCCCGGCGTCGGCAAGGTCCGCGCCAAGCAGATCATGGAGCGGCTCGGCATCTCCGAGAGCCGTCGTGTTCGCGGCCTCGGCTCGAACCAGATCGCCTCCCTGGAGCGCGAGTTCGGCGGCACCCCGGCCTGACCGGGCCCTCGTCAGGGCCCGGTGGGCGCCGGGTCGGGGCCGCACACCCCGTCCGGCACCCGCCGCCGCGAGCGAGTCCGGTCCCGCCGCTCCCGGGAACCGGGGATAATCGCTTCATGAGCTCTCCAGTCTCCCCGGGGGCGGCCAGTCCCCTCGCCTCGCAGGGGGCTTCCCCGGCCCCCCCGGACGGACATCCGCGGCTGACCGTGCTCTCCGGCCCCTCGGGCGTCGGCAAGAGCACGGTCGTCGCCCACCTGCGCGCCGAGCACCCCGAGGTCTGGCTGTCGGTCTCGGCCACCACCCGCAGGCCCCGGCCCGGCGAGCAGGAGGGCGTGCAGTACTTCTTCACCGACGACGACGAGTTCGACAAGCTCGTCGCCAACGGCGAGCTGCTGGAGTGGGCCGAGTTCGCCGGCCACCGCTACGGCACCCCCCGGCAGGCCGTCCTGGACCGGCTCGCGGCCGGCGAGCCGGTGCTGCTGGAGATCGACCTGCAGGGCGCGCGGCTGGTCCGCGAGTCGATGCCCGACGCGCGGCTGGTCTTCCTGGCCCCGCCGAGCTGGGAGGAGCTGGTGCGCCGGCTCACCGGGCGGGGCACCGAATCGCCCGAGGTGATCGAGCGGCGGCTGGCCGCGGCCCGGGTCGAGCTGGCCGCGGAGTCGGAGTTCGACACCACCCTTGTCAACACCTCCGTCGAGGCGGTAGCGCGCGAGCTGCTAGCCTTGATGGGAATCGGGTGACCGCGGCTGCCTGCGGTCCACCTGTCCGGAGCGATCCGGACCCGATCACCGTCGTCCACAAGTAGGGGTAGGTAGAGCGTGTCCTCTTCCATCACCACGCCCGAGGGCATCATCAACCCGCCGATCGACGAGCTCCTCGAGGCCACCGACTCCAAGTACAGCCTGGTGATCTACGCGGCCAAGCGCGCCCGGCAGATCAACGCGTACTACTCCCAGCTCGGCGAGGGCCTGCTGGAGTACGTCGGACCGCTGGTCGACACCCACGTCCACGAGAAGCCGCTGTCCATCGCGCTGCGGGAGATCAACGCCGGCCTGCTCACCTCCGAGGCCGTCGAGGCGCCGCCGCAGTAGCGGCGGGCCATCACATCGCCCCACCACGGGCCCGGCGGAGCACCCGCCGGGCCCGTGGTGTGTCATGGGGGAGAGCGGGGGCCACGGGTCCGGGCCCACCGGTGACAGGAGCGGAGTGCAGGCATGGGCAAGCCACAGGTCGTCCTCGGCGTCAGCGGCGGCATCGCCGCGTACAAGGCGTGCGAGCTGCTGCGCCGGCTGACCGAGTCCGGGCACGAGGTGCAGGTGGTGCCCACCGCGTCGGCGCTGCACTTCGTCGGCGAGGCCACCTGGGCGGCGCTGTCCGGCAAGCCCGTCGCCACCCGGGTGTGGGACGACGCGCACGAGGTGCCCCACGTGCGGATCGGCCGGCACGCCGACCTCGTCGTCGTCGCCCCCGCCACCGCCGACGTGCTCGCCAGGGCCGCGCACGGCCTGGCCGACGACCTGCTGACCAACACCCTGCTCACCGCCCGCTGCCCGGTGGTCTTCGCCCCCGCCATGCACACCGAGATGTGGGAGCACCCGGCCACCCGGGCGAACGTGGCCACCCTGCGCGAGCGCGGCGCCGTCGTCCTGGAGCCGGCCGTCGGACGGCTGACCGGCGCCGACACCGGCAAGGGCCGGCTGCCCGACCCGGACGAGATCTTCCAGGTCTGCCGCCGGGTGCTCGCCCGCGGCCCGGCCCGCCCCGACCTCGCCGGGCGGCACGTGGTGGTCAGCGCCGGCGGCACCCGCGAGCCGCTGGACCCCGTGCGCTACCTCGGCAACCGCTCCTCCGGCAAGCAGGGCTACGCCCTGGCCCGCACCGCGCTGGCCCGCGGCGCCCGGGTGACCCTGGTCGCGGCGAACACCGGGCTGCCCGACCCGGCCGGCGCCGACGTGATCGCGGTCGGCACCGCCGAGCAGCTGCGCGAAGCCGTCGTCAAGGCCGCCGCCGACGCGGACGCCGTCGTCATGGCCGCGGCCGTCGCGGACTTCCGGCCAGCCGCCTACGCGGCCAGCAAGATCAAGAAGCAGGACGGGCAGGAGCCCGAGCCGCTGGCGCTGGTCCGCAACCCCGACATCCTCGCCGAGATCTCCGCCCGCCGGGCCCGGCCCGGCCAGGTCGTCGTCGGATTCGCCGCCGAGACCGACGACGTGCTCGCCCACGGCCGCGCCAAGCTCGCCCGCAAGGGCTGCGACCTGCTGGTCGTCAACGAGGTCGGTGACGGCAAGGCGTTCGGCACCGAGGACAACGAGGCCGTCGTGCTGGGCGCCGACGGCAGCGCCACGCCCGTACCGCACGGGCCGAAGGAAGCGCTGGCCGACCAGGTGTGGGACCTGGTGGCGGCGCGGCTGGAAACCGCCCCCTGACCCGCCCGGGGGACGGGCCAGCCGCCGTGGCCGCCGGAGGTGCCGCCCGAGTGCCGGGGGTGCCGCTGGGGTGCCGTTGGGGTGCCGCTGGGGTGAATCGCACCCCGGACGGCGGGCCGCCCGCTCGCCCAAGCGGCGGCATGCGCGCAGAGTGAGGTGGACGAGGGTGGACACAGCGCCCAGGCTGTGGCATATCCAAAGGACGAGATGCCAGGCCCGCCGGCGCGACGCGGACGATAAGCTTGCCGCGGAGCGCCGGGCGCAGCCCTGAGCACTCCGCAACGATCGAGCCAGCAGCCGCTGCAACCCCAGGGAGCGATGTGTCCCGCCGTCTGTTCACTTCGGAGTCCGTGACCGAGGGTCACCCCGACAAGATCGCTGACCAGATCAGCGACAGCATTCTGGACGCCCTGCTCGCCGCCGACCCGACCTCCCGGGTCGCGGTGGAGACCTTGATCACCACCGGCCAGGTGCACATCGCGGGCGAGGTGACGACCTCCGCGTACGTGGACATCGCCTCCCTGGTGCGCGAGCGGATCCTGGAGATCGGGTACGACTCCTCCAAGAAGGGCTTCGACGGCGCGTCCTGCGGTGTCTCGGTCTCCATCGGCGCGCAGTCGCCCGACATCGCGCAGGGCGTCGACACCGCGTACGAGAAGCGGGTCGAGGGCGACGACGACGACCTGGACAAGCAGGGCGCCGGCGACCAGGGCCTGATGTTCGGCTACGCCTCCGACGAGACGCCCGAGCTGATGCCGCTGCCGATCATGCTCGCCCACCGGCTGTCCAAGCGGCTGTCCGAGGTGCGCAAGAACGGGACCATCCCCTACCTGCGCCCCGACGGCAAGACCCAGGTCACCATCGAGTACGACGGCGACAAGGCCGTCCGCCTCGACACGGTGGTGGTCTCCTCGCAGCACGCCTCCGACATCGACCTGGAGTCGCTGCTCGCCCCCGACATCCGCGAGTTCGTGGTCGAGGTCGAGCTGAAGGCGCTGCTCGACGAGGGCATCAAGCTCGACACCGACGGCTACCGGCTGCTGGTCAACCCCACCGGGCGGTTCGAGATCGGCGGCCCGATGGGCGACGCGGGCCTGACCGGCCGCAAGATCATCATCGACACCTACGGCGGCATGGCCCGCCACGGCGGCGGCGCCTTCTCCGGCAAGGACCCGTCCAAGGTGGACCGCTCGGCCGCCTACGCGATGCGCTGGGTCGCCAAGAACGTCGTGGCTGCGCGCCTGGCCGCCCGCTGCGAGGTCCAGGTCGCCTACGCGATCGGCAAGGCCGAGCCGGTGGGCCTGTTCGTGGAGACCTTCGGCACCGCGAACGTCGAGGTCGAGAAGATCGAGCAGGCCATCAGCGAGGTCTTCGACCTGCGCCCGGCCGCGATCATCCGCGACCTGGACCTGCTCCGGCCGATCTACGCCCAGACCGCGGCGTACGGCCACTTCGGCCGCGAGCTGGACGACTTCACGTGGGAGAAGACGAACCGCGTGGACGAGCTGCGCGCCGCCGCGGGCCTGTAAGCGGACACTTCGCCGCCCCGCTCCGGGCGGCACCCCGAAGGCCCGGTCCCACCCACGCGGTGGGACCGGGCCTTCCGCGTGTACGCAGGTCCGTACGGCGGCGTGCGGGGCCCCCGCGCTTCCCGTGGCGGCAGGCGGCGTGCGGACGTACAGGTGCCGACGGCTCCTTGCGGCCCGGCGGACCGGCCGGTGGGCGGGGGATGTCCGTGCCGTCTGGTAGGAATCACATGGTGAGCGGCGAGAAGGGTGAGCAGGCGGGACGTCCGGGAGAGCAGGCACCGGGCGGGGAGCAGCTCGCGCTCATCCGGGAGACCGTCCGCAAGGCCAAGGAACCCCGGGCCAAGCCGCGCACCTGGCGCGGCGCCGCACTCGCCGAGGGACTGCCCGTCGCACGCGTCCTGGTGGACAAGGGCCTGGTCCACCTGGACCAGTTCTTCGACTACGCCGTGCCCGCCGCCATGGACGAGGACGCCCGGCCCGGCGTGCGGATCCGGGTCAGGTTCGGCGCCCGCGTCGTCAAGGGCCGCCGCGAGGGCGGCACCCTGCACGACGGCTTCATCGTCGAGCGCCGCGCCGACAGCGACTTCGCCGGCCCGCTCGCCCCGCTCGCCCAGGTGCTGTCCACCGAACCCGTGCTCACTCCCGCCCTGCTGCGGCTGTGCCGCCAGGTCGCCGACCGCTACGCGGGCGCGCTCGCCGACGTCGTGCAGCTCGCCGTGCCGCCCCGGATGGCCCGCGCCGAACGCGAGCCCTCGCCGGACCCGCTGCCCGACCCCGCGCCGCCCGCCCCCGGCCCCTGGACCCGCTACCCCACGGGCCCCGCCTTCCTGCAGGCCCTCGCCCGCGGCGACACCCCGCGCGCGGTCTGGCTCGCGCTGCCCGGACCGCACTGGCCGCTGGAGCTGGCCACCGCCGCGGCGACCGCGCTCGCCGCCGGACGCGGCGCCCTGGTCGTCCTGCCCGACGGGCGCAGCGCCGCCCGGGTGGACGCCGCACTGACCGCGCTGCTCGGCGCGGGCCGGCACGTGCTGCTCACCGCCGACGCCGGACCGGAGGAGCGCTACCGGCGCTGGCTCGCGGTCAGCCGCGGGGCCGTCAAGGCGGTGGTCGGCACCCGGGCCGCGATGTTCGCCCCCGTCGCCGACCTGGGGCTGGTCGCCCTGTGGGACGACGGCGACTCCAGCCACGCCGAGCCGCACGCCCCCCAGCCGCACGCCCGCGAGGTGCTGCTGCTGCGGGCCCGCGAGGAGCGCACCGCCCTGCTGCTCGGCGGCATCACCGGCACGGTGGAGGGCGCGCAGCTCGTGGACAGCGGGTGGGCGCTGCCGCTGGCCGCGGCTCGCGAGGAGGTACGGGCCGCGGCACCCCTGGTGCGGACCGTCGGCGACGCCGACCAGGCCCGGGACGAGGCCGCGCGCGCCGCCCGGCTGCCCTCGCTCGCCTGGCGCGTCACCCGCGACGCCCTCGCGCACGGGCCCGTCCTCGTCCAGGTGCCGCGCCGCGGCTACGTGCCGCGGCTCGCCTGCGACCGCTGCCGCGAGCCCGCCAGGTGCGCGGCCTGCTCCGGGCCGCTGGAGGTCCGCGAGGAGGGCGGCACGCCGTCCTGCGGCTGGTGCGGGCGGCCCGCCGCGGACTGGCACTGCCAGGAGTGCGGCGGTTTCCGGCTGCGGGCCAGCATCGTGGGGGCCCGGCGGACCGCCGAGGAGCTGGGGCGGGCGTTCCCGAAGGTGCCGGTACGGACCTCGGGGCGGGACACGGTGCTCGCCACCGTCGGTGCCGCGCCCGCGCTCGTCATCGCCACGCCCGGCGCCGAGCCTGTCGCCGACGGCGGGTACGCGGCCGCGCTGCTGCTGGACGGGTGGGCGCTGCTCGGCCGTCCCGACCTGCGGGCGGGGGAGGAGGCGCTGCGGCGCTGGGCGCTGGCGGCCTCGCTGGTGCGGCCGGCCGGGCAGGGCGGCACCGTCGTCGTCCTCGCAGAGCCGACGCTGCGGCCGGTGCAGGCACTGGTGCGGTGGGACCCGGCAGGGCACGCCGTGCGGGAACTCGCCGAACGGGCCGAGCTGCGGTTCCCGCCCGTGGCGCGGATGGCTTCCGTGACGGGGCCGCCGGCCGCTCTCGCGGAGTTCGCGGAGCTGGTGCGGCTGCCGGAGGGGACGGAGGTGCTGGGGCCCGTGCCGTATCGCGTGCCGCGGGCTCAGGGGGGTGAGGGGTGGGAGCGGTTGCTCTACCGGGTGCCGCCGGGGCAGGGGGGTGCGCTGGCGGCCGCGCTCAAGGCCGCGCGGGTCGCTCGTGCCGCGCGGGCGGCCCAGCTCCCGCTGCTGCTGCGGATGGACCCGCCCGACATCGGCTGACGGCTCCGCCGGTGCACGGGATCCTCCCGCACCCTGCGTACGAAGCGCACCGTGCAGCTCCCGCTGCGAGGGCCCCTTGCGCCCAAGGGCGCGCCGCTTTCTCCCGCCTCCGGGGTCCCCCGGCTCCCCGCCGCAGGGCTTCTTTTACGATGCCGGGTGCCGCGCCGATTGGGCTGGTCGCGCAGTTCCTCGCGCCCCTTTCGGGTGCCCGTCTGCCCGACGGGGCCCGTTGCCGTCGCAAGGACGGTGGCCTCTTCCCGCGCCGTTCCCCGCGCCCCCAAGAGCGGCCACCCGCCGTTGGGGTTCTGCCGGTCCCCGGCCGCCAGGCCGGTCGCTGGCTGGTCGCGCAGTTCCTCCCCCAGCGCTTCGCCTGGGGGTACCCCCAGCGCCCCTGGGTTGTACGGGGCTCGCTGTGCGCGCGAGGGGCAAGTTGTACAGGGGCGCGGGGAACTGCGCGGGAACAGGCCACCGGCCTTTGGACGGCAGACAACTCCCGTGGGGCAGACGGGTTGCCGTTCTTGGGGCGCGGGGAACTGCGCGACCAGCCAAAGACCGGCCTGGCGGCCGGGAATCGGGAGAAGCGCCTATGGCGGGCTGCCGTTCCATCGGCCCAATGACGTAGCACTCGGCGCCGTAAGAGGAGCGCTGCGGCGGGGAGCCGGGGGCGCCGCATGGCGAAAGAGGCCCTGGTACGGGGGTGCAGGGGGGACCCCCTGGTCACGGGTGGCGGGGGGTGGGGAGGCCGGGGGAGGGGGACTCCTCGTGGGGGCCGCGGGCCGCGGGGACCGTGGGAACCGCAGAGGCGGCGGCCGGCTCGGGAGGAGCCGGCCGCCGCCCCCCGTACCGCCGGTGCACCGCCTGCTTGGTGACCCCGAGCGCGGAGCCCACCGCGTCCCAGGAGAACCCGAGCGACCGGTCGAACTCCACCGCCGCCGTCACCAGCGTCTCGACACTGTCCCGCAGCTCCTGCGCGAGCCGCACCGTGGGCGCCGGCGCGCGCCCGTACACCACGAACCCCGCGGACGGCCCGCTGCGCCGCGGCCGGTAGACGTTGCCCAACTGGGCCGTGAGGGTGCGCAGGGCGTCCACCTGGCGACGGACCCTCTCGATGTCCCGCACCAGCAGGTGCAGGCTCGCCCGCGCCTGGGCGTCGGGAGTTGCGTGGTCGGGCATCTGAACGGGCCCCTCCAACCGGCGGTCTCTCGGCTCCGGGCACCGCGCGATCCGCCCGCGCGACCACCCGATATCGGTCAAACTCTCTTGACCAACGCGCCACCGCCCCACGGGTCACGCGGGGCGGGCGCGGCCCTCCTCCCGCAGGGCGCGCGCCGCCGCCCGCGCACCCCTTTCCGCGCCCCGGGACGCCCCCGCCGCGATCCCTCCGCGGCGCCCGCACGGCAGACCCTAGACTTGACCCCCACCCCGCCCCGACCCAGGAGACGACGCACGTGACCGTCAAGCCCATCCGCCTGTTCGGCGACCCGGTGCTGCGCATGGCCGCGCGGCCGGTCACCACCTTCGACAAGGAGCTGCGCACGCTCGTCAAGGACCTGACCGACACCATGCTGGAAGCCCCGGGCGCGGGCCTGGCGGCACCCCAACTCGGCGTGTCCCTGCGGGTGTTCACCTACAACGTGGAAGGCGAGCTCGGCCACCTGGTCAATCCGCAGCTGAGCCTGACCGAGGAGCGGCAGGACGGGCCGGAGGGCTGTCTGTCGCTGCCGGGGCTGACGTACGACTGCGTGCGCGCGTACGGCGTCGTCGCCAAGGGCTTCAACATGTACGGCGACCCGGTGACGATCGAGGGCACCCAGCGGCTCGCCCGCTGCATCCAGCACGAGACGGACCACCTCGACGGCATCATCTTCATCGACCGGCTCGACGCCGAGCAGCGCAAGGACGCGCTGCGGGCGATCCGCGAGGCGGAGTGGGGCGGCGCGGGCGCCCCGCAGGTCAGGATCTCCCCGCACGACACGTTCGGCCAGGCGCGGTAGGGCACCGCCCGGGCCCGCGGCGATACCCGACGCCGTAGCCCCGCACAGTCACGCCGCAGCCACCCGCAGTTCCCCGCAACCCCCGGTCCATCCGCCGCCGTACTCCTCGGCGCCCCCCTGCTGTCCCGCCCCCGCTCCACCCCGTACGTTCCGAGAGGCACCCCCGCAACGATGAAGCTCGTCTTCGCCGGCACCCCCGAGGTCGCCGTCCCCGCGCTCGACGCCCTGATCGCCTCCGAGCGGCACGAGGTGGCCGCCGTCGTGACCCGGCCGGACGCCACCGCGGGCCGCGGGCGCAAGCTGCTGGCCAGCCCGGTCGCGCGGCGGGCCGAAGAAGCCGGGATCGAGGTGCTCAAGCCCGCGCGGCCGCGCGACGAGGACTTCCTCGCCCGGCTGCGGGAGATCGCCCCCGACTGCTGCCCGGTCGTCGCGTACGGCGCGCTGCTGCCGAAGTCCGCGCTCGACGTGCCCCGCGTCGGCTGGGTGAACCTGCACTTCTCGCTGCTGCCCGCCTGGCGCGGCGCCGCGCCCGTCCAGCACGCGGTGATGGCCGGGGACGAGGTGACCGGGGCGAGCACCTTCCTCATCGAGGAGGGCCTGGACTCCGGGCCGGTCTACGGTGTCGTCACCGAGGAGATCCGCGCCACCGACACCAGCGGCGACCTGCTGGAACGGCTCTCGCACAGTGGGGCGCGGCTCCTTGCCGCCACCATGGACGGGATCGAGAGCGACGAGCTGGTGGCGCGGCCGCAACCGGGGGAGGGCGTCACACTCGCGCCCAAGATCACGGTGGACGACGCGCGGGTGGACTGGACGGCGCCCGCCCTGCACGTCGACCGCCTCATCCGCGGTTGCACGCCCGCGCCGGGTGCGTGGACGCTCATCGGGGGGGAGCGGCTCAAGCTCTTCCCCGTCACGCTCGCCTCCGAGGTCACCGGCCTCGCGCCGGGCGAGCTCGCGGTCGGCAAGCACGTGGTGCACGTCGGCACGGGGAGCCACGCGATTGCCCTCGGCGAGGTCCAGGCCGTGGGCAAGCGGCGGATGGCGGCGGCGGATTGGTCCCGCGGCCTGCACCTCCCGTCAGACGCCCGCCTCGGCGTCTGACGGCCACCCCCGTCCGGCTCCCCGCCGCGAGGGTTCTCCCGCACCCCGCCCACCAGCCCGGCCCTGGGCTCGTCGCGCAGTTCCCCGCGCCCCTTCGGCTACGCATCTGCCTGCACCTCGCCGTGCCCGTCTGCCAGCCCGCTGACCGGTTGCGCGCGCAGTTCCCCGCGCCCCTGGGTGGTACGGGGCTCGCCTTGCGCGCAAAGGGCAAGCTCAATAGGGGCGCGGGGAACTGCGCGACCAGCCAGGCACCGTGCGGCGCCCGGGAACGCGCGGAACCTCCAACGGCGGGTTGCCGTTTCTGGGGGCGCTGGGGGTACCCCCCAGGCGAAGCTCTGGGGGAGGAACTGCGCGACAAGCCCAAGGCGGGCTGCACGCGGCAACGGCGGGGAACCCTCGCGGCGGGGGGCCGAAGCCGGCGGGGCGGTTCGGGTGCGGGCGGGGGCCGCGGGGAAGGCCCGTGACGGGGGGCGTTTAGGCTGGGTGCGAGCCGTCGCACACCCCGTAAAAGAAATTCCGGAGCACTTTTGAGCGAGCAGCGCACCCGCCCCAGCCGCCCGCAGGGCAAACCGTACCGCCGCCCCCGCCGCGACCCCGTCAGGGAACTCGCCTACGAGGCCCTGCGCGCCGTGGACGAGCGGGACGCGTACGCGAACCTCGTGCTGCCCGGTCTGCTCAAGGCCGCCGCGGAGGAGGCCGCGAAGAAGGGCCGGGTGTTCGACCGGCGGGACGCGGCACTGGCGACGGAACTGGTCTACGGCACGCTGCGCCGCCAGGGCACCTACGACGCCGTGATCGCCGCCTGCGTGGACCGCCCGCTGCGCGAGGTGGACCCGCCGGTGCTGGACGTGCTCTCGCTGGGCGCCCACCAGTTGCTCGGCACCCGTATCCCCACGCACGCGGCCGTCTCGGCGACGGTCGAGCTGGCCCGGGTGGTGCTGGGCGACGGCCGGGCCCGGTTCGTCAACGCGGTGCTGCGCCGGATCTCCGCGCAGGACCTGGACGCGTGGCTGGCACAGGTCGCGCCCGGTTACGACGAGGACCCCGAGGAGCACCTGGCCGTGGTGCACTCGCACCCGCGGTGGATCGTCTCGGCGCTGTGGGACGCGCTCGGCGGCGACCGGGCCGGGATCGAGGAGCTGCTCGCCGCGGACAACGCGCGGCCCGAGGTGACGCTGGTGGCGCGTCCCGGGCGGTCCACCGCCGCCGAGATCGTGGACTCGCTGCCGGAGGAGTCGGCGGTGCCGGGGCGCTGGTCGCCGTACGCGGTGCGGCTGGCCGAGGGCGGCGACCCGGCGGGCGTGGCGGCGGTGCGCGAGGGGCGCGCCGGGGTGCAGGACGAGGGCAGCCAGCTGGTGGCCGCCGCCCTGGCCGCGGCCCCGCTCGACGGGCCGGACGCGCGCTGGCTCGACGGCTGCGCGGGCCCGGGCGGCAAGGCCGCGCTGCTGGCGGCGCTGGCCGCGCAGCGCGGGGCGGTGCTGGTCGCCTCGGAGAAGCAGCCGCACCGGGCCCGGTTGGTCGGCCGGGCGCTGGACGGCAACCCGGGGCCCTACCAGGTGGTCGTCGCCGACGGCACCCGCCCGGCGTGGGCGCCGGGCTCCTTCGACCGGGTGCTGGTCGACGTGCCGTGCACGGGGCTCGGCGCGCTGCGCCGCCGCCCGGAGGCGCGCTGGCGGCGCCGGGCCGAGGACGTCGGCGGCTTCGGCACCCTGCAGCGCGCGCTGCTGACGGAGGCGCTGCGGGCGGTGCGCCCCGGCGGTGTCGTCGGCTACGCCACGTGCTCGCCGCATCTGGCCGAGACCCGAGCGGTCGTCGCGGACGTCCTGCGCTCCGCCCAGGCCCCTTCCGCCGAACGCATCGACGCCCGCCCCCTCCTGCCGGGCGTCCCCGCCTTGGGCGAAGGCCCCGACATCCAGCTGTGGCCCCACCTCCACGGCACCGACGCGATGTACCTGTCGCTGCTGCGCCGCACGGCGTGAGCGGCCCGGCGGCCCCGTGCGCACCCGCGTACGGGGCCGCCGGCTGTCACGGTGTCAGATCAGGCTCCACTGCTGGTTCGCCCCGCCGTTGCAGGTCCACAGCTCCAGAGGGGTGCCGTTGACGTTGCCCGCGGGCTTGTCGCCGCCGGTGACGTCGAGGCACAGACCGGACTGGACGCCGGTGACGGTGCCGTCCGGGTTCAGGCGCCACTGCTGGTTGGCGCCGCCGTTGCAGGTCCACAGCTCGACCTTGGTGCCGGACGACGTCTGGTTGTCGTAGGCGTCCAGGCACTGCGTCCCGCCGTACAGGCGCAGTTCGCCGGCCGAGGTGAGGGTGACGGCCTGGTTGGCGCCGTCGTTGCAGTCCCAGATCTCGATGGTGGTGCCGGGGTCGGTGGCGCCGCCGGTGGCGTCGAGGCAGCGGTGCGAGGAGGCGCCCAGCAGCGGGTGTGTGGTGCCGGTGCTGCTGCCGCTGCCCGGCGAGACGCGGTACATCACGCTGCCGTGCCCGGGCACCGAGGCGGAGATGGCGCCGCCGCTGCTGGTGACGGCGTTCGACCACAGGTTGGTCAGCTTGTACGACGAGGAGGCGGGCAGGCCGACGGCTCCCGCGGTGGTGCTGATCGTGGCGGCCGAGGAGTTCTCGTTGAAGAGCACGACGGCCACATCGCCGTTGGCCAGCGGCTTCGCGAGCACGTCCAGGCCGCCGGAGGAGGAGACCTGGGTGCCCTGGCGGCCCAGCGGGTCCTGGTCCACCGCGATGACGGCCTTGTTGCCGTAGAGGGACAGGGTCGCCGGGGTGGCCTGGCGCAGGTCGGTGCCGGCGATCAGCGGCGCCGCCATCTCGGCCCACAGGCTGAACTCCGAGCGGTCCTCGGTGAACGACATGCCGTTGCCGACCTCCAGCATGTCCGGGTCGTTCCAGCCGCCGGGCCCGGCGTAGGCGGCCAGCTGCACGTTGCTGTGGTAGATCGACAGCATCGAGGAGAAGTTCGCGCTGATGTCGCCGGTGGTGCGCCAGAGGTTGCCGGTCGGTGCGCCCCACGTCCACACCGAGTCCTCGCCCCACTCGCACATGCTGAAGACGATCGGCCGGCCGGTGGCGGCCAGCGCGTCGCGCATGGCGTCGTAGCGCTGCTGCCAGGGCACGCCGGTGTTGTTGCAGTTGTCGTACTTCAGGTAGTCCACGCCCCAGGCGGCGAAGCTGTTCGCGTCCTGCTGCTCGTGGCCGAGGCTGCCGGGGTAGCCGGCGCAGGTGGCGGTGCCGGCGTCCTCGTAGATGCCGAGCTTGAGGCCCTTGGCGTGCACGTAGTCCGCGGTGCCCTTGATGCCGTCGGGGAACTTCGCGGGGTCGGGGACGAGGTTGCCCGCGGCGTCTCGGGAGTGGGTGAGCCAGCAGTCGTCGATGTTGACGTACGTGTAACCGTCGTCCCTCAGCCCGGAGGAGACCAGGTAGTCGGCGGTCTGCTCGATCAGCTGCTCGCTGACGTTGCAGCCGAAGGCGTTCCAGTCGTTGAAGCCCATCGGGGGCGTACGGGCCAGGCCGTTGTCGAGGGCGTGCGCGCTTTGCGCCGGGCCGAGCAGGAGCAGGGCGGGCAGCAGCAGGAGGAGCGCGGTCAGGGTGGCCGCGAGTGGATGGACCGGGCCGCGGGCGGGCGGCGGCGTGCGGAGCGAGGGGCGCATGGGCCTTCTCCAGGGGTGGGGGGAAACGCGGGGCGGTGCCGGAGCTGCGCGGGATCTGTTTCCTGGATCTGTTTCAACGTGCGCGGAAGTGTTGGAAGTTGACCGGTCGCAGTGTCGGCTTGTGATGGGGTCACGTCAAGAGGGTGCGCGGCGGGCGGCGTCGCCCGCAGCTCAGCGCCCGACGATGAAAGCCGAAAGCCGAAAGCTGCAAGCCGCTCGCCCCTGAGCCGGCGGCCGGCCGTGTCCCGCGCGCGGCTCACACCCGCGTGCGCGCCGCCTCGTCCTCCTGCGGCCGGGCCGGCGGGCGGCTCGGCCACCAGACACGGTCCCGCAGGTCCAGCGAGATGGCAGAGACCAGCACCGAGCGCACCACGAAGGTGTCCAGCAGCACGCCGAAGGCGACCGCGAACCCGATCTCGGCGAAGGCGACCACCGGCAGCGTGCCCAGCGCCGCGAAGGTGCCCGCCAGCACCAGGCCGGCCGAGGTGATCACCCCGCCGGTCGCCGCCAGGCCCACCAGCACGCCCTGCCGGGTGCCCCGCTGCCAGCTCTCCTCGCGGATGCGCGTCATCAGGAAGATGTTGTAGTCGATGCCGAGCGCCACCAGGAACACGAAGACGAACAGCGGGAAGGCGGTGTCCTCGCCCGCCCAATGGAACAGGTGGCGGAAGGCCAGCGCGCTCACCCCGAGCGCGGCCGCGAAGGACAGCACCACGGTCGCGATCAGCACCAGCGGCGCCACCACCGCCCGCAGCAGCAGGCCGAGGATGATCAGGACCACCGCCAGGATCAGCGGGATCAGCAGCTTGTTGTCCTCGTCGGAGGCGTGGGCGGTGTCCTTGAGCACCGCCGCCCCGCCGCCGACCTTGGCGTCGGCGCCGGGGATCGCGTGCAGCTCGCTGCGGGCGCGCTCCACGGTGCGGCGGGCCGCGCTGCTGTCCGGCCGGTCGGTGAGGGTGGCCTCCAGGTAGGCGAGCCCGTCCTTCACCGGCGCCACGCCCGGCGGGGTGCCGACCGAGGCGGGCACCACCCCGGGCAGGCCCGTCAGCGCCCGCTTGACCTGCGGGCCCTGTGCGGCGTTGCTGATCACCACCAGCGGCTGGCCGCCACCGGCCGGGAAGTAGCGGTCCTGGAGCCGCTGGCCCACCACCGACTCCGGGGTGTTGGTGAAGCCCTGCGCGTTGGACAGGCCCACCGCGTTCAGCGAGATCAGGCCGAAGGAGAGCGCGGCGAGCACCGCCACCGTCGCCGTCCACACCGCCCGCGGCCGGCGCGCGATCCGGCCGCCGATGCGCGCCCACACCCCCGTCGCCGTCGGTTCGGCCGAGCCCGTGTGCGGGATCACCGGCCAGAACACCCACCGCCCGACGATCACCAGCAGCGCAGGGAAGAGTGTCACCATCGCCGCCAGCGCGATCGCCACGCCCACCGCGGCCACCGGGCCGAGCCCGGAGGTGGAGTTCATCTCCGCCGCCAGCAGGCACAGCATGCTCAAGGCGACGGTGGCCGCGCTCGCGATGACCGCGGGCCCGGCCCGGTGCAGCGCCAGCGCCATCGCCTCGTGCCGGTCCTCGTGCCGGCGCAGCTCCTCGCGGTAGCGGGCCACCAGCAGCAGGCCGTAGTCGGTGCCCGCGCCGAAGACCAGCACCAGCAGGATGCCGGCACTCTGCGCGTTCACCGTCAGGCCCGCGTGCCGGGCCAGCAGGTAGATCACCGCCTGCGCGGTGAACAGCGCGCTCACCACCGAGACCACCGGCACCAGCAGCAGGGTCGGGCTGCGGTAGGTGATCAGCAGGATGACGACCACCACGGCCAGCGCGGAGTACAGCAGGGTGCCGTCGATGCCCTGGAACGCCTTGCTCTGGTCGGCGCCGAAGCCGCCCGGCCCGGTCACGTGCACGGCCACCCCGGGCAGGTTCCGCTCCGCCGCCGAGCGGATGTCGTCCACCGCGTCCGGCAGCTTGTTCCACCCGTTCTCGCCCACCACGATCGGCACGATCAGCTGCGCGGCCCGCGGCGCCTGCGCCCGGTCGGGCACCGGGCCGACGCTGCGCGAGCCGAGGATTCCGTGCGCGGTCAGGGACCGCACCGCAGCCGTGTTCGCCTGGATCTGCCGGACGTCGGCCGCGGTCAGGCCGCCGTCGCGGGTGAAGATCACCACCGCGGGCGCGGTCTGCGGCACGAACTTCTTCTGCAGGTCCAGCACCTGCGTGGACTCCGCCGAGCCCGGCAGCCAGCTGGCCGCGTCGTTCTTCTCCGCGTCCATCAGCTTGCTCGCCAGCGGCCCCAGCGCCACCAGCACGATCACCCACAGCACCAGCACGACCCACTTGCTGCGCCGCCCGCACACCAGTCGCGCCGCCCGCCCGGCTCCACTCGTCATGAACGCGTCCGTTCCTGGTCCGGTGGTCCCCCGTCACCCCGGTGCGCGAGGGCCCCGGGTGGTCGGCTCCCAGCATTCCACCGGGCCGTAGGGGGGCGCGCGGTGGTTGCGCCGATCCGGGGACGCCGGGTGCGCCGGATCCGGGTTCGCGCCGGGCCCGCACCGTGTTTGGCACCCCCGCCGCCGCATCTGCTTTGCTGGGCACATGACCGTGCAGATCAGCCCCAGCATCCTGTCCGCCGACTTCGCCCGGCTCGCCGAGGAGGCCGAAGCGGTGAAGGGCGCCGACTGGCTCCATGTCGACGTGATGGACAACCACTTCGTGCCCAATTTGACGCTGGGCGTGCCGGTCGTGGAGTCGCTGGGCCGAGCCACGGACACACCGATCGACTGCCACCTGATGATCGAGGAGCCCGACCGCTGGGCGCCCGCCTACGTGGAGGCCGGCGCCGGCTCGGTCACCTTCCACGCCGAGGCCGCCGCCGCGCCGGTGCGGCTGGCCCGCGAGATCCGCGCGAAGGGCGCCCGCGCCGCGATGGCCCTCAAGCCCGCCACGCCCGTCGAGCCCTACGAGGACTTGCTGCCCGAGCTGGACATGCTGCTGGTGATGACGGTGGAGCCCGGCTTCGGCGGCCAGGCGTTCCTCGACGTCATGCTGCCCAAGATCCGCCGCACCCGGGCGCTGATCGACAAGTACGGGCTGCAGATGTGGCTGCAGGTCGACGGCGGGGTCTCGGCCGACACCATCGAGCGCTGCGCGGAGGCCGGCGCCGATGTCTTCGTCGCCGGCTCGGCTGTCTACGGGGCGCAGGACCCGGCGGCGGCCGTACGGGCGCTGCGTGCGAAGGCCGAGGCCGCGGTGGTGCGCTGACCCCGCGCTGCGGAGCCGCCGAAGCTACGCGCAGGTAACCCCCCGCGTCTGGGAGGATGAGAAGCGAGCGGATCACTTGGCTGACTGGGGAGAGGCGACGTGAGCACAGGCCGCGCACAGGTGCGCATGGGCCCGGGCGAGATGGTCCAGGCGGCAGCGATGGCGCGCCGCTTCTACCTGGAGGGCAAGTCCAAGATCCAGATCGCCGAGGAGTTCGGGGTCAGCCGGTTCAAGGTGGCCCGGGTGCTGGAGACCGCCCTCGAACGCGACCTGGTCCGCATCGAGATCCGGGTCCCCGCCGAACTCGACGCCGAGTGCTCCGACGCCCTGCGCGCCCACTACGGGCTGCGGCACGCCGTCGTGGTGGAGACCCCTGCCGACCAGGCCGACACCCCCGACCCGGAGAACCTGGGCGCGGTCGCCGCCGATCTGCTGGGCGAGCTGGTCAGCGACGGTGACGTGCTGGGCCTGGCCTGGGGCCGCTCCATCATCACCATGGCCAACGCGCTGGACCGGCTCGCGCCCTGCACCGTCGTCCAGCTCACCGGCGTCTACGACGTGGGCACCGCCGAGCGCGGCTCGGTGGAGGCGGTGCGGACCGCCGCCGCGGTCTCCGGCGGCGAGGCCCACCCGCTGTACGCGCCCATGGTGCTCGCCGACCCCGCCACCGCCGCCGCGCTGCGCTCCCAGCCGCAGATCGCGGCCGCCATGGGCTATTTCGAGAAGGTCACCGTGGCCGTGGTCTCCGTCGGCTCCTGGGAGGCCGGCGTCTCCACCGTGCACGACGCGCTGACCCCCGCCGAGCGGGAGAAGTACGTGGACCTCGGCGTGGCCGCCGAGATGTCCTCGCACCTGTTCGACACCCGCGGCCGGCGGGTCGGCCGCGACCTCGGCGAGCGGTGCATCACCATCGACGCCGACCGGCTGCGCCGCATCCCCGAGGTGCTGGCCATCGCGGGCGGCACCCGCAAGGGCGCGGCGATCGACGCGGTGCTGCGCTCGGGTCTGGTGACCAGCCTCGTCACCGACACCGCCGCCGCGGAATACCTGCTGCATTCCACCGGCCCGGCCCCCCGCCCGGCCCTGGACCGCGCCGACCCCGACGACTTCTGAGGCCGGGGCGCGGCGGCTGCCCGCGCCGGCGCCGGCCTGGAGGTTCGTACGAAAGGCCCGCGGAAGTGCCGGAGGTTCGTCCGTAGGCAGTCCATACCCGCGCATGCAAATATGAAGTACGTGCGTTTCCTCAATGATGTGCAGCCCGCGTACGACCTGACGTACGACGACGTGTTCATGGTGCCCAGCCGCAGCGCGGTGGGCTCCCGGCAGGGTGTGGACCTGAGGTCCCCCGACGGGACGGGCACCACCATCCCGCTCGTGGTGGCCAACATGACCGCCATCGCCGGCCGCCGGATGGCCGAGACCGTCGCCCGGCGCGGCGGGCTGGTGGTGATCCCGCAGGACATCCCGATCGACGTGGTCACCGAAGTGGTCGGCTGGGTCAAGCAGCGCCACCTGGTGCTCGACACCCCGATCACTCTCGCGCCCACCCAGACCGTCGCCGACGCGCTCGCGCTGCTGCCCAAGCGGGCGCACGGCGCCGGCGTGGTGGTCGAGGACGGCCGGCCGGTCGGCGTGGTCACCGAGTCCGACCTGACCGGCGTGGACCGCTTCACCCAGCTGTCGGTGGTGATGTCGCGCGACCTGCTGCTGCTCGACGCCGGCATCGCGCCCCGGGACGCCTTCAACAAGCTGGAGGAGGCGCACCGCAGGCTCGCCCCCGCCGTCGACGCCGACGGGCGGCTGGCCGGCATCCTCACGCGCACCGGCGCCCTGCGCGCCACCCTGTACGAGCCGGCCGTGGACGCCAATGGGCGGCTGCGGATCGCCGCGGCGGTCGGGATCAACGGCGACGTGGCGGGCAAGGCGAAGCAATTGCTCGACGGCGGGGTGGACACCCTCGTCGTGGACACCGCGCACGGCCACCAGGAGTCGATGCTTGCCGCAGTCCGCGCGGTGCGGGCGCTCGACCCGCAGGTGCCGATCGTGGCGGGCAACGTGGTCGCCGCCGCGGGCGTGCGCGACCTGATCGAGGCCGGCGCCGACATCGTCAAGGTCGGGGTGGGCCCCGGCGCGATGTGCACGACGCGGATGATGACCGGGGTGGGGCGGCCGCAGTTCTCGGCGGTGCTGGAGTGCGCGGCCGAGGCGCGCAAGCACGGGCGGCACGTGTGGGCCGACGGGGGCGTGCGGCACCCGCGCGATGTCGCCATGGCACTGGCCGCGGGCGCGTCCAACGTGATGATCGGCTCCTGGTTCGCCGGCACCCACGAGTCGCCGGGCGACCTGCAGCAGGCCGCGGACGGGCGGCTGTACAAGGAGTCCTTCGGGATGGCCTCCGCGCGGGCGGTGCGCAACCGCACGAGTGAGGAGTCCGCCTACGACCGGGCCCGCAAGGCGCTCTTCGAGGAGGGGATCTCGACCTCGCGGATGTTCCTGGACCCGGTGCGTCCCGGCGTCGAGGACCTGATCGACTCGATCATCGCGGGGGTGCGCAGCTCCTGCACGTACGCCGGCGCGGCCACGCTGGAGGAGTTCGCCGCGCGTGCGGTCGTCGGCGTGCAGAGCGCGGCCGGTTACGCCGAGGGCCAGCCGCTTTACGCCAGCTGGCAGTGACGGTGGCTGTTCGCCGTTGGGCTCCTGTCTCGCGCCCGGCCGCGGTCCGGTGACGGGTTGCTCGCGCAGTTCCTCCCCCAGAGCTTCGCCTGGGAGGTACCCCCAGCGCCCCCAAGAAACGGCAACCCGTCTGCCCCACGGGACTTGTATGCCGTCGCAAGGACGGTGGCCTCTTCTGGGGGTGCCCCCTCTGGGGGAGCCGTTCCCCGCGCCCCTGTACAACTTGCCCTTCGCGCGCACAGCGAGCCCCGTACAACCCGGGGGCGCTGGCCTGGGAACCGGGGCGGCGGATCCTCGGCTGTAGCGAAATGTCCATTTAGGGATGTTTTGGTCCCTTCTTTGGGGTACGCGCTGAAGTGAAGGCCGGGAGACCGGCCGCGGCAGCCCGAGGAGGCGACACATGATCACGCGCGAGCAGATACCCCAAGTCGTGGGCCACCCGGTCCACGATGCGCAGGGGAAGAAGATCGGCGATGCCAAGCACATGTACCTGGACGACGCCACCGGCGACCCGGAATGGGTGACGGTCAAGACCGGCTTCTTCGGCAACAACGAGACCTTCGTGCCGACGCGTGCCGCCCGTATCGTCCAGGACCACCTTGAGGTGCCGTACGACAAGGACCAGGTCAAGGGCGCGCCGAACGTCGACGTCGACTCCGGCGGGCACCTGTCGGCCGAGGAGGAGCGGCACCTCTACCGCTACTACGGCCTGGAGGGCTCCCGCTCCGGCGACGGCGGCATGGGCGAGGGCGAGAAGGCCGCCGCGGCCGGCACCGCGGGCACCGCGGCTGCCGCGGGCGGCGGCCGCCACGCCAAGCGCGCCGGGGGCGAGGAGGGCATGCCCTCCCGCGGGGCCGACGCCGGAGCCGCCGGCGCCAAGGGCACCCAGGAGGAGATGGCCGGCAGCGAGGCCGGGGTCGGCACGGGCACCGGCACCGCATCCTTCGCCGCCGGGACCAGCGGCTCCGCCGAGCGCGTCGCCCCCGACGCCGGCGCCGACGCCATGACCCGCTCCGAGGAGGAACTGCACGTCAGGGTCGAGCGCCAGGACGCCGGGCAGGCGCGTCTGCGCAAGTACGTGGACGTCGAGGAGGTCGAGCAGACCATCCCGATCCGGCACGAGGAAGTGCGCTTGGAGCGGGAGCCGATCACCGAGGCGAACCGCGGCGCCGCCCGCTCCGGTCCCGACATCAGCGAGGCCGAGCACGTCGTCACGCTCCACGAGGACCGGCCGATCGTGGAGACCGAGGTCGTGCCCAAGGAGCGCGTGCGGATGCGCGTCGAGGAGCACGTGGAGCAGAAGACCGTGCACGGCCGGGTGCGCAAGGAGCGCATCGAGACCGAGCTGTCGGAGTCCGCGGGCGAGGAGAAGGCCACGGACGAGGCCCCCGGGCAGGGCCGCGACAAGCGCTTCCGCTGACCGCACACCCTTCTCCACCAGGGCGCCCCACCCCGTATCGGGGGCGGGGCGCCCCGTCGTGTGCCCGCGTCCGCCCTCGGCGCGGCCGACCTCCCCGCCCCGGGCGCGGCCGATCGTCGAGGGCGTGACGTTCGTCCTTTCCGGAACGCGCGGCCACCCCTTACCTTCGACGGTGGCGGCCGCGGGGACGGGCGCCCGCGGCGGCAGCCGCGCCACGGGGGCGAGGAACCGGGAAGGACGTTCGTGAACGGGAGTCTGCGCGTCGCGCTGCTGCAGGGGCCCGCCGGGCTGCCCGGCGGCGTGGCGGAGAGCCTGAAGGCGCTGGACGAAGCCGCGCGGGAAGCCGCAGGGCAGGGCGCCCGGCTGCTGGTGACCAGCGAGATGTTCCTCACCGGCTACGCCCTCGGCGAGACCGTGCGCGAGCTGGCCGAACCCGCCGGGGGAGCCTCCGCGCAGGAGGTCGCCGCCATTGCCGCCCGCCACCGCCTGGCCATCGTCCACGGCTACCCCGAGCGGGACGGCGAGCGCGTCTACAACGCAGCCCGCCTCACCGGCCCCGACGGCACCGCGCTGGCCGACTACCGCAAGACCCACCTGTTCGGCGCCTACGAGCAGCAGGTGTTCACCCCCGGTGAGCGCCCGCTCGCGCAGGCCGACCTCGACGGCACCCGGATCGGCCTGCTCATCTGCTACGACGTGGAGTTCCCCGAACTCGTACGGGCGCACGCGCTGGCCGGCACCGAACTCCTCGCCGTCCCCACCGCGCTGATGCGCCCGTACGACTTCGTGCCCGACACGCTCGTGCCCACCCGCGCCTGGGAGAACGGCTTCCACATCGCCTACGCCAACCGCTGCGGCCCGGAGGGCGAGTGGGACTTCGCCGGCCGCAGTTGCCTGGCCGGCCCCGACGGCACCGTCCTGGCCCGGGCCGGCGCCGGACCCCGCCTGCTCGTCGCCGATGCCGACCCGGCCGCGACGGCGGCCGCCCGCGCCGATACCCCCTATCTCACCGACCGCAGGCCCGAGTTGTACGGTGCCCTCACCGTCGGCCGTGCCCCCAGGAGCGCCACCCGATGACGTCCGTGCCCACCGCCGTCCACGACGAGCAGCACGCCGAGGCCCAGCAGCAACCGCCGATCACCATGTTCGGCCCCGACTTCCCCTTCGCCTACGACGACTTCCTCGCCCACCCGGCGGGCCTGGGCTCGGTGCCGGCCACCGAGCACGGCACCGAGGTGGCGGTCATCGGCGGCGGCCTGTCCGGGATCGTCGCCGCGTACGAGCTGATGAGGATGGGCCTGCGGCCGGTGGTCTACGAGGCCGACCGGATCGGCGGACGGCTGCGCACGGTCGGCTTCGAGGGCTGCGACCCGGGCCTGACCGCGGAGATGGGCGCGATGCGCTTCCCGCCGTCCTCCACCGCCTTCCAGCACTACGTCGACCTGGTGGGCCTGCGGACCCGGCCGTTCCCCAACCCGCTGGCGCCCGCCACCCCGTCGACCGTGGTGGACCTCAAGGGCGAGTCCCACTACGCCACCTCGCTGCAGGACCTGCCGGACGTCTACCGCCAGGTGATGCACGCCTGGAACACCTGCCTGGAGGAGGGCGCGGACTTCTCGGCGATGCAGCAGGCCCTGCGCACCCGCGACATACCCGCGATCCGCCGGATATGGGCCCCGCTGGTGGAGAAGCTGGACAACCAGACCTTCTACGGGTTCCTGTGCGACTCGCCGGCGTTCGCCTCCTTCCGGCACCGCGAGATCTTCGGCCAGGTCGGCTTCGGCACCGGCGGCTGGGACACCGACTTCCCCAACTCCATCCTGGAGATCCTGCGGGTCGTCTACACGGGCGCGGACGACGACCACCGCGGCATCGTCGGCGGCAGCCAGCAGCTCCCGCTGCGGCTGTGGGAGCGGGCGCCGGACAAGCTGCTGCACTGGCCGCGCGGCACATCGCTGCGCTCGCTGCACGGCGGCGAGCCGCGCCCCGCGGTCACCGGGCTGCACCGCACCGCGGGGAACCGGATCACCGTCACCGACGCCACCGGCGACATCCGCACCTACCGCGCGGCGATCTTCACCGCCCAGAGCTGGATGCTGCTGTCGAAGGTGGCCTGCGACGACTCGCTGTTCCCGATCGACCACTGGACGGCGATCGAACGCACCCACTACATGGAGTCCAGCAAGCTGTTCGTGCCCGTCGACCGGCCGTTCTGGCTCGACAAGGACCCGCGTACCGGCCGGGACACCCTGTCGATGACGCTCACCGACCGGATGACCCGCGGCACCTACCTGCTCGACGACGGCCCGGACCGGCCGGCGGTGATCTGCCTGTCGTACACCTGGTGCGACGACAGCCTGAAGTGGCTGCCGCTGAGCGCGCACGAGCGGATGGAAGTCATGCTCAAGTCGCTCGGCGAGATCTACCCGGGCGTCGACATCAGGAAGCACATCATCGGCAACCCGGTGACCGTCTCCTGGGAGAACGAGCCGTACTTCATGGGCGCGTTCAAGGCCAACCTGCCCGGGCACTACCGCTACCAGCGGCGGCTGTTCACCCACTTCATGCAGGAGACACTGCCCGCCGACCAGCGCGGCCTGTTCCTGGCCGGCGACGACATCTCGTGGACGGCGGGCTGGGCCGAGGGCGCGGTGCAGACCGCGCTGAACGCGGTGTGGGGCGTCATGCACCACCTCGGCGGCGCCACCGACCCGCTCAACCCCGGCCCCGGCGACGTCTACGACGAGATCGCGCCCGTGCTGCTCCCGGAGGACTGAACTCCCGCTCCGGGCGTGACTGTTGCCGTGCTGCCCGCGGTGGTTGCCGGTGCGTCCGTGGTGGCCGCCGGTGCCTGCGCGGGCGTCTGCGGGGCGGTCCCCGCGGCTGCGGCGGGTGCGGGGGACGGTGCGGGTGCGGCCGGGCCGGCCGGGGTGAGCAGCGCGCGTACCGCCAGCGCCGTCGTACGGTCCAGGCCGGCCACGCACCGGGCGTACCCCTCGGGGTGGCCGCGCAGTGCCCACAGCACGCGGGCGGCGCCCCAGGCGCCCGAGCGGGCCCGGGCCAGGCTCCAGCAGCCGACGGCGTGGGTGAGCGGGTCGAACCGCTCCAGCAGGTCGGGCCCTGGCATCAGCTCCTCGCGGACCCGCTCCTCGATCGCCGCCAGGACCTCGCCGACCTCGGCGAAGTCCGCGTCCAGCACCGGCGGCGGGCAGCGGGTGGCCCGGCAGGCGTCCACCACCGCCAGCGGCAGGTCGTGGCCGACGTGCGCGGTGATCCCGGCGAGTGCGAACTGCAGCGGCGCCACCCGGCGTCGGTTGCGGGCCCGGATCAGCGTCCGCCAACAGGCCGGCGCCGCCGGCGGGCCCGTCACGGCGGCCAGATAGCGCTCGGCGAACAGCACGGTCAGCCGCGCGGCCCGCGGCCCGTCCGCGAACTGGCCCGCCGCCACCCTCCGTGCCACCTCCTCGGTGACCGACAGGTACACCCGGTTGAAGACCGCCACGCCGTCGCGCTCCGGCAGCTCCGCGGCGAGTGCACGCATCCGGGCGGCCACCCGCCGCACCGCGGCCGCCCCGGCGGGACGGCGAGGGGCGCGGGGAGCCGCGGCGGGTCGCTTCGGCGCCGCCTCGGCGGCCCGGGCCAGGCGGGGCGCGGCGGGGGTTGTCTGGACGGTGGCGGGAGCTTTGGCGGCAACCTCGGCGGGGACGGTGGCCGGGGCTTGAGCGCGGGCCTTGGCGGGAGCTTTTGCGGCAACCTCGGCGGGAGCTTTGACGGGGGCCTTCGCCGGGATGGCGGCGGGGACCTTGGCGGGGGCCTCGGTGCGGGCCTTGGCCGGGGCCTTTGTGCGGAGCTGGGCGGGAGCCTTGGCCGGGGCCTTTGCGGGGACGGTGGCGGGAGCTTTGGTGCGGGCCTTGGCCGGTGGCTTTGGGGGGACCTCGGTGGGGGCCGTGGCGGGGACAGCGGTGGAGACCTTCGCCGGCGGCAGGGCGGGAGGGGCTGGGGTCATACGATCATCCTGGCCGTGTGCCGCTGTCCTGCCCGTCCGCCACACGGCACCCGTCCCCGAGACGGCCCACCGCCGTCTCCGGCCGTCCGCTCTCGTACCGGCGGCTGCCCCGGCCAATCCCGCCGACCCTGGTTGCTCCGGCCGGTCCTGGCCGCGCCGCCGTCGCGGGTGGGAATGCCGGGGACGCGCGAAGCGCCTCTCGGCGAACCATGAGACGCCGGAGCCGCGGCCGTACGACCGCCCGGCGCCGCGTCGCACCCCGTCCGCCCGGGCGCCCACGGCGCCGGGTTCCGGTGGCGGGCCGGGCGCGCGGCGCTTGCAATTGCTCCGGGCAGCCACGCCTTGGCACCGGACTGGGAGATGCCCGCGCGGCTGCCGTCAGCTGCGTCAACTCCCCTTCTGGGCACGGCTGATGGCGCGACCCTGTGCCATGGCGTGTTCGCGCGACACCAATTGTCCGGCTCGCTCTCCAACCGTGCGTGAGGGGAAGCTAACGTGGAGACACGGTTCGGCGGGCTCGATTCCCCCGTGCGCGCCCGCCGAACCTCCCCTTGTACGCCGCCGATCGCACGGTTTCCCCACCGTGGCGGCATGTCACCGACGAGCCGCGTGGCAGCGTCCGTTACGGGCGCCGGGAACCGCGCGAACGGTCGCTGCCCGCCGGTCGTTCCCCAACCGCCTGACCGGGCAGCCCTTTTGGCGCCGAGACCACCGGCAGGCGCGGCACCGGCGGCCGCAGCACCCCCGCGCCGACCACCAGCCCGAACGCCAGCAGGGTGACCAGCCCGAAGGACGCGGTGAGCGAACTCGCCCCCGCGATACCGCCGATGGCGGCCGGCGCGACCAGCCCCGAGGTGTACGTCACCGTGGCCACCCCCGCGATCGCCTGGCTCGGCACCGGACCGCGCCGCCCCGCCGCCGCGAAGCAGAGCGGCACTGTGACCGACACGCCCACCCCGACCAGCGCGAACCCCGCGATGGCGGGCGCGGGTTGATGCGCGAGCACCACGAGCAGCGCGCCCAGCGTGGAGACCATCCCGCCGGCCCGCAGGGTGCGCACCGGGCCCAAGCGCCTGACCGCCAGGTCCCCCACGAGGCGGGTGGCGGTCATCGTGCACGAGAAGGCGGTGAAGGCGAGCGCGGCGATCGCCGGGGAGGCGTGGGCGACGTCCCGCAGATAGACCGCGCACCAGTCGGAGCTGCCGCCCTCGGCGAACGCCCCGCAGAAGCCCACGACCCCGATCACCACCGCGGCCCGTGGCGGCAGCGCGAACCGGGGCGGGGCCGCCTCGTCCGCGCCCGGCCGGATGTCGGGGGCGCCGGCGGCCAGGGCCAGGGCGCAGCCGGCGAGCAGCGCGGCCATCAGGCCCAAGTGGACGCGCCCGTCCAGCCCCGCGTGCGCGGCGGGCACGCCCAGCGCGGCGCCCACCAGCGTGCCCGCGCTCCACATCCCGTGCAGGCCGGACATGATCGAGGCGCCCTTGTGCTCCTCGACCGCGATGCCGAGCGCGTTCATCACCACGTCCGCCGTCCCCGCGCTCGCGCCGCACAGCAGCAGGGCCGCGCACAGCCACGGCAGACCGGGCGCGAGCGCGGGCAGCGCGAGGGTGGCCGCGCACAGGGTCAGCAGCAGCCGCAGCGCGTGCCGGGAGCCGTACCGGTGCATCAACCGTCCGGCCAGCGGCATCAGCAGCGAGGAGCCGATCGCCGGGCAGACCAGCGCGAGCCCCAACGTGCCCGCGCCCAGGCCCAGATGGTCCTTGATCCACGGGAGGCGGGCGGCGAAGGAGCCCTGGGTGGCGCCGTGCACGGCGAAGGCGGCCCGCATGGTCAGGTGGGCCCGGCGGATCCGGGCGGGAGACCACTCGGCGGCGTCGGTCGTCATGGCTCGCAAACTATCAGGAAGCCTGCCTGAAAGTTAGCGGTTTTTTCGCCGCCGGAGGGGGTCACCGTGTGCGGACGGGGGAGCCGCGGGGGTGTCTGGGAGGATCGGGGGCATGACCGTGTCCCCCGCGCGTCCCGGGCGGGGCGCCTCGCCCCGGACCGCGCGTGCCATCAACGACCGGCTCGCGCTGCGCCTGCTCCAGCGGGAAGGCCCGCTCACCGCCGCGCAGTTGAAGGAGCTGACCGGCATGTCCCGGCCGAGCGTGGCCGACCTGGTGGAGCGGCTCCAGAAGTCCGGGCTGATCGAGGTGGTCGGGGAGGCGGGCGAGGCCCGGCGCGGACCGAACGCGCGCCTGTACGGGATCGTCGCCGACCGCGCCTACGTCGCAGGGCTCGACGTGCGCATCGAGAGCATCGGGGTGGAGGTCGCCGACCTGCTCGGGCGCACCGCCGCCCGCGCCGAGCGGCCCGTGCCGGTCGGGGCCGACCTCGCGGGGCTCGTCGAGTCCGGGGTGGAACTGCTGCTCGCCACCGCCCGCGAAGCCGGCGCGGCCGCCCTGCACACCGTGGCCTGCGGCGCGCCCGGCCAGGTGGACCCCGGCTCCGGCCGGATGCGGCCGAGCGGCGCGCTGCCCGCATGGCACGGCGCCCTCGTGGACGAGGTGCGCCGCAGGCTCGGGGTGCCGGTGCTGCTGGAGAACGAGGTGAACCTCGCGGCCGTCGCCGAGCAGCGGGCCCGCTCCCTCGCCGGCGCCCCCGAGGACGAGACCTTCGTGCTGCTGTGGATCGGCGGTGGTGTCGGGGCCGGGGTCGTGCTCGACGGGCGGCTGCGGCGGGGGGTGTCCGGCGGGGCCGGCGAGGTGGGATTCCTGCCGGTCTCCGCCACGGGGGGTGTGCCGCGGGCCGACGACTGCGACGACGGGTACCACGGGATGGTCGGCAGCCGGGCGGTCTGCGCGCTCGGGCGCTCCCACGGGCTGGCCGTCGATCCCGCCGCCGACGCCGCGGCGGCCGCGGCGCTCGTCCGCTCGGCGCTGGCCTGCGGCGCGGACGGTTTCCTCGACGCCCTCGCCGAGCGGATCGCCCTCGGGGCGGCGGCCGTCTGCGCCGTCCTCGACCCCGGGGTGGTCGTCCTCGCCGGTGAGGTCGGCTCCGCCGGCGGGCCCGAACTCGCCGCCCGCACCGCCGCCGCCTTCGCCCGCATCTCCCCGCTCCGTACGGACTTCCACGTCAGCGAGACGGCCGCGCCGGTGCTCCGGGGGGCGGTGACGGTGGCGATGGACGCCGCCCAGCTCGACGTGTTCGCTCCTCCTGCCTAACGGGTACACCCCGTCGCCGGAGCGTGGGGCGGCGGTCCGGGGTCGCGGGACCGCGCGGAGGGAGGGCCCGGGCCCGGAACGGATCGCAAAGGCCGGGCAAAGTCCCCGGGGCCGACCGGACGGAGCGTCAACCGCCTTGCTGCGAAGGGAGATTGGTGCTCCGGCCGGTGATCGCGGCGCCGATCCGGCGACGGAACGTGCCCGCGGGGCCATCGTCGCAGGTAAAAGCGGTGTTTCCACCGTGCCCGGAGCCTTGCGCCCCGGCGCGCGGGGCGGGTAGGAACGGCGGCGTCAACACCCACCGTGTGACCGGCGACATCCGGGGGACCGGTCTGCCCGCGCGACACCGCGGCCGGCGGGCCCGCGGCCGGGCATGCCGGTGCGGTCGTCCGCCGAGAGGAGCCAGCGCGTGGCAAGGCCCTGGAAGAAGCAGGTAGCAGGCATGGGGATGTCGAAGGTGCGGGTCTGGGCGGTCGCCGCGGCGGCCGCCGTCTCGCTGGGGGTGCTCGCCGCGGGACCCGCCGCCGCCGACCCGCCGGCGCCCCCCGGCACGCCGACCGCCACGTCGTTCGCCGGCACCCCGACCGTGGGACCGCTGTTCCGCAACGGCCTCGGCTCCGACCACGGCTGCACCGCCAGCGTGGTGGCCAGCCCGCTCGGCGACGAGATCCTCACCGCCGCCCACTGCGTCCACGGCACCGCCGCCGGCTGGCAGTTCGCCCCCGGTTACGACGACGGCGCCACCCCGTACGGCGTGTGGACCGTCACCCACGCCTACGTCCCGCCCGCCTGGCAGAAGAACGGCGACACCCAGCACGACTACGCCGTCCTCACCGTCGCCCCCGCCCGTCGCGCCGGCCGCACGGTGAGCCTCCAGTCCGTCACCGGTGCCGACGTGCTGGGCCAGGCGCCCGCCGCGGGCACCGCCGTCACCGACATCGCCTACAACGCCGGTCTCGACGACCAGGCGATCCACTGCGCCGTGCGCGTCTACTGGACCGACGGCTTCCCGTCCTTCAACTGCCACGGCTACGTGGGCGGTTCCAGCGGCAGCCCCTGGCTGCTCAAGGGCCCGGGCGGCATCACCTCGGTCGTCGGCGTCATCGGCGGCCTCCACCAGGGCGGTTGCTACGAGTACACCTCGTACTCCCCGGCGTTCCGCCCCGACGTCTACACCCTCATCGCCCGCGCGACCCTGGGCCTGCGCCCCGACACGGTGCCGCAGGCAGGCAGCGACGGCTGCTGAGCCCTGCGGGCAGCGTGCCCCCAAGAACGGCAACCCGCCGTAGGGGCTCCTCCGCGTCCCCGACCGCAGCCCGGCCTGGGCTGGTCGCGCAGTTCCTCCCCCAGAGCTTCGCCTGGGAGGTACCCCCAGCGCCCCTGGGCGGTACGGCCTCACCGTTCGCGCGAAGGGCAAGCGCTATAGGGGCGCGGGGAACTGCGCGACAAGCCCAAGGCGGGGCCGCGGTCGGGAACGTGCGGAAGCCCTTACGGCGGGTTGCCCTTCGTAGGGCCGCGGGGAGGTGGGCGGCATGCCATGTGCGGGCGGCACGCGGCAACGGCGGGGAACCCCCGCGGCGGGGAGCCGCACTGTAAGGACCGTGACGCGGCACACAGTGGATCTCGGGGGAAAACTCGTGGCAGACTTGCCGTAGAAGTGACGTTCGCGCACTCCGGGGTCGGTGCAATTCCGAACCGGCGGTTACAGTCCGCGACCCGGCCGCAGCCAGCGGTCGGTTGACCAGGTGAAATTCCTGGACCGACGGTGAAAGTCCGGATGGGAGGCAGTGCGCGGCGGGCGTTCACTCGGGAAGGCCGCCGTTCGGAGCGGGCCCGTGCGCGAGCACGCGGGCCGTTGCGCGGGAGGGGCCCCCGGAGGGAGCCGCCCGCTCGGCCCCGGAGTCCGTGCCCGATGAGGCAGGAGGACCCGGTGGCCACCACCACGGAAGCCGACGCGATGCGCCGCGCCGTCGCACTGTCGGCCCGCGCGCTGGGCGCGACCGCCCCCAACCCGGTCGTCGGCTGCGTGATCCTGGACCCGGCCGGCGAGGTCGCGGGCGAGGGCTGGCACCGGAAGGCCGGCGGCCCGCACGCCGAGGTGCACGCCCTGGCAGCGGCGGGCGACCGGGCCCGCGGCGGCACCGCGGTCGTCACCCTCGAACCCTGCAACCACACCGGCCGCACCGGCCCGTGCGCCCAGGCGCTGATCGCCGCGGGTGTCGCCCGCGTCGTCTACGCCGTCGCCGACCCCAGCCCCACCGCCGCGGGCGGCGCGCAGACCCTGCGCGCGGCCGGCGTCGACACCGAGGCGGGCCTGCTCGCGGCGGAGGCCGAGGCGGTCAACATCGCCTGGCTCACCTCGGCCCGTACCGGCCGCCCTTTCGTCCGCTGGAAGTACGCCGCCACCCTCGACGGCCGGATCGCCGCCGCCGACGGCTCCAGCCGCTGGATCAGCTCGGCGGAGTCGCGCGCGGACGCGCACCGGCTGCGGGCCGAGGCCGACGCGGTCGTCGTCGGCTCGGGCACCCTCGTCGCCGACGACCCGCACCTGGCCGTCCGCGGCATCGAGGGCGCCGTCCAGCCGCTGCGGGTGGTGGTCGACACCCGCGCCCGCATCACCCTGGCCGCGCCCGTCCTGGACGACGCGGCCCCCACCCTGGTCGCCGTCGGCAAGGACGCCGACACCGCCCACCTGCCGGGCGTCGACGTGGTCCGGCTGCCCTACGGGGAAGGCGGCAGGGGCCTGGACATCGCCGCCCTGCTCGCCGAGCTGTACGCCCGCGGCGTGCGCTCGGTGCTGCTGGAGGGCGGGCCGACGCTGGCCGGCGCGTTCGTGGCGGCCGGCGCCGTCGACTCCGTCACCGCCTACCTCGCACCCGCCCTGCTCGGCGCCGGCCCGGCCGCGCTCGCCGACGCAGGAATCACCGGCATCGCCCAGGCGTTCCGGCTCGACGTGACCGACGTCGTGCGCATCGGGCCCGACCTGCGGCTGACCGCCGTCCCCACTGCCGTACAGGAGAAGTGACGTGTTCACCGGAATCGTCGAAGAGCTGGGCGAGATCACCGCTGTCGAGGAACTGGCCGACTCCGCCCGCTTCACCGTGCGCGGACCCGTCGTCACCGAAGGCGCGAAACACGGCGACTCGATCGCCGTCAACGGCGTCTGCCTGACGGTGGTGGACCTGCTGGACGACGCCTTCACCGCCGACGTCATGGACGAGACGCTCAAGCGCTCCAGCCTGGGCGCCCTGGCCCCCGGCTCGCGGGTCAACCTGGAGCGCCCGATGGCGCTCGGCGGCCGGCTCGGCGGGCACCTGGTGCAGGGCCACGTGGACGGCACCGGCACCGTCCTGGCCCGCACCCCCGGCGAGCAGTGGGAGATCGTGAAGGTCGCCCTGCCGCCGGAGCTGTCCCGCTACGTGGTGGAGAAGGGCTCCATCACGGTGGACGGCATCAGCCTCACCGTCGTCGAGGCGGCGGCCGACTGGTTCACCGTCAGCCTCATCCCGACCACCCTCGCGCTGACCACGCTCGGCATCAAGCAGCCCGGCGACCCGGTCAACCTGGAGGTCGACGTCATCGCCAAGTACGTGGAGCGGATGCTCGGTTCGGGCCCCGCCGCCGACTCCGGCACACAGGCGGCGCGATGAACCCCGTGCACTGGCTGAACAGCGAGGCGTTCACCGCCTTCGACCAGCACGTGGTGTGGTCCGACATGATCGGCAACCTGCTGGGGCTGGCCGCGCTCGCCCTCGGCTGGCGGCGGGCGATGCTCACCTGGCCGGTCCAGCTGCTCTCCGGTGTCGTGCTGGTGGCCGCCTTCTGGGGCGCCCACCTCGGCGGCGGCGTCGGCAAGCAGTTCGTGGTGATCACCATGGCGGTGTGGGGCTGGTACCGGTGGCACCGCGGCACGGGCGAGGCGGGCCGGATCGGCATCCGCTTCGCCACCTGGCGCGAGCGGGCGCTCCTGGTCGCCGCCACCGGCCTGGGCACCGTCGCCGTGGCCGCGCTCTTCCTCGCCTACCCCCGGCTGTCGTGGAACCCCTGGCCGGACGCGTACATCTTCGTCGGCACCCTGGCCGCGATGTACGCGCAGGCCCGCGGCTGGGTCGAGTTCTGGTTCGCCTGGCTGGCCGTCGACCTGGTCGGGGTGCCGCTGAACTTCCACAGCGGGCTGCCGTTCTCCGGCCTCGTCTACATCGTGTACTTCGTCCTGGTGATCGCCGGGATGTACGCCTGGTGGCAGCAGACCCGGCGGCCGCGGTCCCGGCCGCGGCAGGGTGCCACCGTCCCGGAAGGAGTGGCGGCATGACCGGCACCCTGAGCACAGCGACCGCGCACCAGCCCACCGCCGCCGGCACCGCCCGGCACACCCCCGAGCAGCGGGCGGGCGACGCCCTCGTCCTGGACACCGTCGAGCAGGCCGTCGCGGACATCGCGGCCGGCCGGCCGGTCGTGGTCGTCGACGACGCCGACCGTGAGAACGAGGGCGACCTGGTGGTCGCCGCGGAGAAGATCACCGCGCAGACCGTCGCGTTCATGATGAGCGAGTGCCGCGGGCTGATCTGCGTGCCCATGGAGGGGCCCGCGCTGGACCGGCTGGACCTGCCGCAGATGGTGCGGGACAACACCGAGTCCATGCGCACCGCCTTCACCGTCTCGGTGGACGCCTCCGCCGAGCACGGCGTCACCACCGGCATCTCGGCCGCCGACCGCGCCGCCACCATCCGGCTGCTGGCCGAACCGGCCGCCGCCGCGGGGGACTTCGTCCGGCCCGGGCACGTCTTCCCGCTGCGCGCCCGGCCCGGCGGGGTGCTGGCCCGCCCCGGCCACACCGAGGCCGGCGTGGACCTCGCCCGGCTGGCCGGACTGCGCCCGGCCGCCGCCATCGTGGAGATCGCGCACGCCGACGGCACCATGGCCCGGCTGCCCGACCTGGTGCCCTTCGCCCGCCGGCACGGCCTGCACATCATCTCCATCGCCGACCTGATCGCCCACCGGCGGCGCACCGAACCCGTGCCCGCCAGCCCCGCGGAGCCCGCGACCCGCACCGCCGTCCTGCCCGCGGAGGCGCCCGCCGCGCAGCCCACCGCCCTCCCCGTGGACCTGCCGCCGGCCCCCGCCGTGCGCCGCGAGGCCACCACCACCCTGCCCACCGCCGACGGCGACTTCCGCGCCCACGGCTACCGCAGCACCGAGGACGGCGTGGAGCACGTCGCCCTGGTCGCCGGCGACATCGGCGACGGCGAGGACGTGCTGGTGCGGGTCCACTCCGAGTGCCTGACCGGCGACGTGTTCGGCTCGCTGCGCTGCGACTGCGGGCCCCAACTGCACGCGGCGATGCGGCGGATCGGCGAGGAGGGCCGCGGGGTGGTGCTCTACCTGCGCGGCCACGAGGGGCGCGGCATCGGCCTGATGTCCAAGCTGCGCGCCTACGAGTTGCAGGAGCGCGGCCGCGACACCCTGGACGCCAACCTGGAGTTGGGCCTGCCCGCCGACGCGCGCGACTACGGCGCCGCCGCCCGCATCCTCGCCGACCTCGGCGTGCGCTCGCTGCGGCTGCTCACCAACAACCCCGACAAGTCCGCCGCGTTGACCGCGCACGGGCTGAAGGTGACCGGCCGCGAGCCGCTGCCGGTCGCCGCCGGCGAGCACAACCTGCGTTACCTGCGCACCAAGCGGGACCGCATGGGCCACGACCTGCCGTGGCTGGACGCCGCCGGCCAGTGACGTGCGGCCGTCCCGCGGCCGCGGGACCGCCGCGACCCCGCAGCACCCCCCCACCACGACCCCGCACCATCCCGTGACACCGACGAGAAAGCACCGAGGACGAAACAGTGAGCGGTAAGGGCGCCCCCGAGCTGACCGTGAAGAACTGCGGGGACCTGCGGGTCGCCGTCATCGCGGCCCAGTGGCACACCCAGGTGATGGACGGCCTCGTGGACGGGGCCGTGCGCGCGCTGCGCGACCTCGGCATCGACGAGCCGACCCTGCTGCGGGTGCCGGGCAGCTTCGAACTCCCCGTCGTCGCCAAGGTACTGGCCGGCCGCGGCTACGACGCGATCGTCGCCCTCGGCGTCATCATCCGCGGCGGCACCCCGCACTTCGAGTACGTCTCGCAGGGCGTGACCGCCGGGCTCACCCAGGTCGCGGTGGAGACCGGGGTGCCCGTCGGCTTCGGCGTCCTCACCTGCGACACCGAGGAGCAGGCGCTGGACCGCGCCGGGCTGCCCGGCTCCAGCGAGGACAAGGGCCACGAGGCGGTCACCGCCGCCGTCGCCACCGCCGCCACCCTGCGCTCGGTGTCCGAACCCTGGCGCTGACCGCGGCCGGGGCTCGCTTCCCCGTAGGCTAGGACCACCATGGCCAACAAGACATTCGAGGAGCTCTTCACCGAGCTCCAGCAGAAGGCCGCCACCGGCGACCCCAGCACGTCCCGCACCGCCGAACTCGTCGGCAAGGGCGTGCACGCGATCGGCAAGAAGGTGGTCGAGGAGGCCGCCGAGGTGTGGATGGCCGCCGAGTACGAGGGCGCCGCCGCGACCGCCGAGGAGATCTCGCAGCTGCTGTACCACGTCCAGGTGATGATGGTCGCGCGCGGGATCTCCCTGGCGGACGTCTACGCCCATCTGTGAGCGGCCCGCCCCGCACCCGCCGCGCTCGCCCCGTTCTTCCGGCTGCCGTTCACCCGGCGGCCGCCCCGATCCCGTAGCCTCCGCCCGGGCCGGCCCCGGCCCGCGGCACCCCGACCGTACGACCCCGCCGGACCGGCACGAACAGCCGGCACGAACAGAAGGAACCCGACGCCATGCTGCGCATCGCCGTCCCCAACAAGGGCTCGCTCTCCGGACCCGCGACGGCCATGCTCCATGAGGCCGGCTACCGCCAGCGCAAGGAGTCCAAGGAGCTGGTGCTGGTCGACAGCGCCAACGACGTCGAGTTCTTCTACCTGCGCCCGCGCGACATCGCCATCTACGTCAGCTCCGGAAAGCTCGACATCGGCATCACCGGCCGCGACCTGCTGCTGGACTCCGGCGCCAACGCCGAGGAGATCCTGCAGCTCGGCTTCGCCCGCTCCACCTTCCGCTACGCCGCCCGGCCCGGCACCGCCACCCAGGTCGCCGACCTCGGCGGGATGACGGTGGCCACCTCCTACGAGGGCGTGGTCGCCAAGCACCTGGCCGACAGCGGCGTCGACGCCTCGGTGGTGCACCTCGACGGCGCCGTGGAGACCGCGATCCAGCTCGGCGTCGCCCAGGTCATCGCCGACGTGGTTGAGACCGGCACCTCGCTGCGCAACGCGGGCCTGGAGGCGTTCGGCGAGCCGATCATGGAGTCCGAGGCCGTCGTGGTCCGCCGCACCGGCGCGGACCCCGCCGAGCCGAAGGTGCAGCAGTTCCTGCGCCGCCTGCAGGGCGTCCTGGTCGCCCGCCGGTACGTGATGATGGACTACGACATCCGCGTCGAGCAGGTGGAGAAGGCCGTCGCCCTCACCCCCGGCCTGGAGTCGCCCACCGTCTCCCCGCTGCACCACGAGGGCTGGGTCGCCGTGCGCGCCATGGTGCCCACCGCCGACGCCCAGCAGATCATGGACCAGCTCTACGACCTGGGCGCCCGGGCGATCCTCACCACCGGCATCCACGCCGCCCGGCTGTGACCGGCCCGCACGGCGCCCCGGCCGCGCCCGGCGGCGCCGCCCCGGACGCGGCCGCCGCCGCGGCGCTGGCCGGCCTGCCCGTCACCTTCCGCCCGGTCGTCACCCGCGTGGTGCTGCTGGGCCTGGCGGTCGCCGTGCTCGCCGCGCTGACCTCGGTGGCGCTGGCGATGCCGCACGACGGGGACACGCCCTGGAGCACCGGCGAGCGCGCCACCGTGATCGGCACGGCGGTGCTGCTCGCGGCCGGGCTCACCCTGCTCGCCCGTCCCAAGGTGGTCGCCGACCCCGACGGGCTGACCGTGGTCAACCTCACGGTCAGCCGCCGGCTCGCCTGGCCCGAGGTGCTGGCCGTCAACCTCTCGCACGGCGACGCCTGGGTCCACCTCGACCTCGCCGACGGCACGAGCCTGCCCGCCATGGGCATCCAGCCCGGGCTCGCCCGGCAGCGGGCGCTGCGGGACGCCCGCAGGCTGCGCGACCTGGTCGCCGCCCTCGGCGAGTCCCGCTGACCCCAGGAGCCACCGGCCGCCACCTGTTCCCCGCTGCTTGCCTGCCGCTTGCCTGCTGCGTGCCCTCCGCCGTCCGCCGCGGCGCGCCCGCGTACGCCGGGCGGCCGCCGTCCCTTCGCGCGCGCGGCCGCGCCGACTACTCTGGATCCGGGCGCCGAGCGCCCACGGCACCGACCGACCGACCGAGGAGTGACACTCACACCCCGATGGACGAACCGTCCGGTAGTACCTGCGCCGCCCCTCCCGTCCGGGAAAACGGAGCGGCGGCCTCATGAGCACCTCCCTGCTGCTGCTCGCGGCAGCCCTCGTCCTGATCCTCGCCAACGGGTTCTTCGTCGCGGCCGAGTTCGGCCTGGTGACCGTGGAGCGCCCGGCGGCCGAACGCGCCGCCGCCGCGGGCGACCGCCGGGCCCGCAGCGTGGTCGCGGCCCTGCGCCGGCTCTCCTTCCAGCTCTCCGGCACCCAGCTCGGCATCACCATCACCTCGCTGGTCGTCGGCATGCTCGCCGAGCCCGCGCTCGCCGACCTGCTCGCCGGGCCGCTGCGCGGCATCGGCATCCCGCACGGCGCCGCCCCCGGCGTGGCCGTCGTGGTCGGCATGATGGTCGCCTCCGGCGTGCAGATGGTCATCGGCGAACTCGTCCCCAAGAACTGGGCCGTCTCCCGCCCGCTGGCCGTCGCCCGCGTCGTCGCCGGGCCGCAGCGCGCCTTCTCCAGCGCCTTCCGGCCGGTGATCGACCTGCTCAACCGGGCCGCGAACCGCCTGGTGCGGATGCTCGGCGTGGAGCCCGCCGACGAGCTGGTCTCCGCCCGCACCCCCACCGAGCTGGTCTCGCTCGCCAAGCACTCCGCCCTCGCCGGCGCCCTGGAGGCCGACACCGCCGACCTCTTCGTGCGCACCCTGTCGCTGGGCGACCTCACCGCCGAGAACGTGATGACGCCCCGGGTGCGGGTGAGCGCCCTGGAGGACACCGCCACCGCGGCCGACGTCCTGAACCTCACCCGCGCCACCGGCCTGTCCCGCTTCCCCGTCTACCGGGAGCGGGTGGACGACATCACCGGCATGGTCCACCTCAAGGACGCCCTCGCCGTCCCCGCCGACCGGCGCGGCCGCACCCCCGTCGGCTCGGTCGCCGTGGCGCCGCTGCTGGTGCCCGAGACGCTGCCGGTGCAGCAGCTGCTCGGCCTGCTGCGCAGCCAGCAGCCGATCGCCGTCGTCGTCGACGAGTACGGCGGCACGGCCGGCGTGGTGACGCTGGAGGACATCGTGGAGGAGCTGGTCGGCGAGGTGCGCGACGAGCACGACGCCGTCGACCTGCCCGAACTCGCCCAGGCCCCCGCCGAGGACGGCCACCCCGCCTGGGACGCCGACGGCGGCGCCCGCCTGGACACCCTGGCCGGCATCGGCCTCGCCGCCCCCGAGGGCCCCTACGAGACGGTGGCCGGCCTGGTCGCCGACCTGCTCGGCCGCATCCCCGAGCCCGGCGACACCGCCGAGCTGCCCGGCTGGACACTGCGGGTCGAGGAGGTCGGCCACCACCGGGCCGAACGGGTGCGGATCGTACGCACCGGCACCGGGACCGGAACCGGCAGCGCCGTCGACACCGATGCCGCCGCCGACGCCGGGGCGGCGACGGAGGGAGCGGCATGAGCGCCCTGCAACTGCTGTTCGCCGTGCTGCTGGTGCTGGGCAACGGCTTCTTCGTCGGCGCCGAGTTCGCCCTGGTCTCGGTGCGCCGCAGCCAGATCGAACCGCTCGCCGAGAGCAACCGCCCGGCCCGCACCGTCCTGTACGGGCTGGAGCACCTGCCGCAGATGATGGCCGCCGCGCAGTTCGGCGTCACCGTCTGCTCGCTGACGCTGGGCGCGGTCGCCGAGCCCACCGTCGCCCACCTGCTGGAGCCCGTCTTCTCCGCCGTCCACGTGCCCGACGACCTCGTGCACCCGGTCGGCTACGTCCTCGCCCTCGCCCTGGTGGTCTTCCTGCATCTGGTGATCGGCGAGATGGTGCCCAAGAACCTGGCGATGGCCGACCCGGAGAAGGCCGCTCTGCGGCTGGCGCCCGGGCTGGTCGCCTTCGCCCGGGTCTTCCGCCCGGTCATCTCCGTGCTCGGCTCGTGCGCCCGGCTGATCCTGCGCGCCTTCAAGGTGGAGCCGAAGGACGAGGTCGACGCGGTCTTCACCAGCGCGGAGCTGACCGTCCTGGTCGAGGACGCGCGCGCCGCCGGGCTGCTCGACCCGGACGAGCAGGAGCGGCTGGAGGACGCCCTGGAACTGGGCACCCGCTCCGTCACCGAGGTGCTGCTCACCCCCGACGAACTGGTCACGCTCGGCCCGGGTGTGACCGCCCGAGAGGTGGAGGAGCTGACCGTGCGCACCGGCTACTCCCGTTTCCCGGTCGCCGACCAGCCGGGCCCCGGCGCCCGCTACCTCGGCTACCTGCACGTCAAGGACGTCCTGGACGTGGAGGACGCCGACCGGCCGGTCCCGCAGCGCCTGTGGCGCCCGATGACGACGCTGCGGGCCGACCTCCCCCTGGACGACGCGCTGACCGCGATGCGCCGCGCGGCCACCCACCTCGCCTCGGTCACCGACGCCTCGGGCCGCGTGCTGGGCCTGGTGGCGATGGAGGACGTGCTGGAGATGCTGGTCGGCGAGGTCCGCGACCCGGCCCACCGCCCGCTGCCGGAGGTCCCCGGACCCGCCCACGGCGGCGCAACCCCGGGGGAGCTGGTCCGCTGAGGGCGGCGGAAGGGGAACCGGCGCGGTGAGGCCCGGGGCACGCCGGGGACTGCCTGCCCGCGCCCGGTAAGTACCCGCGCCGCGAGCGGCCCCGGCCCGCACCGGCTCCGAAGACTCGAAGGATCCTGTCGTGGTCTACCCCCGCCCTACGGGATGCCCGAGTATCGACACATGGGGCATCGGGGAGATCCGGCGGAGGAGTTCCGGGCGGCGGTGGGCACTGCCTTCGCCTTCCTGGTCGAAGACGCGGGCTTCTCGGGACCTGAACGGACCCTTCATGGGGTCGCCTTCCATGGCGAGGGCCTGGACATCGAGGTCTGGTGCCCTGATGGTCACGAACCCGCGGTGTACACGATGGTCTTCCTGATCGGCCCGGGGGGAGTCCATGGCAAATGGGCGCCGCTGGACGACCTGTACGTCGCAGCCGGGTGCGGGCCCGCGCAGGATGTGCCCGAGTCCGCCCCGACACGGCGAGCCACGCTCAAGCGCGTTCACCAGCATGCTGCCGGCCTGCGGCGTCTCCTGCCCAAGCTCCTCGCCCCCGGCGGGGAAGAACTCATCGCCCGGCGCGGGCGTTGAACCGTAACAGCTGCCCCGCACGGGCCCGAGGCCCTACTCCCCCTCCGCCGGGGGCGGGACGCCGGGGCCGCGGCCGGAGAGGACCTCGCCGTAGGCCTGCATCAGGTCCGGGAGGCGCAGGGTGGCCAGCTCGTCCCGGCTGGGGGGCGTCGGGTACTCCGAGAGCCGCAGGTCGCGGTAGGCGCAGCTCTTCTCGTAGAGGGTCCGCAGGAGGCGGCCATTGCCGAGTTCGTCGATCCAGCCCTGGTCCACCACGTGGCTGCTGATCGCGCCGAGTTCGTCCAGCGCCTCCTCGTCCCAGTGGTCGCCGTTCTCGGCGGCGAGGACCTCGCCTATGCGGGTCAGCTCCTGGGGGCGGTAACTGGGGAAGTCCACGCGGGTGGTGAAGCGCGAGCTGAGGCCCGGGTTCGCCGCCAGCAGGCGGTCCATGCCCTCGGGGTAGCCGGCGAGGATCACCACCAGCCGGTCCCGGTTGTCCTCGGCCCGCTTCAGCAGCACCTGCAGGGCCTCGTCGCCGTAGGCATCGCCCTTGGTGTAGCCGGAGTTGGACAGCGCGTACGCCTCGTCCACGAAGAGCACGCCGCCGAGCGCGGAGTCGATCAGCTCATTCGCCTTCACGGCCGTCTGGCCCAGGAACTCGCCCACCAGGTCCGAGCGTTGGGCCTCCACGAGGTGGTCGCCGCCGAGCAGGCCGAGCGCGTAGAAGACCCGGCCGAGGATGCGGGCCACCGTGGTCTTGCCGGTGCCGGAGGGACCGGAGAAGACGAAGTGCCGCTTCGGCGGCTGCACCGGCAGGCCCTGCCCGGCCCGCAGCCGGGCCATCCGCAATTGCGCCGACAGCGCCCGCACCTGCCGCTTGACCGGCTCCAGGCCCACCATGCGGTCGAGTTCGGCGAGCGCCTGGGCGAGCAGCACCGGGTCCGAGCCGCCCAGCGGCAGCCCCGGCGCGGCGCCGCCCTGCGACTGCGTCGCCGCGCGGTCCCGTACGCCGTCCCCCAGCGGCCCGGCGGTCAGCAGCGACTCCTCCAGGTCGGGGGCCGCGCCGCTGCCGGGCGGCGGGTCGGCGGGGAAGTCGGTGGGGTACGGGTCCAGCGCGTCCGCGCCCTCCGGGACGGCCTGGCCGGTGCCGGCCAGCGAGACGGCGGCCAGGCCGGTGCCCTCGTCCAGCCCGTCGTCGGTCTCGTGGATCGCGGCCAGCCGCGCGGCGGTGTCCATGAACGCCGGGTCCACCCGGTGCACGGCCCGGTAGAGCGGTACGGCGGCGGCGGTACGGCCGGTGCCCTCATAGGCGCGGGCCAGCCAGTAGCGCAGCTCCTTGCGCTGCGGCTGCTCGGTGCGGCAGCGCATCAGGGCGGCGGCCAGCAGCGGTTCGGCCTGGCCGCACATCTCCAGCCGGACCCGGGCCATCCCGCCGAACAGGCCCGCCTCGATGCCGAGGACGGGGTCGCCGAGCAGCGGCTCGGTGTGCCGCACCAGCCGCTCCCAGTCCTTGACCAGATACGCCCGGCAGGCGTGCAGGAACCGCACCTGCGGATCGGTGTCCACCGGCGGGCAGTCGGCCAACGCCCGGTCCAGCTCGGCGACATGGCGGCCGTCGAGCCAGTGCGAGGCGTGCGCGAGCAGCAGGTCCCGGCTGGTCTCCAGCACCGGCTGCACCCACCAGCCCAGCCAGTACCAGGAGTTGAGCGGGCGGCGGTGGGCGGCGCGCTGCTCGCCGAAGCGGTCGCGGTGCCGGTACATCTGCAGCAGGGCGGTGGTGGTGTCGGCGCGCAGGGCGTGCAGCCCCAGCCAGGCGTCGGCCATCCCCGGGTCCATCCGCACCGCGGACCGGAACTCCTCCTCGGCCTGGACGTAGGCGCCCATGGTGTACGCGTCCACGCCGCGCAGCCAGGCCAGGTCGGCCGGGGAGCCCGGGCGGTCGGTGCCGAAGTCCATCAAGTCCCCACCAACTCCGTCCCCCCGCCTCGCCGACATGCGCCGCCCCCCAACCCGTGGCCGACGGGAGGGAGTTGAGGCAGGCAGCGGAACTCCCCGGCGCCGCCGCGCCCCCCTTTGCGGCATCGTACCCGCGAACTTCCGATCACCGTAGGGTGCCGCAGCCTGGCCGGCGGCTCCCCGAGTCCCCACGGCGGCCCACCAGCCGCCCCATCCAGGCTCCCGTCCGCCCCACGCGGCCCCCAAGAAACGGCATCCCGCCATTGGGGTTCGCCGCCGTCCCCGTCCGCAGCCCGCCACCGGGTAGCACTCGGCACTGTAGAAGAACCCCCGCGGCGGGGAGCCGCAGACCGGTCGCGGGAGATCACGAAGCGTGATCTCCCGATCGCCCCGCCGTACCCCCGCCGCACAGGACGAAGCCCCCGGTCACGGGGGAACAACCGGGGGCTCCGCGTCTGCTGAGCGGCCGCTTTCCGCCGCTGGTTGAAAACGTAATTGCTGCGTACCCGCGTGGTCAAGCGGTTCGGGCGGCGCTTTGGCGCCGCCACCCCGGCAGGGGCGAGCGGTGCCCAGCCGGGCACCGCCCCCGCCGCACCGGCGGCCTGCGCATCGTCGCCGACCCGGCTCGCCCGCTCACCGTGCGTCACGTGACGGGCGGCTGCCGGCCCGTACCGCCGGACCCGGTACCGCCCGGTAACCGCCGGCCACCCGCGCGTCCTGATGGACCAGCAGATCGGCGAAGGGGCGGCTCGGGTCCGCGGCGAAGTGCGCGTCCTCCGCCGCGGTCCAGCCGGTCCAGAAGTGCGCCAGTTCGGGACCGTCCCGGCGCCGCCCGCGCCGTCGCGCCTCGGCGGGCGGGACCTCCAGCCACAGCAGCAGCGCCAGGTACGGGCGGACGGCCGCGCGTCCGGTGCCCACCCCCTCCAGGACGACGACCGGGGCCGGCGGGAAGTGCCGCGTGGTGGTGAAGGCGCGCGTGTCCCAGTCGTAGACCTGGTGCTCGGCCGCGCGGCCCTCGGACAGCGGGCCGAGCACCTGGGCGGCGAGCCGGCCGGTCCAGCCGAAGGGCTCCTCGTGGGTCGCGAGGTCGTCGGTGTGCACCACGGGCGCGTCACCGAGCCGGGCCGCCAACTGCGCGGCCAGCGTGGTCTTCCCGGCGCCCGCGTGGCCGTCCACGGCCACCACGCGGACACTGCCGCACCTCGGCGCGGCCCGCAGCGCGGCCACCGCCATCCCGTCCACCGTCTTCTCCCGCTCGCTGTGCGCCACCCTGCCGACGATAGGCGGCGGCCGGGCGACCGCGGCCGCGGCACGAGCAGGAGTCGGCGGCGGGCGCGGGGCCTTGCGTCTACGGTGGGGTCCGTGACGGATGCGACGGGCGGCGGGCTCTTCCCGCGCGAGCGACTGGCGGCCGCGCAGGCCGCCGCACAGGATGCCGGACTCGACGCGCTGCTGGTGACGCCGGGCGCGGACCTGCGCTACCTGACGGGCTACCAGGCGCAGCCGCTGGAGCGGCTGACCTGCCTGGTGGTGCCGGCCGGCGGCGAGCCGTTCCTGGTGGTGCCGCGGCTGGAGCAGCCGGCGGCCGAGGCGTCGCCCGCCGGGGGCCTCGGTATCGAGATCACCGGCTTCGCCGAGACGGACGACGCCTACGAGCTGATCGCCCGCCGGCTGCCAGTGGGCACCCGGCGGTTCGCGGTCGACAACCACATGTGGGCCGAGAAGCTGCTCGCCTTCCAGGACGCGCTGCCCGGCGCGCAGGCGGGCCTGGCCGGCGACGTGCTCTCGGTGCTGCGGATGCGCAAGAGCCCGGCCGAGATCGAGGCGCTGCGTCGGGCCGGCGCCGCGATCGACCGGGTGCACCGCCGGATGGGGGAGTGGCTGCGGGCCGGCCGCACCGAGCGGGAGGTCGCCGCCGACATCGCGGCCGCGATCGTGGCCGCCGGGCACGCCACCGCCGACTTCGTCATCGTCGGCTCCGGCCCCAACGGGGCGAGCCCGCACCACGAGGTGTCCGACCGGGTGATCGCGCCCGGCGATCCGGTCGTGGTCGACATCGGCGGCACCACTCCGGACGGCTACTGCTCGGACTCCACCCGCACCTACGCCGTCGGCGAGCCGCCGCGGGAGTTCCGCGAGCTGTACGAGGTGCTGCTGGCCGCGCAGAGCGCCCAGACCGACGCGGTGCGGCCCGGGATCACCGCCGAGCAGCTGGACGCGATCGGCCGGGACCGGATCGCGGCGGCCGGCTACGGCGAGCACTTCATCCACCGCACCGGCCACGGCATCGGCCTGGAGACGCACGAGGAGCCGTACATCGTGGCGGGCAGCGCGCGGGTGCTGGAACCGGGCATGGCGTTCTCGGTGGAGCCGGGGATCTACCTGCCCGGCCGGTTCGGCGCGCGCATCGAGGACATCGCGGTGTGTACGGAAGACGGCGGCGAACGGCTGAACCTGACCGGGCGCGACCTGGTGGTTCTCCCGGTGTGACCGCCAGTGGCGTAGACCAATAATGATCCTGCTGGGAACACGGCAACCCTGGTGCCGGGGTGGCCGAGCGGCGATAGTTGTGCCACCCGCCGTCCTGCGGACAGAGGTTCGACGGGCCCTTTCCCGTTCGCGTCGAGGGAAACCGAGGTACTACCGACATGAGCACAAACGCGCCCCGGCGCGCCGTCCTGACCGCCGCGCTCGCCGCGGCCGCCGCGGCGGCGACCACGGCCACCGCGCAGAGCGCCACCGCCGCCCCGGCCCCCGCGGGCGGCCCGGCCGCCGCGGTGCCCGCCGGGAAGAAGAGCGGCAGCGCCGCACCCGACGACGCCCCCGTGGACTACCACGCCTGGACCGCGTATCCGGACTGGCTGTTCGGCGTGCACCACGGCACGGTGCCGGTGCCCGGGGAGCGGCCCGGGGTCCGGATCGCCCGCGCCACCGGCACCCTTGACTACACCGACCCGCACACCGGCATCACCGCCACCTGGGAGTCGGCGAGCTGGACCTCCCCGGTGCGGCAGCTGCCGCACCCGGCCACCGAGCTGGTCTCCTCCTGGAACGCGCACACCCCGGCGGGCACCTGGATCCAGGTCGAGCTGCTGGGCACCTACACCGACGGCACCGCCACCCCGGCCTACGTGATGGGCCGCTGGACCGCGGGCGACGGCGACGAGGACATCCGCCGCACCTCGGTGGACGGCCAGGGCGACGACACCAGCAGCATCTACACCGACACCTTCGCGGTCGACGACCCGAGCCAGGGCAAGCTGCTCGCCTCCTACCGGTTGCGGCTGACCCTCTTCCGCAAGCCGGGCACCGGACTGACCCCCACCGTGTGGCGTCTGGGCGCCTTCGCCTCGAACATCCCCGACCGCTACACCGTGCCGGCCTCCGTGCCGGGCCTGGACGGCGCCGTCGAACTCCCGGTGCCGCGCTACTCGCAGGACATCCACAAGGGCCAGTACCCGCAGTACGACAACGGCGGCGAGGCCTGGTGCAGCCCGACCTCCTCCACCATGGTGATCGAGTACTGGGGCCGCGGGCCCACCGCGGCCGACATGGCCTGGGTGGACCCCTCCTACGCCGACCCGCAGGTCGACCAGGGCGCCCGCTACACCTACGACTACCAGTACGAGGGCTGCGGCAACTGGCCCTTCAACGCCGCCTACGCGGCCACGTACAAGGACCTGCAGGGCGTGGTCACCCAGCTGCACTCGCTCAACGACATCGAGCGGCTGGTGAAGGCCGGCATCCCGGTCATAACGTCGCAGTCGTTCCTGGCGAGCGAGCTGGACGGGTCGAACTACAGCACCTCGGGCCACCTGATGTGCATCATCGGCTTCACCGCCGAGGGCGACGTGATCGCCAACGACCCGGCCAGCTCCGACGACGACGCAGTGCGCAACGTCTACAAGCGGGCCCAGTTCGAGACGGTGTGGCTGCGCACCAAGCGGATCACCGCCAGTGGCGGCGTCGGCTCGGGCAGCGGCGGTGTGGTGTACCTCTACTTCCCGGTGAAGCCGTCGCCGGGCCAGCGGCGGGCGCTCGCGTCGGTCGGCGTGGTCTGAGCAGGAGGCCGGGCAGGGGTCCCGGCGGCCGTCCCGGCAACCGTCCCGGCAGCGGTCCCGGCAGCAGGCCGGGGCTGCCGCGGGCGGCGGCGGTCCGCGCGGGCCGTCCCGCGGCTGCGCCACGGCTCCTGTCCGGCTCCTGCCCGGCCCCGTCCGCTGCCCTCACCAGGGACCGGGCGGGGCCGTACCGCGCGCAGACATGGTAGAGACCAATTTGTGGGTTGACCCAAAGGTCTGGACCAAACTATTGACGCGTCCAGGTCAGCGCAGCACGCTGCTGCCACGTTCCCCCACAGGAGGTCCGATGTGAACCGTCTCAAAGCCCTCGGTTCCGGAGTGGCCGCCGCCGCCCTGGCGTTCGCCGGGCTCGGCGCGGCCGCGGCGCTCGGCAGCGGTCAGGCCAGCGGGGCCGAACCCGCGGCTGCCGCGGCGCCGGCCGCGCTGAGCAGCAGCTGGTACGCCGCCGCCCCGTACCTGATGCCGCTGGACAACAACCCGCCCAGCGCCACCGCCATCATGGACGCCACCGGCCTCAAGGCGTTCCAGCTCGCCTTCGTCCTCGCCCCCAACGGCGGCGGCTGCACCCCCACATGGGGCGGCACCAGCGCGGTCTCCTCCGACACCGCCGTGGCGAGCACGATCTCCGCCATCCGCGCCAAGGGCGGCGACGTGTCGGTGTCCATCGGCGGCTACGGCGGCACCAAGCTCGGCCAGGCCTGCTCCGACGCGGCCTCCACCGCGGCCGCCTACCAGCAGGTCGTCACCAAGTACCAGCTCAAGGCGATCGACTTCGACCTGGAGGAGCCGGAGTACGAGAACACCGCGGCCGTCGCCAACGAACTGGGGGCCGCCAAGATCCTCCAGCAGAACAACCCGGGCATCTACATCTCGGTGACCACGCCGGGCACCGCGGCCGGCACCGGCTGGTTCGGCACGCAAATGCTGCAGGAGGCGAAGTCGATCGGCTTCACCCCGAACAACTTCTCCATCATGCCCTTCGACGGCGGCTTCAGCGGCGCGGCCTCCCAGACCGCGGCCCTGACCGCGTTCAACGGCATCCTGCAGTCCACCTTCGGCTGGAGCGCGGCCACCGCCTACGCCCACGAGGGCTTCTCGGGCATGAACGGCCGCAGCGACTCGGGCGAGTACTTCTACCAGTCGGACTTCCAGACCGTGCTGAACTACGCCACCAGCCACGGGATGGGCCGCTTCACCTTCTGGTCGCTCAACCGCGACCGCCAGTGCAGCCCGCCGGACAACAACGGCACCACCTCCGGCACCTGCAGCTCGGTGCCGCAGGCGGACTGGGACTTCGCCAAGTACGCCGTGCAGTTCGCCGGCGTGACCCCGCCCACCAGCCCGCCCACCTCGCCGCCGACCAGCCCGCCCACCGGCGGCAGCTGCGCGGGCGTGCCGGCCTGGAGCGCCTCGGCGGTCTACGTCGGCGGCAACGAGGTCTCCTACGGCGGCCACAAGTGGCTCGCCCAGTGGTGGACCACCAATGAGGTGCCCGGCACCACCGGCCAGTGGGGCGTCTGGAAGGACGAGGGCGCCTGCTGACGGCCGGCCGGCGCGGGCGCGGGGGAAGCGTGACGGAACTCCGCCACCTCCCGCGCCGACCCGCCGTCAGAAGGCGGCGGGAAAGCGTCAAATAATCCAGTCTACGGAGGTCCCGCGGCGCAATTGCGCCGCGGGACCTCCGCCATGTGTGCGCGTATTCGCAGCTGCGCGTTTTCGCAAGAGCGCATGCCGGTGGTTGTTGACCAAAACGGACGTCATGACTCCGGCCGTTGTGTTTCACTCCGAACAGGTGATCAGTAGCCTCAGGCCGGGTGTGCCGGCAGCGGACCGCGGCTGACGTCTCCCGCGTCCCCCGCCCTCCGCCGCCACGCGCCGGGCCCGATGCCGCCTCACGCCTCCCCCCGCCGCGACCTGTCCGCCCACGACCTGGAGACCGCAACCGTGACCGACCGACCCTCCTGGGCCCCCACGGGTATCGACCTCAACGTGCCCAGTGTGTCCCGGATCTACGACTACTTCCTCGGCGGCTCGCACAACTTCGAGGTCGACCGGGAGGCGGCCAGGAAGGCGATGAAGGCGCTGCCGGGCATCCCCAAGATCAGCCAGGCCAACCGGGCGGTGATGCGCCGCGCGGTGCGCTTCGCCGTCGACCGCGGCATCACCCAGTTCCTCGACATCGGCTCCGGCATCCCCACCTTCGGCAACGTCCACGAGGTGGCCCAGGCCGCCCACCCCGGCGCCCGGGTGGTCTACGTCGACAACGACCCGGTGGCCATCGCCCACAGCCGCGCCGTCCTCCAGGACACCCCCGACGCCGACATCGCCGCCGCCGACCTGCGCGATCCGCGCTCGATCCTGGAGGCGCCCGAGACCCTGCGGATGCTCGACCTGTCCCGGCCGGTCGCGCTGATGCTGGTGGCCGTCCTGCACTTCCTGCCCGACGAGGACCGCCCGGCCGAAATCGTCGCCACCCTGCGCGACGCCCTCGCCCCCGGCAGCGTCGTCGTCATCACGCACGCCACCCCCGACCACGAGGCCGCCCCCGCCGGCCAGAGCGAGGTACAGGCCGTCTACCGGCGTGCCACGACCGCCTCCCTGGTCACCCGCACCATCGATCAACTCCGGCCGTTCTTCGACGGGTTCGAGATCGTCGAACCCGGCATCGTGCACCTGCCGCACTGGCGGCCCGACACCCCGCCGGGCGACGAGGATCCCGCGGTGCTGCTCGGGCTGGCCGGCGTGGGGCTGAAGCCGTGACCACCGGGGCACCGGCCGAACAGGCCCCGCACGAGGGCGCGGTGCCCGGCGAGCCCGACAACCTGCGCCGGTTCGCGGCCATATGGAGCCGTGCGGTCTTCCCCGCGACCGCCACCTCGATGACCCGCGCCGAGTTCGAGACCCACCTCGTCCCGCTCGCCCGGGTGCTGCGCGACGCGCTCGCCGCCCGCCCGTTCGACCCCAGGGCCGCGGTCCCGGTCGGCGCCGCCCTGGTGGCCGCCCACTGCACCGACCCCGAGGCCCTGCCGAGCATCCTCGGCGTCATCGACGCCTACCTCGTGCTCTACTGCCCGCCCGGCGACGGCGTGCCCGCCGACGAGAGCCGGGCCCGCTGCGCCCGCCTGCAGCACGCGGTCGCGGTCGGCTTCACCCAGGCGCTGCGCGAGCGCACCCTGGCCGAGCAGGAGTCCATCTCCCGGGCCGCGCTCGCCGCCCAGCAGGAGGCCGAACGCGCCCTGGCCGCCAGCGAGGCCCGCTTCCGCGCGGTCTTCGAGCACGCCGCCGTCGGCATCGGCATCGCCGACCTGGACGGCAAGGTGGTCGAGGTCAACGACGCGCTCAGCCGCATGCTCGGCGGCGAGTCGTACATCCGCCGCCGCGCCGTCGGCGAGTGGACCCACCCGGAGAACGCCCCGGGCCTGGCTGCGCTCAACGGCGAACTGCTGCGCGGCGAGCGCGACAGCTACCACGTGGAGAAGGCCTACCCGCGGGCCGACGGCAGTGTCCTGTGGGCCAACCTGCGGGTCTCCCTGCTGCACGACGCCGCCGGCCGCCCCCAGTACCAGCTGGCCCTCCTGGAGGACGTCACCGAGCGCCGCCGGCTGCTGGAGCGGCTGCGCCACGAGGCCACCCACGACGCGCTCACCGGCCTGCCCAACCGCGCCCTGTTCTTCGAACGCCTCGACCAGGCCCTGGGCACCGACGGCGGCGAGCGCGCCATCGGCCTGTGCTACCTGGACCTGGACGGCTTCAAGGCGGTCAACGACAGCCTCGGCCACGCGGTCGGCGACCGGCTGCTGGTGGCCGTCGCCGAGCGGCTGCGCGGCTGCCTGACCGGCACCGGCCAGCTGATGGCGCGGATCGGCGGCGACGAGTTCGTCGCCCTGTACACCGACCCGCCCGACCGCGCCGCCGTCACCGCCCTGGCCGACCGCATCCTGGCCGCCCTCGCCACGCCGGTGCGGGTGGACGGCCGCGACCTGACCGTCCACGGCAGCATCGGCCTCGTGCACGGCCCGGCCGGCGAGGGCGCCGCCGCCGACCTGCTGCGCAGCGCCGACATCACGATGTACCGGGCCAAGGAGATGGGCGGCAATCGGTACGAGATCGCCGACCCCGCCCACGACGCGCGCGCCATCACCCGGCACGACCTGACCAACCGGCTGCCGGTCGCCCTGGAGCGCGGCGAGTTCTTCGTGGAGTACCAGCCGCTGATCGGGCTGCGCGACGGCGCCGTGCACGGCGCCGAGGCCCTGGTCCGCTGGGGCCACCCGGTGCACGGCGTGCTCGGCCCCGACCGCTTCATCCCGCTCGCCGAGAACACCGGCCAGATCGTGCCCCTCGGCCGCTGGGTGCTGGAGCAGGCCGCCCGCCAGGCGCAGGCGTGGGCCGCCGAGCACACCCACGGCTGCGGCCCGCGGGTCAACGTCAACCTCTCCCCGCTCCAGCTGCACCACCCCGACCTGGTCGGCGAGGTCACCCGGGTGCTGGACGAGACCGGACTCGCCCCCGAGGCCCTGTGCCTGGAGGTCACCGAGAGCGCGCTGATCGGCGCCGACCCCGAGGCGCTGCGGCCGCTGCGCCGGATCGCCGACCTCGGCGTGGAGATAGCGCTCGACGACTTCGGCACCGGCTACTCCAACCTCTCCTCGCTGCGCTGGCTGCCGGTCAGCGTCCTCAAGCTGGACCGCGCCTTCACCCGCGGCATGCGCCGCCACCCCGCCGACCCGGTCGACCTGAAGATCGTCGAGGGCATCGTCTCCCTGGCCCACGGCCTGGGCCTGACGGTCACGGTGGAGGGCATCGAGACCAGCACCCAGGCCGAGCACCTGCGGGCGCTCGGCTGCGACACCGGCCAGGGCTGGTACTACGGCCGCCCCGGCCCCCCGGAACGGCTGCACGAGCTGCACCTCGCCGACGCGGGCTGAGCGCCCCCAGGACGACCCAGGAGCAGGCCGACAGCCCCCTGGAGACCGGGCTCGCCGGGCGGTTCCGCCGACGCTGTCTACGCGCGTACGGCGGCCGCCCGCGCGGCCCGGCACGGCACCCGTGACGGAGGCGGCCGATTCGGGCATACTCCATCCGCCGGACCCGTTGATCACCTGTGCCGAGACCCGGCACGGGCAGGCCGCCGGATCCGGCCCCGCCACCGGACGGCCCCGCCCCACCCAGGCCCCGGGCCGCCGCCACCCGAACAGGGAGGAACCGCCGCCATGCCGCACCCCCGAACGGTAGACCGGCAGCTGCCCACCGACGAGGCCCGCGAGCTGCTCGCCCTCACCCGCGAGCTGGCCGGCCGCGAGATCGCGCCCGCCGCGGCCGAGCAGGAGGACGCCGGGCGCTTCCCCCGCGAGGTCTTCACCCTGATCGGCCGCGCCGGACTGCTCGGCCTGCCCTACTCCGCCGAGTACGGCGGCGGCGACCAGCCGTACGAGGTGTACCTGCAGGTGCTGGAGGAGCTGGCGGCCGCCCGGCTCACCGTCGGCCTCGGCGTCAGCGTGCACACCCTGTCCTGCCACGCCCTGGCCGCCTTCGGCAGCAAGGAGCAGCGCGCCGACCACCTGCCCGCCATGCTCGGCGGCGAACTGCTCGGCGCCTATTGCCTCTCGGAGCCCACCTCCGGATCGGACGCGGCCTCCCTGCGGACGAGGGCGGTGCGCGAGGGCGGCACCTGGACGATCGAGGGCACCAAGGCGTGGATCACCCACGGCGGCGTCGCCGACTTCTACACCGTGCTCGCCCGCAGCGGCGGCCCCGGCGCCCACGGCATCACCGCCTACCTCGTTCCCGGGGACGCCCCGGGCCTGAGCGCCGCCGCCCCCGAGCGGAAGATGGGCCTGAAGGGCTCGCCCACCGCGCAGGTGCACCTCGACGGCGTACGGGTGCCCGACGAGCGGCGGATCGGCGAGGAGGGCCAGGGCTTCGCCATAGCGCTGTCCGCGCTGGACGCCGGGCGGCTCGGCATCGCCGCCTGCGCGATCGGCGTGGCGCAGGCCGCCCTGGACGCGGGCGCGGCCTACCTGCGCGAGCGGCGCCAGTTCGGCCACCCCATCGCCGACTTCCAGGGCCTGCGCTTCATGGTCGCCGACATGGCCGCGCGGATCGAGGCGGGTCGCGCGCTGTACCTGGCCGCGGCACGCCGCAAGGACGCCGGGCTGCCCTTCGGCACCCAGGCCGCCATGGCGAAGCTGATCTGCACCGACACCGCGATGCAGGTCACCACCGACGCCGTCCAGCTGCTCGGCGGCTACGGCTACACCGCCGACTTCCCGCTGGAGCGCTACATGCGCGAGGCGAAGGTGCTGCAGATCGTGGAGGGCACCAACCAGATCCAGCGGATGGTGATCGCCCGCGACGTGCTGGGCCCGGAGTCGCAGGACTGACGGCCCCGCGGGGACCGTATGCGCGTACGCCTGCCGGGCTGCGCCGAGAACCAGCGGCGCGGCGGGCGTGCGTGCCGGGCCCGGCGGTTGGCAGCGACCGTACGAGCGGGCGGCTGCCGGGCTGTTCTGACGAGCGGCGGCGCGGTGGAGGTACGTGCCGGGCCCGGCGGCCGGGCGGGGTGCGCCGGACCGGCCGCAGCGGTACGTCGGCCGCCCGCCGCGGGTGCGGCCGCGGGAGGGCGAACAGCGGCGGGACGCGGCTCGGGCCCGGGCTCCTGCGGGCCCGCGGCTCGGCTCCCGGCCGGCCTCAGGCGGCCAGGCGGCGCTGGGCGGGCAGCCGGATCGGGCGCGAGCCGGGGCCACCGACGTGCGAGAAGGGCTGGGTGCGCCAGTCGAGGCCGGCCGGCAGCGCCAGCACCGCGCCGAAGGCGGGCTCGGCGCCCTCCTGCTCCTCGGCGGTGCCGCCGATCAGCGGCGGGGCGTCGCCGGCCGCGCGGCCGGAGCCGGCGCAGACCGTGACCCCGAACGGGTTCCACGGCGTGGCGCACACCGCGTGCACCGGCAGGCTCTCCTCGCCGCCGCGCAGGGCGATCGGCCGGGCGCAGTCGGGGCAGATCACGCGGGTCGTGTCGGCGAGGCCGTCGGCCTCCTCGTAGAGGTCCGCGTCAGCGGCGAACTCGGCGTCGCCGCCCGGGAAGTCCTCCGCGTCATCGGCACCGGGGCCGGCGAGCGCGAGATCGCGTTCGTGCCCCTCCTCGAACGCCGAGGTGCGTTCGCTGCGGCTGTGGCGCACATGGTTACGCATACTGCGTTCCCCCTATGGGTGTCGCCCTGTGGTGGGCCGGCCCGGCTTCACGCTCGCGGCCATAGCGAGCACTTCCCGCCGCGCTACGCGGGTAATCGCGCCACCGGGAGCACGCAGGTCGCACGCGATGTGGCCTTCGTCACAGCCGCCGCGTGCCCCGCGCCTGCGCCCCCCACGTGCGCCCCGGCGCCCCCGGCCCGCTCCCCGCCGGGGCCGCCTTATAGGGTGCGAACCGGCGCGACCAGGGCGGTTGTGCCGCGATCGGCAGGACGGACGGACGATGCGAACCAACTGGGCGGGCAACCTGACCTTCGCCGCGGAGCGCGTCCACCGCCCCGCCTCCCTGGACGAGCTGCGCGCCCTGGTGGCCGGTGGCCGACGGGTCAAGGCGCTCGGCAGCGGCCACTCCTTCAACGGCATCGCCGACACCGAGGGCGACCTCGTCGAGCTCTCCGGCCTGCCGGCCGACATCGACATCGACTCCGACGCGGCCACCGTCCGCGTCGCCGCCGGCGTCCGCTACGCCGAACTCGCCGAGGAACTCGACGCCCACGGCTTCGCCCTGCCCAACATGGCCTCCCTGCCGCACATCTCGGTGGCCGGCTCGGTCGCCACCGGCACCCACGGCTCAGGCAACGGCAACGGCTCGCTCGCCACCGCGGTGCGCGGCCTCGAACTGGTCACCGCCGACGGCGGCAGCCAGGTGCTCAGCCGCGACGAGGACGGCGACCGCTTCGCCGGCAGCGTGGTGGCCCTGGGCGCCCTCGGCATCGCCACCCACCTCGTCCTCGACCTCGTCCCGGCCTTCCAGGTCCGCCAGCAGGTGCGCACCGGGCTCGCCCTGAGCGACGCCCTCGCCCACTTCGACGCGATCACCGGCGCCGCCTACAGCGTCAGCCTCTTCACCGACTGGCGCGAGGACCGCTTCACCCAGGTCTGGCTCAAGCAGCTCGACGGCGCCCCCGCACCCGACCTGCCCTGGACCGAGCCCGCCCCGGGACCCCTGCACCCCGTGCCCGGCGTCGACCCCGTGCACTGCACCCCGCAGGACGGCACCCCCGGCCCCTGGCACCAGCGGCTGCCGCACTTCCGGCCCGAGTTCACCCCCAGCAACGGCGAGGAACTCCAGTCGGAGTACCTGGTGCCGCGCGCCCACGCGGCCCACGCCCTCGACGCCCTGGCCGGCCTGCGCGGGGTCATCGCGCCCGTCCTGCAGATCTGCGAGGTCCGCACGGTGGCCGCCGACGACCTCTGGCTCAGCCCCGCCCACGGCCGCGACACGGTGGCCCTGCACTTCACCTGGATCAAGGACCAGCCCGCCGTCACCCCCGTCCTCGGCCTGATGGAGGCCGCACTGGCCCCCTACGAGGCCCGCCCGCACTGGGGCAAGCTCTTCACCACCGCACCCGAGCAGGTGCGCGCCCTCTACCCGCGCATGGACGACTTCCGCGCCCTGGTCGCGCAGGCCGACCCCGAGGGCGTCTTCGGCAACGCCTACCTCGACACCGTCCTCGGCGGGTGAGACGCGCCCGGGGGCGATCGAAAGCCACGGCTCCTACGGTGAGTAATCCGCCCTGTTACCGGTAATGTCATCGGCTGTGGAGGAGCTCGACCGGCACATCGTGGAACTGCTCGTCGCCGACGGGCGGATGAGCTACACCGACCTGGGCAAGGCCACGGGCCTGTCCACCTCGGCGGTGCACCAGCGCGTCCGGCGGCTGGAGCAGCGCGGCGTGATCCGCGGCTACGCGGCCGTCATCGACCCCGAGGCGGTCGGCCTGTCGCTGACCGCGTTCATCTCGGTCAAGCCCTTCGACCCGAGCGCGCCCGACGACATCGCCGACCGGCTCGCCGACGTCCCCGAGATCGAGGCGTGCCACAGCGTGGCCGGCGACGAGAACTACATCCTCAAGGTGCGGGTCGCCACCCCCATCGAGCTGGAACACCTGCTCGGCCGCATCCGCTCGCTGGCGGGCGTGTCCACCCGCACCACCGTGGTGCTCTCCACCGCCTACGAGGCCCGCCCCCCGCGCATCTGACGCCGCGCCCCGCGGCTGCCCGCGGCCCGGGGCACCACCACCCCGCGGCACGGCACCCCCGGCGGCGGGGGAGACTGGCCCCATGCACGCCACGCCCAGCAGCCCCACCGCAGCGGTCCCCGCGACCTCCCGCCCCGACGACCCCGCGCCCGGCGGCACCGTGCTGCTGCGCGGCGGCTTCGTCTACAGCCCCGCCGATCCCTTCGCCACCGCCATGGTCGTCGACGGCGACACCGTCGCCTGGGTCGGCTCCGAGGGGGCGGCCGACTCCTTCGCGGACGGCGTGGACCGCGTCGTGCACCTCGACGGCGCCCTGGTCACCCCCGCCTTCGTGGACGCGCACGTGCACGCCACCGCCACCGGCCTCGCCCTGACCGGCCTCGACCTGTCCGGCGCCGCCTCGCTGGCCGACGCGCTCGCCCGCACCGCCGCCTTCGCCGCCGCCCACCCCGGCGACCGGGTGCTGCTCGGCCAGGGCTGGGACGAGAGCGCCTGGCCCGAGGGGCGTCCGCCCACCCGCGCCGAGGTCGACGCGGCCACCGGCGGCCGCCCCGCCTACCTCGCCCGCGCCGACGTCCACTCCGCCGCGGTCAGCACCGCGCTGCTCGACCTCGTCCCCGGCGTCACCGACCGCCTCGGCCACGACCCCCAGGGCCCGCTGACCCGCGACGCCCACCACGCCGTACGGGCCGCCGCCCACGCCGCGATCAGCCCCGCCCAGCGCGCGGACGCCCAGCGCGCCGCCCTGCGGCACGCCGCGGCCCGCGGCATCGGCAGCCTGCACGAGTGCGCCGGCCCCGACATCTCCTCCGAGGACGACCTCGCCTCCCTGCTGGCGCTGGCCGCCGAAGGGCCCGGCCCGCGCGTGCACGCCTACTGGGCCGAGGCTGCGGCCGAGGCCGCCGATCTCGACAAGCTGCGCGACCTCGGCGCCCTCGGGGCCGGCGGCGACCTCTTCGTGGACGGCTCCCTCGGCTCGCACACCGCCGCCCTGCACGCCCCCTACGCCGACGCCGGCCACAGCGGCGTCACCTACCTCGACGCCGACACCGTCGCCCGCCACCTGCTGGTGTGCACCCGCGCCGGGGTCCAGGCGGGCTTCCACGCCATCGGGGACGCCGCCATCGACGCCGTGGTGGCCGGGGTGCGCGCGGCCGCCGCAGCGGCCGGCCTGGACCGCGTACGGGCCCTGCGGCACCGGGTGGAGCACGCCGAGCTGATGTCGTCGCAAGCGATCGACGCCTTCGCCGAGTTCGGGCTCATCGCCTCCGTGCAGCCCGCCTTCGACGCGGCCTGGGGCGGCCCCGACGGCATGTACGCCGCCCGGCTCGGCGCCGAGCGGGCCGCCGCGCTCAACCCGTTCGCCGCGATGACCCGGGCCGGGGTTCCGCTCGTCCTCGGCTCCGACAGCCCCGTCACCCCGCTCGACCCCTGGGGCACCGTCCGGGCCGCCGCCTTCCACCGCACCCGCGCCCACCGCATCTCCGCGCGGGCCGCCTTCCAGGCCCACACCCGCGGCGGCTGGCGCGCCATCGGCCGCGACGAGGCCGGCGTCCTCGTGCCCGGCGCGCCCGCCGACTACGCCGTCTGGCAGGTCGGCGACCTGCTGGTCCAGGCGCCCGACGCGCGCGTCGCCAACTGGTCCACCGACCCCCGCTCGGGCACCCCCGGGCTGCCCGACCTGACCCCCGGCGCCGCCCTGCCCACTGCGCTGACCACGGTCGTCGCCGGCCGCACCGTCTTCGGGCCTCCGAACGGGTGAGCCGGGTGCTCCGCCATGCCGCCGAACGGTGTGCGGTCGCCGGGCGGCGGCGTGTCGCAGCCGCGCGGCGGCCTCCGCACTGACCTGCCTCTTTACCGAAAGCCCGCAGGTCACAGCAGTGTTGACAGCCGCTGGTCGGGGGCGGGTAACTTCGGCGAAGTCCACCACAGGACGTCGGACCGGGGGCTCTCCGCGGTTGCGTCGGCCACGCTGGGCCATGGGGCGCCGCCGCACAGCGGACGCCACTGGCAGCCAGGTCCAGCATCCGCGACGCGGAACGCGGGGGGAGTGCCGCCCGATCGGCAGGTGCGACCCGGGAAGGGCCCGGACGCCCAGTAGACAACGGCCTCGGTGCCGAGCCGCAGCCAGCGGTTCCCAGGTCGGCCCGAAGGGCGTCCGGGCTCGTCCCGTACCCAAAACAGCACACGGCGACTTGCCTCCAAGGGGCGCTGGGGGCACCCCCAGGCGAAGCTCTGGGGGAGGAACTGCGCGAGAAGAGGCCACCGGCCGGTGGCCGGGAATGGCGGGGTTCGGGCAGGCGGGTTGCCGTAAAGGGGCGCTGGGGGTACCTCCCAGGCGAAGCTCTGGGGGAGGAACTGCGCGAGCAACCGGCCACCGGCCTGCGGCCGGGAACGGCGGGGCTGGGGCAGGCGGGAATCCGAAGGGGCGCGAGGAACTGCGCGACAAGCCACCCCGCGGGGGAAGGTCCCGGGGCGACCCGCGGCCCCGTGGTGGGGGGGACACCCCACAGACACACGCGGTACCTTCACCTTCTGTACGTCTCACAGAGGAAGGCCGCGCCCGTGCGCCTGCGTCCCCCCGATGACCCCGCCGTTCCCTCCGGCGCGGGCCGCGCGGCCCAGCCGGTCGTGGCGCCGGCCGCGGCAGCGGCGCAAGCGGCGGCCCCCCGCCCGTCCCGGCGCGAGCGGTGGACCGCCACAGCCCGCGCGGCAGCGCCCCGCAGCGGCGTCGCCGCCGCCCTCGGCCTGGCCATGGCCGCCGCCTTCCCGCCGTACGGCGTGTGGCCGCTCTCCCTCGTCGCCGTCGCCGGCTTCGCCCTCGTGCTGCGCGACCGCACCGTCAGGCAGGGCGCCTGGCTCGGCTTCGCCTTCGCCTTCCCCTTCTTCCTCTGGCTGCTGGTCTGGCTGCGCTCGGTGATCTGGATCGCCGTGGTGGTCCTGTCGGGCGTCGAGGCGCTCTACCTCGTGCTGATGGCCGCCCTGATGGTCCTCGTGCAGCGGCTGCGCGCCTGGCCGCTGTGGTGCGCCTGCCTGTGGGTGACGCAGGAACTCGTCCGCGACCGGCTCCCGTTCGGCGGCTTCCCCTGGGGCCGCCTCGCGTTCGCCAACACCGCCTCGCCCTTCACCCCGCTCGCGGCCCTCGGCGGCGCCCCCCTCGTCAGCTTCGGCGTCGCCCTCAGCGGCACCCTGCTCGCCGCCGCCCTGCTGCGCGCCCACCGCCTGTACCGCCGCACCGACCCGCGCACCCTGCGTGCCGTCCTGACCGGCGCCGGCGCCCTCGTGCTGTCCGCGGCCGTCTTCTGCGCCGGCCTGTTCGTCCCCGTGCACACCAACGCCGACGGGCACGTGCGGATCGCTGTCGTGCAGGGCAACGTGCAGCAGCCGGGGATGCACTTCCTCGGCCGTCCGATGAAGATCCTCGACAACCACGTGCAGGCCACCCTCAAGCTCGCCGCCGACATCAAGGCCGGCCGGGTGCCCAAGCCGGACATCGTGCTGTGGCCGGAGAACTCCTCCGACCTCGACCCCTTCACCTACCCGCAGGCGTACGACAAGATCACCGAGGCCGTGCAGGCGGTCGGCGTCCCGGTCCTGGTCGGCGCCCTGGTGGACGGCCCGGACAAGGACCACGTGCAGAACGAGGGCATCGTCTGGGACCCGGTCACCGGCCCCGGCGCCCACTACACCAAGCAGCACCCGGTGCCCTTCGGCGAGTACGTGCCCTTCCGCAAGCAGCTCACCAAGATCGTGCCGATGCTCAACGAGATCCCGCGCGACTTCTACCCGGGGAAGACCACCGGCGTGATGCAGATCGGCCCGGCCAGGCTCGGCGACGTCATCTGCTTCGAGGTCGCCTACGACGGCATCGTCCGCGACACCGTCAACGCCGGTGCCCGCGCCATCGTCGTGCAGACCAACAACGCCACCTACGGCCGCACCGGGCAGCCCGAGCAGCAGCTGGCGATGTCCAGGCTGCGGGCGGTGGAGCACGGCCGGGCCGTCGTCACGGCCGCGACCAGCGGGATCAGTGCGATCGTCGCTCCTGATGGGAAGATCGAACAGCGCAGCAAGGAGTTCACGCAACAGGTCATCAGCGCCGACATCCCGCTGCGCGACGAGAAGACCCTCGCCGACCGCGTCGGTGCGGCGCCGGAGTGGACCCTCGCTATGGTGGGGCTCCTGTCCTGCGCGGCCGCCGTCGCGATCGGCAGGTTCGAGCGCACCCGCACGGCGAAAGGGCAGACCCAGCAGTGAACGAGGACGAGCAGCGGAGCTTCGGGCCGCTCGGCAAGGTCCTGGTCATCATCCCGACCTACAACGAGGCCGAGAACGTCGTGCCGATCGTCAAGCGGGTGCGGGCCGCGGTGCCCGAGGCGCACGTGCTGATCGCCGACGACAACAGCCCGGACGGGACCGGCAAGCTCGCCGACGAGCTGGCCGCCGCCGACGAGCAGGTGCACGTGATGCATCGGCGCGGCAAGGAGGGCCTGGGCGCCGCCTACCTCGCCGGCTTCCAGTGGGGCATCGACCACGACTACGGCGTGCTGGTGGAGATGGACGCCGACGGCTCCCACCAGCCCGAGGAACTGCCCCGGCTGCTCACTGCCCTCAAGAGCGCCGACCTCGTGCTGGGCTCGCGCTGGATCCCCGGCGGCCGGGTGGTGAACTGGCCCAAGTCCCGCGAGTTCCTCTCGCGCGGCGGCAGCACCTACTCGCGGCTGATGCTGGACGTGCCGGTCCATGACGTCACCGGCGGCTACCGGGCCTTCCGCCGGGAGACCCTGGAGGGCCTGGGCATGGGCGACGTCGCCTCGGCCGGCTACTGCTTCCAGGTCGACCTCGCCTGGCGCGCGGTGAAGGCGGGCTTCCACGTGGTGGAGGTGCCGATCACCTTCGTGGAGCGGGTGCGCGGGGACAGCAAGATGAGCCGCGGCATCGTGGCGGAGGCGCTGTGGCGGGTGACGGCCTGGGGCGTCGGCTCGCGGGCCGCGCGCTTCACCGGGCGCCGCCCGCTGCCGTAGGGCGAGGGCGCCGAACCCCTCCGGCACGGTGGCCTGTTGCCGGGCGCGGGAGGTCAGCCGAGGATGTTGACGGCTCGCGCCACCACCAGCACCACCGTGGTCAGCGAGACCGCGGACTGCGCCAGCATCAGCGCCTTGGCGGGCCGGGTCACCGGCATGACGTCGGTGGGGCTGAAGGCGGTGGAGTTGGTGAAGGACAGGTAGAAGTAGTCCAGGAACTCGGGTTCCCAGTGCGGGGGCGCGAGTTCGGGCTCCTGCATCTGCACGAAGAGGAAGTCCGGCACGTCCCGCTCGGCGAACGCCCGGGCGGCCGGGCCGCCGCGGTCCCACTCCCAGTAGGCCAGGGCGAAGATCACCACGTTGATCAGCCAGATCTCGCCGCCCGCCACCAGCAGCGCGCCCGCGGTCAAGTGGTCGGTGCCGCGCACCACTTCGGCGACGAGCCGGCCGGCCGAGTAGAGGTTGGCGCCGGCCGTGCACAAGGTGAGCGCGAGGCCGAGCAGCCGGTAGAGCGCGGAACGCCGCACGATCCGGTGCGGGTTGAGCGCGAACAGGCACAGCAGCAGCCCGAACTCCACGGCGGGCATCAGCAGTTGGGGGTGCCCGGCGAGCCGCGGCGGCAGGTGCAGTTGCATCCCGAGCACGGCGAGCACCGACACGGTCGCCGCCCAGCGGGTCTCGCCCCGCGTGACCCGCCGCCACGCGGGCACCAGGTGCTGCTGCCCGGACCGTACGAGGTCCCGGCCGCCCGCGCCGTGCGACTGGGCCAGCAGCGCCTCGATCCGGGCCAGCCGGCTCACCACGGGGTCGGGCGGGGAGCCGCCGCCGGGACGGTCCGCCGCGGTGGGCCCGGTCGTGAACTGCGGGCCCATGGGCTGCCCGTCGGCCGGCTGGGCGGCCGAAGCGGAGGCCCGGGGGTCGCCCGCAGGGGCTGGTGCAGTTGCCGGGGCGGGGATGGGGCGGGCGGTGCGGCCGCTCGTGTCGGGCTCGTCGGGGCTCGCGGCCGGTTCCTCGTGCGTCACGTCCGCCATCGTCGCGGCCGGGCGCCGCCGGGGTCCACCGCGGCAGGCTCCCGTATCCGGGCTTTACCCGGTCTTTGGCACACTTGAGGTATGACCACTCCGCCCACGACGTCCCCGCCGACACCGCCCCCGGTGCGCCCGCGGCCCGCGCGCTCGCGGATGCGCACGGTGCTCCCGCTGGCCGTCGCGGCCTGGGCGGTGCTGGAGATCTGGCTGCTGGTCGAGGTGGCCTCGGCGACCAACGGCTTCGTCGTCCTGCTCTGCATCGTCGCCGGCTTCGTACTCGGCGCCGCAGCCGTCAAGCGGGCCGGGCGCAGCGCCTGGCGGAACCTGACGGCCCAGGTCGCCGCCCAGCAGCAGGGCACGGTGCCGCGGCCGCCGGAGGGCGGCGGGCGCAACGGGCTGGCCATGCTCGGCGGCCTGCTGCTGATCATCCCCGGCTTCCTCTCCGACGCGGTCGGTCTGCTGCTGCTCCTGCCGCCGGTCCGCCGGCTCGCCGGGCGCCTGCTGGACCGCTCGCTGCGCCGCCGCGGGGTCCCGCTCGACTTCCCGCCCGGCGGCCCCATGGGACCCATGGGCGGCCCGACGGGGCCCGGCGGCGGTCCCGGCCGCGGCCCGTCCGGTGACGGCTCCGGTGGCCCCTCCGGGGGCGGCAAGGTCATCCAGGGCGAGGTCGTCGACCGCGACTGAGCCCGGCGCCCCGATTCGCGGCGCCGAGGTGTCGATTCGGGCCCCGTCCCGTTCGTCGGTGCAGTGAAGGGCGCGCGAATGCGCCCTCCGTACGGACCGGTGGCCGCACGCCACCGGCGCGTACCGCGAGGAACCGCGGAGGACCGCGGAGAATGGGGACGACCGAGCCATGGCGCAGTACCTGCTGCTCATCCACGACAACGAGGCCGACTGGGACGCCGCCGACGAGGCGGCCCACCGCGCCCACGACGAGGCGCACGCGGCCTTCGCCCGCGCCCACAAGGACGTCATCACCGCCAGCGCCCACCTGCAGCAGTCCGCGACGGCCACGGTCGTCCGCGAGGACGGCGAGGGCGGCTTCCTGGTGACCGACGGCCCCTACGCCGAGACCAAGGAGGCGCTGGGCGGCTACTACGTCGTGGACGTCCCCGACCTCGACGCCGCCCTCGCCGTCGCCAAACGGCTGCCGTACTTCGGCCGCACGGGTGAGGCCGCGGTCGAGGTCCGGCCGCTGCACTGACAGCTCCTGGCGTCCACCGGGCAGACGGGAAAGGCGGGAAGGGGGGACCGATGGCGAGCGACCGGGCGCGGGCGTCGGCGGCGGACGCCGTCGCGCGGGCGCACCGCACCGAGTGGGCGTTCGTGCTCGCGGCCACCGTGCGGGTCACCCGCGACCTGGATCTCGCCGAGGAGTGCGTCCAGGACGCCTACGCCAAGGCGCTGGTCGCCTGGGCCGGTGCCACGGGGGTGCCGGCCCGCCCCGGCGCCTGGCTCACCACGGCGGCCCGCAATCGGGCGGTGGACCTGATCCGGCGCGACGCCTTCCTGCGCACCGCGCTGCCGCTGCTCGCCGAGGACGAGGCCGGCGCGGGGCCGGAGGACGGCGAGGACATCGCCGACGAGCGGCTGCGGCTGGTCTTCACCTGCTGCCACCCGGCCCTGTCCCGCCCGGCCCAGGTGGCCCTCACCCTGCGGCTGGTGTGCGGGCTGACCACCCCGCAGGTGGCCCGGGCGTTCCTGGTGGGGGAGGCGACGATGGCGGCCCGGATCACCCGGGCGAAGAAGAAGATCGCCGCGGCCCGCATCCCGTACCGCATCCCGGCCGCCGAGGAGCTGCCCGAGCGGATCGGGGCGGTGCTGACGGTGGTGGACCTGCTCTTCACCACCGGCCATGTGGCGCCGGGCGGACCCGACCTGACGCGCCCGGACCTGATCGGCCGCGCCCGGGACCTGGCCCGGATGCTCGTGGAACTGCTGCCCGGCGACGGGGAGGCCGCCGGGCTGCTCGCGCTGGTGCTGCTCACCGACGCCCGGCGGGCGGCCCGGCTGGACGCGCGGGGGCGGGCGGTGCTCCTCGCCGACCAGGACCGTGGTCGCTGGGACGCCGCCGCCGTCGCCGAGGGCCTGGCCCTGGTACGGCGGGCGCTGCGCCGGGGCCGGCCGGGACCCTTCGCGCTGCGGGCGGCCATCGCGGCCGTGCACGCCGAGGCGCCCTCGTGGCAGGAGACGGCTGGCCGCAGATCGTCGGCCTGTACGACCTGCTGCTGCGGCGCCGGCCGGACCCGGTGGCCGCCCTCAACCGGGCGGTCGCGGTGGGTTTCGCCGCCGGTCCGCGGGCCGGGCTCGCCGCCGTGGACGCTCTGGCGGACGAGCCCGCCCTCGCCTGCTACCCGTACTGGGCACTGGCCCGCGGGGAGTTCCTCGAGCGCCTGGGCCGGGTCGCAGAGGCCCGCGCGGCGTACGAGGAGGCGCTGGCGTTCACCGGCAACGAGGTCGAGCGCGCGAGCGTACGGAACCGGATCGCGGGCCTTCCCGGCTGACCGCGGGGAGGGCCGGCCGCGATTAGCAGCGGCGCCCGTGCGGCCGGCCCCGGTGCCTCGGCAGGGCCGTGGACGGCCACTAGGAGCGGACGCGGGCATAGGAAACGGGCTCCCGTGCGGGAACCCGTGGGGGCGTCGGATGGGGTGGGCCCGTCACGCGTCGGGCCCCGCCGGGCCCGCTCCTGTGCGGGCCCGGTGCCTGGGTCAGGCGGTCTTGCGGTTGTCGCGCGGGTGCACCGCGATGTTCATCGCACCGGAGCGCAGGACGGCCAGCCGCTCGGCCAGCACTTCCTCCAGCTCCTCCAAGGTGCGCCGCTCCATCAGCATGTCCCAGTGCGTGCGCGCGGGCTTGGTGGTCTTCTCCTCGGGACCTTCTCCGTCCACCAGGAGTGCGGTCTGGCCGCAGGCGCGGCACTCCCACTCCGGCGGAATCTCTGCCTCGACCGAGAACGGCATCTCAAAGCGATGGCCGTTCCGGCATGCGTACTCCACGGTCTGGCGCGGGGCCAGATCGATGCCGCGGTCGGTCTCGTAGCTGGTGGCCCCGAGTCGCGTGCCGCGGAGAGCTCGCTCACTCATGAATCGTGCCTCCCGGGCTTGGTCGCCCACAGGACAGGTGTCGCTGTCGTCGTCATCCGGTCAACGTCCGGTCGGCGGTGAAGATTCCCGTTCAGGGATGTGCGTCGCCCGTCGTGTCGCCCCTGTGTGTACCCAGCAATCTGCGATTTGTCACATCCGTTCCGGTATGTCACCCGCGGTCGGCGTATCTTTTGCATGCAGTGACCATCAGGTCGCTGGGCCAACCGCGTACACTACCCGCCCGCCGCGCCCAGGAGTAAATCGGGGCCACTGCCGAGGGTTCCGGCGGTTCCCGGTGAAAACGCCCGGGGGCATGAGGAAGCACGGGAAACCCGTGGAAACCCCCGGAAACTCCCGGAACAGCGCGAATCCCGCCGAGGTTGTTCCCCCGCCCGGCGCCCGGTCCGACCCCTGGCGGCGGCCGGGCCGACGTGCCACCATGCGGCCTGCGAAAATGGTTGTGTCAGGGCCAATCAGCGGAAGGTGGACCCACTCGATGCCCCAGTGGACCGCAACGGTGAGCGCGGCGCATCTCGCCCGGCTCCTCGAACCCCGTCCGGTCGCCGATTCCCAAGCCTCCGTGCGCGAGGGCGCCCGGCGGCTGCCCGCCTACCGGGAGCTGGCCGACGGGGTGCGGCTGCTGGTGCTCGAAGGCCGGGTCCAGGTCGCGGCCCGGTTGCCCGCCGAGCGCGAGCTGGCCCTCGCCCTGGGCGTCAGCCGCACCACCGTGGCGGCCGCGTACGAGGCGCTGCGCACCGAGGGCTTCGCCCGCTCCCGGCGCGGCGCCGGCACCTGGACCGCGATCCCCGCGGGCCACATCCAGCCCAGCCGCAGTCTGGAGCCGCTGCCGCCGGACACCGCGGGCTCCGTGATCGACCTCGGCTGCGCCGCGCTGCCCGCGCCCGAGCCCTGGCTCACCCGGGCCATGCAGGCGGCCCTCGCCGACCTGCCCGCCTACGCCGCCACCCACGGCGACTTCCCGGCCGGGCTGCCCGTGCTGCGCGAGGCCATCGCCGACCGCTACACCGCGCGCGGGGTGCCCACCATGCCCGAGCAGATCATGGTGACCACCGGCGCGATGGGCGGCATCGCCGCGGCCACCCGCCGGCTGGTCGGCGTCGGCGAGCGGGTCGCGGTGGAGTCGCCGAGCTACGGCAACGTCCTGGAGCTGTTCCGCGAGACCGGCTCCCGGCTGGTCCCGGTCGCCCTCAGGGACGGCCTGGGCGGCTGGGACATGCCCGCCTGGCGCCGGGTGCTGCGCGACGCGGCCCCGCGGATGGCGTACGTCCAGCCGGACTTCCACAACCCGACCGGCACCCTCGTCGGCGAGGAACAGCGGCGGGCGCTGGTGGCGGCCGCGCGGGCGGCCGGCACCGTGGTCGTGGTGGACGAGTCCATGGCCGAACTCACCCTGGACGGCGAGGAGTCGGGGCCGCGCCCGATGGCCGCCTTCGACCACGGCGGCACCGTGATGTCGGTCGGTTCGGCGAGCAAGGCGATCTGGGCGGGCCTGCGGATCGGCTGGGTGCGCACCACCCCCGACCTCGTGCGCCGCCTGGTCGCCGCCCGCGCCTACCTCGACCTCGCCTCCCCGGTGGTCGACCAACTCGCCCTGGCCTGGCTGCTGCGCGGCGGGAACTGGGAGCAGGCGCTGGCCGCCCGCCGGCAGCGGGCCCGCGAGTGCCGGGACGACCTGGTGGCCGCGCTGCGCGCCCATGTGCCCGAGTGGAGCTTCTCGGTGCCGCGCGGCGGCATGACGATGTGGGTGCGCACCGGCGGCGTCTCCGGCTCCCGGGTGGCCGTGGCGGGCGAGCGGCTCGGCGTGCGGGTCCCCTCGGGGCCGCGCTTCGGCGTGGACGGCGCCTTCGAGTCCTACGTGCGGGTCCCCTTCACGGTCAGCGGCGCCGCCGCCGAGGAGGCCGCCGCCCGCCTCGCCCAGGCCGCCGACCTCGTCCGCAACGGCGCCGGGGCCGACGGGGAGCCGGTGGGACTGTTCGTGGCATAGGCGAGCGGTAGAGGGAGCAGCGGGAGGCAGCTGCGCCGGGCCGTGGCAGCCGGCTCGCGTACGGGGTCACGCCGGTTGCCGTTGCCGCGCGGGCCGGGCCGTTGCTTTTTCGGGCGGCCCGCGGCCGGTTCCCTGACGGACCCGCGCCCGTGCAGTGCGGATCCGTGCCCGCACCTGAGCCGTACGGCCTGGTGTCCGTGCTGCTGCAACTCAGGCCGGTGCGTACCCGGGCGGCCCGCGGCCGATCCCCGGATGGGCCGCGCCTGTGACGTACGGACCCGTCCGTACCCGTGCCGCTGCCGTACGCGCCCGTACGGACCCGTGTGCCGCTTGCCGTGGCGCGGCCCCCGTTCCCGGTGGGGGAGCGGGGGCCGCAGCCGTGGCGTCCGGAGCCCAACGGGCGTGGGGCGGGGTCAGCCGAGTTCGAGGTCGGCGACGGTCCGCACCACCGCCTCCTTGCCCAGTGCCACCGCCTCGGGCAGCTGCTCCCCGGCTTCCCTGCCGTCCGTGCCCCCCTTGGCCTCCTTGGCCTCCTTGGCCTCCTTGGCTTCGGCCGCCTCCGCCTCCTGCGCCGCCTTGCGGGCCTCGTCCGTGAGGTCGTCCATCGCCGTGCCCGTGGGCGGCAGCAGGGCCAGGACGGCGGCGCGCTCGGCGGCGGGCGTCTCCTCGTCGAAGGGGTCGGGCGTGGCCGGCACCTGGAGCCGCAGCACCGGGCCGGTGCCGAGCCGCGCGTAGCCGCGTCCGGGCGGCACGTCTGCGGCCGGGGTGGTGCGCTGGGGGGCGCCCAGGACGGCCTGCACGTGCTCGGGGGCGAGCGGGCCGAGCACGATCCGGGCCCTGGTCTGCGCGATGACCACGGGCGCGAGGGTCTCGGTGGCGTCGAGCTGGTCGGCGACGGCGACCGCCACGTTCGCCGCCCGGCCGTGCCGCAGCGGGACGTCGAGCAGCGCCTGCGGGTCCGGGCGGCCCTCGGCCAGGGCGAGCTGGGTGAGCGCGGTGGGCCGGTCGACCAGGATCCACAGCGGCCGGCGGACGTCCTCGGCCACCGGGTTGCCCGCCTGCCGGGCCCGGTTGACGGCGATCAGCCGCCGCTCGGTCTCGTGCGCCGCCCACTCCAGGGTCGCCGAGGCGCCCAGCAGCCCGTCCTCCACCGCGAGCACCCCGGGCCGCCCGGCCAGGCACGCGTACTCGCCGGTGCCGCTGCCGTCGACGACCACGATGTCCCCGTGCACCAGGCCCTGCAGGGCGATCGAGCGCAGCAGGCTGGTGGTCCCGGTGCCGGGCTGGCCGAGCGCCAGCAGGTGCGGCTCGGTGGAGCGCGGCCCGGTGCGCCACACCACCGGCGGCGCGTCCCTGACCACCGCGCCGCCCTCGGCGCCCGAGCCGGCCGCCTCGCCCCCGCCGTCGGCGGGCACCGTGACCGGGACGGTGCGCTGCACCGCGTCGGCGTCGGTGAAGCCGAGCACGGTCTCGCCCGGAGAAGTGACGAACCGCTGCGCGACGATGTCCGTCGGCAGCGGCGGCAGGGCGGTGAGGGTGAGGTGGTTCTCCTCCTCGTTCCAGTCGAAGCGGTACTCGCGGCCGCGGCCCGCCTTGGCGTGCAGCAGTTGCTCGACCCGGGCCCTGGAGTCCGCCTCGCCGTCGGTGAAGTAGGCCGGATACCGCAGGTGCAGCCGCACCAGCCGGCCGTCCTGGAACTCGTAGGAGCTGAAGGCGCGCTCCCAGCCGCCGTCGTGGGCGTAGAGCGGGGCGGGATCACCGGCGTCCGACAGATAGGGCACCAGGGCCTCGTAGAGCGACTGCAGCCGCACCTCCTCGGCCTCGCTCGGGCCGCCCGGCGCCGCTGTGGTGCGGTCCCGGCCCGCCCAGGCCGCCGAGGCCACCAGCGCGGCGACCGCGATGATCGGCCCGTAGGGCATCATCGCGACGACCACCACGGCCGCGGCGGCCAGCAGCAGGGCGGGCATCCGGCGGTCCTTGGGGGTGCGGCCCCACCAGGCGCCGGCCCAGGCGGCCTGCCGGCGCATGCCGCGGGCGATGGTGATGACCGGGTGGAGCACGTCGCCGGCGCCGTCGGCGGCGGTGCGGGCGAGCTCGCGGCCGCGGGCGAGCGAGGGGCGGCTGCTCAGGATGCTGGGAAGGGGACGCCTGGCCACGGGTGCTCCATGGGGTGTTTCGGGTGTGGGGGGACGGGTGCGCGGCCGGCGGGGACGGCCGGTGGCGCGCGTGCGGCGGGCGGGGCTCGTCGGACGGGCACGGGCCCGGGAGCGGTGCGACCGCTGCCAGGCCCGTGCGGGTGGGGCAGGAGTGGCCGGCGCGGGGTACGGCCTAGATCTTGAGCCCGCCGATCAGGCTGGCCAGGCTCGCGCCGCCGGCGGTGATGCTCGGTGCGATGGCGGTGCCCGCGAGGTAGAACCCGAAGAGCGAGCAGACCACTCCGTGGGACACCTTCAGGCCGTCCTTGCGGAAGAACAGGAAGCAGATGACGCCGAGCAGGACGACGCCGGAGATGGAAAGGATCATGGGGCTCTTCTCCTGAGGTGATGGGGACGGTCACCATGAGTTCTTCCAGGCTCACAAGAAGTAATAGATCGCGCACGGCGGCAAAAGGGTGATTTGTAGAGAATTTCCACTACCTGGGTGAGTTCGGACCGGCGGTGCGGCGGGGCTCGCGCCCATCGCGGGGCGGATGTGCGGGGTGGACCCCGGGGCCGGTCGAGCTTCGGTGAGGGGGCTCGGCCGGCGCGCGGACGCCGGGGCAACCGTCCGCACCGGAGGCTCGCTTCGCCCGATCGGGTGACGAAGGGGCGGCGGGGTGACGCAGGGTGCCGGCCGGCGGGTCCGGCAGGATGGGCGGGTGCAGCTGACCCCGATCACCTGGCCCAGACTCGCCGACGCGCTCGCCGAGCGGATCGCCCGCGGTCCCGCCCCCGGCCCCTGGTGGCGGGTGGCCGTCGACGGCGCGCCCGCCGCGAACCCCGCCGGCCTCGCCGACGCCCTGGCCGAGGCGCTGCCCCCGCTCGGCCACCCGGTGCTGCGGGTGAGCGCCCCCTCTTTCTGGCGGTCCGCCTCGCTCCGGCTGGAGTACGGCCACGAGGACGTCGACGCCTACTACCAGCTGTGGCTCGACACCGGGGCGCTGCGCCGCGAGGTGCTCGACCCGCTCGGCCCCGGCGGCACCGGCCGCGCCCTGCCCTCCCTGCGCGACCCCGCCACCGACCGCTCCACCCGGGCCGGCTACGTCGAACTGCCACCCGGCGGTGTCCTGGTGCTGGACGGCCCGCTGCTGCTCGGCCAGGGGCTGCCGCTCGACCTCACCGTGCACCTGCGGCTCTCCCCGGCCGCCTTGCGCCGCCGCACCCCCGAGGCCGAGCACTGGACCCTGCCGGCGTACGCGCGCTACGCCGAGGAGGTCCTCCCCGAGGAGACCGCCGACGTCCTGGTCCGCGCCGACGACCCCCGCCACCCCGCCTGGACCGGCTGACCGCTCCCATGCGTGCGGCCGGGGCACCGGCCGGTCGGACGATCCGCCCGGTGGATCCGGGCCGATCCGGTGCGTACGGCCTGGACGACCCGTGCGGTGTGTCCGGCCGATCCCGTGCGTGCGGCCGGGACGCCGGCCGGCCCGGAGGACCCGCCCGGTGTGTCCGGGCCGATCCCGTGCGTGCGGCCGGGGGGCGTGCGCGCAGGATCGCACAGCCGGGCGGTCGGCCGCCGTCCATGCGGCTGCCACCGGTGCGGGGCCCGGGCGGGCGGCTGCCCGCCTTCGTACGGGGTTCCGGCGTGCACGCAAGGCGGCCCCTTGACCGCCGTGAACCGCCCTTGGGGGAGCGGCATTTGGGGGTGCTTCGCGGGGCACGTCCCGAGCTGTACCCCGGAGCGGCGGGGCTCGCCTTGCCCTCGGGGCAGGAGCGGCACTAGCGTCCACGAGCACCATGACTGTCGCCACCGCGCCGCTGACCTCCGAGCACATACCCCTTGCCGCGCAGCGCTACGACCGCTGGTTCGCCCGTGCCCGGCGGCCCCCCTCGCAGCGGTCCTGGCTCGCCGACGGCCCGGTGCGCGGCGACGAACTGCTCGGCAAGCTCCAGCACACCCCGGGACTGGAGGCGTGCCGCGCCCTCGACGGCGACGGCGCCCTGATCGGCCACCTCGCGGCGGTGCCCCAGGACCTGCGCCCCGACGACCCCGCGGCCCTGCGCAGCCACCCCCGCTCCGCCCTCGTCCCGCACGGCGGCCACGCGCTGCCGTCCGGCCGGGAGAGCGAGGTGCTGCGCTCGCTGTACGTCCGCGTCGCCGAACGGCTCGTCGCCGACCGCCGGTTGGTGCACTACGCCGATGTCCCCGCGGGCGAGGCCGCCACTGCCCCCTGGTGCGACCTCGGCTTCGGCCGCGAGCGGGTGTACGGGCTGATGGCCGTCAAGGCGCGCGGCCGCCAGCCGCGCGGCGTCGAAGGGCTCGCCATCCGCCGCGCGGGCCCCGGCGACCTGCCGCAGATCGGCCGGATGGCCGCGGAGTCCGCCCGGCGGCAGCGCGGCACCGCTACCTTCCAGCCGCAGCCCGAGCAGGCCCTTGCCGCGCTGCGCGTGCACTACGCCGACGCGCTCGCCGACTCCCGCTGCGGCGCCTGGATCGCGCTGCGCCGGGGCGAGGAGATCGGCATGGTCGTGCTGGTGCCGGCCCAGCCCGACCCGGTCACCCCCGCCTCCTGCGTCGAGCTCGCCGAGGCGTACGTCGAGCCCGCCCACCGGGGCGAGGGCATCAGCCGGGTGCTGCTGGCCACGGGCCTGGCCTGGGCGTTCGACAACGGCCACCGCTACATGTCGGCCAACTGGCCCTCGGCCTCCCCGCTGGCCGCCGGGCACTTCCCGGCGATCGGCTTCCGCCCCGTCGCCTACCGCCTCTCCCGCACCCTCGACTCCCGCCTGACGGGCCCGCCCGGCACGTACTAGCCGGCACGTACCAGCACGCCCTAGGAGGCCGGCCCGGTGGCCGGGGGGAGGGTGGCGCGGGTGAGGGTCGCGGCGGTCGCGACGATGCCGGCGACGGCGTCCTCCGGGTCGAGGCCGTAGAGGTCGGTGAGGGTGAAGAGCGCCTCGGGGCTGACCACCACGGCGAGGCCCCGCCTGAGCTGTTCGAGTACGGCGGGCTCGACGGTTCCGTTCTCCTCCTCGGGGGCGAGCGCGTGGTCGATCAGCCCGAAGCGCAGGCCGGGGCGGGCGGACGGCGCGGGGCGGGCGATGGTCCCGGCGATCATGGCGCGCACCACGCCCTGCCGGGTCAGCACGTGGCGCAGCAAGAACTCGGCCGCCGCGGCGACGCGTTCGACCGGGTCCGCGCAGTGCGCGATCGAGGCGAGCGCTTCGTCCGGGCCCGGCAGCTGGCCGGCGATGGCCTCGCGGAGCAGGCTGACGAGGTCGGGGAAGTAGCGGTAGGCGGTGGCCTCGGAGACGAGGGCCGCGGCGGCGATGTCGGACATGCTGACGTCGCGGCCGGTCCTGCTGAGGTCGGCCGCGGCCTGCACGATCGCCCGGCGCGTGCGCAGCTTCTGGTTGGCGCGGCCGGTCATGGCGGTGGGCGCGGGCGCGTCGGGCCACCCGGAGGGCGGGACCGGTGGCGCCGACCGGACCGATGGGGCCGACGGGCGCGAGGGGTCCGAGGGCGACGGCTCGGCCGAGGGTGACGCGGCCGGCCGGACGGGCGGGGCCCAGGAGCCCTGCCGGGCGGACGGGGACGGTGTCGACGGGGGCATGGGTCCACCTTTCGGTCTGCGCTGCTCGGCAGCGCCCACCCCCCCCGCGCCGGGCCCTGACGGCTCCGGCGCACGGGGTGGAAGGGGTGTTCGTCGGGACTGCGGGTGGGTCAGGCGGCCTCGGGCTTCACCACGGTGGTGGCGAAGTCGCCGATGGCACCCAGGGTCCGGCCCAGCTGCTCGATGTGCGGGAGGTGCCCGGCCTCGGCGATCGGGGTGAAGTGGCCGTTGGCGAAGGACTTCGCGTAGCCGCGGCCGTAGGCCGTGGAGGCGATGCCGTCCTCCTCGCCCCAGGCGACCAGCACCGGCACGGTGACGCGGTGCAGCCGGCGGCGCAGCTTGGGGTCGTGGGTGAAGTGCTCGCCCCCGTAGACCGCCAGCGTCCGCATGTTGGCGGCGCCCTGTGCGCGCTGCTCGTCGGTGAGGCTGGAGAAGTCCGGCCGGAAGGCCGCGTTGGCGAAGGACAGCTGGGTGATCTCGGCCGGGGCGAGTGAGCGGGTGTCGACGGCCGCGTTCTGCTTGTTGACCGCGTGGATGCCCAGGGCGTTGAGCAGGGTGACGCTGCCGATGGTGCACTTGGTGTCGCGCAGGGCCATCTCGGAGGCGATCCAGCCGCCCAGCGAGTTGCCGATCACCATGACCTCGGTCAGGCCGAGGACGTCCAGCAGGTCGAGGTAGGCGGTCGCGAGGTCGGCCGGCGAGTCGACCCAATCGGGGCGGGGCGTGCCGTCGAAGCCCGGGTGGGTCGGGATCACGGTGTACGCGTGCTCGGTCAGCGCGTTCGCCAGGCCGGCCATCGTCCGCGGGCCCGCGCCGCCGTGCAGCAGCAGGAAGCCGTTGCCCGAGGTGGTGCTCCCGCGCTCCTCGATGGTGACGGACAGGCCGTTCGGGAGGTCGACGGTGCGGGTGGTGGGGGTGACGGGGGTGGTCATTGCTGCGCCTTTTCCTTCGTCGTGAGATCTGACTCTCATGAATATAGAGGCCTCGCGCTCTTCGTGCAAGTGAAGTCTCACGACGAGAATCATCTGTCGCCGAGGCCGTATCGGGCAATTCCTTCCGTATGTCATCGAATGGGGACGCGGTGAGAGGGATCACAGGACCCGCACGATGAGTCGTGGGCCCCTCACGTGGAGCCAGTGAGGCGGAGCTGTGTGTGACGCCATGCCCCTGTTTTCTCGGCGGAGAGTGAGGGGGCCGTGCGTACCGTGCGCACTCCGGCGCGGAGGGTGGCCGGCGCGCTCGGGTGTGCTGAAAAAGGAGGTTTGCGGAGGGCGCGGGGGTGCGCCTAGGTTCCGATTGCCGCGGGCCGAGCACGGCCCGCACCCGCCGGGCGGGCCGCCGAATCCTGCCGCCGCCCGGTCCCGGGGTCAGCCGAACCGACCGACGGCAGGAGCGGGGGAACCAGGTAAGCCGCCGTCCGCAGCCACGCTGCGGGCGGCTTGGGGTGAAGTCGCGCCGCGACCAGGCATCTCCTGCCCGAACCCGACAGCTCACCTCGCAGGCGCAGGAGAGGACATCCGCCATGCCCGGAACCGGCCAGCACCGCAAGGCCAAGCCCCGCACCCGCCGCCTGACCCGCCTGTACGCCGCCGCCGGAACCGGTGGCGCCGCCCTCGCCCTGCCGCTGATCGGCGCCGTGCACGCCTCCGCCGCCACGCCGGTCGTGCCCGCGCCCGCGACGACCGCCACCTACAAGGTGGTCAAGGGCGACACCCTCGCCGGCATCGCCGCCGCCCACCACGTCAGCGGCGGCTGGAAGGCCCTGTACGCCGCGAACCGGTCCGTGATCGGTGCCGACCCCGGCCTGATCCACCCCGGCCAGACGCTCGCCCTCAAGGCGGCGCCGGCCGCGAAGCCCGCCGCCCGGCCCGCCGCGGCCACCACTGCCGCCGGCGGCTGGATGAAGCCGGTCGGCAACGCCGCCATCGGCACCGGCTACAAGGCGTCCGGTTCGCTGTGGTCCAGCGGCTCCCACACCGGCGTCGACTTCCTCGTGGGCAGCGGCACCCCCGTGCACGCGGTCGCCGCGGGCACCGTGGTCTCGGCCGGCTGGGACGGCGCCTACGGCAACGACGTGATCATCAAGCACGCCGACGGCAAGTACACCCTCTACGGCCACCTCACCCAGCCGCTGGTCGCGGCCGGTCAGGCGGTGACCGAGGGCCAGGAGATCGGCATCTCCGGCGCCACCGGCAACGTCACCGGCCCGCACCTGCACTTCGAGGTGCGCACCACGCCGTACTACGGCTCGGACATCGACCCCGTCGCCTACATGGCCTCGCACGGCATCACCATCTGACGCCGCCCGCACGGGCCCCGGCCCTCTTCCGGCCGGGCCTGCACACCGGCACAGCGGTGCCCGCCCGGTCCCCCCACCGGGCGGGCACCGTTCGCGTCCGAGTCGGGTTGCTCTGGCGCGTGCCCGGAGCGTTCAGGTGAGAGGCGTGTCCGCCAGGCCCAGCCGGATGGCCTGCTCGACGGGGGAGTAGGCGCCGTCCGGGCGTTCCAGGGCGATCTGCTCGGCGGGGTGCAGCGGGGGCTGGGCCATGAAGCGGGGACGGGTGCCGTGGTGCGGCTGCGCGGCGTGCACCAGGAAGGGGTGGCACAGGAACACGTCGCCGGGGCTGCCGGTGGCCAGGGCCACCGGGCGGTGCGCGCTGGCCTCGTCCACCTCGCGGGCGAAGGTGAAGATGCTGGCGCCGCGTTCGCCGTAGGGGACGAGGACCGGCGGGACGTCCAGGTGCGAGCCGACGCGGATGCGGGTGGGCGCGTCCTGCTCGCCGACCTCCGTGAAGAGGAAGAGCATCAGCAGCACCCGGTCGCGCGAGCGCACGTTCGTGAAGTGCTGGGTGCCGCCGGGCAACAGGTAACTGGCCTCGATGTGCCAGCCGGCGTCGTCGGGCTCCTCCTCGTGCGGGAAGCGCAAGGGGAACGAGCCGAGCGAACGGCGCGGCGCCCACCGCCCGGGTCCGACCAGCAGATCGAACGCGGCATGCAGCGCCGGGCTGTTGACGGCCCGCTCGAACGGCGGCTGCGCCATGTCGCCGACCCAGTGCACCGGTTGCGTCCAGGTCACCGGGTCCTGCGGGTCACAGCCGGTCCGCTCCCACAGCAGCCGCGCGCACTCCCGCGCGGTGCCGCCGTCGACGGCGCCCGCCAGCTTCACGAACCCGTCCCGCACGAACTGCTCGGCGAGACCGTCGTGTTCGGCCGCCTGCTGCTCCGTCGCACGTTCCGCCATCCCGCGATCATGCCCACGACCCCGCCCCGGCCGCCACTGCTTTTCCGCGGGCCCGTGCGGGGCGCTCCTGAGCGGGACGCTTCCCGGTGGACGGCGGGCTCAGTGGGACGCGGGAAGCGGGAAGCGGGAAGCCGGCGGTCGGCAACCGGCTTCGGGTATCCGGCAGCGGCTGCGCCGAGTCGGGTCAGGCGGCCGGCTGCGGGCTGGTGGCCAGGGCGTGGCGGAGGAAGGCCTGGTTGTCCGGGGTCTGGCGGAGGCGGTCGAGGAGGGTCTCCATGGCGGTGTGCGGGTCGCGCGTGGCCAGCGCCCGGCGCAGGGCGCGCTGCGCGGCCAGCTCCTCGCGGGACTGCAGGAGTTCCTCGCGCCGGGTGCCCGAGGCGGTGATGTCGATCGCGGGGAAGAGGCGGCGCTCGGCGAGCGAGCGGTCGAGGTGGAGCTCCATGTTGCCGGTGCCCTTGAGCTCCTCGTAGTAGAAGTCGTCGGCGCGTGAGCCGGTGTCGACCAGGGCGGTGGCGAGGATGGTCAGCGAGCCGCCCTCCTCGGTGTTGCGGGCCGCGCCGAACAGGCGCTTGGGGCCGAGCAGCGCCCCGGCGTCCACGCCGCCGGAAAGAGTGCGGCCGGTGCCGGTGCCGGCGGTGTTGTGGGCGCGGCACAGCCGGGTGAGGGAGTCCATCAGGATCACCACGTCCCGGCCCTGCTCGACCATCCGCCGGGCCCGCTCGACGGCGAGTTCGGCGACCGCGATGTGCTGCTTGGCGGGCTGGTCGAAGGTGGAGGAGACCACCTCGCCGCGCACGTGCGCCCGCATGTCGGTGACCTCCTCGGGCCGCTCGTCCAGGAGCAGCACCATCAGGTGGGCCTCGGGGTGGTTGGCGGAGACGGCGGCCGCGATGCCCTGGAGCAGGATCGTCTTGCCCGCCTTGGGCGGGGCGACGATCAGGCCGCGCTGGCCCTTGCCGATCGGCGCCATCAGGTCGATGACGCGGCCGGCCGCGGCGGCGGGGCCGCGCAGCAGCGGGCTCTCCAGGCGCAGCCGCCGGTCGGGGTGGAGGGGGGTGAGGTCGGCGAAGCGGGGCCGGGAGCGCTCCGGCGGCAGGCCGTTGAGGAGCAGGACCTCGCCGAGGGTGCCGCCCTTGGCGGCCGTGCCCTCCACCAGGTCGCCCTTGCGCAGGCCGTGCGCGCGCATCAGCGCCTGCGGGACAGTCGGATCGCCGGGGGCGGGCAGCAGCGTGGGGCCGACGAGCCGGCCCTGGCCGCCGCGCCCGGGGTCGAGCACGCCGGCCACCCGCTGCGGCAACTCCTGCCGTACGGCGGGTCGTTCGAGAGTGTCGGTCATGGATGGTCGTCCTTTCGCGGACGTACGGTGCGGCGCGGTGCGCCGCCGGAAGGTGCGTTGCGGGGGATGCGGCGCGAGCGGAAAGGTCACGCTCCACGGACCGCGGACATACGGCGGGACAAGCGGCACTCGGGGAAACCACAGGTGTGCCGTTCGCGGAGACCCGGGATTCCGGGCCGTCAGCCGCCGGAAGGGAAGGGGTCGAACCCCTGAGAAAGATCGGGACAGGCGTCGGATGAAAAAACGCGGACTCTGTGTCCCCACACTTAGTGTAGCACGAGCGTCGCCCGGGCTATTCCACCTCGATGCCGTACTCCTGCACGAGCTCGACCAAACCGCCCGCCCCCTCGTACCCCTTGCCGCCGGGGACGAAGTCCCAGTCGCCGCCCGCACGGCGCCGGAAGGAGCCCAGGACCAGGGCGGTCTCGCCGGGGCGGCCGTCGGAGACGTCGAGCCGGTCGGCCTCGCTGCCGCTGGGGTCGGTGAGCCGGATGCAGGCGTCGGTGAAGCCGGTCAGGTCGTCGTCCGGGTTCACCTGGGGGTCGACGGCGGCGACCAGCACCACCCGGTCGGCGGCCGCCGGCAGCCGGTCGAAGGCGACCCAGATCGCGGCCTTGTCGCCGCCGACCCCCGGCATCATCCGGACCGTCCCGTCGGGCGTGGCGGGGTTGTTGTAGAAGACGAAGTGGTCGTCGCCGAGTACCCGCGACCCGCGGCAGACCAGCGCGCACACGTCCAGGGCGACCGGCCCCGACCACCGCATGCCGAGCACGCTCACGTCGTCGGCGTCCTCGTCCAGCGCCGAACCCGCCCGGCCCGCGGGGGAGTTCGCCTCGGCCGCCGGCCCGCCGCCCAACCGCCCGGCCAGGCCGTGCTGGTGGAGCAGTTCCACCAGGTCGGTGCCCGAGACCAGCGTCAGCGGCTTGCCGTTGGCGAAGGCGTGCGAGGTCGGGCCGAACCCCGAAGTCGTGATCAGCACGCCCTTGTTGGCGCCCTGGTCCTGCACGGTGCCGTACAGGTCGCGCACCGCGGTGGGCGCGACCGTGTTGCGGTACCGCTTGACCTGCACCACGATCTTGCCGCCGCGGATCGGGTCCGGGTCGAGCGCGTCCACGTCCACCCCGCCGTCGCCGGAGCGCACCGTGGTGACCGCGTGCATGCCCATGGCCCGGAACAGCTCGGCGACCAGCTCCTCGAACTCCAGCGGGTCCATCGTCAGCAGGTCCGGCTCCTCGCCGCCGCCGTGCGTGACCGCCTCGCGCCCGGCCTGGCCCGGCACCCGCGCCGGCGGCACCGCGGCCCGCCGGTCCGGGCGCGGCGACAGCTGCCCGCCGAGCCCGTCCACCAGGCAGTCCACCGCGTTGACCTGGGCGAGGTTGACGGCCGTGAAGTCGGCGCGGGAGGCGAGCACGGTGGCCAGGAACACCGGCGTGCGGTGCCCGGTGGCCGGGTCGGTGTCGTCCACGAAGCCGTTGAGCGCCACCGACTCCAGCAGGCCGAAGCTGTCGGCGCCGAACACCTCGCGCAGCACCAGCAGCATGACCTGGGCGAGCACGTCCCGGTAGGCCGCGCGCCGCTCGGCGACCGGCCGCGCCACCTCCTTGTCCCGGTCGGCGCCGGGCATGTAGCGCACCATCGCCGCCTCGGGCACCACCGCGAAGGACGGCAGCTCCCAGTTGAGCACCAGCCGCCGCTCGGGCGCCTCGAAGGTGGCCGCCACCTGGCGTGGCAGGCCCTCGGGGAACGCTTGCGAGGCGTACAGCGCGCCGGTCAGGTAGTCCTCGATGGCGTCCGGCTCGCCGCGCCGCAGCCGGGCCAGCGACTCCTGCACGCTCGCGTTGTGCCGGCGTATCTCGGCCAGCCGCTGGTCGGCCCAACTGCGGTACCGGCGGCTGTAGTCGGCCAACTGGGCCTGGCGCTGGGCCTCCGCGGCCTGTGCGGCCCGCAGGTCGTGCTCGTATGCCTCGCGGGCGGCCCGCTGGTCGCGGCCGCCGCCCAGTCCCCAGCCCTGGCGCTGCGCCGGGAGGTAGTCCCGCAGCTCCGGCATCGGTACCGGGGTCGCGAGCGGGCCGGGCGCGAAGGGCTCGACCTGCTCGGGCAGGGCCAGGGCGGCGGGCGTGAACACCGGGGCCCGGCAGCCGGCCTGCAGCAGCCCCGTCAACTCCGTGAACCGGCGCTCCAGTTCGTCGGTCGCCCGGCGGGCGTCCTCCTCGCGGCGGTGCCGGTAGGCGGCCCGCTGCTCGCGCTGCGAGCGGGCCAGCGCCTGCTCCGCGGCCCGCTGCTGCCGCTCGGCGTCGCGCTGCTGGCGGAGCCTCGCCCGGTGCTGCGCCTCGGCCTGCCGCTGCTGCTGGCGCTGGATCTCGGCCCACGTGGAGACCAGACCGGTCGAACGACGGCTCATGCGGTGAAGCTCCCCCTCGGCGGCACGACGCAGCGGCGGTCCCGGTGCGCGCCCCCCAAGGCCCCGGCCGAACCGCCGATCACCCGAGCGTACCCCTTGGCCAGGGGATTCCGTACCGGTTCGTCGCGCTCGCGCGGGTGGCGCGGGACCCGTCCGCGGGCAGCCGGGAAACCGTCCGCCGCCGTCCGCGGCCCCCGCGCACCGACGCTCCGTCAGTCAGCCGCCTGGCACCCTCAACTCTCCGCGGAATCGTGGCCTTTGATGCCGCGCCGCCGCAGCAGCACCACGCACACCGCCGCGACCAGCACCAGCGCCCCGCCGATGTACCACGCGGTCGTGGAGGCGGTGTCGGAGTGCGCCGAGACCGGGCCGGCCGGCTCCTCGCGGGGCGCGCCGGGATCGGCGGCCGACGCCGAGGACGTGGACTGCCCGGCCGGGGCCACCCCGGCGTCGGCCGGCCGGTCGGGGGCGGCCGCGTTGAGGGTGCCGACCGCCGAGGTGTGGTCGGCGGCGGCGAAGCCCCAGTCGAGCAGCTTGGTGGCCTCGGTGTAGACCGCGTTGTAGACGCCCGACTGCGGGTTCATCACCGAGACGATGATCGTCCGGCCGTCCCGGCGGGCCGCCGCCACCAGCGTGTTGCCCGCGTTCGTCGTGTAGCCGTTCTTCACGCCGATCAGGCCCGGGTAGGCGGTGACGCCCTTCTCGCCGGTGAGCAGCCGGTTGGTGTTCTCGATGCCGAAGGAGGCGACATAGGTGCCGTGGTCGTCGTAGCCGCCGGGGAACTGCGAGTCCTTGGTGGCCGCGTAGCCGGCGAAGTCCGGGTTGTCGAGGCCGGCCCGGGCGAAGACGGCCAGGTCGTACGCGGAGGAGACCTGGCCGGGCTCGTCGTACCCGTCGGGGGTGACGACGTGGGTGTCGTTCGCGCCCAGCATCCGTGCCTTGGCCTGCATCTGGGCGACCGTGTTGGCCACCGAGCCGTTCATGTTCGCCAGCACGTGCACCGCGTCGTTGCCCGAGGCGAGGAAGACCCCGCGCCACAGGTCCGCCACCGTGTAGGTCTGCCCGGGCTGCACCCCGACCAGGCTGCTGCCCTCGCCCAGCCCCGCCAGGTCGGCCTGGGTGACCTTGTGCTTGAGGGTCGCCGGGAAGCGCGGCATCACCGTGTCGGCGAAGAGCGTCTTCAGCGTGGAGGCCGGGGGGAGCTTGCGGTGCGCGTCCTTCGCCGCCAGCACCTCGCCGGTGCGGGCGTCGCTCACCGTCCACGACAGCGCCGACAGCCCCGAGGGCAACGCGGGCGCCCCGGCCCGCGGCGCGACGTGCACGCCGGGCTCGGACAGCAGGGCCGTGGCGCTGCCGGCCCGGGCGGCGTCGGACCGGTCCGCCGAGGAAGCCGCGGAGGTGGCCTGCCGGGCGGACCCGCCCGTACCGCCGGTTCCGCTGTTCTCGCCGGCCAGCGCGGGCCCGGCGGCCAGCGCCGCCAGGCAGCAGGCGGTGGCGAGCGCGGCCGCCTGCTGCCTGGCGGTGGGGAGCGGGTGCGGCAGCGGCGGGCGGCGGAACCGGCGGTAGGCGTTCATGTGCTCACCGTAAGAACGCACCGGGCCGGTGGCGCGGTGACGCCGCCCATCACGGTGAGCGGGCCGCGCCTGCGGGTGACGCTCTTCCCGCCAACCGGACGTACCGTCACATCATCGAGCCGCGCCCGCGCCTGACCTCCTGTCGGGGGCGCCGTGCAGCACACCGGCCAGCAGCCGGTAGGACTCCAGCAGCGCCGCGCGGTCGTAGGTGCTGGTCGTCACCAGGAACTCGTCGGCCCCGCTGCGGGCGAGCAGCGACTCCAGCGCGTCGGCCACCGCATCCGGGGTGCCGTGGATGTGGCCGGCCAGCGCCTGCTCGAAGCGGGCGCGCTCGGCCGGGGCCATCGTGCGGGCCTCGATCGCGGCGGCGGGGGAGAGCGGCGGGAAGACCCCGTGGGTACGGGACCAGGCCGTCGCCCACGCCTCCGGCAGCAGCAGACGGTAGGCCTCTTGCGGCGTCGCAGCCACCGCGACCGTGCCGGAGAGCACCACGTAGGGCCGCTCGGCCCACGGCGAGGGGCGGAAGGCGGCGCGGTAGCGGTTGACCGCGCGCAGCATCTCGTCCTCGCCGCGGATGCCGCCGATCACCAGGGGCAGGCCGTGGGCGGCCGCCAGGTCGGCGCCGCTGCCCACGGCGAGCAGGAAGGGGGCGGGGCGCAGCCCCTCCGCGGGCCAGGCGTGCACCTCGGGGTACGCGCGCTGGCTGCCGTCGAACCAGCCGAGCAGCTCGGCGATCAGGTCGCCGAAGGCGTCGGCGGCCTCCTTGCCCTGGCCGAGCGCCTTGCGGACACCGCCGGTGAACCCCACCGAGCGGCCCAGGCCCATGTCGATCCGCCCCGGGTGCAGCGCCTCCAGCACGCCGAACTGCTCGGCGACGACGAGCGGGCGGTGGTTGGGCAGCATCACCCCGCCGGTGCCGACCCTGATCCGCGAGGTCGCCGCCGCCACCGCGGCCGCGAGCACGGTCGGCGCCGAGCCGGCCACGCCGGGCACGCTGTGGTGCTCGGAGACCCAGAAGCGGTGGTACCCCAGTGCCTCGGCCTCGCGCGCGAACTCCACGGTGTCGCGCAGCGCCTGCGCCGGGGTGCCGCCCTCGCGGACGCGGGAGCGGTCCAGGACGGAGAACGGTGTCTGATGCAGCAGACGGATCATTTCTCGTCCAACGTCCGCGTTGCGCCGGGTAGTCCCACCTGTGCGGATGCGGGCGCTCTTGTGGCGGGGTGGGGCAGGGCCTATCTTGGCCCCGCCCGGGCAGGCCGGGTGTCACGGGTGCACAGGCCCCGAGGGGGCCGTCCCTGAGAGGACGCGCGTTATGGCCTTACGCGGACGCCACCGCCGTTACCGCCCGAGCCGGGTCTCGCAGGCATCGCTGACCGTCACCGCGGGCGGCGCCGGGCTCGCCCTGCCGCTGGTCGGCATGACCAGCGCGCACGCCGCCTCCGCGGGGGTGTGGGACAAGGTCGCCAAGTGCGAGTCCTCGGGCAACTGGTCGATCAACACGGGCAACGGGTTCTACGGCGGGCTGCAGTTCGCGGCCGGCACATGGAAGGCGTACGGAGGCACCGCCTACGCCCCCAGGGCGGACCTGGCCAGCAAGAGCGAGCAGATCGCGATCGCCGAGAAGGTGCTCGACGCGCAGGGGCCGAAAGCCTGGCCGGTCTGCTCCCGCGAGGCGGGGCTGACCCGCGAGCCCGCGACCGCCTCGCACACCGTGCATGTGGCGGCGGCGAAGCCGAAGGCCGTGAAGAGCGTGCAGAAGGCGGCGCACGAGGCGGCGCCGAAGAAGCCGGAGGCCGCCGAGCCGAAGACCACGCGGTCCGCGAAGCCGAAGCAGCCCGCGAAGCCGGCCGTCGCTCCCACCCGGGAGAAGGCCGACCCCTACACCGTCGTCCACGGCGACACCCTCTCGCAGATCGCCGAGGAGCACGCGGTCAAGGGCGGCTGGCCCGCGCTCTACCGCGACAACCGCGAGGTCGTCGGCGACGACCCCGACCTGATCTTCCCCGGCCAGCACCTGCACCTGGCCGAGCCCGCGGGCGGCAGGCACTCCGCGCACTCCGCCGCCACGGCGACGAAGCCCAAGCCCGCGACCCACCCGGCCCCCGCCAAGCACCACGAGGCGCCCGCCGAGCACAAGACGGACGCCAAGGCCGCCCACAAGACAGCCCCGAAGACCACCCACAAGGCCGCGCACACCACCGGCTGGACCGTGCCCGTCCACGCCGCCATAGGCACCGGCTACCACGTCGGCGGCGCGAGCTGGGCCAGCGGCTACCACACGGGCGTGGACTTCCTCGTCGGCACCGGCACCGCCGTCCACGCGGCCGCTTCCGGCACCGTGGTCACCGCCGGCTGGGGCGGCTCGTACGGCTACCAGGTCGTCATCCGGCACGCGGACGGCTACTACAGCCAGTACGGCCACCTGTCGCAGATCTCCGTGAAGGTCGGCCAGCACGTCAACGAGGGCCAGCGGATCGCGCGTTCGGGCGCGACCGGCAACGCCACGGGCCCGCACCTGCACTTCGAGGTGCGCACCGGGCCGGTGTACGGCGACGACGTCGACCCCTTGCGGTTCCTGCGCTCGCACGGCGTCAGCGTCTGACCGGCGGCTCGGGTGCGCCGGATCCGTCGGCCGCGCCTGCTGTGTCCGCCGTACCCGCCCGGCGGACGAACGCGGCCAGCAGCGGCAGCGCCAGGGTGAGGCACAGGCCCGCGTAGAGCCAGCCGCCGAGCACGTCGCTGGGCCAGTGCACGCCCAGGTAGACGCGGGTGAAGCCGATCGCGGCCGCGGCCAGGACGCACACCGCCGCCCCGAGCCGGCCGGCGAGCGGCGGCAGGGCCCACAGCAGGCCCCAGGCCAGCAGGCCGGCCGCCATCGCGCCGGAGGAGGAGTGCCCCGAGGGGAAGGCGTGGCCCGTCACGGGGGTGGCCCAGTCGGCCGCCGGCGGGCGGGGCCGGGCGAAGGCGGCCATGAGCGCGGTGCGCACCACCTGCTCGGCGAGCAGCGCCAGCACCGCGAGCAGCGCGGTGGGCACACCGGTCCGCAGCCATCCGGCGCGTCTGCCGGCCAGCAGCCCGCCGGCCGCCGCGGCGAGGTACGGGTACGCCCCCGTCCCGGCGTGGGTCACCCCGCGGGCGGCCACCACCCACCCGTGCGGCCGGTGCGCGACCGCCCAGTGGTGCGGCCCGGTGTCGAAGCCGTACGGGTGCCCCTGCCGCAGGTTCACCACGGCCGCCACGACGGCGAAGCCGGCCCCCAGCAGAACCGCGAGCAGCAGAACCGCCCGGGTGTAAGGGGTGCGGATACGTCCCGGCACGGAGAGTGCGGGTTCGGCGGGTCCGGGCTCGGGCTCGGGGTCGCGTGAGGAGCCTGTGGGGTGGGGTTCCGGGGTGCCCGCGGGGTCCTCGGGCTCGGAGGTGGGCGCCGGGTGCACGGGCTCCGGTCCGGGGGCGGTGGGGTCGCGGCCGGCGTCGTGCGCGGGGTCTGCGGACTCGGGCTCGGGGGTGTGCCGCGGGTGCCGGGTCATCGCGTGGAGTCGGTGCCTTTCCCCGGCCGGGCCGGGCGGGGAGCCGGGCCGCCGGTGCGGTGTCCGTGCGGGCCGCCCGCCGCCTGCCTGGGCCGCGTGCGACCGCGTCCTGCTGGTCCGCCGGGTCCGCGGACCCTCGTCTCCACGGTACGTCCCGGCCGCCGCCCCACTGTCTACAGGGCTGTCGTCAGTCTACCCGGGTCCGCCGACGACACGGCGGCCGTACCCGGGTCCGAGCCCGGCGTACGGCCGCCGTGGAAGAGAACCGCAGGTCAGCGCTTGGCGGGCACGTTCTCGTGCACCCGCAGCGGGCTGGTGACCGCGACCGGCTCCAGGATCTCCTCGATCTTCGCCAGCAGGTCCGCGTCGAGCTTGACGCCCGCGGCCTTGGCGTTCTCCGCGACCTGCTCCGGGCGGGAGGCGCCGACGATCGCGGCCGACACGTTCGGGTTCTGCAGCACCCAGGCGACGGCGAGCTGGGCCAGCGACAGGCCCGCCTCCGCGGCCAGCGGCTCCAGCAACTGCACGCGCTCCAGCACCTCGTCGCGCATCCAGCGGCTGATCATGTCGGCGCCGCCCTTGTCGTCGGTGGCGCGCGAGCCCGCCGGCGGCTGCTGTCCCGGCTTGTACTTGCCGGTCAGCACGCCCTGCGCGATGGGCGAGAACACGACCTGGCCGATGCCGAGTTCCTCGCTGGTGGGGACGACCTCGCCCTCGATGATCCGCCACAGCGCGCTGTACTGCGGCTGGTTGGAGACGAACGGGATGTGCAGCTCGCGGGCGAGCGCGTGGCCGCGGCGGATCTGGTCCGAGGTCCACTCCGAGACGCCTATGTAGAGCGCCTTGCCGGAGTGCACGACGTCGGCGAACGCCTCCATCGTCTCCTCCAGCGGGGTCGAGACGTCGAAGCGGTGCGCCTGGTAGACGTCGACGTAGTCGGTCTGCAGGCGGCGCAGCGAGTTGGCGATCGACTCGTGGATGTGCTTGCGGGACAGGCCACGGTCGTTGTTGCCGGGGCCGGTGGGCCAGAAGACCTTCGTCAGGATCTCCAGGCCCTCGCGGCGCTCGCCCTTCAGCGCGCGGCCGAGCACCGACTCGGCGCGGGTCTGCGCGTACACGTCGGCGGTGTCGAAGGTGGTGATCCCGGCGTCCAGCGCCGCCCGCACGCACGCCGTGGCGGCGTCCTCCTCCACCTGGGAGCCGTGCGTGAGCCAGTTGCCGTAGGCGATTTCGCTGATGAAGAGGCCGCTGCGGCCGAGGTGGCGATATTCCATGCATGCGACTCTATCCCGGCCCCGCCGCCCCTGACCGGCCGGTTCCCCCTCCCACGACGGCCGCGACCCCTTGTGCGACGGCAGACCCGCGGACACAAGGCGTGCGGGTGCGAGGGGAGCCGCGCGCCGAGCCATGTGCCGGCGGGTGGTCCGGGGCGGACCGGGGCGCCCGTTTCGGGCGGTTCCTTGCGCAAGAACCCACTCAGGCCCGGCGGGGGGACGCGAGGAGGTACGGGGTTGCGGTGCGGGTGCGGTGGAGGGTGGGCTGCCAGCCCGAAGAGGGGAGGAGCGAGGCGATCCGGGCAAGGGCCTGCGGGGCCTGCGACGGGGATGTCCAGGTGATACGGGGGAGGGCGGGGTCCTGGGACGGGGCGACCTGGTAGCCGGGGGAGTCCGGGCGGGCCGGTGGCACCCCCGCTGCTTCGAGCGCCAGCGCCACCGCGTGGACCGCGCGTTCGCGTTCCCACGGCGCGGGCACCTCCGCGGCCCCCGCGCCCAGTACGGACCTGATCTGCAGCAGCCCCTCCCACGCGGCCGCCACCTCGGCCGCACGGCGCGGCGAGGCGGGGACCGCCCCGGAACCGTCGTCCGCCACGAAACCGCCCGCGGCGGGTTCCGTGGGCTCCGCGGGTCCCTGCGGCTCCGGCGTCCGCTGCTCGGCCGCCCGCATCAGCTCCGCCCGCAGCGCCAGCCCCTCGCGGTTCAGGTAGAAGCCATGGTGCCCGGCCCGCCCGTGCCGTACGGCGACCCCGGCCGCCACCAGCGCCGCGCACACCTGCGGCCGCGCGGCCAGCCGCCCCGTCCCGGGCTCCGACTCGACCACGGCCCTGCGCTGCGCAGCCGTCAAAGTCCCCACCCCAGGACCGTACCGCCCCCCACCGTCACCCCCGAACCGCCACAGGCGACCGATCACCCTGTACCGGCCGCGGCACCAGGCCCCCGGTGCCTGACCCAGTCGCCCCCACGCCCTCGAACCCTGGGAAAAGCCGGGGAAAACCGCCCCCCACCGGCCCGGCGCCCGTTGTCGCGCGGGTGGCGACCTAGGATCGGGGGATGCGATTTCGGTGGCCGCGCGGGCGGAAATGGGTCGCGGCGGTGGGGGCGCTCGCCGTGGTGGCGGTGGGCGGGGGAGTGGCGCTCGGCGCGAGCGGGGGCGGCGGGGGAGCCGCCGTACGGGAGAGCGACGCGATGCTCACCGGCGCGGGCGGCGTCAAGCTCGACACCTCCTACTTCACCACCGGCGGCACCCGGCGGCGCCCCGCCGTCCTGCTCGCCCACGGCTTCGGTGGCAGCAAGGCGGACGTGAAGGCGCAGGCCGAGGCGCTGGCCCGGCACGGGTACGCCGTGCTGACCTGGTCCGCGCGCGGCTTCGGCCGCTCCGGCGGGCAGATCGGGCTCAACTCCCGCACCGGCGAGGTCGCCGACGTCAGCCGCCTGCTGGACTGGCTCGCCGAGCAGCCCGCCGTGCAGCTCGACGCCCCCGGCGACCCCCGCGTCGGCGTCTCCGGCATCTCCTACGGCGGCGGCCTCTCCCTGCTCGCGGCCGGCTACGACCACCGCATCGACGCCATCGCCCCCCGCGAGAGCTACTGGAATCTCTCCGACGCCCTCTTCCCCGACGGTGTCTACAAGAAGTTGTGGACCGGCATCCTCTTCTCCGCCGGCTCCCCGGAGACGGCCCTGAACACCACGGGCACGGCCGGCGCTACGGCCACCCCGTCCCCGGGCGGGCAGACCGCCCCCGCCACCGGCCGGAACGCCCCGCCGGGCAACGGACAGGCACCCCCGAGCAGCCGGGCACCCGCCCCCGGCTGCGGCCGCTTCGAGCCCTCCCTGTGCGCCCTCTACACCCGCGTCGCCGAAGCGGGGAAGCCCGACGCCGCCGCCGAAGCCCGCCTTGCCGCCCTCAGCCCTCAGGCCGTGGCGCGCAGCATCGACGTGCCCACCCTGCTCGTGCAGGGCCAGACCGACTCCCTGTTCACCCTCGGCCAGGCCGACGCCGCCGCGAAGGCGATCCGCGCCAACGGCGCCCCTGTGGACGTCGACTGGATCGCGGGCGGCCACGACGGCGGCGACACCGAGCCCCAGCGGATCGACGCCCGGGTCACCACGTGGTTCGACCACTACCTGAAGAAGGACACGGGCGCGGCCACCGGCCCCGCCTTCCGCGTCACCCGCACCGGCGGCCTCGACTCCACCGACGGCAGCGTCGTGCTGCGAGGGGCGAGCGCCGGCGTGTACCCCGGGCTCGACGGCACGGGCAGCGAGCGGATCGCGCTCGGCGGGCGGCCGCAGCAGGTCACCCGCCCGGCAGGCGGCGCGCCCCCGGCGATCTCCGCGGTGCCGGGACTCGGCTCGCTCAGCCAGCTCTCCCAACTCGGCGCGGACACCGGCCTGGCCACCGACTTCCCCGGCCAGACCGCCCTGTTCACCTCGGCCCCGCTGCCGAGGGCGACCACCGTGACGGGCTCGCCGGGCGTCACCGTGAAGGTCGCCACCAGCGCACCCGAGGCGGTCCTGTTCGCGAAGGTCTACGACATCGGGCCGGACGGCAAGCGCACCCTGCCCTCCGGCCTGGTCACCCCCGTCCGGGTGGCCGGCTCCCCGCACGGCACCGCCGTCCGCATCCGACTGCCCGCGATCGACCACGAGTTCGCCGCCGGTCACCGCATGGGCGTGGCGCTGGCCAGCACCGACCTCGGCTACGCGGTCCCCGCCGCGCCCGCCGTCTCCACCGTGGCCCTCGACGGCCCGGGGCTCACCGTCCCGGTCGACCACGCGCTGCACGCGGACGCGGCCTCGGTGCCGTGGTGGGTGTGGGCGCTGCCGCCGGCCGCGCTCGTGGTGGCCGTCGCGCTACTGCTCACCGGCCGCCGTCGGGTGCGGCCGCGGCCGGCCGACCCGGCGCTCGCCGCGGTGCCGCTGCAGATCACCGGCCTGAGCAAGCGGTACGCGAAGTCCGCCGACCGCTACGCCGTGCGCGACCTGTCCTTCCGGGTGGAGCCCGGCCAGGTGCTGGGCCTGCTCGGGCCCAACGGGGCCGGCAAGACCACCACCCTGCGGATGCTGATGGGCCTGATCAGGCCCGACGACGGCGAGATCCGGGTGTTCGGCGAGGCGGTCCGGCCGGGTGCGCCGGTGCTGTCGCGGGTGGGCGCCTTCGTGGAGGGCGCCGGCTTCCTGCCGCACCTGACCGGGCGGCAGAACCTGGACCTGTACTGGCAGGCCACCGGGCGGCCCGAGCAGGACGCCCACCTGGCCGAGGCGCTGGAGATCGCCGGACTCGGCGACGCGCTGCAGCGGGCGGTGCGCACCTACTCGCAGGGCATGCGGCAGCGCCTGGCCATCGCCCAGGCCATGCTGGGCCTGCCCGACCTGCTGATCCTCGACGAGCCGACCAACGGCCTGGACCCGCCGCAGATCCGCGAGATGCGCGAGGTGCTGATCCGCTACGCGGCCGGCGGCCGGACGGTCATCGTCTCCAGCCACCTGCTCGCGGAGGTCGAGCAGAGCTGTACGCACCTGGTGGTGATGGACCGCGGCCGGCTGGTGACGGCGGGCCCGGTGGCCGAGATCGTCGGCTCGGCGGACACCGTACTGGTGGGCGTGGAGGGCGAGATGGAGCAGGGCGTGGTGGACAAGGTGGCCGCGCTGCCCGGGGTCGCGACGGCCGTCCGCGAGGAGGACGGCCTGCTCGCGGTGCTGGACGGGATGACGCCGGCCGCGCTGGTGACCGAACTGGTGCGCCTGGGCGTCCCGGTGGCGCAGGTCGGCCCGCACCGCCGGCTGGAGGACGCCTTCCTGACCCTGATCGGAGGTTCGGCGTGAGCACGGGTACGGACGGCGCGGGGAGCGCGGGCGGCACGGACGCGGCCGGCGGCACGGACAGCACGGGCAGCACGGCCAGCACGGACACCGCGGGCGCGGGCCGTACGGGTACGGGCGTGGCGAGCGCCCTTGTCGTACCGCCCGCCCGCCCTGCCGCTCCCGGGTCCGCCACCGCCCCCGGCTACCGCCCCGGCCGCACCCTGCGGCTGCGGGTGGAGGCCCGGCGCCAGTTGCGGCGGCGCCGCACGATGGTGGTCTTCGGCCTCCTGGTCGCGCTGCCCTTCGTGCTGATGGCCGCCTTCGCCGTCGGCGGCACCCCGTCCGGCAACGACGCAGGCGGCCCGACCCTCATCGACACCGCCACCTCCTCCGGCGCCAACTTCGCGGCCACCGCGCTGTTCGTGTCGGCGGGCTTCGTGCTCGTGGTGCCGGTGGCGCTGTTCTGCGGGGACACCGTGGCCTCGGAGGCCGGCTGGTCCAGCCTGCGCTACCTGCTGGCCGCGCCGGTGCCGCGGGTGCGGCTGCTCGCGGTGAAGCTGGCCGTGGCGCTGGGCTTCAGCGCGGTCGCGCTGGTGGTGCTGCCGCTGGTGGCGCTGGTGGCGGGCGGTGTCGCCTACGGCTGGGGGCCGCTGGAGCTGCCGGCCGGGGGCGCGGTCCCGGCGGGCACGGCGGTGGCGCGGCTCGCGGTCACGGTCGCGTACATCTACGCGAGCCAACTGGTCACGGCGGCGCTGGCGTTCTGGCTGTCCACAGTGACGGACGCGCCGCTGGGCGCGGTGGGCGGCGCGGTCGGGCTGACCATCGTCGGCAACGTGCTGGACGCGGTGACGGCGCTGCACTCCTGGCGCAAGGTGCTGCCCGCGCACTGGCAGTACGCGTGGCTGGACGCGATCCAGCCGACCACCGAGTGGAGCGGGATGGCACAGGGCACGGCGGTGTCGGTCGCGTACGCGGTGGTGCTGGCGGCGCTGGCGTTCCGCGGCTTCCGCACGAAGGACATCGTCTCCTGAGCGGCCGGCTCGCGAGCCGGCCGGGCGCCCGGCATCGCGGTACCCGGCGCTCCTCACGCCTCGGACGGCCCTTCTGAGTGATGGTCAGATGATCGGCCGTTCGGGTAGAACGGCGATCCGACACATGCGGACCTCCTTGTCCTGGGCATGATCCACGGAAGCGGCCATGGCCCCACCCTTCGCGGGCGGTGCCGCGGCCACGCCCGAAGAGCCCTCCACGCAAGGAGAGTCCATGCGCCCATTCCGTCCGCGGCGCCGCGCCGCCGTCGCCGCCGCGGGGGCCGCCGCCCTCACCGCCGCCGCCCTGGTCGCCGCCCCCGCGACCGGCGCGGCCGCCACCGCCGAGCGCCCGGCGCCCGCTGCCAAGCCGGTCCCCGCCGTCACCGGGCACGAACTGGTCAAGGGCGCGAGCAGCCCGCTGACCATCGCGCAGTGCCAGGCGAACTGGGGCATCAACTGCTACACGCCTCTGCAGTACCGCCAGGCGTACGACCTCAACCCCCTCTACCGCTCCGGGGTGACCGGGCGCGGCCGGACGATCGTCATCGTGGACTCCTTCGGCTCCCCGACGATCCAGCACGACCTCGACGTCTACAGCCGGCAGTTCGGGCTGCCGAGCACCGAGGTGCAGGTCGTCAAGTGGGGCCATGTGCCGCCCTTCGACCCGGCCGACGCCGACCAGAACGGCTGGGCCGGCGAGACCACGCTGGACGTGGAGATGGCGCACGCGGTCGCGCCCGGCGCGCACCTGGTACTGGTGGAGACCGGGGTCGCCGAGACCGAGGGCGTCACCGGGCTGCCCGAGATGATGGACGCCGAGAAGTCGCTGATCGACCGCGGTGTCGGCGACGTCATCACGCAGAGCTTCGGCGCCACCGAGAACACCTTCCCGGGCTTCGCCAAGGGCGACTTCTCCAGCATCGAGAACCTGCGGTACGCCTTCCGGGCCGCCCGGGCGCGCGGGGTGACCGTGCTCGCCTCCTCCGGCGACGCGGGCCCCACCGACGCCACCGAGGACGGCACGGCGAACTACCCGTACCCGGTGAACTCCTGGCCCTCGGCCGATCCGCTGGTCACCTCCATCGGCGGCACCCAGCTGCACCTGGACGAGTCGGGCCGCCGCAGCGCGCCGGACTCGGTCTACAACGACTACGGGGCCGGTGGCGGCGGGCAGTCGCACGTCTTCGCCCGCCCGTCGTACCAGAACGGGGTGGCGGGCACCGTGGGCGGCCGGCGCGGCACCCCGGACGTCTCGATGTCCGCGGCGGTGGACGGCGGCGCCTGGGTGTACTCCAGCTACGACCCCACGGCCGTCGGCTGGGACGTCTACGGCGGCACCAGTGAGGCGAGCCCGCTCTTCTCGGGCGTCGTCGCGCTCGCCGACCAGGTCGCCGGGCAGCGGGTGGGCGACATCCACACCGCCCTCTACACGCTGGCCAGGGCCGGCGCCGCCGGCGGGATCGTGGACGTCGCGGACGGCACCGACAACAGCTACGACGGCGTGACCGGTTACACCGCGGTCAAGGGCTACGACATGGCGACGGGCGTCGGCACCGTGGACGCCGCGCGTTTCGTGCCCGCGCTCGCCCTCTTCAGCTGGCTGCACTGAGCCGGAGCGAGGGCGCGGGTCCGCGGTGGGCCAAGAGCCGGCCAATGGCGGGCCAAGTCGCCGCGGTGCCAACGGCGGTATCTGTTAGGAGTCTTGACAGTTGGGTGGTCCCTACCAAGAGTATTGGTCCAGACCAGCACCGGGCCCGCGTGCTGGGACCCCCACCGTCGAAGGGAGCGCGGTCCATGACCGGACCCGTTCGCAGAGCCCCCAAGGCCCGCACGCGCACCCGCGCCCTGCTCACCGGCCTCGTCACCGCGGCGGCCTCCGCCGGCCTCGCGCTGACCGGCGCCGGCTCCGCCCACGCGGCCACCCCGCTGCCCACCCACGTCTTCGCCCCGTACTTCGAGGCGTACAACGGCGACAGCCTCTCCGGCCTCGCCTCCTCCTCGGGCAACAAGTACCTCACCATGGCGTTCCTGCAGACCGCCTCGGCCGGCTCGTGCACCCCCGACTGGAACGGCGACAGCTCCACCCCGGTGAGCCAGGCGAACTTCGGCGCCGACATCGACACCATCCAGGCGGGCGGCGGCAACGTCATCCCGTCCTTCGGCGGGTACGCGGCCGACACCACCGGCACCGACATCGCCGACAGCTGCACCAACGTCAACTCGATCGCCGCCGCCTACGAGAGCGTCATCACCACTTACGACGTCACCCGGATCGACCTGGACGTCGAGGCCGACTCGCTCTCCAACTCCGCGGGCATCGACCGCCGCAACAAGGCCGTCAAGCAGGTCCAGGACTGGGCGGCGGCCAACGGCCGCACCGTGCAGTTCTCCTACACCCTGCCGACCACCACCCACGGCCTGACCACCGGCAGCCTCGGCGACGGCTCCGGCCTGCCGGTGCTGCAGAACGCGGTCTCCAACGGCGTGAACCTCAACGTCGTCAACCTGATGACGTTCGACTACTACGACGGTGCCACCCACAACATGGCCACCGACACCGAGACCGCCGCCCAGGGCCTGCACGACCAGCTCGCGCAGCTCTACCCGAACCGGACCGACGCCCAGCTGTGGAACACCATCGGCGTCACCGAGATGCCCGGCGTCGACGACTACGGGCCGGCCGAGACCTTCACCACCGCCAACGCCACCACCGTCTACAACTGGGCGGTCAGCAAGGGCATCAACACGCTGTCCTTCTGGGCGCTGCAGCGCGACAACGGCGGCTGCCCCGGCAGCAGCGCCTCCGACACCTGCTCCGGCATCTCGCAGAGCACCTGGCAGTTCAGCCACACCTTCGAGCCGTTCAGCGGCGGCGGGAGCACCACCCCGCCGCCCGCCAACGACTTCTCGGTCGCGCTGACCCCCTCCTCCGGCTCCGTCGCCGTCGGCGGCTCGGCCACCTCCACGGTGAAGACCGCGGTCACCGCCGGCAGCGCCCAGTCCGTCGCGCTGAGCGTGTCCGGCGCGCCCGCCGGCGTCACCGCCGCGGTCAGCCCCGGATCGGTCACCGCCGGCGGCAGCGCCACCCTGACCGTGTCCGCCTCCTCCTCGGCGGTCAACGGCAGCTACCCGCTGACCGTGACCGGCAAGGCCGGCAGCACCACCCACACCGCCACGTACACCCTCACCGTCACCGGCGGCGCCAGCGCCTGCACCGCGCAGCCGTGGAGCTCCTCGGCGATCTACGTCGGCGGCGACAAGGTCTCCTACGGCGGCCACACCTGGCAGGCCAAGTGGTGGACCACCGACGAGGTGCCCGGCACCACCGGCGAGTGGGGCGTCTGGCAGGACCTCGGGCCCTGCTGACGTCCGTGTCGGTAGGGGCCGACCAGTTGCTCTCGGTTGCTCCTCACGTGCTGACCGGTCGCTGAGCACCCCCTGACACCCCGGTGCGGACGGTCCCCGCGGACCGCCCGCACCGGGCCGCGCCCTGCCCCCGTTTCGGTGCGGCGCACGCCCATCCCCTAGAGTCTGCCGAAGGTGTCTACGCCCATGTAGTCGCAGCAGACCGAGCACCGCAGAACCCCAAGGGGACGGGAACCGCCCATGAGTGCCATCGGCGTCGGCCAGGCCGTCATTCTCGGCATCGTGGAAGGGCTGACCGAGTTCCTGCCGGTCTCCTCCACGGGCCACCTCAAGCTGGTCGAGGGCCTGATGAACATCCCCGTCGACGACGACTCCGTCGTGGGCTTCACCGCGGTGATCCAGGTCGGCGCCATCCTCGCGGTGTTCGTCTACTTCTTCCGCGACATCGCCCGCTTCGTCGGCGCCTGGCTGCGCGGCCTCACCGACCGCCGGGCCCGCACCGACCACGACTACAAGTTCACCTGGTGGGTGATCTACGCGACGATCCCCATCGTGGTCGTCGGGCTGGCCGCCAAGCCGCTCATCGACGGGCCGCTCGGCTCGCTGTGGGTGGTGGCGGCCTCGCTGATCGTCGGCAGCGGGGTGATGTGGGCCGCCGAGCAGATGGCCCGCTACAAGCGCAGCGAGGCCGAGGTGACCCTGCGCGACGCGATGTGGGTGGGCTGCTCGCAGATCCTCGCGCTGCTCTTCCCGGGCTTCTCCCGCTCCGGCGCCACCATCTCCACCGCCCTCATCCGCGACCTGGACCGCATGGCCGCCACCCGGCTGTCGTTCTTCCTCGGCCTGCCCGCCCTCACCGGCGCCGGGCTCTACGAGCTCAAGGACGCCACCAGCGGGGGTGTGAGCACCGGCGCGCTCGCGGTGGGCACCCTGGTCTCCTTCGTCGTCGCCTACGCCTCCATCGCCTGGCTGCTGCGCTACGTCGCCCGGCACGACTTCAACCTGTTCGTGATCTACCGGATCGTCGTCGGCGTCCTGCTCATCGGCCTGCTGGTCACCAACGTCGTGGAGCCCTGAGCCGGCCCTGAGCCAGGACCCCGCCCCCTCCACGGCCGAGGGCGCGCGGCATAGTTCACGACTTATTTTTTGTTCTGTATTGACTCCTCACTGGTCTGGACCTACGGTCCAGACCACATCGCGATCCCCCCCCCACAACGCGACCGAGGAGCCCCGTGTGACAACGGTTTCCCCCACCTCCGCCCGCCCCCGCCGGCACCGCAGACGGACCGCCGCCCTCGCGGCCGCGCTGCTGCTCCCGGCGGGCGCCGGCCTGGCCCTGATCACCGCGAGCGGCGCCGGCGCCGCCACCATCCCCACCTCCCCGGCCACCGTCGTCAACGCCGGCAGCGGCAAGTGCGTCGACGCCCGCGCGGCCGCCACCGCCAACGGCACCGCCGTGCAGCAGTACACCTGCAACGGCACCGCCGCCCAGTCCTGGCAGTTCACCGCCACCGACAGCGGCTACTACCGGATCGGGGTGTCGAGCGCTCCCAGTCAGGTCTGGGACGAGACCGACGTCTCCACCGCCGACGGCGCCCTGACCCAGCTGTGGCTCTACGGCGGCGGCGCCAACCAGCAGTGGCAGCCCGTCGCCGAGTCCGGCGGCACCTACCACTTCGTCAACCGCAACAGCGGCAAGTGCCTGGACGTGCCCGGCGCCTCCACCGCCGACAGCGTCCAACTCGAGCAGTACACCTGCAACGGGACCGCCGCGCAGTCCTTCACCATCGGCGGCTCCGGCGGCGGCACCACCCCGCCGGCCGGCACCCCGGACTTCGGCCCCAACGTCACGGTGTTCGACCCGTCGATGTCGACGTCCGCCATCCAGTCGACGATCAACTCGGTCTACAACGCCCAGGTCAACAACGAGTTCGGCACGCAGCGCAACGCCCTGCTCTTCACCCCCGGCACCTACAACGTCGACGTGCCCGTCGGCTACTACACCCAGGTCGCAGGGCTCGGCCTCAACCCCGACCAGGTGAACATCACCGGCGGCGGCGTCCACGTCTCCGGCCACACCAGCGACGGCAACGCCACCCAGATCTTCTGGCGCGACGCCGAGAACATGTCCGTCACCCCCAGCTCCGGCAGCACCATGTGGGCCGCCTCCCAGGCCGACCCGTTCCGCCGGATGGACGTGCACGGCGGCATGCTGCTCTACGACAACACCCACGGCACCTCCACCAACTGGTCCAGCGGCGGCTACATCGGTGACTCCCGGATCTCGGGCACGATCACCTCCGGCACCCAGCAGCAGTACCTCACCAAGGACACCGCCATGGGCGGCTGGTCCGGCAGCAACTGGAACATGGTCTTCGTCGGCGACAACGGCGCCCCGGGCAACAGCTTCCCCAACCCGCCCTACACCACGGTCGCCCAGAGCCCGACGACCAAGGAGAAGCCGTTCCTCTACGTCGACTCCTCCGGCGCCTGGCAGGTGTTCGACCCGGCGCTGCGCACCAACGCCCAAGGCCCCAGCTGGACCAACGGCACCCCGGCCGGGACCTCGATCCCGATCGACCAGTTCTACATCGTCAAGTCCGGTGACACCGCCACCACGATCAACGCCGCGCTCGCCGCGGGCAAGAACCTGATCATCACCCCGGGCGTCTACCACCTGTCGGCGCCGCTGAACATCACCCGCCCCGACACCGTCGTGCTCGGCCTCGGCCTGGCCACCTTGGTGCCCGACAACGGCGTCACCGCGATCACCACCGCCGACGTCGACGGCATCGACATCGCCGGCCTGCTGATCAGCGCCAACACCACCAACTCCGCGACACTGATGCAGATCGGCCCGTCCGGCTCCACCGCCTCGCACGCCGCCGACCCCACCGTGCTGCAGGACGTGTTCTTCCGCGTCGGCGGCGACATCGCCGGCAAGGCCACCACGACCCTGGTGGTCAACAGCGCCAACGTCATCGGCGACGACCTGTGGCTGTGGCGCGGCGACCACTCCAACGGCGTGGGCTGGAACACCAACCCGGCCCAGCAGGGCCTGGTCGTCAACGGCGCCAACGTCACCATGTACGGCCTGGCGGTCGAGCACTACGAGAAGTACCAGACCACCTGGAACGCCAACGGCGGCCGCGTGTACTTCTACCAGAGCGAGACCCCGTACGACGTGCCGGACCAGGCCAGTTGGACCACCAGCGGCGGCGACCTCGGGTACGCCTCCTACAAGGTGGCCAACTCCGTGACCACGCACGAGGCGTGGGGCGTCGGCATCTACGCCTACCTGCGCGACCACCCCGACCTCGTCCTGGGCCACGCGATCGAGACCCCCACGACCTCGGGCGTGAAGTTCCACGACATGGTCACCACGGTTCTCGGCGGCGCGGGCAACATCAACCACATCATCGACAACTCGGGCGCGGCGGTGACGGCCAGCCACACCCACGAGACGCTGACGAGTTACCCGTAGAACCCGTATCAGCGGTTGAGTTCAGCGATTGAGTCGCAGGGGGCGGCCGGTGTCGAAAGGGAGAACACGCGCAGGCCGTGAGGAACGATCGGCCGAGCATGATCGACCGTCGACACCGGTTGAAGCCCCCGGAGCGAAAGAGCGGAAAAGAGGGGGGGAGGGCCGGTCGGCAGGGGGGCGCTGCTTCCGCCGGCCGGCCCTTTCCCGTGCAGCGGGCAGGGGCGGGCGGCCCGTTCAGGCCGTCGCGTGGAGGGCGACCCGCTGCTCGCCCGCGTACACGTTCATGGAGGTGCCGCGGAGGAAGCCGATGAGGGTGAGGCCGGTTTCGTGGGCGAGGTCGACGGCGAGGGAGGAGGGGG
>NZ_FNIE01000017.1 GCF_900103985.1 Actinacidiphila guanduensis | reverse complement strand
CCGCGGGCCGGCTGCCGGGCCTTCGGGTGCGGTCGGCCGCTCTCGGGCTGGGCGCGGGCCTGGGCTTCGGCGTGGTGACGCTGGCGGTACGCCTCATCCCCCATCTGTCGCCCGGCGCGATCGTGACCGACCCGGCGACGTACGCCCTGCTGCTGGCCGGCGGCGCGGGCTTCCTGCTGCTCACCTCGGCCCTGCAACACGGCTCGGTGACCATCGCCACTGCGGCCATGGTGCTCGGCGAGACGTTCGGCCCGGCGATCGTGGGCGTGGTGGCACTCGGCGACCGCACCCGCCCCGGCCTCGCCCCGCTCGGCGTGGCGGGCTACGGCCTCGCCGTCCTCGGCGCACTCGCCCTGGTCCGGTTCGGCGAGGGCGGCGCCCCACCGGACCCGGCGCCCATCGACCACGTCCACCCGGTCACCGTCGACATCCGCTGACCGGCGACGGCCGCGCGGCAGCCCCGCCTCTCGGCGCGGTGACAGCGACGCCCCAGGTACCCCCAGGTAGCAGGGAGCGCCCGGCACCGTCGCGGTCCTGGATGCTTGCGGCCAGGGCGTCCACTGTCAGCAGAAGAGCGAGGCTGCCGGTGACGTTGACGGGCGCGGCGGCAAGCCCCGGCCGGTCCGGTCCGGACGGAGTCCGGGGCGGCGGGAATACCGGGGCGGGCGCGGCGGTCGTGGTAGGGGAGTCGGCTCCCGGTCAGTGGACCGGCTCCCGACGTCCGGCGCGGGAACCCCGCCGTAGGGAGAGGAAACCGACCGTGAGCACGCCGTCGCTGCACTTCAACGCCTTTGTCTGGCCCAACGGTTACCACGAGTCCGCCTGGCGGGTCGTGCCCGACGACGTCCGCGGCGTCCTCGGGCTCCCCTACTACGCCGAGATCGCGCGGACGGCCGAACGCGGCCTGTTCGACGCGGTGTTCCTCGCCGACAACCTCGCCATCGCCGAGTACCGCACCGCGCACCTGCCGCAGACGCAGTTCGACCCCGTCGCCGTGCTGTCGGCCCTCGCCGCCGTCACCACCCACATCGGCCTGGTCGGCACCGGCTCGACCACGTATGCCAAGCCGTGGGAACTCGCCCGCAGGTTCGCCACGTTGGACCACCTCAGCGGCGGCCGGGCCGGCTGGAACATCGTCACCACCATCACCCCGCTCGCCGCCGCGGCCTTCGGCGAGGCCGAGCACCTGGGGCACGCCGACCGCTACGCCCGCGCCGGCGAGTTCGTCGACGCGGCCACCGCCGTGTGGGACAGCTGGGACGACGACGCCGTGGTCGGCGACCGCGAGCACGGCACCTGGGCCGACCGCGACCGGCTGCGCACCCCGCGCTTCCACGGCGAATACCACGATCTGGAGGGCATCCTGCCCTTCCCGCGCTCGCCGCAGGGCCGCCCCGTGCTCGTCCAGGCCGGCCAGTCCGCGCCCGGCATGCACCTGGCCGCCCGGTACGCCGAGATGGTCTTCTCCGGTCCCAAGTCCCTGGAGTCGGCGGTCGACTTCCGCACCCGGCTGCACGCGCAGGCGGCCGCGGCCGGCCGCGACCCGGGCCTCGTCCCCGTCCTGCCCGCGCTGATGGTCACCCTGGGCGGCACGGAGGCGGAGGCGAAGGCCAAGGCCAAGCGGCTGGAGGACCTCGCCAGCCCCGAGTTCCGCTGGCAGAACGCCCTCTACACCGCGGGGCTCGACCCGGACGGCTTCGATCCCGACGCCCCGCTGCCCGCCGAGCTGTGGTCCGGGCCCGGCAGCGTGTCCAGCCGCGCGGAGCAGCTCTTCGAGGCCGCACGCGCCAACCCGGGCGCCCCCTTGCGCGAGGTCGCCCTCCATGTCACCGGCGGCGCGGGCCAGTTCCACTTCGCGGGCACCCCCGAGCAGCTGGCCGCCATGATCCTGGAGTGGCAGGACGCGGGCGCGGCCGACGGCTTCACGATCATGGGCTCCACCCTGCCCTACGAGCTGACCGCGTTCGTCGACCACGTCGTCCCGATCCTCCAGCGCGAGGGCCGCTTCCGCACGGAGTACACGGGCGCCACCCTGCGCGCCCACCTGGGCCTGCCGAAGCCGAAGGCCCGCTGAGGAAGCCGGAGCCGGCTGACCCGCGGGCAGCGGCCTCCCCGGCCGTACGACACCCACGCCGAGCGACGCGCCCGCACCGGCGCAGCCAGTCCGCGGCAGCGTCGTGAGCGGGCAGTGCCGCGCCGGGGATTCGCCCGGCCCGACGGCTCGGCCCCTCGATTACGCCTGCGACTCGCACTCCCCGTGGGACCCGCCCCGCCCGACGGATCAGCCCGCAGGATTCGAGGCACCTGCCTGCTCGTCCGGACCGATAGGTCAGGCACCGGCGGGGTTGGAGGCACCTGCCGGCCCACCTCACCTCAGCCCGCGCGGCGGGTGCGGTGGAGCCAGGCGGCTGCCGTGGCCGCCGCCGCGGTCAGCCCGGCGGCCCCGGACCAGGTCAGGGCTGGGTGGCGGGGGAGCCACGCCTGGGCCGAGTGGGCGTGGGCGGAGTCGTCGAAGACGCCGTGGGCGCCGTGGTCGCGGTCCGCGTCGGCCGGTTTCCAGAGGTTGTCGGGGTGGGGGTGCGCGGGCGCGCCGGTCTGCTGGGAGTCGTATCCGGTGCGGGCGAGGTAGCGGTCGAGCAGGCCGGCCGCGAACTTGTTGGCGACGATGGTGCCCACGGTGGAGGCGCCCACGTAGTACTGCTTGCGGCGCGGGTGCGCGGCGGCGTGCAGCACCGCGCGGGCGGCCACCTCGGGCTGGTAGATCGGCGGCACCGGCTGCGGGTGCCGGGGCAGCCGGGAGCGGACCCAGGAGAACTGTGGTGTGTTGACGGCCGGCATCTGCACGACAGTGATGTGCACGTTGCTGCCCTGGTGCATCAGCTCGGTCCTGACCGAGGAGGTGAACCCGTTCACCGCGTGCTTCGCGCCGCAGTACGCGGACTGCAGCGGGATCGACCGGTCGCCGAGCGCGGAGCCGACCTGCACGATCGTGCCGCGGTCGCGCGGGAGCATGCGGGAGAGGGCCTCGCGGGTGCCGTTGGCGAACCCGAGGTAGGCGACTTCGGTGACGCGCCGGAACTCCTCGGGCGTGATCTCCGTGAAGGGCGCGAAGACCGAGGTGAAGGCGACGTTCACCCACACGTCGATCGGGCCGAGGTGCCGCTCGACCGCTGCCGCGGCCTCGTGCAGCGCGGTGTGGTCGGCCACGTCCGCCGGGGCGACGAGGGGTTCGCCGCCCAGGCCGCGCACCTCCTCGGCGGCGGCCTCCAGCCCGGCGCGGCCGCGCGCGACGAGGCCGACGCGGGCGCCCCGCCGGGCGAACTCACGCGCCGTGGCCCGCCCGATGCCGCCGCTGGCGCCTGTGATGAGAACCGTCTGGGGCATTGCCGCTTCCTCCCGCGGAACAGTGGATCGGTGGGTCGGGGTTTCGGTGGGCCGGCGGGCCCGCGACGGCCCGCTCACGACGGGGCTCCGGGCGCCGGGCCGTCCTGCGCGAGCCGGACCGCGCTCTCCAGCAGGAAGGCGTGCACGAAGGCCTGCGGCAGGTTGCCGCGCATCTGCCGCTGGACGGCGTCGTACTCCTCGGAGTGCAGGCCCGCGGGCCCGCAGGTGGCGCGGTTGCGGTCGAACCAGCGGTGGGCCGCCGTCGTCCTGCCCTGCTGTCCTTCCGCCAGCGCCATCACGAAGCCGCACATGACGAATGCGCCCTCGGCCTGCGCGAGCGGCCGGTCGTCGTGGCGGAAGCGGTAGGCGAGGTGGTCGTCGGTGAGCGCCGCGCGGTAGGCGTCGAGGGTGGCCACCGTGCGCGGGTCGTCGCCCGGGATCGCGCCGCGCAGGGCGGGCAGCAGCAGGGAGGCGTCCAGGGCCTCGTCCTCGGGGGAGCGCTGCCAGCGCCCGCTGGGGTGCAGGGCGTGCCGTTCGGTGTCGGCGACGATGCGTTCGGCCAGCGAGCTCCACCCGGCCGCCTCGGCTCCCGCTCCCGTGGCTCCGGCGAGGGCGCGCAGTCCGGCGGCGCAGATGAGCCTGCTGTGCGTCCAGGCGCGCGCGTCCAACTCCCATATGCCGGCGTCGGGTTCGTGCCAGCGCCGGGCCACGGCGTCGGCCGCGGTCCGTGCGGCCTTCCAGCCCTCCGCATCGAGCCGGTCGTGGCGGGCGGCCGCGGCCAGGAGCAGCAGGCACTCGCCGAAGGCGTCGAGCTGGAACTGCCGGTTGACCCGGTTGCCCACGATGTCGAAGCCGCCGGGGTAGCCGGGCAGCTCCAACTGCCGTTGCCCGGGGATCGACAGGCCGTCGACGGTGTAGGCGGGCGCGAGAGCGGGGCCGTCGGCCAGGAGCCGGGCGGAGACGAAGCGCACCGCGTCGTCGAGCAGTGCGCAGCCGCCGAGGGCGGCGGCCGCCTGGCCCGCGTAGCACTGGTCGCGGATCCACACGTACCGGTAGTCGTAGTTGCGGCCCTCTTCCGCGCGTTCGGGCAGGCTCGTGGTCGCCGCGGCAACCATGCCGCCGCCGGAGCCGGTCAGGCCGCGCATGACGGCGTAGGCGAAGCGCGCCTCGCGGTCCGCGAGGGTGCCGGAGATCGCCGGGACGGCACGCCGCCAGGCCGCCTCGGTCGCCCGCCAGGCCCGGTCCGGGTCCGGGGGCGGCCCGTCGAAGGGCCGGTCGGAGACCTCCAGGACGAGGTCGGCCGGGCGGCCGGGCGTGGCGCGCAGGTCCAGCGTGAAGCGCCCGTCGTGGAAGTGCGCGCCGGCGGCGCCGGACCAGCGCAGTCGCAGGTCGCCGGCCCGGGCGTGCCAGACGCCGTGCTCGTCCAAGGTGGCGTCGCGGACCCTCTCGTGCCCGAAGCCGCCCGCGGGTTCGAGCAGGGCCCGCATGGCGACGGGTTCCTCCTGGGCCAGGACGCGGCGCAGGATCACGGCGCGGTGGGGGTCGCCGGGGAAGGCCAGGGCCTCGCGGCACTCCACGCCCCCGGCGTCGCGGGTGATCCAGCGGCTGCGCCAGACCAGCGAGCCCTCCTCGTAGTGGCCACCCCAGACGTAAGGGGCCGTGGGGGCCAGGGCGTAGGCGCCCCCGGCGCCGATCAGGGCGCCGAAGAGCGAGGGCGAGTCCCAGCGCGGCGCGCACAGCCAGACGTAGTCGCCGTCCGGCCCGACCAGGGCGCCGCGCTCGCCGTCCGCGACGAGGGCGTAGTCGCGCAGCGGGCGCGGGTGGTCGCGGGGCTCGCTCCTGGCGTGGGTCGCGGTCGGGGGTGTCATCGCCGGCGGTACTCCTCGGCTGCGTCGGCGCGCAGGGCCATGCCGTGGCCGGGCGCTTTGCCGGCGCCCGGGGTGACGTGGCCGCCCGCGGGGTCGAGGGTGCCGGTGAACAGCAGGTTCTCGATGCGGACGTGGTCGTGGAACCATTCCAGGTGGCGGATGTTGGGCACGGCGGCCGCGACGTGGGCGTGCAGGTTCGGCGCGCAGTGGCCGGAGATCTGCAGGCCGTGCGCCTCGGCGAGCGCGGCGGCGCGCAGCCATACGGTGCAGCCGCCGCAGCGGGTGATGTCGGCCTGCAGGCAGTCGACGGCGCCGGCCGCGAGCATGTGGTGGAAGTAGGGCAGCGTGTAGCCGTACTCGCCGGCGGTGACGTCGGCGGTGACGGCGGCGCGGACCTCGGCGAGCCCGGCCAGGTCGTCGGAGGAGACGGGCTCCTCGAACCAGGTGACGCCCTCTTCGGCGAAGCCGCGCGCCATGCGGACGGCCTGCTTGCGGGTGTAGCCGCCGTTGGCGTCGACGTACAGGTCGGCGTCGTCGCCGATGGCGCGGCGGGCGCGGGCGACGCGTGCCAGGTCGCGCATCTCGGCGCCGCCCCAGGACTCGGCGATCTTGATCTTGACCCGTGGGATGCCCAGCTCCTGCGTCCAGTGGCGCAGTTGGCGGTCCTGCTGGGCGTCGTCGTAGGTGGTGAAGCCGCCGCTGCCGTAGACCGGCACTTGCGGGGTGACGGCGCCGAGCAGGCTGACCAGGGGCAGGCCGAGCAGGCGGGCCTTGAGGTCCCACAGTGCGATGTCCACCGCGGAGACGGCGTGTCCCGCGATGCCGGGTCGGGCGGCGTTGCGCAGCGCCCTGTCCATGGCCGCGTTGGCGCCGGGCACGTCGAAGGCCGAACGGCCGGTGACGACGGCCGCGAGGTGGTCGCGGACGACCGTGGCGGCGGCCGCGGAGCCGTAGGTCCAGCCGAGACCGGCCTGGCCGGCGGCGCGGGCGTGGACGACGACGAGGGTCGTGGCGTCCCAGGCGAGGGTGCCGTCCGCCTCGGGCGTCTCGGTGGGGACGGTGTAGGTGGAGACCTCCATGCTCTCCACCGGCGGGCCGCCGGTCGCCGGGTCCGGTGTCACGGTAGCCGCCCCTCGGTCTTGGCGCGCTCTTCGGCCCCGGCGCGGTCCCCGCGCCTGTGGTGGTCACGAGTCGACATGTCGCTCCTTTCGCTGCCCGACGCTTGCCCCGGTCTGCTGCCCCGGCCCGCTGCCTTGGCCTGCGGGGCGCGGCTCAGCGGCGCAGCCTGCGCAGCAGGGGATAGGCGGCGGCTCCCGCTGCCGCGGTGGCCGTGGCGGTGGCCGCCGCCGTCACCAGACGGGCCGCCCCCGGTGACGGCGGCGCGGGGCGCGCCACCGCCTTCTCCGGGTGCTGCGCCGGCAGCGGCCCGTCCAGGGCCAGGGCGAGCGCCTCGGCGAGGTGCAGTGCGCCGCGTCCGGTGCCGCCCTGCTCGATCTGGGTGCGGCAGCTGAAGCCGTCGGCGAGGACCATGGCGCCGGGCGGGGCCTGCCGGACCGCGGGCAGGACGCCCTGTTCGGCGATCCGCAGGGACAGTTCGTGGTGCCCGGCCTCGAAGCCGAAGTTGCCGGCGAGCCCGCAGCAGCCCTCGTCGAGGACGGTGGCGTCGATGCCCGCGCGGCGCATCAGCTCGCGGTCGGCGTCGAAGGCGGTGACGGCGTGCTGGTGGCAGTGGGTCTGGACGGTGGCGGCGCGGGTGAGGGTGGGCGGCTGCCAGTCCTGCGGGGCGTGCCGCAGGAGGAGTTCGGAGAAGGTGTGGAACTGCCCGGCCAGGCGTTTGATGTCCTCGTCGTCCGGCAGGAGTTCGGGTGCGTCGGCGCGGAAGACGGCGGTGCACGACGGCTCCAGGCCGACCACCGGCGTGCCGGCCTCGATCCACGGCCGCAGCGCCTGCACGCTGCGCCGCAACACCCTGGTGGCGGTGCCGAGTTGGCCGGTGGAGATCCAGGTGAGGCCGCAGCACACGCCCTCGGTCGGGACGGCGACGCGGAAGCCGGCGTCCTCCATGACGCGGACGGCCGCCCGTGCGATGGAGGGGTGGAAGTACGTCGTGAAGGTGTCGGGCCACAGCAGGACGGCACGCGGGTCGCCCGGTTCCGGCTCGGGCACCTCCCGGCGCTGCCACCACTGCACGAAGTCCTCCTCGGCGAACAGCGGCGCGTCCCGGTCGGCGACACCGGCGAGCCGCTTGCCCAGGCGGGCCAGCACGGGCGCCCGCAGCGCGCTGTTGACCAGCGCGGGCGCGATCCGCGACGCGCGGGCCCACAGCGGCAGCCAGCCGAGCGCGTAGTGGGCCGCGGGCCGCAGCCGCCCCTGGTAGTGGTGGGAGAGGAACTCGGCCTTGTAGGTGGCCATGTCCACCCCGGTCGGGCAGTCGGACTTGCAGCCCTTGCAGGCCAGGCACAGGTCGAGGGCGTCGCGCACCGCCGTGGAGCGCCACCCGTCGCCGATCGGGGAGTCCGGGTGGCCGCCGATCATCTCGAACAGCAGGCGGGCGCGGCCGCGGGTGGAGTGCTCCTCCTCGCCGGTGGCCCGGTACGAGGGGCACATCACCCCGCCGCTGTGGCTGCGGCAGTTGCCGATGCCGACGCACCGCAGCACCGCCTGGTTGAAGGAGTGGCCGTCCTGCGGATAGGAGAAGCGGGCGTCGCCGTCGTCCCGCGGGCGCCACTCGGCGCCCAGCCGCAACTGGCCGTCCACCGGGTGGGGTTGGACCACCTTCCCCGGGTTCATCCGGTTGTCCGGGTCGAAGAGGGCCTTGAGTTCGCCGAAGGCGGCGACGAGCCGGTTGCCGAACATCCGCGGCAGCAACTCCCCGCGGGCCTGGCCGTCGCCGTGCTCCCCGGAGAGCGAACCGCCGTACGACGCCACGAGATCGGCGGCCTGGTGCAGGAACTCCCGGAAGTGCGCGACGCCTTCGGCCGTACGCAGCCCGAAGGGGATACGGGTGTGCACGCAGCCCTGCCCGAAGTGCCCGTACAGGGACGGGTGGTCGTAGCCGAACGCTGCGAACAGCTTCTTGAGGTCGCGCAGGTAGTCGCCGAGCCGGTCGGGCGGCACGGCCGAGTCCTCCCAGCCCTCCCACGTCTCGCGGCTGTCCGGCGGGCGGGCCGTGACGCCGAGCCCCGCCTCGCGGGCCTTGAGCATCCGCTGCTCGCGCTCGGGGTCCTCGGAGAGCGTGACCCGCGGGTCGTCGGGCGTCAGGTCGAGCGCCCGCAGCAGCTCGCGGGCCTGCCGGTCGACGTCGTCTGGGCTGTCCCCGGCGAACTGGACGAGGAGCCAGCTGTTCCCTTGCGGGAAGGAGCGCAACGACTCGACGTGCGCGCTCTCTTCGTGCATGAGCTGGGCCATCCGGTCGTCCAGCGCCTCCAGTTGGGCGGGGGAGCTGTGCTGGAGGAGCCGCGGCACGTCATCGGCGGCGGCGCAGATGTCGTCGTAGCCGAGGATGAGGATGGCCTGCGCGGCGGGCACGGGCACCAGGTCGAGTTCGGCGCGCAGCACCGTGACGAGGGTGCCCTCGCTGCCGACGAGGGCCCGGGCGACGTCCATGCCGTTCTCCGGCAGGAGGCTGTCCAGGTTGTAGCCGGAGACCCGGCGCGGGATCTTCGGGTAGCCGCGCCGGATGTCGCCGAGGTAGCGATCGGCCAGCGACTTCATGCCGCGGTAGAGCTCGGCGCGGCGGCCGCCGGCCGCGGTGATCTCCGCGTACTCCTCGGCGGAGGTGGGCCCGGTCCACATGCGGGTGCCGTCGTAGGTGAGGACTTCCAGGCGGCGGACGTTGTCCACGGTCTTGCCGTACGCCTGCGCCGACGCGCCGCAGGAGTTGTTGCCGAGCATGCCGCCGAGGGTGCAGTGGCTGTGGGTGGCCGGCTTGGGCCCGAACATCAGGCCGTGCGGCGCGAGGGCCCGGTTCAGCTCGTCCAGCACGATGCCCGGCTCGACCACGCAGGTGCGCCGCTCGGGGTCGACCGAGACGAGCTCGTTGCAGTACTTCGTCCAGTCGAGGACCACGGCGGTGTTGGTGCACTGGCCGCCCAGGCTGGTGCCGCCGCCGCGGGAGAGCACCGGGGCGCCGAACCTGGCGCACACCGCGACGGCGGCCGCGCCCGCCTCCACGGTGTACGGCAGCACGACGCCGATCGGTACCTGACGGTAGTTGGAGCCGTCCGTGGCGTAGGCGCCGCGGCTGCCCGCGTCGAAGCGCACCTCGCCCTCGACCTCCGCGCGCAGCGCGCGTACCAGCGCCTTCGTGTCCAGTGCGGGCGCCCCCTCGTCCTGCGACGTCGCCCTGCCCGCCGGTGAGCCCTCGGTCGTGGCCATTGCGCCTCCGGTACGTTCCTCGCGCGTCCGTGCCCCCTGCGGGACGCGGCGTGCGCACGGCCCCGGGGCCCGCGGGCGGTCCCGGGACGACCTGCACGACGCGCCCGACGGGCGGCTACCCGAGATCACCGACCGCACGCGTGCGCCGTGGGAAAGCGCAGGTGGGAGTAGGGGACACTGGGCCGCGTGGCTCGGTGGTGCCGCGACGGGGTCACGGGTGGGGCAGGGGTGGCGGTGCCGCGACCTGCTCACGGGCACCGGGATGCGCGCCTCGGCGGGTGCTCGGCGGGCTGACGGGTGACGCGGTGGTGCCCCGGCGGGCCGCGGGCCGGTACAGCTACCGGGTCACGCGGTAGCGGAGGTAGAGGACTCCTGAGGCGAGGGTGCGGGTCTCGACCGGTTCGAGGTCCACCCGGCGTTCGTGCTGGGGGAAGAAGGGGGTGCCGCCGCCAAGGAGCACCGGGTGGACCCGGGCCTGGTACTCGTCGATCAGGTCGGAGGCGGCCGCCTCGGCGGCGAGGGCCGCGCCGCCGATCGCGATGTCGCCCTCGCCCGGCTCGGCCTTCCAGCGCGCGATCTCCTCCGTGAGGCCGCCGGCGGCCAGGCGGGCGTTGCCCTGGACCGCCGGCAGCGTGGTGGAGAACACCACCTTGGGGAGCCGCCTCCAGATCGCCGCGAACTCGTCCGTGGGGAAGCCGAGCGACGGATCCCCGTCGGCGGTCTCCCAGTACAGCATCGTCTCGTACAGCCGCCGTCCCAGCAGGTGCACGGCAGCCCCGCGCACCTCGTCGGTGGCGAGGCGGAAGACCTCCTCGTCGGGCACGCCCCAGTCGATGCCGCCGTCCGGCCCGACGATGTAGCCGTCGAGCGAGACGCCCATGGAATAGGTCACGCTGCGCATCACAAAGCCCTTCCTCGGTGCCGGGCTTCGACCGTACGGCCCCCGGGCGCGGCGAGAACCGCGACGCGCGAGCACGCGGCAACGAGGTCAGTGGCCGTGGGTGTCGCTCCGATTCGGCCAGGGGGGCGGCAGCGGACTGCGGAACCGCCGCCGGGGCGTCAGCCGCACTGTCCGGCCGGACGCCCGTGCGGATTGCGGGACCGGCACGCCGGTGAGCCGCCGCCCGAACCGGCGGGCGCGCGCCCCGTGGGGCGGTGGTCAGGGCAGCCGGACGGTGAAGACGGTGCCCTCTGACGGGCTGCTGGTCACCGTCAGGGCGCCTCCGTGCGCCTCGGTGAGCTTGCGGGCGATCGACAAGCCCAGCCCGCTGCCCCCGGTACTGCGGTTCCGGGACTTCTCCGCACGCCAGAAGCGGTCGAAAACGTACGGCAGGTCTTCCGGGGCGATACCGGAGCCGTTGTCCGCGACCTCGATGACCACCGAAGCGCCCTCACGCCGGGCACTCAGGGCGATACCGGCGCCCGCGCCGGTATGGCGGACCGCGTTGGACACGAGGTTGCCGATGATCTGGCGCAACCGCAGCGGGTCGGCGGACAGTTCGAGCGGCTCCTGAGCGGTCACGGTGATGGTGGCGCCGCCGTGTTCGGCGGCGGTGCGATGGACGGCGGCGACATGGTCGAGGATGTCGCGGGCGTGGACGGGCTCCGGGTGCAGGCGCAGCTCACCCGCGTCGGCGGCCGCGAGATCCTGGAGATCGTCGATGATGTGCTGGAGCAGCAGTGTCTCCTCCAGTAGGGACGCGGTCAGTCGGTCATCGACCGGTATCACCCCGTCCTGGCCGGCCTCCAGCACACTGCGCATCGTGCTCACCGGCGTGCGCAACTCGTGGGCGATGTCGCCGACCATGGCCTGACGCTGCTGTTCGGTGTGCGCGCGGTGGGCCGACAGTTCGTTGAACGCAACTGTCAGGCGGCCGATCTCGTCACGTCCGCGGATCCGTACGGGCGTGTCCGTGCCCTGCCGGACCGCGCGGGTCAGTACGCGCAGCGGTCCGATCAGGCGCATGCCGTTCAGTACGGTCACCGCCACGGCGAGCAGCAGGACGGTGCCGATCACACCGAGGATGCGCAGGCTGTTGGAGCGGGAGAGGTCGAATCCGGCGAGCTTCGCCCCCTCGCTGTCGCTGACGTACAGCAGCGCGGCGGGGGCCACGTAAGGGGTGAGCTGCTCACGGCGTGCCGCCTGGACGCAGTTGCCGCCTGCTGTCGTACGGGCGGATGAGGAGGCGAAGGAAGAGGAAGCCGAGGTGGGTGAGGGCAGAAAGTCCAGGCCGACGTGGAAGGGCGCGAGGTGCTGGCGTACGAGGCAGGAGCCGATCAGCGCGTTGAGCGCGGACAGGGCGGCGCGCTCACCGGCTGTGGGCGTGTCGAGCCGGGTGAGCCCGCAGTTGTCGGCGATCTTCGCGTCGAGGCTGTCGGTTCCGTCGATCCGCGGCTGAAGCCCGGCGGCCTCGGCCAGGACGATGCGGGGACGGCCCGCCGGGGAGAGCGAACGGACGTAGGCGAGGTGTTTCCTCGTCATGCACCGGGCGATGCCGTCGGCCATCGCGGACAGGCGCTGCCGGTCGGCGGCCGGGAGCCTGAACGGGCCCAGGGCCCGCGGGTCGATCCCGCTCCCGTCCGCCACCGCGGACTGTGCGGGATCGACGTGCAGCGCGTCGATCACGGCGAACGCCTTGTCCTGGTGCACCATGGCGCCCGGCGGCCACGCAGCGACGGTCCGGTGCGTGCCGTCCTGCGTCTCCAGGCCGATGCGCAGCCCGGTGTGCCGCGCCACGTCGCGCATCACAGGGGTGACGCCGTCCCAGCTGTGATGGGTCGCTGCGTACGACGACATCGCACGGTAGATCGCCGTGCCGTCCTTGAGTACCTGTCCCTGCTGCTGCCGTACCGCCCCGGTGGCGCCCTTGACGGCGAGCCAGGCGGTCGCCGTGACGGCGCACACGACGATCAGCAGCGAGGAGGCGAGCAACCGGAACAGCAGGCTGTGGTGCGGCCGCCGCCCGGTCGTGCGCCGCTCAGCCGACACCGCGGACCGCTCCGCCCCCGGCATGCGCGGTCGGCCGGTCACTGAGTTTGTAGCCGACCTTGAACACGGTCAGCAGATGGACCGGCCGGCTCGGGTCCTGCTCGATCTTCTTGCGCAGGTTCAGGACGTGGACGTCGATGGTCCGCTCGGTGATGAAGGCGGCGGAGCCGTGGCCGGCCGCGAGGAGTTGACGGCGGCTGAAGACCTGCCCGGGGGCCGCGGCCATGGCAGCCAACAGATCGAACTCGCCTGCCGTGCAGGTCACCTGCCGCCCTTCGACCGTGACCGTGTGCCGCCGGAGGTCGACCGTGACGGCGCCGCACCGCAGTGTGCCCGGTCCCGCGGAGTCGGTGCCGACCCCTTCCGCGGTCTGCCGGGCACGGCGTTTGAGCACGTTGCGTATCCGCGCCATCAGTTCGCGGGGACTGTACGGCTTGGTCATGTACTCGTCGGCGCCGAGGTCGAAGGCGAGCAGGAGGTCGTCCTCGGTGGTGCGCGCGGTGAGCATCAGAACGGGGATGTCGGACTCCCGCCGCAGGATGCGGCAGACGTCGAGACCGTCGACCGCGGGCATCATCACATCGAGCACCACCAGGTCCGGCGTGCTGCGTCGGATCTCCTCCAGCGCCGCACGCCCGTCGTGGACCACGGAGGCCGTGTGGCCTTCCCGCCGCAGGTAATGGCCGATGATCTCGGCCTGCTTCACGTCGTCTTCCGCGACCAGGACATGCGCGCACATGGCCAGGACAGTAACCGGGCGCACGAGACGCTGACAGCGCCCTGACCAGACCTTCATATGACATGGCCAGTCTTGACGCCATGTCCTTCCTCATCTCCGGCCGGTCGGCTCCCGTCCCCGGGTCGTCCGCCGTCCCCACTGCCCGCTGGTCCGCCCGCACGATCTCGCTGCTCTGCGCCGGAGCGACCGCGCTGGTGCTGCTGACCGCCTGCTCGGGAGGCGGCGGCTCCGGCGCGCGCGTCGCCTCCGTCCCCTCGGGACCATCGGCCGCCGGCACCGCGCCCACCGCCGGCGGCGGTGGCACCGCGGACTCCGGCCGTCCGCAGTTGCGGCTCGACACCTCCGACGCGGAGAAGGCCCGGCTGGAGAACGTCTGGTCGGCGTGCATGCACGAGCACGGTGTGGATTACCAGTCGGTGGTGAAGGACGGCATCCACGTCCCGGACGACACCGACCCGGACTTTGCCTCCGCGAGCAAGGCGTGCCTGTCCAAGTCGCCGCTCCCGCCGCCGGAGTTGAGCCCCGCCACCAACCCGCACTACATGGACGACTACCGCGCGGAGATCACCTGCCTGCACAGGCACGGCCTCATGGTCGAGGCATTGCCCGACGGCAGCGGGTGGAACTTTCCTGCCGGGCCCATCCCGCCCGATGCCCCCCAACTGGAGCGGAGTTGCGAGCTGGAGGCATTCGGTGGATAGGACGAGCCCCCGGCACGGGCCGCGGCACGTGCCGCCCGCCGAAACCGGGCACGCCGGGACGGATGCCGCCACGCCGCGGCGGTCCCGACTCCCCCGGCGCACACCGGTAGCGGCTGCCGTCGTCCTGGCCTGCGGCGTGGTGGCAGGGGTGGTGCTCTGGCCGAGGGGTGCCGCCGCCCCGGTCCCTCCGCCCGCGGCGAGCGCCCGGACGGTGGCTGTCACCAGGACCGATCTGAGCACCTCGGTGTCCCTGAGCGGCACGCTCGGCTACGGCACGCCCCGAACGCTGCCCGGCGACGTCAGCGGGCGCGTGACATGGCTGCCCGCGCAAGGCGCCACGATCAGCCGGGGTCACCAGCTCTACCGGGTGGACGACCGTCCCACCGTCCTGTTCTACGGTTCCACCCCGCTGTACCGGAGGCTGGACACGCTGGGAATGGTGGGGCCCGACGTGCGGGTCGTCGCGGACAATCTCCGCGCGCTGGGCTACGACATCGGTCCGCAGCCCGCTGTCGGCACGCTCGTCACCCCGGTTCCCCCGCCGCCGTCCCCCTCGTCGTCGGCCTCGTCGTCCTCTTCGCAAGGCACCGGTGGCGAGGAGAAGCCCCCGGACGGTGCCGCGGAGGCCACCTCGCCTCCCGCCGCCCCGGCCGGCCCTGCGCCCCAGCAGGTCAGGAGCGGGGACGCGGTCCTCACCTCCGCGCTGCGCGCCGCCATCGGCCGCTGGCAGCGGGCGCAGATGGTGCCCGTCACGTCCGTGCTCGACGTCGGCGACATCGTGGTGAGCACGGGGCCGGTACGGGTGGACTCGCTGAAGACGCAGACCGGGAACGACGCCACCGGGGACCTGATGACGGTGACCGGGACGCGGAAGGTCGTGAGCGTGGAGCTGTCCGCCGACCAGTTCGGCTCGCTCCGGCGCGGTGACATCGTCACGGTGATGCTGCCGGACGGTACGAGCACTCCCGGGCACGTCGAGACCATAGGCACCTCGTTGAGCACCTCCGACGGGGCGGACGAGTCGGACTCGGCCCCTACCCGCACCGTGACCGTCACCCTCGACCGTGCCGACGCCGCCGCCGGCGTGGATGCCGCGCAGGTGCACGTACGGTTCGTCGGCACGACGAAGAAGAACGTCCTGGTCGTTCCGGTCGGTGCCCTCGTCGCGCTCAGCGGCGGCGGATACGCCGTCCAGCGGCCGGACGGCAGTTTCGTGCCGGTCACGACCGGACTCTTCGCGCAAGGTGAGGTCGAGATCACCGGCCCGGTCGCCGCGGGGCAGCGGGTGGTGACCACTTCATGAGCGTCCCGAGCGGTCCACCGGTGCTGGCCGTCCGCCATGTCAGCAAGACCTACGGCGCCCTCACCGCGCTGGAGGACGTCTCCCTGACCATCCACCGCCGTGAGTTCGTCGCCATCCTCGGGCCCTCCGGTTCGGGGAAGTCCACGCTGCTGCACATCATGGGGGCGCTGGACCACCCGACCCGCGGCACGGTCGCACTCGGCGGCCACGCCATCGCCGCTCTGGACGACCGGCGGCTGTCGGCGTTACGCGGCCGCTGGCTGGGCTTCGTCTTCCAGCACTTCCACCTCACGGAGGGGCTGACTGCCGCCGAGAACGTCGCCACGGGTCTGCTGTACGCCGGCGTGCCGCGTCGGCGGCGCGCAGGGATGGCCCGTGAGGCGCTGGCCCGTGTCGGCCTCGCCCGGCGCAGCGAGCACGTCCCGAGCCAGCTGTCCGGTGGCGAGAAGCAGCGCGTGGCGATCGCCCGCGCGCTCGTCCACAGTCCCGCTCTCGTCCTCGCCGACGAGCCCACCGGCGCCCTCGACACCGCCAACGGCCAGTCGGTCCTCGACCTGCTCACCGAACTCAACGGCCAGGGCACCACAATCGCGCTGATCACGCACGATCTGGGTGTGGCCCGGCAACTGCCCAGGCGGCTGGACATCCTCGACGGAAAGCTCGTCGCCGACACCTCATGGGCCGGCCCGACGACACGGAACTCCTCGGACGACGGGGAACTGCCGTGACGACACGGGCATGGCCTGACGACAGGGACTTCTCCTGATGAACCCGACCACACCGAGCACCGCGCCCGACCCGGTGCCGGCCGGCGCCCCGCGCCTGCGTCCTGTCCGGCTGGCGTTCCTCGACGTCCTGGCACTCGGCCGACTGGGCATCCGCACCCGCAAGGCACGGACAGTCCTGTCCGCGCTGGGGATCTCCCTGGGCGTCGCCACCATGATCGTCGTGACCGCGATACCCGCGTCCAGCCAGCGGGCGCTGCTGGCCAAGTTGTCCGCGCTGGGCACCAACACCCTCAAGGTGCAGCCCCCGCCCGGGCAGGACCCGCCCGTCGTGCTGCCCACCGAAGCACCCGCCATGGTCGGGCGCATCGGCCCGGTCACCGCGGTCAGCGCTGTCGCGAACACCAACGCGGAGGTGCACCGCTCCGACCGGTCCGACCCGGCCGACTACGCGGGCCTCAGCGTCCTGGCCACCAAGGACAATCTGCTGAACCTGATCAACGGCCACGTCAGTTCGGGCCACTTCCTCACTCGCGGCACCGACGCCTTCCCCACCGCCGTGCTGGGCTCGGTCGCGGCGACCCGACTGGGCTTCACCCACATCGAGCCCGGGTCGCAGGCCCCGCAGATCTACGTCGACCACAGCTGGTTCACGGTCGTGGGGGTGCTCGCCTCCAGCCCGCTCGCACCGGACGTCGACCGGTCCGTGCTCGTCGGCTGGGACGCCGCCAGGACCGACCTCGGCTTCGACGGCCATCCCACCGTCATCTACGTCAAGGCACAGGAGGACCAGGTGGAAGCCGTCAGCCAGGTCCTGCCCGCGACGGTCTACCCGCAGTTGCCCGGCATCGTCACTGTCAGCCGCCCCTCGGACGCCCTTACCGCCAAACGGGAGGCCGGCAGCACCTTCTCCGCTCTCTTCCTCGGCCTTGCCGCCGTCGCCCTGCTGGTCGGGGGGGTCGGAATCGCCAACACGATGGTCATCTCGGTACTCGAACGCCGCCGGGAGATCGGCTTGCGGCGGGCGCTGGGCGCCAGCCGCGGCCAGATCCGGCTCCAGTTCCTGACCGAGTCGGTGTTGATGTCCGCGCTGGGCGGTCTGGCCGGTACGGCGATCGGCCTCCTGGCCGCACTGGCCTACGCCGACGTCCACCGCTGGCCCGTGGCCATCCCTCTGCCCGTGCTCGCCGGCGGCCTGGCAGCGACCCTGGTCATCGGCGCCCTCGCCGGCCTCTACCCCTCCATCAGAGCCTCCCGGCTGTCCCCGACCGAAGCGCTGGCCGCCGCGTGAGAGCGCCGACACGGGCCGCACGACGCGATCCCCCCGGCGTCCTCGCACCGACGAGTCGGCCTGGCTGTACGGGGCGTGGCAGGTGGAGCCGTCCGTGCAGCCGTGGCCGAAGGCGACGGGAGCCTGAGCGGCGGCAGGTTGGGCGGGTCGCCCTGCGACACAACGTCGGACGGTGCGCTCGTGCTCTGCCCCATCGTCTCGACCCACTCCTCGACTTCGTGGACGGGCTCGCCGCAGCATTGGCAGCGGCCCACGATCCTTCCGGCGGTCACGGGCCCTGTCCGGGAGCAGTCGGCGACGTCTCCGGCCGACCGACGTACAGGGTGTGGCGGGTCGTGCCGGTGTGGCAGTCGCAGCCGCAGTGGTACGCCTGGACCGGCACTTCGTGCGGGAGGTCGCTGGGGATGCGCAGGACCGCGTTTCCCGCGCAGCGCAGGTGCTGCTCGGTCCGGTCCGGGGACGTGGCGGCGGTGCACTCGGGGGAGCGGGCCACCTTCCGGATGGCGGTCGTCATGGCGCTCAGCGGCTGCCGGTGCCCGTGGGGGTGGGCTTGGGTTCCGTGGAGCAGCCCATCTTGCGGCAGTCGGGGTTCGAGCAGGACATGGTGATCACTCCTTGGCGGTTGCGGCCTGTGCGGCCTGGATGCGGGCACGCAGCTCCTCGGTGAGGGGGAGGGAGGCGCCCGCGTGGTGGTAGAGGGCCGACACCAGGACCTGGAGCCGCCAGCCGGCCTCACCCGAGACGGGCTCGGCGAGCACGGCGTCGAGGTCGGCGAGGGTCCGGGCGAGCGGCCGGGCGGCGACCTGGACGCAGTCGCTCTCCAGCGACGGCACCCGGGGAACGCGCAACTCCTTGTCCAGCAAGGCCCGCACGGTGAGTCGCCCGGTCGTGGACTGGTGCATGCTGCGCCCCTCGTCGGCGTGGCCACACCCCTGGCGCCGCTCACCGCGGCCTCGGGGTCCGGTGCGGCCCGCTCCGCGAAGTTCGGTGCGCGGAGCGGCCGCATCTCGACGCTACGAGTGCTGCGTGCACTGCATCGAGCAATGTGCACGAATGAACACGACTGGATTTCGACCCAGGTCTGTGGCCGTTCTGTGCTCTTGACGCAGTGCCCCAGTAGGGGAACGGTTGTGTGCATCCGTGCACAACCACGCGATAGGAGGCAGGCCATGTCACTACAGTTCATCGGGATCGACCCCAACACCGGCGACGGTGAAAGCCCGACCGTGTGGGTCGACCAGGAGAGGAACGAACTCGTCCTCCAGGGATGGAAGCCTGACGCCGAAGTCGAGGCCGAGTGCGCTTCGTTCGAGGTACCCGGCCACGCGACGGGCATCCCGGACCACGAGGCCGTGGTTCGCATCCCCGCCAGGATGGTGCCGATGATCAGGGAGGCATGTGATGTCGTCGACCGTGCCGACGTTTCCTGAACTCTTCGGCAAGGCCAGGCACACGGCCGTGCACTTGGAGATGCGGGACGCCTACGCCGTCGACTACGAGACCGGGCCGTTTGCGGACTGGCGGGCCGGCGTCCGCCTCGACCCGAACGACCGCGCCTCGTGGTGGCGCCCGTGGCTCGACCTTATCCAGGAGACAGTGAACCGCGGTGTCGTCGTCCGCCGGGCCCGGATCATCTCCGAACCGGTCAGCGAGTACATCCTCTTCGAGCACTCCGGGACGTTCACCAATGTGGCCGCTGGTGAGCAAGTGCGGTGGCTGCCCCGGCGCAACGCCTCCGACATCCCGCTGCCGGGCAACGACTTCTGGCTGATCGACGGAAGCCTGATCCGCTGGAACCACTTCACCGGCGACGGCGCGTCGGCAGGCGGCGAGATCAGCGAGGACCCCGCTGCGGCGAAGCTGTGCTCCGACGCCTTCGAGGCCGTCTGGGCCAGAGCGATTCCGCACGACCAGTACAAGATCCGCTAGCGCAGACCAGGCCGGTTCATGCCCCTCTCCCCCTCATCCGCTGCCCAAGCTGCGCGCCGAGCCGTGGCGCAACGCCTTCGGGAGATTCGCCTGGACGCCGGGCTCAGCGGGACTGAACTGGCCTTGCGCTGCGCGTGGACGCACTCGAAGACGTACCGGATCGAGGGTGCCCGCACGCCTCCGTCCGCGGACGACATCCGGCGCTGGTGTGAGGCGTGCGGGGCCGACGACCAAGCGCCTGGTCTCGTCGCACAGTCCCGCAACGCCGAGTCCATGTACGTGGAGTGGCGGCGCAAGCTGCGTGCGGGCCTTGCCCAGTTGCAGCAGAGCTACGTCCCGCTTTTCAAGTCGACCCGGGTCTTCCGGGTCTACTCGCCCACCCTGGTGCCGGGCCTCTTGCAGACCGAGGGATACGCCGCCGGATTGCTGTCCACCATCACGGACTTCCGCGACATCCCCGATGACGTCGCCGCGGCGGTCGCGGCGCGCTTGGAGCGCTCGCGCATCCTCCACGAGTCCGGCCACCGCTTCCTGTTCGTGGTCGACGAGGCAGCACTGCGCCACCAGGTCGCCGACTCGGAGGCGATGGCGGCCCAACTCGGCTACCTGCTCACCGCTGGCGCGCTGCCCGCGGTGTCGCTGGGCATCATCCCGATCTCCGCCGCGCCCGGCCCCATGTGGCCGGTAGAGACCTTCCACATGTACGACGAGGCCCTCGTGTCCGTGGAGTTGCTGTCGGCTCGGGTGACCGTCACGCAGCCGGCCGACATCGAGGTGTACCTGAGCGCCTTCGAGCGGCTCCAGCAGATGGCCGTGTACGGCGCGGAGGCCCGCGCCCTCATCGTGCGGGCGATCGACGCTCTGCGGTGAGCCCGAACCGCGGCTCTCCCGGATCGTGCCCCAAGTTCCTGGTGGGCTAAGCCCTTTCGGCCTCCGCGGCTGCCGAGGCGAGCAGCGTATCCAGCAGGCCCGGGAAGATGGTGTCCAGGTCGTCGCGACGCAGTTCGTTGACCTTTGCCGTCCCCTGGTAACGCTGGGTGATCACACCGGCTTCGCGCAGGACGCGGAAATGATGGGAAGCGGTGGACTTGCTGCACACGAGCCCGATCTTCCCGCAGGAGGTGGCCGGGTCGGAGGCCAGTGCCTGGAGGATGCGCAGCCGCATCGGATCCGCACACGCGTGCAGGACCGCCTCGAGCCGGATATCAGCCGGCGCGGGGTGGTCCAGTTGCCGCCCCGGAGTTGTCGTGCTGCTGCGTGGAGACATGCGCCCAGGGTACTACAAGGGCTTCCCTCGTTCGACAGGTGTCGAAGTTTGAAGTTCGATGAGTCTCGTACTACGGTACCCGTCGAACTAGTGGTTCGCCCCTGCCATGAGGAGACATGCCGGTGAGTACGTTGTTCGAGCCCTATCAGTTGCGCTCGTTGGAGATCCCCAACCGCATCTGGATGGCGCCGATGGACCAGTACAGTTCCGCGCCGGACGGGCCGGCCATGGGCGCTCCGACCGACTGGCACATCGTGCACCAGGGCGCCCGCGCGGCCGGCGGTGCCGGCTTGATCCTGACCGAAGGCACCGGGGTGAGCCCGACCGGCCGCACCAGCCCCTACGACCTGGGCATCTGGACGGACGCGCAGCTGCCCGCCTTCCAACGGCTCACCGGGGTGCTCACGTCGCTGGGCACTGTGCCCGGCATCCAGCTGTCGCATTCCGGCCGCAAGGGGTCGACCGACCGTCAGTGGCTCGGCGGTAAACCGGTGGATCCGGGGCAGGGCGGTTGGCATGTGGTCGGACCGAGCGCGATCGCGGTCGCGGAGGGCTTCCCGGTACCCACTGAACTGACCCTCGGCGAGATCGACCGGATCGTCGACGAGTTCGCTGCGGCCGCTCGCCGGGCAGCGGCAGCGGGGTTCAAAGTGGTCGAGCTGCTGGCCGGACACGGCTACCTGATCCACCAGTTCCTGTCGCCGTTCAGCAACCGCCGCACGGACGACTACGGTGGCTCGTTCGAGAACCGCGCCCGGTTCGCCCTGCGCGTCGTCGACGCCGTGCGTGCCGTCTGGCCCGAGGACCTCCCGCTCTTCGTCCGTGTCTCGGCGACGGACTGGCTCACCGAGAACACCGACGACATCCGCGAGGGCTGGACCGTGGACGACACCGTGCGCCTCGCAAGGGTGCTGAAGGACCACGGCGTCGACCTGCTGAACGTGTCGAGCGGCGGCCTGGTCCCCGACGCGAAGATCACGGTCGGCCCCGGTTATCAGGTCCCCTTCGCCGCGCGGGTGAGGGCCGAGGCCGGTATAGCGGTCGCCGCCGTCGGCATGATCACCGAACCCGAGCAGGCCGCCGCAATCCTCGCCGACTCCCAAGCGGACGCGATCCTGATGGGACGCGAACTCATGCGCCACCCGACCTGGCCCCTCGACGCCGCCAAGGCACTGGGCGCAGATGTCCGAGTGCCGCCGCAGTATCGGCGTGCCTACGCGCGGTAGCCCCCGACTGCCCGATCAGTCCTGGTCGGGTGACGCATGGGGTGCCCCATGGTGGTGCGGATGTGCACCGCGGGCCCGGAGATCCGTTCATCCGCATCCCCGGCCCGCCCCGGACGCGGTCTTCCCCGGCATGCCGACACCACGCCGTATGCGACGGCGCGCGGGCGGCAACGACAGCTTCAGGCCCAGGGCGCTGACGAGGTCGTCAACTGCCGCCGACCAGCGGCCGATGGGCTTCCGCAAGCTGACCTCTTCGGGCCCCGCACGGTGATCGGGCGAAGCCGCCGGCAGTTGCTGCCACGTGCAGCCCGTGGCCGCGACGCACGCGATCGCGGCCACGGGCTGCACGATCGTGGTACAGACGTCGGCCACCAGCTTGCGGACGGGCGGACGTTCATGCCGCCTGGCACAGGTTCTCCGGCTTGCGCCTCTCCAGATCGTCGGTGTAGGCGAGGATGAGGTGGTCGGTCCTCCTGGCGGGCTCGATGACGGTCTCCGGGGTCATCAAACGCTGTACGCCGCGCAGGCCGTTCTGCGTGTCGCTCAGGTTGGTGCGCGCGGTCTCCACGAACACCCGGCGGATGTCCTCCTCGAAGCTGGGGTCCTTCGCGTCGCGCAGGGTCGAACTGAGGGAGGCGAGATGTCCGCCGACGATGTCCCAGGCGTTCTTGGCGCTTTGGGCCTCGACAGCGGCGGCTTCCGCGGCCGTCTCGAGTCCGGTGAGGCCGGTGCTGCAGTCGGTCAGGAGCTTGACCTCCTGGCGCAGCCTGGCCTGCTCTTCCAGCAGGTTCCTCTTCTGCTGGTAGAGATTGGCCAGGCCCACGCCCGTGCCGACCGCGCCGCCGATTCCGCCCAGGAGGAGGGCTCCGCCACCCACGACGGCCGCTGTGGCCAGCCCACCGGTGAGGAGCGTCCCGACACTGCCGATCACGATGAGAGCGATGCCCCCGCCGATGGCCAGGGCGCTGACCCCTGCGCCCACCCAGTGGTGGTTGATGGATGACTCCACCTGATCCAAGTCGTCCTGCAGTGTCTTGAGCAGGCCGTTGTCGCCGCTCACGAATTTGTTGATTTCCCCGGCGTGCTCCCTGAACTCCTTGGCGTTCTCGGAGAAGGTGCTCTGGGATTTCCCGATCTCCCTCGACACGGCATCGGCCTCGCGGCTGTATTCCCGGGTCTTCCTTTCCAGGACGTCGATCATCCTGATCGCTGTTTCTGTTCTCATGCCGGTCAGACTCGCGAGGACGTTGTCCTGCAGGGCGAAGTACGCCTGGGCGTCGGTGACGAGCCGGAGCGATACGGGCTGCACTTCCGCGAGATAGTGGGCAACGGCCCTGTTGGCGCTCTCCAGCTCCCTGTTGATCAGCCGGGCGCGTTCCGTCAGCCGTTTGTCGGCGGTTCCGAAGTCGGCCCGCGGCTGCTGCTGCACGGCCACAGCGTAGCGCTGGACCTGGAGCGACTTGACATTCTGCTCCGCCACGCTCTTCGCAAGGAGGCTCTGCTGGTTGACGGTCTCATGGACCTGGATGGTGTCACGGGCCATGACTTTCCCCTTTTCCGGTGGTGTTGCTGGGCGCACTCGGACGGTCTGCGTGTGGTCTGTGGTCTCTGTGCGCATCAGTGCGCGGATTTGATGCTTTCGAGGCTCGTATTGATCTTCTCCGCGACCTTGCCCCACTCTCCCTTGCCTTCTTCGACAAAGAAATCGTCAACGCTGTCCTGGCCGTCCGCCTGGTGATCGACGACCAACTGGTCGATGCTTCGCTGGGCGCCCTCGAGGCCGCAGTCGAGGGCTTCGACCGCGTTCGCGTAGCGCGTGACCGCCTTGTCGAAGGAAGTGACCTGATAGCGGACCGCCGCGTTGACCGACAGTGCCATGTCGTGCCGGGCGAGCTCCTGATGCAGGACGCCGCGCTTTTTGACGTTGTCGCGGAGGGCCTGGGTGAGGGCTTTCACGCTCATGCGGCCGATCGTGTCGATTCCCTCCCTGGTGTCCAGCGGGGAGGTCCCGTCTTCCGCTCCGAGCGGTTCCCCCGTTCCGGCGGGCTCTTTTCCGGCTTCAGCGGCCCCCGTTTCTTCCGGCTTGGTGGTGCCTTCCTTCTTCTTTTCCGGGTTGAACATGCCTTTGAGGTCGTCCAGGATGTCCTTCACGCCCTTGCCGGCGTCGTGCGACTTCTTGACGATGTTCTCCAGGATTGCTGTTGCTTCTTTCTGGAGCGACTCCAGCTCCTTTTGTACCTCCTTGACGCGTCCACCCTTGCCGGTCAGGCGGTCGATTTCTTCGTCAAGGCACTTCTCCAGCTCCTGGACGTTTCCCTTGATGGCGGCCTTCAGGTTTTCCGCCTCACCCGCGAGCTGACGAGACCTGTCCATCGGACCGTTCAGCGTCTTGCCGAGGTGGGCGCCGAGGGCAACCCTGAACGGGTCGGACCTCGCGGCGGATTCCATGAACCTCTGCGCCGCGAGAATACTGGTGAACATGAAGATCAAACCTTGGACGCCTTGCTTCAGATAGCTGTCGGCAGTCTCCTTGATCCTCTCCTGGACCCTGTTCGCCGCAGTGTTGTCGGTCGCGTTCACCATTTTTACGTTCATGCCCGCCGCCACGCCCAGCGCGGCCACCTGGGCGACGACGGCGGAGGCCGCGACTTCTTCCACCAGGTGCCCCAGCGAGCCCGGCCCCAGGGAGCCGGCGGTGATCACATGCTTCGAATTCTCGGTGACTGTCATCGGTTCTCTCTTCTCTCCCCGCATGTCGCATGTGGAGGGCCCACGACGCCCCCCCGCTTCTCGGACCGCGCAGCAGTACGCGGACGACTGTGCCCAGGACGGGAAAGCGTTGCCCAGCCCTCGCGGCGGCGATCACCCGATGGAGGCCAGAGTGAGCGTTTCTGCGGTGGGCAAATGACGCAGCGCACAACCGGGCACCCAGGGGGCGCACACCGGCTCCGGCGGGCGGCGTTCCGGTGCGAGGGGACGGGCGTCGATGACCGGGTGGGTGCGCGGTGTCACCTCAGCCGGCCCTCGGCCAGCCACAGGTTGACCTCGTGCGGCCTTCCGGCCTGGAACATCAGCGGCAGGGGCCGCTTCCGGGCGGTGATCTCGGCCGCGAGGGTGGAGACGTCGGCGGCCCAGCCGTGCGACGCGAGCCATTGGTCCGGCGGCAGCGGCGGGCCGGACTGGAAGAATCCGACGATCCGCTCGATGACTGCCACTTCGACAGGGCCCGACGCGCCGGCGTCGGTCACGCGCGGGCTGTCCTCGTAGTACTCCAGCGCCATGCGGCTGCCGGGGGCACTGAGGGAGCTGACCTGCGCGAGCAGCGCGTCGCTGTCGGCGGCCGAAAGGTACATGAACAGGCCTTCGACCAGCCACATGGTCGGGACTTCCGGGGCGAACCCGGACCTGGTCAGTGCCTCGTGCCACGGCCCGCGGAGGTCGGCGGGGACGGCGTGCCGTCGTACGCCTGCCGTCAGTGCCGCGTCCGCCAGGACGGTTTCCTTGAAGCGCAGGACGGGTTCGGTGTCGAGCTCGAAGAAGGCCGTCTCCGGGGGCAGTCCGAGCCGGAACGCGCGCGCGTCGAACCCCGCCGCCAGCACCACCACCTGCCGGATACCCTCTGCGGCCGCTTCGCGCACCACCCGGTCGTAGTAGGCGGTGCGCACGCCGAGGTAGGTGGAGAGCATGGACCACGTCTCCGTCAACTCTCCGGTGCCGGGTGCGGGTCCGGTGGGCAGGGCCGCATCCGGATCGGTGCGGATCGCATGGCGGACGACGTCGACGACTGCCTCGGCGAGCGGGTCGGTGAACAGGCGGTCCGGGCGGGCCGATTCGACAGCTCGCATGTGCGCGGTGAGCAGTCCGGTCCAGCCGATGTCCGCCGGCAGGTCCACGTGACCGTTCCTGCGAGGGTGTGAACGCGGCCCTGACGCGGCCGGGGACTCGTACACGGGAGATCTCTCTCTGCGATGAGTTGCGCGGTTCGGAGTTGCACGCCGGTCATGGCCGGCCGCACGGTGTCGGGGGCGGGCCCTGCGGGGTGCCGCGTTCCCGCCCGGCGGGGGTGGCGCAACCCTGGTGTTCACGCCGCCGCCCGGGGGCGTGCTGGTCCAGGGGCCGGACGGGTCAGCCGCGGTCAGCCGCCGACGGTGACATGCTCGCCCGGGGCCAGGATGGTGAGCCGTTCACTGAGGCCGACCTCGGCGAAGGCGTCGACGATGTGGGAGGCGCCCTCGGTGAAGTGCCGCCACATGTCGAAGTGCACCGGGACCACGTGCGGGGCGTCGAGGATCCGGGCGGCCTCGGCGGTCTGACGGCCGTTCAAGGTGAGGAACCCGTCGACCAGCCCCGTCCTGGCCGCGCCGGCGAACAGGATGGCGACGTCGATCCGCTCGAACCGATCGGCGACCTCCCGCACCACGTCGAGCGACGCGTTGTCCCCGCTCACGTACACGGTGGGGACCCCGTCGCCGGACAGGACGAAGCCGGCCACCTCTCCGACGATGTGCTCGGTGCCCTCGGGACCGTGCAGCGCCGGTACCCGGGTGACGCGGAGAACGCCGCCGTCCGGGCGCGGCAGCTCGACATGCTCCCACAGGCCCACGGCCCGGGTGGTACCGCCGATCCGGTCGACGGCGCTCTGCGTGGTCAGCACGACCGGAACCTCGGCCAGGTAGGCGCGGCCGGAGATGTCGAGGTTGTCGATGTGCTGGTCGTGCGAGAGGAGGGCGGCGGAGACCGGGCCGACCTCGCCGGGCGACAGGGCGGAGGGGGCGGTCTTGGCGAGGATGCGGCCCGGACCGAAGTCGTACTCCTGCGGCGCGTCGAAGGTGGGGTCGGTGATCAGCCGCACACCGCCGATCTCCAGGATCGCGGTGGGACCGCCGACGGACTCGATCCGGATCCCCCGTCGGGTGTTCTGCAGCGTGCTCATCGCGTTGTCCTGTTTCTCCTGGTGGTGGCGCGCGGGCCTCGGAGGGTCCCGCCGCGGGCACGGGGCTCGCCCGGCATCACCGATACTGCCCGGCCCCCGGACAACCGGTGAGTGTCTTGGAAGCTGTCATCCGATAGAATCCAGCCACGTTCGCGGGGGAGGTGGGGAGACGGCATGGGTCAGCGGGATCGGCAGACCGTCGCGGTCCTGATGTTCGACGGAGCGCCGCTTTTCGAGACCAGCGTCCCTATGAGCGTGTTCGGGAGTGACCGCACCGACAGCGGCGTGCCCCTGTTCACCGTGCTCGCCGTGGCCGGCGACCCCGGCCCCCTCACCACCAGCTCCGGCATCCAGTTGCACGCGCCACACGGCCTGGAAGCCCTGAAGGCGGCCGCCACGATCATCGTCCCCGCCTGGCGCCGGCCGGAGGAGCAACCGCCCGAACCGGTGCTGGACGCGCTGCGTGCAGCCCACAAGGACGGCGCCACCATCGTCGGCCTGTGCCGCGGCGCCTTCGTCCTCGCCGCCGCCGGCCTCCTCGACGGCCGGCGGGCGGCCACCCACTGGCGCTGGGCACCCGTGCTCGCCGCCGCCCACCCCGACATCCGGGTCGACCCCACAGTGCTGTTCGTCGACGACGGCGACGTCCTCACCTCCGCCGGCACCGCGGCCGGCATCGACGCGTGTCTGCACCTCGTACGCCGCGAGTTCGGCGCTAGGATCGCCAACACCATCGCCCGGCACATGGTCGTACCACCCCAGCGCAGCGGCGGACAGGCCCAGTACATCGAACGCCCGGTCCCCGAAAGCAGCGGCGACCCGCTCGAAGCCGTCATGGCCCACGCCGTCGAACACCTCCACGACCCCGGCCTCGACATCGACACCCTCGCCACCCGCGCCTGCATGAGCCGCCGCACCTTCGACCGCCGCTTCCGCGAACTCACCGGCGACTCACCCCTGCAATGGCTGCTCGTCCAGCGCATCAACCAGGCCCAGCAACTCCTGGAGACCACCGACGCCAGCATCGACGTCATCGCCCGCAACGTCGGCTTCACCAATGCCGTCGCCCTGCGCCCGCACTTTCGCCGCGTCGTCGGCATCGCACCCCAGACCTACCGCACGGCCTTCCAAGCGCACAGCCCCGCAGGCGCGGGCCACCACACCCGCGACCCGGACAAAACGGCCGCCACCTCCTGACGCCCCAGCTGTTCTGTCCACAACCTCCCCGGGCAGAACAGTCAGGGCCCTGACGTGCGGACTTCGTCACCCAGCGGTGGACACCCGAGGCCGTCCAGCGATGGTGGCCCGACCGCTCGCCTGAGAACAGCCGCCACTGGAAGGGCCGGTGCCGCCTTGTGGCAGAGCCCGGCACGGCGGGAGGCGTCGATGCCTGCGGAATGGCCACGCGGGGGTCGGCGACGCCGCAGGTCAGGGCTCTGTGGTCGCATCGTCTCGTGCCCGCCTGCGAAGTTGCCGCCTCCTACGGCCGGACGCACCATGGGTATTGAGCCCGGGCGCGGCGGCACCTGCGTCAGCTGCCGCTTGGGGGCGCGCAGTCGACGGCGCAGAAGTGATGATCGTCATGGGAAACCCTGACCGCTTCTCGTTCACCCTGCACAACATCACCGTGACCGTCAGTGATATCGACGCGTCCGTCGAGTGGTGGCGCCGGATCTTCGGGCTCGAACTCCTCGCGACATCACGTTTCGACGCGATCAACGCCGACGTGGCGTACCTGCAGGGGCCCGGCTTCAAGCTGGAACTGCTCCGGACACCCGACGGCTTTCGGCTGCCCGAACTCACCGCCGACCCCCCGGCGCACATCCGGCCGATCGGCACCAAGGCGCTCGTCTTCCGCGTCGAGGACCTCGCCGCCGCGACGCGGTGGTTCCGCGACAACGGGGTCACCATCGTGTGGAGCGAGCTGGATCTGGGGGACGGCAGTGTCTCCACTGCCATTCGGGACAACGACGGCAACTTCATCAACGTCTTCCAGCACGGCGCCAGCCCGGTCGGGTGACCTCCGGACCGCGGGCCCGACCCGCGGTGGATCGGCGGCCCCCGGTCAGGCCGACCAGCTGAGAGCGTAGGTGTTGAAACCGTCCGCGAAGTCGTCCGCGATGATGGCGATGGCCACCACCGCACCAGCACTCGAAGTCGTCCGCGTCAAAGGGTCGTTTGCCGAGAGGCCCCGCTGATCAAGGACTCGGCCGATCCTCGATCACTCCTCGGCGGTCAACCCTTGCAGTGGACCGGAGGTCAGGACTCCGGTGACGAAGTTCGCCAACTGTGCCCGCATTCTTTTCCGCGGAACGCGCTCTTCTCCGGCCAGGTGCTCGACGAGGTCGGCTCGTGTGGCGGCGAGCAGGGCATGGGCGGTGAAGTCGCTGTCGGTCAGGCCGGGGATCTGCTCCAGTACGGCTCGCAGCAGGCTGTGCCACCGCTTGTAGTGCTCCGCCCGGTACGGGCTGCCGCTCCCGCCTTCCTCCAGGGCCAGCGCAAGGCGCCGGTTGTCGAGTTTGAAGCACAGGACGGCGTCGAGCAGGGCGGGTACACGATCGTGCGGTGGGGCTGCGGGTCCCAGGGGTGGTGGGCCGGTCTCGACGGCCTGCCAGATTGGTTCGAGCCGCGCCTCATACAGCGCGCGGAGCAGCCCGGCGCGATCACCGAAGGCCCGGAAGAGCGTGCCCTTGCCGACGCCGGCCGCAGCCGCGACGTCGGCCATGGTGACGTCCTCGGGGCTCTCACGGCGGGCGAAGAGGGCGTCGGCGGCCGCGAGCACGGCCTCCCGGTTGCGGACGGCGTCCTTGCGGGACGACTGCCGTTCGGGCATGCCGCTCCCTCCTTTTGCAAAACGGACCCGCGGTCCATATCGTTGAATCGGACCCAGGGTCCGGATTCTACGACTGGAGGACACCCATGTCGGCACCGACATCCCCGGCGGATCTGTACCGCCACGGCCTGCGACTGCTGCTCGACAAGAACATTCCCGCGTGGGTCGACCTGTGGGCCGAGGACGGCCTCATGGAGTTCCCCTTCGCCCCCGACGGCTGGCCCCGGCGGCTGGAGGGCAAGGAGGCCGTCGCCGCCTACATGCGGCACTACCCCGACCACATCGACCTGCACGACTTCCCCGACCTGCGGATCCACCAGACCACCGATCCGGCGACCATCGTGGTCGAGATGCGCGGCGTCGGCCGCCTGGTGGAGAGCGACGTTCCCTTCGACATGACCTACATCGCCGTCGTGACCGTTCGAGACGGACACATCACCTCCTACCGCGACTACTGGAACCCCCTCGCCGTCCAGGAGCCCGGCGCCGACTTCGCCGGGAGCAGCCGATGACCACCGCCGGCACCACTTTGGTCATCGGTGCCACTGGCACCACCGGCAGCCGCACCGCCGCACAGTTGACGGCCCTGGGCCACTGCGTCCGAGCCGCCAGTCGCCGGGCCACCCCGGTCGCCGGCGCCGAGCCGGTACCCTTCGACTGGTACGACCCCGCCACCCACGCGGCCGCCCTCCACGGCGTCGACCGCGTCTACCTCGTACCGCCCCTGGGTGACTCCGATCCCGTGGCGATCATGCTGCCGTTCCTCCGTCAGGCCCGCACCGCCGGCGTGCACCGCGCGGTGTTGCTGAGCTCCTCGGCCATCCCTGAGGGCGGCCCGGCGGTGGGAACGGTGCACCGGGCCCTGCCCGATCTGTTCGAACAGTGGGCGGTGCTGCGGCCCTCGTGGTTCATGCAGAACTTCACCGGCGAGCACGCGCACGCCCGTAGCATCCGCGACGAGGGCATCATCTGGACCGCCACCGGAAGCGGCCGGGTCGGCTTCGTCGACGCCGAGGACATCGCGGCCGTCGCCGTCCACGCTCTGACCGACGAGCAGGCCCCCAACACCGATCTCGTCCTCACCGGCCCCGAGGCCCTCGGCTACGACGACATCGCCGCGATCATCACCGAGGTCACGGGTCGGGCCGTGGTCCACCGCCGTCTGTCCTACGAGCAGATGCGCGATCGCCTCACGACGCAGGTGCCGGTGGAGTTCGCCGCAATGCTGGCCGGCATGGACCGTGCCATCGCCGGAGGGGCGGAGGACCGCATCACCGACACCGTCCAGCGCCTCACCGGTCGGCCCCCGCGCGCCTTTCGGGCCGTCCTTGAGAGGGAGATGCGGCGCGGTAGCTGATGTTCCAGGACGATCAGTAGTTCTGGTTCGAGACCCCGCGTCATCTCGGCCTGCCCGTCTAGGTTCTGTCCGGGATCCCGGAGAAGACCGACAGCCAGGCCGCCCGCCGGCGCAAGGGCTCACGCGGCGGACGACCACCCGGCTTCGACAAGCAGCGCTACAAGAAACGCAACACCGTCGAGCGGGCCATCAACAAGCTGAAACGGCCCTGAGCCGTGGCCGCCAGATACGACAAACGCGGCTACGTCCACCTCGGCACCGTCACCGCCGCAGCCCTCATCATCTGGCTCCGCACATGATCGATCGGACAGACTCTGGACGCCACCCCGATCGACCGCACCACCGAGCCGGTCGCGGAGTACGTCGCCCGGCACACCGCGGACGAGGGCGGCCAGGACTGGGACGCCTTGGCGTTCGCAGATGCGGATGATGAGGTGGGAGCGGGCGGCGGTCAAGTGTGGCTCGGCCCGGTAGTGCGGGTGAGAGCCACAGCAGCCGACCTTCCGGGTCGGTGGCGACCTGGACGTTCATCCCGTGGCGGTGCTCGGCGGAGTAGTCGGCCGGCCCCCGGGCCGTCGCCGACGCTGTCGCACTCGGTGAGCGTGCCGTCCAGCAGGACGAACTCGGGATCTGTTCCGCGCGGGACCGTCAGCAGGCCCGGCGCCCGTTCGGCGAGCAGGCCGGTGACCGTGCTGGTGCAGGCGTGGGCGGTGGCCTCGCTGATCCCGAACCGGCAGTGATCTTGACCAGAGTGATGTGCTCGAAAGAGCTCAGTGCTTGACGGTGAAGGTCGCGGCCTTGGGCGCGAAGGTCGTGCCCCTGTCCTTGGCGGTGGCGAGCACGGAGACGTACCAGGTACCCGCGGGCATCGCGGCCGCGTCCTTGGCGGAGTCCTCCACGGTGTAGGTGCACACCGAGGCCGTCGACGACGTCGCCTTGCACGTGGCGTTCTCGACGGCCTTCATCTCGGCGGCCTTGGGCGCCAGGCCCGAACTCGCCGGCCACGCGAGCACTTTCAGGCCCTGCACGCCCGAGTTGTCGGCCACGGTGGCGGTGACGGTGAGCCTGGCGTCCGCACCGCCGGTCGACGGCGCGTAGCGGGCCGTGGCCTTTGTGATGGCCGGCTTCGCGGGCGCCGCGGCACCGGCGGAGGTGACCAATACGACGGTGCCGGCCGCGACGGCGGCAGCTGAGACGAGCGAGGCGCCGACGAGCTTCTTGGACATGAAATCCCCCTGAAAGTGGCTGCTGCTGTGCCATCGGCGGGCAGTCGGTGACAGGGCCGCGCCGTTGTGTGAACAGCGTGCGGCAGCCGCCCCTGGCTCGGCATGAGTACGCCTACTCAACCGGCGTACCTGCCGAGTTCGCGCCGGGGCGGCGACCGGGGCCGGCCTCCGTCCGGACAGGGTGCCGCCCGCACGACGGCGACGGCCCGTGCCACGCGGGGTGTCGCGGCGGTGGCGCGCGGGCCCACCGGCCACGGCGGGAGCGAGGTGTCCGTCCACGCGCAGGACCCGCCCGGGTCCGCGGGCGAGACGACCACGCTCGACGCCCTGCGGGCCGTGCTGCCGCATGGCACCTACGTCGGCGGTCCGAGCGCCCAGCAGTTGGACACCCAGGCCACCGACGCGTGACCGGCTGGTCGTCGTGCCGCTGGTGCCGGCGGCGGTGCTCCTCATCTTGGCGGCTCACCGCCCAGCGGCCGTCGGGCTGGCTGCGGGGTCCCGAGCGGGCGGGGTCAGGTGAGGAGGGTGTCGAAGACGAGGGTGAAGAACGCCTCGTAGGGTCGGGCCGTGCGCTCGACGCGGGCGGCGATCAGCGTGCCCTCCCAGGCGTTGAGGACGAAGCGGGCCAGGGTGTCGGCGTCCACGGCGCGGGAGACCAGCCCGGCCTGCTGGGCGTTCCCGACGGCCGAGGCGATGGCGTCGCGCCAGTTGGCGAAGGCCCGGCCGGCGGCCGCCCGGACGGGCTCGCTGCTGTCGGCCACCTCCACCGACAGGTCGCCGACGAGGCAGCCGCGGCGGAAGGCGTGGGCGAGGTTCTCCTCGCGCAGGAACTGGAAGTGGGCGCGCAGCCGCTGCAGCGGGTCCACCGAGGTGTCGAGCAGCTCGGGGATGCGCCGGGTGCGCCCGTACTCCTCCAGCGCCAGCACGGCGAGGGCTTCCTTGCTCTCGAAGTGGTTGTAGAAGGAGCCCTTGGGCGCGTGGGCGGCGTCCGCGATCGTCTTCACCCCGGCCGCGTGGTACCCCAGGGTGTGGAACTGCTCGGTGGCCGCCGCGACCAGCTCCCCGCGCAGGCTCTTCCGGGGCATGCCGCCCTCCCTTGCATCTAAAACGACCGGACGGCTCAACTTTAGCGCGTCCGCACCCGCCCGAACCTATGGGCGAAACAGCCGCCTCGCCCGTGACACGGCTGATCCCGAGGCGGCGACGCAGCCGGCCGCCCCGAATCGCTCGTGCTACGTTTAAGACGGTCGGTCGTTTTCAATCGTCCCCGAAACCAGGAAGGCCCGGACATGTCCCCCATCTCGCCGCGGTTCACCACTGTGGACGGACTTCGCGTCCGGTACGCCGACAGCGGCGGCACCGGCCCCGACGCCCTGCTGCTCAGTCCCTGGCCGGAGAGTGTCTACGCCTTCGAGCGTGTGTGGGAGCAGCTGTCCGGGCATGCCCGGCTCGTCGCCCTCGATCTGCCCGGGTACGGGGGTTCGCAGGGGGCGGGGGAGCTGCGGTCGCCCGAGGCGATGGGCGGTTTCGTGCTGCGCGCGGTGGAGGCGCTGGGGCTGCGCCGCCCGCACGCCGTGGGCCCCGACATCGGCACCTCGGCGCTGCTCTTCGCCGCCGCTCGCGACCCGCGGGCGTTCCGCAGCGTGGTGGTGGGCAGCGGCGGCGCGGCCGTGCCGGTGAACGTGACGGGCATCCTCAAGGAGTGGGTGGAGGAGCCCGACCCGGACCGCTACCGCGAGGTGGACCCGGCCGTGATCGTGGACACCGCGCTCGGCACGATCAAGGGCTACACGGCTCCCGCGCACGTCAGGGAGGACTACATCGCCTCCTACCGGGACGGCCGCTTCGCCGAGTCCCTCGCCTACGTGCAGCAGTACCCGGCGCAGCTGCCGCGGCTGGCCGGGCTGCTGCCCGGGATCACCACGCCGGTCCGCGTCGTCGCGGGCGAGAACGACGCCGTGGTGCCCCAGGAGAACGCGCTCTTCCTCGCCGAGCGCATCCCCGGCAGCCGGGCCGACTTCGTCCGGGGCGCCGGCCACTTCTGCTGGGAGGAGCAGCCCGCCGCCTACGCCGCCCTCATCGCGGACTGGTGGGACACACACTGACCGCGACCGGTCGGCGTGGCCACCGATCGGGTGACGGTCGGCAGTCTGGCGCCCGAAGCGCCGGGAAGACCGGCCCGGTGGGGTCGTGCTCGCGCACCAGATTCCGGATTGCTTCCTGCCGGCGGAACGGGCCCCGAAGGGGACGCGATCTCCGGGAGAACGAATGAGGACCACCATCGCGATATAGTCGATCGGTCGTATACTCGGCCGCATGGGCCGGACAAGCGATGCGAAGGAAAAGATCCTCACCGCCGCGCACTCTCTGATCGAGCAGCGCGGCTACTCGGCTCTGGGCGTAGCCGAGATCTGCAAGACGGCGGGGGTCCCGAAGGGCAGCTTCTACTACTTCTTCGATTCGAAGGAGGCCCTGGCCCTCGCGGTGATCGACGAGCACTGGGACTCGGAACGACGCGAGTGGGTCCGGATCCTGGGCGGCGACGCCGAGCCGCTTGACCGACTGCGACAGCTGTTCGAGGCCACGGAGGCCACTCAGCGGACCGGCCAGGAGAGCTGCGGGGCGATTTCGGGCTGCCTGTTCGGCAATCTCTCCCTGGAAATGAGCAACCAGACCGAGGCCGTACGCGAACGTCTGCAGGAGATCTTCGAAGCTCAGGCCGAGCTGGTCGCGGGAGTCATCGCCGAAGCCCGGGAGCGCGGCGAGGTGACTGTGCCGGACACGCGTGCGGCTGCCCAGTCGGTGGTCGCCCAGCTCGAGGGGCAGATCCTGTTCGCCAAGCTCTACAACAACACCTCGACGTTGGGCACCCTGTGGGCCAACTGCCTGGCGCTGCTCGGCGCCAAGGCCCCGGCCCGGGTCTGAGGGCGTGCGCCCGGGGACCTGCTGCCGCCGGCTCGACAGCTCCGGCGACGCCGTGCGCGTTCCGGTCTGCTTGGGGCGCGGTAGGCGGTCGCTTTGATCCTGTCGGCGGCCTGGCGCCACAAAACGGCATGCCGCGCGCGGAGGCGCCTGGCATGCCGTGAGTGTGCAGGGAACGCTCAATCGAGCTTGGACACCTGGTAGTGGCTGAGGTACCACTCGTTGCCGAGCCGTCTCAACACCACACTGAGGGTGACCTGGAGGGTCGGCCTGTCGGTGAAGGAGAAGTCGACACCCAGGTAGCCGAGCACGACGTCCTGCGCGAGCCTGCGTGTCTCCAGCACCTGGTAGTCGGCCTTCAGCCCCGTGGGCTGGGAGTCGTAGTAGTCGGCGACGCCTTGGCGGCCGGCGCTGTAGGGGTGCAAGCCCTGGAAGACGGCGTCCTCGGTGAAGAGTGAGGCGGCCTGCTGCGGCTGGTGTGCGTCCACCGCGGACTTCCATCGGTCCATGACGCCACGCAGGATGGCGTCCTCTGCTGCTGCCGTGCCGTTCATCGGTTACCTCCTGGTCGGACGTGGAAGTGGTGGGTCACCTGGTGGGGCCCGGGTCGTTGGGGTGTGACTGCAGCGCGGTGACATCGGCTGTCATCCACGGCCACAGGGGCAGGGTGCCGAGCACGTTCGCACGCAGGTCGGCTTCGTCCTCGGCGCGCCACAAACCGATGCTGCGCATCTCGCCGACCGGGCGCCACAGGCGGCCGAGGTGACCGGTGGCGGCCAGTTCCCTGGCGCGGACGGCTTCGGCGGCGCGCAGTCGCGTGACCTCTTCGGGGTCGGTTCCCTCAGGAACGGTCGTGGTGAGCTGGACCAGGAATTCCCTCATTTTCCATCCTTTCTGGTTTTTCTGCTGATTCACCCGCGCGTGACGGACCGGCCCCGCCCCTGGCCGCGAGGGGGCAAGCACCCCCTCGCGGCCGGGAGCGGGCCGTTTCCGTACCGGAGAGGAGAGGCAGGCCGGCCACGGGTGCGGGTGAGGCGGCTGATGCGCTCAGGCGGCCGCCTTGAGGGTGGCGGCGATCCTGACGACGCGCTCGGCCTGGATGCGTGCGGCCGTGCGTGTGACCTCTTCGACCGGGTTGGCGCCCTGGCCGTCGGCGTGCGACGTGCCGTAGGGGTTGCCGTCGGTGAACTTCGCGGGGTGGGTGAAGCCCGGGGAGACGATGATGCCGCCGAAATGGTGGACGGAGTTGTACAGGGCCAGGAGGGTCGACTCATGGCCGGCGTGAGCAGTGGCGGTGGACACGAAGCCGCTGTAGGCCTTGTCGGCCAGCTTTCCCTCGGCCCACAAGCCACCGAGCGTGTCGATGAACTGCTTGAGCTGCGAGGAGACGTTGCCGAAGCGGGTGGGGGTGCCGAAGATGACGGCGTCGGCCCACTCGATGTCCTCCGGGGTGGCTTCGAGGATGTCGGCCGTGGCGGCCTGGTTGGCGGCCCAGGCGGGGTTGGAGTCGATGGCGGCCTGGGGGGCCAGTTCGGCGACCTTGAGCAGGCGGACGTCGGCTCCGGCCTTGACGCCGGCGTCATGGAGTTCCTTGGCGATCTCCGCGATGGTGCCGGTGGACGAGTAGTAGACGATGGCGAGCTTGACAGGGGTGGTCATCACGAGGCTCCGATGGCTGCTGAGATATGGCCGGTCCAGGTACTAGCCGACCGGTCATCTAAAGTAGACAACCGGTCGACTTTCGTCAAACGCCACTCACCCGCAGGCTGCGGCCGAACGGTGGCACGGTCCGCCGGTGGGTTGTCCATGAACGTTTGCCGGACCGTCGTTCCTCCGGAGGGTTCCGGCGGCAGGAAAGCCTCCTTCAGCGATCCTGACCTCGGGCGGCGTTGTACGCGGCGAGTTGCTCGGTGAACGCGCGGGCGCCGCCTTGGGCCGGGTGACGCAAGGGGGTCGCCTGGATGCCCGCGCGGGCGAGGGCGCCCTGAGCCTTGCGGCCCACGGTGAGGAAGTCGGTGATGCCGAACGCTTCGGCCAGGCTGAGGGCGATCGGCGCGCCGGCCGCCACTTCGGTGGCCCGTGGTGGACGGTTGGTGGCCGGGTGTCCGGGCTCGTGCGGGTGATGGGGGTAGACAGCCCAGATCAGGGGAAGCGGTCCGCGCCAGGCGGCCAGGGCCCGCCAGACGATCGCGGAGGACTGCTCCCAGCGCGCTGCGGGGTGCTCCGGCACTTCGAAGCCGTCGCCTTCCGGGGCGCCGGTGATCAGTCCGGGTCTGGCCGTCAGTTGCCGCACGCTGGTGAACGGCACGCCGGATATGGTGTGTCCGCGGTAGCCGGGCGCCTCGCCCACCATCATCACCCGCGGCCCCCGGGCGTCCATGGTGGCGGCAACGAGCTCGTGGTAACGCCGCAGGTTGCGTTCGCGCAGCCGCCCGTCGGGCTCCGGCCCGTACAGGAACTCCGCGTCGTCCGGCACCGGCAGCGCGCGCAGCATCTTCCAGAATCCGCGGGTGTCGACGGCCGTCACCTGTCTCACCGGCCTTCCCAGGAGGACGGCCACCATGCGGAGGCCCGGGCGGACGTCATTCCACCCGCCGGGCAGGGGGCGGGGACGGTCGGCTCAGGCGGGTACTCGCGTGAACTCGCGCAGCCGTTGGAGGACCTTGCCGGGTTGTTCTTCGGCGAGCCAGTGGCCTGATTCCTCGATCGGTTGGACGGTGACGTCCTCGGCGACCTCGGAGAGCATCTGCTCGGCCACCGGCAGGAAGAAGCTCGCGGTGCCGCCGATGCCGAGGACGGGGATGCCGAGTTTGCCCTTGTCCGCCAGGGTGCGCTGGTTGTCCCGCGCGTCCTGCTCGAAGGCCCGGAAGAGCTCGATACCCGCCCGCATGGCACCCGGAGCGGTGTAGTCGGCGACGTAGTGCTCGGCCTCCGGGATCGGGATGGCGTCGGGGTTGGCGCTGAGCTTGACGTAGAAGGAGCGGATGTAGGCGAACTCGTTGCCCGCGATGAGCTGCTCGGCGGCGTTGTCGGGCGCGCCGTGGAAGTGGAAGTGCCACAACGGGTCCTTGCTGAACTCGGTTGTGGCCAGCACGCTCTCGTAGACCTTGGTGCCGGGGATCGGGGCTTCGGCGACGATGAGGCGGTCGACGTCGTCGGGATAGAGAGTGGCGTACGCGTACGTCACCAGCATTCCCAGGTCGTGGCCGAAGAGGGTGACCGGTTTCGTCACGCCGAGGTGGTCGAGCAGCGCCTTGAGGTCGCGCGCCATCGTCTGCTTGTCGTAGCCGCCCTCGGGCTTCGACGAGCCTCCGGCTCCCCGCACGTCCGGGGCCACGACGAACCAGCCGTACTCGGCGAGGGGGCCCATGATGAGGCGGAACTCCCGCCACGTCTGCGGCCATCCGTGCACCAGCACGATCGTCCGGCCGTCCTCGGTGTCAGCAGGGGGCGTGCCCGCGGTCACGTAGTGGGTGCGGACACCGGCGTGGTGGAACATGTCGTGGTGGAACTGCTGCGGCTCGTGCATTGCCGCTCCCTCGTCTGCGGATGGATTCGATCAGCTCCCGGGTTCGGACCCGGGTCCGAACCCGGGAGCTGATCGGTGTCCGGTACCGGTGGTGTGGCGCCCGGTCAGGCTGTGGCGTGTTGCCGGGCTGCGGCCTGGACGTGCTTGCGGATGTGCTGCGCCCACGTCTGCGGGGAGTCGACCGGGCTGAAGTGCCCGGTGTTCTCCATCATGTGCAGGTCGTAGTCGCTGTAGTAGTCGCCGAGGGTGTCGCTCCACTCCGGCGGGAAGAGCGCGTCGCTGTCCGGCCAGAGGATGGTGACGTTCTTGGAGAACCGGTCGCCCGGCGCGGGCTTGGTCTCGTTGGCGTAGTAGGTGATCGGGTTGCCCTCGGGGTAGCGGAACCACATCGCTCCGGCCACGAACGCCCCCGGCGCCGAGTGGTTCTCCGTCAGGTGGTCCAAAAGGGCCTCGGGCGCGGGTGAGCCGGGTGGCGACCAGCTCTCCAGGTTCTCCCTCAGAGCGGCGCGGACGGCGTCCGGCTTCCCGTCGATGAGGTCCTCGACCAGGCGGGTCTTGTAGAGGATCGCGTGCAGGAAGGCGTTGACGGCCTTCTCCTCCAGGATCCGGCGCCCGACGCCCATGGTCGGGGGTGCGATGACCAGCGAGTGCGCCAGGTCGGGGCGCTTGGCCGCGATGGTCTGGACGGTGAAGCTGCCGACGTCGTACCCGCAGAGCACCGCGTCACGGATGCCCAGTTCGTCGATGAGCGCGATCACCCCGTCGACCTGGCCGGTGAGCGAGTAGGCGTTGCCCACATCGCCCAGGTGCTTGTCGGATTTGCCGTAGCCGCGCAGGTCCGGGGTCACCACCTCGACGTCGTCCCCGAGGAGGGGCACGACTCGCGAATACTCCTTGTGGTCCCCGGGGTTGCCGTGCACGAGGACGACGGGCGTGCCCTGGCCCGAGCGTTCGTAGTAGAGCCGGAAGCCCTGGGTCGGCTGAGAGAACGGCATCTCGTGCGCCTTTCCGCTCGGCCTCCCTTGGTGCGGCGGGGCCAGCGGTCCCGCACGAGGCAGGAGGCCTCGCATGAGTGCTGGATTCAGATGTACCCCATTTAGGCTAGTACCGACCGATTTGAGCCGCATGCGCAGTCGAGGGGTCGTGCCGTCCACCACGTGTGGCAGCAGGCCGCTCCCGCCGAAGCTGACGGCGGCCCGCGTGGGTCGGCAGGGCCAGGGCAGAGTTCTGGCGTTTCCCGGCCGGGCGACCTCGACCCGTTCACCGACGGCGCCTGTTCCCGCCCCCGGGACTGAGCACCCGGGTCCGCCGGTCAGGTGCCTGGCTGCTGGGCTTGTCCGCCACCGCCGCGCGGGTCGCCGCCTGGGACGTGCCCTTCCTCGGCCGCGCCGCTGCGCGCCCGCACCACAGGAGCGATCAGCTTGTCGTAGACCTGGGAGCCGGCGATCCCGCCGATGAACGGGCCGATGATCGGGATCCACCAGTAATTGCTGAACCATTTGAAGCTTCCCGGCAGCGCGAGCGGGCCCCAGCCCTCGAAGAAGGTGAACAGCCGGGGGCCGAAGTCGCGGGCGGGGTTGATGGCGTAGCCGGCGTTCGTGCCGTAGCTCAGGCCGATCGCGAAGACCACCAGCCCGATCAGGAACGGGCCGAGATTGGAGCCCGGTGCCAGGTTGCCGGTGTCGATGAGCGCGCAGATCGCCAGGAGCAGCACCGCCGTGCCCACGATCTGGTCCAGCAGTGGTCCCCACCAGGAGTGGCCGAAGAACTCCGACGGGAACGTCGCGAAGATCGAGTAGGTGGGCAGGGACTGCCGGCGCTCCGTGCCCGCCTTGGCCTCGAAGGCGTCGATCGCCCACCGGTAGGTGGCGTAGACCAGCGCCGCCGCGACGAATGCCCCCACCAGTTGGGCGGCCCAGTAGGGCAGGACCTTCCGCCACGGGAGCCGGCGCCGCACGGCGAACGCGAGGGTGACCGCGGGGTTGAGGTGCGCGCCGCTGATACCGCCGGCGATGTAGGCAGCGAACATCACGGCCAGCCCCCAACCCCAGGAGACGATCAGCCAGTTGTCCGCACCGAAGGGGACGACCTGGCGCCCCGACCCCGGCAGCCCGACGACCGCCACGGCCACCGATCCGCAGCCCAGCAGGATCAGGAAGAACGTGCCGAGGAACTCGGCGGCCATCTCGCCACCCAGACCCTCCGGATAGCCCCTTCGGCGCGGCCTGTGCTCGGCCATGGCCTTCCTCCCAGAAAAGCGACTACATACCGCTTACAAATATTTCCCGAGCGTAGTCACGGCTGGTCGTGTGACGCTCCGGCGCGCCTGCGGCAGATGGTGGATCTGCTCCAGGGCCACACGGCGGACCCACGGGCAGGCGGACGGCCCTCCCTGACGGACCCCCCCGGGACCCGACGCCGCCGGGCCCAGGGCTGCGGGCGGGGGAGGGCGCCTCACCGGTGGCGCCGCCGGTAGTCGACCGGGGAGCAGCCCAGGTAGCCGCGGAAAGCGGCGTTCAGCGACGACGGTGAGCTGAAGCCGAGGGCGGAGGCGATCTCGTTCACGCGCCGGTCAGTCGTGCGCAGTTGGTGGGCGACGACGTGCAGGCGCCAGCGGGCGGTGTACTCCGCCGGAGGCAGTCCGACCGTGCGGTGGAACCTCTCGGCGAACGAGCTGCGCGACATCCGGGCCTCCCGGGCCAGTTCGCCAACCGTCCACCTGCGGGCAGGGTCGCCGTGCAGCGCGTGCAGGGCCCGCCCGATCATCGGGTCGGCGAGAGCGGCCGGCCAGCCGGTGCCGGGGCCGTCCCCGGCGCCGGCGTACGCGATGCGCAGCGCGTGCAGGAAGAGGACGTGGACGAGGTGGCGACGCACCGCGCTGCCGCCCGGCCGCTCCTGCGCCGACTCCTCGTTGAGCAGTTCGAGGAGCGGGCCGAATGCGCCGGCGCCGGGATCGCGCGCGGAGATCCGGGTCAGGGGTGGCAGGGCCGCGAGCAGCAGCTCGTCCGCGTCGCCGCTGACGGACAGGCTGCTGCTGACGACGACCGCCCGGCCGTCGGCGCGGTCCGGCGGATCGCCGGCGGGCGCGTAGCTGACCGTACTGGCCCAGGGCCCGGGAAGGACGTCGGCCTGGGGCACCGCGGGAAGGTCCGGATCGGAGGACACGGTGAAGCGGGGGCCGCCGGCCAGCAGCCAGCAGTCGCCCGCGGCCAGGCGTACGGGCGTGTCGTCGTCGGCCCTGATCCAGCAGGTGCCCGTCAGCACCGCCCCGACCTTGAGGTGGTCGTGCCGGTCGAACTCCAGCGCCCAGGGGCCGGCCGTCTCGAGCCGCGTGGACGAGGTCAGGGTGAGTTCGAAGACGTCCAGTGCGGCGGACAACGGATCCATACCGTGGACGATAGTGCAAGTTTTGCGGACGTATGGTGCTCGATCGTCCAGCGGTCGCCGCCTAGCGTGAAGGACGAGCGGGACCGCAACGCCTCCCGCCGACCAGGGCCGGCACCTGCCGGACCCGGTCGAGACCCGGACCGGAGGACTCGATACCCATGTCCGTCACTTTCACCACCCCCATCCGCCACCCGGACCGCCTCTTCATCGGCGGCCGGTGGGTCGCACCCGCGACCGGCGCCATGATCGACGTCGTCACCCCGGCCACCGAGGAGATCGGATTCCGGGTCGCGGAGGCGACGCAGGCCGACATGGCCGCCGCTGTCGCCGCCGCGCGCGCCGCCTTCGACGAAGGCCCCTGGCCGCGCCTGACACCTGCCGAACGCGCCGGCCACCTGCGGGAGTTCGCCGCAGAACTGGACCGGCGGGTCGATGACCTGGCCCAGGCCACCCCGCGCGAATCGGGCGTCCTGAAGACCTTCGCCCGCGGCTCGGCCTCGCTGCTCGGCTCGGTCTTCAGGGCCTACGCCGACATGGCGGACAGCTTCCCCTTCGTCGAGGAGCACGTGCCCGGCCCGACCGGCGGCGGGGGCGTCGGCCTGCTGGTGCAGGAGCCGGTCGGAGTGGTCGCGGCCGTCGTCCCGTGGAACGGCCCCGGCCTGATCGGCGCGTACAAGACCGCCCCGGCACTGCTGGCGGGGTGCACCGTCGTCCTGAAGATGCCCCCTGAGGCGCCCAGTATCGGCTACGTCTTCGCCGAGACCGCCGAGGCGATCGGCCTGCCCGCCGGTGTGCTCAACGTCGTGACCGCCGGCCGCGCGGCCTCCGAGGCCCTCGTGCGCGACCGGCACGTCGACAAAGTGACCTTCACCGGCTCCAATGCCGTCGGCCGCAGCATCGCCGCTGTGTGCGCCGACCGCCTGGCCCGTGTGACGCTGGAGCTCGGAGGCAAGTCCGCGGCGCTGATCCTGGACGACTACGACCTCGCCGAGGCGGCCCGGACCCTCGCGGATTCGGCCAGGGTGCTCAGCGGCCAGGTCTGCTACGCCACCACCCGGCTGATCGTGGACCGCTCACGGCACGACGCCTTCGTCGAGGCGCTGGCCTCCTCCTTCGGCGGGCTCAGGGTCGGCGACCCGTTCGACGCCGAGTCGCAGATGGGCCCGGTGATCAGCGCGCGGCAAAGGGAGAGGATCGAGGGCTGCATCGCCCGCGGGAGCCGGGAGGGAGCACGGCTGGCGGCGGGCGGGGGCCGTCCGGCGCACTTGGAGCGCGGATTCTTCGTCGAGCCCACCGTGTTCGCGGATGTCGACAACCGCTCGGCGATCGCCCAGGAGGAGATCTTCGGGCCGGTGCTCGCCGTGATCCCCGCGGACGGCGAGGCCGACGCCGTCGCGAAGGCCAACGACAGCATTTACGGGCTCAACGCCGCGGTGTTCACGCACGACACCGACCGCGCCTACGCCGTCGCACGCCGACTGCGGTCGGGGACGGTGGGCCACAACGGTGTCCGCACCGACGCGACGATCGCCTTCGGCGGCTTCAAGCAGTCGGGGATCGGCCGCGAGGGAGGCGTCGAGGGGCTCCGCCCGTTCCTGGAGAGCAAGACGGTGCTGCTGGACGGGAAGCCGCGCCGCACCAGGTGACCGTTTGAGCGGCCCACGTCCCGGTCACGGGCTCACGGAGAGGCCGCGGCTGTCACAACTCCCGGCTCCGGCGCTCTCAGTCGTCTCTCAGCGAAGAGCGACAGCAACCGACCTGCTGAGCACACGGTCTCGCGCGACGGTGGTCTCCTGGGCGGCGCCGTATCGTGGGCGAGGGATCGGTCGAGGGTTCGGGGGATGTGTGCGGATCGCGGAGCATGCTGCCTGGGATCGGGGTTTCCCGGTCACGTACCTGCTGGTCCGTGAGGACGAGGAGGGCGAGGAGAAGTACTGGGGGCGGTGCGCGGGCGTCGAGGGCATGTTCGTGGACAAGGTGCCGCCGAAGCGCGAGGTATTGACGCTGCGGGGATGCACTCCCGCAGGTTCTCTGCTCGATGCCCTGTCGCCGTCCGCGGAGTCGACCGGGCTGCTGGGCGATGTGTGCGTCGAGGTATGGGACGAGCAGCAGCCACTGCAGTGGTGGACCCTCGTGGACGCGGTCGTCCTCGCCCACCAACCACATCGGACCGACCCGGCGTTGGTGGATGTCGTGGTGGGTGCCGGCGTCGAGGAAGTGCACGCCTGGGATCACACTCTGCCGGTGTCGCCGCAGTTCAGACTGTTCACAGCATCCACTATGGCTGCCAGTCCGGCCGGACACTGCGCCGGAGTGGACGGACTGTTCGTCTCGCGCCGGGTCCCGCCCTCGCCTCCCCTGCACCTCATCGGGTGCGAAGCCGCAGAATCCTTGCTCTCCGTCCTGCGCCGACCCGGCAGGTGGGACCGGGACTGGGTGCAACTGTGGGCGCTGGATCGCCACGGCGAGGTGATGTACCGCCACAACTTTCCCCTTCGGATCGAGAAGACACGGCCCTCTGTGCTCGGAGGCGCCCTCATCGACATCACGCTCGCCGACGGCGGCGACGATCGGCCTTCGCTGTCGGCCCGGCCGATCTGGGAGACCTGGTATCGGGGAGTTCCGAGGGCCCGCAACACGTGGGCTCCGTACTCGGCGCAGGGCAGATCCGAGTGGCTCGAGTTGACGGCCAACCATATGAGCGGCCAGCGCCCGGACCGCTCCGGCGGCGTCCACCATCTCGACGGTACGTTCGTCACCGACGTGCCCGGCCTTCACTGCGCGATGGCAGAGGCCCTTGTGGGGCCCGGGGGCTACTTCGGCCGGGAGTGGAACGCGTTCAAGGACTGCCTGAGCGGTGGTTTCGGCGTGTTGCCGCCCTTCACCCTGATCTGGCACGATGCGGACGTGGCGCGCCAAGCGCTGGCCGACGTCGTCTCGGACCCCGCTGAGGGGCTCTCCTATTTCGAGGACATCGTTCGGCTGCTCACCCGCTACGGTGCAGTCGTTGAGCTTCAGTAGCCGGAGCACTGCGCGGACTGACGAAGGACGGCGGAGGTTCGACCGCGGCATCCGGTGGCTCCGAGGGGCCGCGAGGCAGTCGGCTCAGCCGTTCTGGGCGAGCACCGCCCAACTGGGGTACGGTGCTGTGACCATCGTGGGGCTACGGGCAGATGCGGGGGTCAGGCGGCCGCCGTGTACTGCCAGAACTGCCTGATCACCGGTGCCGGCACCGGACTTGTCGCTGCCACCTGAGTCAGCAGGATGGTGACCGCTCCCGTGGCCGGGACGATGTGCGCCGCTGTGCCCGTGCCGCCGACCCAGCCGTAACGACCGGGCACATTCCACGGGTTGGTGGAGTCGATGTCGACCGAGCCGCCGAAGCCCCAGCCCTGGCCCTCCAGGAACAGCCGGCCAATGTCGCGCTGTGCCGGATCCGTATGGTCGGTGGTCATCATGCGCACGGAGCCGGCCGACAGCACCCGGTGGCCGTCGGCCGCCACCCCGCCGGCCAGCAGCATCCGGGAGAAGGCCAGCCAGTCGTCGGCGGTCGAGGCGAGTCCGCCGTTGCCGAGCGGGAGCGCGGGCAGGCTGCTCCACTCGCCGTCCGGGCCGTCGGCCAGTTCCAGGCCGTCGTCGCCGGGCCGGTAGAAGCTGGTGAACCGGCCCCGCTTGGCGGCCGGCACCTCGAAACCGGTGTCCACCATGCCCAGCGGCCCGAAGATCCGCTCCCTCAGGAACTCCGGCAGCGGCTGCCCGGTGACCCGCGAGATCAGTACCCCCTGCAGGACGGAGCACGTGTCGTACAGCCAGGCAGCGCCCGGCTGGTGCAGCAGCGGGATGCGGCCGAGCGCCGCCATCCACTCGTCGGCCGGAGGGAAGTTGCTCGGCACCCGGCCGTCCTTTTGCACCGTGAACAGCTCCTGCACCGCCGGCAGGGTGAAGTCGGAGGGGAACCCGTACCCGGCCTGGGAGGCCAGCACGTCGAACACGGTGATGGGCCGGTCGGCCTCCACCACGTCGTCCACCGGGCTCGCCGGCGTGCGTACGACCACCGGCTTCGCCAGCTCCGGCAGCCACGTCCCGATCGGGCTGTCCAGCGCGATTCTGCCCTCCTCCACGAGGATCAGCAGCGCGGCTGCGGTGACGGACTTGGTGAGGGAGGCGACCCGGAAGACGGAGTCCCTCGCCATCGGGGTGCCGTCGTCCGCGTCCTGCGCGCCGACGGCCGTCACCTCCACTCGGTCGCCCCGGGCCACGAGGCCCACCGCTCCCGGCAGCGTCCCGGCACCGACGTGGGCTGCGAGCAGGTCGTGCAGGGTCGTCATGGGGCCGCCTTCCAGGAGATTGCTGTCGACGGACAGACTTCCGCATGGGCCGGGATTCATCGGCGCCGACAGGTCCGGTGGCCCGAGGCTCGTCACGGAACGCCTCAAGGAGACCGGCTCATGAGCGTGTGACGAGTTCCGACCGGCCCACGCCCCGGCCACGGGCTCGCCAAGGGCCGGCGCAACTCCCCGTTCAGCGGCCGTCGGTCGGCATCGACGGGAACGTGGGCGGACCGCACGCCGTCCCGTCTGCGGACCGGGATCGCCACAGCACCTGGGCGCCCCCACGGCACCGTACCCACCGGAGCTAGGAGAAAAGCCCGACCGCTCGGGTCACCCTCCGCCGCGGGACGCGAGGGCGACCAGGTCTCTGACCGGGCCGGCCGGCGGTTGGGGGCCGCCGCCCCAGACGGCCCGCAGGCTGCGGACCAGATCGACGCCCGTGACCGCGAGCGGGCGCAGGCGGCCGAGCGCGATGTCGTCCGCGACCGCCAGCGAGGAGAGCGCGCCCGGCCCGGCGCCGGCGATGATGGCCGCCTTCACCGCGGCGGTGCCGGTCAGTTCCAGCGCCGGTTCGGCCTGGGGCACGCCGGGGAGCGCGGCGGCCAGGGCGGCGGTCAGCGCCTGCCGGGTGCCGGAGCCGCGCTCCCGGCAGACCAGGGGGGTCGCGGCGAGTTCCGCCGCACCGATCGGCCGCCGGCGGCGGGCCCACGGGTGGGTGCCCGGCACGACGAGCAGCAACTCGTCCCGGCCGACGGTACGCGAGCGCAGGTTGCGCGGGGCTCGCGGTCCCTCGACGAAGCCGAGGTCCGCCGCGCCCTCGGCGATCCGCGCGCAGACGGTCCTGCTGTTGGCGGCTTCCAACTCCACGCTGGTGGACGGCTGTCCGGCCCGGTGCTGCTGGTCGCGCAGCATCACCATCCAGCGGGGCAGGAGGTGCTCGGCGACGGTCAGGCTCGCGGCCACCCTGATCCGCCCCGCCCGGTCGGTCCGCAGCGAGGTGATGCCGGCGTCGAGTTCGGCGGCGGCGTCGAGCACCCGCGACGCCCACTGGACGATCAGCCGCCCGCTCGCGGTGAGTTGTGACCCGCGCGGGCCTCGGGCGAGCAGGGGGACGCCGACCTGCGCCTCCATCGTGCGCACCCGCTGCGACAGGTTCTGCTGGGTGGCGCCGAGTTCGGCGGCGGCCAGCCGCAGGCTGCCCGTTCGCGCGACCACGGAGAGCATCTGCAGCGAGGCAAGTTCGGGGACCCGGGAACTGAGCATCCGGCGGCCTCCAGTGACAAGGAACGGTTGTCACTCCGACAACGATTGCCAGGCTACCCCTGGTCGGGCGGGTGCCGCACGGTGGCCGGGTGAGGACTTCCGTTTCGTACCACCTGCCCGCGGCGGCGCCGGCGGCAGCTCCCGGCCTGGCGGTGGTGGCCGTCGGCACCGCGTGCGCCTACGCGGTGTCACACGCGCTGCCCGCGCTGAACGCCTCGACCGTCGCCGTGGCTCTCGGCGCGCTGCTGAGCAACGCGCGCCTGCACCATCCCGTCCTGCGCCCCGGCACGGCGCTCGCCGGCAAGCGTCTGCTGCGGATCGCGGTCGTGCTGCTCGGGCTCCAGCTCTCCTTGCCGCAACTGGTCCACCTGGGCCTGCGCGGGCTGCTGGTGGTGGTCACGACCGTCGCGGTCACCTTCGCCGGGACCCGGTACCTCGGGCGGCGCCTCGGTGTTCCCGGGCCGCGGAGCCTGCTGATCGCCACGGGCTTCGCCATCTGCGGGGCCTCCGCGGTGGCGGCGATGGAACCGGTGGCCGGGGGCGACGAGGAGGACACCGGCGTGGCCGTGGCGCTGGTCACGCTCTGCGGCAGCCTCGCGATCGTGTTCCTGCCGCTGCTGCGGGGTCCGCTCGGGCTCGACGTCCCGGACTTCGGCTCATGGGTCGGCGCCAGCGTGCACGACGTCGGGCAGACGGTCGCCACTGCGCAGCGCGTGCCGGGCGCGCTCACCTCCGCGGTTGTGGTGAAGCTCACCCGGGTCGTGCTGCTGGCGCCCCTGGTGGCCGCCATGGGCCTTGCCTCGCGACGGGCCTCCGCCGCGGACCCCGGCGCCGGCCACCGGCCGCCGCCGGTCCCTCTGTTCGTGGCGGGGTTCCTCGCCGCGGTGGCCCTGACCAGCACCGGAGTGCTTCCGGACGGGCTGCTCGCGGACGCCCACACGGTCCAGTCCGTCCTGCTCGTGGCGGCGCTCTTCGGCCTGGGCACCGGGATCCACCTGCCCGCCCTGGTCCGCACCGGACGGCGCTCACTCCTCCTCGGACTCACGGCCTGGGTACTGGTGGCGGGGGTGGCCTACGCGGGCGTCCGGCTCGCCGCGCTCTGACCGCGCGTGACCGGCACATGGGGCCGAGGGCTCGCCACGGCCGGATCCGGCGGTGGACGATGCGGACTCCGCGGGACGGAACGGGCCCCGTGCCCCTCGGAAAGGCGGCGGTGGCATCGGCGGTGCCGAAATGTCATCATGCCCCGTGTGACGATCGAACGGCGGACCTACAAGGAGCAGGCGTACCGGGAGATCCGCCGGATGATCGTGGAGGGCGACCTGACCCCGGGCACGAAGGTGGTCGTCCGGATGCTCAGCGAGCGGCTCCGGCTCTCGCCGACGCCCATCAAGGCCGCGCTCGCGGGCCTCGAACGGGACGGCTTCCTCACCACCTTCGCCCACCGCGGCTACTTCGTCCCCGAAGTCGCCGTCCGGGACATGCGGGAGATCTACGAGCTGCGCGAAGCGCTCGACGGCATCGCCGCCCGCAAGGCAGCCGCCCTCCCCGGCGTGGAGACGTTCGTCCAGGGCACGCTGCAGCCGCTGTACGACGAGCAGCGCCGGCTGCTCGAAGAGGAGGACGGCGCCGGGTACAGCGACGTGGACATCGAGTTCCACCGGGCCATCTGGCACGTCGCCGACAATGTGCGCCTCCTGCAGTTCATGGACAACCTGGGCGGGCAGCTGCGGTTCGGCTCGGGCTCCTCGTCGCAGGTGCCCGGCCGCATCCGCCACGCGCTCGGGGAGCACGCCGCCATCATGGCGGCCATAGCCGAGGGGCGCCCGGCGGACGCCGAGCGGCTGTCACGCGAGCACGTCCGCCACGCCGCCGAGGCGTTCGAGGACAGCAGCGCCCCCGCCGACCCCGCCGGCGCCCGCGTGCCGAAGCGGCGCTCCGCCGAGCACTGAGAAGAAGCTCCTGCCCCCGCCGGGATCGGAACGCCCGGCAGTGCCCCTCGGGGCGTTGCCGAGATGCCCAAGTGACGTCGCTATGAGGGCAGTCCGCCGACCGGCGGTCGGCCGCGCCCGACGCCCGAGCTGATCCGCCAGGGCAGGACGCCGACTGCTGAGGGACGCGCGCCTGCCGGTCCGGGTCGAGGTCGCACATGGCCGGAACCGCCCGTGCGCCACCGGTCGATGCGACCAGCCCGCGTCTCACCTGTCGGTACGCCGTACGGATCCGGTGGTCCGGCTCCACCCCTCGTCGCGCCGCGTCGGCGGACTTCAAGTGCCGCGAGGACAGCCCGAGTTGAGACCCGAGAGCATCAGGCGAGGGCCCTCGCCGGCCCCCGGATGCCGCGGCCGGGACCGGTCACCGTTGCCAATTCGAGTCTTGACGGCCCGGCGAATTTGGATCCAAAATTCAAATCCGCCGGCCGGTTCCGGTCACGCGCCCCAAGGAGACCCATGCTGAACTCAGCCCTGAGCCACCTCGTCTGCTCCCAGACCGGCACGCGCTACGACGCCGACGTGGTCCAGGGTGTGAGTGCCGCGGGGATGCCCCTCCTGGCCCGCTACGACCTCGAACGGGTCGCCGCCACGGTCACGCCGGCCGACATCGCGGCCCGGCCGCGCACGCTGTGGCGCTACCGCGAGGTCCTCCCCGTGCGCGACGAGGCCAACATCGTCTCCCTCGGCGAGGGCATGACCCCGCTGATACCGCTGCCCTCCTACGGCGCGGCGATCGGGGTCCCGCACCTGCTGATGAAGGACGAGGGGCTGATTCCCACCGGCACCTTCAAGGCCAGGGGCGCCGCGGTGGGCGTCTCCCGCGCCGCCGAACTCGGCGTCAAGGGCGTGGCGATGCCCACCAACGGCAACGCCGGGGCCGCCTGGGCCGCCTACGCGGCACGGGCGGGCATGCGGAGCCTGATCGCCATGCCGGTCGACGCGCCCGCGATCACCCGCGCCGAGTGCGTCGCCGCCGGAGCCGAGCTCTACCTCGTGGACGGCCTGATCGGCGACGCGGGAAAGCTGGTGAACGCCGCGGTCGCTGCCCGGGACGGCTACCAGGAGGTCTCCACCCTCAAGGAGCCCTACCGGCTGGAGGGCAAGAAGACGATGGGCTACGAGATCGCCGAGCAGCTCGGCTGGAGCCTGCCGGACGTCATCCTCTACCCGGCCGGTGGCGGGGTGGGCCTGATCGGCATCTACAAGGCGCTGCTGGAGATGCGCGAACTCGGATGGATCCAGGGCGACTTGCCGCGGCTCGTGGCCGTTCAGGCGGAGGGCTGCGCGCCGATCGTGCAGGCCTTCGAGTCCGGCGCGGAGGTCAGCGAACCCTTCGCAAACGCCCGCACGGTCGCCTTCGGCATCACCGTTCCCAAGGCCCTCGGCGACTTCCTCGTCCTGGAAGCGGTACGCGCCACCGAGGGTACGGCGATCGCCGTCAGCGACGCCGAACTGCTCGAGGAGCAACGGCAGCTCGCGCTGCGCGAAGGAACGTTCATCTGCCCGGAAGGCGCGGCCTGCATGGCCGCGGCCAAGCGGCTGCGGGAGTCGGGCTGGCTGCGGCCCGACGACCGGGCCGTGGTGCTCAACACCGGTATGGGCCTGAAGTACCCCGAGACCGTCAACGTCGACGTTCCGACCCTCAGCACGGATTCCCGCATCCCGCCGATATCGGTCGGCTGATCACCTCCACCCGTGTGCTTCGCGCGAGGACGCCGAAGCCCTTGGGGGGACGTCAAGGAGACGAACCCGTATGCGAACCTCCAGAAACCTGAGAATGGCCGCGCTGATCGCCACTGCCGCGGCGGCGCTCGCGGCCTGCTCCACGCCCCCGAGCGGCGGCACCGCGCCGAAGGCCGGGTCCGCCGGGACGTCGCTCACCGCGGACCTGGCCAGCTACCCGGCGAGCCTGGACCCGGGCCTGCAGTACGACACCGACTCCTACTCGGTCTACCGCAACATCTTCGACCAGCTCCTGCGCCGCGACCCGAAGACCAACAAGATCGTGCCGGGGCTGGCCACCTCCTGGACCCAGAAGGACCCGAAGACCTGGGTCTTCACGCTGCGCAGCGGCGTGAAGTTCAGCGACGGCACGCCGCTGACGGCCGCCGACGCCGCCTTCAGCATCCAGCGCATCCTCGACCCGAAGTTCGCAAGCCAGCAGAACGCCAACTTCTCCGCCGTCGCCTCGGCCACCGGGTCGGGGAACACGCTGACGATCACCACCAAGTACCCCTCGCCGACGCTGCTCAGCTACCTCACCACGCTGTCCGTCGTCCCCAAGGCGGACGTGCAGAAGGTCGGCAACGCCGCGTTCAACCTGCACCCGATCGGCTCCGGCCCCTACACCTTCGTCTCCTCCATACCCGGCTCGCAGGTCGTGCTCAAGCGCAACGACTCCTGGTGGGGCCCGAAGCCGCAGATCAAGCAGGTCACCTTCCGCGCGGTGCCCTCCGGCGCCAGCCGGGTCGCCGACCTGAAGTCCGGCAAGGCCGACATCGCCGACTCCATGACCCCCGACAGCGCCACCCAGCTCACCGGCTCCTCCGGCCTCAAGGTGCTCTCCGCGCCCACCGAGCGGGTCAGCTACCTCGCCTTCAACACCATCAAGGGCGGGGCGACCAATGACCCGAAGGTCCGCCAGGCGATCAGCATGGCGATCGACTACAAGTCCCTCATCACCAACCTCGAGCAGGGATACGCCAAGCCCGTCAACAGCGTCCTGACGCCGCTCGCCGAGGGCTACCCGACCGGCCTGCCGGGCTACACCTACGACCAGGCCAAGGCCAAGAGCCTGATCCAGCAGGCCGGCGCCAAGGGCAAGACCATCGTGATGGCCACCTCCCCGACGTACGACCCGCAGATCGTCCAGGCGATCCAGGCCGACATCCAGGACATCGGGCTGAAGGTCTCGATCCAGAACACCGACCAGGCGACCTACCTCAAGAAGGTGCAGAGCCCCACGCACGACTGGGGGTCCATCCGCTTCGGCCAGTGGTCCTGCTCGTGCCTGGACGCCGACGGCGTGGCCTACCCGCTCTTCCACACCGGGACGATCTGGAGCTCCTACAGCAACCCGCAGTTCGACGCCCTGGTCGACAAGGCCCGGCAGACCATCGCCCCGGCGACCCGCACCCAGCTCTACGCGCAGGCGTACGGGATCCTCAACAAGGACCTGCCCGGCATCGGACTGTTCCAGATCGACGCGATCTACGGCGCCAGCGCGAAGCTCGAATGGACCCCCGACGCCCAGCAGAGCTTCTTCGTCGCGGACATGAAGCTCGCCTCGTGAGGGCCGGCGCCGCGGCCGCGGTGTGCAGATACCTCGGAATCCGGTTGGGCCAAGCGCTCATCGCCCTCTTCGGGGTCACCACCGCGGTCTTCTTCGCACTGCGGCTGTCCGGCGATCCGGCACAGCTCCTCGCCCCCCAGGGCGCCAGCCAGGCGGACATCGCCGCGCTGCGCCACCAGTTGGGGCTCGACGCCCCGGTCTGGCGCCAGTACCTGGACTACCTCGGCAACCTGCTGCACGGCGACCTCGGCTACTCCTACGTGCAGCACGAGCCGGCCCTCACCCTGATCACCCAGCGGATCCCGTACACCGTCAACCTGGCGCTGGCCGCGCTGGTGCTCTCCGCGGTGCTCGGGGTCGGCGCGGGCATGGTCATGGCGCTGAACCGGGGTCGCTGGCCGGAGCGGGTGCTCACGCCGCTGGTGCTGGTCGGGCAGGCGATGCCGGCCTTCTGGACCGGCATCCTGCTCATCCTGGTCTTCTCGGTGACGTTCAACCTGCTGCCCTCGACCGGCTTCAACGGCTTCGACTCGCTGATCCTGCCGGCCGTGACGCTCGCCTCGCTGTCGGCCGCGACGATCGCCCGGATGACCCGCGGCGCCGTCCTGGAGCAACTCGACCGCGACTACATCAGGACGGCCCGCTCCAAGGGGGCGGGCACCGCGCGGCTGGTGACCCGCCACCTGGCCCGGAACATCTCCATCCCGATCCTGACCGTGCTGGCCCTGGAGGTCGCCAACCTGCTGGGCGGCTCGGTCGTCACCGAGCTGATCTTCGCCTGGCCGGGCATCGGCCAGCTCACCGTGCAGTCCGTCGACGGAAGGGACTTCCCGCTGATCCAGGCGATCGTGCTCCTCGCGGCGGTGGTCTACATCGCGGTCAACTTCGTCACCGACATCGCCTACGCGGTCCTGGATCCCCGCGTCACGACGACAGGGAAGGCGGCCGGCCCGTGAGGAACCACCGCACACTCGTTCCGGCGATCGTCATCGCCCTCTACGTGCTGGTGGCGCTCTGCGCCCCGCTGATCGCCCCCTTCGACCCCAACCACGCGGACCTGGCCGCCCGGCTCAGCGGCCCGTTCGCCACCACCCACGGCCACTTCCACCTGCTCGGCACGGACGGGCTGGGCCGCGACGTGCTCAGCCGGATCATCTACGGCTCGCGGGTCTCCCTCGCCGTCGCGGCGGCGACCGTCCTGGTCTCCGGGGCGTTCGGGGTCACGCTCGGCGTCGTCGCGGGCTGGCGGCGCGGCTGGCTCGCGGCGGTCATCATGCGGCTCGCCGACATCGCGCTGTCGGTGCCGTTCTTCCTGCTGGCCATCCTGGTGGTGGCCGTCCTCGGGCCGAGCCTGGTCAACGTGGTGATCTGCCTGTCCCTGGTGCGCTGGCCGCGCTACACCCGGATCGCCTACGCCAACGTGCTGGAGACCCGCGAACGCGGGTTCGTCCGGGGGGCGGTGGCCGTCGGCGCGCCCGGCCGGTGGATCGTGCTGCGGCACATCCTGCCGGAGGTGGCACCGCTCGCGGTCGTCGTCGGCACCCTCGAACTCGGCCTGATGGTGGTCTTCGAGGCGTCGCTGTCCTTCATCGGCCTGGGCGTGCAGCCCCCGACCGCCTCGTGGGGCTCGATGCTCTCCGACGGCCAGCAGTACGTCGCCTCCGCGTGGTGGCTGGCGACCTTCCCGGGCCTGGCCCTGTTCGGACTGGTGCTGACGGTGAACCTGCTGGGCGACGCGGTCCGCGACCGGCTCGACCCGCGCCGCCGGGTGCCGCGCCGGGTCCGCCGCCGCAGGCCCGGCCTCGGGGAGCCGGCGGCCGAACCCATCACGACCGCCCTGGAGGCCGATCATGCTTGACTACCGTGGAGAGCACGAGGGCACGCGGGTGGTGGTGACCGGCGCCGCCGGGGTGTTCGGCACCTGGATCGCCGAGGCGTTCGCCGCGGCCGGCGCCGACCTGCTGCTCACCGACGCGCGCCCCGGCCCGCTGGCGGCGCTCGCCGACCGGCTGGGGGCCCGGCACGTGGTCGCCGACCTGGCCGATCCGGACGGCCTGCGGGCGGCGGGGGCCGCCCTCGCCGACACCTGGACCTCCCCGGACGTCCTGGTCAACAACGCCGGCCTCTACTCCCGGACGCCGATCGCCGAGACCGGCCCCGAGCAGGTGCGGCGGATCCTCGACGTCAACGTCACCGCGCTGTTCGAACTGTCCCGCCAGGCCATCGCCTCGATGGTCTCCGCCGGGGTCGCCGGCCGCATCGTCAACATCAGTTCGGGCGCGGCCGTCCGGCCCGGCGCCGGCGGCTCGGTCTACGCCGCCAGCAAGGCGGCCGTGGAGTCCCTGACCCGCGGCATGGCCCTGGAGGTCGCCCGCTACGGCATCCGCGTCAACTCCGTCCAGCCCGGCTTCGCACCCGGCAGCGAGGTCAACCCCCTGTCCGGCGACCACATCGCGGGCATGCGGGCCCGCATCCCCCTCGGACGCACGTCGGGGCCGCGCGACGCGGCGGCGGCCGTGCTGTGGCTGGCGTCGGACGAGGCGTCCTTCGTCACCGGGACCACGCTGGCCGTCGACGGCGGCCGCACGGCCGGCGACTACACCCCGCCCCGCGCGGACGACATCCCCGCAGGAACGAACGGAGTGCGCAGGTGAGCAGTCCCTACCCCTGGCCGCAGGGCCGGCGAGCCGCCCTCTGCGTCACCTTCGACTTCGACGGCGAGTCCCCGCAACTGTGGCGGCAGCGCGACGAACCACCGCAGGACGTCGCCGAGTTGGAGCAGCGCCGCTACGGTCCCCGGCGCGGCGTCCAGCACGTCCTGGACACCCTCGACGCCGCGGGGATCCGCGCGACCTTCTTCGTGCCGGGCTGGATCGCGCACACCTACCGCTCCGCGGTGCAGGACGTGCACGACGCCGGCCATGAACTGGCGCTGCACGGCTGGCGCCACGAGCCGCCCGCCGCGCTCACCGCCGCCGAGCTGCGCGACAGCCTCACCCGCGCCTCCGACCTGCTGGGCGAGATCGCCGGCCGCCGCCCCGCCGGCTACCGCTCGCCGAGCTTCCGGATGGCACCGGCCGCCTTCGAGGTCCTCGCCGATCTCGGTGTGGTGTACGACAGTTCGCTGATGGGCGACGACCGGCCGTACCGGATCGGCGACCTCGTGGAGGTGCCCGTCGACTGGGCGACCGACGACGCCGTCTACTACCGGTACACCGGCGCCGAGAGCCGCCCGCCCGCCGGGGCCGACGCGCTGCACGCCGCGTGGAGCGCCGAGCTGGAGGGCGCGCGGGCCGCCGGCACCCTGGTCAACCTGACCATGCACCCCTGGCTGTCCGGCCGCCCGGCCCGGATACGCCGGCTCGCCGACCTGATCCACACCGCGCGGGCCTGCGGCGACGTGTGGATCGGGACCGTCGGCGAACTCGCCGCGCACCACCTGGCCCTGGGCACCGGCGTCCCGGTGACCGAGGTGCCCCTGGACACGATCGGCTGGCCGCAATGAACGACATGCTGCTCGACGTACGCGACCTGCGGGTCTCCTTCGGCCCCGGAAAGGACGCCGTCACCGGGCTCACGCTGCGGGCGCGGCGGGGGGAGACGGTCGCCCTCGTCGGCGAGTCCGGCTGCGGCAAGACGCTCAGCGCCCTCGCCCTGGCCGGCCTGCAACCCCGCGAAGCCGCCGTCAGCGGCTCCGCCGAACTCGGCGGCGTGCAGCTCCTGGGCCGCACCGAGCGCCAGCTGCGCAGGATCCGCGGCAACCTCGTCAGCATGGTCTTCCAGGACGCCTCGACCGCGCTCAACCCGCTGATGACCGTGGGCGCGCAGATCGAGGAGGTCATGGCGATCCACGGCACCCACGACCGCCGCGCGCGGCGCAAGCGGTCGGTGGAACTGCTGGCCGCGGTCGGCGTGCCGGACGCGGCGAACCGGGCCCGCAGCCATCCCCACCAGCTCTCCGGCGGCATGCGGCAGCGGGTGATGATCGCCATCGCGCTGGCCGGCTCACCCGACCTGGTGATCGCCGACGAACCGACCACCGCCCTCGACGTCACCGTCCAGGCCCAAGTGCTGGCGCTGCTGCGGGAGTCCACCCGCGACGCGGCGGTGCTGTTCATCACCCACGACATGGGGGTGGTCGCCGAGATCGCCGACCAGGTGGTGGTGATGTACGCGGGCACGGTGGTGGAGAGCGGCCCGATCGCCGAGGTGCTGGAGCGGCCGCACCACCCCTACACCGCCGCACTGCTGGCCTCGGTGCCGGACCCCGACGTGCCGCAGGCCGGCGAACTGCCCACCATTCCCGGGCGGGTCCCGCCACTCGGGGAGCGCGACGCGGGCTGCCCGTTCCGCGACCGCTGCCCCAAGAGCCAGGACCGCTGCCGCGAACGGCCGCCGCTGGGCCCCGTCGCCGGCGGCGAGTCCGCGGTCGCCTGCTGGTACCCGGAACACGGCGAGGGATCCTCGCGCACCGTTGAGGAGGCCACCCGATGACGACCACGCCCCTGGTCGAGGCACGCGGGCTCACCAAGCGCTACCCCGTCCGCACCCGGACCGGCAAGCGGATACTGACCGCCGTCGACGCGGTGGACATCGCCGTCGCCGCCGGGCAGATCGTCGCCGTCGTCGGCGAGTCCGGCTGCGGCAAGTCCACCACCGGACGGCTGCTGCTGGCCCTGGAACGCCCCAGCGAGGGCACCGTCACCCTCCAGGGCCGCGACCTCAACCGGCTCTCCGCGGCGGAACTGCGGCGCAGCCGCCGGGACATCCAGCCCATCTTCCAGGACCCATACGACTCGCTCAACGGGCGGATGCGGATCCGCCAGATCCTCTCCGAGCCCGCCCGGGTGCACGGCATCGACCCGGCGAAGGCCCGCTCGGTCCACGACCTGCTCGACCTGGTCAACCTCTCGCCGGACTACGCCGAGCGCTACCCGCACGAACTGTCCGGCGGCCAGCGCCAGCGCGTCGCCATCGCCCGTGCCATCGCGCTCGACCCCAAATTCGTCGTCTGCGACGAGGCCGTCTCCGCCCTGGACGTCTCCGTGCAGGCCCAGGTCGTGAACCTCCTGCGCCGCCTCCAGCGGGAACTGGGCCTGGCCTACCTCTTCATCAGCCACGACCTGGCACTGGTCCGCTACCTCGCCCACGAGACGGCCGTGATGTACCTGGGGAAGATCGTCGAACAGGGCCCCACCGAGACGCTGTTCACCGATCCCCGGCACCCCTACACCCAACTGCTGCTGGCCGCCGTGCCCCGGCCGCACCTCGGCAGCCGCCTCCGCAGGGCCGAAGCGGCGGTCGCTATGGGCGACCTGCCGAGCCCCCTCGACCGCCCGGCCGGCTGCGTGTTCTCCACGCGCTGCCCGCTCGCCGACGACCGCTGCCGCACCGAGGAGCCGGCCCTGCGGCCGGTCGGCAACGGAAGGACGGCGGCCTGCCACTACGCCGAGACCGCGGACGTGGCCGCGTGAGCGAAGAGGAGAACGGCACGGACCACGGCAAGGACAACGGCACTGACAAGGGGAACGAGGGCGTGAGCGGCAGCGGCGGCACGGATCAAGGCGGGCACAGCGGCAGCGGCCCGGTGGACGAGCAGTGGATCGCCTCGCTCGCCGCGGCGGCACGCGCCCGCGTCGAACCGCACAGTGCCGGGCTGCTGAAGCTCAGCCACGACATCCATGCCCGCCCCGAGTTGCGGTTCGCCGAGCACACCGCCGCCGATCTGCTGACGGCCGCCCTGCAACGCGAGGGCTTCGCCGTCGAGACCGGCGTCGGCGGGATGCCGACCGCCTTCCGCGCCACCCGCGTCTTCGGCGACGGCGGACCGGCACTCGCCGTGTTCTGCGAGTACGACGCGCTGCCCGGCCTGGGCCACGGCTGCGGGCACAACATCATCGCCGCCGCCGGCCTCGGCGCGGCCCTCGCCACCGCGGACCTGATGGCCGAACGCGGCCTCGCCGGGCGCCTGGTGGTCCTCGGCAGTCCGGGCGAGGAGGGCGGCGGCGGCAAGGTCGGGCTGATCGAGGCCGGTGCTCTCGACACCATCGACGCCGCGGTGATGACGCACCCGGCCGGATTCGACGCCGTCAGCCGCACCAACCTCGGGCGGCTGTCCCTCGAAGCGGTCTTCCACGGCCGCGCCTCGCACGCCGCAGCCGCGCCGGAGCTGGGCCGCAACGCCCTGGACGCGGCCACACTGCTGCTGGTCGCGATCGGTCTGCTGCGGCAACAGCTCAGCACCGACGCGCGCGTCCACGCCAAAGTCGCCGACGGCGGCCAGTCCATCAACATCATCCCGGAGCGGACCCGCGTCGAACTGTTCGCCCGCTCGGCCGACCACGGCTACCTGCGCGGGCGGCTCTACGAGGCGCTGCGGGACTGCGTGCAGGGCGCCGCGCTCGCCACCGGCACCACCGCCGAACTGACCGAACCGGCACCGGCCTACGACCCCGTGCTGGCCAACCCGGTGCTCGCCGACATGGCCGCCAAGACGTTCACCGCCCTCGGCCGCCCGATCGACCCGGCCACGGGCTGGGCGGGCCCGGCCGGTTCGACGGACATGGGCAACGTCAGCCGGATCGTCCCGGCCCTGCACCCCTACATCTGTGCCGCGCCCGGCGCCGCCCTCCACACCCGGGAGTTCGCGCAAGCCGCGGCCGAAGGCGGCGGCGATTTCGCGGTCCTCGACGGTGCCGCCCTGCTCGCCACCCTGCTCACCGCGTTGTTCACCCGGCCCGAGCTGGTCGCCGCAGCCCGCGGAGCCTTCGAGCAGGCGGCACGATGAGCGCCGCGGCCCCGCAGGACCTCACCTCGCTCCACCTGGCCGGCTCGCCCGCCATCCATCCGGACGGCGGACGGGTCGTGGCGTCCGTGCAGACCGTGGACCCCGCGACGCTCCGCTACCGGAGCCGGCTGTGGACCTTCGCCACCGGGCGCCCGCCCACCACGCTCACCGACGCCGGCCCCTGGTCGGACGTCCTGCCGGCGTTCTCCCCGGACGGCCGCCACCTCGCCTTCGTCAGCGACCGGGACGGCCCGCGCCGCGCCTGGCTGATGGAGGCGGACGGGACCGGAACGCCCTTGCCCGTGGACGGCATCGATGCCCGGGTGACCGAGATCCTGTGGCTCGACGCCGACCGGCTGCTGGTGGTCGCCGAGCGGCCCGCCCCGCACGCCGAGGGCGCTCCCGTGGTCATCGACTGGCTGGGCTACAAGTCCGACGGCGGGGGCGGACCCCTGGAGCCCACCGGCGAACTGTGGCTCGCCGGCCCGGACGGCACCGCGTCGCTGCTGCTCGCCTCCTCGGAGCGCCTGCGGTGCCCGGCCACCGACGGGCGGGACGTCTACTACGCGGCCTCACCGCGCCACAGCGACCTGCCCGAGCCGGGGTGCGAGGTGCGCCGGCTCCCGCTGGACGGCGGGCCGCAGCAGACGCTGTGGCGCTGCGCGTCGCCGGTGCGCGCACTGGCCGTGGACACCAAGGGCGCGGTGTTCGCCGTGGCCAGCAACGCGGCCGGGCAGAGCGTGACACCCCCGCGGGTATGGCTGGTGGCGGGCCCCGGGGTGGCCGAGCCGCACCTCGCGTTCCCCGACGCTGACCTGGAATGCGAGCGCGCCGTGCTGTCGGACTGCCGGCCGCGCAGCGCGCCGCGGCTGCTGGCCACCGCGGGCGAGGAGGTGCTGTTCGTGGCGACCGTCGGCGAGGAGGTCGCCCTGTTCTCCGCCCCGCCCAGCGGCGAACCGGCGCGCATCAGCCCGCCGGGCCTTTCCGTGACCGACTTCGACGCGGTCGCCGGCTCGGTCGCGCTCTGCCAGGAGTCGGCGGCACACCCGATCGAGCTGTATCTCGACGGCGCGCGCCTTTCCGCTCTCAACACCGCCTGGGTCGCCTCGGTCCGCCCGGTCGCCCCGGAGCCGGTCACCGTCGCGGCCTTCGACGGTCTGCCGCTGCACGGTCTGCTGTACCGCTCCGCGACGGGGGAGGGCCGGGTCCTCGTACGGGTGCACGGCGGTCCCCATCTCGCGTCCGGCAACAGCTTCGACCTGGAGACGCAGACACAGGTGGCCGCCGGCTACCACGTGCTGGTGCCCAACATCAGGGGAAGTGCCGGCCGTGGTGCCGCGTTCCGGGCGCTCAGCGTCGGTGAGTGGGGCCGGGCCGACCACCGCGACCTGCTGGCCTTCGCCGACTGGGCGGTGCACTGCGGGCTCGCCGACCCCGGGCAGCTCTACCTGGCCGGCGGCAGTTACGGCGGCTACCTGATCAACTGGACGCTCACCCGGACCGACCGGTTCCGGGCGGCCGTCTCGGAGCGCTCGGTGACCAACCTGCTGTCCAAGTACGGCACCTCCGACAACGGCTTCACCGTCAACCGCTACGAGTTCGGCGGCCTGGACCTCTTCGACGCCGGCGCCCGCGAACTCCTGGACCGGTCCCCGCTGCACCACGCGGCGCGGATCACCACCCCGCTGCTGCTGGTGCACGGCGAGCGGGACGAGCGCTGCCCGATCGAACAGTCCGAGCAACTGTTCACCGCCCTGCGGCGGTTGGGGCGGGACGTGGTCTTCGTGCGGCTGCCCGGCGAGTCCCACGGCTACAGCGCGTCCGGCCGCCCCGACCGCCGCATCGAGCGGATGCGGCTGATCATCGAGTGGCTCGACACCCACCGCGAACCGGACCGCCACTGAGCGACGGCAGCGTCGGGGTGCGCCGCGGGCGTGGGCGAGGCGATGGACCCGGACCCGGCCCCGCACACGGGCGGGTCGTGCCGCCTCCCCCGGCACCGCCGCTCATCGGCGGACCGAGCGGCAGCGGTTCCGGCTTGGGGCCGGGCGAGGAGCACACGCACCAGCGGCGGAAGCCACCCGGCAGCCGACGGTCGGCTACGGGTGCACCACCTGCCGGTTGCGGGTGATGGACTTGTGCTCGACGTAGCCGGTGAGACCGACCGCGCCGTACTCGCGGCCGATGCCGCTGGCCTTGTAGCCCCCGAAGGGACCGTCGAAGCTGATGGGCGAGCCGTTCACGGTGACGGTGCCGGTGCGCAGGCGGCGGGCGACCGCGAGGGCGCGCTCGGGGTTGCTGGTCCAGACGCCGCCGGACAGCCCGTACTCGGAGTCGTTGGCGATGCGGACCGCGTCGTCCTCGTCCTCGTAGGCGATGACGGCCAGGACCGGGCCGAAGATCTCCTCCTGGGCGATCCGCATCGAGTTGTCCACGTCGGCGAAGACGGTCGGAGTGACGTAGTTGCCCTTCTCCAGGCCCTCGGGGATCTGCGGACCGCCGGTGACGAGGCGGGCACCTTCCTGGAGGCCGGTGTTGATGTAGTCGATGACGCGCTGCTGCTGGTCGCGGCGGATCATCGGGCCGATGAAGGTGTCCGGCGCGGAGGGGTCGCCGACCTTGAGGGACTCCACCATGTCCTTGACCGCGGCCACCACTTCCCCGTAGCGGCTGCGCGGGGCGAGGATGCGGGTCTGCAAGATGCAGGCCTCGCCGTTGTTGCCGAGCGCGCCGAAACGCAGGCCCTGTACAGCCGCGTCCAGGTCGGCGTCGTCCAGGATCAGCGCGGCGGACTTGCCGCCCAGTTCGAGGCCGACGCGCTTGAGGTGGCTGCCGGCGATGGACGCTATCCGGCGGCCGGCGCGGGTCGATCCGGTGAACGAGATCTTGTCGACGTCCGGATGGGCCACGAGGTATTCGCTGGTCTCGCGGTCGGCGGGCAGGACGGACAGGACACCCTCCGGCAGCCCTGCCTCGTGCCACAGGTCGGCAAGGAGCATCATGCTGAGGGAGTTCTCGGGGGAGACTTTCAGGACGACGGTGTTGCCGGCGAGGAGGGCGGGAACCAGCTTGGCTGTCGCGGCGGAGAACGGCGAGTTCCACGGGATGACTGCCGCCACGACGCCGATCGCCTCGCGTCGCACGACGGTGTCGAACGCGACCGTGGGGTCGGACGGTTCGACGACCTCCTCCCACCCGAACTCCTCGGCCGCCTTCAGGTAAGCGGCGACCTGGCGGGTCAGGAAGGGCTGGCCGGCCTTGGTGAACCAGCCGGCGGAGCCGTTCTCGGCGGAGATGGCGGCGGCGACCTCGTCGGAGCGGGCGGCCCGCAACTCGTCGTAGCGGCGGACGATCGCCCGGCGCTCCTCGGGGGAGGTGTGCGGCCAGGGCCCCTGGTCGAAGGCCCGCCGGGCGGCGGCAACCGCCGCGTCGATGTCGGCGGGGGCCGCCTGGGCCGCGCTCCCCAGTAGGGACCCGTCATGCGGGGAGAGGATGTCGAGTTGGAGGCCGGGGTCACTGGGGCGGGTCCAGGTGCCGCCGATGTAGAGCTTGTCGCGGACAATCATGGTGTCGCGGTCCTTTCATGCGGATGAATCGGAAAACCAGGAGGCGCATCCCCACCGCGCCCGTAGGGGAGTGCCGGGGGATGTGGTCGGGGAAGAAGAAGGGGTACGTGTGCTGGATCGGCCGGTGCAGTCGCGGATCCGTGGGCGGCATGCCCAAGATCCGTCACTCGGTGCGCAGACGCGCGTCGCGCCGGGGCCGGGGTGCACGGGCGTGCCCTGGGCGGGCCGCCGGGGGCTCAGCTCGTGCTGGGACCGACCAGCCGTGCCACCTCGGTGTCGGCGAAGTCGCCGAGGCCGTCGAAGTCGGTGGACAGGCTGGTCTCGCGCCAGGCCGCGTCCTCGGCGGCGCGGGCCTCGCTGAGACGCGAGGCGAGCCAGACGGCGTCGGAGCCGAGCAGGAGGCGTACCGGTGGGGCCGGCTCGGAGGTGATGCGCAGGATCACCTCGGCCATTCTCGACGGGTCGCCGCGCATCACGTCCGGGTTGTCGCGGTAGGAGCGGACGAAGGCGCCGACCGTGCCCTCGTACTCCGGGCGGAGATCCGGCACCGCGATCGGGGCGGTCGCCCAGGGGGTGCGGATACCGCCCGGCTCGGCGAGCGTGACACGGATGCCGAGCGGGGCCACCTCGCGGGCGAGGATCTCGGTGAACCCGCCCACCGCCCACTTCGAGGACTGGTAGGCGCCAAGGCCGGGCTGGTTGCGGCGACCGCCGATCGTGGAGACGTTGACGATGCTGCCCGAGCGGCGCTCGCGCATCACGGGGAGCACGGCCCGCACGGTGTTCACCACGCCGAAGAAGTTCACCTCGACGTTGCGGCGGAACGCCTCCTCCGTCATGTCCTCGATCGATCCGACGTCACGGATGCCCGCGCTGTTCACGAGAACGTCCACAGCGCCGAACTCGGCGACCGCGCAGGCGACCGCGTCACGGGCCGCGGCCGGGTCGGTCACGTCCAAGGCCCGGGTCCGCAGCCGGCCGCGGTGCGCCGAGGGGGCGGTGACACCCTCCGGATCCAGATCGGTTGCCAGCACGTTGAAGCCGGCGGCGAGCGCTGCCGCGACGACGGAGCCGCCCAGCCCGCCGGCCGCGCCGGTCACGAGAAAAGTCCTGGTCATCGAATCCCTGCTTCATGTGTGCGGCATGCGCGACGCGCGGATCACCGAGGCGCGCAGCACCCCTGAGCCCCACAATTGCGACAACGCCGTAGGTTTCTCTCCTTGAAACACTACACCTATGTTGCAGATATTCCCGTACGGTCCCGCTCCATGAGGCAGGCGGCACCGTATCTGCGGCATCGAGCTAGGCTCTGAGGGCTATGAGAGCCGACGCCGCACGCAACCTGACCGCTGTCCTCCACGCGGGAGCACGGCTCCTGGCCGAGGACCCCGGCACATCGTTGGCGGCCATCGCCGCCGCCGCCGGGGTGGACCGCACCACCGTCCACCGGCGCTTCGCGAGCCGCGAAGCCCTGCTCAGCGGCGTCTTCCAGGCCAAGCTCGACTCGACCGAGCGGGTCCTGGACGAAGCCCGGCTCACCGAGGCACCGGTACCGGTCGCCCTGCACCGCTACCTCGAGGGGATCATCCCCGTCAGCCGTGAGTGGCCCCTCGACACCCGTCGCATGATGCAGAAAGATCCCCAGGCCCGTGCCCGCCGCCAAGAACAAGGCGCGCGCCTCGACGCTTTTCTGCGACGCGCCATCGAGGAAGGCCACCTCCGCGCCGACACGGACCCCGCCTGGGCCCGAGCCGTCCTCGACCGCCTGGTGGACAACGCGGCCCACCACTTCCCCGACCTCTCGCCGCCCCGCGCGGCCGACCTGATCGCCCGCACGCTCCTCCACGGCCTCGGCAGCCCCTGACGCTGACCCAGCCGAGGCACGCCCCTCTAACACCCGACGCCGGCCCGGCGGTGGAAGGCCGGCCGGCGGCATACGGGAACACGACCGCCGACCGCGCCGAGCGGGAGGGGCTCAGGCCGGCGCAGGCAGGGTGCCGAAGAGGGACTCCACCCGGCGTGCCAGGTCCAGGAGGTTCTTGTCCTCGCCGTGTGCGGCGTCGATTTCGAGCCCGATGGGCAGCCCGCCGGTGCTGAGGCCGACAGGGATGCTGATGCCCGGCAGACCTGCTCCGCTGGTGGGCACGGTGTTGTAGGCGAGGAACCGGTCGTCGACCTGGTGGCCGGCGACAGTGAAGTCCGAACCGTGCTCGATCAGGGGGGCGGGGCAGGGCGTGGTCGGGAAGAGCAGCGCGTCGGCCGCGTTGCCGGTGAACACCTGGCCGAGCCGGCGCTGGAGTTGCGGGCGCTCGACGGACAGGGCCGACGCGTAGCCGTCCTCGGAGAGGTAACCCGGCCCGCCCGGGACCACGACCTGGCTCCAGATCGCCTTCAGCTGGGGCTTGATGTCGCGGTAGATCTCGTCGAAGGTGACCGGGAAATCGTTCGCGGCGGCGAACTGCGCGACGGCTTCCCGCATCTCGCGGAAGAAGAAGCTCCACGTCAGCCGATTTGCCGTGGCCATGAAATCGTCACCGAGGTCGATCTCGACGATCTCGGCGCCGGCGTCACGAAGGCGTTCGAGCGCGGCGGTGAAGTGGGCCGCGATCTCGGGGTCGATCACCTTCATGTACTGCCGGGGCGCGTGGGCGAACCGCACGCCGCGTAGGCCGGAGCGCCGCGAGGTGGGGGCGGCGGTGTCCTGGGTGACGACCTGGTCGAGCAGCGCGCAGTCCTCGACGCTGCGGGCGAGGATGCCGGTCGTGTCGAGGGTGTGGGAGATCGGCGCGACGCCGCCTGCGGGCCAGCGGCCGTTGGTGGGCTTGTAGCCGACCACACCGGACAGGGAGGCGGGGACCCTGATGGAACCCACCGTGTCGCCGCCGGTCGCCGCGGGGACGATGCGGGCGGCGACCGCCGCTCCGGAGCCGCTGGAGGATCCGCCGGGCACGCGATCGTGGTTGTAGGGGTTCTTCACCTGACCGTACGAGCCGTTGTGTCCGGTCAGCCCGAAGGACATCTCCACGAGGTTGTTCTTGCCGAAGACGATGCCACCGGCGTCCCGGAGCGCGGCGACGACATCGGCGTCCCGCCGCGGGACGAAGTCCTTCAGGTTGCTCACGCCGAGCGTGGTGCGCAGGCCGGCGGTGGCGTAGCTGTCCTTGATCCCGATCGGGACGCCGAGGAGGGGCGCTGTCGAACCCGCGGCACGGGCCTTGTCCGCCTCCCGCGCGGCGGCCAGCACCGCGGGCTCGTCGACGGTGATGAAAGAGTTCAGGCCGGCGTGCTCGCGTGCGCGCCGCAAGAGAGCGGAAGCGTAGGCCTCGGAGGTGATGTCTCCGTTGCGGATCGCGGCGGCGGCCGCCGCTACGCCGAGCTCGACCAGCTTGTCATCGTTCGACGGTGCACCGGCGGCCGTGTTCTTGTCCTGCATGATGTCCCCTGGAATGCGAGTAATTTTTTCGGTCGGTGATCGACACGTGCGCTGTCCGAAGTCAGCCCTGCACGTCGATCACCAAAGGAACACCGCGTGTGCCGTCAGTGGTCGGCGACATTCGCCGAGGCTGCGGCTGCGGAGAAGGCAGGCGGGACGGTCACGCCCAGGACCTTCAGCAAAGTGGCGACCTTGCGGTCCAGTTCCTGGCCGACGGCGGCGACGTCAGGAACACCGAAGCTGGAGAAGCGGGTGCTGGGCTGGTCGATGGAGAACACCGCAGCGCCCTGGCGGTCCTGGTGGATCGCCGTACGCAGCGGGGCGTAGAGCATCACCGCCGGGTCGTGCCGGTACATGCGCTCGGCGATGGTGTGGTTTCCCATCAGGTAGGTGGCGCAGAGCCCGGGGTCGCCGGCCAGCTGCATGGTCGCCCCGACATCGGTTCCCCAGAACCGCATGAATCCGTGCGGCGCGTTCTCCGCGGCGGCGGCGACCACGGTGTCCCAGCTCGCCCGCTCGGCGCGGAGCCGCGTCATCCGGTCGATGTCCAGTACCGGCACAGCAGCCTCGTACCGGACCTGGAAATCCTCGAAGGACATTCCCGTGTCGATCGACCACCGGACGACCTCGTGGGGAACTGCGACGAAGTTCTGCGTGGGCATGTTCGTTCCTTTCGACGTGCCTGCGTGAAGAAATGCGGGAGGTGAATCCCGGACCACGAGAGTGGAATCCGGCTACCGGATCACCGAGTGGGCCTTTTTTGTGTCGCTGCGACCTCAGGGTGGGCTTTCGGGCGGCACCCGGCCGCCCGGCGCGCTGGCGGCGGTGCCGGCCACCGCGACGCGCCTGTGCCATGTGGGGCACGGACTGCACTCACAGAAGTACAGCGATCGCTGTACTTCAACGTAGCACGACCCTCCCGCAAGGTAAATCGATCGCTATACTTGGGGCATGGCAACGAGTGAGGCCGCGGTTCCGGCGGTCAAGGGCGGGCGGGGCGCAAGGGAGCGGATCATGCGCGCCGCGGTCCAGTTGTTCGCGCGCGAGGGCATCCACGCGACGGGTATCGCGAAGCTGACGCAGGTGGCACACGTGTCGACGCGCACCTTCTACCAGCACTTCCCGAGCAAGGAGGCCCTGGTCAGCGCCTACGTGCAGCGCGTCGAGTCCGACCCGGACGGGCCCATCGGCGTCGAGGCCGTCCTGGAACGCGGCGACCTCGGTGCCCGCGAGCGTCTTCTGCACCTGTTCGCCGACTCGCCGCCTCCCGCGGAGGTCGTACGCGGCTGTCCGCTGCACAACACCGCCGTCGAGACCGCGGGGACGATGCCCGGGGCTGCGGCGCTGGTCGAGCGCCACAAAAGGGAGTTCGGTGCCCGCCTGGTCAAAACGGCCGCCGAGGCGGGCGCGCGCGATCCCGAGACCCTGGGACGGCAGCTCGCGGTGCTGTTCGAGGGTGCCCGCGCGCTGGCCACCTCGCTCAACGACGGGCAGCCGTACCAGGACGCCCGGGAACTGGCCGAGACGCTGATCAACCAGGCGACCGGAGCGGTCTGACGGCACCGCGAACCCCGCTGGGCCTGGATACCGGCGCGTACAGCCCGCCCAGCTGACCAGCGAGCATGCGGTGATAGCAGTAGCCTGGCTGGAAGAGGACGGCGGACAGCGCAACGAGCGGCGATGCGATGCATGCGATCGGTCCCACGCCGAGCGACCAGCAAGCGGCCCCCGATGAGGACGGCCCCGAGGGCTTCCTGCCGACGGCCACCAGGAGACTGGTGCGCGACGTCGACGCCGCCGCGGCAACCGTCTTCCTCAGGGCCCCCGATGCCCCCGAGCTGCGTGCCGCGGTGGTGGCCGTCACACCGCTGGGAGTCGGATCCGTCGAGCGTGTGTCGCTGGATGACGAGGCGTATCCCTCGGCCCCGGCCTGGCGAACGAACTCCGTGGTCACCATGCACGGCCCGGAGCTCATGCCGTTCCATCCGGATCTTTCGGTGTTCGCGCCGTTCCCCTTGCAGATCGCGGCAGTTCCCCTCTCATCCGGAACGCGGGTATTCGGCACCCTCACCGTCTACTGGCCACGCTCCCGTGGCGGGTCCGCCCCGGCAGAAATCGATCGGTTGGTCGAGGCGGCGGCCGGCCTGGCAGGTCATCTCGAACGGCTGGCGGATCACCACGAACCCATGGAACCCCCCGCGGTTCCCCTCGTCGTGAACGCCGAGGACGAGGCCGACACCGCCGGGGGATTCACTCCCTCCACCGTCCCGCTGATCTACCACGTGCACAAACTCGCCATGCTTCTGACAGGGGCGGTACGCACGAGTGAAGCTGTCCACATGGCCATGGAAAGACTGCTGGGCGGATTTTCCGCGGCGGCCGTGGTCGTCAGTCTTGTGCAGGACAACAGGCTGCAGATAGCGGGCGCGTCCGGCTGCTCGACGGAATTCATCCGCACAGCGGACTGGGTCATGCTCGGCGAAAGCACGCCGGAAACCGACGCGGTGACGACGCGGAAGCACGCCCGCTACGCCGGCACCGACCGGCGGACCCGGGGCCGGCTCGCGGAGCGCGCGCTGGACGAGGACTGCGACTGGCTGGTCTTCCCGCTCCTGGCCGGAGGGCGATCCGTGGGTGCGCTGTCCGTGGCGTTGAAGCGCCGGCACCGGGACGCGGCCGTGCAGCAGTCGGCGCTCACCGCTCTGGCCACGGCGCTGGCCCAAGCCGTGGACCGCACCCAGACGCATGAGGCCAGGCACGCGCTGGTCGAGAAACTGCAGCAGGCGCTGTTGCCCCGGGTGCTGCCACAGCCCGCCGGAGTCGTCAGCACCGGCAGGTACACGCCGGCAACGAGCGGGACCGACATGGGCGGGGACTGGTACGACGTGCTGACACTTCCCACCGGAGGTGTCGCCATGGTCATCGGCGACGTGGAGGGGCACAATCCGGCTGCCGCCGCCGTGATGGGGCAGCTCGGCACCGCCGTGCGCGCCTACGCGGACGAAGGCCGAAGCCCCGGTGAAGTGCTCGAGCGGGCCAATCACCTCCTGATCAGCCTCGACACGGGCCTGTTCGCCACCTGCTGCTGCGTGTGGCTGGACCCCGACACGGGGGTGGCACAGCTTGCCAGCGCCGGCCATCCGCTGCCGCTCATCCACACCGCCGACGGCACAGTCCCTCCGCCGGCCGACCTCGACATCGGATTGCCGCTCGGTATCGATCCCCACACGCGGTACACAGCGGCCGAGTCGACGCTGAATCCCGGCACGATGCTCGCATGCTTCACCGATGGTCTGATCAACTCCGGAAGCCGGCTCGATGCCGAGGAAGTGACGACCGTATTGGCGGGCGATGCGGATATCGAGTCCCTGGGCGACCGCATCATGACGCGCCTCGCACACCGGCACGCCACACGCGCGGACGACGCGGCCCTCCTTCTCGTGCGCTACGAAGGCCCGTCCAGCGAGGCGCGGCGCGCTGTACGCCAACTCACCATCCATCGCCGCGATCTGCGGGGAACCCAGCGCACACGCAAGCTCATCAGGGAGTGGCTGGACGATTGGGAGCTGTCCGGCATGGCCGACGAGGAAGAACTGCTGGTGTCGGAGGTCGTCACCAACGGTCTGGTGCACGGGGACAGCGACGTCCACGTCGTCGTGCGCAGGTATCCGGACCGCGTGCGCGTGGAAGTGCGGGACAGCGATCCGCACCGGGCGCGGGCTGTGACGATGCCGCGCCAGGAGGACGAAGCCGAAGGCGGCCGGGGACTCATGATCGTGTCAGCCTTCGCCTCCGCTTGGGGCAACTCCCCGAGCGGCAGGGGGAAAACCGTCTGGTTCGAACTGCCCGTGCCGGCGTGAGTGCGGCGATGGTCACGGCTTCGCCATCGCGGCTCTTGTACGGCGCTTCGCCCAGGCCGGTGCCGGCCGCCGGTGTGGCGTGAAGGGCTCTGCCCGTCGGCGTTGCCGGTGGACCACCAGCGGATCCTTGTCGTGCTCGCGGACCGGTCCCGGCTTCGTCAAGGGCTCCTGACGTGCCAGGAGATGGCAATACCATGCCGCGCGAGCGCCGCGCAACAGTCGCATATGTATGACATGCACACGGAGAAACGCGCTCGACATGCCTGAGTGGAGTGGACCGTAACAGGCCGCTGTGAAGATCTCTTCGTTCTTCGCGATCACCACCGTTTCCAGAGATACCGGTGGTGCGTCCTACGGGAAGGGATCGGCCAGATGGCAGAACCTCAGAGGGGCACAGGCACCAGCCGGCGCGGTTTCCTGCGGGCTGTCGGCGTCACCGGCGGCGCCGGGGCCATGTTCGCCACCATGGGAGCCCTCGGACTCGCCCCCACCGCAGCTTACGCAGCCGAGAAGGAAGCACCTTTCACAGCCCCTCGACGCGGGGACTTCACTCTCCAGGGCCGGGGCGGCAAGCCCGCCAAGGTCGTTGTCATCGGGGGCGGCGTGGCCGGTCTCACCTCGGCCTACGAACTCGGCAAGGCCGGGTACGACTGCACTGTCCTCGAAGCGCGGGACCGCGTCGGCGGCCGCAACTTCACCGTGCGCGGCGGTGATGCCGTCACCGACCTCAACGGCGTGACCCAGAAAGTGACCTTCAGCCGGGACCAGTACATGAACTGCGGCCCGGCCCGTCTCGCCCAATGGATGGTCACTCTGGACTACTGCCGAGAACTCGGGGTACCGGTCGAGGTGTTCACCAACACCAACGCCAGCGCCCTCATCTACAACGAGTCCACCGGCATGAAGGCCCCGGTCGCCTACCGCACCGCCAAGGCCGACGTGTACGGCTACGTCTCCGAGTTGCTCGCCAAGGCCACCAACGCCGGCGCCCTCGACGCGGAGTTGACCGCCGACGACAAGGAGCGGCTGCTCACCTTCCTGAGCAGCTACGGCTCCCTCGGGTCCGGCTACCAGTACACCGGCACCGAGCACCGGGGCTTCAGTGTCGATCCCGGCGCCGCGGGCACCCCCGGCACGGAACTCGGCGACGTGCCGTCCCTGTCCGCGGTCTTCGCCTCCAACGTCGGCCGTACGTTCTCCTTCGAGTTCGGCTACGACCAGGCCATGCTGATGTTCCAGCCGGTCGGCGGCATGGACGCGATACCCATGGCGTTCGCCAAGGCCATCGGCCCCCACAAGATCCTCACCGGCGCGGCGGTCACCGACGTCAGGAACACCTCCGACGGCGTCGAGGTCACCTACACCCGCAACGGCACCACCAAGGTCCTCCACGCGGACTACTGCATCGCCACCCTGGCACCCTGGATCCTCGCCCGGACTCCGCACAACCTCGGCTCCGCGGTGCAGACCGCCCTGCAGGCCGTGCGCCCCTCCCAGGCGTCCAAGATCGGCCTCGAGTACAAGAGCCGCTGGTGGGAGACCGACTTCAAGATCATGGGCGGCATCACCGAGACCGACATGGACCTGGACCACATCTGGTACCCGTCCTACGGCCACCTCGGCGAGCGGGGCACCATCATCGGCTACTACAACACCGGCGCTCACTCCGACACCTACTCGGCGCTCGCCCCTGCCCAGCGCCTGGAGCGCGCCATCGCCCAGGGGGTGAAGATCCACGGCGACAAGTACCGGTCCGAACTCGCGGCCTGGTACTCGCACCAGTGGAAGCTTGCCCCGCACATCGAGGCCGCCTGGCACTCCGTGCCCGGTGGCCCCGACGCCCCGGCCTTCGCCCCGCTCAACCAGGCGCAGGGCAATGTCTACTTCGCAGGCGACTACCTCAGCTACCTCGACGCCTGGCAGGCCGGCGCGATCTCGTCCGCCCGCAAGGTCGTCACCGAACTGCACCAGCGAGTCCTGACCTCCTGACCGACTCGGCGTGGACCCTACGCCTGACCAGCGACAACGCCGCCCGCAAGCTCGGAACGACACCAGCCGCTCACCGCCGGAACGCAAGGAATGAGCCCGCGTCCGCAGGGAAGGGGGCATCCGCCGGGCGGATGCCCCCTCGAGACCGCTGCCCGGCCGACCCGGTCGACCCAGGAAGTCACCGCATCAGCTGGGCAGGTTCCAGTGCTGGTTGGCGCTGTTGAAGCAGGTCCAGATCTGGAGCCGGGTGCCGTTGGCGGAGCTGGGACCGGTGGCGTCCAGGCATTTGCCCGAAGCGGCGTTGACCAGTTCGCCGTTGGACTGGTGCTGCCAGACCTGGGCACCGGTGCCGTTGCAGTCGTAGAGCTGCACGGTCGTGCCGTCGGCGGTGCCGGCGGCCGTGACGTCCATGCACTTGCCGAGTGCCTTGAGGGTGCCGTCGGTGCCGACGGTCCACTGCTGGGCGTTCGTTCCGTTGCAGTCGTAGAGCTGGATCGCGGTGCCGTTGGCGGTGCCGGCGGCGGCCACGTCCACGCACTTGCCGCCGTAGCCGGTGATCTGCCCGGTCGCGCCGCCGCCGGGCGGCGGGGTGGTGCTGCCGCCGCCCAACTGGTTGAAGATCCGTGAGTAGGCGTAGCCGACCGGCTTGTCGTAGTAGTCGACCTCCCAGAACGAGAGCTCCTGTACGCCGTTGGCGGCGGCGAAGCTCTCCAGCGTCTGGGCGTCGGACTGCGAGAAGTACTCGTTGTCGTCGTTCTGCCCGGCGATCGGGGTCAGGCCGATGCGACCGTAGGCCGCCGAGGTGGAGATGCCGTAGAGGCCCGCCAGCTGGCTCGCGGTGGCGCGGGCCCCGGACTCGGCGTCGTTGAGCGCGTTCTGGCCGTCGCCGAAGTCCATGGTCATGATGTTGACGGCGCTCACGTTGACGCCCTTGCTCTTGGCATCCGTGAGGACGCCGTACTCCTCGGAGGGCAGCCCGCCGGGGTCGACGGCCAGGGTATAGGCGACCTGAACTGCGGGGTTTTGGGCCTGGAGGGCTGCCAGGGCCTGGTTGCGGCGCTGGTTGGCCGCGCTGTCGTCGAGGGTGCCGCCTTCGATGTCGAAGTCGAGCCGGGTGACGCCGTAGGTGTTCACGATGTTCGCGTAAGCGGCGGTCAGCGAGGAGACGGACGTGCAGGTCTCGGCCAGCTCCCCTCCCTCGGCTCCGCCGGAGGAGATGACGACGTTGCCGCCCGCCGACTGGATGGCGCTGATCTGCGAGGCGTACGCGCCGATCGAATCGCCGCTTGCCTCCCACTGCTCGGTGCACCCGGACCTCGGGATGAGGAAGGCCAGGGTGTAGTTCTTCAGCCCGGTGGCATTCATGTCCGCCGCCATGTCGTTGGCCGTGTTGCCGTCGATCTGGAGGTAGGGCGCCGCGAAGTGGGCGGGGAGCGCGGCGGGGGAGGCGCCATGGGCCGTACCCATGGAGCCCAGGAGGGCGGTTGAGGACGCAAGGGCCGTCGTGACAGTGACGGCCATGCCGTGACGCAGTCGCATGCGGGGCTCCATGAGAAACACGGTGGTGGGGGGTGTTTCATTCGGCTGAGCTGTCCGGGAGTCTTCGCGGAAGCGGACGGCCCGTCAAGGCATCGGACAGGAAACCTTACTGACTTTTGGTCAGAGGGGTTGAGCGGGATCCTCGCCGTGTGCGCTCGGCAGCCATGTCTTCACGGAGTGAATGCGGATCGCTGCACAAAGGGCCGGATCCCGGATACTTCGTCAAGAAGTTGCACATCCCCGGACCTGGTGATCCCGACGGCGCGGATCTCCACCAACTGCTCTGATCGGCGCCTATGACGCCCGCTCGCCCGACCCGGGCGCCGGCCGGAGCGGGCGTTCCGGCATGCGCGCAACCGCTCCGTCCCTTGAAGAGGCACACGCTGCTGGGAGGGCGGGGCGCGGGGTCGGCGGAAGTGCCCAGGTGACGTGACCGCGGTCCCTTGCGGGGGCGCGCCGCACCCGGGTTACTGAAACTGCCTCATGACGGGACGGCGTTCGTGAAACATCGGCTGAAACGGAACCGGCGTGGGAAGCGCACGTCCGAGGCTGATCGTATTCACAAACCAGACGTTTGTATTTTAGTCTATACACATGGTCTACGACTCATCCGCCACCCGTGCGCGCCTGCTCGATGCCGCGTACGACGAGTTCGTCTCGCACGGCCTGGCTGGTGCCCGTGTCGACCGGATCGCCAAGGCGGCACCGGCGAACAAGCAGGCGATCTATGCCTACTTCGGCTCCAAGGACGAGCTCTTCGATGCCGTGCTGGGAGCCCGCCTGCGTGTGCTTGCGGATATGGTGCCGTTCACGCCCAGTGACCTCGGCGCCTACGCGGGCGCGCTCTTTGACGCGTTCGTCGATGATCCCGGGCTCATCAGGCTCACGCAGTGGAAGGCCCTGGAGCGTCCTGAGGCATCGGCCGGCGAGCTGGAAGCGCACCTGGAGAAGGCACGCGAGGTCGCCGAGGCGCGAGGAGCGACGCTCGAAGCGGCTATGGACGCGCTGATGATCGCCCTGTCCGCAGCGCAGGCATGGCTCTTCACGCCGCCCGCGATTCGCAACCCGGGCGGTGCGGACGAGCAGACCCGGCGCCTGCGCCACCGTGAGGCCGTCGTCGCGGCGGTCGGTGCGATGACCGACCGGCTCCTGCCTCCTGGCGAACGGTCCGGCTCTGCGGGAGAGGCGTAGGGGCGAGGCCTGCCGGCACCCCCTTGGTCGGATGCCGTGCCGCGGGCGGCCGCGCGCCGCAGCCCGCCGGTACCACCTGGTGGGCGCTCACCATCGCCAACGCCCGTGGTCTGTTCCCACGTCTTGCCTGACGCCGGGCCGGTGGGCCGGTGGGTCCGGTTCCGGCATCAGCCCAGTTCCACACGCCGCTTGATTCCGCGCGGATCCGGCCGGCGAGCGCGCTGACCTCCGGGAAACCGGACGGCGAGGCCATCACGTGCGGCGCGCGTGCAATGGCTGAGCCGGGTGCTGTGGTCGCCGTCCGGCCCGGTGAGGACGGCGTCGGCGACGCACGTCGGACCGCCCGGACGCGCGCCTTCGACCGGTGCCGACGGCCCCCCGGGCAGGGCGGTACGGAGCCCCGATCGGCGGACCGGCTTTCCGCTCCCCCTCCTGGGTACCCCGCCTCCGTCACATGACCGATGCGGTCGCAGGCCCGGTGGCGCGAAGGTGTGGCCGGAGCCGGGTGGCCGCGGTGCACAAGCCGAAGCCGCCGGATACCGGCATCGTTAAACCATCTGGTTGTTTTCATCTCGGGATCGCGCTACGCTCGAAACCAACCGGATGGATGCAATGTTCGGTGTGGCGCCGGCCGCACCTCATCGCCGGGCCGCAAGGGCCGCGGCAGACACTGAGGAGAAGACCATGGACCCCAAGACGGTCGTCCGCGATTTCTGGGCCAGCTACGAGAAGGGTGAACTGGAGACGACCTGGGCGCAGTACGTGTCGCCCGAGTTGGTCATCCACCCCTCGTCGGGCTACGAGTTCACCCGGGAGTCCTGGCTGGCTGCCGAGCAGGCGCTGTTCGCCGCTTTCACCGATGTCCGGGTCGAGGTGCGCGACCAGGTCGCCGACGGGGCGAAGGTCGCCACCCGCTGGGCGGTCACGGGGCGCCAGACCGGCGAGTTCTTCGGCGTGCCCTCCAGCGGCCGTACCGCGACCCTGACCGGCACCACCGTCGACGTGGTGCGGGACGGCATGATCGCCGAGCACTGGGCGGAGGTCGGCGTCCCCCTCTTCCTCCAGCAGCTGGCCGCCGCCGACAGCCCCGACGACGGCGCCCCCGCCCCGACCGGGCGTATCGGCACCCTCGTCGGCGACGCCGAGCACCTGACGCTGGAACGGCTGGCCACCGAAGTGAACTGGCGCGTCGACGACGGCGTGGCGGAAACCGTCGCGGAACTCTTCACCCCGGACGGCAGCATCGGCACCTTCGGTGAGCCTGCCGTCGGCACCCAGGCGATCCGGGACTGGGGCCGCGCCATGGACAGGGACAGGCCGCTCGGCAACCTGCGTCACGTTCTCAGCAACTTCCGCTTCACGACGGACAGCCCCACCGAGGCCAGCGGCACCTTCCACGTCACCGCCTACGTCGCGGACGGCCCGCAGGGCAACGACACCCTCCCGTTCGCCATGGGCGTGTGCACCGACCACTACGTGCGGACCCAGGACGGCTGGCGCGTCCGCTCCCGCGTCTTCGCACCCCATGCGCTGCACCAGGCCGCCTGATCGCCTGTTCGCGGTGCCGTCCCGCCCCCAGCCGCGCCAGGCCGCAGCGGGACGGCGCCATGCGGGCCGCCGCAGACCGGCCCCGTCCCGGGGTCCCGCGGCCCACCGTCCCATCGCCTCTCTACTGCTTCCCCTGATTCCGTCCAGCAAGGAGCTGCACCTCATGAACACGAACTCGCCCGAGGACCCGGCCGGGAACGTCTCCGGAAGCACCTGGTTCGTCACGGGTGCGTCGTCCGGGATCGGCCGGGCCGTCACCGAGCAGCTGCTCGATCGCGGCGCCCGGGTCGCGGCCGTGGCGCGACGCGTGGAGCTGCTGGACGACCTGGCCGGTACCCACGGCGATCGGCTGTGGACCGCGCAGCTCGACGTGACCGACACCGAGGCGCTGCGGAGCGTCGTCGCACGGGCCTTCTCCGCCCTCGGACGGATCGACGTGGTCTTCTCCAACGCCGGCTCGGGAGCCTTCGGCGCTGCCGAGGAGCTGTCCGACCAGGCCATCACCCAGCAGATCGCGCTCAACCTGGTGGCGCCGATCCAGCTGCTGCGGGCCGTGCTCCCGCACCTTAGGGCCCAGGGTGGCGGCCGGTTCATCCAGACCTCCACGGTGGGCGGCCAGATCACCACACCCGGCGGAAGCATGTACCACGCCTCGAAGTGGGGCGTGGAGGGCTTCCTGGAGTCGGTCATGCCGGAGGTCGCGCCCTTCGGCGTCGGGATCACCCTCATCGAGCCGGGCAACATCCGCACGGACTTCGGCGCCGCCCTCTCGATCGCTTCTGCGATCGACGCCTACGCGGACACGCCCGTCGGCCAGGTCCGCCAGTACATCGACGCCTCCGGCGGCAACCTCACGGGAAACGCCCAGGGAGACCCCGCCAAGGTCGCTGCGGCCGTCATCGCCTCGGCCGCGACGACACCGGCGCCCGCGCGGCTCGCCCTCGGCAGCGACGCCTACGCCGGAATCCACTCCGCCCTCACCCGCCGGCTCGACCAACTCGAGTCGACGAAGGACATCGCGTTCTCGACCGACTACGACCAGAAAGGCTGAACGCTGCCGCGGCCGAACCCGGCCGGGTTCGGCCGCGGCACGAACGCCGGAACGACACCACCATCTGAAGAGTGAGGAATGCCCCATGGACCTGACCGACTTCCGGACCCTCGGCCGCACCGGTCTGCGAGTGAGCCCGCTCGCGCTCGGCACGATGACGTTCGGGGACCCCTCCTGGGGGGCCGACGAGCCGACCTCGATCGAGATCCTCTCCCGGTACACCGACGCGGGCGGCAATTTCATCGACACCGCCAACCGCTACATGGACGGCCGCTCCGAGCAGGCCATCGGTACGTTCCTCGGCAAACGCCGGGATCTGCGCGACCGGCTGGTGATCGCGACCAAGTTCGCCCTGACCATGGACCCGGCCGACCCCAACAACGGCGGCACCGGCCGCAAAGCGATCCGCCGCCATGTCGAGGACTCCCTCCAGCGGCTGGGCACGGACTACATCGACCTGTACTGGCAGCACAACTGGGACCGGCACACCCCGCTGGAGGAGACCATCTCCACGCTGGACGACCTCGTCCGCGAGGGCAAGGTCCGCTACGTGGGCCTGTCCGACACACCGGCGTGGGCCGTGGCCCGTATGGCCACCCTGGCCGAGTGGCGGGGCTGGACACCCATCGCCGCACTCCAGTTGGAGTACTCGCTGCTGGAGCGCACCTCGGAGGGCGAGCTGTTCGGCGCGGCCCGGGAGCTGGGCCTGGGCGTGATGCCCTGGAGCCCGCTGGCCAGCGGTGTGCTGACCGGAAAGTACACCCGCGAGAACCGCAGCCCGCAGGGCTCCGGCCGCAGCATGCTCGTCGGACAGCACCTCACCGAGCCGACCTTCCGGCTCATCGACGTGCTCACCCGTATCGCCCAGGAACTGGACACCACCGTGGCCGCGGTCGCCCTGGCCTGGGTACGCCAGCAGCCCCTGGTCACCGCCACCGTCATCGGCGCCCGCACGGTGGCCCAACTGGACGCCAACCTTGCCTCTCTCCAGGTGACACTGTCCCCGGACCACCTGGAGGAGCTCGACGGCCTCACCGCCCCGACGCTCAACTTTCCCCTGCCGTTCCTGCGGAGCCTCGGCTTCCCGGCCCAGCAGGGCGACACGGTGATCAACGGCCTGCGCGCCGACGGCTGATCCACCCCGCCGCCCGCAGCAGCCGACCCGTGCGGGGCCGTGGACGGGCCCGCCCCGATGCCTCCGGTTGCGTGATGTTCGCTCCCGGGCTGCTGGGCCGCTCCGACGGGTTGACAACGGGACCGTGGGGACCAGATTCAAACCATCTAGTTGTATGGAAATTTCAAGGAGTGATGGGTATGGCTCGGGCGCGCACATGGTTCCTCACGGGGGCCACCCACGGGCTGGGCCGGGAGATCACCGTCCAGCTCCTTCGCCGGGGTGACCGCGTCGCCGCGACCGGGCGTGATCTCGGTGCGCTGGCGGAGTTGGCCGACGAGTACGGCGACCTGCTCTGGACGGCCCCGCTCGACGTCACCGATCGTCGGGCCGTGCGGGAGGTCGTCGATCGCGCCTTCTCCGAACTGGTGAGTATCGACGTCGTGATCAACAACGCGGGCTACGGTCTGTTCGGCGCCGCCGAGGAGTTCAGCGACGACCAGGTCGACCACCAGCTGGCCACGAATCTGAGCGGGTCGATCCAGGTCGCGCGCGCGGCCCTGCCGCATCTGCGGGCGCAGGGCGGTGGGCGCATTGTGCAGGTCTCGACGTACGGGGGGCAGGCGGCGAATGCCGGAGCGTCGCTCTACAACGCCGGGAAGTTCGGGATCGAGGGCTTCATGGAAGCACTCGCCCGAGAGGTGGAGCCGTTCGGAATCGGCGTCACCATCGTCGAGCCCGGCGGGACCGGCACCGGATTCCGCCGCAACGCGATCCTGGCGGCGCCCATGGCGGCGTACGACGGCACCCCCGCCGCCGCTGTGCGCGGCCTGGCCACCGGTTCGCGGCCGTCGCCGGGTGACCCCGTGAAGGTGGCCTCCATGATGATCGCCGCGGCCGAGGCAGATCCCGCTCCCTTGCGTGTGGTGCTCGGCAGCGACTCCTACCGATTCGTACACGAGGCTCTCGTGCAGCGACTGGCCGGTGTCGAGGGGCAGAAGAGCTCGGCGGCCGCAGCCGACCTCGACCAGCCGGAGACGCCCCGGTAGCTGAGGGAATCGACCATGTCACGGTGCGCGGCGTGAGTGGTCGCCGGCCCGACGCCCGGCCGGAGCTGCCACGGGACGCAGCGCCGGGAAGGCCCTCCTGTGCGGCAGCCGGCGCAGGGAGGCGTTCCCAACTCGGCGGCGCGCCACGTCTGTTGGCGTTGGCGCGGTACGGACGGGCAGGCCCTGCCGGTTCCGGCCCATCGGTTTTCTGCGGGGACGACACGGCCTCCCGCTGTGATCACGCTGGGCCGGGCGCCGCCTGATGCCCGACAGGCATCACCATCGACGCAACAGGTCTTGGACCGCGATCCTGCGCCTGCCGCAGGCTGGAAGAGAACGTCCCAGGCGCCCGGCTCCGGCCGCAGATCCAGTCGCACGAGCGACGGTGCCGCGGGCTGCCACCGCCAGGACGACGTGACCAACGACTGTCCCCACTGGGAAGGGAACCGGCACCATGGCAGGCATATTCATCACCGGGGCTACCGACGGACTCGGCCTGGCCGCCGCGCGCCTGCTCATCGAGCAGGGCCACTCCGTGACCGGCCACGCCAGGAACGAACGGCGCGCAGAGCAGTTGCGCCGCCGGCTTCCGGGAATGGCCGACGTGCTGATCGCGGACTTGTCCAGCAAGCGCCAGACCGTCGATCTGGCGAACCGGGCCAACCGGGGCGGCGCTTTCGACGCGGTGATCCACAACGCCGGGGTCGGCTACCGGGAGCCCCGCAAGATCACCACCGAGGACGGTCACGCGCATGTGCTGGCGATCAATGTCCTCGCCCCGTACATCCTCACCTGCCTCATGGACAGGCCACGGCGCTTGGTCTACCTCAGCAGCGGCATGCACCACTCGGGTGACGCCGACACGCGGGACATGGACTGGGACCACCGGCCGTGGAACGGCGCGCAGGCCTACGCCGACAGCAAACTCTACGACGCGACACTGGCCTTCGCCGTGGCCCGGCTGTGGCCCGGCGTCCTGAGCAACGCGCTGGAGCCGGGCTGGGTGCCCACCAAGATGGGCGGCCCAGGCGCACCCGACGACATCGAACTGGCGCACATCACCCAGGCGTGGCTGGCGGCCGCCGATGATCCGGCGGCCAAGGTCAGCGGCCGGTACTTCTACCATCAGAAGGAGACCGCTCCGGCGACGGACGCGCTCGACCCCGCTTTCCAGGACGAGCTCCTGCTCAGCTTGGAGGAGCTGACCTCCGTGCGGTTTCCGCCGCAGTGAGCGTTTCCAGCGTTGCCTCTCCGGAGTGAGGACCGCCTTGGCGATGACGGTCATGCGGGTGGGGCCGATACTGCGCGGTTGGACACCCGGGCTTTCGACCTGGACGCTCGGCGCGGGCGGCAGGCGTGGGCGGTGGACTCGCCGATTCCGAACCCGGCGGCCATCGCCGCCAGGGTGATGGCGGCTCAATCCGCGTGAGGTGGCGCGGGTACGGTCGGTGGCGCCGGGAGCGCCCGCACCGCCCGCACCGACAAGGAGACACGCGTTTGTTCACCACCCGCCCCACCCTGCAAGGCACGTTCGGCATGGTCTCGTCCACGCACTGGCTGGCGTCGCAGTCGGCGATGGCGGTTCTGGAGGACGGGGGCAACGCGTTCGACGCCGCGGTCGCGGCCGCCTTCGTCCTGCACGTCGTGGAACCGCATCTGAACGGGCCGGGCGGCGACGTGGTGATGATCCTCGCGCCGACCGGCCGTGAACCCGTCGTCCTGTGCGGTCAGGGACCCGCGCCGGCCGGCGCCACCATCGAGCACTACACGGGCCTCGGCCTGGAGATCGTCCCCGGCACGGGCCCGCTGGCCGCCGCGATACCCGGCGCGTTCGACGCGTGGCTGACGTTGCTGCGCGACCAGGGCACCAAGTCGCTCTCCGAGGTGCTGGCGTACGCGATCGGGTACGCCGAGAAGGGGCACCCGGTGGTGGACCGCGTCGGCATGACGGTCGAGGCGGTCCGCGAGCTGTTCGAGACCGAGTGGACCACCTCCGCCGAGCTGTATCTGCCGCACGGCAAGGCTCCCGCGCCCGGCTCACTGCTCAAGAACCCCGCGCTGGCCGCGACCTGGCGCCGGGTGATCCGCGAGGCGGAGGCCGCGGGCAGCGGCAGGGAGGCGCAGATCGACGCCGCGCGCCGCGCCTGGCGCGAAGGCTTCGTGGCCGAGGCACTGGCCGCCCACGCGGCCCTGCCGACCATGGACACCTCGGGCGAACGGCACAGCGGCACCATGACCGGTGACGACCTGGCCGCCTGGTCGGCCACGTACGAGCAGCCGGTCACCTACGACTGGAACGGCTGGACCGTCGCGAAAGCCGGCCCGTGGAGCCAGGGCCCGGTCTTCCTCCAGCAGCTCGCCCTGCTGCCCACCGAGACCCCCGAATACGGCACGGCCGAGTACGTGCACACCCTCGTGGAGGGCGCCAAGCTCGCTCTGGCCGACCGCGAGGCGTGGTACGGCGACGCGCAGGACGTCCCGGTGGGGGAGTTGCTGGCGGACGAGTACAACGAGGCCCGTCGGGCGCTCATCGCCGGGACCGCCTCGGCGTCGCTGCGCCCGGGCCGCCCCGGCGGCCGCGAGCCCCGGCTGAGCGAGCACGCCCGGAAGGCGGCGCAGGGGGCACTGCCGCGCGAGGCGGCCGCAGCGGGCGTGGGCGAGCCCACGGTCGAGCGCGACGGCGCGACCCGCGGTGACACCTGCCACCTGGACGTGGTGGACCGCTGGGGCAACATGATCGCCGCCACCCCCAGCGGCGGGTGGCTCCAGTCCAACCCCGTGGTGCCCTCGCTCGGATTCCCGCTGGGGACCCGGCTCCAGATGGCCTGGCTCGAACCCGGGCTGCCCAACTCCCTCACACCGGGCCGCCGGCCGCGCACCACACTGACCCCTTCGCTCGCCTCGCGCGGCGGCACACCCGTGATGGCCTTCGGCACCCCGGGCGGAGACCAGCAGGACCAGTGGAGCCTGCACTTCTTCCTGGCAGTCGCCGCGCGCCCACACGTCCGCGGCGGCCTGGACCTGCAAGGGGCGATCGACGCCCCGAACTGGCACACCGACAGCTTCCCGGGCTCCTTCTACCCGCGCGGCATGCAGCCGCGCAGTCTCGCCGTGGAGTCCCGGATCGGCCAGGAGGTCATCGCCGAGCTGCGCCGCCGCGGGCACGAGGTGACGGTGAAGGAGCCGTGGTCGCTCGGCCGCCTGTGCGCGGTGGCCCGCGACCCGGAGACCGGTGTCGTGTCGGCGGCCGCCAACCCCCGGGAGATGCAGGGGTACGCCACGGGCCGGTGAGCGGGGCGAGGCACAAGAATCACCTGCCCCGCCTCGGTCCCCGGAATGTCCGTACGCGTTCCTTCGCGCCGGCGGCGGTACGTGAGGCCGCAGCCGCGCTCCCAATGAGGCTGGGCCTGGGTGCTCGCAGCGTCGGCGGGGGCGGACGGCTGCGGATCGACGCGTCCGAGCTCGCGCAGGCCTCGATCAGGCCAAGCGGCTCGCTGGGATCACATGCGCAGGTCCGAGGCGTGCGCCGTGCCGAGCCACACGCCGGGGCGACACTGCAGAGACCCCAGAGGTCAGGGGAATCTCCGGTGACGGTATACGCTTGCTATTAAGCGGAAACCAGTTTCCGGTTACTGAGGGGAAGAGGACGCCATGGCCACCCCGGCTGAAGACATCACGACCGCGATCCAGGCGGTCACCCGCGGTTTCGTCACCGCGGACTCGAAGGAGTGGGACGCCTACGAGGCCGCCCACGCCGAGACCGTCACCGTGGACTTCGGCGGCGTCAACGACGCCGGCAGCGGTGGTGCCGGCGGCTCGATGACCGCCCACGAGGTCCGCGCCAACGCGGAGAAGGTGATCGGCCCGATCCCGGTCACCCAGCACCAGCTGTCGAGCTTCGTGGTCGACATCGACGGCGACATCGCCACCGTGCGCTTCTACGAGGAGGCGCTGCACGTCCACCCCGCGCTCGGTGACGACCCCGCGAAGAACACCTGGACCATCTTCGGCAAGGGCATGCAAAAGCTCACCCGCACCGACGACGGCTGGAAGATCGTCCACGCCTCGCTGGTCCCGACGCACTCCACGGGCAACCCCACGTTCCTCGCGGACGTCGCCGCCCTGACGAAGTGACCGGCCAGGAGACCGGCGGCCTGGCCGCCGCGGCAGTCGGGGACGACGTCGTGCTCGTCCTCCCGCGCCGCACCGGTACCGCCCGGGTGCCGGTGTGGTTCGTCGTCGTGGACGGCGAGGTCTACGTCCGCTCCTACCGAGGGCCCCAGGGCTGGTGGTACCGGCGGGCACTGGCCGTCGGGAAGGGCGCGGCTTCCTTCGGCCGCCACGAGACGGCGGTGCGGTTCGAGCCGATCACCGACGAAGCGACGAACGCGCGGATCTCGGCCGCGTACCTGCGCAAGTACGCCCGCTACAGCTATGCCGGCTCGATCGTCTCGGACGCCGCCGTCGCCGCGACGGTCCGGCTCGCAGCGACTGATGTGGAGGCACGAGGATGAAGGCGATCGTCATGGAGACCTTCGGCGGGCCGGAGGTGCTGCGGCTCGCCGAGGCTGCGAACCCGGTGCCCGCGGATGACGAAGTGCTCGTCGAGGTGCGCTTCGCGGGCGTCAACTTCATGGATGTCGGAACCCGCACCGACCGCGGCGGAAACGGCACGCTGCCGTGCGTCCCCGGCGTGGAGGGCATGGGCGTCGTCCGCCGGCTCGAAGCGGACGTGACCGGCCTGGAAGCAGGCCGGCGGGTGGCGTGGTACCTGAACTACGGCAGCTACGCCGAACTCATCGCGCTCCCCGCATCGGCGCTGATCCCCGTACCGGAAGAGATCGAGGACGAGGTCGCGGCAGCGCTGCCGATGCAAGGGCTGACGGCCCACCACCTGGCGACCGCGAGCTACCCGGTCGAGCCCGGTGACGTGTGTGTGGTCCACGCTGCGGCCGGCGGTGTCGGGCTGCTGCTGACCCAGATCGCGAAACTGCGCGGTGGGCGGGTCATCGGTGTGGTCTCCACCGAGGCCAAGGCCCAGCTCGCCCGCCGGGCCGGCGCCGACGACGTCATCGTCGGATCTGCCCGGCCGCTCTCCGGGCGGGTCCGCGAGCTGACGAACGGTCGCGGCGCCGACGTCGTCTTCGACGGAGTGGGGGCCGCGACCTTCCAGGAGTCGCTGGCCTCGCTGCGCCCGCACGGGACATTGGTGAGCTTCGGCCAGGCCGGCGGATCGGTGCCACCGATCTCGCTCGAGTCCCTGCCTGACAGCGTGCTCGTCACCTACTCAATGGTGATGCACCACGTGCCGGACCGGGCCGCGCTTCTCGCACACACCGGTGAACTGTTCGACTGGGTGGCCTCGGGAAAGCTGAAGGTCTCGATCGGGGAGATCCACCCACTCGCCGCAGCGGAGGCCGCCCACCGGGCAATCGAAGGGCGGGGCACGACGGGCAAGGTTCTGCTGCGCGTACGGCAGGCTTGAGCGTATGACTGTGAACGAGTCCGGAGGTTCCCCTGCTCCGGCGTCCCGCTCCCGGCGTCGGCGTCGTGACGCGGAGGAGAACTCCACCCGCATCCTCGACGCTGCACGCCAGGTCTTCGCGGCCCAGGGCGTGGCGACCAGCATCGAGGTCGTCGCGGAGCACTCCGGACTCGGGCTGGGCACCATCTACCGGCACTTCGCCAACAAGGAAGCACTGGTCAACGAGCTCGCCCGACAGCTCCTGGAAGCCGCGGTCGACCTCGCCGAACGCCATGTCGCTTCCGGCGAGGACGCGCTGCGCCAGTACCTGTGGGATGTCGCGGAGCTGCTCGGCTCCCAGCCGGGGATCATCCGGACCATCTGGAACTTCCCCGGCTCCGAAACGCTGACGGCTCGTTCCCGTACCGCACAGGCCGGCCTGTTGCGACGGGCGCAGGAGGCCGGATCGGTGCGGGGAGATCTTGTGCCCGAAGACGTGGCGGTCGCCCTCTTCGCCGTCACAGGAATTCTCGACATCGGCCGTGCCGCGGCCGCGTCGGGGTGGCAGAGGCATCTGGAAGCCGTACTCATCGGCTGGGGCACGAGCGGCCCAGGGCTGCGGCATGCTCCGCTGACGGCGGCGGACATGGACGACATCATCAGCGGATCCGGCATCTGACAGGAATGCCCCGGCGGCGGGACTTCCGCCCGGGACTCCGCGATCGGCATCGGCTCGGAGGTATCCCCCTATCTCGACCGATTGGTCGAGTAGGGTGGAGGCATGACAGATCGCAGGAGACCGGCTCCCGGCCACGACCGTCCTCTGCGAACCGACGCGGCGCGGAACAGGCAAGCCTTGCTGGTCGCCGCCTCGGACGTATTCGCGGAACTGGGAACCGACGCCTCCGTCGCCCAGATCGCCGCCCGGGCCGGGATGGGCAAGGCCACCGTGTTCGGGCACTTTCCCAGCAAGGAGACCCTGCTCACGGCCATCGTCACCGATGAGGTCGACCGGCTGGTGGCGGCCGGCGAGCAACTGCCCGGCGATCTCGAACCCGGCCCCGCGCTCTTGGCCTTCATGAAGTTGCAGGTCGACCGCTACGCCGCCAACCGGGCGTTCATCGAGATCCTGCGCGAGGCCGGCGCCGCCGAGCGGCCGGAGATCCGCGCCCAGGTGGAGCGGCTTGCCGAAGCGTGCCGACCGCTGATCCGACGCGCGCAGGAGAGCGGAGCGGCCCGCTCCGATCTCAGCGCGCTGGACGTGGTGTTGCTCGCCTGCGGCGTCTACAGCGCGGCAGAATCACTTCTGGACCATGAGCCGGGCGCCTGCGAACGCTACCTGCACGCAGTGTTCGAAGGAATAGCGACCACGTCAGGGTGACCGGACCGCTCGGCACCTCGCGGACGGGAACGCCCGCCTGTCGCACGGAATGTGGGAGCGCGCCGGTGTGCGCGGGCACCGATGTCCGCTTGCGCCACCGCGACGGCGGGCCGGTCTCAGAACTGCCCGCCGGCCGGCCCCCGGACCGCGGAAGCGACCAGGGCTTCGACCTCGCCTCCCGGAATCGGGGCGCCGTCCGACTTGTCCATCCGCGCCATCAGTTCCTCACGAGGCAGGTCGGCGGGCATCGGGCCGAAGTAGGGCATGACGTAGACCGGGGTGGTCGGTTCGCTGCGCCAACTCGCCGACAGGGCTCCGATGTCCACGGCGTCGTAACCGAGTGAGTCCATCAAGCGGCTGACGGCTGCCTTGGCGGCGTCATCGTCGCCGGCGATGGGCAGAGCGGAGCGATCCGGTGATCCCGATGGGCGAGCGAGGGTGAGCAGCTGGTGATGGAAGACGTTGTTGAAGGCTTTCACCACCGTGGCACCGGGCAACGTCCGCTGCAGCAGCTCGCTTGAGGTGAGTTCGTTGGAGTCCAGCACCGGGAACCTGCCGTCGCGCTGAGGGTAGTAGTTCGTCGTGTCGATGACGATACGGCCGGCCAGTGCGTCGTTCGGCAGATGGCGATAGGCCGTCAGCGGCACGGAGACGACGACCAGATCCGCTTGAGCGGCTGCCTCACCGGTCGCCGCACGGGCGTGGCCGCCGAGTTCGGCGACGAGCCCGGCCAGGGTCTCGGGACCGCGGGAGTTGCTGAGGACGACGTCGATGCCGGCGGATACGGCCAGTCGAGCGAGATTACCGCCGATCAGTCCGCTGCCGATGAAGCCGAGGGTGGTGCTCACAGTCCAGTCTCTCCTTCGCCAACACTAACCCGACCGGTCGGTCGCTTTAGTGACTGTAACACCAACTCGACCGCACGGTCGCTTTTGTTGGTCGACCTTCCCGACCGCGGCTCGGCTGGGCATCAGCAGCAGTTGACCGGCTCACGCCGATCGAGGTGCTGGTCGCAGCCGATCATCCGTGGCCGGTCGAGGTGTGGCGGCAGACGAGGCCGACGAGATCGCTCCATCCCTGCACGAACTTTGCGCGCACCTGGTCGTTCTTGGCATCGGCGAAGTCGTCGACATGCAGCAGTAGCAGTGCGGGCCCGTCCAAGGCGGCCGTGAGCTGCGTGGCCAGGACGCCGCGATCGGAGACCGGGGGCTTGATCAGGTCGAGCAGCATCCGGATGTGGATCCGGGACAACGGTGTCTGGGCGCCCATCGGCGCGGATTGGCCGCCGTCCAGGGCCGCGCGGGCGATCTCGTAGTTGTCGAAGAGGAAATCGACCCGGGCGGCGCCGTAGGCGATCAGCCGCTCCAGCGGGGCGGCGCCAGGCCCCAGCGGCGGCGGCCCGCTCAGCACTGCCTGCTGGAGTTTGGTCTCTTCGTCCTCCAGCAGAGCCCGAAAGATTCCAGCGCGGCTGCCGAACCGGCGGAAGACCGTGCCTTTCCCCAGACCGGAGCTGGCGGCCAGGCCATCCATCGTCACCTTGGTGGCGCCGTGCTCAGCCATCAGGGCGCGTGCGGTGTCGAGCAGGTGCGCCCGGTTGCGTGCGGCGTCCGCGCGTTCCCCTCCTGCCTTGGACACCTGCACCACCGGTCGATCCATGCCTCAAGGCTACGCCCGGGAATATTAGCGGGGTAAAGTCCGTTTACGGTTCGGGCCTGCTGTTCAACAGGCAGCGGAGCGCCGATCCTGCCCGGTCCGGGCTTCGACAACGCGCACGTGGCCAGCTGCATCGCTGCGTCCAACAAGGTGCTGGGCAGGGTCCTGACCAACGAAATCCAGCCGGAAGGGCGATGACGATGACAGAATCCTCGGAGTCGACGGGCGCGCTGTCGCACCAGTCAAGGGTGCGCAGGCTCGACCTCGGGGAGGTGCGGCTGACCTATGTGATCGACGGGGCGATGGGCCTGCTGCCCGCGGTGTTCTTTCCCGATGTACCTGCGGACCACTGGAACAGCCACCCCGAATCGCTCGACGCACATGGGCGGGTCGCGATGTCGGTCGGCGGCCTGTTGGTCGAACGCGAGGAGGGAACCCTCCTGATCGATGCCGGGTTCGGTCCGTTCACCGGACACTCGCCGGCCGGTCCGATCAACAGCGGCGCGCTCCTGGAGACCCTCGGCTCGCTCGGCGTCGAACCCGCGGACATCGATGCGGTGGCGTTCACGCACCTGCACGTCGACCATACCGGCTGGGCCTTCACGCCGACGGCCACGGGCACCCTCGACAAGACCTTTCCCGAAGCGCGCTACCTCGTCGCCTCCGAGGAATGGGCACCGCACAAGAACGGGCACACCGTGGTCGGCGCGTCGCCCGCGCCCGTGATCACGCGGTTCGCCACCGCCGCCACCCTCGTCGCGGACGACGAAGAGGTCTTCCCCGGTGTCCGGACCCTCGTCACCCCCGGACACAGCCCCGGACACACCACTTACGTCATCACCTCCTCGACGGGCCACCGGCTGGTCGTATTCGGCGACGCGTTCCACATCCCCGCCCAGCTCGCACACCCGGAGTGGTCCTCCCGCCCCGACGCCGACGGCACCGGAGTCCTCACCGCACGCCGTCGGCTGCTCAAGGAGCTCGACCAGCCCAACACCTCCGGCTTTGCCTTCCACTTCGGTGACCAGGCCTTCGGACGTCTCGTCCGGGACAGTGAGGGGCGCCCCGCCTGGGAACCCTTGCCCACCACCCTGCTCGGCGACCCACCTCGCGAACTGGACTGACGGAACACGTCCACCGCTTCCGCGGAAGCGCCGACCTCACCGGCGGGTCGGCGCCCGCTGCTTCTGCGGGTCCTTGCCATTTCGTGGAGCAGGTGACAGCTGCAGATCGGCCGCGTCGGGCGCCCTGCGCTCGGCGCGCCCGATCGGCGGGCACCTCGGGTAGCAGTTCGGGGAACTCGACGTACTTCGCTCGGTCGCCCTGCCGTCCTGCGCTGCCGGAACGCCGACCGCGGTTCCCGGGCCCCGACTCGCCCAGGAGGCCCGCAACTGGTCTCCCGGCCCTGTGAGGCCTCGTGCGCCGTCCGTGCCGGGAGTGGAGCGCACGCTCATCGCACCGCGGCCCGCTCGAGGATCGTGTCGGTGTCGAGGCCGGTGGGCAGCGTGCCGTAGGCGTGGCCCCACCGGCTGTCGAGGCGGGTAGCGACGAACGCCTCGGTCACGGCCGGGTCGCCGAAACGCAGGAGCTGCGCGGCCTGGAGGAGGACCGCGGAGCGCTCCACGAGGGAGCGCGCTCGGTATTCGAGGTCCGCTTCCTCGGCGAAGTCCTTCGCGAGGAGGGACAGTTGGTCGTCGTACCGACTGTCGGCGCCCTTGGCGCGGTCGAGTTCGGCGAAGAAGGCCTCGTAGGCGTCGGGTTCGCGGCGCATGGCGCGCAGGGCGTCGAGCGCGGCGACGTTGCCGGACCCCTCCCAGATGGAGACCAGCGGCGCCTCGCGGTACAGGCGCGGCATCCCGGATTCCTCGATGTAGCCGTTGCCGCCGAGGCATTCGAGCGCCTCCGCGGTGTGGGCCGACCAGCGCTTGCACAACCAGTACTTGGTCACGGCGAGCCCGAAGCGGCGGAAGGCCGCCTCGGCCGCGTCACCGCGCGCCGCGCGGTCCACCGCTCCGGCGAGCCGCAGCACCACGGTGGTCGCGGCCTCGGAGTCGACCGCCAGGTCGCTGAGGACATTGGCCATGGCGGGCTTGCGGACCAGCCGGTCGCCGAACGCGGAGCGGTGGGTGGCGTGGTGGATGGCCTGAGCCGTGCCGATCCGCAGCCCCGCGGCGGCCCACAGCGAGCAGTCCAGGCGGGTCATGTTGACCATCTCGATGATGGTCCGCACCCCGCGTCCCTCCTCTCCCACGCGCCATCCGGTCGCGCCCTCGTACTCGATCTCGGACGAGGCGTTGGACCGGTTGCCCAGCTTGTCCTTCAGGCGCTGGAGCCGGACAGCGTTGCGTGTCCCGTCCGGGAGCACCCGGGGCACGAGGAAGCAGGTCAGGCCGCCCGCGGTCTGCGCCAGGGTGAGGAAGAAGTCGGACATGGGCGCCGACGTGAACCACTTGTGTCCGACCAGCCGGTACGAGCCGTCGGGGCAGGGCGTGGCGGCGGTGGTGTTGGCCCGTACGTCGGAGCCGCCCTGCTTCTCCGTCATCGACATGCCGGCGATGAGGGCCTGCTTCGTCTCCGGAACCCGCAGCTCCGGGTCGTAACCGGTGGTGGTGAGCAACGGCTCGTAGCGCGCCGACAGTTCCGGATCGGCGCGCAGAGCGGGCACGACCGCGTACACCATGGCGACGGGACAGAGGTGGCCGAAGTCGGTCGTGCTCCACGCCATCATCTTCGCCGCGCGCGCCACATGGACGCCGGGGCGGTCCGAGGCCCAGGCAGTGCCGCCGAGACCCGCGCCGAGCGCGAGACGCATGAGCCCGTGGTAGGACTCGTCGTACTCGACCTCATCGACCCGGAAACCGTAGCGGTCATGGGTGCGCAGCACCGGCGGATGCTCGTTGGCCTTCGTGCTCCAGCGCTGGGCCTGCTCACCGCCTGCCAGCAGCCCCAGGTCCCGCACCTCCTGCTCGGCCCACCCCGCGCCCTCCCTGTGCAGGCCCTCGAAGAGCGCGGGGAATGCCGACAGATCGCGGCCGGTCAGCGGGGGCACCTGGTTGAGCACTTCGTGTGTGACGGACACGGGCGTTGCCTCCTGGAGGATGTGGCCGAAAGAGCGGGGAGCGTCATCGAGGGGTGCCGTCGAGCACGCCGCGCATCAGCGCCGCCCACTCCAGGACCGACCGCTGCTGGTCCTCCTGGCCCAGGGAGCGGCTGACGGTCAGACCCCGCATCACCTGCACGGTCAGCGTGACCATCGTCCGGTACCGCGGATGCCGGCACACGTCGGGGCCGAAGATCTCGTCGATCACGTCGTGCAACCGCCCCAGCGCCACCCGCTCCGCCGCGAGCAGCGCGTCCCGCAACGGCTCGTCGGCCCGGGCAGCCGCCCACAGCTCGAGCTCCGCCTCGAACGACGGGCGCCTGCTGGCCCGGTACAGCACGCCGATACCGCGCTCCACCGGGTCAGGGCCCGGCGGCGTGCGCTCCGACTCGTCCAGCACGGCCTGCAGATTGACCTCCACCAATTCGGCCACCGCCGCGGCCGAAAGCGCCTCGCTCGTCGGAAAGTGGTGCAGAAGGGCGCCGCGGCTGATTCCCGCGTCCCGTTGCACGCCAAGTGCGGTGGTTGCCGCGTACCCCTTGTCCACGAGGGACCGCACGGCCGCGGCGACGATACGGGCACGCGTCTCGCGGCGCTGCTCGTCTCGTTGCGTCATGGTGGTGGCTCCCGCCGGATTTCACAGTCAGTATTGACTGTGAAATGATCCTCTCACAGTCACTGTTGACTGTCAAAGAGCTGGCTCTGGAGCCACCGCCGGTGCAGGGGGTGCGCAGCCACCGGGCGGTGTCAGCTCTTGGGCCGCCAGACCCAGTTGCGGCGCTCGTAGGCCACCTCGAACCCGAGGCGAAGCATGTTGTGAAGAGATGAGTTGTGACTCCCGTCGGTTTCCGCACCGGTCTCGGCGACGAGCAGCCGGCACCCGAACTCGGCCGCGGCCCGCGCCCGTGCGGCGAGCAGCTCGGTCTGGCCTCCGCGGTTGCGCGCGTGCGGAAGCACCGCTCCGCCGAACATCTGTCCCGCTTCACCGCCGTGGTGGACGGTGCCCGCTCCCACGAGCTCCCCGTCGAGCCAGGCGCCGTGGGGACTCCAGTCCGGGTCCGTCACCGAGGCCGCGGCCATCGCCCTGAGGTGCTCTCCGGGCATGCCGAAGGCGTCCATCATGACCGATGCCCAGCGCTCGGCGTCGCCGGGCGCGACGGGGGCGACCCGTATGCCGTCGGCCCGCTTCCTGTCCGGTGCGTCGGCGCGGGCCACCACCTCGTCCACCTCCCCGACGAGCTTGACCCACGACGACCCGCCGACGATGCCCTCGCGGGCGCAGATCTCGGCCCAGTCCTCGGGTATCACCGAAGGCGCCAGCTGAAGAACGGCCAGCGGGGTGCCCTCCGCCCGGTAGAAGGCGCACACCTCGGCGATCAGTTCGGAAGTGACCGGGGACGTACGGCCAAAGCCGAGTGCCTTGCTCCAGAACTGCGTCGGGTCGTTCCGCACGGACAGCACGAAAGCGTCTCCGACACGGGTGGCGTTCATGCCGAGCGCGGAGCGCACCGCCTCGGGCGCACCCGTCTCGAACCTGAACAGTGCCTCCGCCTCGGAAGCCTCGGCCAACGGCAGCGATCTCGACGCAGTCACGAAAAGCCCTCTCTTGTCCGACCGGGCCCACGGCGTGCGCCCTTTGCCGGCGGCATCGTACGCCAGTGCGTTTGTCCCGCACGTGCCGGAGAAACCGTTCATCGGGACACCGAAGCGAGGCGACCGTGAGGAGCCCGGCCTGTGATGCCCATCGGGCATCACAGGTGCCGAATCAGGTCTTGGACGCCCGCACCGGCCAGGTCGCACAGTGGAGACATCCGAGGTACTTGCCGGAATCAGAGAATGGGATGTGTCATGAAGGTCTTCGTCACGGGTGGCTCCGGTTACATCGGCACGGCGGTCATCAAGGCCCTGATCCGCCACGGGCACACCGTGCGCGCGCTCGCCCGGAGCGAAGCCTCCGCCGGGGCGGTCGAGGCGGCGGGAGCCGGCGCCGTGCGCGGCGGACTGGCCGACCTCGGCGTGCTCAACGAGGCCGCCGCAGGCGCCGAAGCCGTCATCCACCTTGCACAGGCCGAATCGGGCGAGGAGGACCTCGCCGCCGCGACGGCGATGCAGGACGGCGTCGGCGCGGGCACCTACGTGCACACGGGCGGCGTGTGGGTATACGGCGACACCGACGGTGTCGTCGACGAGAACGCCCCCTGGAACCCGCCCGCGCTGGTCGCCTGGCGCCGCCCGGTCGAGGACGCCGTCCTGGCCCGCACCGCCCGCGGCGGCCGCCCGGTCATCATCCGGGCCGGCTTGCTCTACGGAGGCGACAACCGCCTCATCGACATCTTCTTCACCCAGCCGGCCAGGAAAACAGGCGCCGTCGCTTACATCGGCGACGGCAGCCAGCACTGGGCTCTCATCCACCTCGACGACCTCGCGGAACTGTACGTGGCGAGCCTGCGAGCGAAGGCCGGCTCGGTCTTCGCGGGCGTCAGCGGCGTCAACCCGACCGCCAAGGAGATCGCCGAAGCCATCAGCCACGGCATCGGCCTGCACGGCAGGACCGCGTCCATCACCCTGGAGCAGGCCCGCACCGACATGGGCCCTGTTGCGGACGCCTTCGCCCTCGACCAGCAGTTCACCGCCGCACACGCCCAAGCCGAACTCGGCTGGACCCCCGCACACATCGACCCCCTGGCCGTCTTCGCCCAGGGCTGACCGCGAACCACCCCCGCCGGCGGAACGACGGGGAGGACGGGGAAGCGGGTCTCCCATCCGCACGCAGGATGACAGCGGGGCCATGCGGCTCCACAGGAGATGAGAACCGGGCATGGATATCGACCTGCGCCGACTGCGCTACTTCGTGGCGGTCGCCGAGGAACTGCACTTCGGTCGCGCGGCCGAGAGACTCCATATCGCGCAACCCGCCCTCTCCCGCCAAGTCCAGGCGCTGGAAGAGCACTTGGGTGTACAGCTCTTTCACAGGAACCGGAGGGGAACAGGTCTCACCTCCGCCGGCTCCCTGCTGTTCAAGGAGGCGCCGCAACTGCTCGGCGCATCGGACGCCTTGGTGCGCCGCGTCGCGGCAGCCGCCGGCGGCGCACCGCGGTTCACGATCGGTTTCATGCCGGGCATCACGGTGACTTCGGCCGTGCGTGCGCTCGCCGCCACCCGCCCCGGCCTCGAAGTCCGACTGCTGCGCACCGGCTGGGACGACCAGGTCGAGGTATTGCGCGACGGACGGGCCGATGTGAGCATCGTCCGCCTTCCCGTCGACCCGAGCGACCTGGACATGCTGCCCCTGTTCACCGAACCGCGCGTCGCCATTCTGCCGGCCGACCACGCGCTGGCATCGAGGGAGACACTCGGTGTGGCGGAACTGGCCGGCGATCACCTCCTGCAGGACCCGAACGCGGTGCCGGAGTGGCGCGATGTCGCCAAGGAGCTGCGCACCGGGGCGCGCACCGCCGTACCACCGATCCACAGCGTCGAGGAAAAACTCGAACTGGTGGCAGCCGGAGTGGGCATCTGCGTCATCCCGCGCTCGACCGCGAACTTCTACACCCGCCCGGACGTCTCAGTCGTCCCCGTACGGGACATCGGACCCAGCAAGGTCTGTCTGGCCTGGATGGCCACGCGAAACTCGCCGGTCATCCGGCACTTCACCGAATTGGCGAGTTCCCTGACACCCCCCGTGCCGGCCTGACCCCCGCCGACTCCCGTACCCGCGCCACGCTCTTCGACGTGCCGTACGCCGGCGTGTCCCGGTGCGTTGGCGCGCCGGCCGGCAGTGGCCGGGACCGACAGCCCTGGCATCAAGCCTCGATGTCCTCATCCGATCGAAATGGAGCACAGGCATGCCCAACGAAATCCTGATCACCGGAGGCCACGTCGTCACGGTCGACGACACGCTCGGCGACCTGCCCGGCGGTGACGTGCGCGTGCGCGACGGTGTGGTCGCCGAGGTCGGTACCGGCCTGCAACCGTCCGGCCAGGACACCGAAGTGGTCGACGCTCGCGGGCGGCTGGTGATGCCCGGCATGATCGACAGCCACCGGCATGTGTGGCAAGGAGCCATCGCCGGCTACACCCCGCAGATGACAGGTTACGGGTACGGGCCCGCAGTGCTCACCGGCATCTCCCTGCGGCACACACCGGACGACATCTACGCCGGCACCCTGTGGGGCGCGCTGCAAGCGCTCGATGCGGGCATCACGTCGATCGGCGACTGGGCGCACGCGCTCCACTCGGCCGAGCACGCGGACGCCGACCTGCTCGGGCTGCAGCGCTCCGGCATCCGGGGCGTCTTCTTCTACGGGGGCCCCGGCCCGGCCGGCGACGACCCGAACCCACCGCATCCGCAGGACGCGCGCCGCCTGCGCGACGAGCACTTCCCCCGTAACACGGCCAACGGCCGCCTGCGGATGGGCATGGCACTGCGCGGCCCGTGCTTCACCTCTGCCGAGCGCAACGCCGAGGACTTCGCGTTCGCCCGCGAACTCGGCCTGCCCATCTCGATCCACGTCGGCATGGCGGGAACCGCCGACGCGGTCATGACACTCAAACGCGACGGGCTGCTGGGCCCGGACATCAACTACACCCACGGCAACCAGCTCACCGACACCGAACTCGACCTCATCGCCGCCAGCGAAGGCACACTCACCATCACGCCGAGCACCGACATGCTGATGCAGTTCGGCACCTACCCCGCGACCGGGCGGGCTCTGGAGCGGGGCATCGTCTCCGGCTTCGGTGTCGACACCATCTGCAGCGCGGGCACCGACCTGTTCTCCGAGATGCGCCTCGCCCTTGCTGCCGAGCGGTCCCGTGCGAACGCCGGCGCCCTCGAACGCAACGAACTGGTCCACGAAGTGGCCCTGCACCAGCGGGACATGCTCCGCCTGGCCACCGTGGGCGGCGCCCAAGTGCTCGGGCTCGCGGACGAGACCGGCACGCTCACGCCGGGCAAGCAGGCGGACATAGCCATCGTCGACATGCGCTCCCCGCACCTCGACGGCTTCGGCGACCCTGTCGCCATGCTCGGCCTGGGCGCAGGCCCGGCCGATGTCGAAGCGGTCCTGGTCGGCGGCGAGTTCGTCAAGCGGGACGGCGCACTCGTCGGCCCGTATGCCGCCGAGGCCCGCGACCTGATGCACAAGGCACAGGAACGGCTCCGCGCCTCGGGTTCCTGAGGCGGGGGCACGCGGGGAGTTCAGCTCCGTTGGACCCTGCCCGCCGGGCCGCGGGTGGCGGCGGCAATCGCCGTGACCCGCTGCGCGCCGACGCAGCACGCATCCGGAATACGCTCCTGGCCGCCGCCTTCGAGTTGTTCGCCGAGCAGGGCTCCGAGACCTCCAACGCCCAGGTCGCCGCCCGAGCCGGCGTCGCCAAGGGGACGGTCTTCGGGCACTTCCCCCACGAGGCCCTGCCGGCAGCCGTCGTGAGCGGCGAGGTCGACCGACTGGTGACGGCGACCGGCCGGCTGCCCAAGGGCGGCAGCCCCGGCGCGCACACGGTCAGGCGCCGGTCACTGCTACCGTGGTCCGACCACCGTCGACGTCGAGAACGACACCGTGAATGAAGGACGCCTCGTCGCTGGCGAGGTAGACGGCCGCGTGGGCTATCTGCTGCGGGCTTTCGACCTTGTTGGCCACCGTGCCCCGCACGTAGTGGTCAGCTCCCTCAGCGGGATTCTCGGCGATGACTCCCGGGGAGATCGCGTTGACGTTCACGCCGTGGGTCCCGTATTCGGCTGCCCAGGCCCGGGTCAGCGTCTCCAGGGCACCTTTGCTTGCGGCGTACGCGGTGGCGACCGGGATGCCGAGTCGGACGATCCATGAGCCGAGGACGATGACCGAGCCGGTGCCTCGTGCGGCCATCTTCGGAGCGATCTCGGCTGTGAGGAAGAATGCGCTCTTGACGTTGACTGCGAACACCTGGTCGAACATGGCTTCGTCGGTGGCCGCGGTGGTGGCTCCTGGAAAGATGCCGGCATTGTTGACAAGGATGTCGATATCGGCGCCGAGCGCTGCTGCGGTATCTGCTGCCAGCTTCCGCGACGCGGCGGCGCTGCCGTCCAGTGTCGCCGGGACGAAGACGGCCCGGCCGCCGGCGTCGGTGATCTCGGCGACGACCTGAGCGCCCCGTGTCCCATCGCGACCGCTGACGGCGACCACCGCGCCTTCGGCGGCGTACGCGATGGCGATGGCGCGGCCGATGTTGCTGGTCGCTCCCGTCACCAGTGCCGTCTTCCCCGGGAGCCGGCCCGGGGTACGAGCACCCGCGTTCACTGTGCGAAGTCCATCCGGAGGCGGGTCTGGACGAGCTTGTCGATCTTCCAGGTGCCCTCCACCTTCACAAGGTCACAGCGGTAGTGCCCGTAGCCGTGGACCGACGTGAACGTGACGTCGCCGAGCTGGACGGCGCCGCCGCTCCCATCGTCGGGCGGAGTGATGAGATCTTCCATGTTGACCACGATCGAAGCGGACGTGGTCGACTGCACCTCAGCGGTGTAGGAGAACAGGTGGTGAATCGCTCGAGCGTTCCCGACACTGCCGCGGATGGTGTCTTCGATCTCGCGGGGGCCGGTCAGATCCAGGTACAGCTCATCACGGGGGCCGTAGGTCCTGAACGACGCTGCGGGAGTGAACAGGCCCGCGAGCTTGCCCCATTCAGCATGATCTGCGTAGTAGACATACCACGCCATCACTTCACGGATGGCATCGACGGCGACCAACCGCTCGGTGTCCGACACGACGTCAGTCATGATTCGGCTTCCTTCTTTCCGGGTGTGCGATCTGGGCGCGCTTCGGCGTGGGGGCCGAGGCTGCGGTTCAGGCGAAGAATCGGAGCAGTCGCTCCGCGGTGGCCTCCGGGTTGTCATAGGCATAGGCGTGCGAGGCGTCGGGGATGACGTCGTCCTCCAGGCTCTCGGCCACCTGACGGGCACCGGTCAGCAGTTCCTCGCGGAAGTAGCCGTGGTCGCCGTTGAGCACGAGCACGGGCATCGGCAGCTTGCCCGTGAAGGCCTCGCGGTTCGCCCGGCCGTCCTCGACCATGGAGGCGTAGTGCTGCAGGCCGCCGCGCAGTCCGAGCGGGCCGGTGAAGTGGGGCAGGTAGTGAGCGATGCCGAACGCCTCAGCCTCCGGTCGCACGGACGTCTCCTTCCAGAAGTAGGGAAGGAAGGCACTCTCCTTGCCCTGGGTGAGGAAGGCCGCAGTGTCGACCTGGGCGAAGAAGGCGAAGGTCCAGGTGCCTCCCTCGGCGACGTTCATCTTCTCCTCGAGGCCGAAGCCGGGGATGAGCGTCTCGGACAGAACCAGCCGCCGCACATCGTCGGGGTGCCGGGACGCGTAGGCGTAGGCGACCATGCCGCCCACGTCCATGCCGACCAGGTGGATCGGGCCGAGATCGAGTCCGGCCGCGATCTGGCGGATGTCCTCGGCAACGTTCGTCTTGGAGAACGTGTCGGTTTCGGCCGGTGCCGAATACCCGACGCCCCGCAGATCCGGTGCGAGAACGGTGTGTCCGGCCGCGGCGAGGCGGGGCATGACCGAGCGCCACACCTCCCAGGTGAACGGGAAGCCGTGGACCAGCACGACCGCGGGTCCCTCTCCTCCGATGACGTAATGAATGCGCGTGCCATTGACCTCGGCGTACCGGTGGGAGAACCCCTCCATGCCCGCGACGCCGGCGCCGTCGGCGGGCGGTGCGGGAGCGGTCGCATTCGTGTGCGGATCGGCCATGGAAGCCTCTCTTTCGTAGCAGGTGAAGCCACGCTAAACCTTGGACTGCACTCCAAGGTCAAGTCCTGGATGGCAGCGATCGCAGAACCGGCCGAAGGGACGCGAGGCAGGGGGTGCCGGACGCCATCGCGACGGCTGGAGGTGACGTCGGGCGACGTTCGGTGGCCGCGGTTGAGCAGAGCGCGACGCAACTGCCGTGGAGTTCTGGCCCGAGAAACCTTGGAGTATTGTTCAAGGATGAATGCCGATACGAGGAGGCCGGCCGGATGCTGATCGGAGAGTTCGCCCGGAGGGTCGGTGTCACGACGGACACGATCCGGTTCTACGAGAAGATGGGATTCTTCTCCAGTGCTCGGGCGGACAACGGCTACCGCACCTACTCCGAGAAGGACCTTGAGACGGCGGAACTCATCGCCACGGGCAAGGCGACCGGATTCTCGCTACGAGAGATCCTGCTCTTCACCGATGAGATGGCCGGCGGGTCGATCGACCATGCCGCGGTCCAGCAGAGCTTGCAGGAGAAGCTGGACGTCATCGACGCGCGCATCGTCTCGCTGAGGAGGACTCGGCGACTCGTCCAGCAGCAGATCGACCGCTGCAAAGCCATTGAGGCATCTGAGGCCGAACTGGTCGGACCTGGTGCGCGGCCGTCGACCGCGGAGGGTTCCCGAAGCCGGGGCGCCTCCTGAGGACCTGACTCCGGCCGCAGCGAGGGCGAGGCATGCGGACCGTCTCGGTGCCCGTGGCTGATGGCCGTAGGCCTCGGTGGTTCTCCGAAGAAGGCCAGTCCGAACGCGATCTCGGCCGGATCTGCGGCGGCTTCCACAGTGCTCGTCTCGCTGGTGCTCAACGCGCTGCTGTCGCTTGTTCGGCGAGGATCCCGCGGACCCGGGGGATCACTTCGGTGCCGAAGAGTTCGATGTTGCGCATCCGTGCCTGGTGGGGGACCCGGCCGGGGGCGTAGACGAGATCGAACCGGTCGACATCCAGCAACGTGATGGTCTCGGCGAGGCGTTGGGTGACGGTATCCGGCGATCCGACATAGAACGAACCTTGCGTGACCTCGGCGAGGAACTGGTCGTGGGAGGGGACGCGCCAGCCGCGGATCCTGTTCCGAGGGTCGAGAAGTCGTGGAATACCCGTACGGGGTCCTGGGTGCTCAGCACGGTTACCGCGGTGCCGAGCCTGATCGTCGAAGTGCGACCGGCGACGGCGGCGAGGAATACCGATGGAGCCGTGTTCATCTGGTCGTCGCGATAGTGCTCACCCATGTTGAAGGAGTCGATCGCGACCTCGTCCGCGAGTACTGCCTCATCGACCACGTCGCGCACTGCCTGGGCCGGGTCGACGACGCCACCGCGCCCGTCGTCGGTCAGGTAGATCGGGCTGTCCAGCCCGAAGTGAATGTTCCTGCTCACCGCCGTGCCTCCTTGGGGCGCAGGATCATCGCTTCATCTTTGCTGCGAACTGCTCCGGCGTCTCCTCGAGCACGCCGACCCCGTCGGCCGGATGCTCGTGCACCAGCGCGGGGACCTCCTGCGCCAGGGCCTCCGGGGTCCATCCGCCCAGCCGACGGAGGACATGGTTCTCGAACGGGTCACTCCACCCGGCGATGCGGTCACCCGCGGAGCTGAATATCTGACCGGTCACCTCCTTGGACAGGTCGGAAAGCAGGTAAACGACCAGCGGGGCGATGTCATCGGCCTCGCCGCGGATGCGCAGACCGGTGCCCTCGGTCATCCGGGTGTTGGCAGCGGGGGAAACGCAGTTCGCCCGGATCGACGTGCCGGCCAGGTCCATGGCTGCGGTCTTGGTCAGCGCCACCACACCGGCCTTCGCCGCGCGATAGTTGGCCAGGTGAGGTGTCGGAGAAAGGTACCCCGACCCGAAGGCGACCAGCGACCCGCCCGATCCCTGCTTCGCCATCGCGCGAGCCGCGGTCTGCATCATCGTGAAATGACCGCGCAGATGGGTATTGACGACGTCATCCCAGTCTTGCTCGCTCATGTCGAGGAACGAGCTCGGACGGAGGATGGCCGCGCAGCAGACCAGACCGTCGACCCGGCCCCACCGCGATACGCCGGTCTCCACGATCCGCTCTGCGCCGGCCATCGTCGTCACTGAATCAGCGACGGACACCGCCTCGCCGCCTTGCTGCCTGATGGCCTCCACGACGTCGTCGGCGGCGGCTGAGGATGGCGCACCCCCGTCGAGCGCGACTCCGTAGTCGGCGACCACGACGCGTGCGCCTTCGGCCGCGGCGGCGATCGCAACCGATCGTCCGATCCCGCGTCCCGCACCAGTCACCACGATGCACTTGCCGTCCAGCAGTCCCACGGTCGTTCTCCCTCGCTGTGCCAGCCCTGCAGACGCGGACGACCCGCGACTGGAGGCCCTCTACGACAGCGATGCTAGGCATATAACCAATGATTGGTCAATGACCAATCATTGGTGAGTGGTCATCGATGAGGGTCGTCGCTGCGGCCCCGACAACATGACGTGAATCACCAAGGCAGTCCCCACCCTGGAGCGGCGACGCTGAGAAGGATCAGTGATCGCACAACGGCCGGGCCACGGAAAGAGGCTCGCCGCGTCGGGGCAGAGGCCGAAGGTTCGGAGCAGGCGGCAGGGCGGACGGCCGGGGGTGTCGGGGCGGGCTGTGTCGCCACCGGCCGAGAAAATGTGCTCGGGCGGTCGCGAACATGCGCTCGGGCGGGTTGGGGGCCGCCTCCGGGTCAATCTGCGGCTGGAGCGTCCTCACCGGAACACGCCGGCGACGCTGTGCCCGCCGCTCGCCGGAGCAGTTCGAACAGGGTTGCGCGCTCATCTCTGTCGAGCGCGGCGAACAAATGATCTTCCACGGCGACGCCACGAGCCAGGGACCGCGCCACCTCGTCCTGGCCCTTGCCGGAGAGCTCAATGATGTGCCGGCGCCGATCCAGCGGGTCACGGCGCCGCAGAACCAGGTCGCGCTCTTCGAGTTCCTTGAGCAGGGCAACCACGTTGCTCGGATCCAGGCTCAGCGCCTCGGCCAGACGCAGCTGGCTCTGCGGGCCCAGGTCCGCCAGCAGGCGCAGCGCGATCAGGTGTCGCGGCCGCAGGCCCCCCGGTGCCATCTCGTTGAGATATGCGCGGCGGCCTGCGCGGGCCAAGTGCTCGAGCAGCGGGAGCATGCTCTGCGACTCGGCGGCGTCGACCTGCCCCGCTTTCTCGGTCATGTGCCAACGGTACCTGAGGCACCACCTGTTCTGCGGGTCCTGGGGCCCCGGTGACCCGGCGACCGCGCCCAAGGGGTGAGCTTGCGGTCGGCGTGATCGGAAACGCCTGTGCGCCGCCTGGTCGGCCACCGTTGCCACTATGCACTCTCCGTCGTCCGGAGGAGGGCGGCGAGCCGCAGATGACAAGCCCCCGCGCCCCCGCCATCGGCAGTGCGATCGACGCCGGACGGCGGAACGACCCGGACGGCCGACGGTTCGGCGAGGACGAGTCGTAGGCAGGGCCGGTCTCCCGGCGAGGAGTCCTGTCGCGACGAGCGCCGACGTCAGCGCCGGAGCGAGTGGGCCGGCGTGTGCCTGAGCACCTCTGTGAGTTGTCCGTCGCGTCGCGAAACTGTATGGTGAGTGACCAATCAATGGTGTATCACCATTGATTTGCGCGTCGCTGGCGAACTGAGATGGCCGATGTTTCCGTCGGCCCACCCCTCCCAACCGCAGATCGATGCGCCCAACCGGATGCTCGAGGAGCCGGTCCTGTGGACCAGCGGCCTCCCGAGCGTGCGCAAGGCGGAGGCAAATGACGCATGAGGTGCTCGATGACCAGTCACTCGCAGAGATTCCATGAGGCGACCCCAGCGATCGTCACGAGATCCAGCCGCCCTCAGGGCGAGATCGGGAGTTGGTCCTGATGGACGTTTTCGCCTGGATCCTGACCAGCCTGCTGGCGCTCGTCTTCCTCGTGGCCGGCCTGGTCAAAGCCGTGACGCCGTATCCCAAACTCATGGAGAACCCCAGCATGGGCTGGGCCGCGGACTTCACGGCGTGGCAGGTCAAGACCATCGCGGTCCTCGAGGTGCTCGGAGCGGTTGGCATCGTCGTGCCCTGGGCCTTCGACACGGCCAAGGTGGTTGCGCCGATTGCCGCTGCGGGCCTGGCCGTCACCATGGTGGGTGCGACGATCGTCCACGGCCGGCGTGCCGAATGGTCCCAAGTGGCCGTCAACGCCGTGCTTTTTGCGCTCGCGGTGGCCGTCGCCGCGGTTCGCTTCGCCCAGCTCTAGGCCGACCGCGTGGGGCCGCGAGGCGGGTCCGGGACGCCGCCGGCACCGTCCACCGACGGTATGACGCGCGCGCAGCGGCCGAGGCGACGGAGGATCCAGGATGACGAGGGAAGAAGTGGACGGGCTCGGCGGTGACTTCCCAGGGCGCGCCAGTGCTGCGCCGGGCGCCCGGCGACCGCTGCCGAGCCCACCTCGGCACGCGGGCGTTCTGGGTCGATCGGAGTCCATGTCCACCGCAACGAGCGATGTCGGCGAGGCGGCGAGACTGCTGAGCGGCACATACGGCGAGGTCACGGTTCGGAACGCGCGGCACGACGGTCGCTTCCGGCTGCGGATGCGATCGATCCTCCTCGGCCATGTGACCGTCACATCCACCGAGGTGTCGCCGTGCTCCGTCCTGGGGGCCCGGCACGACGACTACACCGTCTACCTCCCGCTTCGTGGGACCGTGCGTGTTGCCACCGGCGCGGCGTCGTCGACCCTGAGCGGATCGGCCGGCGTCATGCTCTCCCCGGCAAGCGGCATGGTCTCCTCCGAGCACCTCTCGGAGGAGTGTGAGGTCCTCACCATCAGCATCGAGCGCGCCTTGCTGGAGGCCGAACTCGGCGAGCTGCTGGGACACAGCATTCGGTCCGGAGTGGTCTTCGAGCCGTTCTTGGACGTCACGGAACGTGGCACGTTCGTCCACACACTCCGTCTCCTTCAGGCCGTCCTTGCTGATCCGCGGGGCGCGGACGTCCATCCGGTGATGTACCGCCGGCTTGGCCGTCTGGTGACGCTGAGCCTCCTCCTCAGCCAGCCTCACCCCTGGTCCGAGGAAATCCGCCGGTCGGCGGGTTTCGGGGCTCCCGCGCCAGTTCGTGCCGCGCTGGCAGCCATCGACGAGGCGCCACTGAAGTTCATGACTGTCCGTGAGATCGCCCAGCATGTGGGACTCAGCGTGCGGGCGTTGGAGGCCGGCTTCCGGCAACATGTCGGCACGAGTCCCATGGCGTACCTCCATCGAGTGCGCATGGCCGGTGCGCACGAGACGCTGGAGAGCTCCGAACCGGAACTGACCACCGCGACCGCCGTCGCCCAACGCTGGGGATTCAGCCATTACGGCCGGTTCGCCGCCGAATATCGAAGGCGCTACGGAATCAGCCCTGCCGACACCCTCCGACGCCGGCCGCCGACCCCGGTGCGGCGTGGTGACGAATCGCCGTCTTGAGGCTCAAGGCGCCGGGCACTCGCCGCACATCGGCACCCACGCCGGCCAGCTCTCCCGCGGGCACCGCACATCGGGGCGCGACGCCGGGCCGACGCCGGTAGGCAGCGGCGTCGGCCCGCTCGTGCTCAGGCGAAGCGCGGCAGAACCTCGGTCCCCAGGCGCTCCATCTGCTCCTCCTCATCGAACAGCGGTGTCAGGAGGATCAACTCGGCACCCGCAGCGGCCACCTCGCGTAGTCCGGCCTCGCATGCGTCCGCGTCCCCGTAGAGAGCTACAGGGGTGAGGTCGGGCATCTGCCCACCCGAATAGCGACCGAGTTCCGCGAAGGCCGCGGCGACACGCTCTCGTGCCTTGCCCGTGTCGTCATCGATGGCTGTGTACACGCGTTTGGCCAGCTTGAAGCTGCCCGGGTCGCGTCCCGCGGCGGCAAGTGCGTTGCGGATGACGTCGACCTGGGCTGCGAAGGCCTGCGTGGTCTGCGATCCGGCACCGAAGAACCCGTCGCCCAGCGCGACCGCGCGGCGAAGCGCTTTGGGGCTGTGCCCACCGAACCAGAGCGGCGGCCTGGGCTTCTGGAAGGGCTTGGGTTCGAAAGCGGCGTCCTCGACCTGCCAGAACTCTCCGGCGAAGTTGACGGTGGGCTGGGTCCAAAGCGCCTGCATGAGCCTGATGCCCTCCTCGAAGCGGCGCCCTACGTCTTCGGCGCGGACTCCGTAGGCCAACATCTGCCGACCTTTGGTCGCTCCGGTGGCCACCCCGATCTCCAGCCGTCCGCGGCTGAGCTGGTCGATGGTCAGGAGGCTCTTGGCGAGATGGACCGGGCTGTGGAACGTCGAGAGAAGCACCGCGCAACCGAGTCCGAGGCGGGGATTGGACGCTGCCGCGAAGGTGAGCAGGTCCAACGGGGCGAGGCGCCCGACGTGGCCGAAGACCATCTCCTGGGTCCATGCGCTCTCGAAGCCCAGCTGCTCCGCGCGGTTCAGGAAGCTCCGCAGGGAATCCGGATCGAACGTGCCGTCGGGGATCAGGTCGGGAATGGAAATGGCGAATCTCATGGTGACCTTCGTGCAGTCGGGAATCAGGCGGACGTCGCTGCCGAGTGCCCCAATGCCGGTTGTACGGGCGGGATCACGGGAAGTACGAGGCGGCTCGGACGGCCTTGTCCGACGTGGAGGGAGTTCTGTGCCCCGTCGTGGTAGGAGTGGTCGTACTCGCGATGGGCGTAACTGAAGTCCGGGTTCCGTTGACCGCCGCGCCCCTCGATGGGGGCGATGTCCAGCAGCAGTCGTTGTCCGGCACGGATCACGGCCGTGGCGGGCAGCAGCTCCACCTCGACGAGGACGATGTCGTCGCGAGACGTCAACGGGAGCAGGTCGGATTCGAGATGAGTGTGCCACGGACGATCCCGGGATCTCGTCGGATCGGTCCTGCGGTGGGAGACCTTCAGAAGCCCCCATGTCATGGCCACCTCGGAGGCTTCGTCCTCAACCGCGTAGCGGACCTCCTGGCCGTCCTCGTCGACCACGCGCACGGACACGAACAGATCCATGTCCTGTGTCGTCGAGGAGACCCACAGCTCCGCCTTGACGTGGCCTCCGAGGTGAAGGTCGGCGCTCAGCGGCCGGGTGAGGAAACGCACGCCGCTGGCGACCCTGCTCTCGAGACTGTGATCGGGCACGTCCGCCGAGTAGTCGACTCTCTCGACCGTGGCTGCAGGGACGTCCGTGAGCGAGTACATCCGGTCGGGCCCGGGAACTGCGGGCCGGGCACCGGCTGGACCGGCATCGAGGTAGTAGCTGAGGTATTCGGTTCCGGGTACCGGCCAGTCGCTCTCGTCGCGCCAGGAGTAACCCCCTTGACCGGTGCGCATCAACAGGCGGACCGGGGGAGCCGGCGGAGCGGAACCCTCGCCCTTGAGGTACCAGTCGAAGAATCGATACTGATCTTCGAGGCAGTGCTCGTGGAAGAACGGGATGTAGTTCTCCGCCAGCAGAAGCAGGTGCGCGGGTCCCTTGGCCTGCTTGAAAGCCTCAATACCGCCGCGCCCGTGGATGTTCAGGGTCTGGCTCACCGCGGCGAGAAAGGGCACGGTGATCGCCGAGAGATCGGGACTGACCGGGCCCCCCGCCCCCGTTCTGTAGGCGGGGCCGTCGAAGCGATGGGCCTTCAGGTGGTCCAGGAAGTCCGCCTGCGGCCGGTGGGTGGTGTTGGAGCTGACCCACTCCCACCAGTTCGCACGGTACTCCTCGTTGAAGATTCCGCCCGGGTAGGCGAGTTCACGGTAGACGTCGACGTCGCTCGCCCACGGGATCATGGCCTTCAGCGATGGTGGCGCCAGCGCGCCGACGTTCCACTGGTTCGTTCCCAAGTAGGACTGGCCGAGGGTGCCGACCTTGCCGCTTGACCAGGGCTGCGCCGCCGCCCATTCGATCGTGTCGTAGTAGTCACGGGCTTCGGCCGTGGAGAACGGTGCGATGTCGCCGGGCGATCCTCCGACGCCACGGGAATCGGCTCGGACGAGAACGTACCCACGCGGCACCCAGTCGATCGCATTGGCACTGCCGTAGTTCTCGGTGTAGTGGATCAAGGAGGACGGGAACCCGTGCGGGACGTCCGGCGGTCCGGACTCCTGCCACTCGTCCTGCTTCTGCTCCGACTTGTGACGGTCCTCCGCGGTGAGGACCGCGCCGTGGGGGTATCCGCGCCCGTAGACGCTCGTCCGCACAATGACCGGGTAACGCCCTGGCGCCGTGGGCAGGAAGACGTCGGCCAGCACGAAGGAGCCATTCCGTGTCGGCACCCTGACATCGGTCAGACGCTTGATGCCACGCGCGCTGCGGTGCAGATGATTGCGCGCCACCCCGGCATCACGCAGGGTGCGGCCGATGCGGCCGAGGAAGTCACGGACGGCCTCCTGGGCCTCGAACTCCGTCTCGGCGACATCGAAGACGATCGTGCCGGGACGGATCTCCGCGGCCGAGGCGAGGATCTCGTCCGTGATGACGATGCCGTCGGCGAGGTCCAGCCCCGCACCCAGACTCTGCAGAAGGCGGGCCACGTTGGTGGCGTACGCAGATGTCCTACCGAACAGACCGTCGCGCTTGCCACCGGCTCCCTCAAAGTCGAGGCTGGTGATCGCAGGACCTGCCTGTGCCCGGCCGAGGAACATCGGACCGAGCCGGAACTCGACGGATTCCCCCGGGAAATAGTGGAACGTGCCGCCCCTGCCGGTGCGTCCGGTCCGGGTCGGTGTAGCGAAACTCAGGCCTTCCACGGGGCCGTCGGCGAAGACGCCCACCTGGATGTTGTCACTCTCCATCGCAAAGATCTTCCTTGTCTCCGAGCATTGCGCTCGTTCGCTTCCGGGCCGGGGCCGCTTACGCCGGGTGCGTCAGGAGCGCTCGACGGACTGCGCACTGCCCGATGCGGGGCCGGTGAAGTGACTGATCAGCCCGTCGAACATCGGCTGGTCGTCGGGCAAGCGCCGATCGGAGGTGGCCGCGGCCGATGTCAGCACCAGCGGGTGCGGAGCCTCGAAACCCAGGAGGAGACCGAAGTCGAGGGGGATGGGGTCTTCTCCCGCGTCGGTCGCGTACTCCCAGGCACTCGGCGGCACGCCGTGCGGCGTCAACTGGTTGACGACCTCGGTGTATCCGACCTCGGACCACGATCCGGCCTTCAGATCCTCTTCCGGAGTCCCTTCCGGCGCGCTGATGCGAACGATGTACTCGGTGGCGACGTTGCGGTGGTACCAGTTGGGTCGGAACGTGTTCCTCTGGGCGAACCACCCTCGGCTCGCCGTGAAGAGGTCGATGTTGTTCACACCCGGCAGACCGGTGGGCGACACCAGGAGCGTGGCGATCGAAGGATCGGTGTGGTCGAAGCTGGTCGAGTGCACCATCTGGAAGCGGCTCAGGTCGTAACGGTAAGGCACGTGAGTGCCATGCCAGGCGACCACGTCGAACGGCGAGTGATCGTAGGTCGCCGTCCAGAGATTCCCGCCGGTCTTCTGAACGACCTCGACCGGACGAGCGGAGTCCTCGTAGGCGGCCACCGGCGCTTCGAAGTCCCGCGCATTGGCCAATCCGTTGGCGCCGAGCACACCCAGCTCCGGCAGCACGAAAGGCGCTCCGTAGTTCTCCACGACGATACCGCTTGCCGCGCCGGCCCCGCCTGAACTACTGGAGAGGAGATCGACGCTGAACTTCACTGCACGCGGAATCAACGCGATGTGCCCCGGCGGGACGCTCAAGCGACCGAACTCCGTGCGAACCATCACCGTCCGCTTCGTGGGAATGATCACGAACTCGCCGTCGGTATTGCTCATCACGCGGTCGGGCATCGACGTGTTGGCGCAGTACCAGTGCACAGCCATTCCCGAACTGCTCTCCGGTGATCCAAAGCCGCCTTGCGTCACGAGACCTGAGATGAAGTCGGTCCCGGGAGCCGGTTCGGACACCGCACTCCAGGCAACTTTGTTCGGTTCGGCGCCGGAATCGGTGAACGGCCCCGACCGTATCATTCCGTTGTCCATCCGGGTGAAGTGCGGATGGACGACCGAGGGCCGAATACGGTAAAGCCATGACCGACGCATGGTTGCACGCGGCACGAGGAACGAGGTCCCGTTGAGTTGCTCGGTGTAGAGCCCGTATGCAGGACGTTTGGGGTTGTTCTGCCCGACCGGAAGGGCCCCGGGGAGCGCCTCACTGGAGTGCTCATTGCCGAACCCGGTCACATAGGACGTCGGTTCGTCACCATCAGCCGCCTGCGGCTCTGCGCGCGTTTCCAGTGTATTCCTGCCCATTTCCGTACCTCTCGTACGTGGCCTTCGATCTGCTCGTACTCTCGGTCCCGCCGCAGAGGGAAGATTCGAGGCACTCCTTCGAAACTTCGAGTATGCGGATCGCTTCGTCACCACGGTAGAAGCGCGCACGGCCGCGTCGGCAGCCATTAATCGCCGTCCGCAGTCCGATTCTCGCCTCGGGGTGCCGCGGCCCCTGAGCCAGCCTGGTGCCCGCGGGCCGGGCGAAGGCCTCGGCATGTAGTTGACGCGTCACCTATCTGGAGGTACCGTCATTGAAGATTCAAGGAGTTGCGGTCCTCGGACCGCCCGGAAGCAGGAGCACACCATGGGACAGCTGGACGGCAAGACAGTCGTGATCACCGGCGGGACCAGCGGCATCGGGCTGGCCACGGCGGAGCGCTTCAGCCGGGAGGGCGCTCACGTCTACATCACCGGGCGCCGCAAGGACGCCCTCGACCAGGCGGTCGGGCGGATCGGTGGAAACGTGACGGGAGTCCGGGCCGACAGCGGCAATCCGGCGGACCTCGACCGCCTGTACGCCGCCATCGCCGACGCCGGGCACCGTATCGACGTCCTGTTCGCCAACGCCGGCGGCGGCGAGTTCGCCAAGCTGGAGGAGGTCACCGAGGAACACTTCGACGCCACCTTCGGCACCAACGTCAAGGGGACGCTCTTCACCGTGCAGAAGGCCCTCCCGCTCCTCGTCGACGGAGCGTCGGTGATCCTCACCGGCTCCACCGCCGCCACCGTCGGCAGCGAGGCGTTCGGCGTCTACGGCGCGTCCAAGGCCGCCATCCGCTCCTTCGCCCGCACCTGGGCGAACGAGCTGCGCGGCCGCGGCATCCGCGTCAACGTGATAGTCCCCGGACCGATCACGACCCCCGGCCTGAACGGGCTCGCCCCCGACGAGGAACAGGCCGCCCAGCTGCGCGGCGTGCTCGCTGCGGGCGTGCCGCTCGGCCGGATGGGGCAGCCCGAAGAGGTCGCGAGCGTCGCGCTCTTCCTCGCCACCGGCGAGTCGAGCTTCATCACGGGCACCGAGATGTACGTCGACGGCGGCGCCAACCAGGTCTGACGCCGACACCCGCGGGCCGATCCAGCCGCGCCGGCCCGCTGACCGCTCTCCGCCCGGACGGGCGCGGCACGGCAGGGGGGCGCGGTGAGGACGGCGATGGGGGAGAGGGGGACGGGTCGGGATGCCCGCCTTCTCGTACGATGCACGGATGGACGCGACACCGCGCTGGCTCACTCCGGTCGAGGAACGGGCGTGGCGTGGCCTGCTGCGGATGCACGACCTGGTGGTGGGCGAGGCAGGCCGGGTCATGCAGAGCGAATACGGCCTGTCCGGCGCCGAGTACCCGGTGCTGGCGGAGCTGAGCCGTGTCCCCGGCGGCCGGCTGCGCATCCTCGAACTCACCAAGGTGCTCGGGTGGGAGAAGAGCAGGGTCTCCCACCAACTCGCGCGTATGGTCAAGCGCGGCATCCTCGCCCGCGAGGAGTGCGTGGAGGACGGGCGCGGGGCGTACGTGATGATCACCCCCGCCGGCCGCGCGGCGATCGAGGCCGCCGCACCCCGGCACGTCGAGGACGTCCGGCGGCTGCTGCTCGACCACCTCACCCCCGGCCAGGTCGTCATGCTGGCCGAGATCGCCGAGACGGTCATCGAGAAGAACAGCACGGACAGTTGATACCGCGGGTCCTGGCCCACCCGAACCGAAGAGCCCGCTGAAGGTCGTGGCGAAGACCGCGGTTCGTCACGCACCATGGCGCGAGCATATAGGTGATGCGTCAACTTCGGCGGAAGTGTCAAGGAGGCGCCGGCACGCCGCCTAGGCACGGAAGGCCGAGGCGAAGACCGCCGGGAGGCGGGACCAAGAGGGCTTCACTGCGAAACGGGTGAGGCGGCGGCCCGTGGTCGCGGCCGTGCGGGCCGTGACGAACCACGGGGGCTTGGGGAAGAGGGCGAACTCGCCGACGGCGAAGGAGCGGGGGAAGGGACGGAAGGGGCCGCGCAGCACCGTTCCAAAGACGCGACCTTACGGTGCGAGGGGCAGCGTGCGTGCGAGCAGCAGGGCGACGTCGTCTTCGGACTGCCTTCCGGCCAGTGTGATGTCGATGACCTGGGTGCAGAGGTCTTCCAGTGTCGTCGCCGGCACGGCGAGAGCGGTGCACAGCCGGTCCAGTCCGTGATCGATGTCGGCATCGCGGGTTTCGACCAGGCCGTCGGTGTACAGCGCGATCAGGCTTCCCTCGGCCAGTTCCATCTCGACTGAACGGTAGTCACCCAGCCCGACGCCGATGGGCGTTCCAGGGGGGAGACGGACGAGTTCGACCTGCCCGTCGGGGGTGACGACGGCCGGCGGAGGGTGCCCGGCGCTGGCCATGGTGCAGCGCCGGGTCGCGGGGTCGTAGACGACGTAGACGCAGGTGGCTCCCACGCTCGGTGAGGTGAGCTCCTCCTCGGGCCGGTCCCGCGCCAGACCGACGACGAGTTCGTCGAGACGCGCGAGCACTTCCTCCGGGGGCAGGTCCAGGTTGGTCAGGGTGTTCAGCACCATGCGGAGCCGGCCCATGGTCGACGCCGCGCCGATGCCGTGGCCGACGACGTCGCCGACCATGAGGGCGACCCGGTTGCGCGACATCGGGATCGCGTCGAACCAGTCGCCGCCGACGCCTCCGTGCTTGTCCGCAGGCAGGTAGCGCGAGGCCACATCGACCGCGTCGCCGCTGTGCAGGACGTGGGGCAGCAGGTCGCGCTGCAGAGCGAGAGCCGCGATGCGCTCGCGGCTGTAGCGCCGGGCGTTGTCCAGGGACAGGGCGGTCCGCGCCGCCAGTTCCTCGGCCAGGAAGACATCCACGCTGCTGAAGGGGGCCGGGTTCCTGGACCGTAGGAAGGAGACGATGCCGAGCACCTTTCCGCGCGCTCGGAGAGGGACGATCATCAGGGAGTGCATCCCGAACTGACGGAAGATTCTTTCCCGGTCGGGGTCGTGGTCGCGCCAGGTTCCCGGGGCGGAGGTGTCTATCACCGGCTCGACGTGGGATTCTCCGGAATCCCTGACGTCGGTGTAGGGGGAGGACGGAGCAACGAGCACCGGCATGCCGCGCTGCCAGAGGGCCTCGGGAACGCCGGGGTGGATGGAGGCCATTCCGCCACGGTAGAAGGCAGGAATGCCGGCCTGCGTGGAGCTGAGGCGCTCCAACGGCTCCTGTTCCAGCATGACGAAATCGGCGAGGTCGACCGTGACGAAGTCAGCGAGGGCCGCCACGGCGGTGTCGGCCAGTTCTTGTGCGGTGCGCATGACATCGAGCGTGGTTCCGATCCGGGTGCCGGCCTCGACCAGGAGCCCCAAGCGCTGCCGCGACCAGCTCTCGCGAATGTCCTCGACCGTCAGGCACACGCCCAGCGCCCGGCCGTCGCCGTCGTCGAGACGGAAGAAGGACAGCGACAACTCGGGGTCGCCTCCAGTCGGGGGATGCATCCACACCAGATCCACACACGGTGGGCCGCCGTCGAGGATCCGCCGCATCGTGTCCTCCATGCGGTGCCCGCGCCCGGGTGGCAGCAGGTCCGGGAGCCGACTCCCCACCCGCGGACCGCCGGGCATGAAATCCATGCCCGTGAGCGCTTCGTTGTACCAGGTGCAGCGTAGATCGAGCCCCCAGAACGCCACACCGGTCGGAGCGTGCCCGAAGAGCGTCTTCAGCATCGCGGTGTCCAGGCCGGAGCGGGGACCTGCCTCGACAGGAGCAGCTTCCCACGCGAGCCAGTCCTGGTCGGTTTCGCCGGCGGAAAAGGGAGTCACGCGAAGATCCACGATCTGGCGCCCCCCGTCGCGCTGCCTGAGCGCCACCGGCCCGGACCAGCTCCCCGACGCGGTCAGCGGACCGGCAAGGGACTCGCCACCGGTCGTCAACAGCCGATCGGCCGGCCGGCCCGTCGCCTCGGCGGCGGAGTAGCCCCACAAGCGCTCGGCGGCCTGCGTCCAGCGGAGCACAGTGCCGGCATCGCTGATCAGGGCCATCAGCTCGTACGAGCCGCTCACCTGGTGCTCTCCTACAATCCCATGGAATCATCGACTGGCGGGCGGCAAATCCGCCCCAAACATTCCGCTCCCGTCAGAGTCGCACAATGTCGGGCACCACGCACAACGCCCTGCGTACCTTCCTCCATGACTCGCGGTGCGGGCAGCGGCCGGAGCGACACGAAGACCGTTGCCGGTCCGTGGTCGTGGGTGGACAGGGTGTTGCCGAAGGTCCCGCCGCCGGGACGCCATCCGGCGCTGGGCCGAGAAGGAGTTCGTCGGAGACCACACGGCGCGACACCAGGACGGAAGCGCGCCGACGGTGACACACATGTGTCGGCCCCTCCGTGTGACGCACACTGAGTCGGAGTTTTACGTCGCCACCATGGCGGCACTGGGGTGTCCTTGAATCGGATTAATGACCCGAAGTATGAGTGAAATACTCACTCTTACACCACTGTGTCCCATGCGCGTTTGTGACAACCACGCGTCGGATGGGTTGCATTCATCGCGGGATCTGTCATAGTCATCCCGATCTGCGAGGCGGCGGTGGGTCGCGTCCGCACAAACAGCCTCCGTACACACACGTTGGCCCGCCAGCCTCGACCGGTGATGTCCAGGGAGACCCCATGCATCGACGAAGATTCCCCCGTGCCCGGATATGGGCCTGGCCGGCGGCGGCCGCCCTGCTGTTCACCGGCCTCGCCGGGACCGAAGCCGTCGCCACCACCGGCGCCGGCGGGTCCGCCCCCGCGCGCGTGCTGTCCGTCGCCCCCGACGGCCACGGCAGCGCGTGCACGACCAACAGCCCATGCTCGCTGCCCACCGCGCAGAGCGAGGTGCGCGCGGCGACGGGCCGGATGAGCGGCGACATCGACGTCGTGCTGGCGGACGGGACCTACCGCCTCGACAGCACCCTGGAGTTCGACGCGCTCAAGGGCGACGGCGGCACCCACGGACACACCGTCAACTACGCGGCCGCCCCCGGCGCCCACCCCGTGCTCAGCGGTGGCGAGCGGGTCGGCGGCTGGAAGCAGGGCGCGGACGGGGTGTGGCAGGCGCGCGTGCCGGCCGGGACGAAGACCCGCCAGCTCTACGTCGACGGCGTCCGCGGGAACATCGCGTCCGAGGCGGCCCCGGGCGGGCTCACCCAGACCGCGACGGGCTACACCACGACCGACTCGACGATCGAGGACTACGGCAACGTCACCGACGTGGAGTTCGTGTACGACATCGGCTGGGTCCAGGTGCGCTGCCGCGTCGCCTCGGCCGCCGGCACGACCATCACCATGGACGAGCCCTGCTTCCAGAACTCGGTGAACCGGCAGTACCCCATCAGCACCGGCGACCTGGCTCAGATCCAGAACGCCAAGGAGCTGCTGGACGACCCGGGCGAGTGGTACCTGGACGAGCACGCGCACACCGTCTACTACCGCCCGCGCGAAGGCCAGGACATGCGGACCGCGGACGTGGAGATCCCGCGCCTGCAAACACTCGTCTCCGGCACCGGCACCCTCGCCCACCCGCTCACCGGCCTCACCCTGCGGGGCCTCACCTTCGCATACGGCGGCTGGACCGCCCCGGACGGCGACGACGGGTTCGCCGAGACCCAGGCCAACATGCGCTTCACCGGCGAGAACGCCTGGAAGTACCAGGGCACCTGCGACAAGTTCTCCACCACGGACCCCGGCACCTGCCCGTACGGCGACTGGACCATGACCCCCGGCAACGTGGTGTTCGACCACGCCACCGGCCTGACCGTCACCGGCGACACCTTCACCCACCTCGGCGCCGCGGGCCTGCAACTCGGCCAGGCCGTGACGGAAGCCGACATCACAGGCAACGTCTTCACCGACATCTCCTCCAGCGGCATGGAGATCGGCAACGGGGCCGACGCCGATCCCGCCGACCTCGCCGTGATCCCCTCCCACAACACCATCGCCGACAACTGGGTGCACAACATCGCGGTCGAGTACACCGGCGGCATCGGCATCTTCCAGGGCTACACCCGCTACGACACCATCACGCACAACCAGATCGACGACGTGCCCTACAGCGGCATCAGCTCCAACTGGGGCTGGGGCCGCGTTCCGGTCGTCAAGGCCGCGGGGAACCGAATCACCGACAACCTCGTCGAGGACGCCATGCAGCAGCGCGGCGACGGCGGCGGCATCTACGTTTTGGGCCAGGAAGGCGACTCGCTCGCCGACGGTCTGCTGATCAGCGGGAACGTCGTCCGCTACGACGCCAACTACGGCAACGGCATCTACACCGACGGCGGCAGCCAGTACGTCACGGAGACCGGCAACGCGGTCTACGGCAACGACACCGCCTCCTTCGGCGGCTGCCGCGAACCCAGCGCGCCCTACGGCGACTTCAGCTTCACCGGCAACTACTACGAGACCCTCACCCCCGGGTTCACCTGCGGCGACCCCGACAACGCCACCATCACCGGCAACACGCAGATCGGCTCCGACGGCACCGGCGTGCCCGCCTCGCTGCTCGCGAACGCCGGACTGGAACCGGCCTACGCGCACCTCGCCGCCGCCCCCGCCGGCCGCGCCCCGGTGAACCTGGCGCTGCACAAGCCCGCGCAGGCGCAGTACCTGGACGGCAGCACCGCGGCGCTGCAACCCGGCTCGCAGGCGTCCTACGCCACCGACGGGAAGCCCGACACCTCCACGCAGGCCACCGACCAGTACCTCTGGCAGCTCGTGGTGGACCTGCAGAACACGAAGTCGCTCGGCTCCGCGACCGTGACCATGCCGCAGTCGAACTTCGCGACCGCCTTCCACGTCGACGCGTCCACGAACGGCACGGACTGGACCACGGTCGGAAAGGAGACGGACACCGGCTGGGGCACCATCCCGGTCACCTTCGCCGCGCCGGTCACCGCTCGCTACCTGCGGATCGTCGCCGACCGGCCGGACCAGGGCGGCCAGCGCGGCAGCCAGATGGCGATCGCCGAGGTCGGCGCCTACGCGCCCGGGCCGGGCAACCTCGCGCTGGACGCACCGACGCAGGCCCTGTACATCGACGGCACGAAGGCCCTGCTGCAGCCCGGGTCCCAGCCCACGTACGCCGACGACGGCGACCCCGCCACCTCGACGCAGGCCACCGCGCAGTTCCGCTGGATGCAGAAACTCGACCTGGGCCGGGCCCGGTCGGTCGACGTGATCGCCCTGCTCCAGCCGGACAGCGCGTTCGCGACCCACTGGCACGTCGACGTCTCCCTCGACGGCTCGACGTTTTGGACCGTCGCCCGGCACAGCGACACCGCGGGCGGTTTGTCGGGCGTCCGGCTCGATTCCCCCGTCCGGGCCCGGTACGTCCGCATCATCGCCGACCGGCCCGACAACGGGGCCCAACTCGGCGGCCAGATGGCCCTCAGCGAGGTCCAGGTGATCGGACAGCAGTAGCCGCGGGCGTACCGCATGGACGGAAGAAGCGGATCAGGGACCGGCACGCCGTCTCCCCTCCGGTGCCCCGCCACCGGCGGGGAGACGGCGTCTTCGATCCCCCGTGGAGAGCGCCGCGGCGGATGGCCGGTGGCAGGCGGCGTCCCGGTGCCGATGCAGGATCGGCTATACAGGACGTACCGACGCCACCCGGAGGTCACGTGTCCGACCAGTCCCACTCCCGCACCCTCACCGACATGTACGTCGAGCGGATCCACGCGGATCTGGCCCGCATCGAGGGCGAGATCGCCGACGCCCGCGCCCGGCTCGAGGAACTCGACCGCGACCGGGTGTGGCTGCTGGGGCTGTTGGACCGCCTGCCGTCGAGGCCGCAGGCCGCGCAGGAAACCGCGGGTACCGAGGCGGGCGCGGGCGCAGAGGCCGCCGCTCCGGAGGCTGCCGGTTCGGAGGCCGCCGCTCCGGAAGCCGCCGCCAGGACGGCGCCCGGCGGTGAGGAGCCCGCACCCGTACGCAGGTCCGCCAAGCGGTCCGGCCGGAGCGGTCCCACACTGCGCGACCTCGTCGTCAAGCACCTGGCGGCCCTGGACGGGCCCACCACCGTGCACGAGGCGACGGTGACGGTGAACGACTCCGGCCTGGTCCGGCAGGCGAGCACGGTCGTGGTGCGCAACACGCTGGAGTCACTGGTCGCGGGCGGTATCGCCGAGCGGAGCAAGCAGGGGCGCTCGGTCTACTACACCCTCGCGCCCACCGCCCGCTCCTGAACCCGGTCCGCAACCCGGTCCTGACCCCGGCTCAGATCATCGGACTGACCTGCTCGTCCACACCCACCAGGAACTTGCCGTACACCTCGTAGCCGACCGCGGCGTTGAGCCCCGCGTGCCGGGCCGCGGTGTTCGCGTCCCGCCACCACTGCTGCAGGGGGCTGGACTCGGCGAACGCCCCGGCGCCGTGGACGTCGACCAGGATCTGCAGGGCCTCCAGGACCTGCTGGGCGGCGTAACCGTACTCCGCGCGGTACTCGGCGCGCTCGCCGTACGCCACGTCGTCGCCCCGGCCGACGGCGGCGTCGATGGCGTCGGCGACGGCGTAGGTGTGCAGCCGGGCCGTCTTGAGCTTCACGGCGGCCTCGGCGAGGCGGATCTGGACCCCCACCGAGTCGGCCTGCCGGGCGAAGAACGTGTGGTGCATGCCCTTCTTCGAGGCCTGCGCGACGACGTGGTCGAGCGCGGCACGGCCGAGCCCCAGGATCGGGCCGAGCAGCGCCAGCAGGCCCACGGGACCGGCCGGCAGCAGGTACATCACCTCGCCGGTGGGTATGGGCCACTTCCCGGCGATCACCTGCCCGAGGGAGATCGCCCGGTGCTCGGGGACGAACACATCCTCCGCGACCAGGGTGTCACTGCCGGTGCCGCGCATGCCGACGGTCTTCCAGGTGCGTTCGAGGGTGAGGTCCGAGGCCGGCGCGACGCACAGGACCGCGTCGAGCGGCTGACCGGAATCGTCGAGGAGCATCGCGCCCATCGACGCCCAAGCGGCCCCGTGGGCCCCGGAGGAGTACGCCCACCGGCCGCTGACCCGGTAGCCGCCCTCGACGCGGCGGGCGGGGGCAGGCGAACTGCCGCCCGCCACCCGCGCGTCGGGGTCGTCCCCGAAGAAGTCGTCCTGGGCCTGCTTCGAGGCCGTCCCCACCAGCCAGGCGGCCACGGCGCCCACGCCCACCAGCCAGGCCGCCGACCCGTCGGCCTCGCCGAGCGCCTCCGTCACCTCGACGAGGGTCCGCAGGTCCACCTCGTGGCCGCCGAGCCGCGCGGGCTTCATCAGACGGAACAGCCCGGCCTGCGTCAGCGCCTCCATGACCTCCGGCGCGACCCGCCGGTCGGCCTCGCCCCGGCCGGCGTGCTCGCGCAGCAGCGGCTGCAACGCCCGCGCCCTGGCGACCAGTTCCTCCCGCCCCACCGAACCGCCGACTGCCACGTCACCGGTGAAACCCATCAGACGTTCCTCTCTCTCCCGATCGGCACACGGCTCGCCGGCGGGGCCACATCAGCTCGGAAAAACGGATCGACCGCACACACAGACAACAAACAAACGTGTGTGGGGTTTGGTGGGTCAGAGGCTAGCAGGACAAACCTTGCGGGTGGGTCCGGGACACCGTGGGCCGACTGCTCGTCAGATCCGCCGGGGTGTCCCCGTGGCGCGGTGGGCGGGCTCTCCCGCGGTGACGAGGCCGGTCTCGTAGGCGATGACGACGAGCTGGGCGCGGTCGCGTGCGGTGAGTTTGGTCATGATGCGGCTGACGTGGGTCTTGACCGTCAGCGGGCTGAGGAAGAGGTCGGTGGCGATCTCGTCGTTGGACTGGCCGCGGCCGACCATGGCGAGGACTTCGCGTTCGCGGTCGGTGAGCCGGTCGATCCGGTAGCGGGTGGGGCGCGAGCCGGGGGCCGCCTTCGCGGCGATGTCGGCTATGAGCCGGCGGGTGACGCCGGGGGAGAGCAGGGCGTCGCCGCGGGCGACGATCCGCACGGCCTGGATCAGCTCCTCGGGCTCGGTGTCCTTCACCACGAAGCCGCTCGCGCCGGAGCGGATCGCCTCGTACACGTAGGTGTCGGACTCGAAGGTGGTGAGGATCAGGACGCGGACCCCGGCGAGGTCGTCGCTGGCGGCGATGCGCCGGGTGGCTTCGAGCCCGTCGACCCCCGGCATGCGGATGTCCATGAGGACCACATCCGCGCGTGCGGTGGCGGCGAGTTCGACGGCCTGTTCGCCGTCGGTGGCCTCACCGACGACGGTGATGTCGTCGGTGTGCTCCAGCAGGGCGCGGAAGCCGGCCCGGATGAGGGCCTGGTCGTCGGCGAGCAGGACGCGGATCATGCCTGGGGCTCTTTCGGTAGGACGGCGACGACTTCGAAGCCGCCGTGGTGGGAGGGCCCTGCGGTCAGGGAGCCGCCGGCCGCCGCCGCCCGCTCGCGCATGCCGATCAGCCCGTGTCCGGCGGAGGTGCGGGCGGCCTGGGGCCCGTGCCCGGTGTCGGTGACGCGCAGCCGGACATCGCGGTGGCCGTAGGTGATGGTGACGGTCGCGGTGGCGGGCCCGGCGTGCCGGACGGCGTTGGTCAGCGACTCCTGGATGATGCGGTAGGCGGCCAGGTCGACGGCGGGCGGCAGCGCGCAGGGGCGGCCTTCGGTGACGACGCCGGTCGGCAGCCCGGCCGCGGTGACCCCCGCGACCAGGGTGTCCAGGCGGGCCAGTCCCGGCTGGGGCTGGTGGGAGTCCGCGTCGTCGGCCTGGCGGAGCACGGACAGGATGGCGCGCAGCTCCCGCAGGCCGTCCTTGCTGGCGACCTTGATGGCGCGCAGGGCGTCCGCCGCCACCGGGGGCAGGTCCTCGGTGACGTAGGAGGCGACACCGGCCTGGACGTTGATGGTGGACATGGTGTGGGCGACGACGTCGTGGAGCTCGCGGGCGATCCGCAGCCGCTCGGCGTCGACGGTGCGGCGGATCTTCTCCTCCTGGGTGCGCGCGACCAGCTCGGACCGGGTCCGGACCGCCGCGAGGTAGTCACGGCGGTTGGCGCTGGCGATGCCGGCGAGCACGGCCACCGCGACCAGGGCGCCAAGGGCGATGTCCCCGCTGCCGAAGGTGTTGAAGGGGCTGGTGGCGACGATGGCTCCCAGCGCGAGGAGCGTGACGCCGCCGAGGACGACCGCCTGGCGTGCCGAGCGGGTCACGGCCACGGCGTACAGCGCGATCGGCGGGATGACCAGGGCCGCGTTGCCGACGTAGCCGAGCGCGGTGAAGGCGAGCACACCGCTCAGCGAGGCGGCCAGCACGGCCCGGGGGTGGCGCCGCCGCCAGACGAGCGCCAGACCGGCCACGGCCACCAGCAGGTAGGCCCACGCGGGGGCGGGTGTGACGACGTGCCCGTGCAGGACCCGCAGGGCCTTGCTGGAGGGATTGGACTCGCTGTAGCAGCCCCACACCGTGACACCGGTCACCACGATCGCCAGGCAGAGGTCGACACCCAGCGGCGGCAGCCGGAATCGGGAGCCGTGCGCGAGGTCTCGGGGGGCGTGCGTCATGTTCAGGGTCGCCACGGCGCCAAGGGTAAAGCGCACCGGCGGCCCACCGAGTCGGCCGAGGGAGGGTGGGGCCGTACTCCGTGGGATGTACACCGGATACACCTGGCGGAGCAGCACGAGCCTTCCGCCGGCCGACGCCCGGGGGCGGGGTCGTTGCGAGGCTGGCGGCATGAAGATCGGCACCAACCCCGCAGCCGCCGGCGCCCCGGACCGGCGACCGACCAAGGCCGCGATGAGCCGCCGCACCCTGGTCAGGTCGATCGGCGCGGTCGGCGCACTCGCCGCCCTCGCGGGCTGCACGACCTCCGACGAAGATCCCGGGCGCTCCGTGAAGGACCACACCGTCCCCGGCAACGGCGGGCACGACAACACGCACGGCAACGGTCAGCACGACGAGACCCATGACGGCAGCGGTCAGTGGAACGGCTCGGACCAGGGCGACCCGAACGGCGACATCAACACGCTCACCAGCAAGGCGCCACTGCCGGCTCGGTTCCGGGCGCCGCTGCCGATCCCCGAGCAGCTGAAGCCGGTACGGCGCACCGCCGACACCGACTACTACGAGATCGTGCAGTCCGCCGCGACCGCGGAGATCATCCCGGGCCTGCGGACCGAAATCATGGGCTACAACGGCACCTTCCCCGGCCCCACCATCACGCAGGACCCGGGCCGCCGCGTCGTCGTCACCCACCGGAACGACCTGCCGGTCCCCACCGTCGTCCACCTCCACGGCGGGACGACCGCCTACGACAGCGACGGCTACCCCACCGACTTCCTCCTCCCCGCCGAGACCTACGGCACCTTCCCCGCCATGCCCGCCATGCCGGGGATGCCCGCCATGAGCGACCCCGACGCCCTCGTCAGCAGGCTGCGGCGCGACTACACCTACCCGCCGCAGCCGCGGGCGGCGACCTTGTGGTACCACGACCACCGCATGGACTTCACCGGCGCGAGCGTCTACCGCGGCCTGGCCGGCTTCCACATCGCGCACGACGCGCAGGAGCAGGCGCTGCCCCTGCCCAAGGGCTCCCGCGACGTCCCGCTGATGATCGCCGACCGCGCCTTCGCCGCCGACGGCTCGTTCCTGTACCCGGCGCTCGACGCCACCATGCGCACGACCCCGGGCGTCGACAAGCCCTACGCCAACGGCGTCATGGGCGACGTCATCCTCGTCAACGGAGCGCCGTGGCCGGTGATGAAGGTCGACGCCGCCCGCTACCGCTTCCGGATCCTCAACGCCTCCAACGCCCGCACCTACCAGCTCGCCCTCGACGGCTCCTCCGAGGGGTTCACCCAGATCGGGACCGACCACGGACTGCTGGCGGCGCCCCTGCGGCAGGACACCCTCGTGATCGCCGCGGCCGAACGCTATGACGTGATCATCGACTTCGGCCGGCACAAGGTCGGGGACGAGATCACCCTCGTCAACCGGCTCGGATCGGGCTCCACCGCGGCCGTCATGCGCTTCGTCGTCGCCCGCGCCACCAAGGACACCAGCAGCGTGCCGGCCACCCTGTCCGGGACCACCGCAATCACGCCCAGCGGCTCGATGACCCAGCGGATCATGAAGTTCCACCGGGGCGGGCAGGGCGAATGGCTGATCAACGACCAGGCGTTCGACCCGTCGGTCTCGCTGGCCGACGTGCCTGCCGGCAGCACCGAACTCTGGACGGTCGTCTCGGACTTCCACCACCCCTTCCACATCCACAACGCCACCGTCCAGGTCGTCTCCCGCGACGGCCGGGCCCCCGGGCCGTACGACCACGGGTGGAAGGACACCGTCTTCGTCAACAAGGGCGAGAAGGTCCAGCTCGCCATCCGCTTCAGCACCCACAAGGGGCGCTACGTCTTCCACTGCCACAACCTGGAGCACGAGGACATGGGCATGATGGCCACGTTCCGCATCACCTGACCGCCCCGGCGGGCACTCCTCGTCGACGGACCCACCGATCCTTCTCGGCCGGCCGGCTGATCGATCGGTTGATCGTTCCGCTGCCCGGCGGGTGTGGGAAAGTGGGGAGTGCGCCTGCCGCGGACGGCGGCGGGAAGAGAGGTACGACGGTGGGGGCCCAGGGGCCGACGGAACGCAGGGCGGATCCGCTGTCGCGGCAGATCTACGACCGGCTGCGCGAGGGCATCATCCGGGGGCGGTACCCGCAGGGCAGCCGGCTGGCCGAGCAGCGGCTGGCCGAGGAGCTCCAGGTCTCCCGGGTGCCGCTGCGCGAGGCGGTGCCGCTGCTGGAGGTGGACGGCTTCGTCCGCACCCTGCCCCGCCGCGGTGCCGTGGTGACCAGCTGGACGGTGCGCTCCGCCCACGACCTGTTCGACCTGCGGCTGTGCCTGGAGGTCGGGGCCGCCCGGTTCGCCGCCCGGCAGATCGCCGGCGGAGCGTCCCCCGCACCGCTGCGCGCCGCGCTGGAGCGCTCCCGGCAGGGTGTCGCCACCGACGACGCCTACGTGATCGCCCAGAACAGCACCCTCTTCCACGAGGTGATCGTGGAACTGACCGGCAACGAGCTGATGCGCTCGCTGATGCGGTCGGTGTCCGGCCGGATGATGTGGCTGTTCTACCTGACCTCCCGCCTGGACCCGCTGGACGCGCTCGCCGGGCACGAGGAATTGCTGGAAGCGATCAGCTCCGGCAACGGGCGGCTCGCCGAGTCCGTCGCCTACATGCACATCGAGCGCGACCGCGCCGAGTCGATGGCCGTCCTCGTCGAGCACCGCGGCATCCAGGACACGGCCTGACCCCTGCCCGACACGGCTCGGCACGGCCCCACTCCACCTGAACCGGTCCGATCGCGGCCCGATTGCGACGGCGGCGGTGGCACGGCCCCCCGCCGCACCACCGCCGCCGTCCCGACCCGATCCGGGGCTGAACTTTCTGCTCCGCCGCGCTACTTCGCGATCCCGAGCAGGCTGAAGTTCAGCTCGTTCGCGCCCAGGTTCTGCGACTGGGGCACACCGGTCAGCCACTTCTGCGCCACGACCCAGTCCTTGTTGTACGACAGGTTCATGTAACAGCCGTTGGCCGCGTACTCCTCGGCCGCCTGCACGTACAGGTTCGTGTCGCCGCTCTTCACCGCCTGGTTGAGCGCCGTGTCCACGCTCGGCAGGTCGCACGCGAAGTAGTCGATGCCGCCGGAGGCGTCCCAGAAGACGTGGCCCCACATGTACGGGTCGCCGCCGTCCGGGCCGTTGTTGCCGTCGACGAAGGCGTCCGGGCCCTTCTTCGGCGCCTGCGGCCAGGAGAACACCGTGGCGGTGTCGTAGCCCTGCGCGGTGGCCTTGATGCCGATGGCCTGCATCTGGGCGACCAGGATCTCGGCCATGTTCTGCGCGTTGGGGTTGCCGTTGGCGTAGCCGATGGTCATGGCGGTGCCCGAGGGCAGGGTCTTGGCGTAGGCGGCCATCGCCGAGGGGTCGTAGCCGATGGACTGCTTGTCCGCGCCGCCGGGGATCATGCCCTTGGCGTACAGGGTGGTCGCCACCGAGGAGCGCTTGCCGAGCACCTGGGACACCAGCTTCTGCTGGTCCACCGACTTCAGGAACGCCAGCCTGGCCTGCTTGGTGGCGAAGAAGCTCCTGCTCGGGTTGAGCGTCAGCAGCGAGGACTGCAGCGTCGGCAGGAAGTAGTTGCGCACGTTCGGGTCGGACGCGAAGTGCCCGAGGCTGGAGGAGGGCAGCGCGGCGACGACCGCGGACACGTCGCCGCTGTCCAGCGCGAGCTGCAGCGGCGCCGCGCTGCTGTACACCGGCAGGTTCACCGTGGTGAAGGGCGACTTGGGTCCCCAGTAGCCCTTGTACTGGGTGAGGACGTACTTCGTGCCGGACACCGCGGAGGTCAGCTCGTACGGGCCGGTGCCGACGTCGTGGGTGCGCAGGTAGGTCTGGGCGTGGTCGGTGCCCGCGTGCTGCGTGAGCGCGGTGGGCGACTCCATCTTGGGGCCGAACGGCGAGGCGAGGTAGCTCAGGAAGGCCGCGTTCGGCTTGTCGAGGGTGATGACCGCGGTGTACGGGTCCGGGGTCCGCACGCTCTTGACGCCCGCGACCATGTAGGCCGCGCCGCCCTTGACGGCCAGCCGCCGCTGGAAGGACGGCTCGATCGCCGCCGAGGTGAAGGGCGTGCCGTCGTGGAAGGTCACGCCGTGCCGCAGGTGGAAGGTGTAGACGGTGTGGTTCGCGCCGACCGTCCACGACGTCGCCAGGCGGGGTGCGATCTTCACCTGGTCGGTGTCGTTCTGGTACTGCACCAGGCCCTCGTAGGCGTTGATCATGATCGCGGTGCCGTTGTTGGCGTAGTAGATGTCGGGGTCCGGTGGCTGGCCGATGTCGCCGAGCAGGCCGACGGTGAGGACGCCGTCGGTGGGCGGCTTGCCGCCCGCGCCGGCGGTGCTGCCGCCGGTGCTGCCGGAACAGGCGGCGGCGCCCAGGGCCATGGCCGTCGCCAGGGCGACGATGTGCCATGTGCGCCGGATGCGAAGTATGGACACGCTGATCTCCGTTCGGTACCCGGGGGATCCGGTGGGTCGGTGGGCGCCGGTCACACCGTGAGGCGGGGGTCGGCGACTGCCTGCAGGACATCGACGACGGCGTTGACGACGATGTAGACGCCGCCGAGCAGCAGCGTCACCCCGGCGATCGCCGGGAAGTCGGACTGGGGGATGCTCTGCGCGAGGTAGTAGCCGATGCCCGGCCAGGTGAAGACGTTCTCGACGATCACCACGCCCGCGAACATGAAGCCCAGTTGGAGGCCGGCCATCGACAACGTCGCGTCGAGCGAGTTGCGTACGACGTGCCGCCACAGCACCTGGACCTCGCGGATGCCCTTGGAGCGGGCGGTGCGCACGTAGTCGGCCCCGAAGGTGCGTTCCAGGCCGGCCCGCAGGATGCGGCCGATGCTGATCGCCGGGGCGACGGCCAGCGCCAAGCCGGGCAGCAGCAGGTGCCGCAGCCCGTCGGTGAAGGCGCCGGTGTCGCCGTGCAGCAGGCTGTCGAGGAGCACGAACCCGGTGGGGGAGCTGGTGTCCACGCCCCGCCCCGCCTCCGGCAGCCAGTGCAGGTGGCCGTAGAAGAGCACGATGCCGCCGAGGCCGAGCAGGAAGGCCGGCGCCGTCCCGGCCAGCAGCAGTACGCCCCGGTACAGGCCCGTGCCGGGCCAGCGCAGCGCGCCCGACAGGGCGAACAGCAGGGCCAGCAGCAGCGCCAGGACGAAGGAGAACAGGACGAGTTCGGCGGTCGCGGGCAGGAACTGGCCCAGGTCGGTGGTGACCGGGCGGTGGGTGCGCAGCGAGATGCCGAGGTCGCCGTGGAGGGCGTGCCACAGGTAGCGCACGTACCGCTGCGGCCACGGCCGGTCCAGGCCCAGCCGGTGGTGGGCCGCGGCCACCGCGGCGGGCGAGGCGTTGCCGCCGACGTAGGCGCGGGCCGGGTCGCCGGGGGAGATCTGCTGGAGCACGAAGACCAGCGCGGACAGCACGACCAGCAGAACGGCGGCGGCACCGGTGCGCCACAGGACGAAGCGGATCATCGGTCGCCTTCCAGGAGGTTGCGCAGCGCGTCCCCGCCGAGGTTGGCGATCAGGCTGAGCAGCATGACCGTCAGCGCCGGGATGATCGGGATCCACCACTGTCCGAGCAGCAGGTAGAGCGAGTTCTGCACGTCGGCGCCCAGTTCGGGGGCCGGCGCCGACTGGCCGAGGCCGAGGAACGACAGGCCGGCGAGCAGCACCACGACGTTGCCGATGTCCAGGCTCGCGGTGACGAGCGCGGTCGGTACGACACCGGGCAGGATGTGCCGGCCGATCAGCCGCAGCCGGCCGGCCCCGGCGAGCCGGGCCGCCTCGACGTGCGGCCGGCTCGCCAGGCCGCGCACCTCGGCGCGGATGATCCGCGCGTAGTAGGGCCACCACACGACCGAGACGCCGATCAGGGTGTGCAGGAGGCCGGGGCCGAGGGCGGCGTTGACCGCGATCGCCACCAGCGCGCCGGGCAGCGCAAGGAACAGGTCGGTGAACCGCATCAGCAGCGCGTCCACCCAGCCGCCGAACGCCCCGGCCACCACCCCGAGCAGGCCGCCGGCGAGCAGCCCCACCGCGACGACGGCCAGCGCCGAGAACCAGCTGGCGCGCAGGCCGATCAGGGTGCGGCTGAGCAGGTCCCGGCCCAGGTTGTCGGTGCCGAGCAGGTGGTGCGCGGACAGCGGCGGCAGGTTGAGGTCGCCGACCGGCTGGATGGGGTTGTCCGGGGCCAGCACGGGGGCGAGCAGCGCGACCAGCGTGGTGAGCACCAGCAGAGCGACCAGCACCCGGCTGACGTTCCGGCCGGCGGGCCGCAGCCGCTCACCGACCGGCAGCGCGAACCGGCGGCGGGGCACGGCGGAAAGGGGCGCACCGGCGGTGTCGACGGCGCCTGCGGCACCGGTCATCCCGGTTGTCCGGGTCGTTCCGCTCATCGCGCGGCCTCCGGACGGTCGGCGGGGCCGGTCGCCGGGCGAGCGGCAGGGACGTCGATACGGGGGACCGCGTCGAGCAGGGCGCGGGTGCGCGGGTCGGCCGGGGCGGTGACGATGTCGTGCGCGTCGCCCTGCTCCACGAGCCGCCCCTGCGCCATCACGGCGATCCGGTCGCCCATCAGCCGTGCCACCGCGAGGTCGTGGGTGACGAACACCACCGTCATGGCCAGTTCGCGCCGCATCTCGCGGATCAGGTTGAGCACGCTCGCCGCGAGCGAGGCGTCCAGCGCGCTGGTCGGCTCGTCGCACAGCAACACGGTCGGCGGCACGACGACCGCCCGGGCCAGGGCGACGCGCTGGCGCTGCCCGCCGGACAGCTCACCCGGCCGCACCTTCAGCACCGAGGCCGGCAGGCCCATCGCGGCCAGCACCTCCTCGGTCCGCCGGGCGGCCTCGGCCGGCGGGACCTTCGCGGCCCGCAGCCGCTCGCGCAGCAGGGCGCCGACGGTGAGCCACGGCGTCAGCGACGACCCGGCGTCCTGGAAGACCATCTGCGCGGTCCCGCGCAGCACGACGGTGCCGGCGGTCGGCCGGGTCAGCCCGGCGATCACCCGCAGCAGCGTGGACTTGCCCGAGCCGCTCTCGCCCACGATCGACAGCGCCTCCCCGGCGCGGACGTCGAGGTCCACGCCTTGCAGGGCGTCCACGGTGTGCCGCGGCTCGAACCCGGACCGGCTGTGGAACCGGCAGCCCAGAGCGCGCACTTCGACGGCGAGGTCCGCCGCGGGCTTCCCGGAGCCGCCGGGTGACGGGTGGACGGCGCCGAGCGGCCCGGCGTGCGCCGCCAGGCCCTCGGCGGGGACGACGGCCCGGTGGATGTCGCGCACCGCCGTGCTGTCGCGCCAGCAGGCCCGCAGCACACCGGTGCCCTCCACGGGCGTCGCCGGTGGCTGCTGGCTCGCGCAGCGGTCGAGGACCAGAGGGCAGCGGGTGTGGTAGGCGCAGCCCCGCAGGCGTTCGGCGACCGGAACGCCGTCGGCCGGCAGGGTGGGCAGCGCGCCCGTACGCGGGGTGGACAGCGACAGGCGGGAGCCGAGCAGGCCCGCGGTGTAGGGGTGGGTCGGGTGGTGCAGCAGCTGCGCGGAGGGGCCGATCTCCGCGACGCGGCCCTGGTACAGCACGGCGATCCGGTCGGTGATCTGCGCGGCCACCGCCAGGTCGTGGGTGATGAACAGCACGCTGCACCCGAACTCGCGGCGCAGGTCGGCCAGCAGCGCCAGCAGTTGCGCCTGCACGGTGACGTCCAGCGCGGTCGTCGGCTCGTCCGCCACGATCAGGCGCGGCCGGCCGGTCAGCGCGATCGCCGCCATCACGCGCTGCCGCAGCCCGCCGGACAGCTCGTGCGGGAACGCCCGCATCCGCCGGGCGGGTTCGGGCACGCGCACCGCGCCCAGCAGGGTCACGGCCTCGCCGCTGTCGCCGGTGACCTCGGTGATCTGCCGGCCGATCCGCATCGTCGGGTTCAGCGAGGTCATCGGGTCCTGGAAGATCACCCCGAGCCGGGAGCGGCGTACGGCCCGCAGCTGCGCGGGCGTCCCGTGCAGCATGTCGGTGCCCGCGGCGTGCACGCTGCCGGTGATCACGGGCCGGGCGGAGCGCGGCAGCAGCCCCAGCATCGTCATGGCGAGCACGCTCTTGCCCGAGCCGGACTCCCCGACGAGTCCGACGATCTCGCCCGGCGCGATGTCCAGGTCCACACCCCGCAGCACCGGCGAGCGCACCCCCTGCCGCTGCAGCGAGACACTGAGGCCGCGCACCGAGGCCACCGGCCCCGCGGTACCCGCGGCAGGCGCGGTGGCGGACCCGGAGCGGGAGGCGGCCCCGGGCTCGGGTCCCGGTGCCCGGGCGGTGCCGGGCGTCGGCAGGTCATGGGCGGACATGGCTGGCCTCCTGCTCTTCGGTGGTGCCGTCGGCGTCGGGCGCGGGCGGCGAGGCCGACGCGAACGCGCGGTGGATGTGCCGTGGCTGGGTGAACCACACGTCGTCGGCGTGCGCGGCCAGATGCGCCAGCGCCCTGCCGAGCTGCCGCAGCCGGAACGGCGCGCCGGAGATGTACGAGTGCACGACGACGCTCATCACCAGCGGCTGGTCCTCGGCCGCCGCGCGCAGCTCGTCGAACTCGTCGACGATCATGTCGGCGAACTCCGCGGCCGACGCCTGCCGGCCGACGATGGTGCTGCTGTCGTTGAGTTCCAGCGCATAGGGGATGGCCAGCACCGGGCCGCCCGAGGAGGCCAGCCACACCGGCTGGTCGTCCGGGCGCAGGTCGAGCAGGTAGCGGTAGCCGGTCTCGGCGAGCAGGTCGACGGTCCGCGGCGTGTGCGTCAGCCACGGGCTGGACCAGCCGCCGGGCGCCGCGCCCTCCTCGGCCCGCACACGCGCCGCCACCGCCTGCAAGTACGCGCGTTCGGCGGGCTCGGTCATGTCGGCCAGCGAGTCGGAGTTGGTTACGCCGTGCCCGATGATCTCGGCGCCCGCCGCGCGGGCCGCGTCCGTGACGGCCGGCGCGGTGTCGTAGACCATCGTGTTGAGCAGCACCGTGGGCGGCAGGCCCAGGCCGGTGAGCCGGTCCAGCAGCCGGAACACCCCGACCCGGTTGCCGTAGTCGCGCCAGGACCGGTTGACCAGGTCCGGGTGCGGCACGCCGGGCAGCAGGTCCTCCACGTGCCCGCTGCCGAAGCGGTACTCCTCGACGCCGACGGCCACGTAGACCGCCAGCCGGCGCCGGCCGGGCCAGTGCCCCGGCGGGCGCACGCCGATCGGCGTGTACGGGTAGCGGTCCGCGGTCATGCGCGGCCCCCCGCCCAGCGGTTCATGCCCACATCGCGCCCCGCGGCCCGCCGCACGACCTCCTCGTACGCCGGCCGGAACCGGTCGGCCGCGGTGTGCGCCGCCCGCAGTGCCGGGCGCCGGGCGGCGAACAGCTCACGCGCCTCGGCCAGCAGCGCGGCCTCGTCCACGCTGGTCACCCGGCCGCCCTCGGCCACGACCCGCCCGTCGACCATCGTCAGCACGACGCTGCCGCCGGACTCGCAGTAGACGAGCTGCCCGCGGACGTCGTTGAGCGGGGTGAACGCCGGGGCGTGCAGGTCGACCAGCACCAGGTCCGCCAGCCTGCCCGGCGCGACCGCGCCCAGCTCCCCGGCCAGGCCCATCGCCCGGGCGCCGCCCGCCCACAGGCAGTCGAGCACCTCGGCGGCCGAGGGCCACAGGTCGCTGTCCAGGCCGCTGACGTTGTGCACCAGGCCCGCCGCGCGCACCACGCTCCACATGTCGACGGCGTCGTTGCAGATGGCCTCGTCCACACCCAGGCCGATCGGGATGCCGCGGCGGCGGATCTCCCGGAAGGGCATGATCCCGCTGCCCAGCCGCAGGTTGCTGACGGGGTTGTGCACGACGGTGGCACCGGCCGCGGCGATCAGGTCCAGGTCGTCACCGTCGACCCACACGGCGTGGATGACGTTGGTGCGCTCCCGCAGCAGGCCCAGGTCGGCGGTGTAGCGGACCAGGGACCGGCCCGCGAACCGCGGCTGCTCGTCGGCCAGGACACGCTGCACCTTGGTCTCCAGCATGTGCGCGAACACCGGCACGTCGTACTGCTCGGCCAGGTCGGCCAGCGCCGTGAAGTACAAGGTGCCGACCCGCTGCGGCGCGGACACCGACACCGCGCCGCGCAGCCGCCCGCCGGCCGCGCCGTGCCAGGTGCCGAAGAGGTGGGCGTAGCGGTCCAGCAGGTCGGCCCGGCCCATCGGCGCGGGGCGGCGGATCAGCTCGCCCAACTCCGGGTCGCCGCCGGCGATGTCCGCGAGGAAGGGCAGCTTCTCGGCCTCCGGGAGCTCCGGCTGGTCCAGGGCGACGGTGGCGCGGATGCCCGCGTCGGCGTAGGCGGACATGATCGCGTCGATCACGTCGGGCTCGGGGGCGGGCATGACGAACGCGTCGTCCTGCACCGAGGTGGTGCCGCCGCGCAGCATCTCCAGCGCCGCCAGCATCGTGCGCAGGTACGCCTCGCGCGGTGAGGGCCGCAGCGCCTCGTCGGCCGGCGACTCGTAGAGCATGAACACCTCCAGCGGCCGGCTGGGCAGCATCCCCTTGAGGTGGTTGGCCGGCGAGTGGAAGTGCGCGTTGACCAGGCCGGGCGCGAGCAGGTGGTGGCCGTGGCCGGGGACGGTCCGGGTGCCCTCGGGCGCGCCGGCGGCGAGTCCGGGGCCGACGGCGGTGATCCGCTGCCCGGTGATCAGCACGTCGGTGGGTCCGGTCACCCCGGTGGGCGCGTCGGCGTCGTACACCAGCACGTCGGTGAAGAGCACCGCCGGGTCCTGGGCGGGAGGTTGGGGGCGGGTCATGCGGTCGGCTCCATGCGTTCGGGCGCGGCGTAGGTGCCCGCGCGTGAGGTGGCGACGCCCTGGGCCAGCAGACCGTCGACCATGGCCGCGGCCGCGGCGACGCCTTCGACGACCGGCACGCCGAGGCGCTGCTGGAGCGGCTCCACGAGGTCGGCCAGGCCCGCGCAGCCCAGCACGAGGGCTTCGGCGCCGTCGTCGGCGATCGCCCGGGCCGCCTCGGCGGCCACGGCGTCGAGTTCGTGCAGCGCGCCCCCGGCGATCTCCGCCACCGGCACGTCGATCGCCCGTACGGTGCAGCGGTGGGCCAGTCCCGTCTCGCGCAGCACCCGGTGGGACATCTCGCTGGTGCGGCGCGGCAGCGTGACGACCGCGAACCGGGCGGCGACCAGCGCCGCGGTGAACAGGGCCGCCTCGGTCATGCCGACGACGGGGCCGCGGGCCATTTCCCTGGCGGCCTGCACACCGGTGTCGCCGAAACAGGCGACCACATAGCCGTCCACGCCCGCCTGCTCGCCGGCGCGGACCTGCTCCAGCACGCCGACCGCGCCCCACACCTCGTCGGTGTGGCTCTCCACGGAGGGCACGCCCGCGCCGGGGGTGCCCCCGACCAGCGTCGTGCCCGGCGGTACGGCCGAGCGCGCCGCGGCCACGACGGCGTCGGTCATGGCGCGGGTGGTGTTGGGGTTGACGACCATGATCGTGCGGCTCATGCGCGCACCTCCGCGGCGACGGCGTCCAGCAGCGGGACGACCCCGGGGCCGCGCACCGCGAGGGCCGCGACGCGTACGGCGGCGCGGGCGGCGGCGACCGCGTCGCCGGTCGCCAGGTGCACGGCGGCGAACGCGCCGCAGAAGGCGTCCCCGGCGCCGGTCGGGTCGACCGGCTCGACGGTCTCGGCGGCCACCTCGGTGACGGCGCCGTCCTCCACCACGAGGCAGCCGCGCTCGGCCAGCTTCACCACGACCACGCGCGGGCCGAGACCGGCGAAGTGCCGTGCGGCGGCGACGGGGTCCTTCGTGCCGGCCAGGTGGGTGGCCTCCGCCTCGCTCGGCAGGAAGGCGTCGCAGTGGCCGGCGAGTGCGAGCAGTTCGGCCTCATGGCCTGCGAGGTAGTCCTCCTGCAGGTCCTGGTAGATGGTCGCGCTGCTGTGGCGGCGCAGCCACGGGGTGAGCGCGAGCTGGGCGTCCAGGCTCATCGCCAGCACGAGCAGGCCGCGCGCGGCCAGGACGGCGGGCGGGACGTCGGCGGGGTGCACCGACATGCGCTCGAAGTGCTCCTCGCCGCGGACGAGGTGCCAGGTGCGGCCGCCGTCGGCGGCGTAGCGGACCACGTTGCGCACGGTGGCCAGGTCGCGCCGCGGCTGGTCGAGGGACAGGCCCGCGGCGTCCAGCCGGGCGGCGAGGGGCGCGGGCAGATCGGTGCCGATCGGTGCGAGCCAGCCGGCGCGGCCGCCGGCCAGGCGCGCGGCCAGGGCTGCGAACACCGCGTCGCCGCCGAGAGCTTCGGTGCGGGTGCCGTCCGGCTGCACGGACTCGTCGACGGTGAGGTTGCCGATGCAGAAGAGGTCGGGGGAGGAGTCAGCCACGGCGGGCCCCGGGGGTGGTGGCGCCGGAACCGTTGGGTGTGGGGGCGGTGGCGGGCGCGGCGGTCCCGGCGTCGGCGGGCGGCGTGGTCCCGGTAGGCGCGCCGGGCGTGGCGGCGCTGTCGAGCGCGGCCGGCCCGGCGGCCCTGACGGTCCCGGCGGTACCGGCGTCCCCGGGGAACCCGGCGGAGCGGGCGGGCGCGGCCCCGTCCGGCCCGGCGGGCGAGGTCGCCCCGGCGGAGCCTTCCCGGTCGGCGGCCGCGAACTTCTGCGTGGCGAGGTGGTAGCCGACCAGTTGGGCCGGCAGGAAGTACAGCAGCGGGCTGAGCGCGTCGGTGACCGCGGGCAGGTGCAGGACGCCGCGCGCGATGCCGTCGTACGCGGTCTCGCCCTCGGTGGTGACGGCGTAGACGTGCCCGCCGAGGCGGTGTGCCTCGTGGACGGTGTCCACCCCGCGGGCCGTCGCCCGCCCGGAGGGCACGAGCAGCCACAGCGGCTCGCCCGCCTTCTGCGAGTTGTAGTGGTGGAACTCCTCCAGCTGGACGGCGAGTGCGTGGTCCGGGGTGCACTCCTTGACCTTGGCGGCGCCCACGACGGCCGACGCGTGGTTGGGCCCGCCGCCGGCGAACAGGTACATCCGGCCATCGCGTTCGGCCGCCGCCTGCTCGGCGATCACCGGGTCGGCCCGCGCGATCGTCTCGGCCATCAGGTCGGGCACGGTGTCCAGCTCGGCGAGCAGGGCCGCGGCCTCGGGCACCCCGCGGGCGGCGCCGACCAGCCCGGCCAGCCGCAGCAGCAGCGCCAGCGGCGCGGTGGAGGACTGCGTCGGCCAGCCCACGCGGGTCGCGTCCACCGGCAGCGTCGCCGTCGCCTCGGCGGCCAGCGTCGATTGCGGCTTGTTGGTGAGCGCCAGCGTCATCGCGCCGGCGGCCTGGGCCACGAGGAGGGCCTGCACGGTGCGGGTGGTCTCCCCGGAACTGGAGAGCGCGACGACCAGCGAGCGCGGTGTGACGTCGTGGGCGTGGTAATAGGCCAGTTCCAGGCTCTGCATGGGCTCGCAGGGCACGCCGAGCATCGACTCCAGGGCGAGCCGGGCCGCGCTCATGACGGCCAGCGAGTCCCCGGCGCCGACGAGCAGCACGCGGTCCGGGTCGTGCCGGCGGATGCGCTCGGCGGCCTCGGCAAGCGCGGCTTCGTCGGCGGCCCAGTTGCGCCGCACCACGTCGGGCTGGGCCAGCAGCTCGGGCCACGTCGCCTCGGTCCGGAACCGGCGGGCCGGGTCGAGCGGGTCGTCACCCGGCAGGGCGGCAGCGGCGGCGCGCTCGGCCGCGTCCAGGCGGGCGACGAGGGCACGAGCACGCTCGTCCAGCCCGCCCCGGCCTCTCACATCGTGGGTCATAGCCGCGAACGGTATACAGCGCGCGTTTCAAACATGTGACAAGTCGGTTTTTCCTCGGCATGATCTCAGCCGACACGGCAAACGGTATTCAATGTGGCCCTCCGTGCCGGCTGCACACCCACCGCCCGACAGGTGTCACCGCCCGTGCCCGACCGCCTCGGTGGGACGGCCCGTCGCGGGTGGATCGCCAGGGGCCGGACCCGCGCTGTGCCGCACTGCTTCCGCGGCTCCGCGAGCCCGGGCTGACGGTCAGTCAGCGCCCGGCTGGCAGGACGGCGAGGACATCGGGCGGGATCCCCAGCCGGCTCAACCGGAGCCGGAGTGCCGCCTCCTGCGCCTGCGATACCTCGACCCACAGAGCCGTTCCCGTATCGCTGGCGCTGAAGACCCGCCGCCCGTCGCGCGAGCCTTCGGTGTGGATCGTGTAGGGAGCCAGGTCCGACAGCACCTGGAACTGGTCGTCGTCCCTGACGTCGACGTCGATGCCCATCCCGGGGTCGGCGCGCCTGGAGCGTTCGCCGCGCGCGACCTCCTCGCGCGCCAGCAGCAGGGCGCGCTCGTACGAGGGCAGGACCTCGGGCGGCCAGAAGTCACCGCTGTAGGCGTCGATGTGGGCCGCGTCGATGTCCGGACGCAGCACGTCAAGCGCGGCGCGGTGGACGCGCACAACGTCCGCCGGGCGGAGTCCCGGCATGAGCACGAGTTCGCGGACACCGAGGCCGCCCTGACTGGTCACACGCGGGAGCGTAGGCGCGTAAGGGCCGGCAGGCCCGGCCGGGAGGGGGTTACCCCTGGTCAGGGGTGTCCGTCGGCCATGTGGCGTTCGCCACTGCCCCGTGGTGTTTGTTTGCCGGTGCTTGACGGAGGGCGGGCCTTGTGCGGCGGTTTGCCCGACTGGCCGGGCGGATGGTCTGCCGGAACCTTTGCCCTCTCCTGGAGGAGTCCTGGCTCCTACCCCCTATCGGTGAAATCGGCTCCTCTGCCTGGCTTACCCGGGTGTCGAGGATGTGTGAAGATTCCTCGGTTTTCTGAGCTGTGGATCTTCTACGGCTCAGCTGTGCGAGGAGGGGTCGTGTTCGGAGGGTGGGGGGCTCGGCGCGGTGCGCCCGGGGGCCCGTTCGGAGGGTTGCCGGCGCCGGCGTGGTTGCGGCGGGTGGCGTATGTGGCAGTGATGGCACTGGCTGTTGAGGCGGTGACCGTCGCGGGGGATGGCGGGGTGGCGCTTGCCGCCTCGGTGCCGAGGGCCGCGGAGCGGTCGCAGGTCGAGCCGGTCGACGCGGCGGGCACGTCGGGGCCCGCGCAGGCATCCGACGAGGCGTCGGGGCTGCTGATGGCGCGGTTGCAGGATCGTGCGGTCGAGGTGCTGGACGATCGGACGGACGCGTCGCAGACGTTCGCCGAGCCGGACGGTTCGCTGTCCTACAGCGTGTCGGCGTTGCCGGTGCGGGTGAAGCGGGGCGGTTCGTGGGTGCCGGTGGACCCGACGCTGCAGCGGTCTGCGGACGGCAGCGTCGGCCCGGCGGTGACGGAGTCCGCGCTGACCTTGTCGGGGGGCGGGGACACGCGGCTGGCGACGATGACGGTGGACGGCAAGGCGTTGACGCTGTCCTGGCCGTCGGTGCTGCCGACGCCGACCCTGTCGGGCGCGACCGCCACGTACCCCGATGTCCTCGCCTCCGGTGTGGACTTGGACGTGACGGCCACGGCCGCCGGGGGGATCGACGAGACGCTGGTCGTCAAGAACGCGACGGCGGCGGCCGATCCGGCGTTGCAGTCGCTGGAGTTGACCCTTTCGGCCTCGTCGGGGCTCACGGTCTCCACGGACGCGGCCGGCAACACCACCGTGACGGACTCCTCGGGCCGGGCGGTGATCACCTCGCCTGCGCCGGTGATGTGGGATTCCAGTGATGACCCCGCCGCTACGGCACCGACCACGACGACTACGGCCTCGGACGCTGCCTTCACGGCGCGGGCCGCTTCATCCAAGGCCGGGAAAGCTGCGTCCAGCGCGCACGGGCCGGGTCTTTTCGCCCATCAGGCGCGGGTGAAGGAGTCGTTGCACGGCGGCCGGCTGCTGCTCGTCCCGGATCAGGGGCTGTTGACGGGCAAGGGGACGCATTTCCCGGTGTTCATCGACCCGACGTTCGTGACGCATTCGGCGTCCGGTTCGACGCTGCACTTCGACGAGGTGCAGCAGGCGTTCGCGTCGACGTCGAACTGGGATGCCGCGCAGAGCGGCGGCCTGGCGGTGGGCTACCAGGGCTTCAGCTCGCCGACAGGTGTCGAGCGGACGTACTACAACCTGAGCGTGCCGTCGTCGATCTACGGCGCGCACATCCTGTCTGCGAAGTTCAACACCAAGGTCAGCCAGGCGGCGTCGAGCGGGCCGAACTCCACGACGGTGAACGTGTTCTCGACGGGTTCCATCAGTTCCTCGACGACGTGGAACAACCAGCCGGCCAAGAGCCAGAGCGGTGCGAACCCGAACTACCCGAATCCGAACGCGTCGGCGACGTTCACCACGACCAGCAGCAGCCCGAACCTGCCGG
>NZ_FNIE01000014.1 GCF_900103985.1 Actinacidiphila guanduensis | reverse complement strand
GAGTGCGCCGAGGACGGCGAGGCCGTAGCCCGCCACGCCGAGCGGGGCGAGGCCGGGGCGGGTGCGGTCGCCGAGTGCCACCACGCCCACGATCGCCGGGCCGAACGTCTCGCCGAGCACCATGGCCGCGGTGGCGATGGTCACCGAGCCGTGTTGCAGGGCCGAGGTGAGCAGCAGGAAGCCCGCGCCGCCGGCCAGCAGCAGGGCGTACGTCGCCGGGTTGGTGACGATCGCGCCGGGCGACAGATGGGGGATGAGGCGTACCGCCAGCGTCACCACGCCGAAGCCCAGGCCCGCGCCCAGCCCGAGAGCGGCCGACCGCACCCGAAGGCCCGGCAGCCGGCCCGCGGCCAGCCCCGCGACCAGTGTGAGACCGGCGGCGACGAGCGTGCCCCAGCGCAGGGCGGGCGTCCCGGATCCGTGCCCCCCGCTGCCGGAGGCCGCCGCCAGCAGCCCGAGACCGAGGCACACCACGGCCACCGCGGCCCACTCCACCCGTCCCAATGACGTCCGGAGCATCCGGGACGCCACGACGGCGGTCACGGCGAGGCTCGATGCCAGCGCGGCGCCGACCGCGTAGATCGGGACTGTGCGCAGGGCGACCAGTTCCAGTCCGAATCCGGCCGTGTCGAGGCCGAGGCCCAGCACGTACCAGCCCTTGACCATCACCCGTGCGACCTGGCGGGCGTCGACGCCCGCCGTCCCCACCCCGCCCGCCGTGCTCTGCGCGGCGACCGCCTGGAACACCGACGCCGTCCCGAAGCACACCGCCGCGCCCAGCGCGCACACCAATCCAACGAGCACACCGCGACCCTACAGTCCCCTGCGGCCGTCCCCGCTGCCCGCGCCGTGACCGGAACCGGTCTCCGCCGGCGGTGGCCGCACGCGTGGCAGCGACGCGGGTCCGGGCCCCGCGAATCGGCCGGGTTCTCCCTCGACGCCCAGCGTGGTTCAGCGACCTGGCGCTGCGGTGGCGACCGACGGGGCCGGCACCGAGGGCGTCGGCGCGCGCGGTTTCGCCCTGTGCGTAGAGCTTTGGCCTGTCCCGAGAGAGGATCATAGGCTCCTCGCATGACACACCCGGCACTCTCCGTTCAAGCTCAGCCCCAGGACGCTGCTTCCTGGCTCGCCCTGGCCCGGCGCCTTGAGGGCGCCGGATACGACGCGCTGCTCACGGCCGACCACCCCGGCACCACATCCTCCCCGTTCGTCGCGCTCGCCGCGGCCGCGGCGGTGACCGAACGCATCGGGCTCGGCTCCTACGTCTCCCAGGCGGGCATCCGCGAGCCGCTGCTTCTCGCGTCGGACGTGGCCACCCTCGACGTCGTCTCCGGCGGACGCGCGCGCCTGGCGCTGGGCGCGGGGCACACGCCCGTCGAGTGGGCCATGCTGGGCAGCCGTCGTCCCGACGTCGCAGGCCGCGTCCGGCGTTTCCAGGCCGTGGCGGAGGCCTGCCGAGCGCTCCTCGCCGGGGAGACGGTCACCCTCGAAGGCCCCGAGGTGCGCTCCCACGAGGCGCGGCTGACCGCCCCCCGTCCCGTCCAGGACCGGGTGCCCTTCACTTTCGGCGGTGGCAACACGGCGCTGCTGCGCTGGGCCGGAGCGCACGCGGACGTGGTCGGGCTGAGCGGGCTGGGACGCACCCTCCCGGACGGGCACATGCACGAGGTGCGGTGGGACGCCGACGACATCGACCGCCAGGTCGAGCTCATCGAGCAGGGAGCCGAAGGCCGCGGCAGTGCCCCGGCCCGTGAAGCGCTCGTCCAGATGGTGGAGATCACCGACGACGCCGAGGCCGCGGCCAAAGAGATCGCCGGGCGACTGAACTGCGACGCGGCCACGGTGCTCGCCTCCCCGTACGCCTGGGTGGGCACGGTCGAGGAGATCGCGTCCGAGTTGGCCCGTCACGAGCAGCGCTGGGGCATCACGCGCTACGTCGTCCGCGAGCCGCACCTGGACGCGGCCGACGCCGTCCTCGGCCACCTCACGCGAACCGCCGGGTAGACGCTGCGCGACGCCCCCGCGCGGCACCCTGCCGACGGTCGGCGGACGCTGCGGGGGCGGGCCCCGTCCGCCGGCGCACTCACGGCCCCGATCGCGGTGCGGCTCCGCCGGGTGCCCGGCCCACGGCCAGCAGGTGCGAGGCGGCGGCGAGCAGTTCCGGATACGGCTCGGCGAGTCGGGCCGCAGTGAGGGCGGCCGCGAACAGGTCCTCGCCCGGCGGTTGCCCCGTCTGCTGCTCCACCGCTTTGAGCAGTGACCAGGCCGGACCCTCCACGGCGAACACGCGCACGTCGGTGAGCCCGGCGTCCTCCAGCTCGCCGACGAGTTCTTCGGCGCGGTGGAAGTAGGCGACGGTGAAGCCGCGTCGGCCGTCGTGGACGGCGGTCGCGAGGATCGAGGCGATCGACGCCGTGAGGCGTTCCCGGTGGAGCTGGGCGTACGCGGTGTGCTCGAAAACGGAGGCGTAGCGGTTGATGGCCGCGGCCGCGAGGAGCCCGCCCGGCCGCAGTACGCGGACGGCTTCGGCGAGGGCCTGCTTGCGGTCCTGCGGGTCGGGCAAGTGGTAGAGCGGGCCGAGGAGTTGGACGACGTCGTACGAGGCGTCGGCCGCGGCCAGCTTGCGGGCGTCCCCGAGGGTCGCGTCGCAGACGCGGGCAGCTTGCTCGACGTGCCGCGGCACGGGGTCCACGAGGTCCACGCGATACCCGTCCTGCACGAGCCAGCGCGCATGCACGCCGGTGCCGCCGCCGACGTCCAACACCCGCGCGGGCTCCGCCGGCAGGAACCGCCGCAGCAGCTCCTGGGTCCGCATCAGCTCGAGCCGCCCATCGGCCGAGGAAGTCAGCCGCGCGTCTTCGTCGTAGAGCTCCCCGTAGAACCGGGCGATGCTCTCTGCGAGCTGGGCTTCCCCGCCCGAGCGCCCGCCGTCACCCAACGGGGAACTGTCCCGCGCGGACGGCGTCCACGAAGGAGGTCCATGCGTCTGCGGTGAAGACGAGGGCGGGACCGTGTGGGTTCTTCGAGTCGCGGACGGCGATGGCAGTGGGGGAGGGGACGGCGACTTCGACGCAGTCGCCTCCCTCCTGGTTGCTGTAGGACGACTTGCGCCAAGCGACGCCGTCGAGACCAGGGTGGGAGGGCTGCGTCACGAGGGGACCTCCGTCAGAGGGGGAATTCGCCGGTCCGGACGGCCTCTACGAAAGAGGTCCAGGCATCGGCGGTGAAGGCGAGGGCGGGGCCGTGGGGGTCCTTGGAGTCACGTACCGGGACGAGGCCGGGGAACGCGAGCGCGACCTCCACGCAGTCGCCCCCCGCTTGGTTGCTGTATGACGACTTGTGCCAGGCGGCGGCGTTGAGCTGGACTCGGGAGACGTGCGTCACGGTAGGCGTCCTCCATCGTGGACCTGAGCATGTCCAGGGACATGGCTGGCGGCAGTGCGCTCGCCCGCAACTCATCGTAGGACAGCAGATACGACCTCACCTCCTCGGTTTCTTCGATGAGTTGACCACTGTCGGCGCCTTCCGTGTAGGCCACCTCCGAGCCATCTGGCAGGGACAACACTGTGAACGAACCACCCATGGCGGAGTGTGCGCCAACGGAGAACGGCAAGATCTGCACGGAGATGCGTGACTCGCTCTGTGTCGACAGGAGACGCCGCAACTGCTCGCGCATGACGGTCGAGCTACCGATCGGGCGCATGAGTACCGACTCATCGAGGATGACGATCAGCTCGGGGCAGTCACTGGTACACAGCCGATCCTGCCTGACCATGCGGACGGCAATGCGCTCAGCCAACTGCTCGGCGGAGGTGAGATCGCGTCCCACTTCCAGTACGGCCCGTGCGTAGTCCTCCGTCTGCAGAAGTCCCGGCACGGTGTGCGCCGCGTACTGCCTGATCCGCACCGCCGTCGCCGACAGCTCGATGAACCGTCGGGACCAGTTCGGGAACGCCTCGCGGTACACATGTGGCCATAAATCGATGAGGAGACCGTCCGCCCCGAGCGCGCGGTCGAGGTCGATGGTCAGCTCGCGCGTCGGCCGGTGGCCCGTCATGCGCTCGATCTGGTTGATACGGCTGGGATGCACCCGCACCCGCTGGGCCAGCTCCACCTGCGTCCAGCCTCGCGCTTGGCGTAGCCGTGTCACCCGCGATGCGAACACGGCAGCCACGGAGGTCGTCGGATCGACCTTGGTGCTCACGAGAAGGCTCCCTCTTTATGGATCAAGGCTTAAAGCGTCCCCCTCTGGCGAACGTTAGCCGACGACCCCAAGCTTGCCTACAGAAAGTCAGGAACCGAATACACGAGGTGGTCCGATGGCTACGCGCAACCCCAACAACCTTCCGACCTGCGCATCGGTGACACACTTGCCCCCCTTGCTTGCCGTCGCCGCGCGGTACCTCGCGCCCGTGCAGGAGGACGACTTTCCCGAGGAGCGGGGGTTGCGGTGTGCGCTGGGGGCTCATGGCGAGGGTGAGCATCAGGCACTCGTACGGGAGCTGGACGGCTCTGACAACAGCTCTGCCTGGGTGGCGTGGCGGGGTGACTGGGGGCGGCCCGGGGAGCTGGTGATCCGGACGCGATGCCGGGCGCGCGGGGACCGCGGCGGGTGCGGGCTCTACCAGCGGCACCCCGGGGACCACGCGTTCGGCCCTGTGCGGACGGCGGTCACCCCCAAGTGAGCACGCACGGAACCCTCGTGGGCGAGGACAACCGCCGCGCGAAGGTCCTGGACCCCGCCCTGTCCCCCCGCGCCCTGTACGGCGCCGAGTTGCGCTACTACCGCGAGCGCGCCGGCCTCAGCCAGGCCCAGTTGGCCCGCCTCATCTACGTCACCCCCTCCTTCGTGGCGAACCTGGAGGCCGGACGCCGCCGCATGCAGCCCGAACTCGCCGCGGTGCTGGACGAACTCCTCGACACCCGCGGCTTCTTCGTCCGCAACCTGGCCGCGGGCCGCTCCACCACCGACCCCGACCGCGCCGCCAGCACCACCCCGCTGGAATCCCGCGCATCAACCGTGCGCGAGTGGGACGCCGTCCACCTCCCGGCGCTGCTGCGCACCGAGGAGTACGCCACCGCGCTGGCCCGCGCGACCGACCTCCCCCGCGTGGCGGCCCTGCCGCGCGCGAGGAGCGACCGCGCCGGCCACGCCGCGGTGGTCACCGAGACGGCCCTGCGCCGCACCGTCGGTAGCGCCGCCACCATGGCCGCCCAACTCCGCTACGTGGCAACCCTCGTACGCGAGGACCGGCTCACCCTGCGCGTGCTGCCGCTGGCCACGGCCCCGCACACCACCACGCAGAGCGCGTTCAAACTGCTGACGTTCCCCGACGACGTGCCCGCCGGCTACGTGCACGGTCGCGACGGCTGGACGCTGAGCACCGAACCCGGCCTCATCGACCTGCTCGGCCTCACCTACGACCTGCTCCGCGACACCTGCCTCCCGCCCGAACCCTCGCTCGACCTCGTGGAAGCCGTCGCGATGGGCCTGGATGTGCTGGGTCCGTAGCAGCAGGGGCCCGCCCGGCCAACGCCCACCGTGGAGCCGCCGCCACGGCCGGCCCGCCAACTCCCGTACCACCCATGGCAGTTCCCCCGCCGGCTCCACCGGCTGCCGTGCCGAGGGCAACCCAACGCGGCCCCGTACCCCGGGAAACGGACCTGGCCGACCCATCCCCCCACGGGTGGGCCGACCAGGCGAACAGGGCGCCGCGGTACGGCGGCGGCCGCACCGAGTCAGGTGGGTGCGGGCCGCCGCCGGGTCGGAGTGCGGTCACCGGGCCCGCGGCGGGGGACCCGGCAACCGTGCGGGATCAGACGAGAGTCGCGGCCGCCGGGTCCCAGCCCTCGGGCAGCACAGGGACCTTGGGCGCCGAGGAATCGAGTCCCAGCACCCCGTGGCGATCCGCGGCGTCCGTCACCGTGGACATCAACTCCAGGACGTGCTGGGCCAGTTCGCCCGACGCGCGGTGCGGCGTGCCGGAGCGGATCGCGCGGGCCATGTCCAGCACCCCGATACCGCGCCCGGCCGTCGTCCCGGTGACCGGCAGCTCGCGCCAGTCGTCCTCTCCGAACGCCTGGATGCGCAGCGGCCCGTCGAAGGTGTTCGGGTCCGGCAGCGACAACGTGCCCTCCGTGCCCGTGATCTCGATCAGCCGGCGCGGCACCGAGGAGTCGAAACTGAAGGTCGCCGACGCGCTGGGGCCCGCCGCGAAGTCCAGCAACGCGTGGACGTGGGTGGGGACTTCGACCGCGAACTGGGTGCCCGCCTTCGGGCCGGAGCCGATCACCCGGGCCGCCCGCGCCTGCCGCGCGGTCGCCGACACGTAGGAGACCGGGCCGAACAGCGACACCAGCGCGGTCAGGTAGTAGGGGCCGATGTCGAACAGCGGGCCGGCGCCGTACTGGAACAGGAACTCCGGGCTCGGGTGCCAGGACTCCGGGCCGGGCCCCTGCGTGACCGCGGTGGCGCTGACCGGCTCGCCGATCAGCCCCGCCGCCAGCGCCCGCGCGGCCGACTGCAGGCCCGCGCCGAGGAAGGTGTCCGGCGCGCTGCCCACCCGAAGGCCCCGCTCCTGCGCCTCGGCGAGGATCTTCGCCCCGTCCGAGGGGGCCAGCGCCAGCGGCTTCTCGCCGTAGACGTGCTTGCCCGCGCGCAGCGCCGCCGAGGCGACCTCGGCGTGCGCGGCCGGGATCGTCAGGTTGACGACGATCTCCACCTCGGGGATCGCCAGCACCGAGGCGACGTCCCCGGCGTGCGGGACGCCGTACAACTCCGCCTGCGCGCGGGCCCGTTCGACATCGAGGTCGGCGACCGCGAGCACCTTCAGGTCCGGGAAGGACGACATCGCCTTCAGGTACTGGGTGCTGATCACGCCCGCCCCGATCAGGGCGACCCCGACCGGGCCCGTGCCCTGGGCGCCGGCCGGCGCCGCCGGGCCGGCGGCGCCGAGCGCTCCGGTGGTCATGAAAGCCCCTCCTCCAGCGCCGTCAGGTAGGCGCGGCTCTCGGCGACGGCCTCGAAGATGTCCGTCGCGCAGGTGTCGAGTTCCACGATGCGCTGCGCCTCGGGCGCGGCCGCCAGGATCGAGGGCACGTCGATGGCGCCCTTGCCGACCGCGGTGTGCGGTTCGTCCTTCACGCCCGGGCCGTCCTTGACGTGCAGCGCGAGCACCTTGCCGCCCAGGGTGCGCAGCAGTTCGGGGACGTCGGCGCCGCCGACCTGCGCCCAGTAGGTGTCGACCTCCAGGAAGACCTCCGGCGCGAGGAGCCCGGCAAGCACCTCCAGGCCGGTGCGGCCCTCGAAGCGCGGCTCGATCTCCCACCAGTGGTTGTGGTAGCCGATCCTGATGCCGCGCTCGGCGGCCTTGGCGGCGAAGCCGTTGAGCAGGTCGGCGGTGCGCTGCAGCCCGTCGAGGGTGGTGAACTCCTCGTGCGCGATGCCGCCGGGGATGATGGCGAGGTCGGTGCCCACCGTGGCGACGGCGTCGAAGACCTCGCCGGCGTCCTTGTCGAACAGCGCGTAGGCGTGCGTGCTGGAGACGGTCACGCCCAGGCCGTCGAGCAGCTTGCGGAAGCCCGCCGGGTCCGCCGTCGGGTCGTACGCCTCCACTTGGCGGTAGCCGATCTCGGCGAGCCGGGTCAGCGTGCCGTCGCGGTCGGCGGCGATCTGGTCCCGGAGGGTGTAGAGCTGGATGCTCAGCGGTGCGGTCATCGAAGCGATGCCTCCTGGAAGTACGGCGGGTTGCTGCGGGGTGCGGGTGCGGGTGGGTGCGGGCCGGTGCTCGTCGGAGTGCGCGTCGCGGTGCTCGTCGCAGCGGCCGGCCGGGTGCTCATCCGACGATGAGCGGGCGCAGCGTGCGGTGGGCGATCTCCAGCCCCTGGGTGACCCGTTCGACGTCCCCGCTCCACACGGGGTCCTCGTGCTCGACCGACAGGACACCGGTGAAGCCGCCCTCGTAGAAGGTGTCGACCAGCCGGCGCCAGTCCACGTCGCCGAGGCCGGGGACCCGGTAGCGCCACCAGCCGCTGTCCCAGCCGTCGGCGCGCTCCACGGTGCGGCCGAAGAAGCCGTACCGGTCGCTGGCGCGCGGGTCGAGCTGGGCGTCCTTGGCCTGGGCGTGCGGGATGCGGTCCAGGTAGGGCTTCAGGGCGGTGACCGGGTCGATGCCGAGCCACAGCAGGTGCGAGGGGTCGTAGTTGAGGTAGAAGCCGAGGGAGAACATCCACTCCCACAGCTCGGGGGAGTAGGCGAGGTTGCCGGGGTAGCCGTCGGGGTGCCACCCCTCCATCACGCAGTTCTCGATGATGATCTTCACTCCGCGCTCGCCGGCGTACTCCACGAGGGCGGGCAGCTCGCGCTCGGCCTGCGCGAGGTTCTCCTTGACCGACAGGCCCGGGTGGCGGCCGATGAAGGTGCCGACGTACTCCACGCCGAGCAGCGCGGCCGCGTCCACGTTCGCCCGAACATGCGCGGCGATCTCGGCCCGGCGCGCGGCGTCGGGGTGCAGGTTGTTCTCGTAGTACGCCAGCGCCGACAGGGTCAGCCCGTGCTGCTCGAACAGGCCGCGGATGGCGTCGGCCTCGGCCTTGCCGAAGTGCACGACGTCGATGTGGCTCGCCTCGAAGTCGCGCGAGCCGGTGGAGGGCCAGGTGGCGACCTCCAGTGCGTCGTAGTCGTGCCCGGCCGCCCAGGCGGCGATGTCCGCCAGCGGCAGCTGCGGCAGGCACGCGGTCAGGAAGCCCAGCTTCATCAGTCGACCTCTTTCCAGGTCCGGTCGGCGGCCGAGCCGAGTACGGCTGCGGTCAGGCGCACCATGCGGGCGGCGTCGTCGAACGTCGGGTAGAGCGGGGTGGTCCGGCGGGGGCCGCCGGCCCGGACGGTGTCGTGCACGTCGCGGACAAAGGCGGCGAAGCAGTCGAGGTAGCCCATCGGGTGGCCGCCGGGCACCACTGACAGGCGGGCGGCGGCGGGGGAGAGGGTGGCGGGGTCGCGCAGCACGGCGCCGTTCTCGCCGCGGCTGCCGACGAACAGCGACTCGGGGGCCTCCTGGTCGAAGGCGAGGGAGGTGCGGGTGCCGTCCACCTCGAACCACAGCCGGTTCTTGCGGCCGGGCGAGATCTGGGAGACGGTCAGTGTCCCGGTGGCGCCGCGGTCGGTGCGGAAGAGCAGCTGCACGGCGTCCTCGGTGGCGGGGCGGCCGCCGGCGCGGTCCACCGTCTGCGTGAGCGCGGTGAGTTCGGTGATGCGGTGGCCGGTCACCCACTCCACCAGGTCGCACCAGTGGGAGCCGATGTCAGCGAAGGCGCGCGAGGGGCCGCCGGCGACGGCGTCCACCCGCCAGTTGGTGTCGCCGGGCTCGGAGAGCCAGTCCTGCAGGTAGTGGCCGTGCACCAGGCGGATCTCGCCGGTGCGGCCGTCGGCGGCGCGGGCGCGGGCCTCGGCGGCCATCGGGTGGTACCGGTAGACGAAGGGCACGGCGGCGACCAGGCCGGTCTCCCGGGCGAGCGCGGCCAGGGTGGCGGCGCTCTCGGGCGAGGTGGTCAGCGGCTTCTCGCACACCACGTGCTTGCCCGCGCGCAGGGCGAGTTCGGCCAGCGGCGCGTGCGCGTCGTTGGGCGTGCAGATGTGCACCACGTCCACGTCGTCGCTGGTGACCAGCTCCTCGGAGGAGTCGTACGCGTGCTCCACGCCGAGCGCGGCGGCGGCCTCCTTGGCGCGCGCCGGGGAGGAGGCGCTGACCCCGACGACGGGGGCGCCGGTGCGGCGGACGGCGTCCAGGTGGACCCGTCCGATCATGCCCACGCCGGCGATCGCCGTGCGCAGACCCGGCGCGGCCCCTGACGGATGGCCCGCTCCCGGCGGATAGCTCGCTGTACGGCCCAAGACAGCCCTCCCTTTCGGCTCGCAGAAAACGCTAGCCATCAGGGTTTCGGTTGACAATGGCAAGGTTTACGCTAACTTCTGTCATAAATACCGAGAGGCAGGCCCGACGTGACCGCAAGCTCCGACCGCCGGCTCGGATCGCTCAGCGAACTGGCCGGACTGGTGGCGGGCGGCGCCACCCGGCGCAGCCAACTCGCCACCGCCACCGGCCTGTCGCGGGCCGCGGTCGCCCAGCGGGTGGACCTGCTCATCGACCGCGGGCTGCTGGTCGAGACCGGTACGGTCGCCACCGAGCGCGGCCGCCCGCCGCTGACCCTGCAACTCGCCTCGCACAGCGCCGTGGTGGTCGCCGTCGACCTGGGCGCGACCCACGGCACCGTCGCCGTCGCGGAGTTGGGCGGCACCGTGCTCGCCGAGGCCACGCAGGAGCTGGACATCAACGACGGGCCCGAGGCCGTACTCACCGCGCTTGACGGCCGGATCGGGCAGTTGCTCGCCGAGGCCGGGCGCCCGGCCTCGCACGTGCGGGCGATCAGCATCGGCGTACCGGGGCCGGTGGAGGCCAGCACCGGCACGGTGGTGCGGCCGCCCATCATGCGCGGCTGGGACGGCACGCGGGTGCCGGCGTTCTTCGAGGGCCGCTACAGCGCGCCCGTCCTGGTGGACAACGACGTGAACATGATGGCCCTCGGCGAGTACGCGCACCGGCCCGCCACCGCCCACCTGCTCTACGTCAAGGTCGGCACCGGCATCGGGTGCGGCATCGTCTCGGGCGGCGTCGTGCACCGCGGGGCCTCGGGCGCGGCGGGCGACATCGGCCACATCCGGGTGCCCGGGCAGGACGACGTGCTGTGCCACTGCGGCAACACCGGCTGCGTGGAGGCGGTGGCCTCGGGCGCGGCCATCGCGGCGACCTTGCGCAAGGCGGGACTGCCGGCGGCGCACGCGGGCGATGTGGTGCGCCTGGTCGCCGAGGGCGACCCGCAGGCCAGGCGCCAGGTGCGGCTCGCCGCGCAGCGCATCGGCGAGGTGCTCGCCTCGCTGACCAGCTTCTACAACCCCGATACGATCGTCCTGGGCGGCAGCATCGCGAGCCTCCACGACGACCTGCTCGCGGACATCCGCGGGGCCGTCTACCGCCGGGCCCTCCCGCTGGCGACCCGCACGGTGACGATCGAGACCACCCTCCTGGGCCGCCGCGCGGGCATCGAGGGCGCCCGCCGCCTGGCCGTCAACCACCTCCTCTCCCCGGAGGGCATCGCGAGGATCGTGGGCGACTGAGCCCAGCTTCTGCGAAGGGGCGGGCTCACGGCCCACCGGGCGCGGTGGCGGAGGGGGGGCAGCGCGTGGGGGCGCGGCCGTCGCGGTCAGGCCCGGACGGTATTGTCACGGTATGGCCGATCTTCTGGTGCGCGGGGCTCCGCGGGACGCCGACCTGGTGCGCGCCGCCCAGGCCGGCGACGCCGGCTCGCTCGGCCTGCTGCTCGCCAGGCACCGGGCGCCCATGTACGCGGTCGCACTGGCCTTCCTGGGCCACAGCCAGGACGCCGAGGACGCCGTGCAGGAGGCGGCCGTCCTCGCGCTGCGCCGCTTCGGGGACATACGGGACCCGGAGGCGGCGGGCCCGTGGCTGCGGATGGTGGTGCGCAACGTGTGCCGCGCCCAGCTGCGCCGGATGTCCGCGGTGCCCGTGGCCGACGTCGGGGGGCCGTCGCGATGGACCGGTCGGAAGGCCCGCCCGACCCGGCGGAGGTGCTCGAACGGCACGCGCTGCGGGACTGGGTCTGGAGCGCGCTGGAGGACCTGTCCCCGGCGCTGCAACTGGTGACGATGCTGCGCTACTTCACCGACGTCACCTCCTACGAGGACATGGCGGCACTGTGCGCCGTCCCGGTCGGCACGGTGCGCAGCCGGCTCCACCAGGCGCGCACGAGGCTGGTCGGCGCGCTGCTGGCCTCGGCGGACCGGGTGCACGACGACGCCGCGGTCCGCAACGGGCTGCACCGGCGGCTGGCCGAGGAGACCCTGGCGGCCGCCCACCGCGGCCGGCTCGCCTCGGCCCTGTCCGAATGGTGGTCCCCGCAGGCGGACGTGACCTGGCCGACCGGAAAACGCACGGGCGTCGACTGCCTGCCCACCGCGTTCGACCGCGACCTGTCCGACGGCGTGCGCCACGAACTGGTGAACGTGGTGGCCGGCCGCAAGGTGGTCATCTGGGAGGCCGCTCTGCGCAACCCGCCCGACGACCCCTTCCACTGCCCGCCCGGCGTCGTCTGGGTGCACTTCCTGGACCAGGGGCGGGTCGGCGAGCTGCGCCTGTTCCACCCGCGCCGCCGCTGAAACAAAGTCGGCGCGCGGCCGAACTTTCCCCGCCCTCACCGCATCGTGCGGGTATGAAGACAAAGACACACGGGCCCGGGCGCCGAGCCGCCCACCTGAGCCCCGTGGGCGAGGCACGGACCGTCGTGGCCGGGAACAGGGAGACGGCCGGGCGGACGGGCGGCGATCCCGGCTCGGGGGCCGCCTGCGCGTTCGCCGCCATCGTGCCGGGCTTCGTGAACGACCACCGGATGGGGAAGCGGGCATGACGACCTCCGTGCCGATCGGCCTGGCCGAGCAGACCGAAATCGAGGCGTACGCCGACTTCGCGACCGGCGCGCCGGCACCGTTGCGCACGTCGCTCGGCATCGGCTCCCAGCACATCGGCCCGGCGCTGGCTCTCGCGATCCGCGAGGACTCCAGCCGCTTCTTCAACCGCGCCGGCGGATTCGGCGGGGGCGACCTGACCACCGCGGACGTCCCGGCGCAGGTCTGCGACTTCTTCCGGGAGCAGGGCGTACCCCAGGGCGCGTTCATGATCGCGCCGCCGCTGCTGCCGGCGGACTGGGCCTCGACCGCCGGCACATTGAACCTCACCGAGGGCAGCCGTTTCGTCAAACTGGGCTGCGACGTCGAGACCGCGCTGTCCGCGCCCGACGGCGTCGCGGCACTCGACCCCGGGCTGCGCGTCGGGCCGGTCGAACCGCATCAGGCGGCCGAGTGGGCCACGGTCATGATGACCACCTTCGGGTTCGGCACACCGGACATGATCGACATGGCGGCGTCGTGCGTGGGCAGGCCGAACTGGCACCAGTACGCGGTCCGGGACGGCGAGCGGATCGTCGCGGTCGGGAGCATCTTCGTCAACGGCGAATGCGCCGACATGTTCGGCGGCGCGACGCTCCCGGAAGGACGTGGACGCGGCGCCCAGTCGGCACTGCTCACCGCCCGCGCCCGGGCGGCCAGGGCGGCGGGCTGCCGATGGCTCGTCGCCGAGACCGGAGCCGAAGCCCCCGGCGACCACAACACCTCCCTCCACAACATGCTGCGCGCCGGATTCGAGCCGCTGTACGAGCGCGTCACATGGCTGTGGCGCGAAGGGTGACAGCCCCACTCGACCTCTCGGAGGGCCGGCCCCTGCCGCTGTGAACGCCGCCCGCGGCACGGCAGCAGCAGGGGCCGGGGTGGTCGCCGGCGAGGAGCCTCGGGCCGACTTCGGGCCGACTTCGGGTCAACGCGGGGCGTTCGGGGCGGGAACCGGCCATACCCAGCGGGGGATGCAACCGATCGGGTGCCCCGGACGTCTCCTCAAGCGAGGCCCCCCTGCGGCCACTTCCCCGTTTTCAGGCGCTGGAAGTTTTCCCGCCCCTCCCGGCAACACCGCAGCTCCCCGCCCCGGGCAGTGGACTGGACCACAGAGGGAACCCGGAAACCCTTTACTTCCAGGGCCCGTTCATGCGTCACTCGTTGGCGCGTGCACAACAACCTTCGCAGGAGCACCGGTTGTGCACCGCGGCCGCACGGCTCCTCCACGCCGGCGGCACGTACCTCCCGCGCACCCCCGAGCACCACCCCGCACCCCCAGCACCGCAACGAGAACAGCCCGCTGTCCCCGAACCGGTGGTGGCGGGTACCGGCCGGCCTTGGAGCTACGCGAGTAGATCCGCCGGGCGGACGCCACGGAACCAGCCCCCAGCGTTCCCTCAACGTTCCCGGAGGAAAGCCTTGTTCACCCGAATCCGCACGACCAGGGCAGTACAGCGGAAACTGACGGCGGCCGCGGTGGTCGGTGCCGGCCTGGCACTGGTCGTGGCCGCGTCGGCGGGCACGGCCTCCGCCGCGCCGGCGCCGTCGGCCGGCTCCGCGAAGTCCACCAGCAGCATCCCGTTCGGCGACGGCTACATGGGCGCCGGCTACCTCGCGGACGGCAAGTCCTTCACGCCCGACACCCGCAAGCTCCAGCTGGACGCCCCCGGCGTGCTCGCCCCGAACGCCACCTACCCCGGCGGCATCGACGTCTCCCACTACCAGGGCTCGATCAACTGGTCCTCGGTGAAGTCGGCCGGCATCCAGTTCGCCTACATCAAGGCGACCGAGGGCACCACCTACAAGGACCCCAACTTCAACGCGAACTACCTCAACGCCTACAACGCCAACGTGATCCGCGGCGCCTACCACTTCGCCCGCCCGGACCTGTCCACCGGCGCCGCCCAGGCCACCTACTTCGCCGGCAACGGCGGCGCCTGGTCCCGCGACAACCTGACGCTGCCCGGCATGCTGGACCTGGAGGGCGGCTGCTACGGCAAGACCGCCGCCGCCATGCAGTCCTGGATCCTGGACTTCTACAACACCTACAAGTCCAAGACCGGCCGCGACGTCGTCATCTACACCAGCGCCAGCTGGTGGAACTCGTGCACCGGCGGCTGGAGCGGGATGTCCGCCCGCAGCCCGCTGTTCGTCGCGCACTGGACCACCGCGGCCAGCCCGACCATCCCGACCGGCTTCCCCTACTGGACGCTGTGGCAGTACACCGACGCCGGTTCGGTGAGCGGCGTCTCGGGCTCGGTCGACCGCGACCGGTTCAACGGCGACAGCAGCCGACTGCTTGCACTGGCCAACAACACCTGAGCGCAGGCGAGTTGAGCCTTCGTCCACCGGCCCCGGGGGCACTGCGGGGCCGGTGGACGCGGGTAGAGGCGCACGGGTTTGCGGGAATCGGCGCCGATCGCCGGTCCGGAAGGGCATCCTGGAGCCATGGAGTCGAACGGTGGCGCTGAGGACGACGTTCCCGTGGGCGCCGGAGTGCCGGGCATCCAGCCGTGGTCCCTGGCCGGAGCCGCGCTCTCGGCACCGGCGGACGTGGAGACGTGGAAGGCCCGCAAGGCCTACCCCTCCACCCTCTTCGCCGGCGGCCCCGTCTTCGGCATCGCCCGCGAACGGGCCCAGGGCGGCTGGCAGTTGCACCCGCACTTCAGCGGCCTCGCCCCGCAGGACGCCCGCGACCGGCTCGCCGCCGACTTCCGCACCCTGGCCGCGCAGGCGGCCGAGGCCGGCGACGCGGATGCCGCCGCGCAGTACACCGCGGCCGCCGACCGCCTCGACTGGGAGCCGCTGGACGAACTGACCGTGGCCGGCGAGCGCTACCGGGTGGTGCGCGCCGAGCGGTTCATCCGCATGGGGCCCGACGGCCCCGAACCGCCGCGCGGCTCCGACCCCGACCGCACCGACCCCGCCGACCCGCCGCTCGACCCCGCCGACGGCCTGGTGATCGACCCCGCGGAGACCGGCGTCGCCCCCGGCGTGCTGCGGGTCGAACTCCTGGCCGCCCTGCGGAAGAAGGGCACCGTGCCGAGGGACGTGCGCGAGGACTCGCACACTGCGGCCCGCACCCACCCCGGCGGCGTGCTGCTGCCCGCGACCTTCATGGCCGCCGAGCGCGAAGGCGGCCGCTGGCGCCCGCAGTCCACCGGCACCGCCCCCACCCCGCGCGACGCCCGCGACAGCCTCGCCGTCCACCTGCGGATCATGGTGCCCTGGCAGCAGGAGCTGACCGACGCCGAGCACGAGGCGTACAAGCAGGCCGCCGACCTGCTGGACACCGAGCAGCGCAACGAACTCGATGTCGCCGGGCGGCACTTCGCGATCATCCGGGTCGAACGCCTGGTCCGTGTCGGCCCGGACGGCCCCGAGGGACCGCGCCCCTCCGATGTGGACCCGGTGCCGCCGGCCATGGTGCAGGAGCGCCAACTCCAGGACGAGGAGCCGGAACCGGAGGAGACCGACGAGCGCGCCCTGAAGTTCATCGAGCTCTTCGAGGAGGAGCGGCGCCGCCGCCAGCACCTGCGCCAGAGCTCGCAGCGGTAAGGACTCCGAGGGCTTCCGGGCCGTATCACGCAGGCAGCGCCGGGCCGTTCGGGGCCCAACGATGGTGCGTGGCGTACGAACTCCAGGGCCGCCAGGCCGAGATGTCCGGTGAGCCGGGCGGTGCGTCCGCGGCTCCGAGCGGGACATCCGGGTCGCCCAGCGCGCGCATCCGCACGTAGGACGCCGTCCAGGCGCTGACACCGGGCAGGGCGAGCAGGCGCCGCGCCGCCTCCTCGCGGTCCGCGCCCGGGTCCAGCCGCAGATCACCCGACGCCAGCGCCGTGCACAGTGCCCGGAGCGCGGCAACGCGCTCCAACGGGACGCCGACGTCCATAAGTTCGGCAAGTCCGGCCGATGCCAGGTCCGTCGGGCTCGGGAAGAGCCGGGTCAGGGTGCCGCTCGGCTGCGCCAACTCCTCGCCGTACACGGCCACCAGCACCTCCACCGCCCGCACCGCCCGCTCGGGCGGCAGCCCTTGGGCGAGCACCGCGCGGACGGCCTGCTCCTCGGGGTCGGCCGCGCCCGGCGCCCGCAGGAAGGGGCGCGCTGCCACCAGCGGCGCCAACTTTGCGTCCGCGCCGAGGCGTTCGGCCACCGCGTACGGGTCCGCGTCCAGGTCGAAGAGCCGGCGCACCCGCTGGGTGGCCGAGGTGAGGTCGCGCAGGTCGGCCAGGTGCAGCCGGCACGCCAACCACTGCCCGCCGCCGAGGCGTTCGGCCACCTCGGCGACACCCGAGCCGTGCGGCAGCCGCAGGGTGCGGCGGTACCCGCGCGCGCCCGGCACGCCCGTGACCTCCTCGACGCCGGGTACGGTCCGCGCGGCGAGGAAGCCGAAGACCTGCTCGGTGTCGTAGCCGCCGCGGAAAGCCAGCCGCAGCGGCACGCCCGCGGCGCCGTCGGGACCAAGGGGCGCGCCGGGGCCGGGACGGGCGGCGCGCAACTGGGTGGGCGTGGCCGCGTAGATCTCCCGGACCGTGTCGTTGAACTGCCGGATGCTCGCGAAGCCGGCGGCGAAGGCGATCTCGGCGGCCTGCATCGTGGTGGTCTGCAGCAGCACGCGGGCGGTGTGGCCGCGCTGGGCCCGGGCCAGCGCGATGGGGCCCGCGCCCAGCTCGGCGGTGAGCTGCCGCTGCACCTGCCGGGCGCTGTAGCCCAGCCGCGAGGCGAGCCCGGCCACGCCCTCGCGGTCCACCACGCCGTCCCCGATCAGCCGCACCGCGCGGCCCACGACGTCGGCCCGCGCGTTCCATTCCGCGGAGCCCGGCACCGCGTCCGGCCGGCACCGGCGGCACGCGCGGAACCCGGCGCCCTGGGCCGCCGCGGCGGTGGCGAAGAAGGACACGTTCTGCCGCTTGGGTGTGACCGCCGGGCAGCTCGGCCGGCAGTAGATGCCCGTGGTGGAGACGGCGAAGAAGAACACGCCGTCGAACCGCGCGTCCCGGCTCCGCACCGCCTCGTACCGGGCGTCCTCGACACCGTCCCTGCCGCCGGCGCCGATGCCGTCGGCGAGGCCGGTTCCGGGGCCGGTTCCGAGCCCGTCACCGACACGGTCCGCCGTGCTGTTCCTGATGCCGCTCCTGGTCGCCATACCTCAAGTATCGGCGGGCCCGAGGACCTCGACTGGCGGATTTCGGACACGACTCTGGGGCCCCCGCACCCACACTGCTCCGGGCCGGCCTCAGCCCGCGCCGCTCATGCCGGGCGGACCGTGCGCGGGCCCGTGACCGCCGCGCCCGCCGCTGTGACGCGGGCGCGCAGGCCGCGGTCGGCGGTGACCACCAGGCAGGGGCCCGTGGCCGCCGCCGCCAGCGCCGCGATCAGGTCGTCGCCGCTGCCCGGCGCGGACTCCACGGTCACGCCCGGCACCGGAGCCACCCCGCGGGCCGCGCCCTCCACGACGAGGACGACCTCCAGCGGGACGCCCACCGCCCACGGCGGCACCGACTCGCGCGCGGCCAGCCCCGCGGCGGCCAGCGGCACCAGTGCGTCGCGCAGCCGCTCGGCCGCACCCCTGCGGTCCTTCCACCAGCCGTCGGGCACCGAGCCGACGACGTTCGCACCGTCCACCAGCAGCAGCGGCCGCTGCGTCACCGGGCGGCCGCCGTATCCGCGGTGCCGGACCCGGCCGGTGCCTCGGCCCCATCCGCCGGGCCGGCCGCATCCGAGGTGGCGGGCACGTCCGCGCCGCCCGCCGCCCGCCGGGGCACCGTTGCTGCCGCCGCCAGGTGCGGGAAGCGGAACTCGGTGCGACTGCGGTACACCTCGCCCGGCCGCAGCACCGGGGACGGGAAGTCCGGCCGGTTCGGGGCGTCGGGCAGCGCCTGCGTCTCCAGGCAGACCGCGCCGTGCGGCCCGTACCGGCTGCCGTCGGCGTGGGCGAGCGAGCCGTCCAGCGCGTTGGCCGTGTACACCTGCACACCGGGCTCGGTGGTGCGCACCTCCAGCGTCCGGCCGCTGTCCGGGTCGTGCAGCACCGCCGCCGTACGGGGCTGCCCCGGCTGCTCGGCCGGCCGCAGCACCCAGCAGTGGTCGTACCCGCCGGCCGCCTTCACCTGCCGGTCGCCCGAGGTGACGCCCTCACGCAGCGGCCGCGGCCGGGTGAGGTCGAACACGGTGCCGCGCACGGGGAGTTCGGCCCCGTCCGGGATGCCGGTGTCGTCGATCGGCAGGTAGCCGTCGGCGTCCACCCGCAGGGTGTGGCCGAGCACGTCGCCGCGTCCGGCGCCGGCCAGGTTGACGTAGGCGTGGTTGGTCAGGGAGACCACGGTCGGCTTGTCGGTGCGCGCCTCGAAGTCCAGCGCGAGCGTGCCGTCCTCGCCGAGGGTGTACGTGGCGGCGACGGTCAGCTCGCCGGGGAAGCCCATGTCGCCGTCCGGGCTGGTCAGCGTGAGCCGCAGGGCCCCGCCGGGCAGCGGCTCGGCCGCCCACAGCCGGCGGTGGAAGCCCTCGGGGCCGCCGTGCAGGGTGTGCCCGCGGTCGTTGACCGGCAGCCGGTACGCGGTGCCGTCCAGGGTGAAGGAGCCGTACGCGATCCGGTTGGCGTAGCGGCCGATCAGCGCGCCGAAGTACGGGCTGCGCTCGGCGTAGGAGGCGGCGTCCGGCAGCGAGAGCACCACGTCGGCGACGCGGCCCGTACCGTCCGGCACCCGCAGGGCGTGCACGATCCCGCCGTACGTGAGCACCTCGACCTCGACCCCGCAGGGCGCCGCGGCCGTCCACCGCTCGACCCCGGTCCCGTCCCCGAAGGGCTCTCCACGCCACGCGATCATGCCGACTCCCACCACTCCACCAGCGCTCACCCCGCCCCTCTACGGTGCCACAGCCGATTTGCCCCCTTACGGCGCGGGGGTCCTCACGGCCGGCACCCGGCGAGCGGCGGGGTGGCGGGGGCGATGGGGGAAGGTCAGGCGGTCGTGCTCACAGCGGCGGCGGGGACGGCATCGGCTCCGGTTCGGGCGTCGGCGGCACCGGGTCGGGCACCGGGGTCGGCGGCACCGGGTCCGGGGCGGGCCCCGGCGGGGTCGGCTCGGGCTTGGGCGGTGTGGGGACCGGGTCCGGCACCGGGCCGGGCGGGCCCGGACGCGGACCGGGGTCCGGTACCGGATCGGGCCCCGGCGCGGGCTCGCCGGGGTCCGGCGGCTTGGGCGGCGCGGGGAACGGCTCGGTCATCGGTCCTCCCGGGTTGTGCGGCCGGTTCGGCGTCTTCCTGCCATCACCTCCGGGTACCCGGGCCCGCGGTGGGCATGCCTGGGCGCAGGCGATGGATAATGGCCGTTACAGGCGCAGATACCGACAATGCCGACAGACCGGGACGACGTTATTCTGAGGGCGCGTTCCGTTCGCCACGGGGCCATCGGCGCGACTCCACCCGCCCCCGTGCGCGCCCGCCGCCCTCTTCGCCCGCCCCCTCTTCGCCCGTCCCGCACCGCCGGCCCGACCCCGGAGCAGCCGGATGCCAGCTCCCCCGCCAGAAGAGCGACCCGATCGGGTCCGCTACGACCCCCGCTCCGGCGTGTCCGCCTCGGGGCGCGGGGTGCCGCCGCCGATCGGGCCGGGGGAGCGGCTGGCCATGAACCGCATGGGCAGCTTCGACTGGGACCTCGACCAGGGAATCCTGGACTTCGACGAGGCCGGGCTGCGCGTCTTCGACCTGCGGCCCGAGGAGTACAGCCGGCGCCCCGACGGCCTGGTGCTGCGGGTGGAGCCCGGCGAGGGCGACCGGCTCGACCGCGAGATCCGGCGGGCCGTGCAGTCCGGCCGGCCCTCGTACAGCGCCTACTTCATGGTCACCCGGCGCGACGGCACCAAGCAGTGGACCCACACCCAGGGCACCATCGTGCGCGACGAGCAGGGCTACGCCCGCCGCGTGGTCGGCATCGTCCGCGACGCGCGCGACGACTTCGCCCACTCACCGCCCCCCGCGGCCGCCGAGGGCATCGGCCCCGCCGGCGGGGTGCGCAGCTTCACCTCCACCGTGGGCCGCACCACCGAGGCCCTGTCGCACGCGGTGAGCGTGCGGGACGTGGTCGCCGTCCTGACCGGCGCGGGCGGCCTGCAGCGCTTCGGCGCCGACGGCCTGGCGCTGTCCCTGGTCGAGGGCGCCACCATGCGCTTCATCGCCACCAGCGGCGAACTGATGGCGAGGATGGGCCATCCGGAGCCGGTGCGGCTGGTGGAATCCCTGCCGCTGGCCGACGCGGTGCTCACCCGCAAACCCCACTTCGTCGGCGACATCGACGACCTGCGCGAGCGGTTCCCCCTCATCGAGCCCTACGTCGACAAGCTCGGCCTGGCCGCCGGTGCCTTCCTGCCGCTGATCGCCCAGTCCCGCGCCATCGGCGGCATCGCGCTGCTCTACCACGACCGGCACGAGTTCACCCGCGAGCAGCGCGAACTCGGCACCGCGCTGGCCGGGATCGTCGCCCAATCGCTGCAGCGGGCGATCCTCTTCGACAAGGAGCGCGAGTTCGCCACCGGCCTGCAGTCCGCGATGCTGCCCCGGCACATCCCCCGGTTCGAGGGCGCCGAGATCGCCGTGCGCTACCACGCCGCCTCCAGCGGCCGCGAGGTCGGCGGCGACTGGTACGACGTCATCGCGCTGCCGCAGAACCGGGTCGGCCTGGTGGTCGGCGACGTCCAGGGCCACGACACGCACGCCGCCGCCGTCATGGGCCAGCTACGGATCGCCCTGCGCGCCTACGCCGCCGAGGGCCACCCGCCCTCCAGCGTGCTGGGCCGCGCCTCGCGCTTCCTCGCCGAACTGGACACCGAGCGCTTCGCCACCTGCTCCTACGCCCAGCTGGACCTGACCACCGGCAGCGTGCACGCCGCCCGCGCCGGGCACATCGGCCCCCTGATCCGGCACACCGACGGCCGCACCGGCTGGCCGCACGTGCGCGGCGGGCTGCCGCTCGGCCTGGCCGGCATCCTGGGCCTGCCCGAGTTCCCCGAGACCCGCCTGGACCTAGTGCCCGGCGAGACGCTGGTGTTCTGCACCGACGGGCTGGTCGAGGAGCGCGGCCTGGACATCACCGTCGGCATGGACGCGCTCGCCGAGGCGGTCCACCACGGGCCGCAGCGGGTGGAGGAGCTGGCCGACCACCTCGCGGAGCGCCTGTGGCAGCGCTGGGGCTCCAGCGACGACGTGGCGCTGCTCGTCCTGCGCCGCAACCCCGACCCCGGCACCATCCGCGCCCCGCGCATCCACCAGTACGTCCACCAGGCCGACCCCGAGGGGCTGGCCGACGCCCGGCTCGCGCTACGGCAGGCGCTGACCGCGTGGGGCCTGGAGGATCTGGCCGACGACATCGAGCTGGCCGCGGGCGAGCTGCTGGTGAACGTGCTGCTGCACACCGAGGGCGGCGCCGTGCTCACCTTGGAGGTGCTGCCCGAGCCGGTACGCCGGGTGCGGCTGTCGGTGCAGGACCGCTCCAGCGTGTGGCCGCGCCGCCGCTCCCCGGGCGAGGCGGCGACCTCCGGGCGCGGGCTGCTGATGATCGACGTGCTCGCCGACTCCTGGGGCGTGGAGCCGCGCGGTGAGGGCAAGGCGGTGTGGTGCGAGTTCGGCCCCGACGACGAGGGGGCCGAGGGCGCCGAGGGCGCCGAAGGGGCAGAGGGGGCCCGGAGGTCCGAGGGGCCCGAGCGGCCCGAGGGAGCGGTGGGGGCGGCCGGCGCGCCGACCGCCCCCACCGGGTGAACCGCGTCAGGAGACGTTGAGCGCCGTGTCGTCGATGACGAAGGAGGTCTGCAGCTTGGAGCCCTCCACACCGGTGAACTTCAGCGTCACCGTCTGGCCGGCGTACGCGCTGAGGTCGAAGGTGCGCTGCTGGTAGCCGGAGGCCGCGTTGGCGTTGGAGTACGTCGCCAGCGTGGACAGCACCGTGCCCGAGGAGTTGAGCACCTGCGCCTTCAGGGTGTCGTACGCGGTGGAGCCGGTCTCGGCGGTGTCGATGTGCAGCCAGAAGCTCAGTGTGGCCGAGCAGCCCGCGGGGATGGACACGCTCTGGGAGAGGGTGTCGGTGGTGGCGGTGCCGTAGCCGTCGAGCCACGCCTTGTACGAGCCGCTGTGGGCGGCCTCGGCGCTGGCGTTGGTGATCACCGAGGAGCTGGCCGACCACGCGGTGTTGCCCGACTCGAAGCCGGGGTTGGCGAGCAGTTGGCGGGAGGTGCAGCCGCCGGTGCCGCCGGTGGTGCTGCCCGTGGTGGTGCCGCTCGTCGTACCACTGGTGGTCCCGCTCGTGGTGCCCGAGGTGGTGCCGCCGGAGGTGCCGCCGCTGCCGCTGCCGGCCAGCCACGCGGTCGCGTTCAGGGCGAGGGCCGCGTCGGTGCCGCGGCTGTCGTTCCAGCCGTCGTACAGGTCGTTGCCGGACTGGCCGGTGCCGTCGTCCACCGGGGAACTGTCGCCCCAGATCGCCACGCGGCCGCTGCCGAAGGTGCTGGTGACGAAGAAGGCGCCGGTGTTGCCGGAGTAACCGGTGCGGTACAGCAGGCCCTTGACGTTCGGGTTGTCGGACGGCTTGAGGGTGAAGGTGGTGCCGTCGGCGATGATGCTGCCGGTGACGGTGCCGAACGGGCCGTGCAGCACCGGGTTGGTGCTGTCGCTGATCGCCTTCGGGGTGTCGGTGCTGATGTCCAGGGAGTCCACCGAGAAGCCGAACGGGTCGGTGTTGTCGACCCCGTTGCTGGTCAGCAGGTCGTTGATCACCTTCGGCGAGTCGTAGCCGTCGTTGTTGCGGTCGCTGCCGTTGTGGTCGGAGATCAGGAACAGGCCGCCGCCGTTCTGCACGAAGGTCATCAGAGCGGTCTTCTCCGCCGTGCTGAACCGGACGTTGGGCTCGTCGATCACGAACTCGTCGAACTTCGACAGGTCCTGCGCGTTGGAGGAGTCGCCGTAGGTGATGGTGCGGCCCGAGGGCAGGGTGGCCAGGCTGTAGCCGCCGGCCTTCTGCAGGGCCACACCCCACGAGGAGAGCGCGCCGGTCCAGTCGGTCTCGCTGTTCGGCGAGGAGTCCTCGCCGAGGGGGTCCGGCTGGCTGGTGCTGATGATCCAGTCGGCGTTGCCGGCGGTCTCGGCCTTGGTGTTGTCGAAGAGCACGCGGTGCGTGGTGGCCGCGGGGGCGGCTTGCGCCGCTTGGGCGGCGTGGTCGGCAGGGGCGGCCTGGGCGCTGCCGGCCGAGAGCGCGGCGCCGGCGAGGGCGGCGACCAGGCCGAGCGCGGCGGCGCCGCCGGCGAGGACGCGGCCGCGCGGGGTGCCGGGCAGCCGGTCCGGGGCGGTGCGGGACTTGCGGGGAGCGGGCATCCTCGAACCTCCTGGTGGGGGCGGTGCATGGGGGAACCGTCGTCGGGAGCGGGGATTGCAGGCGGTGCATGGTTGGTGCGGGGGTGCGCCTGATGATTCTGCGCGCGTAGAGCCTGATAAGGATGTGCCCGGTGTGACGACTCGGTGAACGTCCTACGACGCGGGGTGTGTTGGGGGGTGGGGAAGCGTACGGGAGCGCGTCTGAGCGCGCCGGGGGTGGGTGCCGGTGCCGGTGCCGCGGGGTGGGCTTCGGGCGCTGGGCGGGGCCGTGTTCGGAGCGGGGGGCCGCTCGACTGCGGGCGCGGGCGGGGCTCGGTTGCGGGCGTTGGACCCGTGACGGATCGGGCGGTCGACCGTACAGTGTTCGCACGCTGACCAGGGGGGATGGAGGGGGGTGCCCATGATCACCGAGCCCGAGTTGACCGGGGCGAGCGGTGGAGAGCCCCTGCGGCGGGCCGGAGCGGACGGTCAACTCGCCGATGTCGTCCAGGACTTGGGGCCCCGCCCGGGGCTGCGCGGGGTTCGCGGGAGCGGGCGTGGCGGATGGCTGTGGGGTGCGCTCGCCGGGGCGGCGGTTGCCAGCGCGGTGTGGGCGGGCGCGGCGTCCGCGGCCCCGCCCGCAGGACGACCGGACCTGCACGGCTTCCGCATAGGCTTCAGCCCGTGCGCGGGCGGTACGTTCGACGCCCTGGTGCGGGCGGTCGGCGGATTGGCGGGCACCGCGGCCCCGGCGACCTTCTCGCACGGCCCGGCCCTGGACGGCGCGCGCTGCACCTTCACCGTACGGTCCCGGCCCGAGCGCGGCGCCGTCACCGAGTACGCCGTGGCGCTCGCGGTCGACCTCCACCGCAGGACCGACCCGCGTGCGGAGTTCCAGCAGGAGGCCGCCGTCGATCCCGACACCCTGGCCGTGGCCGACACCGCCACCCCGCTCGCCGACGTCGGCGACGAGGCGTACGCCCTTGCTCTCCAGAACCGCACCGAACTCCTCAAGGTCCTCCGCGGCGGCGCCGTCATCACCCTCCGCCTCACCTCGACCACCACTGCAGCTGCCCCGTCGAAAGAAGCCGGCCCCGACCCTTCGGCCGATTCGGACCCGGACCCCGCCCCGAACCGCCTGGTCCCCGCCCTGGCAGACGCAGCCCGCGCCCTTCTGGTGACACTGGCCCAATAGACCTGCCCCCAGCGGGACTTCAACGACAGTGAACCGTGCAGGGCTGTATCGCCTCCGGTGGTGCGGTGTCGGGGAGTCGCACCTTCAGCGTGCCATGCGGGGCTGCGCCGAACCGTGCCGGCCCTGCTGCGGTTCGGGCTGTACGGAGCCGCTGGCCGGACCGTTGCCAGCAGGCGTATCCGTACCGGCGCCGTTCCCCGCTACTCCGTAGGGGCCCGGTCGCTACTGCTGTGCCCGGGATTTCACCGTTCTCGGACGGCGGCTCGTAGGGCGAGCGCGCGCGAACCGGCTGGTATTACTGGGGCATGCAGGAAGAGACCGCACGCTCCGCGATCGATATGTTCATCTCCGCGTTCAACGCCTCGAGCGACAGCTATGTGCCTGCCCTGCTCTCCCAGGCCCTGACCTCGGACGTGGTCTTCTGGGGACCGTTGGGTCGCAGCGACGGAATCGCGGCGGTCGAGCGGTTCGTGCTGGACATCCGGCGCCACCCGGCGGGGACCGGCACGATGGTGCGCTGCTCAGCGGTGGACATGCCTGACGAATGGGCCCGGTACCAGTGGGTCTTCACCACGCCCGATTGAGGCCCCCGGCTGGCGGGAACGGATGTCGTCCATCTGCGACGGAGCCTCATCGACCAGGTCATCGTCTTTGCGGGCGAGATCAAGTCGTCCGCCTCCTGAGCCGTCCTTCTGTGCGGGGGCCTGGCCTCAGGCGTCGTAGGCGAGCGCCTTCTGCAGGTGGAAGTCGGCGATGTCGAGCATCCACTTCCGGTTCGGGAAGTCGCCCTCGGCGATGCGGAGCGGGCCGCCGACCAGGTCCAGGTGCATGACGTATTGGTAGTACGTCATGCGCCGGGGGTCGAGGTCCGGGTTGCGGAGCGCCTCGTAGTGCGGGCCGAAACGCATCCGCATCCAGCAGTGCTCCACTTCGATGTCGGTGTACATCAGGCCCTCGATGTCGATGATGACGGGCTCCCCGTCCGGGCCGACGAGCGTGTGTTCCGCGCAGAGTTCGCCGTGGACCACGCCGAACTCCGCGCGCGGTTCGAGTGCGGCGTGCAGAGCGCGGAGCTTCTCCTCCAGCATTGTCTCGGCTTCGGCCGCACGGTTGTCGCGGGATGCAGCGGTGGCAATGTTCACCAGCGCACGCTCCAGGTAGGCATCCTCGCAGGTGGCGTCCGGCGCTGCGCCCCCGCCATCGATCCACGCCACCCGCCCGAACGCCGGTGCGGGGTACCCGTGCATGCGCCGAAGCATGTCCGAGAGCTGCGCGAGCGTGTGCCGGCCGGCGTCCGGATCGCGTTCCAGCAGGGCCGCCAGCGTTCCACCGCGGATGTCCTCCGCGACGGCGATGTCGGCGGGGTACAGATCCTTGCTGCGGTCGGTGAGCAACAGCCGAGGCGAACGGGCTCCGACCGCTTCCAGCCGGTGGGTGGCACCATCGAAGAAGTCGATGCCGGAGGCGTGGGCGAACGGGTTCGACGGGTCGTCGTGGCCATCGGGAAGCAGCCCGTCCCAGTAGTCCTCGTCGGCGTTCCAGACATAGACGATCGTGCTCGTGGCGTCGTCCAGCGTGACGCGGTACACGCCCTTCTTGCTGCCGTTGAGCAGACGGTCGACGGTGGTTGTGCGGCGGTCGGTGCCGAAGACCTCCCGCATCACCGGAGCCAGAGTTTCGGCATTGGCGAATTCACGTTCAACGGTCATGTACGGTCCCCCTCCGGGACGCCCGCGTCGGTCCCGGCAAGCGGCGGCGAGCCTCAATGGACGGACGCACCAGCATAGGTGTCCACCTGTCGACGCGGTCAGAGCGGCAGGCTTGCGGCGGCCGCAACGGCGGTCGGTCGCGCGTCAGTTCGCCTCCGCGGGGCTCGCCGTGTCCAGGCGGGCCCATATGCATTTGCCCTGTTCGGTGTAGCGGGTGCCCCAGCGATCGGCCATCATCGCCACCAGTTGGAGGCCGCGGCCGAACTCGTCGTCCAGGAGGGGGTGGCGGACGCGGGGGATGGCCTGGGAGCCGTCGTAGACCTCGCAGACCAGGGACGTGCCGAGGTGGAGCAGGCGGAGGCGGATGACGCCGCCGTGCTTGCGGGTGCCCTCGGCCGACAGGTCGGCGTCCCCGCCCAACTCGCCGAGGTCGCCGAAGCCGCCCAGTTCCGCGAGCGTGTCCAGGTCCGGCTCGGACGAGGGCGAGCCGTCGGTCGGACGGGAGGCGCCCGGCGCGATCGGGGACTCGGGTTCGTGCGGTGCGATGCCGACCGCGTGGCGCACGGTGTTGCCCATCAGCTCGCTGATGATCAAGGTCGCCGTCTCGGCCAGCTCCTCCAGGTGCCAGGCGCCCAACCGCTCGGTGACCAGATCGCGGGCCCGCCCGGCGGACTCCGGGGCCCACGGCAGGTCCCAGGCGGCGATGTCGTCCTCGGGGACGCGGCCGGTGGCGAGGGTGAGCAGGGCGGCGTCGTCGTGGCGGGTCGGGTCCGGGGGCAACTTGGCGGTGATCGCCCGGCACAGGTGGTCCAGCCAGTCCCGGTGGGCGGCACGCTCGGACGGCATGGGGGCGGCCGCCGCGTACCGGGCGATCTGCTCGACCAGTTCGGACGGATCGGGCGCGCGTGTGCCGAGCAGGCCGTCGGTGTAGAGCACGAGCACGGTGTCCTCGGCGAGCACCGTCTCGGTGACCGGCGCCGGCACCTGCGCCAGGCCCAGTGACGGACCGGCGGGGATGTCGAGCAGCCGCGGCTTGCCGCCCGGGCGCATGGCGATCGGCGCCGGGTGGCCGGCGCTGGCCACGTGCAGCGAACCGGTCGTCGGGTCGTAGAGCGCGAGCAGGCAGGTGGCGCTCACCGCGGGGACGTGGGTGCGGGCGGCAAGCCGCGAGACCACGTCGTCCAGATGCGCCATCACCTCGTCCACGGGCAGGTCGAGCGCGGCGACGGTGAGCGCGGACTGCCGGATGATGCCCATGGAGATGGCCTGTTCCAGGCCGTGGCCCATCACGTCGCCGATGACGGCGAGGGTGCGGCCGCCCGGCAGCGGGATCACGTCGTACCAGTCGCCGCCGACCTCACGGTCGTCGGCCGCCCGGTAACGGGCCACCGCGTCGATGGCGGTGGTCTCCGGCAGGTCGCCGGGCAGCAGCTCCTTCTGCAAGCGCTGGGCGCGGTGCCGTGCCTCCTCGTAGAGCCGGGCATTGGCCAGCGCCTGGGCGATGATCACCCCGACGGTGCCCAGCAGCGAGGTGTCGTCCTCGGTGAAGCGGCGCGGCACCTTCCAGCCGAAGACGCACGAGCCCACCCGCCGGTCGCCCACCACCAGCGGCAGCACCACCCACGCCCCCGTCGTCTCCCCGTCGGTCAGCGGGCTGAGCACCGGCCACGATCGGGACGACTCCACCGGAGGGGAGGCCGACAGCCGGGCCCGGGTGTCCTCGGGCGCGGTGTCGCGCAGCTCCGGCTGGGCGTGGGCGCGCAACTGGGTCAGGAACCCCTCCGGGTGCCCCATCTCGCCCAGCAGCCGCGGCCGCGGCCCGGTCAGGTCGTGCACGATCAGCCCGTCCGCCTCCACCAGTGGCAGGACGTGCTCGGCGATGGCGGCCACCACGTCGTCGGTGTTCAGGGCGCGCACCAGCGCCTCGTTAAGCTCCGTGACGCGCACGCTGCGCTCGGCCGCCGCCCGCTCGGCGTCGCGCTGCTCGGTGATGTCGGCCATCTGGGTGGCGACGAAGCCCTCCACCTCCACCGCCCGCACCAGGTACTCCGCCCGCTCCCGCAGATCGTGCCCGCGCAGCTCCAGCTCGCCGGTGACCGCGCAGCCCGGCTCGGCCCGCGCGCGGTCGAGCAGGGCGTGCAGCCCCGTCGGCGTCTCGCCTGCGCCCTCGGCCGGCTCACCTTCCTCGCCGCCGTCGGCTCCTGCGGCACCCTGCTGTTCCACCCGCTCCACCGGGCGCAGCGCCCGATCGGTGAGCCAGGTGCCCTCGGCGGTGCCCAGCTCGCGCGCCGCCTCGTTGACCCACTCCACCCGGTCGTCGGCGGACAGCACGTAGATCGGGTCCGGGTGCAGCTCGAACAGCCCGGCCAGCCACTCCAGGCGCCTGCGGCGCTCCGTGACGTTCCAGATCGTGCCGACCATCCGCACGGCCGAGCCGCCCTGGTCGTGCTCGACGGTGGCCCGCAGCTCGACCCAGCTCACCTTCCCCGCGGTGTCCACCACCCGGAACTCCACCGCGCTCGGCCGCCCGGTGGCCAGCGCGTCCTCGATCGCCTCCGTCACCCACGCGTGGTCCTCGGGGTGGATACGCGCGCGCCAGGTGGCGACACGGTGGTCCCAGTGCGCAGGGTCGAGCCCGGCCACCCGCAGGACGTCCTCGGCGACCCCGTCCACGTCCAGCAGGCCCGTCTTCACATCCAGGCTCCACGTGCCGACGTTCAGTTGGCGCATCACCTGCCCGCGCACCCCGAACGGCTCCTGCCACCACGGGGTCGCGCCCCGCCGCTCCCGCCGGGCTGCGGGCAGCCGGGCCGCGGTCACCTCCGCAAGGCGGGCCAGGAACTCACGGCGCTCCCTGGACGGCTCGTCCCAGGACAGCACCGACAGCGCCCCCAGCGTCTCGCCGTCCACCAGCAGCGGGGCCGACAGCACACCGACCGGCACGCCGTTCACGGTCAGCGGCGCCGGCCGCACCCGCGGGGTGGAGGGCGCCGAGCCCTGGACCGGGCTGCGAACGGTGTTCGGAACACCGCTCGGCCCCTGCGTGCGGGAAGCGGCGGCCTGCCCGTCCCGCTGCCCTGCCGTCCGACCGGAGTCCCGCACAACTCCCTGCCCGGAGCCTCGCCCCGGCTCGGGGGCTGCCGGCGCGGACTGCGGCCCCGTCTGCGTCGGCTGCCCGGACCCTCGCCCGGCCTGTTGCGCCTCCTGCGGCCCGGAGCCCTGCCCTGCCGCCTGCCCCGCCTGCTCGGCGGAACGCGGCTCCGCTTCTTCCACGAGCCGCCGTCCGGCTGCGTGCCACGTCTCCCACGGAACATCCGGCCCCGCCCCCCGGCCCGCCGCCCGAGCGGCTTCCTGTTCCGGACCAACCCTGCCCGTACGTCCGCGGCCACCCCCGATCTGCGGGTGCCGGGTGGCCCAGACCGTACGGCGCTCGCGCACCGCCCGTACCGGGGCCACATTGCTGCTGCGGTGGAGCAGGTCCCACGGCCGGCCCACCTCGTCCGGCACCCCGCCGGCCGCGGCCAGCCGCAGGGAGTCGTCCTCGCACAGGTGGGCCAGGCCGCCGAGCGCGCCCAGGGCCGCGACCGCCTGCTGCACGGCCAGCCGCAGCACGTCGGCCTCGCCCGGGTCCCCGGCGGTGAGCAGCGCGAGGCGGGCGTCGTCGACCGCGTCCGCGCTCTGCCGCGGCGCGTCGGGCCCGTCCGGGCCGTCCGGGTCGCGCGGCCAGCGCGCGTCGTCCATCCCGGAGGGCGCCGCACGGGTGCCGAGGGGTTCGTGCGGGTCGCGCGGCCAGCAGGCGCTGCGCCGTACCGGCGGGGCACCGAGCGCGATGCGCACTGCCCGTGCGGCCCGGGCGGCCTCCGAGACCCGGGCGGGTCCCACCGGGCGGGGGGCCTCGGGGGGCCGGCCCGGCTGCGCGGGCCCGGGGGAGCGCGGGTCCCTGGAGGAGGGCGGGCCCCCAGCGGCCGGCGGTCCGGACCCGCGGGCGTCCTCGGGACGGCTCATCGTGTCACCTGCCCTCAGCCGGGCCCGCGCCGGCGGCGTCGGTGCTGCTGGTGGTTCATCGGGGACCCCCTGGTTCCTCTGCTTCGGTCGGCTCGGGCGGCCGTTGGCCACTACGGTCTGCTGCGGTTTGTGCGGAGATTGTCCAGATTGGGTGGTGTACGGCGGGTACGACCCATTCTTACGCAGAAGCAGCTCGGCCCCACCTCGGCAACCCGTGCCCTGTGGATAACCGCAGACGACGGGCCTCGTACCAATGAAACGTCAGAGCTAATATGATTAGTGCTAAAGTATTATCGCTCCTCCCGTGAAAGGAACGCGTCCCATGACCGAGACCCGCGCCCGAGCCGTCCGCTTCGACCAGTACGGCGGCCTCGACGTGCTCCATGTCGCCGACGTGCCGATGCCCGAACCCGGCGAGGGCGAGGTGGTCGTGGCCGTGCGGGCCGCGGGCATCAATCCGGGCGAGGCCGCGATCCGCGCCGGGCAGATGCACGCGATGTACCCCGCGACCTTCCCCTCCGGCCAGGGGAGCGAACTCGCCGGTGTCGTCACCGAGGCCGGCGAGGGTGTCACCGAGTTCGCGGTCGGCGACGAGGTACTCGGCTTCTCGTTCACCCGCTCCAGCCACGCCACCCACACCGCGGTGCCGACCAGCCAACTCGTCGCCAAACCGCCGCAGTTGCCCTGGCAGGTGGCCGGCGCGCTCTACATGCCCTGCTGCACCGCGTACGCCGCCGTACGCGCGGTCGCCCCGCGGCCCGGCGAGACCGTCGCGGTGTCGGCCGCGGCCGGCGGAGTCGGCAGCGTCGTCGTCCAACTCCTGGCCGCGCAGGGCGTGAAGGTGCTCGGCATCGCCTCCGCGCGCAGCACCGACTGGCTCGCCGCGCACGGCGCCACCACCGTCCCGTACGGCGACGGCCTGCGCGAGCGGCTGGCCGACGCGGCGCCCGAAGGCGTGGACGCCTTCATCGACCTGTTCGGGCCGCAATACCTCGACCTCGCCATCGACCTCGGGGTGCCGCCCGAGCGCATCGAGACCATCATCTCCTTCGCCCGCGCCCAGGAGTTGGGCACCAAGGCGGATGGCAGCGGGACCGCCTCCACCAAGGAGGTGCTGGCCGAGATGACCGCCCGGGTCGCCGCCGGTGAGATCGAGATCCCGATCGCGGCCACGTACCGGCTCGACGAGGTCGCCGAGGCGTTCGCCGAACTCGAACAGCGGCACACCCACGGGAAGATCGTGCTCATCCCCTGACGGCGTCCGTCGGGCGACGGGCACCTGACGCCCTGGTCGGCCTTCGCCGGCAGCCGACGCGTTCTCCGTGCGGGACATGCATGAATCCGGGCACACGGCCGACACGCTGCCGACACGCGCATGTCGCCGTCCCCCACATGCCGTTACCCGTGCGAGCGGCCCCGATCGAGGAGGTGTTCGAACCTCCCGGCCGGGGCCGCCGGCGCGTACCGGCCCTGGATCACGGGGAGTTCGGCCGTAGCGGCGCCGAGCGACACGCCCGTATCGGCGATCGATGATCGGCGCAATGAAGAGTTACTGAAATGTCCGCGTTCAGTAACACGGAACGGTCCTTCCCGTGGCATATCCGCCCGTTCGCGCACAGTGGTGGTCCTCGGCGCAACGCCGGGAACAGCACAGTCCGGTGCGGCCGTCGGACCGCACCCAGTACGAAAGGGGACGTCACCGTGTCCCGTATCACCATGCGGCTGGCCGCGACCGCGGCCGCCTGCGGCGCGGTCCTCGCCGCGGCAGCGCTGCCGGCTGCCGCGGCGAGCCACGCCCGGCCGCACCACCCCTTCCCGGTCTCCCACCGCGCGCCCGCTCCCCAGCGCGCGGAGGTCGTCCTGGGCGCCGTTCAGCACGACAGCCGGATCCGGGGCAACTCGGTCCGCGCGCTGGACGCCGAGTGGATCGCCGTCACCAACACCGGCCGCTCCGCGGTGGATCTGGCGGGTTGGACGCTGTCCGACAGCGACCACCACACCTACCGCTTCCACCACCTGTGGCTCGGCGGCCACCAGTCCGTGAGGGTGCACACCGGCTTCGGCCGGGACACCTCGCGGGACGTCTACCAGGGCTCGCGCCGCTCGCTGTGGGACGCCAGGGACACCGCGACGCTGCGTGACGCGCGCGGCCACGTGGTCGACACCGAGTCGTGGGGCCACGGTTGGGGAGGTCGCCGCTAGTCGAACCACGGGTTGAGGTGACCGCTGCGGCGGGGGCACGCGAGCCACGCGTGCCCCCGCTTGCGTCGTACGGCCCTTCGGGACCTCAGCTCTTCGTGATCGCCTTGCCCGCGGGGTCCACCACGTACCACAGGGCGCCGAACTGGTTGAGGCCCTGGCCGTTGGTGCTGCCCGTCTTCGTGTCGCCGACGTAGTAGTACAACGGGTGCCCGTTGTAGGTCACTTGGGTGACGCCGCCGGCTCGGGTGGTCGTGGCGAGCATCGAACTCTTCGCGCTGCCGGTGGCCTTGGCGGCGCCCTTCGTGACGAGCGGCGGCCAGGCGGCCAGACACGCGCCGCTGCAGTTGGACTTGTTCTTCTGGTCGGCCTGGAACAGGTAGAGCGTGCGCCCCTTGCTGTCGACCAGGATCGTGCCGAGGCTGCCGGCGGACTTGGTGGACACCGAGGCCGCGCCCACCGAGGCGGCCGGGGCGGCGCTGGCGGGGGAGGAGGCGGCGGAGGAGGCCGCTGCCGAGGCCGTGGTGGTCGCGGCGGAGGAGGTCTTGCCGTCGGAGGAGCAGCCGGTGGCGGCAGCGGCGAGCAGGAGGGCGGCGAGCGGCCAGGTGGCCGCCTTGGCGGTGCGCTTCATCCAGGACTCCATGGAGGGTGGGTGGGGACGGGCCTGACCACCTTCCGTTCCCCGTGTGCGACCCGCCGTCCTCCACGCCCGTGTCCCGCCCGGCGGCCAACCGTTCAGCCCAATGCCGTGCTCCGCCCGGTGGTCCCCTTGGCCGTACACCCCGGCGGGCCGTCAGCCGTCAGCCGTACGCGGGACGCCGTGCCCTGCCCGCTCCCAGATCTGTCGATATCAAGTATCTTGATATCGAGGAACTTGCTCGGCAGAATCGTCCCTGCTGCTCCGAGGCGCACGTGGCGCATGAGGCAGAAGGGGGACGTGTATGCCCAAAAACAGGATCGGCCGCGGTACGGCGGGCAGCGCGCCCGGCCTGATGGCGCAGCTGCGCGACCCACCGGGCGGGCGGGACGGGCGGACGATGCTGCACGCCCTGCTGCTGGACCGGACCGGCTCGGGTATGTGGTCGGCCGTCGCGGTGCTGTACTTCACCTACGTGGTCGGGCTCCAGGCCCGCCAGGTCGGCCTGCTGCTGGGCATCGCGGGAGCCGCGGCCATCGCGGGCCCGCCGCTGGCCGGCCGGCTGGCCGCCCGTCGGCAGGTGCGCTCGATCCTCGTCGGCGCCCACGGGGTGCGGCTGGCGGCGGCCTGCCTGCTGCTCGCGTGCGGCAGCTTCGCCACGCTGCTGCCGGCGGTGACCGTCATCACGGTGGCCGACCGCGTCGCCCGCACGATGGAGACGCTCTACGCCACCCGTGCCGCGGGCGAGCAACGGGCCACCTACCGGGCGCTGTCGCGCGTGATGATGAACGCCGGCTACGCGCTCGGAGCCGCAATCGCCGCGCTCGGCCTGGCCGTTGGGACGCACGGCGCCTATGTCGCGCTCGTCCTGGGCAACGCGCTGTCGTATCTGCTGGCCGGAGCGCTCGTGTTCCGTACCCGCGAGGTGTCCGTGCCGTCGCCGCGTACGGGTGCGGGGGTGGAGGGACCGCACGGCCGAAGTCCCTGGCGCGACCCCGGCTACCTGCTCTTCGCCCTGCTCGACACCCCGTTGAACGTGGACGACGCCGTGCTCAACGTCGGCCTGCCGCTGTGGCTGGTGAGCCGCACCTCGGCGCCGCACGCGGTGGTGCCCGCCTTCCTCATCGCGAACACCGTGCTGGTCGTGCTGCTCCAACTGCGGGTGTCGGCGCGGATCTCCACTCCGCGTGCGGCCGCCCGCGCGGTCGTCGGCTACGGCGCCGCGCTGTCGGTCTGCTGCGTGCTGGTGGCGCTCGCGCCGGGCGGGGGAGCGGCGGTCTCCGCGCTGCTGCTGCTCGCCGCGGCGCTGGCGGTCACCGCGGCCGAGCTGGTCCGATCGGTGACCTCGTGGGAGCTCGCGGTCTGCCTGGCGCCGTCCCCTGCGCCGCCGGAGTACCTCGGGGTGGCGGGTGTCTCGCAGGCGGTGGGCCGTTCGGCAGGGCCGCCGCTGCTGACGGGGGCGGTGATGGCCGCAGGCCCCGTCGGCTGGCTCGCGTTGGCCACGGGGGTGACGGGGGTGAGCGTTCTGCAGCGAAGGGCGGCGTTGCGACGCCTGGCGACAGTGCAGCGGCTTGAGCCGAGTGTGTCGGTACAGTCGGCGCCGCCGTCCGCGCCCACGGCCGCGAGGTCTCCCACCGAGCGGCAGAACGCGCGGACGTCCCCGCGCCCCTGACCGCCGTACGACGGCCCGTCACCTGACCGGGCCTTGCTCCTTCGGCACCTTGCCTCCGCCGAACTGCACAACGCCGAGGGAGACCTGCCGGCCCGGCTGCTGGTCCCGGCAGTAGCGAGACGGCAGCGGACGGCCCCGCGCCGCTGGGTGCGGGGCGGGGCCGGTGCGCAGGGCCGAGGGGGTCAGCCTTCGTAGCCGGGCAGGGATTCGATCCAGCTCGGTGGGACGGGGAGGGCGGTGCTGGTGTCGTCGTCACTGACGACCAGCGCCCCTCCTTGGACGGTGTATGCGGTGAACGTGTTGGTCGGGTCGATCACGAAGGTGCCGTCGGCGGGCGTGGCGATGATGGCTTGGGCCAGCCAGGTCGGCGGGACGGGGACGGACTGGGTGAAGTCGTAGCCGAGGTAGCCCTCGTCGTCGGAGGTGATCGGGATGGCGGTGCCGCCGACCAGGACGTACTGGTTGCTGTCGCTGCCGGTGGCGTCGGCGACCAGGGTGCCGTCGGCCGGCCTGGTGTGGTCGGCGGTGCCGAGCCATGAGGTCGGTACCGGGACCGGAGTTGCGAAGGCGCCGCCGGCGGCCTCGTCCGCGGTGAGCGGGACCGCCGCTCCGGCGAGCGTTTCGTACGTGGTGGGGTCGGCGCCGGAGGCGTCGGTGACGGTCATGCCGTCGGGCAGGGTGGTGGGCAGGTCCTTCCAGAGGCTGGCGGTGACGGTGATGGCGGAGCCGGTCTGGTAGATGTCGCCGTCCGCGGCGAGGTCGTCCTCGCTCAGGGGGAGTGCCGAACCTGCGAGGAAGACCCGGTACTGGCCGGGGTTGTCGGCGGTGGTGATGACTTCCTCGTCGGACAGGCCGGAGGGATCGGTGACGACCGGGGCGCTTTGCGGGTCGCAGTCGGCGGTGTCGGGCGCGTCGGCGTAGGGCTTGACGGACAGGTGTTGTGCGGTGCCGTCGAAGGCGTCGGGCACGGTGCCGGTGGCGTCGGCGGTGGTGCCGCCTGCGCCCAGGACGAGCCGGGCGGTGGGGGTGAACTGCGGGCTGGTGACGGTTTCCGTGTCGGCGAGGCAGGAGTCCAGGTAGAGGGTGATGGTCCTGCTGGTGGCGCTGTAGGTGGCGACGAGGTCCTGGGCGCTGCCGTCGGCCCAGTCGCTGGTGCTCTGGGCGGTGACGGTGCCGTCGGCGCCGGTCATGGTGACGAACCAGGGGGTGCCCGGTCCGCTGTCGCCGAGGCACAGGTCCGCGGCCCCGGTGCCCGCCATCTGGCAGGCCACGTCCTGGGTGGCAGCCTGCGGCACATCGCCGCTGGTGTCGATGGATTGCTGCGCGGTGACCTCCACGGTGAAGTCGTGACCGGTCGTCAGGGCGGGGGCGGCGGTGGCGAGGTAGTCGCTGGAGCCGTTGAAGCTGGCGGCTCCGGTGGCCTCCGCGTTGTCACCGGTCAGCACGGTGTTGCCGGCCGGGCCGGTTGCGGGGTTGTCGGTGTTGGTGTCGGCCGCCACCGCGACGGGGTTGCCGGCGGCGTCGGTGGTCGGGGTCAGTGCCCAGGTGTCGGCGTCGAGGGCTTGGACGGGGGCGTTCGGGACGGTGTTGTTCAGCGCCCAGGAGGCAGCGGCGTCGGTGGCGACGGTGCCCAGGGAGGCCGGGGCCGCCAGGGCGGTGTCGGGGCCGTAGGCCGCGGAGTAGACCCGGACGTCGGAGATGGAGCCGGGGAAGAGCTGGAAGGGGCCGGTGGTGCTGCCCGGGGTCTCGGCGGCACCGATGGTGAGGAAGCCGTCCGCGTCGTAGGCGGGGTCGGGGTTCTTGGCGGTGCCGGAGAGCCGGCCGTTGATGTACAGGGCCATCGAGCCGTCCGTGTTGTGGACGCCGACCAGGTGGGTCCAGACGCCGGCCTGCGGAGCGCCGACCGCGGACTGCGCTTGTTCCACCGTGGTGGTGGAGCTGCTGCTGGCGGTGGTCGTGGTGAACGCCCAGACCTTCTTCGTCGGGTCGTAGCCGAGCGAGAACGCCTGGTGGTACTGGGTGCCCTGGGAGGCGACCCATTCGCCGGCGCTGCCGGTCAGGGCGCTCAGCTTCGCCCAGGCGGAGACGGTGTACGCCTGAGTGGTCAGGATCTGGGCTCCGGTGGTGACCACGCCGCTGGTGCCGTTGAAGACCGGGACGGTACCTGCCGGGTCGGTCTGCTGCATGGCGGTGTCGGCCTGCGGCAGGGTGGTGTCGGCGGTCCAGGTGATGCCGGTCGAACTGTAGCTGCCGGGCGGTGATCCCTGGATGGTGCCGCTGTCGGTGGCGCCGCCGGCACTGGTGCCGTCATCGAGGGCCCACTGGTGGTCGCCGGCTGCGGCCGGGGCCTGCGGGTCCACGTCTGCGTCGGGCGCCTGGGCGCCTGCCGCGAGGCTGACCTTGCCCGAGGCGTCGACGAGGTAGAGGTCGGGCACCCCGTCCGGGATACCGGCCGGGCCGCTGATGTCGCCGGTGGACATCACGGTCGGGTAGGTGGTGGTCGGCACGTAGCCGACGGCGGTCTGGGCCGGTGCGGGCAGGGCGGCGGAAGCGGTGCCGTTCCAGTCCTGGGAGCCGTCGCCGAGGTCGGTGTGGCAGGTCCACAGGACGAGTTGGGTACCCGGCGTGGTTTTGGCGCTCGGGTCGCCGAGGCACAGACCGGAGGCCGGGTTCTCCAGCACGCCGTACGGCTCGGCCTGCCACTGCTGTGCGGCCCCGCCGTTGCAGGTGCCGGCGTCGATGAGGGTGCCGGTGGTGGTTCCGCCGTTCTTGGCCTCGACGCACAGGCCCAGGACGCGGATGGTGCCGTCGGTGGAGCGGACGAACGACTGTCCCGCGCTTCCCGAGCAGGCCGCGATGTCGATCGCGGTGCCGGGAGTGGTGGAGGCTCCGGTCTCGTCCATGCACAGTTGCGTCGTGCCGGCGGGCACGCCGGAGACCAGCGCGGCAGGCTTGGTCGGGGCGTGCAGGAGGGCGGGTTGGCCGGTGGTCGGGTCGGTGGCCAGCGAGTAGCTGTAGACGACACCGGTGGTCTTGTCGCGGGCCCACAGGGTGGGGATGCCGCTGACCGTGCCGGGGGTGATGAGGGTGGTGCCGGTCCAGTTCCCGTCACCGAGGAGGACGACGTCGGTCAGGGTGCGGCCGCTGCCCGCCTCGTAGAGCCAGAGCTTGCCGTTCTCCATGGCGACCAGGTCGCCGAAGCCGTCGCCGTAGAGGGACCCGGGTGCGGCGATCTGAGTGGTCGTCGCCCAGCCGTTGGGGTCGTAGCCGGCGCAGCGCGTCGCCCCGTAGGCAGTGGAGTCGCATCTGCCGGGCTTGTCGAGCGGGGTGTAGCGCTTGCCGGTGAAGCCGGCGGTCGACGCGGTGCCGGAGTTGAGGTCGTTCTCGTCGGTGAACAGCTTGTGGGTCTTGGTCTGGAAGGCGTACAGGTCGTCGATGGAGCCGCCGGTCATCGAGCCGTCATGGGCGACTTGGAAGCCGGCCCAACTGCTGCCGTCGGGGCTCTGCGCGGCTGTGGCCAGCCGGGTCGGAGCGGCTGTGACGGCCGCGGCGCCGCTGTACTCCACGAGGTTGCCGCCGGAGTCCGCGGCGACCAGGTCGGGGATCTGGTCGGCGTCGAGGTCTCCGGCGCGGGTCTTGGTGTCGGGGTTCCAGGGGGCGAAGAACGTGTAGGAAGCGGCGGGGGAGACGTTGCCGGCCTTGTCCACGGCGACGATCTTCAGTGTGTGCTGGCCCCACTTCACCACCGGTACGTTGCTGATCGTGGCGGTCACAGTGCCGTTGCCGGTGCTGGTCAGCGCGGTGACGGCGGTGCCGGAGGTGGCGCTCGGCGTGGTCGAGTCCATCTCCCACATCAGTTTGGTGACGCCGCTGGCGGTGCAGGTGGTGGTGCAGTTGGTCTGCGGCGGAGCGGGGTCGGTGACGGTGACCTTGAAGCTGGTGGTCTGGTTCGGCCCGGCGTAGCCGGTGGCGGTCTTGCCGCTGCTCAGCGGAGGGAAACTGGAGTTGGTCGCGACGGCCGGAGTGGTCGGCGCCTTCTCGTCCATCTTGAAGTAGCACAGCAGCTTGCCGGACATCAGCGTGCCGTCGGCGGCGTAGACGTACCAGCCGTAGGTGTGGCCGTCCTGGACGGTGAACCCGATCGGTGCTGTCGCCGTTGTCGGCGAGGCCACGTATGCCGAAAAGAGCATCGCCTTGGTCACGGGCCCGGTACTGGTCACGTCGTTGTCGTCCCAGACCTTGTAGTCCGCCCGGATCTTCTCGCCCTTGACGCCCGAGGCGACCGCTGTGGACAAGGAGATCTTGCTGCCCGACGAGCCGGAGGTGGTCGCGCCGATCCAGGTGTACTTGCTCGGGCTGCCGCACGGCGCGGTCGAGCCCTTGCTTCCCTTGGGAACCGTGAAGGACGTCGTGGGGGTCTTCGGCGTGATGTCGTAGGTGATGTTGACGCTCGGGTTGGTGTTCAGCCGGACGAAGTCGTTGTTGCCGCTCGACACCGACTCGTTGCCGTTGTAGACCTCGACGTACCAGTCACTGGCCGTCAGCGCCTTCTGGACGGTGCTGGTCACATTGAATGACACGGCCGCCCCCGAGCACAGGCTGCCGGTGCCGCTGGTGACGGCGTCGGAGTAGACGGCGGTGAAGTTGGTGCTCTGGGAAGGCTGCGAGTTGCCGTCGGTGGAGCCGTCGAAGGGGTGCACGGTGCGCAGCTTGAGCGTGGAGGAGTGGCTGCAGGCCGCCGCGTAGGTCTCGGTGAGGTTGACCGTCGCCTTGCTGACCACGAAGTTCGAGGCCAGTCCGCTCAGGTTGAGCTGGTACAGGGTCCGCTCGACCGCGAAACCGCAACTGGTGTCCCAGTGCTGGTAGCCGACACCCTCGCCGTTGGTCTGCGCCTTGCCTGTTGTCGGCGTGTTGGCGCAGGAGCCGGACATGTAGAGCTGGTCGAACTTGGAACCGGTCGTCCCGGCGGTGATGCTCGGATCGATGTACAGCGGCCAGGTGGTGTCCGGGGAGTCCAGCATCTGCTGGTCCGGGGTCAGCGTCAGGCTGGTATCGCTTGCCGCCACTGCGAGCGGGGCGACTTGGGCGCCGGTGCCGGGGCCGGCGGCGGAGGATGTCGGCGCACTGCCCGTGTCATCGTTCTCGGCTTCTGCGGCCGGCTGCTTGGCCGCGGGAGCCGAGCCGCCGGTGCCGGCGGTGCTCGAGTCCCACATCAGGGGTTGCGGACCGGAGTAGGAGACAGAACCGTCCGGCGCGGTCACCTCGAGCCCGGTGCTGTCCTGGTGGACGGTAAGGCCGTTGGCCGAGACGGCGAAGGTGAGTTTCGCCAGCCGCGGGTCCGTCATGGCCTGCGCGTCACGGATGATGAGCACATCGCTGAATCCGCCCTGCGGGTCCACCGTGGCCTGGAGGTCCACCCCGGGGATGACGGACTGGTACTTCGCCGTGTCGCCGTCGATCTGGGGCGTGGGCAGTGTGAACGGCAACGTCAGCGAGATGCTGTGTCCGCCGGTGTCCGTCAGGGTGGCCAGCGGACCGTCGCCGCCGTCCGACAGGGTGATCGAATCGGTGGTGGCGGCAGGCGCGAGCCTTCCGCCGGTGACCGCCAAAGTGGCGTCCAGGGCGACCCAGCTCCCGTTCCGGCGGGTCCGTACCGGCTGGGCGTCGATGTGGGTGGACATCGAGCCGTCCGGGTTGGCCGTCGACGTCCAGGTCGCCGTCGTCAGAGAGTCCACCGGCACCGGAAGGCCGGTTGCCTCGGCCTCGGCGAGCGCGGCGGCCGTCGGATCGGTGGCGCGGTTCCCGTCCGGCGAAGCCGACGAGGACGAGGGGCCGGTGGCGGGCTGCGGGGCGGCGAAGGCCGGCGCGGCGGTGGCGCCGAGGACGAACGCGGCAGTCGCCGCGACAGCGGCAACGAGCACCGTCGGACGTCTGCGGTCACGTGATCTGCGTATCACACAAGTTCCTTGGCAGGTACGGAAAATGACGTGGTCCCACGCGCACTGCGTGCAGGCATCACGAAGCGGCCCCGAACAGGCCGCTCCGTTTGGAGATCGAAGCACCCGTGCCCCGTACGCGCGGGCCAGTTCTTGGTGTGTTCACTTCGAATTTCTTGTGTTGACCGTGTGAAGACAATAACGTCGCGATGATCACCAGGACTGATCGATGAGCGTCCAACTGGCCTGCGGGGGACGTGTGTTGGCGTGGGAGAGGACACCACTCGTGGGGATATGGCGCGCCTTCACGCGGCCCGATCGGTCCGGGCGCTACCGGCTGAGCACGATGGTCACGGTGACCGTCACGGTGCTGTCGCTGACCGCTTCCACCGCCGTCGCGCAAGGCTTCGAACCGCGGCCGCACAACGGGCAGAAGTTGTGGAACGGGATCGTTGCACCCGCCAAGCAGGCCAGCCACACCGGGCGGCGGGTCCGTGCCAACGGCCCCTTGAAGCAGCAACTCGCCAAAGGCGCTGCGCCGTTGCAGACCCACCGGGTGACCCGCACCGCGTGGCCGAGCGCCACGAGCACGTCGATCTCCTTGTTGCGGACCGTACCCGCGAGCCCGACGCCGACCCATCGCACTGCTCCGGAGTACGCCGGGTCGCCGGTCGGTGCCGACCCCAGCCCGAGCCGTTCCGCACAACAACAGCAGCAGCACCGGGCGAGGTTCCAGGCCGCACCCGCCGCGGTGCGCGCCGGCTCCTCACCGGTCTCGGTCGCCCCGGTCGCGAAAGCATCGACCGCCGGGCGCACCTTCGCCACCGCTCACGACGCCGCCTCCGCGGGACTGGCCACGAAGGTGACCGTCCGGGTCGCCGGCCACGACCAGGCCGAACGAGCGGGCGTGGACGGCCTGCTCGCCGCAGTGTCCCGCAGCGACGGCTCCACGGGTGACGCCAAGGTCCGTGTGACCGTCAACTATGGCTCTTTCGCCCACGCGTACGGCGGGGGCTATGCCTCCCGGCTGCGGCTGGTCTCGCTGCCCACCTGCGTGCTGACCACCCCTCAGCGGCAGGGCTGCGACGCCGCCACCCCTCTGGCGACCTCGGTCTCGGCTGCCGACCAGACGCTGTCCGCGCAGGTGACCCTGAACGGGACGGATACAGCCGGTTCGCAGGCTCGGTCGGCGTCGGCAGCGCCGATGGCAGTGGTGGCGGCGGTCTCCACGGCGTCCGGCTCACAGGGCAGCTTCACCGCCTCCGATCCGGCCACCGGCTCGGGCACCTGGACGCAGTCGTCCGATGGCGGGTTCGTCTACTCCTACCCGATCCAGATGCCGACGGCGCTGGGCGGCAGCACTCCCACCGTCGACCTCGGTTATGACAGCCAGGCGGTCGACGGCGAGACGGCTGCCCGCGACGGGCAGCAGGACGACTGGATCGGCGACGGCTGGGAGTACACCCCCGGGTACATCCAGCAGTCCTTCCGCTCCTGCGGCAACGATGGTGTCGACGCGCTGAAGAAGTCCGGCGACAGCTGCTGGGGCGGCTACCAGCTCACCCTCAGCTACGGCAGCAGCAGTGGAGTGCTGGTGCCGATCGGCGTGCAGTCGGGGGTGGCGGGCGAGATCCAGGCCTTCAAGCTCCAGAACGACGACGACACGCTGGTGCAAGAGTTCTCCGGGGCTTCCAACGGGGTCTTCCAGGGCGCCTACTTCAAGGTCACCAGCACCGACGGCGCCACCGCCTATTTCGGCCTGAACCACGCGCCCTCCGCCGCCGGCGGTGTCGGTGGGAACGGCGACGCGGCGACGAACTCCGCCTGGGGCGTCCCCGTGTACTGCCCGAAGAGCTCCGACCCGTGTTACGACAGCTCCAAGGGCAGCGCCTCCCAGGCCACCATGGGCTACCGGTTCAACCTCGACTTCGAGACCGACCCGCTCGGCGACCTGACCAGGTACGACTGGGCGACGGAGACCGGCTACTACAACATGGGCGCCGGACAGGCGACCAACGGCACCGGCACGATCACCCCATACGTGCGCTCCGGCCACCTGACGAAGATCTCCTATGGCTACCAGTTGGCGGACGAGGCGGCCGGCCGGACGGCGTCGGCGCAGGTCACCTTCAGCAGCGTGACCCGCTGCGAGGTCTCCGCGGCATTCCCCGCTTCCAAGTGCACGGCGGCCAATCTCACCGAGGCGAACGCCCCGAACTGGCCCGACGTCCCTTACGACCTGAACTGCAGCGCCTCCGACTCGGCCGACACCCAGACCACGACGACCCAGGCCGGAACCTGCTACCAGACCTCGCCGACGTTCTGGACCACGAATCGGCTGAGCACCATCGCCACCGCGGTCCGGGTCGGCGGGGTCTGGAAGACCGTCGACGACTACAAGCTGACCCAGACCTACTCCGACGCCGGAGCGGTCGACCCGGTGACCGGCAGCACCGTCGACCCCGGGGACGCAGGCTCGCTCCAGTCGGTGATGTGGTTCCAGGAGATCCAGCGGGCAGGCGGGGACGCCCTCGGCGGCACCAGCGGCACCCTGAAGACCAATCCGGTCGTCTTCCAGGGCGAGGAGGTCGACAACCGCGTCAACGACGACATGACCGGTGACACCTCCAACGAACCGCCGCTCTACCACCCGCGCATCAGCGCGGTGATCACCGACACCGGTGACTCGATCAACGTCGACTACAACCCGCCGTCCTGCGCGGGCTCGGCCACCCCCTCGGCGCCGGACGCCAACACGTCCAGCTGCTACCCCGTCTACACCACGGACCCGGCCGCGGAAACCCCGACACTGGAGTGGTTCAACAAGACGACGGTGCACAGCGTCACCGTGCACGACCAGGTCTCCGACAGCCCGGACCAGACCACCACCTACAGCTACGCCGACCCGGCCTGGCACCGGGACGACTCGGACCTGACCGACGACCGGTACCGCACCTGGGACCAGTTCCGCGGCTTCCGTACCGTCACCGTGCAGACCGGTAACTCGGCGACCAATCAGGCAGGCACCCAAGGATCGAACCCGGTCGCCGACCTGCTGACCCAGACCACCAGCACCTACGCGCAGGGCATGGACGGCGACTACAAGGCCGACGGCTCGCAACGCAGTGTCTCGATCCCGATCTCGGCGGGCGGTGCCATCGCGGAGACAGTCCCGGACAGCAACAATCTGGCCGGCACCGTTCTGAAGACGGACACCTACACCAAGGCCGGCGGCACCGTCGAGTCCAGCACGGTGACCGAACCGCCGACGCTCACCACCACCGTGAGCGTGAACCGCACCGCCTGGACCTCCAAGGACCCGGCGCCCGCCACCTTGTCCACTCTCCCGCCGCTACGCGCCTACCGCACCACCCAGACGGCATCCGACGGTTACGACCTCCTGTCGGGCAGCCAAGGATGGCGGCACACCCGCACCGTCACCGACTACGACTCGCATGCCCGGGTCACCTCCGTGGACAACCTGGGCGACGTCTCGATTCCGTCCCAGGAGACGTGCACGCTCACCAGCTACGCCACGCCGCCCGCCGCGGATCCGATGATGCTGGACTACCCGGACGAGAGCCAGGAGGTGGCCGGCCCCTGCTCCACCACTCCCTCCGCGAGCGCTCCGCCGATCTCGGACGTGCGCACCCTGTACGACGGCGACGGAACGCCGACCAGCCCAGGGACTTTCGGCACGCTGAACACCACCGGACTTGCGTCGGCGACGCAGCAGATGACCGCGTGGCCCGCTGGGGGACAACCGCAGTGGACGGTGGAGAGCGCCACTTCCTACGACCAGTACGGCCGGGTCACCACCACATACGACGAACGCGGCAACAAGACGACCACCAGCTACACCCCGGCCTCCGCCGGTGAACTGCCCTCCGCCACCTCCACGGTGACCACCCCGGTGGACGGCTCCGCCCAGTGGAAGACATCCGAGACCCTGGACCCCGAGCGTGGCCTGACCCTGGCCAGCACGGACGTCAACGGCGGTGTCACCAGCTACGTGTACGACCCCCTCGGCCGTGCCACCGAGGTCTGGGGACCGGGACACCCGAAGGCCGGCAACACCTCAACACCGCAGGAGACCTACACCTACGCGGTCGACCCCGGAGCGCAGGTCGACACGGACGGCACCGTCACCGACCCCGGCGCTCCCTCCTCGGTGACCACCAAGACCCTGCTGGACGACGGCTACTACAGCACCACCATCACCATCCTCGACGGGATGATGCAGCAGCGTGAGACGCAGGCGAACGCCCTGACCGATACCGGATTCGCCAGCGATCCCAGCGGCACCAGCGGATCGGGGGCTTCCGAGCGGCTTGTCTCCGACACCTTCTACGACGACCACGGCTGGGCCTGGGACAGCTACCCCGCCTACTACGACGACACATCCGGCCCGACCACCACCATGGCGGAGCTCCCGCAGAGCTCGGCACCGGTCCAGAGCGTCACCGTCTTCGACGGCATGGGACGTGCCACCGCCGCGCAGACCGTCACCCAAGGCAACCAGGTGCAGTGGCAGTCCACCACCAACTACGCGGGTGCGGACGAGGCCATCGCCACCTCTCCGGCCGGCGGCCCCACCACCAGGACCTTCACCGACGCCCTTGGCCGCACCACCCGCACCGTGGTCGAGGACACCGATGCGGCGGTCAGCCTCACGGAGGGACAGATCCTGACCTCCGGATCGCAACTGGCGTCGGCGTCGAGCCGGTTGGAGATGCAACCCGGCGGCGACTTGGTGCTCTCCTCGTTGGCGAGCGGCAAGACCCTCTGGCACTCCGGCACCTCCACGCCGGGCTCCCACGCCCAACTCGGCTCGGACGGGAACCTGGACGTGGTCACCCCGACCGGTGCCGTCACCAATATCTCCGGCCTGACCTCCGCCACCGGCAACACCCTGCGCCTGGGCAACGACGGCAGCCTCGCCGTGGACTCCTCCGGCGGCACGGCCCTGTGGACCTCCGGCACGGCCGGCCAGGCGTCGGCCGCCGACTCGACCACCACCTACAGCTACTACTCCTCCGGCCAGGTCAAGTCTGTCCAGGACAGCGCCGGAAACACGTGGAGCGCCACCTACGACCTGCTGGGACAGAAGACCTCGCAGACCGACCCGAACATCGGCAAGACCGTGTACGGGCCCTACGACGAGTCGGGCAACCTGCTGCAGACCACCGACCCCGCGGGGAACACCCTGTCGTACCACTACGACTGGGACAACCGGCAGGTCGAGGTGGACAGCGGCGCCTACACCGACCACCCGGCCGCCGGGGCGAAGCTGGATAGTACCGTCTATGACACGCTCCGCAAGGGGGCGCAGACCTCGGCCACGAGCTACGTCTACCCCTCGGGCAGCACCACCCCGAACACCTACATCACCGGCGTGACCGGGTACAACGCGTTCGGCAAGCCCACCGGGGCGTACGTGTCCATCCCTGCCGCCGACGGTTTCGCCCAGCCGGCCCTGCCCGACGGCGCGCACGAGACCACGTCGGCTGGGCGCACCGTGTTCGAGCAGGACGCCAGCTACACGACGACCACCGGACTGCTCAACAACGAGTCGTTCGGCACGGACGGCGGCTTGCCCGCCGAGCAACTCGCCTACAGCTACAACGCCATGGGCGAGTTCAGCGGCCTCGGTACCAACACCAGGTCCGCCTATGTCGACGACAGTGTCCATGACGGATACGGCCACACCATCAGTACCACCTACGGCGGTACCGGCGAAGAGCTGATGACCACGGCCGACTACGACCAGGCCACCGGGCGGCTCCTGGACACCTCGGCCTCGCTCCAGCAGTCCGACGCGGAAGTCGACCGCACGGACTACCGCTACAACGCCGCGGGCGAGATCACTGCGGTCGACGACTGGCAGATCGCCGAAGGCGCGCACGACCTCCAGTGTTTCGACTACAACTCGCTCCAGCGGCTGACCCAGGCATGGACCGACACCGGCACCATCACCGAGGACCCGTCCCAGCAGAGCCAGACCAGCGTGCCAGCCGGTGGACTCGGCGGCTGCACCAGCGCCTCGCCCACGGCAACGGCGAACCCCGCACACCCGAACCAGACCACCGTCGGCGGGCCGGCCCCCTACTGGCAGAGCTACAGCTACGACCTGCTGGGCGACCGGACCGAACTGGTCCAGCACGACCCGGCCGGCAACTCCGCCGCCAACACCGTGCAGCAGGTTGACTACCCGGGTGTCGATGCCACCAAGGCCACCACCGACCCGAACCGGGCCGGCAGCGTCACCACCACCGGTCCCGCCACCGACTCCAGCCAGCAGCTGGGCTACGACGACGCCGGCGACACCATCACCCGTACCACCAACTCGACCGGTACCGGCGCGGGCACCACCCACCAGGCGCTGACGTACGACGTCCAGGGCCGCACCGCCACCGCAACCACCACAGGGCCGGACGGCACCACCCACACCAGCAGCTACCTCTACGGCGGCGACGGCTCCCTCTTGGAGCAGGACGACGACGGCACGAAGACCCTGTTCCTGTTCGGCGGCGCCGAGCAGATCACGCTCAACACCCAGGGCGGCACCTCCACCGAGAACGCGATCCGCAGTTACACCGGGCCGGACGGCACCGAGATCATCCGGGACAGCTCGGGCAAGCTCTCCTACCAACTGGCTGGGCTCCAGGGCACCGGCACACTGCTGGTCAACGCCGCCAACGACGCGGTGACACGCCGCTTCTACGACCCCTACGGCAACACCCGCGGGGCAATCCCTTCCGCGTGGGTCTCGCCGTACGACACCCGTGGCTTCCTCAACCAGCCGTCCGACCCCGGCAGCGGCCTCGACCTGCTCGGGGCACGCCAGTACGACCCGGTCCAGGGCCGCTTCCTGTCACCCGACCCGATCTTCGAGGCGGGCGACCCGAGCCAAATGGGCGGTTACACCTACGCCGCCGACAACCCGGCAAGCGGCTCCGACCCGACCGGCATGGACAACTGGTGGGCCGATCCCACCGTCAACACCCCGACCACTCCCGACGCGCCGCCGATCACGCAGCACCAGGCCCAGGAAGAGGGCTTCGGCGCGGACTGTACAGCGACGACGTGCAGCGACTACAACGCCCAGCAGGCGGACGCCGACCGTGCCGCGATCGAGGCGCAGTCGAAGAAGGAGGCGGCCTCGGCCGCCCGCGCCAAGCTGGAGAAGGGCGCTGTCGCCGAGGCCGCGCACCGGCACTGCTCCTGGTACAACGTGGGCTGCCAAGTCGAGGTGCACGCCGAGCAGATCCTGCTGGCGGTGTTGATCGGGCTGGCCATCGCTGCCGCGATCGCTCTCGTGGCCACCGCACCCGAGATCGCGCTGGCAGCAGGAAGCGCGTTCCTGGAAGCCTCGGCAGGCGGCGCGGGCGCGAGCATGGCCACCGTCGCAGCCTCCGCCGCCGGCGTGAGTGTCGCCGCGGAGACAGCCGGTCTGGACACCGTCGCGGCGGGCTCCGCGGTCGTCGCGGACCTGGCAGGGGCCGACAGTTTCACCGCCGGACGCGGTGGTGGCGCGGGCACATCGGGCCGTAGTAGTTCACCAGGACTGACACGACGCACTGCGAATACAGGAGCCTTCTCTGATCTCCAGGTTCCCATGCAGAAGCGCACGGTCAAGCAAGTGGCCCGAGACGCTGGAGTGAGTCTTGACGGTGTCAAGGTCAAGATTAATCGCGACACAGACTTGATCGGGCGCGGCTTGTACGGTCATACGTCACCAGATGGGACGATCACGTTGTACCCGGATGCCTTCTCTTCCACAGAAAACCTCGTTCGAACGATTGGTCACGAGCGGATGCACGTCATGCAGATCCAGTTGTACGGACCCGCGTCGTCGCTTGAGCAAGAGGCTGCCTGGGAGCGCGCCGCCTACGGATCAGAGGACCAATTCTGGAGCTTCTTCAGTGGGAGGTTGGGCTGATGGCAGATCGCGCAGCATGGCTGAGGGTGCTCAGCCAGGTGGTCGACCGGAAGGGCGATGTAGGTCTGATCCCATGTCCGGAGTGCGGCCAAAACCGGCTTGAGATCAGATACATCGTCAAGCTCGAAACGCGGATCGGGTACGTGCTCCTGTGGTGCGGTGCATGCCTGCACGGCATCTCTGTCTCCCGGGTCCGCGCTCCAGAAGGTGCTCCGACGTGGTCGATCGAAGATCCGGCGTCGGTCGAGGGCGTTCCCGACTTCGCCCGCCGCGAGTGAGCTATCAGGGCGCAGGGTCTCACGCATGGCGGTGGGTGCCCGTAGCCAGTTGGCTATTCTGTGCTGGTTTCTGCATATTTGGGGTTCTGATAGCGATTCCCCGCTCCTTGTCCATATTGGAAAGACCCCAGGATCGCCGAAGCATTGGGTTCCTGCCTGCTCTCCGTGGCTAGACCGTATGGAGGGCCGGCGCCTCGCTCGTAAGTTGGCGCGGGTTGCCGTCACATTGTGGTGTGACGGCAGAGCCGCAATTACGGGAGGCGCCGGTGCTGTTCGAGCGTACGTGTGTGGGGTTGGACGTTCACGCGCGGTCGATTGTTGCGTGTGTGATTGATGCCCTGTCGGGTGAGGTCCGGTCGTTGCGGCTGTCGCCGAAGACCGATGCTGTGCTGGCGTGGGTGTTTACGCTGGACGGCCCGGTGGCGGTGACCTATGAGGCTGGTCTGACCGGGTTCGGGCTGGCCGGAGCATTAACGGGAGCGGGGGTGCGGTGCGTGGTGGTGGCGCCGTCGAAGATCGAGCGACCGCCGGGGGATCGGGTGAAGACCGATCGCCGGGACGCCGAGCGCCTCGCGCGACTGCTGCGGATCGGCGGGTTGCCTGCAGTGCGGGTGCCCACCGAGGCCGAGGAGGCCGCCCGGGATCTGGTGCGCGCGCGGGGGGACTTGATGCGGGCCCGGCACCGGCTTTCCAAGCTGCTGCTGCGCCAGGGCCTGCTGTGGGAGGGATCGGCGTGGACGGCAGAGCACGAGAGCTGGCTGCGTTCGCTGTCCTCTGAGCGGGTCGGGGTGCGGCTGGCCTTCGACGAGGCCTTCGATGCGGTCCTGAGCGTGCGGGCTCGCAGGGACAGGCTGGACCGGGCGATCGAGGTTGCCTAGATCGTTGGGCCGGCCACAAACAGCGGCAGCGTTTGGACGCGTCGGGGATGCCCGGCCGTCCTTTGAGCCGAGCCCGTTGCAGCAGCCCGTGCTGCCGTCTGCGCGCACTGCCGCGGGCGTGCCCGTGGGTATGAGTTGCGGAACGGAAGACCCCGGTACGCGGTGACGCAGGTGGCGCGCTGGGCCGTACGGGAGCGCTCTCCGCGTGCCGTGCGGGCGGGCGGCGGGCGACGGGGGCAGGCTGGACGGCACCGTGAGGCGGACGGGGCGGGCAGCGGGACGTCGGAAGAAGCCGAGCCGCGCGGCTGACGACCGTACGCCACGCAACCGCCGCACAACCCGCCGCAACCGCCCGGAACCGCCGTACAACCGCCTTGCGACCGAAGAGACGCCGACGACGACAGGACCCGCCCATGGCCCCCACCGGCCCGACCACCCCCGGCCCGGCACCCGGTGCTGCCCCCGGTCCGTCCCCGCGGCACCGCTTCACCGGCGAGCTGCGCGACGCGGTGAGCCGGCGCGCGGTGCTGCTCGTGACCGCCGTACTGGCCCTCCAACTCGGCTTCGTCCTCTCCTACATCGGTGCCTTCCACGCACCGAAGCCGCATCGCATCCCCGTCGCCGTCACCGCGCCCGGGCAGGCGGCCGAACAGATCGCCGCGCGCTTCGACGCTCTGCCCGGCGGCCCGTTCCGTGCCCGTACGGCGGACAGCCCCGCACAGGCCCGGCAGTTGGTCCTCACCCGCGAGGTGGACGCGGCTTTCGTGTTCGACCCGCGCGCCCGCACCGACACCCTGCTGATCGCCTCAGCCGGCGGGCCGTCGGTGTCGGACGCGGCCACGCAGATCGTCCGGCGGGTCGAGACCGCCCAGGGGCGGCAGTTCCGCATCACCGATCTGCGGGCTCCCAGCCCCCAGGACGGGCGCGGCCTCTCCTCCTTCTACCTGGTGCTCGGCTGGATGATCGGCGGCTACCTCGCCGCCGCCATCCTCGGCATGGCCGGCGGCGCCCGCCCGGCCAACCCGCACCGCACCGTCATCCGCCTGCTCGGCCTGGCGGTCTACGCGGTCGTCTCAGGGCTCGGCGGCGCGATCATCGCCGATCCCGTGCTCGGCGCGCTCACCGGGCACTTCGCGGCACTGTGGGCGATCGGTACGCTGGTCGTCTTCGCTTCCGGCGCCGCCACTGTCGCCTTCCAGACGCTGCTCGGCACCGCCGGCGTGGGCGTGGCCATCCTGCTCTTCGTCGTGCTCGGCAACCCCAGCGCGGGCGGTGCCTACCCCGGGGCGCTGCTGCCGACGTTCTGGCGCAGCATCGGGCCGTGGTTGCCACCGGGCGCGGGCACCACCGCCGTACGGAACACCGTGTACTTCGACGGGCACCACACCACCGGGCCGCTGTGGGTCCTGGGGTGCTACGCGGCCGGCGGCATCGCCGTGGCGCTCGCCGGAGCCCTGCTGCGAGCCAGGCGACTCCGCCGTACCGCGTAAACCTCGCTCCCCGACAGCTCGGTGAACCCCGCCTTCCGAAGTTCGGCGAACCCTGCTTCCCGAAAGCTCGGCCAATCCCGCCTCCCGCAGGTCAGCCGAGGCACCCCACGTGGGAGAGCGCCTGCTTCAGCAGGACGCCCTGGCCGCCCGGCATCTCCTGCTGGAGCTCGGGGGAGACGGCCTCGGACGGGGTGAGCCAGACCAGGTCGAGGGCGTCCTGCCGGGGGCGGCAGTCACCCGCCACCGGGACGACATAAGCGAGCGAGACCGCGTGCTGGCGCGGGTCGTGGAAGGGCGTGATGCCCTGGGTGGGGAAGTACTCGGCGATCGTGAAGGGCTGCAGGGACGCCGGGACGTGCGGCAGCGCCACCGGGCCGAGGTCCTTCTCCAGGTGCCGCAGCAGCGCGTCGCGGACCCGCTCGTGGTGCAGCACCCGGCCCGAGACCAGGGTGCGGCTGACCGTGCCGTCGGGGCCGATCCGCAGCAGGAGCCCGACGTGGGTGACCTCCCCGCGGTCGTCCACCCGCACCGGCACGGCGTCGACGTAGAGGATCGGCATGCGGGCGCGGGTCAGCTCCAGCTCGTCGTCGGACAGCCAGCCGGGCGTGGTCTCGGTCATGTCAGCCATTGGGCGATCGTACGTGGTGAGGGCGCCCCGCCGCCCGGCACCCGGCACAACCGCCCGGACCGTTCACACCTGCTCAGCGGCGTTCTCGCGGTCGCCGTGCCAGGTGGCCCACAGCGCCGCGTACGCGCCGCCCGCCGCCACCAGCTCCTCGTGGGTGCCCACTTCGGCGAGCCGGCCGTGCGCCATCACCGCCACCCGGTCCGCGTCGTGGGCCGTGTGCAGGCGGTGGGCGATGGCGATGACGGTACGGCCGCGCATCACATGGGCGAGCGCGCGCTCGGTGTGCCGGGCGGTCGCCGGGTCGAGCAGCGCGGTGGCCTCATCGAGCACCAGGGTGTGCGGGTCGGCCAGCACCACGCGGGCCAGCGCCAGTTGCTGCGCCTGCGAGCCGTCGGTGCGGTGACCGCCCTCGCCCAGCCGGGTGTCCAGGCCCGCCGGCAGCGCCGCCAACCACTCCGCGCCGACCGCGCCGAGCGCGGCGAGGAGTTCACCGTCGTCGGCGTCCGGGGCGGCAAGCAGCAGGTTGTCGCGCAGGGTGCCCAGGAAGACGTGGTGCTCCTGCGTGACCAGGACGACCTGGCGGCGCAGCTGCTCGGGGTCCAGGTCCGCGACGGGCACCCGCCCGACCGTCACCGAGCCGGCGTCGGGGCGGTCGATGCCCGCCAGCAGCCGGCTCAGCGTGGTCTTGCCCGCCCCCGACGGGCCGACCACGGCCAGCCGTTCACCCGGCCGTACCGTGAGGTCCACGCCGTGCAGCACCTGTGCGCCGCCGTCGTAGGAGTAGCGCACTCCGCGCACGTCGATCCGGTCGTCCCGCGGCGCCGGCGAACTCCCGCCCGCGGTGCGGGGAGCGGCGGCCAGGCCCTCGACGCGGGCGAACGAGGCACTGCTGGACTGCAGTTGCTCCACCCACATCAGCACCTGGTCCAGCGGCTCGGACAACTGCCGCAGGTACAGGGCCGCGGAGACCACCGCGCCCAGGCTCATCACGCCGTGCGCGTGCAGCAGCCCGCCGACCAGCAGGACGCCCACCACCGGCACCACGTAGCAGACCTCGACCCACGGGAAGAACACGGTGCGCAGGAACAGGGTGCGCATCCGCGCCCGGCGCGAGACCTCGATCGCCTCCCGGCTCGCCCGCGCCCGCCGCTGCTGCAGCCCGAACGCCTCGATCGTGCGGGCGCCGGACGCAGTGGCCGAAAGGACCTCGGTGAGCGCGGAGTTGGCCGCGCCCTCGGCAAGGTACGCGGTACGGGCCCGGGACAGGTACCAGCGCAGGGCGAACCTGATGCCGACCAGGCCGAGCAGGCCGCAGCAGCCCAGCAGCGGGTCGAGGACGAAGACCGCGCCCAGGATGAAGGCCGCCTGCACCAGCGAGGTGAGCACTTCGGGCCCGGCGTCGCGCAGCGTGGTGCCCACCGCGGCGACATCGCTGGTGCCGCGCGCGGTCAGGTCGCCGGTCCCGGCGCGCTCCACCACCGAGGCGGGCAGCGCCAGCGCCCGGTCCACGAACTCCTCGCGGATACGGGCCAGGGTCCGCTCGCCGAACCGGTGCCCCACGTAACGGGCGTAGCGGGCCAGCAGGAACTGGGCGAGGCTGCACAGGGCGATCACGATCGCCAGGCGGTCCACCGCGCCGGTGCCGGAGCCCGCGCGCACGTCGTCGACGATCCGGCCGACCAGCCACGGACCGGCCAGGCCCGCCGCGGCGGCCAGCGCGTTGAGCACCAGGGAGAGGGCGAAGGCCCGGCCGTCGGCGCGGATGAGCCGCCAGGCGGCACGGCGGGTGGCGGCGCCCTCGGCGACGGGCAGGTGACCGCTCATCGGGCGGCTCCACGGGGCGAGTCGGCGGCGTTCTGGTCGGGCAGCAGCGGGCCGTTGCGCGGGACGGTGCCCGGTCCTGCGGCTTCCTCGGACAAGTCGTCGAGCGGGGCGTCTTCGCGCGGCGCCATCCCGGCGGCACCAGGCGGCGGTGCGGTGGCGTGGTCCGGCGCTGCGGCATCGCCGCGCGGAGTTTCCCGCGGGGTGCCCTCCGGCGCGGTGGTGCCGCCGCCGCGTCCCGCCGTCCCGCCGGGCGCGGTGTCCCCGGGAGTATCCGGCGGCGCCTCCTCGGTCTCACGCGCCACCAGGGCGCGGTAGCCGGGGACTTCGCGCAGCAGGGTGCGGTGCGGGCCCTTCGCCGCCACCTTGCCGTCCCGCAGGTAGTAGACGGTGTCGGCCTGGTCGAGCAGGAGCGGCGAGGTGCCCGCGACCAGGGTCGTACGGCCCTCGCGGGCGGTACGCAGCCGCGCGGCGACGGCCGCCTCGGTGTGCGCGTCCAGCGCGGACGTCGGTTCCACCGCGAGCAGCACCTCCGGGTCGGCGAGCAACGCCCGTACCAGGCGGACGCGTTGGCGCTGCCCGCCCGACAGGTTGCGGCCCTGGGCGTCGATCGGCGAGTCCAGCCCGTCCGGCAGGGCGTCGACCACGTCCTGCGCCATGGCCGCCTCGACGGCCGCCGCCATCTCCTCGTCGCCGTGCTCACGCGCCCCGGCGACGACCTCGCGCAGCGTGCCCGCGAACAGGTCGGCCTCGTTGTCGGCGACCAGGACCCGCTCGCGCACCCGCGCCGCCGGGACGTCCAGGAGCGGCACCCCGCCCCACAGCACCCGCGAGTCGGCGAACCCGCCCAGCCGGTCCACCACTTCGGCCGCCTCCGTGGGCCGGCCGCTCACCAGAGCCGTCAACTGCCCTGGGGCCACCTCGACTCCCGACTCCGGATCGCTCAACGCCGAGGGCGCCGCGGGAGCTTCGGCGGTCTGCTCGCGTTGCGGCGGCTGGAGGGCGAGGAACCGTACGACGCGGTTCGCTGCCACCATGCCGCGCGTCACGTCGTAGCCGCACTCGATGAAGAACGCCACCGGCTGCACCAGCACCGCCACATAGCCGTAGACCCCCACGAATTCGCCCACGCTGATGCTGCCTTGGGCCGCCAGCCGGGCCGCGAGCCAGGTCACGACCGCGAGGAAGAGCATCGGCAGGCCCATGCCGAGCGCCTGCACCCAGCTGGTCACCGAACCCACCCGGTAGCCCTGGTCCACCAGCGCGCGCGAGTCGCCGCGGAAGGCGTCGGCGAACAGCCGCTTGCCGCCGAGGCCGTTGAGCACCCGCAGGCCGCCCGCGAGGTCGCCGATCCGCGCGGTCAGGCCGCCCTGCTGCTCCCGGTAGTCCCCCTCGGCGCCCTTCAGCCGTCCCAGCAGCGGCCCCACCACCAGGGCGATCACCGGCACCCCGGCCAGCACCACCGCGGCCAGCGGCAGGGAGATAGCCAGCAGCTGGACGGCCACCACCAGGCAGGCCGCGACCGCGCCGACGCCCGGCCCCGTCATCGTCAGCGCCTGGCTGATCTGGAGCACGTCGGTGACGCCGATGGTCACGATCTCGCCCGCGCCCGCCTGCCGCGGCAGCGCGGCGCCCAGCCGGACCGCCTGCCCCACCACGGACTTCACCGTGCGGAAGGTCGCGTCCATCCGCAGCCGCGTCATCGTGCGGTGCCGCATGATGCTCACCCAGGCGGTGAACGAGCCCAGGCACAGCAGCGCCGCGCTCCATGCGAGGAGGGCGCCGGTACGCCCGGGCACCAGGCCGTCGTCGATCGCGCGGGAGAGCACGTACGGGGTGAGGGTGGTGAGGATCATCCACACCGTGCCGAGCAGCGCGCCGCCCCAGGCGCGGCGGCGCTGGCTGGTCAGCAGCCACCACAGGTAGCGGCCGGGGGAGCGGTGGTCGGGGGTTCCGGGATCGGCGAAGGCGTCGATCATGACCGGGGGCGCCCGGCCGCCGCGGCGGCGGCTCTCCTCCCCGCGTGATGCTCCGCACGATGCGGACGAACCGGTCGAACGGGGAGGTGGCCACAGTGGTTCATGGCCGACACCCTGGCAGAGCCGCGGGCCGCGGGGCCACCGCTTATTCGCCGCCCCGGCATCGGGCACGCGTGACCGGTCCGGTGCAGGGCCGCGGCACGGCACTCCCCCAAAGAAGCGCCGTGCCGCGGGGTTTCGGGGCGGGAGCCGTCAACGGGCTCCGGGGAGGCGGGCGGTGAGGCGGAGCAGGCGGGTGGTCTGGGTGGCGTTGGAGTTGTCGTCGCTGACCAGCACCACCTGGGCCAGGCCGAGCGGCTGCGGGCCGGGGGCGATCGCCATGCCCTCGTAGTTGTCCATCAGCGGGTTGGCCTGGGGCTCCTTGGCGACCGCGCCGAGTGAGGGGCAGGCGTCGACGTCCACGGTGAGGACCTTGCGGGCGAGGACGCCCGCGGGGGCCGTGCCGAGGTCGGGCACGGCGGTCACGTCGGCGGCGCCGCGGGCGTCGGGCACGCCGTAGACCTTGATCGTGTTGCCGGTGCCGGGTATGAAGGCGGCCTCCAGGACGAGCAGCCCGCTGCGGCCGTAGGCGGCGACCTCCGAGATGCGGTTGCCCGGGTCCACCTGGTAGCCGATCTCCTTGACCAGGGTGTAGCCGTGCCGCCCGGAGGCGCGGTAGACGAGGATGCGGCGGTCGTCGGCGCTGCCGCCCGGGGCCACGTCGCCGGACAGGACGCCCTCCATGGCGGCGTACACGTAGCGGCCGTCCGGCGAGACGCTCAGGCCCTCCAGGGTGGCGTTCGCGGTGGCCTCGCCGGCGGGCGCGACGCGGAAGCGGGCGGGCACGGCCAGTTCGGCCTGCTGCACGCCCTGGCGGTCGAAGACCCGTACGGAGGGCTCGACTTCGGAACTGACCAGGTAGTCGCCGTCGGGCAGGACGGCCAGGCCCTCGCCGTCGAAGTCGGTGTCGTCGTACGGGGTGCCGTCCGGCTTGCGCAGCACCAGGGTGCCGGTGATGCGCGGCTTCGCGGGGTCGGCGATGAACCACAACCGCGCCTGCTCGCCGGTGGCGTGGTCGACGATCGCCGCGTACGCGCCCCGGCGGGCGTCCCACGTCAGCGCGGACAGGTCGCCGACGCCGAGCCCGTAGGCGGACGTCTTGTCCAGCGCGTCGCTGTAGCCGTCCACCCACCCGGCCCGTCCGCAGGCCAACGGCCCCTGGGGCGCCGGGTGGTGGCCGGCGGGAGCGGCGGCGTGCGCGGGCCCGGCCGCCAGGGCGAGCGAGCCGGCGGCGGTCGCGAGGACGCCGAGCCAGGCACGCGAGCGCCGCCGGGCCGGCACGGACGGGGTGACGGATGTGGACACACGTACTCCAGGCGGCAGTTGACGTCACCCGTGTGCCGCTCCCCACCTCGGGTGGGGCGCGGGCCGCTCACGCGGGTGTGGACTTTGTACGGCCACCCTGCCAGTTGGCAGGGGCAGCAGGGGAGCGGAGTTGAGCCACGCAGACCAAAAGTGCACGGTCTCCGGATCCGAACGGGCAGATCGGCCGGGGGTATTGGAGCGGCGTTGCGGGTGGGGACGAGGCGGTGCCGGGCGGCTCGTCACGGCTTCCCCGGCCGTGTCCGCCGTGCGCACGGGCGCCGGGCAGCTCGGTTTCAGTCCTGGGGCGGGCCACCGGGTCGGGGACCGTTCCGAGGTGCGGCGCCGCGCCGGTAGCGGGACGGGGAGGTGCCGGTCACGCGGGTGAAGGCGTGGCTGAACGAGCTCTCGGATGCGTAGCCGAGCTGCTGTGCCAGTGCCGCGACGGTGGTGTCGGACGTCCGCAGGGCGCGTTGGGCGAGCCGGACGCGCCAGTGGGACAGGTACGTCAGGGGCGGTTGCCCCGACACGTGCGCGAACCGGCGGGCGAAGTGGCTGCGGGACATGTGCGCGGCGGCGGCGAGTTCGGGAAGCTGCCAGGCGCGGCCGGGATCGGCGTGCATGAGGCGGACCGCGGGGCGCAGCCGGGGGTCCGTCAGCAGGCGCAGCCAGCCGGGCGGGGCGGCCGCTTCGTGCCGCAGCACGGTGCGGAGTGCTTCGAGGAGCAGGAGCTGGGCGTACTGGTCGGCGGCGAAGCGGGCCCCGGCGCGGTCGGTGTCGTTCTCCTCGACGATCCGCTCCAGCAGGCGCCGCATCCCGGCCGCTTCGGCGTCCGCGGCCGGTGCGTGGAGGACGGGCGGAAGCGCCGACGTGAACAGGTCCGCCGACGCCGGGTCGAGCTCGACGTGTCCGCCGATGACGACCACCTCGGGCTCGCCCGCGCCGATGCGCGAGAAGAAGCCCGTCTCCCGCGTCGGCTCCTGATCCATGTGAGGGCCCGCTTGGGGGTCCGGGCCCGGATCGCTGCACAGGACGGCGGTGTCGACGCCGCAGAGCACGGCGGCGTCCCCCGGGCCGAGTAGCAGGGGCGCCCGATCGTCGGCGATCAGCCGGCACGAGCCGCTCACCACGGCGTCGATCTTGACCGCCGCGCCGGGTCGCGAGCGGTGCCACCACTGCCCGCCCGCCCGCAGACCGCCGGTGATCACGCAGCGCGCGTCGACAAGATCGAGCACTTCGGAGACGGGGTCACGCGCCATGGTGGGATTCTCGAACAACAACGGGGCACGGGCAAGCATTCAAAGTCCCGTGGCCGGTGATCAGGATGAAGGCATGGAAACGATCACCTTCCCCAACCGGCACCTTGAGATCGCCGGCATCCTCCACCTGCCTGCCGGCTTCGATCCGGCCGGGACCTACGCCGCCGTCGTCTGCGTCCATCCCGGGAACGGCGTCAAGGAGCAGACCGCGGGGCTGTACGCGGCCGAGATGGCGCGGCGCGGGTACGTCGCCCTCGCCTTCGACGCCTCCTACCAGGGGGAGAGCGGCGGTGAGCCCCGCCACCTGGAGGAGCCCGCCTCGCGGGTGGAGGACATCCGGTGCGCGGTCGACCATCTGACCACGCTCGGGTACGTCGACGAGGAGCGGATCGGCGTGCTGGGCGTCTGCGCGGGTGGGGGATACGCGGTCAACGCGGCCATGACCGACCATCGCATCGCCGCGGTGGGCGTGGTGGCGCCGATCAGCATCGGCCGGGCCCGGCGAGAGGGCGCGGGCAGCCGCGAGAACACGGTACGGCTGCTGGAGGAGGTCGGCCGGCAGCGCACGATCGAGGCCCGCGGCGGACAGCCCGGGATCCGCCCATGGGTCCCCGACAGCCCCGAGGAGGCACGCGCGGCCGGAATCACCGACGCCGATGTGCTCGAAGCAGTGGACTACTACCGCACACCCCGCGGTGAGCACCCGCGCTCGGCCAACCGATTGCGGTTCGTCAGCGTCGCCCCGGTGATCGCCTTCGACGCCTTCCACCTGGTCGAGGAGCTGCTGACCCAGCCCCTACAGGTCGTCGTGGGCGACCGGGTCGGCAGCTTCGGGTCCTACCGCGACGGATACGAGCTGTTCCGGCGGGCCGATTGCGACAAGAGCCTGCGGGTCGTGGAAGGCGCCGGCCACTACGACCTGTACGACGTGCCGCGCTACGTCGACCAGGCCGCTTCGGCCCTCGGCGCCTTCTTCGACGCCCACCTCGCCGCCCCCGTATCCGCCACCGGCATGCCCGCAGGCCGGTGAGAGCGGGCAGGACGGCAGAGGCGAACGGTACGGGCCGCTGGGTTCCGCGTCGCGGTTGCAGCGGGGTCCGTACGTCGGCCGCGCCGGCGCGGTGCCGGCCCGCCCCGTACGGTTACGGCGCCGCCGTGCGGTCCGCGGGCTCGCCCGAGGCGCGGCGGGCGAGGTTCTCGCGCAGGGCGGTCAGCCGGGTGATCTCGGCGTCCAGGGCGGCAAGGCGACGGCCCACCACGCCGGAGGCGGGGTCCGCGGGATCGACGGAGCCGCAGCGGGGGGCGGGATCCCGCTCCAGCAGGTGGAGCCGGTCGGCGCAGGAGCACAGGTCCGTGACCGTGAAGCCCAGCGCGAGCATGTCGCGGATGACCCGCACGCGGGCCACCTCGCCCTCCCCGTACTCGCGTTGCCCGGACGCCGACCGCGCCGGCGCCGCGAGCAGCCCGCGCTGCTCGTAGTACCGCAGCGCCCTGGCCGTCGTCCCCGCCGCGGCAGCCGCCTCACCGATCCGCACGATCCCCTCCCCGCTCCCCGAGGCCCCAAGTTACGCCCGGGGCAGGGCTCCACGTCATCTCGCGGCGCCCCAAGACCTTCTCGGTGCGGACCAGCAGGCTTCCCAGCGTCCGCGATCCTTACGGCAGTTGGACGATCACCGGGCCGAAGTGGGCGCCCTTGAGGAGGTCTTGGAGCGCCTGAGGGGCGTCGGTGAGGCCCGGGATCAGGGTGTGGGGGAAAGTGATCGCCTTCGTGCGGAGCCAGGTGGCGAGGTGGCGGGTCCATTCGGCGGGGACGTCGGGGTGGTCCGTGCCGCGGTAGCCGCGCAGGGAGACGCCCTGGATGACGAGGCGGTACGCGTCGAGCGTGGTGGGGGCGCTGCCGCCCGCGCGCCGGGCGGAGAGCTGGCCCGACAGGGCGCCGACCAGGGCGAAACGGGCGCCCGGCCGGGCCGCGGCGACCGCGGCGGTCAGCTGTTCGCCCGCCACGGTGTCGAGCAGGACGTCGATGCCGTCGGGTGCCGCCTCGGTCAGCCGGTCCGCGAAGGAGCCCGAGCCGCGCAGGACGACGGCGTCGTAGCCGAGTTCCCCGGTCAGCCGCTCGGCCTTGCGCGGCGAACCCGTCGTCCCGATCACCCGCCCCGCGCCCAGCAGTCGCGCGATCTGCCCGGCCATCGAGCCCACCGCGCCGGCGGCCCCCGTGACCAGGACCACATCGCCGGTCCGTACGGCGGCCAGCCGGGTCAGCGCGCCGTACGCGGCCACGCCCTGGTTGAGGTACGCCACTTCGGGAAGTTCGCCGCCGAGCGGCACGCACTCCCCGGCGGCCACCTCGGCGTACTCCCGCCAGCCGCGCAGGTGCATCACCCGGTCCCCGGCGCGCAGTTGGCCGCCCGGCGGCGCCACCACCACCTCGCCCACCGCGGGACCGAACACGGTGTCGCCCGGGCGCAGCGGCGGCAGCGGCACCCCGGCGCTCTCCTCGCCCATCAGCGTGCGCAGGCCGGGGAAGACGAGGAAGTAGCGGTTCCTGACCAGGACGTGGCCGGGTGCGGGGCCCTGCAGCGGCACCTCGGCCACGGCGAAGTGCTCGGGCGCGGGCAGGGCCCGGGGGCGGGCGACGAGACGCACCTCGCGCGACAGGGCGGGCAGGGACGGCGGCAGCGTCATGTGCGGACTCCAGCAGGGGAGTTGGGGGCGGCGGCAGCGGCCGCGGGACGGGGGGACCGTAAGCCCTGCCCCGCACGTCAGGGTCAAGCCCGGCCCCGGACACAAGGGTGCCCGCGAGTGCACGCCCCGGGCCCGACCGCTTCCCCGGGGGGATGCCCGTGAGCCTGCGGCTCGGATCGCGCCCGGAAACGAGCAAGGGCGGAAGATCAGCAAAAGAGGTGGCGTGTCAGTTCTGTCACTTTTCACGCCGATTGGTGTTCTCGTGGGACACAATGCAAGAGCGGCCGCGGAGCCATGGGTCCCCCGCCGTCACACGGACGTCCACCACCGTCGTTTTGAGGAGGGCCCCGTGCCTGCCTACGTGTTTCCGCCGGCCGTCGTCGCGGGCGAGTTCGCCGTCACCACCGAGGACATCCTCAAGGACGTACGGGTGCGGCACCCGAGTGCGCCCTGGCTCTCCCGGATCGACGGCATAGCCGCGAGCACCGGCATCACCGTCCGGCACTGGATGCGGCCGCTCGCGGAGCAGTCCGCGCTGGCCGACGGCGGGCTGCGCGCGCCCGACGAGGCCGCCGCACGCGCCGCGCTGGCCGCCGAGGACTTCGGCAAGGCCGACATCGACCGCATCGTGGGCGCCCTGCACAGCGTGCCCGGCCCCCGGACGATCGAGGAGCGCAACGGGCCCGCGTGGACCGCCGTGCAGGAGTACGGGGAGCGGGCCGCCCGCCGCGCGCTGGCGGACGCCGGGATCACCGCCGCCGACGTGGACTGCCTGATCACCAGCCATTCCACCACCCCCGCGCTGCCCGGCCTGGACGTCTCCCTCGCCAACCGGCTGCCGCTGCGCGACGACGTCCTGCTACTGCCCGCCAGCCAGTGGGCCTGCATCGCCGGCACCCGCTCGCTCGCCCTGGCCGCCGACCTGGTCGCCGCCGACCCCGACCGCACCGTCCTCGTCGTCGTCTCCGAGGCGCTGAGCACCACCTACCAGCCGCTGGACGACACCCTTGAGTCGCTGATCACGCGGCTGCTCTTCGCCGACACCGCGGTCGCCGCCGTCGTCACCGGGCGGCCCCGCCCGGGGGCCGCGCTGCGGCTGGACGCCTCCTGGCACCACACCCTGCACGACACCAGCGACCTGCACCGGCTGCACACCCGCGCCGACGGCGTGCACTTCGTCATGGACCGCTCCGGCCCGCGGGCCGTGCAGCGCACCGTCCTCGCGATGTGGGAGTGGCTGCGCCGCCGCCACCCCGAGGAGGCCTGGCACCCCGACCTGCTGCTCGCCCACCCCGGCGGCACCCGCGTCCTCGAATACATGAAGCAGACCATGCCGGACTCCTGGCCGGACGGGCTGCTCGCCCACAGCTGGGACAGCTACGCCACCGGCAACCGCGGCGGCGCCGCCGTCTTCGACATCCTCGCCCGCGCCCACCGCACCGCCCCCGCGCCCGGCTCCCGCACGGTGCTCTACGCGGCCGCCCCCGGCCTCACCGCGACCGCCCTCGAAGGGGAGTGGCTGTAGGGCGGTCCCTCGGACCGGTTTCCGGTGCTGGTTCCCGACGGCGGTCTGCCACTGGGCCGCTGCCCGGCACCGTTCTTCGACACCGGGCCTCAGGCTGGTCCCCGGCGCGGCTCCGTGACGCCGGTCGCTGGGGCCGTGCCGCCGGGCCGGTCTCCGTGGCGGTGGTCGCTCAGCCGGTGCGGCTGGTCCGATCTGCGGTGCCGGTCCAGGGGAGCCTCCGTGCGGTGGCAGGCGCCCGCCTCGACGGCCACCGGTACGGGCCGGGGGAAGCCTCCCCCGGGAGCCCGGGAGCCCCGCGCCGTCCCCGTGCGCCGCGGGCTCACGCCGCGATCTCCGCCCATGTCGTCTTCGCCCCCTCCGCGCCCCACCGCACGCCCCAGCGGGTGCTGAGCTTGTGGACCAGGAGCAGGCCGCGGCCGCCCTCGCCCAGCGGGTCCACGCGGTGCAGCCACGGGCGGCCGTTGCCGTGGTCGCGCACCTCGCACACCACCCGCCGGGTGTCGGTCCTGATCAGCCGCAGCGTGACATCGGGGCCGCCGTGCCGCAGCGCGTTCGTCACCAGCTCGCTGACCACCAGCGACGCCTCGTGCACCCGGTCGACCAGGCCCCACTCGGACAGCCGCCGGACGGTCAGGTCCCGGGCCCGGGAGACCGCGCCGAAATCGGCGGAGGGGACCGCGAGCGTGGCCGCGTCGTGCTCGGGGCGGCCGTGCATGCGGGCCACCATCAGCGTCACGTCGTCGCGCAGCAGGGGCCGCTCGGGGGTCAGCTCGGCCACCGCGTGGCGGACGGCCTCGGTGAGGTTGTCGCCCGGGGCTATCCGGGCCACCGCGCGCATCAGCGCGCCGATGCCCTCGTCTATCGTCCGCGAGGGGTCCTCGACCAGGCCGTCGGTGTAGAGGGCGAGCAGCGAGCCCGGCTCGGCGGTGAACTCGTGGACGGTGAAGGGCTCGCGGGTGGCGAACGTGGTGCCCAGGCCCGAGTGGGCCGGCGGCGCCACCAGCTCGGCCCGCCCGTCCGGGTGCACCAGGATCGGCGGCAGGTTCCCCGCGTTGCACATCGTGCACAGGTGGTCCACCGGGTCGTAGCAGACCACGCAGCAGGTGCTGTTCAGCGCGCTGTAGCCGGCCGCGAAGCCGGTCTCCGACTCGTCCAGCAGCGCCACGGTCTCGTCCAGCCGGGCGAGCACCTGGTCCGGCGGCAGCCCCGCCGACAGGTGCGCCCGCGCCTCCATCGACAGCTGGCCCATCGAGGCCGCCGCGCCCAGCCCGTGGCCCACCACGTCCCCGACGACCAGCGCGGTGCCGCCGCCGGCCAGCGGGAAGCTCGACACCCAGTCTCCGCCGACGCCCGCGCTGTCCGGCGTGGTCGGCTCATAGGCGTGCGCGACCTCGATCGTGCCGGACGGCAGCGGCGGCAGCAGGCGGCGCTGCAACGCCAGCACCTGGGTGTGCTCGCGCTGGTGGCGGCGGGCGTTGTCGACGTGCTTGGCGGTCTTGACGACCAGCTCCTTGATGTCGATCAGGTCCTCGCCGAAGGGCCCCTGCGGCCCGCCGGGGCGGCGCCACACCTCGGCCACACCGAGCACGATGGGCCCCTCGTCGTCCCCGGCGGCGTCCTCCACCACCAGAGGCACGCACGCCACCGTCAGCGGCCCGTCGTCGGGCACCAGGGCACGGATCAGCCGCGGGTCGTTGCCGAGCGCCTTCTCTATCGCCTCCCGGTCCGGCAGGACGAAGGCGCCGTACCGGTCGTGCCGCCGGGTGCGGCCGAGGAAGACCGCGGCCTCCTCCGGCAGGTTGCGGCCGGTGGTCAGGAAGCCCTCCGGCCAGGCCCGGTCCGGGGCGAGGGCGGCCCGCCGCAGCCGCGCCCGGTCCTCGATGTGCTCGCCGGTCCACACGTCGTAGTCCAGCGACACCGCCGCCACGTCGCCCCACGGCAGCAGCGAGGCGGCCAGCGCGCGGGCGGTCTCGCCGACGTCCAGCGTGGTGCCGATCGAGGTGGCGGCCGCGTACAGGTGCAGCCGGCGGGCCATGTCGATGAACGAGATGGTCAGCCCGTCCTCCGGCGGTGCCGAGGGCAGGATGCTCAGCGACACCACGAGGTCGGACTTGTCCGCTTTCGGGAGTCGCTGCACCCGGGCCACGTGCGGCACGCCGGTCTCCAGCACCCGCCGCATGCGGTGGGTGACCGCCGGGACGTCGGCGTGCGGCAGCAGGGCCGCGAACGGCTCGCCCGGCAGCGCGGTCAGGCCGTCGAAGCAGGGCGCGTCCAGGTTGGCGCTGATGATCCGCAGGTCCCGGTCGACCGTCACGGCGCCGAGGATCTGCTCGGAGTCGCCGTGGGCGTCGAGCGGCCCGCCCCCGGCCGGCCCCGCGCCACCAGCGCCGCCGCCGGCTCCGTTCCGACCGTGCGCACCGCTCGCCGCCTCTCCTAGGGCGTGGCTGAGCGCTGACAGGTCGGTCTCGTCGGAACCGCTCGGTGACGTGATGGGATCATCCATCAGGTGCTCCCGTCCCGTTACCCGGATCACACATGCGATGGTGCCATGCCATCACAGAAAAACGGACATTTCACATGCAAGGGTCGCACGCGCGTTCGTATCGCGCGGGCGCGGGCGGTGCCCCCGCCGCCTGGTCGCGGCGGCAGGGGCGGACGCGGACTCAGTGGCAGACGAGGGCGAACGAGCCGTTCCCGGCGGCCGCGCCCGGCGTCGTGGCCATGCTGAGGCCGACGTACGGGTGCGCCGCGTCGGGCGTGAAGGTGAAGGTGTCGGTCAGCGTGTAGCTGTGCGAGCCCTTCGGGAAGTGCGCGGTCTGCGTCGGCCGGCTCACCGCCCCCTGCGGGCTCGGGTTCGCGCCCTGCCACCAGGTCAGGCGCAGGGTGCCGGCGGCCGTCCCGTCGTAGTTCACGACGACCGTCGCGGTGGCGGTTGATTGCTTGCCTGTGCCGCAGCCGGACTGGGTGACCCGTACGGACTGCACCTTGGGCCCGGCCGCGCCCTTGCCCCGGTCGGGCGGGCTCGGCACGGTGGTGACCGGGTCGGCCGTCGGTGAGGAGACGGCGGTGGCCGGGGGAGCGGCCGCCGTGCTCGGGCTGAGGGTGGGGCTCGGCGGGGTGGTGGGCGTCGTGGCGGTGGCCGTCGCCGAGGGGGTCGCCGAGGCGCTGGTGGTCGCGGGGGCGGAGGGCACGGTCGCGGGCGCCTGCACCTGCGAGGCGGACGCGGAGGGTGCCGCCTTGTCCTTGCCGCCGCTGTCGCCGCCCCCCGAGGCCGCGGTCGCAACGGCCACGACGACGGCCACCACGGCGATGACGGCTCCCGCCGTGATGACGAGGGCGCGCCGCCCGAACCGCTTGGGCGCCTCGCCGGCGGGGCCCGCCCCCTCGCCACCGGGTGCCTCCGGCGGGGTGAGCGGCTGGAGCGGGATGATCACGCGCACGGGGGCAGCGGGTTCGGAGGGGGCCGCGGGTTCCGAGGGTTCGCCCTGGGCGGCTGGCGCGGTGGGTTCGCCTTGGGCGGGCGGGCTGGTGGGTGCGGCGGGTTCGGCGGCGCCGGGCTGCTCGGCCTGGGCGGGCTGTGCGGAGGGTTCCGGGGTGGCCTCGCTTGCGGGCGCGGCTGTTGCGGAGGGTGGGGTGGCGTCCGGGGTGGCGGGGGCCGCGTCCGGGGTGGCGGGCGCGGTTGCCTCGGTGGGTGAGACGGCGCTCCCGGCTTCGGGTGCGGCTGCCTGCGGGGTGGCGTCGGTGCCCTCGGCGGCGGAGGCGTTTTGGGCGGGGACGGTTCCGGGCTGCTCCTGAGCGACGGCCTCGGCTGCTGCCGCGGCGACGGCCTTGGCCCGAGGGGTGCCCGGCTGCTTCCGTACGGCCTTCACGGCGGGCTTGGCGGCCGACCGGCGCTGCTTTGCGGCGGACGTGGTCCGTGCGGCGGTTGCGTCCGTGTCGCTGGGCTGGTCGTGTGCACGTGCGCCTGCCGCGGCCTCACTGGTCGTACGAGCCTCGCCTGCCGTGGCCTCGCCGGTCGTACGGGTCTGGTCCCCGGTCGCCTGGGACGCCGTGTCCGCGCCTTCGGCCGGAGCCTGTTGCGCATCGGTGGCCTTGGCACCGACGGTCGCGCTGACGGCGCCCTTGCGCGGGGCCTTGGACCGCTTGCCCGCGGGGGCGGCGGCCGCCTTCTGCCCGGCGGGTACGGCCCCTGCGGGTGCCGCCGTGCCGGCCGCTCCCGCCGAGTCGCCTTCGGCAGGTACGGCCACGTCGTCCGCGGCGGGTACGGCCTTGCCGGCGCCTGCGGCGGCCTTGCTCTGGGCGGGCTCCTCGCCGGCTGCGGCCTCGGCCGTCGGGTCGGCCGCTTGCGCGGATGCGGCCTTGTCCGGAACGGCTGCCGCGCCCTCGGCGGGCGTCGCGGCGGAGACCGCCGTCGCCTCGGCGCCGTTCGCTGCGGCCTGGTCGGCGGGGGCAGCGGTGGTGGCTCCTGCCGGGGCGGCCTTTCCCGACGTGGCTGCCGCCTGGTCGGCGGCTGCTGTCGGTGCGGCGGTGCCGGCGGATGCGGTGTTGTCGCCGTCTGCGGGCGTCGTGTCGGCGGGTGCTGCCGTGCCGGGGTTCGCCGTTGCCTTGGTGCTGGTTGCTGCCGTCTGGTCGGCGGGCACGGTTGCCTCGCTGCTTGCGGCGGTGTTGTCCGGCGTGGTTGTCGGTGCGGTGGTGCCGGCGGGCGCGGTCTTGTTGCCGTCTGCGGGCGCCGTGTCGGACTTCGCCGTCGCCTTGGCGCCGGGCGTACCTGCCTGACGGGCCGGGGATGCCTTACGAGGCTTGCTCGCGGATGCCTTTCGGGCGGGCGTGGCCTGTCGGGGGGCCGGGGATACGGGTGTCGCTTTGTCGATGTCCGCGGGGACAGGCTGACCGGCCGGGGTGGCCGTTTCGGCGTTCGCCGGGGCGGCGTCGTCCGGCGCGGCTGGCGGTGCCGCGGGCGTGGCCGGTGCGGTCTTGCCGCCGTCCGCGGGCGCGGTGGTGGCGGACACCGACCCGGCGGGGTTCGCTGCCTCCGGGGTCACCGGTGCCGCCTTGTCGACATCCCCGGGCGCTGCTTCGGCGGGCTGGGCCGGAACGGCGGGCTGTGCCGGGCGCATGGGCTGGGCAGGCATCGCGGGTCGTGCGGGTCGTGCGGGGACGCCCTTCGACAGCGGCTTCGCCTTCGTGGCCCTCGTCCCCAGGGCCGGTATGACGTTCGACAACCGCCGGATCCGCGAGGCGAGGAACGGCCGCCCGGCCTCGGGTTCGGCCTGCTCCTGCACCGGCTTGTCAGGGGCCGGTGCGTCCGCCGGTTTGGCGCCGTCTGCTTGAGCGGCGTCGGCCTGTGCCGCGTCCGCCTGGACGTTCTCCCCCTGCGTCGACGTGCCGGGGACGGGCGCGGAGCCGTCCGTCGCTGGTGCGGCTGTGGCCTCCGCCGCGTCGGCCGGGACGTCCTGCCCCTGCGTCGGCTTGCCGGGTGCCCCGGCCTCCCTCGGCGTGGCCGCGGACGCCTGAGCCTCTTCCGCCCGGTTCGGCTTGTCCGGCGACTCGGCGTTTGCCGTTTGCGCGGCCGGGGACTGCGTCGGCTCGGAGGATGCGTCGGCGGGAGCCGCGCTGCTCGCGTGGGGGCCCGTCGCTGCCGCGTCCGCCTGGCCGCCCCGGCTCCGGGCCGGCCGGGTGGCCGCGTCGGCTGCCTGTGCCGTGTCGGCCTGTGCCTTCTTCGTGGCGGCTGCCGCGGCGTTGCCCGCCTGCGCGGGCTCACCTTCGGACGCTGTGCTCGCTGTCGGTGCCCCGGGCGCGGCTGCGCCCTCCGCCACCGAACTCTCCCTGCTTTCCGGGCCGTTCGGCCGGTCGGCGGAGCCCTCGTGTGCCGGGGCCGGCGGGCGTGCGTCCTTGCCGGCCGCGGGCGTCGCCGCCTCCGCCACCGAACTCCCCCTGCCCTTCGGGCCGTTCGGCTGCTCCGCGGGACCCTCCTCGGATGTCGCCGCGGCGGGTGCCGACTGGCGGGGGATCGACGGGGTGGCGCGGCGGGTGGCGGGCGCAGCTGTGGCGCGGGGGGTCGCCTTCGTGCGGGGCGCGGGGACGCGCGCCCGGCGGGTGTGCGGTCGCGGCTGCTCCGCTGCTCCCTTGTCGTCGCCGGGTATACCCGTGCCGTCGTGGTCGTCCACGTGTTCCGCCCCTCGCGCTGCCCCTGGTGCAGGAGCCCTGGCCCTAGTTCGTCCGGCAGTCGTTCGGCCCGTTTCCCCGTGGTGCTGCCCGTGCCGCCGGACGTCGGGCCGAGCCGCCGGGGCCCACGCGCCGGATGCCGTCGCGCGGAAGCCGGCCGGGCAGGACGCGGCAACGACGGCGCAGCCGCAGGCCGGGAGGACCCCCGGGCCGGCGGGCAGGCGCTGTGAGGGTCACGAGAGTAGCGTCATCACGACCGTGCGGCCCAACACCCCGGTGGTGCGTTCTCGTTGCCGCCGTCCCGGCCAATACCGGTGTGCACGCAGCGTGTTGACGCGGGTACGCAGCCGGTGCGCAAGGCCCGCCGGACCCGCGCCGGGCGCCGTACGCGTACGCTCGCCGCGTGCGTACGGGCCCAGCAGCCGCCCGGCGTGCGGCCGTTGGGCGCGGGGTGAATGCGGGAGCCGCTGCGCCCCCGCCCGGCTGAATGCCATAATCGCGGCACATTCCGGAACGGGCGTGAGCGATCGGGGAGCCGTATGGACGCCAAGGGCTACGGCCGCACCGGCGGGCGCGCCGACGTGACCGCGCTGATCCGGGCCGAACTGCCGCGGTTGACGGGGTCGTTGCGCAAGGTGGGGGAGCTGATCCTTGCCGACCCGGCCGCCGTCATCGGCTGCTCGGCGGCCGAACTCGGGCGCCGCACCGGCACCTCGCAGCCCTCGGTGACGCGTTTCTGCCGGGCGATCGGCCTCGACTCCTACCAGCACCTGCTCATCGAGCTGGCCCGCGAGGGCGCGCGGGGCGCCGGGACCAGTTGGGGCACCTCCGAGATCGGGCCGGACATCTCGCCGGACGACGATCTGGAGCGGGTGGTCACGGTGGTCGCGCAGGCCGATCTCGGCGCCGTGCAGCGGACGTTGGACACGATCGACCTGGCCGCGCTGGAGCGGGCCGCCCAGGCGGTCGCGCGGGCCCGGCGGGTGGATGTCTACGGGGTGGGCGGCAGCGGCGTGGTGGCGGTGGAGACCGAACTGCGGCTCTACGGCATCGGCTGCGCGGTGCGCGGCTGGAACGAGGTGCACGCCGCCACCACCTCGGCGGCGCTGCTGACGCCCGCCGACGCCGCCATCGCCATCTCCCACTCCGGGGCCACCCGCGAGACCGTCGAGCCCTTCGAGCTGGCCGGCGAGCGCGGCGCCACCACCATTGCGGTCACCGCCGATCCGAGGTCGCCGCTGGCCCGCGCCGCCGAGATCCGGCTGGTCTCCACCACCGCCGAGACCAGCTTCCGCTCCGGCAGCATCGGCGCCCGCCACTCGGTCCTGCTGCTCATCGACTGCCTCTACGTCCGCGTGGCGCAGCTGACGTACGCGCGGGCGAGCGCGTCCATGGCGCTGACCGGGCACATCGCGGCCCAGCACGGCGTGAAGGGCCGCCGCGCGCGCTGAGCAACGCCCGGCACGAACACGGGAGTTGCCGCACGGAGGCGGCTGCATGATTCATTCATCAGATGTGTGCGCGATGGTTGTTTGAATCATCACTGTCTGCCAGCATGTCTGCGTCCGCCGCGGCCGGCGGGCGCCGCAGGAGCCCTCGCCGGAGTTCCGCGTGCGCCCGCCGCACCCCACCCGCTGCCGTACCACCGCGTCTGAAGCCACCCTCGTCGCGCTCCCGCCCTTGCGCTTCCACGATCGGAGTAGGCCATGTCGGAGCAGCACCCCTCGTCCGCACCGCACCCGCTGAACCGCCGAACCCTCCTGCAGGCGGCCGGAATCGGCGCCGGCGTGCTCGCCGCGAGCGGGGCGGCGGCCGCCCGCGCGACCGCCGCCGGCCCGGCGGCGGCCCTCACGTCGCCCACCCGGCAGACGGGTTCGGTGAGCAGCGCGGACCTGCCGCTGACCGGCGGCCCCGACTTCCCCATCGGCCTGTTCTGGCCGCCGCACCCCTTCCAGACCACGGCCGAGCGCTACCAGGAGATCGCCGACGCCGGCTTCACCTTCCTGATCACCGGCAACTACCAGTTCGACGAGCAGAGCGGTGGCTACGCCCTGGCGATGGCCGACCAGGCGGGCCTGAAGGTGCTCATCGCCGGCGACCCGAGGGTGGAGGCCATCGCGCATTACCTGACGGTGACCGACGACCGCAGCGTGCCCTCCTCGCTCACCACCGCCGACACCGCCTCCTGGGTCCGGGCCGCGCTGGGCAGTTACACCGGCCACCCCTCCTTCGCCGGCTTCAACGTCTACGACGAGCCCGCGCAGGACCGCTTCCCCACGGTCGGCGCGCTCACCGCGACGGTGCGCACGCTCGCCCCGGACCTGCTGCCGTACTCCAACCTGTGGCCCGGCAACGGCGCCGCCTACGCGGCCTTCGTGCAGGACTACATCGACACCGTCCGGCCGCCGCTGATCTCCTTCGACCGCTACCCGATCCTCGCCGACGGCATCGACCTGAACTACTTCGACAACTGGGCCGTCTTTCGCGAGTCGTCCCTGCGGTCGGGGCTGCCCGCCTGGACCTACATCCAGTCCGTGGGCTTCGACGGCCACCGCGTGCCCACCGCCACCCAACTCGCCTGGCAGGCCAACATCTCCCTCGCCTACGGCTGCAAGGGCATCCAGTACTTCACCTACTGGACGCCCGACCCGGCCCGCGGCGAGGGCTTCACCCAGGCCCTCATCACCACCGACGGCAAGCGCACCCCGCTCTACGCCGCGGCCAAGGCGCTCAACCGCGACTGGCTCCAGCCGGTCGGCCGCCAACTCAAGCCGCTGGTCTCGCAGTCCGTCCAGCACGCCAACGACACCCCGCTGCCGCCGAGCGCCGCCCCCTTCACGCCGGGCGAGCAGCTCACCTCCGCCACCGGCGACCCGTGCGTCCTCGCCCTGTTCCGCAACTCCGAGGACGACGGCACCCGTTACCTGCTGGCCGTCAACCGCGACCCGGACGCGCCCGCCCGCATCCAGCTCGGTATCGACCGCGCCCACGTGCGGGCGGTGGCCCGCTTCGTCCCGGCGGAGAACACCTACCGGGACGCCGGACGGCCCGCCGAACTCGACCTCGCCCTGCCCGCGGGCGGCGCCGCCCTCCACCGGCTCTCGCCCGCCTGAGCCCGCCCGGGCCGCCGGAAGATGCCCCGGCACCGCGGCAAGACGCCGTGCGGGCCCGTACGTTCGCGCGTACGGGCCCACACGACAGGAGGCCGCTCCGGCCGCCCGGCCGGCTCGGCCCACTCGGCTCAGCCCGCCACCTCCAGCAGCACCTTGCCGCCCGCGTGCCCGGTCTCGATCAGCTCGTGCGCCGCGGCCGCCTCGGTGAGCGGGAAGACCCGGCCGACGGTCACCGTGATCCGCCCGGCGGCCGCCGACTCCAGCACCTCGGAGACGGCCCCCAGGTCGCGCTTGCCGCCCGCACTGAAGGGCACACCGACCGACGCGGCGGCGGGGTCGGCGATGGTGACGACGCGGTCGGTGCTGCCGCGCAGCTCCACCAGGACGGGCAGGTCGCCCGTGCCCGCCGCGTCGAGGACGGCGTCCACACCGTCGGGCGCCGCGGCGCGCACCCGGTCGGCCAGGCCTTCGCCGTACTCCACCGCGGTGGCGCCCAGGCCCGCCACCCGGTCCTGGCTCGCCGGGCCCGCGGTACCGATCACGCGCACGCCCCGGGCAACCGCGAGCTGAACGGCGATGCTCCCCACCGCGCCGCTGGCGCCGTGGATCAGCAGGGTCTCGCCCGCCGCCACGCCCAGCTCGTCCAGCACCCGGGCGGCGGTGTTCGCCGCGACCGGCAGCGCGGCCGCCTGTGCGAGGTCCAGGCCGTCCGGGACGCGGACGAAGCCGCTGCTCACCACGGACTCGGCGTAGCTGCCGACCGGCGCGTCGGGCCAGCCGGCGACCCGGTCGCCGACCGCCACGCCGGTGACGCCGGGGCCGACCTCCGCCACGGTGCCGGCGAACTCCGAGCCCAGGACGGCCGGCAGCGGCGTCGGGAACTGCTTGGCCGCGACACCGGAACGAATCTTGGCGTCCAGCGGGTTGACCCCGGACAGGTGCACCCGCACCCGGACCTGCCCGGGCCCGGGAGCCGGCTCGGCGGCCTCCGTAAGGTGCAGGACGCTCGGCGGACCGAAAGTGTCGATGGTGACTGCGCGCATGGCATGGCTCCTGTGGTCGCATGTGGGCCGTCCGGCGAACGACCCTGTCCACCCGAACACCCCCACCCCCGTGAGCATTCCTTGTCCGGACAACTTTTTCCTCCGCTAGGCTGGGGGCGTGAGCGAGCAGGGGATGGCGGCGGTGGGTCCGCTGAGCCATGCGGTCTTCCGCACGGCCCGGCTGCACAAGGCGTTGGTGGCGCGGCTGCTGCGGGACAGCGGCCTGCGCCCGGGGCAGGAGCTGGTGCTCATGGCCCTGTGGCAGGACGGCCCCCAGCGGCAGGTGGACCTCGTCACCTCGCTCGGCTCCGACGCGCCCACCATGGCCCGCAGCATCACCCGCCTGGAGCGGGCCGGCCTGGTCGCGCGCCGCCCGTCGCCCACCGACCGGCGCGCGGTGATCGTCGAGGCCACACCGGCCGCCCTGCCGCTGCGGGCGAAGGTCGAGCACGCCTGGGGCGAGCTGGAGCGCCTGACCGCCGGGGCGCTGTCCGCGCCCCGCCGGGCCGAGATCCTGGACGCCCTCGCCGCCTTGGAGGCGAACCTCACGGCGGCGGAGACGGCCGTGGACTCCTGAGCGCGGTCGGGCGATCGGGCGGGGATCAGGCGGCCTGGGCGAGCGAGGGGCGCAGCAGGACCTTCGTCCAGCCGTGGTCGCGCCGATCGAAGTGCGCGTAGCCGTCCGGGGCCTGGTCCAGGCCGAGTTCGTGCGAGACGAGGAAGGACGGCTTGGCGGTGCCGCTGATGATCAGATCGCGCAGGCCCCGGTTGTAGCGCACCACCGGGCACTGGCCGGTGCCCATCCGCTGGCCCTTGGTGAAGAAGGTGCCGTAGTCGAAGCCGATCCGGCCCTCCTTCGCGCCCTCGTCGGCGGCGCCGGGGTCGGAGGGCATGTAGACGCCGATGACGCCGATGCCGCCCGTGGTGCGCATGCACTTCACCAGGTTGTCCAGCACCAGTTCGGGATGCTCCTGGCCGGAGGGGTCGTGCGCCTGGTAGCCGACGGCCTCCACGCCGCAGTCGGCGCCGTGCCCGTCGGTGGCGTCCAGGATCTGCTCGACCGGGTCGGCCTCGGAGAAGTCCACCGCGGTGGCGCCGATGGAAGCGGCCAGCTCCAGCCGGTCGGGCTCCTTGTCCACCACGTAGACCTCAGAGGCGCCGCGGATCAGCGCGCTGTGCGCGGCCAGCAGGCCCACCGGGCCGGCGCCGAAGACCGCCACCCGGTCACCGGCGCTCATACCGGCCAGCTCCGTGCCGTGCCAGCCGGTGGGGAAGATGTCGGAGAGCATCGTGAAGTCGTTCTCGTGCTCCTCGCCCGGCGGCAGCTCCAGCAGGTTGAAGTCCGCGTAGGGCACCCGCAGGTACTCGGCCTGGCCGCCCGCGTACGGGCCCATGTTCGCGTAGCCGTACGCGGCGCCGTCCACGCCCTCGGTCGGGTTGGTGCGCAGGCAGAACGCGGTCCAGCCGGCCACGCAGTTGCGGCAGGTGCCGCAGGCGATGTTGAAGGGCACCGAGACCCGGTCGCCGGGCTTGATCCGCGTGACGCCGGGGCCGACCTCCTCGACGATCCCCATGTTCTCGTGGCCGAGGACGGTGCCCTCCTCGACGGTGGTGCGGCCCTCGTACATGTGCAGGTCGGAACCGCAGATGTTGCTCGTGGTGATCCGGACGACCGCGTCGTTGGGCTGCTCGACACGCGCGTCGGGCACGTTCTCCACCGACACCTCGAAGGGACCCCGGTACACGACAGCCTTCACGTCCGCTCTCCTTGACTCGCAGGTGCCGGGCGGCCCGTCGCACGGGGGCCGCCCCTTTCCGCCTTCGCGGGTGCCCGAAGCAGCGGCGGGAAAACAGGGAGCCGGCCGCCAGGGCCGCCGCAGGGGACTCAGGCGGTGGTCATTCCAGCAGCCCGGCGGCCACCCGCAGGTCGGCGACGAAACCCGCGTACACCGCGTCGCGGTCCTCGGCCCGCAGGATCGCCGAGGGGTGGATGGTGGCGAGCAGCACGCGGTCCGCGGCCGTGGCGGCCGGGTCGGGCGCGTCCTGGTGCCCGGGCCAGGGCAGGGGCGTGCCGCGGTCGGCGGTCACCCGGAACGAGGGCCCCATCAGCGCCTTGCCCGCGGTGGCGCCCAGCGCGACCACCACCCGCGGGTCCACCAGCCGCAGTTCCGCGGTGAGCCAGGGCCGGCACGCGCGCATCTCCCTCATGCTCGGCGGCTTGTGGATACGGCGCCGGTTGCGCTCACCGGGGCTGAACTTGAAGTGCTTGACGGCGTTGGTGACCCACACCGGCTCATCGCCGAGCCCGGCCTCCGCCAGCGCCTTGTGCAGCATCCGCCCGGCCGGGCCGACGAACGGCTCGCCCTGCCGGTCCTCCTGGTCCCCGGGCTGCTCGCCCACCAGCACCAGCCGCGCCTCGGGACTGCCCTGACCGAAGACGGTCTGCGTGGCCGGCCCGTACAGCGGGCAGCCCCGGCACTCGGCGGCCGCCTTGCGGTGGGCGGGCAGGCCGCCGCGCGCGGGCAGGAAGGGCGTCGCGTCGTACTCCTCCGGCCCACTCACCTGGCACCGCCCTCGTCCGGCTCGGGGCGCAGGGCCGAGCGGCCGGACCGCCACGCGGACAGCAGATGGGCGCCCAGCCGGTCCTCCACGAAGGTGGTGGCGTCGGCGCCGAAGGCCACGTCGGGGGCGAGGGCGGGCTCGTCGGCGAGCAGGCCGGCGATCACCTCGTGCCGGACCACCTGCTCGTGCACTGCGTCGGCCTCGACGTGCTCGTCGTAGAAGTGCTGCGCCGCCGGGCCCGCCCCGGCCCGCCGCATCGCCTCGGCCAGCCGCCGCGAACCGGGCGAGGAGGTCACCTCCACCCAGGCGAAGTGCCCGACGAGGGCGCCGCGCAACGAGCGGTGCAGGCCGAACAGCGACATCAGGTTCACCACGGCGAGCGCCTGCGCCGGGGCGCGGTCCAGGTAGTGACCGTACGCGGGGTCCAGCGCCAGGTCCGCCATGAGGTCCGCGAAGAGCCGGGCGTGCACGCGGTCGGCGCGGCCGGCGCCGAACTCGTCGTACTCCACGGCCGCCATCGCCGCCTTCGCCCGCCCGTGCAGCCGGGGCAGTACCCACGCATGCGGATCGGCCTCCTTGAGGTGGTACAGCGAGCGCACCGCCGCATACTCGCGCAACTCCCCGAGGTCCCCACCGCGTTGGAGGTGGTGGGAGACCGAACCCGAGGTGTCGGCGGGCTCGGTGAGCAACTCCCCGAAGACCTCCTCGACATCGCGCCCGCCCGGCACGTCCTGCCGCAGCGCGGCCAGGAACCGCTCCTCCATCAGCCCGCGCAACGCCAGCAGGGTCACGTCCCACTCGCGGTCGTCGGGGACGTCCACGAAGCCGCGGTAGTGCAGCTCGTAGAGGACGTAGAGGGCCAACTGCAGGTCGTCGCCGTACGGTTCGGCCGTCGCGATGGGCTCCCGCAGGTCGGGCACGGGCAGTTCGGGGTCGCGCAGGGCGGCGAGCACGCACGCCGACAGCTCGCCGCGGGCGCGCGGCAGGGCGGGGGCGGGGGGCGCGGCCGTGGTCACTGTTCCTCCTTGTGCGGGCGGGCGGGCCGCTCATGGGCGCGGTGGCTGGTGTCGCACCAGGGGTAGGTGCGGCTGCGCCGGCAGGTGCACACCGCCACGCGGAAGCGGTCGGAGTACGCGCGGGTGCCGTCCTCGGCGACGAACTCGACGGGTCCCTCCACCAGGAGGGGGCCGCCGCGCTCGACGCTGACCCGGGTGGCGCCGCCCGCAGCCGGGGTGTGTCCGGGGCGGGGGCCGGCGGGAGCGGCAGCCGCCTCCGCCGGGCGCCTCCCGCTCCCGCCGGAGCCGGGCCCGCCGCCGTCGCCGGCCGTATGCACATCGCCCGTTGCCGTACGGGCCTCGCGCTCATCGTCGTTCGGCACGGATCACCACCAACTCCTCGGTCTCCTCGCCCGGTTCGAGCAGGCCCTGGGCGCGCAGCCAGGGCAGGCGGGAGCGCAGCACGGGGCCGAAGGGGACCCGGGCGGTCGCGCGGACCTCGGGCGTGAGGCCGTGCGCGGCCAGCCGGTCCAGGGTGCGCTCGGGCCCGCACAGCCCGGAGTGCACCATCAGCAGCACGCCCTGCGGCCGCAGGACGTCGGCCGCCCGGCTGCACACCGCGTCCACCACCCGCCGCCCGTCGTGCCCGGCGTCCCAGGCGCGGGCCGAACTGTGGCCGCCGGGCCAGGAGTTCGGCGCGGGAACATAGGGCGGGTTGCTGACCACCACGTCGTAGGTGCGCGAGCCGAGCCCCGTACCCGGGCGGCACAGGTCCGCGCGGCGCACCCGGACGCGATGCCCGGCGCGGGCAGCGTTCAGCCGGGTGGTCAGCAGCGCGCGCCAGGAGACGTCCACCGCGTCCACCCGGGCGCCCAGCCGGGCGGCGAACACTGCGAGGGCACCGCTGCCGGTACCGATGTCCAGCACGTCGGCGCCGGGGGCGACCTCGCGGTGCAGCGCGGCGGCCAGCAGCGCGCTGTCGGCCTGCGGCCGGTAGACGCCCGGCAGCCGCCAGAGCCGGCCCAGCGGGGGCACCGCGGCGACCCCGGTGGCGGCGGCCGTCACCGGCCCACCACCCGGCTGCACTCGGGTGCCGGCAGCGGGACTGCGGCGGGTGTGGGGAGCACGGCATCCTCCTCGGGACAGGGGCGGTACGGCGGGGTCGGGGACGGCTCGCGGCGGTCAGCCCGGCGGGGCGGGCGAGCGGCGCGGGCCGGAGCGGACGGGGAAGGGCCCGCGGGAACATACCGGGGCAAGCGCCGTGATTCCGCCGACGTCGGTCATACGCCCCGGCTACCCTGCCGCGCCGTCCGAAAACTGCCGGTGGGCCGGTGGGCGGCGGGGCGCCCGGCACGAGTGCCCGCAGGACCGTTTACCGCACCTTCCCTCGGGTTAGCCGCAGGGTCCGGCGCCGCGGAGCACCCGAACGCGGCCGTGGACCCGAGTCCCGCCCGCGGGGCGGGGAAGGAGTGAGAACCGTGAAGGCTGTCGTCTGGCACGCAGTGGGGGACGTCCGGCTCGACGACGTGCCCGAGCCCAAGGTGCAGGAGCCCTTCGACGCCATCGTGCGGATCACCACATCGGCCATCTGCGGGACCGACCTGCACTTCGCCCGCGGCACCATGCCCGGGATGAAGGAGGGGCGGGTGCTGGGGCACGAGGCCGTCGGCGTGGTCGAGGAGGTCGGCCCGGGGGTGCGGAACTTCCGGCCGGGCGACCGGGTCGTCGTGCCCTCCACCGTGGCGTGCGGCAGCTGCTCGTACTGCCGGGCCGGCTACTACGCGCAGTGCGACAACGCCAACCCGGGCGGGCCGCTGGCCGGCACCGTCTTCTTCGGCGGGCCCGAGGCGGCCGGGGGGCTCGACGGGTTGCAGGCCGAGTACGCGCGTGTGCCCTACGCGCACACCGGGCTGGTGCCCCTGCCGGACTCCGTGGACGACGGGCAGGCCGTGCTGCTCTCCGACATCTACCCGACCGCGTGGTTCGGCGCGAAGCTTGCCGAGGTGGGGCGCGGGGACACCGTGGCGATCCTGGGCGGCGGGCCCGTCGGCCAGGCCGCGATCGCGTGCGCGCGGCTGCAGGGGGCCGGGCGGATCATCCTCGTGGACGGCCTGCCCGACCGGCTCGACCTGGCCGCCCGCCAGCACGCCGAGACCGTCGACTTCAACGCCGAGGACCCCGTGACGGCGATCCGCGACCTGACCGGCGGGATCGGCGCGGACCGGGTGATCGACGCCGTGGGCGTCGACGCCCAGCGCCCCGCGCACGGGCCCGCCGCCGAGCAGGCCGACCGCGAGCAGTTCGAGCGGGAGCGGGAGCAGGCCGCGCCCGAGGCGGCACCGAAGGGCGACACCTGGGTGCCCGGCAACGCGCCCTCGCAGGCGGCCCGCTGGGCGGTGCAGGCGGTGGCCAAGGCGGGCACGATCGGCACCGTCGGCGTCTATCCGCCGCAGGTCGAGACGTATCCCTTCGGCGAGGCGTTCATGAAGAACCTCACGCTGAAGTCCGGCAACTGCAACCACCGCGCCTACGTCCCGCACCTCGTCTCCCTGGTCGCCACCGGCGCCCTCGACCCCACCCCGCTGATCACCCGCTGGTCCGCCACGCAGGACGCCGTGGACGCCTACACCTCCTTCGACCGCCGCGAGTCCGGCTGGACGAAGGTCGCCATCGGCCTCGGCGGCGAGGGCGCCATGCCGCCCGGCTCGGGCGAGCAGGCCGGCTACGGCACCGCAACCACGGCGGGCACGGGCGGCCCCGAGGCCCGCTGAGGCCGAGCCGGTGCGTGCCGTCCGGCGGCGCGGCTGCTCCTCGCGCGGCACATGCCGCCCGGCAAGGGGCCCGCTGAGCCGGTGCGGGCCGGCCGCGCCGGGGCAGGGTCCCGCCGCGCGCGGGGCCCCGCCCCGGCCGTACGCGTCCGGTCCCGCGGGAGCCGACCGCCCGTACGGACACCCTCGTTGAGGAGTCGACATGACGACAGCTCCGCCCGCGGCCAAGCGCCGCGGCGACCCCTTCCGCTCGCTCAGCTCGTTCGGACCGTTCGCGCCCGAGCCCATCGACGGGCTGTCCGCCGTGGTCACCGGCGGGTCACGCGGCCTCGGCCTGCTCATCGCCGACGAACTCGCCGCGCGCGGCTGCGCGGTGACCATCGCGGCCCGGGACGCCGGCGAACTCGAGCACGCCGCCGACCGGTTGCTCTCCCGCCATGACGCCTCGGTCCGGACGCAGGTGTGCGACGTCCGGCGCCCCGAGCAGGTCGCCGACCTGCTCGACGGTGCCGCGGCGGCACACGGCGGCGTGGACATCGTGATCGCCAACGCCGGGGTCATCCAGGTCGGGCCCGCCGAGGCTGTCGGCCTGGACGGCTTCGACGCCGCCATGGCCACCATCTTCGACGGCACCCTCCACACCTGCCTGGCCGCCCTCCCGCATCTGCGCGACAGCCCCGCCGGCGGCCGGCTCGCCTGTTTTGCCGCCCTTCCGCCTCCGGTCGCTTCGACCCGGTGTCGACGGTCGATCATGCTCGGCCGCTCGTACCTCACGGCCTGCGCGTGTTCTCCCTTTCGACACCGGCGCGCCCTTTGGCTCCAGGGCCAGTCGGCTCGGTCGGCGGCCTGCTCGGGGTGCCGCACCTGCTGCCCTACTCCTGCGCGAAGTCCGCGGTCGCGGCCCTCGCCGAGGGACTGCACGCCGAGGAGGGCGCGGCCGGGGTCTCGGTGACGGCCGTGCACCCGGGGCTGATGCGCACCGACTCGCACCTGCAGGCGGAGTTCGGCGGGCAGGCCGAGCAGGAGTTCGCGTGGTTCTCGGCGCTCTCGGGCACCCCCGTGCTCTCGATGGACGCCGAGCGGGCGGCGGCCCGGATCGTCCGCGGTGTGCAGCGGCGGCGCCCCCGGGTGGTGCTGACCCCGGCGGCGAAGGCGGCCGACCTCTTCCACGGCATCGCCCCGGTCACCACCACCCGCCTCTCGGGCGCCCTCGCCCGCGCCCTCCCTGACGCGCCGGCCGCCCCCGAGCCCCCCGCGGCCTCCGCGGGCGGCGGCGTGCCGCGTACCAAGGGCCACGACATCCGCCACCCGGCCGCGGGCCACCGCGTGGCCGCCCGCCTCCGCGCATGGGGCAGCGCCCTGAACGACAGGGCGGCGGAGCGCTTCCAGCACGGGAACGGCGGCGGCGCGGGCAAGGAGGGCCCCCAAGGGGCGTGAGGGTGCGTGGCATGGCGTGAGAAGGGATCCTGGCCGGCGCATCGGATCGCATGAACGGGTTCTGGCGCGCGAAGGGGTCCCGATCCGCCCTCCACAGGCGGACCGGGACCCCTTCCGGACCCGTTCGTACGGCCTGGCCGCGCCGCTACTCCTCCACCAGCACCCTGATCGTCTCCACGTGGGGGTCCGCAGCGTCCGGAACGACCATGCCCGCCGCCACCCCGCTGTGCAGGTAGCGCAGCACGGCCGCGTTCAGCCGCTCGCCGGAGAGGGCCGCGGGGATGCCCGGCGGGTAGGGGGTCAGCATCTCGGCGGCGATACGGCCCTCGGCCTGCTGCCAGGGGACCTGCTCGACACGGCCGAAGAAGGCGTCGCGGGGCAGCTCCACCTGCTCCAGCCGCAGATCGCCCGGGTCCGGGACCTCCACGGTGCCGGCCGGGCGCAGATCGGCGGCGTGGCGGGAGAGGTCGGCCAGGGAGTCGACCAGGCGCTGCGCGGTGGCCTCGTCGTCGGCGTGGGTGAACTGCGCGCTGATCCGCCGGTGGTCGGCCACGTGCAGGTTGACCCGGTGGTGGGCGCGGAGCCAGTCGGCGGCCGCGTAGCCGGTGATCCCCAGTCCGGACAGGTCCACGAAGACCTGCAGCGGGTCCATGTCGAAGGCGCGGCCCTCGCCGCAGAAGTCCTCGCGTCCCTCGACGTGCAGGCCCTCGATCAGGGCGATCCGGCCGCGCACACCGTGCACCAGCACCAGCGCCCGGTCGAGCAGGTCGCGGCCCTGCTCGACCATCTGCCGCCGCCAGCCGTCGAGCCCGGCGTACAGGAGCACCGAGGGGCTGGTCGTGCCCAGCAGGTCGGCGCGGGCGGCGAGCGTGTCGACGCCGATCCGGTCGCCCCTGAGGTGGAAGACCGAGCCCTGCTCCAGCCCGGAGCCCATCTTGTGGACGGAGGTGACGCACACGTCGGCGCCGGCGTCCATCGCCCAGGTCGGCAGGTCGGGGTGGAAGGGCAGGTGGGCGCCCCACGCCTCGTCCACGATCGCGGGCACGCCGGCCGCGTGGCAGACCCGGACGATCTCCGCGAGGTCCGCGCAGGTCCCGTACGGGGTGGGGCTGGTGACGAGGGCGCCGCGGGCGTCGGGGTGCTCCGCCAGCCGTTTGGCGTAGGACTCCGGGGTGGGCGGGTGCGCCAGGTGCCGGTCGCCGTCCCACTGCGGCTCCACCCAGATCGGGCGGATGCCGGCGAGGATCAGCCCGGACACCACGGACTTGTGGGCGTCCCGGCTGACCAGTAGCTTCTCGTGCGGACCCGCGGCGGCGAGCATCGCGGCCTTCACCGACAGCGAACTGCCGCAGGTGGAGAAGAACGTGTGGTCGGCGCCCACGGCATCGGCCATCAGCTCCTCGGCCCGCTGCAGGACATGCCCGGAGGAGGTCCGGTCGTCGAGGCCCGCCACCGCGAGCACGTCATGGGCGAAGACCGTCTGCCCCAGCGTCTCCCGCACCCGCGGATCGGCGCCGCGGCCCTGCTTGTGCCCCGGCGGGGTGAACGGCAGTTGCCCGCTCGCGTGGTAGTCGGCGAGCGCTTCGAGGATGGGAGCGCGCGAATGGTCCATGTCCGGCGGGTGCCCCCACGGCCTCGGAGCATGCCCGTGGTACACCGTTTGCCCGCCCGCCCGCGGGGCACCCGCCTCCGGCGGCGCAGGCACCGCTGACCCGGGCGGCCGGCGGGCGCGGCTTCCGGTCCGCTCACCGGGCGGGGCGCTCCTTGGTGTGATGCCATGTTTCAGCAGGGCCGGGTGGGACAGGCGTGGGACGTGCTTCGGAGCAGAGGCACGTCCGCGCCGGCCCGAGGCCGCCGTGATCGCGTGCCTGCGCACTCCGCCCGAGCACCGGGGGCGGAGAGGCGGAGGACCGCCGGACGGGATGCGGACGAGACCCGCCTCAGCCCAGGGCCGAGCGGCTCGCCCGGTCCGCCCACCCCGTCGTACGCGGGCGGACACGCGCCGCCACTCGCGGCGCAGAGAGGAAGCACATGAGCGAGCACTGTGTCCCCACCCTCGAGACACCGCCCCGCGGGACCCCCGATCCGCTGCCGCGGGTCCGAGACGCCGGGGAGGTGGCCCCCGAGGACGCCCGCACCCTGTCGCGGACGTTCCTGCGCCGGCTGGGCGAGCTGGAGGAGGGCACCGCGGAGTACCAGTACGTGCGCAACACACTCATCGAGATGAACCAGTCGCTGGTGCGCTTCGCCGCCCGCCGCTTCCGGCACCGCGGTCCCGAGGAGGCCGAGGACATCTTCCAGACCGGGGTGATCGGCCTGATCAAGGCGATCGACCGGTTCGACCTCGCCCGCGGCACGGAGTTCACCACCTTCGCGCTGCCGTACATCCGCGGCGAGATCAAGCGCCACCTGCGGGACACCACCTGGGCGGTCCATGTGCCGCGCCGGCTGCAGGAACTGCGGGTGGAGCTGGCCAAGGCGAAGGAACGGCTGGAGGCGCGGCAGGGACGCGAGCCCACCGCGGCCGAACTCGCCGCGGAGATGGGGGTCGAGGTGGCCGAGGCGGTGGAGGCGATGTCCGCGTCGAACGGCTACACCGCCGCCTCGCTGGACGCCCAGCCCGCCGAGAGCCCTGGCGGCGACACCGACGGGCCCGGCCCCGACACCCGGCGCTACGCCCGGGCCCTGAGCACCGAGGACCGCGAGCTGGAGCTGTTCGAGAACTGCCGCGCTCTCGCCCCGCTCCTCGCCCGCCTCGAACCGCAGGAGAAGCTCCTGCTCCGGCTCCGCTTCGGCGAGGAGCGCACCCAGCAGCAGATCGGCGACGAACTCGGCTGCTCCCAGATGCACATCTCGCGGCGGCTGTCGGCGCTGTGCACCCGGCTGCGCGCGGAGCTGCTGGCGGAGGAGTGATCCGGGCGCGCGGCCGGCGAGGCGTTTGCCGCGCACGGCAGCGGTCATCCGAGAGGCATCCAAAGCGCTCCCGAGCCCCCGAGGACCCGGGACCACGAGGCCGCCACTACGCGGCACCCGCACGAACCACGCACGAACAGAGAGCAACGCACCAGGAGGCAACGATGAGTTCGGCCACCATGGAACGGACCGAGGCGGCCAAGCTGCCCGACGGCGACGTGATCGCTGTCCTGCTCACCCAGCACGCCCGTATCCGCGACCTGTTCGCCACCATCGGCACCACCAGCGGCGAGATGCGCCGCAAGGCGTTCGACGAACTGCGGGCGCTGCTCGCCGTCCACGAGGTCGCCGAGGAGCTGATCGTCCGGCCGGTGGCCAAGCGGACCGCGGGCTCGCAGGAGGCGGACGCGCGCAACGCCGAGGAGGCCGAGGCCGCCGAAGTGCTCAAGCACCTGGAGGGCCTTGACGTCGACAGCGCCGAATTCACCTCCGCCATCAAGGAGTTCGAGAAGTCGGTGGGCGACCACGCGGACAGCGAGGAGGCCGAGGAGTTCCCGGCGATCCTGCACGGCTGCACGCAGGAGGAGCGGCACACCATGGGCGAACGCCTCCAAGCGGCCGAGAAGATGGCCCCGAGCCACCCGCACCCGACCGCCGCGGGCAAGCCCGGAATGGTCGCGCTGACCGGCCCGTTCGCAGCGATGATGGACAAGGTCCGCGACGCGATGGGCCGTTGACCCGCGACCGAGCCACGACCCGCGCAGGCTCCGTGACGGCGTGAAGCAAGAACGCGGCCCTCGCGGGCTCAGCGGCCGCGTGAAGCAGACGCCGCATGAAGCAGAAAGGAGCCGCCCCCACGGTTGCCGTGGGGGCGGCTCTTTCATGCGGTCGACTTCATGCGGTCGGCCACGCCCGTACGACCGTACGGACATGCGGCCCGGGCCGGCCGCGGTCAGCCCGGGCTTCCCTGACCGCCCGTGTCGTACGCCCAGCGGGGCAGGGCGCCCAAGCCGCCCGGCAGCGCCTCCTCGGCCCTGCGGGCCAGCGCGTCCGCCGCATTCTCGCTGCCGCCGTCGCCCTCGCCGTCCGCGGACCGTCGCAGGTCCTGCGGGCCGGGGGCCCGGCGGTCGGCACCCACCACGGCGATCTCCGCGTCGGCGGCGACCGCCGAGCGCAGGGCGGGCGCCGGGCGTGTCCCGCCGAGAAGGCACCGGAAGACGGCAGAAGACGGCGGAAGACGGCGGAAGCCGCCATGAGGCACCCGGCCCACACGACACCCAGGAGGCACCGTGTCCGAACAGACCCGTCCCGACGGCGACGCCCCCGCCGCGCGGGCCACCCGGATCGTGCTGCGGCCCGTGGCCAGCAGCCTGCCGCTCGGGTTCTTCGCCTTCGGCACCGCGAGCGTGCTGCTCACCGCCCTGGAACTGCACTGGGTCCCGCAGGGCCAGACCTCCGCGCTGATGCTGCTCGTCCTGGTCTACGCCGTCCCGCTGGAGCTGCTGGCCGCCGTCTTCGCCTTCCTCGCCCGCGACGCCGGGGCGGCCTGCGCCCTGGCGGTGTTCGCCGGGGTCTGGGCGGGCAGCGCGCTGACGATGGCCATGGGCACACCGGGGGCGCCCAGTCCCGTCCTCGCCGTGTTCCTGCTGACGGTCGCGCCGCTGATGCTCGTGCTGTGCGCGGCCTCGCTGCAGGGCAAGCCGCTGTTCGGGGTGCTGCTGCTCATCGGCGCCTGCCGCTTCGTGCTCGTCGGCGCCTACCAGGCCGGGGGAGCGGAGGTGCTGCAGACGGTGGCCGGCTGGTTCGGCGTCGCCCTGGGCGCGTTCGCCCTCTACGGCGGCCTCGCCCTGCTGCTGGAGGAGGGCGCCCAGCACACGGTGCTGCCGATCGGGCGACGCGGCCGGGCCCGCACCTCGCTGGAGGGCGGGCTCGCCCACCAGGTCCACCGCACCGAACGCGAGGCAGGCGTCCGCCGCCAGTTGTGAGCCGGGCGCCGGGCGCGAGCCGGAGCGGCCAGCCCGGGCCCGGGTATGGGCGGACCTGTGCCGGCACCCCCGGCCCCCATCCTGTGCCGGCAACCCGACAGCCCGGCAACCCGGCGGCCGCCGGCCGTACCCGCGCGGGCGAATCCGCGGCAGGTCGGTGTGCGGCCGGGGAATCCGCGCGTCGAGGTCAAGCCGAGTGCCCCCGGCAGCTTCCGGAGCCCTCCGGTGACAGGCCGCTTCCGGGGCCCCGGCGGAGGCGGACATCGGCCCGCGGCAGTCCGGAAAGGTCCGGGGCCGCTCCGGCACCGCGCCCGAGCCGCCGTCAGGGCTCGCGCCACTGATTCGACGTCAGGTGCGAGCCCGCCATCGGGCCCATGCGGAGCATGCCGCCGTCCACCGCCCAGGACGCGCCCGTGACGTAGGAGGCGTCCGGCGAGGCGAGGAAGGCGATGACAGCGGCCACCTCGCGGGCGTCGCCGGGCCGGGCGAGCGGGATGCCCGGCCGGTCGGCCCGGGTGACGTCGGCGTCCTCCTGGCCGGTCATGGGCGTGGCGATCTCGCCGGGGGCCACCGCGTTGACGGTGATGCCGTGCTCGGCCAGCTCCAGCGCCATCACCTGGGTGAGCAGGCCCAGCCCGCCCTTGGCCGCGCAGTAGGGCCCCGCGCCCACCCGCGGCTGGTGCTCGTGGACGGAGGTGATGTTCACGATCCGCCCGCCCCGGCCGCCCGCGATCATCCGCCGGGCCGCCCGCTGGGCCAGCAGGAACGGCCCGAGCAGGTCCACGTCCAGGACGTGCCGGACGGTGGCCAGGTCCAGGTCGAGGAACGCCGTCGCCGTGCCGGTGCCGGAGCCGTTGACCAGCACGTCCAGGCCGCCGAGCCGGTCGGCCAGGTCGTCCGCCGCGTCCGCGGCCGCGGGCAGGTCGCCCAGGTCGAGGCGGGCCGTCTCGGCCCGTACGCCGTGCGAGCGCGCTTCGTCCGCCGTCCGCTCGGCGCCCTCCTCGTCGGTGTGCCAGGTGACGCCGACGTCGAGCCCGTCGGCCGCGAGCCGCACCGCTGTCGCCCGCCCGATCCCCGAGTCGCCACCGGTCACCAGCGCGCTGCGCCGCCGGGTCCGCCCGTTGTCCGCCATGCCGTCTCCGCTCCTCTTCCGGTTCCGGCCGCCGTGCGCGGCCGCCGATGCGTACGGCCCGGCGGATACCCGCGGACGGCGGGCGTAACGGGGCGTTCGGGGGCTGTTCGGACGGGCGGCGGCGGGGTAGCAGCGCTGCTGGACGTCTTCCCGAGGTGATGATCAGGTGTTCGACGACGCGCTGCCCGAGCCCCATACGCAGGAACTCCCCCTCCCCGACTACCCGCACCTGACCACGCGGGCGATCGAGAGCCGGGTGGCCGACCTGGACCGCGCGCAGGTGGAGGCGCTGCTGCGGTACGAGTGCGCGCACCGCGAGCGCACACCGGTGATCCGGCTGCTCACCGCCCGGCTGCGGCGGCTGCGGGAAACCGCCCCGCGCAAGAGCCCGCCGGGCGGCAGCACCGCGCCCGTGCCGGAGCAGAAGCCCTACCCCGAGGTGCCGGGGATCCCCGCGCGACGCATCCCGCTCGGGCCCTGGCACCGGCCGCAGCCGTGAACCGCGCGGCCGCTGTTTGGCGCCCTCCGAGCGGGTACCCGAGCCGCTGGACGAGCCGCCGCGCCCCGCCGGCCCGGCGCCGGGCCGGAACCGCGGCTCGCCGCACGACACAGCACACAGCACACAGAACAGCGGAGGGAACCCCCATGACCCAGCCCGCCCAGCAGCAGGAACCGCCCGGCACCCTCGCCCCCATGGAGCCGCGGCCCGACCACGGCGAGAAGAGCTACCGCGGCTCGGGGCGCCTGGAAGGCAAGGCCGCGGTCGTCACCGGCGGCGACAGCGGCATCGGCAAGGCGGTGGCCATCGCCTTCGCCCGCGAGGGCGCCGACGTGCTGATCTCCTACCTGGACGAGGACGACGACGCCCGCGACACCGCGCGCTGGGTGGAGGAGGCCGGCCGCAAGGCGGTGCTCGTCCCCGGCGACCTCGCCGACCCCGCGCACTGCCGCGCGGTCGTGGACCGGGCCGTGGCCGAGTTCGGCCGGATCGACGTCCTGGTCTCCAACGCGGCCTTCCAGATGACCCACACCACGCTGGAGGAGATCTCCGACGAGGAGTGGGACCACACACTGGCCACGAACCTCAGCGCGATGTTCCACCTGTCCAAGGCCGCCGTGCCGCACATGCGCCCGGGCGCCTCGATCATCGGCAGCTCCTCGGTCAATTCCGACACCCCGAGCCCGGCGCTGATGCCCTACGACGTCACCAAGGCGGGCATCGCCAACATGTGCGCGGCCCTCGCCCAGCTCCTCGGTGACCGCGGCATCCGCGTCAACAGCGTGGCCCCCGGCCCGATCTGGACACCGCTGATCCCCTCCACGATGCCGCCGGAGAAGGTCGAGCAGTTCGGCACGAACACCCCGCTCGGCCGCCCCGGCCAGCCCGCGGAGGTGGCCCCCGCGTACGTGCTGCTCGCCTCCGACGAGGGGAGCTACATCTCCGGTGCCCGCCTCGCCGTCACCGGTGGCCGCCCCGTCCTGTGACGCGCCGGGGCCGGTCCGCCCACCGGCGAGGACCGGCCCCCTGCTGGCGCCCGCCATCCGGCGGAAGTTCCGGCCCCGGGCGGTTCCGGCCGCGCCGTAGGGGCACCCGGCAGGTGCCGGTGTCCTCCAGACCGGCACCGCATGCCCCGCGCCCTCCCCGCTGCCCGGGAGGCGCGGGGCCGCCGCACCGGCCCGTTCTCCCCGTCCCGTCCGGCCGCCTCGCGCCGTCGGGCGCCCACCGCGCACCCCCGAGGAGCAGACAGTGAGCAGCAAGGACCCGCAGATCCCCGGAGCGCCGGGCGTCGAGCCGCCGAGCCACGAGGAGCCCACCGAGCCGCGCGGGCCGCTGCCGCCCAAGGCCGACCAGTCCGGCCCGGAGACGGTGAGCCCGACCGGCCAGGAGACCGGCACCGACCAAGGAGGAGTCGCCCAGGGCGGGGCCTACCTGACGACCGCCCAGGGCGCACGGCTGTACGAGACGGACCACTCGCTCAAGGCCGGGCCGCGCGGCCCGGTGCTGCTCCAGGACCACCACCTGCGCGAGAAGATCACCCATTTCGACCACGAGCGCATCCCCGAGCGGGTCGTGCACGCCCGGGGCGCGGCCGCGCACGGCGTCTTCGAGTCCTACGGCACCGCGACCCGCATCACCCGCGCCGCCTTCCTGGCCGAGGGCGCCCGCACCCCGGTGTTCGTCCGCTTCTCCACCGTCCTCGGCTCGCGCGGCTCGGCCGACACCGTGCGCGACACCCGCGGCTTCGCCACGAAGTTCTACACCGACGAGGGCGTCTTCGACCTGGTCGGCAACAACATCCCGGTCTTCTTCATCCAGGACGCCATCAAGTTCCCCGACGTCATCCACGCCGGCAAGCCGCACCCGGACCGCGAGATCCCCCAGGCGCAGAGCGCCCACGACACCTTCTGGGACTTCGTCACCCTCCACACCGAGGCGACCTTCCACACCCTCTGGAACATGTCCGACCGCGGCATCCCGCGCTCCTACCGGATGATGGAGGGCTTCGGCGTCCACACCTTCCGCCTGGTGGCCGCCGACGGCAGCACCACGCTGGTGAAGTTCCACTGGAAGCCGCAGCTGGGCGTGCACTCCCTGGTGTGGGAGGAGGCGCAGCTCGCCGCGGGCATCGACCCCGACTTCCACCGCAGGGACCTCGCCGACGCCATCGAGTCCGGCGCCCACCCGCAGTGGGAGCTGGGCGTGCAGACCTTCCCCGACACCGAGGACCAGCTCTTCCAGGGCATCGACCTGCTCGACCCGACGAAGATCGTGCCCGAGGAGATCGCCCCGGTGCAGCCGGTCGGGCTGCTCACGCTGAACGCCAACCCGTCGAACTACTTCGCCGAGACCGAGCAGGTCGCCTTCCACGTCGGCAACCTGGTGCCCGGCATCGACGTCACCAACGACGCCCTCATGCAGGGCCGGCTCTTCTCCTACGTCGACACCCAGATCACCCGGCTCGGCGGCCCCAACTTCCCGCAGTTGCCCATCAACCGCACCCACGCGCCGGTCAACGACATGCTGCGCGACGGCATGCACCAGACGGCCGTGCACCGCGGGGTGGCCCCCTACCGGCCCAACTCCCTCGACGGCGGCTGCCCGTTCCTGGCCGGCGCGGACGCCGGCGGCTACATCGAGGCGCCCGTGCCGGTGCCCGAGTCCCGCAAGGTACGCGACGCCGCCGCCTCGTTCGACGACCACTTCAGCCAGCCCCGGCTGTTCTGGCGGAGCATGACCTCGCCCGAGCGCGAACACATCACCGCCGCCTACACCTTCGAGCTCGGCAAGTGCTACGAGCAGGCGATCAAGGAGCGCGGGCTGCAGGTGCTGGCGAACATCGACGGCGAGCTGTGCGCCGCCGTGGCCGCCGGGCTCGGCCTGCCCGCCCCCGCGCCGCAGGTGCCGCTCGCCGACCCCGAGCCGAGCCCGGCGCTGTCCCAGCTCGGCCGCACCTGGCCGCTGGACGGCCGCACCGTCGGCATCGTCGTCGCCGACCCCGGGCAGGACACCGCCGAGCTGCGGCAGGGCGTGCACGCGGCCGGGATGGTGCCGCTGGTGGTGGCCCCGACCGGCGGCGACGGCGTGCAGCGCACCTTCGCCACCGCCCGCTCGATCGAGTTCGACGCGCTGGTCCTCGCCGACGCGCCCGAACCCGCCGCCGACGCGCACCCCGTACGGGACGCCAAGGCCGACGAGGACACCGCCGCCGTCACCGACCTCGATCCGCGGGTGCTGCTGCTGGTCACCGAGGCTTATCGGCACGGCAAGGCGATCGGCGCCGTCGGCGAGGGCGAGGCGGTGCTGACCGCGGTGGGCCTGGCCGCCGGCTCCGCGGGCGTGGTGAGCGGCGACACGGCCGCGGTCCTCGCCCGGCTCACCGAACTCCTCACCGCCCACCGGGTCTGGGACCGCTTCCCGCCGGTGCTCACCGGCTGAGACGGGGTGGCGGGCCGTGAACGGGGCTTTGGCGCGAGAGGGCGGCAGGAGGTCGGCGGCAGTGGGCGATACGGTGGAGCGGCAGGCGGACCTGCCCGTGCTCCATGAACTCGGCGAGCTGGTGGACCTGGTGGCCGGTGGCGAGCCGCTGTACGTGCGCTGGTCGCGCGGCCCCGGCGAGGACCTGAGCGGCCCGGCCAGCATGGACGACCTGACCGGCGTGCCGCTGCCGGGGCTGTCGGCGAGCCCGCTCGCCGTCGAGCCCTGGTGGGGCGACCGCTCGCCGCGGCTGTGGGTGGCCCGCCGGCTCTACGATTATGTGCACCTGCGGGCCGACAAGGGGCCCGGTGTCGGTGCCTGGGTCCTCACCGGCCACGAGGAGGGCCGCGGCCCCGACAACGAGCCGCTGGTCGGCTCGGCCCGTCCGGTCGCCCTGCTGGCGCCCGAGCTGATCGACGAGGCCACCGAGGAGGTCGAACGCGCCTCCCGCTCCTGGGGCCCGCTGCGCCGCGGTGGCTCCACCGGGCGATGAGGCCCCGTCGCGACGGCGCGGCCGGGGCGAGGGCGACGACGCAGGGAGCGCGCCCCCGGGCGCCGCACGCCCGGCGCGCTCTCGACCATGCGGGTCCTGCTCGTGGGCCGTCCGAGGGAGAAGCGGTGCCCGCCGGTCGTGACCGGCGCAGACTGGACGCGCGCGGCGGTGCGCCCGCCCGTCCCCCCGCCCGCACACCGCCACGGGAAGGTCACCGATGCACCAGCGCCCTCTCGTGCGGCGGCACGACGAGCCCGCGGAGTCGGCGGAGCTGCTGCGCCGGCTGACGGTTGCCGCGCCGGGGGAGCGCGAGGCGCTGCGCGAGCGGCTGGTCGTCGTGTGGATGCCGATGGCCGAGCGGCTGGCCCGCCGCTACCGCGGCCGCGGCGAACCCCTGGACGACCTGCGGCAGGTGGCCGCGCTCGGTCTGGTCAAGGCGGTCCGCCGGTACGACCCGGCACGCGGGTCGGCCTTCCCGAGCTTCGCCGTCCCCACCGTCGACGGCGAGCTGAAGCGGCACTTCCGCGACCACGTGTGGAGCGTGCACGTGCCCCGCCAGGTCAAGGAGCTGCGGTCCCGGGTCCGCGCGGCCTGCCGCGAACTGGGCACCGAGGAGCCCGCTGCCCTCGCCGAACACACCGGCCTGCCCGAGGACGAGGTCAGGGAGGCGCTCGCGGCAGCGGCCGAGCTGTCCCCGCTGTCCCTGGACCGGCCCGCCGGCGAGACCGCCGCGACCCTGCACGACGCCGTCGGTGGCCCCGACCCCGCGCTGGAGCGCGTCGTGGACCGCGAGTCGGTGCGCGACCGGCTCGTCCTGCTCCCCGAACGCGAGCGCAGCCTGCTCTACCTGCGCTACTTCGCCGACATGAAGCAGCGCGACATCGCCACGGCCCTCGGTATCTCCCAGATGCACGTCTCCCGCCTGCTGCGCGAGACGTGCGCGGGCCTGCGCGCCGCGGTGCTCGACGAGAACTGCGGAGGCTGACAGCGCAGCGCAGCGCCGGGCCGCGCGCCGCACACCCGGGGCCGGGGGGCCGCTCGGACTGCCAACTCCGGGACCTCGCGTCCCGCGCCCAGGCGGTCCGGGGCGTGGGCCACCCGGCGCCCGACGCCCCCAGCCCGTCGGGCCCTCGAAGCCCCCGCGGCGGCGGCCTCTCAGACCCGGGGGCGGATCTCGTCCAGGAACGCCTCGGCCGCCGCTGCCGCGTGGCCGACGTGCGCGGCCATCAGCAGGCGGGCCTGCTCGCCGTCGCCCGCCTCGATCGCCGCCAGGATCTCCCGGTGCTCGCGGGCGGCCTTCGCCGACTGGCCGGTGACGGTGAGCCCTTGCAGCGGGATCTGCTTCCACAGCCGGTCGATGAAGTCCGCCAGCACCTCCGAGCCGCCGGCCCGCGCGACCGCCTGGTGGAAGCGGGCGTTGGCGTCGCCCGGCCCGGCGCCGTCACCGCCGGCCACCGCCCGGTCCATGGCCGCGCACGCCGCCCCGATCGCCGCCAGGGCGTCCGGGTCGGCGCGCACGGCCGCCAGCATCGCCGCCTGCGGCTCCAGCAGGGACCGCAGCATCGACACCTCCGCGGACCGCTCGCGGGTGTGCTCGCTGATGACCGTCATGTGGTTGGGCCGGCGCACCACCAGGCCCTGCTCGGCGAGCAGGGCGAGCGCGTCGCGCACGGGCGTGAGGCTCATCCCCAATTGCTCGGCGACCTCGGCGATGATCACCCGCTGGCCCGGCGCCAGGTCGCCCGCCCGGATCGCCCGCAGCAGGGCCTGGTACGCCGCCTCGCTCTTGGTGGGGGCGTGCGGGGGAGTGAGCCTCATCGCCGCAGTCTACCGATCGTCCGTGCGCCGCCCGGCCTGCGCGCGGACCACGAGCCGCACCTTGCCGCCGCGCGAAGTCGTCCCGTACACCGGGCAGTTCTCGGTGTACAGGCGCACCAGCAGCTCGGCCTGCTCCTGCGTGACGTCCCAGGTGGTGACCTCCAGCAGGACCTCCTCGTAGGCGGTGGGGTCGGTGGGGTGCCGGGTGTAGGACGCGGTGGCCTCCACGTCGTCCAGCGCGATGCCCTCCTCCCGGGCGAAGTGGGTGACGCTGCTGGTGGCGCAGGCGCCCAGCGCGGCGAGCAGCAGCTCGCCGGCGAGCCACGCCTGGCCGCGCCCGCCGCGCCCGTCGGTGGAGTCGACGACCAGCAGCCGCTCCCTGGCCTCGGCCAGGAACCGCCCCTGGGTGCGGGTGGTTCCGACGACGACGGTGTTGTCCGCCATGGTGTGCTCCTCTTCCATGAATTCGAAACTGTCTGCGACCGCCGGTGTGAACGGGCGGTCCGGTCAGGCGCCGCGGACGAGCGGCAGGATCTTCTCGGCGACCTCGTAGGCGCCTTCGAGCAGCGGCAGGGAGTCGAGGATGAAGATGTCGACGCCCGCCTCCCGGTATTCGCGCAGCCGGGCCGCGATCGTGGCGTGGCCGCCGACCAGGGCCATCGGCGGGCCCTGCTGGAGCAGCGAGATGCCCGGCCACAGCACCTCGTCGTGGGCCAGGTCGCGCGCGGAGTCCGGCAGCCGACCGGCGCGCAGTGCCTCCAGACCCGCCTCGGGCAGGGTGGCGAACACGCGGGACTGGGTGACCGAACGGCCACCCGCGTTGCCGCCCTTGGCGATGACGCCGAGCTTGCGATCCAGCGTGGCGCGGCTGGTGGCGCGCAGCAGGGTGTCGGCCTTGCGCCAGGCGTCGGCGTCGGTCTCGCCGGTCACCAGCGAGGCGCGCAGGCCGAGCCGGGGCGTGCGGCCGAGTGCGGCCGCCCGGCCGGTGACGGCGGCGAGCTTCTCGCGCAGCTGCTCCAGCGGCTCGGAGAAGGTGAGGTAGGCGTCGGCGAAGCGGGCCGCGACGTCCAGGGCCTTGTCCGAGGAGCCGGAGAACCACAGCGGGATGTGCGGGCGGCGCGGGGTCAGCCAGGGGTTGCCGACGGCGTTCTCCACCTCGACGTAGCGGCCCTTGTAGCTGACCTTCTCGCCGGCGACCAGGCGGTTGAAGACCTCCCAGTACTCGGCGTGCAGGTCGTAGCGCTCGTCGTTCTCCAGGTGGATGCCGTGCTGGCGCCAGATCGGGGTCTCGGAGTTGATGACGTTGATCAGCAGCCGGCCGTCGAAGAGCTCGTCGAAGCTGAGGGCGATGTTGGCGAGTTCGGTGACGGAGGTGACCTGGGGACGCAGGGCCACCAGCGGCCGGAAGTCGCGGGTGACGGTGGCCGCGGCGGTGGCGGTGACCCAGGCGTTGTGGCCGGTGGTCGAGAGCAGGGCGCCGCTGTAGGGCAGGGAGTCCAGCGCGGTGGCGAGCGCCTTGACGTCCGGCAGGCGGATGTCGCGGCGCCCCTCGGGCTCCCAGGGATAGGGGCCGTCGTGGGTGACGTAGTACCAGAGGAACTCGGGCTCGGTGGTGCTCACGGGGTGGGGCCTTCCGGTCGGGGCGTGGGGTCGGCGGGCTCGTCGGCGGGTGCGGTGCGCGGTCGCGGGTACGGGCCGCTGCGCGGGCGGGTCACTGCGGCAGGCCGCGGCCGCGGGTCTCGGGCAGGAAGAGCACCGCGACGATGCCGATGAGGTAGATCGGGGCGAACACGGCGGCCGTGCGGCCGAATCCGCCGATCGCCGAGGCGAGCGAGCCGGAGACGACCGAGCCGATCATCGCCAGGTAGCGGGCGCCGGAGAAGACCGAGCTGATCGCGGTCGCCCGGATGGCGGTGGGGAACAGCTCGGGGGTGTGCACGGCGTACCAGCTGTACAGCCCGCCGGTGAAGAAGCCGGCCGCGAGCTGGCACCACGTCACCAGGCCTGCGCCGTGCAGGCCGAGGAAGACGATCGGCACCACGGCGGCGGAGCCGGCGAAGAACAGCACGGCGGTGGGCTTGCGGCCCCACCACTCGGCGAGGAAGCCCAGCGCGACGCAGCCCAGGATCTCCCCGACGTTGTAGAGCGCGCCCGCCCAGCCGGTGAAGAAGGCGATCCGGCGCGGGTCGTGCACCATGCCGCCCACGTAGGTCGGCAGGAAGGAGGAGACTGCCCACCAGCCGCCGGTGATGGCGATCGAGACCACCAGGGCGGCGCCGAACCTCCGCAGCACGCCCGCCTGTCGCAGATCGGCGCGGCGGACCCGGCGCGGGCCGCCGGCCCAGCGCGGGGACTCCGGGATGCTGCGGAAGACCAGGGCGACGATGATCAGCGGCAGCAGACCGAACAGATACATCCACCGCCAGGACAGCCCCCAGGTGGAGCCGATGAGCACCCACAGCGCGGAGACGATCAGGCCGCCGACGGAGAAGCCGGCCTGCAGCAGCCCCGCGCCCTTGGTGCGCCAGCGCTCGGGCCAGACCTCCTGGAGCAGCGAGGTGCCCACGCCCCACTCTGCGCCGATGCCGACGCCGGTGACGAAGCGGGTGATGCCGAGCAGCCACCAGGTGCCGGTGGCCGCGGAGGCGACGGTGGCCACGCTGTAGACCGCGACACCGGCGACCATGGTGCGCCGCCGCCCGAGCCGGTCGCCCAGCGCGCCGCCGACGATGCCGCCGGTGGCCCAGCCGGCCAGCGTGATGGCGAGCAGGTAGCCCATGTAGCGGGGGACCGAGCCGGCCTCGTGCGCGGGCAGCAGGTCGAGCAGGGCGGGTTTTCCTGTGATGATCAGGACGAAGGTGTCGTAGCCGTCGGCGATCCAGAAGACGGTGGTGATGGCGAGGACGGTCCAGGCTCTGCGGTCGAGCCGGGTCGGTGCCGCGGGAGCGGCGAGGGTGGCGGTCACGGCGTCTCCTGCGGAGAGGTGTACGGGGACGGGTGCGAGGGCGTGCGGGGGGACGCGAGGTCGAGCGGTTCGGCGGGCGTGCGCAGCCCGGCCTGCTCCAGCAGTGGCAGGACCGCGCGGCCGAAGTGCTCGAGGTCGGGCAGGTAGTCGTAGAAGGTGAGCTGCACCCCGTCGAGGCCGGCCGCGTGCAGTGCGGCCAGTTGCCGGGTGACGTCGGCGGGGTCGCCCACGATGTGCAGGTGGCCGCCGACCGCGCGGCCGCGTGCGGAGTGCTCCAGCCAGGAGCGGCTGTCGCCGGCCTGGTGGCGGCCGGTGAAGTTGGCGATCGACTCCAGGTCGGCGTGGTCCATGATCGCCTGGTACCTGGCCTGCGCCTCCTTGCGGCTGTCGGCGGAGACGACGGTGGGGTTGATGATGACCTTCACCTCGCGGCCCTGGTCGCGGGCGGCCTGCTTGACGCGGGCCACGTGCGCGGGCAGCGCGGTGATCGCCTTCTCGAACTCCTCGCCGGCCGGGGAGGAGACGAAGACGATGTCGGAGTGCCTGCCGCCGTAGGCGAAGCCGGCCGGGGAGCCGCTGGCCGAGACCAGGATCGGGCGGCCGTAGGCGGGGCGGGGGGAGACGTAGGCGCCGCGCAGCGACCAGTGCGCGCCTTCGTAGGTGAGGTTGTCCGCGCCGGCCCACAGGTCCTCGCAGATCGCGGTGAACTCGTCGGCGGCCTCGTAGCGCAGGTCGTGGTCGAGGCGGGTCATGCCGAACATGTCGGGCTCGGTGTCGGCGTACCCGGTGACGATGTTGGCGCCGAAGCGGCCGCCGGAGACGTGGTCGGCGGTGGCGAGGAACTTCGCCAGGTGCAGCGGGTGCCAGGGCCCGTAGAGGACGTGGACGGTGCCGAAGAGCAGGATGCGCCGGGTGGCGGCGGACAGCGCGACGGCCGAGACGAAGGGGTCGAGGAAGTTCTCCCGGTAGCGGCTCGCGCCGCCGAAGCCGCCCTTGGGCAGCCACTGGGACAGGCCGAAGGCGATGTCGAAGCCCAGCGCCTCGGCGCGCCGGGTCAGTTCGAGGTTGTAGTCGAAGGTCCAGTCGGTGCCGCGGGGCAGCGTGGACTGCGACCAGCCGCCGGTCTGCAGCGGCAGGAAGACGCCGAGCAGCAGGGGCTGGCGCAGCGCGCGCGAGAGCGGGCTGTCGGGGAACTCCTGCGGCCCGGGCGGGACATGGAGGGTCTGGCGGGTGCGTACGGACACGGGGGCAGCTCCGGAAGGTGCCGGTCCGTCAGCTCATGCAATATATATATTGCATGAGCTGACGGACGAACGGATGGCGGTCAGGGCCGGAAGGGCCGGGGGACGGGGGCGGTCGCCTCGCGCAGGGCTTCTCGGGATGCCTCCCTCGGCGTGTCGCGGGGCGCCTCGCGTGCGGCCTCCCGCACGGTGCGGGCCCGCCGCCGCCCCGTGGCGACCTCGGCCGCCCGTACCCGCGGTGCCTCGACCGCGGTGGCGAACTGGTCGAGCACCTGCGCCAGGCCCTGTGCGGCCTCCTCGCCGATCACCAGCGAGCCGTCCGGCCCCGCGGCCAGGTCGCGGTCGAGCACGAACCAGCCCTGCACGATGTGCGCGGCGCCCATCGAGGACAGCACCGGCCGCAGCGCGTAGTCGATCGCCAGGACGTGGGAGGTGCTGCCGCCGGTGGCCAGCGGCAGCACCGTCTTGCCGGCCAGCGCGTGCTGCGGCAGGACGTCCAGCAGCGCCTTGAGCAGCCCGGAGTAGGCCGCCTTGTAGACGGGCGTGCCGACCACCACGGCGTCGGCCCGCTCGAACAGCTCCCGGGCGCCGACGATCGCGGGGTGCCCGAAGTCGGCGCCCAGCAGCGCCTCGGCGGGCAGGTCGCGGGCGTCCAGCGGCAGAACGGTATGGCCGCGCTCGGCGAGCCGGGCGTCCAGGTGGCGCAGCAGGCGGGCGGTGCGCGAGGTCGGGGAGGGGCTGCCGGACAAGGACAGGACGGTGGCCATGCATCCTCGTTTCGAAGAGGTGGACCGCGAGGGGCGGAGGGTGCCGCACGGGCGCGCGGCGACCGCGGGAGGGGACGCCGGTTCCGGTCGGCGCCCGGTGGCCGGCGGAGGCGTGGGAACGGTGCCGGGGCGGGGCGTCGTCGTCCCGTTCGGCCGGAGAAGTACGCCGGCCTCGGCAGCACGCGGGAGGTTCCGGCTCGGTGCGGCCCGCGGAAGACGGGCGGGACACGAGGGGGAGGAGCGGGCGCTGCCGGGGCGGGCGGTCAGGGACGCGCTAGCAGCGTCCCGGGGGCGTCAACGGCAACAGAACGCACTGGAGACGCGCGCCAGGTCGATGTGGCGGCGCCGGGTGAGGTCCAGTCGCGGGCTCATGAAAGGAAAGTCCAACAGACAACAACCGGTCGGGTCAACACGGATCTCGTATGACGGACGCCGCGGCGCACAGCGGGCATCCCGGGAGTACCGGCCGAACGGCCGTTTCCGGCGGCCGGACCTGCCGCCCCACCGTGCCGCCATCCCGCCGGGCCTCGCTGCCCGGCCGGGCTCCGGGGAAGGTGCGGGCGCGGATCAGGAGTCCTCGCCGCGGTGGACGTACTGGAAGCACATGCCGCCCACGCCCGACGCCAGGACGCCGAAGCCGAGGAGGAACAGCCACAGGCCGTAGACGACGCCGAGGGCGCAGATGGCGGTGCCCACCGCGGTCAGGGGCGGGTAGGGGCTGCGGGCGGGGAAGAAGTCCACCGGGCCGGCCCGCTCGGCGATGTCCCCCTCACGGCGGTCCTCCGGGCGCTCCCCGCCGCGGTGGCCGGCCAGGCCGAGGAAGAAGGCGATCACCGACGCCATCACGAAGGCGACCGTCAGGGCCGCCGTCCCGGCCGGCTCCGCGTCCGACCACCAGCCGTACAGCGCACCGGTGACCAGGAAGAAGCAGGCCACGCCCGTGAACAGGTTCCGTTCGCCCCTCACGGCGTGCTCTCCTGGTGCGGGTCGGGCGTGGCCTGCCCGGGCGGGGCCGGCGGGCGGGACGTCTCGGGGTGGTGCAGGTCGAAAGCGGGGGAGTCCGAGCGGATGCGCGGCAGCGTGAGGAAGTTGTGCCGCGGCGGCGGGCAGGAGGTCGCCCACTCCAGCGAGCGCCCGAAGCCCCACGGGTCGTCCACCTCGACCCTGGGCGCCTGGCGGGCGGTGCGCAGCACGTTGTAGAGGAAGGGCAGCGTCGACAAGCCCAGCAGGAAGGCGCTGATCGAGGAGACCGTGTTGAGGGTCGTGAAGCCGTCGGCGGCCAGGTAGTCGGCGTACCGGCGGGGCATGCCCTCCTCGCCGAGCCAGTGCTGGACCAGGAAGGTGCCCTGGAAGCCGAAGAAGAGCGTCCAGAAGTGGATCCGGCCGAGCCGCTCGTCCAGCATCCGCCCGGTCCACTTCGGCCACCAGAAGTAGAAGCCGGCGAACATCGCGAAGACCACCGTGCCGAAGAGCACGTAGTGCAGGTGGGCCACCACGAAGTAGGAGTCGGTGACGTGGAAGTCGAGCGGCGGGGAGGCGAGCAGCACCCCGCTCAGGCCGCCCAGCAGGAAGGTCACCAGGAAGCCCACCGACCACAGCATCGGCGTCTCGAAGGAGACCGAGCCGCGCCACATGGTGCCGATCCAGTTGAAGAACTTCACCCCGGTCGGCACCGCGATCAGGAAGGACATCAGGGAGAAGAACGGCAGCAGCACCATGCCGGTGGCGAACATGTGGTGCGCCCACACCGTGGCCGACAGCATCGTGATCGCCACCGTGGCGCCCACCATGCCGAGGTACCCGAAGACCGGCTTGCGGCTGAAGACCGGGATGACCTCGGTGATCACGCCGAAGAACGGCAGGGCGACGATGTAGACCTCCGGGTGCCCGAAGAACCAGAACAGGTGCTGCCACAGGATCGCTCCGCCATTGGCGGCGTCGAAGACGTGCGCGCCGAACTTGCGGTCGGCCTCCAGCGCCAGCAGCGCCGCGGTCAGCACCGGGAAGGCGAGCAGCGCCAGGATCGAGGTGAACAGGATGTTCCAGGTGAAGATCGGCATCCGGAACATCGTCATGCCCGGGGCGCGCAGGCAGATGATCGTGGCGACGAAGTTCACCGAGCCGAGCGTGGTGCTCAACCCGGTGAGCACCAGGCCCATCGCCCACAGGTCGCCGCCGGCGCCGGGGGAGAAGATCGCGCTGTTGAGCGGCGCGTACGCGAACCAGCCGAAGGCGGCCGCGCCACCGGGCACCACGAAGCCGGAGACGACGATGAGGGCGCCGAACAGGTAGAGCCAGTACGTCAGCGCGTTCAGCCGCGGGAAGGCGACGTCCGGCGCGCCGATCTGCAGCGGCATCACCGCGTTGGCGAAACCGGCGAACATCGGGGTGGCGAACAGCAGCATCATGATGGTGCCGTGGATCGTCACCAGCTGGTTGTACTGCGCGTTGCTCCACAACTGCAGGCCCGGCCGGGCGAGTTCGGCGCGCATGCCCATCGCGAGCAGGCCGGCGAAGAGGAAGAAGCAGAACGCGGTGACCATGTAGAGGTTGCCGATGGTCTTGTGGTCGGTGGTGGTGGTCCAGCCCAGCACCCGCGAGCCCAGCCGGCTCCCGCCGGAGGCCCCTTGGTCGACGCCTTCGGGCGCCGCCGTCTCCAGGTCCGTCATGACCGCCTCCGCTCCGGCTCCGCCAGTGCCTCCTCGATGTGCCGCCGCTGCTCGGGTGTCGTCGGCAGTTCCTCGCGGCGGGCGAAGTACCAGCGGCTGAGCGCGGCCCGCAGCCGCACCCGCCGCGGCGCCGCCCGCTCCGGCGGCGGCGCCGGGCGCGGCAGGTCGCGGACGAGGAAGCGGTAGCGGCGGTCGATGCGCACCTCGGCGCGCTGCGGTTCGAGGCCGCCGTACACGCTCTGCCGCACCACGCCGGTCTCCTCGCCCTCCTCCAGCACGTGCCGCTCGTGCGTCTGCAGCGCCAGGCACAGCCGCTTGGTGGCGAGGAAGGCCGCCACCGGCCCGAGGACCACCAGCACCCGCAGCAGCCAGGTCAGCGCGTTCACCGACAGGTGGAAGGAGAAGGCGACCACGTCGTTGCCGCCGGCCAGCAGCAGCACCGCGTAGGCGACGACGGCGGCCACCCCCAGGCCGGTGCGGGTCGGGTTGTCCCGGGGCCGGTCGCACAGGTGCGACTCGCCGCGCTCGCCGGTCACCCAGCGCTCGAAGACCGGGTAGCCGTACAGCAGCGTGAAGAGCAGGCCGGGCAGCACCACGGCGGGCAGCAGCACGTTCCACATCACGGTGTGCCCGGCCGCGCGGGTCTCCCAGGGCGGCATCAGCCGCAGCGCGCCCTCCAGGAAGCCGACGTACCAGTCGGGCTGCGCGTTGGTGCTCACCTGGTCGGCGCGGTAGGGGCCGTACTCCCAGACCGGGTTGATCTGCGCGAGGGCGCCCAGGACCGCCATGACGCCGGCGACCATGCACAGCAGCCCGGTGGACTTCGCGGTGAAGTGCGGGAACAGCGGCCGCCCGGTGACCGTGCGGTTGGTGCGGCCCGGGCCGCCCCACTGGGTGTGCTTGAGGTAGAACACGAGCACGAGGTGCGCCGCGACCAGGGCGATCAGCGCGCCCGGCAGGAACAGCACGTGCAGGATGTACAGCCGCCCGTTCAGCACGTGGCCGGGGAACGAGCCGCCCCAGAACAGGTAGGACAGGTAGGTGCCGGCCACCGGGATCGACAGCACGATGCTGTTGGCGGTGCGCAGCCCGGTGCCCGAGAGCAGGTCGTCGGGGAGCGAGTAGCCGCAGAAGCCCTCCAGCAGCGCGAGCAGGAAGAGGGTGACGCCGATCATCCAGTTGATCTCGCGCGGCCGGCGGAAGGCGCCGGTGAAGAAGACCCGCAGCAGGTGCACCCCGATCGCGGAGAGGAAGAACAGCGCGGCCCAGTGGTGCATCTGACGCACCAGCAGGCCGCCGCGCACGTCGAAGCTGATGTGCAGGGTGGAGTCGTAGGCGACGGACACCGGCAGGCCCTGCAGCGGGGTGTAGGAGCCGTGGTAGACGATCTCGCGGGTGCCGGGGTCGAAGAAGAGGGTGAGCCAGCTGCCGGTGAGGACCAGCACCACGAAGCTGTAGAGGGCGAGTTCGCCCAGCAGGAAGCTCCAGTGGTCGGGGAACGCCTTGCGCAGCAGGACCTTGGCCGCCTCCGCCGCGGGCAGCCGCCGGTCCAGCACGGTGAACCCGGTGTCCGCGGCCTGCCGTACGGCCGTGCCCAGGCGCTCGCGGCGCCCGCGGAACAGCAACACCTGGCCCCACCCTCCTTCTCTCGCGCACCGGCCGGCCCTGACGGGTGCCCGCACGACCGCGCCGCTAACGCGGTGTCAGCCGTTCGGCGGAAAAAAATGTCCTGACGGGACATCAGGAGGTCCCCCACGTGGGCGGTTCCGCCGGTTCAGGCGCCCGGCTCGGCGGCCGCGGCCGCCCGCTGCCGCTCCTGCTCGCGGGCCCGCAGCCGCTCGCGCTGCGGCACGACCGTGTACTTGGGGTCCTTCGCCGAGGCGACCCCGGCGTGGAAGACACCGAACCGCGTGCAGGCCGACCCCGCGAGCAGCGCAGCCCCGCTCACCACGGCCGCCGCCCGGCTGCGATGGCCGAACAGCGCGGCCCCCGCCGCCCCGGCCACGCCCAGGCCCTTGGCCGCGCGCATCAGACGGCCGCCGGTGCCCTCGCGGTACGGCTCGGCGACCATCCCCAGCCGCTGCTCCATCCGGCGCACGGCCGCGCTCTCCAGCACGGTGCCCAGCACCGCGCCCGCAACGGCGGGGCCGTTCTCGGCGGTGGGGGACACGGCCAGCGCCATGCCGGAGGCGGCGGCAGCGGCCGAGCCGGTGAAGACGAAGGGCAGCTCGCGGTGCGCCTCGTGCCAGGCGGGCACCGCGGTGTCGGCCGCCAGCACCGCGGTGTAGGCGGCCACGGCGGGCCCGAGCAGCGCGGCGGCGGCCGTCGCGGCGCGGCCCACGCGCGGCAGCTTGCCTGTGGCGTCCAGGACGGCGGCGGCGCCGGCCGCGGGCCCGTACACCGACAGCAGCCAGGAGCCCACGCTCATCGGCGAGGTGGGCCGCAGCACCCGCAGCATGTTGGCGAAGCGCTCCGGGCGGCCCAGGTCGTGCACGAGCGCTGCTGCCGAGGCGCTGATCGCGGCCATCGAGGAGACCTTCATGGCGCGCGCCATCACCGGCCGCCCGGTCTCCTGCGCGCCCGCGGCCAGCACCGAGCCGGCCCCGGCCAGCCCGCCCAGGAAGAAGTAGCCGGCGATGTCCAGCGGCGCCCAGGTCGGCGCGTTGATCACGGGGCGGCCGTAGTACGAGCCGAACTCCGCCTCGGGCACCATCAGTTGCTCGCCCTTGCGGCCACGGCGCCGGCCGGTGCGGGCGCCCTGCCCGCCGGGTGCCTCGCGGCCGGGCCGCTCGCCGTACACCCCGTCCCTGCCCACTCCCGATCCGCTCACTGTCATCCCTTCCGGTCCGTGCCGAAGACGGCGAACGCGGCGGCGAGCCCGCCGAGCAGGCCGCCGGCGGCGAGGGCGGCGTGGCGCCACATCGAGGGCAGGTCCCGGGTGGTGACCACCGGGTCCGGCGGCAGCCCGTAGACCTCGGGCTCGTCCAGCAGCAGGAAGAAGGCGCCGTCGCCGCCGACCCCGTCGTCCGGGTCCTCGCCGTACAGCCGGGCGCCGCTCTCGCCGGCCGCCTGCAGCTGCGCCACCCTTCCCGCGGCGCGCTCGCGCAGCTCCTCCAGCGGGCCGAACTGGATGGAGTCGGTCGGGCACGCCTTCGCGCAGGCCGGCTCCATGCCGTCGCCGAGCCGGTCGTAGCACAGGGTGCACTTGAACACCCGGCCGTCCGAGGGCCGCTGGTCGATCACGCCGTACGGGCAGGCGGGCACGCAGTAGCCGCAGCCGTTGCAGACGTCCTCCTGGACGACGACCGTGCCGAACTCCGTGCGGAACAGCGCGCCGGTGGGGCAGACGTCCAGGCAGGCGGCGTGCGTGCAGTGCTTGCACACGTCCGAGGACATCAGCCAGCGCAGCTCGGTGCGCCCGTCCGGGGAGGGCACCACGGTGAGGTCCGCGCCCTGCTGGGCCTGCGGGGCCGCGCTGTGGGAGTCGCGGGCGCCGGCGGCGCTCCCGTCCGGTTCGCCCGCGGCCAGCGCGAAGACGTCCACGCCACTGTGGTCGGGGGCCGCGGGCAGTGGCCGGGTCTGCTCGACGAAGGCGACGTGCCGCCAGGTGTCGGCGCTCAGGCCCTGGGTGTTGTCGTAGGACATGCCGGTCAGTTCCAGGCCGTCCTCGGGGACGGCGTTCCACTCCTTGCACGCCACCTCGCACGCCTTGCAGCCGATGCACACCGAGGTGTCGGTGAAGAAGCCCATGCGCGGCGGGTGGTCACCGTAGCCGGCGTCGCCCGCCGGGTCGGGCTCGGCGCCGGCGAGCAGGTTGCGGCCGATGAGCGAGCTCATCCGCGCACCTCCGTCCCCGTGCGCTCGGTGATCCCGGCCCGCAGCCGGTAGTCGGCGAGCAGGGCGAGCAGTTCGGGGCCGCGCGGCCGGCGGCCCGGCCTGATGTCGGCGGTCAGCGCCTTCACCTCCTGGATGTGCACGTTGGGGTCGAGCGCGATCGAGGACAGCTCGTTGGCGGCATCCCCGGTGCTGTAGCCGTTGGGGCCCCAGTGATAGGGCAGGCCGATCTGGTGGACGGTGTGCCCGCCGGCCCGCAGCGGCGCCATCCGGTCGGTGACCAGCACCCGCGCCTCGATCGCGCCGCGGGCGGTCACCACCGTCGCCCACCCGGCGTTCACCAGGCCGCGCTCGGCGGCCAGTTCCGGGGAGACCTCGCAGAACATCTCCGGCTGCAACTCGGCCAGATAGGGCGACCAGCGGGTCATGCCGCCGGCGGTGAAGTGCTCGGTGAGCCGGTAGGTCGTCACCACGTACGGGAAGACGCCCGCGCCCGGCTCGGCGCCGCTGGGGTGGTAGCGGTTGTGGTCGCGGGCGAAGAGCTGCCGCACGGGGCTGCGCTGCTGGTGCGGGTGGAGCGGGTTGGCGACGGGGGAGTCCTGCGGCTCGTAGTGCGTGGGCAGCGGGCCGTCCACCAGCCCCGCGGGCGCGAACAGCCAGCCCTTGCCGTCGGCCTGCATGATGAACGGGTCGATGCCGCTGAGCGCGTCGGGCCCGGTGGCGTCCTCGGGCGGCCGGTACGAGGGCGCCCGGTCCGGGATGAAGTCCGGCACGTCGTGGCCGGTCCAACGGCCCTGCTCGGCGTCCCACCACACGTATGCCTTGCGCTCGCTCCACGGGCGGCCCTCGGGGTCGGCCGAGGCGCGGTTGTAGAGCAGGCGGCGGTTGGCCGGCCACGCCCAGGCCCACTCCGCGGCCACCCAGTCCTGCTCGGTGTGCGGCTTGCGGCGGGCCGCCTGGTTCACGCCGTCGGCGTAGACCCCGCAGTAGATCCAGCAGCCGCAGCTCGTCGAACCGTCGTCCTTCAGCTCGGTGTACGCCGACAGGTGTGCGCCGTCGGGCCCGTAGCCGTTGATCTCGGCGAGCACCGCCTCCGCGCTCGGCTCGGCCAGCGGGCCCTCCACCGGGTAGTCCCACGCCAGGTCGAGGATCGCGCGGTCCCTCGGCTCGGTGGACCCGGCCAGCCGCTCCTTGATCCGGCGGCCCAGGTGGTAGGTGAACCACAGGTCGCTGCGGGCGTCGCCGGCCGGCTCCACCGCGGTGTGGTGCCACTGCAGCATGCGGTTGGTGTTGGTGAAGGAGCCCGACTTCTCGGTGTGCGCGGCCGCGGGGAAGAAGAACACCTCGGTGCCGATGTCCTCCGTGCGCAGCTCGCCCGTCTCGATCTCGGGGCCGTCCTTCCACCAGGTGGCCGACTCGATGAGGGAGAAGTCGCGCACCACCAGCCAGTCCAGCTTCGCCATGCCGAGCCGCTGCATCTTGGCGTTCGCCGAGCCCACCGCGGGGTTCTCGCCCATCAGGAAGTAGCCCTTGCACACCCCGTCCAGCTGCGCGAGCACCGTCTCGTAGGTGCTGTGCGAGCCGGTCAGGCGCGGCAGGTGGCCGAAGCAGAAGTCGTTGCCGGCCGTCGCGGCCTGCCCGTAGTACGCCTTGAGCAGGCTCACCATGTAGGCCCGCATGTTGCCCCAGAAGCCCTTCTCGGTCTTCACCGCGTCCACGAAGGAGTCCAGGTCCTCGTGGGCGTGCGCGTGCGGCATCGGCAGGTAGCCGGGCAGCAGGTTGAACAGGGTGGGGATGTCGCTGGAGCCCTGGATGCTGGCATGGCCGCGCAGCGCCTGGATGCCGCCGCCGGGGCGGCCGATGTTGCCCAGCAGCAGCTGCAGGATGCACGCGGTGCGGATGTACTGCGCGCCCACGCTGTGCTGCGTCCAGCCGACCGCGTACACGAACTCGGTGGTGCGCTCGGGCCCGGAGTTCGCCACCAGCGCCTCGCACACCTCGCGGAACGCCTCCGGTGCGATGCCGCAGACCTCCTGCACCATCTCCGGGGTGTAGCGGGCGAAGTGGCGCTTGAGGATCTGGTAGACGCAGCGCGGGTGCTCCAGTGTGGGGTCGCTGTTCGCGGTGCGGTCGGCCCTGGCGCCGCCGGAACCGTGGGCCTCGGAGTGGCCGGCGGCGGAGACCGCGCTGTTGCGGGCCCGTTCCTCGTACAGCGTGTCCCGCTCGCCGGAGGCGGCCTGCACATCGCCGCCCTCGTACTGCCAGCTCAGCGGGTCGTAGTGGCCGCCGTCGGGGTCCAGGCCGGAGAAGACGCCGTCCAGGTCCTCGGTGTCGCGGAAGTCCTCGCCCACGATGGTGGCCGCGTTGGTGTACGCCAGCACGTACTCGCGGAAGTCGGAGCCGGTGCTCAGCACGTGGTTGATCAGACCGCCGAGGAAGGCGATGTCGCTGCCGGCGCGGATCGGCACGTGCAGGTCGGCCAGGGCGCTGGTGCGGGTGAAGCGCGGGTCGACGTGGATCACCTTGGCGCCGCGGGCCTTGGCCTCCATCACCCACTGGAAGCCGACCGGGTGCGCCTCGGCGAAGTTGGAGCCCTCGATGACGATGCAGTCGGAGTTCTGCAGGTCCTGCAGGAAGGTGGTGGCGCCGCCGCGCCCGAAGGAGGTGCCCAGGCCGGCGACGGTGGAGCTGTGGCACACCCGCGCCTGGTTCTCCACCTGCACGATGCCCAGGCCGGTGAGGAGCTTCTTGATCAGGTAGTTCTCCTCGTTGTCCAGCGTGGCGCCGCCCAGGCTCGCGATGCCCAGCGTGCGGTTGACCCGCAGTCCGTCGACCTCGTCCTGCCAGGTCTCGCGCCGGGTGGCCAGCACCCGGTCGACCACCATCTCCAGCGCGGTGTCCAGGTCCAGCCGCTCCCAGTCGGTGCCGTACGGCGGGCGGTAGAGGACCTCGTGACGGCGGGCGGAGCCGGTGGTGAGCTGGAGGGTCGCCGAGCCCTTCGGGCACAGCCGGCCGCGGCTGACCGGGGAGTCGGGGTCGCCCTCGATCTGCACGACCTTTCCGTCCTTGACGTACACGTCCTGCGCGCAGCCCACCGCGCAGTACGGGCAGATCGACTTGACCACCTTGTCCGCGGTCGCGGTACGGGCCCGCAGCCCGTCCGTGGTCCGGGAGCGGGCCGCGGCGCCGCGGCCCAGCGGATCGCCACCGGACAGCTGCCGGTACACCGGCCAGTCCTGGATCCAGGTCCGCACGCCCATGGGCAACTCCTCGCTCCGGGTCGCGGCCGCGCCGCCTACCGGGTGCACGGCTGCCCGCGCAGCCGCCCCGCACACATCCCGGGGGCGCCGATCCCCCGGAACAGACCACACAGTTCCCCCGCCTGCCGCGCCAACAGGTGGCGGCCGGGGCGGGGTGTTACGACGGCCGGGGCGGGGTCTGACGACGGCCGGGTCGCCGCCGGGCCCGTCCGGCACTCGCAGTGGCCTAAGGTCGGGGGAGGCGAGAGGGGGGGTCCTGTGGAGCGGGATATCCGGACCGTGGAGGACGTACTGCGGCTGCTGGACGGGTTGTTCGCGCCCGAGGCCGACCGGTGGACCACCGAGGGGGCCCCGTGGTGGGACGCCTTCTACGGGGACCGCGGGCGGGGCGTGCCCTTCTTCGCGGACAAGCCCGACGAGAACCTGGTGGCCCATGTCGAGCGGGGGCTGCTGACACCCGGGCGGGCCCTCGACCTGGGGTGCGGGCCCGGGCGCAACGCGATCTTCCTCGCCTCGCGCGGCTTCACCGTGGACGCCGTGGACCTCTCGCCCGCGGCCGTCGACTGGGCGCGGGAGCGCGCCCGCGCGGCCGGCGCCGACATCCGCTTCCACTGCGGCGACGCCTTCGCGCTCGCGGACGGCGTCCTCGCCGGCCCATACGACCTCGTCTACGACTCCGGCTGCTTCCACCACCTGCCGCCGCACCGCCGGATCAGCCACCTCGCCCTGCTCGACCGGGTGCTGGCCCCCGGCGGCCACTTCGGGCTGGCCTGCTTCGCCGCCGGCTCGATGGGCTCCGAACTGCCCGACGTCGCCTTCTACCACCAGGCCCGCCTGCACGGCGGCCTCGCCTACACCCCCGAGTCCCTGCGCGCGATCTTCGCCGACCTGACGGAGGTCGAGCTGCGCCGCATGCACGACGAGAGCGAGGACTCCCCGCTCTTCGGCGAGCCGTTCCTGTGGACCGCGCTCTTCCGCCGCGAGGAGTGAGCCCCGGCGCGGGAGCGGGTCGCGCCGGGGTGCGAGCCGGCGGGCCGGGGCCGGCCGCGGGTCAGAGGCGGGCGAACGGGCGGTCGTAGGGGGCCGCATCCCTGGCCGCCAGGACCTGCTTGGCCACCTCGCCGATCGGCACCCGCAGGGGGACCGTGTCCAGCTCCACGAGGTCCGCGATCGCCGAGGCGACCTCCTCAGGCGTGCTCATCGCCTCCGGCGGGATACGGCCGTCGCCGAGGACGGCGGCGTAGGGGTCGCCGGGGAGGCGGTAGGTGAGGACGTCGTCCAGGGCGCCGGTGCTGATCGGGCCCGGCTGGGCCAGGGTGACGTCGATGCCGAAGCCCTCCAGCTCCAGGGCGAGCGCCTCGCCGAAGCCCTCCAGCGCCCACTTCGTCGCCGCGTAGGCCGCGTTGCCGGGGCGCACCGTGCGCCCGGCGGCGCTGGAGACGAAGAGCAGCCGCCCCTTGCCGCGCTGCCGCATCTGCGGGAGCACGGCCTGGACGACGCGGATCGCCCCGACAGTGTTCTGCTCGTACAGCCGCTCGATCTCGGCGATGGGGCTCGCCTCCACGGCGGCGGCGAAGATCACGCCCGCGTTCGAGACCAGCGTGTCGATCTCGCCCGCCTGGGCGACGGCGGCGTCCACGCTCTCCTGGTCGGTGACGTCCAGCCGCAGCCGCAGTGCCACGTCGAGGTCGTCCAGGGTGCGCGGGTCGCGGGCGGTGGCGATGACGCGGTGCCCGCGCTGCGCCAGCTCGACGGCGGTGGCTCGGCCGACGCCCTTGGAGGCGCCGGTGATCAGGATCGAGGCCATGGCTGCAACAACTCCTCATTCGCCGCGGGCGCCCACCGGGTCCTCGCGCGGACGGCATCGCCGAGGGCGGTTCCGGAAGGTCCGTATGCGGGGTGTGCGCACGCGCATCAGATGGTCAGGTCGGTGGATTCGATTTCCGAACCAACTCTACGCGTTACGATAGCACCGTGAGTCAGAGAAGCGAATCGACCAATCTCGGGGCTCCCCGGGTGTGCTCCATCGCCGACGCGCTCGACGTCGTCGGGGAGCGGTGGAGCCTGCTCGTGCTGCGCGAGCTGGGCTTCGGCGTGCACCGCTTCAAGGACATCCAGATCAACACGGGCGCCCCGCGGGAGACGCTGGCGCTGCGGCTGCGCAAGCTGGAGGAAGCGGGCGTGATCGCCCGCCGCCGCTACTGCGACCGCCCGCCGCGCGACGAGTACGTGCTGACGGCGGCGGGTGAGGACCTGGCGCCCGTACTGGGCGCGCTGCACGCGTGGGGGGAGCGGCATGCGACACCGCAGCGGCGCGAGGCCGTACGGGGGGAAGGTGCGCGAACGGGTCGGGCGGGAGCCGTGCGAGGGGGAGCTGCGCGGACGGCGGAAGCCGCGCATGGGGACGGCGTGCGGGCGGAAGGTGCGCCGGGCGGCAGCCGTTGAGGTTCGGGTCCCGGCGAGGGCGGGCCTGCCCCGGCCGCCGAGTTCAGCTGTTGCCGTAGACCCGTTCCGGGCGGACCAGGACAGCCGCGCGGCGGTCGGCGGCCATGACGCGGTCGTACTCGGCCCAGTCCTCGTGCGTGCCGCCCGCGGCGGTGAAGATCTCCCGCAGCATCAGGCGCAGCCGCTCCGCGTCCACGTCCGGGTGCGGGTCGTCGGGGCCGATGATCGCGGCGGTGCCCTCCACGGTGGCCCAGCGCCAGCCGGACCGTACGTTCAGCGCGAGGCGCGGGCGGACCCGGAGGTTGGCGAGCTTGACCTTGCCGTACGTCACGAAGGCCACGGCCTCGGTGCCGTCGAGAGGGTGCGCGGTGACCGCGAGGTTCACCACGGAGGACTGGACGGTGCCGTCGGCGCGCAGGGTGGAGACCGTACCGAGGCCCTGCTCGGCGCCGGCGAGCCGGGCGAAGTCCTGCAGCGTGGTCATGCCGGTCTCCTGCGGGTTCGGGTTCGGTTCCCGGTTTCCGGGCTTCCGGGTTCCGGCTTGGTGCCGGAGGTGCCGATCATGGCACAGTGGGTTCGAAAAACCAACTAACCTCTCGGTGGGATGACTCGGAGGGGCGAGCGCGGGGTGGGCGCGGCAGACGGCGGGGGCGCCGGGAGACGGAGCCGCGGGCTCTCGCTGTGCCGCCTCCCGGCCGCAGCGGGGCGCGAGCCCGCTGGCGAGGCAGCCGTACGCGAACGGCCCTGCTCCCAGGGAGAGTTCGGTTTCTCGACCCCCACCCGTCCAACGGGTGTCGGGCATCGCCTTATTGAGACCCGTCAGGGTGAGGAGGGCCGCTGCGGACGCAGGATGACCTCGCTGCCCAGCGGGGTGAAGCCGGCCGCCAGGAAGGCGCGCAGGGAGCGGGCGTTGCCGGGGGAGACGGCGGCGAAGACCGGTTCGCCGGCGGGTACCAGGGCGAGGGCGTCCCGCAGGAGCGAACGGCCCCGGCCGCGGGAGGCGTTGGCGGGGTCGGCGAGTTCGATGCTCAACTCCCGCCGTCCGGCGAGGCCGTTGGCGAGCGTGACGAGGCCGCGTGCGTCACCGTGGACGCGAACGTCGGTACGGAGGTCGCGCGCGTGGCGGACCCGTTGGTGGTCCTCGGCGTCGAGGCGTACGGGCAACTGCCGCGCCGCATCGGCCGCGTTGGAGGTGCCTCGCGCGACGAGGACGGCGTCCAGCGTGCCGATCCGCCCGGCGGGCCCGGCGAGGAACCGCAGGAAGTCGGGCGCGAGCGAACCGCCGTAGCCGTCGGGCCGCTGCGTGAGAACCTCCTCCTCGGGCAGGGCGGTGGAGATGACGGCGTGCCCGGTGAAGGCGACGGAGCACTCCAACCCGCCCGGCAGTGACGGAAGCACGGTAACCCGGCCGTCCGCGGGCGGGAACCGGCCGTCGGCCGCGCGGTGGAACAGCGTGAGCAGGGGATCGATCGTCACGCCGTCGAGGTTAGAGAACATCTGGTGGTGCACCGCTGGGTGTCCGTGTCCGCCGGCATGGACGAGGTGGAGGGCGACCTGGGAGTTCGCGGTCCTGTCCGCGGTGCCGGTGTACTGGCGGCCGGGGAGCTGAGCGTGCTGGCGGTGGCCGTCCCCTGGGCGTTCGTCTCTCGCTGGTGGTAGACGTGTGCCTATGAAGAGGCGCGAAGCGCTGGGCCGCGGTATGAGAGTCGGCCTGCTGATGGCAGGCGTTCCGGGAGGGCTCTGGGCCATCTTCGCCTTCGGGGTCGCGCTCGCTCTCCTGGCAAGAGGCAGCACGCAGGCCGCGCTGATTGCTCTCCGTGACGGCGGGATACTCCTCGTCGGAAGTTCGGCGGCGGGCGCCGTGATGGGGGTGGTCATCGGTGGCGGGCTGGCTCTCGTATCCCGGCGGGCCGTCGGCAGCCGCGCATGGGTGCCCGCCCTCGTAGGGGGATTGCTGGCGGCCGTGGTGTTCCCCGCGGAGATCGTGGCCGTGGCGCTGGGCACGGACTTCGGGCCCCTTGAGATAGTGGTGACCGTGCTCGCATGGCCGGTGATGACGGTGGTGGCCGCCGTGCGCAGCGCTGACATCGAGGGTCGTACCCGCCGTCAGGCGTGGTTGTGGACCGGCCTTGCGCGCCGCCGGCAGCAGCCGTCACCACCGTGAGCATGGCGCCCGACGAGCCGTGCTGACTCAAACGGTCGAACGGTCATCCGCCCGCCGAAGCGCTTCGGCACACCGACCGGCAAGTTCACGACCCGCGGCTGGAGTTCTAGGCGAAGGAGCGCCGTTCGAAGCTGATCCCTCCGCGGTCGGCCATCCGGAGCACTCGCCTGCCGTAGCGCGGTGGTTGGCGCAGGTGCAGGGTGAAACCCCAGGCCTTGAACTTCAGGAGGAAGCCGTCGCCCTCCAGGTGCCACCACGTCGAGCTGCCGGGGTGCGTCGGTCCTACCCGTTGCAGCCTCCTCATCTGCGGGGGCAGCCGCATGGAGTGCAGATCGCCCGATATCGGGTCCATGCAGTCGAAGACCAGCGTGGCCGGTGAGACCCAGAAATTGACGTCCCGCCAGGGTGTCGGCGGCTCGACCCGGCGCACGATGTAATCGAGGTCGAGGTGCAGTTGCACGGCCGACGGTGCTGTGTCGTCGATGTCGCTCTGCTCGAGGAACTCCTCGGGGCTCAGGCCGTCGGGCGGGCCCTCGTCATCGGTGACGGCGAGGGCGTGGATCTGGCACGAGTCGAACGACATCGCGTCGAGGTCCCGCTCCGTCCACGTGGCCTTGCTCAAACCTGACTCGGGGTGGACCACCATCTCCATAGCGTGAGTATCGACCTGCACGCGCACATCGCAATAGGGGTCACAACCCCCAATGTGCCCTCATCGCGATCCGGCAGGTAGTGGGGGAAGGCCGAGCGGCTGTTGGAGGGGCCGTCCGCCAAGAGATGTGCGGCGCTTACATGTTGGGCTGATGCGCGGGCCGCGAAGATCCCTTCGTGCTCGCTGCCGGCCTGCTCGTGGCGGGGTGCCGCCGCGGGCGGTTCGGACTGCTGTCCAGGTGGCTCGGGCGGCCGGTGGACCGCCTGCCGAAGCTGTACTGGATCCCCTTCGAGGCCGACGCCACCGTGTGCGACGGTGAGGCGATCGAGGGCAGCGGCGGTACCGCGGGCCGTCCGCGCTCCTGGGCACTCGCCCGGGCACGTCGTCCTGCTCCACAAGCCGAGCGGCACGCTGTTCAGGGGCGGCGCGCTGTTCCACCGCGGCGGCTTCGGTACGGGTCGGGACACCCTCGCACGCATCCCGCGCGTACCTGTGAGAACGGTCGTCTTCGCCCCGGGCCCGCTCACGGGGGCGGAGGGGGAGTGCTTCCGTGCGTTCCTCGCCAGAGCGGTTCCCGGGTGCGGTGCCCGCCGGTAGCCCGGGGCGGACCGAGCTGCCTCTTCGGGCCGGTGACGAAGCGCGCGAGCGTACCGATTGCGCGCGCAGTTCCCCGCGCCCCTTTGCGTACCGTGCCCTAAGCGATCGCCGCGCCCTGGGCTGGGAGGGCTCCGGGGCCGTTTCAGGCAAGGGGGCCGCTCGGCCGGGAGGTGTGCGGCGTGCAGACGCGAAGGGTTGCCCGACGAACCCCCACGGCCGCCGCGCCTCTCGTACGGGAGAGTGCCGCTGCGCACGCGCGTCGGGCGGGGCGGCGCGCGAGGATGGAAGGACGGGCGCGTGCCCGGTGGGCCGTCCCCGTGGTGAGGAGGCCGGATCGTGTTCTTTCTGGATCGGCGTGACGCCGGGCGGCAACTGGCCGGTCGGCTGGAGGAGTTCGCGGGGCGCGGGGTGGTGGTGCTCGGACTGCCCAGGGGCGGGGTGCCGGTCGCCGCGGAGGTCGCGCGCGAGCTGCGGGCGCCGCTCGACGTCTGCCTCGTGCGCAAGCTCGGCGTGCCGTACCAGCCCGAACTGGCGATGGGGGCCATCGGCGAGGGCGGGGTGCGGGTGGTCAACCCCGATGTGCTGCGCGCGACCGCCGTCGGCCCCGACGACATCGCCGAGGTCGAGGCCGGCGAGCGGATCGAGCTGGAGCGGCGCGCCCGGCGCTACCGCCGCGACCGGCAGGCCGTACCGCTGGAGGGCCGCACCGTCCTGGTGGTGGACGACGGCGTCGCCACCGGTTCCACCGCCCGCGCGGCCTGCCGGATCGCCCGCGCCAGGGGAGCGGCCCGGATCGTCGCCGCGGTCCCGGTGGCACCGCAGGACTGGGCCGACCGGATGGGCGGCGACGCCGACGCGCTGGTCTGCCCGTACACCCCGCGCGAGTTCCACGCGATCGGCCAGTTCTACGCCGATTTCACGCAGACCGACGACGAGGAGGTCGCCGCCTGTTTGGACGAGGCCGCCGCCCGTTCGTCGGCCACCGACCGGGAGGTGGAGCTGCGGGCCGGTACGGCGGTGCTGCGCGGGCGGCTGACGGTGCCGGAGGGCGCGACGGGGATCGTCCTGTTCGCCCACGGCAGCGGGAGCAGCAGGCGCAGCCCGCGCAACCGGTTCGTCGCCGCCGGGCTGAACCGGGCGGGCCTGGGCACCTTCCTGTTCGACCTGCTCACCGAGGACGAGGCCGCCGACCGCGGCAACGTCTTCGACACCGCGCTGCTCGCCCGCCGCCTCGCCCGGGCCACCGCCGAGGTGCGCGCGATGCGCGCCGCCGACGGGCTCGCGCTCGGCTACTTCGGCGCCAGTACGGGAGCCGCGGCGGCGCTGCGGGCCGCCGCGGAGGCGGACGGCCGGGTGGCCGCGGTCGTCTCGCGCAGTGGCCGGCCCGACCTGGCCGGACCCGCGCTGGCGGCGGTGACGGCGCCCACGCTGCTGATCGTCGGCGGCAACGACCGCGAGGTGCTCGCGCTCAACCGTGCCGCCCAGGCGCGCCTTCACTGCGAGAGCGACCTCGCGGTCGTCCCCGGCGCCACGCACCTCTTCGAGGAGCCCGGCACGCTGGAGCAGGCCGCGGACCTGGCGCGCGACTGGTTCACGTCCCACATGGCCCCGTCCGCGGCCTCGCTCCGCGGGTGAGGACCGCTCCGCGCTCCGCGGGGAAGGGGGGTGCCGGCGTGTGTGCCCCGCTGGGCGCCTTGCCGGCTGCGGGTCGGTGGGTGGTCGGTCGCGCCGTTCCTCGTGCCCCCAGGGGGCCAGGTGTCTGTTCAGGGGCGGGTTCGGCGGGGCGGGGCGGGGTACCCGCGGAGGCGTGCGGCGGTGGGGTGCTGCTGCCTTGAGGACGCGGAGGGCCGCTGATGAATGGCTCGGCCGGGACGGCTGACGAGTTGCTGGCGATCTACCTCAACGACCATCTCGCGGGGGCGACCGGCGGGCGGGACCTCGCCCGCCGCATCGCGCGCTCGCAGCGCGGCGCCAGCGGGGCAAGGGAGCTGGGGCGTCTGGCCGCCGAGGTGGCCGAGGACGCGCGGGCCCTGCAGGACATCATGCGCCGGCTCGGAATCCCCATACGGCGGTACAAGATGCTGCTCGGGTGGGCGGGCGAGAAGGCCGGGCGGCTGAAGTCGAACGGCTACGTGGTGCGCCGTTCGCCGCTCAGCTCACTGCTGGAGCTGGAGGCGATGCGGCTCGGCGTGGAGGGGAAGGCGTCGGGCTGGCGGACCCTGCGGGAGCTGGCCGACACCGACCCGCGCCTGGACCCCGACCGCATCGACACCCTCCTGGAGCGGGCCCGGACCCAGTCCGAGACCTTGCAGGAGCTGCGCGTGCGGCGGGCCGCCGAGGTCTTCGCGGGGTGAGGGGCGTGAGGGAGCGCGGGGAAGCGAGCAGGGGGGCGGTGCACGGGTGACGGCGGGGCCGGGGTTGTGACACGGCCCCAGGACGGTGGCGCCGTGATACGTCCCCGCCCCCTGCACGGCCCGCCCCCAGTCACCCTCCGCGGACGTACGAAGCCCGGCAGCGAAGGCGGCCCGCCCGGACAGGCAGCCCCACCTTCCGCGGGCGCACGGACCCGGCCCCGAGGCCGCCCTGACAGGTGGCCCTCACCCTCAGGCGTAGTCCTTCGACTGCCGGGGCTCCGCGGGGGCGTCGTCCACCGTCTCGTCCGGCGAGGTGAGCCCTTCAGGCGTCGGCACGCTCTTGTCGACGACCCGCCGCCCCTCGTCCTGCTCGGTCTCCTCCCGCTCCGCGTGCTCACGGTTCCCGTGGTCCTCGCGGGCCTTACGGTGCTGCTCGTCGTGGCCGGTCATGGTGCCGCCTCCCATCGGTCGACGCTCTGCGTACCACCCTCGCCTGACCGCCGCCGGGCGCGGGAAACGCGACGCCGAAGGTTTGACGCTCCCGGCCGGAAGCGCCGCACGGGCCTCGCCCCCTGCCGGACGGCCCCTGCGAGCCTCCGGGGCATACGGTCGGTTCCGGGCAGCAGATGAGCGCCGGGCGGCCATCGAGCCGCCACCCGCGGCGCGGGCGATCGTATGGACCGGCACCGCCCGCTGGCAGCGGGCAGCTGTGCCCCGGCTCGGCGGTCGTGCGGGTACGGTGCGGGCCGTCGCGGTCACGCCGCGGGTGCGGGGCGCCCGGAACAGGCGGCCCGCACCCCGGGGGTGGGCGTCACGGGGTGCCCGGCTCGCCGGTCAGCATGGCTTTGGTGAGCACCGTGCCGCCGATGCCCCAGCCGCCGTCGGGGACCTCGTCCACCAGGACCAGGGTGGTGGGGCGGGCCCGCTCACCGTAGATCTCGGCGTACAGGTCGGTGGTGCGGTCGACGATCTGCTTCTTCTGCTCGGCGGTCAGCGTGCCCGCGGGCACCTTGAAGTGGGCGAACGGCATGGCGGGTCTCCTTCGGTACGGGGAGCGGTCCTGGGGTCGTGCAGGGAGGGGCGATGGGGCCGTACGGGCCGGCTCAGAGGCGGAAGCCGCCGCTGGCCTCGATCCGCTGGCCGGTGATCCAGGCGGTGCCCTCGGAGACCAGCGCGGCCACCGCCGGGCCGATGTCCTCGGCGTGGGCGATCCGGCCCAGGGCGGTCATGCCGGTCATGGCCTGCTGGACCTCGTCGCTGGCCCGCAGGTAGCCGCCGGCGAAGTCGGTGGCCACCGGCCCGGGGGCGATGGTGTTGACGCTGATGCCGCGCTCGCCCAGTTCGGCGGCCCAGTAGCGGGTCAGCACCTCCACGGCGCCCTTCATCGACGCGTACACGGCGTACGGCTTGGTGACGAAGCGGGCCAGACCCGTGGACAGGTTCACCACCCGGCCGCCGTCGGCCAGCAGCGGCGTGCTGCCCTCGGGCGCGGTGGCCAGCGCCTGGGTGAGCAGGTAGACGCCCTTGTAGTGGACGGCGAAGAGCTGGTCGATGGTCTCCTCGTCGGTGGAGCCGAGGACGGTGCTGCCGGAGAAGCCGGCGTTGTTGACCAGGATGTCGAAGCTCTCGCGGCCCCAGGCGTCCCGCAGCTTCTGCCGCAGGGTCGCGGCGAAGTCCGCGAAGGCGCCGGTCTGCGTGGTGTCGAGCTGCAGCGCCTCGGCCCGGCGGCCGAGCGCGGCCACCGCCTCGGTGACCTCCTTGGCCTCGTCCTCGTGCGAGCGGTAGGTGAAGACGACGTCGATGCCGTCGGCGGCGAGCGCCTCCACGACGGCCCGGCCGAGTCCGCGGTTGCCGCCGGTGACGAGGGCGATCCTGGGAGTGCTGGTGGACATGGGGTGCCTTTCTCCGGGGTGGTTCGTCGGCGCGGTGGGCGCCTTCCCTTCCGATGCTCGCCCCGCGGCGCGCGATGAGCGAGGTGGCGCCCACCCAGGTGATGGGAACCCCTGGGTAAGGCCCGCGGCCATGCGGATACTGGGTGTACCCGCTGGAGCGCTTCTTCGTCGTGTCGGGGACCGCCGCGGTGGTGCCGCCGCCTTCGCTCCTCGGAGTGGGGGGCGACTGCGGCGTTTCAGGCAGTCGCGAGGCGGCGGTGGGCCTGGTCCACCATGGGCGTGAGGCGTGCGCGTCCGCGCGGCCGGTGGCGACGATCGAAGGCGTCGGTGCGCTGCCGGTACGGAGTGGGGAGAGGCGTGAACGAGGATCTTCAGCGGCCGGCCGAGGCCCGTACGGCGTCCGTGGTCGAGCTGGCCCAGGAGTTGATCCGGCGGCCCAGCCGGGGCGGGATCGACGACTACGGGCCCGTTCTCACCGTGCTGGAGGACTGGCTCGCCGCCCGTGGCCTGCCGCACCGGCGCCTCCACGACGGCGAAGACGCCCTGGTGGGGCTGCTCGTGGAGATACCCGGCGGGCACCCGGGGCCCTGGTGGACGCTCGACGCGTGCGTGGACACCGCCCCGTACGGCGACGAGACCGCCTGGTCCTTCCCGCCGGCCTCCGGAGATGTCGTGGACGGCTGGCTGCTCGGCCGTGGCGCGGCCGACTCCAAGCTCGCCGCGGCGATGTTCTGCCACATCGCCGCCGACGTGCTGCCCCGCGCCGCCGACCTGCACGGCGGACTGGCCGTGCTCCTGGATGTCGATGAGCACACCGGCGGTTTCGGGGGCGCCCGCGCCTACCTGGCCGACCCCGCTGCCGACCGTCCGGCCGGGGTGATGATCGGATATCCGGGGCTGGACGAGGTCGTGGTCGGGGGCCGGGGCCTTTGGCGGGCCTCCCTCGCTGTGCACGCCCCCGCCGGGCACTCCGGGGCCGGCCGGACCGTGGTCGGCGCCATCTCCCGTGCCGCGCACCTCGTACGCCTCCTGGATGCCGCCGACCTGCCCGGTGCCGACGGCACCTCGGGCTTTCCGCTGCCGCCGAAGCTGTCGGTCACGTCCTTCCACGGCGGTCAGGGCTTCTCCGTCACTCCCGACCGGTGCGACCTCAACATCGACATCCGCACCACCCCGGCCTTCGACGCCCACGACGCCGAGACCCTCGTCCGCAAGGCCGTCGCCGAACTCGACGCGGAACTGCCCGCCCCGGCGCCGACCGAGGTCACCCCCGTCGCCGCGTGGCCGCCCTTCCGCCTGGCCGAGGACGAGCAGCCCGCCGCCGCCCTGCTGCACGCGGCCGCCGAGGCCGGACTGACCGTGCGGGCGAAGACCGCGGGACCGTCGAACATCGGCAACCTGCTGGCCGGCGAGGGAATCCGGGCCACGGCCGGCTTCGGCGTGCCGTACGAAGGGCTGCACGGCATCGACGAACGCGCTCACCTCGCGGAACTCCCCACGGTGTACGCCGTGTACCACCGGGCCGTGCTCGACCTGCTGGCGGGCTGACGTCCCAGGCCCGACCCGGTTCTCTTCCCAGGACGGCTCCCGGGCATCCCTGGGGGGCGGCCGTACGCGGTCGCACCCGCACAGACAAAACCATGATTCGCTCGCGCGGTGGTGGGGTCGGCGGCGCCCACCCTGGTGATGGGAACCCCTGGGTAAGGCCCGCGGCCGTGCCGATACTGGGGGCATGGATCTCGACGCCATGGCCGCCTTCCTCCGCAACCGCCGCGACCGCGTGCGCCCGGCGGACGTGGGGCTGCCCACCGGGCCGCGCCGGCGCGTGCCGGGCCTGCGCCGCGACGAGGTCGCCCAGCTGGCCGGCGCCTCCACCGACTACTACACGCAACTGGAGCGCGGCACCGCCCAGCCTTCCGAGCAGATGCTCGCCGCTCTCGCCCGCGCCCTGCGGCTCGGCCACGACGAGCGGGACTACCTCTTCCGCCAGGCCGGCCGCCCGCTGCCGCCCACCAGCGGCGCCGCGGCCCACGTCCAGCCCGGCATGCTCGACCTGCTCGACCGCCTGGAGAGCACCCCGGCGATGGTCATCACCGACCTGCACGTCACCCTCGTGCAGAATCCGCTCGCCCGGGCGCTGCTCGGCCCGCCGATCGAGGCGAAGGGGCTGCGGGCGAGCTTCCTGTACCGGTGGTTCACCGAGCCCGACGCCCGGCTGATCTACCCGGAGGCCGAGCACACCCACCACTCGCGCGTCTTCGTCGCCGACCTGCGCTCGGTCGTCGGGCGCCGCGGCAGCGACCCGGACGTGCGCAGCGTGGTGACCAATCTGCTGCGCTACAGCGCGGAGTTCGCCGCGCTGTGGCAGCAGCAGGACGTCGCCGTGCGCCGCGAGGACCGCAAGCGGATCATCCACCCGCAGCTCGGCGTCCTCGACCTGAACTGCCTGAACCTGGTCAGCGAGGACGGGCATCAGCGGTTCCTGTGGTTCACCGCGCCACCGGGCACCGAGGCCGTCGAGCAGCTCGAACTGCTGTCGGTCATCGGCCTGCAGCACATGGCGCCGGACACCGACCGGCCGTAGCCGCCGATCCGCCTCCCGCAGGCCGGAAGCAGCCGTGCCACCCCGGAAACGGCCGTGCCGCCCCCGGTTCGCGGGAAGCGGACCGGGGACGGCACGGGCGGTGGGATGGGCTCAGCTGCCGTAGCCCAGGGCGAACAGGTGGACCGTGCCGGAGGCGCTGGTCACCGGCAGCGTCACCGACGCCACCGTCTTGCTCGGGTCGAGCGGCACCTTCACCGAGAAGACGTACGCCTTCACGGTGTCGCGGCCGCCGGAGCCGGTGTTGCGGTAGTCGGTGGTGATGGCCTCGGTGTTGCCCGCGAGCGGCTTGCTGCCGCCGCCGTTGAGCGTCCAGTCCGAGAAGGCCACCGTCGCCTTGGCGGTGCTGCCGTCGGTGTAGGTGACGGTCAGGTCGCCGGGGACGCCGCTGCCGTCGGTCGGCGCGTTGGTCGCCGAGCCGAGCAGGCCGAGGAACGCGCCCGAGGAGCCGGTCGGCTGCGGGATGGTCTGCCCGCCGACCTCCAGGTTGTCCGGCTGCCCGGCGCCGGTGGTGGGCCAGTTGTAGGTGATCCCGTCCGCGGTGACCTTGCCGCCGCTGGTCACGCCGGCCGCGGCGAGCGCGTTCTGCGAGTACGCCCAGCCGCCGTCGTCGAAGCCGCCGCTGAAGTGCGTGCCGTCGGCGTAGACGCCCACGTTGGACTCGTAGGGCCACAGCTCGCCCGGCTGCGCGACGGCCACCCGCAGGGTGGCGCTGCCCAGGCTCGCGCCGCTGGTGTGGTCGGTCAGCGCGAAGGTCACGGTGTACGCGCCCTCCTTGCTGCCCGCGGTGACCGGGACCTGCGTCTGCGCGGTGGCGGAGGCGGGCACGGAGACCGAGCCGGAGGAGGTGCCCAGGGTCACCCCGCTGTCGGCGGTCGCCGTCCAGTCCACGGTCGCGGCCTTGTCGCCGAGGTTGGTGAGCTTCAGCGTGGCGTCACCGCTTCCGCCCGGGGCCACGATCAGCCCGTCGCTGGTCGGGCCGGTCGCGGCGAGCACCCGGCCGCTGCCGGTGGTGTCGGACGGCGGCGCGGCGTCCGGGCCGCTCGCCCAGGCGGTGTCGGGCTGCGTGGACAGCGTGTAGTCCAGCGTCCTGGCCGAATTGAACTGGCCCGCGGTCAGCCACGAGGTGTTCCACGCCTTGCCGTTGACCTTCAGGGACTGCACGTAGGGCGCGTCGGGCGCGGCCTGCGGGGCGTTGATCGTGACCTGCTTGCCGTTGCCGAAGGTGACCTTGGCGACGGGGAAGGCCGGGCTGCCGAGCGCGAGGGTGTCCGTGCCGGGCGTCTCGGGGTACATGCCGAGCGAGGACCACACGTACCACGAACTCATCGCGCCCAGGTCGTCGTTGCCGAAGGAACCCACGGGCGCGTTGAAGTACAGCCCCAACTGGGCCTCGCGCACGGCCTCCTGGGTCTTCCACGGCTGGCCGACGTAGTCGTACTCCCAGGGGATCTCCAGGCTCGGCTCGTTGGACAGGTCCGCGTTGGTGGAGCCCGGGTCGGTGATGTTGTCCAGCAGGCTGTCCAGGTAGGACGCGTAGGCGTCCGAGCCGCCGCGGGCGGCGATCAGCTGCTTGAGGTCGAAGGGAACCATCGGCGTGTACTGCGCCGAGGTGCCCTCCACGAAGCCGTTGGAGGTGCCGGGGGTGAAGCCGCCGGCGAAGCTGCCGTCCTGGTTACGGCCCTGGAGGTAGCCGGTCTGCGGGTTGAAGACGTTCTCCCAGTCCTGCGCGCGGGTGGCGAACTTCGTGTAGTCGGCGGTGTTGCCGAGCGACTTGGCGAAGGACGCGAGCGCGTAGTCGGCGCTGTCGTACTCCAGTTGGGTGGAGACGGGGCCGTAGAAGTTGCAGCAGCCGTAGTCGGTCTCGTCCAGCGGCAGGTAGCCCTTGGCGTCGCGCACCGACTCGCCGGGGCGGTCCTGGTTGGGCGCGGTCGCCTCGTGCACCATCGCGTCGAGGGCGTGCGCGGTGTCGAAGTTGCGCACCCCGAAGGCGTAGGCGTCGGCGATGATCGAGGCGCCCGGGTCGCCGACCATGACGTAGCTCTCGCCGTTGTTCGAGGCCCACTTGGGCAGCAGGCCGGTCTGGTCGTAGCCGTTGAGCATCGAGGTGACGATGTCACCGGTCTGCTGCGGGGCGACCGTGGCGATCAGCTGGGTCTGGGAACGGTAGGTGTCCCAGCCGGAGTAGTTGGCGTACTGCGCCTTCTGGCCCTTCGCCAGCTTGTGGACCTGGTTGTCCATGCCCATGTACTGGCCGTTGTCGTCCGAGAAGACGTTCGGGTGCAGCAGCGCGTGGTAGAGCGCGGTGTAGAACTCCACCTGCTGGTCGTGGCTGCCGCCGCCGACCGCGATCTTGCCGAGCAGGGCGTTCCAGGCGTTGTGGCTCGCCGTCTTGAGCTTGTTCAGGTCCCAACCGCTGATCTCCGAGGAGAGGTTGGCGGCCGCGTTGTCGTCACTGGTGTACGAGATGCCGACCGCCGCGGTCACCGCGGTGGAGGAGGCGGTGTCGAAGGTCAGGTACATCCCGTTGGCGCCGGTGACCGGGGCGGTGGAGGCCGAACCGCTCGCCTTGGCGGAGGATTTGCCCGTCGCGGCCGGTGAACTGGTCGCGCTGCCGGTGGACTTGGCGCCCGCGGAGGGGTGGATCACCGGGGACGGCGAGGCCGGCACCGTGAAGTGCTTCTCGTGCAGCGTGCTGCCCTGCGTGCTGCTGGACTTCGGCGCCGCGGTACGGCCCGCCGTCAGCGACTTCGCGTCCGGGTTGATGGTGCTGCCGACCCAGGTGCCGCTCGTGGTGAAGGGCCGGTCGAACTTGATGTCGAAGTGCAGCGTGTAGCGGTTGTTGGCGCCGCAGAAGTGGCCGCTGTCGACCGAGCCGCTCACCTCGCGGTTGCTCACCACCTTCACCCGGGTGCCGTCCACCTGGGTGGCGCCGCCGCTCAGCTTGAGCAGCAGGTTGGCCGGCGCGCCGGCGGGGAAGGTGAAGCGGCCCAGGCCCGCGCGGGTGGTGTCGGTCAGCTCCGTGGTGACGCCCGAGGCGTCCTTGACGGTGTACGAGCCGATGGCCGTCTGCTCGTCGGAGTGCGAGAACGTCGCGGCGTCGTTCGACAGGTTGCCCGACAGCGCGCCGGAGACCGGCAGGATCGGCACGTCACCGGCGACGTCGCAGCCCGGGCCCGAGACGTGGGTGAGGCTGAAGCCGGAGATCTGCGTGCTGTTGTACTCGTAGCCGCCGCCCTGGGCGCGCTGCGGGGTGGTGTCGGGACCCCACTGCATCATGCCGAAGGGCACGTCGGGGCCGGGGAAGGTGTTGACCGCGCCCGAGGTGCCGATCAGCGGGTTCACCAGGGACGCGGGGTCCTTGACCGGGGACGGCGCCGAGGCGGCGGAGGCGCTGTCCAGGGACTGCAGCGGCAGGGCGGCCAGGCCCAGCAACGAGGCGACCACGGCCGCGCGGCGCAGCGCCGCGCTCCGCGGTCTCGGGGGAGGGGTGGGCCGGGGGTGGTCCGGGCGACGCAAGGGAATCATCGAGACTGCCTCCGCGAATCGTGCGCACGGGTGTGCCCAGGGAGGACGGATGGCGTCCTCGGCCGGCAGCGTCGTCGCAGCGGGTGCGGGGTGCCTGCGATGACAACGTTGCCAGACCTGCACGAGCGTCGAGTCAAACGCGGATGCTGAGGGCATGTCAATGCCTGTGCGGGACATGGGGGTTCCTTGTCCTTCGCATGGTGGAGTTGTGGGGGTTGTGGAAGCGGGGCCCTCCGGGGGCGCGGGGGGTGGGGCGGGTGGGCTTTGTGTTGGCCGGGGGGACCCTGCGGGGTGGGGCGGGGTGCGGCGTGGTCGTGGGTGCGGGGTGGGGCGGTGCCCGGCGTTGCGCTTGCGGGGGGGGCGGGTGCTCTGCGTGTGCGAGGTGGGGTGCCCTGGCCCGCGGTGGTGTGCGCGCGGTGGGGCGGGCTTGGTGCGAGGGGGACACTTTGCGAGGTGGGGCGGGTGGCCCCGCGGTTATGCGTGCAAGGTGCGGCGGCTGGCCCCCCGGTTGGTGCGCGAAGTGCGGCGGCCGGCGCCGCGGTCGCGTCCGTGGCCGACCTCGCAGGGGATGCTGTGGGGTCGCCGCGAAATCGGTGGACACCCGCCGGGCCGGTCGGCGAGCATCCGCACGTGACGGATGAAGCCGATCGTCGGGGGCCGTTCGGACGGAGCCCGAAGCGGGTACGTTTTGCCGAGCTCTCCGGCGGCGCGATGTCCGCCCTGCTCGACGGTGACCTTACCGGTTCGCCTTCGCGGCCATGTCCGCGCTGGCCGTCGCTGCGGTACCCGCTCACCGGACTGGTGCTGTAGGCGGCACTGGCCCGGTTGCTGATCACAACCCACCGAGCGAACCACACGGCAGCCAAATGACCAAGCGCTCCGGAATGAGCTTTTGTCAACGTGCCTTGTGAGGCGGTCGGTTGGTCCGACGGATGAGTGAAGCCCCTGGTGGACGGGGTCACGGCCAAGATCACCCGTTATCCGCCGGAGACTCCACGCGACGCGGGCCTGTCATACCGACTGAGCATCACAGGAGCCCGAAAGGGTCTTGGACACCCTGAGCCGGAACTCCGACCCTGGAAACACGTTCATGCGGCCAGTCCCGGTCGCGGTAGTGACATCCGAGGAGTGGGAGATGAGCATCGGCGGGCAAAAGGTCGTCGTTGTCGGTGGGGCCGCCGAAATCGGTTTGGCTGTGGCGAAGGCAGCTGCAGCGGCAGGAGCATGGGTGGTCGTGGCTTCGCGCCAGCAACGTAGCGTCGACCGCGCAGTAGCCGAGCTGGGGACTTGTGCGCAGCGACATCTGGTCGCAGATGGATTCCCACGGTCGGGACAGCATGCATGACCAGGACGGCAAGTCGTTGCCGGTGGGCCGTGTGGGCGAGGTCGAAGACACTGCGCGCACGTATCTGTACCGCATGGCCCAGCCGTTCGGTACCGGGTCAGTGATCACCGTCGACGGTGGCACAGTCCCGGTCTCATCCGGAAGCCGCGGGGCCGGCCCTGCCGGCGGCGTCCGTCCGGCGCTTGGTCTCGTACGGCTGTCGGTGTCCCCTTCCATCCTGCCCACACAACGGAGTTTCATCATGTCCACCACTGAGTCGGCCTCGCTGCGCGAGGCCCGCCTCCCCCTCCCCCGGGGCCGGGCCGGCCTTTCCCGTCCCATGGTCCTGCTGCTCGCGGTCATCACCGGCGCGATCGCGGCAAACCTGTATTACGCCCAGCCGCTGCTCCACACCCTTGCTCACGCGTTGCACGCGTCCTCCGGCACGGCTGGGCTCGTGGTCACCGTCACCCAACTCGGGTTCGCCGTCAGCCTGGTACTCATCCTCCCGCTGGGTGACTTGCTCGACCGTCGCAGCCTCCTGACCGGTCTCCTCCTCCTCGACGCCGCCGCGCTGACGACGGCTGGTCTCGCCTGGAACATGACCGTGGCACTCGTGGCCTTCGCGATCCTGGGGGTCGCGAACGTGGCCGCCCAGGTGCTGGTACCCGCCGCGGCACATCTGGCCACGGACGAGCAGCGAGGACAGGTCGTGGCCACCGTGATCAGTGGGTTGCTGACCGGTATGTTGCTGGCACGGACGGTCTCCGGTGCGATCACCGCCGCGGTCGGCTGGCGTCCGATCTTCCTCGGGGCGGCCGTTCTCATGCTCCTTGTGGTGCTCGTCCTGCGGCGCGCATTGCGCACCGTCGACCTGGCTCCCCCCACTGCTACAGGCTATGGGGAGGTACTGCGATCCACAGTCCGGATCTACCGCGCGAGTTCAGCGGTCCGCGTGCGCTCTGCCTACGGTGCTTTGGGCTTTGCCGCATTCAGCATTTTCTGGTCCTCCGCGGCGCTGCGACTGAGCGAGCAGCCGTTCGGGTACGGCTCCGCCGTCATCGGGTTGTTCGGGCTCCTGGGCGCTGCGGGAGCGCTGGCCGCGAACCTCACCGGCAGGATCACCAACCATGGCCGTCCGTTGCCCACTGCCGCGGCCGTTGCCGTCATCGCCGCGGCGTTTGCCGTGCTGTGGTCCGGCGGCAGCAACCTGGCCGGGTTCATCATCGGCGTGCTGCTTCTCGACATCGGAGTACAGGGCCTGCATGTGCTGAACCAGCGGATCATCTACGAGGTGGACCCGGCCGCCCGCAACCGCGTCAACAGCATCTACATGACCTTTTACTTCGTCGGCGGCGCGCTGGGCTCCGCCGCTGCGTCAGTGGCGTGGTCCCACGCCGGCTGGCGCGGCGTGTGCCTGGCCGGCCTGGCGTCGACGCTGCTCGCGGCCCTGCTGTGGACTCTGACAAATCTGCACGCCAACTCAGGAAAGGGAAACTGACATGGCACACGTACTGGTTACCGGAGCTGCCGACGGGCTCGGTTCCATGTCTGCACAGCTCCTGGTCGAGCAAGGGCACAAGGTCGTCCTGCACGCCCGGAACGAGAGCCGGGCCGAGGCGGCATTGCGGCGGGTTCCGGGGGCTGAGACCGCCATCGTCGGGGATCTTGCCACTCTCGGCGGAATGCACGAGGCCGCACGGCGAGCGAACGCCTTGGGCCGATTCGACGCAGTGATCCACAACGCTGGAGTGGGGTACACGAAGCCAAAGCCGGTGGTGACCGAGGACGGGCTGGAACAGCACTTCGCAGTCAATGTCCTGGCACCGTACGTATTGACCGGGTTGATGACCCGCCCGGACCGCCTGGTCTACGTCGGCTCCGGACTCCATCGCGGTGGCCGAGCCGACCTGACGGACTCCCAGGGGGGATCCCGGCCATGGAGCGGCATACAGGCATACAGCGATAGCAAGCTCCAGGTGACGGCCCTTGCGCTCCACGTTGCCCGCATGTGGCCGGACGTGCGGAGCAATGCCCTGGAGCCAGGCTGGGTCGCCACCAAGATGGGAGGCCCGGGTGCTCCCGACGACCTGTCCTTGGCTCCTGTAACCCAGGTCTGGCTGGCCGTCAGCGACGATCCCGCGGCCAACGTCACGGGCGGATATTTCTACCACCAGCAGCCGGCCGATCTCCACCCGGCCGCCCGGGACGCGGCATACGGCACCGAGATCGCAGCCCTGTGCGCCGACTCCAGCGGCATCACGCTCACCAGGTGACGATCAGCGTTGTAAGACGCCGCTCTTTGCTACCGCGCGGCACTCGCCGCAGCCACCGTCCTGAACCCGAGCAGGCAGCATCCGGCGGTTTCCCACCCTGACGCCGCCACCACGAGCCGACCGACATCACAAGTTCAAGTTCGGTAGTGATGGACGTCAACCCAGCCGTCTCTCACCGCGACCGCGAACACCAATAGGCGGACCGCCACCACCACGGTGGCCGCCGGCGCGGCGCGGGTGGGCAACGCCGGAGGCTTGCGCCTGGTGAACATGCCGAAGACCCCCAGCGCCGCGAAGACCAGCGCGAAGGTCTGGAGTATCAGCGTCATTGCGGCGAACGACATTGTCAGCCCTGCCCATCTGTGCGCCCGCATGCCGGCGTGGAGCATACGCGGATCCGCTACCCGCAGGACGTAGGCGCCGGCGACGGTGAAGGGACCCGCGGCACCGCCGGCCGTCTCCACGTCGAAGTCCACGTGGCACCCGCTACGCCGCCGTGCGCGGTCGGGCGTCCAGCGGCCTCCATCTTGAGGAACCCACGAAGGTGGTTGACGCACCGTCAGCTGTGGGGGACACCCGGGTCTGTGGAGAGGCGGGTGAGCCATTCGTGGAGGAGGTGCTGTTCGGCGTCGGTCAGGATGCCGGGGCGGGCGGGGAGGGCGGCGCGCAGGGCGCGGGCGGCTGCCGCGGGGCCGGCTTCGGCGGCGGGGACCACCGGCTCGGCGCGGGTGACGGCTGCGATCATCGCCTCGCGCAGGACCGTCAGCAGCGCCGGGTCGCGGCGCTCCGCGGGGGTGGAGTGCCAGGTGATGACCGCGCCCTGGCCGGTCGCCTGGATGATCTGGGCGGCCAGCTCCTCGTCCACCCGCAGCCACCCCCCGGCCGCCAGCCGGCGCACCCGCCCGTGGAGGATCTCCAGGCCCGCGCGGTGCGCCGCGTCCGATCCCTTGCCGGCGGCCCGGTTCATCACCGCGAACAGCTCGGGGCGGGACACCCCGAACTCGACCACCAGGTCCCAGCCGCGGCGCAACTCCTCCACCGGGTCCTGCGGATCGGGGTCGAGCTGCGCGCGCTTGCGCTCCAGGAACTGCGCGTAGCCGTGCTCGGCGACGGCGTCGAGGAGTCCGTCCTTGTCGCCGAAGAGGCGGTAGATCGCCGGCGGCTGCATCCCGGCCGCGGCCGCGACGGCGCGCGTGCTCACCGCCTCGGGGCCGCCGCTCTCCAGCAGCTCGACGGCGGCCTCGACGATACGGCGCCGGGGGCTGCCGGCTGGGTCGCGCGTGGTCATGAACCGATGGTACCGGTGATGTGCTTCCGCTGATAATTCCAGTGTTATCGTAGAAGTGATTCCACCGGAAACATCTCAGGGAGAAGCCAGTGATCATCGTCACCGGAGCCACCGGAAAGCTCGGCCGCCGTGTCGTGGACCGCCTGCTGGAGCGCGTCCCCGCGGCCCGGGTCGGCGTCAGCGTCCGTGACCCCCGCAAGGCCGAGAACCTCGCCGACCGCGGCGTCCGCGTCCGGCAGGGCAGCTTCGACGACCCCGCCTCGCTCGCGCACTCCTTCGAGGGTGCCGAGCAGCTGCTCCTCGTCTCCCTCGACCGCGTGGGCGAGCAGTGCGTCAGCGGGCACCGCGCCGCCATCGACGCCGCCGCGCGGGCCGGCGTCGGCCGCATCCTCTACACCAGCCAGATGGGCGCCGCCCACGACTCCCGCTTCCAGGCGTGCCGGGACCACGCCGGGACCGAGGACCTGCTGCGCGCCTGCGGCCTGCCCTGGACCGCGCTGCGCAACGGCTTCTACGCCTCCAGCGCCCTGCAGTTCCTGGAGCCCGCCCGCCGCAGCGGCGCCATCGCCCTGCCCGCGGACGGCCCCGTCGCCTGGACCGGCCACGACGACCTCGCCGAGGCCACCGCGGCAATCCTCGCCGGGGAGGCCCGCTTCGACGGCCCCACCCCGCCGCTCACCGGCCCGGCCGCGCTCGACTTCGCCGCCGTCGCCGAGATCGCGACCGAGGCCACCGGACGGCCCTTCACCCGCACCGTCGTCCCCGACGGCGACTTCCGCGAACAGGCCCTGGCACACGGCGCCCCGGCCCCGATCGCCGACCTGATGCTGAGCATCTTCGCCGCGGCGCGCAACGCCGAGTTCACCGCGGTGGCCCCGACGCTGGCCGAACTGATCGGCCGTCAGCCTGCCTCCTTCCGTGCCGAGTTGGAGCGGGCCTGGGCCGAACGGCCGTGAGGGAACGGGCGGACCGGCCCTGCCTGAGGCTCAACCCCCTAGAGAGGGCGTCGCCCATCGCCCCGGCGCCTTTTGAACCGACGGCCCCGGCCGAATCGGTAGGGTCGGTTCGCATGACCGGTACTGGAGTTGAGGTCACTGCGGAGCTGGTCCGGGAGCTGCTGCGCGAGCAGCATCCGGACCTGGCGGGGCTGGACGTGCGGGAGGTCGCGGGCGGCTGGGGGAACCAGATGTGGCGGCTCGGGGACGAGTTGGCCGTGCGGATGCAGCGCATGGACCCCACACCCGAACTCCAGCTCAACGAGCGGCGGTGGCTGCCCGTGGTGGCGCCGCGCCTGCCGCTGCCCGTTCCGGTGCCGGTGCGGTTCGGCGAACCGTCCGCGCGCTTCCCCAAGCACTGGACGGTGATGACCTGGGTTCCCGGCGAGCCGCTGGACCACGGCTCGATCAGCCGCGGCGCCCACGCGGCCGAAACGCTCGCGGGCTTCCTCCGGGCGCTGCACGTCGAGGCGTCGGCCGACGCCCCCGTCACCAGGAACCACGGCGCCCATCCCCGGGACTGCACGGCCGGGTTCGAGGAGTTCCTGCAGGCTGTCGCCCCCGACGACGCCGACGAGATCCGGGCCGTCTGGGCCGATGCCGCCGCGGCCCCGCAGAGGCAGGGCCCGCCGGTGTGGGTGCACGGCGACCTGCACCCCGCCAACGTCGTCGTCGCGGATGGCACGCTCGCCGGCGTCGTCGACTTCGGCGACCTGTCCGCCGGCGATCCGGCGTGGGACCTGGCCGCCGCGTGGGTGCTGCTGCCCGCGGGCGCGGCCGCGGGGTTCTTCGACGCGTACGCGGAGGCCGATGAGGCGGCGGTCCGGCGCGCCCGCGGGCTGGCCGCCATGAAGAGCCTCTTCCTGATGCTCATGGGGCAGAACGGGGACCGGGGCCTGCCCGGCGGCAAGCCGCACTGGGGCCCTGTGGGCCGGGCGGCACTCGACCGCGTCCTGAAGGGCGTCTGAGGCGCCCTGTCCGACACGCCCTTCGGGGCGGGCCCGTCGGCCATCGGGTACGGCTCAGGCAGGTACGGCTCAGGCGGGCAGCGGCGCCTCCGGCACACGGCCGAGATCCTCGTAGCGGGTGCGCATGGCCTCGCTGGCCGCGGGGCCCGGGGTGAAGACGAAGGCGTCGGGGTCGTCCAGCGGGCGGCCGGTGCGGGCGTCGACCACCACCGGCTCGACCTCCTCGCCGGTGGCCGCGTCCACGAGGACCATCGAGCGCTCCTCCGGGGCGAGATGGCGGTTGCCCCAGGCGGCCAGCGCGACGATCACGGGGCGCAGGGAGCGCCCGCGCTCGGTGAGGACGTACTCGTGGCGGACCGGGTTGGTCCGGTAGGGGCGCCGCTCCAGCAGCCCGTCGGCGACGAGCGTCTTCAGCCGCGCGGTGAGCATGCTCGTGGATATGCCCAGGCTCTGCTGGAACTGGTCGAAGCGGGTGTAGCCGTCGAAGGCGTCGTGCAGGAGCAGCAGCGTCCACCACTCGCCGACGTGCTGGGCCGTCGTGGACAGCGGGCACTCGCGGTCCTCCAGCCTGATCCGGCTCGCCATGGCACCCTCCCGAGTTGCTGCTAAAGTGAAAGTGACTAGGTTCTATTTTAGCAGTAACGATTCAGCGGCAACGCCCGCACCTTCGAGGACCCCATGACCGACACCGGCACCCCCCTTCCCGTCGCCGACCTCCCCGGCACCATCCGGCGCTACCTGCGCGCCCACAACGCGCACGACGCCCAGGCGGCCACGGCCGAACTGACGCCGGAGGCCACCGTCACCGACGAGGGCCGCACCCACCGGGGCGTCCCCGCCGTCGCCGAATGGCTGACCCGCGCCGCCTCCGCGTACACGTACACCACCACCCTCGTGGGCGCCGCCTACGACGGACCGGACCGCTACACCGTCGTCCAGCACCTCGAAGGCGACTTCCCCGGCGGCACCGTCGACCTGCGATTCCGCTTCACCCTCGACCAGGACCGCATCGCCAGCCTGGTCATCGCCCCCTGACCGGGCCCGCGCGCCTTCCAGCAATCGACGAGGACACACCATGACCACCTGGTTCATCACCGGCGGCACGCCCGGCGGCTTCGGGATCGCGTACGCCGAGGCCGCGCTGGAACGCGGCGACACCGTCGCAGTGACCGCCCGCCGCCCGCAGCTGCTCGCCGACTGGGCGCGGCCGTACGGCGACCGCGTGCTCGTGCTGCCGCTCGACGTCACCGTCGCGGCGCAGGTCCACGACGCCGTCCGCGCCGCCGAGGAGCGCTTCGGGGGCATCGACGTCCTGGTCAACAACGCCGGGCGCGGCTGGTACGGCTCGGTGGAGGGCATGCCGGAGGCCGATGTGCGGCGCTCGCTCGAGCTGAACTTCTTCGCCGTGGCCGAGGTGCTGCGGGCGGTGCTGCCCGGGATGCGGGCGCGGGGGAGCGGGTGGGTGGTGACGATGTCCTCGCTCGCCGGGCTGCGGGGCGTGCCGGGCTTCGGGGCCTACAGCGCGGCGAAGTTCGCTCTCGAAGGGCTGACCGAGGCGCTGCGCGAGGAGGTCGCGCCCTTCGGCATCCGGGTCCTCACCGTGGAGCCAGGCGCCTTCCGCACCCGCGCGTACGCGGGCTTCGCCGACGAGAAGGTGACGGAGACCACCGACGCGTACGTGCCCTTCGTGGAGTCCGTCCGCACGGCCATGATCGCCCAGGACGGCCGCCAGCCCGGCGACCCCCGCCGCGGCGTGCAGGCCGTCCTGCAGGCGATGGCCCAGGACCCCCCGCCCCACCGCCTCGTCCTGGGCGCGGCGGCCTACGAAGCGGCCACGGCCCAACTGGAGGGCGTCCTCGCCGAGTTGCGCGACCACGAGGCCGCATCGAGGGGTGCCGACTTCCCGCCGGGCGCGTGAAACAGGCCCCTCACCGGCGGAGTTGGTCAACGGCCCGCGGTGCGCGTGTGGTTGCGGCGGGCGCGCTCCAGGAGGAGGACGTTCGCCACTGCCGCCGCGGTCAGCACCGTGACGTTCAGCGTGCTGCTGGCGGCCGTCAGCCAGGGGGCGTCGTCGCCGTTCGGGTAGGTGGCCGCGGCGAACAGCGAGCCCACGCCCTTGAGGGCGGCGTAGCCGCCGTAGACGGCGACCGTGGCGGGCAGGCCGCAGGGCAGGGTGAGGAGGATCGCCGCGACATAAGGGGCCGGGGTGCCGCGGGCCGCACCGACAGCGGCGAGGCACGCCACCGCGAGGACGTAGAGGATCTCCGCGGACCGAAGTCCCCGCACTGCGGCCATGATTGCCCAACCCCCCTGCCGGCGGAGCCGAGTTCGCCGACATCCCCATGTTACGGCCGGGTCGTCGCGAAGCGCCTGCGGTAGTGCGTCGGAGTCGTGCCCAGGTGGCGGGCGAAGGCGCGGCGCAGCGTCTCGTCGCTGCCGAGACCGCTCAACTCCGCGGCGGACGTGACGCTGTGGCCGTCCAGCAGGAGCTGCTGGGCGCGGTCGAGGCGGACGCGTTCGACCCAGCGGGCGGGCGTCGTGCCGAGTTCGGCGCGGAAGAGGCGGGCCAGGTGCCGGGGGCTGACGGCGGCCGCCGCGGCCATGGCGGGCAGGCTGTGGTCGGCGGCCGGGTCGGCGAGGACGGCGGCGACCAGCGTGCGCAGCAGATCGCCGCGGGCCGGCGGGGTGGCGAGCGCGGTGGAGAACTGCGACTGCCCGCCCGGGCGTTGCAGGAAGACGACGAGTTCGCGGGCGACCTCCCGGGCCACACCGGCGCCGTGGTCGTCCTCCACCAGCGCCAGCGCGAGATCGATGCCCGCGCTGATGCCCGCCGAGGTGACATAGCGGCCGTCGCGGACGTGGATCGCGTCGGGCTCGACGCGCACCCGCGGGAAGCGGCGGGCGAGGTCCGCGGCGCGCCGCCAGTGCGTCGTGGCGCGGCGCCCGTCGAGCAAGCCCGCCTCGGCGAGGACGAAGGCGCCCGTGCACACCGAGGCCACCCGCGGCGCCCCCGCGGCGAGCGCGCGCACCGCGGCCGGCAGGTCCTGCTCGATCGGCTGCTCGGCGAGCCGGTCGCCGCCGGCCACCACGACCGTGTCGAACGCGCCCGCCCGCGCCGCCGGCACCGTGTCCGCGAGCGTGAGCCCCGTCGACGTGGCGACGGTGCCGCCGCCGGGGGAGACGAGCACCAGCTCGTACGGCGGCGCGAGGCGGCCGGCCTGGTGGAGCACCTCCGAAGGGCCGCTCACATCGAGCATGGTCACCCCGTCGAAGACCACAAAGCCCACCCGATGGGTCATGTCCGAATCCGTGGTTTTCCTGGCAGCAGGGACATGGCCCAGCGTACGCCGCCACTGGAGGCTGGGAAGTGGCGGCCGCACGGGGCGGCCGCCGGTCACGGAGGAGGAGAAGTCAGCGATGAGCGAGCAGATCGGCGGGGTGCGCATCCCCGACAGCGCCCTGGCGCGCGAGGCGACGGAACTGGTCCGCGAGGCCGCGCCGCCGCTGCTGTTCCACCACTCCCGGCGGGTCTTCCTGTGGGGCGCGCTGCGCGGCGCCGAGCAGGGCCTCGCCTTCGACCCCGAACTGCTCTACGTGGGCGCGATGTTCCACGACCTGGGACTGACCGCCCGCTTCCGCCGCACCGACCAGCGGTTCGAGATCGACGGCGCCGACGAGGCCCGCCGTTTCCTGCACGCCCACGGCGTCACCGGCGAGCCGGCCGACCGGGTCTGGACCGGCATCGCGCTGCACACCACCCCGCAGATCCCGCTGCACATGGCGCCCGAGGTCGCCCTGGTCACCCGCGGCGTCGAGCTGGACGTCCTCGGCATCGGCTACGACGCGGTCACCGACGGGCAGCGTGCGGCCGTGGTCGCGGCCCACCCGCGCCCGGACTTCAAGAAGCAGATCCTCGCGGCCTTCACCGAGGGCATCAAGGACCGCCCGGACACCACCTTCGGCAACGTCAAGGCCGACGTGCTCGCCCACTTCGTCCCCGGCTTCCGCCGCGGCGACTTCGTGGAGGTGATCGAGGACTCGCCGTGGCCGGAGTGACGGCCCGCGCCCAGTGCCTCCGTTCCGGGCCGCATCCTTACGCTCCGGCTCGCACCGCCCGTGTACGGCCGGCGCCCTCCGACGTACGAACCGCTCCGGGCCGTATCACCCGGGTACGACCCGGACTGCCCCGCGTACGGACCGCTCCGGCCCCGGGCCTCACGGCTCCGGTGGCAGCAGCGGTCCCAGCGGGCCGAGGTCCAGATTCAGGTCCTCCATCGTCAGGTCGTAGCGCGCGCAGAGCGTCGTCATCCGGTCGTGCAGCAGCATCAGCGTGGTGCCCAGCCGCTCCTCCTGCTCCTCGCTGAGGTCCCCGGCGTCCACCCGCCGCAGCGCCTGGCGCTCCATGAGCTGGCGCAGCAGCTCGACGAGGGTGAGGACGAGCCGTACGAGGTCGCGTTCCACCGTGTCCGGATCGGCGACGACCCTGCGGGCCGGGCGGTCGGGGCGCCCCTTGGCGGAGTCGTCCTCCGGCGGGGCGGGAAGCAGCCGGAACGCCCGGTCGGCGGCGTCGGCGAGCTCGTTCCACCGCTCGGCTGGGTCGGCTGCGCCGCCTCGGGGCTCGGGGGGCTGCTCCGGGCCAGGCCCGCGGCCGTCGCGCTCCTGGCCGGGCCCGCGGCCGCCTCGCTCCCGGCGCGCCTCGCGGCCGTCATCCGTCATGGCGGTCTCCCCGTGCGGCGGGCGCGGCACCCCAGGGCGACGGGTTCTGCTCGCTGATGGCGATGATCAGGGCCCGCAGCGACACCCGGACGAGGTCGATGTCCGCGATGGACAGCACGACATCGCCGGTGATGACGGCGCCGCCGCCGAGCAGCCGGTCGAGCAGGTCGATCAGGGCGGCCTGCCGCTGGGGCAGCGGGTCCCGGTCGCCCCGGTCCGCGGGCAGCGGCCCATTCGGTGCGCTCACGGGCCCGTCGTCCCGTCCGGCGCCTGCCGCGGCTCCTCGGAGGGCGGCGCGGCGAAGGAGTACGGCACCCACGGGCCGGTGATCTCCACCCGGACGCCTTGCGCGGCCACGGCTCGCGTGACGTCCTCGCGGAACGCCTCCGCCTCCCGCTGGGGCACGAGATAGGCGTCGTTGACGATGTTCTCGCCCGGCCCCCGGGCGAGGGTGCCCTGCTGGGGACGGTGCCGCACCCGGTCCACGGCGTGGCCGCGGGCCGCCTCCTCCACCCGGGCCGCCGCGCCCTGCGCCGCGCGGTAGGCGTCCTCGCGCGAGCCGCGTTGCGCCCGCCGCATCCGCAGGTAGTCCCGCCCGGTGCCGGCCGCCGCCGCGGGCTGCTGCTCCTCCCGCGCCGGCGCCTCGACATAGAGCTTGACGCCCCACTCGGTGTGCCGCGCCAGCCGGTCGAGGCGATCGGCGAAGGCGCGGCGGTGGGCGGCGAGCATGGCGCGGACCCGGTCGTCGTCCAGGTACACGGTCGCCAGCCGCAGCGGCAGGACGGTGGTGCCCTGCGCGGCCGCCTCGACCACGCCGTGGTGCGCCCTGGCCACCGTCTCCAGCCAGTCCAGATCCTCCATGTGCCGCTTGAGCGGCTCCTCGGCGAAGTCCGCTGCGGTGACATCGCTCACCAGAGCGGCCACATCGTCCCCGGGCTCCGCCCGCACCAGCCGTACGGGACCGCCGGACACGCCGGGCAGGTCCGCGACCGAGGCGGCCAGGGCCGGCAGGTCGCGCGCGACCGCGTAGACGTACGCCAGGGTGCCGTTCATCGCCGCCTGCCCTTGTCCGACGTCCTCGACGTCCTCGACGTCCTGGAAGCCCTCGACGTGCCGGAGCCGCCCGGGCTGTCGGACCGGCGGGAACGGCTGGTACGGGCGGCGCCCGGGCGGGCCGTGCGCGCGGACCGCCCGGTCCGGGCGCGCCCGCCGTCCTCCTCCGGCTCTTGCGCGGCCGCCTCGGCCGCGTCGGCTTCCTCGCCCACCTCCGCTTCTTCGCCCTCCTCGGCCGACGCCTCCGGCTGCCGCGCCTCCTCGATCACCTCCGCCTCGACGGGCTCCTCACCCGAGGGCAGGGCGGCGTTCTCGCGCAGGGCGGCGATCTCCTCGCGCAGGCGCCGGTTCTCGTCGGCAAGGGCGCGGTCGTCACGGGAACGGTCCTCGCGGGCGCGCGAGGACAGCGAGGGGTCGTGCTCCCACCAGTCGATACCCATCTCCTTCGCCTTGTCGACCGAGGCGACCAGCAGGCGCAGCTTGATGGTGAGCAGTTCGATGTCGAGCAGGTTGATCTGGATGTCGCCGGCGATGACGATGCCCTTGTCGAGCACGCGCTCCAGGATGTCGGCGAGATTGGCCGAAGACCCCTGCCCGTACGCGGGCGTGGCCCGCGACGGGACCGAGTCGAACCGCTCGGCCGGGGACTGGGTCACGGCTCTCCACCTCGCTTCTCCTTGTTCCGCGGTGGCTTCGGGGGTGCTTCTTCACGCCCGCGTACGGGAGTCGGGCCGGGGCGCTACGAACTCGGGCCGCCCTCCGCCGACTCCGGCGGTGCCGAGGCGCCGCGGGCACGGATCTCCTCCAGGCGGTCGAGCAGCTCGTCCTCGCGCCGGTCGAACTCCTCCTCGCCGATGCGCCCGTCCAGCAGCGCCTGTTCGAGCGCGGCCAACTCCCGCTGCACGGGCGCGGGATCGTAGAACTCCTCCTCCGCCGCCTCCTCGACGCGCGCCACCACCCAGGTGACGCCGCGCACGGGGGCCAGCGGGAGGGTGACGATCTGGGTGAACAGTCCCATGGCGCCTCCTCACACGAAGCTGTAGGCCGGCAGCGGGCCGCGCAGCCGGAGCTCGACGTCCTGGCCGAGTTCGTCGGCGAGTTGCCGCAGCTCGGTGACGAACTGCTCGCGCTCGCCGCTGTCGACCAGGAACGACACGTTCAGGAAGTCCTCGCCGGTCGGCGCCGAGGAGCGCTCCTCGCGCGCGTGCGCCCGCAGCCGCTCGACCACCCGGGCCGCCAGCGCCTCCTGCCGCGCCTGCACCTCCTGCGCGATCGACTCGCCCAGCGCCATGGGCAGTTGGGGATCGGGGTTGCCGCCCCTGATCTCCTCGTTGAGGCTGCGGGCCTGCGGGGACTCCCGCAGGATCTCGCGCAGCAGCGCGTCCTCGTCCCATGCGGACTTCAGGTGGTACTCCGCGGCGCCCTCCAGCGCCTCCAGCCGCCGGCGGTACGCCGGCGCCTGCTCTTCGAGGACCCGTACGACGGCGTCGTCGTCCTCGGCGGTCAGGCCGAACTGCAGGGGGAGCACGGCCCCGTCGGACATCAGCCGCTCCTGGACGCCCTGGTGCGCGGCGAGGTCGCGGCGTTTGGGGCGCAGCCCCTCGGGCGCGTCGCTGACGACCGCGGCGAGGCCGCCGCCGGCCACCGTCCGCAGCGTGGACGGCGGGTCCCCCACGCCGACCAGGTCGTCCAGCCGCAGCGGGTGCCCGGCGTCGGTGATCGCGTAGACGTAGACGGTCATCGGTCACTCCTCACGGCGGCGGGAGGACGTGCGGCGCGAGGTGCCCTTGCGGTGGGACCGCTCGCTCTCCTCCTCGCGCTCCTCGTCCCCGCCCCGCCGCCCCTGCACGGAGTCGGCGACCGCCTCCACCGCGCCGGAGATGGCCCCCTTGCTCTTGCCTTCGGCGCCGCCCTCCGTCACCTCTCCGACCATGTCGGGGAGCTTGGCGGGCTGCTTGCCGTCCGCCTCCAGATCCAGCCGGTTGCACGCCTCGGCGAACCGCAGGTAGGTGTCCACGCTCGCCACCACGACGCGTGCGTCGATCTTCAGGATCTCGATGCCCACCAGGGACACGCGGACGAAGGCGTCGATGACCAGTCCGCGGTCCAGGATCAGCTCCAGGACGTCGTAGAGATTGCCGGACGAACCGCCCGGTGCGGGTGGCTGTCCGCCGCCTTGCGGTACCACGGTCATGGCGCCTTCCTTCCTGGGGGCCCGGCGCCGTCGGAGCGCCCCCGAGGTCTGCTGCGTGTTCTGCCCGTCTGGGCCTGTCTGCGCGTGCCCGGGCCCGTCTGCGCGGTCGCGGAGGTCAGGCCCGCCGGTCGATCTGCCCCCTGCTGTAGCGGCGGACCTGCTCGTAGCCCTGGAGCTCGCCGTCCTCGTCGAGGGTGACGCGGTAGCTGGCCATCACGCTCGTCGTCTCCGGCACCCGCTCCAGCTCCAGGACCTCGACGTCGGCCTGCCAGCCGTCGTCGGTCCTGTGCACGGCCGAGACGGCGTCCGGGGTCCGGCCGAGCAGTTCCTCGAGCTGGCCCGCGGCGGCGCGCATCGCCTTGACCGCGGACAGCCCCTTCGACGGCTCCGCCCGATCCGCCCGATCCGCCCGATCCGCCCGATCCGGCCGGGCGCGCTCCGCCTGGCCGCCCGGCTGCTCGGCCGAACGCCTCCGCGACGGACGCCGCTGCCCGCCCTTCTTCTCGGCGTTCCCGTCGTTCCCGGCGGCCATGGTCCTCCCGCCCCGCTCAGTCGTGTCCCTGTTGTGGCCCCTATCCGGATATGCGGCATTCATCCGTGCGGGAGCGGTTTTTTCGGCGCGGCTTTTGGCCACGACTGTCCGCTGACCGGCGGTCGCTGTACGGAGCCAGGGCGCGGGTGCCGCGGCGGGCCGGGGACGGGCCGGGGACGGGCCGGGGACGAAGCGGAGGGGCGTTCCGCACGGGCGTCGGCGGGACGCATGGCGGGGGCTTCGTCGAGGGCGCGGACGCGGGAGCGGCGGCTCGCGGGCGCAGGCGCCGTGTGCGGTGGTGGCCGGGCCCGATGGGGGGCGGGCCCGGAGGCGAGGGGGCCGGGCCCGGTGGGGAGGAGCGGGCCCGGCCGTGTTGGGGGTCAGGCGGTGACGGGCGGGGCCGCCGCCCCCTTCGGTGAACGGGCTTCCTCCGGCGCGGAGTCGGGCTCCGGCGCCGCCACGTGGTCCTCGGCCAGCGCGCTTTCGTCGAAGGGCAGCTCCCCGGCGAAGACCTGCCGCGCCCTGGCCCGGTCGAACTCGCCCGTCCACGTGCCGATCAGCACCGTGGCGACCGCGTTGCCCGCGAAGTTGGTCACCGCGCGGGCCTCGCTCATGAAGCGGTCGATGCCGACGATCAGGCCGATGCCGTCCACCAGCGCCGGCTGGTGCGACTGCAGGCCGGTGGCGAGCGAGGCCAGGCCCGAACCGGACACGCCCGCCGCGCCCTTGGAGGCGACCATCATGAACAGCAGCAGCGAGACCTGCTGCCCGAAGGCGAGCGGGCGGTTCAGCGCGTCGGCGATGAACAGCGAGGCCATCGTCAGGTAGATCATCGTGCCGTCGAGGTTGAAGGAGTAGCCGGTCGGCACGGTGATGCCGACGACCGGGCGGCTCACCCCCAGGTGTTCCATCTTCGCGATCAGTCGCGGCAGCGCGGACTCCGAGGAGGAGGTCGAGACGATCAGCAGGAACTCCCGCGCCAGGTAGCGCAGCAGGCGGTAGAGGTTCACCCGGGCGAACAGCCACAGCAGCGCGGCCAGCACTACCAGGACGAAGATCAGGCAGGTGGTGTAGAAGCCGAGCATGATCGTGGCCAGCGCCTTGAGCGCGTCCACACCGGCCGAGCCGACCACCGCGGCCAGCGCCCCGAACGCGCCGATCGGCGCCGCCCACATGATCATCGACAGCACCTTGAAGACCAGCTTCTGCAGGTGCCCGATGCCGCGCAGCACCGGTTCGCCGGCCCGCCCCATCGCCTGCAGGGCGAAGCCGACGAGCAGCGCGACCAGCAGCGTCTGCAGCACGTCGCCGCCGGTGAAGGCCGAGACGAGGGTGGTGGGGATGATGCCCAGCACGAAGTCCCAGCCCTCGGCGGGGGCGTTGGCCGCCTGTGCGTGCCCGGCGCCCTTGAGCGCGGCGGTCAGGTGCAGCCCGTCGCCGGGGTGCAGGATGTTGCCGACGGCCAGGCCGATCGCCAGCGCGACGAAGGACATGACCACGAAGTAGCCGAGCGCGAGGCCGCCCACCCGGCCGACCTTCGCGGCGTTGCGCACCGAGCCGATGCCCAGCACGAGCGTGCAGAAGATCACTGGCGAGATCATCATCGTGATCAGGTCCACGAAGCCGGTGCCCAGCGGCCGCAGGTCCACGCCGGTGCCGGGGGCGGCCAGCCCCACCACGACGCCGGCCACGGCCGCCAGGACGACGGCCGGGTACAGGTAGCGGGTTCGGTCGCGGCGGCTCCCGCGCGGCGCGGCGGCGTTGGTGGCCTGGGCTGACACCGTCGTCTCCCTCGGTCCGCGGGCGCCGTCCCGGACGCCCGCACGTGGATGGGTCACCGGCCGACTATGCACGCGTGACGTGACACAGGTCACCCTTGTGTTCATTGAGTTCGCACGCCCCCCGCCCCTGCCTGCCGCGCGGGTCCGCGGGCACAATGCCCGCATGTCCCGCCCGCTCACCGTCCACCGCCTGCCGCCGCGCAGCCTCGCCGGCCGGCTCTTCGTGATGCAGGTGGTGGTGCTCGCTGCCGTCGTCGCCGGCTGCGCGGCCCTGGCCTACGTCAACGCCCGCGACCGGGCCGACGACGAGGCGCGCCACCGCGTGGTCGCCACCGCGGCCGCCGTCGCCGACGCCGCCTCCGTCCTGGCCGCCGTCCGCTCCGCCGACCCGAGCGCGGCCCTGCAGCCGTACGCCGAGCGGGTACGGGCCGGCGCCGGAGTGGACTTCGTGACCATCATGGACACCCGCGGCGTGCGCTGGACCCACCCCGACCCCGCCCTCATCGGCAAGCGGTTCCTCGGGCACATCGGCCCGGCGCTGCGCGGCCGCACCTTCACCGAGACCTACACCGGCACCCTCGGGCCCTCCGTGCGGGTCGTCACCCCCGTGCGGGACGGCTCGCACGTCGTGGCGCTGGTCAGCGTCGGCATCACCGTCGACACCATCAGCCACCACCTGCGCGGGCAGCTCGCCGCGCTGGCCGCCGTCGCCCTGGGTGCCCTCGCGCTGAGCGGCCTGGGCACCTACGTCACCAACCGCCGGCTGCGCCGCCACACCCACGGCATGGCCGCCGAGGAACTGGGCCGGATGTACGACTACCACCAGGCCACCCTGCACGCGCTGCGCGAGGGCCTGGTGCTGCTCGACGCCGACCGCACCGTCGTGCTCTGCAACGACGCCGCCCGCGACCTGCTCACCCTGCGCGGCGAAGTGGTCGGGCGCGGTGTCGCCGACCTCGGCCTGCCCGCCTCGCTCACCGGCGCGCTGCTCTCCGCCGGGCCGCGGGTGGACGAGGTGCACCTCACCGCGGAGCGGGTGGTGCTGGTCAACACCTCGCCGGTGCGCGGCGGCGAGCAGCGCGGCACCGTGGTGACCCTGCGCGATCACACCGAACTTCAGGCGCTTACTGGCGAGTTGGACTCCGTACGCGGCTTCGCCGAGGCGCTGCGCTCGCAGGCGCACGAGGCGGCCAACCGGCTGCACACCGTCGTCTCGCTCATCGAACTGGGCCGCCCCGAGGAGGCGGTGGACTTCGCCACGGCCGAACTGCGGCTCGCCCAGGCGCTGACCGACCAGGTCGTCTCGGCGGTCGGCGAACCGGTGCTCGCCGCACTGCTGTTGGGCAAGGCCGCCGAGGCGCACGAGCGCGGGGTGGACCTCACCGTCACCGCCGACAGCCGCATCGACGACGGCGTGCTGCCCGCCGACCTGGCCGGGCGCGACCTCGTCACCCTGCTCGGCAACCTCGTGGACAACGCGATCGACGCCGCGATCGAGGGCAGCGGGCAGCACGGCGGCCGCCCCTCGGTGGAGGTCACCGCCCGCGCCGAGGACGGCGAACTCCTGCTGCGCGTCGCCGACTCGGGACCCGGCGTGGACCCCGGCGCGATCCGCGAGGTGTTCCGACGGGGCTGGTCCACCAAGAGCCAGGGCCACGGGCTCGGCCTGGCGCTGGTCGAACAGACCGCGCGGCGCAGGGGCGGCGGGGTGAGCTTGGCCCAAGGGCCCGGCGGGGGAGCGGAGTTCACCGTCCGGTTGCCGCTGGTCGCTCCGGGGACGGAGGTGCCCGCATGAGTGCGCCCATACCCGTGCTGGTGGTCGAGGACGATCCCGTCGCCGCGGACGCACACCGTCTCTACGTCGAGCGGCTGCCCGGCTTCGCGGTGGCCGGGGTTGCCCACACCGGCGGCGCCGCGCTGCGCCTGCTGGACCAGCGCCCGGTGGACCTGGTGCTGCTCGACTTCTACCTGCCCGACGGCCACGGCCTGCAGCTCGTCCGCTCCATGCGGGCCGCCGGCCACACCGCCGACGTGGTGGCGGTGACCTCGGCGCGGGACCTCGCGATGGTGCGGCAGGCGGTGTCGGTCGGCGTCGTGCAATATCTGCTGAAGCCCTTCACCTTCGCCGCGCTCAGCGACCGGCTGGAGCGCTGGGCCCGCTACCGCAGCGAGTTCGCCGGCGGGCAGGCGTGCAGCCAGGAGGAGGTGGACCGCGCGCTGTCCGCCCTGCGCGCCCCGCACCCGGCCGGGTTGCCCAAGGGCCTGAGCGGGCCGACGCTGCAGGCGGTCACGGCGGCGCTGCGCGAGGCGGGCGGGCAGGGGCTGACGGCCAACGGCGCCGCGCGGGCGGCGGGCGTCTCGCGGATCACGGCCCGGCGGTACCTGGAGCATCTGGTGGAGACGGGCCGGGCGGCGCGCACGCCGCACTACGGGCAGGTGGGGCGGCCGGAGCTCTGCTACCGATGGGCCGACGTCTAGATTTGACACGGTCAAAACTAGGCTTTATGGTCAGTCGTGACGCTGGAAGGTGGATGGACCGTGGACGAGGCCGGGGAGCTGCTGAAACGCAAAGGGCTGCGCAGTACGTCGCAGCGCCGGGCGGTGCTGGCCGCGCTCCGGGGGTTCCCGCACTCGACGGCGGCCGAGATCGAGGCGCGGATCGCCGCCGCGGGGGAGTCGGCGGGGCGGATGTCCCGGCAGGGGCTCTACAACGTGCTGGACGACCTCACCGGGGTGCAGCTGATCCGCTGCATCGAGCCGGCGGGCTCACCCACCCGGTACGAGCTGCGGGTCGGTGACAACCACCACCACCTCGCCTGCCGCGGCTGCGGAGCCATCGAGGACGTGGACTGCGTGGTCGGCACGGCGCCGTGCCTGGACCCCGCGGAGGACAAGGGCTTCGCCATCGACGAGGCGGAGATCACGTGGTGGGGGTTGTGCGCGGAGTGCAGGCGGAAGGAAGCCGATGTTCGACAACCGTAGCGGCGGCCGTCCTGTCGGCCGCTCGGCCCCCCGCGCGGGCGGCGCGCCCATTGGGCACGGCCCCGCCCCCGAACTCCTCTTCGCCTACGGCATGTTGCAGTCCCCGGACGTCCAGCAGCTCCTGCTCGGCCGGACCGTGGACGGCGTGCCCGACCACCTGCCCGGCTTCGTACGGACGGTGACGACGATCGAGGACGCCGGCCTGGTGGCCGCGAGCCGTTCCGCCCGCCACCCGGTGGCCGTGCTGAGCGTGGAGGGCGACACCTCCGTCCCGGGCACCGTGTACCGCCTCACCCCCGCCGACCTCGCCACCCTGGACGCCCGCTCGGCCCCCGAAGTCCACCGCGTCCGCCTCCCCTTGGCCTCGGGCCTGACCGCCTGGACCTACGTGGACCGCCACTACCGCCCTGCCCCTCCTCGTTCCCCCCACCCCCGCACCTTCCCCGCGGCAGCCTGACCCCGGCGAACCCGCTTCGGGGCGCTTCAAGCGGTCGGGGCGGGGGTTCGTTCGGGGGTCGGGGTGGGGTGGGGGGTGAGGAGGGGGGATGCGGCGGCGGCTGTGGCGCAGAAGGCTATGGGGAGGAAGAAGGCCGCGTTCAGGGGCATGATCCGGGTGAGGGCGCCGATCACGGCGGGGCCCGCGAGCATGCCGAGGTAGCCGAGGCCTGCCACGCGGGAGACATTCGCGCCCGCGTTGGCACGGTCGGTGTGGCCTGCCGCGCTGAAGAGTTGGGGGACACAGCCCGAGAGGCCGAGGCCGAAGACGCCCCAACCCGCGATGGCGAGGCCCGCGTTGGGTGAGAGGGCGGCACAGGTCATGCCGAGCGCGGCGGTCGCGGCACCGTAGCGGAGGACGGCCGCGGCTCCCAATTTCCCCGCGACGCGGTCGGTCAGCAGGCGGCCGGTCGTCATCGCAGCGGCGAACGTGCCGTACGCGAGGGCCGCGGTGGCCGGGGAGGCATGCAGGACCGTCCGCAAATGCAAGGCGCTCCAGTCGTTGGCGACGCCCTCGGAGAGCATGACCATCAGGGCGAGGGCAGCCAGGGCCCAAATGCGCTGCGGGGTGCGGTATTTGATGCGCGCGGCGGTCGCCGGGCCGCCGGAACCCGCCCTCGCAGCAAGCGAGTTCGCGGCATCCAGGGTTACGGCAGCCGGGTTCGCAGTTCCCGGGCTCGCGGAACCCGGGCGCGCGGCGCCGGAGTTCGCACCCGCGCTTGCAGCGTCGTGGCCCAGCGCACCCGCGTTCGTAGCGCCTTGGCTCACGGCACCCCGGTCCGCGGCGGAATCCCCGTCCGCGGCATCCGATGTCGCCCGGCCCGTACCCGTACCCGTACCGACGGCGCTCGCGGAACCCGTTGCACCCGCAGAACCCGCCGAACCCTTCTCCGCGGAGCCCGCCGTACCCGGCCGCGGCAGCAGCGCCGGCGCCGCCAACCCCGCTGTCGCCAGGCCCAGTACGCCCACGCACGCGAGCGTCGTGGCCGGGCTCCAGCCCCAACTCAGCGTGCGTGCCCCCACCAGCGAGGCCAGCACCCCGCCGATCGAGTACGTCGCGTGGAACGCGGACATCACCGGCCGCCGGTAGCGGTGCTCGACCTCCACCGCGTGCACGTTCATGCTCGCGTCCAGCAGCCCGTTGCTCACACCCAGCGCGAGGAGCGCGACGGCGAGCACGCCTGCCCCCGTCGCCAGCCCGGGCAGCACCGCGGTGCCGCTGCACAGAGCCGCGCTGAGCGGGACGACCGTGCGGGCCCCGTAGCGATCGGCGAGCGGGCCCGCCACCTGCATGCCCGCGAAGGCGCCGGCGCCGAGCGCGAGCAGCAGCCAGCCCAGGGCCGCGGCCCCGATGCCGGCGCGGTGCTCGACGCTCGGGATGTGCACGACCCACATGCCCATGACGAAGCCGTTGAGCCCGAAGAAGGCGAAGGTGGCCACGCGTCCGGCGCGCAGTGATCGATCCATGCGGGGTACCGTATCGCACATGATTTCTGTGCGAAAGAAGCTCATGCGCACATGCTTCCTGTTCGAAGCCGTCCCGGTGTTCAATACCTCGCATGACGAGCACTGAGCGGCTGCGGCACGTCGTCGAGGTCGTACGCGAGGCGGGCACCATCGGCGTGGCCGAACTGGCGGCACTGACCGGCGTCTCGGAGATGACGGTCCGCCGCGACCTGGACGTCCTCGCCCGGCAGGGACTGGTCGAGCGCTTCCGCGGCGGGGCGCGCAGCCTGCTGGCACGCGGCGAGGAGCCGCCCTTCGCCGTGCGCGCCGAGGAGGGGCTGGCGGTCAAGCGCCGCATCGCCGCCGAGGTCGCGGGATTCATCTCGGACGGCGAGGCCGTGGTCATCGACAGCGGCACCACCTGCCTGGAGGTCGCCCGGGCGCTCGCGGGCCGGCGCATCACCGCGATGCCGCTCTCGCTGCACGCGGTCAACGCCCTGTCCGAGACGCCCGAGGTGACCCTCCTCGTCCCCGGCGGCCGCCCCCGCCCCGGCGAACTGGCCCTGACCGGCCCCCTCACCCTCTCCGCGCTGACCGCCCTGCGCTTCGACGTGGCGGTCATCGGCTGCTGCGGCCTCACCGCCGCGGACGGCCTGACCGCCTACGACCTGGACGATGCGGCCGTCAAACGCGGCGCCATCGATGCGGCCCGCCGCGTCATCGCCGTGGCCGAGTCCCCCAAACTCACCCGCACCGCCCTCGCCTTCGTGGCCCCGGCCCACGCCCTCCACACCCTGGTCACGGACGAGGAGGCCCCCGAGCAGCAGACAACCGCCCTGGCCTCGGCCGGAGTCGCCATCCACCGCGTCTGAACACCCGGGGCCGACAAGGGGGCTGGGGAGCAACACATACTGTTGTCTTTGTCTACGGGTGTGTTCGTGGTGGAGGCAGGAGTGTGGCTGTGCAGAGGGAGCCGCGCGGTGTCGTTGACGGTGCGTTTCGCGTGCTGCGGGCTCTTCCCGAGGCCGGACGGGAGCATCAGGTGGCGCGTCTGGCGCATCTGACCGGGTTGCCTCGTCCCACGGTGTACCGGCTGCTCGGCCAACTGCGCGACTCCGGCATGGTGACGTGGGCTGACGGTCGCTGGGCCCTTTCGGCCTCGCTGCTGGGCCTGGCGCAGCAGGTGGAGCCGCTGTCGGGTCTACGGGCGGCTGCTTCAAGGGTCATCCAGGGTCTTCGGGAGGAGACCGGTGCTGCGGTCTCCCTGGTCGTGCCGTCGGAGGACTCGTTCGTGGCTCTGGAGATGGTTCCCGGCAGCGAGACGCTGCCGATCGACGCGCGCAGTGGGGCGCGGATGCCCGCGTCGACCGCCGCCGCGTTGGTCCTGGCTCCGGGTGCCCTGCCGGCGGCGCGGGGGCGGCCGTTCGGTGCCGCGATCGACGACCAGGACGTGCTCGCGGGGTTGACCTGCTATGCCGTGCCGGTCGGCCTGCCCGGCGGGCGGCGGGCGTCGCTCCAGATCGCCACCACGGCGCTGCGGCCCGCGGAGAGGTTCGCGGCGCCGGTCCACCGAGCTGCCGTCGCACTGGAACGCAGGCTTTCCGTGCTGTGACCTGGCGGTTGTCCGTCCAGCGGACAACATCCCGTTCCGGCGGAATGTTTCCTCCATCGTGGGGAGGACCAACCCATCGACGGAGGGACTCCTCATGGCGGACCGGAAGATTGCCCTGGTCACCGGCGCTGGACGCGGACTGGGTATGGGCATGGCGCAACACTTGAGGCGCTCGGGCGTCGCAGTTCTGGGCACCTATTTCACCAGTGAGCGCGCGGCCGCCGAGGCCACTGGGCCGGACCTTGTGTTCTGCCGGCTCGACGTCACCCAAATCGACACGTTCGCGGATTTCGTCACCACTGTACGGAGCACGCTGCGGAAAAGCTTCGGCGTGGAGACCTTCGACTACCTGGTCAACAACGCCGGCATCGGCACCTATGCTCCGTACGCGACGACCACTCCGGACCAGTTCGACGAACTGGTCCGGATCAATCTCAAGGCGCCGTTCTTCCTCACCCAGGCGCTGCTGCCCCTGATCAACGAGGGTGGCCGTGTACTCAACGTGTCGACCGCTCTGACACGGGGTGTGGTTCCAGGGATGTCCGCTTATGCCGCGACCAAGGGGGCGATCGAGGTCCTGACCCGCTACCAAGCCGTCGAACTGGCCGAGCGGTCCATCCGGGTCAACACGCTCATGGGAGGGGCGGTCCTGACCGACTTCGGCGGAGGCATCATGCGCTCGCCGGAGGTGCAGCAGCTTGCCGCCCGCACGATAGCCCAGGGCCGAATCGCCACGTCCGACGACATTACCGCCGCTGTTCCCGCCATCCTCTCCGATGCCTTCCAATGGACAACCGGCGCGATCATCGACCTTTCCGGCGGTCAAAGCCTCTGACACGCAGCTCTGCGCGGAGGCTTTCGGATCTGCTGGGCAACAGCGGCTCGAAAACCCTTAGGGCCCCGGACAGGCGCGCTGTATCGTCGGGGGTGACCGTGGCATGAGGCTGGGAGGTGGGACCCGTGGGCAAGTTCGGTGGAACGTTGCGGGTGCTCCCCGGTTGCGTCACGGGGTGCGCGGTCTGAGGGCCGCAGGGAGCGCCGCCCGTCCTTGTGACCTGTGAGAGGCACTCCCATGAATCAGCTGGACCCGGGCGCGCTGCGCCTGCTGTCGCACACCACGTCCGACGGCGTCACCACCCGCGAACTCGTGCTCGGCGAGGTGACCGCCACGCTCTGGGCGACCGAGCACGCCGCGCCCGGCACCCCGATCGTGCTGATCGGGCACGGCGGCGGCGTGCAGCACCGGCACCACCGTGCCGTCGAGGGCCGCGCGCGGCTCCTCACCGACATCGGCCTGCGGGCCCTCGCCCTCGACGTGAGCGGGCACGGGCCGCGGCCCCGTACGCCGCAGGACGAGGAGCAGGTCGCCGCCCTGCACGCGGCACGCCGGGCGCACGAACCCATCGGGCCGATCGTCGAGCCGTACAACGCCGATCTCGCGCGCCGCACCGTCCCCGAGTGGCGCGCCCTCCTTGCCGGTCTGCTCGCCGTGCCCGAGATCGGCGACGCGCCCGTCGGGTACTGGGGCATCGCCCTCGGCACCGCGATCGGAGTGCCGCTCGTCGCCGAGGAACCCCTGATCCGGGCCGCCGCCTTCGGCCTGTTCTGGTCCTCGACACTGATCGAGGCGGCCCGCCGGATCACCGTCCCCGTCGAGTTCGCCCTGCAGTGGGACGACGAGCACATCCCGCGCGAGGACGGCCTCGCCCTCTACGACGCCTTCGGCTCCGAGGAGAAGTCGCTGCACGTCAACGCGGGGAAGCACATGGAGTTGCCGCGCTTCGAGGCGGCCTCCGCGGTCCGGTTCCTGGAACGGCACCTCACCGTCTGAACCTCACCGCCGGACCCACCGGCGGGGCCGGGCACGTGGAGACGGCCGGCGTCCGGCAGCGGGAAGGCTGCCGGACGCCGGCCGTTGAGGCAGGACCTGCTTGGCGGTGACCTGCTTCAAGGTGAACCTGGTCCGTGGTGAACCTGGCTCGTCGTGAATCTAGTTCGTGGTGAAGGAGTCGAAGTCCGTCTCGCCCGTTGTCCCCGCGGCGTGCGACGTCGCGGTCAGGCCCACGTCCTGGGTGGCGGCGGCGGTCGGGAGGTCGATGGTGCCCACGAGGTTCCAGGTGGAGTCGTCGGTCGAGTAGTAGCCGCTGAACGACGTCCCCGTGCGGACGAGCTTCAGCCATGACGGGTACGTGGCCGTGCCGGTGGAGTCCTGCGAGTCCAGCTGGCCGTCACCGTTGCTGTCCCAGTCGAGGAGGTAGCCGTTGCCCGGGGTCTCGACCAGCGCCAGGTAGCCGGCCGAACTGCCCGCCTTGGTGATGTCGTTGCGGACCATGATCCCGGACTTCGCCCACACGCTGGTGTTCGCCTGCGCGTCGATCTTCACCGTGGTCGTGGAGCCGTCGTGCTCGGCCCCCGGCAGGTAGATCGTGCCGTACTCGTCCACCGGCTGGTAGAGGTCCTCGCCCTGCGCCCGGATGCCGAGCCGGGTACCGGACTGGCTGAAGCTCGCTGTCGTGGAGGCGTACGTCTTGTACGGCGCCCCGACCGCGTGGTTGACGGTGAGCGTGTCGCCGACGTCCAGGTGCGTGGTGCCCGGGCCGAAGCGGTAGGAGGCCGTGCCCTGGAAGTCGCTGGCGGCGAACAGCTCGTCCGACGGCTTGAGCGCGATCGTGTACGTGGCCTGCAGCGCGCCGCCCGGCTTGAGGGTGCGCGCCCGGGTCGGCGACGTCGTGCTGATCGTCGCGCCGTCCGGGCCGGTCAGGGCCAGCGCGGCGTCGGTGACGGGGCGCGAGCCGTTGTCGGTGAGGGTCGCGGTGACCGTGCGGGTGGTGCTGTCGCTCGCGGCCGGCGCCCAGTCCAGGCCCAGCGTCACCGAGGGGGCGGCGCCGCGGACGACCTGGTGGGTCGGGTGGACCCGGAAGAGCGCGACGCCGTGCGGCGGCACGTCGGCCGCGATCCGCCCGGCCGACTCGGTGGTGCCGTGGCTCCACAGGTCGGTCAGCGCGTAGTCGCGCGCGCCCGGCAGACCGAGCGCCTTCGCCGTCGTCGCGACCTCGCGGGGCGCGGACGCGGTGTTGAACAGGCCGACGATCGCGTCGCCGTTCTTCTCCGTCTTGGCGAACACCTGGCTGTCGGCGCCGTCCGTGATCCGCCGGGCGTCGATGCCGTCCTGGTCGACGCCGAGGACATCGGTGTTCTTCAGCAGCGACAGGTCGGTCGGGTCGAGGTGGGTGAGGTCGGTGCCGAGGATCAGCGGGGAGGCGGCGAGCGACCACAGGCTCATCTGGGTCTTGCGCTCGTCGAGGGTGAGCCCGTCGTTGGCGCCGTTGCCGATCTCCAGCGAGTCGTAGTCGTTGTACCCGGCCGGCCCGCCGTAGGGCGCCCAGGCCGCGACCTGGTCGAAGCGGGAAGTCAGCGAGGACCAAGTGGTCAGCGGGTAGCTGCTGCCATTGGGCCCGCAGTAGCACTCGATGTCGCCGCCGGTGCGCCAGCCGTCGGAGAGCTGCTGCCAGGCGGCGGCGTTGTTGATGTCCAGGTTGTTGGACAGCTCCAGGTGGATGGAGCGGCCGGTCTGCTTCAGCGCCTGGGACCAGGCGCGGACGTCGCCGATGTCGGGGGTGCCGACGCCGTCGATCTTCAGGTAGTCGATGCCCCAGCCGGCGAACTGGTCGGCCCAGGAGTTGACGAAGTCCTGCGCGCCGGGCTTGGAGTAGTCGATGCCGACCATGCCGCCGCAGTTGTAGTTGGCCTCGTCGGTGGTGGTGGCGATGTCGTCGGCGTGGTAGGTGGTGCCCTTGATCGGGGTGTTCTGGGCGACGGCCTGCTTGGAGATGCCGGGGGTGACGTACAGGCCGAACTTCAGGCCGAGGGAGTGCACGTAGTCGGCGACGACCTGGATGCCGTTCTCGCTGCCCTTGGGCGGGAAGGCGGTCTCGTCGGTGACCCAGCGGCCGTACTGGTCGACGTCCGGGCCCTGGCTGCCGGGGCAGTGGTACCAGAAGTCGTCCACGTTGGCGTAGACGAAGCCGTCCTTCACCAGGCCGCTGGTCTTGAGGGCCTTGGCCTGCGCCTCGATGTTCTGCGCGGTCGGGGTACGCCGGATGAAGCTCCAACTGCTCCAGCCGAGAACGGGTTTGGCGGTCGTGGTGCTGTCCGCGGCCTGCGCGGCCGGGGCGCCGGCCGCGGTGACGCCGGTGGCCAGCAGCAGCGCTCCGGCGAACGCGGCCAGCGCGCCCCGGATCGGTTTCCTCATGGGTGGTTTCCTCCATCGCAGCGCCCTGACAGCGCGAGAGGGGTGGGTGGCGGCGCCGGGGCGGGACACGGGGGAGCAAGGGGGCGTCGGCTCGGCGCACCACGCTCCCGCGGCCGCCGTCCCGGCAGAGGGGGACGCGGCATGCGGGTCTGCGGAACGGCCCGGAGCCCGCCCGGCTCACTGTCGTCCTGCCGCGCCCGATCGCACCAGGTACGCTCAACATCCTCCGCATAACGGGACGTTAAGCGCACACGATCGAACGCAGCCCAACAATTGACGGTTTGCCGTGGGCGTGTCAAGGGGTCCGGCAACCCGCCGTTGGGGTTCCCGTCTCGTCGCCGCCTGCCGCCCGGTGACGGGTTGCGCGCGCAGTTCCCCGCGCCCCTACGGCTATACGTCTGCCCCCACCCCGCCGTTCCCGGCCACAGGCCGGTGGCCTGCTGGTCGCGCAGTTCCCCGCGCCCCTGAAAACCTCGCCCTCCGCGCGCAGGGCGAGCACCCTAGGGGCGCGGGGAACTGCGCGCCCAGCCAGTCACCGGCCGGCTGTCGGCGACGAGACGGGAACCCAAACGGCGAGAAGCCGCCCCGTATGCTGTGCCGCATGGCTGAAGCTTCCGGCCCCGACTCCTCACGGAGGGTAACGATCCACGACGTCGCCCGCTCCGCGGGCGTCTCGCGGCAGACCGTGTCCCGCGCCCTGAACGGCAAGGACGAGATCGAGCGCTCGACCAAGCAGCGCGTGCTGGACGCCGCCCGTGAGCTCGGCTACCGGCCCAGCCGCTTCGCCCGCGGCCTGGTCCGCCAGGACACCACCACGATCGGCCTGGTCATCCCCGATCTGCGCAACCCCTTCTTCACCGAGGTCGCCGCCTCGGCGCTGGAGTCCGCCCGCGCCCGCGGCTGGCACGTGGTCGTATACGACACCGCCGACCGCCCCGAGGAGGAGCTCGGCACGCTCCAGGTGATCGGCTCGCAGGTGGACGGCGTGGTCGGCTACTTCAGCTGCGACGAGGACGAGCTCGACCGCTGGACCCGCGGCATGCCCATGGTGCTGATCGGCCGCGAGCACCGGATGGCCCGGTTCAGCTCGATCCGGATCGACGGCGAGGCGGGGGTGCACGCGGCTGTCACGCACCTGGTCGCCAAGGGCCACACCATGATCGGCATGCTCGACCACGTGAACCGCGCCGAGCCCAGCCTGCGCCGCGACTGGTTCACCGCGGCCGCGCTCGCGCACGGCATCGATCCCGGCCGGGTGGCCGGCGCCGCGCAGTCCGCGGACGGCGGCGGGGAGGGGCTGCGGGCGCTGCTCGGCGCGCACCCCGAGGTCACCGCGGTCTTCACGTTCAACGACATCGTCGCGGTCGGCGCGCTGCGCGAGGCGCGCCGGCTCGGCCGTCGGGTACCCGCCGAACTGGCCGTGATCGGATTCGACGGACTGCAGCTCGGTGCGCTGGTGGAACCGCCCCTGTCGAGTGTGGCGCTCGACACGCGCCTGCTCGGCTCGCTGGCGGTGGAGCAGGTCGGACGGCTGCTGACCGGCGCCGATCCGCTGCCGCCGGAGGCCCTGGAGGTCCGGGCGGAGCTTCGGCTGGCCGGTTCGGCGTAACCTGTTGGACGCAGGATTGACCCGTATGTCTTGACATTCGTCCGGAGCGGAGCGCAGACTTCCGAGCAATTCACGAGCGTCCGTGAACGTTCCCGTGAACGTTCACGGGACGGGGTCCACCAGGCCCCGCCCCCACGCTCGGCGCTTGGTGCGGCGCCGCCCGTGTCCGCACCGGCAAGCGCCGGGGCCCGTGATTCCAACCAGAAGGCAGCCCCGCCTTGAGGTGTCAACGTCGACCGGTCCAGCACTGGAGCTGGACACCCTGGAAGGAACCCATGAGAAACACCGCCTCGCGCGTCCGCCTTGCCGCCGCCGTCACCGCGGTCGCGAGCATCGCCGTGCTCGCCGGCTGCTCGTCGTCGTCCGGCAACTCGGGCAGCTCCTCGGCCGCCTCCTCCTGCGCGCCCGCGAAGGGCAAGGTCACCCTCCAGTACTGGAACACCGTTCCGGGCATGGACAAGGTCGTCGCTCTCTGGAACAAGCAGAACCCGAACATCCAGGTCCAGACGAAGAACATCTCCAACGACCAGTACGGCACGATCAGCAACGCCCTCAAGGCCGGCAGCGCCCCCGACCTCGCCCAGGTCGGCTACGACGAGCTGCCCAACCTGCGCACCCAGAGCGCCTTCGTGGACGCCTCCAAGTGCAGCGCGGCCACCGCCGCCCAGTCCAAGTTCGTCCCCTGGACCTGGTCGCAGACGAGCTTCGGCAACACCGGTGTCTTCGCCTTCCCGCAGGACACCGGCCCGATGGCGCTCTACGTGCGCAGCGACATCTTCGCCAAGTACCACCTGCCGGTGCCCAAGACCTGGGACGAGTACGCGTCCGACGCGCAGAAGCTGCACAGCGCCGACAAGAACCTCACGATGACGTTCTTCGACCCGAACAACGCCGAGTGGTTCAACGGCCTGCTGTGGCAGAACAGCGCCACGATGTACGCCTACAGCAACAACAAGTGGCAGGTCAGCGTCGACTCGGCGAAGAGCCGGCAGGTCGCCGACTACTGGCAGAAGCTGATCGACGAGAAGGTGGTGCGCACCGACCTCGCCAACGGCTCGACGCAGATGTACGCGGCCTACCAGAAGAACCAGATCGCCAGCTACGTCGGCGCCGCCTGGGGCTACAGCATGTTCCGCGACAACCTGCCGAGCCAGTCCGGCAAGTGGTCGATCGTGCCGATGCCGACCTGGGGCACGAGCGCCGCGTCCGGCGACTGGGGCGGCTCCACGGTCGCGTTCATGAAGGGCAGCAAGCACCTCTACGAGTCGGTGAAGTTCAACGCGTGGCTGAACACCGACCCGCAGGCGCTCGCGCTGGAGAACAAGCTCGGCGGCCTCTACCCGGCGGCCACCGCGGGGCTGAAGATGCAGTCGCTCTCCCAGGGCGTGCCCTACTACAACAACGAGAAGATCTTCGACGTCTTCGCCGAGTCGTCCAAGAACATCGACACCAGCTTCGCCTGGGGCCCGACCCAGAAGACGGTCAACCTGAGCCTGCAGGACGCCATGGCGAAGGCCGCGGCCGGTAAGGGGACCCTGAGCGGCGCGCTGTCCACCGCGCAGGCCACCGCGCTGAAGTCGATGAAGGACCTCGCCATCCCGGCCGAGGCAGCAGGCAAGTGACCGCAGCATGACCGAGACCGAAACCCCCGCGCGGCGAGCGGTCGCGGCGCCCGAGGTCCCCCGCCGCCGTCGCCGCGCGAGCGGCGGCGGCCCGGGGGCGGGCACCATCGCCGCGTTCCTGACGCCGTTCTTCCTGCCGTTCATCCTGTTCTACCTGGTGCCGGTGGGCTACGCGCTGTGGCAGAGCTTCCGGGTGGTGCGCCGCACCGGTGGCCAGTACGGCACCTCGTACACCACCTTCGGCGGCTTCCACCAGTACGGGCAGGTGCTCTCCAACACCGAGTTCTGGTCCAGCATCGGGCGGATCGGGCTCTTCGGCATCGTGCAGGTGCCGGTCATGCTGTTCGTCGCGCTGGTGATGGCGCTGCTGCTGGACACCCCGCTGCTGAAGATCAAGGCGTTCTTCCGGATCTCGGCGTTCATGCCCTACGCGGTGCCGGGCGTCATCGCCGCGATCATGTGGTCCTACCTGTACTCGCCGCAGCTGAGCCCGGTGGTGGACCTCTTCGGCCACCTCGGGCTGCACCCGAACTTCCTGGGCCCCGGCGCGGTGCTGTGGTCCACGGCGAACGTCTCCACCTGGCTGTGGACCGGCTACAACATGCTGATCATGTACTCGGCGCTGCAGGCGATCCCGCAGGAGCTGTACGAGGCGGCGAAGCTGGACGGCGCGAGCAACTGGGCGATCGCCTGGCGGATCAAGGTGCCGATCATCGCCCCCTCCATCGTGCTGACCACGGTGTTCTCGATCATCGGCACGCTGCAGCTCTACGCCGAGCCGGCCGTGCTGCGGCAGATCTCCTCGAACATCTCCAGCACTTTCACCCCGAACATGCTCGCCTACGCGGTGGCCTCGGGGAACAACTACCAGCAGGCAGCGGCGATCTCCGTGGTCATCGCCCTCATCACCTTCGTCTTGAGCTTCGGGTTCATGCGACTGACCTCGAAGAGGGCGGGACTGTGAGCAACCTGACCGCGGGCCGCAGGTCCGCCTCCCGCGAGAGCCTGGCCAGCCGCACGGCGGTGATGGCGCTGATGCTCGTGCTGATGGTCTACTTCCTGCTGCCGGTCTACTTCCTGATCGTGGCGGCCACCAAACCGCAGGGCGACCTCGCCGCCACCAACGGCCTGGCGTTCTCGCACTTCAACCTCTTCAGCAACCTGCACACGCTGTTCACCCGCAGCGACGGCATCTTCCTGAAGTGGGCGCTGAACAGCGTGATCTACGCGGTGCTCGGCGCCGGCGTCGGCACCCTGATCTCCGCGCTGTGCGGCTACGCGCTGGCGAAGTTCCGCTTCCGCGGCCGGGAGTTCCTCTTCTCCGTCGTGCTCGGCGGGGTCCTGGTGCCCACCACCGCGCTCGCGCTGCCGCTGTTCCTGCTGTTCTCCTCGATCGGGCTGGTCAACACCTACTGGGCGGTGTTCCTGCCGAGCATCGTCAGCCCCTTCGGCGTCTACCTCGCGCGGATCTTCGCCTCCGCCGCGGTGCCCGAGGAACTGCTGGAGTCGGCCCGCCTCGACGGCGCGGGGGAGTTCCGCACCTTCTTCTCGGTGGCCTCGCGGCTGATGGCGCCCTCGCTGGTGACGATCTTCCTCTTCCAGTTCGTCGCCATCTGGAACAACTTCTTCCTGCCGATGGTGATGCTGCAGAAGGAGTCGCTGTTCCCGGTCACACTCGGCCTGTTCGAGTGGAACGGGCAGACCGCCCGCGCGCCTTTGCTGCAGGAGTCGGTGATCACCGGCTCGCTGGTGTCGATCGTGCCCGTGATCATCGTCTTCGTGCTGCTGCAGCGGTTCTGGCGGACCGGCCTGGCCGCCGGCTCGCTGAAGTGACCCCGGGCGGTACCGGCGGGCCCCGAGCCGCCGGTGCCGCCCGGCCCACCCCGCGCCCCGCGACACCCGCGGCCACCGTGGCACCCCTCTCTCCCGCACCCCCTTCGCTCCCTACGGCCGCCAGGCCCTGCCGACAGAAGGTCGCCGAACCATGCGCAACCCCGCCGTCTTCGTCCCCCACTTCCACTGGGACCGGGAGTGGTACGAGCCCTTCCAGGTGTTCCGGCACCGCCTCGTCACCGCCCTGGACACCGTGCTGGACACCGCCGAGGCGCACCCGGACTTCCGGTTCACCGTCGACGGGCAGATGGCCGCGGTCGAGGACTACCTGGAGATGCGGCCCGAGCAGCGCGACCGCCTGGCCGCCCTCGTCGCCGACGGCCGGCTCGCGATCGGGCCCTGGCTGATCCTGCTCGACGAGTTCCTGTGCTCCGGCGAGACCATCGTGCGCAACCTGCAGATGGGCTGGGCCGCGGCCGGCAGGCTGGGCGGCGCCATGCGGATCGGCTACCTGCCCGACATGTTCGGCCACGTGGCGCAGATGCCGCAGATCCTGGCCCGCGCCGGGATCGAGCACGCCGCCCTGTGGCGGGGCGTGCCCGGCACGGTCGACGGCCACGCCTTCCGCTGGCGCGCCCCGGACGGCTCCGAGGTCCGCACCGAATTCCTCTTCGACGGCTACGACAACGGCCTGGACGTCCTGCTGGTGCCCGAGCAGATCGGCCGCGCCCTGGGCGACTACGCCGAGATGACCGCCGAGCGCTGGGGCGGCGACCCGGTGCTCGCCATGGCCGGCACCGACCACAACGCGCCCGACCCGCAGCTGACCGCCTGGCTGCACCGCGCCTCCAGCGACGAGCGCCCCATCACGCTGGCCACGCTGGAGGAGTACATTCGCGGCCACGTCCGCGACGAGCCGTCCGCGGTCGTCACCGGCGAACTGCGCAGCCACGTCCGCGGCAACATCCTGCCCGGCGTGCTCTCCGTCCGGCTCGGCCTCAAGCAGCGTATGGCGGCCGCCGAGCGGACCGTGGACCACGCCGAGCGGGCCGGCGCCCTGTGGTCCGGCCGCGACGGCACGCCCTTCCTCACCCTCGCCTGGCACAAGGTCATCGAGTCCACCGCCCACGACTCCGTCGTCGGCTCGGGCACCGACGAGACCTGCGAGCAGGTCGAGGCCCGGCTCGCCGAGGCCGCCCAGGCCGCCCGCGCGGTACGGGACGCCGCGGTGGCCGAGCCCGCCGCACGGGTGCCCAGCGACGCCTACCTCGTCGCCAACCCGCTGCCGCAGGCCCGTACCGCCCACATCGAGGTGGACGTGGTCGCGCCCGCCGACGGGGGAGTGCTCGCCGCGACCGCGGCCGACGGCTCCGTGCACCCCGTCCAGCTGATCGCCACGGCGCCCACCGTGCTCAGCGACGAACTGATGGACGCCTCGCAGGTCGAGCGGGTGCTGCGGCGCATCCACCGGCGCGAGCTGTTCGGCCGGCTCATCGACGCTTACGAGCTCTCGCCCGGCTTGCTCGTCTTCCACCTCGCCGAGGTGCCCTCCGCGGGGCCGTTCGACCTGCTGATCCTGCGCCGCAAGGTGGCCGAGGCGGCGGCCGCGCACCCCGGGCAGTGGCGGGTGCTCACCCTGGAGGAGGCCCGCGCCACGGCCCTGGCGCCGGTGCACGTGCCCGCCTCGGGCCTGGCGAGCATACGGATCGCCCCTGCCGCGCACGCCCCCGAGCCCGGCTTCGTCCCCGCCACCGCGGCCGGCCGCACCCTGGCCAACGGCCAGGTCGAGGTCACTGTCGCCGCGGACGGCACCCTGGACGTCACCGGAGCCGACGGCACGGTGCTGCGCGGCCTGGGCCGCCTGGTGGACGGCGGCGACCGCGGCGACAGCTACAACTACGGCCCCCCGGCGAAGGACCTGCTCGTCTCCGAGCCCGTCGAGGTCGCCGTCGAGGTCCTGGAGCAGGGCCCGCTGCGGGCCCGCACCCGCGTCACCCGCGTCTACCACTGGCCCGCCGCCCTCACCCAGGACCGCGACGTGCGCAGCGCGCAGACCGTGCCCACCCCGGTGGAGACCCTGGTCGAACTGCGGGCCGGCGAACCCTTCGTCCGCCTGACCACCTCCTTCCTCAACCGCTCCGCCGACCACCGGCTGCGGCTGCACGTGCCGCTGCCCGAACCGGTGGCGGGCTCCGCGTCGGCCGGGCAGTTCGCCGTCACCCCGCGCGGCCTGACCGCCGAGGGCGGCTGGGGCGAGCACCCGATCCCGACCTTCCCGGCGAGCCAGTTCGTCACCGCCGGGCCCGCCACGGTGCTGCTCGACCACTCCGCCGAGTACGAGGTCGTCGGCGACGGCACCGAACTCGCCGTCACCCTGCTGCGGGCCATCGGCTCCATCAGCGTCAACATCCACCCCTACCGCGACGAGCCCGCCGCCAGCGAGATCCCCGCCCCCGGCGCCCAGGACCTCGGCCTGCGGATCGAGAACCGGCTGGCCGTGCTGCCCTCGGCGGACGGCTGGCAGCAGGCCGGCGCGGTCGCCGCCGCCGAACTCTTCCGCAACGACGTGCTGGTGGCCCGCGGCACCGCCCCCGCGGGCGGCGCCCTGCCCGCCGACACGGCCGGCATCGCGGTCGACGGTCCGGACGTGTTCGTCTCGGCGATCCGCAAGGCCACCGCCGCCGACGGCACCGCCGGCACCGAGGTGCGGCTGGTCGCCATGAGCGACACCGCCGTGCGGACCCGGGTGAGCGGCGCCTTCACCGAGGCCCGCACCGTGGACCTGCTCGGCCGTCCGCTGTCCGCGCCGGAACCCGCGCCCGGCGCGCTCGACCTCGACCTCGGCCCGTGGGAGATCCGCACCGTCCTGCTGCGCTGACCCCCGCCCCGCCGCACCCAGGGGGCGCCCGCCGCCGACCCCGCGCGGGCGCCCCCGGAAGAGCCCCCATCAGAAAGAGTCGTGACCCCGTGTCCTCCCCCCGAACCACCCCCGGCACCGCGTACGTCACCGACCCCGCACCCGGGCACGGCGCCCTGCGCCCCGCGCGCTCCTGGCTGCACACCGACGCCCCGAGCCTGTCGCTCAACGGCCCCTGGCGGTTCCGCTTGTCGCCCACCGCGCACGTCCCCGCGGACTTCGCGGCCGCCACCTACGACGACAGCGGCTGGGACAGCCTGCCGGTGCCCTCCCACTGGGTGCTCCAGGGCGACGGGGCCTACGGGCGGCCGATCTACACCAACGTGCAGTTCCCCTTCCCGATCGACCCGCCGCACGTCCCGGACGAGAACCCGACCGGCGACTACCGCCGCCACTTCGCCCTGCCCGAGGGCTGGGAGCAGGCAGAGCGGATCGTGCTGCGCTTCGACGGCGTCGAATCGCTCTTCCGGGTCTGGGTCAACGGCGAGGAGGCCGGCGGCGCGAGCGGCAGCCGGCTGGCCCACGAGTTCGACGTGACCGGCTCCGTACGGCCGGGTGACAACGTCGTCGCGGTCCGGGTGCACCAGTGGTCGGCGGCCAGCTACGTCGAGGACCAGGACCAGTGGTGGCTGCCGGGCATCTTCCGCGATGTCACCCTGCACGCCCGCCCGGCCGGCGGCATCGAGGACGTCTGGCTGCGCACCGGCTACGACGACGGCCGCGGGACGATCGACCCCGAGGTCACCGCCGGCCCCGCCGCCTTCCCCGTCACCCTGCGGGTGCCCGAACTCGGCATCGAGCAGGTGTGGGCGGGCCCCGAGGACGTGGCGCCCCTCACGGCGGGCCCGGTGCAGCCCTGGACCGCCGAGCGGCCGCGGCTGTACGAGGCCACGGTGAGCAGCGCCGCCGAGACGGTCACCGTGCGGCTCGGCTTCCGCACCGTGGAGATCCGCGGCGACCGCTTCCTGGTCAACGGCCGCCGGGTCGTCTTCCACGGCATGAACCGCCACGAGACCCACCCCGAGCGCGGCCGGGTCTTCGACGAGGAGCACGCCCGCGCCGACCTGGCCCGCATGAAGCGCTTCAACGTCAACGCGATCCGCACCAGCCACTACCCGCCGCACCCGCGCCTGCTCGACCTTGCCGACGAACTCGGCTTCTGGGTGGTCCTGGAGTGCGACCTGGAGACCCACGGCTTCGACGCGGTCGGCTGGGCCGGCAACCCCAGCGACGACCCGGCCTGGCGGGAGGCGTACCTGGACCGCATCCGCCGCACCGTCGAGCGCGACAAGAACCACCCCAGCATCGTCATGTGGTCGCTGGGCAACGAGGCCGGCACCGGCGCCAACCTCGCCGCCATGTCCGCCTGGGTGCACGCCCGCGACACCGGCCGGCCCGTGCACTACGAGGGCGACCACACCGGCGCCTACACCGACGTCTACTCGCGGATGTACGCCTCGGTGCCCGAGGCCGAGCAGATCGGCACCGACGGCTCGCGCGCCCCGCTGCTCGGCTGCACCCCCGCCCAGGGCGCCCACCAGCGCACCAAGCCCTTCCTGTTGTGCGAGTACGCGCACGCGATGGGCAACGGGCCCGGCGCCCTCGACCAGTACGAGGCCCTGGTGCACACCCATCCGCGGCTGCACGGCGGCTTCGTGTGGGAGTGGCGCGACCACGGCATCGCCACCACCACCGCCGACGGCACCCCGTACTTCGCCTACGGCGGCGACTTCGGCGAGGTCGTCCACGACGGCAACTTCGTCATGGACGGCATGGTGCTCAGCAACGACGTGCCCACCCCGAGCCTGCACGAGTTCAAGGCCGTGGTGCAGCCGGTGCGCTTCTCCTTCGCCACCGCCGACACCTCCGGCGGCTCCGATTCCGCGGACGCCGTGGAAATCACCAACCTGCGGCACTCCGCCGACACCTCCGACCTGCGGTTCCGCTGGCGGGTCGAGCACGACGGAGTGCCCGTCGCCGAGGGCGAGTTGACGGCCCCGGTGGTGCCGGCCGGCGCCTCGGCGCGCGTGCCGCTGCCGGAGGTGCCGGTGGCCGAGGACGCCGAGACATGGCTGACGGTCGAGGCCGTGCTCGCCGCCGCGACCGCCTGGGCCGGGGCAGGACACGAGGTCGCCACCGCCCAGCTGGACCGCACGGCTGCCCGGCGCGAAGCCCCGCCCGTACGGACGCCTCGGCACTGGCGCCCCGCCGAGGGGGCCGAGGGCACGCTCACGCTCGGCATCGCCGAGTTCGCCGGAGGCTCGCTGGTGCGGCTGGCCGGACGGCCCGTCACGGGCCCGAAGCTGGAGCTGTTCCGCGCCCCCACCGACAACGACGAGGGCACCTCCGGCGAGGTGGAGGAGAGCGACGCGAGCCTCGCCGGGGTCTCCAACGCCGAACTGTGGCGCCGCGACGGCCTGGACCGGCTGACGACGCGCCGGATATCGGTGGAGAGCGCCCCGGGCGCGCTGCGCACGGTGGACCGCGTGTCGGCCGCCAACTCCGGGCTGTGGGTGGCGGTGGAGTCCACCTGGTCGCTGGAGGACGGCGAGGTGGAGCTGCGGGTGGAGACCGCGCCCTCGCGCGGCTGGTCCACGGTGTGGCCGCGGATCGGGATCCGCTTCGAACTGCCCGACGACGGGGCCCCGGTGGACGGCGCCGAGTGGTTCGGCACCGGCCCGCTGGAGTCCTACCCGGACAGCATGCGCGCGGCCCGCACGGGACGTTTCGCCGCGGGCATCGGGGAGTTGTCGGTGGAGTACGCGCGGCCGCAGGAGACCGGGCACCGCTCGCAGCTGCGGGAGCTGACACTGACCGCGGGCGGGACCGGCGTGCTGCACGTCACCGCCCACCCCGACGCGCGCGGCCGCCGCCCCGGCTTCAGCCTGAGCCGGCACACCCCGCAGCAGATCGCCCGCGCCGCCCACCCGTTCGAGCTGCCCGCGTCCTCGGCGGCGCACCTGATCGTCGACGCGGCCCAGCACGGCCTCGGCTCGCGCGCCTGCGGCCCGGACGTGTGGCCCGAGTTCGCCCTGCGCCCCGAGGCCCGCACCATCCGCCTGCGCCTGCGGTCGGCCTGACAGATGCACGGGCAGGCCCGCCCTCGTCCCCGGCACGGCAACCGCCGCGCGGGGTACGGGGGCGCGGGCCCGCCCGGTACCGGCGAACGCCGGTTGTGCGGTGTCGAGTTGCTCACCCACGTCGCCCGCGCGGCGGGTCGCCCCGCTCGCGAGGGCCGCACGGACGGTGAACGTGCCCCCGTCGATGGGGAGTTGCCCGAGCAGCGCGCGACCGCGGCGGGGGGCGGGTGCCGCGGTCGCGAGTGCGGGGTGTCAGGCCGTCTCGTCCAGCCGGACCGGGCGGCCCTCCAGACGGGAGCGGGTGGCGGCCTCGGCGACGGCCAGGGCCGCGCGGGCGTCCGCCCCGGTGCAGGGGCTCGGCCGAATGCCGGCCACCACCTCGGTGAAGGCGGCCAGTTCGGCCCGGTAGGCGTCCTGGAAGCGCTCCATGAAGCCGTCGTAGGGCGTGCCGGCGGGCCACGGGGCGCCCTCGGCGGAGACCAGCGGCGCCTGGTCGGTCAGGCCGGCGGCCAGGGTGCCCTTGGAGCCGCACACCTCCAGGCGGACGTCGTAGCCGGCGCCGTTGTAGCGGGTGGCGGTGCAGGTGGCCAGGGTGCCGTCGTCGAAGGTGAGCAGGGAGACGGCGGTGTCCACGTCGCCGGCGGCGGCGAAGAACTCCTCGCCCCTGTTCGCGCCGGTCGCGTAGACCTCGGTGACCTCGCGGCCGGTGACCCAGCGCACGATGTCGAAGTCGTGCACCGAGCAGTCGCGGAAGATGCCGCCGGAGGCCGGGATGTAGCCCGGGTGCGGCGGGGCCGGGTCGGCGGTGACGGCCCGCAGCGTGTGCGTCCAGCCCAGCCGGCCGTCCGCGACGGCCTCGCGCAGCGCGGCGTACCCGGCGTCGAAGCGGCGCTGGAACCCTATCTGCAGCGGGACCTCGGCCCCCTCCAGCGCGGCGAGCACCGCGTCGGTCTCGGCGAGGGTGCCGGCCACCGGCTTCTCGCAGAAGGTGGCCAGGCCCGCCGCTCGCGCGGCCAGGATCAGCTCGGCGTGGAAGGCGGTGGGCGCGGCGATCACCACGCCGTCCAGGCCCGCGCCGAGCAGGCCGTCCAGGTCGCCCGCGTACTGCGCGCCCACCTGGTCCGCCACGCCGCGGGCGGAGCGTTCGTCGGCGTCGTGCACCACGAGGCCGGTCACGGCGGGCAGGCCGGCGAGGGTGGCGGCATGGAACGCGCCGATGCGTCCCGTGCCGATGAGTCCGATGCGCATGTGCGGGTGCCTTTCGTGCGGAACGCCGGGAGCGGCCTTCTGCTTTCTACTCTTCGACGGATGACAAGGCAAGAGTTTGTTATGACATATGGACGTACAGAGGTTACGCCGCCTGATGAGTCATACTGGCGTGCGTCGGCAGAAGTCTCCTGGAGGGGTGGACGTGGAGTCGCTCGCGCAGCAGATCACCATCGACCGCAGCAGCCCGGTCCCGCTGTACTTCCAGTTCGCCCAGCAGCTGCAGCACCTCATCGAGTCCGGGGTGCTGCCGCCCGGTACCCGGCTGAGCAACGAGGTGACGATGGCCGACCAGTTCGGCCTGTCCCGGCCGACGATGCGTCAGGCCATGCAGCACCTGGTCGACAAGGGCCTGCTGGCCCGCAAGCGGGGCGTCGGCACCCAGGTGGTGGCGAACCGCATTCGCCGTCAGCTGGAGTTCACCAGCCTCTACGAGGACCTGGCCCGCGACCGGCGGCGCCCCGCCACCGAGGTGCTGTCCATAGCGACGGTGCCGGCCGAGCCGGAGGTCGCCGCCGCGCTCCAAGTGCCCGAGGGTGCCGAGGTGGTGGCGCTGCAGCGGCTGCGCCTGGCCGACGGCGAGCCGATCGCGCTGCTCCACAACCACCTGCCGGCCGGCCTGGTGGACCTCACCCCGCAGGCGCTGGCCGGCGCCGGGCTCTACCAACTCCTGCGCCGCTCGGGCATCGTGCTGAGCACCGCGGAGCAGACCATCGGTGCCCGCCGGGCCACCGCGGCCGAGGCGCGGCTGCTCGCGGAGAGCCGCGGCGCCACCCTGCTGACCATGGTCCGCACCGCGCGCGACGCCTCCGACCGGCCAGTGGAGTACGGCTCGCACGTCTACCGCGCCTCCCGCTACGCCTTCGAGATGACGGTCGCCGCGCACTGATTCCCGCCCCGATCCGCCGCGGATCGGGCCACCTGCCGAGCGCTCTGTCGGAAGTCAGAATGTCAGGACAAACTATTGACATGCTGTCGCCTGGAGAGGCAGGCTCGACGCAGACGCCCGGGCCGCGCGCCCGGGCGCGCGGTGCGCGAGGCCGCACCGCGCCGTACGCACCAGCAGCACGCCACACTGACACCTACCGGGAAGAGGGACGCGCCATGCCGAGCACGTCGGCCCGCCGCCACCGCCACACCGCCGGGCCGGGCACCGGCCGGGCGAAGGGAGCCCGGTCGTGACCGCCCCCCTCGCCGAGCGCATCGCCGGCGCGCCGATCTCCTGGGGCGTGTGCGAGGTCCCCGGCTGGGGCCACCAGCTCGGCCCCGGCACCGTCCTGCCGCAGATGCGTGAACTGGGTCTGTCCGCGACGGAGTTCGGCCCCGACGGCTTCCTGCCCGACGCCCCGGCCGACAAGGCCGCGGTCCTCGCCGCCCACGGCCTGCGCGCCGTCGGGCAGTTCGTCCCCGTCGTCCTGCACGAGGCCGGGCACGACCCGCTGCCCGAGGTCGAGACCGCGATCGCCGGCCTGGTCGCCGCCGACGCCGGCACCGTGGTCGTCGCCGCCGCGACCGGCACCGACGGCTACGACGCCCGCCCCGTCCTGGACGACGCCGGCTGGGCCCGCCTGCTCGCCAACCTCGACCGGATCGCGGCCGCGGCCGAGGCCGCGGGCCTGACCGCGACCCTCCACCCCCACGTCGGCACCATGGTCGAGTCCGGCGTGGAGACCCAGCGGGTCCTGGACGGCAGCCGCATCGGCCTCTGCCTCGACACCGGCCACCTGCTCATCGGCGGCGGCGACCCCGTCGCGCTGGCCGCGAGCCACCCGCACCGCATCGCCCACGTCCACCTCAAGGACGTCCGCCGCACGCTGGCCGACCGGGTCCGCTCCGGTGCGACCTCCTACACCGCGGCCGTCGCCGAGGGCATGTACGTGCCGCTGGGCGCGGGAGACGTGGACATCGCCGCCATCGTCCGCCTGCTGGAGGACGCCGGGTACGCCGGCTGGTACGTCCTGGAGCAGGACACCGTGCTGCACGCGGCCCCCGGCGAGCCCGGCGGCGCCGACCCGCGCGACGACGTGCGCGCCTCGGTGGCCCACCTGCTCGCCGTGGCCGCCGGCCGGGCCGGCGCCCCCGCACCGGCGGGGGAGTGACGGTGGCCCACGACCTTGTCACCATCGGCCGCACCGGCGTCGACATCTACCCGCTCGACCACGGCGTCGGCCTGGAGGAGGTGCGCACCTTCCAGAAGTTCCTGGGCGGCAGCGCCACCAACGTCGCCGTCGCCGCCGCCCGTCACGGCCGCGACGCCGCCCTCATCACCCGCACCGGCGACGACCCCTTCGGCCGCTACGTGCGCGCCGAGGCCGCCCGGCTCGGCGTCGACCCCGCGTACATCACCCCGATCACCGACCCGGACGGCCCGCCCACGCCGGTCACCTTCTGCGAGGTCTTCCCGCCCGACGACTTCCCGCTCTACTTCTACCGCTACGGCACCGCGCCCGACCTGATGATCGAGCCGGACGAGTTGCCGCTGGACGCGGTCCGCGGCACGGCCGTCTTCTGGGCCACCGTCACCGGCCTGTCCGCCCAGCCCAGCCGGGCCGCCCACTTCGCCGCCTGGCAGGCGCGCGGCCGGCGCGCCACCACCGTCCTCGACCTGGACTACCGGCCGATGTTCTGGGCGGACGCCGAGGAGGCCCGCGAACAGGTCGGCCTGGCACTGGAGCACGTCACGGTCGCGGTCGGCAACCGCGAGGAGTGCGAGGTCGCCGTCGGCGAACGCGACCCGCAGCGCGCCGCCGACGCCCTGCTCGACCGCGGCCTGGACCTCGCGATCGTCAAGCAGGGCCCCAAGGGCGTCCTGGCCGCCACCCGCGAGGAGCGGGTCGAGGTCGCACCCTTCCCCGTCCAAGTCGTCAACGGCCTCGGCGCCGGCGACGCCTTCGGCGGCGCCCTCGTGCACGGCCTGCTCGCCGGCTGGGAGCTGCGCCGTACCGTCGAGTTCGCCAACGTGGCCGGCGCGCTCGTCGCCTCCCGGCTGGAATGCTCGACCGCCATGCCCACGACCGCCGAGGTGGAGGCCGCTCTCGCCTCCCGCGCGCGCCCTTCGGAGAGGACGGCCTGATGGACGCCGCACAGCTGACCGAGATCCGGGCCCGCGAGCCCGAACGCATCGGCCGCGCCTGGCAGAAGCGCGCCCGCCGCCCCCTGCTCGGCGACGACGGCCGCCTGCTCATCGTCGCCGCCGACCATCCCGCCCGCGGCGCCCTCGGCGTGCGCGGCGACACCCGGGCCATGGCCAGCCGCACCGACCTGCTGGAGCGGCTGGCGACGGCCCTGTCGCGCCCCGGCGTCGACGGCGTGCTCAGCACCCCCGACCTGCTGGACGACCTGCTGCTGATGGGCGCCCTGGAGGACAAGGTCGCCATCGGCTCGATGAACCGCGGCGGACTGCAGGGCGCCGCCTTCGAGTTCGACGACCGCTTCACCGCCTACACCCCGCAAGCCCTGGCCGAGCAGGGCCTGGACGGCGGCAAGACCCTCACCCGGATCTGCCTGGGCGACCCCGGCACCGCGGCCACCCTGGAGGCGACCGCGGCCGCCGTCACCGGACTCGCGGGCCTGGGCCTGATGGCGATGATCGAGCCCTTCCTGTCGGTCCGCGAGGCCGGCCGCTCCCGCAACCTGCTCGACCCCGACAGCGTCATCACCTCCATCCACATAGCCAGCGGCCTGGGCGCCACCAGCGCCTACACCTGGCTCAAACTCCCGGTCGTGGACGAGCTGGAACGGGTGCTGGACGCCACCACCATGCCCACCCTCCTGCTCGGCGGCGACCCGCAGGGCGACCCGCGCGACACCTACGCCTCCTGGGGCGCCGCCCTGCGCATCCCGCAGGTGCGCGGCCTCGTCGTCGGCCGCGCCCTGCTCTACCCGCCGGACGGCGACGTGGCGGCCGCCGTGGACATCGCCGTCGACCTCACCCACGGGAGCAGCAGGTGACCGACGAGACCCGCTGGGTCCTGCCCCACGGCACCGCGGGCGCCGACGGCTGGGACCTCGCCGTCACCGACGCCCACCCCGGCTGGCACCACACCAGCCTGCGCACCGCCCGCCTGGCCGGCGAGGAGACCCGCGCCCTTGCGGCGGGCGACTTCGAGCACCTGGTCGTGCCGCTGTCCGGCGCCGTGCACGTCACCGCCGAGACCGCCGACGGCCAGGTGCACCGGGTCCGGCTCGACGGGCGGCCCGACGTCTTCGCCGGCCCCACCGACGTCGCCTACGTGCCCGCCGGCGCCCGCATCACCCTGCAAGCGGCCGGCGCCCCCGCCCGGGTCGCGCTCGCCGGCGCCCTCGCCCCCGGCAGCACCGGCCGCGGCGTCCACCGCGTCCCCGCCGCCGACGTGCCCGTGGAGCGGCGCGGCGCCGGTGCCGCCTCGCGCGAGGTGCGCAACTTCGGCACGCCCGCGGTGCTGGCCGCCGACTCCGTCATCGCCTGCGAGGTCGTCACCCCCGCGGGCAACTGGAGCTCCTGGCCGCCGCACAAGCACGACGTGGAACGCCCGGGCGAGGAGACCGCCCTGGAGGAGATCTACTACTTCGAGACGCAGGCCACCGACCCGCGCTGCACCGACCCCGTCGGCTACCAGCGGGTCTACGCCTCCGCCGCGGACCGGCCGATCGACGTGCTCGCCGAGGTCCGCGCCGGCGACGCCGTCCTCGTCCCGCACGGCTGGCACGGCCCCTCGATCGCCGCGCCCGACGCGCACCTGTACTACCTCAACGTCATGGCCGGCCCCGGGCCCGAGCGGGCCTGGCTGATCTGCGACGACCCCGCGCACGCCTGGGTCCGCGACACCTGGCCGGACCAGCCGTTCGACCCGCGGCTGCCGCTCGTCCGCCCGGCCGCCCCTCCTGAGACGAAGGAGACCGCATGAGCACGCAAGCCCCCGCGACGGTGCGGCTGACGGTGGCCCAGGCCACCGCCCGCTTCCTGGCCGCGCAGTTCGCCGAGCGCGACGGCGAGCGCCGCCGGTTCTTCGCCGGCGTCCTCGGGATCTTCGGCCACGGCAACGTCGCCGGCTTCGGGCAGGCGCTGCTCCAGATGGAGCAGGAGTCCGGCGGGCACTCGCCGCTGCCGTACATCCTGGCCCGCAACGAGCAGGCGATGGTGCACACCTCCGTCGGCTACGCCCGCCAGCAGGACCGGCTGCAGACCTGGGCCTGCACCGCCTCCATCGGGCCCGGCTCCACCAACATGCTCACCGGCGCGGCCCTTGCCACCATCAACCGCATCCCGGTGCTGCTGCTGCCCTCCGACACCTTCGCCACCCGGGTGGGCGCGCCCGTCCTGCAGGAGCTGGAACAGCCGTACGCGGCCGACGTGAGCGTGAACGACGCCTTCCGCCCGCTGTCGCGCTTCTTCGACCGGGTCTCACGGCCCGAGCAGCTGCCGGCCGCGCTGCTCGGCGCGATGCGGGTGCTCACCGACCCCGCCGACACCGGCGCGGCCACGATCTCGCTGCCGCAGGACGTCCAGGCCGAGGCGTACGACTGGCCGGCGGAGCTGTTCGCCCCGCGCACCTGGCACATCGCCCGGCGGCCGGCCGAGACCGCGCTCGTGGCGGCCGCCGCCGACCTCGTCCGCGGCGCCCGGCGGCCGCTGCTCGTGGCCGGCGGCGGCGTCCACTACTCCGGCGCCGAGGACGCCCTGCGGGACTTCGCCGCCGCCACCGGCATCCCCGTCGGCGAGACCCAGGCCGGCAAGGGCTCCCTGCCGCACGGGCACCCCCAGCTCATGGGCGCGGTCGGCTCCACGGGCACCACCGCGGCCAATGCCCTTGCCCGCGACGCCGATCTCGTCATCGGCGTGGGCACCCGCTGGAGCGACTTCACCACCGCCTCGCGCACCGCCTTCCAGCACCCCGGCGTGCGGTTCGTCAACATCAACGCGGCCGCGTTCGACGCGGGCAAGCACGCCGGGCTGGCGCTGGTCGCCGACGCCCGCGAGGCGCTGACCGCCCTGACCGCCGCCCTGGCCGGCCACCGCGTCCCGGCCTCCTACGAGCAGGAGCAGGCCGCGCTGTGGGCCGCGTGGGACGCCGAGGTGGAGGCCGCCTACCACCCGGCCGCCGAGGTGACCGACCGCCTCGCGCCGGGCGTGCTCACCCAGTCCACCGTGCTGGGCTGCGTCAACGAGCTGTCCGGCCCGCGCGACGTCGTGCTGTGCGCGGCCGGCTCGATGCCCGGCGACCTGCACAAGCTGTGGCGGGTCCGGGACCGCAAGGGCTACCACGTCGAGTACGGCTACTCCTGCATGGGCTACGAGATCCCCGGCGCGATCGGCGTCCGGCTCGCCGACCCCACCCGCGAGGTCTTCGCGATGGTCGGCGACGGCGGCTACCTGATGATGCCGACCGAACTGGCCACCGCCGTCCAGGAACGCGTGAAGATCATCGTCGTCCTGGTGCAGAACAACGGCTTCCACTCCATCGGCTCGCTCTCGCAGTCGCTGGGCTCCCAGCGGTTCGGCACGCAGTACCGCTACCGTGGGCCGGGCGGCCGCCTCGACGGCCCGCACCTGCCGACCGACCTCGCCGCCAACGCCCGCAGCCTCGGCGCCCATGTGATCGAGGTGCACTCGCGGGCGGACCTGGAGGCGGCCATCGCCAAGGCCAGGGAGTGGCCGGCCGACGGCGGGCCCGTCGTCATCCACGTCGAGACCGACCCGCTGGTGTCCGCGCCGGACAGCGCGAGCTGGTGGGACGTGCCGGTGAGCCAGACCGCCTCGCTCGACTCCACGCGGGAGGCGCACGCCGAGTACGTCCGGCACAAGGCGGATCAGCGCCCGCTGCTCGCGCCGGCCGAGCCGGCCGGACCGTCCGCGGAACCGGCCGGCGCACAGGAGCCGGGTGCTCCGCTGGGCCGCACCGCGCCTCAACCTGGGGACCCGGCCGGGAACTGACCCGGCGCCACCTCCCCTCCCACACCTATCTGTCAAGGAGCCTGCCGTGAGCGAGCCGCAGCGCATCACCCACCTCATCGACGGCCGTCCGTGGCAGGGCACCGCCGAGCGCACCGCCCCCGTCCACAACCCGGCCACCGGGGAGCAGACCGGCGCGGTGGACCTCGCCTCGGCCGACCTCGTCGGCGCCGCGGTCGTCTCCGCGAAGGCGGCCTGGCGGCAGTGGCGCGATGTGTCGCTGGCCAGGCGGTCCCAGGTCCTCTTCGCCTTCCGCGAGTTGCTGTACGCCCGCCGTGAGGAGATCGCGGCACTGGTCACCGCCGAGCACGGCAAGGTGCTCTCCGACGCGCTCGGCGAGGTGATGCGCGGGCTGGAGGTGGCCGAGTTCGCCTGCGGCATCCCGCACCTGCTCAAGGGCGGCTTCAGCGAGAACGCCTCCACCTCGGTGGACGTCCACTCGGTGCGGCAGCCGCTCGGCGTCGTCGCGGTGATCTCGCCGTTCAACTTCCCCGCGATGGTGCCGATGTGGTTCGTGCCCCTCGCGCTCGCCTGCGGCAACGCGGTGGTGCTCAAGCCGAGCGAGAAGGACCCGAGCGCGGCCCTGGCGATCGCGGCCCTGTGGAAGGAGGCCGGGCTGCCCGACGGCGTCCTCCAGGTCGTCAACGGCGACAAGGAGGCGGTGGACGCGCTGCTCGCCCACGAGGACATCGCCGCGGTCTCCTTCGTCGGCTCCACCCCGGTGGCCAGGTACGTCTACGAGACCGGCACCCGGCACGGCAAGCGGGTCCAGGCGCTGGGCGGCGCGAAGAACCACATGCTGGTGCTGCCCGACGCCGACCTCGACCTGGCCGCCGACGCCGCCGTCAACGCCGGCTTCGGCTCGGCCGGCGAGCGGTGCATGGCGATCTCGGTGCTGGTCGCCGTCGAGCCCGTCGCCGACGACCTCGTCGCCCGCATCGCCCACCGGATGGCCGGCCTGCGCACCGGCGACGGCACCCGCGGCTGCGACATGGGCCCGCTGGTGACCAGGGCGCACCGGGACAAGGTCGCCTCCTACATCGAGGCGGGCACCGAGGCGGGCGCGAAGCTCGTCGTGGACGGCACCCAGGGGGAGTTCGACGCCGACGGCGACGGCTTCTTCCTCGGCCCCACCCTCTTCGACGACGTCACCCCCGAGATGCCGGTCTACACCGACGAGATCTTCGGCCCCGTCCTGTCCGTGGTGCGCGTCTCGTCCTACGACGAGGGCCTGGCCCTGATCAACGCGAACCCCTACGGCAACGGCACCGCGATCTTCACCAACGACGGGGGCGCCGCCCGCCGCTTCCAGCACGAGGTCGAGGTCGGCATGATCGGCGTCAACGTCCCCATCCCGGTCCCCGTGTCCTACTTCTCCTTCGGCGGCTGGAAGAACAGCCTCTTCGGCGACACCCACGCCTACGGCGAGGACGGCGTCCACTTCTTCACCCGCCCCAAGGTCGTCACCACCCGCTGGCCCGACCCCTCCCACGGCGGCCTCAACCTGGGCTTCCCCACCAACGAGTAGCCCCTGCGGGCAGCCGGGCGAGTGGGACGGCCGTGCGCGGGGTTCTCCGAGCGAGGAGGGCACCTTGCCCGGCCCGTCCGCCCGCGGGGGTGAGCCGGGGGCGGACGGGGTCGGGATGAGCCCGACGGGCTTACGGCGCCGCGGGGTTGTCGATCTCCAGGCCGTCGAAGGTCGCGTAGGAGCCCGAGAGTTTGGTGACCGTGACGGTGTGGACGCCCGCGGGGAGCGGCGGGCTGGTGAAGACGGCGACGTCGGCGTGGCGGGCGCCGTCGGCGGGGACGGTGGAGACCGTGGTGGCCGGGGCGCCGTCGATCGAGACGGCGATGTCGCCCTGGTCGGTGTACTCCTCGCCGAAGACCTTCACGCCCGTGCCGATGAAGGTGGCGGTGAGGCTGCTGCCGTCGGCGGTCGCGTAGTGGACGTCGTCGCCGTAGTCGCCGAAGCCGCGGGCGTTCAGGTAGTCCCAGCCGGTGTAGGCGATCGACGGGTCGGTGTCGTCGATCCGGGCCGCGGCCGGCGGGGTGCCGACGTAGACCAGGACGGCGGCCGACGCCTTGGAGGCGGTGCCGGCGCGGTCGGACTGCGTGGCCGACAGGGTGTGCTGCCCGGAGGCGGCGCCGCTCAGCGTGCACGACCAGGTGCCGTCGGCGGCCACGGGCGCGTCGCAACGGCCCTGGTCCGTCGCGTCCTGGACGGTCACGGTGTCGCCCGCCGCCCCTGTGCCGCGCACCGCGAACGCCGAGGTCAGGCCCGTGGTGCCGCTCGCCGGCGCGGTGATCACCGGCCGCGGTACGTACGGGCCGACCGTCACGTCCGTGCCGTCCGCGCCGCCGGGCACCGTGGCGACGAGGAAACCGGGGGAGAGGACCTGGATCCGGCTCGCCGGGTGCCCGCCGAAGTACACCGGGGTCCCGCCCGAGAAGCCGGCGCCCGCGATGAGCACCTGCTGCGACGGACCGCCGGCGGGCGCGGAGACGTACGCGGTCTCCAGCGGGACCCCGGCGGCCAGCGCCTGGTGCGCGGCGGTGACGCCCGCGTTCGCCAGCACGGCGGCGGGGATGTCGGCCGGGCCGGGCGAGGCGGGGATGACGGTGTTGTCCTGGATGTTGGAGTCGACCGGCGCGTTGCAGATGTAGCTGCCCGCGGGGTCGGAGAACCAGTTGCCGGAGACCCAGAAGTGGCCGGTGGACGAGCAGCCGCCCTGCGCGCCGAGCGAGGTCAGCGGGTGGAACTCGACGTTGCCGTGGAAGCCGATCCACTCCGAACCGGCGTCGTCGTAGAAGGCGTTGAAGCGCGAGCCGTCGTTGTAGACAACGTTGCCGGTGACGTGCAGGCCGTTCGCGAGGGTCGCGGCCGCGTCGATCGTGCCGTCCGCCGCGTAGACGTACTGGGCCTGGTGGCCCTCCATGTAGATGGCGCCGCCGTCGTCGAGGACCTGCATGACGTTGAAGATCAGGTTGTCGCTGATCGTGTTGTCGGCGTTGACGTTCGTGGAGTTCTGCGGGTGGTCGGCCTCGTCCACGTGGCCCTGGATCACCCCGGCGGTAATGCCGGTGTAGGGCAGGTCGTACAGCTCGTTGTGGCTGATCACGGTGTGCCGGCTGAACAGCAGCGTGATGCCGCAGGCCGAGCGGTAGTCGGTGCCGACGTCGTGGATGACGTTGTCGGTGACGGTGGTGCGGTCCAGCACCTCGTTCTCGCCCACCGTGTCACCGCGCACCAGGTCCGCGTCGGGCGTGCAGTTCGCCTCGATCACCGAGGCGGGGGTCTGCGTCGGTGTCGGGTCGTAGGTGCAGCCCAGGGAGAGGGCGGTGGAGGCGATGGCGGTGAACTCGTTGCCCTCCACGGTGTTCCCGGTGCCGCCGTACATGAAGCTCAGGCCCGCGCCGCCGAGGTCGGTGAAGCGGTTGCCGGTCAGGGTGATCCGGCTGGCGCCGCTGAAGGCGACGTTGGCGAGCGGCTGGGTGAGCGCGCCCCAAGGACAGCTGCCCGCGGGCTGGGAGAAGGTGCACAGGCCCTGGTTGGTGGCGCCGGTACGGTGCAGGTTGCTCTGCACATCGGCGAAACCGGCCGGGCCGGAGGGTGCGTTCCAGGTCGCGTACGAGAACTGCAGGTCGGCGAAGGTGACGTCGTGCAGCGGGCGGGCGAGGCTGCCGGCGCCCTGCACCAGCTGCTCCAGGCGCGGGAGTTCGACGTCGAGGGCGGCCGGTTTCCTTCCCTTCGGCGGCGCGTAGAAGAGCGTGCCGGCCGAGGTGTCGAGGAACCACTGGCCGGTCCCCAGGAGTGCGCGGGCGCCCAGGATGGTGGTGGGCACCTGCGAGGTGGGCATGGACGGCAGGCCGCCGGTGCCCTGGCTGAAGGGGGCGATGTCGGTGACGTTCGCCCAGCACGGCTGGTCCATCACCAGGGTGCTGCCGGACATGCCGGCGACCCCGCACTTGGAGTCGGTCCAGGCGCCGTTGCCCGCCGGGTAGTCGAACTCGACCTGGGCCAGCTGGGCGGGGGTCAGGGCACTGAACCAGGCCAGCGCGGCCGGGTCGTCCGCGAGGTCGTAACCGGTCGCCGAGCCTTTCCAGTTGCCCGAGAAGTGCAGGTCGGCGGGGGTGGCCTGGGCGAGCGGGGCTTCCTGGCCGTCCACGTAGAGCTGGCGGGTGGCGCTGCCGCGCGGGACGCGCGCGGACCACACGCCGGTGCTGCCCACCTGGTGCCAGCCGGTGACGCGGGTCGCGCCGGAGATCACCGGGTGGGCACCGGGGGCCGCCTCCCAGACGACGGGGTGGCCGGGCGTGCCGGAGTCCGCGGCGCCGAACTTCCAGGTGGCGCCCAACCGGTAGGTGCCGCCGAGGAGTTCGACCCTGGTGCCGGCGGGGGCGTGGCCGTGCCCGGCGGTGCGGACCTGGGCCTGGGCCGTGGTCAGGGAGCAGGGGGCGTGCGCGGTGCAGGCGGCGCCGTGGCCGTCGGGTGCGGCCCACAGCACCGGTGGCCCCGCTGGTCGCGCGGGACCTGCCGCCTGCGCGGGGCCCGCCGCCACCAGCGCCGACGCGCCCGCCAGCCCCAGAGCCACCACCGCCCCGAGAATCCTGCCTGCCGATGCCGTCCATCTCATGAGCACTCCGGTTAACCGTCAACCCGCGGGCATGCCCGCAGAGGCCAAGACATCCGATGACTGGGGGCAGCGTTGCAGTCGCCTCGACTGGCGTCAACGGGCAGGACGGAGAAAGCTGTTCAGGGAAAGGGTGGGGTTGCGTGGTGATGGATCGGATGTATGGGGCTGGATCATCCCAGGATCGCGCCGGGTGTGTACGGCGGGCACGTGCGCGGCTCATGCGGGGGGCCGGGGCATTGCCGCGGTACGGTCCGGCATCGCCGTGGTGCGGCCCGCGGCACGGCTCCCATATGCGGCCCGGCTTCCGCCTCGCCCGTCCGGGTAGGAAAGCGGCACGTCAGGAATGCCGCGGGCCCCGGCGCGGTTGCGGCCAGCATGAGCGAACTCGCGGACCGCACGATCGCGGCCCTTCGTACCGAGCACGACACGCTGGTGGCGCTCCTCGCGGAGCGGGGCGACGGGAAGTTGACGGCGCCCAGTGGCGCCGGGGAGTGGACGGTCGCCCAGGTGCTCTCGCACCTCGGCAGCGGCGCCGAGATCGGCCGGGCGCCCATCGCCCGGGCGGCGGGGGAGTCCGTCCCGGCCGAGACCAACCAGGAGATCTGGGCCCGCTGGGACGCGGCCGCCCCGGCCGACCAGGCCGCGGGCTTCGTGGCCTCGAACGCGCGCTGGCTGGAGACGGTGGAGGCGCTCACCCCCGAGCAGCGCTCCTCGCTGAAGATCGACATGGGCTTCCTGCCGGAACCGGTGCCGCTGGAGACCGCGGTGGGCCTGCGGCTCAACGAGGTCGCGAACCACACCTGGGACGTCCGGGTCGCCCTCGACCCCGAGGCCGAGGTCCTGCCCGAGTCGGCGGCGGCCCTGGTCGAGCTGCTGGCCGGCCCGCTCTCCTTCCTGCTCGGCTGGGTGGCCAAGCCGGCGGAGCTTCCCGGGCCGGCCGCGCTGGCGGCACCGGGTGCGGGCGTGCTGATCGACGACAAGGTCACCCTCACGACGACCCCGCCGGCCGCGCCGACCGCGACGCTGACCGGCGCCCCGGGCGCGGTGATCCGCCTCTTGAACGGCCGCCTCAAGGCCCCCTTCACAGCGAACGTCACCCTGGAGGGCGCCCTCACCCTCCCCGACCTGGGCCGCGTCTTCCCCGGCTTCTGACCGGCCCCCCGCCCCGGGCGGCGCACCGGGCAGCACCCGGGCGCGCCCGTTCCGGCCCCGGGCCGCGTGCCTTACTGGCGCAGCTCGGGGGGCTCGTCGAGGAGGCGGCTGCGGTTGGTGGGGCCGACCAGCTCGCCGATGCTCAGGAACGTCTCGATCCGCTGGATGCCCCGTATCTGCCAGATGGGGTCGATCAGCAGCTCGCGCAGGTGGTCGTGGCCGCGCAGGCGGAAGCGGGCCAGCAGGTCGTAGCCGCCGGTGACGACGATGAGTTCCTCGAGCTCGGGCAGCGCCCGCAGCGTGGTGAGGATGTCGCCGACGTCGGCGCCGGCCAGCAGGGTGATCGGCATGAAGACGACCAGCGGGAAGCCGAGCGCGGCCCAGTCCACGTCCACGGTGTAGGAGCGGATCACCCCCGAGCGCTCCAGCCGGGCGATGCGCTCGCCGACCGCGGGCGCCGACATGTCGATCTCCTGGGCGATCCGGCGCTGCGACAGGCGGGAGTTGGCGTCCAGCAGCCGCAGGATGCGCAGGTCCAGCTCGTCCACGGGCACCCGCGCGTGCGGGCGCTCCAGGGCCTCGGAGAGGCTGGCCATGGGGCTCTCGCCCTTGGTGGGGTCGGTCATGGGTCCCTGTTCCTCGGCGTTTCCCGGCGTTTCCCGGCGTTCCTCGGCCGCCCTGGGCCGTCCTCGGAGCTGCCCCCGCTGCCGTGCCGGGGCGCTCAGGCCCCGGCCGCACGGCCCAGGCCCGCCCCGAAGCCCGTCAGCGCGCCCCAGGAGAGCAGGCGGTCGAGCCCGGTCTCCAGCACGTCCTCGGCGACCGACAATGATATGCGCACGTGGTCACGGGCTGTGTCGCCGAAGGCACTTCCGGGAGCCACCGCCACCCCGTGGCCCACCAGGTCCAGGGCCGCCAGCCGCGAGTCGGCGCCCGGCGCGAGCGGCACCATGGCGTAGAAGGCGCCGTGGGGCACCGCGATCCGCAGCCCCGCGCCGGTGAGGCGGCGCACGGCGAGGTCGCGGCGGGCCCGGTACTCCTCGCGCATCCGCGCCACGCACTCCTGAGGGCCTGTCAGCGCAGCGTGCGCGGCGTACTGGCCGATCGCGGAGACCGAGGAGAGCAGCGCCTCCTGAACGGTGCTCAGCAGCGCGGTCACCCGCGCGGGCGCGGTGAGGTAGCCGACCCGCCAGCCGGTCATGGCATAGGTCTTGGAGAAGCTGTAGACGCCGATCACCGTCTCCGGGTCCAGGGCGACGGCGTTGGCGGGCGCGCCCTCGAAGACCAGCTCGTCGTAGACCTCGTCGGACAGCACCCACACGCCGTGCCGGCGGGCCGCGGTGACGATCGCGGCCACCACCTCCTGCGGGAAGACCCTTCCGGTGGGGTTGCTCGGCGAGTTGAGCACCAGCGCCCGGGTGCGCGGGGTGATCAGCGCCTCGACCTCGTCGGGGTCGGGGAGGAAGCCGGCCGAGGCGCGCAAGGGGTAGCGGGTGACGCTCGCGCCGCGCATCCGGCCGATCATCTCGTAGTTGGGCCAGCTCGGGTCGGGGACGAGCAGGTCGTCACCGGGGTCGAGCAGGGCCTCGGCGAGCGCGGACAGCGCCTGGACCGCGCCTTGGGTGACGACCACGCGGGAGGCGGGCAGGTCCAGGCCGGTGACGCGACGCAGTCGCGCGGCGAGCGCCTCGCGCAGCTCGCCGGTGCCGGTGCTCGGGGTGTAGCCGACACCACGCGGGACCGCGTCCCAGGCGGCGCGGGTGATGTGCGCGGGGGTGGGGAAGCCGGGTTCGCCGATCTCCAGCCGGCTGATCCGCCCGCCGGGCAGCTCGATGACCCGGTTGACGATCTCGCGGATTCCCGAGTGCGGCATCGCGCCGGCCGTCCGACTGACCCTCATGGTGCTCCTCACGTCTCGCCGGCCGAGCGGCCGCCCGTCGGCCCCAGGCCGGGCTTCACCATCACACGGCGATGCTCAGATGTAAACACCAGGCCGCTCAACGCCTTATGAGTGAAAGGTCGATGGTGTTAATCGTAGGTAAATTGCATGCCTCTTCCCTTGTCGGTCTTACGAACGCCTGTCGATGATGAGGCTCTCCGGTGGCCGGACCGCCCGGCCGGGACCGGGACGTCGCGGCGCTGCGCCGGGACCGGGCGGCACCGCCCGGCAACCGCGGGGCGCCGGAGTGAGGGGCAGGTGGTCTGAAGATGGCGGCGCTGCCGTGGCCGTTCGGCCGGCCGCACGAGGCGTGGCTCGGTGCCTGGTGCGCCCTGCCCGGCCGGTGGAGCGCGGGCACTTTGGCCGCAGCCGGCTACGACTGGGTGTGCCTGGACGCGCAGCACGGCGCCCACGACGACCGCTCGCTGGTCGAGGCGCTCACTGCACCCGGCGGCGCCCCGCTGCTGGTGCGCGTGCGCAGCAACGACGCCGGCCTGATCGGGCGGGCCCTGGACGCCGGTGCCGCCGGCGTGATCGTGCCGGTGGTCGACGACGCCGAGGCTGCCGCCCGCGCGGCCGCCGCCACCCACTACCCGCCGCTCGGCGCCCGCAGTTGGGGCCCGCTCGCGGGGCTGGCCGGCGGCACCGCGCCCACGGCCGGCGAGGCCCGCAGCCTGTGCGCGGTGATGGTCGAGACACCGGCCGCGGTCGCCGCGGCGGCCGACATCGCCGCCGTCCCCGGCGTGGACGCCCTCTTCGTCGGCCCCTACGACCTCGCGCTGTCGTCGGGCACGGATGTGGCCGGCCTGCTCTCCGGCAGCCGGGGCCGGGCCGCGCTCACCACGGTGGTACGGGCCTGCGCCGAGCACGGCGTGGTCGCCGGGGCCTACGCCGGCTCGCTCGACATCGCCCGCGCGCTGCGCGGCCTCGGCTTCACGATGCTCGCCGTCGCCTCCGACGCGGCCCTGCTCGCCGATGCGGCCGCGGAAACCCTCGCTCGGGCCCGCACCGTCCTCGGCGCCCCGCAGGGGGAGGGCACATGACGGCCGCAGGCCCCGGAACACGCGTCACCCCCACGTCCGCGGGCCATCAGGGCCCGCGCGCCCGCCGCGGCAGCACCGCGAGGACATCGTGACGAACAAGGAGAAGCGCATGAAGCACGAGAGAGCAGGACGGACACGCAGGTCCGTCCGGACCGCGGCAGCAGTCGGCGCGGCCGGCCTCGCGCTCGCCCTGCTGTCGGGGTGCGGGGGCGGCGGCAAGAGCGGCGGCTCCGGCGACGCCGCCTCCGCATCGGCCGCAGCCTCGGCGAGCCCGGCCGCCGGCGGCACCTCGGCCGTCGCGGGCGTGGCCGAGGTGCCGTCGATCGCCGCGATGGTGCCCGCGTCCTTCCGCAAGAGCGGCGTCATCAAGGACATCACCTACAACGACGCGCCGCCGGACGAGTACGTCGACGGCGGCGACCTCGTCGGCTGGGAGGTGGACCTCGCCAAGGCCACCGCCCAAGTGCTCGGCCTGAAGGTCGAGATCACCGGCTCCGGCTCCTTCGACTCCTTCATACCCGGCCTGCAGAACCACCGCTACGACGTCTCCTTCACCTCCTGGGTCGTCACCCCCGAGCGCGAGAAGGTGCTCGACCTGGTGTCGATGTTCCAGTCCGGGACCGGGTTCGCGGTGCCGCAGAGCAGCACCCTGAAGGTGTCGGCGATCACCGACCTGTGCGGCGCCAAGGTCGCCGTCATCCAGGGATCCGCCTTCGTCGAGCAGCTCAAGGCGGCCGACACCAAGTGCACCGCGGCCGGCAAGCCGGCGATCCAGACCTCCACCTTCCCCTCCGACGCCGCCGCCGAACTGGCCGTCGGCAGCGGGCGGGCCCAGGTCTACGCCACCTCCTCCAATCAGCTGCCGTACCTCATCGAGCAGTCCCACAAGGCGTTCGCCATCCAGCCGCTGGACTACCTGCCCACCCCCATCGCCGTCGGCACGTCCAAGGGCAACGGACTGGCGAAGCCGATCGCCGCCGCCCTGCAGCACCTGATGGACGACGGGACCTACGACCGCGTGCTCAAGCAGTACGGCGTCGACAGCGGCCGGCTGACCAAGGCCGCCGTGCTCCCGGCCGGGTGACCCCGGCCATGGCCCCGCACACCCGCAGCGGCCCGGCCGCTGCCGAACTCCCCGCGGCGACCGGCGCCGGCGGCGGGCGGGAGCTGCCCGCCGAGCCGCCGCGCTGGCACGCGATCCTGGCCGTGCGCCCCTCCGGGCTGCCGCTGACCGTCGTCGTGCTGGTGCTGGCCGCGATGGGCGCGCACCTGCTCGTCACCGCGCCGAGCATCCAATGGCACGTCGTCGCCCACTACTTCACCAGCTCCGAGGTGCTCGACGGCCTGGTGCGCACCATCGAGCTGACCGTGCTCGCCATGGCGATCGGCGTCGGCCTCGGCGCGGTGCTCGCGGTGATGCGGATGGCCCGCAACCCGGTGCTCTCCGGGTCGGCAGGCCTGTACATCTGGTTCTTCCGTGGCGCCCCGCTGCTGGTGCAGATCCTCTTCTGGTTCAACCTCGCCTCCTTCATCCCCCGGCTGTCGCTCGGCGTGCCCTTCGGCCCGTCCTTCACCTCCTGGGACACCAACCACCTGGTCACCCCGTTCGTCGCCGCCGTGCTCGGCCTCGGCCTCAACGAGGCCGCCTACATGTCGGAGATCGTGCGGGCCGGCATCCTGTCGGTCGACGCCGGCCAGGGCGAGGCAGCAGCCGCGCTCGGCATGAAGCGCGGCCACGTCATGCGCCGGATCGTGCTGCCGCAGGCGATGCGCGTCATCGTGCCGCCCACCGGCAACCAGATGATCGGCATGCTCAAGTCCAGCTCCCTGGTGAGCGTCACCTCCATGCCCGAGCTCCTCTACTCCGTGCAGCTCGTCTACTCGCGCACTTTCCAGACCATCCCGCTGCTCGTCGTCGCCACCTTGTGGTACCTGCTGATGACCACCGTCCTGTCCTGGGGCCAGTACTACGTCGAGCGCCACTTCGGCCGCGGCTCCGCGCGCGAACTGCCGCCCACCCCGCTGCGCCGGACCCTGGACCGGATCGGCGCCGCCCTCGCCCGCCTGGAGCGGGCCACCGCACGCGCGGGCCTCGACAAGCACACCGGGGAGGCGGCATGACGGCCACGCCCGCACCGGCGGCCGGGACGGACCGGCCGCTGCTCGCCGTGGAGGAGGTCTGGAAGCGCTACGGCGACCACCACGTGCTGCGCGGGGTCAGCCTCGATGTGGCGCCCGGCGAGGTGCTGTGCCTGCTCGGGCCGTCCGGCTCCGGCAAGTCCACTCTGCTGCGCTGCGTCAACCGGCTGGAGCGCATCCAGCGCGGCAGCATCCGCGTGGACGGCGAACTCGTCGGCTACCGCGAGCAGGACGGCCGGCTGGTCGAGCGCGACGAGGCCGACATCGCCCGGCACCGGGCGCTGACCGGCATGGTCTTCCAGCACTTCAACCTCTTCCCGCACATGACCGTGCTGGAGAACCTCACCGAGGCGCCCCGCCGGGTGGCCGGGATGCCCGCCGCCGAGGCGGCCGCGCTGGCCGGCGAACTGCTCGGCCGGGTCGGGCTCGCCGACCGCGCGCACGCCTACCCGCGGCAGCTGTCCGGCGGCCAGCAGCAGCGCGTCGCCATCGCCCGCGCGCTGGCCATGCGCCCGCGGCTGATGCTCTTCGACGAGCCGACCTCCGCGCTCGACCCCGAACTCGTCGGCGACGTGCTGCGCGTCATGCGCGACCTGGCCGCCGAGGGCATGACGATGCTCGTGGTCACCCACGAGATGTCCTTCGCCCGCGACGTCGCCGACCGGCTGGTCTTCATGGACGGCGGGCGGGTGCTGGAGGCGGGGCCGCCCGCGCGGATGATGGCCGACCCCGAACACCCGCGCACTCGCGAATTCCTGGCCCGGTTCCGGTGAGCCGGGCCCGCCGCGCGCCTCGCGGGACGCAGCGGACCGGCCGGCCGCGACGAGACGGCGGACGGCACGCCGGACGACACGCCGGACGAGACGGCACAGGACACGCAGACCACAGGGAGACGAGATGGAGATAGGACTCGGCGTCTACAGCGGGGAGTGCCTGCCCGGTGAAGGCGTCACCCCCACCCAGGTGATCGCGGACTCGATCAGCCAGATCCGGCTCGCCGAGGAGGTGGGCCTGGACGCCGCCTGGATCACCGAGCACCACTTCCTGCCCAGCGGCTACGTCGGCAGCGTGCTGCCCTTCGCCGCCGCCGTCGGCGCCGCGACCAGCCGCATCACCGTCGGCATCTCGGTCGCGCTGGCCCCGATCCACGACCCGGTCCGGCTCGCCGAGGACGCCGCCTTCGTCGACGTCCTCACCGGCGGCCGGCTCCAGCTCGGCGTTGCCCTCGGTTACCGCGACATCGAGTACGAGGGCTTCGGGGTGCGCCGCAAGACGCGTGTCGGGCGGACCGAGGAGCTGTGCCGGATACTGCGCCAGGCGTGGGGGCCCGGCGAGGTGGACTTCGAGGGGCGGCACTTCATCCGCAAGGGCTTCGGCGTCTACCCCAAGCCCGTGCAGCCGGCCGGGCCGCCGCTGCTCATGGGCGGCCACGCACCCGCCGCGATCGACCGGGCCGCCCGGCTCGCCGACGCCTTCATCATGGACGGCGGTACCGACTCCGACGCCTTCGGCGAACAGGGCCACAACCGCGGCCTGTTCGGCCGGGTCGAGGGCGCGGTGCGGCTCTACCGCGAGGCCCTGGAACGCAACGGCAAGGACCCCGAGCAGGCCCGCTTCTACATGACGCTCGGCGGCTTCCTCCACGAGGACGGCCCCGACGCCGCCTGGGCGGCCGTCAGCGAGGGCTACATGTACACCCGCCGCGTCTACGGCGACTGGTACGGGCTGCCGCCGGAGACCTACGCCGACTGGTATCCCGACCGGATGTCGCCCGAGGAGCACCGCACCCGGCGCGGCGAGATCCTGCTCGGTGCCCCCGCGGACGTGGTCCCGGTACTGGAGAAGCTGCGCGAGATCGCCGGGCCGAGCCTGCACGTGATGTTCCGCTCGAAGTACCCCGGCGTGCCGCACGAGACGACCTGCGCCTCGATCCGGCTGCTCGGCGAGGTGCGGGCGAAGCTGGTGGGGGAGGCGTGAGCGGCATCGGGGCGGCGGCCCTACGGAAGCCGGGCGTGCTCGCCGGGCAGGTCGCCCTCGTCACGGGAGCCGCCGGCGGCATCGGCGCGGCCTGCGCGGAACTGCTCGCGGAGCAGGGCGCGTTCGTGGTCGTCGCCGACATCGCGGCGGAGGCGGCCGCGCGTACGGCCGAGCGCATCGCGGCGGACGGCGGCGCGGCCGAGGCGGCCTGCCTGGACATGGCGGAGGTCGCCTCGGTGCGGGCCGCCGTGCAGGGCGCGGCCGGCCGGCACGGCCGGCTGGACATCCTGGTCAACAACGCCGGGATCGCGGTGGCCAAGCCGCTGCTGGAGTACACCCCGCAGGACTGGGAGCGGCAGATGGCGGTCAACGTCACCGGAACGTTCTTCGCCCTGCAGGCCGCGGCCCGGATCATGGTGCCGCAAGGGACGGGCCGGATCGTGAACGTGGTCTCCACCGCGGGCTTCGTCTCCTCCTCCACACCCGAGGCGGCCTACGACGTCTCCAAGGGCGCGGTCCGCCAGCTCACCGTCTCCGCCGGCGCCGAACTCGCCCCGTACGGGGTGAATGTCAACGGTGTCGCGCCCGGCACCATCGCCACCCCGCTCACCGACCAGGTGCTGGACACGCCGCAGAAGCGGGCCAGGGCCGGGGAGAAGATCCCGCGCCGCCGCCTCGGCCGCCCCGACGACATCGCCGGCGCCGTCGCCTACCTCGCCTCGCCCGCCGCCGACTACGTGTGCGGGCACGTCCTGGTGGTGGACGGAGGGTGGCTCCTCTACTGACGACCTGTCAGGAAGCCTGGACCTCCGGTTCCTTCGTTTCCAGCCGCCCCAGCGGGTGGGTGCCCGTGCCCAGGGTCTGCCGCACGGCGGTCCACGCGGCGCCGCCGGTGCCCAGGGCGTGGTGCAGCCAGGCGGTGGTGACCTGCTGGAGCAGGGCGAGGCGGGCCGGGTGCTCGTCGGTGGTCTCCCGGGCCTCGTGACCGGGGATGCCGCCGAGGGAGTGCTCGGCGCCGTGGAGTGTCAGCAGGGCGCGGGCGCCGGGGCTCAGGTGGTAGGGGTCGGCCATCCAGTCGGGGCCGCGCACGGTCAGCGGGGAGTCGTCCCGGTCGCCCGCGACGACCAGGGCCGGGGTCGTCAGCGTGCCGAAATCCGGGTTCATGAACGGGAAGTGCTCGGCCGCGTAAGGGGTGAGGTCGGTCCCGCCGCGGCCGGCGGTGGCGAGCAGGACACCTGCGGTGACCCGCGGGTCGGACAGGTCGGCTGCCTCGCCGGTCGAGGGGTCGCGGACCCGCAGGCCGAGCAGCGCGCCCGCGGTCTGGCCGCCGAAGGAGTGCCCCGCTGCCGCGATCCGGCCGGGGTCGAGGCGTCCGGCGAGACCGGGAACGGCGGCCGCCAGGACGTCGAGGTGGTCCAGCACGCGCTCCATGTCCTCGACCCGCAGCCGCCAGACGCGCGGGGCGCGCGGGTCGCCCGGGGACAGGCCCACGGTCCGGGAATCGAGGTGGGTGGGCTGGACGACGGCGAAGCCGCGGGCCGCCCAGTGGTCGGCGAGCGGGCCGTAGCCCTCCAGCGACGAGCCGAAGCCGTGCGAGAACAGCACGACGGGCAGGGCGTCGCCGGTGACGGGGGCGCTGACGCGGACCCGCAGGTCCTCGCCCCGGCCTGGCGCGGGGATGACGACCGGCTTCACCGAGACGACGGGGACGGGGGCGGGAGCGCCCGCCGAGCCGTCCACGGCGGAGTACGGAGCCGGCTGCGGGCTGTACGAGGGGGTCGAGGACGGCATGGCGCTCCTGCGGGTGCGGGGATGGGAGACCTGGGGCCGGCGGCTGCGGCCGGCCCGGCGCACTTACGCTAGGACCTGACGCCGACGTCAGAGGCAAGGGCTGCCGGCGGCACCGGCCGCACCGACGACCGGGGACGCGGCTCGGAGCGCCCCGCCGAAGCAGGAGAAGCCCGCCGGGGCCGAGGGAGGACCGTGATGCGGATCGGGGATCTCGCCGGCCGGACCGGCGCCAGCGTGCGGGCGCTGCGGTACTACGAGGAGCAGGGGCTGCTCGCCGCCGACCGCAGCCCCAGCGGCCAGCGGCAGTACCCCGAGAGCGCTGTCGAGCGGGTGCGGCTGGTGCGGCAGCTGTACGCGGCCGGCCTGTCCAGCCGCACCATCGCCGAGCTGTTGCCCTGCGTGGTGGACGGCCGGGCCACGCCCGCGCTCCTCGACCGGCTCGCCGCGGAACGGGACCGCATCGACACCCAGGTCGCCGAACTCCTCGGCACCCGCGCCCGGTTGGACTCCGTGATCACCGGCGCCACCGGAAACCTCCGCACCGGCCGCCCCTGCGGCCCCCGTGGCTCCGCGGCGAGCTGAGTCCGCAGCACTCGCTCCCCCCTGCGGGGACTTCCCCGGCTCGGTAAAGAGAACCGACCGGGATCTTGACGTGCCTTCAACTTCCTGGTGATATCTGACGCGTCGCGTTTGATTGTGTTCGCTTTGCCGTCACGGAACCGCGCCAACGGAACGGTACGAACGGCATCGCACAAAGCGCCACCGCCTGGACGGGCGGGGCGACACCACCACACCGCCTTCGGCCCGCGCCCGTTCGTTGCGGTGCGGCCGAACCGCGCGAGGAGAGCTCAATGAAGAGACCCGTGCGCGGCCTGCTGGCCGCGCTCACCGGTGGACTCCTGGCCGTGGCCGGCCTCGCCGCCACCGCCGCACCCGCCGCCCACGCCGAGGACAACGGCGTGGGCGCCAAACCCCTGCTGGGCTGGAGCAGTTGGAGCTTCGTGCGCTCCCACCCGACGGCCGCCGTCATCGAGGCGCAGGCCAAGGCGCTCAAGGACAGCGGGCTGGCGAAGGAGGGCTTCGTCTACGCGAACGTGGACGACTTCTGGTACCACTGCCCGGGCTCGCAGGGCCCGGACGTCGACCAGTACGGCCGCTGGGTCACCGACGAGACGAAGTTCCCGCCGAAGGGCAGCGAGAACGGCATCCAGGTCGTCGCCGACTACGTGCACTCCCTCGGCCTGAAGTTCGGCCTGTACGTCACCCCCGGCATCTCCAAGCAGGCCGTCGCCCAGAACACCGCGATCGAGGGCACGCGTTACCACGCCGACGACATCGCCACGACGAGCGGCGAGGCGAACTACAACTGCGGCGGCATGGTCGGCATCGACTACTCCAAGCCCGGCGCGCAGGACTTCGTCAACTCCTGGGCCGACCAGTTCGCCGGCTGGGGCATCGACTACCTGAAGATCGACGGCGTCGGCACCCCGGACCAGCAGGACGTGCAGGCGTGGTCGGACGCCCTGCGCCAGACCGGCCGCCCGATCCACCTGGAGCTGTCCAACAATCTGGACATCAACAACGCCGCCACCTGGAAGAAGCTGGCCAACGGCTGGCGGACCGGCGGCGACATCGAGTGCTACTGCGGGGCGGGCGGCAGCAGCTACCCGCTGACCTCCTGGTCCTCGATCTCCTCGCGCTTCGACCAGGTCGCGGCCTGGGCGCCCTACGGCGGCCCCGGCGGCTACAACGACTACGACTCCCTCGAGATCGGCAACGGCGCCAACGACGGGCTCACCCTCGACGAGCGCAAGACCCAGATGAGCCTGTGGTCCCTGGCCTCCGGGCCCCTCACCTTGGGCACCGATCTCACCCACCTGGACCCGACGGACCTGTCGCTGCTGAAGAACACCGACGTCCTCGGCGTCGACCAGGACGGCATCGACGCCCACCGCGTCTCCTCCGCCGGTGGCGCCCAGGTGTTCGCCAAGACCGAGCAGAACGGCGACACGATCGTCGGCCTGTTCAACACCGGCTCCGCGCCCAAACTCGTCTCCGCCGGCGCCTCCGCGCTCGGCCTGCCGACCGCCCCGGACTACCAGCTGACCGACCTGTGGACCCACACGTCCACCGAGTCCGCCGGCACCGTCGCCTCCGTGGTGCCCGGCCACGGCGTCGCCCTCTACCGGGTGAGCGCCCTGAAGAAGACCTCGGCCACCCTGCCGCCCACCACCGCCCTGACCATCGGCGGCCTGGACGCCCCCACGCAGACCTCGCCGGTCCCGGTCACCGAGACCTTCACCGACTACGGGGCGAACCCGCTGAAGAACGTCACCCTCGCCCTCGGCGCCCCCAAGGGCGCGACCGTCGCCCCGGCCGCCCCCGTCAGGTTCGGCGCGGTCCCCTCCGGTGGCACCGTGCAGTACCCGTTCACGGTCACCGTCCCCGCGGGCACGGGCGTCTTCAACAGCGCCGCGATCAGCGCGAAGGCCACGTACTCCTCGCGCGCCGGCGGTGAGCAGGCCACGGCGAGCGCCACCGCGAACACGGCGACGCCGGTCGCCGCCCCGTACAAGACGTACGCCTCCACCACGGCCGGCTTCGGCCAGTCCGGCACCCAACTCGGCATCCGCGCCCAGGGATCGGACGTCTACGGCGGGACGAATGAGTACGGCACGATCTACCGGCCCGGCGCCGAGCACGACGGCTCGACCACGGTCGTCAAGGTGACCGCGCAGACGAACACCGACCCGTGGGCCAAGGCCGGCATCATCGTGCGCAACGACGTCACCAACGCCTCGGGCTCCACCGGCTTCCTCATCCTCGCGGTGACCCCGGGCAACGGTTACGCCCTCCAGTGGGACAGCGACGGCAACGGCCAGCTCGACTCCAACAAGTCGCGCGACCAGGTCACCTACCCGGCCTGGCTGAAGCTGGTCCGCTCCGGCACCACCTACACCGGGTCCTACTCCACCGACGGCACCACCTGGACGCAGGTCGGCAGCGTCACCATCCCGCAGGCGGCCGCCACCCAGGACGTCGGCGTCTTCGCCACCGCGCACTCCGCGGGCAGCACCGGCGAGGCCGACTTCGACTCCTTCACCACCAGCTGACCCCTCCCCGCACACCCGACTCCCCGTACCCCGGCCCGCCCCGGGGGACGGGGAGTCCGCGCGGGCGGCTCGTGATCGGCCGGATCGACGTTCATGAGAACGGACTCGTGCACGGAGCCGGGTGGGTCCGGCGGCTGGGACTCCGGACCTGCGATCCTGCGCCTGCGCGCCCCGCTGTGCCGTCACGCCGCCGCGCGGTCGGCCGGCGGCCGGCGCCTCAATTCCCGCTGGCGGATGGCCGGCGGCTGGTAGGCCATGTCGAGCGTGCCCATGTCCGTGCCGGGCGGCACGATGGCGTCGATCCGGTCCAGGACGTCGTCCGGGAGCGTGACCTCGGCGCCCGCGAGCAGATCGTCCAGGTGCGCCATGGTCCGGGGGCCGAGGAGCGCGGATGTGACACCGGGGTGAGAGAGCACGAACCCCATCGCCAGATGGGTCAGCGGCATGCCCGCCTCCTCGGCGAGCGGGATGAGCTGTTCGACGGCGTCGAGCCGCCGGTCGTCCTTCAGGTGCTCGAAGTCGTACTGCGAGCGGTGCGTCGCGGCCTCCTGGCCCTTCCGGTAGCGCCCGGTCAGCAGCCCGCCGCCGAGCGGCGACCAGACCAGGGTGCCCATGCCGAACTCCTGAGCCACCGGGAGCACCTCGCGCTCGATGCCCCGGTTGAGGATCGAGTACACCGGTTGCTCGGTACGCGGCCGGGCGAGGCCGCGCCGCTCGGCGACCCAGTGGGCGCGGACGAGTTCGGAGGCGGGCAGGGACGAGGTGCCGAAGGTGCGGATCTTGCCGGCTCGCTGCAGGTCGGTGAGGGCCCCGAGCGTCTCCTCGATGTCCGTGTCGGGGTCCGGGCGGTGGATCTGGTAGATGTCCACGTAGTCGGTGTCGAGGCGGCGCAGCGAGTCCTCCAGCGCGCGCACCAGCCAGCGCCGGGACGCGCCTTGGTGGTTCGGCTCGTCGCTCATCGGGAGCCGGGCCTTCGTCGCGAGCACGATGTCGGAGCGGCGCCCCTTCAACGCGCGGCCGACGATCTCCTCCGACTCGCCGTGCGCGTACATGTCGGCCGTGTCGATGAGGTTGATGCCGGCGTCCAGGGCCCGGTGGATGATGCGGACGCACTCGTCGTGGTCGGGGTTGCCGAGGGCACCGAACATCATGGCGCCGAGAGCGTAGGGGCTCACCCTGATCCCGGTCTTGCCGAGGCCGCGGTAGCGCATGTTCTCTCCTGGGGTCCGTTTGCGAGGTACTGCCCCCAGTCTGGTGGGGAGACGACGGACGATGAATATTTGCAAGTCCCGATTTTTTGAGCGAGAGTACGGGTGTGACCCCCGATCGACTCTCCGAAGCGCTCGATCTGGTCGAGGTCCGCGGCGTCCTCACCGGCGGCATCGCGGCCCGCGGCGGATGGTGGGCCCGCGGAGCGCTCTCCGACCCGGTCAAGTTCTTCGCGCTCGTCAGCGGTCGGGCTCGCCTCACCACCGACGGCATCGACGAACCGGTCGACCTCGTGGCGGGTGACGTGGCGATCCTCACCGGCCGCTCCTGGGTCGCGTTCGAGGCCGGCGCGGAACCCCGCCAGGAGGTGCAGCCGGAATCCGACTTCTCCACCGACCGCTTCGCGCGCTCCGACCGCGACGCCGACGACATCGTCATCGGTGGCTGCGTCAACCTGAACGAGGCCGGAAGAACGCTCCTGCTCGAATCACTGCCGCCACTGGCCCACATCAGGTCGGCCGGTGACGACGAGCGCCTCCTCGCCGCCCTGCTGCGTCTCTTCGACGAGGCGACCGCGCAGCGGCTCGGCTCGGCCTTCGCGATCCGGCAGCACGGCCAGCTCTTCCTGCTGGAGCTGTTGCGGTCCTACGTCGACCAGTCCGTACTGCCGTCCGGCTGGCTGCGGCTGCTCGTCGACGAACGCCTCCGTCCCGCCCTCGACCTGCTGCACGGCCGTCCCGGGGGTGCCTGGGGGCTCGAGGAGCTGGCGCGGGCCGCCGCGATGTCCCGGACGACCTTCGCCGAGCGGTTTCGGGAGGCGGCCGGTGTGCCCCCGCTGACCTACCTGGGGCGGTGGCGCATGCTGCTCGCCCAGCGCGCGCTTCGGGACGGTGACACGCGCGTCGCGGCGCTCGCCGAGGAGCTGGGCTACGGCTCGGAGAGCGCGTTCAGCACGGCGTTCAAACGGGTCGTGGGCGAGTCACCGCTGCGCTACCGGGCCCGCGTGCGGCAGGACGCCGTCGGCCGCGTTCGGACCGGGACGCTATGACGCGTCGGTTCCTCTCGGCTTCCTGCGAGCCCTGGCCGATGCGCGCGTCCGCTTGCCGGCCGCGTAGCGGTTCGGCCTCTTCGTGACCCCATCGCCTATCGATGGCGGTGCCGTGCGGGGACAGCCGGCGATTCGGCGCTCGGCGATTCCGACGCCATCGATGAGATACGGCGGCGTGTTCGGGCTGCTCCGCAACCCGGGACTGCGGGGCCACGCGCGCGAGCGCGTGTGCGGCGCTTACCGGGTGGAGGCGCGGCCACGCGCCCGGGCGGCGTTCAGGCGCCGGGGATCTCCCCTCGCGCGTGCGCGGCGAACTTCTCCCCGGCCAGTTGCGGATCGGCGGTCCGCAAGGCGTCGAGCAGGCCGGCGTGCTGCTCGGCCATCTCCGCCCAGTCGCCGGTGAAGGTGGGGTCGGAGACCACGCGCAGCCCGCGCAGGCTGGGCTCCATCACGGCCCACACCTTGGGCAGGAACGGGTTGCCGCCGGCCTCGCAGACGATCCGGTGGAAGGTGATGTCGGCGTCCCGGAACCGCCCGACGTCGCCCTCGGCCGCAGCCTCGCGCATCGCCTCCACCTGGGCGTCCAGGTCGGCGAGGGCGGCCGGGTCGGCACGCTCGGCCAGGGTCCGCGCGGCCAGCTCCTCGATCACCACGCGCACCGCGCGGGCCGAGGCCGCGTCGTCCTGCGAGACGGTGGCCACGAAGCTGCCGCGCCGGGGGACGTGCTGCGCCAGGCCCTCGTGCACCAGGCGTTTGACGGCCTCGCGGACCGGGGCCTGGCTGACGGTGAGCTGCCGGGCGATCTCCGACTCCACCAGGCGCTCGCCCGGCTTGAGATCGCCGCTGACGATGAGGCCGCGCACCCGCGCGTACACCTGGTCGGAGAGCAGGACCCGGCTGATCGGCTGCCCGATGGCGCTCACCATGAACCCTCCTGTGATGGACCGCTCCCATCGTATCGATGATCGCTTCGATGTCGTTGCCGGCTCATGGCGGCTGGGCAGCGAGGGCACGGCCGTCCACCGACAGGGGTGCGCCGCCGGTCACGGCCAGGAGTTCAGCCGGCTGCGGATGGACGGCGGCGCACGCCTGCCGAACCCCCCTGATTCCCGACAGCCGGGCGGAGTACGGGCAGGGGGCGGGCCGCCCGGCGGACGTGACCGGACCGCATGGCGGGCACCCCCTCGACGCGGGCCGCGCCGGCGGGACAGGCTCTGGGCACCCGGTGGCGCGCACAGGTGCCCGGGGAAGGCCCGCAGGGCCGGGCCGGCCGAGGAAGGGGTGCCATGAAAGAGGAGTTCGAGTTCTTCGCGGTGGGGGACGTGCCGTGGCGGGACGCCGAGCCCGGCGTGCAGGAGAAGGTGCTCTCACGGGCCCCGGGCGACCCCGCCGTGCTGACCCGCCTGGCCCGCTGGGCGCCCGGCCGCGACACCACGGACGCCGGGGTGATCACCCACGAGTACGTCGAGGAGGTGTACCTGCTGGAGGGCGAACTCCTCGACGTCTCCCTCGGCGTGACCTTCACCGCCGGGCAGTACGCGTCCCGCCGCCCGGGCATGCGGCACGGCCCGTACCGCACCCCGGCGGGCTGCACCATGCTGGAGATCCGCAGCCGACCGTGACGCCGATGTGCGCCCAAGGGACCAACGGGCCTCCGCCGACTGCGAGTTCGCCTCACCGCGCAGGGTGATCGGGCTCCTGCGGCACGAGCCGGCGACGGTGCAGCGCGCGGCTGTGCGGATCAAGGGGCTCGCCACCTCGCGGTGGCGGGCCCCTCACGGTGACGGCCTGGTGGCCGTCCTCGAACGGGCCGCCGGCCGGGGGATCGCCCGCGACCCGGTGGTCTTCCGCCACCTCGCCCACCTCGCCCACACGGTCATGGGGCTCTTCGTCCTCCTCGGCCGGCACGACAACGAGTCCGACACCGTCGAGAGCCGCCGCCAGTCCTTCGCCACCGTCACCGTCCCGCCCTCCCCTTCACTCCCGCCACCTGACAACCGGGCGCTCCCGGCCCCCTTTCGGCGGCTAGCCTGGGCGGTTCGCGGGTCGCGTGGGTCCGGGGAAGGGTGCGGTGCGGATGCGGGGTCGGATCGATCGGGGGGCCGGGGTTGCCCGGGGGGAGCGGCACGACTGGTGGGGGGTGGTCCTGGAGGCCCCCGAGCCGGGGGAGTTGGCCCGCTTCTACGCCGAACTGCTCGGCTGGGAGCTGGTCAAGGACGAGCCGGACTGGGCGGCGGTCGGGCCGCCCGAGGGCGTCGCCTACCTCGGCTTCCAGCGCTCCGAGGGCTTCGTACCGCCGGTGTGGCCGCCGCGCGAGGGCGCCCAGCGGGTGACGATGCACCTGGACTTCGAGGTGAGCGACCTCCCCGAAGCGGTGGCGCACGCCCAGCAGTTGGGCGCTCGCCTTGCCGCCCACCAGCCACAGCCGCAGGTCCGCGTCCTCCTCGACCCCGCCGGGCACCCCTTCTGCCTCTACGTGGACCCGGGCGCCTGACAACGAGCCCCCGGCGTGGGGGAGTTCAGGGGCGGGGGCGGAGCAGCGCGGCGGCGGTCGCGGCGCAGGCGAAGAGGATCAGGGCGCTGATCAGCATCGCCAGGTGCAGGCCGGACTGGAAGCCGTGGCCCGCGGCAGTGTCCAGCGCGCGGCGGGTGGCCGTGGGGAGGCGGCCGACCGCCTCGGCCGGGCTGGTGGAGCCGTGCCGGGCGGCGGCTTTCACCGCGGAACGGGCCGCCGGGTCCCGCAGTTTCGCCAGGGGTGCGCCGAGCGCGCCGGTCTGGCGGGCGTGGAGCACCGCGCCGAGCAGGGCCACCCCGAGAGTGCTGCCGATCTGCCGGCAGGTGTTGTGGACCGCGGAGGCCATGGTCACGTAGCGGCGGTCGATGGTGGAGACGGCCGCGTTGCTCATCGTCGAGCTCATCAGGCCGCTGCCCGCGCCGACCAGGGCGAGCCGCCATTCGAGCCCCGGCAGGCCGTCGCCGTAGGGCTGCGTGGCCAGCAGCAGGCAGCCCGCGCCGGTCAGCGCGAGGCCGAAGGCGAGGACGGGACGGAGGCCGAAACGGTTGGTGAGGCGGCCGGCGACGGGGGCGAACAGCGCCATGCACACCGTCATCGGCAGGAACAGCGCGCCGGTCGCGAGCGCCGAGTAGCCCCGTATCTGTTGCAGTTCGAGGCTGTAGAAGAACAGGATGCCGAACAGCGCGAGGAAGTAGGCCAGGCCCGCGGCGTTGGCGGCCACGAAGCCGCCCGAGCGCCACATCGCCAGCGGCATCAGCGGGTTGCCGCCGCGCCGGGCCGTGCGCAGCTCCACCCGGGCGAAGCCCGCTGCGGCGAGCACCGCCACGGCGTACCCGGCCAGGATCCGCGGCGCGGTCCAGCCGTAACTGCCCGCCTCTATGAGGGAGTAGACCAGCGCGGTCAGGGCGAGGACGCCCAGGAGCGCGCCGGGCACGTCGAGCCGGTGCGCGGTGGCCGGGCGGCCGTGGCGCTCGGCGGGCACCACCCGGCGGGCGAGGTACCAGGCGGCCGCGGCGAGCACCGCGACGAGGCCGAAGCCCGCGCGCCAGTCCGCCACGGCCAGGCACACGCCGCCGAGTACGGGCCCGGCGGCCAGGCCGAGGCTCGCCACGCCCGCCCAGATGCCGACCGCGCGGGCCCGGGCGGCGGGCGCCTGGTACTCGGTGACGACGATCGACAGGGTCTGCGGCAGCATCGTGGCGGCGCCGACGGACTGCACGACCCGCGCGCCGAGCAGCACCGCCAGGTCCGGAGCGAGGGCGCACAGCGCGGAGCCGGCGAGGAAGATCCCCGTGCCCAGCAGGAAGGCGGTGCGGCGGCCGAGCCGGTTGCCGAGCGCGCCGCCGGGCAGCAGCAGGCCCGCGTAGCCGAGCGTGTAGATGTCGGCGACCCACTGCAGGTCGGTCACCGAGGCGTGCAGGTCGGTGCCGATCTGCGGGGTGGTGACGTTGACCAGCGTGGAGTTGAGCATCGAGAGCATCAGGCCGAGGCACATGGCGATCAGGACGCGCCCGGCGCCGGGATGGGCGGCGGGCCCGGCGGCAGGTCCCGCCGCGAGTCCGGAGACAGGTCCCGTGGCAGTTTCGGCCGCGGTGGGGGCGCCTGTGGGCGTCGATGTGCCCGCGGGGGCGCGTGTCCCCGTCCCGTCCGGGGCTCCGGCCGCGCCGGGACCCCCCGACGGTTGCGGCCCGGCCGCGTGGGCCCCGGGGGCGCCGCCAGGGAATCGCGTACCGCTGTCAGCCATACGAGTGGCCTTCCTTCGCTCCGAGGCCCAGGGACGTGCCGCTGCGGACTCCAGCCTGTTTTGTAGCCTAACTATAAAACACCCGGAACGGGCCGTCGTTCCCGCTAGCCTTGGCGCGTGGAGGGTGCCCTTCGCGTGTGCACGGCGCCCTGGGCGCGTGGACGGTGCGGGCCGGCTGACCGACGCCTTCGGGAGGACGAGGTGGACGACGCGCAACGGGACGGCGGTGACGCCGCTGCCCCGCGGGAGCGGGAGGAGGCCGCCGTCGAGCAGTTGGCGCGGCTGCTGCGGCCGCGGCTGCTGCGGGCCGGGCAGGCCATGCGGCGCGACACCCAGCAGTTGCCGGTCACCATCGCCCAGGGCGCGGTGCTGAGCCTGCTGCGGGGCGGGCCCCTCGGCGTGGGGGAGCTGGCCCGGGCGGAGGGTGTGCGGCCGCCGACGATGACGCAGCTGGTCAACCGGATGGAACAGCTCGGCTGGGTCGCCCGCACCGGGCCCGCGGTTCGTGGCAGCCGCGCGGAGATCACGGAGCTGGGCCGCTCCGTCGCCGCGGAGGTGGACGCCCGCCGCACCGCCCTGATCGCGGCCCGCCTGCGGCACCTCACGGCGAGCGAACGCGATGCCCTGCTGGCCGCGCTGCCGGTCCTGGACGAGATCTTCGGCAAACCGGTCACAGCGGAGCCGTAGCCCGGCCTCGGCACCGGCCGCGGGTTCAGGCGCGGGCACGCGCGGGGGCCGCGGCATTGCCGCAGCGCGGTCCGACATCGACCGGGGTGCGGACCGTGGCCCGGCTCCCACGTGCGGCCCGGTCTCCGGCCTCGACGGGTACGGCAGAGCAGGCCCCGCCCGTACGACCGCCGGCCCGGCCCCACGTCCGGCCCCGGCCCCGACTCGGCTCCAACGGGTACGGGAGGGCATCGCCGACGACCCCGCCCGTGCGCCCGGCGGCCCGCCCCGGGCACCCGCAGCGAAGGCGCGCCCGAGCCCGCAACAGCCCCCGGCGAGGCCGCATTTGCGGCGACCCCGCCGGGGGCTGTGGAGAGGAAGCGACGTGCTCAGAGCTCGCCGGGGCGGGCGAAGCGGTAGAAGACGCCGCCCACCGGCTGGATGCCCATCAGCAGCCACACCGCGTTCTCGAAGTCGCGCGCCCGCGAGAGGTCGCCCACGCGTACGGGGTCGTATCCGGCGTCCCGAATGAGGCGTTCGGTGACCTCGCGGGCTTCCTCGTCGGCGACGTACCAGTTGCTCGGCCGCACCCGCTGCTCGCGCACCTGGCCGAAGAGCGCGCTGAAGTTCATGTTGAAGCTCTTGGCGACCGGGCCGCCGGTGATGGACTTGACCTCGTCGGCGTAGGAGGGGAAGTCGCCGTGGCGCGTGGGCAGGATGTTCGTGGCGTCGATCGCGGTCTTGCCCGCCAGGCCCGTCACCCTGTCCAGGGCCTCGGAGATCTTCGCGCCGGGAACGGCGACCAGGACGACGTCCGCCGCCGAGGCGTCCCCGCCCTCGCGGCCGAGTTCCACCACGTCGTGGCCCGCCGCCCGCCACAGGCGGGCCAGCCCGCCGCCGATCTGTCCGCGTCCGATCGTGACGATGTTCATTGCGTTCATTGAATGGGTCCTTTCGAAGTGCGCATGTAGGTCGGGCAGTCGGCGGCGTGAAGGGGTCACGCGCCCTTGAGGGCGAGCGAGTTCCGCACCGCGTCCAGCCCGGCGGCGTGCGTGACGACGGGCGCGTAGCCGAGTTCGGCCACCGCCTTGTCCGTCCGCAGCAGGCACGGCTGCCCGAGGAACCACCGTGCGGGGACCGGGACCTCGCGGGCCGCGGTCCCGGCGTCCAGCTCGGGGATCGCGGCGTCGGCGCCGTAGAGCGCGAACAGAGGCTCCAGGAAGTCGCGCAGGACGACGCGCTGCCGGTCGGTGACGAAGTACGCCTGGCCGGGCCGCCCTCGGCGCCATCCGAGGAGCAGGCCCTCGACCGCGTTGTCCACGTAGGTGACGTCGGTGGTGTGCCGGCCGCCGTCGATCCAGGCGAACTGTCCCGCCTGCACGGCGGCCACCAGGCCCTCGATGAGGATGCTGCCCGGGCCCCACACGAACCGCGGGCGGATCGACACGGTGGCGAGGCCGGGCGCGTTCGCGTCGAGGACGATCCGCTCGGCGGCGGCCTTGCCCGCGCAGTACGCCGCCGCCGAGTCCGGCCGCAGCGGCGCCGTCTCGTCGGCCTCCAGCAGCGGGTCGCCGGCCAGCAGCGCGGCCTCGCTGCCGCAGTGGACGAAGCGGGGCACCCGCGCGGCACGGGCCGCCTCGATCGCCGCCTCGGTGCCGCGCACCGAGACGAGGTCGTGCCGGGCGCGGTCGGCGGTGATGTCCGTCTCGGCGGCGAGGTGGAACAGCACCTCGCTGCCCGCGACCGCGTCCTGCCACGTCGACGCGTCCGTCAGCTCGCCCCGGACCGGCTCCGCGCCCAGCGCGGCCACCTTCGCCGCCGACGCCTCGCTGCGGACCAGGGCGCGCACCGTGTGCCCCTGCTCCAGCAGCCGCCGTACCAGCACCTGCCCGATGAACCCCGAGCCGCCCGTCACGAACGCCTGTGCCATGGAACTCTCCTCACGTGCTCCGGCCCTCCCCGCGTGCTCCGGCGGGAAGGTGCCGTCCGGTGCAGCGACCAGCGGCTTCCCAGGCTTCCCTCGGCGCCATTCATGCTTCAGGGGGCTGCGATAAAATGAGTGGATGGCTACTCTCCGGGCACTGGAGTGCCTCGTCGCCGTCGCGGACACCGGGTCGATCACGCAGGCCGCGCTGCTGCTGCACTCCTCGCAGCCCGCCGTCTCCCACCAGATCGCCGCGCTGGAGCGCGAGACCCGCACGCCCCTGCTGCACCGCGAACCCCGCGGGGTGAAGCTCACCCCCGCCGGGCGCGCCGCCGTCGCCGACGCCCGGCGGGCCATCGAGGCGGCCGCCTCCGCGGTGCGCTCGGCCCGCGCGGCGGGTCAGGCGGCCGGGGGAGTGCTGCGGCTGGTCTGCGCGCAGAGCCTCACCGTCGCGCTGCTCGCCCCGGTCGTCCGGCGCTGGCACCGCCGCCGCCCCGACGTGGCGATCACCCTGCGGGAGTCCACGGCGATGGAGGAGGCGCTGGACTTCGTGACCTCCGGCGAGGTGGACGCGGCGCTGCTGCCCGGCCGTCCGCCGGGCGACTTCACGGTGACGCCGGTCGCCGAGGAGGAGATCGTGCTGACCGCGCCCGCCGGCCACCCGCTCGCCGACCGCCCGGCCGTCCGGCTGAAGGACCTCGACGGCGCGCCGCTGGTCCACTTCGCGCCGGACAACGGCCTCGGCGGCTGGCTCGACCGGTCCCTCGCCCGCGCCGGGGTGCACCCCGAGGTCGTGATGCGCACCTCGGTCACGGCGGCGGCGCCCCAACTCGCCGCGGCCGGGCTGGGCGTGGCGGTCAGTCCGGTGAGCGCGGTCAGCGACGGCTTCCCGGCCGCGGTGCGCTCCTTCGACCCGCGCTGGGTGCGGCAGCTGGTCGCGGTGACGTCCTCGGCCCCGGACCCCCTCCTCGCGCGCTTCCTCGCCGACCTGCGCGCGCACGGCCTGCGCGTCCCCCGCGCGGTCCGCACCCAACTCACCCCGGCCGAGCCGCAGCCGGACGCCGCCGGGCAGTCGTCCTCCTGAGCCCGGCCGGCCGGGCCCACCCATCGAACCGGCGAATACCTTCCCCCGGATTGTCGAGGGCCACGGCGCCCGATTCCGGGAATCGCCGCGGACGCGGCCACGTTGAGCCCCGATTGGCAGATCACCCCAGTACCAATCGGAGGCTTTCCCATGTCATCTGCGGTCCACGAAGAAACCCGTGCCGAAGAAGCCGTGAAACTTCCCATGGCGGGCCTTCTGGCGCTTTTCACGGCGGGCTTCCTGGGAATCATAAACGAGACAATTCCGGCCGGTCTGCTGCCGGAGATGGCGAAGGGAATGGGCGTCTCGGAATCCGTCGCCGGCCAGACCGTCACGGTGTACGCGCTGGCCACAGCACTGACGGCGATCCCGCTGAACGGCGCCCTGAGGAATTGGGGCCGCCGCAATGTTCTCGTCTCCGCTCTTGTCGCCTTCGCCCTGGCGAATACGGTGGCGGCATCCACGAGCAGCTTTCCCGTCGTCCTCGCCGCGCGATTCGTGGCCGGTGCCGGGGCGGGGCTGATCTGGTCGAACATCGGCGGATACGCGGCGCGGATCGTGCCCGCGCAATTCCAGGGAAAGGCGATCGCCATCGCGATGGCGGGCACGCCGGTCGCGCTCTCGCTCGGCCTTCCCGCGGGCACGTTCCTCGGTGACGCGACGGGCTGGCAGGCGACCTTCGGGGTCGTGGCGGCGGCCAGTGCCGCGTTGATCGCCTGGGTGTTCGCCGTCCTGCCGGACCTCCCGGGCCGGCCTGCGGGCGGGCACGTGCCGGTCACCGCGATCCTGCGCAACCCGGGCGTGCGGCCGCTGCTGTGGGTCGTCGCCGGGTTCATGGTCGCCCACAACATCCTCTACACCTACATCGGCCCGCTGGCGGACCGTGCGGGCGCGGGCGGCCGGCTGGAGTGGGTGCTGCTGGTGTTCGGGCTCGCGGCGCTGCTCAGCATCTGGCTGACGGGCGCGCACGTGGACCCGCACCACCGGCGGCTGACCGTGATGAGCGCGGTGGTGCTGGGGGCGAGCGCCGTCGTCCTGGGCCTGGCGGGGCTGAGCCCGGTGGTCCTCTACGCGGGCGTGGCCGCCTGGGGCTTCGGGTTCGGCGGTTCGGCGACGCTCTTCGTCACCGCGGGCATCAGGGCGGCCGGCACCGACGGGGTCCAGTCCGTCCTGGTGACGGTCTTCAACCTGAGCATCGCGGCCGGCGGTGTCTTCGGCGGCCTGCTGCTCGCGGGCTTCGGCGTCGCCTCGATCCCCTGGGTCGCCGTCGCCCTGATGATCCCGACGGCGGCCACGACCGTCGCCGCCCGCCGCCACGCCTTCCCCCACTGGCCGCGCCGGCCGTGATCCCAGCGCCGTGAGGCCCGAACGAAGCAGGGCCCCGCTCCCCGGAGCAGGGGCCCTGCTTCCACGGCCGCGTCCTTGCGTCCGGGCTCTCGCGTCAGCCGCCGGCCAGGGACGGAGTGGACTGCCGGGTGGCCTGCAAGCGGTCTTCGAGCGGGCGGAGCACCGGCTTGACCAGGAAGGTGGCCAGGACGAGGACAGCGGCGAGGCCGCACCAGGCGAAGAAGCCGTGCCCCACCACCAGGCCGGTGACAGCCAGTGGACCGAGGATCGACTCACCGGTGATCCCGAGGAAGAAGACCGACAGATAGGCGGGGCGCTCCGCTTCGGGCGCGTAGCGGTAGGAGACCTCCCACGAGCCCGCCGACTGCCACAGTTCGCCCAGACTCAGCAGGACGATCGCGACGAACAGCAGCGCCGCGGCGGTCCAGCGGCCGGCCTGCTGGGTCAATCCCATCGCCACACAGCAGCCGGCCAGTGACAGGCCGCCGCAGCGCAGCGCGCGGATCGATCCGGCGAAGGCCGTGGCGCGCCGGGCGACCGGGACCTGGAGGGCGACCGCCATCACGGTGTTGGTGAGGGTCAGCAGCGGAACGACGGCCACCGGAGCACGGCTGGCCTGTACGACGCTGAGCGGGATTCCGACCGACAGCAGGGTGTTGTGCAGGACCAGGACGCCGTTGAGGCCGGTCATGGACAGGTAGCGGACGTCACGGAAGTGGCCGAGCAGTCCGAGCGCGTCGCCGGTCCGCAGGACCTTCGGCGCCGTGGGCAGCCGCAGCCGCATGACCACCAGGGCCGCCAGCACGAACGACACGGCGTTGCCGAGGACGACGCTGCGGTACGCCCACGGCGAGTGCGTGGTCAGAAGGGGGACCACGGCCGCAGCGCCCACGGAGAAGCCCAGGTTGCGGGTGGACCGGACGACCGCCATGGTCCGGACCCGTTCCTCCTCGCCCGAGGCGGCGCCGATGACGGCCTGCGTCATCGGCCCGGTGGCACTCTGCGCCACGGCCAGGTAGACGCTGAGCGCCACGAACCAGGGGAACGAGGTGCAGAAGGCCAGGGCGAGCAGCCCGCAGCCCCGCGCGAGTTGGAGCAGGACCAGCAGGCGTTTCGCGCCGATCCGCCGGCCGGCCAGGCCCATCGGCACCGTGGACAGGAAGCCCACCGTCATGCCGACGGTGAGGCCGAGCCCTACCTGCGTACTGGTCAGGCCGACGACCCGCACGAAGAAGACCGCCGAGCCGGCGAGGTAGAGGCCGGTGCCCGAGGCGTCGATGAAGGCGCTCAGCGCGAAGACACGTCCGGCCCTGGTGGCCGGGACGTAGTCGCGTAACCGGATCACCGGCCTGCCCCGGGGTGCGTGGCGATGGTGAGCGCGGCGCGGGCCTGTTCGGCGGCGCGGGCGGCCGAGGGCGCGTCGGGGGCCGTGGCGATGACGTGGCCGGGACGCTTCCAGGAGCTGGTGACGGGTTCGACGGTGTCGCCTGGGGCGACCCGGACCAGTACGTCGCACACGCCGGGCACCGCACGGGCCTGCTCGACCCCGTCGACCGCGTCGACCGTGCCGGGGGCGGCGGACAGATAACGGATCGCGGCCCCCCGCGCGACCGGCGGCGCGGGGTCGGCGGCCCGTCCTTCGAGGACGGCGAGGAAGCCGTGCAGCAGGCTCCAGTCGTAGGCCATCGCGATGAGTTCGACGATGTAGTCGCCGGGGAGCCGGGCCGCGCACTCGACCAGGTGCGGCACCCCGTCCACGACGATCCACTCGCCGTGCAGGACGCCGGACCCGAACTTCGTCGCCTCCACCAGGGCGCGCATGCCCGTGGCCAGCGCGGCCGCCACCTCCTCGGTCACCGGCCCCGAGACGACATGACCGGTCTCGACGGGGTGCCGTCCCGGCTGGACGTCCTTGGCCGTGGTGTTGAAGAAGACCGTCCGGCCGTCGCGGACCAGCACCTCCGCGCTGACCTCGGGCCCGCGCAGCAGGCGCTCGGCCAGATAGCGCGAGCCCCCGGCGTCGCCCGGCCGGAACATCTGCTCCTCGGCGCCCGCCGTCAGCGCCCACGCGGTAAAGACGTCCGCGTCCGGCGGCAGGATCTGCACCCCCACACTGGCCTGACGGTTCGTCGGCTTGAGCACGCACGTGCCGTCGCCGCCGGCCCGGAAGGCGGCGACCTCCGCGGGGCCGGTCACCAGGCGCCACTCGGGCTGGGCGATCCCGGCCCCGCCCGCCGTGCGGCGCAACTCCGCCTTGTCCCGGAAGACGGGGGCCGCGTCCGGACCCGCGCCCGGAAGCCCCCAGGCGGCGGCCAGCGTGGCGGCGGCCACCACCCCGTAATCGCTCGCGGGGACCACGGCGCCGATCCGCGGCGGCCGCGGGACCAGCCCGACGAGCCGGACGGCGTTCGCCTCGTCCTGGATCGGGGCCGCGAGGACGGCGGCCAGGCAGCGGACGGCCCCGATCTGCCCGCGCACCCCCCTGGCCTCGATGACGTCCGGCGTCTCGACGACGGCGACGCTGCGCTCCGGCAGGAAGCCGTCGAGGTCGACGAGGAGGTCCGCGCTGTACCCGACGAGCAGGTACCGCACCGCGTCGAGATCCGGCCCCGCCTCCGGGGAAGAGGGCCCGCCGTCCCCGCCGACTGTCATCCCGTCACGCTCCTGACCGCATCTCGAACCCTGCGTGTCCCGGCACGTTAACAGCTACGGCACTAGCTGCTGCTCACCGTGAACATCGACCTCGACGTGCCAGCGGACGGCACCGCGTAGGCATGGCCGCGTTCATCGGCTGCGCGGGCCCCGAGGTTCCGCTCGCCTACTGGAGCTGACCGGGACCGCGCCCTCCGCGGCAAGGGCCGCCCGCCCGATCCACCCGAAGCGTCTCCCGGCGGGCGGCCCCGTCCTGGCGGCGGGGGTGCTCGCCGGCTCGTAGCATCGGGGGATGGCGGATGGCGGGGGCAGGCGGAAACCGGGGCGGCCCAGCGGGGGGACCGGGGCGCGGGAGGCGATCCTCGAAGTGGCGCGGGCGCGGTTCCTCGCCCGCGGGTACGAGGCCGTCACACTGCGGTCCATCGCGCAGGAGGCCGGCGTGGACCCCGCCCTCATCAGCTACTACTTCGGCTCCAAGCGGGGCCTGTTCGGCGCCGCCATGGCGCTGGTGGCCAACCCCGCCGAGCAGATCGCCGAGGTGCTCCGGGGCGACCCCGCCACCTTCGGGCCGCGCGCGCTGCGGCGGATGCTCGTCACCTGGGACTCCGCCGAGTCCGGGCCCGCGCTGCTCGGCATGCTGCGCCGCATCGCCGCGGACGCCGACTCCGCCGCGCTGGTCAGGGAAGTGCTGGAGCGCGAGCTGATCGACCGCGTCGCCGACCGGATCGGTGGGCCGCACGCACGGCAGCGCGCGATGGGCTTCTGCACGCAGATGGCCGGCATCATCGTCACCCGTTACCTGCTGCGCGTGGAGCCGATCGCCTCGATGCCCGCCGAGGAGGTCGCCCGCCTGTACGGGCCCGCGGTACGCGCCGCCCTCCAGGGGCCGCCGCCCCGCCGCGCCCCGGCCCGGCCGAAGGCGGCAGGCACGGGCTGACCCGCGTCAACGGGCCGCGACGAGCCCCGGTGGCCTCGGCGACGGCGGGCGCGCCGTCTCGCGAAACCTCGGCAGGCCCGCCGCCCGAAACCCTGCGCCGGCCCGCCACGAATCCGTCGCCGCACCTCGGCGCCCCTCTCCCGAATTCAACGCCCGCCGCCGATCCCGCGGCCACCCGCCCGTTTGCGACCCGCCCGCACCCGCGTGACCTGCGTGAACGCACCACCGGAAGCCCCCGTGGCGGCCCGATGAATTCCACGGCGTGGAAATGGCTGCGGCCCGCGCGTCACCGTGGTCCCGTCAACACAGAACTTCCCTGACGGAGGAGGGCCTCCATGCGGAGCGAAGCGCGCAGCGGGGTCGACGGACCCGCGACCACCGGGGACGGCGCCCCGGCCATGCGGCACGGCGTCGTCCTGTTCATCACCTGCCTCGCCCTGGGGGCGGTCGTCTCGGCGATGGCGTCGCTGAACGTCGCGCTGCCGGACCTGGCCCGCGAGACGCACGCCACCCAGACCCAGCTGTCCTGGGTGGTGGACGCCTACAGCCTGGCGTTCGCCTCGCTGCTGCTGCCCGCCGGCGCCCTCGGCGACCGGTTCGGCCGGCGGCTGCTGCTCATCATCGGCCTCGTCGTCTTCGCGGCCGGCTCGGTGCTCGCGCTGTTCACGAAGAACCCCGACCAGCTCATCGCCCTGCGCGCCCTGCTCGGTGTCGGCGCGGCCATGGTGATGCCGGCGACGCTGTCCACCATCACCAGCACCTTCCCGCGCGAGCAGCGCACCCGGGCGGTCAGCGTGTGGACGGCGGTGGCGGCCGCGAGCGCGGTCGTCGGCGTGCTGTGCACGGGCCTGCTGCTCCAGGAGTGGTCGTGGCGCTCGGCGTTCGTGCTCAATGTGGTGCTCGCCGTGGTGGCCGCGATCGGCACGGTGGTCTTCGTCCCGGAGTCGGCCGAACCGAACCAGCCGCGGCTGGACGCGGTGGGCGCGGTGATCGCCGTCCTCGGCCTGCTGGCGCTGGTCTACTCCGTGATCGAGGCGCCGACCAAGGGCTGGGCCGACCCGCTCACGCTCGGCGGGATCGCCCTCGGGCTGCTGGTGCTGGCCGCCTTCACGGTGTGGGAGCTGCGCCGCGAGCACCCGCTGCTGGACCCGCGGCTGTTCCGCAACCGCCGGTTCGCGGCCGGCTCGGTGTCGGTGATGCTGCAGTTCGTGGTCTTCTTCGGCTTCATCTTCGTGATGATGCAGTACATGCAACTGGTGCGCGGCGACGATCCATTGGATGCCGCGCTGGGTGTGCTGCCGATGGCCGTGGCGCTGGTGCCGGCGACCCGGCTGACCCCGCGCCTGGTGGCGAAGGTGGGGGTGCGGCGGCCGTGGCTGATCGGTCTTGTGCTGGTCGCGGTCGGCATGGCGGTGCTCTCCCGGCTGGGCACGGACAGCTCGTACTGGCTGATCGTGGCCGGGCTGCTGCCGCTGGGCGCGGGCACGGGGCTGGCGATGACCCCGGCCACCACCGAGATCACCGACGCGCTGCCGCGGGCGCTGCAGAACGTGGGCTCGGCCATGAACGACCTGTCCCGCGAGCTGGGCGGCGCGCTGGGCATCGCGATCCTCGGCAGCGTGCTGAGCGCGGGCTACCGGAACAACCTGGACCTTCCGGCGGGTCTGCCGCCCAAGGCCGAGGGCGCGGCGCACGCCTCGCTGGCCGGCGCGGAGGCTGTCGGCGGACCGGTCGCGCACTCCGCGCGCAGCGCCTTCATGGACGGCCTGCACTGGGCGTTCTCCACCGGTGGCGGTGTCGCGCTGCTGGCCGTGGTGACGGTGGCGCTGCTGCTGCGCGGATCCTCGAAGGCCGAACTCGTCCCCGGGGGCGCCGCCGAGGGCGACGGCGGGGTGCCGCAACCCGGCTCGGCCCGCGAGGAGTTCGCGGACAGGCGCTGAACTTGTTCTTTAACGACTGTGTCCGTTCAGCGAGTTGAGTACCCGCTGACCTGTGAGGGTTGATGCGACAGCAGTGCGGCCTTGGTGTGATCATGTGCGTTGTCGAGACGCTGTTGATCATGCCAAGGCCGCGAGGGTGAGTCTGCTGCACGACGCTGGACGCGTCGAGTCCCTGGCCGTGTTGTCCCGGTTCCGAACCGACTTCTACGACTGCCTGACCGCCCGCGCCGACGCGCTGTTCGAGCTGACCGACGCGGTGCTGTGCACCGACGGACAGGTGCGGTCGCTTGTCGGCCTCGCCCTGGCGCCCGAGCACCGCCGGGGTCACGGTTCCCTCTACGCCGGCCTGAACCGCGGCGGGCTCGATGTCGCCCGGCTGCGGCGGGCACTGGTCGGGGTGCCGCTGCCCCGGGCAGCCGATGGGCGACTGGTCCTGGCCGTGGATATCTCGCCGTGGCTGCGGCCCGATGCCGGCGCGGTACCGGATCGCTCGTTCTGCCACACCTACGGCCGGGGCAACGCCAAGCACCAGATGATGCCCGGCTGGCCGTACTCGGTCATTGTCGCCCTGGAGACCGGCCGCACTTCCTGGACCGCGCTCCTTGACGCCATCCGGCTCACCCCCGGCGCCGACCTCGCCGCGGTCACCGCCGCCCAGGTCCGCGAGGTGGTCGAACGGCTCGTCGCGGCGGGCCAGTGGGCCGAGGGCGATCCGGACATCCTGATCGTGGTCGACGCCGGATACGAGGCCCCGCGCATCGCCCACCTGCTGTCCGGCCTGCCGGTCGAGATCCTTGGCCGGACGCGGTCGGACCGGGTGATGCGCCGCCCGGCACCCTCGCGGGAAGAGTTCTTCCTGGCCCACCCCAAGGGCGGACGACTGCCCAAGCACGGCGGGGAGTTCGTCTTCGGCGACCCCGCCACCTGGGGCGAGGAACAAGCCGCCACCGTCACCGACACTCGCCTCTACGGCAAGGCCACGGCGCGGGCCTGGGACCGCCTGCACCCCAGGCTGACCCAGCGGGCCGCCTGGCTCCGCCACGACGGCCCGCTGCCACTCATCGAGGGAACCGTCATCCGCCTGACCGTCGAGCACCTGCCGTCCGGCGGGGTCAACAAGCCGGTCTGGCTGTGGTGGTCGCGCACCGGCGCCACCCCGGCCGACGTCGACCGCTGCTGGCAGGCGTTCCTGCGCAGGTTCGACATCGAGCACACCTTCCGCATGCTCAAACAGACCCTCGGCTGGACCCGGCCCCGCCTGCGCGACTCGGCCGCCGCCGACCGCTGGACCTGGCTGATCATCGCGGCCCACACCCAGCTCCGTCTCGCCCGCCCCCTCGCCACCGATCTGCGCCGGCCCTGGGAGAAGCCGGCGCGCCCGCACAAGCTCACCCCGGCCCGCGTCCGGCGCGGGTTCCGGAACCTCCGCACGACGACGGGTTCTCCGGCCGGTGCGCCGAAACCCACCACGCCCGGCCCTGGACGCCCGCCTGGCTCGAAGAACCGGAGACCGGCAACCCGCCACGACGTGGGAAGAATCCTTGCCACCGGCGAGGCATACCAGCGACCAGCCCACCACAAGATCGGCACCAAACCCCGACGAACTGGTTGAATTCGAGGGGTTGCCGGCGCCGCCCCCGGTGACCAGTTGGGCACCACGGCGTTCGAGCCACGAAAGAGCCGCCCCGACTCTGACACACCCGACGTCCTCGGATTGGATGGGACCCACCACACCACAGGGGGCCTGATCATGTTCGGCGCATCGGTCTTGGCAATTGGGTTCGTGCTGGTCACGCTGACCCTTGCCTGGACCGTCATCGGAGTGCACGCCCTGCTACTCGGCCGCATGCCGGGTCGGCGGCTTCAGCGATATGTCCGACAGCCCAGGCTCTGGGGAGCGGGTGCCCTCCTCATGGTGGTCAGCTGGAGCACCTATTCGCCGTCACTCCTCGCCATTGGCGTTGGGCTTGTCGCCTTGGGACATCTCGTGAAACCAACGCGGTGAATCACCCCGGCTGCCCTCTCAGCCCCGCAGGTTAAACAACAAGCTGAACCGCCGCGAGCCGGCGGGCACGCCGTAAGGGGTCGGCGGAGACGCCGTGCCAGCAAGGGGAGTTCACGCAGCACCCCCGATCGGTACGGGGTTCGCGGGCGCTTGCGGTCGGGCGGCCGTCCGGACGGCGGGCAACCCCCCCGCCGGGGAGGGCGGTTCGGTCCGCCGTCCCCGGCGCGGGGGCTGCAGGGGTCACAGTGCCGGGGCAAGGTACCGGCCGGTGAGCGGGTGCTGGTGGACGAAGGCGGTCATCAGGGCGGTGGCGCTGACTGTCTGGGTGGCGCCGTCGGTGGTGCTGCCGGGCCACACGTGGCCGCCGCCGTCGATCCGGTAGTGCTCCACCTCGGCCCGGTCGCGGCAGCCGGTCCAGCGCTCGGCGGTGACGTCGTCCTGCTGGAAGAACGTCCGCGGACCGGCCGTGCAGCCGTCCTGCGCGGCCCACTGGGCCGTCCAATCGGGAATCGCGGGCAGGTCCCGGGCCGGGTCGCCGGCGTAGGGGATGGTGGTGTCGCCGGTGCCGTGGAAGTCCAGGACCGGGACGGCCCGTGCGGGGGAGCAGCCGTGCTGGCCGTACAGGGCTCCGGAGACGACGGTGAGGGCGGCGATCCGGCGCGACATCGTGCAGGCCAGCAGCGCGGCGAAGGCCCCGCCGTTGGACTTGCCGGCGAGCATCACCCGGTTCGGGTCGACGCACAAGGTGCGCTGCAGGTGCGTGATCAGGTCGCTGACGAACAGTGGGTCGTTGTCCATGGCGGGCGTGCTGTACGGAGCGCCGGGCCAGGCCGCCTCGCCCTTGGTGCCGGTGCCCGGCAGGCCCTGCGGGTAGACGGCGATGGTGTCGCGGTCGGCGACGGCGGTGGTTTGCGCCTGGTCGGCGCCGGACTTGCCGCGGCCGTGGAAGGTGAGGACGAGTTGGTAGGGGTGCAGCGGCCGGTAGCCGTCGGGCAGGTGGAGGACGTAACTGCGGGTGGTGCCGCCGGTGGTGAGGGTCTGCGGGGTGGTGCTGCCGGGGGCGGCGAAGGGGGGCAGGCCGCAGCCGGTGGTGGGGATCGCGCGGTCCACGACCCCGGACGGGGCGGGCGCGGCGGCGGTGGCCGTGCCCGCCGAGGTGAGGGCGGTGGCGGTCGCGGCCGCCGCGGCGAGCAGGGCGGCACCGGCCGCGCGTAGTCTGCGGCGGCGGGGGGTTCGGGGCATGGCGTTGCCTCCTCGGGAAGGGTGAAGTGGTGGGGCGTCGGAGCGGCGAGGACGTCAAGCGCGGCTCGGCACAAGGGGGTTCGGCGTCCGTACGGTGAAGTCCGCGCGGGCGTGGCGGGTTCGCCGCGGTGTCCGGCGAGGCGGTCACGGCCGCGCGGAGGGAGGTAGGCCTGCTCGGCGCAGCGCGTCCGAAGCGTGGGGCTCACAGCACCTGGTCGAGGAACCCCCGCAGCCGCTCGCTGCGTGGTGCGTCGAAGAACTGCTCCGGCGGCGCGGTCTCCAGCAGCCGGCCCCCGTCCAGGAAGGCGACCTGGTGGGCGACTTCGCGGGCGAACCGCATCTCGTGGGTGACGACCAGCATGGTCATGCCGCGCCCGGCGAGGTCGCGCATCACCGCGAGGACGCCCTTGACCAGTTCGGGGTCGAGCGCGGAGGTGGCCTCGTCGAAGAGCATCACCTCGGGGTCCATGGCCAGCGAGCGGGCGATGGCGACCCGTTGCTGCTGCCCGCCGGACAACTGGTGCGGGCGGCGGTCCTCGACACCGGTCAGCCCCACCTCGGCGAGCCGGCTCCGGGCGATCTCCACCGCCTTCTCCCGTGGTGTGCCGAGCACTTGCCGCAGGGCGAGTGTCACGTTGTCCAGCACGGTGTGGTGCGGGAAGAGGTGGAAGCGCTGGAAGACCATGCCGACGCGGGTGCGGATGCGGTCCACGTCGGCACCGGGCGCGGTGATCGCCTCGCCGCCGATGAGGACGCGGCCGCTGTCGGGGACCTCCAGCAGGTTGGCGCACCGCAGCAGCGTGGACTTCCCCGACCCGGACGGGCCGATGACGCAGGTCGTGGTGCCGCCGGCGACCTCCAGGCCGACGCCGCGCAGCACGGGCGTGGCGCCGTAGCTCTTGCGGACGTCCTCGAAGCGGACGGCGGTCGGCGAGCGGTGGCCCGCCTCGGGGGCCGGCGGGGCCGCGGACTTGGCCGGCGAACCGGACGTGCTCATACCAGCGCCTCCTGCTGCGGTACGGGTTCGGTGGCCGGGCGGGCCCTGCGGCCGTCGCGCAGCCGGCGGTCCCAGGCGTTGACGGCGTAGGTGAGCGGCACCGTGATCGCCAGGTACAGCACGCCGGCCGCGACCAGCGGGGTGAGCGAGGCGTCGTTGGCGGAGGCGTCCTGGGCGATGGCGAACATCTCGCGCTGCCCGGTGACCAGGCCGAGCAGGTAGACCAGGGCCGTGCTCTTGATGACGAGGATGAACTGCCCGGTCAGCGCGGGCAGCACCCGCCGGAAGCCGACCGGCACCACGACCAGCCGCATCGCCTTGCCGTGCGACATGCCCAGCGAGCGGGCGGCCTCCACGATGCCGGGGTCCACGCTCTGGAAGCCCGAACGGAAGATCTCCGCCATGTAGGAGCCCTCGGTCAGGCCGATGGCCAGGGCCGCGTAGCCGTAGGTCCAGGTGCCGAAGACGTTCAGGCCGGCCAGCGGCAGGCCCTGGCCGATCAGGTAGATGCTCAGGATGTGGGGCAGGCCGCGCAGGATGTCGACGTAGGTCCGGCACGGGACGCGCACCACCAGGCGGCGCGACATCAATCCGGAGGCCAGCAGGATGCCGGCGACCAGGCCGATGGCGCTGGCGAGCAGAGCGAGCACGAGGGTGTTGAGCAGTCCGGTGCGCAGCAGGGAGGGGAAGACCTCGGCGAGCAGATGGCCGTTGAAGAAGGTGTCCCGGACGCGGTGCAGTCCGTTCATGGCGCGCCGCCGTTCAGGACGCGGCGGCGGAGGCCCCGGGGACCTGCCGCATGCCCGGGTAGTCGCTGAGCAGCTTGGCGGGGATCGTGGTGCCGGGCGGGTTCCACTTGGCGAACAGCCGGGTGTAGGTGCCGTCCGCGATGACCTGTGCGAGCGCGGAGTTGAGCGCCTTGAGCAGCTTGGGCCGGTCCTTGGCGACGGGGAAGGCGCTCATGCCGCTGGTGACCGGCGGGGAGGCGGTGAAGTCCTTGTGCTGCGCCAGCAGGTTCTGCGTGGTGGTCACGCCGGTGAGCAGGCCGTCGACCTGGCCGGCGACGAGGGCGTTGGCGCTGGCGGCGACGTTCGGGAACTGACGTACCGTCACCTTCGGTGCGATCTTCTGCACCAGCGCGATGAGTTCGCTGCCCTGCGTGACGGCGATCGTCTTGCCGTTGCAGTCCGCGACGGCGGCGATGGCCGACTTCTTGCGCGAGAGCACCTGTGCCTGGCTGTAGTTGACGGCCGTGGTGAAGGCGGTCTGCCCGGCGCGGGCGGGCGTGACGAGGGTGCCGAAGGCGGCGGCGTCGAACATGTGGTTGCGCACGTCGGGGACCATGCTGTTGAAGTTCGTGGAGACGTAGGTCGCCTTCAGGTGCAGCTTGGCGGCCATCGCCGTGGTCAGGTCCACCATGAAGCCGGCCGGCTTGCCGTCCTGGACGAAGGACACGGGCTTGTCGTCGGCCCGGTAGGCGAACTTGACGGTGCCCGAGCTGAGGGTGCCGTAGGTGGTGGAGCCGGCGGACGAGCCGGAGCCGCCGCAGGCGGAGAGCGGGAGCAGGACGAGGCACGCGGCGCCGGCGAGGGCGGCGCGGCGGGTGGTGCTGGCCGGGATCATCGGTTCTCCAGGGGTCGGGCGTCGGGCACGTGCGGGTGCGGGGACGGGGGCTGTGGGGACGGGAGTTGTGGGGACGGTAGGGACGACGGGGACGCAGCCGAGGACGCGTACGGGGATGCGTACGGGGACGGGGGCGCCGTCGGGGCCGGTGCGCGGTCGGGGAGGGCGATGAAGCCCTCCAGGAAGGCGGCGATCCGGTCCACGACGGTGGTGATGATGGCGGCGCCGTTCTCGGCGGTGGCGGCGGTGGCGTCGCCGAGGGTGCCGGTCGCGCTCAACGCGTGGTACGCCTGCGGGAAGTGGATGCCGGGGTGGCTGCGGCTCAGCCGGCCCGCCGGGTCCAGGTCCTCCAGCGCGGCGCTGCCGCGGGTGAGGCGCTCGGGCAGCACGAGCGAGGGGTCGGCGAACATCGCCTGCGACGTCTCGATCTCGCAACTGTGGCCGCGCACCCGGCTGGTGGCGATCTTCGCGGCGACGTCGGAGGCGACGGGTGTCACGCCGCTCCACGCGAGGTGGAGGTCGGGCAGCAGGGCGCGCAGCCGGGCGACGCTGACCTCCACGGCGGCGTTGTTGCCGCCGTGGCCGGTGAGCACGAACACCCGCCGCCAGCCGTGCCGGTACAGCGCGGTGACCAGTTCGTCGATGACGCGGCTGAGGGTGTCGGCGGTGAGGGTGAGCGTGCCGGGGAAGCCCATGTGGTGCTCGGAGACGCCGACCGGGATGGCGGGCGCCACCACGACGGCGGGCGACAGGCGTTCGGCGACCATGTCGGCGACGACCTCGGCCCGCGTGGTGTCGGTCCGCTGGGCCATGCCGTAACCGTGCTGCTCGCAGGCGCCCAGCGGAACGATCGCCACGGGCGCCACGGCGAGCCGGTCGCGGATCTCCGGCCAGGTCAGCTCGCCGAGCCGGTGCGAACGGGGCGCGGTGGTGGGGGAGTTCTGGGTGGTCATCTGCTTCCTGGGGTGGTGAGGGCGCCCGCGCGGCGTGCCGCGGAGGGCTGCGAAGGCGGGTTCGGGTCGTGGCGGCTCGGGGCCGGCTGCCGGCGGGCGCTCCTGTGCAGGACAGAACGAACATGCCTGCCCGGGGCGGCCGTTGGGGCCGCCGTGCCAGCGGGCTGCTGCCGCGGGGGGAGTGCACGGCGTGCGCGGGCCGGAGGTTGGGGCCGCGGCCTGAACGGCGTTACGCCGCCGTGCCGTTGGGGTCGTCGAGCTGTCGCTTCGGGGCGACGGGTGCGTACGGGGGTGCGGGTCGGTGCTCGGGGATACGGGGAACGGGCCTACGGAATCGTGGACGTATGAAGGTGCGGGTGCGCGGACGGATTCGGGTGCGGGTGCCGGCTCGCGGTGAACGGGCCCGGTTCGCAGGTCAGTTCGGTGCCACCGTGTAGCGCAACTGGCGCAGGTGGTCGCGGGTCAGGGACTCGGCCGCCGCCGCGTCGCCCGCGCGGACGGCGACCAGGATCGCCCGGTGCTCGTCGTAGTCGCGGCGACGGTCGGCGATCATGCGGCGCAGGGTGCGCTGCTCGCGGTTGCGGACCACCAGGAGGGAGTCCACGACCTCGTAGAGCATGCGGTTGCCGGACGCCATCGCCAGCTCCCGGTGGAAGTTCAGGTGCGGGCGGGGGTCGTCGGGGGCCCTGGTCGCGGTCTCCAGGGCCAGCTCCAGGCGTTCGAGGGCGGCCTCGTCGCGGTGCTCGGCGGCCAGTGCGGCAATACCGGGCTCGATGACGAGCCGCGCCTCGACCAGTTCGAGCGCCAGGGCGGCGTAGTCGGTGACGGTGGAGTTCGGGTTGGGCATCAGGGTGCGGTGGACGCCCTTGCCGACGTACACGCCCGAGCCGTGCCGCAGCTCCACCGCGTCGGTGGCCTGCAGCCGGCGCAGCGCCTCCCGCATGGTGGGCGGGGTGACGGAGAACCGCGCGGCCAGCTCCTTGACGGACGGCAGCGGGTCGCCGCGGCGCAGTCCGTCCCGGGTGATGAGGTCGAGCAGCCCGGATGCCAGCCGCTCCGACAGGCTCGCCGGCCGGTCGAGCGCGGCGCCGCTGCCGCCCACGGGTGTCTCGGCCTCGCGCATCGTCGCGCCCTCCTGCTCGCTCGGGGTTGGTAAGTGACTAAATCACTTACCAAATCTGCTCGTCAATACATGTGACACGACCAGCTCCCGCTCCCCCCGGCGAGCGGGCGGGCCGGACGCGGGCGCGGGGTGGAAGCGGGGCGCGGGAAGCGTGGAGGGGTGAGGCAGGCGCGGCGGGTGCGGCGGGGCTGTGGTGGTGCGGCGGAGCGCAAGGAGTACGCCGGCCTGCGGCCACCCGAGCCGGCCCCGGGCCGTATCGGCCGAACCTGCCCGCATACGGGCGTGCCCGCGGGCGCGTCGGTACACCGGCGGGCGGAGGCCCGAGCCGGCCCGTGGGTCGTGGTCCGCCGGACCTGCCGGACCCCTGGACCGCCCAACTCGCCGGTCCCGCCCGCACCGTTCCCGCGCGCCACTCCGACCGCCGGACGCGGCCGTAGGTGCGTACGGTCCCTGCGGGCGTCGGGTGTGCAGCAGGTGAGGCGATCGGCGTGCGCGGCGGGTGTGCGGTGGTCGGGGCGTGAGGGCGGTGCGTGGGATGCTGGGGGCGTGTCCGACAATCGCTCGCTCCGGCTCGCGCGGACCGCGGAGCGGATCGTGGCGTGCGAGCGGTGCCCGCGGCTGGTGGCCTGGCGGCAGGAGGCCGCGGCCTCACCGCCGGCGCGGTTCGCCGGGCAGGCGTACTGGGCGCGGCCGGTACCGGGACACGGCGACCCGAAGGCCCGGATCTACGTGCTCGCGCTCGCCACGGCGGCCCACGGCGGCAACCGCACCGGGCGCGCCCTCACCGGCAACGCGACCGCCGACCGGCTCACCGCGGCCCTGCACCGGGCGGGCCTGGCCAACCGCCCCACCTCGGTCGACCGCGGTGACGGCCTGCGGCTGACCGGTGCCTGGACGGCCTCGGCCGTACGCTGCCCGCCGCCCGCGGACCGTCCCACCGCCGAGGAGCGCGACGCCTGCCTGCCTTACCTCACCGCCGAACTCGACGCCCTGGCCGATGTCGCCGTCATCGTCACCCTCGGCGCCTTCGCCTGGGACGCCGCCGCGCTGCAGGGAGGCCTGCGCCCCCGGCCGCCGTTCCGCCACGGCGCCGAGGCCCTCCGCCCCGACGGCCGCACCCAGCTCGCCTGCTACCACCCCGGCCGCCGCAACACCTCGACGGGCCTGCTCACCGACGCGATGCTCGACGCGACCTTCCGGCGCGCCCTGGAGTTGTGCGGGCGGGCTTGAAGGCCCTGAGGAACACGGCAGGGCTCGGACCCGGGGGCATGGTCGTACCGACGAGGACCCTGGGCCAGGGCGCGGCCCGCCTGCGCGACGCCGTGCTCGCCCCGTGCCCGTCCCGCCCTGAGTACCGCTCCGGGGCACGACGCCTTCCGCCGGCTGCGTGTCCCGGGTGGCTCGGACCCGCGCCGACTGGTCCGAGCGAAGGCACCCGGCCACCGCGGAGCCCGACGGGAGGCCGTGGGCCGAAGCCGCGGCGGGACATGCGCGCTCGCGGAACGCGTCGGACAATGGTGGGCAGGGGAAGGGGCCGGCCAAGCGCCGCGGCTCCCTTGCCCGCGGCGGCAAGGGTGGGACGGCCCGCCCGAGCGCCGCGCCGTCACCGCAGCGGAAACCCCTGGGAGGTCCGCCATGAACGCGATGAGCACGCAGCAGGCGACACGGCCCGACGCGCGGGCGGAGCAGCCGGCGGAGCCGCCGCGGCCCTTCGCCACCCCCTCCCACGCACTGGGGCTCCGGTTCTCCGCGATGCTCGCCGCCGTGTTCTTCGTCCTGTCCGGCCTGCTCGCCTGGGGCGCGGCGGAGACGGACCTGGACGACATCCGCAACGTGGTCGCCGTGATGTCGTCCGTGTGCTTCGTCGCGTTCCTCGCGGCCCTGATCCACGCCGCCCGCATGGCCGCGCGGCTGCGCCACCCCGCACCGCGCCACCGCGCCGCCTGAGACCGGGACGCGGCCACCTGCCGCCGTACTGCGGGGAAGCGGGTCCCCCGAACCTGCACCCGAACCCTGCCTTTCTGACTCCTCTTCACTTCCGTTCCGTTTGCCGTTGAACGCCTCGCCGCTCCCGTGCGTGTAAGAGGGAGACGCGCGTGCGGCGCGCCCTCCGCAGCGGGGACCGCCGTTACCGAGCACGAACAAGCACCAACGCGCATGGACGAGCACGGACGAGGAGATCTCCTTGAGCAGGATTCTGGTGGCCGCTTCGCCGGTCTACGGGCACTTCGCCCCGCTGAACCGGGTGGCCGGGTTCCTGGCCGGCCGCGGGCACGACGTGACGCTGCTGAGCCACGGGCGGTTCCGCGAGGAGGCCGAGGCCGGGGTCCGGTACGAGGCGTTCACCGGGGCGGCCGGGGCCGACCTGGAGCAGGCGTTCACCTCGGCCGAGCGCATGGCGGTGCCCGCCGGGCCCCAGCGGTTCGCCTGGGACATGCGCAATCTGTTCGTGACGGCGATGGCGCCCCAGCACCACGACGTGCAGCGGTTGCTCGCCGAGGCCGCCGGCGAGCCGGTGGTCCTGGTGTACGAGACCGGGTTCCTGGGCGCGATGCCCGCGCTGTTCGGGGCGCCCGGGCCGCGCCCGGCGGCCGCGATCGGCCTCGGCCCGGTCTCCTTCACCCTCTCCAGCATCGACACCGCGCCCTTCGGCATGGGCCTGCCGCCGGACGCCAGCGAGGAGGGCCGCGCCCGCAACCAGGAGGCCAACGCCTTCATGCAAGGCCAACTGCTCGGCCCTGCCCAGGAGTTGTTCGTCCGCACGCTCGCCGAGCTCGGCGTCACCGTCACCGAGGCGCCGTTCTTCCTGGACTCCACCGTGCTGAAGGCCGACCGCTTCCTGCAGCTGTCGGTCGAGGAGCTGAGCTACCGGCGCAGCGACACCCCGGCGCACGTACGGTTCGTCGGCACTCTGCCCCCGTCGGACGAGATCGGCGAACTTCCCGCGTGGTGGCCCGAGGTGGCGGCCGCCGAGCAGGTCGTCGTGGTCACCCAGGGCACGATCGCCAACCAGGACTTCGGCGAGCTGATCGAGCCGACCCTGGAGGGCCTGGCGGACTTCCCCGGTCTGGTCGTCGCGGCCACCGGCCGTCCCGGCGAGGTCGACGGCGTCCCGGCGAACGCCCGCGTCGCGGAGTTCGTGCCCTTCGACGCGCTCCTGCCGCACGCGGACGTCCTGGTCACCAACGGCGGCTTCGGCGCCGTCCAGCAGGCACTGCGCAACGGCGTCCCGATCGTCGCCGCCGGCATCAGCGAGGAGAAGCTGGAGAACAACGTGCGCCTGGCCGCCACCGGCGCCGCCGTGGACCTCGGCACCGACCGGCCCGCCGCCATCGATGTCCGCAAGGCCGTCGACGAACTCCTCGGCACCACCTCCTACCGGCAGAACGCGCAGCGCCTGGCCGCGCAGTACGCGGCGGTCGACGCCTTCGCGGAGATCGAGCGGGCGCTCGCCGAACTCACCGCCCGATAGGGGCAGTTGCTTCCCACCCGGTGCTCCCGCCCGGCCCGCGGCTCGCGGCTGAAGTGCGGCGGCCCGCAGCCGGCAGACGGTGAGGGTACGGCCCCAATGTGCGGCCGTCAGCGCGCACTTCCTGGCGACGCGCGTGCGGTTCGGCGGCGTTTATTCGCTGGACCGCACGCGGCCGGGCCCGCGAGGGTGGACAGCATGGAGCAGCAGGAGATCTGGGACGCCGAGACGGCGCAGCGCTACGACACCCCCGGCTCCGGGATGTTCGCCCCCGAGGTGCTGGGCCCCACCGTGGAGCGCCTGGCCGAACTGGCGGGCGGCGGTTCCGTGGTGGAGTTCGCCATCGGTACCGGACGGGTGGCCGTGCCGCTCGCCGAGCGTGGGGTGCGCGTCGCCGGGATCGAGCTGTCGCCTGCGATGCTGGAGCAACTGCGCGCCAAGGTGGACGAGGAGACCGTGCCGGTGGTCCTCGGCGACATGACGACCGCCGTCGTACCCGGTGAACACTCCCTGGTCTACCTGGTGTTCAACACGATCTCGAACCTGCTGACGCAGGCCGAGCAGGTCGCCTGCTTCCGCAACGCGGCCCGCCACCTCGCGCCCGGCGGCCGGTTCGTCATCGAGCTGTGGGTGCCCGAACTGCGCGCGCTGCCGCCGGGGCGGACCGCCACCGTCTGGCAGTCCGAGCCCGGGTACATCGGCCTGGACACCTATGACGTGCTGCGCCAGCACGTCGTCTCGCACCACTTCCACTTCGACGGGCCCGGCGACGACGACCGCCGGCAGGCCCGCCTCTTCCGCACCCCGCACCGCTACATCTGGCCCGCCGAACTCGACCTGATGGCCCAACTGGCGGGCTTCGAGCCGGAGTCGCGGCACGCCGACTGGCAGGGCGCGGAGTTCACCGCCGAGTCGCGCTCCCACGTCTCGGTCTACCGCCTCCCGCAGCGATAGCTGCCCCCCAACACGCGGTCGCCGCAGGGCTGTTGGCCCGGCGCCCGGCCCCGACAGGCTCTGCGCTCGTGCTTTGCCCGGCGCGGCCGGCGCCACGGTCGATGCGCCGGCCGGCGCCGTGGTCAGTGCTGCGTCGTGTGCCGGGGCCGCTGCAGCCATTCGTCGGCGATGCCGTGCACCTCCGGCGGGGCGGGCGGGGCGGAGTCGACGAAGCGCGCGGTGAGGTGGTTGCGGACGGCGACCACGCCGTCGATCCTGGCCGTCATCCGGCCCGCCACGAGCACCTCGCTCTCGCGCTCCAGCCGGCCCTCCAGCGTCACGACGCCGTCCTCGACGCTGACGCCGACCGCCTGCGGGGGCAGCCACAGCGACTCGACCAGGATCTCCTTGACGATGTCGCGGCGGATCTCCTCGTCCGGCCGCAGGAAGACGGTGAGCAGGTCGCGGCGGGTGACGATGCCGACGAGGCGGTCCTCCTCGTCCAGAACCGGCAGGCGCTCGACGTGGCGGGCGGCCATGAGGCGGGCGGAGTGCGCGAGGGAGTCCTGCGCGCGGACGGTGACCGGCGGGGTGGACATCAGCTCGCCCGCGGTCAGCGCGAGCGCCTTCGCCGCGGTGGTGCGCGCGGTCCTGGTCAGCAACGGCCGGTGCCGGCGCGGCGGTTCGCCGTCGTCCTCGGCCTGTGCCTGACGCAGTATCAGGTCGGTCTCCGAGATGACGCCGACGACCTTGTCGTCGTCGTCCACGACGGGCAGGCCGCTGATGCGGTGCGCGTCGAGCAGGGTCGCGACCTCCTTGAACGGTGTCTGCTCGCGGACCTTGACGACGTCGCCCGTCATCACGCTGCCGACGATGCGGTGCTTCATGGTGTCCTCCGTAAGGTGTCGGGCCGGTGGGTTCCCGCACCTACCGTGCCGCGCGCGAGGGCGATGCACGAGGGCTGACCGGGGCGCCCGGTGGGGCCCCAACCAGGCCCGTACGCAGGGCCGTTCGGTCCCGCGGCGGCGGGACGTCGGCCTCCAGCGGGGCGGACCGCCGCAGGGCGACAGTGATCCCGTCAGCAACCGCACCGCACCACCACCGCAAGGAGGAGCCGTCATGGCCGTTCACCCGGAAACCCCCCTCGCCGCCGGACCGCAGGGCCCGGCCGGGCAAGCCGCCGTGCACACCGGGCGGCCCGGCACCGTGATGACGCCGGCCGTGGCGCGGGTCGCCGCGGTGGTGCGGATCGCCACCGGGTTCGTCTTCCTGTGGGCGTTCCTCGACAAGACCTTCGGCTGGCACTACGCCACCGGCTCGGGCAAGGGCTGGATCGACGGCGGCTCGCCGACCAAGGGCTTCCTGTCGAACATCCACGTCGGCCCGCTGCAGGGCTTCTTCCGCGACATCGCCGGCGACGGCTGGGCCGACTGGCTCTTCATGCTGGGCATGCTCGGCATCGGCCTGGCACTCGTCAGCGGGGTCGCGCTGCGGATCACCGCGGTCGCCGGCACCGTGATGATGGCCATGATGTGGGCGGCCGAATGGCCACTCGCCCAGCACCTGTCGGGCGGCGCCCCCAGCGGCTCGTCCAACCCCCTGGTCGACTACCACGTCCTCTACGCCCTCGCGGCGATCCTGTCGGCCGCCCTCTACGCCGGCAACACCTGGGGCCTCGGCCGCATATGGGCCCGCCTCCCCGTGGTCCGCGACCACCGCTGGCTCCTTTGACACCCCATCCGACCGCAGCAACCCGACCAGCGAAGGAGGACGGCATGAACGCGCACATCGTGGTCGTCGGCGGTGGGGGCAGCGGCATCCTCGTCGCGAACCGGCTGCGCTGCTACTGCGGCTCGGACGGCGTCCGCATCACCGTGGTGGACCGCTACGACACCCGCGACCACGAGGCCGAACTCCTCACCGTCCTCGGGCTGTACGGCCCGGACACCCTCCACGCTCCCGAGCACCGGCTGCTGCGCGAAGGGATCGCCTTCCTGCAGGCCGAAGCGGCCGCGGCCGACCTCGACCGCTCGGAGGTCGCCCTCGCCGACGGCACCACCCTCCCCTTCGACATCCTGGTCGTCGCCACCGGGCGGCCGCACCTGCCGGGCCCTGCCGGCGGATCCTCCTTCGTGACCCGAACCGCCGGCCTGGCCGACGCCACCGGAACCGTCGCTGTCGACCCCCGCACCCGCGCCTGCCGCACCCACCCCCGCGTCTACGCGATCGGCGCCGGCGCCTCCGACACCTCCGGCGCCGAACTCCACGCCCAAGCCGAGCGCCTGGCCCGCTCCGTCCGCGGCTACCTGGCCGCGGACCCGCCCCCGGCCCACCCGGCGGCGGGCCACCGCGAGACGGCCGGCTCCGACACGTGACCGCCGCTACGGCGCCAAAGACGCCGGGGCCGCGCGGGTCCCCTCACGGGGGACTCCGCGCGGCCCCGGCGTCGTGCCGTTCGCGGCCGGTCTACTGCCCGGTGCCGCCCGCGCAGCCGCCCGTGCCGCCCGCGGAGGGCGCCGGATGCCGCGTGGCGAGGTGGAGCGGAGCACCGGGGTGGACCCGGTGGACCGTGCCGCTGCCGTCGCGGACCGCCAGCGCCGGGCCGGAGCGCACGGTCAGCGTGGTGGTCCGCTGCCCGACCGAGACGTCGAACGTGCTGCCGTGCCATTTGACGCCGGTGATGTCCACGCCCGGCAGCTGCTGCGGCAGGAACGGGTCCACGGTGACGGCGTCGGTGCCCCAGCGCAGCCCGGTGAAGCCGTAGAGGAACTGCTGGAGGTAGCCGCCCTCTCCGGTGGTGAAGGTGAAGGCGCCGCCGGTGCGCGTCTCGTGGAACTGGTCGAACGGCGCCGCGATGAACGGGTCGACGCTGCTGCGCAGGTGGTCGTAGGCCGTGCAGCCGGGCGAGCCGAGCGCGGCCGCGTCGATGGTGGCGATCGAGTCGGTCATCGACGGGCCGCCGGGGTCGGTGTGCGCGGTGTAGTAGTCCAGGTCGCTCTGGGCGAGCGCGGCCGGCATCGGCACGTTCCAGGGGTACTGCAGCAGCGTGACGTCGGCCTGCTTGACCTGCTCGCCGTTGTAGCCCTGGTACTCGGGGTGGATGCCGAGCGCGGAGTCGACCGGGATCTTCAGGCCGTCGGCGACCGTGCTCCAGGCGGGGTCGGCGGCCTTGCCGAGGATGCCGGCCGCCTGGACGGCGATCCGCAGCGACGCCTGCGCGCCGGCGTCGGTGGTCGCGCTGTCGTCCACCGGGTCGTGGTACTCGTCGGGCCCCTGGACGTGGTCGATGTCGTAGCCGCCGGAGCCGTCCGGCACCGCTCGGGTGGCCCAGTAGTCGGCGATGTCCTTCAGCACCGGCCACGCCTTGTCCCGCAGCCAGGCGGTGTCGCCGCTGGCCTCGTAGTACTGCCACTGGGCCAGGGCGATGTCGGAGTCGATGTGGATCTCGTCGTTGCCCTCGTTGTTGCCCGGCGGGATCGACTCCTTGCCGGTCAGCGAGCTCTCCCAGGGGAACTTCGCGCCCTTGATCGGCTGCTGCGGGGTGGACAGCGCGGCGGCCGCGGCCTCGGCGGCGGGCAGCAGCTTCTGCCGGTAGGTGTCGGCGGTCTGCGCGATGTCCGGGTACTGGGCGAGCAGCGCCGGGTACATCCACGTCTCCATGTCCCAGAAGACATGGCCGTTGTAGCCGTCGGAGGACAGCCCGCCCGGGCTGGTGCTCCAGGTGACGCCGTCGCGCATGCTCGCCAGCAGGTAGAACATCGAGGCGTGGATCTGCGCGGTCATGGCCGCGTCGCCCGGCACCGAGATGCTCGACTGCCACAGCTTCGCCCACGCGCGGTCGTTGGCGGCCCGCACCGCGCGGAGGCCGTCGCGTGCGGCACCGGCGGCCGTGGCCGCGGCTGCCTGCTGCGGTGTCGCGGCCGTCAGCGACCGGTCGGTGTCCACGCTGGAGGCCACACCGACGTACTTGGTGATCTCGTACGTCTTCCCGGCCCGGACGGTGAAGGCGGCGCTCTGGCCCGCGCTGCCGTCGTCGCCGGCGGGCAGCGGCCGGGTGCGCTGCGTGCGGCCGTCCACCCGCAGCGCCGAACTCAGGCCCGCGGTCACGAGGTTGCCGTCGGTGGCGACGGTCTCCGACAGGGTGGCGCTCCTGCCGTCCACCGTGGAGCCGGTGGCCGAGGCGTGGTCGAGGCCGCGGCCGTCGAACTCGTCGACCGCGGTGGCGTTTCCGCTCCAGTGCGGCACGACGCGCGCGGTGACGGTGCCCAAGTGGCCTTGCGCGCGGCTGGTGTCGACCGCGTAGCTGAAGCTCGTGCGGTCGCCCTCGGGCGAGGTCCAGTCGAAGGAGGTGGTGAGCGTGCCGGTGCGGAGGTCGAGCGACTGGCGGTAGTCGCTGGTGGTGCCCACGGTCTCGGGGGCCACGGCCGTCGGCGGCTGCGCGCCTTCGGGGTAGGCGGCGAGGTAGTCCACGTTCACCCGCGCGGTGTCGCCCTGGGCGACGGTGATCTCCAGGGTATTGGTGCCCGCGGTGAGCGTGACGGGGATGTGCGCCACGGCCCAGTCGTCCCAACTGGCCGTCGGGGCAAGGGTCAGCTGCTGGGAGGCGCCGTCGACACCGAGGTGGACGGTCTGCGGGGTGCCGCTGCCGTTCGCGTAGCGCACGTCCAGCACGGCCTGGCCGGCCGGGGCGTCGCGCAGCACGATGCTGTCCTTGCCGCCCACAGTGGGCGTGTTGTTCGTATTGAGGCCGGCCAGGTAGCCGCCGGCAATGGAGCCGCCGTGGGAGGTCTCCACGAAGGCACCGCCGGAGATGGCGCCGTCGCGGGCCGGGCACAGCTGGTCGAAGCCGCAGGACCAGGTGCCCGGGATGCCGTGGACGTCGCCGGTGCGGCCGAAGCCGAGCGTGGTCCAGGTCGGCAGGCTCGCCCGGCGCTCGTAGTCGCCGGGCGGCTGGGCGTAGAAGCCGGCGAGTTCCGCCTGGGTGGTGACGGGGCTCGCCGCGTAGCCCTCACCGGCGGCCGGGACACGGGCGGCGAGGTAACCGTTGCCGACGAAGGTGGGCGCGTAGTCATGCGTGGTGTCGGTGGTGCTCAGCACCCAGGTGTCGGGGGCGGGGGCCTGGTGGGCGGCGGAGGCGGGGGCGGCGGCGACCGCGCCGATCAGGCCGCCGAGGGCGAGGACGAGGCCCGCGGCGCGCCGGGTCCTGCGGGCCACCCGGGCGGTCCTTGCGGTGGCGCGTACGCGGCTTTGTGCACCGGGCTGTCGGTCGGGGCGCCGGCCCGGGCGATCGGCGGGGGAGGGCTGCTGCTGCGCGGCCGCCGGTGGTTGCGGTGCCGGGTGCGCTCCGGGAGGCTGTGGCGCCGTCCGCGGCCGGGGGCGCGAGGGTGTGATGCCCACCTGGTTCCTTCCTCTGCGGTGTGCGGGCCGAAGAGAAGCCCGAAAGAAACGGCGGGGGGAGGCGCGACCTGCGCGGAAAGGCGGGTGACGCGTCCACGGCACCGGCCGCCGGTGCAGGCCGCGGCCCTGCGGACGCACACGCTACGTTTCGCCAAGATCACCGTCAAGGGATCGAAACGGTAAGGGCATTCATCCGGTGGGCGGCCTGATCGGCTGGCGGCGGCGCGGGTGACACTCACGGGAGCCGCTTCGCCCACCTCGTTCCGCCTGCGGGCCGGGCGGACGGGAGTTCGGCAGGTCAGCCAGGCCGTGGGGAGGTCGCGACTCGGATTCCGGGCGGTGGGGCATGAGAGGGTGGCGCCTCGGTGGGTGGCGTCCGGTCGGCGGACGCCACTGATGTCCCGTGACCGCATGTCCCACACCAGGCAGGAGGGTGGCCCATGGCACCCCATCTCCGGAACCTCGGCCGCGCCGCGCGGCTGCTGCGTACATGGACGGCGGCCGTCGTGCTCGCCGGCGGGCTGTGGGCGGGAGCGGGCGCGGGTACCGCGCACGCCGCGTCCGGCATCGACCCGATCGACGCGAGCAGCTTCCAGCTCACCGCACTGCCCGACCACGCCGACGACATCGGCCAGTTGGCGCAGAATCCCGCGCTCTCGACGCAGTCCCTCACCGGTCTGGCGGGTACCGGCACGGCCGGCCGGTCCGGCCTGTGCTACCCGACGCCCTTCAACCCCGGTGTCCACGCGGCCGGTTACTGCTGGGACGACTCCGCCGACGAGAGCGGCACCAACGGCTGGGCCCCGCAAGGGCTTTCACTTCCGCACGCCAAGACCTCCGACGGCACCTGGGGCGGGCACCGCTGGGAGGTGACCTCCTGGCACGCGGCATCCGACAGCCTCGCCAAGTTGCGCTTCATCGACCGCGACAGCGCCACTCCCCGCTACGTGGACGTCCTGCTGATCACCCCCGGGACGGCCGGCGCCTTCACCACCCGGCCGGGCCATGTGGACAGCGTCGTCTGGTACGGCGACAACCTCCTGGTCGGCTACGGCAAGAGGCTCGACGTCTACCAACTCGGCGACCTGCGACGGGACTCCATCGGCTTCCAGGGCTTCACCTACCTCCTGCCCGTGCGCTACAGCTACTCCACCACCGGCCTCGCCGACGGCGCCTGCGCGTCCTTGACCGGCGACGGCCCCTGCCTGAACGCCATGAGCTTCGACCGGGCGGACCAGGCGCTGACCTCCGCCGAGTACGTGCAGGACAACGCGCCCGGCGGGCGCCTGATGCGCTGGCCGTTCGACCTCGACACCGGCCTGCCGGTCTCCGCCACGGCGCACGGCAGCAGCGCGGCCACCGCCGCGTGGGTCTCGCCGGTCTGGCACATGCAGGGCGTGGTCTTCGCCGACGGCGCCTTCTTCATCAGCGGTACCTGCCCGAGCAGCTTCGACAACGGCTACCGCGAGAGCGACTGCATCCACAAGGGCGCCCCGGGCGCGGCCCCTTCGGTGCTGACCGCGGCCCCCGACATGACGCAGAACCTCGACTACGACGCGGGCGCCGACCGCATCCACGGCGTCAACGAGGTCGACCAGGCGGACGAGGTGTACCCGCAGCGGGTGGTGTTCGACATCGACCCGGCCGCGAGCGCGATCAGCACGGTGCGCTTCAAGAACGTCAACAGCGGAAAGTGCCTGCTGCCGTACGGGGCGAGCCTCAACAACGGGGCGGACGTCGTGCAGTGGGACTGCGACGGCACGAGCCCGCAGAACTGGTACTGGAGCGGCGACACGATCCGCAACTTCCAGAGCGGCCGCTGCCTGACGGTCTACGGCGGCAGCAGCACGAACGGCGCGCTGCTGGTTCAGTGGGACTGCAACGGCAGCGCCTCCCAGGAGTGGACCCGTGCGACGGGAGCCGCGGGCGACGGCTCGATCCTCTTCAACGGCGAGAGCGCGCAGTGCCTGACGATCTACGGCGGCAGCACCACGAACGGCGCCGACGCGGTCCAATGGCCCTGCGACGCCACGAACCCCGCCCACTCCTGGGTGGGCAGCGCGACGTAGCGTCCCGGCCGCTGCTGCGGGCTCGGGCGTTGCGGTGGACAGTCAGGAGCGGGCACGTACGGCGCGTTCGGTTCAGCGCCGGGCCGGCGGGGCCGGGACGGATCGGCTGCGCGCCGGTGCTCTGTGCCGATGTGGGCGCACCGGTCCTCCGCTCGTGGTCCGGCCCGTACGGCATCGGGGGCCCTGCCGACACGTGTCGGCAGGGCCCCCGCTGAGTCTGTGCGGCGGTCACCCGCCGGTCGTCACTCCTGCGGTGTGTCGGCGGTTCCGAACAGCGCCGAGGCGGCCTGAAGCGGTGTCGGGACGTCTGCCGCCGGCGGCTGCTCCTCGCAGGTGAACCCGAGACGGGTCAACGCACGCGCGACCTCGTCACCCGTGAAGTCGCGGGGGTCCTGTCGGGTGATCACCTGCCCGACCTGCTTGATCGGGTAGCGGCGGCGGCCGATGACGACGGACCGGCCGGTGACGGGCTCGGGCGCGATGCCCTTCATGGAGTCCAGCACTCCGTCCTTGGTCAGGTCGAACGGGTACCGGGCGATGATGCAACGCATGAAGCCTCACAAGAGCTGGAGAAGTGGCTGGTCGGAGAAGGGGCCAACGGGCCGGGAGCGAGGTCCGGCCGGGGACTTCGGGCAGGGGTGCGGCCTGACGGGGGAGCGTCGCCGGGCCTTCCCCGTTGCGGCCCCGTACCGGAGCAGGCGGTCACGCTCGATGCGAACCCTCCTGGCCGTCGCGGCGCACCTCGTGAAACGCGGCGAGCCGGAGCCCGCGCCTCGAAGGTGCAGGTCCCGGCGGTGAAGTAGGCGTTCTCGGATGCGATGTCTGGAACTCCGGGTGGGAAGTCCGCCCTGCCGCGGCGATCGGCCCGGTCCGGAGCCGGACTCTCCGGCAACCACGGCTGCAACCCACCGCCACGCTAGCACGGCCCCCTCGGTTCCGCCCCGCTGCTGAGACCCGATCCCGCCGCCGGGACCGATCGCCCTCCGCTGCGCTGCCCCGCTCGGCCTCGCACAACGTCCTGCCCCGGCCGGGCACGCAGGATCCGGCCACGGCCGCAGCCCCTCCCGCATCCGGATCGGGCAGCTCACCGTCGCTGCCGGCCCGCGGAGTGCCGCGCGACCTGAATGCCCCTGAGCGGGTAGCGGCACCTGCTAGCGGGACTCCGTGCGGTGGGGGTGGGCGGGGTAGGTGCCCAGGATGCGGACTTCGGAGGAGAAGAAGTGGAGCTCTTCGAGGGCCAGGGCCACGTGCGGCTCGGCGGGGTGGCCCTCGATCTCCACGTAGAAGCGGCTCGGGTTGAGGCCCGCGCCCATCTGGTAGCTCTCGATCTTCGTGAGGTTCACCGCGTTGCTCGCGAAACCGCCCAGCGCCTTGTAGAGAGCGCTCGGGATGTTGCGCACGCAGAAGAACAGGCTGGTCATCATCGGGCCCTCGGGCGCTTCCGCGGCCGGGGAAGCGCCCTCGCGGGACAGGACGACGAACCGCGTCGTGTTGTCCGGGTTGTCCTCGACGCCGGCCTGGAGCACCTCCAGGTCGTACAGGCTGGCCGCGAGCGGTGGCGCGAGTGCCGCGTGCCGCGGGTCGCCGAGTTCGGCCACTTCGCGGGCGGCGCCCGCGGTGTCGTCGGTGACCAGCGTGCGCCAGCCCCCCTTCCGCAGCACCTTGCGGCACTGCCCGAGCGCGTGCACGTGGCTGCGTACGCACTCGACCCCGGCGAGTGACGCCCCGCGCACCCCCACCAGGTCGAAGCGGATGGCGAGGAAGTACTCCGCGACGATCGACAGCCCCGACTCCGGCAGCAGGTGGTGCACGTCGGCGACCCGGCCGGCGGTCGAGTTGTCCACGGGGATCACCGCGAGGTCCGCCGTACCGAGGGTCACCGCGTCCAGCGCCTCCTCGAAGCCCGTGCAGGGCAGCTCCGTGCAGCCGGGGAACAGCTCGCGCGCCGCCGTGGACGAGTTGGAGCCGGGTTCGCCTTGGTATGCGACTGTCGTCATGCGTGTCACCGTTCCGCCGTGAAGGAGCTGCCGCGGCCCGGCGGGAGCCCCGCCGTGAACCGCGCGTGCTGCAGGAGCGGGGCGGCACCGGCCGCCGCGGACTCCCCGAGACCGCGCCCGCCACCTGGCTGGTACGGGAGCGCCTCCCTCGTACGCTACTGCCACCACCGCCCCCGCTGCCGCGCCCGCCCGCGATGCGGTCACCGGGGACTCTTCTCTGAGGGGTCAGCCGCTTGCGCAAGCGGTGAGCCCTACCGGGCGTGGGACCCGCACGTCGCGGGTCGTCCGGGGGCCTGGCGGGCAGCAGGGGGTCTGGTCGAGTTCCCCTGGCGGTGGTGAGCGCGCGGCCACCCGCAGTAGTAGGCCGCGCGCTCTCACTGAGGGGGTGGTCAGGGGATCTGCTGGTAGAGGGCGGTGACCTGGTTGGGGTCGAGGGTGTAGTTCCAGGCCTGGAGATCGCTGATGGCCCCAGGGAGGTGGTCGCCGTCGGCGCCGTTGTACTGGTCGTGGCCGGCGGTGAAGGGTCCGGTGGCGTTCCAGGAGGTGACGCCGGTGGCGGTGGCGGCCAGGGTGCCGTTGACGTAGAGGCGGGCGGTGTGAGTGGTGGCGTTGTAGGTGCCGACGAGGTGGGTCCAGCTGGTCGTGGCGCCGGTGGTCGCCGCGGTCCAGAAGCCGGGGCTCGCGGTGTCGGCTTTGGTGAAGCTGAGCGCCCAGCCGGGAGCACCTGCGGCGGTGTAGTTGTACTGCAGGTAGAAGGGGCTGTTCACGGTGCCGGACTGGGCGGCGACGGTGGCGTTGTGGGCGGGGAGCGAGCTGAGTTTGACCCAGGCGGAGAGGGAGTAGCTGCCGGTGGTGTCGAGCGCGGGTCCGGTGCTGTCGGCTTCGCCCGTGGCGCCGTCGAAGGTGAGGGTTTCGCCGCGGGTGGGGTCGTCGGTCCAGGTGGTCGTCCCGGCGAGGGTCAGGGGTTCGGCGCCGACCCCGGTGGTGGTGTCGTTCGCGGTGGTGGGGGTGTCGGTGGGTGCGGTGTCGGTGGCGAGGGTGAAGCCGTCGCCGTCGTCGAAGTTCCAGGTGTCGTGGGGGGAGATGATGGCGAGTGTCTCGGCGGCGTAGCCGGCGTCCGTGAGGTTGACGTGATCGCCGGTGTCGGCGGCGGTGGCGAGTTTCTCCTCACCGGTGGTGGAGTCGGGCACGGCCAGCGCCGTGTCGAAGTCTGCGTTGTAGACCGGCGCGGTGTCCCATGGGGTGCCCAGGGGCATGCCGCTGAGCCAGTCGTTGACGGCGGTGCGGTTGGTGTCGGTGTCGGCGGTGCAGGGATCGTCGGGGGTGGCCCCGCTTCCGCCGTATCCCTCGCACGGGGTGAGAGAGGCGATGGTCGTGGCGATGCCCCAGCCTTGGAGTTGCTGGACGAGCGCGGTGTAGCCGTTGGATTCGAGTGCGTCGCTGGTGGTGCCCTGGAGGAGGTCTTCGAGTCCCTCGGTGATGACGACGTTGCTGATGCCGGGTTGGTCGAGGAGGTCGCGGTCGATGCGGGAGAGGACCGCGGGGCCGCCGACCGTGTTGCCGTTGTAGGTCTGGGGGTTGTCGGTCATCAGGTCGTTGGACTCGATGCCTTCGGCGATGGTGCCGTAGGGGTGGGGGGTGGTGGGTTCGGCGTCGGCCAGGGCGTCGGAGACGCGGGTGCCGTTGGTGACGGGGTGGGTGTTGGGCTGGAAGGCGTCGATGAGACCGTCGCCGAGTACGGCCTGGGTGGGGGTCCCGGCGGAGATGACGTCGAGGTTGGTCACCAGGTCGGTGTACCAGCCGTTCCACTGCTCGGCGAAGGGGGTTCCCGTGGTGTCGGTGGTCTTGTCGCCGGCGCCGACGGCGGTGAGGTACTCGTAGGCGGTGTTGGCGAACGAGTGCTGCACCAGATAGGGCACGGAGTTGGACAGCTGGTAGGAGACCAGCAAGTACTGGCCGGCGGTGACGGAGAAGCCCAGCGGGTCACTGTAGACGGAGCCGCCGGCGGGGATGGTGACGGACTGGGCGCCGCCGAACTTCAGTGTCGCCGGTGCTCCCGCGGGTATCGGGGAGGGGGATTCCGAGCCGGAGTCGACTGCGACGGTGGCGTGTCCGATGGTCAGCTTGCTCGCGCCGAGGGCGTTGTCGAGTTTGACGCGTACGGTGCCGCCGGACAGCGAGGGCTTCAGGGCGACCCGGAAGGTCTGGTTGGAGAAGGCGGTGCCCTGGAAGTTGTACTGGCCCTCGTTGGGGTTGGCCCAGGCGCCGGTCCAGGACTGGCCGTCGGGGGCGGCGGCGGTGGTGCCGGTGGCTTCGGGGGTGCCGGCGGTGGTGTTGCGGGTGGCCATGCCGAAGATGTGCAGCGTCGGGGCCTGGAAGCCGATGTGGTTGCCGACGTCCGGCAGGGTGACGGAGGCGATGGTCTTGCCGGGGTTGGTGGGGACGGAGAATGCGAACAGCCCGTGCGGTGAGGCATGGGTGCCGGTGGCGTCATTGCGGTGCGGCAGGACGACGGTGGGCAGAGAGCCGCCCATGTCCCACCAGTTGGGCACGGTCAGGACGTAGGGCACCGAGGTGCCGTCGGTGTAGGTGATGGAGCCGGTCGCGGCGCAGGGGCCGTTCGGCGTGGTGCCGTCGAAGCAGTAGGAGCCGACGACTTCTGTCCCTTCGGGGACGTAGGGGGCGGTCTGGTCGCCGTCGATGGCGCCGGGGGTGGCGAGGTTGGCGTCGGTGGCGGTGAGGAGGAATTCCAGTGCGCTGCCGGAGCCGCTGAAGCCGACGGTCTGGTTGTCGGCGAGGACGTTGTCCTTCTGGCCGGAGCCGAAGGCGGGCAGGGTGAACGTGGCGCCGTCGACGGTGACCTTTCCGCCACTGGTCCAGCCGGCATTGGCCAGGTCGGTGGCGGAGAAGCTGTCGCCGCTGCCGTCGATGTCGGCCTTCGCGGTGGCGGTGTCGGCGCTGATGGCGGTGTTGTCGAAGCAGGCGCTCAGGGTGGAGCAGGTGCTGCCGGGGTCGCCGGTGGCGAGGAAGGGGTATCCGGTGGTGCCGGAGTCGTCGCCCGCGGCGTCCACGGCGTAGACCCACAGCGTGTGCGGGCCGGGCGCGTACGGGGTGGCGCTGATCTGGCCCTTGCCGGAGGAGGCGGGCACGGTCTGCGCGGCCGGCGGGTTGCTGGTGGGCGGCGGCACGTCGAGGGACCAGACGAACTTCGCGGCGCTCGCCCCACCGGCGGTGGCGACGTCGAATGTCCCTGCCGTGCCCGCGGCTGCGCCGACGCCTCCGTCCTGGTCGGTGTTCGGGTAGAGGTCGTTCTCGGAGGTCACGGTGGGTGCGTCGGGCGCGGTGGGTTCTGCCGTGAAGTGGCAGGTGGGGGACTGGGCGAAGGTGGTGGAGTCCTCGCCGTCGGTGACTTCCGCCTGCCAGTCGACGGTTTTGCCGTTGGTGAGGGAGCTGACGAAGCTCGCGGGCAGGCTGAACTTGGCGTAGGTGCCGCTGCTGAGGTTGTCGTTGCTCAGACCGGTGGCCTTGGTGGTGCTGCCGTCGACCCAGTACTGGAAGGTGGCGCGGAGCTTGTCGGCGTCCTTGTCGGAGACCTTGGCCTCAAGGATCGGCGGGGTGCTGGCGAGTGTCTTGCCCATGTACGGGTACGGGGCGGTGGTGTCGCACGCGGCGTCGTCCGCCCCCGAGATCGCGGCCATGGTCGCGGCCGAGGGCACCGAGGGCTTGGTGTTGTACTCGATCTGCAGGCTCGGGTTGTGCGAGAAGCGGGAGAACCCGAAGTCGTTGCGGGACGACTCGGTGCTGTCCTCGCTCAGGGTGGCGGTGAAGGAGGCGGAGTGCCCGGAGGCATCGGCCTTGATGGGGGTGAGGACGTTGAAGCCGTGGCTGACGTCGCCGGCCGACGGGCACAGGTCCGGGTTGTAGCCGCGGGCGAAGTCGACGGAGGTCGAGTAGCTGTTGTACTTGGGGCGGTTGCTCCAGTCGGTGCCGGAGCCGATTCCGCCCGACCAGTGCAGGTTGACCGGGTAGGTGCCCGAGCAGGCGGCCGTGAAGACCTCGGTGGCTTCCACTGTGGCGCTGTTGATGTGCGCGCCGAAGAGTGTGGAGGAGAGCTTCCACTGGTAGATGGCGTGTTCGTCGCCGGTGTTGCAGTCGCCTTCGGCCCAGCCGTTGTAGCCGACGCCGAGGTTGCCGTTGTCGGCGAGCTTGCCGGTGCTGTTGTAGAAGGACGTGCCGGGGCAGCCCTGCTTGACCTCGTCGAAGGCCGGAGCGCCCGGGCTGGACGGGTGCCAGTTGAACGTCGGGTCGATGTAGACCGGGAAGACGGTGGTGCGCGCGGTGAGCAGGCTCTGCTGCGGTGTGAGGGTGAGCCGGGAGCCGCTGACCGAGGTCATGACCGGTGCGATGTGTGCGGCCAGTCCCGCGTGGGCTGCGTCGGACGGGTCGGCGGCCGTCGGGACCCGTGAGGCCGCGGCGCTGTGCGAGGTGTTCGCGGGCAGCGTGGTGTTGGAGTCCCACATCAGGGGCGTGGCCGCCGACATCACTTCGTTCCCCGCGTGGTCTGCGACCCTCAGCCCGTTCCCGGAGTGATGCAGGGTACCTCCCGTGACGGAGGTGGCGAGTTCGAGGGTGGCGAGGTCCGGGCGCGCTGCTGCGGCAGGTGACTTGACGACCAGCACGTCGCTGAAGCCGCCGGAGGACGTGGCGGTCAGCTTCAGATCGACCGACGGCAGCACGTCCGGGTAGGTGGCGGTCGCCCCGTCGATCTCGGGAGCCGGCAGTGCGTGCGGCCAGCGGATGGTGACGGCTGTGCCGGCGTAGGAGCTGGTCACCAGGGCGGTGTCACCACCGGCGGAGAAGGAGACCGTGCCGTACGCGGTGGCGGAAGGCGCCCATCGGCCATCGGGAGCCTGATGGAGGGCGGTGTCGACCGGGACCCAGGCGCCTGCCTTCCGTGCGCGCACGGGCTCCGGGTTCGCGTTCAGCTGGAATCCCCCGCCGGGCAGCGCGGTGACCTGTTGCTCGGGGGTGGTCAGGCTGTCCACGGCGACGGGCTGACCGGTGTCGGCGGCTTCGGCGGCGGCCTTCTGCATGGCCTGTGACTGCGCGGCATCCGGCCCGTAGCCGTCGTCGAGACGGGGCACGGCGGGGTCGGCCGGCGTCGCCGGGGTGACGGGGGCCGACTGGCCGGACGAGTAGTTGTCCTGGCCCGTGCCGGTGTCGGGCTGTGCTGGTGCGGCGGAGGCGGGCAGGGCCAGAGCGGCGGAGGCGAGCAGAGCGAGTGCGGCTACGGCGGCCGTCCTCAAGCATCCCTGCGGTCCCCCCGACCGTGCGGCTTGACCCGTCCGGGCTGGTGCGTGGTGCGAGCGCGTCACGTGATCTCCCGTCCGAAGGCCGGTGATTCCGGTCCGGTCAGACGCTAGAAGAGGACAAAAGCCCATGCCAGTGGGGGTGATAACGCGGAGTCAGCGATTCCGCCCAGTTGTATGGGAAGTGTGTCGAATTAGTAAAAGTGAATATCGGGTCATGTGTTGGTAATGGGAGTTAGGCAGGTCAGGGGGGTTGGTAGTTTCCCGGCGGATGATCGCGTGCCGTCACGTGATCGGTCACCGAGGGTGAGGGGTGGGGCACGTGGCTTCTGGCTGGGCACGGCACCGGCGACGAACGGCGAGGATGTCGGCCGGAAGCACGCCACGCTCGCTGCGGGCGTCCTCGCTGCGCGCGTTCACCGCTGTGGCAGGTGCTCTGGCGGTGTGCGCGGCGCTGCTTCAGGCGGTTCCGGCGCAGGCGTCGGCCCCCGGCAAGCCGCCGGCCCCGCCGAAGGCGACGTCGGTCCCGGTGACCGCGGTGGTGTCGAAGTACGCCAAGCCGAAGCCGATGCCCAGCTACCGGCCGAGCGCGGCGGTATGGCCGTCCGGCAGCGCCGAAGTCGCCCTCGACGCGGACTCCTTGGGGATTGCGCAGCGGGCCGGCTCGCTCCCGGTGTGGATCGGCGCCCCCGATAAGCCCGACGCGCCGAAGCCCGCCGCCGGGAAGTCCTCGTCCGGGAAGCACGCGGCTGCTCGGCTCACGGCACCTCCCACGGTCGCCGTGAAGGTGCTGCCACGCGCCTCGGCACAGGCGGCGGGCGTCAACGGCGTCCTGCTGTCGCTCACCGCAGAGGGCCGTGCTTCCCAGACCCGTGCGGATGTCGGAGCGACCCTGGACTACAGCCGGTTCGCGGACGCGTTCGGCGGCGACTGGGCATCCCGGCTGCATCTGGTCACTCTGCCGGCCTGCGCCCTGACCACTCCGGACAAGGCAGGATGCCGCACACAGCGGCCCGTCGCGTCGCAGGGGGACGCCGCGGCGAAGACGCTGACCGCCTCCGACATCCCGCTCGAGGCCGCCTCGTCCACCACGGTGGTGGCCGCTGTGTCCTCGGCCGGCGGAGGCGGCGGCAACTTCGCGGCGACCTCGCTGCAGCCGTCCTCGACCTGGCAGGCCGGCGGCAGTTCGGACGCCTTCTCCTGGTCGTACCCGATCGTCACGCCGACCGTGCCCGGCGGGCTCGCGCCCAAGGTCGAACTGGACTACAACTCCCAGTCCCAGGACGGCCTGACCTCCTCCACCAACAACCAGGCATCGCCGATCGGTGACGGATTCGGCTACGACCCCGGCTTCATCGAGCGCTCCTACCAGTCCTGCGACCAGAACCCCGCAGGCGCCACCAAGACCCAGGACAACTGCTGGTCGGACGACGACACGCTCACGCTCTCGCTGGCCGGAAAATCCTCCACCCTCATCAAGGACGACGCCACCGGCACCTGGCGGCCGCAGGACGACGCGAACGAGCGGGTCCAGTACGAGACCGGCGCCTCCAACGGCGCGCACAACGGTGAGTACTGGGTGGTGACCGGCGACGACGGCACCCAGTACTACTTCGGCCTCGACCAGCTTCCCGGCTACGCCTCAGGCGACGCCACCACCAACTCGGTGTGGACCGAGCCGGTCTACGCCACCGCCTCCGGACAGCCCTGCTACAACGCGACGTTCGCGAACTCCTGGTGCCAGCAGGCATACCGCTGGAACCTCGACTACGTGGTGGACTCTCACCAGGACGCGTTGTCGTACTGGTACACCGACGACACCGGCTACTACGCCCGGGACCTGGGCACCACCGCCAACACGCCCTACACCCGCAGCGGTTACCTCAGCCGCATCGACTACGGGCAGCGCGCAGGACAGGTCTACAGCACGACTCCGGCCGGCCGGGTCAGCTTCACCGTCAGCGGTCGCTGCGACACCTCCGGCAGCGGCTGTGCCACCTCGACGCTGAGCTCGTCCACCGCCAAGGACTGGCCGGACGTCCCCTACGACCTGCAGTGCGCGCAGAACGCGGCCTGCACCGTCAACACGCCCACGTTCTGGTCGACATACGAGCTGACCGGCATCCAGACCCAGGCGCTGGACGGCAGCACGCTCAGCGACGTCGACAAGTACGCGTTCACGCACACCTTCCCGCCGACCGGGGACTCGACCACACCGTCGCTGTGGCTGTCCACCATCGTGCGCACTGGCGAGGACGCCCAGGGCACCGGGCCCACGACCTCGATCCCCCTGCCGCCAGTGACGCTTGCCGGGCGACCGCTGGCCAACCGCGTGGACGTCACCGACGGATACCCGCCGATCACCCGGCACCGCCTCGACACCATCACCACCGAGACCGGTGAAGTCATCAGCGTCGACTACTCCTCGGCGGCGTGCGGCAGCGCGACACCTTCCGACCCCAGCCAGAACACCAAGCTGTGCTACCCCGCCTACTGGACACCGGGCGGCCAGACCGAACCCATCCAGGACTGGTTCAACAAGTACGTCGTCACCTCCGTCACGGAACAGGACAAGACCGGCGGCGGCGTCAACGACGACATCACCACGCATTACACGCCGATCGGTACGCCGGCCTGGCACTACGACGACAGCGTCCTGACCCCGTCCAAGCAGCGCACCTGGAACGACTTCCGCGGCTTCCAGGGCATGAAGGTCACCACCGGCGTGGCCCCCGACCCGATCACCGAGACCGACTACACCTACTTCCGCGGCATGGACGGCGACACCCTGCCGAACAACGGGACGCGGTCGGCGACGGTGACCGACTCCCGCGGCGACCCGGCGGTCACCGACCTCGACCAGTACGCGGGACTGCCCTACGAGGCCATCCGGTACGACGGCACGGGCAGCGGAAAGGTCGTCACCGACACCATCACCGACCCCTGGACGTCCGCGTCCCGCGCCACCCACACGCTGACCGGCGGCCTACCGGCCCAGCACGCCTACCTCACCGGGGAGAGCCGCGAACGCGTCTACACCCCGTTCTCCGACGGCCGTACCGGTGAGACGGAGACCGACTTCACCCACGACTCCTACGGCCGCGTCACCAAGACCGACGACCTGGGCGACGTCAGCACCGCGGCCGACGACCAGTGCGCCACCGTCACCTACGCCGACAACACCACTGCCTGGATCCTGGACGCACCCGACGAGAACACCACCGTCGCGGTCGACTGCTCCACCACGCCCTCCTTCCCGCGGGACGCCGTCTCCGACACGCGTACCTACTACGACGGCTCCACCACCTTCGGTGCCGCACCCACCTCGGGCACGGCGACGATGACGCAGAAGGCGTCCTCCTACAGCGGTTCCACGCCGGTCTTCACGACCACCTCCAGCAGCACCGTCGACGAGTACGGCCGCACACTGACCGACACCGACGCGGACAACCGCACCACCACGACCCACTACACCCCGGCCACCGGCGCGTCGCCGACCTCGGTCAGCGTCACCGACCCGAAGTCGCTTGCCACGGTGACCACGTACGACCCGCTGCGGGATCTGCCCCTGACGTCCACCGACCCGGCGAGCTACGTCACCAAGCACCAGTACGACGCCCTCGGCCGGTCCACCGCCGACTTCAAACCCGGCATCACGTCCGCGGTCGACAAGCACACCTACACCATCTCCGCCAGCGCGCCCTCCCTCGTCACCACCCAGACCCTGAACAACGACGCCAATGACACCTACCGCACCAGCGAGGTGCTCTACGACTCGCTGCTGCGGCAGCGCGAGACGCAGACCGCCACCGAGGACGGCGGCCGGAACGTCACCGACACCGTCTACAACACCGACGGCTGGCAGGCCAGCACCACCGACCCATACCACAACGGAAGCGCCGTCTCCACGACCCTCGTCCAGGCGCAGGCCAGCGACATCCCGTCCGCGACCGGCTACCTCTACGACGGGGCAGGCCGGCAGACCGCCGCGATCTCCTACAAGCTCGGCACCGAGACCTGGCGCACCACCACCAGCTACGGCGGCAACGTCACCACGACCGTCCCGCCCAAGGGCGGCGTCGCGCAGAGCACCTTCATCGACGCCCGCGGCAACACCACTGCCGTCTACCAGTACCACTCCGGTGTGCCCGCCGACCCGGTGAACGACCCCGCCGCGGACTACTCCGCCACCCGCTACACCTACGACGCGAGCGGCAACCGCACCGGCGAGACCGACGCGGCCGGCAACACGTGGTCATGGACGTTCGATCTGCTCGGCAACCAGGTCTCCGCAGCCGACCCGGATGCGGGCACCACCACCTCGACCTACGACGCCGCCGGCCAGCTGCTCACCACCACCGACGCCCTCGGCCACCAGGCCACCTACGCCTACGACGCCGACGGCCGCAAGACCTTCAGCTACGACACCACCGGTGGCGCCGCGCCCTCGGCCGCGAACGAGACAGGCGCGTGGACGTACGACACCGTCAAGAAGGGCCTGCCGACCGCCACGACCTCCTACCAGAAGGGCACCAGCAGCCCGTCGGTGACGAACACCGTCCTCAACTACAACGGGCTCGGGCTGCCCGGCAGCCAGCGGGAGACCCTGGCCAACCTCCCAGCAGCCGACGCCGCGCTCGAACCCTCCGGCGGCTACGTGACCAGCCGCACCTACACCGCCGTCAGCGGGCTGCTGGCCAGCCGCTCCTACGCGGCCGCGGGAGGCATCGCCGGCGAACAGGTCCTCTACGACTACGACCTGTACGGCCAGCCCATCAGCGCGGGCAGCGACAGCACCACGATCGGCTGGGACTACGTATCGGCGGTCGGCTACGACGAGTTCGGCAAGCCGCTGCAGTACACCATGGGCACCTCCGGCAACTGGGCCGCGCTGGCCTTGACCTACGACCAGCAGACGCAGCGGCTGACCAACGCGCAGACCACCACCGCCACGTCGTCCACCGTCGTCGACAACACCTCCTACTCCTACCAGGACGCAGCCGTGTCCGGCGGGGCCGGCCTGGTCACCTCCACCACCGACAAGCAGAACAGCGGCGCCGTCACCGACCAGCAGTGCTTCGACTACGACTACGCGACCCGCCTGGACGCGGCGTGGACCGCCACCGACGGCTGCGCCGCCACCCCCGCACCCGGGGACAGCGCAAGCGTCGGCGGCCCGCAGCCGTACTGGCAGTCCTGGACGTACGACGCGGCCGGCAACCGGGCCACCCAGACCGACCACGACACCAGCGGTGAGGTGGCCGGGGACACCACGACCACCTACACCTACCCTGCGCAGGGCTCGGCCGACGACCAGCCGCACACCTTGAACGGGACCACGGCCTCCGGCCCGGACGCCACCGCGCACACCGCCTCCTACACCTACGACAAGGACGGCGACGAGAAGAGCGTCACCACCCAGGCCGGCACCCAGACCATGGACTGGAACGACCAGGGAAAGCTGGCCTCGCTCTCGGACACCGCGACCGGCGGAACCACCACATACCTGTACGACACCGACGGCAACCTGGTACTGCGGACCGATCCGGGCCAGACGACGCTGTTCCTGGACGGGCAGCAGGTCGTGGAGGACAACGCGACACACGCGCTGACCGCGACCCGCTACTACGACCTGGACGGGACCACGATCGCGGAGCGCTCCAGCAGCGGCGACGTGCAGTACCTGATCCCGGACCGCCAGGGCACCGACACCCTCGCCATCGACTACCAGACCCTGGCCGCCACCCGGCGCTCCTACCTCCCCTTCGGTGGCGAGCGGACGGCGCCCTCGGTGTGGCCGGGCGGGGACGACGGCTACGTGGGGGGCACCCCGGACGCGGCGACCGGGCTGGAGAACCTCGGGGCGCGGGAGTACGACCCGTCCAGCGGGCGGTTCCTGTCGGTGGACCCCGTCTTCGAGGCCGATGACCCCACACAGATGGGGGGCTACGACTACGCGGGCAACGACCCGGTCACCGGTTCGGACCCGACGGGCACGATGCTCTACGACGACGTCACCGGGCTCGGGTTCGGCAACGTCCAGGGGATGCACGACTGGTACCACGACCAGGGCTACACCGACAGCAACGGCCACGCGACGGCGAAGCTGAACAGGCTGCTGTACCAGCAGGCCGTCAGCTACTACACGTACCAGTACGAGCTGGCGCACCCGCTGCCGAAGCCCAAGGCCAAGAAGAAGAAGTCCCGGTGGGGCTCCTTCACCAGCGACATCGCCAAGGGCGCCAAGATCGCCTACCACGCCTCCGGCGCTTCGGACGTCGTCGGCTGCGTCTCCGACCCCTCGCTCGGCGGATGCGCGAAGGCCGGGGCCCTGGTGGCGGGCTTCGTCTTCACAGGCGGCGAGGACGAGTTGGAGATCGCGGCCTACGAGGCCGGGGAGGAGATGGCCGAGAAGGAGGCGGCCGACCTCGGCGAGGACGCCGCCGCCTGCGTGGTGCGGCCGCACAGCTTCACCGGCGACACCCCGGTCCTGGAGGCGAACGGCACCAGCGAGCCCATCGCGGATGTCGAGGTCGGCCAGCAGGTCCTGGCCACCGACCCGCAGACCGGGCAGACCGCGGCCCGCACGGTGGAGAAGGTCATCAGGACCACCACCGACCACGACTTCACCCAGCTCACCATCACCCCGGCCGCAGGCCCCCAGCCGGACCGTACGAAGTCCGGCCCGGTTGCTGCGCCGAAGCCGGCCACCCTCACCACGACCTGGCACCACCCCTTCTGGAACGCCACCACCCACCAGTGGGTCGACGCCTCCCACCTCACCCCCGGCACCCACCTCCGCGAACCCAACGGCACCGACGCCACCGTCACCGCCGTCCGCAACTACCACACCACCGCGGTCACCTACGACCTCACCGTGGCGGGTCTCCACTCGTACTATGTACTGGCGGGTGGCACGCCGGTACTCGTTCACAACTGTGGTACGGGACCCAGCGATGAATTGCTTGATCTTGCGGACGCAAACATCGGCAGGACGAATGTCGCTTCAGAAGTCACGTCCACGAATGGAGCAAAAGGGTACGGCGTGAGTTCCGCGCGCAACCCTTCAACCTTGACCCCTAAGGTTCGGGAAGCAGTTGAAGAGACCGGTCACCATGGCGGCTGTGCAGAGGTGGGAGCATTGTGCGACCTTGAGAAGCAAGGGGCGCCGCTCGTAGGGGCTAAACCAGCAGCGGTAAAAATCGCTGGAGGTAGTCAGGGGTATGACTACGCAGAGCATGGAGAAGAGCTGCTGCCCTGTCCGGCATGCCAGCGGATGTTCACGTACCTTAATACGCAGGGGTGAAGATGGAGGATAATAGTGCCGGGTTGTCCTCAAGGGCCAGGCGATTCCTTGAGATGGAATCATTGAAGGAAGGCGCAGAGGCGGAGCGAAAATTCTCTATCGACGTGGAGAGATTGGGGGAACCGGTTCGATCCAGGAAGGTTGAAGCACTCATTGCGCAAGTCGGTGAAGTAAACCGCGTATATGGTGGAATGAAAGTCACAGTGCCCGACGGAGCTCTTGCCGGTCAGCTCGAACTAGGTTCTACCGGACGGTTGCAGGCATGGCAAGCCGGGGATGAATATGTCGTTCGGGTGGCGCGACACAATGCAATTCAGTGTGCGCTGACGCTCTCTGATTCTGGCCGGATTGGGAGTTCCTGGGGCTTTGATTTTTGGCCCTTGTTCGATGGCGTTGGACACATGGTAGAAAATATTGCAATGTGGAATTCGCTTCGTGGGTGGCGATTTGCTGCGCTTTTCAGAGGTGAGCCGCAGAGAGTCTTGGGCTTGTTGGATGACGGTTCATTGCAGTTGGATTTGGTCGCCTCTGGCAGCCTTGCCCAGTGGTGGGTATCTGACGACTATGCATTGTCAGTAGAGCGCTTTTTGAATCCGGGGTACGGTGATGTCCCCCAGGTCAGCGTCCTTGCGCGGACCAGGCTGCTCGCTTTGGATGCCCAATCGCGGATGGAGGAGTTGGGCTTCGGAGGATCCGGGCTACATCGTGTGGTGGGCGGACAGTAGCGGGTCACGCGGTTGGCGTGGTCAACTCTTCACTCACCCCTACCTCGCTCACGACCTGAGGCTGCGACGACGCGCACGTACTTCGGCGGTGACGGGAGCACGAGGTGAACCTGTCTTGGCGTGCGAAGTGTGCGTAGAGGCCCTGCCGGAAATGACTTCCGGCAGGGCCTCTGGGGTGTCTGACGGCAGTAGTTGACGGCAACGTCAGTGGACAGGTGCTACACGAAGTGGTGGTTCGCCGCCTTCGTCGGGTCGGGTGGCGGACTCGTGGGGGTTACGGAGGGCGTTGCCGAGGAGGTCGATGGCGTGGCGCTGGAGGCGGAGCCGGACGTGGGCGTACACCGTCGCGGTCACGCCGATGTGAGCGTGACCCAACAGCTCTTTGATGACGACCAGTTCGACGCCCTGCTCCAGGAGCAGGGTTGCCGCCGAGCGCCGGCGGTCGTGGAAGAGGATGCGGCGGAGCGTGGCCCGGCGGAGCAGGGTGTTGAAGTGCCGGGTGGGGCTGCTCGCGGCGGCCTCCGGCAGCGGGGGGCACGGGTCCGGGACGCCCGCCCTGCGCTGGGGCACGCTCGTCGCCGCCGGTCTCACACTGGTCGCGGGGCTGGCCGCGGGCCGGCTGCCGGGCCTTCGGGTGCGGTCGGCCGCTCTCGGGCTGGGCGCGGGCCTGGGCTTCGGCGTGGTGACGCTGGCGGTACGCCTCATCCCCCATCTGTCGCCCGGCGCGATCGTGACCGACCCGGCGACGTACGCCCTGCTGCTGGCCGGCGGCGCGGGCTTCCTGCTGCTCACCTCGGCCCTGCAACACGGCTCGGTGACCATCGCCACTGCGGCCATGGTGCTCGGCGAGACGTTCGGCCCGGCGATCGTGGGCGTGGTGGCACTCGGCGACCGCACCCGCCCCGGCCTCGCCCCGCTCGGCGTGGCGGGCTACGGCCTCGCCGTCCTCGGCGCACTC
>NZ_FNIE01000016.1 GCF_900103985.1 Actinacidiphila guanduensis | reverse complement strand
AAAGGCTTCACCGTTCGACTTGCATGTGTTAAGCACGCCGCCAGCGTTCGTCCTGAGCCAGGATCAAACTCTCCGTGAATGCCTACCGGATATCCGGTCACACATCACGAGAGCGGCACCCGGGAAGGAATAATCCCCAGGTGCACAGCGTCCTCGCTGTGTTTCTTCTTCAAAGGAACCACGTCTCAGAGAGAACAAATCTCCAAGAGACGGGGTATCAACATATCTGGCGTTGACTTTTGGCACGCTGTTGAGTTCTCAAGGAACGGAAGCTGCCATCGGCCACCGTCACCGGCGCCCTCCGGGCTTTCCCTTCGTTGTGTCTCCGACTTTAGCAGATGCTTTCCGGTCGGAATTACCAGCCCCTTTTCGAGGACACACGTTCCCGCGTGTCTCGTCGAGGCGGTTGTGCCAACGTACTGGAGCGGGCCGCCGGATGCAAATCCGGCGGCCCGTGCGACGTCAGGTTGTTGACGAGGCGTCAGCGAATCGCGGTCAGACCTCCACGACCACCGGCAGGATCATCGGCCGGCGGCGGTAGGTGTCGGAGACCCACTTGCCCACCGTGCGCCGGATGAGCTGCTGCACCTGGCGCGTCTCCAGGACGCCGTCGGAGGCCGAACGGGACAGCCCTTCCTCGATCTTGGGGAGGACGGCAGCGAACGCCTCGTCCTCGATCCCGGATCCGCGCGCGTGGATGTTGGGCCCGCCGACGAGCTTGCCCGTGGTGGTGTCCACCACGACGAAGACCGAGACGATGCCCTCCTCGCCGAGGATGCGGCGGTCCTTGAGCGAGCCTTCGGTGATGTCGCCGACCGAGAGGCCGTCCACGTACACGTAGCCGGCCACGACCTTGCCGGCCACCTTGGCGACGCCGTCCACCAGGTCGACGGCCACGCCGTCCTCGGCGAAGACGCACCGCTCCTTGGGAATGCCGGTGAGCTGGCCGAGTTCGGCGTTGGCCCGGAGGTGGCGCCATTCGCCGTGGATCGGCATCAGGTTGCGCGGCTTGCAGATGTTGTAGAAGTACAGCAGCTCGCCGGCCGAGGCGTGCCCGGAGACGTGCACCTTGGCGTTGCCCTTGTGCACGACGTTGGCGCCCCACCGGGTAAGGCCGTTGATGACGCGGTAGACCGCGTTCTCGTTCCCCGGGATGAGCGAGGAGGCGAGGATGACGGTGTCGCCCTCGACGATGCGGATCTGGTGGTCGCGGTTGGCCATCCGGGACAGGGCCGCCATGGGCTCGCCCTGGGAGCCGGTGCAGACCAGCACCACCTGCTCGTCCGGGAGGTCGTCCAGCACCTTGACGTCCACGATGAGGCCGTCGGGCACCTTGAGGTAGCCGAGGTCGCGGGCGATGCCCATGTTGCGCACCATGGAGCGCCCGACGAAGGCCACCTTGCGGCCGCGGGCGTGCGCGGCGTCCAGCACCTGCTGGATGCGGTGCACGTGACTGGCGAAACTCGCCACGATGATGCGCTTCTTGGCCTTGGCGAAGGTCTGCCGCAGCACCTCGGAGATGTCGCGCTCGGGCGGCACGAAGCCGGGGACCTCGGCGTTCGTGGAGTCGGCGAGGAGCAGGTCGATGCCCTCCTCGCCGAGCCGGGCGAACCTCGGCAGGTCGGTCAGCCGCCCGTCGAGGGGCAGTTGGTCCATCTTGAAGTCGCCGGTGATGACGACCATGCCGGCGGGCGTGCGGATGGCGACGGCCAGGGCGTCGGGGATCGAGTGGTTGACGGCGACGAACTCGCAGTCGAAGGGCCCGATCCGTTCGCGGTCGCCCTCCTTGACCTCCAGCGCGTACGGCCGGATCCGGTGCTCCTGGAGCTTCGCCTCCACCAGCGCGAGGGTGAGCTTGGAGCCGATGAGCGGGATGTCCTCCTTCTCGCGGAGCAGGAAGGGGACGGCGCCGATGTGGTCCTCGTGGCCGTGGGTCAGGATGACGCCCACGACGTCGTCCAGCCGGTCGCGGATGGAGCTGAAGTCGGGGAGGATCAGGTCGACCCCGGGTTGCTCCTCTTCGGGGAAGAGGACACCGCAGTCGACGATCAGCAGGCGTCCGCCGTACTCCAGGACCGTCATGTTGCGGCCGATCTCGCCGAGGCCGCCGAGCGGGGTGATGCGCAGGCCCCCTTCGGCGAGTGGCGGCGGGGGGCCGAGTTCAGGGTGCGGATGGCTCAAAGGGTTTCTCCCTACCGCGCACGCCACAGGGCCCCATGAGGGGCTCGTGGCTGCGCGACACAGTCTCTTCGGTGTGCGGTATTTCCGTTCCGGTCTTTCAGTGCCTGTTCAGTTGTGAAGTCCGTGTGCTCACAGATGTACCCCGCCGGCGGCGAGATCCTTCGTGAGCTGCTCTGTCGCGGCCTCGTCGAGGCCGACGAGGGGCAGGCGGAGCGGGCCTGCGGGCAGTCCGCGCAGCGCCAGGGCGGCCTTGGCGGTGGTCACGCCCTGGGCGCGGAACATGCCCGTGTAGACGGGCAGCAGGCGCTGGTGGATCTCGGCGGCCTTGGCGACGTCCCCGGCGGCGTGGGCGTCCAGGAGGGCGCGCAGCTCGGGCGTGGCGAGGTGGCTGACGACGGAGACGAAGCCGACCGCGCCGATGGAGAGCAGCGGCAGGTTGAGCATGTCGTCGCCGGAGTACCAGGCCAGGTCGCTGCGGGCGATGGCCCAGCTGGAGGCGCCGAGGTCGCCCTTGGCGTCCTTGTTGGCGACGATCCTGGGGTGCTCGCCGAGCCTGACCAGCGTGTCGGTCTCGATGGGGACGCCGCTGCGGCCGGGAATGTCGTAGAGCATGACCGGCAGGCCGGTGGCGTCGGCGATGGCGGTGAAGTGCCGGTACAGCCCTTCCTGCGGGGGCTTGCTGTAGTACGGCGTGACGGCGAGGAGGCCGTGGGCGCCGGCCTGCTCGGCCCGGCGGGCGAGGACGGTGCTGTGCGCGGTGTCGTTGGTGCCGACTCCGGTGACGACGTGGGCGCGGTCGCCGACGGCTTCGAGGACGGCGCGTACCAGCCGGTCTTTCTCGTCGTCGGTGGTGGTGGGCGACTCTCCGGTGGTGCCGTTGACGACGAGGCCGTCGTTGCCGGCGTCCACGAGGTGGGCGGCGAGCTGCTGGGCGCCTTCGACGTCGAGAGCGCCGTCGGCGGTGAACGGCGTGACCATGGCGGTCAGCATCCGCCCGAAGGGGGCGGCGGGGGTGGAGGTCGGAGCCATGCGTCCCACGGTACTTGGTGGATGACGGGCGGCGCAGCCGTGGGACCTGCGGATGTGGTACCCGGGCGCCTTCGGTAAGGACTCCGGCGCTGCCTGCTCGGGGGTTCAAGCAGCACCGGAGTCCGTTTCTGCAGCGTAGAGGAACTACGCGAATGCCTGCAATCCGAACACTTCGGACATCTTCTACGGTGCGACTCGGCCGTTCGCGTTGAAGGCGGCATGGGTGAGCGGCATCAGCTCCGCCCAGATCGCCTCCATCTTCTCGCCGACCATCTCGATCTCCCGCTGCGGGAAGGACGGCACCCGGGCGAGCTCGTGCTGGGTGCGCAACCCGAGGAAGTGCATGAGCGAGCGGGCGTTGCACGTCGCGTACATCGAGGAGAACAACCCCACCGGCAGTGTCGCCCGCGCCACCTCGCGGGCCACCCCTGCGGCCAGCATCTCCTGGTAGGCCGCGTACGACTGCGCGTAGGACTCCTCCATGGCGGCGACCGCCGCCTTGCGCTGCTCAGGGGTCCCCTCGACGAACTCGTACTTCCCCGGCCGCCCCTGCTGCACCAGCTTCCGGTCCGCCGCCGGCACGTAGAACACCGGCTGCAGCTCCCGGTAGCGCCCGGACTCCTCGTTGTACGACCATCCGACGCGGTGGCGCATGAACTCGCGGAAGACGAAGATCGGCGCAGTGACGAAGAACGTCATCGAGTTGTGCTCGAAGGGGCTGCCATGGCGGTCGCGCATCAGGAAGTTGATCAGGCCGCGGGAGCGCTCCGGGTCCTTGGTGAGCTCTTCGAGGGACTGCTCGCCTGCCGTGGAGACGCGGGCCGCCCACAGGACGTCGGAGTCCGACGCGCTGTGCTTGACGAGCTCGACGCCGACGTCGTCACGGAAGCGGACGGGGGCGGCGGCGGACTCCGTGGGCGGCGGTTGGGTGGACACCGGCAGGTCCTTCCTGTTGTCTGACGTGCGCCGTCCACCCTAGGGGGTGGGTACGACAGCCCGCCGCAGGCGGCGCGGCGGACCCGGAGGTTGGCGCCCGTGGCCGGGGCGGATAGCCTCACCGGTCATAGTCCGCACCAGACGGAACCGAAGAGGAATCTGCGCGTGTCCCTGCCCTTCCGCTCCGCCACCGCCCCCGCGAACGACGACCTCGACGTCACCGGCCGGCCGCTCCCGCACGACGTGCACGACCGCTGGATGCGCCCGTACCGGCCGGGGCCGTGGCGGGTCGGTGTGGCGGCGCTGGCCCTGATGCTCGCCGCCTACCTGCTGTTCGCCGCCCTGATCATGGCCGCGGCCAAGAGCGTCGAGGGTGCGGGGGTGCTGGTGCTGCTGGCGGTCCTGGTGATCGCCGGCACGCTGCGGCTGCTGCGCATGGGCGTGTGGCTGAGCGGCAAGGGGCTGCGCCAGGTGGGGTACTTCGCCACGGTCACCGTGCCCTGGCAGCACGTGACCTCGGTGCGCACGGCGCAGCAGCCGGTCCGCGTACTGGGGCTGCCGCGCAGCGTCCAGGGCCAAGCGCTGGTCATCGTGCGCCGCGGCGGGCCGCTCAAGCCGCTGATGACCGACCACAACGCGGACTTCCTGGGCCGGGTGGAGGCGTTCGACATCGCCGCGGACGCCATAGAGGGCTGGGCGCTCGAACTGCGCTGAGGCGGCGCACCCCGCCCTCCACCGAGAAGGCCCCGGGAGGCCGCTCGAGGCCCCCGGGGACCGCCTGCGGCGGGTTCAGCGGACGGGACGACCGTCGTGCAGGGCGATGGCGCGCTGCATGGCCTTGCGGGCCCTCGGCGTGTCGCGGGCGTCGAAGTACGCGACGGCGAGGCGGAACCAGTTGCGCCAGTCGTCGGGCGCGGCCTCCGTCTCGGCCTTGCGCTTCTCGAAGACGGCGTCGGCCGAGGCGCGGTCCACGCGGCCGCTGGGGGTGCGGACGAGCTCGTCGACCGGGAGGCCGCCCTCGGCCTCCAGCTCGCGTCCCAGGCGTCCGGCGTGGCGGGCGAACTGGGTGGTGTGCCAGAGGAACCAGGCGCCGATCAGCGGCAGCACCAGGACGGCGACGCCGAAGGCGACCGTGACCGGGCGGCCGTCGGCGATCAGCAGCACGCCGCGCTCGCCGACGAGCACGAAGTAGAAGACCAGGACGACCGCGGAGACGGTGTAGCTCAGCTTCGCGCGCACGGATCTCACGCCCCTTGCTGCGGGCCTGCGCCCTGCGGCTCGGTGAGGAAGTGCTCCAGGCCGAAGGTCAGGCCCGGCACGCCCGGCACGGTGCGCACGGCCAGCAGGACGCCCGGCATGAAGCTGCTGTGGTGCAGGGAGTCGTGCCGGATGGTGAGGGTCTCGCCGGTGCCGCCGAAGAGCACCTCCTGGTGGGCGAGCAGGCCGCGCAGCCGCACCGAGTGCACGGGCACGCCGTCGACGTCGGCGCCTCGTGCGCCGTCCAGGCCGTGCGTGGTGGGGTCCTTCTGGGCGGCCAGGCCGGCCTCGCTGCGGGCGGCGGCGACCAGCTGGGCGGTGCGGGTGGCGGTGCCGCTGGGGGCGTCGGCCTTGGTGTCGTGGTGCAGTTCGATGACCTCGACACTCTCGAACCAGCGGGCCGCCTGCTGGGCGAACCGCATGGTCAGCACGGCGCCGATGGAGAAGTTCGGGGCGATGAGCGCGCCGGTGCCGGGTGCCGCGTCGAGCCACCCGCGCAGGGTGGACAGCCGCTCGGGTGTCCAGCCGGTGGTGCCGATGACGGTGTGGATGCCGTGGCGGACACAGAACTCGACGTTGCCCATCACGGCGTCGGGGTGGGTGAGCTCCACGGCGACCTGGGCGCCGGCCTCGGTGAGGGTGTCCAGGGAGTCGTGGCGGCCGAGCGACGCGACCAGGTCGAGGTCGTCGGCGGCCTCGACGGAGCGGGCCGCCTCGGAGCCGATCCGGCCGGTGGCGCCGATGACGGCCACTCGCAGCTTGCTCATCGTTGGGGAGTCCTCCGGGGTCGAACGGTTCGCAACGGGTGTGGGCGGGGCGCGCGGCGGCAAGGACCGCGTCCCCGGGCGGGCGGGTGTCACCCGCCCGCCCGGACGTTACGCGATGGCCTCCTGCAGGCGCGCGGCCTGCTTGTCCTTCACCGGGCCTATGACGGCCAGCGAGGGACGCTGCCCCAGTACATCGCGGGCGACCTGGCGGACCTCGTCCGGGGTCACGGCGGCGATCCGGGCGAGCATGTCGTCCACCGACAACTGCTCGCCCCAGCACAGCTCGCTCTTGCCGATCCGGTTCATCAGGGCGCCGGTGTCCTCCAGGCCCAGCACGGTGGAGCCGGACAGCTGGCCGATGGCGCGGCGCAGCTCGTCGTCGTCCAGGCCGTGCTCGGCGACCTGCCGGAGTTCGTCGCGGCAGATCGTGAGGACCTCGGTGACCCTGCCCGGCTGGCAGCCGGCGTAGACGCCGAACATGCCGCAGTCGGCGTAGGAGGAGGTGTAGGAGTACACGGAGTACGCCAGGCCGCGCTTCTCGCGGACCTCCTGGAAGAGCCGCGAGCTCATGCCGCCGCCCAGGGCCGCGTTGAGGACGCCGAGGGCCCAGCGGCGCTCGTCGGTGCGGGACAGGCCCGGCATGCCGAGCACGAGGTGGGCCTGCTCGGTGCGGCGGTCGAGGATCTCGGTGCGGCCGCCTGCCTTGATGGTGCGGCTGCCCGAGCGCGGCGGCACGGGGGCCGCGTCGGGGTCGTGCAGGGCGCCTGCCTGCTCGAAGGCCCGACGGACCTGGCGGACCACCAGGGCGTGGTCGATGTTGCCCGCGGCAGCGACGACGAGCCGGGTGGGGTCGTAGTGCTTGCGGTAGAAGCGGGCGACCTGGTCCCGGGTGAGGCCGTTGACGGTCTCCACGGTGCCGAGGACGGGCCGCCCGAGGGGCGTGTCGCCGAGCAGGGCGGTGGTGAACAGGTCGTGCACCTGGTCGCCCGGGTCGTCCTCGGTCATGGCGATCTCCTCCAGGACGACGCCGCGCTCGGCGTCGATGTCCTCCTGGCGGATCAGGGAGCCGGTGAGCATGTCGCTGACCACGTCGATGGCCAGCGGCAGGTCGGTGTCGAGGACCCTGGCGTAGTAGCAGGTGTACTCCTTGGCGGTGAACGCGTTCATCTCGCCGCCCACGGCGTCGATCGCCGAGGAGATGTCGAGCGCGCTGCGCCGGGAGGTGCCCTTGAACAGCAGGTGCTCCAGGTAGTGGGTGGCACCGTTGAGGATTGGTGTCTCGTCGCGGGAGCCGACCGCGGCCCAGATGCCGAAGGTGGCCGAGCGGACCGTCGGCAGGGTCTCGGTGACCACGCGCAGGCCGCCGGGAAGCACGGAGCGCCGTACGGTGCCGGTGCCGTCGGTGCCCGGCAGCAGGGTCCGCGTGCGGACGGCCCGCCCCTTGGTGGTGGGGCGGGCCGTCGCGGCGGTGGAGCGGGTCGTCACTGGGCCGACTCGTCCTTCGCGTCGTCCTCGCCGTCTTCGCCCTCGATGACCGGGACCAGCGACAGCTTGCCGCGCTGGTCGATCTCGGCGATCTCGACCTGCACCTTGGTGCCGACGCCGAGGACGTCCTCGACGTTCTCCACGCGCTTGCCGCCGGCGAGCTTGCGGATCTGCGAGATGTGCAGCAGGCCGTCCTTGCCCGGCATCAGCGACACGAAGGCGCCGAAGGTGGTGGTCTTGACCACCGTGCCCAGGTAGCGCTCGCCGACCTCGGGCATGGTCGGGTTGGCGATCTGGTTGATCATCGTGCGCGCGGCCTCGGCCTGGGAGCCCTCGGTGGCGCCGATGAGCACCGTGCCGTCGTCCTCGATGGAGATGTCGGCGCCGGTGTCCTCCTGGATCTGGTTGATCATCTTGCCCTTGGGGCCGATGACCTCGCCGATCTTGTCCACCGGGATCTTGATGCTGATGATCCGCGGCGCGTTCGGGGACATCTCGTCCGGGGAGTCGATGGCCTCCATCATCACGTCGAGGATGTGCAGCCGGGCGTCGCGGGCCTGCTTGAGGGCCGCGGCGAGGACGGACGCCGGGATGCCGTCCAGCTTGGTGTCGAGCTGGAGGGCGGTGACGAAGTCCTTGGTGCCGGCGACCTTGAAGTCCATGTCGCCGAAGGCGTCCTCGGCGCCGAGGATGTCGGTGAGCGCCACGTAGTGCGTCTCGCCCTCGATCTCCTGGGAGATCAGGCCCATGGCGATGCCGGCGACGGGCGCCTTGAGGGGCACGCCGGCGTTCAGCAGCGACATGGTGGAGGCGCAGACCGAGCCCATCGACGTCGAGCCGTTGGAGCCCAGCGCCTCGGAGACCTGGCGGATCGCGTAGGGGAACTCCTCGCGGGTCGGCAGGACCGGGATCAGGGCGCGCTCGGCGAGGGCGCCGTGGCCGATCTCGCGGCGCTTGGGGGAGCCCACGCGGCCGGTCTCGCCGACGGAGTACGGCGGGAAGTTGTAGTTGTGCATGTAGCGCTTGCGCGTCTCGGGCGAGAGCGTGTCGAGCTGCTGCTCCATCCGGAGCATGTTGAGGGTGGTGACGCCCAGGATCTGGGTCTCACCGCGCTCGAACAGCGCCGAGCCGTGCACCCGCGGGATCGCCTCGACCTCGGCGGCCAGGGTGCGGATGTCGGTGACGCCGCGGCCGTCGATGCGGACCTTGTCGCGGATGACGCGCTGGCGCACCAGCTTCTTGGTCAGCGAGCGGTACGCGGCGGAGATCTCCTTCTCGCGGCCCTCGAACTGCGGCAGCAGCTTCTCGGCGGCCAGGCCCTTGACCCGGTCCAGCTCGGCCTCGCGGGCCTGCTTGCCGGCGATGGTGAGCGCCTGGGCGAGCTCGTCCGTGACCGCGGCCTCCAGCGCCTCGAACACGTCCTCCTGGTAGTCCAGGAAGATCGGGAACTCGGCGGTGGGCTTGGCGGCCTTGGCGGCCAGCTCGGACTGCGCCTTGCAGAGCACCTTGATGAACGGCTTGGCGGCCTCGAGGCCGGCGGCCACGACCTCCTCGGTCGGCGCGTCGACGCCGCCCTCGACCAGCTGGATGGTCTTGTCGGTGGCCTCGGCCTCGACCATCATGATCGCGACGTCGCCGTCGTCCAGCACGCGGCCGGCGACGACCATGTCGAAGACGGCCTCCTCCAGCTCGGTGTGGGTGGGGAAGGCGACCCACTGGTTGCGGATCAGCGCGACCCGGACACCGCCGATGGGGCCGGAGAAGGGCAGGCCGGCCAGCTGCGTGGAGCAGGAGGCGGCGTTGATGGCGACCACGTCGTAGAGGTGGTCGGGGTTGAGCGCCATGATGGTGGCGACGATCTGGATCTCGTTGCGCAGGCCCTTGACGAAGGAGGGGCGCAGCGGGCGGTCGATCAGCCGGCAGGTCAGGATCGCGTCCTCGGAGGGGCGGCCCTCGCGGCGGAAGAAGGAGCCGGGGATGCGGCCGGCGGCGTACATGCGCTCCTCGACGTCCACCGTGAGGGGGAAGAAGTCGAAGTGCTCCTTGGGCTGCTTCGAGGCGCTGGTGGCCGAGAGCACCATGGTGTCGTCGTCCAGGTAGGCCACGGCGGAGCCGGCGGCCTGACGGGCCAGGCGGCCCGTCTCGAAGCGGATGGTGCGGGTGCCGAAGACGCCGTTGTCGATCACGGCTTCGGCGTAGTGGGTCTCGTTCTCCACTATGGGAATTCTCCTCGTCCTTGCCCGCAGGGCGTGTCCCTGGCGGGCCGTCGGTGGAGGGGCGTCCTTCTGCCTGGGCCGGTCTTCGATCGAAGCCGCCGGGGGTGCTACCGCCCGGAGGCCACTACCGAGGACCGGCGTGTGCGGCGGAAAGGAGGACGCTCCTCCTCGTTCGTTGTCAACAGCAGCATTGCACCAGACGCCGCCCGGGTCCCGCACGTCCTGTGCACAACCCGCGGCCCGGTACGATGAGCTGCCGGCGGATGTCCGGTTTCCACCGGTACATCCGGATATACAGAAAAGGGAGCGGCCCCGTTCACCGGGACCGCTCCCTGTCGGACGTCCTAGCGGACACCCGCCGCACCGGCACGGATGCCGAGGCGCTCGCGCAGCTCACGGAAGCGCGTGATGTCCTTCTTCGCCAGGTACTGCAGCAGGCGGCGGCGCTGGCCGACCAGGATCAGCAGACCACGACGCGAGTGGTGGTCGTGCTTGTGGGTCTTGAGGTGCTCGGTCAGGTCCGAGATCCGGCGCGAGAGCAGGGCCACCTGGACCTCGGGGGAGCCGGTGTCGCCCTCCTTGGTGCCGAACTCGGCGATGATCTGCTTCTTCGTCTCGACGTCGAGCGACATACGGACTCCTCTGGGTGTCAGGGCCTCCGAGCGCCCCCGGTCTTCATCGCGGGGGATTCTCACATGACTCGCGAGGCACGGCTCACCGGGTGCATGCACACCGGTGGCCGTCACCCAGGGTACCAGCCCGGGATGAGGTCCCTACTCGCGGGTCGCCCCGCGTCCGGTGCGCTTCCAGGGAGGCGGGACGCCCTGGCCGCCCTTGCGGCGCGCAGCCGGCGGAAGGCCGTGGGCGGTTCGCTGCGCGCCACTCGTGACTCCACGTACTCCTTGATCAGCTCGGCGCACTCGCGCGGTGAGGCCGTGCCGGTGTCGCACTCGAAGTCGTACACCTCGTGGGCGTGCACTCTGGTGTACTGGTAGGCGGCCAGCCCCGGCGGGCGGTCGCCGCGGGCCTCCTCACGGCGCTTGAGTTCCGGCAGCGGGCAGTGCACGCCGATCAGGAAGACCTCCAGGTCCGCGAGGACGCTCAGGCAGTCCTCCAGGCGCCAGGGCTCGCTGAGCACGTGGTCGACCACCAGGTTGTTCCCGGCGGCGGCCATGCCGGCGACGGCGCGGTGGAAGCCCATCCGGGTACGCCGCAGGATGGTGTCGATGTCGGAGGGGGCGTCCTCCTTCGCGGCGCGCATCGCGTTGAAGCCGTCGACGGCGAAGTGGAAGTAAGGGTCGCCGTCAAGGAGTGCGAGGAGTTCGCGGGCGATGCTCGACTTGCCCGAACTGGATGTGCCGTTGAGGAAGATGATCCGCCCGGGACGCATGGGAACGATCGTATACGCGTCGTACCTGCGTACGGGCAAGCGCCCCTGGTGTCACGCACCTTGCGGCGCCCCCTTGGTGTCCGGTCGTGCGGCGGCGGGAAAGACGAAACCGGGGCAGAAGCGGGACAGGACGGCCTGACGGCGGACGCACACCGGCGATTAGGCTGTCGGTCGAGCGCGGCAGGAGCGGCGGACGTAGCGAAGACACCGCCCGCCGCGGACGGGGCGGGGAGTCGGCGACGAGTAACTCCCCGACGCAGAGCGGGAGGCATTGTGAGCAGCGATCGGGACGACAGCCGCGTGGGCGGGGCCGGCCCTGTCGAGGACCGGTCCGAGATGGACTACACAGGGGAGTTCAGTCTCGGACCGCGGCTCTCAGCCTGGTACATGCCCGCGGGCACGCCCGCGGACGACGAAGCGGACGAGAGCGCCGAGGAGGACGGCCCCGCAGGAGCCCCGGAGGGGACGGATACCTCCGACTCTCCGGCGGCGAGCGGGAGTTCGGGGCTCACGGACCGGATCGGCGCCGCCGGTTCCGGTGGTGCGCTGGATGCGGCGGGGCTGCCGGACTTCCTGCGGTCCGCGCCGTCCACGGGGACGTCCGAGGAACCCCGGTGGTCGGCGACCTCGCTGCCTCCGCTGCCGAGCCCGCCGGCCGGCTCCGGCGCCGGGGTGGACGCCGACGCGTCGTCCCGGTCGGCGGCTTCGGTGCCCTCCATCCCTGCGGCGCGCCCCGCGCCCTCGGCCGCGCCCGAAGCACGCGACCCCGAACCGCCCGCCCATGAGGCTGCGTTCGGCGACGAGAGCACCTCGGACACACCGCGGGAAGAGGTCGCCGCCAAGGAGGACGGACTGTCATGGTCCGCGTCCTCGGTGCCGCCCCGGCCGACCTCTGCGCCCGACACACCTGAGCCCGAGGACGCCAAGCCCGCGTCCTGGGCGGCCGATTCACCCGCGGAACCGTCCGCTGATTCATCCGCGCCCCTGGCGGCGGACACCGCCGGGCCCGTGGACGGGCCTTCCGACCGTCCGTGGTCCGGGGCTCCGTCGCTGGCGTCGTCCTCCTCCTCGGACTTCCCCTCGGAGGAGCCGTCCGACGCCGCTCCGGCGGCCCCCTCGGCGGACGCGGAGCCGGTGGAGGACCGTCCGTCCTGGCAGCCGTCCGTCCCGGCCGCACCGATCAGCCCCGACGACGAGAACGCGCCCTCGGCGGCGCCGCCTTCCGTACCCCTGTCGAAGCCGGGCGCGACCGACGAGCCGTCACGCGAGCCGGAGGACGCCGCGCCGGCCCCGGACGCCACCGTGCGCTTCTCCGCGGCCGCCCTGCGGCGCGAGATCGAGGAGCGGGCGGGCGAGAAACTGGAGGACCCGAAGCCCGTGGACAAGCAGCCGGAGGACGCCGCACCGGCCCCGGCGGACAAGGCGGACACGGCGGGCGGGGAGGCCGCGCCCGAGGACGCGAAGCCCGAGAAGCGCGCGCCGGTCTGGACGCCCCTGCCGCTGCCCCCGCCGCCCGCGGACGCCAAGCCCTGGACGCCGGCGGCGCCGAGCGGGCCCATGCCGCCGCTCCCGCCGCAGTTCCAGCGGGCCGAGGCCGCACCCGCCCCGGCCCAACAGCCGCAGCCGCAGCCGCAGAGCGCCTATCCCCCACCCCAGGGCGCGCCCGCCGCCTCCGTGCCACCGCCGGCCCAGGGTGCCGCCGGCCACCCGCCGCAGGCGCCGGCCCAGCCGGGCGGCCGGAACACCGACTTCCCGCCGCCCACCGGCGTCCCCGCGACGCCGGGCTCCTACGGTTTCCCGCAGCCGCCCGAGAACGCCGAGCCGGCCGACCGGCCGCAGGCCGCGGGCCCCTATGGCGCGCCTCCCGCCACTCCCAGTACGCCGCAAGGCGCTCAGCCCGGTGTCCAGGGTTCCTCCGGCTTCCCGCACGGCCAGCCGGGCGCCCAGGCCGCCGACCAACAGGCTGCGCCGGGCGGCTACGGCTTCCCGCGTCCGGCGGCCCCGGAGAGCAACCAGCCGCAGACGCCCGGCCCGTACGGTGCGGCCTCCCCTGTGCCGGCTCCCGCGCCGCAGAGCGCCCAACCGGGGAATCCGGGCGCCTACGGTTTCCCCCAGGGCCATCCCGGCACGCCGCCCGCCCAAGGGGGCAACCAGCCGCCCGCGCCTGCCGGTTACGGGTTCCCGGCGCCTCCGGCGCCCGAGGGCGCGCAGGCGGGCGACCCGCTTCCCGCAGCGGGCGCGCCGATCGGGCAGGGACCGCAGCCCGGGCAGCCGGGCGGCTTCCCTCCGGCTGCGCCCGGCCCGCAGGCGCCGCAGCCACCCGCGCACGTTCCGCCCGCCATAGAGGCCGGCACACCTCAGGGTCCAGGGCCGGCGGGCCTCGCCCAGCAGCCCGTTGCGCCCGGCGGCATCGCACCCGCCCCGCAGCAGCCGGGTCAGCAGCCCGGGGACAACGGCGGATACGGCTTCCCCGGCCAGGGCGCTCGGCAGCAGGGCGACGTGGCACCGCTGCAGCCGCTGCCGCAGCACGGCGCGTACGGCTTCCCGCAGCCGGGACAGCAGCCGCCGCAGGGGCAGGGCCTTCCGACGGCGCAGCCCGGACAGCCGGAGCAGCCCGCGGTCCCCGAGGCGGCCGTGCCGCCCGCGCCCACCGCTCCCGTGGACCCGAGGGCGGGCGGCTGGCCGACGGTGACGCCCGACCAGCGGCAGCGCACGGCGCAAGGGGGCGCCCCGCTCGGCTACACGGCCGCGGTGGAACTCTCCTCCGACCGTCTGCTGCGCAACCAGCCCAAGGCGAGGAAGCCCGGAGCCAACGCCCAGCCGTCCCGGTTCCGGCTCGGCGGCAAGAAGGAGGAGGCCGAGCGGCAGCGCAAGCTGGAGCTGATCCGTACACCGGTCCTCTCCTGCTACCGGATCGCGGTGATCAGCCTCAAGGGCGGCGTGGGCAAGACCACGACCACCACCGCTCTGGGCGCCACCCTGGCCAGCGAGCGGCAGGACAAGATCCTGGCGATCGACGCCAACCCGGACGCGGGCACCCTCGGCCGCCGGGTGCGCCGGGAGACCGGCGCGACCATCCGCGACCTGGTGCAGGCGATCCCGTACCTCAACAGCTACATGGACATCCGGCGGTTCACCTCGCAGGCGCCCTCCGGCCTGGAGATCATCGCCAACGACGTGGACCCGGCCGTCTCGACCACCTTCAACGACGAGGACTACCGGCGGGCGATCGACGTGCTCGGCCGCCAGTACCCGGTGATCCTCACCGACTCCGGCACCGGCCTGCTCTACAGCGCGATGCGCGGGGTGCTCGACCTGGCCGACCAGCTGATCATCGTCTCGACACCCTCCGTGGACGGTGCCTCCAGCGCGAGCACCACGCTCGACTGGCTCTCCGCCCACGGCTACGCCGAGCTGGTCGCGCGCAGCATCACGGTGATCTCCGGGGTGCGCGAGACCGGGAAGATGATCAAGGTCGAGGACATCGTGTCGCACTTCCGGACGCGCTGCCGCGGGGTCCAGGTCGTGCCTTTCGACGAGCACCTGGCGGCGGGCGCCGAGGTCGACCTGGACATGATGCGGCCCAAGACCCGCGAGGCGTACTTCAACCTGTCCGCGATGGTGGCCGAGGACTTCGTGCGGGCGCAGCAGGCGCAGGGCCTGTGGACGCAGAACGGCTCCAACCCGCCGCCGGTGCAGGCCCCGCCGATGCCCGGCCGGCCGATGCCGCAGCAGTACGGCGCCCCGGGGCCCTACGGTGCTCCGGCGCCCGACGGCAGCCAGGGCATGCCCGGGTACCCGGCGCCGGGACAGCCACAGTCTCCTGCTCCCGGGCAGCCCGGGCCCTACGGTGCGCCCGGGCCGTACGGGCAACCCGGACAGGCCGGACCTGGGGCACAGCCGCAGGCTCCCGGACAGCCGGGACAGCCCGGTCCGTACGGGCAGCCGATGCAGCCGGGCCAGACGCCGCCGAGCCAGTACGGTGCGGCGCCGCAGGGCGCGCCCAGTCCGTATCCGCCGGCGTCGCAGGGGGTGGGGCCGCAGCCGTTCCAGCCCCAGTCGCCGAACCCGCAGGCGCCGCAGCCGCAGCAGGGCTGGCCGCAGCAACCGGGCCAGCCGGGGCAACCGGGGCAGTTCGGCCAGCCGGGACAGCCGGCTCCGGAGGGTCAGCCGGGCCAGAACGGGCAGGACCAGCAGGGCTACGGCTTCCCGCCGCCCCCGCAGTAGCCGACGCGAAGATCGGGGACAGAAGAGCAGGCGAACAACGCAGAGCAGGATCGGGCAGGCCGTGGGGCCGCCGCCGTGCGGGGTCACGGCGGCGGCCCTCGTGCTGTCCGCCGGGAGCCGGGCCGCTCGCCCCGGGCCGGCCCCGGCCTTGCGTTCACCGGACCGGTCAGGCCCCACCGGGCCCGCCCGCGTGACCTGGCGGGTCAAGGGCCGACAGACCGAAGGCTTATTCGAGACACCGCACGGCGTACGACGGGGGTCGTACAAGGGGTCCGCCCGAGGGCGCACCGGGCGTCGGAGGAATCAAACCGCAGGCTGTCGTCGCAGGCCGGGCCGGCCGGGAGGATCGAGAGCGTCAGGAGAATCCCGCTCACCGGCCACGGCCCGAGGACACCCGCGATGATCGAAGCACACGCGCTCACCAAGCGATACGGCGCACGCACCGCCGTGTCGGATCTCGGCTTCACCGTGCGGCCCGGCGCCGTCACGGGCTTCCTCGGTCCGAACGGGGCCGGGAAGTCCACGACGATGCGGATGATCGTGGGCCTGGACAGTCCGACGTCCGGCCGTGTGACGGTCAACGGGAAGCAGTACGCGGAACACCGCGCGCCCCTTCGCGAAGTCGGCGCGATGCTGGAGGCGCGGGCGGTGCACACCGGCCGCAGCGCCTACCACCATCTGCTGGCGCTCGCCGCCACCACGGGCATCCCGCGCCGCCGGGTGGACGAGGTGGTCGACCTGGTGGGGCTCCGCGAGGTGGCCCGCAAGCGGGTCGGCGGCTTCTCCCTCGGCATGGGCCAGCGCCTCGGCATCGCCGGTGCCCTGCTCGGCGATCCGGCCACCCTCGTGCTCGACGAGCCGGTGAACGGCCTGGATCCGGAGGGGGTGTTGTGGATTCGCACGCTGCTGCGGGACCTCGCCGCCGAGGGGCGCACGGTCCTGCTCTCCTCGCATCTGATGTCGGAGATGGCGCTCACCGCCGAGCATCTGATCGTGATCGGCCGCGGCAGGCTGATAGCGGACACCTCGGTGGAGGAGTTCGTGCGCAACGCGTCGGGGCACACCGTGCGGGTGCGCAGCGAGGAGGCGGACCGGTTGCGGCCGCTGCTGGCCGGTCCAGGTGTCTCCGTGACCAGCGACGAGCGGACGGTCCTGATCGTCTCCGGCATCAGCAGTGACCGGATAGGCCGGCTGGCGGCCGACGAGGGGATCGCGCTCGCCGAGCTGGTCCCCCAACACGCCTCGCTGGAGCAGGCGTTCATGGAGATGACGCGCGACGCGGTGGAGTTCCAGACGCCCGACGCAGCAATGGTGGACGAGGAGGTGGCGGCATGAGCGTCGCCATGGACACACGCCCGGTCGGCGACAGTGCGCACCCGGGTACGGCAGGGGCGCCGCGCGGCCAGGTGACGCAGGCGCGGGTGCTGCACGCGGAGTGGATCAAGCTGCGGACGCTGCGGTCCACGTTCTGGACGCTGATCGGGTCGGTGACCGCACTGGTGGGGTTCGGAGTGCTGTTCTGCATCATCTCGGCGAGCAGATGGCCGTCGATGTCCGCGCAGGAGCAACATCACTTCGACCCGGTGCAGACCAACCTGCGCGGGTACTTCCTGGCCCAGTTGGCGATAGGCGTGCTCGGGGTGCTGATGTTCAGCGGCGAGTACGCGACCGGGATGATCAGGTCCTCGCTCACCGCGGTACCCCGGCGGCTGCCGGTGCTGTGGGCGAAGGCGGCGCTGTACGCCGCGGTGGTGTGGGCGCTGATGACGGCGGCCGCGCTGGTGGCGTTCCTCGTCGGGCAAGGGCTGCTCGCCTCACGGCACATAGGCGTGTCGCTGACCGATCCCGGTGTGGCGCGGGCCGTGTTCGGCACGGGGCTGTATCTGACTGTGGTCGGGCTGCTCGGGGTCGCCGTGGGTGCGATCCTGCGCAACACGGCGGGCGGGATAGCCACGGTCTTCGGGGTCCTGCTGATCCTGCCGGTGCTGGCCGAGGCGCTGCCCACGTCGTGGAACAACGCGATCAGCCCATGGCTGCCGAGCACTGCGGGGCAGTCCTTGATGGCGGTGCACCACGTCGACCACACTTTGCACCCATGGCCCGGTTTCGTCCTGTTCTGCGCGTACACCCTGGCGGCCCTCGCTGGGGCGGCGGTCCTGCTGAAGCGCCGGGACGCGTGAGGAGTGCAGTCGGGAAGGCCGTGCTTCCCGCACCCGCCCGGGTGGCCCGGGCAGTTGGACCGGTCGCTGCGGGGAGCCACGCCGAAGAGCCGGCCGAGCAGGCAGGCGAGGGGGCGGGGCCGGAGGAGAAGTGGCCCGGGTTGTCGGGAGTGGAGGGGTGGCTGCTGCGGCGGGCCGGGACTCTGATCGCGACCTTGTACGGGTCGCTGGAGTGGGCGGTCGCGCTCACGCTGTTCGGGTTCTTCATCGGACTGCAGCGCCATGAGGTACAGCGTCATCCGGTGGAGGCGCTGCTGCTGATCGCGGCGTTCACCCTGCCGTTGGGGCGGATGCGGAGGGCGCCGGAGTGGGTGTTCGCGTGGTTGGCCGCGGTGGCGTTCGTGCAGTGGCTGGTGGATGTGCACAGCCCCGCGGATGCGACGCTGCTGCTGGCGATGTACGCGATGGCGTCCCGCAGGGGCGGGGTGAGGTCGCTGGTGGCGTTCGGGGTGCTGGAAGGAGGGATCGGGCTGGCGACGGTGCGGTGGTCGTTGCAAGACCGGGGGTTGGCGACCTTTGTGTCGTTGTCGGCGATGGCGACGGCGGCCGGGGTGATAGGGGCCAACGCGCGGACACGGCGGGGGCAGGTGGAGTACCTGCAGGACCGGGCGGTGCGGCTGGAGCGTGAGCGGGACCAGCGGGCGCAGTTGGCGGTGGCCGGCGAGCGGGCCAGGATCGCCCGGGAGATGCACGACATCGTGACGCACAACCTGTCGGTGATGGTCGCGCTGGCCGACGGGGCGGCGTTCGCGGTGGAGCGTTCGCCGGAGCGGGCCGCGGCGGCGATGCGGCAGGCGTCATCGACCGGACGGCAGGCGATCACCGACATGCGACGGTTCCTCGGGGTGCTGCGGGACGACGAACCCGACGCGCTGCGCCATCCGATGCCGGGCATCGCGCAGTTGGGTGCACTGGTGGAGCAGGTGCGAGCGGCGGGGCTGCCGACGCGGTTGGAAGTGACGGGTGAGACGGCGACGGTTCCGGTGGCCGCGCAGCTCACCGTGTACCGGCTGGTGCAGGAGGCGTTGACGAACTCGCTCAAGCACGCGCCGGCGGGGGCGCGGGCGGACGTGCGGTTGGTCTGCGGGCGCGAGGAGTTGGTGGTGGTCGTGGTGGACGACGGAGCTGGGATGCCGGCGGCGAAGGCGGGACGGGAGGGCGCGGTGGGCCATGGCCTGGCCGGGATGCGGGAGCGGGCGGCGGCGTACGGCGGCCGTCTGTCGGCGGGTCCGCGCCCCGGTGGTGGTTGGCAGGTGGTGGCGATGCTGAGTCTGTCGGCGCCCGAGGACGTGTGAGGGAGGCAGGTGTGATGAGCGGGTCGGCGGATGTGGGCGAGGGCGGGGGGTCGGATCCATCCGTGGCCGGCGCGGAGGGCGCCGGGGCGGTGGGAGCCGGTCCGGGAGCGGCGGTTCCGGCGCAGCGGAGCGAGCCGGGGCAGGAGAGCGGAGGGAGCGGGAAGGGCGGCGGGCCGATCCGGGTGCTGCTGGTGGACGACGAGCCGCTGCTGCGGATGGCGTTCCAGATGGTGCTGGACGCGCAGGCGGACATAGTGCCGGTGGGTGAGGCGGGCGATGGGGCCGGTGCGGTACGGCAGGCGCGGGCGTTGCGGCCCGATGTGGTGCTGATGGATGTGCGGATGCCGGGGATGGACGGGATCGAGGCGACGGCGAGGATCGTGGAGGCGTGTCCGCAATCGCGGGTGCTGATCCTGACGACGTTCGACCTGGACGTCTACGCGTTCGCCGGGCTGAAGGCGGGTGCGTCGGGGTTCTTGCTGAAGAACGCGCTGCCGGAGGAGTTGCTGGGGGCGATCAGGGCGGTGGCGGCGGGGGACGCGGTGGTGGCGCCGCGCGTGACGCGGCTGCTGCTGGAGCGGTTCGCGCACCAGTTGCCGTCGAAGGAGGACGGGGCGGGGCGCGGGGAGGACGAGCGGCTCGCCCGGCTCACCGCGCGGGAGCGGGAGGTGCTGGTCGAGGTGGGACGGGGGCTGTCCAACTCGGAGATCGCGGAGACGCTCCACCTCGCGGAGGCGACGGTGAAGACGCACTTCGGCCGCATCCTGGTCAAGCTCGAACTGCGCGACCGGGTGCAGGCGGTGGTGTTCGCCTACGAGACCCGCCTGGTCCGTCCCGGGTGACGCGAGGGACGGGTCAGATCTGGGGGGCCTCGGTGGTCTCCAGGAGTTCGCGGGCCCGCTTGACGTCGTCGGCCATCCGCTCCAGCAACGCCTCGATGGTGTCGAACTTCTCCATGCCGCGCAGATAGGCGAGGAAGTCGACGGCGACGTGGAGGCCGTAGAGGTCGAGGCCCACGCGGTCGATGGCGTAGGCCTCCACGGTGCGGGCGGTGCCGTCGAAGGTGGGGTTGGTGCCGACGGAGATGGCGGCGGGCATGGGTTCGCCCTCGACGTGGAGCCAGCCCGCGTAGACACCGTCGGCGGGGATGGCGGTGTGCGGAAGGGTCTCGACGTTGGCGGTGGGGTAGCCGAGTTCGCGGCCGCGCTGGGCGCCGCGGACGACGACGCCTTCGACGCGGTGCGGGCGGCCGAGCACTTCGGCGGCCCCGGCGACGTCACCCTCCGCGATGAGCCGGCGGGTGAGGGTGGAGGAGAAGGGTTCGCCGCCGCCGGCCTCGCCGCGGACGAAGAGGTCCACGACCTCCAGGTCGTAGTCGTACTTCAGCCCGAGGGCGGAGAGGAAGTCGACGTCGCCGGCGGCCTTGTGGCCGAAGCGGAAATTGGGGCCCTCCACGACGAGTTTGGCGTGCAGGCCGTCCACGAGGGTCGCGCGGACGAACTCGCTCGGCGTGAGCCTGGAGAACTCCGTGGTGAAGGGCAGGATCAGCAGGGCGTCCACACCGAGGGCGGCCACGAGTTCGGCGCGGCGGTGGTGGGCGGTGAGCAGCGGCGGGTGGCTGCCGGGGCGGACCACCTCGCTGGGGTGCGGGTCGAAGGTGACGACGACGGAGGGCAGGCCGAGTTCGCGGGCCCGCTCCACCGTCCGGCCCATGATCAGCTGGTGGCCGCGGTGCACCCCGTCGTACGAACCGATGGTGACGACGCTGCGACCCCAGTCGCCGGGAACGTCTTCCAAGCCCCGCCAGCGCTGCACCTTGACGCTCCGCTTCTTCCGGTCGTGTCGGCCGGCCCGGTCGCCGGCGCGCTCGTCCTGCTGTTTGCTGCTGTGCCAAGCCTGCCATGCCCTGGCGCGCGGGTCCCCATCGGCACGGAACGGGGCCCTGTGGGGGCCGTGACCGCCGTCACAGGGAGGCGGCGATCCGCCGCGGGGCGTCCAGAAGGCGGCTGATGCCGCTGACCAGGAGGGGCGGCTGGGCGCTGGTGTGCCGGCCGGCGTGCAGCACGTAGTAGACCTGCTCGATGGAGGGCGGGCCGACGGCCACCGTGCGCAGGGCGGCCCGGCCGGAAGTGGCCTGGCCGGTGCGGACGAGGTAGGCGGCGGTCATGGCGCCGGTGCGGCCGACGCCGGCGCCGCAGTGGACGAAGACGGGGCCGGGGGCGTCGCGGACGACCCGCAGGAAGGTGTCGACCTGGTGCTCGGTGGGGGTCTGGCCGTCGCGGACGGGCAGCCGGACGGCGGTGAGGCCGGCGTGGGCGGGCAAGGCGAGTTCGCGGGCGGACAGGTCCTCGGCGCGCAGGTCGACGACGGTGGTGACGCCGTCGTCGGCGAGTTCGCGGTAGCCGGCCGCGGTGGGGGCCGAGCCGCGGTAGAGCTTGGCGTCCACGCGCAGGAAGTGGTTGATGCCGGCGGGGGTCCGGTGGCCCGCCGGGGCGTCGTGCCGGGCCCACTGGGACAGGGCGAGCATGCCGCCCGCGGATGCGGCCCACAGCAGGCCGTAGCCGAGCAGGCAGGAGAGCAGGACCCGCGCGGCGCGCAGGGCGGGCCGGCGCCACGTTGCCGAGGGTGGCTGCGGTGCCGCGGGTGCGGGCAGCAGGGCGGACAGGGAGGGGACGCTGTGCTCGGACACGCTGGTTTCACCGCCAGGACGGGGCCGGGGACGGGGGCCGTCGTTGCCTGTCCGGCAGGGCGGCCCGCCCCCGCAGGCTACCGGGGTGAGGTGAACGCCTCTCGGCGGTGCGGCGGTTGGCACCCGTCGAGGCGGTCTCAGTGCGGCAGTGCGGCCTGCCCGGTGCCGAGGATCTTGGCGCGGACCCGGTTGGCGCTGGCGTCGGTGAGGCACCCGCGCAGCCGCATCGCGTCGTGGGCGCTGAGCGCGGGGCGCACCACCCCGGCGTAGACGCCGTCGGACAGCGAGCCCAGGCTCGCGTCGATGCTGACGCTGGAGGTCGAGCGGCGGCAGCCCTCCCACAGGTCGCGCGCGGCCAGGTCCCGTGCCGCCGGGCCGGCGGCGCCGTGCACCCGGACCTGGAAGACCACGGTGGTGGCGGCAGCGCTGGGCCGGACCTCCTCGCGGGTCTCGGTGGCGTCGGCCAGGGCGTGGACGCCCCAGACGAGCAGGGCGACCGCGGCCACGCTGCCGACCGCGGCCAGCGCCGGGCGCAGTCGGCGGGCGGGCGGCACGGCGGGCCGGTCGTCGGGGCGCGGGACGACGCCGAGTACGCCGCCCGCCGGGGCGGCGAGGGGCGCGAGGCGTCCGGCGAGGTGGCGTTCGGCGCCGGGCCTGGCGGTGGCGGCGGCTATCTTCTGGATCACCCAGGCGACGCCGGACAGGGCGGCGCCGGTGACCATGAGCATGGGGACGAAGACGAAGGTGCGGGTGCCGCCGCTCTCGCGGTGGTCGGTGCCGAGCCAGCGGAAGGGGTGCGGGTTGGCCTGGTCGCGGGAGTGTTCAAGGGTGCGGCGGATCTCGTCGGCGCGGGCGTCGCTGTCGTTGAGCCGCCGCTCCAGCCGCGCCATCCTGCCGAGCAGCAGCGCGCAGACGAGGAAGCCCTCCACGGCCAGCAGCAGCACCCCGCAGAGCACGGCCCGCTGCCACTCCCAGCGGTAGAGGTAGACGACCAGGTAGATGGCGGCCGCGAGGGTGGACAGGCCGCCGAAGAGGTAGCTGACATACCTCATGCCGCCGCCCCCTTGGCCCGCGTGCCCTGCGCCCCACGGGCATCGGCCCCGTCGAGGCCGCCCGTACGGTCACCTGCCGGCGGCGGGCTCGGCAGGGACGCGTCGGGCAGGGGTCCGTTCGGGAGGGACGCGTCCGACAAGAGTCCGTCCGGCGGAGGTCCGCCCGGCAGGGACGCCTCGGGCACGGGTCCGTGAGGCAGGCTCTCGTCCGGCCGGGGTCCGCCCGCGGAGGGCCCGCCTGCCTGTGGTGCGTCCGCCAGGGGACCGCCCGGCAGCGGCTCGGCCTGCGACGACGCCCCCACCGAACCCACCGAGCCCGCCGGCTCCCCCGGCACCGCCCGCACCGCCCCTGTCGCCCCGTCGACGGTGACCACCGTTCCCGGGGCGAACCGCGCGAGCGCCCGCGGCACGCCGACAGCGGTCGGCACCCCGTACTCGCGGGCCAGCACCGCCAGGTGCGACAGCACGCTGCCCGTCTCGGCGACCAGTCCGGCCAGCCCCGGCAGCAGCGGGGCGAGCGCGGGGTCGAGGGTGCCGGTGACCAGCACCGCGCCGGCCGGACGCTCGCCGCGGCCGTCCCACACGGTGCCGGTGCCGTACCCGCCGCCGGCGCCCTGCCCCTCCTGCCCCGCGGCACCGGCGGCCTCGCCGCGGCCCGGCAGCCCGAGGAAGCGGCGGCGCGGCCGGGCGGCGACGGCCTGCGGGCGGCCACCGGCGAGCCGGAACGCGGCAGGCAGCGGCGGGGTCCGCGGCCGCGGTACGCGCTCGGCGAGGTCGGCGGGACGCGCCCCGCCCTCGGCCGAGGTCACCAGCTCGCCCCACCGCAGCAGCGCGATCCGGCCGCGCTCGCCGGCCGCGCACCGCTCGTCCATCCGGATGCCCATCTCGCGCACCATCCGCGCCTGCATCTCCTGCACCCAGCGGATGCGCAGCCGCAGCCCCTCGCGTACCGATAGGAAGCCGATGCCGCGCGGCACCCCGTTCCAGCCGGCCTGCGCGGGCAGGGACGCGGAGCCGTCGAGTGAGGGCGGCACCAGGGCGAGCAGGACGGGGTGGTGGGCGATCAGTTCCTCGTCGGTGCTGCCGCCGTGGCGGCCCTCGGCGAGCACGGCCAGGGCCTCGCCCGCGGCGGTGCTGCCGGTGTCGGTGTCGAGCAGGGCTCCGGCCAGCGACTCCTGGGCGTGCAGCGAGGCCAGCACCTCGCGTCCCCAGGCGACGGCGGACAGCAGTTCGCCGCCGAGCATCTGCCGGGGTTCGGCCAGGTCGTGCAGCTGCTTGTCGACCTCGGCCATCAGGTTGCGGGCCAGCAGCGGCAGCGCGGTGCGCAGCCGGCCCACCCGCCAGGCGGCCGCGGCGCGCCGGGCGCCGGGGGCGGGGTTCATGAAGGTGAGCACGGGGTGCGCGGGTGGCACCGCGCCCAGGAGGCGCAGGTCGGCTGCGGCCCTGCCGTCCACGGTGGTGGCGACCGGCAGGCGGCGCAGCTTGCGGCGGGGCGCGGCGCCGGCGATGTCCAGGGCCAGGGCGAGGCCGCGGTTCATCGGGGCGAGCCACAGGTCCTCCTCCAGCGGCTGCAGGACGCCGGGCAGGGTCTCGGCGACCGGGCCGGGGCCGAGCAGGCGGGCGCCGCGGCGGGGCCGGGCCGCCATGGCGGTGATCGGCCGGGCCTGGAAGAGCCACAGCCGCCCGTCGCCGTCGAAGCCGAACTCGATGTCCTGCGGGGCTCCGTGGACCTTCTCGGTACGGCGGGCCAGGCGCACCAGCCGGTTCAGCCGCTGCCGGCCGAGAGGGCCGCGGCCGCGGGGCAGCGCGGGTTCGGTCCGCAGGAGGCGGCCGTGGCGGGTCAGTTGGTAGCGCACGCCCTGGGTGCTGCCGTCGACCAGCTGGTCGGGGCCGCCGTCCACGGCGCTGACCAGGATGTGGTCGTAGCGGCCCTCGACGGGGTCGGCGCCGAACATCACGCCGCCCGCGGTGGAGCTGAGCATCGGCTGCACCAGGACGGCCATGTCGTGCAGGGGGTCCTCGCCCGCCTCCGCCGCCGGGTCTGCCGCGGAGTCGAGCACCTGCTCCACGGCGGCGGTGAAGGGCTCCCAGCCGCGTACGTCGAGGACGGAGGTGAAGCGGCCGGCCATGGAGGAGGCCTCGGTGTCCTCGTGGACGGAGGAGGACCGCACCACCAAGGGGCGTTCGGCTCCGCCGAGTTGGCGCCAGGCTGCCCGCAGCGCCTGGTGCCCGGCCGGGGCGCGTGGGGCCCGGTCGGACGCCACCAGTACGAAGCCCGGCAGCACGGGCAGGCCGGCCGCCGCGGACCGCGCGAGGTTGGCCGCCTTGGCCCCCACGACGGAGGGGTCTCTCGCGCCCTCCGAGTCCAGAGCTGCGACTGCGAACATTCCGGTGTCGATCGCCATCACCACTCCCTCCGCCGCTACGGGCGGCGGCCGGCGGATCGCGCCGTCCGCAGCCCCGGGGCCGGCGCCCCTCGTCCACGACGCCCATGTACAACGCCGGTTCACCCCGCGGACCTTCCGTCTCCACCGGGGTGACGCACACGTTCCGCCCGGGCCTGGGCTGTTTCCGGCCATCTCGCGGCGCGGTGGGTCAGCCGGTGGACTTCAGGCCCGTGGGTGCCGGAGCGGGCTTGAGCCCCGCGGGCGCGGGGATGGCCGACGTGAGTCCCCGTCTGGCGCTCGGGCCGAGCAGCGACTCCCAGGGGGCGTCGTCGACCCAACTGCGCAGCAGGCGGGCGAAGAACGGGTGGTCGGCGGCGAGGCCGACGACGGTGCGGTCGAAGCGGGTGGCCCCCTCGGGCGTACGGGTCAGCAGCAGGGCGAGGCGGTGCACGAGGTCGCGGGTGAGCAGGGGGTGCCGGGCGGGCGCGCAGCGGGCGGCGGCGCCGAGCAGGGCGGCGAGCACGTCCGGATCACGCTCGAAGTCCAGGGCGGCGTCGAGGAGTTCCTGGCGCAGCGGCCGGGACCGCGCGGTGCCGGGTGCGGCGAGGACGGGCAGCAGCGCGGCCCGCACGGTGGGCGGCTGGTCGCGCAGCAGGGCGGTGGCCCAGGGCAGCACGTGGGCGCGCGTCTCGGGGCCGCCTTCGAGCCGCAGGTCGAGGTAGTGGGCGACGTACGGGGCCGACTCCGGGTGGTGGCGCAGGAGTTGGCGCACGAAGTCGGCGACGCGGTGGGAAAGGGCGGGGTCGCGGATGTCGGCGAGGGCGGCCAGGACGTCCCCGGCGTCGCGCGTGGCCGGGCCCCGGCTACGGGGCGCCGCCGGGGAGTCGGGGGGTGCCGCGCGGCGCCGTACGCCAGGAGTGCGCGCCTCTTCCGCCCGGCGGGCGCGGGGCGCGCCCGTGGACGGGCGCCCGCCGGGCTGGGCGGGGAGCCGCGAGATGTCCGGTTCCGTGCCCTGCCCCGCCTGGAGCCGGGCGCGGAAGGCGTCCAGGACCAGTTCCGGATGGGTGGGCAGCGCCGAGGCCACTGCGGCGGCCTCCAGACCCTGGTCGGCGGCTGCGAACCGCCGCAGGGCGGCGGGCAGGTAGCGCACCCTTGTGGCGGGGTCGCGGACGAGGATGCCCAGGGCGGCGGTGTGCAGGGCCTCGTCCTCGGAGCGGGCCAGGATGGCGAGGGCCGCGTACCGCAGGTGCTCGCGGTCGTCCGCGGACCGGGTGCGGGCGGCGGCCCTGGCCCCGTACACCGCGGCTGCGGTGTGGCGTTCTGGCCGGGCGTCGTGGGCCCAGCGGTCCACCGCGCGGCAGATCGCGCCGGGGGCGTCCTCGGCCAGGGCGCGCAGCACCGTGTCGGCGGCCGGGTGCCCGGCGGCCACCAGCGCCTCGGTCACCGCGTCGGGCGTACGGTCGCACTGGGTGTAGAGCAGCGCCTGGGCGGCGGTGGCCACGGTGAGTGGGCCCATGGCGGGCTCGGCGCCGAACGGGCCGCCCTGCAGCGGCCGGTCGTCACGCAGCCAGCCGCACACCGCCGGCACGCCCACCGCGGGATCGTCGCGCAGCAGCCGGGCCACGGCGGTCAGGAAGCGCTCGCCGCCGGGCTCGCCGTGGGCCACCTGAGCCGTGCCATGCCCAGAACGGCTGGCACTACCGAGAGCGCCGCTACCGCCGAGGGCACCGGCACCGCCGAGCGCGCCAGTGCGACTGAGGCCGCCGGCGCCGCCGGAAGCACCCGCCGCACCCGAACCCGCAGCGCCTGCCCCCGAACCCCCGGCACCGGCGAGAGCGCCCGCCGCACCCGGGGCACCGTGACCGCCGGGTGGCGCGTCCGCGGGCAGCAGCAGCCGCAGCAGGTCCAGCCGTTCGGCCGCGGGCAGCGGCAGCCGGCGCCAGAACCAGGGCCCGAACGCCGCCAGCCCGCCCAGGGGTTCGCGCGCGAAGCCGCCCGCCGCCACGGACCGTACGACGATGCTCCCGGCCAGCGCCCGCAGCGTCTCGCGGTAAGGGCGCGCGTCCGGCGCGGCCAGCACCGCCTCCCGCAGCAGATGCGCCGCCCACCACTGCGCCTCCCTGCGCCTGAGGGTGGCCACGGGGGACTCCCCCGGCCGTAGGTCGGCCGTCGTACGGGGCATCGGCACCGTCTCCGTGTCGAGGTCCCCGTCCGGCTCGGGGGCCGCCACGGGCCCCACGCGCCGGGGCACGGGCGCCCTGGGCGGCGGGGCACCGCACTCCAGTGCCTCGGCAAGGGCTCGCAGATGGACGGCCCGGGCGGGCTCGGGCGCGGCCCGCAGCGCCTGGACGACCGGGCCCGCCCGGTGCCGCGGTACGGGCAGCGAGCGCGGGTACGCGGCCGGGGCGACGGGCGGTGCCGCGGGCACCGGCGGCGGGTGGCCGGCCCGGCCGCCGGGACGCGACGGGAGCCGTACGGGGGCCTCGCCGCCGGGCGCGGGCGGGGCGGGGCGGCCCGCGGCTGGGGTCCAGCGGTGGACGAGGGCGTGCAGGGCGGTGGGCAGGTCGAGGTGGAGGGACTGCAGCCAGTCGGCGAACTCCTCGTGGGCGAACCGGTATCCGGCACCCGCCGGCACCAGCAGCCCCTCGCCCAGGACGGCCGCCGCCCACCCGGTACGCCACGGGAACAGCGCCTCGAACGCCTCGCGGTCCACCTCCCCCTGTCCCGGCCCCAGGCAGTGCCGTGCCGCCTCGTGCACCCGACCGGCGACCCGCGCGGCCAGCCGCCGCACGCCCGGCCCCGTCTCGGGCGGCACCGCTCCTGCCGCCAGCCGCGTGGCGATCCGCAGGCTCACCAGGTCCAGGTACGCGCCGAAGATCTCGCCGCGGCTCGGCGCCTCCTCCCCCGGCGCGGCGGATCCGGCCGACACGACAGCGCGCCCGAAGTCCTCCGTGGCGCCGCCGGCCCCTCCCGCACCGCGGGCCCCTACGAAGCCGCCTTCCACTGGCGCCGCGCCTTCCACCCGTACGCCGCCGACCGGTTCCTCCCCCGGCGGCGCCGCCGCCGTCTCCCCCACCGCCCGCCGCACCTCCGCCAGCAGCCGCAGCGTCAGCGGATGCCGCGCGTCCTCCTCACGGACGGACCCTTCGGGCAGGCCGTAGCGGGCCCGGGCCAGCGCGGCCTCGCCCGGCCGCAGGTCGCCCAGGCGCACGCACGGCGGCAGCGGCCGCCCGCCGGGCGCCCTCGTCCCGTACAGCATCTCCGGTGGCAGCAACTCCCCCATCTGCTCCCACAGTTCGGGACGGCAGCCGAGGACGAGCCGGACACCGGCGGTGTGCAGCCAGGCGGCGGTGCGGGCGGTCCACTCGGGCAGGTCGTGGGCGAGGACGGGCGGCATCTCCTCGGGCGCGTCCAGGACGACGGTCAGCGGACGCCCGCACCTGCGGGCGAGCCCGGCCACGGCGTCGGACAGCCCGTGCGCCCCGCTGGGCACGAGGCCGCCGGCGCCGACGGTGCGGGCGGCATCGCGCAGCGAGCGTTCGACGGCGTCCCGCACACTGCCGTCGCCCGGGCGCAGTTCGGCGCCACGCACCCATACGGTGGGCGCCTGCCGGGGGCCGCGGGTGCGCTGCAGCGCGAAGGCGGCCAGCTCGGTGGTGCGGCCGCTGCCGGGCTCCCCGGTGAGGGCGAGGACGAGCGGGGCGGCCGGACCCTGGTCCTCCAGGAAGGCGGCCAGGGCTTCGGCGGGGCCGGGCCGGGTGACGGGTTCCCGCCAGGGGCCGGCCGCCGGGGTGCCCACGGAGGCGGCGGTCAGGCACAGCGCCCCGGCGAGGTTCAGATGCGGGCCGTGGGCGGGCACGGTGGCCGCGTTGCGCGCGAGCACCTCGGCAAGAGGTCCGCCACCCTCGTCGGTACGCAGCGGAACCGCGAGCGCGGCGCTGCGGTGGCCGGAGTGCAGGGCGGTGACGATGACGCCGAGCACGGCTCCGGTGGCGGCGTCGGCGACGGGTGCGCCGGAGGCGGGAGAGGGGACGCCTTGGGCGCCCGCGGCCGTGAGGCCGGCGCCGTCGAGGGCGAGTGCGTAGACCTCGTCCAGCAGGTGGAAGCGGTCGGTGGCGGTGTAGGTGGCGCCGCAGGTGCCGGTCACGGTGCCGTCGACCGGCTGGGGCAGCCGCAGCCGCACCCTGCCCTCGGGATGCGCGGGTCCGGCGGGGGCGATCGGCAGCGCGGGGACGTCGAGCCCCACCGTGGCGACCAGGGCGAGGCCGTACGCGGGCAGCGGGGTCACCGCCTCGGCCTCCACCAGGCACACCTGGTCCCCGGGGGCGTGCAGCACCAGCCGCGCGAGCCCGTCGACGGCCTCGTGGCTGGTGACCAGCGTGCCCTCGGCGTCCGCGAGGAAGCCGGTGCCGCGCGGGCGTCCGGCCAGGTCGCAGACCCGGATCAGCGGGCTGCCGCCCGTACCACCGCGTACGCCCCCAGGCGTCCGTGCCCCACCCATCCCCGACCTCCCCCGTGCCCAGCGCACCGGAAGCGCCCCGTTTCGTCCCGCTTCGGCGGTACTTCGACGGTAGGTGACCGGTGATCGTTCGCACAGGGTGAATACCGAACGCGCCCCTCTGCGCCCCCCTGCTTCACTCCGAGCGCCCGCCCATTGGAGTGATTTCCGGGCGGGAAGTGGATAGGTACAGGTCAGGGGGGTGGAGGGGATCGTGGGGCGGGGCTGTTCAGGGGACAGACGGCCCCGCTGCACGGTCACGGCGCGTGTCCGCCGCAGACGGCACGCGGCAGCCCGCAAGCCGGACCGACCGGGAGCAGCCCGAGGCAGCCGAAGCAGGCGGGAGAACGGCTAGGACGCGAAGCCCGCCACGATCCGCGCCTTGCCCCCCTCGTCCTCCACCAGCGCCACCAGGCGCCCCTCGGGGTCGAAGGCGGCGTGCGGGCCCGCTCCGAGCGCGGGCGTCGCGATGCGCACGCCGTTGGCGAGCAGCCGGGCCCCGTCGGCGGGCACGTCCCACCGCGGGAAGGCCGCCGCGGCCGCCTGCTCGATCGGCAGCACCGCGAAGGACTCCTCCAGCTGCTCCAGGGTGCGCGCGGCCGCCAGGTCGTACGGCCCCACCCGGGTGCGGCGCAGCGCGGTGAGGTGGCCGCCGACACCGAGGCCGGCGCCCAGGTCCCGGGCAAGCGCCCGGATGTAGGTGCCCGAGGAGCAGACCACGGTGACGTCCAGGTCCAGCACCTCGGGCGCGTCCTGCGGCGTCCGCATTTCGTGCACGGTGAACGAACGGACCGTCACCGGGCGGGCGGCCAGTTCGAAGTCCTCGCCCTCGCGCACCCGGGTGTAGGAGCGCACCCCGCCGACCTTGATGGCGCTGACCTTCGAGGGCACCTGCTCGATCGGCCCGGTCAGCGCGGCGACCCCCGCGTCCACCTGGGCGCGAGTGATCCCGGCCGCCGGCGCGGCGGAGGTGACCTCGCCCTCGGCGTCGTCGGTGACCGTGGCCTGGCCGAGCCGGATGGTGGCGGTGTACTCCTTCTCGGTGAGGGCGAGGTGGCCGAGCAGCCGGGTCGCCTTCTCCACACCGATGACGAGCACGCCCGTCGCCATGGGGTCCAGGGTCCCGGCGTGCCCGACCCGCCGGGTCCCGGCGAGCCGGCGCAGCCGGGAGACGACGCCGTGGGAGGTGAGCCCCGCGGGCTTGTCGACGATGACGAGGCCGGAGGGTCCGGTGGAACGGGGGCTCATGCGCGCGCGGGACCGTCCTCGCCGGACTCCGAGGCATCTGAGGCATCCGAGGACGTCCCGGAAGCTCCGTCCGGGGCGCCCGCCACCTCGTCCTCGCCGTCCTCGCCGTCCTCGCCGTCCTCGCCGTCCACGCCGTCCACGTCATCGGCTTCGTCCGCGGGCTTGCGGTACGGGTCGGCGTCGCCGGCGTACTGCGCGTCCGTGGCGGCCTTGCGGACCTCCTCGTCGGCCGCACGGGCCTTGGCGAGCAGGTCGTCGATGGTGCGGGCGTTGTCGGGCAGGGCGTCGGCGACGAAGGCCAGGGTGGGCGTGAAGCGCACACCGGTCTGCCGGCCGACCTCGGAGCGCAGCACCCCCTTGGCGCTCTCCAGCGCGGCCGCGGAGGCGGCGCGCTCCTCGTCGTCCCCGTAGACGGTGTAGAAGACCGTCGCCTCCCGCAGGTCACCGGTGACCCTGGTGTCGGTGATCGTCACGTAGCCCAGCCGCGGGTCCTTGATCCGGCGCTGCAGGGTCTCGGCGACCACGACCCGGATGCGGTCCGCCAGCTTGCGCGCCCGCGCGGTGTCGGTCATCGTCTTCTCTCTCTTCGTCCTCGGTGGTGGATCAGTCGTCGTCGCCGTGGATGCGCTGCCGGGCCGACAGCAGCTCCACCTCGGGCCGGGCGACCATCCAGCGCTCGCACCGGTCCAGGACGTCCTTGACGTGTGCCAGTTCCCCCGACACCACCGCTATTCCTATCTCGGCCCTGCGGTAGAGGTCCTGGCCGCCGGTCTCGGCCACGCTGACCGCGAATTTGCGGTGCAGCTCGGCGACGATCGGGCGGACGACGGACCGCTTCTCCTTCAGCGACCGTACGTCGCCCAGGAGCAGGTCGAAACGCAAAGTACCCGCGTACATGTCTCGACGGTACAGGCGACGGCCGGGGCCGATCGACGGATTTACTCCGCCGACCGGCCCCGGGAAGCGCCCGTGCGGGATGCGGGTCAGCCGCGCGGCTTCTCGCGCATCTCGTAGGTGGCGATGACGTCGTCGATCTTGATGTCGTTGTAGTTGCCGAGGTTGATACCGCCCTCGTAACCCTCACGAATCTCGGTGACGTCGTCCTTGAACCGGCGCAGGCCCTCGATGGTGAGGTTCTCCGCGATGACCTTGTTGTCGCGGAGCAGGCGGGCCTTGGTGTTGCGCCGGACCTCGCCGGAGCGCACCAGCACACCGGCGATGTTGCCGAGCTTGGAGGAGCGGAAGACCTCGCGGATCTCGGCGGTGCCGAGCTCCACCTCCTCGTACTCCGGCTTCAGCATGCCCTTCAGGGCCGCCTCGATCTCCTCGATGGCCTGGTAGATCACCGAGTAGTAGCGCACGTCCACGCCCTCGCGCTCGGCCATCTGCGTGGCACGCCCCGCGGCGCGCACGTTGAAGCCGATCACGATCGCGTCGGAGCCGGTCGCCAGGTCGATGTCCGACTCGGTGACCGCACCCACGCCGCGGTGCAGCACGCGGATGTCGACCTCCTCGCCGACGTCGAGCTGCATGAGCGAGGACTCCAGGGCCTCGACCGAACCGGACGCGTCGCCCTTGATGATGAGGTTGAGTTCCTGCACCTCACCGGCCTTGAGCGCCTCGTCCAGGTTCTCCAGCGAGAACCTGCGGCCCTTGCGGGCGAACGCCGCGTTCCGCTCGCGGGCGGCACGCTTCTCGGCGATCTGGCGGGCGGTGCGGTCCTCGTCCACGACGAGGAAGTTGTCGCCCGCGCCCGGCACGTTGGTCAGACCGAGCACCAGCACCGGAGTCGAGGGCAGTGCCTCCTCCACGTTGGCGCCGCTGTCGTCCAGCAGCGCCCGGACCCGGCCGTACGCGTCGCCGACCACCATGGTGTCGCCGACCCGCAGGGTGCCGCGCTGGACCAGGACGGTCGCCACGGCGCCACGCCCGCGGTCCAGGTGCGCCTCGATCGCGATGCCCTGCGCGTCCTGCTCGGGGTTGGCCCGCAGGTCGAGCGAGGCGTCCGCGGTGAGGACCACGGCCTCCAGCAGCTGGTCGATGTTGAGCCCCTGCTTGGCGGAGATGTCGACGAACATCGTGTCGCCGCCGTACTCCTCGGCGACCAGGCCGAACTCGGTGAGCTGGCCGCGCACCTTCGTCGGGTCGGCGCCCTCGACGTCGATCTTGTTGACCGCCACCACGATCGGCACGTCGGCCGCCTTGGCGTGGTTGAGCGCCTCGATGGTCTGCGGCATCACACCGTCGTTCGCCGCGACCACCAGGATCGCGATGTCGGTGGACTTCGCACCGCGGGCACGCATGGCGGTGAACGCCTCGTGACCGGGGGTGTCGATGAAGGTGATGCGGCGCTCCTCGCCGTTGACCTCCGTCGCCACCTGGTAGGCGCCGATGTGCTGGGTGATGCCGCCGGCCTCGCCCGCGACCACGTTGGTCTTGCGGATCGCGTCGAGCAGGCGGGTCTTGCCGTGGTCGACGTGGCCCATGACGGTGACCACCGGCGGCCGCGGCTGCAGGGCCTCCTCGCCGCCCTCGTCCTCGCCGAACTCGATGTCGAAGGACTCGAGCAGCTCGCGGTCCTCCTCCTCCGGGCTGACGATCTCCAGCACGTAGTTCATCTCGTCGGCGAGCAGCTCCAGGGTGGAGTCCGACACCGACTGGGTGGCCGTGACCATCTCGCCGAGGTTGAGCATCACCTGGACGAGCGACGCCGGGTTGGCGTTGATCTTCTCGGCGAAGTCGGTGAGGGAGGCACCGCGCGACAGGCGCACGGTCTGGCCGTTGCCGCGGGGCAGCAGCACACCGCCCACGGACGGGGCCTGCATGGCCTCGTACTCCTGGCGGCGCTGCCGCTTGCTCTTGCGCCCGCGGGCCGGACGGCCACCGGGGCCGCGACCGAAGGCACCCTGCGTTCCGCCACGGCCGCCGGGGCCGCCGGGACGGCCGCCGAAGCCACCGCCGGGACGGCCGCCGAAGCCGCCACCGCCGCCGCCGGGGGCACCGCCACCGGGACGCGGGCCGCCGAAGCCGCCGCCACCGCCGCCCGGACGGCCACCGCCGCCGGGACCCGCGGGACGGCCGGCGAAGCCGCCGCCACCCGGACGCCCGCCCGGACCGCCGGGACGGCCACCGGGACCGCCGGGACGGCCGCCGGGACCACCCGGACGGCCGCCGGGACCGCCGGAGGGACGCTGCGGCATCATGCCCGGGTTCGGGCGCGGGCCGGAGGACTGGGGACGCGGCATGCCGCCCGGAGTCGGACGGGCACCGCCGGGACCGGCCTGGCCGCCGGGGGCACCCGGACGGGGCGCGCCACCGGGACGCGGGGCGCCCTGGCCGGGAGCGGCCGGACGCGGGGCACCGCCCTGGCCGCCGCCGGGACGCGGCGCGCCACCGGGGCGCGGCATGCCGGTGGAGCCGGACGTGAAGGGGTTGTTGCCCGGGCGCGGGCCCGCGGGACGCGGGGCGCCGGGACGGGGACCGCCCTGGCCGGGAGCCGGACGGGAGCCGCCGGAGCGCTGGCCGCCGTCACGCTGGCCGTCGCGCTGACCGGCGCCCTGGCCGCCGGCCGGACGGGCCGGGCGCGGGCCGGGGGTGGTGCCGGGACGCGGCGCCGACGACGGCGGCGCGGCGGGCGGGGCCTGGAACTCGGCGGCCGGCACGGGCGCGGCCGGCGCGGGCCGCGGGGCCGGAGCCGGACGGGGCCCGGGACGCGGACCGGACGCCGGCGCGGAGCCGCCGTTCGGGGCGGCCGGGGTGCCGGGCTTGGGCGCCGGCGCCGGGGCAGCAGGACGCGCCGGCCCCGGGGTCGGGCCCGGCGTCGGGGCGCTCCCGCGGCCGGCCACGGGAGAGGGCGCCGCCTTGCGCGGCGCGGACGGCTTCGCAGCGGTCTTTCCGGCGCCACCGCCGGAGGATCCCTGGAAAGCGTCGGTCAGTTTGCGGACAACCGGCGCCTCGATCGTCGAGGACGCCGAACGGACGAATTCGCCGAGTTCCTGGAGCTTGGCCATGACGACCTTGCTCTCGACTCCCATCTCCTTGGCGAGTTCGTATACCCGGACCTTAGCCACTTCGCTCCTTTTAGGTCCGGGGTGATCGTCCGCCGGACCGTCGCTACTTCATGGGCGTACTCATCGCGTACTCATCGAGTGCTCATCGCAATCTCGACCTACTTCCATCTCGCGAGGTACCTGACCGCACGGGCTGTCCCGTGCCGTACTTCTTTCCTTCTTACGGTGCCGCCTGCTCGACGTACCGGAGCAACTCCGCGGTGTCGGGTGTCACCGGTCCCCTGAAGGCCCGGGCGAACGCCCGACGGCGGACCGCCAGGTCGAGGCAGGCGAGGGCGGGATGCAGATACGCACCCCGACCGGGCAGCGTACCGCGAAGATCGGGGACGCACGCGCCCCCGCTCACCGCCACACGCAGCAGATCGCTCTTGGCCGCGCGCCGACGGCATCCGATGCACGTTCGCTCCGGGCATGCTGATGTCGGCGTCCGACCAGACACGACCAAGTCTACCTCCCCGCGCCGACCTCACTCCTTCGAGTGGGTCAACGGACGGTTGTTCGTCCGGAATCAGGCCCCGGCGGCCGCCGGAACCTCAGCAGAAGCTCAAGAACGTCAGTCCTGCCGCTGATCCTGCCGCTGGTCCTGCTGCTCGGTGTCGGGGCGGATGTCGATGCGCCAGCCGGTGAGCCGGGCGGCCAGCCGGGCGTTCTGCCCCTCCTTGCCGATCGCCAGCGAGAGCTGGTAGTCGGGCACCGTCACCCGGGCGGACCGGGCTGCGGCGTCGACCACCTCGACCTTGGCGACACGGGCCGGGGAGAGCGCGTGGGCGACCATCTCCGCCGGGTCGTCCGACCAGTCGACGATGTCGATCTTCTCGCCGCCCAGCTCGGCCATCACCGCGCGCACCCGGGCGCCCATGGGGCCGATGCACGCGCCCTTGGCGTTCAGGCCCGAGCGGGTGGAGCGGACCGCGATCTTGGTGCGGTGGCCGGCCTCGCGGGCGATGGCCTCGATCAGCACCGAGCCGTCGGCGATCTCCGGAACCTCCAGGGCGAAGAGCTTGCGCACCAGGTTGGGGTGGGTGCGCGAGAGGGTCACCGAGGGGCCGCGCACGCCCTTGACCACCCGCACCACGTAGGCGCGCAGCCGGGTGCCGTGGGCGTAGTCCTCGCCGGGCACCTGCTCCTGCACCGGCAGGATCGCCTCCAGCTTGCCGATGTCGACCAGCACGTTCTTGGGGTCCTTGCCCTGCTGGACCACCCCGGTGACGATGTCGCCCTCCCGCCCCGCGTACTCGCCGAAGGTGACGTCGTCCTCGGCGTCGCGCAGCCGCTGCAGGATGACCTGCTTGGCGGTGGAGGCGGCGATCCGGCCGAAACCGCTCGGCGTGTCGTCGAACTCGCGCGGCTCGGCGCCCTCGCCGGCCTCCTCGGGGTCCTCGGTCGCCCAGACGGTGACGTGGCCGGAGGTGCGGTCCAGCTCCACCCGGGCCCGGCGGTGGCTGCCCGGCTCGCGGTGGTAGGCGATCAGCAGCGCCGACTCGATGGCCTCGACCAGCAGGTCGAACGAGATCTGCCGCTCGGTCACCAAGCCCCGCAGGGCCTTCATGTCGATGTCCACGGCTACGCCTCCTCGCTGCTGCGGCCGGCACCGGGCTCGGCGCCCAGGTCCCCGGCGGTGTCGTCGTCGGCCCCGGTGTCCGTCTGCGGGTCGGCGCCGGTGTCGAGGTCGGTGTCGGTGTCGGCCGCTTGCTCGCCGTCGGCCTTGCGGTTGAACTCGACCTCGACCCTGGCCGCGGTGATCTCGGCGAACTCCGCGCGGTCGGGCTTGGGCCGGCGGCCCTTGACGCCGGGCACCTCCAGGTCCAGGCCGGTGTCGTCCACCGTCATGATCCGCGCGATCAGCTCGCCGCGCTCCTTGAGCCGCAGCTTGACCAGCCGGCCGGTGTTGCGGCGGAAGTGTCGCGGCTCGGTGAGCGGGCGGTCGGTGCCAGGGGAGGTCACCTCCAGCACGTACTCGGCCTCGCCCATGGCGCCGGAGTCGTCCAGCGCCTGGGACAGCGCGCGGCTCAGCTCGGCCACGGCGTCCAGCTGCACGCCGTCCTCGGCGTCCACGACCACCAGCAGCTGCCGCCGGCTGCCGGCCGCGGTCACCTTGACCTCTTCCAGCTCAAGTCCGGCCTTGCCGACGAGCGGCTCTAGCAGCGCGCGCAGCCTCTCGCTCTGGGTGGTGCTCATCCGGGTGACTCCTCGGCCGCGTCTGCTGTTGTCATGGAAGGTCGCGTGTATTCCCGACTTTACCCGAGCGGCGGGCCCGGGGTTCGCCACCTGGCGGCGGGTGCCGCCGGGCCCCCCGCGGGCGGCCCGCGGCCACGCAATACACTCCCGCCATGATCCCGAAGGTGACCCGCCGTAGCGCCGTGGCCCTGGCGACCGCGGGCCTGGTGGCAGGGTGCTCGGGCGGCGGCGGTACGGCCTCGGGCGCCTCCAAGGCGGCCGACCCGGGAGCGGCGGTGCGCGCCCGGGCCGCGCGGGACAGCACGGCCCTGGCCGCCAGGTACGACGCCGTCGCCGCTGTCCACCCGGCCCTCGCCGAGCGGCTCGCGCCCCTGCGCGCGGACACCGTCAGCCATGTGCGCGCCTTCGGCGGCAAGGCACCTGGCACCCTTGGCGGCGGATCCGCCGCCAAGGCGACGGGCCTGGCCTCCCAGGTGCCCGACACCAAGAACAAGGCGCTCGCCTGGCTGGCCGCCGCCGAGAAGTCCCTCGCCGACCGCAGGTCCGCCGCGCTCCTCGACGCCCCGGGCGACCTGGCCCGCCTCCTCGCCTCGGTGGCCGCCTCGGGCGCGGGCCACGTGGCGCTCCTGGGCCCGCGCCAGGACGCGGCGGCGAACACCGGCACCGGTACCCCTCCGGGGTCCACGGACGACGGTACGGGCGCGGCAGCAGGCACGGACGGCGGAACCGGTACGGACGACGGCGCGGGGACCCCCGCGACGCCCGGCACGGACACCGGCACAGGTGGCAGCACCGGCAGCGAGGACGGCGGGGTATGAGCACCAGCAGCACGGCCGCCGCCAAGGGCGCGACCCCTGTCGTGGCCGCCGCCCAGGCGGCACTCGCGGCCGAGCATGCGGCGGTCTACGGCTACGGCGTGGTCGGCGGGCGGGTCGCCCTCGCGCGGCAGTCCGAGGCGCAGCAAGCGTACGACGCGCACCGCGCCGCCAGGGACGCGATGGCCCGTACGGTGGCCGACCTGGGCGCGGTGCCGGTGGCGGCCGACGCCGGGTACGCGCTGCCCTTCCCGGTGAAGGGACCGGCCGACGCGGTCCGGCTGGCCGCCTTCCTGGAGGAGCGGGTGGCCGGCGCCTACGGCGATCTGGTGGCGGCGTCCATAGGCGGCATACGGCGGGACGCGGCCGGCGCGCTGCGCGCGGCGGCGGTGCGTGCCGTGCGGTGGAGCGGCGAAAGCGTAGCCTTCCCCGGGTCGGCGCAGAAGGGCTGACCGCCTTGCCGACCCGGCACGACCACGGAGGGAGCCCCACCAGATGGCCTCAGCTGCACAGGACGGCCGCTCCGGGGGCGTACCGCTGGAGCCGCCCGAGCGGCTGGCGCGCACCGTCGCCGCCTGGGAGGGCGAGGCCGGGCGGGCGTGGCTGGCTGCACTGCCGGACACCGTGGCGGACCGTCTGGAGCGCTGGGGGCTGACCGCCGAGCGGGTCCTCGCGCCGGGCGGGCAGATCAGCATGGTCGTGCTGGTCCGAACGGAGGACGGCACGCCCGTGGTCCTCAAGGCGGGGATGGTCACCCGGGAGAGCGCCCAGGAGCACGCCGCCCTGGCGCACTGGGACGGCAGGGGCGCGGCGCGGCTGCTGCGGGCCGACCCCGAGGCCGGGGTGCTGCTGCTGGAGCGGCTGCACGCGGATGTCTCGCTGCGCTCGCTCGCTGAGCCCAAGGCGATGCTGGAGGCCGCCGAGGTGGTGCGGCGGCTGTGGGTGCCGCCCGCCGAGGGGCACCCCTTCACGAGTGTGGCCGCCCGCACCGCCGCCCTCGCGGAGCTGCTGCGCGAGCGCCGCGGGCAGCCGTGGGCGGCCGACGCGCGTCCCTTGGTGGACGAGGCGCTGGAGCTGCACGCGGCCCTGGTGGCCGACCCGCCGGAGGAGGTGCTGCTGCACGGCGACTACCACCACGGCAATGTGCTGGCCGGTGACCGGATGCCGTGGCTGGCCATCGACCCCAAGCCGCTGGTGGGCGAGCGGGCCTACGACCTGGCGTGGCTCGCCCGGGACCGCCTCGCCACCCTGGTGGCGCGCCCGGGGTCGCGCTCGGCGGCCCTGCGCCGGGTGCGCTCGCTCGCGGAGTCGCTGGAGGTGCCGGTCGAACGGCTGCGCGGCTGGGCGGTGTTCCGGGCCGTGGAGGCCGGGCTGTGGTACCTGTCGGTGGGTGGCCGTGAGGACGGCGAGCTGCTGCTGGAGTTCGCCGGCTGGCTGTGAGCCGCGGGCCGCGCCCCTCGGGGCCGGGTGCCAGCCGCTCACGTCGGCCGAAGCCCGCTGGCGTCGGCCAGGCAGCGAATTCCCTTCGCGCCAGGCGGATTTCGCCGGGGGCTCAGGCTCCCTCCCCGGGCAGCCCCGCGGAACTCCTGCTCCGCCGGGCTGACTCCGCCCGGCGGGTTCGCCGACTGCCCCTGCGCTAGGCCGACTCGGTGCGGCGCCGCAGCAGCGGGAGTGGGGCGCCCATCACCGCGTACGGGCGCGAGGCGCTGGGGAAGTGCACCGGGCGGGCCAGGTCGCGGTAGCCGAGTGCGCGGTAGAGGTGGCGGGCGGGGCTCTCGCCGTCGATCGCGGACAGGATGCTGCGCGGCTGGTCGGCGGTGTCGGTGATCTCGGTGATCAGCGCGCGGCCGATGCCGCGGCCCTGGAAGCCGGGCAGGACGTGCAGTTCGGTGATGACGAAGGAGTCGTCGAGCCAGCCGTCGTTGCCCTGCTCGCGCAGGTAGGGCTGCACTATGCCGGACCACCAGTGGGCGCGGTCGTTGGGCAGCCCGTAGACGAAGCCCACCATCCGGCCGTCCGGGGTGTGCGCGGCCAGAGCCCGGGCTCCGGGGTTGGCCAGGTGCCGCAGCACGATCTGCCGCCGGATGGCGACCTCCTCGGGCCCGAGCCCGAACGCCACCGCCTGCACGGCCAGCGCCTCGTCCACGTGCTCGGCGAGGGCGCACGGCCCGACCACTACCTTCTCCATGACGCGCGACCCTACCGGTGAGCCTTCCCTTGGCTCCCATTGTCCCGTGGAAGCGGCCGAAACGGAGCACGGTGATCGGTCCCGGCCGCCCGGGGGCGGCACGGAACAGCCTGAGGAGTCACAGAACAACCCGAAACAGCCCGGAACAGCCCGGGACGGCTCAGAACAGCACCGACATGAAGGCGCCGACCTCCTGGAAGCCGACCCTGCGGTAGGCCGCCCGCGCCGCGGTGTTGAAGTCGTTGACGTACAGGCTCGCCACCGGTGCGATGTCCCGCAGGGCGTAGTGCAGGACGGCGGCCATGCCGGTCTCCGACAGGCCGCGGCCGCGATGGGAGGGGGCCACCCACACGCCCTGGATCTGGCAGCTGTGCCGGGTGACGGCGCCGATCTCGGCCTTGAAGACCACCTGGCCGTCCTCGATGCGGGCGAACGCCCGCCCGGCGGAGACGAGTTCGGCGACCCTGGCCTGGTAGAGCAGCCCGCCGTCGCCGGCCAGCGGCGAGACGCCGACCTCCTCGGTGAACATCGCCACGCACGCGGGCATGATGACGTCCATCTCCTCGCGCCGGACCCGCCGCACCAGCGGGTCGGGGGCGATGTCTGCCGGCAGCGACCGGGTGGACATCAGCGGCTGGCAGGCGCGGACCTCGCGGGCGGGGCCCCAGTACGGCTCCAGTTGCGACCACAGGTCGGCGGTGGGCTCGGCCGGGCCGACGATGGACGAGCAGCGCCGCCCCGCCCGCCGGGCCCGCTCGGCGAAGGCGCGCACCGCCTCGGGGGTGGCGCAGATCGGCACGAGGTTGGCGCCCGCGTAGCACAGCGAGGTGAGCCGCCCGCCGGAGTACCAGCCCCACATCTCGCCGCCCAGCCGCCAGGGGTCGAGGCCGGCGATGTTCACCCGGGAGGTGACGAAGGCGTTCGCCACCGGGTCGCGGTTCAGCACGGCCAGGGCGGCGTCGAGGTCGCCGGGCTCCAGGACTCGCGCGCTCGGGTGGGTCAGCACGGGCACCCCCGGCCGCTCGGGCCGTCGGGGACGGCGGTGGACGGGACGGGCATGCTGCCCCGGCTCGGCGTGCCGAGCGCCGCGTACGGCAATCCGTACGCGGCACCCGGCCGAGAGCTTGTGCTCAGGAGACGCTCACCTGCGGCTCGCCGGAGACGGCACCGGCCGCCTCCATCTCCTCGGCGATCTTCATCGCCTCTTCGATCAGGGTCTCCACGATCTTGGCCTCCGGGACGGTCTTGATGACCTCGCCCTTGACGAAGATCTGGCCCTTGCCGTTGCCGGAGGCGACGCCGAGGTCGGCCTCGCGGGCCTCGCCGGGGCCGTTGACGACGCAGCCCATGACGGCGACGCGCAGCGGCACCTCCATGCCCTCCAGGCCCGCGGAGACCTGGTCGGCGAGCTTGTAGACGTCGACCTGGGCGCGGCCGCAGGAGGGGCAGGAGACGATCTCCAGGCGGCGCTGGCGCAGGTTGAGCGACTCCAGGATCTGGATGCCGACCTTGACCTCCTCGGCCGGCGGGGCCGACAGCGAGACCCGGATGGTGTCGCCGATGCCCTCGGCGAGCAGTGCCCCGAAGGCGACCGCGGACTTGATGGTGCCCTGGAAGGCGGGCCCGGCCTCGGTGACGCCCAGGTGCAGCGGGTAGTCGCACTTCTGGGCGAGCAGCCGGTAGGCGTTGACCATCACGACGGGGTCGTTGTGCTTGACCGAGATCTTGATGTCGCGGAAGTCGTGCTCCTCGAAGAGCGACGCCTCCCACAGCGCGGACTCCACCAGGGCCTCGGGGGTGGCCTTGCCGTACTTCTCCAGCAGCCGCTTGTCGAGGGAGCCGGCGTTGACGCCGATGCGGATCGGGACGCCGGCGGCGGAGGCGGCCTTCGCGATCTCCTTGACCTTGTCGTCGAACTGCTTGATGTTGCCGGGGTTCACCCGGACCGCGGCGCAGCCGGCGTCGATGGCGGCGAAGACGTACTTCGGCTGGAAGTGGATGTCGGCGATGACCGGGATCTGGGACTTGCGGGCGATGATGGGCAGCGCGTCGGCGTCGTCCTGGGTCGGGCAGGCGACCCGGACGATCTGGCAGCCGGACGCGGTGAGCTCGGCGATCTGCTGGAGGGTGGCCCCGATGTCGGAGGTCCGGGTGGTCGTCATGGACTGGACGGACACCGGTGCGTCGCCGCCCACCGGGACGCTTCCGACCTGGATCTGACGGCTTTTGCGGCGGTCGGCGAGTTTGGTCGGAACATCCGGCATACCGAGCGAAATCGCGGTCATGTGCGTGGCATCCCCAAGGTGTGGAACGAAGGTCCCGTCATGGGCGGGCTCCGGGATCGAGGTTACGGTACCCCGCCCCCGGAGCTCACCCGTCCCGGGGCATCACGAACTGAGCTTGACCGGGTTGACCACGTCGGCGATCAGCACCAGCAACGTGAAGCAGACGAATATCCCGGCCACCACGTAGGCGACCGGCATCAGTTTGGCCACGTCGAAGGGCCCGGGGTCGGGCCGGCGGAAGACGCGGGCGGCGTGCCGGCGCACCGCCTCCCACAGCGCGCCCGCGATGTGCCCGCCGTCCAGCGGCAGCAGCGGCAGCATGTTGAACAGGAACAACGAGAGGTTGAAGCCGGCCACGAGCATCACCATGGTGACGACCCGGTCGATCGCCGGCTCCTTGAGGGCGAACACCTGTCCGCCCACCCGGGCCGCGCCGACCACGCCCATCGGCGAGTCGGCCTTGCGCGGGGCGTGGTGGAAGGCGGCGTTCCACAGGTCGGGGATGCGTTCGGGCAGCGACACCAGGGAGCGCACGCCCTGGTCGGCCATGTCGCCCATGTGCTGCACGGAGTCGGTGAAGCCGAGCGGCTGGATGTGGCTGGCCGGCGCGAAACCGAAGAAGCCGGCCTTGGTGGTGCCGTCCAGCGGGTTGCCGTCCCGGTCGGTCCTGGCGACGGTGTTGGTGGTCAGGTGCGGGTGCAGGGTGACCTGGCGGCCGTCGCGCTCCACGACGACGGTGACGGTGTCGTCGGGGTGGCGGCGGATGTCGTCGGACAGCTGCGACCAGGAGCCGACCGCCTTGCCGTCGAAGGAGACGAAGCGGTCGCCCGCCTTGAGCCCGGCGGCCTTGGCGGGCGCCACGGGGTCGGTGGGGCGGCAGGGGTTGTTCGCGTCGCGGTGCGAGGTGTCGGAGGCGGAGATCACGCAGTCCTCGACCTGGCCGACCGTGGTGGTGGACATGCTGATGCCGAAGCCCATGAAGACGGTCAGGAAGAGCGCGACGGCCAGCACCAGGTTCATGAAGGGCCCGGCGAACATCACGATGACGCGCTTCCAGGGCGCGCGGGTGTAGAACATCCGCGTCTCGTCGCCCGGCTGCAGCTCCTCGTACGCCGCCGAGCGGGCGTCCTCGATCATGCTGCGCCACGGCGAGGTGGAGCGGGCGGTGACCCGGCCGTCCTCGCCGGGCGGGAACATGCCGATCATCCGGATGTAGCCGCCGAGCGGGACGGCCTTGAAGCCGTACTCCGTCTCGCCCTTCTTGCGGGACCACAGCGTGGGGCCGAAGCCGACCATGTACTGCGGCACCCTGATCCTGAAGATCTTCGCCCAGGTGAGGTGGCCCAGCTCGTGCCAGGCGATGGAGATCATCAGGCCGACGGCGAAGACGACTATGCCGAGGACCGTCATGAGTGCCGTCATACGCCCGCTGCCTCCGATGCCTGCGCCAGTTCCACCGCCCGGGCGCGCGCCCAGGTCTCCGCTTCGAGGACGTCCTCGACCGTCAGCCGAGTTCCCGCCGCCGGCGTCCCGTGCTCCTGGACGACCCTGGCGACGGTGTCCACGATCCCGGTGAACGGCAGCCGGCCGGTGCGGAACGCCGCCACGCATTCCTCGTTGGCGGCGTTGAACACCGCCGGAGCGGTGCCTCCGAGGCTACCGACATGGCGGGCCAGTGCGACGGAGGGGAACGCGTCGTTGTCGAGCGGGAAGAACTCCCACGTGGCCGCCTTGGTCCAGTCGACGCCCGGCGCGGCGTCGGGCACCCGGTGCGGCCAGCCCAGACCCAGGGAGATCGGCATCCGCATGTCGGGCGGGCTCACCTGGGCGAGCGTGGAGCCGTCGGTGAACTCCACCATCGAGTGAACGTAGGACTGGGGGTGGACGACGACCTCGATCCGGTCGAACGGGATGTCGAAGAGCAGGTGCGCCTCGATGACCTCCAGGCCCTTGTTGACCAGGGTCGCGGAGTTGATCGTGACGACCGGGCCCATGTCCCAGGTGGGGTGCGCCATCGCCTGCTCGACGGTGACCCCGGCCAGTTCGGCGCGGGTGCGGCCGCGGAACGGGCCGCCGGAGGCAGTGACGACGAGCTTGCGCACCTCGCCGCGGTCGCCGCCGAGCAGCGCCTGGAACAGCGCCGAGTGCTCGGAGTCGACGGGCACGACCTGGCCGGGCGCGGCGGCGGCCTTCACCAGCGGGCCGCCGACGATCAGCGATTCCTTGTTGGCCAGGATCAGCACCCGCCCCGCCGCCAGGGCGGCCAGGGTGGGGCGCAGCCCGATGGAGCCGGTGATGCCGTTGAGCACCGAGTGGCAGGGCAGGGCGGCCAGCTCGGCGGCGGCCCCGGGTCCCGCGGCGATCTCGGGCAGCGGCTCGGTGCCGTAGCGGGCGGCCAGCGCCTCGCGCAGCGGCCCGGCGGCGGCCTCGTCGGCGACGGCAACGGTGTGCACCCGCAGGCGGTGCGCCTGCTCGGCGAGCAGGGCGACCCGGCTGCCCGCGGCGGACAGCGCGACCACCCGGAAGCGGTCGGGGTTGCGCAGCACCACGTCGATGGCCTGCGTACCGATGGAGCCGGTGGAGCCGAGGATCACGATGTCGCGCGGGCCGTCGCCGCCGGCGGCCGGGTGGGGGAGGTGGTGCGGGTCTGCGAGAGCGTCCGTCATGAGGTCATTGTGTCGTGCCGGACTGTGCGGCCACGCACGGGCGCCCCGCGGGCGGCCGCCTGCTGTGGCGTGGCCGTCCGCGGGGTGCCGGGCCGCCGGGCGGGCGGTCCGGGGGGCGTGCGGCAGGGCGGGCTCAGCCGATCCGGCGCCGTACGTTGTCGGCCGTGCTCGGTCCCGGTGTGGCGTCGGCGATCCAGGGGCCTTCGCGGCTGGGGTCCACGATGCCGGCCTCCAGCCACTCCATCCGGCCGGAGAGCACCGCCCTGGCCAGGTGCCGGTCGGGGCCGTCGGTGTTGGTCCACAGCCGGGCGAACAGCTCCTCGACGCGGACCCGGGACTGGCGGCAGAAGACGTCGGCCAGCCGGCCCGCTTCGCGCCCGTGGTCGCCGGTGGCGGCCATGTGCCGGGCACGTACGCAGACCGCGCTCATGGCGAACAGTTCGGCGCCGATGTCGACGATGCGGGCGAGGAAGTTCTGCTTGAGCTCCATGCGGCCCTGCCAGCGGGACATGGCGTAGAAGGTGCTGCGGGCGAGCTTGCGGGCGTTGCGCTCGACGTAGCGCAGGTGGCCGGCGAGGTCGCCGAACTCGCTGTAGGAGGTGGGCAGCTGGCCGCGGCCGGCGACGAGTCCGGGCAGCCAGCGGGCGTAGAAGCCGCCCGCCTTGGCGCCGGCCCTGGCCTTGTCGGCCAGGGAGGTGTCGGGGTCGATGAGGTCGCCGGCGACCGACAGGTGGGCGTCGACGGCCTCGCGGGCGATCAGCAGGTGCATGATCTCGGTGGAGCCCTCGAAGATCCGGTTGATCCGCATGTCGCGCAGCAGCTGCTCGGCGGGCACCGCGCGCTCGCCGCGGGCGGCCAGCGAGTCGGCGGTCTCGAAGCCGCGGCCGCCGCGGATCTGCACCAGCTCGTCGGCCATCCGGCAGGCCGCCTCGGAGCCGAAGAGCTTGGCGAGCGCGGCCTCGATCCGGATGTCGTTGCGCTCCTCGTCGGCCATCTGGGAGGCGAGGTCCACCACCGCCTCCAGGGCGAAGGTGGTGGCGGCGATGTAGGAGATCTTGGCGCCCACGGCTTCGTGCTCGCCGATCGGCTTGCCCCACTGCTCGCGGGCGGCCGACCACTCGCGGGCGATCTTCAGGCACCACTTGCCGGCGCCGACACAGGCCGCCGGCAGGGACAGCCGGCCGGTGTTCAGGGTGGTCAGGGCGATCTTCAGGCCGGCGCCCTCGGGCCCGATGCGGTTGGCGGCCGGCACCCGCACCTGGTGGAAGCGGGTGACGCCGTTCTCCAGGCCGCGCAGGCCCATGAAGGCGTTGCGGCGCTCCACCGTGATGCCCTCGGAGTCGGCCTCCACCACGAAGGCGCTGATGCCGCCCTTGTGGCCCTCGGAGCGCGGCACGCGCGCCATCACCACGAGCAGGTCGGCGACGACGCCGTTGGTGGTCCACAGCTTCACGCCGTCCAGCACGTAGCTGTCGCCGTCGGGCACCGCCGTAGTGCCCAGCCGCGCCGGGTCGGAGCCGACGTCGGGTTCGGTGAGCAGGAAGGCGCTGATGTCGGTGCGGGCGCAGCGGGGCAGGAAGGCGTCCTTCTGCTCCTTCGTGCCGAACAGCTTCAGCGGCTGCGGGACGCCGATGGACTGGTGGGCCGAGAGCAGGGCGCCCAGCGCCGGGCTCGCGGTGCCGGCCAGGGCGAGCGCCTTGTTGTAGTACACCTGGGTGAGGCCGAGGCCGCCGTAGGACTCGTCGATCTTCATGCCGAACGCGCCGAGCTCCTTCAGCCCCCGCACCACCTCGTCCGGGATCTGCGCCTCGCGGTCGATGCGGGCGCCGTCGACCTCGGCGTCCAGGAACGCGGCCAGCCGGGCGAGGAAGGCCTCACCCTTGGCGACCGCCTCGGGCGCCGGCTGCGGGTGCGGGTGGATCAGGTCGAGGCGGAAGCGGCCGAGGAAGAGCTCCTTGGCGAAGCTGGGCTTGTGCCAGTGCTGCTCCCTGGCGTCCTCGGCGACCTGGCGGGCCTCGTGTTCGGAGACCCTGCGGGTTGTGGCGGGTGCGGTCACGGCTGCGTCACCTCCGGGTGGGCCGGGTACCGACCGGTACCACTTGTCCGTCCTACCCGATATCCGCAGGTGCCACCAGACAAGTGCGGCCGGGCCGCTGACACGAGGTCAGCGGCCCGGCCGACGGGTGTGCGCCCCAGGGGCGCCCTACAGGTCGAGGCCGGTGAGCACCATGACGCGCTCGTAGGTGTAGTCCTCCATGGCGTACTTCACGCCCTCGCGGCCGTGGCCGGAGTCCTTCACACCGCCGTAGGGCATCTGGTCGGCGCGGTAGGAGGGCGCGTCGCCGATGATCACACCGCCGACCTCCAGGGCGCGGTGGGCGCGGAAGGCGAGCTGCAGGTCGTGGGTGAACACGCCCGCCTGCAGGCCGAAGCGGGAGTCGTTGACGGCCGCGAACGCCTCCTCGGCACCGTTGACCCGGTGGAGTGAGAGCACCGGGCCGAACGCCTCCGCGCCGGCGAGCACCGCGTCGCCGGGCAGGTCGGCCAGGACGGTGGGCGGGTAGCTGGACCCCTCGCGCGGGCCGCCGGTGAGCAGCTTGGCGCCCTTGGCGACGGCGTCGTCCACCCAGTCCGAGACGCGCTGCGCCGCGGCCTCGCTGACCAGCGGGCCCACGTCGGTGGCGGGGTTGGCGGGGTCGCCGGTGACCTGGGCGCGGACCTTCTCCACGACCTTCTCGGCCAGCCGGTCGTAGACCGCCGCGTCGGCGATCACCCGCTGGACGGAGATGCAGGACTGGCCGGCCTGATAGTTGGAGAAGGCGGCGATCCGGGTGGCCGCCCACTCCAGGTCCTCCTCGCTGGACCAGTCCGCGAGCACCACGGCCGCCGCGTTGCCGCCGAGTTCCAGGGTGACGCGCTTGCGCGGCACCGAGTCCTGGATCCGGTGGCCCACCGTGTCGGAGCCGGTGAAGGAGATGACGGGCAGCCGCGGGTCCTGCACCAGGGCGGTCATCCGGTCGTTCGGGACCGGCAGGACGCTCCAGGAGCCCTCGGGCAGCCCCTCGGTCTCGGCCAGCAGCTCGCCGAGGAGCAGCGCCGACAGCGGCGTGGCCGGCGCGGGCTTGAGGACGATCGGGGCGCCCACCGCCAGCGCGGGGGCGACCTTGTGCGCCACCAGGTTGAGCGGGAAGTTGAAGGGCGCGATGCCGAGCACCGGGCCGTACGGGAAGCGGCGGGTCAGGGCAAGCCGGCCGACGCCGCCCGCGTCGGTGTCCAGCCGCTGGGAGTCGCCGCTGTTGAAGCGGCGCGCCTCCTCCGCGGCCCAGCGGAAGACGGAGACCGCGCGGCCCACCTCGGCCCGCGACCACTTCAGCGGCTTGCCGTTCTCCGCGGTGATCAGCAGCGCCAGTTCCTCCGCGCGCTCCGCCAGCCGCCGCGAGACGTGGTCCAGGGCGGCGGCCCGTACGTGCGCGGGCGTGGCCGAGAAGGCGTTCTTCACCGCGTCGGCGGCCGCCACGGCCTGCTCCACCTGCTCCTCGCTCGGCACCGCCACCCGGCCGACCAGCGACCCGTCCCACGGGTTGGCGACGTCGAAGGTGTCCTCGCTGCCGGCCTCCCGGCCGGCCAGCCAGAACCCGTAAGGGGCTGCGCCTGTCGTTGTCACGGTGGTCCCGCCTTCCTGGACGTGCCTCGTGCCTGCCGGACTTCCCTTTCACCGTAGGCGCGGCCCGACCGGAACTCCGTTGTCCACTCAGGAGTACGGCCCCGGCCGGGCGCTACGGAATGGCCAGCGCGCGCCGGGCCCGCGGCCCGGTGGGGACCGCCGGTCTCACTGCTCGGTCTTCAGCGCCAGCCACAGCTCCATGCGGACGTCCGGGTCGTCCAGGGAGCGGCCGAGGATCTCCTCGACCCGGCGCATCCGGTAGCGCAGGGTGTGGCGGTGGACGCCGAGGTCGGCGGCGGCCGCGTCCCACTGGCCGTGGTGGGCCAGCCACTCGGCCAGGGAGGCGACCAGGTCGCCGCGTGAGGTGGCGTCGTGCTCGCGCAGAGGCCGCAGCAGGCCCTGGGCGAAGGCGCGGACGGCCTCGTCGGCGAGCAGCGGCACCACCGAGCCCGCGCCGACCTCGCCGTGCTCCACGAGGTTCGCGCCGCGCCGCTGGGCCACCGCGAGGGCGCCTTCGGCCTGGCGGTGGGCGGTGGGCACGTCTTCCGGGTCGGCGGGCGCGGACAGCCCCGCGGCCAGGGCGTCCTCGGCCTCGGCGAGCTCCGAGACGGCCGCGAGCGCCTTGTCGTCCTGCGCGGCCAGCACGATCAGCCGCCCCTCCTCGGCGACGCTGAGCACGGGGTCGCCCAGCCGCGCGGCCGCCGCCTCGGCCCGCTCCGCGAGCAGGGCGAGGGCGTCGGCGCCGCCCGCCTGGCCGTCGGCGGGCTCGGCCATCAGCAGCCGCACCGGGGCGTCCAGCAGCGAGCCGTACATCCCGCCGGCGACCGTGCGGGCGTGGTCGCACTCCCCGGCGAGCAGCATCCGCAGCAGGGCGCCGGCGAGCCGGGCCTGGACCTCCTGCTGGGCGCGGGACTGCTCCAGGGAGAGGGTGAGCAGGGCCACGGCGGCGTGCACGACGTAGCGCGCGGCGGTGTCCAGCCGCTCCTCGGTGCCGACCGCGAGGTAGCCGCGGGGGCGGCGGCCGGTGCCCAGGGACTGCAGCTCGACCCGGTCCTCGGTGCCGGCCGGGCCCGCGACGGCCGCGCTCGCCGGGGCGGGCAGGCCGCGCAGCCGGTCGATCTCCCCCGCCAGGCGGGCCGCCCTGCGCCCGGCCCACTCCGGCGCCGCGGCCAGCACGGCACCGGAGGCGTCGTACAGCGCCGTCCAGCCGCCGAGGTGGGCCGCCATGCGGGAGAGGAGGGCGGCGGTGCCGTCGGGGGCGAGCGCGGCCCGGGTCAGCTCGCGCTGGGCCTCGAAGCCGGCGGTCACCGCTTGATACTGCTCGGCGGCGACGGCGGCCGAGACGGCCTTGCTGATCGCGATGAAGGGGGTGGCGCGGGGCACTTCGAGCAGCGGCAGCCCGGCGGCCGCGGCGGCGCGCACCATCACCGGCGGCACCGTGTCGTGCCCGACGCCGACACCGAAGCCGAGGCCGACCACGCCGGCGGCCGCCAGGCGCCGCACGTAGGCGGCCGCGGCCTGCTCGTCGGCGGTGTCCAGCTTCAGGCCGGTGGTGAGCAGGAGTTCGCCGCCCTCCAGGTAGGGCGCGGGGTCGGCGAGCTCACTGGTGTGGACCCAGCGCACCTGGGCGTCCAGCCGGTCGGCGCCGGCGAGGACGCGCAGCCGGAGCGAGGTGTGCTGGGCGAGTGCGGAGAGCGTGAGCGGCATGCGGGTCCGGTACCGGTGGGGAGTGGCGGCCGTGCGGCCCCTGTGCGCCGGCGGGGCCGCCGGCACCTTCGATTCTGTCGCACCGTACCTCACGGCCTCACGCCCGCAGGTCCAGCAGCACCGGTGGCGTGCGCTCTCCGCCGACGGTGGTGAACGACACGACGGCGTGCCCCGCGGGCACGTGCTGCGCCAGATCCGAAGCCGACCACCGCTCCCGCTCCACCTCCCGCACGGTGACGGATTCGGTGGTGACGGCCTCGCCGGTGAACAGGCGCCGCACCCCGCGGCTGAGCCGGCGCATCGTCCCGCCGGACTGGTCGGGAGTGCGGGTGACGTCCCGGGTCTCCACGAGGGTCGTCCCCCAGGTCTCGGCGAAGTAGCGCCCGTCGCGCGCGGTGATCCCGGCGAAGGCCATGTGGCAGCCGACCGCTCCGATCACCGGCCCGCGCAGGCCCTCGGGCAGTGCGTCCAGGGTGCGCAGGCCAAGGACGACGCCGGCGTTGTACGCGCGCAGCGAGGGCAGCGCCCGCAGTGTCCCCTCCGAGACGGCCTCACCGGCGTCGTCGACGACGATGCAGGCGAAGCGGGAGCGGTCGCGGCGGGTGGCGACGGCCTCGGTGAACTGCGCGAGCAGCAGCCGCACCAGGATGCGGGACGCCTCGGCGTGGCCGTGCTCGGGCAGTTCGATGCGCACCCGCAGCGGATGGTTCAGGGCGTGCATGGCGAACGGCCGGGAGCGGCCCGAGGTGTCGAAGAAGCCGGCGAAGGCGGGGCGGTCGAGCAGTGCGACACGGTCGGCGAGCACGTGGCCGATGTCGCCGGGGCGCGCGCTCTGCCGCTGCCGGGCGTCGAGTTCGCGGACCAGTCCCGGCAGCCCGGCGGCGTCCAGTTCCTCCCGCAGGGCGGCGTGGGCGTGCGGGAGCCCTTCGAGGAGTTCGCGCAGCACGGGCACCGGCGGGAAGCGACGGTGGACGGCCGCGTACGGGCCGAGCAGCTGGCCGAGGGCGGTGGCCGCCCGGCGCTGCTCCGACTCGGGACCGTCGGTCAGCGCCTCGGCGAGCAGCCGGCCGGCGGCGTCGGGGTCGCTGGTGCCGCCGTAGAGGTCGAGGTCGTAGCGGGAGGCGGGGTCGGCGAGCGAGATCACCACGTCGAAGGCGTCGGCGGGCCCGAGGTCGGCCTCGGGGGCGCCGACCGCCACCACGGCCGCCCGCCCGGCGAGCGCCTGCAGGCACAGCGACTCGACCACCGGGCGCATCAGCATGCGGCTCTTGCCCGAGCCGGGCGGGCCGACGGCGAGCAGGCCGGTGCCGAGCAGGCCGGGGTCCAGGGCGATGCCGGCACCGCGGTAGCGGTAGCCGTTGCGCCTGTCGTCCACGCCCGTCCCGATGCGCACTTGGCCGCCGAGCAGGTCGTGGGCGGCGGTGCGCCGCGGCAGGTCCCGGCTGCCGGAGGGGTGCGCGTAGGCGGCCGCGCCGAGTTCCAGGACGGTGTCGGCGAACTGCCGCTCGCCCTGGCCCGCCCGGCTCGCGGCCTGCCACGCCTCGCGGATGCGGACGAAGTCGACGTCGCTCATCCGTCCGGTGCGGACCTCCTCGGTGAGGCGGTCGGCCACCGCCGGGTAGCCGGCGGCGCGCAGCTCGGCCCAGTCGGCGGGGACGGTCCGGGCCGGGGCGGCTCCGGGCGGCCCTGCCTGCCCTGGGATGCCGGCGGCTTTGCGAGCGGCTGCCCGGCCGGGCAGCAGGTCGAGCCACCTGCCGTACCTGGCGGCGGGCACCGCGATGATCAGGGCCGCCACCGCGTGCAGGCCGCGCTGCACGGCGAGCGCGGTGTGGGCGTTGCCGCCGCCCATGATCCACGAGCGCGGCAGCAGGGGGACGAGCAGGTCGACCAGCGGCACCCACTCCTTCTCGCTGAGCAGCCAGACGAAGAAGCCGACCGCCAGGGCCGCCCAGGCGCGCCGCGCGGGTGTCGGGGCGTAGCGGCGGCCGACCTCGGGCCAGTTGCCCAGGCGGCCGAAGTAGTAGGCCAGCCCGCCGATCCACAGCAGCTCGTAGGCTGCGGCGGCGAACAGGCCGGGGCGTGGGGTGGGGTCGCCCCACCAGCTGCCGGGGGTGAGCAGGGTGAGCGGGCGGCGCCAGAAGGGGATGTAGCCGTTGCGGAGCATCGACCACAGGAACATGGCGCACAGCAGGGCGAGCACTGCGCCGCCGATCAGCCGCCGATCGGTCATCCGGTCCGGGTCGTCCGGGGGGCGCGGCACGTGGTCGTAGGCGTACACCCCGGGGGCGTCGGGGACGCGGGGGGTGCGCACCCAGCGCTCGACGGCGGACAGCGGCGGGGCCTGGACAGGCGCGGGCGGAGGGGTGCGGGGGCGGGGGGCCGGGGGTTTGGGGGGGTGGGGGGGTGTGCGGTGGTTGTGTTCGTGGTTCATCGCCGTCATGGCGCCTGCCGCCCCTCAGCCCTCATTCAGCCCTCATCGCCCGGCCCTGCTCGCCGATGCGCTCAATGTAGTGGAGGCGCTACGCGGGCCGAAGGATCTTGCGCCGGTTCGGGGCGCGCGGCCGCGCACTGGCCGTTGCGGCGAAACGGCGCGGCGCAGTGCGACCTATCGGCGTGTGCGGGCGCGCGGACGGGGAGCCTAGCCTGCGGGGAGACGTCGCCTACCGTCGCCGTACAGCCGTACAGCCGTACAAGGGAGATCGCCGGTCATGACCGAAGTGCCGCAGGAGCGCAGGCTCGTCACCGAAGTGCCGGGACCGAGGTCGCGGGAGCTCGCCGCCAGGAAGGCCGCCGCAGTGGCGGACGGGGTGGGGGTGACGCTGCCGGTGTTCGTCGCCAGGGCCGGCGGCGGCGTCGTGGAGGACGTGGACGGCAACCGGCTGATCGACTTCGGCTCGGGCATCGCCGTGACCTCGGTCGGCAACAGCGCGGCGGCCGTGGTGCGCCGTGCCTCGGCCCAGCTCGCCGACTTCACCCACACCTGCTTCATGATCACCCCGTACGAGGGCTATGTGGAGGTCGCCGAGCAGCTCGCGGAGCTGACCCCGGGCGACCACCCGAAGAAGTCCGCGCTGTTCAACTCCGGCGCCGAGGCGGTGGAGAACGCGGTGAAGATCGCCCGGGCGTACACCAAGCGCCCCGCCGTGGTGGTCTTCGACCACGGCTACCACGGCCGCACCAACCTCACGATGGCGCTCACGGCGAAGAACATGCCGTACAAGGAGGGCTTCGGGCCGTTCGCGCCCGAGGTGTACCGGGTGCCGCTGGCCTACGGCTACCGCTGGCTGACCGGCCCGGAGAACGCCGCCGAGGAGGCGTTCGCGCAGGCGAAGGACATCATCACCAAGCAGATCGGCGCGCAGCACGTGGCCGCGATCGTGATCGAGCCGATCGCGGGCGAGGGCGGCTTCATCGAGCCGGCCAAGGGCTTCCTGCCGCGCCTTGCCGCCTTCGCCAAGGAGCACGGCATCGTGTTCGTGGCGGACGAGATCCAGACCGGCTTCTGCCGCACCGGCCAGTGGTTCGCCTGCGAGGACGAGGGCGTGGTGCCGGACCTGATCACGACGGCCAAGGGCATCGCCGGCGGCCTGCCGCTGGCCGCGGTGACCGGCCGGGCGGAGATCATGGACGCCGCGCACGCCGGCGGCCTGGGCGGCACCTACGGCGGCAACCCGGTGGCGTGCGCGGCGGCGCTGGGCGCCATCGAGACGATGCGCGAGCTGGACCTGCCCGCCAGGGCCCGCCGGATCGGCGAGGTGATGACGCCGCGGCTACGCGCGATGCAGGAGAAGTTCCCGGTGATCGGGGAGGTGCGCGGCCGCGGGGCGATGATCGCCGTCGAGCTGGTGGAGCCGGGCACCAAGGAGCCGGACGCGGCGCTGACCGCGGCCGTCGCCAAGGCGTGCCACGCCAAGGGCCTGATCGTCCTGACCTGCGGGACGTACGGGAACGTGCTGCGCTTCCTGCCGCCGCTGGTGATCGGCGAGGACCTGCTCGGCGAGGGCCTGGACATCATCGAGGAGGCATTCGCGGCCGTGTGACGGGTGCCGCCCGGCGGCTCGGCGTAGGCTCGATCCCTGCGCGCGCGGGGCCTTCGGGCGGCTCCGCGACCGCCCGCCGCCCGGACCGGCGGCCTGGCGCCGGCATCCGCTGCGGTGCTGGTGAGAGGCGTGCGAGACCAGGGACGGCACGGTGAGCAGGGTCGTGAAGAAGGTGTGCGAGCCTGATGGCGGACGGGTGATCGGAGACCATGGCGAGCCGGAAGTGACGTACGGTTTCCGAGGAACACCCCGCACGCGGCCGAATCCCCGTGAGGAAGCCGCAGGCGACACGGCGCCGATGAATCCCCATCACCGGCGCAGCAGTGCCCTGGCACACGCAACCGCCGGGTCCTTCGGGTCCGGCAATCCTCGCCGATCGGTCGGCCGTTCGTCCCAAACCCCCCGGGACGGACGGTACGGCGATCGCCCTGGCCGCCCCGGAACTCTCCCCCCTGTTCCGGGGCGGCTGACTCCTTTTCTGCCCCATGCCCTCCTGACGGCCGCCGCGCTGGCGGCCTTCGCGCTGCTCACCTGGCGGGTGGCCGCGGGCGGCCGGCTGATCCGCGACGACGGCCGGGTGCTGCGCGCCTTCCGGGACGCGGACCGCGCCCACCCGGCCCTGAGCACTCCTGCGCACGTGCTGTGCGACCTGGGCGACATCGAGGTCGCGGTCCCGGTGCTGCTGGCGGCGCTGGCCGCCTCGGTGGTGCTGGGCCGCCGGGCCGGCCTGCCGCGCTGGTGGGCCGTGCCGGCGGCGGCCACGCTCGCGATGTGCGTGCTGCCGGTGGTGGTGTCGCTGGTGAAGTCCGGGGTGGACCGCCCGGCGCCGGGCCGCGTGGTGCCCGACCCCTCCTACGGCTACTTCCCCTCCGGCCACACGGCGACCTCCTCGGTGGGCTTCGGCCTCGCCGCCCTGGTGCTGCTGCCCTTCCTGCGCGCCGCCGCCCGCGCCGCCTTGGCGGCGGGGACGGCCGTACTGGCGCTGGCGGTGGGCGCCGCCCTGGTGTGGTGCGGCTACCACTGGCCGCTGGACGTGGTGGGCAGCTGGCTGCTGGCGGTGGCGCTGCTGTCGCCGGTGGCGGCGGCCCGGCTGCTGCCGGGCGCGGTGCCCGGGCGGCCCGGGAAGCAGCCGCGGGAGGTCAGGAGTTCGTCGGGAAGCCCAGGTTGATGCCGCCGTGGCCGGGGTCGGCCCAGCGCTGGGTGACGGCCTTGCCTCGGGTGAAGAAGCGCACCCCGTCCTCGCCGTAGGCGTGGGCGTCGCCGAAGAGGGAGTCCTTCCAGCCGCCGAAGGAGTAGTAGGCGACGGGGACCGGGATGGGCACGTTGATGCCCACCATGCCGACCTCGACCTCGTGCTGGAACCGGCGGGCGGCGCCGCCGTCATTGGTGAAGATCGCGGTGCCGTTGCCGTAGCGGTTGGCGTTGACCAGGTCGACGCCCGCCTGGTAGCTCGGCACGCGGACCACGGACAGCACGGGGCCGAAGATCTCGTCGTCGTAGACCGCCATGCCGGGCCGGACGTGGTCGAAGAGGGTCGGGCCGAGCCAGAAGCCGCCGGGGTCACCGGCCATGGGGTGCTTGCGGCCGTCCACGGCGAGGACGGCGCCGTCGGCGACGCCGGATTCGAGGTAGCCCGCGACCCTGTCCCGATGGGCGCCGGTGACCAGCGGGCCCATGGCGGAGTCGGGGGCGGTGCCGGGGCCGACGGTCAGGCCCGCGATGCGCCGGCGGATGCGCTCGACCAGGCCGTCGCCGACCGGGTCCACGGCCACCACGACGGAGACCGCCATGCAGCGCTCCCCCGCGGCCCCGTAGCCGGCGTTGACGGCGGCGTCGGCGGCCAGGTCGAGGTCGGCGTCGGGCAGCACCAGCATGTGGTTCTTCGCGCCGCCCAGCGCCTGGACCCGCTTGCCGTGCCGGGTGCCGGTCTCGTAGACGTGGCGGGCGACCGGGGTGGAGCCGACGAACGAGACGGCCTTGATCGCGGGGTGCTCCAGCAGCCGGTCCACGGCCTCCTTGTCGCCGTGGACGACGTTGAAGACCCCGTCGGGCAGTCCGGCCTCGGCCCACAGCCGGGCGAGCAGGAGCGAGGCCGAGGGGTCCTTCTCCGAGGGCTTGAGCACCACCGTGTTCCCGGCGGCGATGGCCAGCGGGAAGAACCACATCGGCACCATGGCGGGGAAGTTGAAGGGCGAGATGATCGCGACCGGGCCGAGCGGCTGGCGGATGGAGTAGACGTCGACGCCGGTGGACGCCTGCTCGCTGTAGGCGCCGCGGGACAGCTGCGGGATGCCGCAGGCGTACTCCACGACCTCCAGGCCCCGGGCGACCTCGCCGAGGGCGTCGTCCAGCACCTTGCCGTGCTCGGCGGTGATGGTCTCGGCCAGCTCCCGGCGGTGGGCGTGGAGCAGTTCGCGGAAGGCGAAGAGCACCTGGGTGCGGCGGGCGACCGAGGTGTGCCGCCATTGCGCGAAGGCGTCCACGGCCGCCGCCACCGCCTCGTCCACCACGGCGCGCGAGGCGAAGTCCACCCGGCCGGTGACCTGGCCGGTGGCGGGGTCGTACACCTCGCCGCGGCGCTGCGCGGTGCCGGTCCAGGGCCGGCCGGCGATCCAGTGGGTGATGGCCTGCTCGGTCACGGCACGGCTCCTTCTGCTCGGTTCGCGTCGTCCCGGGCCGGGTGCCCCGGGTCCCGCCGGACGGGTCGTCCGGACAGTGTCACTACGGGCGGCGCCGGCCCACAAGCACCGCGCGCGGGCCGGTCGGCTGCCGGCGGGCTACTCGCCGGCCAGCGTGGCGGCCGCCTCGTGCATGGCGAGCTCCAGCAGCACCGGGTCGGTGAGGTGCCCGGTGCCGTCCGGCGGCACCAGCCAGCGCACTCCCCCGGTCGGGCGCCCCGGGTAGGGCACCACGATCCAGGTGCCGCGCCCCACGGCCCGCACGCCGGTGCCCAGCCAGCGCGCAGCGGTGCCCGGCGGTACGAAGAAGCCCATCCGCTCGTCGCCGAAGTCGGCCAGCACCGGGCCCGGCTGCTCGGCCATGCGGCCGAGCACGTCGAGCGTCGGGTAGCCGATCCGGCCGGGCAGGATGAGCACGTCCCACAGCCGGCCCGCCGGCAGCAGGACCACCCCGAGCGGGTTGCGCTCCCATTCGAAGCGGGTCCCCTGCGGGTCGGCTGCCGCCGACACCAGCCAATCCACCGCGGTCCTCGCGCCAGCACCGGCCATCTGCGGACCTCCTGTCCCTCCCATGGCGTCTGCCGTCACGGGAGGGACACCGGGGACCGCGGGTCCTTACGCGGGTTTCACTACTCATCGGTTGTGATTCAGGTCACACCAATGGGGCTTCATGAGTCGAAGCCCAGGCCGACCCGGTCCAGCGCCCGCAGCCACAGGTTGCGGTGGCCGCCGGTACGGTCGGCGCGGGCGAGTGACCACTGGGTCAGCCCGATCCCCGCGGTGGCCAGCGGCTCGGGCGGGAAGGGCAGCGGCTTCTCGCGCACCATCGCGGGTGCGGTGCGCTCGGTGGGCCGCCCGGCCAGCAGGTCGAGCATCACCTCGGCGCCGAAGCGGGTGGCGCCGACGCCGAGCCCGGTGTAGCCGGCCGCGTAGGCGACCCGGCCGCCGAGGCCGGTGCCGAAGAACGGCGAGAAGCGGGTGCAGGTGTCGATCGCGCCGCCCCAGGCGTGGCTGAAGCGCACGCCCGCCAGTTGCGGGAAGCAGGCGAAGAAGTGCCGGGCGAGCCGCAGATGCGTCTGCGGGCGGCGGTCGTAGGCCGCGCTCATCCGGCCCCGGCGCGGGTAGACCGTGTCGAAGCCGCCCCACAGGATCCGGTCGTCCGCGGTGAGCCGGAAGTAGTGGAAGCGGTTCGCGCTGTCGGCCAGCCCCTGCCGGCCGCGCCAGCCGATCGCGGCGCGCTGCTCGGCGGTGAGCGGCTCGGTGGTCAGCGCGTAGTCGTAGACGGGCACGGTGTAGGCGCGGACCCGGCGCAGCAGCGAGGGGAATACCCCCGTGCCCAGGGCGGCCTGACGGGCGAGCACCCTGCCGTAGGGGGTGCGCACCGCGATGCCCGCGCCAAAGCGGGAGAGCGCGGTCGCGGGGGTGTTCTCGTAGACGCGCACGCCCGCGCGGGCGGCGGCGCGCTGCAGGCCCCAGGCGAGCTTGGCCGGGTGCAGCATGGCGACACCGCGGCGGTCGTACAGGCCCGCGAGGAAGGTGGGCGAGTCGACCTGGGCGCGGACCTGGTCGCGGTCGAGGAACTCCAGGTCCAGGCCGTGCTCGGCGGCACTGGCCGCGGTGGCGCGCAGTTCGTCGACCTGGTGGGGTGCGGTGGCGGTGTCGATCTCGCCGGTCCGCTCGAACTCGCAGTCCAGGTCGTGGCGTTGCACCGCCTCCTCGATGGCGTCGAGGTTCCGCTCGCCCAGCGCCTGGAGGGCGGCGAACTCCTCGGGCCAGCGGGCCAGGCCGTTGGCGGGGCCGTGGGTGAGGCTGGCGGCGCAGAAGCCGCCGTTGCGCCCGGAGGCGGCCGAGCCGACGCGGTCCGCCTCGACGAGCACGACCTCGCATCCCGGGTCGCGCTCCTTGGCCAGCAGCGCCGTCCACAGCCCGCTGTAGCCGCCGCCGACCACGACCAGGTCGCACTCCTCCTGCCCGGCGAGCGCCGGCTGCGGCTGCGGCCGGGCGGGGTCGTCCAGCCAGTACGGGACGGGCCGGGCGCCGGCGAGGCTGCGGGCGGCGGCCAGGTCGGGGATGCCGCCGGAAGCGGGGTCAGCCACGGGCCCTCCTGCGTCCGCCGGCCAGTTGCCCGGCCAGCACCAGCACCACCGCGAGCACGAACATCGCCGTGCCGATCACGTTGACCTGCACCGGGGTGCCGCGCTGGGCCGAACCCCACACGAACATCGGGAAGGTGACGCTGTTGCCGGCGTTGAAGCTGGTGATGATGTAGTCGTCGAAGGACAGCGCGAAGGACAGCAGGGCGCCGGCGGCGATGCCGGGCGCGGCCAGCGGCAGCGTGATCCGGTAGAAGGTCTGCGCCGGCGTCGCGTACAGGTCCTGCGCGGCCTGCTCCAGCCGCGGGTCCATGCTCATCACGCGGGCCTTCACGGCCGTGACCACGAAGCTCAGGCAGAACATGATGTGCGCGATGAGGATCGTCCAGAAGCCGAACCGGATGCGCATGTTGAGGAAGAGGGTGCCGAGCGAGGCGCCCATCACCACCTCGGGCATCGCCATCGGCAGGAAGATCAGCATGTTCGTGGCGGCCCGGCCGCGGAAGCGGTAGCGGGCGAGCGCGAAGGCGGTCATGGTGCCGAGCACGGTGGCGCCGATGGTGGCGTAGACGGCGATCTTCAGGCTGAGGGTCAGCGAGCCGCACATGCCGGCGACGCCGCAGGGGTGCTGCCAGGCGTCGGTGGAGAAGTGGTTCCAGGTGTAGTTGAAGCGGCCCTTGGGCTTGTTGAAGGAGAAGGCGAGGACCACCAGGTTGGGCACCATGAGGTAGATCAGGGCGAGGACGCCCGCGATCACCACGAGGTTGCGGCGCAGCCAGCGGGTCGGGCGCATCAGACCAGCTCCTCCGTTCCGGCGCGGCGGATGTAGAGGCTGACGATCAGCAGGATGGCCGCCATCAGGATGAAGGACAGGGCGGCGGCGGTCGGGTAGTCCAGCACCCGCAAGAACTGCGACTCGATGACGTTGCCGATCATCTGCTGGTTGGTGGAGCCCAGCAACTCGGCGTTGATGTAGTCGCCGGCGGCGGGGATGAAGGTCAGCAGGGTGCCGGCCACCACGCCGGGCATGGACAGCGGGAAGGTCACCTTGCGGAAGGTGGTGAACGGGGTGGCGTACAGGTCGCCGGCCGCCTCGTGCAGCCGGCCGTCCACCCGCTCCAGCGAGGTGTACAGCGGCAGGATCATGAACGGCAGGAAGTTGTAGGTCAGGCCGCACACCACCGCGAGCGGGGTGGCCAGCACCCGGTGGCCCTGGGTGACGCCCAGCCAGGAGGTGGCGTCCAGCAGGTGGATGTCGTTGAGGAAGGACACCACGGGGCCCTGGTCGGCGAGGATCGTCTCCCAGGCGAGGGTGCGGATGAGGAAGCTGGTGAAAAAGGGCGCGATCACCAGGACCAGCACCACGTTGCGCCACCGGCCGGCCCGGAAGGCGATGGTGTACGCCAGCGGGTAGCCGATCAGCAGGCACAGCGCGGTGGCGATGCCGGAGTAGACCAGCGAACGCACGAAGTGCGGCCAGTACGCGGTCAGGGCGTCCCAGTAGGTGGCGAAGTGCCAGGTGACCTTGAAGCCGTCCTCCAGGTCGCCGGTCTGCACCGAGGTGGACGCCTGGTAGATCATCGGGGCCACGAAGAAGACCAGCAGCCAGGCGACGCCGGCGATCAGCAGCAGGTACGGGGTCCTGCGGCGGCGGGCGGCGGCCCGGCGCAGCGCGGGCGGCGGGGCGGCCGGCGCCGGCAGGGCGGGCGGCGCCGGTTCGGTGGCGGCGGCGGTCATACGGCCGCCTCCTCGGCGGTCGCGGCGGTCCCGGCGCGCTCGGGCGCGGCGCCGCGGGCCTCGGCCTCCAGCCCGTCGAGCCCGGCGTCGATGTCCTGGTGGGCGTCCAGGCCGAAGGTGTGCTCGGGGTCCCAGTGCAGGACGACGGGGGCGCCGGGCGCCAGCCGCGCGTCCCGGCCCACATTGGGCACGAAGACCTCCAGGTCGGGGCAGACGGGGCTGTCGACCACGTACTGGGTGGAGACCCCGATGAAGCTGGAGTCCACGATCCGGCCGGGGACGCGGTTGCGGCCGGCGGGTATCGCGTCCTCGTCGTCGCGGTGCGCCAGGGTGATCTTCTCCGGGCGGACCCCGGCGAGCACCCGGTCGCCGACGGCGGCCTGCGCGCGGCACCGGGCGGCCGGCAGCGACAGCCGAAGGCCCCCGGAGGTCAGGTGCAGGGTGCCGCCTTCTTCGCCGGCCACCTCGGCCTCGATGAGGTTGGAGGTGCCCAGGAAGTTGGCGACGAAGGTGGAGGCCGGGTTCTCGTAGAGGTCGGCCGGGGCGCCCATCTGCTCGACCCGGCCGGCGTTCATCACCGCGACGGTGTCGGCCATCGTCATGGCCTCCTCCTGGTCGTGGGTGACGTGCACGAAGGTGATGCCGACCTCGGTCTGGATGCGCTTGAGCTCCAGCTGCATCTGCCGGCGCAGTTTGAGGTCCAGCGCGCCCAGCGGCTCGTCGAGCAGCAGCACCTGCGGCCGGTTGATCAGCGCGCGGGCGACGGCGACGCGCTGCTGCTGGCCGCCGGAGAGCTGGTGCGGCCGGCGCCGGGCCAGCGGCCCGAGCTGCACCAGGTCGAGCATCTCGCCGACCTGCTTCCGCACCGACTTGATGCCGCGCCTGCGCAGCCCGAAGGCGACGTTCTCGTAGACGTCCAGGTGCGGGAAGAGCGCGTAGTTCTGGAAGACGGTGTTCACCGGGCGCTTGTACGGCGGCAGGGCCGTGACGTCCTGGCCGCCGAGGTGCACGGTGCCGGCGGTCGGCGCCTCCAGCCCGGCGATCATCCGCAAGGTGGTGGTCTTGCCGCAGCCGGAGGCGCCGAGCAGCGCGAAGAAGGAACCCGCGGGCACGGCGAGGTCGAGCGGGTGGACGGCGGTGAAGGCGCCGTAGGACTTGGCTGTCCCGGTCAGGCGCACGGCGTCGCCGGCGGCGGGGGTGGGGCTCGTCATGACGGTGTCCTCGCAAAGGGCGGTGGAAGCGGTCAGGCGCCGATGAGCTTGGAGAACTTCTCCTCGTACCGCGAGTCCTCGGCATCGCTCAGCGAGCGGAAGGTGTGCGTCTTGGCGTCCATGGCCGCGTCCGGGAGGATCAGCGGGTTGCGGGCCAGCGAGGGGTCGATCTTCGCCAGGTAGGGCCGCACCCCCGCGACCGGGCAGACGTAGTTGATGTACGCCGACAGCTGCGCGGCGACCGGGGGTTCGTAGTAGTAGTCGATGAGCCGCTCGGCGTTCGTCTTGTGCCGGGCCTTGTCGGGGATCATCAGGTTGTCGGTGGAGGACAGGAACCCGGAGTCGGGGAAGACGTACTCGATGTCCGGGTCGTCGATGCGGAGCTGGACGAGGTCGCCGGCCCAGGCCACGCAGGCGGCGATGTCGCCCTTGCTGAGGCCGTCGGTGTACTCGTTGCCGGTGAACTTGCGGATCTGCTGGGCGTCCACGGCCTTCTGGATGCGGGCGACCGCGGCGTCGAAGGTGTCGTCGGTGACCTTCTCGGGCAGCTCGCCCATGTCGAGCAGGGTCATGCCGATGGTGTCGCGCATCTCGGAGAGCATGGCGACGCGGCCCTTGAGCGAGCGGTCCTCCAGCAGCTGGGAGATCGAGGTGACCTTGCGGCCGCCGGTGGCCTTCTTGTTGTAGGCGATGCAGGTGGCGATGCCCTGCCAGGGGTAGGAGTAGGCGCGGCCGGGGTCCCAGTCGGGGCTGCGGAAGCGCTGCTCCAGGTTGGCGTAGGCGTGCGGCAGGTTGGCGGAGTCCAGCTGCTGCACCCAGCCGAGCCGGATCATGCGGCCGGCCAGCCAGTCGGTGAGCACCATCAGGTCACGGCCGGTGTCCTGGCCCGCCGCCAGCTGCGGCTTGATCTTGCCGAAGAACTCGACGTTGTCGTTGATGTCCTCGGTGTACTTCACCTTGATCCCGGTGCGCTTGGTGAAGGCGTCCAGGGTGGGGCGGTGCTTGCCGTCGTCGGAGACGTCGATGTACTCGGTCCAGTTGGAGAAGTCGACCACCTTCTCCTGCGCCGAGTGGTCGGTGGAGGCCGTCGCGCCCTGGCGGCCGGCCGCGGGGATGCCGCAGCCGGCGAGCACGGTGCTGCCCGCGGCGGCCAGGGCGCCGAACCCGGCGGCGCGCAGCAGCGAGCGGCGGCCGAGGGCGGCGCGGCCGCCGGTCATGCTGCGCACCATGGCCGCGTACTGGGGCGGTGAGAGGGTCTCGTGCAACTCCATGGATGGGGGTGCCCTTCCGAGCGGCCGGCCGAAAGGAGCCGGGGGGATCGGTCGGCCGGGAGGTACGGCCGGGGTCGCGAATCCGGTTGCCAGCGTGGTCGAAGCCTGGGTTGGTGGACGATCCTGGCAGAGCAGTGCGCCCTCAACAAGGGATTCCGTTGTTGCCTTTTGGTTACGCGACGAATTCTGTGATCCGGCCGTCTGTGGAGCGACGGGAGGGGCGGCCGGGACCGCGCACTACGATGAGCGGCGCAGACCTGCGCCGCATCGCACCGCCACGGGAGGACCCCCGCATGCCCGAGACCGCACCCGGACCCGCCACGGCCCCGCACGCCGGGACCGCCGACGGCACCGGCCTGGACGCCTTCGTCGCCGGGCTGCCCAAGGCGGAGCTGCACGTCCACCACGTGGGCTCGGCCTCCCCGCGGATCGTGGCGGAGCTGGCCGCGCGCCACCCGGGCTCGAAGGTGCCGGCCGACCCGGCGGCGCTCGCGGAGTTCTTCACCTTCCGCGACTTCGCGCACTTCATCGAGGTCTACCTGTCGGTGGTGGACCTGATCCGGGACGCCGAGGACGTACGGTTGCTCACCTTCGAGGTGGCCCGCGACATGGCCCGGCAGAACATCCGCTACGCCGAACTGACCGTCACCCCCTACTCCTCGACCCGGCGCGGCATCCCCGAGCAGGCGTTCATGGAGGCGATCGAGGACGCGCGCAAGGCGGCCGAGGCCGAACTCGGGGTGCAGCTGCGCTGGTGCTTCGACATCCCCGGCGAGGCGGGGCTGGCGTCGGCCGAGGAGACCGCTCACCTGGCGGTGGACCTCGCACCCGAGGGGCTGGTCTCCTTCGGCCTGGGCGGGCCCGAGATCGGCGTGCCACGGCCGCAGTTCAAGCCGTACTTCGACCGGGCCAGGGCCGCGGGCCTGCACAGCGTGCCGCACGCGGGTGAGGCGACCGGGCCGCAGACGATCTGGGATGCGCTGAACGTGTTGGGCGCCGAGCGGATCGGCCACGGCACCAGCGCCCCGCAGGACCCGCGGCTGCTGGAGCACCTGGCCGAGCACGCGGTCCCGCTGGAGGTCTGCCCGACGTCCAACATCGCCACCCGGGTGGTGCCCTCGCTGGAGGAGCATCCGATCCGGGCGATGGTCGACGCCGGGGTGCTGGTCACCGTCAACAGCGACGACCCGCCGATGTTCGGCACCGACCTGAACACCGAGTACGCGGTCGCGGCCCGGCTGCTGGGGCTGGACCGGGCCGGGGTGGCCGAGCTGGCGAAGAACGCCGTGCGGGCCTCGTTCCTGGACAGCGCGGGCAAGGCGCGGCTCTCTGCCGAGATCGACGCCTATGCCGCGGGCTTCGGCACCGGCCACGGCGGCGTCCCGGCCGCGCGGTCCTGACGGCATGGCGCTGCGGCAGGTAAGCGTCGTCGGTCATCGCGGCGACCCTTACGAGCATCGGGAGAACACCCTGGCGTCGATCCGCTCGGCGCTGGGCAGGGGCGTGGACGCCGTCGAGGTCGACGTGCGGCTGACCAGGGACGGTCAGCCGGTGCTGCTGCACGACCCGACGCTGGAGCGGCTGTGGGAGGTCGACGCCTCCGTCGGCTCGCTGACCGCCGAGGAGCTGGCCGAGGCGACCGGCGGCGGTGTGCCCTCCTTCGCCGACGCCCTGGCCGAGCTGCTGCGGCACGGGGGCGCGGCCCGGATGATGGTGGACCTCACCGGGCCCGAGCAGGCCGGGCCCGCGGTCGCGGCCGTGGCGGAGGCGGGGGCCGCCGCACGCGTCTACTACTGCGGCGGCATGGCGGCCATGCACGAGGTCCGCGCCCTGGTGCCGGACGCGGAGATCGCCATGACGTGGAAGACCTCCGCGCGGCCCGCCGACGCCGTGCTGGCGGGGCTGGCCCCGCGCTGGCTCAACCTGCGTTTCCCCCTGGCCGACGCCGAGGCGGTCGCTTGGGCGCACGAGCGGGGCCTGCTGGTGTCGGCCTGGACGGCGGACTGGCGGCTGTCGATGTCCCGGCTGATCGGCGCGGGCGTGGACGCGATCACCACCAACCGCCCGGGCACGCTGCTGCGGCTGCGCGCGAGGGCGGGGCGCAAGGCGGCGAAGGCGCTCTAGAACGGGCGCCGGGCTCCGCCTCAGGTGCCCATGTGCTCATGTGCGGCGCCCTGGGCACGGGGCGGGGCGCGGGTTCCGCCGCAAGGGAGCGGCCTGCTCCCCTGCCGCCGCCCCGCGCCCATGGGTTCGCATCAAGGCACCCGGGTGCCGCCTCGCCACCAGGGTGCTCAGGGCGCTGAAGTGCTCAGGCGTCCAGCGACGTCATCACGTGCTTGATCCGCGTGTAGTCCTCGAAGCCGTAGGCCGACAGGTCCTTGCCGTAGCCGGACTCCTTGAAGCCGCCGTGCGGCATCTCGGCGACCAGCGGGATGTGGGTGTTGATCCACACGCAGCCGAAGTCGAGCTTCTTGGACATCCGCATGGCGCGGCCGTGGTCGCGGGTCCACACCGAGGAGGCGAGGCCGTACTCGACGTCGTTGGCCCACTCCACGGCCTGCTCCTCGTCGCGGAACGGCTGCACGGTGATGACCGGCCCGAACACCTCGCGCTGCACGATCTCGTCGTCCTGGCGCACGCCGGAGACGACCGTGGGGGCGTAGAACCAGCCCTCCTCGCCGACCCGGCGGCCGCCGGTCTCCACCTTGGCGTGGGCGGGCAGCCGCTCGATGAAGCCGGCCACCTGGGCGAGCTGGCGCTCGTTGTTGAGCGGGCCGTAGAGCACGTCCTCGTCGTCGGGCAGGCCGGTCTTGGTGGCGGCGGCGGCCTTGGTGAGGGCGGCGGTGAACTCGTCGTGGATCGACTCGTGCACCAGCACGCGGGTGGCGGCGGTGCAGTCCTGCCCGGCGTTGAAGAAGCCGGCCACCGCGATGTCCTCGACCGCCTTGGGGATGTCGACGTCCTCGAAGACCACGACCGGTGCCTTGCCGCCCAGCTCCAGGTGCACCCGCTTGACGTCCTTGGCGGCGGACCCGGCCACCTCCTTGCCGGCCCGCACCGAGCCGGTGATGGACGCCATCGCGGGCACCGGGTGCTCGACCATCAGCCGGCCGGTGTCGCGGTCGCCGCAGACCACGTTGAAGACACCCTTGGGCAGGATGCCGCCGAGGATCTCGGCGAGCAGCACGGTGGAGGCCGGGGTGGTGTCCGACGGCTTGAGCACCACCGTGTTGCCGGCGGCGATGGCCGGCGCGAACTTCCACACCGCCATCATCATCGGGTAGTTCCAGGGGGCGACCTGCGCGCACACCCCGACCGGCTCGCGCCGCACGATCGAGGTCATGCCCTCCATGTACTCGCCCGCGGAGCGGCCCTCCAGCATCCGGGCGGCGCCGGCGAAGAACCGGATCTGGTCGACCATCGGCGGGATCTCCTCGCTGGCGGTGAGCGCCAGCGGCTTGCCGGTGTTCTCGCTCTCGACCGCGATGAGCTCGTCCGCCCGCACCTCCACGGCGTCGGCGATCCTCAGCAGCGCCTTCTGCCGCTCGGCCGGAGTGGTGTCGCGCCAGCCGGGGAAGGCCGCCTTGGCGGCGGCCATGGCCGCGTCCACGTCGGCCGCCCCGGACAGCGGGGCGACCGCGTAGGCCCGCCCGGTCACGGGGCTGACCACCTCGGTGGTGCGCCCGTCGGCGGCGTCGCGGAATTCTCCGTCGATGTAGTTGCGCAGAGTACGGAGTTCGGTCACGGCGCTTGCTCCCTGAGGGTCACGGAGGTTCATGTCCAAGAAGTGAGACGACGCCCAGCTTAACGCCAGGACTGCCGTATTCGACACACCCGCCATGCCAGAACAACCGATTCGGTGTTACAGCTGGCTTACGGCAACGGAATTCATCGTGCAAGGCTTGCGGGACCGCCGACCTCTCCTGCACAGTGGTGCGCGTGGCCACTCGTGACATGAACGGCGCCCCGGGCTCCATGGACGCCGTCTCCAAAGCGATCATCGAACAGCTCCAGGAGGACGGGCGCCGCCCGTACGCGGCCATCGGCAAGGCGGTGGGGCTGTCCGAGGCGGCCGTACGGCAGCGGGTGCAGAAGCTGCTGGACCAGGGCGTGATGCAGATCGTCGCGGTGACCGACCCGCTCACCGTGGGCTTCCGCCGCCAGGCCATGGTCGGCATCACCGTGGAGGGCGACCTGGAGCCGGTCGCCGACGCGCTCGCCGCCCTCGACGAGGTCGAGTACGTCGTGATCACCGCCGGCTCCTTCGACCTGCTGGTGGAGATCGTCTGCGAGGACGACGACCACCTGCTGGAGCTGGTCAACAAGCGCATCCGGGCGCTGCCCGGCGTGCGCGCCACCGAGAGCTTCGTCTACCTCAAGCTGCGCAAGCAGACCTACACCTGGGGAACCAGATAGCCATGACCTCTCCGAACGCTGACCCGTCGAAGACCGCGTACGACCACCTGTGGATGCACTTCACCCGCATGTGGTCCTACGAGGACGCCCCGGTGCCGACCATCGTGCGCGGTGAGGGCAGCTACATCTACGACGACCACGGCAAGCGCTACATCGACGGGCTGTCCGGCCTGTTCGTGGTGAACGCCGGCCACGGCCGCCGGGAGCTGGCCGAGACCGCCGCCAAGCAGGCGCAGGAGCTGGCCTACTTCCCCATCTGGAGCTACGCCCACCCCAAGGCGGTCGAGCTGGCCGAGCGGCTGGCCGGCTACGCGCCGGGCGACCTGAACAAGGTCTTCTTCACCACCGGCGGCGGCGAGGCGGTGGAGACCGCCTGGAAGCTCGCCAAGCAGTATCACAAGCTGACCGGCAACCCCACGAAGTACAAGGTGATCTCCCGGGCGGTCGCCTACCACGGCACCCCCCAGGGCGCCCTGTCCATCACCGGTCTGCCCGCCCTGAAGGCGCCCTTCGAGCCGCTGGTGCCCGGCGCCCGTAAGGTGCCCAACACCAACATCTACCGCGCGCCCCTCTTCGGCGACGACCCCGAGGCGTTCGGCCGCTGGGCCGCCGACCAGATCGAGCAGCAGATCCTCTTCGAGGGCCCCGAGACGGTCGCGGCGGTCGTGCTGGAGCCGGTGCAGAACGCCGGCGGCTGCTTCCCGCCGCCCCCCGGGTACTTCCGCCGGGTGCGCGAGATCTGCGACCGGTACGAGGTGCTGCTCGTCTCCGACGAGGTGATCTGCGCCTTCGGCCGGCTGGGCACCATGTTCGCCTGCGACAAGTTCGACTACGTGCCGGACATGATCACCTGCGCCAAGGGCATGACCTCCGGCTACTCGCCGATAGGAGCGTGCATCGTCTCCGACCGGGTCGCCGAGCCCTTCTACTCCGGGCGGAACACCTTCCTGCACGGCTACACCTTCGCCGGCCACCCCGTCTCGGCCGCCGTCGGCCTGGCCAACCTCGACATCTTCGAGCGCGAGCAGCTCAACCGGCACGTGCTCGACAACGAGGCCGCCTTCTTCGCCACCCTGAACCGGCTGCACGACCTCCCGATCGTCGGCGACGTGCGCGGCAACGGCTTCTTCTACGGCATCGAGCTGGTGAAGGACAAGGAGACCAAGGAGACGTTCACCGCCGAGGAGACCGAGCGCGTCCTGTACGGCTTCCTGTCCAAGGCGCTCTTCGACGCCGGGCTGTACTGCCGGGCCGACGACCGCGGCGACCCGGTGGTGCAGCTGGCCCCGCCGCTCATCTCCGACCAGGCGCTCTTCGACGAGATCGAGGACGTGCTGCGCTCGGTGCTCACCGACGCGTGGAAGCAGCTGTAGCCGCCCCTGTACGTCCCCGGGTCCCGGGCGGCCGGTCCTCACGGGCCGGCCGCTCGCCCGAACGGGCGCCCCCGGGCCGTGCCGCGGCCGCGTCTGCCCGGCCCGCGCGGGCGGGCCTCCTACCGTGCCGGGGAGTGACCGCACTCTCCCCGGGCTCGTTTCCGGTGTGAACGGCCGCGCCTGGCGCGCCCGGGAGACGACACGCGACCCGCGGAGGTACGGCATGGAGACCCCGCCCGACATCGACCTGCTGCGGGCCCGTGGCCTGTGCCACTCCTACCGCGACTCCCCCGCGCTGACCGGGGTGTCCCTCGAGGCGCGGGCCGGCGAGATCCTCGCGCTGGCCGGCCCCAGGGGCGCGGGCAAGACGACGCTGCTGCGCTGCCTCTCCGGCCAGATCGTGCCCGACGAGGGCGAGGTGGCCTTCGAGGGCACCGCCCTTGCGACGCTGCCGGAATCCGCCCGCGAGCGGCTGCGCCGGGACCGCTTCGGCTGGATCGGCGCCGACGCGCAACTGCTGCCGGAGCTCAACGCCTGGGAGAACGCCGCGCTGCCGCTGCTGCTGCGCGGCGAGCGCGCCAAAGCGGCGCGCAAGGCCGCCCAGGAGTGGCTGGACCGGCTGGACATCGGCGAGGCGGCCCGGCGCAGACCCGGAGTGCTCCCGCCGGCCGCGCAGCAGCGCGTGGCCGTCGCCAGGGCGCTGGTGGCGGAGCCCGCGGTGGTCTTCGCCGACGAGCCGACCGCCACGCTGCACTGCGGCGACCGCGCCCAGGTGCTGCGCACCCTCACCAGCGCGGCCCGCACCCACGGCATCACGGTCCTGCTCGCCACGAGCGACCCGGAGACCGCCCGCTTCGCCGATCGCACGGTCGCCCTGGTCGACGGGCGCCACGGCGCCCTCTCCCCGGCCCGCAGCCTCGACCCGACCCAGCCATGGCCGGCAAGCGTATGAGCGCGCCCACGACCGTGGGGCGCCGCACCGCATCAAGGGCGTCCCTCCGCAGCACTTGGGTGTCGGCCGGCACCCAGGAGGCGAGCCGCGCACCCCAGGAGACCGGGCCCGGACACGCACCCATGGCGGCCAGGTCACTCCGCGCGCACCAGACGCCCAGGTGCCGGCTCGCGCCCACGGCCCTCAGGCACCTGAGCACACCACCCCAGGGCGAGGGATCGGCCCAGACCCCGCAGACAAGCTCCGCGTCCATGGGGGCCAGGTCGCTCACCGCGCACCAGGCGCACGGGTGCCAACTCGCGCCCACGGCATTCAGGCGCCCAGGCAGGCCGCCCCAAGGCGAGGCATCAGCCGACACCTCGCAGACAGCTTTCGCGTCCATGGGACCCAAGTCGCTCAGTGCACACCAGGCGTGCGGGTGCCGCCGCGACACTCAGGAATCCGGGCGGCTGGGCGTCCATGGCGAGGGGGTGCGGGGGTGCTGAGTCTTCGGGTGCTCAAGGGGTCGGGGCCGGCGGCTGCTTCGCGCTGGCTGCTGGTGGGGCTCGCGTCCTGCGGGACCGGGCTGCTGTTGCTCGGCGCGCTCGGGTGGGCGCTGGCGCATCCGAACGCCGGTACCTCGGACGCAGTGGTGCGGCTCGGCTGGTGCGTGGTCCCGGTCGTGGTCACCGTGCAGCTGGCGGTCGCCGTTGCCAGGGCACAGCCGGCGGCCTGGCCGCGGGCCGGGCTGGACGCGGCGGGCCTGGGCCGCAGCGGGCTGGTGCTGCTGGGCGCGGCGAGCGCCGCGGTGGTGTGCGCCGCGGGCAGCGTGGTGGCGCTGCCGCTCTTCCTGCTGCTGCGCGGCGACCTGGCCGGCGGCCCGTACCACGGCATCGCCCCAGGGCTGCTCGCCACCGGCCACCACCTGCCGCCCGCCGGTGTGGTGACCCTGCTCGCGGTGGTCCCCGTGGCCGCGGGCGTGACCGCGGCCACAGGGCGGCTGGGCACCGGGCGCCGCACCTCATCCGATGAGCCCTCGGGCACCCCGTCCGGGCTGCCCTGGGGTATCGCCCTGGTGGCCGCGGGGCTCGGGGTGGAGGCGGGCGCCCCCGGCGGCCACGACATCCCGCTGCCCAGCGGCCTGGGCTCCATCGCGTCCGCCGCGGCCGGCGGCTGGGTGCTGGCCGCCGTGGGCCTGGTCCTCGCCGGGCCCGGCCTGGTCCACCTGGGCGGGCGGCTGCTGGCCGCTTTCCGCCCCGGCGCGATCCGGCTGCTGTCGGGCCGGGCGCTGCAGCAGGAAGCGCACCGGATCGGCCCGCCGCTCGGCCTGCTCTCGGCGGCCACGGCCGCGGCCGTCTCGGCGCACGGGCTGCGGCCGGGCCACCCGCTGGGCCACGTCACCGTCTTCGCGGCCACGCTGGTCGCGGTGTGCGTCCTGGCCATCGCCGCCATGGCCGCGGTGGAGTCGCGCAGCACGCGCCGACCTGCCGCCGCCACGATGCGCGACCTGGCCGTCTCCCCCGCGGTGCTGCGCTCGGTGCTCGCCCTGCGCGCCGGGGTGCTGCTGGTGGCCTTCCTGCTGCCGGCGCTCCTCGTCGCCGCCATGTCGCCGAAGCCCTAGCCGGGCACCCGCGCGCTGCGCCGAGTCGGCGTCGTGGGTCGCGCCTCCAGGATGCCCGGGCGGTACGGCTCCGCCTCCGACCCCGTGCCGGCCGCGGGAGCCGGCGCGGCCGTATCGCCGCCCCCGCGAAGCCCGCGCTTCGAGACCGGCGCCGAGACACCGTACCGGCGAAGCCGCGATCCAAGGGCCTGAACGGCGGCCGGGCCCGTACCGGCCGCCCCGCACCGGCAAGGCAGTGACCGGCCTGGCCCAGCCGCCTCCGCGGGGCCCGTACCGAGCCGGCGTCACTCGCGTAGCCGCCCGCGACACCTCCCCCGCCGGCCGCCGAGGCACCCGGCCCAGCCGTGGCCGCGCACGCTAGGGTGCAGGCGTGCCCACCCACACTCCCCCCACCGATGTCCCGCACCCGCCGCAAGACCCGCGCAAGGCCAGGAAGATCGAAACGCTGGAGGAGTTCGACGAGGTCGCCCTGAGCGGGTCGTTCGCCGGCTGCCGGGTGCAGGCGGTGGATCTGACGGAGCGGACCTTCGCGCTGCTGGTCACCGACACGGCGCAGGCGGTGTTCCTCGGCTGCCCCATGGAGCCGCAGGCGCTGGCGCACGTGCGCGCGGGCGGGGCCCTGGTCTTCCCGCCGATACCGGACCTGCCCTTCGATCCCTACCGGGCGGCGCCCTACACCCCCGACGAGCTCTACGCCGGGCTCGCCGAGGACGGCTACCCGGCGACGCCCGACGCCCTGACCCACGCCTGGGCGCAGCGCACCGCCGCCGAGGAGGACGTGTTCGCCTCCATGCTGCGCTCCATCCACGACGACGCGGTCTCCGTCGCCCTGGACGACCGGCTGCGCGGGCAGCGCGTGGTCGGCGTCATGGGCGGGCACGCCCTGCGGCGCGGCACGGCCGACTACGAGGGCGCGGCGCGGCTGGGGCGGGCGCTGGCCCGCGAGGGCCTGACCGTGGTGACGGGCGGCGGCCCCGGCGCCATGGAGGCGGTCAACCTGGGCGCCTATGCGGCGCCCTATGACGACGTGATGCTCGGCAAGGCGCTCGAACTGCTGGCGCGGACACCCTCGTACCACCCCTCGGTGGGCGACTGGGCCGCGGCCGCCTTCGCGGTGCGCGAGCGCTGGCCGGACGGCGGGCCGTCCTGCAGCCTGCCGACGTGGTTCTACGGGCACGAGCCGTCGAACCCGTTCGCCGCGCACATCGGGAAGTTCTTCGCCAACGCCACCCGCGAGGACGGCCTGCTGTCGCGCTCCACCTCGGGCGTGGTGTTCCTGCCGGGCGCGGCGGGCACCGTGCAGGAGGTCTTCGAGGCGGCGACGCCGAACTACTACCTCTCGCGCGGCGCCCCGGTGCCGCTGGTCCTGGTGGACCGGGCGCACTGGACGGAAGAACTGCCGGTGTGGCCGCTGCTGGAGGCCTTGGCGGCCGGTGAGGCGATGGCGGCGCGGATCGCCCTGGTGGACGGCGTGGACGAGGTGCCGCAGGCGCTGGAGCGGCTGGCAGGGGCCTGAAACGTGGCCCGGCTTGGGGCTCGGGCGATGCCTTGAAAGGCCGTCAGAAGCCCTTTGAGCGGCTCCTGGGCCCCGTCAGGGCAGTACCACCACGTCCTCGGGGTCGAAGGACACCGTGACGCGCTCGCCGACGTCGGGCGCGTCCCGCAGGCCGCACTCGGCGTCCAGCCACGGTCCCCGTTCGGGGCGCAGCCGCAGCACGACGTGGCCGCCGCGGAAGCCGCGGGCCGCGACCTCGCACGGCAGCCCGGCGCCGCCGTCGAGCCTGACCCCGGTGGGGCGCACGAGTACCCGCCGCCGCCCCTGCGGACCGGCGTCCGGCACGGCCAGCCGGCCCCAGGCCGTCTCGGCCACGGCACCGCTGACGTCGGCCTCGGCGATGTTGTCGAAGCCGAGGAAGCGGGCGACGAACTCCGAGGCGGGGCGCCGCCACACCTCCAGGGGTGTGCCCGCCTGCTCGATCCGGCCGTCGCGCATCACCACCACCCGGTCGGCGAGCGCGAACGCCTCGCTCTGGTCGTGGGTGACGGCGAGCACGGTGGTGCCCAACCGGTCGAACAGCCGCCGCAGTTCGACCACGAGGCGGTCCCGCAGCGAACGGTCGAGCTGCCCCAGCGGCTCGTCGAGCATGAGCAGCCTCGGCTCGGGCGCGAGGGCGCGGGCCAGGGCGACGCGCTGCTGCTCGCCGCCGGAGAGCGTCGCCACCGCCCGGGCGCCCGCCCCGGGCAGGCCCACCATGTCGAGCAGTTCGGCGGTGCGCTCCTCGCGTCGCCCGCGCGGCACCTTGTGCATGCGCGGGCCGAAGGCCACGTTGCCGCCGACATCGCGCTGCGGGAAGAGCTGGTGGTCCTGGAACATCAGCCCGACGCCTCTGCGGTGCGGGGGCACGCCGGCCTGGTCGGCGCCGTCCAGCAGCACCCGCCCGGCGTCCAGGGGTTGCAGCCCGGCGACAGCCCGCAGCAGCGTCGACTTGCCGCTGCCGCTGGGGCCGAGCACGCACACCGTCTCGTGGGCGGCGACCTCCAGTGTCACCGCGTCCAGGGCGGTCCGCGCGCCGAACCGAACGGTGGCCGCCTCGATGCGCAGCAGCGGCCCGCTCATCGGGCCCGCCCGGCGGGTTCGGCGGGTTCGGCCGCCAGGGGGCGGGGGCCGGCCGCGCCTGCGTCGGGCGCCTTTGCGGCAGGGGTCTGCGGGCCGGGCACCGCGGGGGTGCGGGCGGCGTGCGGGGACGACAGCGGGACCTCCAGGATGAGCAGGCAGGCCGCGCACACCACCATGAGGATGGTGCTCAGGGCCATCGCCTGGCCGTAGTTCATCTCGCCGGGCCGGCCGAGCAGGCGGGCGACGGCCACCGGCAGGGTGGGGCTGTCGGGGCGGGCGATGAACACCGTCGCCCCGAACTCGCCCAGCGACACCGCGAAGGCGAACCCGGCGGCGATGCCCACCGCCCGTGCCACCAGCGGCAGTTCGACCTCGCGCCAGACCCGCAGCGGCGAGGCGCCCAGCACCGCGGCGGCCTCGCGCAGCCGCTGGTCGACCGCCCGCAGCACCGGCAGCATCACCCGTACGACGAACGGCACCCCGACCAGGGCCTGCGCCAGCGGCACCAGCAGCCAGGAGTCGCGCAGGTCCAGCGGCGGCTTGTCGAGGCTGATCAGGAAGCCGAAGCCCACGGTGACGGCCGAGGTGCCCAGCGGCAGCATCAGCAGCGCGTCGAAGCCGCGCATGACCCGGCCCGCCCGCCGGGTCAGGGCGGCCGCGGCCAGGCCGCCGATCAGCAGCGCGATACCGGTGGCGGCGGCCGCGTACCGCAGCGAGTTGCCGATGGCCTGCAGCGGCGGGACCAGGAACGTGCTGTCGTCGCCGACCGAGCCGAGCGCGCGGTAGAAGGCGAACCCGTAGCCGTGCGGGCCGTCCAGGGAGCGGGCGGCGAGGACCGCGAGCGGCAGCACGATCAGGACGGCGACCACGGCGAGCACCGCGGCCAGCAGCGCGCGCTCGCCGCCGCGCGGGCGGTGCGCGGTGCCGGCCGCGTCCACCAGGCGCAGCGCGGACTCCCGGCGCCGCAGGGTGCGGGCGTGCACGGCGAGGATCGCCACCACGGCGGCGAGTTGGAGCAGGGTCAGGACGGCCGCGGCGGGCAGGTCGAAGATCTCGGCGGTCTCCCGGTAGATCTCGACCTCCAAGGTGGCGCGGGTGGGGCCGCCCAGGATCTGCACGACACCGAAGGAGGTGAAGGTGAACAGGAAGACCATCACACCGGCCGCGGCGACGGAGGGGGCGAGCGCGGGCAGGGTGACGCGCCGCCAGGCGGCGAACCGGCCGGCGCCGAGCACCCTTGCGGCCTCCTCCTGGCGCGGGTCGAGCTGGGCCCACAGGCCGCCGACGGTGCGGACCACCACGGCGTAGTTGAAGAAGACGTGCGCGATGAGGATCGCCCACACCGAGGTGTCCAGGCGCGCGCCGAAGAGCGTGTCGGTCAGCCCGCCGCGGCCGAGCAGCGCCAGGAACGCCGAGCCGGCCACCACCGTGGGCAGCACGAACGGCACGGTGACCACGGCCCGCAGCAGGCGCCTGCCGGGGAAGTCCAGGCGGGCGAAGACGTAGGCGCCGGGGAGGGCGACGGCCAGGGTGAGCGCGGTGGAGGCGGCCGCCTGCCAGCAGGTGAACCACAGCACGTGCCGCACCGAGGGGTCGCCGAGCACGTCGCCGATCCGGCCCCACTGCCACCTGCCGCCCTGGCGCAGGCCGCGCCCGACGATCGCCGCCACCGGGTAGGCGAAGAAGGCGGCGAAGAAGGCGAGCGGCAGGGCGGTCAGGCCGAGGCCGACGGCGAGGGGGCGCAGCCGGGCGGCTAGAGGACGAGGCCGTTCCACGTCTTCACCCAGTCGTCCCGCACGGCGGCGATCTTCGCCGGGGGCAGCGTGTTCGGGTGGTCGATCCGCGCCCCGTACTTCGTGAACACCGCCGGCTCCTTGGCCCCCTTGACGACCGGGTCGACGTACATCTGCAGCGGCATGTCCTGCTGGAAGGCGGTGCTCAGCATGAAGTCGATGAACGCCTTGCCGCCGGCGGGGTTCTTCGCGCCGTGCAGCAGACCGGCGAACTCGATCTGCCGGAAGCAGGTGCCGGTCGACACCCCGACGGGCGACTGCGCGGGCGGCGGGTTGACGCCGACCACCTCGGCGGGCGGGCTGGAGGCGTAGGAGACGACCAGCGGCCGGTCGCCGCCCGCCTTGCGGCCGGCCGAGGAGCCGGAGAAGTCGCTGTCGTACGCCTGCTCCCAGCTGTCGACGACCTTCACGCCGTTGGCCTTGAGCTGCTTCCAGTAGCCCTGCCACCCGTTGTCGCCGTAGACGGCCGCGCTGCCCAGCAGGAAGGCCAGGCCCGGCGAGGAGGTGGAGACGTTCTCGGTGACCAGCAGGTTCTTGTACGCCGGCTTGGCGAGGTCGGCGAAGGTCTGCGGCGGGGCGAGGTGGTGGGAGGTGAAGTAGGCGCGGTCGTAGTTGACGCACACGTCGCCGGAGTCGATGGGCGTCACCCGGTGCTTGCCGGCGTCGAGTTGGACGTCGGCGGGGACCCGGTCCAGGCCCTTGGCGGTGTAGGGGTCGAACAGGCCGTTGTCGAGCGCCCTGGACAGCAGGGTGTTGTCGACGCCGAAGAAGACGTCGCCGCGCGGGTCGTCCTTGGTGAGGATCGCCTGGTTGACCGCCGCGCCGGCGTCGCCGCCGCGCAGCACCTTGACGGTGTAGCCGGTCTCCTTGGTGAACTGCGCCAGCACCGACTTCGAGGCGGCGAAGGAGTCGTGGCTGACGACGGTGACGGTCTTCGAGGGCTTGCCCGATGCCTTGGCGCCGGACCCGCCGCCCGAGCCGCCGCACCCGGCGAGCGCGACACCGCCCGCGGTGGCCAGGACGAGCGCGCCCATGGCACGCCGACGGATGCTGCTGTTCATCTGTGGTGACTCCCTACGCCGGCATGACCCGGATCAGGTTGGAGGGTCTGCGGCCTTCGGGGATCCCGTCCCCGGCCGCACTCTCAGCGCCGTCTCAGGCGCTCCCCTGTCGGATGTTCACTTGTGTGCCCGTACGACCGCCGTACAACCGCTCGCCCGTACGTTCCCCCTGGTGTCCAGGGTGGACCATACCAGCAGGTCAGCGTTCGGCGGCCGCCAGCTGCCCGCAGGCTCCGTCGATCTCCTGGCCGCGGGTGTCCCGCACGGTCACCGGGACGCCGTGGGCCGCGAGCGCGGCGACGAACGCTCGCTCGTCCTCGGGGCGGGAGGCGGTCCACTTCGAGCCGGGGGTGGGGTTGAGCGGGATCAGATTGACGTGCACCCGGTGGTTCTTGAGCAGCCGGCCCAGCCGGTCGGCCCGCCACGCCTGGTCGTTGACGTCGCGGATCAGGGCGTACTCGATGGACACCCGGCGGCCGGAGACGTCGGCGTAGTGCCAGGCGGCGTCCAGCACCTCGCGCACCTTCCAGCGGGTGTTGACGGGCACCAGGGTGTCGCGCAGCTCGTCGTCGGGGGCGTGCAGGGACACCGCGAGGCGGCACTTGAAGCCCTCGTCGGCGAAGCGGTACATGGCGGGCACCAGGCCGACGGTGGAGACGGTGATGCCGCGCTGGGACAGGCCCAGGCCGTCGGGCGCCGGGTCGGTGAGACGGCGGATGGCGCCGACCACCCTGGAGTAGTTGGCGAGCGGCTCGCCCATGCCCATGAAGACGATGTTGGAGAGCCGGTCCTGCCCCTCGCCGCCCTGGGCGCCCTCCGCGGCGGGCACCTCCCCGTCGCGCAGGGACCGCATGCCGGCGACGATCTGGTGGACGATCTCGGCGGTGGACAGGTTGCGGTCCAGACCGGCCTGGCCGGTGGCGCAGAACGGGCAGTTCATGCCGCAGCCGGCCTGCGAGGAGATGCACATGGTGACGCGGTCGGGATACCGCATGAGCACCGACTCCACGAGGGTGCCGTCGAAGAGCCGCCACAGTGTCTTGCGGGTGGCGCCGTCGTCGCAGGAGGCGTGCCGCACGACGCTCATCAGCTCGGGCAGCAGGTCGCCGGCGAGCTTGCCGCGGGCGGCGGCGGGGATATCGGTCCAGGCGGCGGGGTCGTCGGCGAAGCGGGCGAAGTAGTGCTGCGAGAGCTGCCTGGCCCGGAACGGCTTCTCGCCGAGCGCGGCCACCGCCTCCTTCCGCTCGGCGGGCGACAGGTCGGCAAGGTGCCGCGGGGGCTTCTTGGCCCCGCGCGGCACGGCAAAGGTGAGCTCTCCGGGTGCAGGCATGATGCCTACCAGTGTCGCAGATCGCGGGAGGTGCCCGGCCGCCGCGCGGGCGGCGGTTGCTGCCACCCGGCCGCCAGGCCGGTCGCGGCGCGGTGCCGGGCCGTCCCCCGGGCGCTGCTCCGGCCTCTCGTCAGCCTGTACCGGGCCTGAAGTGGGCCAGTGCTCAGCCCTGGCCGACGAAGGCGACCAGGAGGAGCCAGGCGATGGGGGCGGTGGGGAGCAGGGAGTCCAGGCGGTCCATGATGCCGCCGTGGCCGGGCAGCAGGGTGCCCATGTCCTTGATGCCCAGGTCGCGCTTGATCATGGACTCGCCCAGGTCGCCCAGGGTGGCGCTGGCCGCCACCGCCAAGCCGAGCAGCAGGCCCTGCCACCAGTGGCCGTCGTCGATCGTGTACTGCAGGAGCAGCGCGCCCGCGACCATGGCGAAGGTGATGGCGCCGATCAGGCCCTCGCGGGTCTTGCCGGGGCTGATCCGCGGCGCGAGCCGGTGCTTGCCGAACCGCCAGCCGACCGCGTAGGCGCCGGTGTCGCTGACCACGGTGAGCACCAGGAAGACCAGCACCCGGCGGGGACCGTCGTCCGCGGCGAGCATCATGACCACGAAGGTGGCCAGGAAGGGCACGTAGAAGGCGGCGAAGACGCCGGCGGTGACGTCCCTGAGGTAGTCGTGCGGGGGCTGGGCCATCCGCCAGACCAGGACGGCGAGCGCGGTGAGCCCCATGGCGATCCAGGCGCCCTGGGCGCCCGAGGTGTAGCCGGCGATCACCATGGCGGTGCCGCCGAGCGCGAGCGGGGCGAGCGGGGCCCGGATGCCTTTGCGCTCGGCGAGCCGGGAGGTCAGCTCCCACAGGCCGACGACGACGGCGACGACCACGACGCCGACGAAGACCGCCTTGACGATGAAGAGCGCGGCCAGGATCACCACGCCGAGGCCGACGCCCACCCCTATCGCCGCACGCAGGTCGCGGCCCGCGGACTTCTTCGCCGGTGCCGGCGGCGGGGCCGCGGGCGCGGGGGGCGGCTCGTGGGCGGGCGGGGGTGGCGGCATGGCAGAGATCTTCCTCCTGGCCCCGGGTTCCACCGCGGGACCCGCCGTACGGCCGGCGCGTGGCGAAGCGCCCCAGGAAGAGTGGTTCACGGAGCGTCGCCTCGCGTCGTCGGTCGGGTGTGGGTCGATGGTGCGGGGTGGTGTGGTGCTGCCGGAGAGGACAGGAGGCACCGGGAGGTGCCGGGGCACGCCGGCAGGTGCTGCCGGGAGGTCAGACCTCCAGCAGCTCGGTCTCCTTGTGCTTGAGCAGCTCGTCGATCTGCGCCACGTACTTGGCGGTGGTGTCGTCGAGCTCCTTCTCCGCGCGGCGCACCTCGTCCTCGCCGGTCTCGCCGTCCTTGACCAGCTTGTCCAGGGTCTCCTTGGCCTTGCGGCGGACGCTGCGGATGGAGATCTTGGCGTCCTCGCCCTTGGTCTTGGCGACCTTGATGTACTCGCGCCGGCGCTCCTCGGTGAGCTGCGGGAAGACCACCCGGATGATCCGGCCGTCGTTGCTGGGGTTGACGCCCAGGTCGGAGTTGCGGATCGCCTCCTCGATGTTGCGCAGGCTGCTGCTGTCGAAGGGGGTGATCACCGCCATGCGGGGCTCGGGCACCGCGAAGGAGGCGAGCTGGTTGATCGGGGTGATCGTGCCGTAGTACTCGGCGACGATCTTGTTGAACATCGCCGGGTGGGCGCGGCCGGTGCGGATCGCCGCGAAGTCGTCCTTGGCCACGGCGACGGCCTTCTCCATCTTCTCCTCGGCCTCGAGGAGTGTCTCTTCAATCACCATGTGCTCCTGGTTTTCAGAAGGCAGAACCCGGCGGTCAGGCCCGGGTGCCGTGGTCGTTGACCAGCGTGCCGATCTTCTCACCCCGGACGGCGCGGGCGATGTTGCCCTCGGCGAGCAGTTCGAAGACCACGATGGGCAGCTTGTTGTCCTGGCAGAGGGTGATGGCGGTGAGGTCGGCCACCCGCAGGTCGCGGGCGATGACCTCGCCGTACTCCAGCGCGTCGAACCGGACCGCGTCGGGGTTGTGCTTGGGGTCGGAGTCGTAGACGCCGTCCACCCCGTTCTTGCCCATCAGCATCGCCGCGGCGTCGATCTCCAGGGCGCGCTGGGCGGCGGTGGTGTCGGTGGAGAAGTAGGGCATGCCCATGCCGGCGCCGAAGATCACCACCCGGCCCTTCTCCAGGTGCCGGATCGCCCGCAGCGGGATGTACGGCTCGGCGACCTGGCCCATGGTGATGGCGGTCTGCACCCGGGTCTCGATGCCCTCCTTCTCCAGGAAGTCCTGGAGGGCCAGGCAGTTCATCACGGTGCCGAGCATGCCCATGTAGTCGGAGCGGGCCCGGTCCATGCCGCGCTGCTGGAGTTCGGCGCCGCGGAAGAAGTTGCCGCCGCCGAGCACCACGGCGATCTCGTAGCCGTCGCGGACGACCGCAGCGATCTCCCGCGCGATGGTGTGCACGACGTCGGGGTCGACGCCGAGGCCGCCGCCGCCGGAGAACGCCTCGCCGGAGAGCTTCAGCAGGAAGCGGCGGGGGGCGACGCCGGCGCGGGCGAGACCTGCGGGCGCGGCCCGGCCGCGGCCGCCGGCTTGGTCGGGAGCCTGGTCGGCGCTGCGGCCGGCGGCCTTGTCGGCGCCTTCGGCACCAGCATCCATGGGAGTTCTCCTCGTGCACGTACCAAGAAGGCCATTGCCGTGGGTCCTCGACGGTTCCCGATACGGCAATGGCCTCCTCGTCACCTCTGCGGCCGGCCGGTGGGCGGCCGATCGCGTACGACCCTAGCGGGGCCGTCCGTCTTTCGCCGGGCGGACGCCGGGAGCGGCCGCCCGGACGCGCTGCCGCGGCGGCGCCGCGGGCGCGTGGTGCGCGCCCCGCGCCAGCCGGCCGCGGCCCCGGGGCGCGGTCAGACGCCGACGCGGAAGCGCGCGAAGCGCTTCAGCGTGACGCCGGCCTCGTCCAGCACCTTCTGCACGGTCTTCTTGTTGTCGCGGGCGAAGGCCTGCTCCAGGACGACGTTCTCCTTGAAGAAGCCGTTCACCCGGCCTTCGACGATGCGCGCCAGGGCGGCCTCGGGCTTGCCCTCCTCGCGGGCGGTGGCCTCGGCGACGCGGCGCTCGTTCTCCACCGTCTCGGCGTCGACGTCGTCGCGGGTGAGGTACTTCGGCGCGAAGGCGGCGATGTGCTGGGCGACGTCCTTGGCGGTCTGCGCGTCGGCCTTGTCCAGCTCGACCAGCACGCCGACCTGCGGGGGCAGGTCCGGGCTGGTGCGGTGCAGGTAGGAGGCGACGAAGCCGTCGGAGAACTGGGCGAAGCGGTCGAGCACGATCTTCTCGCCGAGGGTGGCGTTGGCCTCGTCCACGTACGCCTGGACCGTCTGGCCGGGCTTGATCTCGGACGCGAGCAGCGCCTCGATGTCGGCCGGCTTGCTGGTGGCGACGTGCGCGGCGATGGCGTCGGCGACGGCGACGAACTTCTCGCCCTTGGCGACGAAGTCGGTCTCGCACTTGAGCTCGACGAGGACGCCCTCGCTGTTGTCCTCGGCGATGAGGGAGACCACGGCGCCGTTGGAGGCCGAGCGGCCCTCGCGCTTGGTGACGCCCTTCTGGCCCTTCACGCGGAGGATCTCGACGGCCTTGTCCAGGTCGCCTTCAGCCTCGGTGAGGGCGTTCTTGCAGTCCATCATGCCCGCGGCGGTCAGCTCGCGGAGCTTCTTGACGTCGGCGGCGGTGAAGTTCGCCATGAGTCAGGTCTCTTCCCGAATGGTCGGTGGATCTACGGGTGAACGGCGGGGGCGTGTGGCCCCCGCCGTTGTCACGCGTGGTGCGGTCCGGGCAGGCCCGGGGCACCTCCCGGGCGCCGGGTGGGCGCCCGAGGGAGGGTCAGCCCTGGGTGGTGTCGCCCTCGGCGGCCGGCGCCTCGGCGGGGGCCTGCTCGGCCTCCGCGGCGGGGGCCTCGGCGGCCTCGGGGGCGGCGGTCTCGGCGGCGGGGGCGGTCTCGCCCTCGTCGGCCTTCTTCTCGCCCTCCAGCAGGTCGCGCTCCCACTCGGCGAGCGGCTCGGCGGCGCCCTCGGCCTTCTTGTCACCGGTCGCGGCGCCGGAGCGGGCGATCAGGCCCTCGGCGACGGCGTCGGCGATGACGCGGGTGAGGAGGGTGACGGAGCGGATCGCGTCGTCGTTGCCCGGGATCTTGTAGTCGACCTCGTCGGGGTCGCAGTTGGTGTCGAGGATCGCGACGACCGGGATGCGGAGCTTGCGCGCCTCACCGACGGCGATGTGCTCCTTCTTGGTGTCCACGATCCAGACGGCGCTGGGCACCTTCTGCATCTCGCGGATGCCGCCGAGGGTCTTCTCCAGCTTGTCCTTCTCGCGGGAGAGGACCAGCAGCTCCTTCTTGGTCAGGCCCGAGGCGGCCACGTCCTCGAAGTCGATCTCCTCGAGCTCCTTCAGGCGCTGCAGGCGCTTGTAGACGGTCGAGAAGTTGGTGAGCATGCCGCCCAGCCAGCGCTGGTTGACGTAGGGCATGCCGACGCGGGACGCCTGCTCGGCGATGGCCTCCTGCGCCTGCTTCTTGGTGCCGACGAACATGATGGAGCCGCCGTGCGCGACGGTCTCCTTGACGAACTCGTAGGCGCGGTCGATGTACGACAGCGACTGGAGCAGGTCGATGATGTAGATGCCGTTGCGCTCGGTGAAGATGAAGCGCTTCATCTTCGGGTTCCAGCGGCGGGTCTGGTGCCCGAAGTGGACGCCGCTCTCCAGCAGCTCCCGCATCGTGACGACGGCCATGGCCGTACTCCTTGAGGTACTCGGTTGTCGCGGCAGCCGGACGGCGGCCGCGCCTGACGTCCCGACGCGCCGTGCCACGAGGGACCGAGGGGCGCGGCCACCGCCCCGAGGACCAGGAGTCCGGGGTGGGTGGCGGGGCGTGCGAAGTCGACCCGGTGACCCGGGTCGCCGTTGAAAGTGTACGGGACCGGCGGAGCCCCGGGCGACACCGAGTCGTCGGCAGCGCACTGCCCCTGTTGGTTATCCACAGGGCGGGGACCAAGATCATCGCGACGGGTGCCGGATGCGCCATGGTGAGGGCGTGGTCCCCGGTCCGGTGGCCGGCGAGGGCCGGCCGTCCGGGGACGACGGTGAACGGCGGTGGACGGCGGTGGACGGGGATGGTGGTGCGGTGGTGGCGGCGGTTCGGGCGGTGAGAGCGGGGTCGGCGGGCTCGGCCCGGCCGATGGGGGGCGCGCGGTCGAGCGGGTGCGCTCGGCTCGGCGGGCTTGCTCGGCTCAGCGGGTCCGCTCGGCTCGGCAGGCTTGCGCGGTGGGCCGGGCGGGGGGCGGCTGGCACTCCGGACGGTCGGAGGCCGACGGGCGGGGTGGCTGAGGCTCCAGCCGGGCAGACGCGAGCCGACGCGGTGATCGGGGTTCCCGCCGGGCAGACGCGAGCCAGCTCGGTGACTGGGATGCTCGCCGGGCAGCTCGCCGCTCGGCGGGACGCGGTGGCCGCTGCGGTGGCGGCGGTGCTGTGGTGGGCGCTGCTCGCGGGGCCGGTGGCAGCGGCCTCGGTTCCGGCTGCAGTCCCGGCAACGGTCCCGGCTGCGGTCCCGGCTGCGGTTCCGACAACGGTCCCGGCAACGGTCCCGGCGGCGCTTGCGGTTTCGCCCCCGTCTCCGACTGCGGCCTCGGCTCCGGGCGGTGCCGGGTGCGCGAGCAGCGGGGCGCAGATGCGGTGCTGGCCGGTGGCGGGGCCGGGGGTGCGCGGGCGGCCGCTGGTGCTGCGCGGGTTCGAACCGCCGGCCTCGCCGTGGGGCGCGGGACACCGCGGGGTGGATCTGCGGGCCGGTCCTGACGCGGTCGTACGGGCGGTGGCGGCGGGTGAGGTGGCCTTCGCCGGACCGGTGGGCGGGGTGCCGGTGGTGGTGGTCGCCCTGCCGGGCGGGCTGCGGGTGACGTACGAGCCGGTGCGGGCGTCGGCAGCGGTGGGGACGCGCGTCTCGGCGGGCGACCGGGTCGGGGTGGCCGTGGCGGGCGGACCCGCGCACTGCCCGGGCGCGTGCCTGCACTGGGGCCTGCTGCGAGGTGACGTCTACCTCGACCCGCTCTCACTGCTGCCGGCCGCCCTGCGCCGCTCGGCCCCGCCCCGACTGCTCCCGGTCGACGGAGTGCCGCTCGGAGCGGCGCTCGACGGGTCGGCACACAGCGGCCTGCCCGGTGGGGCACCGTTCAGGATGGCAGCGCTGAGCGGGGCGGCGTTGTGCCGGGTGCCGTGGGGCTCAACGCCGCGTGTTGTATCGCCTCGTGCGGCGCCGTTCGCCGGGGCACTGCTGGGGACGGCACCGCTCGGCAGGCTGCCCGGCGGTGTAGGAGCAGGCCGACGCGGCGCCGACGGTGTCCCGGCGGACCGCGTCGAGGCGGAGCGCGCCACAGCAGACCACGGCACGACCAGCGGTGCCGGGGCAGCTCGTGCCAGGGCAGCCCGCGCCAGGACAGCCCGCGCCGGGGCGGGGGGTCAGCCGGTGACGCCGTGGAGGGCGATGGCGACGGCGGTGTCCACGATGGCGGCGGGCACCTCGGCGGCGCCGAGTTCGATACGGCGGACCGCGGCGTCCACCACACCTTGCAGCAGCACCGCGGTCAGCCGCGGTTCGGGGTGGCCGAGGTCGCCGAGGGCGGCGACGATCATGGCGATCAGGCCGCCGTGGGCGGCGCGGATCTTCTCGCGGGCGCCCGCGTCGAGTTCGCCGGCGGAGATCGCCACGACCGCGCGGTGCCTGCGGTCACCGACCAGGGTGAGCTGCGTGCGGACGTACGCCTCGATCTTGTCCGCCGGGGACTCCGCGGCCTGCATGGCGGCCTCGACCTCGGCGGCCCAGACGGGGAAGTCGGCCGCGCACAGCGCCTCGACCACGGCACCGCGCGAGCGGAAGTACTCGTAGACCGAGGAACGGGCGAGGCCGGTGCGCTCGGCCAGGGCCGGGAAGGTGAGGGCTTCGGTGCCGCCCTCGGAGAGCAGGGCGCGGGCGGCGTCCAGCAGGGCGCTGCGCTGCATCGTACGGTGCTCGGCCACCGAGGCCGCTCGGATTCTCGGCATCCTCCCACTGTAGACAGTCCGGCTCAGCGGGCTCCCATGTCGGCCAGCTTCGCCCGCAGTTGCAGGACGGACTTGGTGTGGATCTGGCTGACCCGGCTCTCGGTGACGCCGAGCACCTGGCCGATCTCGGCGAGGGTGAGGCCCTCGTAGTAGTAGAGGGTGACCACGGTCTTCTCGCGCTCGGGCAGCGTGTTGACGGCCCGGGCGAGCAGCCTGCGCAGCTCGCGGTCCTCGGCGACCTGGACGGGGTTGTCCGCGCCGGTGTCCTCCAGGGTGTCCACCAGGCTGAGCCGACCGCCGCTCTCGCCGCCGACGTGCAGCAGCTCCTCCAGCGCCACGACGTTGGCGAGCGAGAGGGCGCTGAAGACGCCGTGCAGTTCCTCGACGCCGACGCCCATCTCGGCGGCGACCTCGGGCTCGGAGGGGGTGCGGTGGAGCTTGGCCTCCAAGGTCGCGTAGGCGCGCTCGACGGCGCGGGCCTTCTGGCGGACCGAGCGCGGGATCCAGTCCAGCGCGCGCAGTTCGTCGATCATGGCACCGCGGATGCGGGTGATGGCGTAGGTCTCGAACTTGATCGCCCGGTCCGGGTCGAACTTCTCGATGGCGTCGATCAGCCCGAACACTCCCGAGGAGACGAAGTCGGCCTGCTCGACGTTGGCCGGCAGCCCGACACTGACCCGGCCCGCCACGTACTTCACCAGCGGCGAGTAGTGCAGGATCAGCTGCTCGCGCAGCCGGGCGTCCCCCGTTTCCTTGTAGGCCCGCCACAGCGCGTCGATCGAGGTGGGCGCGGCGGGCCGGACGGCGGCAGGGGCGGTGGTCACTGCCGTCGCCCGTTCGGTCCCGGGGGTGTGCTGGGGCATGCGTCGTTGTACGCCGTTCTGCCGTGAAGTGGGCGGGGAATCGGACCTCCGCGAGCGTAGCGTGACCATAGTGTCGCTCATTGCTACGACGTCCGTGGGGGACATGCGCAGATACGTTCCCTCTGCGGGTACGGGCCCCGCGGACCGGTGGCGCGGTCCGCGCGGCGGCCGGGCGGCTGTGCGGGCAATGATGTCCCGCCGTCCGCGCCCGCGCGGTCCGCAGTGTGAACGCCGCAGGTCACGGCGTTTCCGTGTCACCTGATGGTGTGTCGGCGGCGTCAACGCGATCACCGTCCCGTCCGGTCCGCCGAGGTACGGACCAATCGCCAGCTGCCGCCCTCGCGGGCCACGAAGCCGAGCGCCAGCAACTCGTGCAGCCGCCCCAGCGTGTCGGCCACCGTGGTACCCGCGGCCTCGGCGATCTCCCGCTCGCCCGCCGGACCGCGCGCGGGCAGCGCCTCCAGTACCCGCGCCGTCCCCGGGCCCAGCCGGTCCCTGGGCAGCACCGGACCGCGCCGCACCGGGGCCAGGTCCGCGCCGATCCGTCCGACCAGCTCGACCACCTCGGCCGCGTCCGTCACCAACGCCGCCTCCCCGCGCAGCAGTTCGTGCACCCCTTCGGACAGCCCGCTGGTGCACGGCCCGGGCACCCCCATGGTGATCCGGCCCAGTTCCGCCGCCCGGCGGGCCGTGATCAGCGAACCGCTGCGGTACTTGGCCTCGACCACCACGGTGCCGCGGGTGAGCGCGGCGATCACCCGGTTCCGCGTCACGAACCGCGACCGCGTCGGGTGGTCGCCCGGCGGCAACTCCCCCACCAGCAGACCGTCTTCGGCGATGCGGTCGATCAACCCGGCATTGCGCGGGGGATACGGCACATCGATGCCGCCGGCCACCACGCCGATCGTGGCACCACCCGCCTCCAGGGCGGCCCGGTGCGCCGCTCCGTCCACGCCGAACGCCGCCCCCGACACCACCACCCAGCCGGCCCCCGCGAGCCCCGCGCCCAGCCGCACCGCCATGTGCGTCCCGTAGTCCGTGCATGCCCTGGCGCCCACGACCGCGACTGAGCGCAGCGCCCACAGCCGCAGCGAGGGCCGCCCGCGCACCCACAGCCCGAACGGCCGCCGCAGGCCCAGGTCGTCCAACTGCCCGGGCCAGTCCGCATCCCCGGGGCACAGGAACCGGCCCCCGGCACGGTGCGCGGCCGCCAGGTCCGCCAGCGGATCGGCCCGCGCGGCCCGGATCGCGTACCGCTCGGCCCTCTGTGCGGTCGCCCCCGCCAGCCGCCGCCCCTCGCGTGCGGCCCGCACGGTCTCGACCGGGCCCCACTCGGCGAGCGCCCGCCCCACCACCTCGTCGCCCGGCTCGGCCACCCGCGTCAGCGCCACCCTCGCCAGGCGCTCCTCCCACCCGACGACAGCCCCGGCCCCCTCCACCCCCACGAGCGAGCCGTCCTCGTACGCCCCGCGCAACCACCTTTCCCAGCGCCTGTGTTCGTCCCCGGCACCGACCCGCGCGGCGGTCTCCTCCTTCCCCAACGCGCCCTCCCACTCGTGATCCGCTCCCCCCTTCTCCCGGTCGCCCGGCGCCGAATTCCGTTCCGCCGCGCCCTCCTCGGGCAGAGGGACCCGCTCGGCGGCAGCGGCTCCCCCGGCCTTCTCCGGTTCGGGCATCACACGCCTCCTCCCACTGCCGCCACTCCTCTGGACACTCCTGAGCGGAGCTGGAGGGCGAGCAGGACGTGGTCGGGCGTGGGGCAGGGGCTGGCCGCGAGGTCGGCGAGGGTCCAGGCGACGCGCAGGACCCGGTCCAGGCCCCGGGCGGTGAGCAGCCCGCGCTCCATGTCCCGTTCGACCGGGCGCAGGGCGCCGGGGGCGACGTGCCAGCGGGTGCGCAGTTCGTGGCCGGGCACCTCGCTGTTGAGCCGCCAGGGCGTGTCCGCGTACCGGGCGGCCGCGCGGGCGCGGGCCTCGCGGACCCGGGCGGCCACCACTGCCGTGGGCTCCCCGCCCACGTTGCCGCCCGCCGCCCCGATCAGCTCCGAGCGGCTGACCGGGTCGACCTCCACCCGCAGGTCCACCCGGTCCAGCAGCGGACCGGAGAGCCGGGCCTGGTAGCGGCGGACCGAGGCGGGCGAGCAGTCGCAGCCGCCGAGCAGCGAGTACCGCCCGCAGGGGCACGGGTTGGCGGCCAGCACAAGCATGAAGCGGGCCGGCAACCGCATCACTCCGGCCGCCCGGGCGACCACGACGTGCCCCGACTCCAGCGGCTGGCGCAGCGCCTCCAAGGACTGGACGCTGAATTCGGGCGCTTCGTCCAGGAAAAGCACGCCTCGGTGCGCCAACGAGACCGCTCCCGGCCGGGGCAGTCCGCTGCCGCCGCCGACGAGCGCGGGCATGGTGGCCGAGTGGTGCGGCGCGCAGTAGGGCGGGGTGTCCACCAGAGGGCGCCCGGTGGGCAGGATGCCCGCGACCGAGTGGACCGCGGTGACCTCCAGGGCCTCGCGCTGGGTGAGCGGCGGCAGGATGCCCGGCAGCCGCTCGGCGAGCATCGTCTTGCCCGCGCCCGGCGGGCCCTTGAGGTACAGGTGGTGTCCCCCGGCCGCGGCCACCTCCAGGGCGAGGCGTGCCTCGCGCTGCCCGGCGACGTCCGCGAGGTCCGGGCAGCCCGGTGCGCCGCGCTGGTTCGCGTCGAGCCCGCCCGCGCCCTCGGCGAGTCGCGTCGCGGCCGGCCGCCCACGACCGCCGGCACCGGGGAAGCCCGTCGCGAGCCCCGTGCCCACGCCGCCGCCCGGCAGGGCCAGCCCCGCGAGCATCGGGTCGGGCCGGTCGCCGGAGTCGTACTCGTCCGGCTCCTCGGGCACCGTCTCGTCGTTGAGCACCGCGACCAGTTGCCGCAGGCTGCGCACGCCCAGCACCGACACGCCCGGCACCAGGGACGCCTCCGCGGTGGTCTGCTCGGGCACCACCACGTGCTTGTACCCGGCGTCGGCGGCCGCCAGCACGGCGGGCAGCACGCCCCGGACCGGGCGGACCCGGCCGTCCAGGCCCAGCTCGCCGATCATCATCAGGTCCGCGATCGACGAGGGCGCGATCCGCTCGTTCGCGGCGAGGACAGCGCAGGCCACCGCCAGATCGAACCCCGAACCTCCCTTGGGCACCGAGGCCGGGCTCAGTCCCACGGTGAGCTTCTTCTGCGGCCAGGTCTCGCCGCTGTTGACGATCGCGGCCCGGACCCGGTCGCGACTCTCGGTCAGGCTCTTGTCGGGCAGGCCGACCAGTGCGAAGGCGGCGAGCCCCGGCTCCAGGTCCGCCTGGACCTCGACCACCACCCCCTCGACGCCGATCAGGGCCACCGAGCACGTACGCGCGAAGCCCATCACGCCACCCCCCTGGCGTGCTCGACGCGGGGTGCGCCGCGCTCGGGCAGGACGACGCCGATCAGGTCGATGCGCACGCCGCCCGGCGGCGATCCGCCGTGCTCGGCGGCCCACCTCTCGGCGAGCGAGCGCAGCCGGGCCGCCTTGTGCGGGCCGAGTGCCGCCATCGGATGCTGGAACGGCCCCTCGCGCCGGGTCTTCACTTCGCAGACGACCAGCGCGTCACCGTCAGCCGCGACGATGTCGATCTCACCGCGGCGGCCGCACCGCCAGTTCCTCGCCAGGACATGCAGCCCGGCTGCTCCCAGCGTGCGGGCGGCCAGATCCTCGCCGTACCGCCCCAGCGCACCTCGTGCGTTCATGAGTACCACCTCCGTCACTGACTGTGACAGAGTCGGGCACCCCGAAGACGATCTTGAAAGCCGGCCTGTGGATAACTCCGGTCGAGCCCTGGTCCCGAACGGAATGGCCACCCGACGCCGGGCCCCGCTCCCCGCCCGGTTCCGGTCAGGCCCCGGTCCCGCTCACCCGCCGGCCCCTCAGGTGTTGAACCCCGAATCATCCGACGGCAGGTCGAGATCGGCCTTGTTCAGCTCCTCGATGTTCACGTCCTTGAATGTCAGCACCCGCACCTGCTTGACGAAACGAGCCGGCCGGTACATGTCCCACACCCACGCGTCGGCCATCGAGACCTCGAAGAACACCTCGCCCTGGACCGAGTGGACCTGCATCTCGTAGTCGTTGGTGAGGTAGAAACGCCGCTCGGTCTCGATCACGTACTTGAACAGGCCGACGACATCGCGGTACTCCCGGTAGAGCTTCAGCTCCATCTCGGTCTCGTATTTCTCGAGGTCCTCCGCGCTCATGGCATGTTCCCCTTCAGCCGTACGTGCCCCCATTGTGCGCTACGCGGGGACCGCCCGAGCCGCACACCGCCGTATCCCGCTCAGCGCCTTGCGACGCGCCGGGCCAGCGGCTCGTAGACCGCGCCGCCGAGGATCAGCACGGCGCCGGCGACGACCATCACGACGAGCCAGGCCAGCGGCCCGGTGCCGGACTGCCCGCCGCCGGGCAGCGGGGCGAAGCCCGGGGCAGACGGGAGGCCGCCCGCGTGCCCCAGCGGCCACACGGTGGCCGCCACACGGCCGCGCACGTCGGAGGCGGGGACAGCGCCCTTCTCGGCGTCGTCGAGGTGGATGCGGGAGTCCTGGGAGACCGCCCGGTTGTCGCCGAGCAGGAAGAGCTTGCCCTTGGGCACGGTGGTGCTGAAGGGCCCGGAGGCGGGCTCGCGGGTGTTCTTCAGGTACGGCTCGGCGACCGGCCTGCCGTCGACCTGCAGCCTGCCCTGCTTGTCGCAGCAGACGACGGTGTCGCCGCCCACCCCGATGACCCGCTTGACCTCGGGCAGGTCGCCCCACAACTTGTCCTTGAAGACCACCACGTCGCCCCGGTGGACGTCCGAGCCGGAGATCTTCTGGGCCAGCACCTTGGCACCGGGCTGGACGGTGGGCTGCATGGAGTCGGTGGGCACGGTGTAGGGCCGGTAGGACAGCGCCGCCCACGCGAAGCCACCGAGGAACAGCACACAGCCGAGAGCCACGGCGAGCCCGGACAGGCGGTGTCCGAGTCGACCGCGCTCCCGGCGTATCGCGGTGGTGGTGCTGCTGGTGCTCGTGGCGCTCATGGAGCCGAACCCTACCCGGGGGTACGGGCCCCGGTCAGCTCCGCGGCCCCGGGGAATCGCGCCCGGGTCCTTCCTCGACCGGCGGCGCCGCGGCGGCCGAGGCGCTTCGCTGCGCCGCCTGCGCCGGGCCCTCCAGGCGGTTCAGCAGCCGGCGCCGGCGCAGCAGCACCAGCGGGACGGCCCCGGCCAGCCCCGCGGCAGCGGGCACGGTGCTGCCGGCCGCGTCGATGCCCGGCTGGGAGAACGTGCCGGGGATGCCCAGCCAGTCCCAGCGGTTGATCGGCCAGGCGACCACGATGGCGCGGCCGACGACCTGCTTGTCGGAGACCGTGCCGTAGGTGCGCTTGCCGTCGATGACCTCGTTCATGTGGTAACGCGAGTCCAGGGAGTCCTGGCGGTGGTCGCCCATCACCCAGATGCGGCCCTTGGGCACATGGACGGTGAACTCCGCGTCCGCGCTGCACGGGGTGTTGCCCGGGAAGACGTACGGCTCCTTCAGCGGCTTGCCGTTGACGTAGACCGGGCCGGTGCCCTTGCAGCTGACGGTGTCGCCACCGACGCCGATGACCCGCTTGATCAGGTCCTTCTCCTCGGCGGAGGGCATCAGGCCGATGAAGCTCAGGCTCTTCTGCATGCCGCGCACCACAGGGTTCTTGCTCGGCGGCGGGTTCTCGTTCAGCCAGTTGCTCGGGTCGTGGAAGACGACGACCTCGCCGCGGGTGGGCTTGGAGCCGAACCAGGGCGTGAGCTTGTCGACCAGCACCCGGTCGCCGCGCTGCAGGGTGTTCTGCATCGAGTCCGAGGGAATGGAGAACGCCTGGACCAGGAATGTCTTGATCAGCAGCGCCAGCACCAGGGCGATCACGACCAGCAGCGGCAGCTCCTTCCAGAAGGAGCGCGGCTTGGCCGGGGCGGAGTGCGAGCCGCGGCCGGACTCCTCGCCGCCGCCGTCACCGTCGCCGTCCCTGTCGCCGCCGTCACCGGAGCCGCCGAGGTCGATCCGGTGGGCGCCCTCGGCGGTCAGGCCGCCGACCTCCTCGGGGCGGGTGCCGGGGGGCGGGACGAAGCCCGGCTCGTAACCCTGCTGGTAGCCGTTCTCGGCGCCGGGCGGGGGCACACGCGCGGCGTCGTACGCCTGCCCGTAGCCCTGTCCGCCGCCCTGGCCCCGGGGGGCGTCCTGGCCGTGACCGGCGCCGTACCCCGCCTCCTGGCCGGGGCCGTAGCCGCCCTGATAACCGCCCTGGTAGCCACCGGGGTAGGCGTCCGATCGGCTGCCGCCGTGGGGGCCGTCGCTCACGCCGCTCCTGCCGTTCGCACTGCCGGCTCCTGTTCCGCCTGCCGCATTACCGCCGCCGTCCGCTGCTGACTCCTCGGGGACCACGCTGTCGGCCTCCGTCCCGTCGACCGGGGGTACCGGGCTGTCCCCCTTCTCGGGCTCTCCGGGTCCGGACCGCGCGCCGACCACCAGGTCCCCCACATCCACTCCTCAATCCTCTGCCTCGCCTGCCCCGGATCCGGCGCAGACCTGCCATTCCCATAACGAGCGGGAGTTCCGCAGGAGTCGGCAGCGGGTCGGTCCTTTGACCGTTGTTGGCCGTGCCGGCCGCATCGGCCCGGTCAGCCGTGTCGGCTCCGTCGGCCGATCCGGCCCTGCCCACCATAGTGGCCGCGGCTGTGGAAGCGGCCTGCGGCGAGCCGGGCGACGGTACGGAGGCGAAGGTGGGCGGCTCCCGCAGCCGCGCCCAATGGCCGATCGGCCAGCCGATCACGACGGCCCGGCCGACCACCAGGCTCTGCGGGATGGTGCCCTGGGTGCGCTTGCCGTCCGCCATGTCGGACAGGTGGTAGCGGGAGTCGGCGGAGTCCGAGCGGTGGTCGCCCATCACGAACAGCCGCCCCTTGGGCACGTGGACGGTGAAGCGGATCTGCGAGGGCGGGTTGCCCGGGTACAGGTAGGGCTCGTCGAGCGGTGTGCCGTTCACCGTCACGTGCCCCTGGGTGTCGCAGCAGGCGACCGTGTCGCCGCCCACCCCGACCACCCGCTTGATCAGGTCCTGCTCGCCGGAGGCCGGCAGCAGCCCGATGAAGGTGAAGACGTCCTTGACCTGCTTGATCACCACCGGGTCCGGCTTGGGCGCCGGCTCGCCCATCAGCCAGCCGCCCGGGTCCTTGAAGACGACGACGTCCCCGCGGTGCGGAGTGGCGCCGAACCAGGGGGTGAGCTTGTCCACCATCACCCGGTCGCCGATCCTGATGGTCTGCTCCATGGAGCCCGAGGGGATGACGAACGCCTGCACCAGGAACGTCTTGAGCACCAGGGCGATGGCCAAGGCCACCGCCATGAGCAGGGGCACCTCCTTGGCCATCGAGCGGCGCCGCTTGCGCCGGACCTTGCGGGCGAGCTTGCGCCGCTCGATGCGGGTGGTGCTGACGACGGGCGGCGCGGGCGCCGCGGTACCGCGCGGGCGGCCCCGGTTACCCATGGGCGCCGGCCGGGGCGGGCACCGCGGAGAAGGTGGCGGGGCGGCGCAGCCGGGTCCAGTGGCCGGCCGGCCAGGCGATCCAGTCGGCGCGCCCGATCACCTCGCCGACCGGCACGGTGCCGCCGCCCGGGTCGCCGAGGTGGTCGCGGGAGTCGGCGGAGTCCGAGCGGTGGTCGCCCATGACCCACAGCCGGCCGGGCGGCACCACGATGTCGAAGGGCACCCTGGAGGGCGCGTCGCCGGGGAAGAGGTAGGTCTCGGCGAGCGGGTGGCCGTTGACCGACAGGCGGCCCTGGGTGTCGCAGCAGGTGACGCGGTCGCCGCCGATGCCGATGACCCGCTTGACGTAGTCGGTGCCGCTGCCGGTGGAGAACGAGTCCTTGCCGTCGAACACGATCACGTCCCCGCGCCGCGGCGAGCCGCCGAAGCGGTAGGCGAGCTTGTCGACCAGCACCCGGTCGCCGACGCGCAGGGTGTTCTCCATGGAGGAGCTGGGCACCTGGAAGGGCTCCACCACGAAGTGGCTGACCAGCAGGAGTGCCGCGCAGGCGGCCAGGGCGAGCGTGATGGTACGGCGCCACTCCGCCCACCATGCGGCGAGCCGGGACGGGCCGGACACGCCGGAACGCGACCCCTCCTCCGCATCCGCCTCGCCGGCGGTCGGGGAACGGTCGCGTTCCGGTGTCACTGCTTCGCTGTCCATCGGGGCGGAAGCTTATCCGGCCCGCCCCAAGGGAAGGTCAAGCGCTCAGCTGTCGCGCTTCTCCTTGATCTTCGCGGCCTTGCCGCGCAGGTCACGCAGGTAGTAGAGCTTGGCGCGGCGGACGTCGCCGCGGGTGACGACCTCGATCTTCTCCACGATCGGGGTGTGCACCGGGAAGGTGCGCTCCACGCCGACGGAGAAGCTGACCTTGCGGACGGTGAAGGTCTCGCTGACGCCCGCGCCCTGGCGGCGGATGACGACGCCCTTGAACTGCTGCACACGGGAGCGGTTGCCCTCGATGACGCGCACGTGGACGTTGACGGTGTCGCCCGGGCGGAAGGCCGGGACGTCGGTGCGCAGGGCGGCGCTGTTGACGCTGTCGATCAGGTTGGGCACGGTGGTTTCGCTTCCTCGCCGATGCCACAGGTCATCGACGGCAGGTCGGTGTCGGTTGTGCGGCGGTCCCGGACGGGGGCCGCGGCCGCCTCCGGCCCGCGTCGTGTCCCCCTGTGGCAGGGGCGCGGGTCTGCGGGCGGCAGCGGGTCATTCTTCCACGGCGTCGGGGTTGGGCCCAAATCGGCCGTCCGGGCCGGGCTGCCAGCCCAGGATGCTGAGCATCTCGCGATCCTTGCGGTTGAAGGCCGCGGGGTCGGCGCGCCGCAGGAGGTCGGGCCGGTTGGCCGCGGTGCGGCTGATCGCCTCGTCGCGCCGCCAGCGGGCGATCCTGCCGTGGTGGCCGCTGAGCAGTACATCGGGGATGCCCTGGCCGCGCCAGGTGGGCGGCTTGGTGAAAACCGGGCCCTCCAGCAGGTCGGCCATGGCGCCGGGCGCGAAGGAGTCGTCGGCGTGCGACTGGGCGTTGCCCAGGACGCCGGGCAGCAGCCGGGCGACGGCCTCGGTGACGACGAGGACCGCGGCCTCGCCGCCGGCCAGCACGTAGTCGCCGATGGAGACCTCGTGGACCGGCATCCTGGTGGCGTACTCGGCCGTCACCCTGGCGTCGATGCCCTCGTAGCGGGCCGGGCAGAAGATCAGCCAGTCGGCCTCGGCGAGGGCGGCGGCGGTCTCCTGGGTGAAGGGGCGGCCGCTGGGGGTGGGGACGACGAGGGCGGGACGGCGGGCGCCGGCCTCGTACCCGTCGGCGAGGGTCTGGTCCAGCGCCTCGCCCCAGGGGCCGGGCATCATCACCATGCCGGGGCCGCCGCCGTAGGGGGTGTCGTCCACGGTGTGGTGCCGGTCGTGCGCCCAGGTGCGCAGGTCGTGCACGTGGACGTCGAGCAGGCCGGAGGCGCGGGCCTTGCCGACCAGGGAGACGTTCAGCGGTTCGAGGTACTCGGGGAAGATCGTGACGACGTCGATGCGCATCTCAGGCGTCCTGCTCCTGGTCGCGGGTGCCGGCGACCTGGGCCTGGGCGTCGTCCAGCAGCCCCGGCGGCGGGTCGATCACGGCGCGCTGCGCCTCCAGGTCGACCTCGGGGACGATCTCGGCGACGAAGGGCACCAGCACCTCGCCGCCGTCGGGGCGGCGGACCACCAGGAGGTCCTGGTAGGGCAGGTGGGTGATCTCGGCGATCCGGCCGACCTCGCGGCCGTCGGCGGTCACCACGTCGAGGTCGATCAGCTGGTGGTCGTAGAACTCCTCGGGGTCCTCCGGGGTCTCCTCCGGGTCCACCTCGGCGATCAGCAGGGTGCCGCGCAGCGCCTCGGCGGCGTTGCGGTCGGCCACGCCGTCGAAGCGCAGCATCAGCCGGCCGCTGTGCACGCGTCCGGTGGCGATGGTCAGCGGGCCGGCCGAGGGCGGGTCGGTGGCGAGTACGGCGCCGGGTGCGAGCCGCAGTTCCGGCTCGTCGGTGCGCACCTCGACGCTGACCTCGCCCTTGATGCCGTGGGCGCGGCCGATCCGGCCGACTACGAGCTGCACGGTGGGGCTCAACTCCTGCGTGGGACACGGCCGGTGGGGCCGTGCGGGGATGACGGGCGGGCTCGGACGGGGCTGAGGACGGTGCTGGTCCCGGGGCGGCGGGTCCCGGGAACACCACAGCGGGCCGGAGGCGAAGCCGCCTCCGGCCCGTGCGTGGTGGGAACGGCCTGTTCAGCGCACCTGGTCGACGTCGACGAGGTCGACGCGGACACCGCGGCCACCGAGTGCGCCGACGACCGTGCGCAGGGCGCGCGCGGTGCGGCCGTTGCGCCCGATCACCTTGCCGAGGTCGTCGGGGTGCACCCGGACCTCGAGCACACTGCCTCGGCGCAGGGTCCGCATGCCGACCTGCACATCGTCGGGGTTGTCGACGATGCCCTTCACCAGGTGCTCAAGGGCCTCCTCAAGCACGATCAGCCCTCGGTGGACTCGGCCGCGGCGGTGGCCTCGGCGTCGTCGGCCTTCTTGTCGGACTTCTTGGCCTTGGGGGTGATGGCCTCGCCCTTGGGCTCGCCGGCGGTGTCCTTGGCGGCGGCCTCGAACAGGGCGCGCTTGTCGGCCTTCGGCTCGGGCTGCAGCAGCGGCGCCGGGGCGGGCTCGCCCTTGTACTTCTGCCAGTCGCCGGTCAGCTTCAGGATGGCGAGCACCGGCTCGGTCGGCTGGGCGCCGACGGAGAGCCAGTACTGCGCGCGGTCGGAGTCGACCTCGATGCGCGAGGGGTTCTGCACCGGGTGGTACAGGCCGATCTCCTCGATCGCCCGGCCGTCACGGCGGGTGCGGGAGTCGGCGACGATGATGCGGTAGTGAGGCGAACGGATCTTGCCCAGACGCTTCAGCTTGATCTTGACTGCCACGGGAGTGGGTTCTCCTGGTGTTGACGTGTTTGGGCACGGGCGACCGCCACGTGGGGTGGTGGGAGTCGTGCGCCCGATGGACGCGTCAGCCGAAGGAGAGAGGGTTCCTGCACGGCTGTCGAGTTCTCAGCTGAACATTGTGCCACAGTCAGCCGACCCCTACGACCTCCGGGATGCGGAAGGGCTGGCCGCAGGCGCCGCACATGATGGGCGCCTGGGCGAGCACGGAGGGGACGACCCGCACGTTGCGCCCGCAGTCGCAGACGGCCTTGACCCGGACGCCGCCGCCCGAGGAGCCGTGCCGCGCGGCCGGTCCGCGGAAGGAGCGGGCGGTGTCGGCGGTGGTGGCCACGGTGTGCGCCTTGAGCGCCCGCTGCAGCCGGTCGATGGTGGCCCGATATCGCTTGCGGGTGTCCGGGCGCATGACCACCAGGGAGAAGCCGCTGCTGGGATGCGGCTCCTCGGCGTGGTCCAGGCCCATCTCGTCGGCGATGGCGAGGAACCTGCGGTTGTGGTAGCGGCCGGCGCGCGAGGTGTCGCGGATGCCGCGCGAAGCGGCGATCCCGTGCACTGCCTCGTGCAGCAGCCTTTCGAAGGAGAGCTCCGTGCCGCACGCGGACGAGGACTCTCCGATCAGGGACTCTGGCGCGGCCAGATCCGGCAGCTCGGGATGGTGCCGTTGAATATCGGCCCAGGCGACTGCCAGCTCGGCGGCGAGTACAGGTGGTGTCGTGCTCACGACGTGACAACGAGCCGGGCGCGCCCGGTGTTCCGATTCCGGGCTAGCCCATTTAATTTGCACTGATCGGTCAGTTCCGGATGATGCACGTGGATACACATGACGAAGGGCGGGTGCGGAGGGACCGGAGAAACTCCTGTGAAACCCTCGCACCCGCCCCACGGAAGGACGTATGCACGCATTCCGCACACGCGGCCTCGCCAGCCGGACGGCGCCGCCGGCGGGCGCCCGCAAGGCAGGCGCCCGGTGAGGGCGAGCAAGGCGCCTAGTAGGCGCGCGCCACGATCGCCAGGGTCCCCGGCGCGTCCTCGCTGAGCGGCACCGAGCCGTCCTCGCCCACCAGGCAGCGCACGGTGACGCCCTGCTCGGCGAGCTTGGCCTCGCCTTCGGGGCCCAGCTCGGACCACGGGATGCGGGCCCAGCCGGTGGCCGCGGCCTCGGCCGCCTCGGCGACGGAGCCGACGTCCACCGTCCGCGCCAGCCGCCGCTCGCGGGACTCCTGCAGCAGCCGCGCCTGGTCCTCCTCCAGCGCCTTGGGCAGCAGGGTCTCCAGGCTGTCCAGGGCGACCGGCTCCTTGCCGCCGGGGATGCGGCGGGCGAGCATCGCGGTGCCGGCCTCCAGGTCGCGCGGCCCGATCTCCACCCGCAGCGGCACGCCCTTGAGCTCCCAGTCCACCGCGCGGCGGCCGAACGGGGTGTCGGTGCGGTCGTCGACGACGACGCGCAGGCCCGCGGCGCGCAGCTTCTCGCCGACCTCGCGCACCTTGGCGACCACCGCTTCGTCGTCCTTGATGGCGAGCACCACGGCCTGGACGTGCGCCAGCCGCGGCGGCACCCGCAGCCCGTTGTCGTCGCCGTGCATCATCACCAGGGCGCCGATCATCCGGGTGGTGCTGCCCCAGGAGGTCTGCCAGACGTGCTCCTGGGTGCCCTCCTTGGACAGGTAGGTGGTGTTGAACGCCTTGGCGAAGTTCTGGCCCAGCTCGTGGCTGGTGCCCAGCTGCAGCGCCTTGCCGTCGCCCATCATGCCCTCCAGGGTGAGGGTGTTGATGGCGCCGGCGAAGCGCTCCTTGGTGGTCTTGCGGCCGAGCACGACGTCCATCGCGAGGACGTTCTCCATGAAGTCGGCGTAGACGTCCCGCTGGATGCGCGAGGCGAACACCCGGGCGTCCTCCTGGGTGGCGTGGGCGGTGTGCCCCTCCTGCCACAGGAACTCGCTGGTGCGCAGGAACAGCCGCGGCCGCATCTCCCAACGCACCACGTTCGCCCACTGGTTGATCAGCAGCGGCAGGTCGCGGTAGCTCTGCACCCACTTGGAGAAGTACTCGTTGATGATCGTCTCCGAGGTGGGGCGGACGACGACCGGCTCCTCCAGCTCCTTGCCGCCGCCGTGGGTGACCACCGCGAGCTCGGGCGCGAAGCCCTCCACGTGCTGGGCCTCGCGGGTCAGGTAGGACTGGGGGATGAAGAGCGGGAAGTACGCGTTCTGGGCGCCGACCGCCTTGATCCTGGCGTCCATGTCGGCCTGCATCCGCTCCCACAGGCCGTAGCCGTACGGCCTGATCACCATGGTGCCGCGCACCGGCCCGTTGTCGGCCAGTTCGGCCTTGCTGATCAGGTCCTGGTACCAGCGCGGGAAGTCGTCCGCCTGGGGGGTGAGAACGGGAGCCTTAGCCATGCAGGCGATGGTACGGCCCCGCGCCGCCGCACCGTGAATCGGTTTCCCCCGGGCGCCCCGGGTGTCCGGAAACGCCCCCGTCGCCTGAAGTTCACAAGAACGCGCCACAGCACCCCTGGACGGGGCCGCCGATCCGCAGTTGTCTGGATTTCGGACGTGTGCGGCCGCGCCGGACCACCGGGAGGCGGGCCGCGGTTTCCGGCTGATCGGGGCTCTCCATGGCACTTGTGCTCCATCGCGAGTCCGTCCCCGCCGCCCAGGAGCGGGCGCGGGACTGGGCGGAGATCCAGGAGCGGATGCTCGTTCCCCTCTACGAGACGGTGTACGACCGGCTGGAGGTCGGCGCCGGCACCGAACTGCTGGGCCTGGGCTGCGGTACGGGCCTGGCCCTGATGCTCGCGGCCGCCAGGGGCGCGGCCGTCACCGGCTGCGAGGCCGACACCGGCCGCCTGGCGCTGGCCCGCGAGCGCCTGCGGCAGCGCTTCGGGGCCGCCTACGGGCGCCGCACCAAGGTGCTGCCCGGGGACCCCGCCCGCGGCGCCCTGAAGGGCGAGCCGGCCCGCTACGACCTCATCACCGCCTTCGACCCGGTGGTGCCCGCCGGCGACCTCGGGCCGGCGCTGGCCGCGGCCGTCCGGGCCGCCCCGCGCGGCAGCACGGTGGTGCTCGCCGGCTGGGGCCCGCCCGAGCGCTGCTCGACCTCGCGGGTGCTCTCGGTGGCCGCCCGGCTCGCCGAGCCGCGCGGCAAGGCGCCCGAGGTGCGGCTCAGCGGCCGGGACGACCTGGAGGACCTCGCCAGGGCGGCCGGGCTGCGGCCCGACGGCTCGGGCCGTGTCTCGTGCCCGTTCGGCTACCCGGACCTGGCCAGTGCCGTGCGCGGCCTGCTGTCCACCGGCCTGTTCGACGCCGCCGCGGCCGCCACCGACCGCCAGCAGGTGGACAAGGAGCTCGCCGAGGCGCTGCACCCCTACCGGCGCTCGGACGGCTCGGTCCGCATGGAGAACGTCTTCCGCTACCTCATAGCGCGCCGCCCCTGACGCGCGGCCGGCCGCGGAAATCCGGTGGCCGGCCCGCACCGGGTCGGCCAGGCTGGTGCCCATGGCCGCCCCTCACCTCTCTCCCGGCACCGGCGCCGTGGTGCGCCTGGTCAAGGCCGGGCGCGAGAAGGTCCGCTACGACGCCACGGTGCGCGGCGACGACGGGGTACGGGTGACCGTCACCGCCCCCTGGTCGCTGCCGACCGTCCGCGACTTCGGGTTCGTCGCCTTCGCGCCCGGCGACGTCTTCACCGAGCACTACTGGCGCGACCGCTGGTACGCGGTCAAGGAGGTCAGGGACCCCGCGGGTGCGCTGAAGGGCTGGTACTGCGACATCACCCGCCCGGTGGTGGTCGACGGCGCCGAGCTGACGTCGGTGGACCTCGACCTCGACCTGTGGGTGTCGTCCGACGGCAGCGACGTACGGCGCCTGGACGAGGACGAGTTCGCCGCGAGCGGGCTCGCGGCAAGCGACCCGCGGGCCGCCGCCATGGCGTCGGAGACCCTGGACGACCTGGAGCGCATCGCCCTGGCGGGCGGGCTGCCCGGCCTGACCGCCTAGGGAGGCGAGCCGGGCCCGCTGCTCAGGGAGTCGGGGCCGGGTTCGCCGCCATGGGTGTCAGGCCCGGTCCGCCGCAATGGAGGCCGGGGTACGTCCGCCACCAGGGATGCCGAGCCGCGTCCGCGCCCCTGGATGCCGAGCCGCGTCGGCCGCCCTGGATGCCAGGGCGGGGCCGCCGCAATGGGCGCCAGGTCAGCCCATGAACTTCTTGAACGCGTCGGGCAGTTCGAAGTCCTCGCCGCCGCCCGGCAGGCCGAAGGGGCTGTCGCCCTGACCGCCGGGGCCCTCCTGGGCCTGCTGCTCGCGGCGGGCGGCCGCCGCGGCGGCCTCGGCCTTGCGCTTCATCGGGTTGCCGCTCTGCCGGCGGCCCTTGGCCTGCTTCTGCTGCTTCTTCTGGCGCCCCGGGCCGCCGCCCATCCCCGGCATGCCGGGCATGCCCGGCATGCCGCCGCCCTGCGCCATCCGCGACATCATCTTGCGCGCCTCGAAGAACCGCTCCACCAGGCTCTTGACGGCGCTCACCTCGACACCGGAACCGCGGGCGATCCGGGCCCGGCGGGAGCCGTTGATGATGTGCGGGTCGGCCCGCTCGGCGGGCGTCATCGACTTGATGATCGCGGCGGTGCGGTCCACGTCGCGCTCGTCCAGGTTGTTGATCTGGTCCTTGATCTGGCCCATGCCCGGCAGCATGCCGAGGATCTTGGAGAGCGAGCCCATCTTGCGGACCTGCTCCATCTGCGCCAGGAAGTCGTCGAGCGTGAACTCCTTGGGGCCCTTCGCCAGCTTGGCCGCCATCTTCTCGGCCTCGGCCTGGCTGAAGGTCTGCTCGGCCTTCTCGATCAGCGAGAGCATGTCGCCCATCCCGAGGATGCGCGAGGCCATCCGGTCGGGGTGGAAGGCGTCGAAGTCGTCCAGCTTCTCGCCGTTGGACGCGAACATGATCTGCTTGCCGGTCACGTGCGCGATCGACAGGGCGGCGCCGCCGCGGGCGTCGCCGTCGAGCTTGGAGAGCACCACGCCGTCGAAGCCGACGCCGTCGCGGAACGCCTCGGCGGTGTTCACCGCGTCCTGGCCGATCATGGCGTCGACCACGAAGAGGATCTCGTCGGGGTGGACCGCGTCGCGGATGTCCGCGGCCTGCTGCATCATCTCCTGGTCGATGCCGAGCCGGCCGGCGGTGTCGACCACGACGATGTCGTACTGCTGCGTGCTCGCGTACTCGATGGAGTCCTTGGCGACCTTCACCGGGTCGCCCACGCCGTTGCCCGGCTCGGGGGCGAACACCGCCACACCGGCCCGCTCGGCGACGACCGAGAGCTGGTTGACCGCGTTGGGGCGCTGCAGGTCGCAGGCGACCAGCAGCGGCGTGTGGCCCTGCTTCTTCAGCCAGTGGCCGAGCTTGCCCGCCAGGGTGGTCTTGCCCGCACCCTGGAGGCCGGCGAGCATGATCACGGTCGGCGGCTGCTTGGCGAAGCGCAGCCGGCGCGTCTCGCCGCCCAGGATCTGCACCAGCTCCTGGTCGACGATCTTGACGACCTGCTGGGCGGGGTTGAGCGCCTTGGAGACCTCGGCACCCAGCGCGCGCTCCTTGACGTTCGCGATGAACGCCCGGACGACCGGGAGTGCGACGTCTGCCTCCAGCAACGCGATACGGATCTCCCGCGCGGTGGCGTCGACGTCCGCTTCAGTCAGACGCCCCTTGCCCCGCAGGTTCTTGAAGGTGTCCGCAAGGCGATCGGAAAGGGTATCGAACACGGTGGTCGCAGATCCTCGGTGTCGGGGGCGGAGACGATCGCCTTCCAGGGTATCCGGCCGGGCCGCGAAGGCGTCCCTGCCTGCCGGAAACCCGGTACGGCCCGCGGCCGTACCGCTCCTCAGCGCAGTGCGGCCTCCACCTGGGCGGCCACTTCCGCGGCCCGGGCGGCGGGCAGCGGGTTGCCGTCCTTGCCGACGACGTAGAAGGCGTCCACCGCGTTCGCGCCCAGGGTGGAGATGCGGGCGGAGCGGACGGTCACCGCGGTCGCGGACAGGGCCAGGCCGATGCGGTGCAGCAGGCCGGGGGCGTCGTGGGCGCGGACCTCCAGCACGGTGGCGGTCTGCGAGGTGTGGCCGGGGGCGACGGTGACCCGGGGCGGGGGCGGGGTGATGCCGCGGCGGCGCGGGTAGGCCGCCTCCCGCTCGGCCAGCCGGGCCTCGATGTCCAGCGAGCCCTCGAACGCCCGCGCCAGGTCCGCCCGCAGCCGGGCCGCCTCGGGCATCGCGCCGTACTCCGCGGAGACCCGCCAGCTCAGCAGGGCGATGGGGCCCTCGCCGACGGGGTCGACCGAGCGCAGGTCGGCGGCGCGCACGGTGAGCCGGTGCAGGGCGAGGACGCCGGCCGCCTGGGCGACCAGGCCGGGCCGGTCCGGCACCGCCAGCAGCAGCTCGACGCCCACGGCCTCCGGCTGCTCCTCCCCCTCGGCCGCGGGCTCCGCCTGGGCGTGCAGGGCCAGGACGGGGCCGGCGGTACGGGCCGCCTCGATGGCCAGGCGCTCCTCCTCCGCCGACGGCTCGCGGTCGCCCGCGTCGGGCAGTGAGCCGGTGTCCAGGGCGCCGGCGACGCGTTCGACGAGGTCGGCCAGCAGGGAGGCGCGCCAGGTGCTCCAGGCGGCGGGGCCGGTGGCCAGGGCGTCGGCCTCGGTGAGGGCGGCCAGCAGCTCCAGGGTGGAGGTGTCGCGGACGGCCTCGGCGACCGTGCGGACCGTCTCGGGGTCGTCCAGGTCGCGGCGGGTGGCGGTGTCGATGAGCAGCAGGTGGTGGCGGACCAGCAGGGCGAGGGTCTCCACGTCGGCAGCGTTGAAGCCGAACCTGGCGGCCAGGTCGCGGGCGATGACCTCGCCGGCCTCGCTGTGGTCGCCGGGCCAGCCCTTGCCGATGTCGTGCAGCAGGGCGGCGGTGAGCAGCAGGTCGGGGCGGCCGACGCGGCGGGTGAGGTCGCAGGCGCGCACGGCGGTCTCGACCAGGTGCCGGTCGACGGTGAAGCGGTGGACGGCGTTGCGCTGCGGTCGGCAGCGCACCCGCTCCCAGTCGGGCACGAGGCGGGTGACCAGCCCCTCGGCCTCCAGGGCCTCCCAGACCGGCACGGTGGCCTCGCCCGCGCCCAGCAGCGTGACCAGTTGCTCGCGGGCCTCGGCGGGCCACGGCACCGGCAGCGGGCGCGCCGCGGCGGCCAGCCGCCGCACGGCGTGCGGGGACAGCGGCAGGCCCGCCTGGGCGGCCGCGGCGGCCGCGCGCAGCGGCAGCACCGGGTCGCGCTCGGGCTTGGCGGCCAGGGCGAGCACGGCCTCGCCCTCCTGCTCCACGACGCCCTCGGCGAGCGGCACCCGCTCGGGCGCCGGCTGGGCGGCGGCGCCGCGGCCGAGGCCGAGCAGGCGCCGCTTCGGCCGGGCCTCGCGGGCGCGCAGCACCCGGCCGACCTCGCGCCAGGTGACGTCGCCGGCGTAGGCGATGCGGCGGCCCGCTTCGTATACCTGGCGGAGCAGGGCGTCGGCGTCGAGCAGGCCCATGGCGGCGGCGACCTGGTCCTGCTCCTGGAGGGCGAGGCGGTCGGTGGCGCGGCCGGTGGCCAGGTGGAGGGCGTCGCGGGTGTCCAGGAGGCGGGTGCGGGCCTCCTCCAGGCCCTCGCGGGGGGCGTCGGCGAGCCAGGAGGCGGCGACGGCGCGCAGGGCGGTGGCGTCGCGCAGGCCGCCGCGGGCCTCCTTGAGGTCGGGTTCGAGCAGGTAGGACAGCTCGCCCTGGCGCTCGGCGCGCTCGGTGCACAGCTCGTGCAGGGCGGGCAGCCGCTTGGGCGCCTGGTTGCGCCAGTCGGCGAGGACGGTGCTGCGCAGGTTCGAGGTCAGGGCGCTGTCGCCGGCGATGTGCCGGGCGTCGAGCAGGCCGAGCTGGACCTTGAGGTCCTCCGCCGCGGTCTTCAGGGCCTCGTCGGGGGTGCGCACGGAGTGGTCCAGGGCCAGGCCCAGGTCCCAGACCGGGTACCACACGCGGTCGGCGAGGGCGGCCACGGCGCCGGCGGAGCGGCCGGAGTCGTGGAGCAGCAGCAGGTCGAGGTCGCTGCGCGGGGACAGCTCGCCGCGCCCGTAGCCGCCGACGGCCACCAGGGACCAGCGCTCGGCGCCGGCCTCGGCGGCCGCTTCGGTGGCCAGCTCGGCCAGCCACCGGTCGGTGAGGGCGGCCAAGGCCGCGCGGCGCGGCGGCCCGGACTGCGCCTCCTCGTTCAGGAGGCGCAGCCGGGCCGCCGCGTAACTGTGGCCTTGCGCTTCGACGCTGTCGGTCACTCGTGCTCCGCTGGTGTCGTCGGTGCCGGGACCGGTGGCCGGCCCGGGTCCTGCCGGACGCGTCGCGCCCGGCCGGGTGGGGCGGACCTCAGAGCGCGTCGGGCCCGCGCTCGCCGGTGCGGACCCGCACCGCCGTGTCGACCGGCAGGCTCCACACCTTCCCGTCCCCGATCTTGCCCGTGCGGGCCGCCTTGACGACGACCTCGATGAGCTGGTCGGCGTCGGCGTCCTCGACCAGGATCTCTATCCGGATCTTCGGCACCAGGTCCACGGTGTACTCCGCGCCGCGGTAGACCTCGGTGTGGCCGCGCTGGCGGCCGTAGCCGCTCGCCTCGGTGACGGTCAGGCCCTGCACGCCGAACGCCTGGAGGGCTTCCTTGATCTCGTCCAGCCGGTGGGGCTTGACGACGGCGGTGATGAGCTTCACGCGTCCACCTTCTTGCTCGCAACGGACGAGGCGGCGGCGGACCCGTTGTGCACGGCGCTGCCGACGCCGGTGTAGTCGTAGGCGGTCTCCGCGTGCTCGGCCTGGTCGATGCCGCTGACCTCGATCTCCTCGGGCACCCGGAAGCCCATCACCATGTCGATGGCCTTGGCGAGGATCGCGGAGACGACCAGGGAGTAGCCCAGGACGGAGAAGACACCGATGGCCTGGATGCCGAACTGGTGCCAGCCGCCGCCGTAGAAGACGCCCTTGACGTCCTGGCCGACGCCGCCGGTGGCGAGCAGGCCGATCAGGAGGGAGCCGACGATGCCGCCGACCATGTGGACGCCGACCACGTCGAGCGAGTCGTCGTAGTTGAACTTGTACTTCAGGCCCACCGCGGCGGCGCAGATGACACCGGCGATGACGCCGACCGCGATCGCGCCCAGCGGGCTGACCGAGGCGCAGGACGGGGTGATCGCGACCAGGCCGGCGACCGCGCCGGAGGCGGCGCCCAGGGTGGTGAAGGAGCCGTGCCGCCACCGCTCGTAGAGCAGCCAGCCGATCATGGCGGCGGCGGTGGCGATCTGGGTGTTGATGAAGACGGTGGAGGCGACGCCGTCGGAGGTGATCTCGGAGCCGGCGTTGAAGCCGAACCAGCCGAACCACAGCAGGCCGGCGCCGAGCATCACCCAGGGCATGCTGTGCGGGCGCATGGGGTCGCGCTTGAAGCCGACCCGCTTGCCGATCACCAGGATGACGCCCAGGGCCGCGGCGCCCGCGTTGATGTGGACCGCGGTTCCGCCGGCGAAGTCGATGACGCCCTTCTGGCCGAGCCAGCCGCCGCCCCAGACCCAGTGGGCCACGGGGAAGTAGACAAGGGTCGCCCACAGCGTTATGAACACCGACCAGGCGACGAATTTCACCCGGTCGGCCAGGGCGCCGCTGATGAGGGCGGGGGTGATGATCGCGAACATGAGCTGGAAGGCGGCGAATGCGAACACCGGGGTTCCGGTGCTGCCCCACAGGTCGCCCGGCGCGATGTCGCGCAGGCCGAGCCAGCTGGTGCCGCCGATGAACCCGCCGTTGTCGCCGTCGAAGGCGAAACTGAATCCGTAGCCGGTCCACAGCAGGGTGATGATGCCCAGGCTGATGAAGCTCATCATCAGCATGTTCAGGGCGCTCTTGACTCGGACCATACCGCCGTAGAAGAACGCCAGGCCCGGCGTCATCAGCATCACGAGCGCGGAACTCAGCAGCAGAAAGGCGGTGTTACCGGAATCGAGCTTGGGCGCATCCGCGGCCAGTGTGATGATGGCTGGTGCCATCGGCGTCTCCTCGTCATCAGAACGGCCCGTGCGGGCGGTGCAAGGGGTGGGCCGGTATTGGGGTCGAGGTTGGCCGAGGCGGGTTTCGCCCGATGGGTCATGATGTTTCACGCCCGTGACGAAGAAGTCGCCCACGTTACGCGAAGATGAACCACCCCCAGGTGCGGTGAAGGATGTATACGGGTGGGAAAGCAGGCGGTCTGCGGTGACGGTACGCCGGCCGCCGGCCGCGCGGTCACGCGGATTCCGCGACGTCGGGGAGTTCCCGGGAGAGGCGCTCGGCGAGCCGGGCCACCTCGGGGACGTCGCCGAATTCCCGCACCGCCGTGTCGGTGGTCTTGCGGATACGGGTGTTGACGCGCTCGGAGCGCACCCTCTTGGCGACGCCGATGGCGTGCTCGGTGAAGTGGGCGGCCTGCTCGGGCTCGCGCATCAGCAGGTGGACGGTGCCCATGCCGACGAGGTTGAGCGCGTAGGCGCGCTGGTGGACGGCGTCCTCGCGGAAGCCGTCGACGGCGGCCTGCATCTCGGGCTGCGCCAGTGAGGCGTAGGTGGGGCTGCGGCCGGCGACGTAGGCCAGGTCGCGGTAGGAGTGGGCGTTCTCGGCGTGCAGTTCGGCCTCGGTGAAGAAGCTGATCCAGGTGGGGTCCTCCTCGGGCCGGGCGTCGGCGAAGGTGTCCTCGGCCATCCGCACCGCCCGGTGGCACTTGTTGACCTGGCCCATGTTGGCGTAGGCGCGCGCCTCCAGGGCGTGCAGCATCGCCTGGGTGGTGGCCCCGGCGCTGTCGCGGGCGCCGTACTGGGCGAGGTGGATCAGCTCCAGGGCGTCGTCGGGCCGGTCCAGGTGGATCATCTGGCGGCTCATGGAGGACAGCACGAAGGCGCCCAGCGGGCGGTCGCCGGCCTCCTTGGCCGCGTGCAGGGCGAGCACCAGGTACTTCTGGGCGGTGGGCTGCAGGCCGACGTCGTAGCTCATCCAGCCGGCGAGCGCGGCGAGGTCGGCGGTGATGCGGTAGAGCCGGCGGGTGACGTCCTCGGGGTGCTGCTCCTGGAGCAGGTCGGTGACCTCGTGCAGCTGGCCGACGACCGCCTTGCGGCGCAGCCCGCCGCCGCACTGGTTGTCCCACTCGCGGAACATCGCCGCGGTGGACTCCAGCAATTGCAACTCCTCCTCGGACAGGCGCGAGGGGCGCCCGCCCGCGTCCCGGTTCGCCCCGATCGGGACGGGCTGGGCGGCCTGGGCGGAGGGCACCAGCCAGCGCTGCATGGGTTCGAGCAGGGCGGGCCCGGCGCTCAGCGCCAGCGAGGTGCCGAGGAAGCCGCGGCGGCCGAGCATCAGGTCGCTGCGGGAGAACTCGTTGATCAGCTGGACGGTCTGCGGGCCGGCCCACGGCAGGTCGATGTCGCCGCCCGCGGGGGGCTGGTGGGCGGGGCGCAGCCCGAGGTCCTCGACGGGCACCACGCAGCCGAACCGCTCGGAGAACAGCTCGGACAGGATGCGCGGGATCGGCTCGCGGGGCTGCTCGCCGTCCAGCCAGCGGCGCACCCGGGAGGTGTCGGTGCTCACGTGGTGCGCGCCCAACTGGCGGGCTCTGCGGTTGACCTGACGGGCGAGTTCGCCCTTCGACCAGCCACTGCGCACGAACCAGGAGGTCAGCTGTGCGTTGGGCTGCTTGTCCGGTGTGCCTGCCACGGTCGCGCCCCCATCCCACGTCTGCTGCCAAGCAAACTAGTGCGGTGGTCACCCGGGTGGCGGCGCAATTGCGGAAACGCCACCATTCGCCACCCCTTCGAATGAACTCCCGCGCGCCGACAGGCGATTCACTTGACACATGCCGCCGGGAGTATCACACGGGGATGCGTAACCATCGGCGGCGGCGATCCGTTGGAGGGGTCATGGTGTTCTCGATCGGCAGCATGCGCGAGATGCGGCAGCACCGGACCGGCGTGCGGGACGCGGCACGGGCGGCGGCGCTGCCCGGCGGGTGGGCGGCGCGCCGCAGGACGCACTCCGCGGTGTGCGTCACCGTGGCGGAGTACACCGCGCGGTGCGGGTGGGCCGTCGTGCCCGGCGCCCGGGCCGGGCGCGGCGGGAGCGCGTGCTCGTGCGGGCGGGACGGCTGCGGGCGGCCGGGCGCGCACCCGCTGGACCCATCGGCGGAGGTGCCGCCGGGGGCCGGTCCCGAGCAGGCCGCCCAGGTGTGGAGCCGGCTGCCGGGGGCCTCGGTGCTGCTGCCCGCGGGGCGCTCCTTCGACGTGATCGACGTGGCCGAGGCGCCGGGGCGGCGGGCGGTGGTGCGGCTGGAGCGGATGGGGCTGCGGCTCGGCCCGGTGCTGCTGACGCCGACCGGGCGGGCGCAGTTCTTCGTCGCGCCGGGCGCGGCGGCCGAACTGCCGCAGCTGCTCTACCGGATGGGCTGGGACGACGCGCGACTCGACCTGCGCTGCCTCGGCCCGGGCGACCATGTCACCGCTCCCCCCTCGGACTTCGGCGGGCTCGGCCCGGTGCGCTGGCTGCGCGAGCCGCGCCAGGACACCGTGCGCCAGCCGCCCGAGGCGCGCCTGCTGCTGGGCACCCTGGCGTACGTGGCGCACCGCGAGCGGGCGTACGCGTAGCTCCGCCGCGGCCTTTCCGTATACACCGCGGCCGGGCAGGGGCGGCCGCGCCCGTACGCCAGGCGGCGTAGCGGCAGCACGCAACGGCAACGGCAACGGCAACGGCAACGGCAACGGCAACGGCAACGGCAACGGCAACGGCAACGGCAACAACGTGCCAGGGCACGGGCAAGCGGAACACGTAAGGGGCACCCGCCATCGCGAGTGCCCCTTACCACGTGGACGACGTGCCGGCTGCTGCGGGCGGCGGGCCCGGCCGGACCACCAGTCGCCGCCGATCGCCGCCGGTCGCGCGCCGCTAGTCCCCGATGAGCGCGTCCACGAAGGCGCCCGGCTCGAAGGGGGCCAGGTCGTCCGCGCCCTCGCCGAGGCCGATCAGCTTGACCGGGACGCCCAGCTCGCGCTGCACGGCGACGACGATGCCGCCCTTGGCGGTGCCGTCGAGCTTGGTGAGCACGATGCCGGTGATGTCGACCACCTCGGCGAAGACCCGCGCCTGCACCAGGCCGTTCTGCCCGGTGGTGGCGTCGAGCACCAGCAGCACCTCGTCCACCGGCCCGTGCTTCTCCACGACCCGCTTGACCTTGCCCAGCTCGTCCATCAGGCCGGTCTTGGTGTGCAGCCGCCCGGCGGTGTCGATGAGCACGGTGTCCGCGCCCTGGGCGATGCCTTCCTTGACGGCGTCGAAGGCGATGGAGGCGGGGTCGCCGCCCTCGGGCCCGCGCACGGTGCGGGCGCCGACCCGCTCGCCCCAGGTCTGCAGCTGGTCGGCGGCGGCGGCGCGGAAAGTGTCGGCGGCGCCCAGTACGACGCTGTGGCCGTCGGCGACCAGCACCCGGGCGAGCTTGCCGGTGGTGGTGGTCTTGCCGGTGCCGTTCACCCCGACGACCAGGACGACGCCGGGCGACTCCTCGTGGCTGTCGGTGTGCAGCGTGCGGTCGAGCGTGGGGTCGACCAGCGCGACGAGCTCCTCGCGCAGCAGGGCGCGCAGCTCCTCCGGCGTGCGGGTGCCCAGGACGCGGACCCGGGTGCGCAGCCGCTCGACCAGTTCCTGGGTGGGGGCCACACCCACGTCGGCGGTGATGAGGGTGTCCTCGACCTCCTCCCAGGTGTCCTCGTCGAGCCGCTCCCTGGAGAGCAGGGTGAGCAGGCCCTTGCCGAGCGAGTTCTGGGAGCGGGACAGGCGGGAGCGCAGCCGCACCAGCCGGCCGGCGCTGGGCTCCGGCCGCTCGATGACCACCTCGGGCACCGTCTCGGGGGCGGGCGCCTCCGGCGCGGCGGTGGCGCCGGGGAGCTCCACCTCCTCGATGGTGCGGCGGGACTCCTCGGTCTGTGTGGCGGCCTCGTCGCCGATGTGCGGTTCGGCTGGAGGCTTGGTGATCTCGGGGGTGCTCGGCGGCGGCGACGGCAGCTGCTTCTTCCTGCGGCGGCTGCCGACCACCAGCCCGCCGGCCCCCAGGACCACGACCAGGGCGATGACGACGACAAGGATCACGATTTCCATAGCCCACCAAGCCTAGGCGAAGGGGTCCCGCCCTCAGCCCATCTCCTCCAGGGTCTTGCCCTTGGTCTCCTTGACGAAGAGCAGGACGAAGGGGATCGAGAGGAGCGCGAAGCAGGTGTAGATCACGTAGGTGCCCGACAGGTTCCAGTCGGCCAGGCTCGGGAAACTCGCGGTGATGGCCCAGTTGGCGATCCACTGCGCGGAGGCGGCGACGCCGAGCGCGGCGGCGCGGATCCGGTTCGGGAACATCTCGCCGAGGAAGACCCAGACCACCACGCCCCAGGACAGGGCGAAGAAGAGCACGAAGCAGTGGGCGGCGATCAGGGCGACGGTGCCCTGGGTGTTGGGCAGCGTGGCGCCGTGCTTGGCGGAGAAGGCCCACGCCTCCAGGGCGAGCGCGACGGCCATGCCGGAGGAGCCGATCAGGGCGAGCGGGCGGCGGCCGATCCGGTCCACGAAGATCATCGCGATCACCGTGCCGATGATGTTCACGATCGAGGTGGTGAAGGAGTAGAAGAACGAGCTGGTCGGGTCGATGCCGACGGACTGCCACAGCGTGGAGGAGTAGTAGAAGGCCACGTTGATGCCGACCAGCTGCTGGAAGGCGGACAGCCCGATGCCGATCCACACGATCGGCAGGAAGTTGCGCACGGTGCGCGGGCCGGGCTTGAGCAGGTCGCCGAAGGTGGACTTGTGCTCGCGCCGCATGGCGGTGCGGATCTCCTGCACCCGGGCGTCGAGGTCGGTGTTCGCGCCCTCGACGTCGGCGAGGACCGCGCGGGCCTCCTTCTCGCGGTCGACGCTGAGCAGGAAGCGCGGGGACTCGGGGATGGCGAAGGACAGCAGGCCGTAGATCACCGCCGGGACGACCATCACGCCGAGCATGACCTGCCAGGCCTCCAGGCCGATCAGGTGGCCGCGCTGCTTGCCGTTCGCGGCCTGCAGGATGCCGTAGTTGACCAGCTGGGAGATGGCGATGCCGAGCACGATCGCGGCCTGCTGGAAGGAGGCGAGCCGGCCCCGGTAGGCGGGCGGGGACACCTCGGCGATGTAGGCGGGGCCGATCACCGAGGCCATGCCGATGGCGAAGCCGCCGATGATCCGCCACAGCGCCAGGTCCCACAGCGCGAAGGGCAGGGCGGAGCCGACGGCGGAGATGGTGAAGAGCACGGAGGCGATCTGCATGCAGCGGATGCGGCCGATCCGGTCGGCGATGCGGCCGGCGGTGGCGGCGCCGATCGCGCAGCCGATCAGGGCGACGGCGATGACCTGGGCGAGGGCCGCCGAGCCGATGTCGTACTTGTCCCGGATCGCCTCGACGGCGCCGTTGATCACCGAGCTGTCGTAGCCGAAGAGAAAGCCGCCCATGGCGGCGGCCGCGGTGATGAAGACGACATGCCCGAGGTGTTCGCTCCCCGGAAGGCTGTCCGGTGTACCGGTCGGTCGTGCGGTGCTGGTCAACGTAAGTGCTCCTCGGGCTCGGCGGTGAGCCCTCACATGAGGGTCTGGATCTTCAAGTGTTGGCCGACCTCGCACCGGCCACCACTCGAACGCCTGATAGGACCTCTTGAGGGTATGCGTTCATGTTCCGAATACAAAAATCAGCCAATCGCCACTCCAGCCACAGCACACGGCACAGAAGGGACTACTCGGACAGCTTCATTTCATTTCCTGAACGATGGAGAGCGCCGGACCCTGTTCCGGGGCCCGCTCAGGCGCTCTCCAGGGCCTGGCGCTTCCCGTCCCGCAGCCGCTGGCTGATCACCTTGGAGACACCGTCGCCCTGCATCGATACGCCGTACAGGGCATCGGCGACCTCCATCGTCCGCTTCTGGTGCGTGATCACGATGAGCTGCGAGCTCTCCTGCAGCTCCTCCATGATCCGGATCAGCCGCTGGAGGTTGGTGTCGTCCAGCGCGGCCTCGACCTCGTCCATCACGTAGAACGGACTCGGCCGGGCCTTGAAGATCGACACCAGCATCGCCACCGCGGTCAGCGAGCGCTCACCTCCCGACAGGAGCGACAGCCGTTTGACCTTCTTCCCGGGCGGCCTGGCTTCAACCTCCACGCCTGTGGTGAGCATGTTGTCCGGGTCGGTGAGCAGCAGCCGCCCCTCGCCACCTGGGAAAAGGCGGGAGAAGACGCCCTCGAACTCACGGGCGGTGTCGTGGAAGGCCGCGGTGAAGACCTGCTCCACCCGCTCGTCCACATCCTTGACGACCTGCAGCAGGTCCGCCCGGGTCCTGCGGAGGTCCTCCAGCTGCTCGGTGAGGAACTTGTGCCGCTCCTCCAGGGCCGCGAACTCCTCCAGCGCCAGCGGGTTGACCTTGCCCAGCTGGGCGTACGCCTTCTCGGCCGCCCGCAGCCGCTTCTCCTGCTCGGGCCGCGCGTACGGGCGGGGCTGGTTGCGCGGGTGCTCCGGGTCCTCGGGGAGCACCTCGCCCTCGGCCGGCGGGGACGGCGGCACCAACTGGTCGGGCCCGTACTCGGCGACGAGGCCGGCCGGCTCCATGCCGTGCTCCTCCAGCGCCTTGGCCTCCAGCTGCTCGATCCGCAGCCGCTTCTCCGCGCCCAGCACCTCGCCCTTGTGCACATCGCCGGTGAGCTTGTCCAGCTCGGCCTTCAGCTCGCGGCCGCGCCGCCGCTCGGCGCCCAGTTCGGCCTCCCGCTCGGCCCTGGCCTGCTCGGCGGCGGCCCGTTCGGCCTCGGCCCGGCCGAGCGAGACCTGCACGCAGTCGAGCAGCCCGCGGGCGCCGGCCAGCACCGCGGCGGCCACCGACGCCTCGTACGCCAGCCGGGCCCGGCGCCGCTCGGCCCGCGCCCTGGTCTCGCGCTCGGCGCGCGCCGCCCGGTCCAGGCCATCGGCCCGCCCGGCCAGGGACTTCACCCGCTCCTCGTGGGTGCGGACCTGCAGCCGCGCCTCCATCTCGGTCTGCCGGGCGTTGGCCCCGTCCGCGGCCAGCCGGTCCCGGGCGAAGGTGTCCGGCTCCTCCTCGCCCGGCTCGGCCTGCGCCTCGCCCAGCCGGTAGGACAGCTCCTCCAGTTCCTCGCGCGCGGCCGCCATCGCCTCCTCGGCCCGTACGACCGCGGCCGCCGCCCGCTCGGCCTCCCCGGCCGCGGCCCGGGCCTGCCCGCCGTGCCGGCCGAGCTGCTGGGCGACCGACGCCTTCTGCTTCTCGGCCGCGCGGCGCCGCTGGGACAGCTCGTCGGCCGCGCGGGCGGCCGCCGACCTGCGCTCCTTGGCCTCCTGCTGGCGCGTCGCCAGCTCGGCGCACTCCTCCTCCAGACGGGCCAGTTCGGCGGTGGCCTCGTCCACCTGCGCCTGGACCTCCAGGACGCTGGGCGCGCCCGCGGAGCCGCCCTGCGCCAGGTGGGCGGCGAGGGTGTCGCCTTCGGCGGTCACCGCGACCAGGCCGGGGTGGGTGGTGACCAGTGCCTCGGCCTCGTCCAGGGTGCCGGCGACCACCACCTGCGCCAGCAGCCGGGCCACCGCGGGCGCCAGCTCCTCAGGCGCGGTGACCAGGTCGGCGGCCCAGCGGACGCCGGGCGGCAGCGGCGGGCGCTGCTCCTCCGCCGCCGGGGCGGGGGCGTCGGCGAGCAGCAGGGCGGCGCGCCCCGCGTCGTTCTTGCGCAGGTGGCGCAGTGCCTCGGCGGCCGCGGACGGGCCGGCGACGGCCACCGCGTCGGCCGCCGCGCCCAGGGCCGCGGCGAGCGCCACCTCGTAGCCGGGGGCGACCTTCAGCAGCGCGGCCGCGGAACCCAGGACGCCGGGGTTGCCCAGCAGCGCCCCGCTGCCGTCCTTGCGGCGCAGCGCGGGCGCGAGCGCGTCACGGCGGGCGGCGACGGCGGCCCGGCGCCGCTCCGCGGCGGTCGCGGCCTCGCGGGCGGCGGTGAACTCCTCCTCGGCGGCGGCCTGTTCCTCGCGTGCGGCCTCGACCAGGGCGTCCAGCTCGCTGTCGTCGGCGTCCAGGCCCTCGACCTGCGCGCGCAGCTCCTCGTACTCGGCCTGCGCGGACTCCGCGCGCTCGCGGGCCTCGTCGCGGGCGACGGTGAGCCGGCCGATCTCCGCCTCGGCCGAAACCGCCTTGGAGCGGGCCGCGTTGACCTGGGCGGTCAGGCGGGCCAGGCCCTCGCGGCGGTCGGCGATGGCGCGGGCGGCGGTGCGCAGCCGCGCCTCCTCCTCGGCCAGGGCGCGCTCCAGGTCGGCGCGGTGGGCGACGGTGTCGTCCAGGGCGCGCTGGGCGGCGTCCAGCGCCTCCTCCAGTTCGGCCTCCTGCTCGCGGATGCGGGCGGCCTCGCGCTCCATATCCTCCGGGTCCCGGCCGCGCCGCTCCTCGGCCGGCTGGGTGGTGGCGTGCCGGTGGCGCTGCTCGGCCAGGCCGATGGTGCCGCGGACCCGCTCGGTGAGCTGCGACAGGGCGTACCAGGTGGCCTGCGCCTCGTTCACCCGCGGGGTGAGCGCCCGCACCTGCTCCTCCAGACGGGCCTCGCGCCGCAGCGCCTCGGCGAGTTGCTCCTCGACGGCGTCCCGGCGCTCCTTGAGGGCGGCCTCGTCGGCGACCTCGGCGCGCAGCGCCTCGCGGAGGGTGACCAGGTCGTCGGCGAGCAGCCGCAGCCGGGCGTCGCGCAGGTCGGCCTGGATGACGGCGGCCCGCCGGGCGACCTGCGCCTGGCGGCCCAACGGCTTGAGCTGGCGGCGCAGTTCGGCGGTGAGGTCGGTGACGCGGGCGAGGTTGGCCTGCATCGCGTCGAGCTTGCGGAGCGCCTTCTCCTTGCGCTTGCGGTGCTTCAGGACGCCGGCGGCCTCCTCGATGAAGGCGCGGCGGCCCATCGGGTCGGCGTGCAGCACCGAGTCGAGCTGGCCCTGGCCGACGATGACGTGCATCTCGCGGCCGATGCCGGAGTCCGACAGCAGCTCCTGAATGTCCAGCAGCCGGCAGGTGTCGCCGTTGATCTGGTACTCGCTGCCGCCGTTGCGGAACATGATCCGGGTGATGGTGACCTCGGCGTACTCGATCGGCAGCACGCCGTCGGTGTTGTCGATGGTCAGCGACACCTCGGCGCGGCCCAGCGGGGGGCGGCCGGTGGTGCCGGCGAAGATGACGTCCTCCATCTTGCCGCCGCGCAGCGACTTGGCGCCCTGCTCGCCCATGACCCAGGACAGCGCGTCCACCACGTTGGACTTGCCGGAGCCGTTGGGTCCGACGACGCAGGTGATGCCGGGCTCGAACCGCAGAGTCGTCGCGGAGGCGAACGACTTGAAGCCGCGCAGGGTCAGGGTCTTCAGATGCACGCCGGTCGACTCTACCCGCCGACCGCGGTTTCACCGAGGAATGTGCAGGGCACATCAGACGTAGAGCGGGCCGGCGGGTGGAGCGGAGTTTAAATTCCCGTCGGGCACGCGGCAACGCGGGAGCGCGCAAGGGGTGCGAGAGGGAAGCGGGAGGGCGCAGGGGGCGGCACACGGAGGGAAAACGGACGAAGGGACGCCGGAGGCGTCCCTTGAAGGTCCTGCGGAACCACACGGTGGTGAGGGAACCGCAGTGTGCGTCGGACCGCACGGTTGCCGTGCGGCGGCTGCGCCGTCCCTGTGGGCGACGCGTGCCTGGTCCGTGCCGGATACTGCCCGTACCCGGGTCTCGCCGTACCTGGTTGTTACTCGGAGCCGTCAGGCCATCGCGGGCTCCGCGTGAGGTACGTCGATGCTGCTGAGCAGCGACTCTTCACGCGATGCGACAGCGAGTGCGTCGTTCTGCGCCTGCATGCGCAGGAGCTCGGACTCCAGGTCCTGGACGCGCTGCTGCAACCTTCGCATCTCGGCGAGGAGTCGCGGGTCGGGACCGCCGACGTAACCGAGAAGCGCCTTTGCCATGATGGATGGTCCTCCACGCTGAGTGACCGACCGGAGCGGGTGGTCGTGGGTGAGGGGTACGCTCCCGCGCAAGGCCTGAGGCCGTCCGTGGCCCTCTTAGCATTCATCGGTGCCACGTCCCGCGGGGCTTCCAGGGTCTCACCAAAAAGGGGGACGGTCAACACGATCACAGCCCAAGCGCCGGGTCGGCCTCCGAAATCACGGCGCGAACGGGCGCCGCGGGCTGCCCGCGGGGCGGCGAGGGGAAAGCGATCATCCTCGCTGCGGGCAGCCTTGCACGCGGGAGGCCGGATGGCAACGGGTTGGGGTCATCGAATCTCGAAACCCTGGTATCCGCCGCGGGCCACCCCCCAGATTTCGGTCACCCCGTCGACCCGCCCGGGCGTGTCGCCGTGCCGCAGCCACTCCAGCAGCGCCTCGCAGTCCTCGCGGCCGCCCTCGGCGACGACCTGCACCCGCCCGTCGGCCAGATTCCCCGCGTAGCCGGTCAGCCCGCCGGTCTCCAGGGCGGTGGCGCGGGTCCACCAGCGGAAGCCCACGCCCTGGACGCGGCCGCGCACCCAGGCCGTCAGCCGGACATTCTCGTTCATGTGACGCACGCTATCGGCGCTCTTTCGGTCGCGCCCACTCGCACGCGGGCTCGATTCGCTACAGTCCCCCCTCAACAGGCTTCACCCGTTCGGCCTACAACGCCCGGCACCGCCGGGGCTGCTGGGGTCCGACGAGCAGTCAGGAGTGCGGCGATGGGGCGTCACAGCCGTCATGCCGAGCCCGCGGCCCCGCAGCCGGGCCCGACCAGCCATCGCGGCAGGCGCCGGCACCACCCGGTGCGCACGGGGCTGCTCGCCTCGTCGGCCGCGCTGACCGTCGGCGCCGTGGCCGCGTCCTCGGGGCTGCTCTCCCAGGTGAGCGGTGAGCTGCACCAGGTCGAGGGCGACGTCCCCGGCGGCACCCAGGCCGCGGGCCCGGCTCCCTCGGGCAGCGACATACCCTCGCCGCTCGGCGGCACCACGACCCCGGCGACCACCGCCTCCACCACCGGCGGCTCCCCCACCGCGAGCCGCACCACGGCCGCCGCCCGGCCCACGGCCACCCCCTCGCGCACGGCCCCCCGCACCGCCGCGCCCACGCCGACCCGGACCACCGCGGCGCCCACCACCCCTGTGGTCACGGCCACCAAGCCGCCGGCAGCCGGCGCCCCCGCGGCCTCCCCGTCGGTGACCGACGCGGTGGCCGCCGCCCGGGCGCAGATCCTCACCCTGGTCAACCAGCAGCGCGCCACCGCCGGCTGCCGCCCGCTGACCGCGGACTCCGCGCTGAACACCCTGGCGCAGAACTTCAGCGACGACATGGCCGCCCGCGGCTTCTTCAACCACACCGACCCGGACGGCAACACCCCCTGGGACCGGGCCAAGAAGCTCGGCATCACCGGCCTCGGCGGCGAGAACATCGCCATGGGCCAGGCCGACGCCCAGGCCGTGATGGACGCCTGGATGAACAGCCCCGGCCACCGCGCCAACATCCTCGACTGCGACTTCACCACCCTCGGCGTCGGCGTCCACTTCGGCACGGGCGGCCCCTGGTGGACCCAGGACTTCGGGTACTGAGAACACCGCAGGTCAGGACCCTATGAGCCACGCTGGGCCGTGTCCGGGCCGGCATCCGCCGACTGCAGGGCAGTGAACACGCGATCCACGGCCGCCCGGGTACGGGTGCTGAAGCGGTTCCGGCTCAGCGACAGCACTCGAGGAGGGATCCCGCGGCATGGCATCACCTCGGCGAGCCAGGGCGGTACTGCTCCTCGTCAAGCATTTGCCGCACTCGCGCCCTCTTCCTCTCCGCAATGGTCATGCCGCGAAGGTCACCGTCCTGTGCAGTGCCGGAGCCGCATCGAGGCTCCAACTGCTCGGAGCGTTCGCCGTCACCACAATCCGATTGCAGCATCGCCGCAGCCTCTGCCAGGTCACTCGCCACGGCCACCGGCTCCCAGCAATAGCCGTCCCAACGCGAGATGAGGCGCGGGGCCTCCGGGTCGACGTGTGAACCTCGCTGAGCGCCCTCCTTCAGCGTATTCACGCGCAGTCGCCCCCTCTTGCGCTGACGTTCCTGCTCGCGCCTACGCACCCAGTACTCGAAAGACTCGTCATTCGCGTCCACCAAGGCAGGATGACGCAACCGTCAGTCGATGGGCTACTGCTCGTGCAGCCGACCGGCGTCCGGAGCCGCAGAGGGCCGCCCGGCGCGGGTCCGCGCGGACGGCGGGAGGACGGCGGGAGGGCCGCGGTGGGCGGGGCGGCGGGGGTACGCTCGCGGCATGGGTGAGGTGGTGGAGGGGGACGTCGGCGCCGTGGACGCCTTCGACGTCTTCGAGCGGGACTGCCCGTCGCGCGTGACCCTGGAGCACGTCACCGGGCGCTGGGGCGCGCTGACGCTGTGCGCGCTCGCGGAGGACACGCTGCGCTTCAACGAGCTGCGCCGCCGGGTGGACGGGGTGAGCGAGAAGATGCTCTCCCGCACCCTGCAGGCCCTGGAGCGCGACGGCCTGGTGATCCGCGAGGCCCGCCCGGTCCAGCCGCCGCACGTGGAGTACCGGCTCACCGCGTTCGGCGCGCAGGCCGCCGGCCGGCTGCGCGAGCTGATCGACCTCGTGGAGGGCCGGATGCCCGAGGTGCTGGCGGCCCGGGAGTCCTACGACGCGGCGCGCGGCGCCGGCTGGCAGCGCGGGCAGTAGTGGCTGGAGCGGTTCATCCAGGGGCGGCGCCGGATCGGCGTGCCGCACCGCCGGCAGGGCTTGCCCTCGCGGCCGTAGGCGTCCAGTGAGCGGTCGAACCAGCCGGACTCGCCGTTCACATTGACGTACATGCTGTCGAAGCTGGTGCCGCCGGCGGCCAGCGCGTCGCCCATCACCTCGCGGATGTGGCCGAGGAGTTCGGCGGTGCGCGGCCGGGTCAGGCCCGCGGTGGGCCGCTCGTAGTGCAGCCGGCTGCGCCACAGCGCCTCGTCGGCGTAGATGTTGCCGACGCCGCTGATCAGGCTCTGGTCGAGCAGCGCCCGCTTGATTGTGGTGCGCTTGCGGCGCAGGGCCGCGTGGAAGGCGTCGTCGTCGAAGAGCGGGTCGATCGGGTCGCGGGCGATGTGCGCCAGCGGCAGCGGCAGTCCCTCGGGGTCCCCCGGCACCGTCTCGTGCAGCGAGAGGCCGCCGAAGGTGCGCTGGTCCACGAAGCGCAGGTCGGTGCCGCGGTCGTCCTCGAAGGCGAACCGGACCCGCAGGTGCGCCTCCGCGGCCGCGTCCTGCGGCCGGATCAGGAACTGCCCGCTCATGCCCAGGTGGGCGACCATCGCGGTGCCCTCCTCCGCACCGGCCGCCACCGGCACCCACAGGTACTTCCCCCTGCGGTGCGGCTCGCCGAGCACCGCGCCCTTGAGCCGGACGCCGAAGTCCACCGCGCCCTGCGGGTGCCGGCGTACCGCCCGCGGGTGCAGCACGGTGACGTCCGCGACGGTCCGCCCGGCCGCCCACGCGGCCAGGCCCCTGCGGACGACCTCCACCTCCGGCAGCTCGGGCACGCGACCCCCTCGGACAGGGCGGGGGCACGCCCCCGCCATCGGAAAACCCGTCGGACGGAAAGGGGGCGCCGGGATACCCGGCGCCCCCTGGAAGACAACGGCCCGCGGGCCGCTACGACGCGGAGCCGGCCTTGCGGATGGCCCGCCAGGCGGCCTCGGCCGCCTGCTGCTCGGCTTCCTTCTTGCTGCGGCCGGTGCCGGTGCCGTACGCGACACCACCGACGCGGGCAGCAGCCGTGAAGGTCTTCTCGTGGTCGGGTCCCGCCTCGGTGACCGCGTACTCCGGGACGCCGAGCCCCTCGGAGGCGGTGAGTTCCTGGAGCGAGGTCTTCCAGTCCAGGCCGGCACCGAGGTTGGAGGACTCCTCGATCAGCGGATCGAAGAGCCGGTGGACGAGCTCGGAGGCCGCCTCCAGCCCTTGATCGAGGTAGACGGCGCCGATGACCGCCTCCAGGGTGTCCGCGAGGATGGACGCCTTGTCCCGCCCGCCGGTGCCCTCTTCGCCCCGGCCGAGCCGGATGAACGCGCCCAGGTCGAGCCCGCGGCTGACGCCGGCCAGCGCCCGGGAGTTGACCACCGCGGCCCGCAGCTTGGCCAGTTGGCCCTCGGGCAGGTCGGGGTGGGTGCGGTAGAGGGTGTCGGTGACCACCAGGCCGAGCACGGAGTCCCCGAGGAACTCCAGCCGCTCGTTGGTGGGCAGCCCGCCGTTCTCGTACGCGAACGAGCGGTGGGTGAGCGCACGCACCAGAAGGGCGGAGTCGAGTGTGTACCCGAGCCGCCCTTCCAGAAGTGCGTGGGACGAGGCCTTGTCCGTCGCGGCCGTGGCGGCCTTCTTCGACGCCGACGCGTCCGGTGCCGGGGCGGCCGAGGACGCGGAGGACGTTGAGGACACTGAGCCTGTCACCTGCCGATCAGACCTCGAGGACCTGACGGCGGTTGTAGGTGCCGCAGCTCGGGCACGCGATGTGCTGGAGCTTCGGCTCGTGGCAGCGCTCGCACGCCACCAGGGTCACGGGCGCAGCCTTCCACTGCGAACGGCGGTGGCGCGTGTTGCTGCGCGACATCTTCCGCTTCGGAACAGCCACGGCTACTTCTCCTGGTTCTCGTCGGTGCCGTCGCCGGCACCGTTCTGCTGGAATTCCTGCAGGGCCGCCCAACGGATGTCGACGGCCTCGTGGTGGTGGTCCGGGTCGTCCGCCAGCCGTGCCCCGCACTGGGCGCACAGACCGGGGCAGTCCTCCCGGCACACCGGCTGCAGCGGCAGTGCGAGCACCACCGCGTCGCGCAGCAGGGGTTCGAGGTCGAACAGGTCGTCCTCGAGGTGGAACGCGTCCTCGTCCTCGGCGTCGTCACCGGCTTCGCCCGCGCGGGCGGTCCGGGTGTCGGCGTCGGGGTAGGAGAACATCTCCTGGAAGTCCGCGTCGAGTTCGTACCCGACCGGCTCCAGACACCTTACGCACTCGCCCTCGACCGGCGCGTGGGCGGTGCCGGTGACCAGCACGCCCTCCATGACCGACTCCAGGCGGAGCTCCAGCTCGACGTCCGCGCCCTCGGGCACCCCGATGACGTCGGCGATGCCGAGGCCCTTGGGGGCCGGCACCGTGCGGGAGACCTTCTTCATCGCGCCAGGACGACGGCCCAGCTCGTGTGTGTCGAACACGAGAGGGTCGCGGTGGTCGAGGCGGGTGTTCAGGGCTTCCTGCTTTCATCGGTGCGGCCGGGGCCCGCGCCCTTGCGGGCGGGCAGGCCGAAGCGCCGGTACGGGACACGGCTGGAGCTGACAGGATACTGGACGGGCCGCCCCTGCCCAAACGAAGCGGTGCGGACCCGCCCGCGCGGCGGCCCCGCGGACGCCCCCGGGCACGTGGGACCGCCCCGGTGGGGCCCGGCGGCGGCCCGGCCCGGCAGTCCTAGAGTCCCTGCTCCAGCTCGCGCAGCCGGTTGATGTCGATCATCCCGGTGTCGAAGAAGCTCGTCTCGTCCAGGGCGGCGGGCTGCCCGCCGTACTGCTGCTGGTACGGGATCTGCGGCGGCTGCGGCGGGTAGGGCAGGGGGTTGCCGTGCTCGTCGAACTGGCCGTAGCCCTGCTGCTGCCCGTAGCCGTAGTCGCCGTCCTGGCCCTGACCCGGAACCTGGCCCGGCTGCCCCGGGTCCTGCGGGTAGCCCTGCCCGCCGTACGGGTCGTAGCCGGCCTGGGCCGCGTACTCCGGCTGCTGCGGGTAGCCCTCGGTGTCGTAGCCGCCGCCCTGGCCGTAGCCCTGCTCCTGCGGGACCTGCTGGGCGTAGCCGTAGGCGGGCTCGGCGGCCGGCTGCTGGGGGTCGGCCGGGGTGTAGCCGTACTGCCCGAGGTCGGCGCGGGCCTCGGCGGGGGCGGCCAGGCCCGCCAGGTACTCGGCGTCGGACTGCCGGTGGACGTCGGCCGAGGGGTCGGCGGCGTCGGCGGCGGCGATCTGGGCGGCCAGGTCGTCGATCGGGTTGTGGCCGGTGAGCTTGAGCCGGCCGCGGCCGACGGCCTCCAGGGTCTTGGTGAGCACCGCCTCGAAGGCGCGCATCTTGGCGTCCACGTACTCGTCGGCGCGGCGGCGCAGCGTCTCGGGGTCGGAGCTGCGCTCGGGGGCCTCGGGGTCCTCCTCGTCGTAGCCCTGGCCGTCGCCGTAGGGGTCGCGGCCGAGCAGCTTCTCGCGGCCGCGGTCCACCGAGCCGATGGTCTTGGTGAGGACCACCTCGAAGTTGGCGAGCTTGCTGTCGACGTAGTCGTCGGCCTCGGCCTTGATCTCGTCGGCCTCGCGGCGGGCCTCGGCGACGATCCGCTCCGCCTCGTCCTTGGACTGGCGGGCGATCTGGGTCTCGGAGACCAGCGAGCCGCGCTCGGCGTGCGCGGACTCGATGATCCGCTGGGCCTCGGTGCGCGCCTCGGCGACCATCTGCTCGCGGTCGCCGAGGAGTTCCTCCGCCTGGGAGAGGGAGGCGGGCAGTGCGGCGGAGACCTCCTCCAGCATGGCCAGCAGCTCGGCCCTGTTCACCACGCAGGAGGCCGACATCGGCATGGACCGCGCGGAGCTGACGGTCGCCGCGATCTCATCGAGCTTCTTCTGGACGTCCACAGCCCGAAGCCTACTGCTGCCGGAGCTTGGCGTTGAGCGCGTCGAGAACCTGCGGCGGCACCAAGTGCGAGATGTCACCGCCCCATTGGGCGACTTCCTTGACCAGGCTGGAGGACAGGAAGCTGTAGGCGGGGTTGGTGGGCACGAACAGCGTCTCCACGCCCGAGAGGCCGATGTTCATCTGGGCCATCTGCAGCTCGTAGTCGAAGTCGCTGACCGCGCGCAGGCCCTTGACGATGGCCGGGATCTCGCGCTGCTTGCAGAAGTCGACCAGCAGGCCGTGGAAGGACTCCACCTGCACGTTGTCCAGATCGGCGGTGACCTGCTCGATCAGGTCGATGCGCTCCTCGATGGAGAACAGGCCCTGCTTGGACTTGTTGACCATCACGGCGACGTACACGGTGTCGTACAGCCGGGAGGCGCGGGCGATGATGTCGAGGTGTCCGTTGGTGACGGGGTCGAAGGACCCGGGACAGACGGCGCGGCGCAAGTTCGGCTCCTCGCGGTGCGGGCGGGCGGGGTCGGGACGGGTACCGCGGTTCATGGCGCGGCGGTGGCTTCCGCCGGCCGGACGGCGGCGCGACCGTACCAAAGCGTCGCCTCGCCGTAGCGCCGGGACCTGATGGCCGTGAAGCCGTCCGGCCAGCGGAAGTCGCCGCCGCGGGTCCTGCGCTCCACGGTGGCCAGCGCGCCGTCCGCGAACCAGTGGTTGACGGCGAGTGTGAGCAGGATCTCCCGCAGTTCCGCGTCCGGGACGTCGTAGGGCGGGTCGAGGAAGACCAGGTCGTACGGGCCGCCCTGCGGCTCGCCCGCGGCCGTCCGCTCGGCCCGGCCGGTGTGCACCTCGGCGCCCGGCAGCCCGAGCGCGGCGGCGTTCTCGCGGACGGTCCGGGCGGCCCGCGGGTCGGCCTCGACGAGCAGCACGTGGGCGGCGCCGCGGGACAGCGCCTCCAGCCCGACGGCTCCCGAGCCGGCGTACAGGTCGGCGACGCGGGCGCCGTGCAGGGTGCCGCGCAGCGACTCCAGGGTGGAGAAGAGGCCCTCCTTGGCGCGGTCGGAGGTGGGGCGGGTGCCGTTGCCCGGTGGGACGGCGAGCCGCCGCCCGCCGGCGGCCCCGGCGATCACGCGCGTCATGGCTTCCTCACCCGCCCGACCCTACCCGCCGGTCCCGCGGGCGGCGGCCCGCACCCCGCCCCCGCCGCCGGCCGGGCATTCAGCAGGCGCGGTCACCCCTTGTCGAGGTACTCCTCACGGCTGGCGTCCAGCAGGCTGTCCAGGGCGGTGCGCAGGTCGGGGTGGGCGGCCAGCTCGGGGTCGGCGGCGACCACGGCGGTGGCCTCCTCGCGGGCGGCCGCGATGACCTCCTCGTCGTCGATGACGGTCAGCACCCGCAGCGAGGAGCGGCTGCCGGACTGGGCCTGTCCGAGGACGTCGCCCTCCCGGCGCTGCTCCAGGTCGATCCGGGACAGCTCGAAGCCGTCCAGGGTGCGGGCCACGGCGTCCAGCCGGGTCCTGGCCTGGCTCCCCTCGGGGGCGTCGGTGACCAGCAGGCACAGGCCGGGGGCGCTGCCGCGGCCCACCCGGCCGCGCAGCTGGTGCAGCTGGGAGACGCCGAAGCGGTCGGCGTCCATGATCACCATGACGGTGGCGTTGGGCACGTTGACGCCGACCTCGATGACGGTGGTGGCGACCAGGACGTCCACCTCGGCGGCGCCGAAGCCGCGCATCACGGCGTCCTTGGCGTCGGGCGCCATCCTGCCGTGCAGCGGCTCCACCCGCAGGTCCTTCAGCGGCCCCGCGGCCAGCCGCTCGGCGACGTCGAGGACGGCCAGCGGCGGGCGCCGCTCGTCGTCCGGGGGCGCGGCCTCCTCGTCGGCCTGCGCGCCCCTGGCGGCGGACGTGGCGGACTTCGCGCCAGCCTTGGCAGCGGCCTTCTTCCCCGCCTTCCCCGGCGGCTCCTCCTCGTCGCCGATCCGCGGGCACACCACATATGCCTGGTGGCCGGCGGCGACCTCCTCGCGGACCCGCTCCCAGGCCCGGGCCAGGAAGTGCGGCTTGTCCGCGGCGGGCACCACGTGGGTGGCGATCGGCGAGCGCCCGGCGGGCAACTGGTCCAGGACGGAGGTCTCCAGGTCGCCGAAGACGGTCATGGCGACCGTGCGCGGGATCGGGGTGGCCGTCATCACCAGCAGGTGGGGCGGGCGGTCGGCCTTGGCGCGCAGGGCGTCGCGCTGCTCGACGCCGAAGCGGTGCTGCTCGTCCACCACGACCAGGCCGAGGTCGTGGAAGCGCACCTTGTCCTCGATCAGGGCGTGGGTGCCGATGACGATGCCGGCCTCGCCGGTGACCAGGTCGAGCAGCGCCTGGCGGCGGGCGGCCGCGCCCATCGAGCCGGTCAGCAGCACCACCTTGGTGCCCTTCTCGGAGCCGCCGAGCAGGCCGGTCTCGGCGAGGTCGCCCATCATCTCGGTGATCGAGCGGTGGTGCTGCTGGGCGAGCACCTCGGTGGGGGCGAGCATCGCGGCCTGCCCGCCGGTGTCCACCACGCCGAGCATCGCCCGCAGCGCGACAAGCGTCTTGCCGGAGCCGACCTCGCCCTGCAGCAGCCGGTGCATGGGGTGGTCGGTGGCGAGGTCGGCGAAGATCTCGGCCGAGACGGCCTGCTGGCCCTCGGTGAGCGTGAAGGGCAGCCGGGCGTCGAAAGCGGCGAGCAGCCCGTCGTCACCGGGGACCCGCGGCACCGCGGGGAGCGCGGACTCGTCCGCCCGCCGCCGGGCCAGGGCGACCTGGAGCACGAACGCCTCGTCCCACTTCAGCCGGTGCCTGGCCTGCTCGATGTCCAGCTTGGTGCGCGGCCGGTGGATCTTCTCCAGCGCCTCGGGCAGCGCCACCAGGCCGCGCCCCTCGCGCAGTTCGGCCGGCAGCGGCTCCCCGACGCCCGCCCAGCCGGTGGCGGCGAGCGAGTCGACGGCGGTGTCCACGGCCTGGGCGATCCGCCAGGAGGTGATCTGCTTGCAGGCCGGGTAGAGCGGGATCAGCCGGTTGGCGAAGGCGAGGGCGGCTTCCTTTCCGTCCTCGTCGTCCAGCAACTGGTAGTCGGGGTGGGCGAGTTGGCGGGTGCGGTTGAAGACGGACACCTTGCCGGAGAACATCCCGCGGCGGCCGGGGATCAGCCGGTGGGCGTGCGCGTGGGCGGCCTTGCTGAAGAAGACGAGGGTCAGCGACCCGCTGCCGTCGGTCACCACGACTTCGAGGCGCACCCCCGAGCCCCCGCCGTACGTCCGCTTGTCGGCCTTGGCGATCTGCGCCACCACCGTCACGTACTCGTCCACCGGCAGGTCGGCCAGGCGGGTCAGCTCACCGCGCTCGGCGTAGCGGCGCGGGTAGTGGTGCAGCAGGTCCCCGGTGGTGGACAGCCCGAGGTGCTCGCCCAGCACCTTCGCCGTGCGGTCGCCGACCAGGCGCTTGAGCGGCTCGTCCAAAGGGTTCGCAGTCATCGCCCCCATCTTCCCCCAGGGGCCCGACAGCCGGGGCGGACGGACGCGCCGCTCCCCCGCAGTGCGTCCGGCTGCTCCCCTGCCGGCTTCCTGCCGCTTCTGCTGGTGCCCCCGCCGCCGCTCCCCCGCTACTCCACGCCGATCAGCAGCGGCACCCCCGGCTCGCCGCCGGTGTACGTCACGGTGTCGACCGCCAGGTGCCGGGCGTGGACGTGGGACTCCAGGTGGGCGGCGAGCCCGTCGGGCGCGGTCGGGCCGAGGACGAGGGTGACCAGCTCGCCGCCCGCGGCGAGCATGCGGTCCAGCATGTCGGCCGCGGTCTGCGGCACGCTGCTGCCGATGACGGCCACGTCGCCGTCGATCAGCCCGAGCACGTCGCCGGCCTGGCAGACGCCGGCCATGGTCCACGACTCGTGCGCGGCGACGGCGAGTTCGCCGTAGCGGGTGGCGCCGGCGGCCGCCGTCATGGCGACCACGTCCTCGTCGAAGCGGCGGCTCGGCTCGTGCACGGCGAGGGCGGCCAGCCCTTGGACGGCGGACCGGGTGGGGATCAGGGCGACCCGGACGCCGTCGGCGCGGGCCTGCTCGGCGGCGGCGCCGGCCACGTGCCGCAGCTCGCTGTCGTTGGGCAGCAGCACGACCTCGTGGGCGTGCGCGCGCCGGATGGCGGCGGCGATCTCGCCGCTGGCGGGCTGCTCACCGGGGCGCAGGGCCACCACGGTGGCGCCGGCCTGCCCGCACAGCTCGGCCAGCCCGTCGCCGCGGATGACGGCGACGACCGCGCGCACCGCCCGCTCGCCGCGGGGGGTGCGGGCCTGCCCGGCGGAGGTGCCGAAGTGGGTGACCCGGATGCGGTAGGGGCGCCCGGCGTCGATCGCGGCCTCGACGGCGGCGCCCACGTCGTCGATGTGCACATGGACGTTCCACAGCCCGTCGCCGCCGACGACGACCAGGGAGTCGCCGAGCGCGTCCAGCCGCTCACGCAGGGCGCGCACGGCCGCGTCCTGCGCCTCCAGCAGGAAGATCAGCTCGAAGGCGGGGCCGTCCTCGCCCGCGCCCTCCGCGCAGGCCGCGACCGCCGCGGGGTCCCGGGTGCTCTCGGCCACCGTGACCTGCGGCTGCGGCGGGGACGGGGAAGGGACGTGGCGGACGGAGGCGCCGCCGGGCAGCGGGCCGTCCGCCGGGGCCTGCCCGGTGACGGTCCGGCTCAGCGCGCCGAAGAGCGCGACCAGACCGAGCCCGCCGGCGTCCACCACGCCCGCCTGCCGCAGGGCGCCGAGCTGGTCGGGGGTGCCGGCCAGCGCCGCGAGCGCCCCGGCGTGCGCGGCTCGCACCACCTCGGCGAGGTCGCCCTCGGCCTCGCCCGCCGCCCGCGCGGCCGCGGTGGCGACGGTGAGCATCGTGCCCTCCACCGGGCGCGCCACCGCGCCGTACGCGGAGGCGGCGGCGGCCGCCAGTGCCTGCCGTACGACGTCCGCGGCGCCGCTCGCGTCCCCGTCGCCGCCGGTGCCGCCGCTGCCGTCCCGCGTGGCCAGCGACTCGTGCAGGCCGCGCAGCAGTTGGGCGAGGATCGTGCCGGAGTTGCCGCGGGCGCCGATCAGGGCGCCGTGCGACAGGGCGCGGACCGCCTCGGCGAAGGAGGGGGCCGGGCCGCCCTCGGCGGTGGCGTGGGCGTCGAAGACCGCCTCGACGGCCTGGGCGGCGGACTCCAGGGTGAGGTAGAGGTTGGTGCCGGTGTCGCCGTCCGCGACCGGGTAGACGTTGATCGCGTCGATCTCCTCGCGGGCCCGGCCGAGGGCACGCAGGGAGATCCGGCACCATGAACGCACCGCGGCGGCGTCGAGCGTGGGCGGCAACGGGTCCTCCTTGCGGGCGCGGGGGCTGCTGGTGAGCGTAACGCCGGGGCCGCGTGGGCCGGTTCCTGCGCGGGCCAGCGCGGTCGCGGGGCAGCGCGGTCGCGGGGCGGCCGGGAAGCGGCTCGGCGGCGGGAGGTCGCGGGAGAACGGCGGGGGTGCGGCCGGGGCGCGGGCGGCGGCGGGCGGGAGGGGTGCCCGGAGCGTGGTAATTTCGTCTCACGGGAGCGGCCGTTGTATGCTGCTCCGGTTGTCCGGGGCTCTCTCGGGCCATCCACCGTAAATGCATCTGAAGTCTTTGGAGTGACCCGTGGCTGCCAACTGCGACGTCTGCGGCAAGGGGCCGGGCTTCGGCAACAGCATCTCCCACTCGCACCGCCGTACCCCGCGTCGTTGGAACCCCAACATCCAGCGCGTGCGTGCGGTCGTGGGGAAGACGCCGAAGCGCCTCAATGTCTGCACCTCGTGCATCAAGGCCGGCAAGGTCTCGCGCTGAGCGAGTGGCCGTGCCTCCGCCCCGCGCGGAGGTGAGCCGCACGTGCGCACGGCCCCGGTCGTAGCGACGTCGTCACAGCGCAGCCCTCGCGGCTGTCGAGTCGGGTAAGCCGATCCACCTCGCGGTGGGTCGGCTTTTCCGTATGCCGCCCGGGCGCTCCCGCCGCCGGCAGCAGGTCAGCGGGTGCGCCAGCCGTGGTCCACGGGGCCGATGCCCGCGCCGAGCGGGAAGCCCGCCTCGATGGCGCCGCGTACGTACTCCTTGGCGAGGCCGACCGCCTCGGGCACCGCGCGGCCGAGCGCCAGGTGCGCGGCGACCGCGCTGGCCAGGGTGCAGCCGGTGCCATGGGTGTGCGGGTTGGCGTAGCGCGGTGAGCGGTACCAGTGCTCGGTGCGGCCGTCGCTGAGCAGGTCGGCGCACTCCGCGTACCGTTCGGCGCCGGGCAGGTGGCCGCCCTTGACGAGCACCCAGCGCGGGCCGAGGGCGAGCACCGCCCGGGCCGCCTCGCTCATCGCGGCCTCGTCGGTGACCACGACCCCGGTGAGCTGCGTCACCTCGTCCAGGTTCGGGGTGGCGACGGTGGCCAGCGGCAGCAGCCGGGTGCGCACCACGTCCACCGCCTGCTCGTGCAGCAGCGTGTCGCCGTGCTTGGACAGGCCCACCGGGTCCACGACCACCGGCACCGGGGGGTCCAGGTCGGCGAGCAGGCCGGCGACGGTGCCGGCGAGCGCCGCCGAGGAGAGCATGCCGGTCTTGACCGCCTGCACCCCGATGTCGTCGGCGACCGCGCGGAACTGCGCGCGCACCGCGTCCGGCGGCAGCTCCCAGGAGCCCTGGACGCCCAGCGAGTTCTGGGCGGTGACGGCGGTGACCACGCTCATGCCGTGCACGCCGAGGGCGAGCATCGTCTTCAGGTCGGCCTGGATGCCGGCGCCGCCGCCGGAGTCGGAGCCGGCGACGGTGAGCACCCGCGGGGGCGCCGGCTCCGACTCCAGGGGCCCGTCGGTGGCGCTCACGCGCCCGGCCCGAAGTGGTCCCAGCCGCCGGCCTTCTCCCAGGGCGCGCCGTCCACGGTGACGCGCGGGGTGCGACCCGCCGGCCGGGCGGCCTCGCCGATGATCCGCCAGCGGGCGGGGAGCTTGACGTCGCGGGGGAAGACGGCGGCGATGGCGTGGTCCTCGCCGCCGGTGAGCACCCAGTGCAGCGGGTCGACGCCGACCGCCTGGCCGATGTCGGTCATCTGCGCGGGCACGTCCACGGCGGCCGAGCGCAGGTCGATGTCGACCCCGCTGGCGGCGGCGATGTGGCCGAGGTCGGCGACGAGCCCGTCGCTGATGTCGGTCATGGCGGTGGCGCCGAGGTCGGCGGCCGCGGGGCCGGCGTGGTACGGGGGTTCGGGGCGGCGGTGGGCCTCGACGAAGGCGCGCGGGGAGCGGAAGCCGCGGGACAGCACGGCGAGTCCGGCCGCGGACCAGCCGAGCCAGCCGGTGACGGCGACGAGGTTGCCGGGGCGGGCGCCCGCGCGGGTGACGGGGGGCCGGTTGCGCAGGTCGCCCAGGGCGGTGATCGACACGGTGATGGTCTCCCCGCGCACCACGTCGCCGCCGACCACGGCGGCCCCGGCCACCTGGCACTCGTCGCGGATGCCGTCCATCAGCTCCACCGGCCAGGTGGCGGGCAGTTCGGCGGGGACGACGAGGGCGAGCAGCACCGCGGTGGGCTCCGCGCCCATGGCGGCGATGTCGGCGAGGTTCTGCGCGGCCGCCTTGCGGCCGACGTCGTAGGCAGTGGACCAGTCGCGGCGGAAGTGCCGCCCCTCCAGCAGCACGTCGGTGGTGGCGACGACCCGGCGGTCGGGCGCGGCCACCACGGCGGCGTCGTCACCGGGGCCGAGCTGCACGGCGGGGGTCGAGGTGAGGCGGGAGGTCAGTTCCCTGATGAGCCCGAACTCCCCCAGCTCGCCCACAGTCCCCTTCATAGCGTCGTCCCCTCGGTTCTGCGCCCGGTCCGGCGACCGGACCGTGTCCGCTGCGTGTATCCCGTCATTGCGGGGGGCAGGTACCGCGCGGGTCTCCCCGCTCTGCGCGGCAACGCGATAACGTGGCGTCCCCCCTTCCACATGATCCTCGAAGCCGCCCTGGAGGTTCCGTGGTACAGGCGTACATCCTGATCCAGACCGAGGTCGGAAAGGCCTCGGCGGTAGCGGAGGTGGTCTCCAAGCTCGACGGGGTCATCCAGGCCGAGGACGTCACCGGGCCGTACGACGTGATCGTGCGCGCCCAGGCCGACACGGTCGACGAGCTCGGCCGGATGGTCGTGGCGAAGGTCCAGCAGGCGGACGGGATCACCCGTACGCTCACCTGCCCGGTGGTGCATATCTAGCCCCCACTGAACCCCGCCGCCGGGGTTCTTCCGTATGCTCGCCCGGTGACGTTCCATCGCCGGGCCCTGCTGGTCGCCGCGTCCGCCGCCGCGTGCGTGTCCGCGGCGGCGGTGTTCGCGGTCTCGGCCTCCGGTAGCGACGACGTGCGGGTTGCCGTGCCGGTTCCGGACGCCCGGGTGGCCGCCTACTGCACGGCGCTGCACGCGCGGCTGCCCAGGACGGTCGACGGACTGCCCCGCCATGGTCTCAAGCCGGACTCCCCGCTGACCGCCGGATGGGGTGATCCTACGATCGTGCTGCGCTGCGGTGTGCCGCGGCCCGCGGTGGACGACGACGTGAACACCCCGGCCGCCGAGGTGGACGGGGTCACCTGGTCCTGGGAGCAGGGCCCGGACGGCAGCGCCCGGCTGACCACCACCCTGCGCAAGGCGTACGTGGAGCTGACGCTGCCGGCCAAGTACGCCCACGACGCGACGCCGCTGGCCGAACTGGCCGCGGCGGTCAAGACGACGATCCCCGCCGGGATCTGACCCGCGGCGGGGACGCGGGCCGGGACCCGGCCGGCAGTCATCGGCAACGGGCGGACGGCTCGCGGCACTTGGCGGGCAGGGCGCCTGATGGGCCCCGACCCCGACCGGCCCGGCCCGTCTCAGCGCAGCCCGGTGGAGCGGCGCAGCGCCGCCTGGAGCAGCAGGTCGATCAGCTCGGTGTAGCCGACGCCGCTCTCCTGCCACATCCGCGGGTACATCGAGATCGGGGTGAAGCCCGGCATGGTGTTGATCTCGTTGATGACGAACTCCCCACTGTCCAGCAGGAAGAAGTCGGCGCGCACCAGGCCCTCGCAGGAGGCGGCCTCGAAGGCGTCCACGGCGAGCCGCTGCACCTGCTCGGTCTGCTCGGCGGTGAGCGGGGCCGGCACGATGCCCTCGGCGGAGTCGATGTACTTCGCCTCGAAGTCGTAGAAGTCGTGCGCGGTGGCCGGCGGGATCTCGGCGGGCACCGAGGCGCGCGGCCCGTCGGCGAACTCCAGGACGCCGCACTCGATCTCGCGGCCGGTGAGCAGCGCCTCGACCAGCACCTTGGGGTCGTGCGCGCGGGCCGCCCCGATCGCCTCGTCCAGGTCCTCGGGCCCCTCGACCCTGCTGATGCCGATGGAGGAGCCGGCCCGGGCGGGCTTGACGAACAGCGGCCAGCCGTGGACGGCGGCGAAGTCGGTCACCTTGCGGCGGGCGGCGGCCGCGTCGCGCTCCCACTCGCGCGGGCGGATCACCGTGTACGGGCCGACCTTGAGCCCGAAGGAGGTGAAGATCCGCTTCATGTACTCCTTGTCCATGCCGACGGCCGAGGCGAGCACGCCCGCGCCGACGTAGGGGACGCCGGAGAGTTCGAGCAGGCCCTGCAGGGTGCCGTCCTCGCCGTAGGGCCCGTGCAGCAGGGGAAGGACGACGTCCACCTCGCCGAGCGCCTTGGGCACCGCGCCGGCCTCGGTGTAGACGACCTCGCGGCTGGCCGGGTCGACCGGCAGCAGCACCGCGCCGTCCTGGTCGGCGACCTGCTCGACGGTGGGCATGCGGCGGTCGGTGATCGCCATCCGCTCCGGCTCGTCGGCGGTCAGCGCCCAGCGCCCCTCGGCGGTGATGCCGATCGGCAGGACATCGTACTTCTCGCGGTCGATGGCGCGCAGCACGCTCGCGGCGGTCACCACGGACACGCCGTGCTCGGAGCTGCGGCCGCCGAAGACGACGGCGACCCGGGGCTTGCGGCCGAAGGCGCCGGCGGGCGCGGGCCGGTGGTCCGGGCTCTGGGGAGAGGGCAGGGAGTTCATCGCGTCGACCTTACCGTTCGGGTTTCGCGGAGCGTGACATCAACTCCTTGACGGCCACGGCGGGTGCCTTCCCGTTGTGCACGATGTCGACCACCGTCTCGGTGATCGGCATGTCGACGCCGTGCCTGCGGGCGAGGTCGGCGACGGACTCGCACGACTTGACACCCTCCGCGGTCTGGCTGGTGGCCGCGACGGCCTCGGCCAGGCTCATGCCGCGGCCGAGGTTGTGGCCGAAGGTGTTGTTGCGGGACAGCGGTGAGGAGCAGGTGGCGACGAGGTCGCCCATGCCGGCCAGGCCGGCGAAGGTGTGCGGGTCGGCGCCCATCGCGACGCCGAGCCGGGTGGTCTCGGCCAGGCCGCGGGTGATCAGCGACGCCTTGGTGTTGTCGCCCATGCCCATGCCGTCGGCGATGCCGACGGCGAGCGCGATGACGTTCTTGACCGCGCCGCCCAGTTCGCACCCGGTCACGTCGGTGTTGGTGTACGGGCGGAACCAGTTGGTGTGGCAGGCGATCTGGATCCGGCGGGCGACCTCCTCGTCGCGGCAGGCGACGACGGCCGTCGCGGGCTGCCGGGCGGCGATCTCGGCGGCGAGGTTGGGCCCGGTGAGGACGGCGACATGGCCGGGGTCGGTCTTGGCGACCTCCTCGATCACCTCGCTCATCCGCTTGGCGGTGCCGAGTTCGACGCCCTTCATCAGGCTCACCAGCACCGCGTCGGAGCGCATCAGCGGCGCCCACTCGGCGAGGTTGGCCCGCAGCGACTGCGAGGGGACGGCGAGGAAGACGAACTCGGCGCCGGCGGCGGCCGCCGCGGGGTCGCTGGTGGCGGTGACGCCGGGCGGCAGCGTGACGTCCGGGCGGTACTCGGGGTTGGTGCGGGTGGTGTTGATGGCGGCGACCAGCTCCGGCCGGCGGCCCCACAGGGCCACCTCGCAGCCGGCGTCGGCCAGCACCATCGCGAACGCGGTGCCCCAGGAACCGGTGCCGTAGACGGCGCAGCGAGCCGTCACGCTGCCCCCTTCGCCGTGCGGGGGTCGTAGAGGCCGTCGGGCGCGGGCTCGCCGCGCAGTTCGGAGAGGAGTTGCTTCACGTCGCCCATGATGGCCTCGGTCACCTGCCGCAGCACCTCGGCGGTCGGGTCCTTGCCGTACCAGGGGCTCAGATCCACCGGCTCGCCGACCAGCACCCGGTGGGTTTTGCGGGGCAGCAGGCTCGGTTTCTTCGCGTACGGCGGCAGGAACTCGTTCGCGCCCCACTGGGCGACAGGGATGACGGGGGCCTTGGTGAGCAGGGCGACGCGGGCGATGCCGGTCTTGCCGACCATCGGCCACAGGTCGGGGTCACGGGTGAGGGTGCCCTCGGGGTAGAACGCCACGCACTCGCCGCGCTGTACGGCCTCCACGGCCGCGCGGTAGGCGGCCGCGGCGTCGGCCGAGGCGCGGATCACCGGGATCTGTCCGGTGCCGCGCATGACGGCGCCGACGAAGAACGGTTTGAACAGCGACGCCTTGGCGAGGAAGCGGGGCAGCCGGCCGGTGTTGTACTGGAAATGCGCGTACAGCAGCGGGTCGAGGTAGGAGTTGTGATTCACGGCGGTGAGGAATCCGCCCTCGGCCGGAATGTTCTCCATTCCGCGCCAGTCGCGCTTGAAGAGCACGATGAGGGGGGGCTTGGCGATCGCGGCCGCCAAGCGGTACCAGAAACCGATTCTGCGGCGGGACACCGGGACTCCTCTTCGTCGCTGGAAGACCGCTCAAGCATCGCGGCTACCGAGAGGTTAACGCCAGCGTCCCGGGCGCCGGGGGGCACCTCTGCCACCGGTCTGCCACAGGTCTGCCACGGCTGTGCGCCCGGAACCGCCGTGCATCCCGCGGCCGCGGCCGCCGCGTGTCCGGCCGGGGCACGGGCCGCAACGGGGCGGCGGTCGGCGGTGGCGGCGCGCCGGCACCGCACAATGGAGCGCGTGGACGATGCGAGGTGGTCGCTGGTCGTGCCGTTGAAGCCGCTGGCGGTGGCGAAGAGCCGGCTGGCCGCGGCCGGGGAGGTGCGGCCAGCGCTGGCGCTGGCGTTCGCCGTGGACACGGTGGCCGCGGTACTGGCGTGCCCTCAGGTCGCGGACGTGACAGTGGTCACCGACGACCGGGCCGCGGCGGCGGAACTGGCGGCGCACGGCGCCCTCGTGGTGCCCGACGCGCCCGCGGCCGGGCTCAATGCGGCGCTGCGGTACGGCGCCGAGGAGGTGCGCAGACGGGAACCGGCCGCCGCGGTCGCGGCGCTGAACGGCGATCTGCCGGCCCTGCGGCCCGCGGAGCTGGCCGAGGTGCTCCGGGCGGCTGCGGGGACCGGCGAGCGGGCGTTCCTGGCCGACGCGGAGGGTGTGGGGACAACGTTGCTCACCGCGGTGCCGTACCTGCCGCTCTCCCCCGCGTTCGGCGGCTCCTCGCGCGCCCGCCACCTCGCCTCGGGCGCGGCCGAGATCACGCTGCCGGAAGCGCCTTCCGTACGGCGGGACGTGGACACCCTCGCGGACCTGCGCGAGGCGCTCGCCCTGGGCGTGGGCCCGCGCACGGCGGCGGTCGCGGCCGGCCTGCTCATCCCCGACTGACCGAACGACCCGGCCGACCCGGCAGAGCCGGCCTGGCTGGCTGGCTGGCTGGCTGGCTGAGCCGACGTACCCGGCCGACCCGGCAGAGCCGACCGAGCCCGCTGACCCTACCGACCCGACAGGGCCGATGGAGCCGACGTACCCGGCCGAGCCCACGGACCCCGCAGACCGACAGAGCCGGCTGACCCGGTGGAGCCGATGGAGCCGACATACCCGGCTGACCCCACGGATCCCGCTGACCCGGCTGAGCCGACGTACCGCACGGACCCCGCTGACCCCGGCCACCGGTCCGGTCGGCCCGATGGGCCGGTCCGCCGGCCGATACGCTGGCGCCATGCAGGCCACCGCATTCACCTTCGACGCCTCGACCCGGGCCGGCAGTGTGCTGCTGGACGACGGCACCCCGCTGGAGTTCGACGCGCCCGCCTTCGACGCCGGCGGCCTGCGCCTGCTGCGGCCCGGCCAGCGGGTGCGCATCCGCACCGAGGGCTCGGGCGACGGCCGTCGGGTGGTCTTCGTGACGCTGGCGACCTACCCGGACGCCGGCTGACCGCCACCGCACGGTGGGGGAAGACGGCGCGGGCCGGACTCCCCGGATCGGGGGCCGGCCCGTCGCGGTGGGTGGGCGATTACCTCGCGGCCGCGCGCTTGGTGGCCGTCTTGCGGGCCGAGGCGCGCTTGGCCGGGGCCTTCTTGGCGGTGGCCTTCTTGGCCGGTGCCTTCTTCGCGGTCGTCTTCTTGGCCGCGGTCTTCTTCGTGGTGGCCTTCTTGGCGGTGGTCTTCTTGGCCGCCGCCGTCTTCGCCGTGACCGCCTTCTTCGCCGTGCTCGCCTTCTTGGCCGCGGCCTTCTTCGTGGTGGTGCGCGCGGTGGTGGAGGCACCGCCGCTCAGGCTGCCCTTGGGCGCCTTCTTCACCGACACCTCGCCGCCGCGCGGAAGCTTCTTCGCCCCGCTGACCAGGTCCTTGAAGCCCTGCCCGGCCCGGAACCGCGGCACGGAGGTCTTCTTGACCCGGACCCGCTCCCCGGTCTGGGGGTTGCGGGCGTAACGGGCGGGCCGCTCGACCTTCTCGAACGAGCCGAATCCGGTGACCGACACCCGGTCTCCGCCGACGACCGCGCGGACGACCGCGTCGAGAACCGCGTCAACCGCGTCCGCGGCGGCCTGCCGGCCGCCGACCTTGTCGGCAATCGCTTCTACGAGCTGCGCCTTGTTCACGTCTTCCCCTTCGGAAACTTGCCCGGCGAATGAGTACGGGCTGATTTCGCACGCTAGGCGGATATATACCGCAAATCAAATACGAAACGGGCGAATCACCCTTGTGCCGCAACGAACTCGGTACTCCGTGTGATCACCGATCGGGGATTCCGAGATCGTCCAACTCAGCCGTTAACACGTCCAGGCGCCGTGCCGCGTCGGCGAGATCGTGCTTCGCCGCCGCCGTCACCGCGAGGAGCCGCCGGGTCAACTCCCGCCGTGTCCCGTCCGGGACTTCGGGATTGGCAACGCGCGCGTGCGCCTGCTTCAGACGCGCGGCAAGGAGCCCGTAGAGCTCCAGTTGGCCGTCGCGTCCCATGCGTCGATTGTGCCATCTGCGGGCAGTTGCGGAGCGCGACAGGGCCAACCGGGTGTTACGGACTGCTTTCGCCGTACCCATGGCGGCGGCGTGTCCGGGTCGTCCGCACCTGCCGAGCAGCGTCCGAAGCGCCGCCGAAGTACGGCCGCGGAACGGCCGGACGGCAAGCCGGGGAACCCCGCCGCACACGGCGGAGCGCCTCCCACCAGGCGGGTGGGAGGCGCTCCGGATATGGTGCGGATGACGGTTTTGCGAGCCGGAGTCGAAAACGGCTTCGCACCGGCGCCACGCCGGCTCGAACCGGCTTCAGACCGGCGTCAGACCTTCGCGGTGCTCGGCTTCCAGGACGGCCGGCGGGCCTCGAAAGCGGCGATGTCCGCCTCGTTGGCGAGCGTCAGGCTGATGTCGTCGAGCCCTTCCAGCAGCCGCCAGCGGAGGTTGTCGTCCAGTTCGAAGGGCGCGGTGATGCCCTCGGCCCGCACCTCGCGGGCGACCAGGTCCACCGTGATCTCCGCGGCCGGGTCGGCCTCGGTGAGCGCCCACAGCCGCTCGACCGTCTCCTGCGGCAGCACCACCGTCAGCAGGCCGTTCTTCAGCGAGTTGCCGCGGAAGATGTCGGCGAACCGGGAGGAGACGACCGCTTTGAAGCCGTAGTTCTGCAGCGCCCAGACCGCGTGCTCGCGCGAGGAGCCGGTGCCGAAGTCGGGGCCGGCCACCAGCACGGTGGCGCCCTGGCGCTCGGGGGCGTTGAGCACGAAGGACGGGTCCTTGCGCCACGCCTCGAACAGGCCGTCCTCGAACCCGTTGCGGGTGACCTTCTTCAGCCAGTGCGCGGGGATGATCTGGTCGGTGTCCACGTTGGTGCGGCGCAGCGGCACCGCCCGGCCGGTGTGGGTGGTGAAGGCTTCCATGGCGCTCAGACCTCCGTCAGGGCAGGGGCGTCGGACAGGTCGGCCGGCGAGGCGAGGCGGCCGACCACCGCGGTGGCGGCGGCGACCTGCGGGGAGACCAGGTGGGTGCGGCCGCCCTTGCCCTGCCGTCCTTCGAAGTTGCGGTTCGAGGTGGACGCCGAGCGCTCGCCGGGGGCGAGTTGGTCGGGGTTCATGCCCAGGCACATCGAGCAGCCCGCGTGCCGCCACTCGGCGCCCGCGGCGGTGAACACCTTGTCCAGGCCCTCCTCGACGGCCTGCAGCGCCACCCGGACCGAGCCGGGTACGACCAGCATCCGGACGCCGTCGGCCACTTTGCGCCCCTGGACGACGGAGGCGGCGGCCCGCAGGTCCTCGATCCGGCCGTTGGTGCACGAGCCGACGAAGACGGTGTCCACGGCGACCTCGCGCAGCGGCTGCCCCGCGGTCAGGCCCATGTACTCCAGCGCCTTCTCGGCGGCCAGCCGGTCACCGGCGTCGGCGAAGGAGGCCGGGTCCGGCACGGAGGCGCTCAGCGGCGCGCCCTGGCCGGGGTTGGTGCCCCAGGTGACGAACGGGGCGAGCGTGGCGGCGTCGATGACCACCTCGCGGTCGAAGACGGCGTCCTCGTCGGTCTTGAGCGTCTTCCAGTACGCGACCGCCGCGTCCCAGTCCTCACCCTCGGGCGCGTGCGCGCGGCCCCGCAGGTAGTCGAACGTGGTCTGGTCGGGGGCGATCATGCCGGCCCGGGCGCCGGCCTCGATCGACATGTTGCAGATGGTCATGCGGGCTTCCATCGACAGCTTCTCGATCGCCGAGCCGCGGTACTCGATGACGTAGCCCTGGCCGCCGCCGGTGCCGATCCGGGCGATGACGGCGAGGATCAGGTCCTTGGCGGTGACGCCCTCGGGCAGTTCGCCCTCGACGGTGATCGCCATCGTCTTGAACGGTGCCATCGGCAGCGTCTGGGTGGCCAGCACGTGCTCGACCTGCGAGGTGCCGATGCCGAACGCCAGGGCGCCGAAGGCGCCGTGGGTGGAGGTGTGCGAGTCGCCGCAGACCACGGTGGTGCCCGGCTGGGTCAGGCCCAGCTGCGGGCCGACCACGTGCACCACGCCCTGCTCGACGTCGCCGAGCGGGTGCAGCCGCACGCCGAACTCCGCGCAGTTCTTGCGCAGCGTCTCCAGCTGGGTGCGCGAGACCGGGTCGGCGATCGGCTTGTCGATGTCGAGAGTCGGGGTGTTGTGGTCCTCGGTGGCGATGGTCAGGTCGGTGCGGCGCACCCGCCGCCCGTTCATCCGCAGCCCGTCGAACGCCTGCGGGCTGGTCACCTCGTGGATGAGGTGGAGATCGATGAAGAGCAGATCGGGCTCGCCCTCGGCGCGGCGGACGACATGGTCGTCCCAGACTTTTTCCGCGAGTGTCCTACCCATCGCTGTCCCTCCGGCCGCGCAGCGTCGCGGGCCTGTTCGGTGGTGCTCGGTGTGGTTCGTGTGTCGCGCGTGTCGCTGTGCCCTCCAGCCTGCCGTCTCGCGGGCACATATGAACTTGCGTTTCACACTCTGAGACGTGAATATCGTTGCATGGACAACTCTAGCGGCGTCGGCGTTCTCGACAAGGCGGCTCTGGTGCTCAGCGCTCTGGAGTCGGGTCCGGCCACCCTCGCGGGGCTGGTGGGGGCCACGGGGCTGGCCCGCCCCACCGCGCACCGCCTCGCGGTCGCGCTCGAACACCATCGCATGGTGGCCCGGGACATGCAGGGCCGCTTCATCCTGGGCCCGCGGCTGTCGGAGCTGGCCGCGGCGGCCGGCGAGGACCGGCTGCTGGCCACCGCGGGGCCGGTGCTCACGCACCTGCGCGACGTGACCGGCGAGAGCGCGCAGCTCTACCGGCGGCAGGGCGACATGCGCATCTGCGTGGCCGCGGCCGAGCGGCTGTCCGGACTGCGGGACACCGTGCCGGTGGGCTCCACGCTGCCGATGAAGGCCGGCTCGGCGGCCCAGGTGCTGATGGCCTGGGAGGAGCCGGAGCGGCTGCACCGCGGCCTGCAGGGGGCCCGCTTCACCGCGACCGCGCTGTCCGGGGTGCGCAGGCGCGGCTGGGCGCAGTCCATCGGCGAGCGCGAGCCGGGTGTGGCGTCGGTCTCGGCGCCGGTGCGCGGGCCCTCGAACCGGGTGGTGGCGGCCGTCTCGGTCTCCGGCCCGATCGAGCGGCTGACCCGGCACCCGGGCCGGATGCACGCCCAGGCCGTGGTGGACGCCGCCGCACGGCTCTCCGAGGCGCTGCGCCGCAGCGGCTGACCCGGCCCTGACCCGCATCCGACCCGGCCCGGCCGCATCGGGTGCGGGGCGCCCCGCGGCGGGCCGTACGGGGCCGCCCACGGGGGTGCGGCAGAAGTGCCGCAGGGGTGCCGCAGCAGCGCCCCGGACGCCTCGCGGCGGCGCCCCGCGCGTGCCGCGGAAACGACTCGAGCCCGCCGCTGCATGCGACGGGCTCGGAGACTTTGTGCGTACCCCCGACCGGATTCGAACCGGCGCTACTGCCTTGAGAGGGCAGCGTGCTAGGCCGCTACACAACGGGGGCGCAGTACCCCCGACCGGATTCGAACCGGCGCTACTGCCTTGAGAGGGCAGCGTGCTAGGCCGCTACACAACGGGGGCTCGCACTTGACTGAAGTGCTGCTGGGGTACCAGGACTCGAACCTAGAATGGCTGAACCAGAATCAGCTGTGTTGCCAATTACACCATACCCCACCAGAACGCAACCTCTTGGTGAGGTCTTGTTCGGCTTGCGCCGTTCTCCCGGGCCTTTCGGCCCGCTCGGCGGCGCAGGAAGAACATTACCCGATCCGCGACCGCGCTCCAAAACGGGTTCTCCGGTGGCCGGTCGGGCCGCCCTCAGCGCATGCGGGCCATCAGCGCGTGCTCGACGAGCGTGATCAGCGCGCTCTTCGCCTGGTCCCGGTGCCGGGCGTCGGTGGTGATGATCGGTGCCTCGGGGCCGATCTGGAGGGCCTCGCGGACCTCCTCCGGGCCGTAGGGCTGGTTGCCGTCGAAGCCGTTGAGCGCGATCACGAACGGCAGCCCGCTGTTCTCGAAGTAGTCGACCGCGGGAAAGCAGTCGGAAAGGCGCCTGGTGTCCACCAGGACGATGGCGCCGATGGCGCCGCGCACCAGGTCGTCCCACATGAACCAGAACCGGTCCTGGCCGGGCGTGCCGAACAGGTACAGGATCAGGTCCTCGTCCAGCGTGATGCGGCCGAAGTCCATCGCCACGGTCGTGGTCGTCTTGTCCGGCGCGTGCGTGAGGTCGTCGATGCCGGCCGAGGCGGAGGTCATCACGGCTTCGGTGCGCAGCGGGTTGATCTCCGAGACCGCACCGACGAACGTGGTCTTGCCCACGCCGAAGCCGCCGGCCACCACGATCTTCGCGGAGGTGGTGGCGCGGGCCGGTCCGCTAGAGCTTCCGAAGTCCACTGAGCACCCTTTCAAGCAGTGTCACGTCAGGCTGGCCGCCGGCCGACTCGTCGCCGCCGGGCTGGTGGATGGCCACCAGGCCGGCCTCGGCGAGGTCGGCCACGAGGATGCGCACCACGCCCAGCGGGATGGTGAGCAGGGCGGAGATCTCCGCCACCGACTTGACCTCGCGGCACAGCTGGCAGATCCGCTGGTGCTCGGGCAGTTGCCCGCGCAGCCGGTCCGGCTCTGCGGTCGTGCTGACCAGCGCTTCGATGGCCAGCTGGTAGCGCGGCCGGGTCCGGCCGCCGGTCATGGTGTAGGGGCGGACCAGGCCCGAGGGCGTGCGTGAGCGGCCGCCGGTGCCCGCGCCCCGCCCGCCGTCCGCCGCCCGGCCGCGCGGCGCCTGCGGCGGCGGGGCCTGCGGGGGCGCGTACGGCTGGATCCTCGGCTGACGGTAGGGCGACCCGGGCTGCTGCGGGCCGGGGCCCTGCGGGGCCTGCTCGGGCCCGCCGGGCCGGGAAGCCGAGGGGGGGTACGGCGTGGCGGGTCGACTGCCGTAGGGGTCTCCACCGGGGGGAGTGCTCACGGGTCCTCCTCTGGTTCGGCGGGGCCTCGTCCGAGCGCCTGGCGGGTGCCCGGACGAGGCCGTACGCCGATGTGTCAGTTGAGCAGGCTGCCCTGCAGTTCGGCCCTCAGGTCCGGGGTGAGCACGCTGCCGGCCCGGTCGACGAGCAGGGCCATCTCGTAACCGACCAGACCGATGTCGCACTCCGGATGCGCCAGCACCGCCAACGACGAACCATCCGACACCGACATGATGAACAGGAACCCACGCTCCATCTCCACCACCGTCTGGTTCACACTCCCCCCCTCGAAAATCCGAGAGGCACCCGCCGTCAACGACGTCAACCCCGAAGCCACCGCCGCCAACTGATCGGCACGATCACGAGGAAAACCATCCGACATCGCAAGCAACAGGCCGTCGGCGGAGACCACCACCGTGTGGGACACCCCCGGGGTGTTGTCCACGAAGTTGGTGATCAACCAGTTCAGATTCTGTGCCGCCTGGCTCATCGCACTCAACTAGCGCTCCTGGTTGT
>NZ_FNIE01000019.1 GCF_900103985.1 Actinacidiphila guanduensis | reverse complement strand
GCTTGACTACCGTTTCGCGCTGCAGGACGACGGCATCGCCGAACTCGTCATCGCCAACCATCCGGCCTGACCGAATCCGCACCACCTCGATCTTCAGTGGAGAGAAAAATGTCCGGTACAGATCGCGATCGTCTCGACGGTCGCAGGGCGCTGGTCACGGGCGGTTCGAAGGGCTCGGGCAAGGCCGTCGTGGAGAGACTGCGAGAGATGGGTGCCGACGTGTGGACCACGGCACGCACTATGCCCGGCGGCTACGAGCGCCCCGACCGATTCATCGAGGCGGACACTTCCACGGTGGGTGGTGCAGAGGTTGTGGTGTCCAAGATCTCTGAGGGAGGTGCGCTGGACATCCTGGTGCACGTTGTCGGAGGGTCGTCAACCCCACCTGGCGGGTTCGCGGCAGCGACTGAGGCGCACTGGCTGGCGGAACTCAACCTGAACTTCTTGGGAGCTGTCCGACTGGATCGAGCGCTGCTGCCGGCAATGGTGGAGGCCGGATCAGGAGCAGTTGTCCACGTCACGTCGATCCAGCGTCAGATGCCGCTGCACGACGCGACGTTGCCGTACGCGTCAGCGAAGGGTGCGTTGCGTACGTACAGCAAGGGTCTTGCGAACGAACTGGCGCCACGAGGAGTGCGAGTGAACGCCCTCAGCCCCGGGGGGATTCAGACCGGAGCGTATGAGGGCTTCATCGACCAGCTCGCCGAGGGCAACGGACTGACCCGCGAGGAGGCGAAGCAGAGCGTGATGGATTCCCTCGGAGGGGTTCCACTCGGAAGGTTCGCAACGACGGAAGAGGTTGCGGACCTGGTCGGCTTCCTTGTCTCGGACCGCGCCTCGGCCATCGTAGGAGCCGAGTACGTGATCGACGGCGGCACCGTCCCGACCGTCTGAGCCAGGCACCAGTTCCGAGTACCCACTCGCGAACAACTCGATCCGGTGGCGGAACCCCCTCCTTCACAAGGACGACGTGGGTACAACCCGATAGGCTTCTTCACCTGGAGAGCGCCTCTTTCCGTGCAGCCAACAGGACCCTAGAAAAGTCCAATCGCTGCAGTTCAGAGGTGCTCTCTGCTTATTTGATCAAGCCTCGGCGCCCCAACTCGTGAAAGCGCGAGGCTGAGACATGAGGTACGCGCTGGGCGGCAGGCCGACCGCGCCGAGAGAACTACGCCGGGGCGGGTACGGCTCCAGGCCCTGGAGTGTTTCGAGGGCGGCCGGAAGAACGCGGAGATTGCTGCTGCTCTGCGGATCAGCGTGCGGTCGGTTGAACGGTTGCGCCGTGCCTTGCGTAAGGATGGCGAGGCGGGGGCCCTGCCCAAGGGGTCTCCGGGAAGGCCCGGGCTCAACGAAGCCCAGATCGGCAGGCTGGCGTGGGAGCTGGAGCGGGGTCGACTGGCTCACGGGCGGGCGGGCCAGCGGTGGAACCTGGCGCGGATACAACGGTGATCGATTGGCTCTTCCAGGTCTCTCTGCCCGGTCGAGGGCGCCTGGAAGCTGGTGAAGCGGCACGGCTGGAGGCCAGCCCTTGGCCGACCACCCGCTTCAAGTGCAAGCCCGTGCATGAACTCACCTCCGCTGAAAGGACCCCCGTCGAGGCGCTGGCCGCGGGATGGGCACCGGTCGAACGCGGCGTCGCACGGCTGAGGCCTCGGCGGATCCTCCGGAGATCCCGATGCGTCCCCGACTGCATGACGTCAACCTCCAAAGTCGTCCTCACCCTGGAGCGGCAGCGCTCCGTGGTTGCGCAATCACTGAGTTCGTGGCTCCCGAAGCGGTGGACCTCGTCCATACGATCACCAGCGAGTTGGAGAGCTTCGTGCGTGCCCTCCACGGTCACGCGTTCTGCGGGAACGTCAATTCGCCAGCACCACTCCCAGCATCGCAAGCCAGCCCAGCGAGACGAAGACGGGAAGCAACACCATGACCAGACCGGTCGGAGACGCCTGGAGCCATTCGGATCCCGGGTCTGCCAGCTGGCGCCCCACTATCCGCTGCCCGCCGTGCCACGCCATGTACTCCTCCAGCTCCACGACGGTGCTCTTGCGCTTCTGCAAGTAGCGACGCCCGAAGCGCAGCATGACGGCGAACGCCAGCCCTGACCCGAACCCGATCACCGCGATGACCGCTCCGACGCCCCGGGCCACTGCATGCGACTGCGCGCCCTCTTTGCCGAGGGTGAATGCCAACGTGGCCGCGAGGCCCGCGGTGATGTAGAGGAAGTTGTTGAGCTTGTTCCAGTTGAGGAGGTCCTCATGTTTGTATAAGTCCACCGCGATCTCGTACTGGGTTTCCAGCAGTGACTCGCGCGGCTTGCGCGAGACCCACACCACGCGCATCCGACCGTCCGGCGGTCGCAACCGCGTCAGTTCCTCGAAGCCCATCTTCCGGTGGAATCGGCTCGAGGCTTCGTTGGGCGGCTCGTCGACCACCGCGGCGATCACCGGGTTGGCGGTCCACTGCTCCAGCACGTGGTGGTACAGCCGCGACGCCACGCCCTGTCGCGCCGCCTCGCGGGCCACGCACACCTGCTTGATCACCAGGAAGCTGCCGAGCGTGGTCTTGATCCGGCGGTTCAGCCACTCGTCGGGCTCGATCTGGGTGTCGCTGTAGGCCAGCAGGAATCCCAGGACGTCGTCGCCTTTGACGGCCACATAGAAGTGCTCGGCGTTCACCAGCCGCCTCTGGTACACCTCGGCGGTGTACTCCGAGACCAAGAACCCCTCCTGACTGGCAACAGCCGGATCGATTCCCTCCAGATTCCTGGACTGTGCCAACGCGTGGATCATCGGGACATGCGCCGCAGTCGCCCGCACGATCTCGATCCCCGCTTGAACAGGCGCGGTCACGCGCTCACCTCCGCAGAGCAGACAGACCAGAACCCTGCAGGAAAGCGTGTCCTGACGGCCCGTCCGATGCAAGGGCGCACACTGCCGCAGGGTCCCGTCGCTGTTCACCCCGCATTGCGCGTGGCAACAGCTACGCAGGTGTCGCGCAGGACCTGCGGCAGGTCGTGCCGGTCCAGCACTGCTTCGACGACACGGATGCGGCCTGTGGTCCGCGGCAACTCCGTCAGGACAGTGTCCAGTTCGCCGACGGTACGCACCCGGGTGCAGGTCGCGTCGGCGCCGAAGGCGGCTGGGATGCGCTGCCACTCCCAGCGGGCGATGTCGTTGTAGGCGGCGTTGGGGCCGTTGATGGCCCGTTCCACGGTGTAACCGTCGTTGTTGACGACGATGATGATCGGGTCCAGGCCCTCGCGGGCGATGGTGCCGAACTCCTGCACGGTCAGCTGGGCCGCGCCGTCACCGATGACCAGAACGGCGCGGCGGCGTGCGGCAGTGGCGAGCTGGGCACCCGCGATGGCGGGCAGGCTGTAGCCGATGGAGGACCAGCCGGGCTGTGCGATCACCTCCACGTCGGCCGGGAGGCGCTGGCCCAGGAGGCCGTAGAACGGGGTGCCCTGGTCAGCGGCGACGATGTCGCCGGGCCTGAGGAAGCGGCCGAGGCGGCGCCAGAGCACGTCCTGGGTGAGCGGTGTCGCGGAGGCGGCGGACGCGTACTCCGCGGCGGTTCCGGCCAGGGCTCCCGCGACCCCGGCGGTAACGGGCCGCGCCGGGTCGTCGGGAAGTGCGGTGATGGGCCGCGCCCGGTCATCGGGGAGTGCGACAACGGGCCGCGCCGGGTCGTCGGGAAGTGCGCTGAGGAGAGCGCCGAGTTCGTCGATGGCCTGGTGCAACGGCAGGCGGTCGATACGCGTGGCGCCGACGGTGGCGTGGTGGGGCTGAAGGTCGATCAGGCGGGCCGGGTCCACGCGTGCGGTGAAGCCGCCGGTGTTGAGGTCGTTGACCGTCAGGCCGACGCCGATGACCACGTCCGCGTCCTCGACCGCGGCACGGGTGCCGGGCGCGGAGATGGCGCCTATGTAGAGGCCGGCGAAGGTGTCCTGCGACTCGTCGATGACGCCCTTGCCGCCCGTGGTCACGGCCGCCGTCAGCCGCCCCTTGCGGATCAGGTCGTCCACTTGCCGTCCCACGTCGTACCGGCGGGCCAGGCCGTCCACGAGCACGGTGATCCTGGTGGCCTCCCGCAGCAGGCGCGCGGCGGCCTCGCCGAACGCGGCGGCGGGGGCGTGGGGGTGGAGGGGCGTTCGCGCGGACGGCGCCGCGGCGCTGTCCGGCTCGGTGCGTGCGGGGCAGGGCCGGGTGACGAGGTCGGAGGGCAGAGCGAGATAGCCGGGCCGCTTCTCGTGGAGGATCGCGGCGATCACTCGATCGATCTCGCCGGCCGCGTCGGCGGCCGTGAGGCTCGCCGCCGCGCAGGTGACCTCCCGGGCGGCGCGGACGAAGTGCTGGTGGTCGCCGTCCAGCAGGCTGTGGTGAACGGGCAGGCCCTGGCGCTGGATCGCGCAGGTCGGGGTGCCCACGATGTGCAGCACCGGCACGTTCTCCGCGTAGGCCCCGGCGATGCCGTTCATCGCCGACAGCTCACCGACACCGTAGGTGGTCACGACGGCGGCGAAACCCTTCAGGCGTGCGTAGCCGTCGGCCATGTAGGCGGCGTTGAGCTCGTTGGCGTTGCCCACCCAGCGCAGCTGCGGGTGGGCCTCGATCCGGTCGAGGAAGGTGAGGTTGTAGTCGCCCGGGACGCCGAAGACGTGGGTGACGCCGGTGGCGGCGATCCGGTCGAGCAGATACCGGCTGACGGTCGGGGGTGTGGCATCGGACATGGCGCGCCCTTCCGTGGTACGCGGAGGGGGTGGTCAGGGCATCAGCGGGAGCTTGCCGACCAGCTTGCTGACGCGGTTGCGGGGGCCGACGATGCTGACCGCGCAGTAGTCCATGTCCTCGGCCGCGGTCTTGCCCACGGCGGCCTGGTAGTCGGTGAAGACCAGCGTGCGCTGGGCGGCCGCGGGCATGTCGGCGACGTAGGTGTCGGGGGCCGCGGCTGCCTTGGCGCGGATGGCGCGCAGAGTGCCGGCGTCGGCGGCGAGCACGGTGCAGCCCACCCAGGGCAGGGCCGGATGGACGGTCCCGTCGGCGTCGGCGACGTCGACACCGAGCAGCCCGGGCACCTGGGTGGCCGTGGGAGCGGCCGCGCAGATGGCGGCGTTCGCGGCGCGGCCCGGCGGGAGCGCCTCATCGACGACCACCACCCATTTCAGCCGGGCCGCCCGGGCCGACATGCCCAAGTCCACCTCGTCCGGTGCGAAGCCGACGGCCGGGCCGGTCCGATTCAGTGCGTGCATCCGCGTCTCCTGGTGTCAAATACGGCGACTATGCTTGGATGCTAGGCGCTCGTACGGAGCAGATTCAAAGCATCCGTACATGTATCGGAATGAGGCGGATCTTCGTGGCCCTGGACGAACTAGATACGGCGATCCTGCGGGAACTGCAGTCGGATGCACGGATGACCAACAGGGACGTGGCCGCCAGGGTCGGCGTCTCGCCCACCACGGCGCTGGATCGCACCCGGGCCCTGCGCCGGCGCGGGATCGTGCGCGGAGCGATCCTCGACGTGGACCTCGCCGCGATCGGCCGCTCGGTGCAGGCGCTGATCGCTGTCCGGGTCCGGCCCCCGTCCCGTCCGGTCATCGACAGCTTCCGCGCCTGGGTCAGCGCCCTGCCCGACACGCTCGGCGTGTTCGTGACCACCGGCACCGAGGACTTCATCGTGCACGTCGCCGTCCCCGACAACAACGCGCTGTACGCCCTCGTGATCGACAAGCTCACCCAGCGCCCCGAGGTCGCCGACGTGCGCACCTCGATCGTCTACGAGCACATCACCAACACCCGGATCGCCCCCGTGCCGGAGGGCCCTTCCTGAGCGTGGCGCCCTCAAGAAGGAACGCGGGGCCGGGCATTCTCCCAGGCGGCCGCGGGCGGACCTCAGTCCTTCCAGTTCACAACGGTGCGGACGGTGCGGCCGAGCATCCACTCCTTCTCGGCGGCCGAGAAGGCGCCGGAGTCGAGGAGGTAGTGCAGGCTGTGGGAGTAGGGCGCGGGGTGGGGGGACAGGCCGGGCTTGACGGCCTGAGTGAAGTCGCTGGCCCACAGGATCCGCTCGGGCCCGTAGGCGTCGACGACCTTCCGGAAGTGCGGGACGAGGTCGGGATAGGGGTACGGTTCGGCGGCGAGCCGTTCGACGTGCGACCACTTCAAGTGCAGGTTGCCGTACTCGGCCAGCCTGCGGATCTTGTCCAGCCGGGCATATCGCTCGGTCGGTGCCGTGCCGGCGGCCGGCCAGGCGACGCCGATGTGATCGATGACGAACGTCAGGTCCGGGAACTTCCGCAGGTACGGCTCAAGGGTCTCGGCGCGGGGCGTCACCATGATGAACACCGGGACCTGCTCGGCCTCGCAGGCCGCGAACAGCCTGCTGTAGCCGCCCTGCTCGAACTCCGGGTCGCGCCAGGTGTTGCCGTCGTACTCCGCGTGGACACGGATACCGACGCACCCGGGCTTCCGGCGCAGACCGGCCACCATCTCCTCGAGGGCGGGGTCCTTGTGGTCCACCCGGCTCAGCCAGACGAAGCGGTCCGGGTACCTGGCGACGGCCAGTTCGGAGAACGGCCGCTCCGGGCGCCACGCCCCATTGGCGTGGTAGCTGCCGGGAAGCATGTGGAAGCGGTCGTCGAGTCCGGTGAACTCGTCGAGGACCGCGCCGTGTACGCCCACGGCGTCCATGGCGACGACTGTCGCGTCGAGGGTGGCTTCGAGATCGGCCTCCTGCCATCGGGGGCCGATCTGGTTCGCGTGGAGCTGACCGTCGATGATCTTCATGAGGTGTCTTTCCGTGCGGGTCTTTCAGGCGGCGTCCGGCGGGTTGCATGCTGCGCGTCCGCCGCCGGATGTTCCGGCGTCCTGGTCAGGCGTTCTGGCTGTGGGAGAGGCCCGGCATGTGGGCGGTGATGCCGCCGTCGACGACCAGGACCTGCCCGTTGATGTAGGAGCCGGCGTCGCTGGAGAGGAAGACGACGGTCTCTGCGATGTCCGCGGGCACGCCGGTGCGCTCGACCAGTCCTCCGGTCGCCTTGCGGAACGCTTCCTGGCTCGCGGTGTCGTCGCCGACCATGATCACGCCGGGGGCGACCGCGTTGCAGCGCACTCCCTGTGGTCCGTAGGTCGCGGCGATGGTGCGGGTCAGGCCGATCATGCCGGCCTTCGCCGAGGAGTAGGCGGTGGCGAAGCCGGAGATGCTGTACAGCGCCGCCGTCGAGGTCATCATGGTGATCGCACCGGTTCCCGCGGCGATCATGTCGGGGAGTACGCGCCGCGCACCGAGCATGGGACCGCGGAGGTTGGTGGCGACGACCCTGTCCCACACCTCCAGGGAGCTGTCGAGCAGCCCCCGGTCGCCCGCCACCGACGCCTTGAGTGCCGCATTGTTCACCAGCACGGTCACCGGGCCGTGGCGCTCCCGTACCGCCGCGAGCACCGACTCCCAGGCGGAGTCGTCGCCGATGTCCAAGGCAAAAGCCTCCGAGGCGCCCCCGGCCGCGCGGATGTGCTCACTGGTCGCCTGGGCCGTCGCGCGGTCGATGTCGGTCGCGATCACCGTCGCGCCCCTGGCCGCGAGGGCGAGGGCGCATCCGCGGCCGATACCGGCGCCTGCGCCGGTCACCAGCGCCTGACGCCCGTGAAGGGATGTGTCCAAGATGATCTCCTGATGTGCCCGCTCGTACCGGGACCGGGGTCAGGGCGCTCGACAGCGTCGGGACCTAACCGTAGGGACCCTTCGAATGTACCGTAGGGTCTCTACGGTTAGCAACCGTAGCCGTAGGGGTCCTACTCTTGGAGGGGCATCCGCGATTCACCAAGGAGACGGGTCCATGTCCCAGGCCGCACCTGCAGGCGCACCCCCGGTCCGGCGCATGCGCGCCGACGCGCAGCGCAACTACGACAGGCTCCTCGAGGCCGCCGGACTGGCCTTCGAGGAGCACGGGGCGGCTGCGGCCCTGGACGACATCGCCCGGCGGGCAGGCGTCAGCATCGCCACGCTGTACCGTCACTTCCCCACCAGGCAGGACCTGTTGGAGGCCGTCTTCCTCCGCATCGCGGACACGCTGCGCGATCAGGCGGTGGAGCTGCTGAACAGCCCCGACCCCTTCCAGGCGCTCGTGGAGTGGCTGCGCCTGCACCTGGAGAGCGGGGCCACCGGCCGCGGGCTCGCCGCCAGCGTCATGAGCGCCAAACTGCAGGACGGATCCGCGGTCAACACGAGCTGCAACGAGATGAAGGCCGCCGGCGAACGTCTCCTGGCCCAGGCGCAGGCGGTCGGTGGCGCCCGGGACGGGATCGACCTCGGCGACCTGCTCCTCGTCGTCCACGGAATCGTCCTCATCAACGAGCAGCTCCCGACATCCCCCGACCGGCCGGAACGCATGCTCAAGGTCGTCGTGGACGGGCTGCGTCCAGCGTCCTGATCAGCGCGCCGGCACGGACACGACGCCTCCCCTGGTGCCTGCGCAGCGGCGGGCCCGTGGTGTGATGTGGTGCTCCATGAGGGGCCGTTAGGCGAGCTGGGACCAGGGTTGAGGCGGTACGAGGATGACGGGGCGGGCCGGATCGCACGGGCCGGGGGCCGGGGACGCGCAGGAGCCAGGGCTCCGTGGCACTTCGGGGGAGGGGGCACCCCGTGACGGGCGCCGCGTCTCGGGGGAGGCGGAACCCCGCGACGGGCGCGTGCCGTTGCGGGTGGCCGGGGCGCCGCTCACCGCCGGGGAGCGGGAGATCCTCCGCGTGCTGCGCCGCTCGGGCGAGATCGGCGGGGTCACCGACGAGATCCTCATCGCGGTCGGCAGCGGCATCGTCGAAGGACGGCTCAAGCCCGGCGACGACCTCAACTCCGTCGAGCTGGCACGGCGGTTCAACAGCAGCCGCACCCCCGTGCGTGAGGCGCTGCTGACCCTGGAGCGCGAGGGCCTGGTGGAGATCGCCGCCCGCAAACGCCCCCGGGTCAGGCGGCTGGGCCTGACCGAGGTGCGCGAGATGTACGAGCTGCGCGCCGAGTTGTACGGCCTGGTCAGCCGCCGGATCGTGGAGCGGTGCGGCCCGGAGCGGGTCGCGGTCTTCCACGGCATCCAGGCCCGGCTGGAGCAGGCGGCCGCGGCCCACGACCAGGAGCGGTACTTCTGGCTGATCGTGGAGTTCCGCAACACCGAGGCGCGCCTGGCCGGCAACGAGACGGTGCGAACCGTGCTGGACTCCGTCGGCCTGCGCACCCTCCAGCTGCGTCACCTGAGCCTGTCGCTGCCGGGCCGGCTGGAGACCTCGGTGGACGACCACCGCCGGCTGGTCCGGGCCTACGACGACGCGGACGGCGAGCTGGCCGCCGCCCTCACGCGCTCCATCGTGCGCCGGGGGCTGGCCGCCGTGGAGCGCTCGGGCTGGACGGGCTCGGCGGACTGACCTTGCCGAGGAGTCCCGCGGCGGCGAGGACGGTCGCCCGCTCGGCGTCGGTCAGGGCGATCGCGTCCACGGCCTCGACCGGCCGGTCGAGCCGCATCGGGAACGGGTAGTCGCTGCCGAGCACGACCCGTTCCGCGCCGACGACGTCCACCAGGTGGCGCAGCGCCCCGTCGTCGTGCAGCACCGAGTCGAACCACAGCCGGTCCAGCAACTGCCGTGGCCTGAGCGCCCCCTTGGCGCGCACCGGCGGCGGCGCGGCGGTGAACCCGCGGTCCAGCCGCCCGATCTGGTAAGGGACGAAACCGCCGCCGTGGACGAGCAGCACCCGCAGCCGCGGGTGGCGCTCCAGCACGCCGCCGAGCATCAACGCGGCCGCCGCGTAGGTGGTTTCGGACGGGTTGCCGACCAGGATGTGCAGGAACAGCCGACGGACGCGCTCGGGCACCTCCAACTCGGCGGGGTGCACGACGACGGGCACGTCCAGCTCCTCGGCGGCCGCCCAGAAGACGGCCAGCCCCGGATCGTCCAGGCCGAGTTCGTTGACCCGGGCGCCGATCTGCACCGCCCGGTGATCCAGGTCGCGCACCGCCCGCCGCAACTCCTGGGCGGCGAGCTCCGGTTGCTGCAGGGGGACGGCGGCGGCCGCCCGGAAGCGGCCGGGGTGCGCGGAGACCAGCGCGGCCAGCGCGTCGTTCTGCACCCGCGCGAGCCACAGCCCGGCCGGGCCGTCGAGGTGGTAGCCGGCCAAGTCCATCCAGGGCGCGACCAGTTGGACGTCGACACCCGCGGCGTCCATCCAGGCCAGCCGGGCCGCGACATCGCTCAGCGGCGGGATCAGCGGCAGCCCGGTCAGGCGTCCCGCGACCTCCACGCGGGTCACCGGACCCTGCTCCACCAGCCGTACGCCGTACTCGGCGCCCTCCTCGCGGATGCGCTCCACGGCGGGGTCGCCCACGTGGTGCGCGTGCACGTCCACGACCAGCGGGGCGGTCATGAGCGGCCCCCCGCCCGGGAGTCGGCGGCGGCCTCGTCGAGCAGCCGTACCAGCGCGTCGACCACCACCGCGGGGTTCTCCAGCGGCGTCAGGTGCCGCGTGCCCGGGACGACGACCGCCGGGCCGGCGCCGACGCGCGCCGCGAGGTCCCGGGCCATCTCCGGCGGGGTCGCCTTGTCGTCCGCGCCGACCAGCACGGCCGCGGGAGCGCCGATGGCGGCGGCCGAGGCCCGCAGGTCCGCCGCGCCGAGCATGGCGCACGAAGCCTCATACGCCGCAAGGTCGTTGGCGGTGAAGATGCCGGTCAGCTCCGCCATCAGGCCGGGGCGGGCGGCGCGGAAGTCGTCGCCGAACCAGCGGGTCAGCTGGAACGGGACGAGCGAGGCGAGGCCCTTCTCCCGGGCGGCGGCCGCGCGCCCGGCCCAGTCCGCGGCGGCGGTCGGCCCGTACCAGGCGGTGGTGTCCACGAACAGCGCGGCGGTCGTCCGGTCGGCGTGCCGCGCGGCGAATGCCTGGGCGACGCAGCCGCCCATCGAGCAGCCGGCGACCGCGGCCCGCGGCCAGCCGAGGTGGTCCAGCAGGTCGCGCAGGTCGTCGGCGAACTGCTCGACGGTGTACGGGCCCGCCGGGCGGCCGGACCTGCCGTGGCCGCGGCAGTCCAGGGCGACCGTCTCGGCGCGCCCGTCCAGCGCCTCGGTGACGCCCGACCACAGCGAGCGGTCCAGGGCCAGGCTGTGCACGAAGGCGATCCGGGGGGCGCCCTCGGGCGCCGGGCGGCGGGTGTAGGCGAGCGCGACGCCGTCGCGTGTGGTGGCCATGCCCTCGACGGCGGTCATCGGGCGGCTCCTTCCGCGGCGCGCAGCGCCGCCGTGGTCAGGGCGCGCCGGGCGAACTCGGCGATCATCCGAGTCTTGTACGCCGCGGAGCCGCGGACGTCGCTGTAGGGGCGGGTCCGGTCGGCGGCGCGCCGGGCGGCCTCCTCGATCACCGCGTCGCCGACGCCGCCCGGGCCGCCAGGGTCACGGCCGGCCGCATGCACCAGGTCGGCGAGATCGATCAGGACCGGCCCGCCGGTCACCGAGCCCACCGCCAGGGAGAGTTCGCGCGCCGCGCCGTCCGCGTCCAGCCGCACCACCGCGGCGACGTTCACGCAGGCGTATTCCCACAGGCCGCGGACCAGGAACTTCACGAACGACGAGCCCACCGCGCCGGCGGCGGTCAGCGGCAGCCGCACTTCCTGGATCAGCTCGTCGCCGCGCAGGCCGCCGAGGTCGCCGACCGCGAGGGTGCGGGTGGAGCAGGCGCTGCGGACGGTGAGCCGGGCGCCGGCCGCGGCGAGGGCCACCGGCGGGTCGTGGCTGTCGTCGCGGGCGGCGAGGTTCCCGCCGAGCGTGACCATCCGGCGGATGCGGGCGGTCGCCACCGAGCCGGCCGCCTCGGTGACCGCCGGCCACACCGCGGCGAGCCGGGCGTCGGCTTCGAGGTCGGCGAGCCGGGCGCCCGCGCCGATCACCACCTCGTCCCCGCTCCAGGTGACGGTGCCGAAGCCGGGCAGCCGGCCGACGGAGACCAGTGTGGCGGGTGTCGGGAGGCGGTCGTGGCGGCGCAGGGTGTGGCGCACGCCGCCGGCGACCGCGGCGGCCTCCGGCGCGGCCAGCAGCCGGAGCGCCTCGTCCAGGGAGTCCGGGGCCAGCAGCACCGGCGGCTGCACGGGCCCGGTGTGCTCGGGGGCGCGGTCGAGGGTGGTCATCGCGATTCGCCTTCCTCGCGGGCACGGCCGTCCGGGTCGTGGATGCCCCAGTAGATCTTCTCGGCGGTGATGGGCAGTTCGTGGACGCGCACGCCCACCGCGTCGGCCACCGCGCTCGCCACGATCGAGGGGACCGGGTCGAGCGCGATCTCGCCGACGCCCTTGGCGCCATAGGGCCCGGTCGGCTCGTAGGAGTCGGCGAACTCCACGTGCAGCTTGGGCATGACGCCCGCGGTGGGGAGCTTGTAGTCGGTGAAGCTCGGCCGGGTCGGGGCGCCATCGGCCCACGCGAAGCGCTCGGTGATCGCCATGCCGAGGCCCTGGGCGATGGCGCCCTCCACCTGGCCCTGCGCCAGCGGCGGGTTGAGGACGGTGCCGCAGTCGACCGCGGCGGCCAGCTCCAGCACGGTGACCGCGCCGGTCGCCGGATCGACCTCGACCTCCGCGGCCTCGGCGACGAAGTTGTACGCGCCGGACTCATTGCCGAACCGCGACTGGTCGGGGAACTCCGACGGGTTGTCGAACGCGCCCATGCCGACGATCGGCTGGCCGTCCGGCCGGTACAGCTCGGCCCGCACGACGACCCCGACCGGCACCTGCACGGGTGTGTCGTCGCCCGCCGCGGGCGGTGCGTGCACCACGCCGTCCTCGACCCACAACTCGCTGGCGGGCCGGTCGAGTTGGCGGGCGGCCGCGGCGAGCAGCTGCTCGCAGGCGTGCTCGGCGGCGCGCTTGACCGCGTTGCCCGCCACGTAGGTGACGCGGCTGGCCAGGGCGCCGAGCGCATGGGTGGTCAGGTCGGTGTCGGGTCGGGTGACGGTGATGTCCGCGACGGGCAGGCCGAGTTCGGCGGCGGCGATCTGCGCGAGGGTGGTGCGGGCGCCGGTGCCGATCTCGCCCTCGCCGACGATGACGACGGCCCGGCCGTCCTCGGCGAGCCGCACCATCGCCGAACTGCCGTCGTAGTCGCCGAAGCTGCGCCGGCCCGAGACGTGGACGCTCACCCCCATCGCCAGGCCCCGGTTGGGCGTGGGCGCGGCCCGCTTCTCGTACCAGCCGATGGCCTTGGCGGCGCGGCGGATGCACTGCTTGAGCTCGCAGCTGCCGATCCGGTGGTTGTGCGGGGAGACGCTGCCGGCCTCCACCGCGTTGAGCAGGAACAGGTCGGGCGGTTCGATGCCCAGCCGGGTGGCCGCGAGGTCCCACGCCTGGCCGACGGCCCAGTCCGCGGAGGGGTTGCCGAAGCCGCGGAAGGCGCCGGTGGGCACCAGATTGGTGTAGACGAGGCGGGAACGGGCCCGCACCGCACGGTAGTTGAAGAGTGCGTCGTGCCGTACCGTGGCCGCGCCCAGGACCGCCTGCGCCTTGCCGGTGTAGGCGCCGTTGTCGGCGATCATGTCGATGTCCTTGGCGGTCACCAGGCCGTCGGAGGTGAAGCCGAGCCGGACGTGGTAGCGCATCGGGATGCGGGGACGGCTGGCCAGGAACTCCTCCTCCCGGGTGTTGACCAGCTGCACCGGGCGGCCCGCCTTGCGGGCGAGGATCGCACAGATCACCGAGGTGTTGTCGTCGCCCGACTTGCCGCCGAAACCGCCGCCCACCTCGGTCTGCACCACGCGCACCGCCCGCAGCGGCATGCCGAGCGCGGTGGCGTACCGCTGCCGGGCCAGGAACGGCGTCTGAGTGTTCACCCACAAGGTGACCCGGTCCTGCGACCACTCCGCGGTGCAGCCGATCGTCTCGATCGAGCTGTGCCACTGGCGGGTGCTCTGCCAGACGCCCTCCACGATCACATCGCTGCGGTCGAACCACGCGTCGGCGCCGCCGCGGTCGAAGGAGAACTCGTGCGCCAGGTTGCCGGCCGCGTCATCGTGCACCAGCGGCGCACCCTCGGCGAGCGCCTCGTCCAGGCTGAGGACGGCGGGCAGCACCTCGTACTCGACCCGGACCAGCTCGGCCGCCCGCCGCGCGGTCTCCACGTCGACGGCGGCCACGGCGGCGATTTCGTCGCCGACGTAGCGGACCTTCTCCAGCGCCAGCGGGTAGAGGTCGGGGCGGAAGGCGCCCCACTTGATCCGCGCGGTGTCCGCGCCGGTGACCACCGCGTGGACGCCCGGCAGCCGCTCGGCGAGCGAGGTGTCGACGGACACGATGCGCGCGTGGGCGTGCGGCGAGCGGACGACGGCGCCGTGCAGCATCCGCGGCAGGCGGACGTCGGCGGCGTAGGCGGCCCGGCCGGTCACCTTCTCCACGGCGTCGACCCGCTGCACCGCGGTGCCGATCACCGCCGGCAGCACGGCGCGGTCCGGGGGCAGTTCGGGCGCCGGTGCCTGCGGGGCGCCGGCGGTACGGGCGGCGGGGACGTGGGCGGTGGACATCAGCGCACCTCCCCGGCGCGGGCCCGCTCCAGCGCGACGGCCTCGCGCGCGGAGTCCAGGATCTTCACGTAGCCGGTGCAGCGGCAGTAGTTGCCGTCCACGGTCTGCCGCAGCTGCTCCTCGTCCGGGTCGGGCTCCTTGTCGAGCAGCGCCCGCACCGCCATCACGTGGCCGGGCGTGCAGAAGCCGCACTGCATGCCCGCGCAGGCGACGAACGCCTCCTGCACCGGGTCCAGGCCGCCGGGACCTGACAGGTCCTCGACGGTGCGGACCTCGCGGCCGTCGAGCAGGCCCGCCATCTGCAGGCACGCGGGCACCGCCTCGCCGTCCACGATGACCGTGCAGGCCCCGCAGTACCCGACGGCGCAGCCGGACTTGGTGCCGGTCAGGCCGAGGCCGCCGCGCAGCAGATCGAGCAGGGTCGCCGCGGGGTCGTCGAGATGGACCTCCACGTCCTCGTGGTTGAGCCGGAATCGCAGGGGAACCGCCATTGCCGTCCTTCGTGTCGATGGTGCCGACCAGTTGCTTGCTCACATGCGGGCCCGGGTACGGGACTGCTCGCCGGCCCCGGTGCCTGCCGTTCCCCGCGGCCCGGTGTCCTCAGGGCTCCTCCCCGGTCCACCCCGAGCGCTCGACCGCCGCGAGCCCGGAGAGGACCAGGGACCGGGTGAGGGCCGCGGCCAGATTCGCGTCGCGGTCCTCGTACGCCCGCAGCAGCCGGGCGTGGTCGGACAGCGACGGGTGCAGCCGGCCCGGCTGGGACAGGCTCAGGTGCCGCAGCTGCAGGGCGCGCAGGCCGAGGGTGTCCAGCACGCGGCGGATCGTGGCGTCCCGGGCGATCTCCGCCTCGGCGTTGCGGAACTGCACATTCGTCCAGAAGTACGCGTCCACGTCGCCCGCCGCGACCGCCGCCGCAAGCGCCCGCTGATGGCGGCGCAGCACCTCCAGGTCCGCCTCGGTGGCGACCCGGACGACGGTGCGGCTGACCACCGAGTACAGGTAGGCGCGCAGGCTGTACAGCTCGCGCACCTCCCGCAGCGCCAGCCGGGCCACCCGCGGCCTGCGCCGGGCGGCCAGCTCCACGAAGCCCTCCCGCTGGAGCACCACCAGCGCCTCGCGGACCGGGGTGCGGCTGGTCCGGAAAGTGCGGGCCAGCTCCACGGAGTTGACGTCGTCGCCGGGCGAGAGCCGGCCCTCGATGATGTCGGCGGCCACCGCGACCGCGATCTCGTCGGCGATGCTGGCCTCCGCCGTGCCGCGCCTGAGGATGCGCATCAGCTCCAGCCGCCGGGTCCCCTCGCTGACCGAGGGGAACCCGGAGCCGGCCGACACGGCGGAGTCGGTGCTCACCGCGATCCGCCCAGCACGTCCGGCCAGCGGCGCACCACGTGGTCGAGCAGCTCCCGGCCGGACTCGGCGACCCGCGGGAAGTCGGCGAGCCGGGTCCAGGGCCGGCAGGCGTCGATCACCGCGCGGGTGTTGAACGGCGGCAGGCCCGGCGCGCGCAGCGGGTCGACCCGGCTGCCCCACGTCTGGCGCATCGTCTCGATGTCCTCGGCCGGGTCGGTGCGGGTGCACACCGCCCACATCACGTCGTTGAGGCTGCGCGGGTCCACATCGGCGTCCACGACGATGACGAACTTGTTCATGTAGGCCGCGGACGGCAGCTGCGAGGTGAGGTACCCCGCCTGCCGGGCGTGGCCGGCGTAGCTCTGCTTGATGGCGACGGCGAGCAACTGCCGCCCGCCGCCCACCTCGTGGGCCCACACCCCCTCCACACCCGGCAACCCGGCCCGCACCAGGGCGTCCTGGATCATCGCGGACTTCATCACGCTGCGCATGTACGAGTAGTCGTGCGGCGGCTTGCCGGGAGGGGCACCGAGCTGGATCGGGTCGTCGCGGTGGTAGATGCGCTCGACGTCCATGGTGAGGACCGGCTCGACGCCGCCGCTGTAGTAGCCGGTCCACTCGCCGAAGGGCCCCTCGGGCTCCTTGCGGTCCGGGTACAGCCAGCCCTCCAGGACGATCTCGCTGTACGCGGGCACCGGAAGCCCGGTCACCTCGCCGCGCACCACCTCCACCGGGCGCCGCCGCACCGCACCCGCGTACTCCAACTCCGAGAGCCCGGTGGGTACTTCGGTGCCGGCCACGACGAGCAGCAGCGGGTCGTGGCCGAGCGAGACGGTGACCGGGGCCCGGCCCTCGCGGGCGAACCAGGCGCGTACGTGGGCGGCGCCGTGCTTGCCCGCTTCCATGTTGATGCTCGCGGCCCGGCCGCCGTTCTGCACTTGCATGCGGTACGCGCCCGCGTTGAGCACTCCGGTGTCCGGATCGGTGGTGAACACCGCGCAGCCGGTGCCGATGTAGCGGCCGCCGTCGGCCTCGTGCCACTTGGGCACCGGGAAGGCGAGCAGGTCGGCGTCCGGCGCCCGTACGACGTTCTCGCACACCGGCCCCGAATCCACCTCCTGCGCCGGGTACTTGTGCGCGCTGTCCACCCACTCGCCCGGCCGGGTGCGCAGCGCCTCGACCAGGCCGCGGTCGTCCAGGTCGGTGCCGAGCCGCAGCGTCATGCCGAGCCTGCGGGCGTTGGCCATGCTCGCGGTGAGCACCCGCTGCCCGGGCGCGTAGCCCTCGATGGCGTCGAAGAGCAGCGCCGGGGGCGACGGGAGGCGGTAGTTGACCTCCGACGCTGCGCCGATCTCCTTGTCCCAGTGGGCGCCGGAAAGGGTCCGCACCTCACCCATCTCCTGCGCCAGGCCGAGCCAGTCGCGCAGGTCGTTGACATCCTCAAGGGAGCCCAAGTGGCCCGCCTCCTCATCGTCTCCGTGGTCCGCCAGAGCCCAACTGCGGTCCGTTGCCCACTACTTGTACAGGCCGGCGATGTATCCGGACTTCACCAGGCTGTCCACGAAGGAGTTGTCGACGTACTTCGCCGGGTCCGCGGGCTTCTTGCCGCCGGAGGTCGCCACCGCCTGGGTGAAGGCGTCGTCGATGAGCTGCGGCGCCACGCTCGGTGTCTTCGCCCACAGCGGCTCGAAGAAGTCGTAGGAGTACTCCGCGAGGGAGCGGTCGCTGTTGCCGCTGTGCTTGATGATGCTGGCGATCGCCGCGGACTTGTCGCGGTGCAGGATCGACAGACACTCGGCCTCGGACTTCACGAACGCCGCGACGGCCTTCTTGTTCTTGGCGAGGTAGTCGCCCTTGACCGTGTAGGCGTTGGCGGCGGCCGGGAACTTGGTGAAGTCCATGATCTTCTTGAAGCCCTTGGACCGGGTCTGGGTGCCGGTCGGCGGCTGGGTGACGATCGCGGACACGGCGCCGTTCTCCAGCGCGGTGACCTCGGCCGGCGTGCTCTTCAGGAACGTCTTCTTCACATCGCTGCCGCTCCAGCCCTTCTGCTCCAGCAGCGCGTCCAGCGAGGCGTCACCGAGCGAGCCGGGCGAACTGAGCCCGATCTTCTGGCCCTTGAGGTCGTCCACCGACGAGATCGACGGCTTGCCCCACATCTCCAGGTAGTAGTGCGAGATGGGCAGCGCCACGTACTTCAGGTCCAGGCCCTTCATGATGCCCTGCGCGGTGGTCCGCGCCGCGCCCGCGCCGACCTGCACGCTGTTGCTGACCAGCGCCGCCGCCAGCTGCGAACTGCTGTTGAGCAGCGTGAGCTTGACGTGCAGGCCGTTCTTCTTGAACACGCCCCGGTCCTGGCAGACGTACAGGTCGGAGTAGGCCGCGCCGATCGCGGTGTACCCGATGTTCATGCTCATGCTGGACGACGGGGTGGAGGAGGTCCCGTTGCAGCCCGATATCAGCAGGGCGAGGGCGGCCGCCGCCGGCAGCGGGGCCAGTCTGGCGACTCTGGCGATTCTCATGGAGGTTCCTCGGATGGGGTGGCGCACGAAAGGGGAGGGTGGGCACTCGGGTGGGGGAGCCGGGGCCGGGGCCGGGGCACGGGCCCGGAGCGGGGCCGGGCCGCAGGGTCAGTCCGTGCGGGACCAGAAGGTCAGCCGCTGCTCCAGGTACGCGACGCCGTGGTTGAGCAGGACGGCGATGATCGCGATCACCGCGATGGCCGCCATGGCGTCGTCCGTCTGGAAGTTGGAGGTCTTGAGCTGGACCACGTAGCCCAGGCCCGCCGAGCCCATGAACAGCTCCGCGACGATGGCGCCGATCAGCGCGCGGCCCACCGCCTGGCGGACACCGGCGAGGATGTAGGGGAGGGTGGCGGGGAAGGCGACCGAGCGCAGGGTCGTCAGCCGCGAGGCGCAGAAGACCCGGGAGACCTGCAGGTGGCTCTGCTCCAGGTTGCGGGCGCCGGCGATGACGTTGATGAGCAGCGGGAACATCGCGCTCCACACCACGATGACCACGCGGGCGTCGGCGCCGATGCCGAACCAGAAGATGAGCATCGGCAGGAAGACCACGTAGGGGACCGAGTACATGATGCTGATCAGCGGGTCGGTGAGCGCGTACAGCACGCGGTTGCGGCCGATCAGCAGGCCGAGCGGGATCGCCGCGACGATCGAGATGAGCATGCCCCAGGCGACGATGGACAGTGTCGAGCCCAGCGGGGACCACACGTCGCCGGAGGTGAAGGAGTCGACCAGGGCGCGGAAGGCGCCCGACGGCGAGCTGCTGAACTTCGGGTCGACCACGCCGGTGGAGGCGCAGATCTGCCAGGCGGCCAGCACCACGGCGACACCGAGCACGCCGAGCGCCGGGTTGAGGTAGCGGTCGAGGGCCCTGCGGCGCCCGGGCGCGGTGGCACCGGCCGCGGTCTTGCGCACGCTACCGGGAGAGAGCTGCGTTGCTGTCATGGTCTTCCGTCCTCCGACCGGGCTGGTTCTGGCTCATGACGAGGCTGAGGATGTGGTCGCTGATCTCCTGGAACCGCGGCGAGCGCTTGACGCCCGCGCCGCGCGGGCGCGGCAGGTCCACCTCGACCACCTCGACCAGGTGGGCGGGCCCGCGGGAGAAGACGATCACGCGGTCGGCGAGGAAGACCGCCTCGGGCACGTCGTGCGTGACGAACACTGCGGTCTTGCCGGTGCCGGCGCCGTCGGCCTGCCAGACCCGGGTCAGCTCCTCCTGCATCAGCTCGCGGGTCTGGGCGTCCAGGGCGGAGAACGGCTCGTCGAGCAGGAGCAGGTCGGGGTCGGTGGCCAGGGCGCGGGCGAGGTTGACCCGCTGGCTCATGCCGCCGGACAGCTCGCGCGGGTAGCTCTCCTCCTTGCCCGCGAGCCCGACGAGTTCGACGAGTTCGGCCACGCGCGCCTTGCCCTTCGCGTCCAGCCGGCGCTGGGCCTTGAGGCCGAACTCGATGTTCGCCACGACGGTGCGCCAGGGGAACAGCGATGCCTGCTGGAAGACGAGCGAGCGGTCGGGAGCGGGGCCGGTGATCTGCTCGCCGTTGAGTTCCAGTCGGCCGGACTCCACCGGGGTCAGGCCGGCCAGCGCGGTCAGGAACGTCGTCTTCCCGCAGCCGCTCGGGCCGACGATGGCGACGAACTCGTTCTCCGCCACGTCGAACGTCAGGCCGTCGCAGGCGAGGGCGAAGGAGCCGCTGCGGCGCGACCAGTGTCCGATCCGCAGATCGTCGACGACGAGCTTTCGGCGCGGATTGTTCACGGGGATACCTCCTGCTTGAGGTGGAGCCGAACACCGGGTGCGGTCCGCGAAGTGTCGACACTCGGATTCAAGCAGTGGGGTAAACGCCGTGTCCAGACGTCGGCAAGCGAAAAAATTCGGGGCGAGGTGTCGACACTTCATGAGGGCGGAACGGCATGCTGCATGCGTCAGGCCCGATTCCGCGACAGTTCGCCGCGCGAGGGCGGCACACCCGGCGGCGCCCCGGCACCGCCGTCGCCCGCACCCGCGCGGCGCCGAAGGAGGAACGTTGACCGACGACTCCGCGCCCCGCTCCCCGTACGTGCGCCAGGTCGACTTCGCGGCACTTGCCGCGGCCGGCCCCGACGTGCGCTACGTGCAAAGACTGCTCGACCGGGCGGACGGCGCCGACGCGGTGGGCGTCGGCTGGATCCGCACCCCACCGGGCGGCGGCTCACCCGAGGGGCTGCACACCCACGTGGTCGAGCAGGTCTTCTACGTGCTGGCGGGCACCATGACGGTCGAGGTCGCCGGGCAGCGCAGCGAGGTCGGCCCCGGCGGCCTGGTCCGCTTCCCCCGCGGCGTCCCCCACCGCAACTGGAACGCGGGGAGGACGGAGACGATCCACCTCTCCATCACGGGCCCGGCCCCCGACCCCGCCACCCCCTTCGCCCTCCCCGCGGAGGAGCCCCACCCGGCCTCGCCCTGACCCGGGGCGGGCGCTGTTCGAAGTGGTCGCCCCTCCGCCCGGCCCGCTGCCGACGGTGTTCCGGTGCACCGGCCCTGCCGCCGCGGGGCCTACCGGGCCGCGGCCGGCAGCGCCGCGACGGTGGGACGGTCCTAGCGGGCGGGCAGCCGTGTGAGCGCGGCCGTGAACGGCGCCACACTGCTGACGCGGACGTACGCCACGCCGGACCGCCGGTTGAGGCGGCGGGCGGCCGCGGGCAGGAGCCCCACCTCCTGGCCGCGGGCCACTGCGAGCAACAGTGCCTCCATGCCGTCCGCGACGGCCCACAACGCACTCGTAATGCGTAGGTCTCGGGTTCGAATCCCGAGGACGGCTACACGGAACCCCAGGTCACACGGCACGTGACCTGGAGATTTTGCTTTTCCCTCGCGCCTGGCCGGTTCTCCCGAGCGGCAAGTGATGCCCGCAGAGGCCAAGGGGAGCGCGGGGGGAGCGCATTCGGGCAGGCGAAGGACATCGAACTGCTCCCTGGGGAGCTCCTGGTGCGCGCCGCAGTAGCTCGGCCTTGCTGCGAACGGACAAGCTGCGCGTACACCACCTGGACGCAATGTTCGACGCCATCAACGAGACCAACATCGAGATCGCCGAGCAGAACACGCAGCGCCGGGCCCGCCATCACGCAACTGCGCGACGCGCAAGCAAATGTCACGGCTGCCTTGCCACCGTCATCATCGCCGCGACCGCGGCCGGCGGCTTCTCAGCCGCCCTGGTCGGCACCGTTCCCACCACCGGGCAGGTGCCGCCCGCCCCGCGGACCACGCCCGCGCCAGCAGTACGGCTGCGGCCGACCGAGCGCTCAACCGCGGGCCCCGCCGGCTGCGCCCGGAGACGGTGGAGACCACCGTCGACCGGGTCCACCACGTTTCGCAGCGCCAGGACCTTATGCGAGGGCTGTACACGTGGGAGCGGATCAACGAGCACCCCCTCAGGCGAGCGCGGCTGACAGTCGGTCGAGGCCGGGCCGAGGAGCTTGTCGCCTGCGGGCGGGCGAGGGGAGCAGTGCCCACTGATACCTCTCAGCAAGTGGCGGCTTGGGTAAAGTGAGCAAAATCAGCCCTCGGCCGAGCTGAACGCGCAGGTGGTCTCCTGTGCTCCCCGCGCCCGCGGGGTTGGTCCCGTCCGCGCGATCCCCAGCTTCAGCGCGCACACGTGCTCCCCGCGCCCGCGGGGTTGGTCCCGCCCCGTGGATCGAGGGCACGCCCGATGACGTGTGCTCCCCGCGCCCGCGGGGTTGGTCCCAGCGGAAACCCCCTATTGTGAGTGGACCACGGTGCTCCCCGCGCCCGCGGGGTTGGTCCCGGCCTCTGCCGGCTTTCGGTGCGCGGGTTCGGCGGTGGTGGCAGTGGTGCTGGTCGCTGGTCGGCGCCCACGACTGCTTTGCGCTCTGACGCATGCCGATGTTGACGTCAGGAGACGAGTGCTGCCCACGTGTTGCTGCCGACGATGCCGTCGGCGGTGAGGCCCTGGCCGGTCTGGAAGGCGACGACCGCGCTCCGCGTCGCCGGGCCGAAGTCGCCGTCCACGGTGACGGGGTGGCTGTGTGCGGTCAGTTCGTCCTGCGCGGCCTTGACGGCCGGTCCACTGTCGCCCTCCTGCACGGTGATGATGAGGGCCTGCCAGGTGTTGGGGCCGACGATGCCGTCGGCGGTGAGGCCCTTGCTGCTCTGGAAGGCGATCACCGCGCTCCGCGTCGCCGGGCCGAAGTCGCCGTCGACGGTGAGAGTGGAGCCATGGGCGTCGAGAAGGTACTGAATGGCTGTCGTGCTGTGGCCGGTGGCGCCCTGGGAGACGACGGGCCAGCCGCTGCCGGGGGGCGGCGGGGGCGGGGTGTAGGTGCCGTGGGCGAAGGTCTTGAGGTCCGCGGTGGTGCCGTTGAAGACGTCCTGGTCGCCGGGGAAGGTGCCGCTTTCGGCGTTCTGCCAGATGGTGTAGGTGCTCCAGCCGCGGGGGAGCGGGGTAGGGGATCCGCTGTAGTCGGCGATCCACAGGGGGTCGTGCTGGCCGGGCGTGGCGGAGTTGCCGGTGCAGGTCGACCACCAGTCCCGGGTGGAGTAGACGATCGGGTAGCGGCCGGTCCTGGTGTGGTACTCGGAGCTGAAGGCGGTGATCCAGGAGACCATCGCGCTTTGGCTGAGGCCGTAGCAGGTGGCTCCGTAGGGGTTGTATTCGATGTCGAGGGCGCCGGGGAGAGTCTTGCCGTCGTCGGACCAGCCTCCGCCGTGGGCGACGAAGTAGTCGGCCTGGGTGCTGCCGCCGGCGGTGTTGGGCAGGGCGAAGTGGTAGGCGCCGCGGATCAGGCCCGCCGCAGCGGATCCGTTGTACTGCTGGGAGAACTGGCTGCTGGTGTAGTCGACGCCCTCGGTCGCCTTGACGTAGGCGAAGGACGCGCCGTTCGATGCCACCGACGGCCAGTTGATGTTCTCCTGGAACGCGCTGACGTCCAGGCCCTTCAGCGTGCCGGTCACGTCGGGGGCCGCAGCGGCGGTGACCGACTCGTGAACGGTCCTGGCCGCCATGCGGGCGGTGAGCCCGGAACCCATGTGGTCGGCGTCCTCGTGCCAGGGATGGGCCGGGGTCGCCGCTGCCGCACGGGCTCCGTCGTGCGGCAGACCGGCCGACGCGGCCAGCACGGTGAGGCCGAGGGTGACGGCGGCGGCCAGGGTTCTGTTCATCGGTGGTTCTCCTTTTCGGAGGTCGGCGCAGGGTTGACCGGCGCCGCGAGGCACGTCGTGTGCCCTCCGCGGCGCCGGCCGGCAGGTGGGTCGTGATACCGGTGATGGCGGTCGTGCCGGACAGTCCTTAGGGCCGGACCAGCCCGTAGAAGACGGAGCTGGACAGGGAGTAGCTCTTGTCGTAGACGCCGATCTGGCTGGAGTTGCTCGGGTTGGAGGTGTTGCCCGAGATCACGTAGACGGTTGATCCGCTGACGCGGTCGACGATCCCGATGTGATAGCGGTTGGTCGCGGTGCCGAAGATGATCATGTCGCCGGGGAGCGCCGAGTGCAGTTGGCTGGTGCCGTACCAGCGGTTGTGGCTGACCGCCCAGTCGTAGACGTTCGGCACGTAGGTCATGAACGGGATGTTCTCGCCCGCGTCCCGCCAGACCCAGGTCGCGAAGGCCGCGCACCAGTCCGCGCAGATGCTGTACGGCTTGCCGGGCACGCAGTTGTCGGAGTCGGCGCGGACGCCGAGCTGGCTCTTGGCCACGCTCACGATCTCGTCGCGCTGGGCGCTGCCGGTGTGGCAGCTCGCGACGAGTCGCGTGATGCCCATCGACTTCATGGTGTCCGGGCCGGCGATGCCGTCGGCGGTCAGCTGGTGCGCGCTCTGGTAGTTCTTGACGGCGGTGGTGGTGCCGCTGCCGTAGTCCCCGTCCTGGTCGACCCCGGCCTTGCCCTGGACCTCCTTGACGACGGTCTCCAGTTCGCCGAGCGTCTGGGTGCCGATGATCCCGTCGACGCTCAGGCACCGGTCGGACTGGAAGGACTCGGCGGCGGCCTCGGTCTGGGGTCCGCTGACGCCGTCGACGGTGCCGGCGTTGTACGCCAGCCCGTTCAGGTCCGCTTGCCCCAGCCTGATATCGGCCGAATCCGCCGACGCCGCGGTAGGCCCGGCCAGCACCACGCCGGAGACGAGTACCGCCGTGAGGGCTCCGAGTACGGCCCTTCTCGTCCGCAGTAGTGCGGAATGCTTCACTTCGCTGCTCATAGTCGTGCGTTCCTCTTCCCCGTGTGACCGTCACCGCCGCTTCTGCGGTGGTGGCTCGTTTGTAGGGGACGGGACGTTGTCCGCTGTCGGCCGCTGGACGGCGGACAACACGCTCCGCACAATGAGCACTCCGCGAGGACAGGTAGGAGGCGACGGTGCCCCGCAGCGAGCGGCCGTTGGACGACGAGGGCACCCATCTGGTCAGGTTCGCGGCGGACTTGAGGAAACTGAGGGACAAGGCCGGCGCCCCGCCCTACCGCAAGCTCGCCCGCGCCGCGCACTACTCCTCGACCACCCTCGCCGACGCCGCCTCCGGCCGTAAGCTGCCGAGTCTGCCGGTCACCCTCGCCTACGTCCGCGCGTGCGGCGGCGACACGGCGGAATGGGAACAGCGCTGGCATCGCCTGTCTGCCGAGCTGGCCCGCACCGATGAGCTCCCGGACGCCGCTGAGGGGGATGACGACTGCCCCTACGTGGGACTGAGCCCCTTCGAAGCCGCAGACGCCGACCGGTTCTTCGGACGCGAACGGCTCACCGACGACCTGGAAGGCCGCATCCGCAGCCACCGGTTCGTCGCGGTGTTCGGCGCCTCGGGCTCCGGGAAGTCCTCGCTCCTGCGGGCCGGCCTGATACCGCGGGTGTCCGGCGGTGGCGAGGCATCGTGGGCCGCACTGGTTCTCACTCCTGGCCCGCACCCCTTCGAGGAATGCGCGGCACGGCTCGCCGCGCTCTCCGGCTCCTCCGCCGTCGCCCTCCACGACGATCTGCGGGCCAACCCCCGCGCCCTGCACCTGACCGCACTCCAGCTGCTCGCACAACAGCGCCCGGAGACCGAACTCCTCCTCGTGGTCGACCAGTTCGAGGAGATCTTCACCCTCTGCGCGGACGCGGACGAACGGGCCGCCTTCATCGCCTCTCTCCTCACGGCAGCCGGTGCGGCCAACAGCCGGACGCGCGTCGTCCTCGGCGTGCGGGCGGACTTCTACGCTGCCTGCTCACAGCACGCCGACCTCGTGGGCGCCATCCAGGACTCGCAACTGCTCGTCGGCCCGATGACCACCGATGAGCTGCGTCGGGCCGTCACCCAGCCCGCCGTCCAAGCCGATTCCACGGTCGAAGGCCCCCTGCTCGCCCGAGTGGTGGCCGAGGCAACCGGGCAGGCCGGCGTCCTGCCCCTCGTCTCCCACGCGATGCGCGAGACCTGGCGGCGAAGGCGCGGCAACACTCTGACCCTGAGCGGATATGAGTCAGCCGGCGGCATCACCCACGCCCTGGCAAACACCGCCGAAACCGTCTACAGCAGCTTCACCAGGGAGCAGCAGCGCCTCGCGCAAGGCATCTTCCTGCGCCTGGTGTCCCTCAACGACAGCACCGGGGACTCCAAGCGCCGCCTGGCCAGGGACGAACTCGATCCCAGCGCGGAAGCCGTCGTCGACGCACTGGCCCGCGCCAGACTCGTCACCCTCGACACCGACAGCGTGGAAATCACCCACGAGGCACTGCTCCACGCCTGGCCGAGACTGAGCGGCTGGATCAGCGAAGACCGGGCCGGCCTGCTCATCCGGCAGCAGCTCACCGACGCCGCCACGGCATGGGAAAGGGAACAGCGCGATGCGAGTGCGCTGTACCGGGGCTCCCGGCTCGCCGTCGCTCAAGAGTGGGCCCAAGCGCACGTGGACGACGCACGGTTGAGCCGGCGAGAGGCGGAATTCCTGGCCGCCTCCACCCGGCACGAAGGCCGGGCGGCTCGACGCCGCCGCGCGGCAGTGGCCGCGCTCTCGCTACTGACCGTCCTCGCCGTGGCCGCTGCCGGAATCGCCCTCCAGCAGCGATCGACCGCCCGGGCCGTACGCGCGAGCGACACCTCCGGCCAAGTGCAGGCCCAGGCCGGCGAACTGCGCGGGACCGACCAGTCACTGGCCGCTGGGCTCGATGTCGCCGGCTACCGGATCCACGCCACCGGCGTGCTGTCCACCGACCTGCTGGGCACTCAGAGCGCACCGCTGTCCGCTCCGCTGACCGGGCACAGCGCGACCGTGTACGCGGTCGCCTTCAGCCCACGGGGCCAGGTGATGGCCAGTGCGGGTATGGACGACACCGTCAGGCTATGGGACGTCTCCGACACCACGCATCCGGCGCCACTCGGCAACCCGATCCGCGCACACGCCAGCGGCATCATGTGGCTGGCTTTCAGCCCGGACGGTCACACCCTCGCCGGAGCGGGCCGCGACCACACCGTACGCCTGTGGAACCTCACCGACCCCAGGCACCCGACGGCGTTGCCCGCACTGCGCGGACACACGGGCATCGTCTTCTCCGTGTCGTTCAGCCCGGACGGCCGCACCTTGGCCAGCGCGGGCGACGACGGCACTGTGCGCTTGTGGGACGTCTCCGACCCCGCCAGCGCGAGCGAACTCGGCGACCCCCTGCGTAGTCAGAAAGGACCCATCGCCTCGGCCGCCTTCAGCCCCGACGGCCGCACCCTGGCCAGCGCTGGCCACGACAAGACTATCCAGCTGTGGAACGTCACCAATCCGGCGGCCCCGTCGGCCTGGGGCCAGCCGCTGCGCGGCCACACGGGCACGGTCTACGCGGTCGCCTTCAGCGGGGACAGTCGGATCATGGCGAGCGTCGCGAACGACTTCACCGTACGGCTGTGGAACGTGTCCGACCCGGCGAACCCGGTCACCTTAGGCACGATTCCCGACGCCGCCGCCAACACGATATTCGCGGTCGCCTTCAGTCCTGACGGGAAGGTGCTGGCCACCGCGGGCGCCGACCAGACGGTCCGCCTGTGGAACGTCACCGACCCCTCGGCCCCCCTCGCGCTGTGCCCGCCCCTCACCGGCCACACAGGATATATCTACTGGCTTGCCTTCGACCCCGACGGGCACTCCCTGGCCAGCGTCAGCGCCGACAACACCGTACGGCTGTGGAACCTGCCCCGGACCGTGCTGCCCACCCCCAGCTACGAGAACACCGTCGCCTTCAGAGCGGACGGCCGCGTGCTGGCCGCAGGCGCCACCGACGGCGCGATCCGGCTGTGGAACACCGCCGACCCCGCCCGGCCCGCCCCCATCGGCATCCCGCTGACAGCCGGCGCCAAAGCCGTGAACCAGATCGCCTTCAACCGCGACGGCCATCTCCTGGCCAGTGCCGGCCGCGACGGCACGCTACGGCTGTGGAACGTCACCGCCCCGGCACACCCCCGCGAGCTGAGCGAGCGGACCCCCGATCCGGCCCACGCCGCCGTCACCACGGTCGCCTTCAGCGCCAACGGCCGCATCCTGGCCAGCGCCGGCTACGACCACAAGGTGCGGCTATGGGACGTCACCGACCCCGCCCACCTCCGCCAGATCGGCACCCCGCTCACCGCGCACACCGACACCGTACGGGCGCTGGCCTTCAGCCCGGACGGCCGCACCTTGGCCAGCGCCGGCGCCGACGACACAACCCGCCTGTGGAATGTCACCGACCCCGGCCACCCCGAACGGTGGTGCCCGCCGCTGGCCGCCCGCACCGGTGGCGTGGGATCGGTGGCCTTCAGCCCGGACGGCCGCACCCTCGCCACCGCAAACGACGATCACACCGTACGCCTGTGGAACGTCAGCGACCCCCGCCGTCCCGCCGCCCTAGCCGCGCCACTGACCGGACACACCAGCTTCGTGCTGTCCGTAGCGTTCAGCCACGATGGCCGAACCCTCGTCAGCAGCGCAGCCGACGGCACCATCCGGCTCTGGAACGTCGCCGACCCCACAGCACCCACCGCCTGGGGCGGCCCCATCAGCGGCCACACCGGACCCATCGACCAAGCGGTACTGGGCCCCGACGGCCGCACCATCGCCAGCGCGGGCGACGACCACACCGTCCAGCTGATGTCCCTGAACCCGGATACTGCCGTCCACCGCGTCTGCGCCACCACGACCGGCGTCCTGACCGCATCGACATGGCACCGGTTCGTGCCCTCGTACCCCTTGCCGAGGGCGTGTTCCTGACGCGGAAGCCCGTATGAACAGAGCCCGGCACTGCGGCCCTGCCGTCCGCTGCTTTGTCCGCAGCCTGTTGTCCGATCTCGCCGGGCCGACACCGGACAACCCCGCGGGACGTAGACAAGTGGTCACAGCGCTCCGACCGGAGCGTGTAGTACTACCAAGGAGGCTCGCCATGCCGAAGTCCCGTATGGGGAGGCCGCGGACGGCACTCACGGTCGCCGCGTTGAGCGCCATCGCGGTCGGCGGACTGGCCCTGCCGGCCCACGCCATCAGCGGCCACACATATGCCGCTTCCGCGTCAGCCCAGAGCGCCGCACCCGCCACCACCTACCAGTGCAACAAGACGTATTACTCGGGGACTGCCATCACCGAGGAGGGTGACACCGGATCCCGCGTGATCGAGGTGCAGTGCCAGCTGTACTGGCGCGGCTACCTGACTTCCGACCAAGTCGACGGCATCTTCGGGCCGAATACCTACAAGGCGGTGCTGAAGTTCCAGCGTGAGTGGTCCAACGAATGCGGTAACCAGCTGTCCATCGACGGCGTCGTCGGCACCTACACCTGGGGCGCTCTCCGTTCGGCCTGCCCGAACTGACCCGGCTCATCGACGAGGGGCGGTGACGAACAGCACCGCCCCCTCGGCGCAAAGAACCAACTTCTGACGGAAGCACAAGGAGAGGACGAGAACGTGGCGGGAAAACTCAAAGCGGCGCTGACCGTCGCCATGGGGACGGCAGGACTCCTCGGCGCCGCTGTCGCGCCGGCTGCGGCCGCCTCGCAGTCCAACTGGAGCAGCTGTCCGAGCGGCTACTTCTGTGCCTGGACGGGTTCGAACGGCACAGGAAGCCGGTGCCAGTGGGTCGACGACGCCGAGACCTGGGAAGCGTGCTCCTGGGCCGGTGACGGCGTGGATCATCCGCATTCGGTGTACAACCATGGCGTCACCGGCCTCGGAGTGACCATCTTCCGCGACATCGACTGGCACAGCCCCATCGGCGCTTGCGTCACCCAGGGCAAGCAGGTAAATCTGGCCGGCACCTACGACATCAACTCACACGCCTGGGACTGCCGAGCCTAGATCCCGGCCTCGCTCTCTTGATGGCTGGATTTGGGGCCGAGTCTGTTGTGCGCGTCGGTCATCCAGGTCCGTCGTCAGCGGGCCGGGAACCGGTCCTGGACCTGCGTGACTACCGCCGTCGCCCTGACCCACCTCGGTGAGTAAGGCGCATGCCAGCTGCTGATGCTGCATCGCGAAGATGCCCTGACCACTGGGGCATCTTCGCGATGCGCTCCGGGTGGGCGACGCCGACGTAGCGCATGGCGGTTCGCTCTGTAACGCCGAAGAGCCTCATCAGCTTCAGCGGGTCGGCGGTTTCGGACGTTTCGTCGAGGATCCGGTCTTGGTACAGCAACGGTACTGGTCGTAGACGCGGGGGCCATGGGCGCCGTCGCCGCACGAGCGGCGCTGCCATTGGCGACAACAACAAGCCCGCACCAGTGCGCACGCACCCTCAGTGTCCGGCCCGCGCGAAGCGACCGGCTTCGCGTGATCGTGCTGATGGACGAGCGCCCAGGCTGGGCGGCGCCTGATCGGCTGGGTGAGCCGGGGCCGTGCGGCCTGGCCGTCGCACGTTCGCGCGCAGGTGTGTACGTCAGCTGCAGGTGATGACCAGCGAGGTGACCACCGTGCAGGTCCGCGTCGCAGTGTCGTCGGCGGTGTTCGGGTCGGCGGGCGAACTGCCGGTGCGCGTGGCGGTCACGGTGTAGGGCAGGCCGACGGTGAGCAGGCCGACGGGGACGGAGAAGGTGCGGGTGGTGGAGGCGCCCGCCGCCAGCGGCCCGACTGTGCAGGTCACCCGACTGCCCGTGGCGTCACACGAGTTGCTGGTGGCGGTCGTCGACGGCGGCAGGGTGGCGGTCACGGTGCCGGAAGCCAGCGCGGACGGCCCGTGGTCCGTGATCGTCACCGTGTAGTCGATGCGGCCGTTGACCAGGCCGGGTACGCCGGTGGCGGTCAGGCTCACGCCGAGGTCGGCGCGCGGGGGAACGGGCACGGCCGCGATCCCGGCCGGGTGACTGCCCACGGTCACGGTGGAGGCGACCGTGCTGGTCGCGGTATCGATCACCGTCACCGTGTCGGACGCGCTGTCGGTGACGTACGCCCGGCTGCCGGACGGGTCGAAGGCCACACCCTGAGGTGAAGGCCCGACCGGGACCGTGGCGGTGACGGTACCCGTGGCGGCGCTGATCACCGACACCGCGTCGGTGTTGCCGTCGGCGACGTAGACCCGCGTGCCGTCGGGGGAGACGGCCACCCCCTCGGGCAGGACGCCGACGGGGATGTCCGAGGTGACCGTGCCGGTCGCGGTGTCGATCACCGCGACCAGGGCGCCGTTGACGAGGGAGACGTAGGCGAGCGCGCCGCCCTGACCGAAGGCCACGCCGTACGAATGGGCGCGGACCGGGATGGAGGAGGTGAGGGTGTGGGTCGCGGTGCTGATCACCTGGACGGCGTTGGTCTCGCTGTCGTTGGTGACGTACACCTGTGTCCCGGCCGGGTTGACGGCCACGGTGACAGGGGCCACGCCCGCGGGGATGGTGGCGGTGACCGTGTCGGTGGCGGTGTCGATCACCGAGACCGCGTTCGCGCCGAGGTCCGCGACGTACACCTCGGAACCGTCCGGGGTGACGGCAGCGGAGTACGGGATCGCGCCGACTGGGACGGTGGCGGTCACCGTGTCGGTGGCGGTGTCGATCACCGAGACCGTGTTGCCGGTGGCGTCGGTGACGTACGCGGTGGCGCCGTCGGGGGAGACGGCCACGCCTTGGGGCGAGCCGCCCACGCTGACGGACGAGGTGGCCGTGTCGCTGCCGCCGTCGACCACCGAGACGTCGCCCGAGCCGCTGTCGGCGACGTACAGCAGGGGGCCGGCCGGGGCGGCGGCCGCCGCCTCGCCCGTGGTCAGGTCGGCGACGCCGGTCGCTGCCAGGGCGAGGCCCGTGAGGAGGGCGGCGAGGCGCCGGCGCACGGTGGCCGTCGGTCCGGATCTCGTCACGGCAGGGCTCCTTCTCGAGGGCGCCCGGCCTGCGGCAGGCGGCGCGCTCAGGCAGCATGCCCTCACCGGTAGATCGTCGAACCCACAGTCGCACACGGGCGGGAGGGAACGGGAGGGAAGGGGGCGCACTCGACTCAATGGGGACCGGGAGCGCTGACGGCCGCGCATCCCCGCCTCACGAGCCACCCGGCGACCGAAGGGGCCCCGGCTCGCGCTCCTTCGGGGGCCCGGTGCGTGATGCCGTGGTGTTCGCGGGGCCTGGCCTCGCGGGTGCGTCCCGCGTCACGTGCGTGCCCGTCGGGCACGCACGCTCCGTCCTTCGCTCTGCGGACGCGGCGGGTGAGGTGCGCGTTCAGCACTCCGTTCCGTCGGGGGCGACCACTTCACGCTGCGCGGTCTGTGCCACGCGCGCGAGCAGCGTCCGCAAGTGCTCGGTGTCCGTGGGGTCGAGGTCGGTGAGGAGACGTGCTTCGGCGGCGCCGAGGCTCTCCCGTACCTGGGCGAGGCGTGCGCGTCCGGTGTCGGTGATGAGGACCTGGCGGGCACGCCGGTCGCGCGGGTCGGGCTTGCGGGTCACCAGGTTGTGGGCCTCGAGGTCGTCGAGGAGGTAGGTCATCACGGTGCGGTCGAGACTCACCTCCTTGGCCAGGGCGAGCTGTGACGGCGGCTCGCGGTCGCCGGCCAGAGCGACCAGGACCAGGTAGCCGCGGGCTCCGCCGGGCAGGTCCGCGACGGAGTCGGTGGCGACGCGGCGAAACGCAGCCGAGACCATGCGGATCGCCCAGCCCAGGTCGGTGTCCAGCGCGAGGGATTCCGACGCGTCACGCGGTTTCTTGCTCTCGGACATGGATGCGCTCACCCCGACATCCTAGCGCATGCTCTCAAGAGCAGATGTTCTTGTCAGCAGATCATCTGTCATGCATAGTGGATTGCGGAAGGGCGCCGGTCGTGATCCGTACTGCGCGCTGAAAGCACCACAGCGAGGAAGAACACCATGAGCGCCAGCACCGCCTTGCAGGGCCGCACCGCACTCGTGACCGGAGCGACGTCGGGCATCGGCAAGGCCATCGCGCAGAACCTGGCCGCCCAGGGCGCGAGCGTTGTCCTGCACGGCCGCGATCGGGCCCGTGGCGAAGCCATGGTCAAGGAGATCGAGACCGGGGGCGGCAGCGCCCGTTTCATCACCGCGGACCTCACCGACGCCGAGGACACGCTGCGCCTGGCCGCCGAGGCAGGAGCGGTGGACATCCTGGTCAACAGCGCGGGCCTGTACGAGTTCGCCCCCACCGCTGCGAGCGACGCCGCGAGCTTCGACCGGCATGTCGCGGTCAACACGCGCGCCCCGTTCCTGCTGGTCGGCGCGCTGGCACCCGGCATGGCCGAGCGCGGCCAGGGCTCGATCGTGATCGTCGGCTCCAGCGCGGCCCGCATGCCCGCCCCCGTCGGCGCCGCCTACGGAGCCTCCAAGGCCGGCGTAGAAGTCCTCACCCGCTACTGGGCCACTGAGTTCGGCCCCTCCGGCGTGCGCGTCAACACCGTCTCGCCCGGTCCCGTGCACACCGAGGGCACCAGGGCCATGCTCGGCGAGCACATCGCGATGCTGGACAAGACCTCCGCCCGCGGCCGCGCCGGAGACCCCGGCGAGATCGCCGAGATCGTCTCCTTCCTGGTCAGCGACGCCAGCTCCTACGTCAACGGTGCCGTGCTGTTCGCCGACGGCGGCGAACTGAGCGCCCTGCCCTCCTGAGAAGGCCGTGAACATCTTCGTCATCGGCGCCACCGGCTTCGTCGGCGGCGGCCTCGCCCGGCACCTTTCCGCCGAAAGCCACGCAGTCACCGGCCTGGCCCGCACGGAAACCGCTGCCGCCACCCTCGACTCTCAGGGCATCACCCCTGTGGTGGGCGACCTGGAAGAGCGGCGCCCCGCCGTCATCAAGGCGGCACAGACCGCCGACGCGGTCGTCTATGCCGCCCAGGCGGACCCGGAACAGGAAATCGCGACCGTCCAGGACCTCACCCGGGCCCTGACCGGCACGGACAAGTCGCTGATCTTCCTGTCCGGCAACGGCGTGCTGATACAGCGCACCGCGGGCGCCTGGAGCCCCGACGTCTTCGCCGAGGACGACCCGTTCACACCCGAACCCCTGGCCGGCTTCCGCAAGGCCGCCGAGGACACCGTCCTGGCCGCCGCCCGGGACGGGCTGCGCGCGATGGTCATCCGGCCCGGTCTGATCTGGGGCCCCGGCGATCACGGCCATGTGTCGATGGTCTACCGGTCGGTGGCCGTCACAGGGTCGGCCTGCTACATCGGCCAGGGGCTGAACACCTACAGCCATGTCCACATCGACGACGTGACCCGCCTGTTCTCCCTCGCCCTCGAAGGGGGCCGTCCCGGCGGGCTGTACCACGCCGTGGCCGGAGAGACCCCCACCCGCTGGATCGCCGAACGCGTCGCCGCCGACCTGGGCGTCAAGGCACGCAGCCTGACCCCTCAGGAGGCCACCGGCGTGTGGGGCGAATTCGGGGCCCTCATCATGGCCGTCTCCGGCCGCATCCGCGCCGTCCGTGCCCAGCAGGACCTGGGCTGGCAGCCCCGGCACACCGACATGCTGACCATGATCGGCGAGGAACGCCTGCGCCGGCTCGCCATCCCCGCCGTCTGACCACGGCTTCGCCACGGCAACCTGGCACGTCGCCTGCGGCGGCATCGGCTGCACCGCTTGCTATACGGGCGCGTGCGGAGGCTTCGGTGTCCGGTTGCGCTGAAGTCGCCATGCCTCGGGGGTGACCGGCGTGTAGAGGTTGACGAGCGATCCGTCGGGGTCGCGGACAAGAGCCGACAGATTGCCCCACGGCATCATGGCCGGCGGCTGAACGACATCGAGATCGTCGCCGAAGTCGGCCGCAAGCCTCTCGAATACGGCGTTGGTGTCGTCGACGAGGAACTCGATGATGGCACTGCTGTTTGCGCCCCCACGGGGTGTGTTGGTGGTGATGAAAGCGACGCGGGCGGAGCCACTGACAGCGACGGTGGCCGAGGGGGTGACCAGTTCGACGAAATCCTCGGTGAGGTACTGCGGGGTCGCACCGGTGAGGGCCTCGTAGAAGCGGACGAGCCGCGGAATGTCATCGGTGATGAGGCGGACGGAGGCGAACTGCACTGCGGTTGATGCGGTCATGTGGTCACCCTAGAAGGAATACAGGTCATATTCCGCCCGGAAATCCCGCATCATCGCAGGTATGACCCGACCCACCGCACGCGTTCTCGCCCTGCTGGAGTTGCTGCAGACGGGAGGGACCCGCACGGTTGCCGACCTCGCCGAGCGCCTCGGAGTCGATGAGCGCACCGTGCGTCGCTACGTCGAGCAGCTACGCGACATGGACATCCCGGTGGACGGGGTTCGCGGCCGGTACGGCGGCTACCGGCTGGCCCGTCACTACCACATGCCGCCGCTGATGCTGACCGACGAGGAAGGCCTTGCCGTGGTGTGGGCGTTGCTGGTCAACCAGCATGCGCACAGTGGTCCGGTGACCCCGCTGGTGATGGAGACGGCCACGGCGAAGGTCCGCCGGGTACTGCCTGCCGCGCTCGCTCGCCGCATCGACGCGGTACTGCGGGCAGTGGACTTCACCGGTGAGCGGCGCCCGGGCGCGGAAGACCACGACGACGCCGAAGCTCGTCCTGGTGCCGGCGAAGGCGCTCGAACGCTGCTCGGTCTGGCCGAGGCGGCACGGGACCAGCGCCCGGTCGCGTTCGCGTACCGGACGCGGCAGGGGCATGCGGCTACGCGGCACGTACAGCCGCACGGCATCGTGGCGCACCGAAACCTGCTCTACCTCACCGGCTTCGACGCCGACCGCCAGGCGCAGCGTACCTACCGCCTGGACAGGATGGCCGATCTGCGGCTTCTGCCGGGCACATTTGAGGCGCCCGCGGACGTCGACCCAGTGGCCCAGGTGCTGGGACCACTGTCGGCGGCACCTTCGCGACACGACGTCTCCGTGCTCATCCGCGCCGATCCGGCCCATGTGCGGCGCTGGATTCCGGAAACCCTCGGGTCCGTCGCGCCGGCGTCTCCTCCCGATGGTGCGGACGGTCATGACTGGCTGCAGGTGTTTCTGCGGGCTGAACGCCTCGAGTGGGTCGCCGGCACACTCGCCATGCTGGACCGGCCCTTCATCATCCAACAGCCGGAAGCCCTCAAAACGGTGGTCCTCGCTCTCGGACGCCGACTGGCCGAACACTCCGCCCAATAACCCGAAGTCACCGAGGACGACGAACGACTTGGTGCCGCCCGCGGCCCTCCAAGCGCCCAGCGGACAGCGTCACGCCCTCGCCGGCCGGGTACGGCGCGAACGCGGTCCTGGAGGATCACCGTACGCGCTCAGTCGTGGCCGCTCTGTGCCGCTTCGATTGTCTGCATATGACCTGAATTTGCCAATATTCCGGTAAAATACCATGCTCGATGATATGGAGATGCACGGCGTCCCCTCGGGAGACGCGGCGGAGCCTTCCGCCGTGGAAGAGCACGCGGCGCTCTTCCCGATCGGCACCGACGAGGGGCCGCTCGCCGACTGGGTGCTGTCCTGGTCCAGCGTCGCGCTCGCCGTGCACGACGCCGACCTGCGCTGCGTGCGGGAGAACGCGGCCATGCACCGGCTCGGCGGGGAGGCCGTGGAGCCCGGCGCCTTCGCGGCCGGCACGCGGTGCCGGCTCGCCTCCGTGCTGGCCGACCCCGACCGCGACGCCTGGATCACGCTGATGCGGCGCGTGCTGCGCACCGGTGAGCCGGAGACGGACTTCCGCGTCCGGGCCCGCACCGGCACCCACCCCGACCACGAGCGGGTCCTGTCGATCTCCGTCTCCCCCCTGCGCCAGGAGGCAGGCCGGGTTCCCGGCGTCTGCACGACCGTCGTCGACGTCACCGACCAGCAGCGCGACAAGGACCGGCTCACCCTGCTCAACGAGGCCAGCACCCGGATCGGCAGCACGCTCGACGTGATGCGCACCGCGCAAGAGCTGGCCGACGTGATCGTGCCCGCCGTCGCCGACTTCGTCGCGGTCGACCTGCTGGAGGCGCTGCTCAGTGGCGACGAGCTCTCGCCTCTCCCGATCACCGGCGCTCCGGCCCTGCGCCGCAGCGCCAACGCCTCGGTGCGGTCCGGTGTCCCCGAGGCGGTGGTGCGGCTCGGCGACGTCGACGTCCACCCCGAGCGCAGCCCGAGCGCCCGCGTCCTGCGGTCGGGACGCTCGATGCTCTCCCCCGACCTCGCCTCCGTGCTGGAGGACTGGGCGAACGACGATCCGGTGCGCGGCGCGAGCATGCGCAAGCACGGCTTCCACTCCGGCATGATCGTGCCGATCATCGCGCGCGGCACCACGCTCGGTGTCCTGCTGCTCGCCCGCTCGGCCAACGAGGAGCCGTTCGACGCGGAAGATCTGTCGCTGGTCGAGGAGTTGGTGGCGCGGGCGGCGGTCTGCCTGGACAACGCGCGGCGGTTCACGCGGGAGCGCAGCAGTGCCGTCGCCCTGCAGCAGAGCCTGCTGCCGCAGTGGTTGCCGGAGCTGTCGGCGGTGGAGGCTGCTTCGCGGTATCTGCCGGCGGCGCCGCGGTTGGGGGTGGGCGGGGATTGGTTCGATGTGATTCCCCTGTCGGGGGCGCGGGTTGCGCTGGTGGTGGGGGATGTGGTGGGGCACGGTCTGCAGGCGGCGGCGACGATGGGGCGGTTGCGGACGGCCGTGCGGACGCTTGCGGATGTGGAACTGGCGCCGGATGAACTGCTCACGCATCTGGACGACTTGGTGCTGCGGCTGTCGGCGGAGTCGGAGACCGGCCGGGGTACGGCGCGGGGTGAGGCGGGGGACATCGGGGCGACGTGTCTGTACGCGGTCTACGACCCCGTGTCGGGGTGCTGTTCGCTGGCGCGGGCGGGGCATCCGCCGCCCGCGGTCGTACGGCCCGACGGGAGTGCGGAGTTCCTGGATCTGCCGGCCGGACCGCCGCTGGGGCTGGGCGGGTTGCCGTTCGAGGCCCGCGAAGTGGAGCTGCCCGAGGGCAGTTTGCTCGCTCTGTACACCGACGGCCTGGTCGAGTCCAGGGAGTACGACGTCGATGTGGGCCTGGAGTCCCTGCGGCAGGCCCTGGTCGCGGGGGAGGAGAACCTGGAGGACCTGTGCGACGGTGTCGTGGCGCGGCTGCTCGCCACCCACCGTACGGATGACGCGGCGTTGCTGCTGGCGCGGCTGCGGCGGCTGGATACCCGGCAGGTCGCCGCCTGGGACCTGCCCACCGACCCCGCGGCCGTCCCCGCCGTCCGCGCCGACGCCCTGCACACCCTCGCCGACTGGGGACTGGAAGAAGAGGGCTACGTCACCGAACTGGTCGTCAGCGAACTGGTCACCAACGCCATCCGCTACGGCGGCGACAACATCCGCCTGCGCCTCATCCGCGACCGCGCCCTCATCTGCGAAGTCGCCGACACCAGCAGCACCGCCCCCCACATGCGCCGCGCCCGCGCCAACGACGAAGGCGGCCGCGGCCTCCTCCTCGTCGCCCAGCTCACCGACCGCTGGGGCAGCCGCCAGACCACCACCGGCAAAGTCATCTGGTGCGAACAAACCCTCCCCGAGAGCCGTTACTGACTTCGGCGCTTCAAGGTGGTTGGCCGGTTCGTACGGCAGCCGTGCGAGGTGCTGCCGCATGGTGAGAAGGCTGAAGACCCCGACGTCAGACCTTCCGGATCCGGTCGGCGATCTCCGGCCTCGCCGCGAACCCGGCCGCTTTGTACGTGGCGATGCCGCCGACGTTGGGGCTCGGCGTGCACACGCGGACGCTCGATGAGCCCATTTCCCGCAGCGCGGCCGCCCCGGCGAGGGTGATCGTCCGGCCATGGCCGCGGCCGCGGTGGTCCTCGTGGACGCCCATCGGCTCGACCAGTCCCGGCTTCCCCGGGCCGGCCGACCAGACCGTCACCACCGCCGCGCAGTTGCCCTGGCCGTCGTAAGCACCCAGGCATCGGGCGTCGGCGTAGAACGGTCCCGCGGACATCTTGTGCCGGTACTCGCGCGTGGGCTTCGTGGTGTTGAACGCCGACCGCAGGACGTCGGCGAGGTCCTGTGCCTGCTCCAGGCCGATCGCCTTGATCCGCACGCCGGGGTCCTCCACCGGCTCGGTGAGGTCACGGAAGAGCGGCGTCCACGGCTCGCCGACACCCCAGCCCTCCTTGCTCAGCAGGTCGTGGAGCAGCAGGCCCTGCGGTGCCTCGATGGACACCGCACCTTCCGGCAGCACGCCGCGCTCGGGCAGCGAGAAGTCCTCGACGAGCCGCCGCGCCAAGTCCGCGTCCTGGAAAGCATCGGGAGCGACCGTCATCCGCACCAGTGTCGGCGAGTCGAGCATCCCGACGGCGAGGATCCGTCCGTCCCGGCTCCAGGTCCGGACCACCGCGGCCGTCTCGGCCGTTCCGAACCGGTAGTTCCAGCCGATGTCCCCAGGATGCAGCTGCATCGGCGCTTTGTCATGCTGCCACTCCCGCAGCACGGCCATGGCCTCGCGCACTGTGTCGGCCGTCGGCGTACTCAGCACGATCGTCATAGCCAGGATCCGACACCCCGCCTCGGTGGCGTGCAACCGATTAACTGCCTTCGGCGAGTCGGTCGAGGGCAACGCCGGCGAGGCCTACGATCCCGGGTGTTCTTCCGATCGGAGGGCGCGGACCGTGGGGAGGGTGGGCGCGATGGCCGAGAGGGCACTGGAGGTGCCGCCGGGGGCCGGCCCGGAGCTGGTGGTCGGCCACGGCGAGGCCGGGCGTTGAGTACCCAGGGCCGGGGGACGGGCGACTCCATCGCGGCCGTGGCGGACGTTGCCCAAATGGCCTATCTGGCACGGCTGTTCCGGTTCTTCGGGCGGACGCAGTGCGAGGGGCGGTCGGCGGTCTACGCGGGGCTCAGCGCGGTCGTGGCCGAGGAGCCGGAGGTGCTCGGTCTGCTGCTGCGGGCGCCTGCCGAGCAGCGCCGGCCGAGCCTGCTGTTCGCCGCCGTCAACCACCTGCTGCGCGAGCGTCGCGACCATCCGCTCGCGGCCTACTACCCCATCCACGGGGGCGCGAAGCCCTTCGACGACGGGGCCCCGGCCGCCTTCCGGGACTTCTGCCGCCAACACCGCGACGGCCTGGCGGAGCTGCTGGCCCACCGCACCACTCAGACCAACGAGGTCCGCCGCTGCTTCGCCCTCCGGATGGGGCTCGCCCGGGTCGCCGCCGCCTGGCCCGGCCCGCTCGCCCTGCTGGAGATCGGCGCGAGCGCCGGCCTCAACCTCCGCTTCGACGCCTACGGTTACCGCGTCGGCGACCGGCAGACCCGGCCCGAGGACGGTTCGCCCGTGGTGCTCTCCACGACCGTGCGGGGCGACGGGCCCGTGGACGCCGTCTTCCGGCGACCACCGCACGTCCCCTACCGGCTCGGCGCCGACCTGGACCCCGTCGACATCGCCGACCCCGAGGCCGCACGGTGGCTGGAGGCCTTCATCTGGCCCGAACAGGTCGCGGAACTGAGGACGTTGAGGGCCGCGATCGACGTGGCCCGCCGCAACCCGCAGCCGCTGGTCCGGGCCGACGCCGTACGGGACACCGCCCGGCTGATCGCCGAAGTCCCCGGCCGCGCCCCCGTGGTGGTCTTCACCGCCTCCCTGCTCACCTACCTCGACGCCGAGGCGCGCAGCCGCTTCGCCGCCCAACTCGCCACTGCCGCGCGGGACCGCCCGGTCGCCTGGCTCTTCACCGAGGGCCCCGGCCTGCTGGCCGGCACCAACGTGATCACCCCCCTTGCCGACCCCCTGCGCACCACCGGCGAGCTCTACGCGGTGGGCGTCAGCCTCCGTGACGCCCACTCCCACCACGACGAACTCCTTGCCCTGGCCGACCCCTACCTCCAGTGGCTCGCCCCCGCCCGCTCCCCGCACGACGACTTCACCTGGCTCGCCTCCTCCTGAGCCCCCGGTCCCTTGAGCGCGGGCACACCGCGGCAGCAGGGCCGCTACTGCTGCGGCGGGAAGTACTCGTCGTCCACGATCTTGGACAGGTCCAGTTTCGAGACGCCCGGGGTCTTGGCCAACGCGTCCTTGGAGGTCTGGAGTTGGGCGACCGTGGGAGTCGGCTGGCTGGGGAGGACCTCCTGGGCGAAGTACGTCCAGGTGGCCTGGAGGGACTTCTCGTCGTTCACCTTCAGGTGCTTGCGCAACTCGCTGACCGAGTACGCCTCGTCGGACTTCTCCCGGGCGATGGCCTGCTTGAGCGCGGTCATGAACTTGCCGACCTGCGCCTTGTGGGACGTCACGTACGAGGAGGTCGCGGCGATCCCGACGTTGGAGGTGGGGATCTTCTGCTTGGCCAGATCCAGCAGGCTGTGGTAGCCGGCGGCCTCGATCTGGGTGGAGGCCGGCGGGTGCGAGAGGGCGGCGTCGATGCTGCCGGCGATCAGCGCGTTGTTGACGTTGGTGACCGACCCGAGGGACACGAGCTTGACGTCCTTCTCGCTCAGGCCCAGCTGCTTGAGTGCCGCGAGCGTGCCGACGTACACCGAACCGCTCGCCGAGGTGATGCCGATGCGCTTTCCCTTCAGCTCGGCGGCCGAGTGGACCTTGGCGAAGAGCTGGTAGGGGAAGACCGGCGTCAGCGTGGCGAGGTAGCTGACCTTCGCGCCGGAGGCCGAGCCCGAGACCATCTCGGAGGCGCCGATGGACGCCATCTGCGTCTGGCCCGAGATCAGCGCCGGGAAGCCGTCCGAGCCGGAGAGGCTGGTCAACTGGACGTCCAGGCCCTGCTTCTTGAACAGGCCCGAGTCGACGCCGATCCACAACGGCAGCTCGTCGGCGACCACTTGGCTGTAGCTGACCTTGATGGTCGACCCGTTTCCGCCCGAACTCCCACCGCCGCAGGCGGAGACGAGAACGGCGAGCGCTCCCGCGGCAGCCGCGAAGCCGGCGACTCTGCTGTGCTTCTTGCCTGTGATCATGGTTCTTCCCTTGCTGGGCGGCGGGTCGGTTGCTCGGTGCGGCGTGGTCCGGTGGGGAGGGGGAAGCGGGGGACGGGCTACGGGAAGGAGGGGCGGTGAGGCCCCTGCCCGAGCGGCGGTCAGGCGGACTTGCGCCAGGCGTCGAAGTGCCGCTCCACCCGCTGGAGCAGGGCGTTGAGCGTCACGCCGGTCAGCGCGAAGATGAACAGCCCGGCGAAGACGACGGACGTCTGGAACTGCTGGCCCGCGTTGTTCATCAACATCCCGACGCCGTGCTGGGCGCCGCTCAGCTCGGCGACGAACACCCCGATCAGCGCCTGTCCGACGGCCAGGCGCAGGCCGCTGACGATGAACGGGACGGTGCCGGGCAGCGCGATGGTGCGGAAGATCTGCAGGTCGGTGCCGCCGAAGCAGCGGGCGACCCGCAGGACGGCGGGGTCGAGCCCCTGCACACCGCTGGCGGCGTTGATCGTGATCGGGAAGACCGCCATCAGGAAGACGATCATGATCTTGGACGAGTCGCCGATGCCCAGCCAGATGATGAGCAGCGGGGTGAGCGCGATGCGCGGGGTGGCGTACAGGAAGCTCACGAACGGGCTGAGGACGTAGGAGAGTTTGCGGTACCAGCCGATGAGCATGCCCAGCGGCAGGCCGACGACGGTGGCGAAGACCAGGCCGAGCAGCAGCTCGCGGCCGCTGGTGGCGAGGTCGGTCCAGATGGCGCTGGTGCTGAACAGCGTCCTGAAGGCGCTGATGACGTCGGTCGGGCCGGGCAGCACGATCTTGGGCTTGACCCGCAGCAGCGCCACGACCTCCCAGGCCGCGAGGGCGACGACCACGGCGACGGTCCCGTACACGTACTTCTCGCTCGGCCGCCGGCGGGACTTGCGGGCCTTCGTGGGCTCGGTGGTGCCGGGGGCCTCCTTGCTCGCGGTGACGGCCATCAGCGCGCACCTTCCGTTTCGGGGCGGCCGGCCGGCAGGGCGCTGTCCGCGGCGCCGTGCAGGGTGTCGGAGATCTCGTCCACCAGCGCGGTGAACTCCGGCAGCCGGCGGATCTTCTGGTCGCGGGGGCGCGGCAGGGACACGGCGATCTCCTTGACGATGCGGCCGGGCCGCGGGCCGAACACGCACACGCGGTCGGCGAGGAAGGCCGCCTCGGTGATGTCGTGAGTGATGAACAGGGCGGTGACGTGGCGCTCGGTGCAGATGCGCAGCAGCTCGACCTGCATCACCTCGCGGGTCTGGGCGTCGATCGAGGCGAACGGCTCGTCCAGCAGCAGGACTTCGGGCTCGACGGCGAGGGCGCGGGCCAGGTTGACCCGCTGCTGCATGCCGCCGGAGAGCTGGCCGGGGTGCTGGTCGGCGGCGTGCGCGAGGCCGACCAGGTCGAGCAGGTCGCGGGCGCGCTCGCGGGCCTCGGCCCGCTTCATCGACCTGGACAGCTCCAGGCCGTAGGTGACGTTGTCCAGCACGCTGCGCCAGGGCAGCAGGCTCGCGTGCTGGAAGACCATCGCCCGGTCCGGGCCCGGTCCCGGGATGTCGCGCCCGTCCAGGCGCAGGGTGCCGCGGGTGACGGGCAGGAACCCGGCCACGGCGTTGAGGAAGGTGGTCTTGCCGCAGCCCGACGGGCCGACGATGCACACGAAGTCGCCCCGGGCCATGGTCAGGTCGACCCGGGAGACGGCGGCCGTCGTCGCGCCGCCGCGCTCGCCGGGGCGCGGCCCGTACTCGATGCCGACACCGACGGCCGCCAGGTGCGCGGCGGGGGGCTCGACGGTGGTTCCGGATGGGTTCGGCGCGTCCTGCTGCCCAGTGCGCGAAGGCGCGTCCTCGGGGGATCGGTGGGTGCTGGGAGACATGGCGCCGGAGTCTAGGGTCATAACATCAGACCAAGCAATGCATGTGCACGACCTAATTGTCTTACGGCACAACCCTTGAAAAGGTACGACAGTTAGCCCCATCATCGGGACCACCCCGGCGATAGGAGATCGGCAGTCATGTCGAAGCAACCCAGCGACGTCATCCAGAGCGATCTGCGCAGCTTCATCGAGGCGGTGGACGACGGCGGTGAGCTCGAAGTCGTGTCGGGGGCGCACTGGGACAAGGAGATGGGCGCCGTCACCGAGGTGCTCTACCGGCAGAAGGTCGAGAAATCGCCGATGCTGGTCTTCGACAAGGTGCCCGGATATCCGGATCAGCACCGCTGCCTTTACGGCATGTTCGGCTCCCCGCTGCGCCTCGCCCTCGCGCTCGGCATGGAGCCTGCGGTGTCGGCGAACCGCACGGAAATGCTCAACGACTTCCGCAAGGTGACCAAGCGCGGCTTCGACCGGATTCCGCCGAAGACCGTCGCCGACGGCCCCGTCCTGGAGAACGTGGTCGAGGGCGACGACATCGACCTGACGGCGCTCTTCCCGGTGCCCGTGCACCACGAGCTGGACGGCGGGCGCTACATCGGCACCGCGTGCGGGGTGGTCACCAAGGACCCCGACACCGGCCGGGTGAACCTGGGCACCTACCGGGTGCAGGTGCGCGGCAAGAACCTGTGCGCCTCGTACATCTCCAACGGCAAGCAGGGCCGCATCCACCGCGACAAGTACCTGGCCGCCGGCAAGCCCTGCCCGGTGGTGATCATCGTGGGCATGGACCCGGTGACCTACCTGGCCTCCGGCTACACCCTCGCCGACCAGATCCCCGAACTGGAGTGGTGCGGCGGGGTGATGGGCCGTCCGCACGAGGTGATCGAGGGCGAGCTGACCGGGCTGCCGTTCCCGGCCCGCTCCGAGATCGTGCTGGAGGGCGAGATCCTGCCCGGCGAGACGACCGAGGAGGGCCCCTTCGGCGAGTGGCACGGCTACTACGCCGGCGAGGCCAAGGACGAGCCGCTGATCCACATCAAGCGCGTGTACCACCGCACCGACCCGATCCTGACCTGCGCCGCCAGCCAGAAGCCGCCGCACGCCCACCTGTTCGAGCGGTGCTTCCTGCGCTCGGCCGCGCTGCTGGACTCGCTGGAGGGCGCCGGCATCCCAGACGTCGTCAGCGCCTGGACCCACCAGGCGGGCTCCGGCCGCACCTTCGTCGTGGTGTCCGTCAAGCAGCGCTACTTCGGCCACTCCACGCAAGTCGGCCTGGTCGCCTCGCAGGTCAACCCGGTGGGATACGTGGGCCGTTGGATCGTGGTGGTGGACGACGACATCGATCCGAGCGACATCCACGACGTCATCTGGGCGATGGGCACCAGGTGCGACCCCAAGACGATGACGACGACTCTGGACCGTACCTGGTCCTCCCGCCTGGACACCCTCGTCACCGACTACGACCGGCTCTACAACTCCCGCATGGTCATCGACGCGTGCATCCCCTACGAGCGGCGCGACACCTTCCCCACCGTCGCCCAGACCTCGCCCGCACTCGCCGCAGAGGTGCGGGCGAAGTACCCCCACCTCTACAAGTGAGGCGGCCGCCCGTGCACATCGGCGACACCGGCGACAGCCGCCCCCCTTCGGCGCAGTCCCGCAGGCCGCGGCTCGTCGTCGGCGTCTCGGGCTCCAGCGCCCCCCAACTCGCCTTCGCCTTCCTGGAGACGGTGCGCGCGCTCGGCACGGTGGAGACCCACCTGGTGATGTCGGCGGGCGCGCGCCTGAGCATCGAACTCGAAATGCGCCGCGACCCGCTGGAGTTGGAGAAGCTGGCCGACGTCGTGCACGACGCGCGCAACATGGGCGCCGCCATCTCCTCGGGCTCCTTCAAGACGCTCGGCATGGTCGTCGTCCCCTGCTCGATGCGCACGCTCGCGGCCGTGGCGACGGGTAACTCCGACAACCTCGTGGCGCGCGCCGCCGACGTCACGCTCAAGGAGCGCCGGCCGCTGGTGCTGGTCGCCCGCGAGACCCCGCTGAGTTACATCCACCTCGAGAACATGCGGACGGTCACGCTGGCGGGCGGCACGATCCTGCCGCCGGTGCTCTCCTTCTACCACCAGCCCAAGAGCCTGGACGACGTGCTGCGCCAGGTCTGCGGCAAGATCCTGGACCGGCTCGGCATCGAGAACGAGACGTTCGACCGCTGGACGGGCTGAGCGCGGGCCCGGGCCGGACGAGCGACGCGTCAACGGCCGTGCGGTGACCGGCGATCCGCCGGCCGCTGCACGGCCGGCGCCGGTCGGTGGCACGGTCTACTCCTCCAGCGAGGCCAGGAAACTCTCCGCCGCCTCCCGCACCCGCTCGCGGTCGTCCGTGGTGAGCAGGTCCAGCAGCAGCCCGCGGATCGTGGCGACGACCAGGGTCGCCGTCCGGGTCGCGGCCACCGGGTCCGCGTCCGGCCCCTGCGCCGCACGCAGGGACTCCATCCAGTCGGCCACCACGTGCTCCAGGAAGTCCGCGAACTGCTCCGGCGCCTGGAGCGCCCGCCCGTAGACGGCGAAGAACAGCCGGAACTCCGCCCCCCGGGCGGGGTCGGAGGTCCGCTCCCACACCGCCCGCACGGCCGTCGCGAGGCCCGGCTGCCCGCGGACCGCCTCGCCGGTGGCGCGGAAGATCCGCTCGCGCAGCCGCCCGAGGACGGCCTGGAGCATCTGCTCCTTGGTGACGAAGCGGTGCACCAGTGTCGTGGGGGAGACCCCGAGCGCTGCGGCCACGGGCCGCCAGGACAGGTCGGCGAAGCCGTGCTCGACGGTGAAGTCGACCACGGCGTCGAGCAGTTCGGCGCGCCGCTGATGGTCGACGGGGCGTCCCGCCATCGCTGCCTCCCGGTGGTCGTCGTCGCGGCTTGACATTACTAGCACGACCGTACAAAGAATGGGGGGTGACGGCAAGGGCCGCCCGCCGCGGAACCGCCCGGCCGGGGCCCGTGCCACTGGAGGATTCCCCATGCGCGTATTCGTCACCGGAGCATCGGGCTGGGTCGGCCGCGGCCTGGTCCCCGATCTGCTCGCCGCCGGCCACAGCGTCACCGCTCTCGCCCGGTCCGGCGCCTCGGCCGAGGCCCTGCGCGCGGCAGGGGCCGAGCCCTGCCCCGGCTCGCTCGACGATCTGGACACCCTGCGGGAGGCCGCCGCGGCCGCCGACGGCGTCGTCCACCTCGCCTTCCGGCACGACATCGCCTTCAGCGGCGACTACGCCGGAGCCTCCGCCGCCGACCGCGCCGCCATCGACGCCTTCGGCGAGGCCCTTTCCGGCACCGGCAAACCGCTCGTCATCGCCTCCGGCATCCTCGGGGTGCTCGGACTCCCGCCCGGCGCGACGGCCACCGAACGCGACGGGCTGACAGCGCAGGCCGCCGGCGGGAAGGGCCCGATCAGCGGCGGGGGAGGGCGGATCGCCAACGCCCACCGCGCCCTGGCCCTCGCCGATCGGCAGGTGCGCGCCTCGGTCGTCCGGCTCCCCCCGGCCACCCACGGCGCCGGCGACAACGGCTTCATGGCGGCCGCGGTCGGCTTCGCCCGCGAGAAGGGCGCCGCGGCCTACGTCGGCGACGGGGCCAACCGCTGGCCCGCGGTCCACCGCGACGACGCGGCCCGCCTGTTCCGCCTCGCGCTGGAGGCCGCCCCCGCCGGGTCGGTGCTGCACGCGGTCGGGGAGGAGGGCGTACCGATCCGCGAGGTGGCCGAGGTGCTCGCCGCGCACCTCGGCATCCCGGCCGTCTCCGTCACGCCCGAGCAGGTCCGCGACCACGTCGGCTGGCTCGGGGGCTTCTGGGGGCTGGACGGCCCGGCCTCGTCGCGGATCACCCGCGAACTGCTCGGCTGGCAGCCGGTCCGCCCAGGGCTGATCGCCGATCTCAAGGCGGGCCACTACTTCGGCTGAGCGGCAGGGGCCGGGCCGGCCGGAGCGCCCGGCCCGCGCGTCCGAAGGGCGTTAGTCCTCGATCGGCGTCAGCACGAAGATCGGCATCTTCCGCGTCGTCTTCTTCCGGTACTCCGCGTAGTCCGGCCAGGCGGCGACCGCCCGCTCGAACCACTCGTCGTACTCCGCGCCGTCCACCTCGCGGGCCAGGTAGTCCTTCTTGACCGGGCCGTCCTGCAGCTCCACGTGCGGGTTGGCGGCCAGGTTGTAGTACCAGACGGGGTGCTTGGGGGCGCCGCCCAGCGAGGCGACGACCGCGTACTGCCCGTTGTGCTCCACCCGCATCAGCGGCGTCTTGCGGATCTTGCCGGACTTCGCGCCGATCGACGTCAGCACGATCACCGGGCCGCCGCCCTCGTTGACCAGGCCCTGCGTGCCGCCCGAGCTCTCGTAGAGCTCGACCTGCTTGCGGGCGAACTCGAACGCGCTGGGCTCGTACTCTCCGGTCAGTGGCATCTGTGCGTCATCCCTCTGCGTGGTCCTGGCCGGCGCTGCGGCCGGCGGCGGGTGGATTGCGGTCTTGCTGGCTGCTGGGGAAAGGCGCGGCCGCGCCCTGCGGCCGTACCCGGTACTGCAACGGGCGGCGGCACCGGCGGGGTGCGGTGGTCACCCCGCCAGGATGTCGCGGACCATCGGGATCACCTTCGTGCCGTACAGCTCCACGGCACGCAGGCGCGCGCTGACCGGCTGGGCGCCGGTGGTGTACACGAGGTCGAACCGGCCGGCGCCCAGCGCGGAGACGGCGGCGGCGATCTTGCGGGCGACCGTCTCGGGCGAGCCGACGTACAGCGAGCCGTGCCGGACCTCCCGCTCGTACTCCTCCCGGGTGATGGGCGGCCAGCCGCGCTGCGCGCCGATGCGGTCGCGGATCACCCGGTAGTGCGGCCAGTGCAGCTCCAGCGCCTGCTCGTCGGTGTCGGCGACGAAGCCCGGCGAGTGCATGCCGACCGGGTGGGCGGTGGTGCCGAACTGCTCGGCGGCGCGGTGGTAGAGGTCGACGAACGGGGCGAAGCGCTCCGGGTCGCCGCCGATGATGGCGAGCATCAGCGGGAAGCCGTAGCGGGCGGTGCGCACCACCGACTGGGGCGAACCGCCCACCCCCACCAGGGTTTTGAGGTGCCCGGACTCCGTCCTCGGGTAGACCTCCGCGTTCTCCAGCGGCGCCCGTACCGTGCCGTGCCAGGTGACCGGCTTCTCCTCCAGCAGCTTGGCGAAGAGCGCGATCTTCTCCTCGAAGAGCACGTCGTAGTCGCCGAGGTCGTAGCCGAACAGCGGGAAGGACTCGGTGAACGAGCCGCGCCCGAGGATCACCTCGGCCCGGCCCTCGGACAGGGCGTCCACGGTGGCGAACCGCTGGAAGACGCGGACCGGGTCGTCTGAGCTGAGCACGGTCACGCCGGAGGACAGCCGGATCCGGCGGGTGCGGGTGGCGATGCCGGCGAGCACGGTCTCCGGGGTGGAGACCGAGAACTCCGGGCGGTGGTGCTCGCCGAGCGCGATGACGTCCACGCCGAGGTCGTCGGCGAGCACGGCCTCCTCCACGATCTGCCGGATCGCGCGGGCGTCGGAGACCAAGGTGCCGTGGTCGTCCTGGGGCACGTCGCCGAACGTGTCCAGGCCGAAGGCGAGATCGGACATGGCTGCGCGCTCCTCCTGCGATTCCCCGCCGGCGCGCACCGCCTGTGCGTGCCGGCCGGCGAAGTAGTTGTGGTCTCAACCATCGCTCCATATGATTGACGTGTCAATAACCCAGGACGGCGGGACACATGGCAGAGCGACGCGGAGACCTCCCCACCGCCGCGGAACTGCGGATCTGGCGCGACTTCATCGAGGCCACCGAGGCCCTGCGCGGCGAGCTCGCCGCCCGGCTCCAGAATCAGGCCGCCCTCTCGCCCGGCGACTACGCGGTGCTGCTCGCGCTGCACGAGGCCGACGGCCACCGGCTGCGCTCCTCCCGGCTGGCGGCGGGGATCGGCTGGGAGCGCAGCCGGCTCTCCCACCAGATCGGCCGCATGGAGCGGCGCGGGCTGATCCGGCGCGAGGAGTGCGCCGCCGACAGCCGGGGCGCCGAGGTGGTGCTCACCAACCAGGGCGCGGACGCCTTCCGGGCGGCCACCCTGCCCCATCTGCGGGCGATCCGCGAGCTGTTCGTGGACGCGCTCACCCCCGAGCAGCTCGCCGCGGCCGGCGGGATCGCCGCCGCCCTCAGGGCGCGCCTCGACACCTGAAACCGATCGGTGTACCGTCGGATGGAGCACGGGGAAACCGATCGGTTTCCTGTGTGTCCGCCGCCGTGTCCCGTGCGGTGGCGGCTCCGCGATCCCCAGGAAGAAGGCCACCCCTCATGACCCTCAACGGCTCCGTCGCCCTCGTCACCGGCGGCAACCGCGGTCTCGGCGACAAGTTCGTCCGCGCCCTGCTCGAAGCCGGCGCGAGCAAGGTCTACGCGGCGGCCCGCGACCCCCGTACCGTCACCGCCGAAGGCGCCGTCCCGATCCGGCTCGACGTCACCGACCACGCCTCCGTGCTGGCCGCCGCCGAGCAGGCCCAGGACGTCACCCTGCTGATCAACAACGCGGGCTCGGCCACCGGCGCCGGCGTCCTCGACGGCGACTTCGACGCCTACCACCTGGAGTACGACACCCACGTCCTGGGCACCCTGGACGTCAGCCGCTCCTTCGCGCCGATCCTCGCCCGCAACGGCGGCGGCGCCGTCCTCAACGTCCTGTCGGTGCTGTCCTGGGTCTCCTTCCCCGACATCGCCGCTTACTGCGCCGCCAAGGCCGCCGCCTGGTCCGTCACCAACGCGCTGCGCGTGCAGCTCGCCGGGCAGGGCACCCAGGTGACCGCGCTGCACGTCGGCTACATGGAGACCGACATGACCGCCCGCCTCTCGGACGTCCACAAGGAGGACCCGGCCGAGATCGCCCGCATCGCCCTCGAGGGTGTCGAGAAGGGCCTGACCGAGGTCGTCGCCGACGAGATCAGCCGCCAGGTGCGCGCCGGCCTGTCGGCCGGCGTCGAGGCCCTGTACCCGCAGCTCGCCGCCTGAGGCCGAAGGGCCCCGCGGGGCCGGACCGCTTTCCGCCTGTCAGTGAAGTGGCGAGCGGTCCGGTCTCCGTCCGTCTCCGGTGCTCGACGGCCTCCGGGACGGGCGGCTCCGGGAAGCGGTGGTGCGGCCGCTGCCGTCCGCACGGTGCGCCGGCCGCCCTGCCACCGTCGCCCCGGACCCGGATGCGGGCTCGAACCCGGGCCTCGAACCGGCCTGCGGGCTCCCGGAGTTCGGCAGGGCTGTGCGGCCTCTTCGCGGGTAGACGCGAGAGCGGCCCATCACGTCGGCGGAAGGACGGCCAGTGAGCGCATCGGAGCGAGCCCGGCAGGTGGTGCGGGCGGTCGTCCTCTACGACGGACGGCTGCTGCTGGTCGACCGCGGCCACGGATGGGAGCTGCCGTCCGGGACCCCCGAGCCGAGCGAGCCCGCCGCGGCCACCGCGGCGCGCGTCGTCCAGGAACTCACCGGCTTCCTCGCCGACGGAACCGAGCCGTTGACCCCGTCCGGTCCCGGGGAGACGGACAACCCGCCCGCGGTGGTGTGCCAGTTGCTGAGCGAGTCCCCCTCGGACGGAGCCGCGCTCCCACCCGGAAAGGTCCGCTGGTCGCCGATCCCCGAAGCGCTCGACGCCGGCCTCCCCGCCGCCGTGAACGACTACCTCCGGGGCCACACCCCCGTCTGACCCATGGCAGGCGCGGCGCGTCCGCCCCCGGCCGGCGGACCGGGGGCGGGACGGCATGCGGCACAAGTCGCATGGGGGAGGGGAGGCTTGGTTGCTGCGAGCGGTCCGGCTACTTCGCGGTCAGGAACTCGCTGTGCGACAGCGGGCGGTTGACGATGCGGGTGTCGCCGATGTTGCCGAGGAAGACGATGTCGATCGCGCCCGCGTACTCGTGGCCGCCCAGCAGCCAGGGCAGGCCGAGCGACGTCAGGCCCACCGAGACGCGGTTGGGGTTGTCCACCACCGGGGCGCCCTCCACGTAGAGCTTGGTCAGCCGGCCGTCGTTGACCACCGCCAGGTGCCACCACTTGAGCTCGACCAGGCCGTGGCCCCAGTTGGTGGTCGGGTAGGTGTCGTTGAGCGGGTAGTGGTTGAACTGCGGCTCGCGGCCGTTGTTCGAGATGGCGAACTGCACCACCGGCTCGTCAGGGTCGGTGTTCTTGCCCTGCTTGCCCGCCGCGCCGGCCGACCCGCGCCGGGTGAGCAGGGCCGCCCAGCCGTTGTTCCCGGCGTCCCAGTCCAGCGGCATGGAGACGAAGGTCTCGATGGTGTAGCCGGACCGGAACGTCTCGGTGTTCAGCGGGGCCTTGGCGGCAGTGGTCAGGTACGTGCCGTGCACCGGGTTGCGGCCGCCGACGAACTTCAGGCTGGCGTGCCCGGGCTGGTCGGGGTGGTGGTCGGCGGACCAGGTCAGCGCGTCGGCGGCGGTGCCCGGCACGCTCACCACCGTCAGGTCGTTGCCCTTGCCGGACAGGTCGCGCACGGTCTGGCCCGCGCTCAGCGAGGTGCCGGCCGCGCCCTGGCCGTCGAAGCGCCAGTACGCCAGCGTGCCCTTCACCAGTTCCTCGGCGGCCGGCCGCGCGGGCCGCACCGGCACCGGGGCGAAGCCGGCGAACCGCTGCATGAAGTCGATCGGCACCGAGAAGTTGTCCACCGCGCCGGTGACGTGGGCCAGTTCGGCCGCGAGCGTGGTCCGGGCCTCCGGCTCCTGCTCCAGGATCCAGGGGTTGATCGTCTCGACGTCGATCGTGTTGCGGACCAGGTCGAAGTGGTACAGCCGGATCATGCCGCCCCCGCCGAAGTACCGGTTCTGGTAGTTCGTGATGTGCAGGTGCACGTCGTTGCCCGCGGTGTTCTGCATGGTGGTGCGCCCGGGCGGCCAGTAATGGCCGTTGAGGGTGAGGAAGACCTGGTCGTTGTCCTTGATCAGCTTGTCCCAGGCCGCCTGCCCGTTGGCCTCCAGCACGGCGTTGTTCTCGGGGTCGCCGGACTGGTACGGGAAAACGTTGTCATCGTAGGGGGAGGCGACGATGTCGTGCGAGGTGACGATCACCGGCATCTGCGGGTGCGCCTTGATGACCTCGTTGGCCCAGGCGTACCCCTGGTCGGTGGTGCGCCAGTCGAGGGCGAGCAGCAGCCAGGAACGGCCGGCGGCCTGGAAGATGTGGGCGGTGTTGTAGCCGGTGGCGTCGGCGCCGGCGAATGTCTTGGACCGCTTGAACCGCTGCGGGCCCATGGTCCGCAGGTACGGGGTGTCGCCGCGGCTGTCGTCGCCGGAGACGTCGTGGTTGCCGGCCAGCACGCTGTAGGCGGCGCCGTGCTCGTCGAGCAGCGCGAACGCCTTGTCGACCTCCTGGAAGGAGGAGGCGTCGGCGTCCTCGGTCAGGTCGCCCAGGTGGGCCATGAAGACGATGTTGGCGTCGGGGTCGGAGCTGTGCTCGATGATGTAGCGGAACGAGGCTTCCTGGGGCGCCCGGTTGACGCTGTCCTGGCTGCCCCAGTACAGGAACTGGGTGTCGGGCATGACCGCGAGGGTGAACTGAAGGGCGGCCGGGTCCGGGTTCCACGTGCCGGCGGGCCGTCGCGCAGGGCGCCCGCTCTGGTCCGCGGCCTGCGCGGGGGTGGCGCCGAGCATGGACGCGCCCGCTCCCGCGACCGCCGTACCCGCGCCGGCCAGCGCCGCGTTGCGCAGAAACCCTCGTCTGTTCTGGCCGGCCGGTTCCTGTGACGGAATGTCACCGTGCTTGCACATGGGAGGTCCTTCTTGAGAGGGAGGATCGAACTCCGCCCGACGCTACCCAGGCATTTCCGCAGGCTGGGCGCACGCAAGATGACGAACGAGGGTCGGCTGTCTGTCCAACCCCGGACGCGCCGCTGCGACATGCCGGGAATGTGAGGTAAGCGCGGTTGTGTGCACAGCCGTTGGGCAACGCAGCGTAGTGAGCCGCGGGCCTACGGTCCGCCTCGGGCCGGTGGAGTTCCTGACTGATGAGCAGGCCGAGGCGTACGGGACGGTCTCCGAGGTGCCCACGTGCCCGGAGCTGGAGCGGTCGGGACCCGGTGGCGACCTGCTGGCTGTGGATCGCTTCACCGGCACCCGCTTCCGCCGCGCCTGATCCGCCGGCGGGGCCGGTCCTCCGGCTTGACATCGAGCGCGCTCCAAGTCCTAGCGTCGAAGGCGTTCGTCAGCCCTCGAGGTACCGCCCGGTCCGCTGGGCAGGAGGAGTGTCGGCGCATGATCACCCGAACCACGCTCGGCTCGCCCGGTCTTACCGTCAGCGCGATGGGCCTGGGGTGCATGGGGATGAGCGAGAGCTATGGCGCCGCCGACTGGGACGGCGGCATGGCCACCATCGACCGGGCCCTGGAGATGGGCATCACGTTCCTGGACACCGCCGACGCCTATGGCGCCGGCCACAACGAGGTACTGGTGGGCCGGGCCATCCATGGCCGCCGGGACCAGGTGCAGCTGGCCACCAAGTTCGGCATCGACCGCAGCGCCGGCGACCGGGCACGCCGCATCCGCGGTGCCCGGGACTACGTGCTGCGCTCCTGCGACGCCTCGCTGCTGCGGCTGGGCGTCGAGGTGATCGACCTGTACTACGCCCACCGCCCGCCCCAGGACGTGGAGATCGAGGAAACCGTCGGGGCGATGGCCGAACTGGTCCAAGCGGGCAAGGTTCGCCATCTGGGCCTGTCCGAGGTCGACGGCGAGCTGCTGCGCCGGGCGCACGCGGTGCACCCGATCACCGCGGTGCAGAGCGAGTACTCGCTGTGGACCCGCGACGTCGAGGCGGTCACCCCGGTGATGGCCGAACTGGGGGTCGGGCTGGTGCCGTACTCGCCGCTGGGACGGGGGTTCCTGACCGGCACCCTGGACCGCTCCGCGCTGGGCGAGAAGGACTTCCGGCGCACCAACCCCCGCTTCGCCGGCGAGGCGGGCGAGGCCAACGAGAAGATCGCGCAGACCGTGCGCGAGGTGGCCGACCGGCTGGGTGCCACCCCGGCCCAGGTGGCGCTGGCCTGGGTGTACGCCCAGACCGAGCGGCTCGGGGTGGCGGTGGCGACCATTCCGGGCACCCGCAGTCCGGCCCGGCTGGAGCAGAACGCGGCCGCGCTGGAACTCACGCTGGACGCCGAGGCACTTGCCGCGCTGGACCCGCTGAGCGACCAGGTGATGGGCGAGCGGTACACCCCCGCACACACTGCTGAGGTCGCTCGGGGTTAGCCGGTGGGCTCGGCGCGCACGACGGCCGGCTCGACGACGTCGTTGACGTAGCGCCCACCGGTGACCTCGCCGGTCACGGCCAGGGTCGCCCAGCCGGCGCTCGGCGTCCGCCGGCACCGGGCCCGGGCCGGCGGACGGATGTACTGCTGGGGACGCGCGGCCGGGCACCGCGCATGATGCCTGCCCCTGACGAAGCGGCTGACGTTCCGGGCAGGTCGGCATGTGGCTGCCGAGGTCACTGCCGATCAGCCGGTCGATCACGGCAGTTGGCGCTCAGCTCTGCCGGAGGGGCGGCATCGGGACGGGGACGGAGTAGGCGCTCGACCCCGCGCCGACGCCGCCTTCGCAGGTGTTGGGCGGGTCGGTGGTCACCCCGCGGGTCGAGGGGCGTTCCGCGGCCCAGAACATGTACCCCAGCAGGCCGTTGGTGGTGCCGGCGCCGGCCGGTGCCGCGTTCTGCGTCCAGCTGCCGGTGGCGTTCTGCAGCGAGGAGGAGAAGTCGGTGCATTCCGGCCTCACCTGGGAGCCCTCGGCGATGTAGAGGCTGCCGGTGAACTTCGCGGGGGCCAGCGGCGGGATCGGCGGACTGTAGTTGGCCTTGCCCGAGATGTGTTCCTGCCAGTTCGACTCCGCGCCGCCGGCCGACGGCTGCTTGCTGGGCACCATGGCGTTGGCGTAGTCCAGCACCGGGGCACCGGGGGTGAGCCAGTGCGCGGTCGCGTACTGGTCGAGGTCGATGAGCCAGCGGTCGCCGGCCGCGACATCGATGGTGAGCCGCGCGGTCGGATCAGCACCCGAGGCGTCGTACGGGTGCGCGGCCCGGTAGGCGTCGATGAACGCCTGGAGACCCGCGGTGTTCGGACCGGAGCTCTGCTCGTAGTCGATTTCGATGCCGACGCCGAGTCGGGTGGCGAGCGCGGCGGCCTTCTGCCCGAGCAGTGTGGGGTTCTGGGCGAGCGCGGTGTCCCAGTCGTCGGTGTAGGTGATGCCGCCGATGGAGAGCATCACGCGGATGCCGTGGCTGGTGAAATAGTTCACCACTGCCTGGTTCATGCCGACCGGGACGCCATCGGTGTTGCCGCTGTTCGTCGTGCCGCTGAGGAGGGTGAGCGGGTTGACGAAGCTGAGCACCACGAGGTTGACGGAGGGGTGGCCGTCACCGCGGTCGATGAGCCAGTGGTTGTCGTGGTCGAAGTCGGTCATGTCGCGGACGGTTGCCCACGTGCAGGCATCGTCGCCGCAGTGCCATGCGCCGTAGACCTGCGGGGCGTTGCCGGCCACGGCACTCGCGGCGGTGGCGGGGGCGGCCGTGGGAAGGGCCGCCGCGACGGCCGCGATAGCGGCTGCCGCCGCGAAGGACTTCACTCTGCCGAGCAGCACACGCATGAACGCCTCCTGGCGATCAAGGGGTCTCCGTGAAGGGGCGTGCCACCGTGACGGATTGGTCTGGACCTTGTCAATGAGGGTCCCATACCGTGCCGAATCGCCACGAGGGGCCGGGCCGATGCGTTCTCCGGAAGCGATCTTGAGAAGCGAGAGCGCGCGCTCGGGGTGTGACCGGTGGTGATCGGTAGCGGCGGCGATTGGTGGCGCATTGCCGCAGCGCGATCTGCATGAGCAGACCGCGATACAGCGGTGGATGCGGTCGGCCGAGGACCGACCGCTGCGGGAACCTGTGTGCGACGCGCTGCGCTCGCTGCGGACGGTCGCGGCTGGGACGCCACCCGGACGAGAGGCCGACGCCGGTCCCGGTACCAGGTCCCGATGCGGATCAGGGTCCGGACTCAGCGGCAAGGCCGTGAAGTGCGCGGCGACTGCCCGTCGCGGACCCATCCGGTGGGCTCCTCCGCGCGAGCCCTGCCTGCCCCGGTGCGCAGCCGCCGACGAGGCTGCATCCCACGTTGGTGGACAGGCTATCCGGTATCGCTCTACGATTGACGGACAGGCTATCCGGAAATCGTCGAGGAGCACCGCTATGCCCAGCCCGTCCCGCCTGTCCCCAGGCGCCGCCGCATCCGCGGCACCCGATGCCGACCCCTCGCACGGGGTGGCCAAGCGCGGTGTCGCGCTGGCCGCCGTCGCGGCCGTCGCGTGCGTGGCGCAGTTCATGGTGGTGCTGGACTCCTCCATCGTGAACGTGGCACTGCCGGCCATGAAGTCGGGCCTGGGCCTGTCGGCATCCGCCCAGCAATGGGTGGTCAACGGCTACCTGGTCGCTTTCGGCGGACTGCTGCTCTTCGCCGCGCGCACCAGTGACCTCTTCGGGCGCCGCCGCGTCTTCCAGGCCGGGCTGGTCGTCTTCACACTCGCGTCGCTGGCCGGCGGGCTGGCCCAGGACGGCTGGATGCTGCTCGCGGCCCGAGTGGTGCAGGGCGCCGGGGCGGCGGCGCTCGCGCCGTCGAGCCTCAGCCTGATCACCGCCAGCCACACCGAGCCCTCCCGGCGCACCCGGGCCATGACGTGGTGGGGCGTCGCCGCCTCCAGTGCCGGGGCCGCGGGCATCGTGATCGGCGGTCTGCTGGCGTCGGTGAGCTGGCGGTGGGTGATGCTGGTCAACGTGCCGATCGGCGCCGGCCTGCTGATCGCGAGTCTGGCCTTCCTGGCGCCGACCGCGACCGGGCAGCGGCGTTCCCGTATCGATCTCCCCGGGGCGATCACCGTGACGCTGTCGGCCGCGGCGCTCGTCTACGGCGTCTCGGCCGCACCGGACGCCGGGTGGGGAGCGGCCCGCGTGATCGCCGCCCTGGTGGCCGGTGCGCTCCTGCTCGCGGCCTTCGTCGGCATCGAACGCCGCAGCAGCGCCCCGCTGGTCCCCCTGGGGATCCTCTCCGTCGCCAACGTGCGAATGGGCAACGTCCTGACGCTGTGCATGGGCGCCGTCATCACCGCGCCGCTGTTTTTCCTCTCCCTGTACCTGCAGCAGGTCCTGAGTCAGAGCGCCGTGCGCACCGGGCTGTCCCTGCTGCCCATGGTCGCGGTCATCAGCATCGGAGTGCTGCTGTCCCTGAAGCTGATCCCTCTCGTCGGAGCCCGCCGCCTGGTGGTGATCGGCGGGACCGTCGCCGCCGCGGGACTCGTCTGGGTGGGCGGGCTTCCCACCCACTCCGTCTACGTCACCCACGTTCTGCTGCCCACCCTGGTCGTCGGAGCAGGCATCAGCCTGACGATGATGCCCGCGATCGTCGCCTCCACCAGCGGTATCGACCCCCGCAACGCGGGCGTCGCCTCGGGGCTGCTCAACATGTGCCGCCAACTCGGCGCCGCTCTCGGCCTGGCCGTCCTGGTCACCGTCGCCGCCACCGTCACCAGCCACAGCACCGTCGGCGGCAACGCGGCCGTCGTGGACGGCTACCGCGTCGCCTTCTGGGCGCTCGCCGTCCTCAGCCTCGGCACCGCCGCCCTGGCCATGCGGCTCAAGCCCGCCCAGGACCCCGCAGCCGACGCCGACTGAACACACCTGCCACGGAATTCGCGCTGGTCCTCACCCCGACCGAGCACGGCCGCCACCTCAACTGCCCCCGCACACCGGAAGGAAGCCCCCGTGTCCGTCAACGCCCCCTGCGGGCCCATCGCAGGAATCACGCGCGCGGCCGACACCGCCTACCTCGGCATCCCCTACGCCCGAGCGCCCTACCCCACCCGCGCCTTCGACCTCCCGCAGCCGCGCGAGCCGTTCACCACCTGCTTCAAGGCCACCGGGTACGGGCCGAGCCCCGCCCACCCCCACGTCGGCCAGGACCTCTTCCCAGACCCCGTCATCGCGGGCGAGGACGCCCTGAACCTCAACGTCCACGCTCCCACCCGCGGCGACGGGCCCTTCCCGGTCGTGGTGTGGCTCTACGGGGGCGGCTTCTTCACCGGCAGCAACGCCAGCCCCTGGTACGACGGCGCCTCCTTCGCCCGTGACGGCGTGGTCTTCGTCGTCCCCAACTACCGTGTCGCCGCCGAAGGGTTCATGATCCTGGACGACGGGGTCGCCAACCGCGCGCTGCTCGACATCACCGCCGCCCTGACCTGGGTGCGCGACAACATCGCCGCGTTCGGCGGGGACCCCGCGAACGTGACCCTGGCCGGGCAGTCCGCCGGCGCGACGGCCGCCCTCGCCCTCACCGGAGTTCCCGCCGCCCGCGGCCTGTTCCGCCGCCTCGCCGTCATGAGCGCCGGGACTCCGCTGCTCACACCGCTGGACCGGATGAAGCAACTCTCCGCCGACTTCGCCGACCGGCTCGGCATACCGCCCACCCGGCAGGCCCTCTCCGCCACACCGACCGCGCGCCGCATGGCACTCGAACAGGAGTGGCTGCCCGGAGAAGTACGAGCGCCCGCCGAGAGCGCCGACGACCGCGCCCGCCGCGCCGGCCGGGACGCACTGCGCTGGCAGCCCACCCTGGACGGCGAAGTCGTCACCACCGCCCCCGAGGAAGCACTCGCCGAACCCGGCGCGCTGGACGCCCTGTTGATCGGCACGACCACGCAGGAGTGGAACTTCCTCCTCGGCGACCTCAGCACCGCCCCCAGCACCGACGCCTGCCTGCACGGCATGGCCAACCTCGGCCGCACCGCCGACGACCTGGCCACCTACCTGACCGAGCTCCGCAGCGACAATCCCGGTCACGCACTCGCCCAGGCACTGACCGACCGCACCTTCAGGTGTCCCGCCCGCACCATCGCCGACACCGCCGCCCGCGCCGGCATCCCCACCCACACCTACCAGTTCGCCTGGCCCGCACCGCACTTCGGCGCGGCCCACTGCGCCGACCTCCCCTTCGTCTTCGACCACCTCGACGCACCCCAGGCCCCCCAACTCCTCGGCCCCGACGCCCCCCAGCACCTGGCCGACCGCATGCACACCGCCCTCACCCGCTTCGCCCACGGCAACTCCCCGGGCTGGAGCCCCTACACCGCCGACGAGCGCCGCACCATGGTCTTCGACCAGGCCCCCTACGAGTGCACCGACGCCCTGGCCAAGACCCCCAACGCCCTCAGGTATTCGGCTTGATGGGTCCCACGCGTCCACGCCTCCTTTCCACCAATGCGGCACCTTCCAGCAGGGTGGTGGGGGTCCCAAAGCAGCCAATGGTTTACCACCCCGGTCGAAGAGGGCGCCTCGCCGACCTCTGCTCCGCTTCGGGCCGGACGCACGGCCCGGGCCGGTGGGCTCAGGTGAGGAGTTCGTGCTGCAGGGTGCGGGTGAGCCAGGCGGTGAAGGCGGCGAGGGACCAGTTGCGGGAGACGACCAGGTGGTGGTGGAGGGCAGGGTCGTTGTAGACGGTGATCACGTCGGCCGCTTGGTCCGGGGTGAGGCGAGGCGTCAGCGCGTCCGCCGCGGTGAGGAGGGTGACGATCCGGTGGGCGCCCTCGCGCCGTTGGCGCTGGATGTCGGCCCACAGCGCGGCGACGTCCGCGTCGGTGTCGGCTGCAGCGCGGACCACTTCGTACAGCACGGACACCCCCGCCATGATGCGGGCGAGGATGGCGGCGTATCCCGCGACGATCTCGGCGCCGTCGGTGAGGGTGCGCAGTCTGCGTGACTCGGGGCGCTCGGCGAGGGGGACCGGCTCGTCGTCGCCGATCAGGGCCTGGTCGTAGACGGTCTTGAGCAGGTAGGGCTTGCCGCCGGCCGCGGTGAAGACGGTGGAGCGGCTGACCCCCGCGGCCTCGGCGATGGCGTCGATCGAGGTGGCGGCGTACCCGCGGGCCGCGTAGAGCTCGGCCGCCGCGGCGAGGACCGCCCGCCGGGTGGCCTCGGCCTGCTGGGCGCGCAGGCCCGAACGGTAGGCCCGTTTCTCCTGCGGGCTCGCGCTCATCGTCCTCGCTCCCGATCGCACTGGGTGGTGCTCCACGGTCCGTTGCCGCAATGCCCGAAGCACGGCGCCGACCCGGCCACCGAGCCTACCCGCCGTTACGGCCGGTCGGCGGCGATGCGATTTCATCAGACTCAGAGTATGGTAGTTTCGAATTCAAGGACATGGCGGTGCCTGTCCTTCCCTGTCTCCGCACAAAGGGCTTATCGGCATGACAGCGACAAATGTCTTCGTCCCCACCTCCGTGATCCCGGGCGAGTTCGCCGGTCGGCGGGCTCTCGTCACCGGCGGCTCGCGCGGGATCGGCGCCGCCGTGGCCCGGCGCCTGATCGACGGCGGGGCGACCGTGGTCACCACGGCACGCGACCGCGCCAAGGACACCCCGCAGGACTCGACCTTCATCAGCGGCGACCTGCGCACGGCCGAGGGCGCCCGCCGCCTGGTGGACGCGGCCGTCGACGCCCTGGGCGGTCTGGACCTCCTGGTGAACAACGCGGGTGCGGCCCGCGTGCACTTCGGCGAGATCCCCGACGCCGAGTGGGAGGACTCCCTGGCCATCAACTTCCTGTCCGCGGTACGCGTGACCGCGGCCGCGCTGCCCTCCCTCAAGGAGAGCCCGCGGGCCGCGATCGTCAACGTCTCCACCGGCGTCAGCGCGAAACCGCCCGCGCCCCTCGCGCATTACGGCGCCGCCAAGGCCGCTCTGGAGAGCTGGTCCGCCAGCCTCGCCGCGCAGCTGTCCCCGGCCGGGATACGGGTCAACACCGTCGTCCTCGGCATGGTGGACACCCCTGGCGGCACCGAGCTGCTGGAGACGATGGCCGGGGCGATGGGCGCGTCCGCCGAGCAGGTGTGGTCCTCGATCCCGCTGGGCCGCGTCGGCGACCCCCGCGACCCGGCCGAGGCCATCGCCTTCCTGCTCTCCGACCGGGCCCAATGGATCGCCGGCAGCTCCCTCGCCGTCAACGGCGGCGCCTGACGGACCGCACGGTAGGCCGCACGCGGCGGGGCGGGGCGACGGGGACTCACGTCGTGAACGTATTCCGTTTGTGGCCAGCGACGAGGTCGGGTCCGGGGTGAGACATACGCCACGAGCTGCGGTTAAGGGCAGATGTTGTCCTTTCGGAGGGCATCGCTGACCATGGCAGGAGGGATTCCGTTACTGTCCTTCCGACCTGCCAGGGGGTGCCATGATCCGGGCCCGGAACGCCGTCATCCCCCTCGTGGGCATAGGTGCCGCAGCGCTGATCGGATGCTCCGCGACAGCCGCTGCGGGCACCGCGCACGCCGCTCCCGCCGCCGCGCCGGCCACGCACGCGCCGGCTGCTGCACCAGGCGCACCTGCCGCACCCGCCGCGGCCCCCTCACCCGCCACGCCCTCGCCGACCCCGCCCCCGGTCGACCGCAGGACCGCCGTCGCCTCGCTGACCATCCCCGCGATCGGGATCAAGGGCATGCGCGTGATCCCGTACGAGGGCACCACCGACGACTGGGCCGGCACCCACATCCAGGACCGCAGCATCGCCGCGAGCCCGTACGGCCCGCACGGCGGTGTCGGCCCCGGCGAGGTCGGCAACTACCTCGTCACCGGCCACCGCCTCTCCGCGGGCGGACCCTTCCACGACGTCCCCGACCTGCGCAACGGCGACAAGGTCCTGGTCACCACCGGCGGCACCACGTATACGTACACGATCACCGCGACCAGGAAGACCGACTTCCGCTCCGCCCAATCGCTCGCCGACCAGCGGGCCGCGGTGCCCGGCCACCCCGGCGAGAAGCCCACCAAGGCGATGATCACGGTCTCCACCTGCGCGACCCCCGAGGACAACGCGGCCGGGAACTTCTGGCGCGACAGCCGGGACAACCCGCAGCACCGCATCGACAAGATCGGCGTGCTGACCTCCTGGTCGAAGGCCGCGGGCACCTCGTAGCCGGGCGCCCGGCACCTCGACCGATGAGTCCGGCACCGCCGTGCCGTCTCCACTGGGAGACCCCGCAACGGGGCCTTCGAGCGAGAGGAGAACGCCATGAGCGAGCTTGTCGTCACCGAGTTCATGACCCTCGACGGTGTCGCCCAGGCACCCGGCGGGCCCGAGGAGGACCCGGAAGGGGGCTTCGCCTACGGCGGCTGGCAGGCGCCGCTGATGGACGCGGAGGCCGGGGCGGCCGTCTTCGAGCAGGCCAAGGGCATGGACGCGCTGCTGCTGGGCCGCCGCACGTACGACATCTTCGCCGCGTACTGGCCCGCGGCCCCGGCGGAGATGGACTTCACGCGCCTCCTCAACCGCGTCCCGAAGTACGTCGCCACCCGCACCCTGAAGGAACCGCTGGACTGGCAGGGCGCGCACGTCCTGGACGGCGGCCTCGCCGAAGGCGTCGCCGACCTCAAGAAGCGCCACGACCGGGTCCACGTGATCGGCAGCCTCGACCTGGTCCGCTCGCTGCTCGCGGAGCAGCTGGTCGATCGGTTGAACCTCTGGCTGTACCCGGTGGTGCTCGGCAGCGGCAAACGCGTCTTCGAACCCGGCGCCGCCCCTTCCGCGCTGCGCCTGACCACGTCCCGCACCTTCCCGAACGGAGCGGTCCAGCTGGAGTACGAACGGACCGGCGAGCCGACGACGGGCGACATGGCCGCTCTCGACAGGCAGTAGCCCGCCGCGCTGGCTGTCCGCTTCAAGGCGGCCCGTCCCAGGCCGGGCACGTGCCCGCGGCGCCCGCTCCGCGAGCCGGACATCCGTCTCCAGCGGGCCGTCGAGGCCCCTCGGCTCCACCGCGCGATCGGGGCCGGGCCGCCTTCGGGGTCAGGGGACGGGCTCGTGCGGGGCCATGGCGGCGAGGAGGCGGAGTTTCTCGTCGCTCTCGCTGCCCTGGTCGGCGTAGTACAGGACGAGGAGCAGGCCGTCGCCCGCGGGGAGCTTGTCGCGGTGCAGGCGCAGCTCACCGACGACGGGGTGGTTCACGGTGGTGGTGCCGCCGTCGAGGTTGCGGATGTCGTGGCGCGCCCACAGGGTCCGGAAGCGCTCGCTGGACAGGGCGAGCTCGCCCACCAGCTCCACGAACCGCGGATTGCCGGTGTCGTCGCCGACGGACTTCCTGAAGGCGGCGATGAAGCCTTCCGCGGAGCGGGTCCAGTCCTGCTGGAATTCCTGCTCCTCGGGATCGAGCAGCAGCGACCGCAGACGGTTGTACCCGGGTCGCAGACGCGGGGAGAGCGCGACCGCCAGCGGGTTGGACGCCAGGACGTCGAACGCGCGCCCTTCCACGAAGGCGGGAATCCCCACGCCCGCCAGAAGCTGGTGCAGCCGTGCGGGGACGCGCTCGGGTTTCCGGCGCCGCTTGCGTTCGGGGCGCGCGGCGGCCAGGCCGAGCAGGTATTCCTCTTCGAGCTCGTCCAGGCGCAGGACCCGCGCGAGCGACGCGAGGACCTGCGGTGACGGATTCTTGTCACGGCCGCGCTCCAGCCGCAGGTAGTAATCGGCGCTGATGCCGGCGAGCATGGCGACCTCTTCACGGCGGAGCCCCGGCACCCGCCGGCGCGCACCCGGCGCCAGCCCGGCCTGCTCCGGGGTGACCAGGGCCCGCCGGGCGCGGAGGTACTCGCCGAGCAGGTTCGCGCGGTCGTCGTCGCTCATGGTCGCCAGCGTAGTTCGGGCCCCCTCGCCGAAGGGGGGCCCTGACAGGACCCCGGAAGACGGGGGCACTGCCTGCGGGCGGAGAACGGATCAAGACTGGGGTCGCCGATCGACATGTCCCCACAGCAGGAGGATCCCGTGGACATCACCCGCAGTACCGTCTTCATCGCCGGCGCCACCTCGGGCATCGGTCTCGAACTCGCCCGCCGCTTCGCCGCGGCCGGCAGCTCCGTCGTCATCGGCGGCCGGCGGACCGACCTGCTCGACGAACTCGCGGCCGACGGGTTCGACACCGTACCCATCGACGTGACCGCGGAGGACAGCGTGGCCCGCGCCCGCGACACGATCCTTCGCGGCCACCCGGACCTCGACACGATCGTGACGATGTCCGGCATCGCGGTCCCCGAGGACCTGCGCGACCCCGCCCACTTCGGGGCCGCGCGGCAGATGATCGACACCAACCTCCTGGGCACCATCCGCGTCATCGACGCGTTCACCCCGCACCTCGTCGGGCGCGGCGACGGCACCGTCATCACGGTCACCTCGGGCATCGGGTTCCTGCCGTTCCCGCTCATGCCGACGTACGCGGCCTCGAAGGCCGGCGTGCACGCCTACACCGAGGCGCTGCGCGCGCAACTGGCCGGCACGGGCGTCGAGGTGGCCGAACTCGTCCCCCCGGCTGTCGCCACCACGGAGGAGCAGGCCCGGCTCAACCCCCGTGCGCTCGACCTGGGCGAGTTCGCCACCGAGGTGATGGATCTGCTTGGCGCCGACCCCACTCCGCGCGAGATCCTCGTCAAGGGCGTGCTGATGCACCGGTGGGCCGAACGCGACGGCACGTACGACGACTTGGTCGCCCAGCGGTCGCAGGCGCTGGCGACGCTCCCGGGCCGGCAGTAGGAACCGCGGCTGCACGGACCGCCGGGTCGACGCCTGTTGCCGCGGCGGCGACACGGCACGAGCGGAGCGCTGACGCACGCGGGCGAGGCGGCGATCCAGGTCGGCGGGGGCGCGGTGCCTCTCACGGCGCGGTGGGCGCGGGCCGCTCGGACCGGTGCGGTGGGTGCGGGCGGCTCGGACCGGCGCGGGCGGCCCTCTACGCCGGGGCCACCGCGGCGTAGAGGACGTCCCGCAGGCCCGGCAGGGTCTCGCGGTCCTCGCGCCAGACGAGGCGCAGGCTGAGATCGGGCACGGGGAGGTCGAGCCGGGTCAGGGTGCCCGCGCGCAGGCCGGCGGCGACCGCGAACCGCGGCAGCAGTGCGATCCCCAGCCCGTGCTCGGCCCACGCGCGCATCACGGACACCCCGCCGGCCATGACCCGTTCGGGGCCCGCGCCCAGGACGCGGTCCGCGGCCATCCGGAACGAGCACTGCGGCACGTTGACCAGGAGGCGCTCGCCGTCGAGGTCGGCGGGCGACAGCCCGGCCCGGCCGGCCAGCGCGTGCGCCGGAGCGGCGACCAGATCCAGCGGCACCGGGTCGAGGTCGAGGAAGGCCAGCGGCCCGGGCGGCACGGGGAAGCCCAGGCCGCCGACGTCCCCGCCCGCATCCAGCAGCAGCGCCGCGTCGAGCCGGCCCGCGGCGACATCGGCGAACAGCCCGTCGCGGGCGCGGTCGCTGTGCACCTCGACCTCGACGTCGGGCCGCCGCTCGGCGAGCCGGCCGAGGACGGCCGGAACGTGCGAGCCGGCCAGGGTCTCCAGTGCGCCGAGCCGCAGCCGGGGCCGCTCGGCGCGGACGTCGCGGACGGCCTCCTCGGCGGTGTCGAGCAGGGAGCGCGCCCAGCCGTGCAGCCGCAGTCCCGCGGGGGTCGGCGCCATCCCCTTGGCGCCGCGCATGAACAGGCTCACGCCGAGGGCGGATTCGAGGACCCGTATCTGCTGCGAGACCGACGAGGGGGCCAGGCCGAGCGCGATGGCGGCGTCGGTCACGGTCCCGTGCCGCAGGACCGCCTCGAAGACCCTGAGTTGGCGTAGCTCCACGCCCGAGCAGAACGCGGCGCGGCGTCCGGGGATTCCGAACGGGCCGGTCCCTTGGGGGATTGCGCACAGCCCACGGTGCCTTCGGGGATCGCGCACGAGCCATGGTGCCTTAGGTGATTCCGAACGGTCCGTGCGGCGGCGCCGGTGGAGCCCGGCACCCGCGGCGGCGAACAGTGGGTCCCGTACCCCCGCATCCCACGGCACTTCGGAGCCCCCTCAGCCATGACCGTTGTGAACTCGCCCCCGTCCGCGGGCGTCTCGCCGTCCAGGCGGCGGACCGGCGCCCTGACCGGCATCTCCCTGGGCTACTTCATGGTGCTGCTCGACACCACCGTGCTGTCGGTCGCCGAACCCGACCTGGCCTCCTCCCTCGGCACCTCGACGGCCGGGCTCCAGTGGGCGGTCACCGGCTACACCGTGGTGTTCGCCGCCCTGCTGCTGTCGGCGGGAGCGGCCGCCGACCGCTTCGGCGCCCAGCGGCTCTTCCGCTGCGGCGCCGCGGTCTTCGCGCTCGCCTCCCTGCTCAGCGCCATGGCCCCCGGCCTGGGGGCACTGCTCCTGCTGCGGGCGGTCTCGGGCGCCGCCGCGGCGGCCTGCGTGCCCGCGTCCATGGCGCTGATCGCCCTGCTGTACCCGGTGCCGGCCGCGCGCGCCCGCGCGGTGGCGGTGTGGGCCGCGGTCAGCGGCGCGGCGGTCGCGGCCGGCCCGATCGCCGGCGGCGCGCTGGTCGAGGCGGCCGGCTGGCGGGCGGTGTTCCTGGTCAACGTGCCGATCGGGGCGGTGGTCCTGGCCCTGACCCGGACCCGCTCCCTGGCCTCCGCCCGCGGCGACCGCCGCATCGACTGGCCCGCGCAACTGGCCGCCGCCGCGGCGCTCGCGCTGCTCACCGACGCGCTGATCGCCGCCGGCGCGGGTGCCTGGACGCACGCCGCCTGGTCCGCGGCGGGACTGCTCGCTGCGGCGCTGGGGTTCGCCGCGCTCGAACGCAGGAGCCGGGCGCCGGTCCTCCACCGGGGCCTGCGGCGGTCCGGCCGGGTGCGCGCGGGCCTGGTGGCCGCCGCGGCGGCGAACTTTGCCTTGGCCGGCACCCTGTTCGTACTGCCGCTGCTGCTGCAGCAGCAACGGCACCTGAGCCCCCTGCAGACCGGGCTGGCGTTCCTGCCGCTGACCGTCCCCTTCGCCGCGAACCCGCCGCTGACCGGGCGGATCGTGGCCCGCGTGGGCCCCCGGCGCCCGGTCCTGGCCGGTCTGGCCCTGCTGGCCCTGGGCGGCGGGGCGCTGGCCGGCGCCGTCCTCGCCGCGGCCGCCTACCCCTGGATCGCCCTCGGCCTGCTGCTCAGCGGCTTCGGGATCTCCTGCGTCCTGCCGGCGCTCGTCGCCGCGGTGATGGACGCCGCGCCGGAGGGCACCGCGGGCGCGGCCGGCGGCCTGCTCAACGCCGTCCGCCAGGTCGGCGCCACGCTCGGCGTGGCCCTGATGGGAGCGGTCGCGGGCCACGGCACCGGATGGTCCCTGCTGTTGTCGGCCGCGGCCTGCGCCCTCGCCGGGACCGTCTTCGCCCTGACCCGCCCGGCACCGCGGTGACCCCGCGGGAAACGTGCCCCAGGGTGTTCGCCCGCGGTCAGCGGGAGTTCGCCGCCCGCGCGGACTCGGCCATCCGGGCTCTTGCCGCCGCGTGGATCTCGGAGGGGCCACGGGCCCACTCCAGGGCGCGGCCGGTCACCGTGGCCAGCGGGCGGTCGATGGTCGCGCGGACCAATACCGGGCGGTGGATGTCGAGTTCGGAACGGGCCCAGCCCGGCAGGAGGCCCACCGCCGCGTTCATCAGCACGCCCACCACGACGCGTTCGCGGCCGGTGCGGCCGAAGGCGCGCAGGAAGCGGACGACGTCCAAGGCGGCCGGAGTGGCGTGGAGTTGGGGCCGCATCCCGGCCAGGTAGCGCGTGGCCTCCGCCAAGCTGCGCGGGACATCATGCGCCCCGAGCGCTTCGGCGACCGGGGCGACCTGGGCGAGGTACGTGTCGCACTCGGCCGGGGTCAGCCGGTGCCGGCGGGCGGCGAACGCCTGGTAGCCGCGCAGGAAGCTGAACACCTCGGCGGTGTGCACCCAGGTGAGCAGTTCGGGATCGTCCGCGCGGTAGGGCCGGCCGTCCGGCGCAGTGCCGCGCACCTGGGTGTGGATGCGGCGTACGACCTCGATGACCTCCTGCGCCGCCTGCGTGGAGCCGAAGGTCGTGGTGGTGACGAAGCGGGCGGTACGCATGAGGCGGCCGGTGGGGTCGGTGCGGAAGTCGGAGTGCTGGTCGACGCCGGCCATCGCCAGCGGGTGCAGCGACTGCAGCATCAGCGCGGCGAACCCGCCACTGAGCATGCCGGTCGGGTGGCCGTGCACACGCCAGGCCGGGGAGTCCGGGGCGATCGCCAGCAGCCCGGGGTCGCCCACGGGCCTGGCGTACCGCTCCAGCTTGAGGTCCCCGCCGTGCACGGTCGCCTTGAGCTCGTCGGCGATGCGGCTGCGCAACCACCCCATGACGTGCTCTCCTCGGTCCTGCCCCCGCCCCGGTGCCGGGCCCGTACCGCCTCGGCCTGCCGGACGCGATGTCCCGCCGCCGCGCACGGCCGCGAAGGGCCCCACGTCACCGATGCTACAAGCGGACCTGTCAGCGAGCCCTCGCGGCCTGTGCCCGCAGCCCGTCCAGCATCGTCGCGACCATCGGCTCCAGGTAGTCCGGCCCGCCGTGCACCTTGGCGATCGCGACGATCAGGTCGAAGATCTGCTCCAGCGTGATGTCCGCGCGGATCTCGCCCGCCTCCTGCGCGGCGGCCAGCAGCGGCCGCCCGGCGTCGAGCGCGCGACCGCGCTTGCTCGGGACACCCTCCGGGCCGGTGTGCTCCAGCAGCTCGGAGACGATGAGGCGCTTGTGCGGGATGAAGGCGAACTGCCGCCGCAACCAGGCGATCAGCGCCTCGCCCGGCGGCTGCCCCGGCTCGGCGGCAGCGGCTTCGCACAGGGCCTCGACCTCGTCGGCGTAGAGGGCTTCGAGGAGTTCGCGGCGGCCGGGGAAGTTGCGGTAGAGCGTGGCCATGCCGACGCCCGCGCGGCGCGCGACCTCGGCCATCGAGAGGTCCGTCTCGCCGCGCGCGAAGGCCTCGCGGGCGACCGAGAGGAGCGTGTCGCGGTTCCGCTCGGCGGCCGCCCGCCGGGCCGGGAAGGACGGCCTGTCCGCAGCCATGGGGTCTCTCCTCTCGCACATCCCTGATGGACAGCCTATCCGCTATCGGTCCGCGGCGGCCCGGCAAGCGGTCGGCAAGGTCCCCCATGGGGCGAGCGGCCGGCCGCCGCGGCGGGGGAACTCGGGCCTGCCGCGCGGGCGGGCGCCCCGGCAGGTGCTCGCCGGCCGGTGGCCCCGAGGCGATCTTCCGTGTCCGGGAATCGACCCCGGAATGGCTCATTCACAGCTGAGGAAGCGCGGATTCCCCCCGTAGGTTCTTGGTGCATTGACGGTGCAGCAAATGGCGCGCCTCGGAGAATTCCCGTATTTCTCGCCTCGGGTGGGAGAGGGATTTTCTTTTCCCGGGGCCGTGCCGAGACAGGAGTGAACATGCGCAAGTTCGTACGCCTAGTGGCCGGTGCGGGGGCCGCCGCGGTGCTGGGCCTGGCCTTCACGGCGAGTCCCGCCAGTGCGGCCGACTCCTACCACCTTTCGTGCGACACGACGGGCGCCACGGGTGACCTCACTGTCCAGTGGACCAACGGCGCCACCAGCGAGCCCGTGGTCTTCAGCGTCTCGGACACGCTCTCCGACGGGCACGCCGTCGAGATCCGCGTCATCGGCCGCAACCAGGTGGGCACCCCGCTCAGCTGGCCGTGGCACAAGGTCACCTCGGGTTACGCCACCGGGCAGGAATGGTCGAGCACGGCCACCTACAGCGGCGGTATTTACGACATCGGCCTGGAAGTGGCGCGCTATTCGGGAACCGGCACGATCATGAACGACTGCACCAGCTCGCTCAAGGACGGCATATGACGGCTCTTTGAGCGGTTCTCTCAGCCGTGCGGCCGGGATTCGCGCGTTCGCCGCCGAGCCGTGGACCGGCCGCCGCCGGACTGAGGACGTACGCGCCGTACCGCCACGATCAGTCCCCGAAGAAGGACGTTTCACCTGCTTGCCATCGGCGCGCACCATGGGTGGGACGTACTTCACCGGAGCCGCGATATCGCCATGCCGCGGTGACGGTCTGCACTGAGGTATTCCGAATTCCGGGGACCGTGGCGGGGTATGAAACGACGATTCGCATTCCCGGCGCGCCGGGCGTCCGGGGGCGAGAGGCACAGCGAGGAGCCGGAGCGCGCCGAAGAGATCGGATCCGGCCGGCCGGCAGGCGGCAGCACGGTGCGGATCGAGGAGATCAACGGAACCCATGTGCTGCTGCCCGCCGGCGAGCCGGTGGCCGACCCGGTGACACTCGCCGAGCTGGGATTCGCCACCGCCGACGAGGCCGACGGCAGCGTGACCGTCGTGGTCGGCGCGGATCCCGGATTCGGCTGGCCGTCACTGGTCGAACTCCTCGACTCGGTCCGGGAGCAGGGCGCCACGAACATCCGCCTCGCCATGTCCGGCGCCGCCGCGGAACGCGGGGAGCAGCCGGCCGTGGCGCGCTGGGTCGCCGACACGTGGGATCTGCCGGTCGACGCGCCGGACGGCGTCGTGCTCCTCGTGCCGGGCGGTTCCCTGTTCGTGCCGCCGGATCCCGAGGGCGGATCGGTGCCGGTCCGCGGCGGGCGGTGCCAGGGCTGGTGGAGCTTCGCTCCAGGAGCCGAGCGGCGCCTGCTGGGGCGCCGGCTTCCTGCCCCCGCCTGGCAGGCGGCCGTGGACGCGCTGCCCACCACGACGCCCGGCGGCGCCGAGATGCACGCCATCCCCGCCGGGGTGCTGCTGAGACCCGAGGGTTCAGGACCCCCGAAAAGCGGCGACCTGGCCTTCGCCGTGCCGGCGAGCGGCAGGCGCCCGGTCGTGCTCGTGGGCGCACCAGCGGATGAGTCCGAGGTGGCGGCGCACGACATCACCCATGTCCTGGGCGCGCTGCCCGAGTGGGCACGCCGGGACGCGCTGCTCGCCCCGGGCAGGGGGGTCGACCTGCTGCCGGCGGCCCAGCAGGCCGCGGACCTCCTCAAGTGCCCCATCGAGGTGTTCACCGGTACGCCGCTGCTGACCGACGACGTGCGGGCGGCCGCCGGTGGCAAGGACGAGCACAGCGTCCAGGCGGTGGTGATCGGTGCGGATGGGGCGCCGGCATGGCGACCGTTCGTCGGATCGGTCGTGTGCCGTCCGACGGCGCCGGGCAGGCACGGGAAACCGCCGACACTGGGCCACTGGCACCTGCCGATTCCCGGCAGCGGCGTCGGTCCGCCTGTGCCGGGCGTCGCAAGGCTCTCCGAGCGGTGGTCGGTCACGGCGACCCGGGCGGGGCTGGGCGTCGGCACGGCCGGCGAGCGGATCTCCTTCGCCGCGCGGCCGCTGCACGCCGGCCGAGCGGCGATCGACGTGGGCACTCCGGGGCGGCCGCTGGACGAGTCGGTGCTGCCCGCGCTGCGCAAGCTGCTCGGCGCGGTGACCGAGGACGTGCGCGAGCACGCCGTCCTCTACGTGCACGGCAGGTGCACCAGGGAGCAGATGCGCGAACTGAGCCGCCTGATGGCCGACCACGGGGTCCGCCGGCTGCGCACCACACCGCCACCGTCGCCGCTCCGGCGTGCGGCGCCCGCGCCCGCCGCGGGCAGGCCGCCCATCTCCGTCGAGACACATCGCAGGACGCCGACGGACGATCCGTAAAGCCGGCCGGCAAAGCGCCGGCCGGCCCGAGCGCGGCGGAAGGGAAGGACGCATCCGCAGACGACAGCATGGACCGGGCTGCGCAACTGACCCTCACCGTCCCCACCGCGGGGCCGGGCCCGCCCTGCGGGGGAGCGGCCGCGCCTGCGGGCGCCGCGGGTCGGGACGGAGGAGGCTGGAGGCACGGGCCGTACCGGACGGCCTCCGACACCCAGGAAAGAGGGGCGCGATGAGCCGCGTTCTGGTCACCGGTTCCGCGGACGGCCTCGGGCTGGCCACCGCGGACGCCCTGCTGTCTGCCGGGCACGAGGTCGTCGTGCACGCCCGCAACCCGCAGCGGGCCGCCGCGCTGAAGGGCCTCACCGACCGCGGGGCGGACCTCGTCGTCGGCGACTTCACCGACCGCGACGCCGTACGGGGGATCGCCGCCGCGCTCGATGGGACCGCGCTCGACGCGGTCGTGCACAATGCCGGTGTGTGGAGCGGCCCGGCCGTGATGCCCGTCAACATCGTCGCCCCGTACCTGCTCACGGCCCTGCTGCCCGGCCCGCGCCGCCTGGTGTACCTCAGCAGCGGCTCCCACTTCAGCGGGCGGCCCGCCCTGGAGCGCACCGACTGGCAGGGCAGGAAGCCGGGTTCGTACGCCGACAGCAAGCTCTTCGTCACGGCGCTGGCCGCCGCGGTCGCCCGGCTGCGCCCGGACGTGGTGAGCAACGCGGTGGACCCGGGCTGGGTGCCCACGAAGATGGGCGGGCCGAGCGCGCCCGACGACCTCGAACTCGGCCACCGTACGCAGGAATGGCTCGCCGTCAGCGACGATCCCGAGGCCCTGACGAGCGGCGGCTACTGGTACCACCGCGAGCGGCGGGAACCGCACGCCGCCGTGCACGACGAGGCGTTCCAGGACCGGCTGCTGCGCGCGCTCGCGGAGGAGACCGGCACGGCGCTGTGACAGCGGTGCCGCGAGCGGTCGGAGGGTGCGAGCGTCGGGGGCGGAGGCTGCCGCGCCGGGCCGACCGGCCGCATCCGGCCTTCAGGGGAGCTTGTGGGCGAGAACGTCGAGTCGCTCGATGGAAGGCGGCTGGGAGAACAGATCGCCGGCTCGGTCCATCAGGGCCTTGCCCAGTTGGCCGCTCAGGTGGGTCTGACGTGCGGAATCGGTGGGGAAGACGTCGAAGATCGCGAAGCCGGTCGCGCTCAGGCGCACGGCGAACCAGGCGACGGTGTCGGGCTCCTCCTGCACGAGGTCGAGGCCCGAGCGAAGGAAGTCGGCCACCTCGTCCTCCTTGCCGGGCTTGGCCTCGACGTATACGTACAGCCCGACCTTGACGTCTGCCATGAGGGGACTCCTTCCGATGCCCGGCCGCCCGTGAGCGCCCGAGCACTGCCGTGACCGGTTGGCACAGAACGGGCTCATTATGTCCGGGTCACGGCTTCTTCACGTACATTCGCCTCCCGTTGGCACGTCGCACCACCCTCACCGCGCCCCAGCAGCCTGCTCGCCCGGCCCGGTGGTCCGGGCGGGCGCGCTACCGCCGCCCTCGTACCGCCCCCACCTGCGGGCGGCCGCCCCGCGGGCGTAGACTCCGGCCGCTGTAGGACCTGGCGGGGACGGGGGAGTCGTGGCCGTGAGCGGGGAATGGACGGGGGCGGGGCTGCCGCCGGAGGCGGCCGCGCGGACCGCGGAGGCGCGCCGCAGCGGCACATGGTCCTCCGCGCTGTCCACCGGGGAGTTCGCGGCGCTGCGGGCCGTGGGGTTCGAGCCGGTGGGCCAGGTGATGGGCTCGGCCGTCTACCACGTCGGGCGCAGCGGCCGGTACTGGGGCTACTACGACTGCCAGTTCGTGATGCGCGCGTTCGGCTACGCCAGAGCCGCGGGCGTCGCCCTCTCCGGGCGGGGCGCCCCCTCGGCCGGACTCGTCACGGTGCTGGACAACGCCCGGCGCGCCGCCCTGGACCGGATGACCGCCGAATGCGCGGCACTTGGCGGCGACGGCGTCGTGGCCGCGCAGTTGACGGTCGCGCCCTTCGTCGCGCAGGCCAACTGCCTGGAGTTCCAGGTGATCGGCACCGCCGTGCGCGCCGCCGGACCGGTACGGGCGCCGCGGCCGTTCACCTGCCACCTCGACGGGCGCGGCTTCGCCAAGCTCGTCACCGCCGGATGGGTGCCCGTCGAGCTGCTGTACGGGATGTCGATCGGTGTGCGGCACGACGACTACCGGACCCGCTCGCAGCGCGCCTCGTGGGCCAACACCGAGGTCGCCGGCTACAGCGAACTCGTCCACGACGTACGGGCCGACGCCAGGGCGCAGCTGAGGGCCCAGAGCGGGCGGCACGGCGGCGACGGGGTGATCCTGGCGGCGGGGGACCTGCGGGTGTGGGGTGAGCCCTGCTTCCGCAACAGCGACCAGGAGGACCACGTGGCCGAGGCGACGCTGGTGGGCACCACCGTCGCCCGCTTCGAGGTGCGCGCGCAGGTGCCGCGCACCCTCACCGTGATGCCGCTCGGCACCCGGCGACGCCCGCAGTCAACCCGCCGTACCGGCACCGACATTGGATGAGGGGAACCCGTTCATGACCGTCTTCGACTCCTCGGACGGCGCCGCCGGCGACGCGGCGGCCCAGGGCGTACCGGCCGACGCGATGCGGCGGCTGGCCGAACTGCGGCCCGGCAGGCCGGGTTCGATCTTCACCAGCGACCTGTCGGTCAACGAGTTCCTGCTGGTGCGCGAGGCGGGCTTCCGGCCCATCGGCCTCGTGCTCGGCAGCTCGATCTACCACGTCGGCATCCAGCTGGGCCGCTGGGGCAAGAACCAGGAACTGACCACGCTCAGCCAGGCGATGTACCACGCCCGGGAGTTGGCGATGACCCGGATGGAGGCCGAGGCCGCGCAGCTGGGCGCGGACGGCATCGTGGGGGTGCGCCTCAGCGTGGAGGCCCGCGAATTCGGCAACGACATCGCGGAGTTCATCGCGATCGGCACCGCCGTCAAGGCCGATCAGCCGGCGCCGGGCGGCGGCAGCTGGCGCAACCTCAAGGGCCAGCCCTTCACCTCCGACCTCAACGGCCAGGACTTCTGGACGCTGATCCGCGCCGGCTACGCCCCGCTCGGCATGGTGATGGGCACCTGCGTCTACCACATCGCCCACCGGCGGATGGGACAGGTGCTGGCGGGCGTCGGCCAGAACGTGGAGATCGAGCAGTTCACGCAGGCGCTGTACGACGCGCGGGAGTTGGCGATGGAGCGCATGCAGCGTGAGGCGGAGGAACTGCACGCCGAGGGCGTGGTGGGCGTGCAGCTCAACGCGCACAACCACCGCTGGGGTGGCCACACCACCGAGTTCTTCGCGATCGGCACCGCGGTGCGGCCGCTGCGTGAGGACCACGTCATCGAGCGCCCCGCGCTGGTCCTGGGCCTGGACGGCTGACCCCGCGATGACCTCGCCCCACGATCCCGCCGACTCCCTCGACCTGCTGACGGCCGCGCTGCGCCGGGACGCCGCCGACCTCGACACCTACGCCCAGGTGCTCACCACGACCCTGGCCGACGCGCTCCCGCCGGGCTCCGTCACGATCACTCGCAAACGCGCCATGGCCGACCGGCTCGCCGGCCGCGAGGGCCGCGTCACTCACGTCGAGGTGGCCCTCGGCGAGCAGCGCCTCGTCCTGGACCTGGCCGCAGGCCGCCCCGAGGCGCTCCTGTGCCGCGAAGTCCGCGGCGTCGTCCTCTCCCGCCGCCCCGTCCCCCTCGACGAATGGCTCCGCGAACTGGCCACCTCCCTCACCACCCGCGCCGCATCCGACACCCGCGCCCGAGCCGCCCTGGAACGCCTCCTCCTCGACGAGTAGGGCCCTTCGCCTCAAGTCGCTGTTGGAGCACCCGGAGACGACGGGGCTTGTCGTGACGACATCGCGCAGACCGGCTAGGTGCTCCACCGCCGTGCGAGCAGTGGGCCGAACCGGCCGGGCTCGCTGCACGCGGTCCTCGGGGCGGGGGCAAAGGGCGAGGTCGACGGCACCGGGGCAGGGGGAGCGCGGCGGGCGGCGGCTGCCGAGGTCGGACGGGCCGCGGGGGAGTTGCCGCACGTCGAACGGAGTTCCAAGATCAGGTAAATACCGTACAGGCGAGCGAGCGCTCGCCTGGTGGGGCTGGTAGAAAGCAGGGTCGGCTCTTGTGGTGCGCGGGCGGTGGGTCCGCGCGGGCGGGAGGCCGCTGCAGCCGGGGGGTTCGCCGCAGTCCGGGGTCCGTTGACGACGGGGTTCCGGGGTGCGGGCGGGGGGATCGCCGATCGCGTGGAGCCGGACGCCGTCTTGAGGCGTCCGGCACTCCTGGCTGCGCGGGGAAGCGAAGCGCTTGCGTGGCCGGCCGCGGCGCACAGGAGGGGAAAAGTGGTCATCGGGACAAGCAGGGCCCAGCGCGGCCCGGCGCGGCGGCGGGGGGTGCTCGGCTCCGTGGTGGCCGCCGCGGCCCTGGCGCTCGTCGCGGCGGGCGCGCCGGCCGCCGTCGCGGACAGCGGGCCCAACGGGTCCGGGGGCGCGAGCGTGGCGCCGAAGCGGGTGGGCACCGCTCCCCACCTGCCCGCAGGCGCGGTGCGGACCGCCGCCCCCGCCGGAAACACCCCGGTCGACCTCGGCGTCGAACTGGCCCCGCGCGACCCTGCCGCCCTGCGGACGTTCATCACCGACGTCTCCACGCCCGGCTCGCCGCTGTACCACCACTACCTCCGAACCGGCCGGTTCGGCGCCGAGTTCGGGCCCAGCGCCGCCACCGTGGAGCGGGTGCGCGCCGACCTGAAGGCACAGGGCCTGACCGCCGGCAAACTGTCGGCCGACGGCATGACGCTGCCGGTCCGCACCACCCTCGCCACCGCCGCCAAGGCGCTGCACACCGGCTTCACCGGCTTCCGTACCGCGGACGGCCGGACCGGCATCGCCAACACGGCCGCGCCCGAACTGCCCGCCGACGCGGCGCCCGCCGTGGCCGCCGTCACCGGCCTGGACACCCTCGCCCACCTGACCCCGCACCTGTCGGGCAAGGTCCGCAAGGCCGCAGCCGCCGCGGGGCAGCACGCCGAGGCCCCGCGCATCACCGGCCGCACGCCGAGCCTGTGCACGGCGGCCAAGAACGGCCTCGCCGCCAACGGCTACACCGACACCCAGGACTACTGGAGCGCCCGCTCGCTGGCCACGGCCTACGGCATGGCCGACCAGCCGGACGTCGGCACGGGCGTGTCGGTGGGCGTCTTCGAGCTGGAGAACTACGGCACCGCGGACATCGCCGCCTACCAGGCGTGCTACGGCACGAAGGTCTCCGTCAGCGCCGTCAAGGTGGACGGCGGCCCCACCGCGGCGGCCGACACCATCGACGCCTCCGGCTCCCCGGTGGGCCTGGAGTCCGCACTGGACATCGAGGACCTGATCGGCCTGGTCCCGCAGGCGTCCCTGGTCGTCTACCAGGGCCCCGACGCCGTCAACGCCAGTGACCAGGACGTGCTGGACGTGTACCAGCGGATGGTCGCCGACAACAAGGTCAAGGTGATCTCCACCAGTTGGGGCGCCTGCACCGCCGACCAGAGCAGCGCCTTCCTCACCACCGAGAACCAGATCTTCGCCGAGGCCGCAGCCCAGGGCCAGACCGTGACGGCCGCCTCCGGCGACGACGGCTCGGGCGACTGCTGGTACGACGCGAACGGCGACGGCGTCAACGACGACCCGAACGGCGGCCAGGTCTCCGCGGACGACCCGGCCGGCCAGCCCTACGTGCTCGGCGTCGGCGGCACCTCCATGACCGGCTCCAACGCCACGCAGACCGTGTGGAACAACGCCACCCACCCCGGCGCTGACGCGGGCGCCACCGGCGGCGGCGTCTCCTCGTTCTTCGCCCTCGACTCCGCCACCGGCTACCAGGCCGGACGGCAGGGCCCCGGCTACTTCGACGCCTGCTCCGCGCCGGCCGGGCAGACCTGCCGGCAGGTCCCGGACGTGGCCGCGCTCGCGGACCCCTTCGAGGGCTACCTGGTCGACTGGGGCGAGGCGTCCGGCGACCCGCAGGAGGCCGGCTGGTACGTCATCGGCGGCACCAGCGGCGCCTCCCCGACCTGGGCCGCCATCGCCGCACAGGCCGACCTCGACCTCGGCTGCGCCGCGAACGGCCCGATCGGCTTCGCCGACCCGGCGCTCTACCAGCTGCCGTCGAGCGCCTTCCATGACGTCACCGACGGCAGCAACGCCATCCCCGGCCGCAACGTGCAGCCCGCCGGCGACTACTCCGCCGGCCCCGGCTACGACCTGACCACGGGCCTCGGCACCCCGCAGAACGCGCGCACCGCGATCGCCGCGCTGTGCAAGGCCGTTCCGGCCGCCCCGGGCGGCACGTTCACGCCCGTCAACCCGGCCCGGGTGCTCGACACCCGCGCGAAGATCGGCGTCACCACGACCACCCCGGTCAAGGCGAACGGCACCGTCGTCCTCCAGGTGGCGGGCAGCGCGGGCGGCGCCGTCCCGGCGAGCGGCGTGACCTCCGTCGTCCTCAACATCACCGCCACCGCCGAGACCACCGGCGGCCACCTGATCGCCTACCCGGACGGCGGCACCCGGCCCACCTCGTCCAACCTCAACTGGACACCCGGGCGCAACGTGCCGAACCTGGTCATCGTCCCCGTGGGCGCGGACGGCAAAATCGACCTGGTCAACGCCAGTTCGGGCACCGTGCACTTCGTCGCGGACGTCTTCGGCTACTTCTCCGCGGCCGCCTCGGGCGCCACGTACGAGCCGGTGGGGCCCGCCCGGGTGCTCGACACGCGCGCGAAGATCGGCGTCACCACGACCACCCCGGTCAAGGCCAACGGCACGGTGGCGCTGACGGTTTCGGGAGCCGGCGGGGTGCCCGCCACCGGGGCGAGCGCGGTGGTGCTCAACGTGACGGCGACCGCCGAGCAGTCCTCCGGCCACCTCATCGCCTACCCGAGCGGCACCACCCGGCCCGACTCCTCCAACCTCAACTGGATCGCGGGCAAGTCGGTGCCGAACCTGGTGATCGTGCCGGTCGGCGCGGACGGCAAGGTGGACCTCTACAACGCCAGTTCCGGCACCACCCACTTCGTCGCCGACGTCTTCGGCTACTTCACCGCCGGCTCCGGCGGCGCCCTCTTCCACCCGGCGGGCCCCGTACGGCTGCTGGACACCCGCAGTGGCACCGGCGCCCCCAAGGCCGGGCAGCTCAGCTCCACCGGTTCGCTGTCGCTGAGCCTCGCGGACGGCGGGGCGCTGGCGGGCGCGAAGGCCGTGGTGCTCAACGTGACCGTGGTCAACGGCACATCAGGCGGCGTGCTCACCGTGTGGCCCGACGGGCAGACCCGGCCGACCTCGTCCAACCTCAACTGGTCGGCGGGGCAGACGATCGCGAACCTCGTGACCGTGCCGGTGATCGACGGCAAGGTGGACTTCCACGCGAGCGCGGGATCGGTGGACGTGGTGGCCGACCTGTTCGGCTACTACTCCTGAACGCGGGCCGGTTGACTCACGCCGGTCCGAAGTGACCTGACCGCCCGGGGCTGTTGCGGCCCCGGGCGGTCGCCTTTTTCGGCCTGCCATGGACCTTGCCGCCGGGCCGGTTCCTCAAGGCTTCCCTCGTACGCCAGTTGGTGGGACACGCTATCCGACCGCCGGGTGGGCCAGGGCCGGTGTGCGTTTGACGGCCCGGCTCACGATCGCCGTCTCCACGTGGGTGATGCCCAGGCCCGTCAAGTCACGGGACAGGAAGCCGTAGAGGGCCGCCAGGTCGGTGAAGTACGCGGCCGCGTGCAGGTTCGACGGCCCCGACGTGGCGAACGCGCCGTGCACGGCCGGGTGGTCGGCCAGCGCCCGACCGGCCGCCGCGAGGTGGTCGGGGGCCACGTGCAGCAGCAGCTTGGCCTCGATCGCCAGTCCCAGCGCGCGCGGATCGACCAGCACCTGCGTCACCAGGCGCCCCTGCGCGGCGAGCCGGGCCAGCCGCCTGCGCACCGTGCTCTCCGGGAGGCCCGTGCGCGTGGCCAGGGCCGCCGCGGGCAGGCGGGCGTCGGGCGCGAGCGCGTCAAGGAGAGCTTCCTCCACGGCGTCGGCCTCGATCCCGTACGGACCCGGTGAGGCCGCCCCCTCCGGCGGCGGGGCGGCGGCCGGGTCGAGGGCGGCGCGCTCGGCCGGGCTCAGCACCTGGTGCCGCCACTCGGAGACGACCCGGAAGACGTGCAGGATCGTCGCGCTCTCCAGGGCCGTGACCGCCTGCGTGGAGGGGAGTTGGCGGAAGACCAGCGGATCGCGCGACCCCGGCTCGGTGCGGGCGACCGCGAAGATCTCGTCACCCGAGGTGGTGACGTCGATGAACGGGATGTCGTCGCGAGCCGCGAGCGCGGCCACGATCGTGTCGAGCTTGCCCCGCAGCACCCGGATGCGCAGGAACAGGGCGCCCGCCGCGCCCCCGCCCCGCGGCCGCGCGACCGGTGACACCACGACGCGTACGACGCCGTCGCCGATGAGCGCGTGCAGGCGGCGCCGCACCGTCGCGGGGGAGACGCCCAGCACCTGGGCCGCCCGCTCCGCGCTCACCCGGCCGTCGCACTGCAGCGCGGCCACCAGCCGCTGGTCGCCGGGGCTCAGTACGGAATCCGCCGATGCGTGCGCCATGACATCCAGTTTCGCCCATTGCGGGGCCGCGCGGAGGCCGCGGCGGGGGAGCACGCCCAACGATGGAGCCATGGCCGCCGTCCGGATACGCGTCGGCGGCCCCGGACCCACGAAAGGAGCAGGCGATGCGCGCGGAGGCGGTGCGGCCCAACTGGTTGCCGCACGCGGGGCCGAGCGGCCCCCGTACGGGGAGCGGCGGGACCGTCGTGCAGCGCGGTCCCTTGCCGCAGGTGCCGTACGGCCGCGTTCCGGTGCCTGCTCGTCCCACGGGGGCGGTTGCCGATACCTGTACTGGCGGCGGGATCGCCGGCGGTTTCCTGCTGCGCTTGCGGTGCGGCCGTGCTCGGGCGTACGCCCGCCGCGCGGGGGCGGCCGGCCCCGTACGACGCCCGGCATCCGGCGGTCCCGCGCACCACGGTACTTCGCCCGAGGTGCCGAACGGCCCCACCCCGGCGTACCCCGCCACGCCGGCGCGAATTGGCGGATCGACATCACGGAGGCTCGTATGACCACGTTCCAGCAGCGCGAGAAGGTACGTTTCGCCAGTGGCGGCACCTCGTGCGCCGCCTGGCACTACCCGGGCACCAACGGCGGCTGCGTGATCATGGCCGGCGGCACCTCGGTGACCAAGGAGCCGGCCTCGGACCGGTTCGCCCCGCTGTTCCAGGAGGCCGGCTACGCGGTCCTGGCCTTCGACCACCGCGGGTTCGGGGAGAGCGGCGGCACACCGCGCCAGGTCGTCCGCGTGGACGAGCAGGTCGCCGACTGGCACGCCGCGCTCGCGTGCGCGGCCGGCCTGCCCGGCGTCGACCCGGACCGGATCGCCCTGTGGGGCTTCTCGCTCGCGGGCGGCCACGTCTTCCGCGTCGCGGCCGAGGACCCGCGTGTGGCCTGCGTCATCGCGCAGACCCCGCTGGTCGACGGCCGCGCGATCGCCCCCCACGCGCTGCGCTGCATGACGCCGACGGCGGCGCTGCGCCTGTTCGGCCGGGGGATCGCGGACGCGCTCGGGGCCCTCGTCGGGCGCCCGCCGCTGCTGGTCCCGACCGCCGGCCCGCGCGGCACGGTCGCGTCCCTCACCACGCCCGACGCCATGGATGGCACCCGGGCGCTGGACCCCGAGGGGCGCCACACCGGCTGGGAGCAGACGGTCGCCGCCCGCATCGTCCTGCAGCTCGGCGGCTACCGCCCCGGCCGCCAGGCCCCCCACATCCGGTGCCCGCTGCTGGTGGTCGTCTGCGACCAGGACCAGAGCGCGCTCCCGGACCCCGCTGTCCGAGCCGCCCGGCAGGCCCGGAACGCCGAGATCGTCCACCTCCCCGGCGGCCACTACGCCCCCTTCCTGGAGTCCCACGAGCCCGCGGCGAAGGCCGAGCTGGCCTTCCTGCGCACCCACCTGTCCACCCGCCCCTGAGGGCCGACCCTTTGCTGCGGGCCCTTGAACTCCCGCGGGGCCCCGAGCGGCCCGCGGCCAGGACTGGCGGGGTGGGGGCAGACGGGTTGCGGCTCAGGGGCGCGGGGAACGGCGCGCCCAGCCGCCGATCGACCTGTTGCCGGGGACGGCGAGGTGGGGGCAGACGGGAACCCGTAAGGGGCGCGGGGAACGGCGCGCCCAGCCCCCGATCGGCGCGCGGCCGGGGACGGCGAGGTGGGGGCAGACGGGACCCGCAAGGGGCGCTGGTACCCCCAGGCGAAGCTCTGGGGGAGGAACCGCGCGCCCAGCCACGACGGCGCGGCACCCGGCAACGGCGCGCAACCCCAACGGCGAGTGGCCGCCCCCGCACCATCTACGGCTGCACGTTCTCCAGATCCTCCAGCAGGCTCGGATGCACCGGCTCCCACCCGAGCGCCTCGCGGGTGTGCGTGCTGGACGCCGGCTGGTCCATCGCGAAGATCGGGCCGAACGGACCGAAGCTCTCCTGCGGTACCGACTCGACCGGCAGGCCCAGCCGCCGCCCGAGGACAGCCGCGATGTCCCGTACGGCGTCGCCCTCGTCGGCCACCGCGTGCCAGGCCGTACCGCCCGGTGCCGACTCCAGGGCGAGCCGGAAGAGGACGGCCGCGTCCAGGGCGTGGACGGCGGGCCAGCGCTGGGTGCCGTCACCCGGGTAGCCGACGATCCCCGTACGGCGGGCCTGCTCGGTCAGCAGGCCCGCGAACCCGCCCGTGCCCTTGTTGTGGACCGTACGCGGCATCCGGACCGCGGTGGCGCGCACCCCGCGCGAGGCAAGGGCCAGCAGCGCGGTGACCGAGCGGGCACGGCCGGCCACGGGCCCTTCGGTCGGCAGTGGGTCGTTCTCGGTCGCCGCGCGGCCGGGCACCCAGGGCGTACCCGAGACGGTGACGATCGGGCGATCGGTGCCGATGAGCACGCTGCCCAGCGTCTCCATGGCGGCGCTCTCCTGCGCGATGGCCTGAGCGAGGCTGTCCGGGTCGCCGAAGTTGCGGCTGAAGGCGAGGCTGATCACACCGTCGGCCTGCTCGGCGCCGGCACGCAGGACGTCGAGGTCCGCGATTTCGCCGCGCAGCGGCTCGGCGCCGGCGTCCTTCAGGGCTTGCGCGGAGGCGTCCGAGCGGGCCAGCGCGAGGACGGTGTGGCCGTGTGCGAGCAGTTCGCCGACGACCGCCGAGCCGATGGTGCCGGTACCGCCGGTGACGAAGACATGCATGAGTCTCTCCCGAAGTGGGTGAGGAACCCGATGAGTGACGGGACTCCTGTCCCATCACCGTAACAGAGCGACGGGACACCTGTCGCATCACTGCTGGTAGGGTGTTTCCCATGGCCCGATGGCAACCGGGGGCGCAGGAGCGACTGGTCGTCGCGGCCGTGGACCTCTTCACCGAGCAGGGGTACGACGCCACGACCGTGGCGGAGATCGCCGCGCGCGCCGGCGTCACCAGGAGCACGTTCTTCCGGTACTTCTCCGACAAGCGCGAGGTCCTGGTGGCCGGGCAGGCGACGCTGAGCCGGCTGCTCGCCGAGGGCATCGCGCAGGCGCCGCAGGGGGCGAGCCCGCTGGAGGCGGTCGCCGCCGGGCTGGAGCGCGCCTCGGCCGCGATGGGGCCGGTCAACCGGGACCTCGGCCCGCGCCTGAAGGCGGCCATCGCGGCCAGTGCCGAGTTGCAGGAGCGGGACGCGCTGAAGAACATCGGCCTCGCGGACGCCATGAGGGACGCGCTCAGCGCCCGGGGCGTCCCCGACCCGACCGCTCACCTCGCGGCGGAACTGGGGGTGCTCGCCTTCAAACGGGGCTACGCGCGGTGGTCCGAGGGCGAGCGCGACGACGCGACGGGGCTCGCCCCCCACGCGCTGGCCGCGCTGGAGGAACTGCGTACGGCAGCCGGGACGCTGGGCTGACCGCCGGCCAGGAAACGGCTCGAAGCCGCCGCCGTACAGCGTGACATTGCGGAGAGGGCAGGATTCGAACCTGCGCGGGCTGTGAGGCCCGACCGCCGTGTGGTGGTCCCCGATGAGCCGCTCCGGGCACCTCTCCTGGGTTTTGTTGTGGTGCGCGGAGAGGGCAGGATTCGAACCTGCGCGGGCTGTGAGGCCCGACCGCCGTGTGGTGGTCCCCGATAAGCCGCTCCGGGCACCTCTCCTGGGTTTTGTTGTGGTGCGCGGAGAGGGCAGGATTCGAACCTGCGCGGGCTGTGAGGCCCGACCGCCGTGTGGTGGTCCCCGATAAGCCGCTCCGGGCACCTCTCCCTGTGTTCCGGTCCGGTTTCCCGTCCCGCTCACGAGAAATACTGTGCCACGCCCCGCTGACACGCCGTTGACGCCGAACTGACGTGATTCGACAGGGGTTTCCGGCCCCTTTGGACTGGGCGGTCCCGCCGGCAGCCGACAGGTCCGGCGAGGCGCGGCCTGCCGGTGACCGGCGCCCGTAAACCGTACCCGCCGTACCCGCCGTACCCGCCGCGAGCGGCGGCCGCGCGCCGCCGACATCCGCGCGGCCGCGGCCCCTGGCCCGGTCCGGCGGCAACTCCGGCGGCAACCTCGCCGTAGAGGTCCGATCTCCCGGTGAAACATCGTGCTCATCTCTAGGCAGCGAAGGTCAACTCCCCTACATTCATGGGACGTCTGCACCCTCCGCCACCGTCGATGGAGTTCACACGATGCGCAGCGCCCTTGCCGCCTGCCGCAGTGCCGCCGCCGTCGCTGTCACGGCAGCCCTCGCGGTCCTCGGCCTCGCCGGGTCCCCGACCGCGAGCGCGGCGAGCGCCGCCACCGCCGACGTCCTGCACGTCGCCCCCGCCGGGCACGGCGATCGGTGCGGCCCGCAGGACCCCTGCTCGCTGACGGCCGCCCGCGACCGGGCCCGCGCCCTGGTCCCGCACGCCGCAGGCGACGTCGTCGTCGAACTCGCGGGCGGCACCTACCGGTTGACGGCGCCGCTGAAACTCGGCCCGCAGGACTCCGGGCGGCCGGGCCACCCGGTGGTCTACCGCGCAGCGCCGGGCCAGCAGCCCGTCCTGAGCGGCGCCACCCGCGTCACCGGCTTCACCGAGGTGGACGCCGCCAAGCACATCTACCGCGCGGACGTGCCCCCCGGCACCACCGGACGCGTCCTGTTCGTCAACGGGGTCCGCGCCGAGCGCGATCGCGGCCCGCGCAACCCCGGCGGCTTCTCCGTCACGTCGACCGGTTTCACCACCGGCGACCCGTCGTACGCGAGTTGGACCGACCCGGCCCGCGTCGAGGTCGTGCAGGACAACGGCTGGAAGCAGATGCGCTGCCCGCTGGCCGGCATCTCCCGCTCCGCGTCCGGCGGTTCGGACCTCACCGTGGACCCGGGCTGCTGGACCAACAACCACACCTCGGTGCCGAACCCCGGCTTCCCCTTGAACGGCGCCGGCCTGCCCACCCTGGACGGCATCAGCTGGCTGGAGAACGCCTACCAACTGCTCGGCACTCCCGGCCAGTTCTACCTCGACCAGGACGCCGGCCACCTCTACTACGTGCCGCGCCCCGGTGAGGACCTGGCCACCGCCGACGTCGAACTCCCGCTCACCACCGAGCTGTTCGACGCCTCCGGCACCCCCGGCCACCTCGCGCCGCTGAACGACTCCGACTGGCGGGCGACGTACAGCGGCAGTTGGAGCACCTCCGGCGGGCGGCACCTCGGCGACCTCGGCGACGACGTCCACTACACCTCCACCGACGGCGACTCGGTGAGCTACGCCTTCGACGGCACCGGTATCCAGGTCCTGTCGGAGACCAACAGCGACGAGGGCACCGCCGACGTCTACATCGACGGCACCAAGCGCGCGACCGTCTCCGGCAGCGGCCCCGAACGGCTCGCCCAGCAGGTGCTGGCCTCCGTCACCGGCCTGGCCAAGGGCCCGCACACCCTCAAACTGGTCAAGACCGGCGGCTCGTTCCTGCTCGTGGACGGCTTCACGGTGATCCCCGACGCCATCGCGCCCGTGCACGACATCTCCGTCCAGGGCCTGACCTTCGCCTACACCGCCTGGAACACGCCGACGGCCGCCGGCTACGTCGACAACCAGGCCGGCGTGCTGTGGGACCCGACCACCCGCACCCCCGTCAAGATCCCGGCCGCCGTCCAGGTGCACCGGGGCCTGCGGGTCGACTTCTCCCAGGACACCGTCCGCGACACCGGCACCAGCGGTATCGCACTCGCCGACCAGACGCAGGACTCGGCGGTCGACGCCTCCACCGTGACCGACACCTCCGGCGTCGGCGTCGCCATCGGCGAGGTGGACGACTACTACCAGACCGACCCCGCGCTGATGACCAGCGGCGACACCGTCTCCGACAGCGTCGTGCAGTTCCCCGGCCAGGAGTACTCCGACGCCGTCGGCATCTGGGTGGGCCACGCGCGCGGCACGCTGCTGTCCCACAACGACGTCGGCTACACCCCGTACTCCGGTATCTCCCTCGGCTGGGGCTGGGGTTGGGCGTCGAGTTGCACGCTGCAGGCCAAGCAAGGACTGCCCGACCCGTGCCGGCACGGCACCACGTACGGCGGCGGCAACAGGATCATCGGCAACCACGTGCACAGCGTCATGGGCGCGCTCTTCGACGGCGGGCCCGTCTACACCCTCGGCGGGCAGTCCGCGCCCTCGGAGTTCGCCGGCAACGTGCTCTCCGAGTGCATCGACGGGTGCAACATGATCTACCACGACGAGGGCAGCTCGCAGTGGGACACCCACGACAACGTCATCCGCTTCGGCGGGGGTTCGCAGTGGCTCAGCCTGTGGACGCCCACCATCCACGACGACCGCATCCACGACAACTTCAGCGACACCGCCGCGTACAGCAACAACGGCACCGACGTGGACGTCGAGCAGGCGACCGTCGTCACGGACGGGAACTGGCCGCCGGCCGCGCAGGCGGTCATCGCGGCGGCAGGCCCGGACCGGGCACCCGGCGCGGTCGCCGATGACGACGACCTGCGGGTCGCCTACCGCGGCTCCTGGTCCTTCAGTGGCTCGCGCGGCCTCGGCGACCTCGACGACGGCGTGCACTACACGCAGTCCGACGGCGCCTCGGCGACGTTCTCCTTCACCGGCACGGGCGCGTCCTTCGTCACCGAGACCAACGGGGACGAGGGCCCGGTCGACGTCACTGTCGACGGCACGGACAAGGGGACGGTGGACGCGGCCACGCCCGAGCGGCACACGCGCCAGACGCTCTACTCCGTCACCGGCCTGCCGCCCGGCCCCCACACGCTGACGGTCACCAAGCGCGGCGGCACGTACCTGCTGGTGGACGGCTTCACGGTGGCGGGCTCGGGTTCGAGTCAGGTGGCAGGGTACGAAGAGCCGGGCGGGTCCGTGCAGACGAGCGGTTCCGAGCGGATGGCCGGGTACGAGGAGCCGGGGGCGTTCCGACAGGCGGCCGGTCCCGGGCAGGTGAACGCTTCGCGACAGGCGGTCGGGTACGAGCAGGCGGGCAGTTCGCGGGGAGCGGCCGGCGCCCGGACGGTGGCGGGCGCGGCCTCGCGCGTCTCGGCGTGGTCGCCGAGCATGACGATCGGCGGGCCGAACTTCGACGACCGTACGCTGCGGATGGTCGTCCACCCGAGCGTCGGCGGCAGCTCGCTGCGCATCCACCTGTCCAACCTGCGCTCCACCACGCCGCTCGCCGTCGGCGAGGTCCGCATCGCCCTCCAGGCCACCCAGGCGACCGCACGGCCCGGCACAGAGCACCAGGTCACCTTCGGCCACAAGGCGGCGGTGACGATCCCGGCCGGTGGCGAGCTGGTCAGCGACCCGATCCCGCTGACGGTCGCCGCCGAGCAGAACCTGCTGGTGAGCCTCTACCTGCCGCAGGCCACCAGCTCGGCGACCTGGCACTCCGACGCCTTCGACACCACGTACCTGTCGGCGCCCGGCGACCACACCGCCGACACCGGTGACGGCAACTACGTTGCCTCGACCACCTCCTGGTACTACCTGTCGGGGCTGGACGTCGTGCCCTCCACCGCGCGCGGCACCGTTGTGGCCTTCGGCGACTCCATCACCGACGGCTACAACACCCCCACCGGGGCGTACCACCGCTGGCCCGACGACCTGGCCCGCCGGCTCGCCGCCGCCGGCAATCCGAAGGCCGTGGTGGACGCGGGCATCGGCGGCAACCGGGTGCTCACCGACGTGCCGAACATCTGGCAGGGGGTGAGCGCGACCAAGCGTTTCGCGCACGACGCCCTCGCCCAGCCGGGCGTGAAGGACGTCATCCTGCTGGAGGGCATCAACGACATCGGCAACAACGCGGGCCCCGGCGGCGCCCCGCTCACCGTCCAGGACCTGACCGACGGCTACCGCACCCTGATCGCCCAGGCCCACGCGGCGGGCGTCCGCGTCATCGGCGCCACCCTCCTCCCCGACAAGGGCAACGTCTACTACTCCGAAGCGGCCGAGGCGATGCGCGAGTCGGTCAACACCTGGATCCGCACCAGCGGCGCCTTCGACGGAGTGGTCGACTTCGCCGCGGCGGCCGCGTCCCCCACGGACCCCACCACCCTCAACCCGGCCTTCGACTCGGGCGACCACCTCCACCCGAACGAATCCGGCATGCAAGCCCTGGCAAACGCCGTGGACTTGAGCCTCCTGCGGTGAAGGAGGTGGGAACGGCGGCCGTCGCTGCGGCTCGTGCCGGGCCCGCGGGCGTCAACCGGGCCGCGGGAGAGTCGGCTTGGGAGTTAGGCTCGCGGGCATGCCTGGTCCGACGCTGGTGATCGAACTCGCCCAGCCGCTGTCCCCGGCCGCGCTGGGCGGGTTCGACGCCCTGGTGCGCGGGCTCTCGTCCCGCTGCGAGTCCCCGCGCCCGGGGTTCTTCGACATCAGCGTGCCTGTGGAGCGGCTGGGCGGTACGCCAGGCGGACCGCATGCACAAGGGGCGGACGGGACAGACGGGCACCGCCCGTTCCTGGTGTACCTGATGGGTCCGGGCGCGGGGGACCAGAGCCTCTTCGAGGCCGAGCACGAGGACGAACCCGAGGTCGCGGCGGTGCTCGGCTTCCGGCCGGTGCAGGCGGTGAACGTCAGCGCCGGCTGCAACGACAGGATCGACCACACGGCGACGGCGCTGCTGACCGCGGCCGTCGCCGACACGATCGGGGGCGTGGTCAAGGCCGAACTGCTCAACGGCCAGGCGCCTCTGGTCACCGGACTACCGGGCGTGCTCGGCATCACCGAGGGGGAGTACCCCATGGCGCTGGGGGCGCCGGGGTTCCTGCGGGCCTGGGCCGGCCGTTCGGGCTTCCGGCTGCTCAAGTAACCCGCGGGTGCGGGGAGGTGACCCGGCCCGAGGGCTCGTCGGCGGGCGGCGAGGGGGCCGGGCGGGGCGGGCGGTCAGAGGGTGAGGGCCGGCTGGGTGAGGTGGGTGGAGAGGTCCCACAGGCGGCGGGCCAGCTCGGGGTCGGCGGCTGTGGGGGAGCGCTTGATGACCGTGGCGCCGCCGCGCATGTGCATCAGGTGGCGGGGGCCGGTGAAGGTGTTGGTCGGCAGGTCGGCGACCGCTGCGTACAGCGTGGGCAGGGCGCCCTCGTCGGGCTGTTGGGCGAGCAGGGGGACCAGGGCGGACCAGATGCTGAAGCGGCGCGGGCCGGGACGGTCGTAGATCGCGGTCGCGACCAGGCCCGGGTGCGCGGCCATCGCGCGTACGGGGGAGCCGGACTCCTCCAGGCGGCGGGCGAGTTCGGCGACGAAGAGCAGATTGGCGAGCTTGGAGTTGTTGTAGGCGACCGAGCCGTTGTACGGCCGCGAGGCGAAGTTGGGGTCGTCGAGGAAGTCGGCGCGGGCCATCCGCTCGGCCTGCGAGGCGACGGTGACGACGCGACCGGTGACGTGGGGGAGCAGCAGGCCGGTGAGCGCGAAGTGGCCGAGGTGGTTGGTGCCGAACTGCGTCTCGAAGCCGTCCGCGGTGTGCCGCAGCGTGTCGGCGGCGACCCCGGCGTTGTTGATCAGCAGGTCGATCGGCCCCTCCCACGCCTCGGCGAAGCGCCGCACGCTCCCCAGATCGGCGAGGTCGAGCGCGCGGGCCTCGGCGCTGCCCGGCATCTCCCCTACGGCCCGGGCGGCCTTCTCGGTGTCGCGTGCGGCGATGACGACGTGGGCGCCGGCCCGGGCCAGCGCGGCGGCGGTCGCCTTGCCGATGCCGCTGCTCCCGCCCGTCACGATCGCGGTACGGCCGGAGAGGTCGGGGATGTCCTTCGTGGTGAAGTGGCTCATGCCCTCCAATGTAGACGCTGGATACATTGTAGGCAACGTCTACATCTGGATAGGATGGCGCCGTGGAACGGCCCTATCACCATGGCGCGCTGCGCACCGCCCTCCTCGACGAGGCGCAGCGCATCCTCGCCGACGACGGTGTCGAGGCGATCACCCTGCGCGAGCTCGCCCGCCGGGCAGGGGTCAGCCACGGCGCCCCGCAGCGCCACTTCGCCGACCGCCAGGCCCTCCTCGACGCCCTGGCCACGCGGGGCTTCACCTTGCTGACCGCGGCGCTGCGCAAAGCCGTCGACGGTCACCCGCCGCGCAGCCGGGCCCAGTTGCGGGCCGCCATGGAAGCCTGGGTCCGCTTCGCCGCCGGCAACGGCCCGCTCCTCGACCTGATGTTCCGCACCAAGCAGCGCACCCCCGACGCGGCCCGCGAACTCTTCGCGCTGACAGGGGAGTTCGTGGGCGACGACGGAGAGGTCACCCCGCTCCGGCTGGTCCTCGCCAGCACGATCGAGGGCATGGGAGCGCTCGTCGCCGGCGGGCGCCTGCCCGAGGACCGCATCGCGGAGACCATCGAGTGCGCGCTCGACCTGCTGGAACCGGCGCTGACCGGATGAGCGCCGGCGGCCGGCCCCGAGCTGCCCGTGCGTCCCGGTCGGCGGTCGGTACGTGGACCGCGGATCAAGAGGGCTGACCCCACCGCGCGGACCGAACCGCACCCGCGGGCGCCGCACGGCGAGTCGGGCCGCTACGGGACCGGGTGGGCCGAGGGCCGAGCCTCGTCGAGCTCGGACGCCGCCGACACCGTGTCCCCGCCGTCCTCGCTCCCGCGGTCGCCGCCGCGCGTGGCCCCGATCCCCGCGGCCACCACCAGCAGGACCCCGGCCGCCGCCGTCAGGCCCGGCCGCTGGCCGAGCACCACCAGCCCCGCCAGCAGCGCGATCGCCGGCTCCAGGCTCATCAGGGTCCCGAACGCGGACGCCGCCAGCCGGCGCAGCGCCAGGAACTCCAGCACGAACGGCAGCACCCCGCTCAGCACCGCCAGCCCCAGCATCGCCGCCAGCAGCGGCCAGGTGACACGCCCCAGGTCGTGCGGAGTCGCGACGACCAGCGTGACCACCCCCGCGACCGGCATCGACAGCGCGAGGCCCTTCAACCCGGTGACCGTGTCGCCCACGTGCTGCGTCAGCAGGATGTACGCAGCCCAGCACGCGGCGGCGGCCAGCGCGAAGCCGACCCCGCTCGCGTCGATGCCGCCGTGCCACGGCCGGGTCAGGGTCAGCACACCGCCCGCCGCGAGAGCCGTCCAGTACCTGCCGCCGCGCCCCGGCCCGGCGAGCGACACCCCGAGCGGGCCCAGGAACTCCAGCGCGCTCGCGGTGCCCAGCGGCAGCCGCACCACCGCCAGCATGAAGAACAGCATCATGCCCGCGCTCACCGCGCCCAGCACCGCGCACGCGGCGACATCGCGGCCGGCGAAGTCCCGCAGCCGCGGCCGCACCAGGACCAGCAGGAACACCCCCGCCCACGCGACCCGCAGCGCCGTCGTCCCCAGCGGGCCGAGCCGGTCCACCAGCGGCACCGACAGCGCCAGGCCGAGCTGGACGGTGGACATCGAGCCGAGCGCCATCAGCGCGCCGGCCGCGTTCCCGGGCAGGCGGGGCACACGCGGGAGGGCGGAGGACGGGTGGGTCGGGGTGTCAGGCTTCACGGACCCCAGTAGAAGGCCGGCGAACCGTTCGCGTCCACGTGGGGAGTGCGAACATTCCGTTCAGGAATCCTGGACAATGGAGTGATGGAGACGCGCCGACTGCGGATGCTGGTGGAGCTGTCCCGCCTGGGATCCATGCGGGCGGTGGCCGACACGCTCGGCACGACCACCTCCACCGTCTCGCAGCAGATCGCCGCCCTGTCCGGCGAGATGGGCGTGCCGCTGACCGAGCCGCACGGGCGGCGGGTCCGGCTCACCCCGGCCGGGCGCCGGCTGGCCGAGCACGGCGTCCGCATCCTCGCCTCCGTCGAGGCCGCGCGGCACGACCTCGCCCCGGAGGCCGAGCCGAGCGGCACCGTCCGCGTCGCCGGCTTCGCCACCGCCATCCGCACCCATCTGCTGCCCGTCGTCTCCGAGTTGGCCGCGAGCCACCCGCGGGTGCGCGTGCTGATCCGCGAGCACGAACCCGCAGAGGCACTGCGGCTGCTGGCCGAGGACGCCGCCGACCTCGCGCTGACCTACGACTACAACCTCGCGCCCGCCACCGAGGACCCCGCCGTGCACACCACCGCGCTGTGGACCGCCCGCTGGAGCCTGGGCGTTCCCGCCGGACCCGGCACCCGCACGGGACCGGCGACCGAGGTCTTCGCGCACTACGCCGAGCACGACTGGATCGTCAACTCCCGCAACACCGCGGACGAGACGGTGATCCGCACCCTCGCCTCGATGGCCGGCTTCACCCCGCGCTTCACCCACCAGGCCGACAGCCTCGACCTCGTGCAGGGCATGATCGCCGCGGGCCTCGGCGTGAGCCTGCTCCCCGAGGCAACGGCCCACCTCCCCGCGGTGCGGATCGTCCCCCTCGCCCAACCCGCCATCGAGCTGCGGGCGTTCGCCGCCGCTCGCCGCGGCCGACTGGACTGGCCCGCGCTCACCCTCCTCACGAGCCTGCTGCGCGCCCGCAGACCGGCGAGCACCCCGGGTCTCCGGACGGCCATTACGCCCGCTTGACGCCCGTCACGGTTCAGTGGTGCCGTGGACCACGACATCCCGCTGCTGCCACCCGCCCGCCGTACGCTCATGATCGCGCTCGGTGCCATGGCGCTCCTCGCCGTGGCAGCCGTCGCCTACGCCGCACAGCGGCCGCTCACGGCGAGGGGTCCCCGGCACCGGGCAGGGGCGCACGTGCTGTTCGGCACCGTGGACGGCGTCGTCCTCCTCACCGCGGCCGCCCTCCCGCTCGCCGCGCTGGCCGTGTGGGTCCTGGCCCACCGCCGACTCGGCACCCGCTCGGCATGGCGGGACTCGCTCGCCGAAGTCGCCATCGTCTACGGCACGTTGCCATGGCTGTGGATGACCATGCTGCCCGACAGCGCGCCCCAGCGGGTCAACCTCGTGCCGCTGCACGACCTGTTCGCCGTCCTCGCGAGCGGGCCCGCGACGGCGACCGTCCAAGTCGGTGGCAACCTCCTGGTGTTCGCCGCGTTCGGATTCTTCGCGCCGCTGCGGTTCGCGGCACTGGCCTCCGTACGCCGGGTCCTGGCCCTCGCGGCGGCCTTCTCGGCCCTGATCGAGATCGCCCAGTACGTCCTGCGGCTGGGCCGCGTCTCCTCGGTGGACGATGTGCTGCTGAACGCCGTGGGCGCCGCCCTCGCCGCGCTGGCCTCCCGGCGCTGGTGGCACCGTCGGGCCGGCAACAACGCGCTGGAGAAGCCGCGTTGACGAGGAGGCGTCCGGGGCGCCGGGAGGAGCCCGCGGGCGCCCTCAGGACCTGCTTACGTCGTGCAGCAGGTCGCGCAGCCACCGCAGTTGCTCGCCCCGCTGCTCGGAGCCGCCGCCCTCGTGCTGGTTGAAGGGCCACACCGTGATCCTCTTCGGCCCCGGCCAGGCGTGGTAGGCCGCGAAGACCGTCGACGGCGGGCACACCGGGTCCCGCAGCGCCACCGAGTACAGCGCGGGCACCTGGCCGAACGGGGCCATCTGGAGGCCGTCGAAGTAGCCCAGCGTCCGGAACACGCGCTCCGCGTCGTGGCGCCGGGTGGACAGGTAGCGCACCAGCTCCTGGTAGGGCTCCGCGTCGGTGATCTCGACCGCGCGCCTGACGTGGGTGAGGAACGGCACGTCGATCAGAGCCGCGAGCGGCACCGGGGCGCCCGGTGGGGGCGTGACCACGGTGTGGAGCGCCGCGGCGGCCTGGGCGATGGCACCGCCCTGGCTGCCGCCGGCCACCACGATGCGGTCCGGGTCGACCCCCGGCGCCGCGGCGGCCGCCCGCACGGCCCGTACGGCGTCGGTGAAGACCCGCCGGTAGTAATACTGTTCGGGGTCGTGGATGCCGCGGGTCACGAACCCCGGGACCTGCGGTCCCGACGTGCCGTGCGGGTCGGCCGTCGAGCCGGGGGAGCCGTTCACGCCGCTGACCCCCCGGGTGTCCATGACCAGCACCGCCCAGCCCGCGGCCGCCCACAGGGTGTGGTCGTGCGGGTAGCCGCGGCCGCTGCCGTACCCGAGGTACTGCACCACGCACGGCACCGGGCCGGCGGCCGCACGGGGAACGAGCAGCCAGGCGTGCACGGCGTCGCCGCCGAAGCCCGAGAAGCGCACGTCGTACGCGGCGACGTTGGGCAGCGCCGCGTCGTAGGGGGAGAACTGCGGGGCGAGCGGGAAGGAGTCGGCCCCGGCGAGCGTCCTGGTCCAGAACTCCTCGAAGTCCGGGGGCTGTTCCAGCTTCGAGCGGTAGTCCTGGAGCTCGGTCAGAGGCAGGTCGAACTGTGCCACGGTGGTGGGTTCCCATCAGGAGGGGGCTTGGGGCCGCTGTCGGTTCCGGTGGTTCGGAAGGGGCGGTTGGAGCTACGCGCGCAGGCCCGGCGGGGTGGTGCGGGCGTCCGGGACGGGGTCCAGGGGCACCAGGTCGCACTCGCCGTCCGGCCAGATCACCGTGACGACATCGCCGGAGCCGCCCGGGTCGTCGGGGCAGTCAGCGCCGCTGGAGCCTTTGTGGTCCCCGCGGCCGCCGTGGCTGTCGGGCTCGCCGGAGCCGCCGCGGCGCACCGCGATCCGCACCTGCGCCACCGGTTCATCCGGCCGGCCGAGAACGACGGCGGCCGCGTGGATGTCGCCGCTCGCGACCTCGGCGGTCGTCTCCACCCAGGGGCAGGCCGACCACGTGCCGAAGGCGTTGGCCCCGCGGCGCCGGGTCGTGCCGTACGTTCCGGCGCCGGTCAGCAGCCGCACGGAGCCGGCCAGGCCGCGGTCCGGCGCGGTGACGCGGGCCAGATCGGCGGTGGTCTCGGTGACGAGGGCGTCCGGCCACCCGGCGGCGAGTGCGGCTCCGCCGATGCGCAGCCGCCACGGCCCGGGATGGGCAGGGGGCCGCGCCTGCGGATCGTCCACCGGGTAGGGCTCCTCGGTACGGGCCTCCGGCGCGTCGACCCGCACGATGCGCACCTCCACCGCCCCGCGCAGCACCGACGCGGTGGTCAGCACGGGCCCGAGCCGGGTACGCGGCGTGCCGCCGTACCGGGCCGGCTCCTCGGGCCAGTGGGCCCGGTGGCGGGAGACGCCCACCCGGCCGCGCAGGAAGAGGCGCTGGTACGGGCGGCGGATCGAGGCGCGGCCGTCGGGGGCGACCAGCGCCACATGCGAGTCCAGCGGCGCGGCTGGGTCCGGCTCGCCCAGGTCCGGGCCGCACGCGGTCGAGTAGGCGTACCGGTCGTAGCAGGGTTCGTCGTACTCGGTCTGGCCGGGCGCCGCGTGGTCGCCGCCGTGGTTGACGACCCGCACCACCCCGTCGCCGCGGGTGCCCGACACCAGCCAGCCGGGCGCCGTCAACGTGGCCTGCACGTCGGCGCGTTCGATCGGCAGCGGCTGCTCGACGGCGGTCCACACCGGGTGGCCGGCGGGGAGCAGCAGCCCCGCGAAACCCTTGCTCGCCCAGTACGGCGAGCCCGCCCCCGAGTACGGCTGGCGGATCTCGGGGAAGGAGCCGTGCCAGCCCAGCGGCAGCAGGCCGTGCCCGTCGAGTGCGCCGGAGTCCAGGAAGTGCCGCAGCATGCCGCTGCCGATCCGCCGGGTCAGCCCCGGGGCGAGGGGGGTGGCGTCGAAGACGGCGCCGGTCCAGAAGGGGGCGAGGGCCGCGAAGCGGTAGGTGAGGGAGCGCCCGTGGAAGAGCGGGGCGCCGTCGCCGCCCACCAGGTACTGGGCATCGGCGAGATAGCGGCCGAGCCGGCCGGCGTGGCGCTCGCGCAATCCGGGCTCGGCGTCCGCACCCGAGATCAGGCAGTACCACAGCGGGTAGAACAGCATCGCCCAGCCGTTGTAGTGGTCGAAGTTCCGCAGCCCGTGGCCGAAGTCGCCGTCGGAGTACCAGCCGTCGCCGACGTACCAGGACTCCGAACGCGCGATGCCGTCCTCGATGTCGGCCCGGCTCCAGGGTCCGCCGACCGAGCGCAGGAACGCCTCGGTGACGCAGCGGAACCAGACCCAGTTGTTGGCGGGGGTGTCCGCGCCGACCATCGCGGACATCCACTCCACGGTTCTGGCGCGCACGTCGTCGGGCAGCCGGTCCCAGATCCAGCCGCGGGTCAGGTGCAGGGCGAGCGCGATCGACGCGCACTCGACCTTCGCCTGGCCCTTCTCCCGCAGGGTGGGCCAGCGGTCCGCCGCGCGGGGGTCGGTGCCGTGCGCCAGGCCGCGCGCGTAGAAGTCGGCCAGATGTGCCAGGGGGCCGTGCGGGACCGGTTGCTCGCCGCCCAGCCGGAACGCCGCGAGCAGGAAGGTCCGGGCGAAGCCTTCGAGTCCGTCGCACCAGCGGCCGGACCCGCTGGGGTGGCTGCCCGGCAGGTCGATCAGGGCGTTCCCCTCGGAGGTGTAGGGGCGCACCCCGGAAAGGAGCCGGTCCGCGGCCGCCGTCCAGTGGCCGCGGGTCCAGCCGGTGAAGGGCGACGCGTCGTGGTCGGGTGCGGGCGGGCGCGTCATGGCGGCGGGGTCCTCTCCGGAACGTGCGCGAAAGGGAGGGCGGTGCTGCCGTGTGCCGGCCGCGCGGGGGCGCACCCGGCACACGGAAGGGGGTGCTCAGGCCGCGGAGACGGCGAGGTCGCCGAAGGACGCCGAGGTCCCGGCGTACGCGCCGGAGTAGATGCCCAGGCCGACCTGGAGGTCGGTGCCCATGGACGCGGTCGTGGTGCCCATCGCGGTCCAGCCGCCGCCGGTGTTGTAGGAGGCGGTGAAGGTCGAGCCGGACTTGACGAGCTTCAGCTGCACCGGCAGCGAGATCACGGGTTTCGCCGTGGTCAGGTAGCCGGTGTTCGGCAGCGTGGACTCGTTGCGGTAGACCAGCCGCAACCCGCCGTCCTGCGAGCGGAAGCTGACCTCCTTGGCGTTCGCGGCACTTCCGTCGCGGATCATCAGCCCGACACCGCAGGGCGGCGCGGACTGCGCGGTGATGGTGACGGTCGCCGTCACGTCGCCCGCGCCGGACACCTGCGTGTGCAGGAAGCTGCCGCTGTCGGTGGTGCTCCAGATGTTGTAGCCGGTGGTGGCGATGGTGCCGTGCCCCGAAGCGTCCTGCGTGGCGTAACCGCCCGCCGCGCCGCCGTAGAGGTCGGTGCCGAGGTTGGTGAGGCTGTACCCGGCGGGGAGCGAGGTGCCGGCGGGGGGCACCGTCACGGTGTACCTGCCGTTCGCCACCTGTCCCTGGTAGACGGCCTGCACGGTGACGACGGTGGTGCCGGCGGCGAGCCCGTGCACGGTGCCGTCGGCGTCGACGGACGCGGTGGCGGGGTCGGCGACGTCGTACACGGCGTTGCTCGCCGCCACGTCGACGGTGGTCCCGTCGCTCATGGTGGCGTTCAGCGGCACCGCCTCGGACCCGCCGACGGGCACGGTGTAGCTGCCGGTGCCCGCGGTGGCGTAGAGCAGGCCGGCCGGGACCGTCCCGGACGCGCCCGCGGTCCAGTAGGGCGCCCCGTACTGGTAGGCGCCGATGGAGGGTTGGGGGTCGGTGTAGTTGATGGTGACACCGGGCACCATCGCGCCGGCGTTGCGGGCAGGGGAGCCGGCCTGCAGGCGGTAGTCGGTGCCGCCGGGGGCCGGGTCCGCGTAGCGCGGGTCGGCGGCGGAGGGCAGGTTGTGGCCGATCAGCACGCCGCCGGAGTCGACGTCCGCGAGATCGGCGCCGATGTTGTTCTCGATCTCGGTGCCGGCGTCGTAGGCGCCGGAGTACAACTGCACGCCGCCGTCGTTGTCGTAGACCTTGGTCCCCAGGCCGTGGGTGTTCATGAAGACGTTGCCGAAGCTCTGGTTCCAGCCGACGTTGTCGTAGACCTCGCCGCCGCCGGTGGAGCCGTCCAGGTAGATCCCGGCAAGCGCGTACGTCTTCACCAGGGGCAGCGGGGTCGCGTCGTGCACCCAGTTGTGGTCGATGGAGCTGCCCGGCAGGGTCAGGTTCACGCCCGCGTAGATCGCGCCGGTGTCGACGCTCAGCCGGGCGTATCCGGAGATGTCGTTGTAGGAGAACCGCTCGTCGGAGGCGGTGGTGTCGGGGGTCAGCTCGTGCCAGTCGACGAGGATGCCCGAACGGCCCGTGCGGTAGATGGTGTTGCGGGTGACGGTCTGGCCGTCCCCTTCGACGTTGACGCCTGCGGTGTAGGTGCCCATGGTGTCCACGTCGTGGATCACCGAGCCCGAGACGAGGTTGCCGCTGCCGAGCAGGGCCACGCCGTTGCCCGAGCTGTGCGCGATGGTGCTGTCCCGCAGCGCGTTGCCGGTGCCGCGCAGGATGATGCCGGTGTCCTTGCCGCCCTGGGTGTACGTGGCGGCGGTGTCGAAGACCGAGGGGTACTCGGCGTCGAGGTGGGTGAGCACCACGTCCGTGCTGCTGTCGCCGGTGGTGACCGTGGCGCCTTGGAGGGTCAGCGCGTTGATCGCGATGTGGCTGACCGCGCCGAGGTCGAAGGCGTACGTGCGCTGCTTGACCTCCACCGTGTGCGCGGCCGGCGAGCTGCCGTCCGGAGACCAGAGGTAGAGCTTCTGCGCGGTCTTGTCGTAGTACCACTGCCCGGCGTGGGAGAAGGTCTCCAGGGTGCCGAAGAGGAAGTAGCGGACCTGGTTGCCGGATTCCAGGCCCAGGTTGGGGCTCGCCGCGAGGGTGACGGAGCCGGGCGCGGAGGAGGTCACGGCGGTGGTCTGCACGTCGTACCAGTGCGAGGTGTACGCCTTCGCCCCGGTCCAGTAGCCGGCCGCCTGGGTCAGCGCCGGGTCGGCGATGGAGGTCGCGGTGGTTCCGGCGCCCGCGTACTCGATCGTCGGGGTGAGCGGGTCCACGCCCGGATCGGGCCACTGCGCCTGGTTGGCCGACGTCCCGTCGTAGAAGAGCTGGTTGCCGGCGAGCGCGGGGTTCACCGCCACGGACGCCTCGTACATGGCGCCGCTGCCGACCGCGCCGGCGAACGGCGAACCGGACAGGCGCGGGTCGGCGGCGGTGAGGCCGGCGAGGTCCGCGGCGGAGACCTGGCTCCATCCGGCCACCTGGTCGGCGCCGTCGATGACGACGTGCTGCCCGCCGTAGGGGGTGAAACTGATCGGCGCGCCGGCTGCCCCGGAGTGCGCGGGGGTGACGGTCTCGTGGTAGGTGCCGCCCATGATCGAGCAGGTGTCGCCGGCCTGTGCGAGGTCCGCGCACTTCTGGACGGTGCGCAGCGGGCTCGTCGTCGCGGTGCCGCTGTTGGTGTCGCTGCCGGTGGTCGAGACGTAGTAGACGTGCGCGGTGGCCGCCGCGGCCGGCACCGCGGCCGGGCCGCCCGCGGTGAGCAGGGCCGCGGCCGCGCAGGCGACGGCCGCGGTGGCGGACACCAGCAGGGAGCGGGGACTTCTTCCGTGGTGTGGTGGGCGGAGCTTGGTCGATCCGGTGAACACGGCTCTCCCTCGGGGGGTTGGATGGTTGCGCGGGGCTGGCGCCGATCAGTGGTGTGCGGGCCGGCGGTCGTGCAGTTCGACGGTCGTGACGACCTCGGTCGAGCAGCCCCCGCCGAGCACGACCTCGAACTCGGGCCCGTGCACGAGGAGTCCGGGACGGCCGTCCTGCCGTACCGTGCCGAAGGTGTGCTGGCCGAAGGAGCCCGCCCGCACCAGCACCCGGCGTGCCGCGGCCGGGTCCAGGTTGACCAGGGTCACCGCGGTACGGTCCGGGGCGATCGCGGTGACCAGCGCGGCAACGTCCGGCGGCAGCCCGGGACGGCCGCGCTCGGCGTCGTGGTACCGCAGCCGGGCGTGCCACAGCCCGCCGTTGTAGAGCGGCTGCGGTGCCCCGCAGGTCAACTGGCCCAGCACTTCGGTGAGGACGGGGTTGCGGTCCTGCCAGTGGTGGATGTCCGCGGTCGAGGGCCCGGTCGCCGGGTCCGTCGGGTCGGCGGCGATGGCGCGGCGGCGCTCGCGCACCAGGTCGAGGGTGACCTGCAGCGCCCGTTCCGGGTAGTCGGGGTTGGTCCCGGCGAGGAAGGACAGCCACGGCACTTCGTGGCCGGCCTCCTCCTTGGTGCGCACGGCGGCGACGTGGTTGCGGTCCGGGCCGGTCGCGCGCTCCAGCCGCTCCGCGTCGGCCGGGTCCTGGCTGACGTGCCACAGCGCGGCCGGCAGTGCCGCCTGAAGCGGCCGGTGCCCGTGCCAGCCGCTGTCGTTGTGCTTGTAGGGCACGGTGGGCACTCCGTCGGGGCCGGTGCGCAGCCCGGCCAGGACCGCGTCGAGCGGGCTGCGGCCCAGTTCGAGGTACTCCTTGCCGCCGCCGACCAGCACCGCGTTGCAGGCGGCGATCACGGCGGCGGCACCGACGCTGTGCAGCCCGTGCGGCCACGCCCATCCGTAGTGCCCGCCGTACCAGCGGCCGTCCAGGTACGCGCCGGTGCGCCCGTCGAGACCGGCGTTGTCGGGCAGCACCCCGCCGTTGGCGCGGGCCCGCTCCAGCCAGCCGCCCGCATAGCGCAGCACCCAGACCCGGAACTCCTCCCGGCCGGTGAGCAGGAACGCGTTCGCCATCAGGCTGGTGGCGGCCAGGTTGACCGCGGTGTCACCGCGGCCCATCCGGTCGCGCATCTCCTCGCCCATCCTGCGGGCGAGTACGGGGTCCGCCACCAGCGCGTCGTAGGAGTCGATGCCCTCGATCCAGTCGAGCGGCAGGCCGTACCAGGCGAAGACCGGGCTCCACGGGAAGACCGGGGCGCCGCCCGTCAGCCCCGGGCGGGGGCCGTCGGCGCCGTTGTGCGGCGCGGTGACGACGTTGGCGCCGGGGTCGTAGTTCCCGGGCCGGCCGCCGAGGTACAGCTCGGCCGAGCGGATCGCCTGTGCCCTGATCCGCTCGTCCTCCGGAGCGGCCAGGCACAGGTGGTAGAGCAGCAGCAGGCCCTCGCCCTGGTGGAACCAGTCGTAGCCGCGGTCGTGGCCGCCGGCGACCATGCCCGCCTCGGTGAGCTGCGCGGTCACCCCGAGCCAGTGCCGCCGGGCGGCGGCCAGCAGGTCGTCGGCGCCGCCGAGGACGTACAGCAGCGGCCAGTTGAAGAAGGGCTCGTAGAAGTCGTCGACCCCGTCGCGGTCGTCGGGCGGCACCCCGAGCCGGTCGTGGAAGACCAGCCGGCCGTCGCCCGCCGGGTCGCAGTAGCGGGCGGAGAACTCGCGCCAGGCCTGGTCGAGTTCGCCGAACAGGCGGCGCTGGAGCACGGCCCAGCGCGCTGGCCGGGCGTATGCCGTGCCCGCCCGCAGCACGGGCCGGCCGGCCGCGTCGCCCGGTTCGGGTGGGACGGAGCTGCCGGGCACCACCTCACGCCCCCTTCGCCCAGGCGTCCATCTGGTCCTGCGCCGCGGACAGCAGCGTCCCGATGCCCGCCCGGTCCAGTTGCTTGAGCAGCTTCGGGATGCCCTCCGAGGGCTTGACCAGGCCGATCGCGACCTGCTGCTGGTACTGCGTGAGGGCGGCGGTGACGGTGGCGACCTGGGTGCGCAGCTTGGAGGTGTCCAGGGAGAAGCCGAGTGCGACCGAGGTCGCCGCGGACTTGTTCAGGGCCGCCTCGACCTCCCAGCGCTTGGCCTTCGCGTCGTCCGCGGTCCGGTAGTAGGCGTTGAACTGGTCGCCGTACATCCAGTCCAGATCGGGGTTGTAGCGGTCGCTCTTGGCGTCGGTGCCGGCCGGGAAGGTGGCCACGCCGTCCTTGAGCACGTAGTGCTTGCCCTCGATGCCGAAGCACAGCAGGTTGTACAGGGCCTTGTCGGTGTTGACCAGTTCGAGGAACTCGACGCACTCCTGCGGGTGCGCGGTGTCGCGATTGACCGCGGTCAGGGTGGAGGAGACGCCGTCGGTGTTGAGCAGCGGGGTGGCCACGAAGCTCTTGCCGATGGTGGGGTAGGTCTCCAACTGGGGGTTGGTGGGCGGGGCCTGGGTGCTCAGGGCCGCGATCGAGCCGGCGTGCTGCTTGGCCGCCCGGTCGGAGGCGCTCAGCGGGTCCTTGGTGGTGTAGCCCTTCTGCCGCCAGGAGTACAGGAGTTCCGCTGCGGCCCGGTACTCGTCGGTGGCGTAGACGTTGAAGACCTTGCGGCTGGTGTCGTCGTACTTGACCGCCAGGCCGTACTGGGTGGCGATCGGGTCCCAGCCGTGGATCTCGGGGTAGAAGGCCGTGCCGGTGGTGGCGTTGTCGGTGGCCCAGCAGATGACGTCGCTCTCGCCGGCCTTCACCTTGGCGAAGAACGGCTCCAGTTGCTCGTATCCCGTCAGCGAGGCCACGTCGAGGTCGTACTTCTCCGCGAGGTCGCGCCGTACCGAGGTGCCCCACAGCTTGGGGAACCGCTGCTGGTTGATGGCGCCGTAGATCCGGCCGCCGACCCGGGCGCCCTGCCAGATGGCCTTGGGCATGCTGGCGTAGAGCCTGGGGGCGTGCTTGGGCAGCAGGTCGTCCAGGGCGAGGAAGTTGCCGCTGCCGGCGTTCTTGAAGAAGTCGTTGGTCCAGCTCGCGGTGAAGACCAGGTCCGCGACGTTGCCGGCGGACATGTTCAGCGTCATCTTCTCGGTGTAGTCCAGCACCGGCTGCAGGGTGACGGTGAAGGTGGCGCCGAGGGCCTTGAGGCGGGCGTTGACGGCTTTTTGCACGAGCGCCTGGTCGGGCTGGGCGGCGAAGGACATGTACTGGTAGGTGAGGTCGACGGTGCCGCCCGGGCCCTTGGCCGAGGAGCCCGAGCAGGCGGCGAGTGCGGTGCTCGCCGCCCCGGCCGCCCCGGCGGCGAGCACGGATCTGCGGGTGAGCGGGGAAGGGGTGAGGGACATGGTGGAGGAACCTCCGGTGTGCGGGTGGGAAGGCGGGGCGGGCGCCGTCAGCCCTTGAGGCCGCCGATGGCGATGCCGCGGACCAGGTAGCGCTGGATGAAGCCGAAGGCGATGACGATCGGCCCGATGGCGAGCACCGCGACCGCCATCCGCACCGTCTGCACCGGTGCGGTGACCAGGTGCCCGGCCTGCGGAGTGCTCGCGGCGTAGTCGATGTTCGACAGGATCCGGTACAGGAACAGCTGCACCGGGGCCAGGTGCTCGTTGTCGATGTAGAGCAGCCCGAGCCACCAGTCGTTCCAGTACACGAGCCCGGTGAACAGGCCCACGGTGGCCAGCGCGGGCGTGGACAGCGGCAGCACCACCTGGAAGAACGTGCGCAGTTCGCCGGCGCCGTCGATCCGGGCCGCGTCCATGATCTCGGCGGGCAGCGACGCGAAGTACGTGCGCAGCAGGATCACGAACCACGGCGAGGCGAGGTAGGGCAGGATCAGCACGAAGAGCGTGTTCTGCAGGTGCAGGTACTGCGTGATCAGGATGTACGTCGGGACCAGTCCGCCGTTGAAGAGCATCGCGAAGATCAGGTACAGCGTCAGCGGGCGGCGCAGCGTGTAGTCGCGGCGGGCCAGGGTGTAGGCCAGCATCGACATCACCAGCAGCGACACCAGCGTGCCGGTGACGGTCACCAGGATCGAGACGCCGTACGCCTGCAGGATCTGGCTCGGGTCGCCGGCCACGTACCGGTAGGCGAAGGTGGTGAAGTGCCGGGGCAGCAGGGAGTACCCCTTGTCGTTGATGGCGCTCTCGGAGGAGAAGGACGCCGACAGCACCATCAGCAGCGGGGCGAGGAAGGCGATCGAGCACAGCGCGAGCAGGCCGTGGATGGCGATCCGCCCGGCCGTGAACCGGTTCTTGCGGACGGGGCCGCGGTACGGGGTCCCGCGGCGCGCAGCCCTGCGGCGGCGCGGGGATTCGTCGGTGAGGGATGCAGCGGTCACAGCAGTCTCCAGATCCCCGCTCAGAACAGGGCCTTGTCGGGATCGCGGCGGCGCACCAGCCAGTTGGCGCCCACCACGAGCACGAAGCCGACGAACGCCTGGTAGAGGCCGGCCGCGGCGGACATGCCCACGTCGCCGAGCGAGGTGAGCGAGCGGTACACATAGGTGTCGATGACGTCGGTGGTCGGGTAGAGCGGGGTGCTGTTGCGCGGCACCTGGAAGAACAGCCCGAAGTCGGCGTGGAAGATGTGGCTGACGTCCAGCAGCAGGTTGATGCTGATCATCGGGGTGAGCAGCGGCAGGGTGATCCGCCGGCTCTGCTGCCATCGTGAGGCCCCGTCGATCGCGGCCGCCTCGTAGTACGCCGGGTCGATGGCGAGGATCGCGGCGAGGTAGGCCACCACCCAGAAGCCGACGCCCTTCCAGACCGCCACGACCACCAGCACGATCCGCCACGGCCCCGGATCGGAGTACCAGTCCACCGGGTGGGCCCCGAACGCTTTGAGCACCTGGTTGGCGAGCCCGTGGTCGGCGTCGAGGAAGGCCAGCACGAAGTAGCTGACCACGACCCAGGAGAAGACGAACGGCAGGAACATCGCCGACTGGTAGACCTTCGCCGCGCGCGGCGAGCGGTCGCGCACCTCGTTGAGCAGCAGCGCGAGAGCCAGCGAGCAGACCAGGGTGGCGGCGATGATCAGGGCGTTCATCAGCACGGTGTTGTACGTGATGTGCCAGGTGTCGCTGCCGGTGAACAGGTAGCGGAAGTTCTCCAGGCCGACCCAGGAGCTGTGCAGGAAGCCCTCGCGCGGCCGGTAGTCCTCGAAGGCGGCCACCAGGCCCGCCATCGGCAGGTAGTTGAAGAGCAGCAGGAGCAGCAGTGCGGGGGCGCCCATCAGCAGCAGGACGGCGTCGGCCCGGCGCCGTGCCTGGCGGCGGGTGCGGACCGTGCTGTCGCGCCGGGGGGCCGGCGGATCGTCGAGGGGCGGGCCCTGGGGCCTGCGGCCCTTGCGGGCGGAGGCGGCAACGCTGGGGGCTGGCATGGGATCTCCGTGGCTGTGCGGTACTCCAGGCTCGGTGCGGTATGTAACATGCGCCGTTGGTGGTCGGGATGTTACTTGCGGCGAAACAGCTATGCAATATACTTGTCGCATGGCCTTGTTGGAACAGCCGCCTTCCCCCGGCACCCGCACAGCTGCCCTCGACCGCATCCGCGCCGCCCTGCCGGACCTGTCCCCGGCCGAGCGCCGGGTGGCCGAGCGCGTCCTGGCCGACCCGGCGCGGGCGATCGCCCTGTCCATCGGGGAGTTCGCCGAGGTGTGCGAGGTGGCGCAGCCCACCGTCTCCCGCTTCTGCCGCAGCGTCGGCTTCCCCGGCTACGCCGCGCTGCGGCTCGGGGTCGCCAACGACTTCGCCGCCGAGAGCCACGGCGCACGGGAGGCGCCCGCCGACCCGCTCGGCGCCCTCGCCGACCGCCTGCGCACCGACGCCTCCCTGCCCGCCGTCGCCCATGCCGCGCGCGTGGCCACGCGGGTGGAGATCTGGCCCGCAGCCGAACTCGCGGGCGCGGCGGGCGTACTGGCGGCGGGCCTCGCCGAACTCTCGGTGCCCGCCGCCGTGTCGGCGGTCCCGGCCCACTGGCCCGCGCGGGCCCGCGGCCTCCCCCCGGACGCCCTGGTGCTGCTTCTCGCCTACGGCTCGGCCGACTTCGGGCAGGGGCCCGGCATCGAGGCGGCCACGGCGGCCGGCGCCCGCGTCGCGTACGCCGCGGCCCAGCCGTCCAGGTCGCTGCTGAAACGGGCCGACCTGTCGGCCCCGCTGCCCGAGCACACCTCACCCGAACTCGTCGGCCAGCTCTTCGCCGAGGCGCTGGTCGAGGCCGTACGGCTCGCGTCCCACCTGGCCGGGCCTCCGGGCCCGGTCTCGCCGTGGCGGCAGTGGCCCCACGTGCGCACCGTCTTCCTGCCGCGGGGCGGGGGCGAGGACCCGATCCCGTGCATGCGGATCGACGCGCCGCACGAGGCCCGGCGCGAGTGCCTGGTGATCTTCTACAACGGCTTCACCGCGAACAAGGAACAGGCCGTCCCGCCCGGCACCGCCTCCAACCGGGTCAGTCCGAACGTGGTGGCGGCGCTGCTGAACGCGGGGTACGACGTGCTGGTGCCCGACGCGCCCGGACACGGGGACCGCAAGCGGGCCTGGGAGGACGCCGTCGCCCTCCACCAGGACAGCCTGGCCGGCAAGGGCCCCGACCTGCTGGCCCAGGCGCGCGAGGAGGCCACCGCGCTGGTCGACGGCGCGCTCGGGCTCGGCATCGTCTCGGGCGCCGACCGGATCGCGGTCGTCGGGCAGTCGTGGGGCGGCCTGCAGGCACTCCTCAAGCTCGCCGGCGACCGGCGCATCTCCTGCGGGGCCGCGATCATGCCGGTCTGCGACGTCACGCAGCTGCCGCAGTTCGCCGACCTCGGCGCCGCCCCGCGGGTCCGCGAGAGCGGCCCCGGCCCGCAGCTCGCCGAACTTCTCGCCCCCCGCCCGCTGCTCCTCATCGCCGGCGAGCGCGACCCGCTCACCACACCGGAGCACATCGCCGACTTCGCCGCGGCGATCAGCCCGGCGTACGCGACCGCCACCGACCACCTGCGCCATGTCGTACTCGACGGCGTGGCCCACGAGTTCGACCCGCGCCAGGTGGACGAGGTGCTCGTCTGGCTCGCCCGGCACGTTCCGGCACGCCGCACGTGAAAGGCCGCCGGCGCGCGAGGAGGAGTGCCCGGGCGGAACGGGCGGGTGGACGACGCGTCAAGGGACGGTAGCTGGACCCGGCCGCCGCGTCGGCTCATCGGTGGGCGCCCGTTTTCCAGACCTCCCGCCCCCACGCCCGGCGGCCGGCACCGGCTGCCGGGCGCGCGGCGGTCAGCCTTCGTCCAGGAAGAGCTCGACCACGGGAAGCAGGACATCGGGCCGGGCGACCGGCACCGTCAGCGTGAGGGTGTCCGCGCTGCGGCCGGGGGGAGCCATGTTGTCGTGCTCGTGCTGCGCCCCGTCCAGTTGCTGGAAGCGCACCTCGGACCCGTCGTGCAGGAACTGCGCGTAGCGCACCCGCCCGGCGAGCCCCGGCAGGTGGACGTGGGTCAGCGGCCAGGTCGGCAGATGCAGGTAGAGGCGGTCGCCGGCCTGCGTGTAGAAGGAGCTGGGCGGTGCCTCGTACGTGCTCGAGCCGGCGCCGTGCACGGACCGGGCGTGCAGCGCCATCCACTCGCCCATCCGCCGCAGCGTGTCCCGCGCTTGCGGGTCCAGTGCGCCCCGGCCGTTCGGGCCGACGTTGAGGAGCATGTTGCCGCCGCAGGCGACCGACTGCACCAGCATCCGCACCAGCAGGGCGGGGTCCTTGTAGTCGCGGTTGTCCCGGTCGTAGCCCCAGGACCCGTTGAGGGTGTGGCACGCCTCCCACATCACCGGCACGCCGTCGCGCTCCAACGGCCGGTCCGGCTGGTACTGCTCGGGCGTCACATAGTCGCCGGGCACGCCGAGCCGGTCGTTGACGAGAATGCCCGGCTGCAATTCCCGTACCGTCCTGAGCAGTTCGTCGGCGCCCCACTCGGCAGGACCCATCCCGGGGTAGCTGAAGTCGAAGAACAGCAGGTCGATCCTGCCGTAGCCGGTGAGCAACTCCGCCACCTGGCCGTGCAGATAGGTGCGGTAGCGCGACAGGTCCCGGGGCTCCCGCTCCGCCGGCGTCCCGCGCAGCGGATGGTGGCGGTCCACGGGGAAGTCCGGGTGGTGCCAGTCCAGCAGCGAGTGGTACAGCCCCACCCGCAGCCCCTCCGCCCGCATCGCCTCGGCGAACTCGGCCACCAGGTCCCGGCCGGCCGCGCGCACCGACGTGTAGTCGGTCAGCGAGGAGCCGAACAGGCAGAAGCCGTCATGGTGCTTCGTGGTGAGCACGGCGTACCGCATCCCGGCCTCGCGCGCGGCCCGCGCCAACTGCCCCGCGTCGAACAGGTCCGGATCGAAGCGCTCCAGGTAACGGTCGTACGCCTCCTGCGACATGGCCTCCCGGCTGCGCACCCACTCGTGCCGCCCCGCGAGGCTGTACAGCCCGAAGTGCACGAACAGGCCGAAGCGCGCGGCCTGGAACCACTGCGCGGACTCCTTGGTCACGGGGCTCTCCTGCCGTGGTCGGCGCCTGCCGGCGTCTGTGATGCCATCGATAGGCGATAATATCATCGGTCCTTCCGTGCGGGGCCGGCCGAGCTGGGGGAGACGGGGGCCTCGGCCTTGCGGGGTGGGCAGGGCGATGCCGCAGCGATGGAGGGTCGCCCGGGCCTTTGAGTCCTTTGAGTTGAGCCCTTTGGGGAGGCGCGTTCCCGGGCCTGGACCCCATGCTCCGGTTCCGGCTTCTCCGTCTCCGGGCGGCACCGGCGAGCGGTATCGGCGAGCGGCTTTACCGGCAGTCGGTTTCACCGGCAGCCGGCGTCACCAGCAGTCGGCGGGACGGGGAAGCACCGCACAAACTCTCCTGGTCTCTTGGTAACCTGGTCACTCGCTGGCAGGACGACGAGAGGCTGCGCGGCATGGCGGGGGCGTTCACTTCGGGCACGGCGTACCAGCGGGTCCGTACGGGAGCCGCGGACCAGGTGCTCCAGGACCTTCGCGACCAGATCCTCTCCGGGGCCCTGGCACGCGGCACGCGGCTGCCCTCGGAGAAGGAGCTCGCGGCGCACTACGAGGTGAGCGCGCCGACCGTCCGCGAGGCCATCCGGGCGCTCAGCGCGATGAACCTGGTCGCCGTGCGGCACGGCGCCGGCACCTACGTGACGGCCGAGACGTCCTCGCTGATGTCCTCGGCGATCGACGCGGTCGTGGAGCTGGAACGGGTCACGCTGCCCGACCTGTTCGACCTGTCCGAGGCCATCTACCGCAAGGCGGCGGAGAATTACCTCCAGGACGGTCAGGGGCGCTCGCTGTCGGCGCTGCGGGCCGCCGCCGAGGCGTTCACCGCCGACATGGGCGACGAGGAACTGCCCGCCGCGCTGCACGCGTTCCTCACCGAACTGGTGGCCCTTTCGGGCAACCAACTGCTGATCGCGATCGCCGGCCACCTGATCGAGGTGCAGATCGCGGCCGCCCGCCGCAGCGCGGAGCGCTCGCCCGACGTGTGGAGCCGGATCGCCGTCCCGCTGCGGGACGAGCGCCTCGCGATCGTCGAGGCGCTGGAACGGGAGGACGCCGCTGCCGCCGACACCGCGATCCGCGCCTACATGAAACGCGGCCGCGAACTCGTCAGCCTGCACGCGGCCGATGCCGCCGAGGAGCGGGGCTGACCGGCCAGGGGCCCGGCGCACCCAAGGGCCACATGGCCACGGCCGATGACGGTGGGCCCTTGTGGAGCGGCGGGGCGTCGACCTGGTCGCCCGCCCAGGGGGCTAGGCGGGCGCGACGGGCCATTCGGCTGGCGGACTGCCTCCACGCCGCGCGAAGGCGATCGTTCCGCCGCGGGAGGCACCGACCTGCGCGGCCCCACCGCGCGCCGAGCCGACCGAATCCCCGAACGTCTGAAAGAGGCCCCATGTCCCGTACCGCCCGCCCCGCCTCCCTCGTCGCCCCCGGTGTGCACCGCCTCGGGGACCATGTCGTGAACTTCTACGCGGTCGAGGAGCCCGACGGCGTGGTCCTCGTCGACTCGGGGCTGCCGAGCCACCTCGGGCAGGTGCGGGAGGTGCTGGATGCCGCCGGGAAGTCGCTGTCGGACGTGCGGGCCGTCCTGCTGACGCACGCCCACCCCGACCACGCCGGTCTGGCCGCGACCTTGCAGAAGGCCGGCGCCGCGGTCCGGGTGCACGAAGGGGACGCCGCGATCCTCAGGGACGGGCCGCGCAGTGCCATGCGGCACGCCAAGCCGGAGCGCTCCATGCTGCCCTACCTGCTGCGGCGCCCGGCAGCGGCGGCCGTCCCCCTCCACCTCGCCCGCAAGGGCGCCTTCACCGCGCCCGCGACGCCTGGGGCGGAGAGCTTCCGCGAGGACGGGCCGCTGGAAGGCGTGCCGGGCAAGCCCCTCGCGATCGGCCTGCCCGGGCACACCCCCGGCAGCGCCGCGTACTTCTTCGCCGAGCGCGGCCTGCTGTTCACCGGGGACGCCCTTGTCACCTACGACGGCCTCACCGGTCTGACCGGACCCGGCCTGGTGTGCCGCGGATTCACCCACGCGAGCGCCGCGGCACTGGCGGCACTGGACCGCCTGGACGGGATCGGCTCCGCCGCCCTGGTGCTGCCCGGCCACGGCGAGCCGTTCTCGGGCGGCATCCAGGAGGCAACCCGCCAGGCCCGCCGAACCGGTCTGCACTGACCCGTTCGCCGGGGCTTTGACGCCGAAGCCGCGAACCAATGTGCGGGCCACCTCATTCACGTGCCGCCGCATGATCGCGCTCGCCTTCTGCGCGTCCCCGGCGTCCAGCCCGACGACCAGGTCGCGCAGCCCCCGCCCCCGCACCCTCCCGGGTGGCGCGCTCAGCACCCGCTGGCCCCCGCCCTGCCCCACGCGTGGCGGGCCAGCAGCGGCGGCACCACGTACCCCTTGGGCGGCGGCACCACGTACCCCTTGGTCCGACCCGGCTCCGGCGCCCCGGCGGCCGGCGCGGGGTCCGGGTGTGCCTGGCCCTTGCGGACCCAACGGCCGCCGTCGGTCCGGTCGCGGGGTCAGTCCGCGCTCAGGCCGGCGCAGGCCGCCGCCAGCAGGCGCCGGAGGGTCGGTTCGAAGCTTCCGGGATTCACCGCGGAGAGCGAGGCGTCGCGCCGGATCGCCTCGGCGAGGAGGTCCGTCGGGTGGGTCACCTGCCACAGCGTGGCCGCCAGGGCGTTCGCGGTGACGACGACGTCCGTCGCGGCATGGGCGAGAGCCGGCGCGGCCGCGCGGATCGCCCCCACGATGGTGTCGACCGCGTCGCGTCCGGTCTTCTTGAAGGCGATCACGCTCTCCAGCGGAACGTCGTGCTCGAGGTGGAGCGGGACGTGCGCCAGCAGGTCGCAGAAGAGCGGGTCCGCGGCGAGGGTCGCCGACAGCACGGAGGCCAGTTCGGCCGTCGTGACGTCGCGGCCGTCCAGTTCCCGGACGACCGCTGCGGCCCACCCCTGCCAGCCCTCCGCCGCCAGGCGCAGCAGCATCGTCTTCGGGGAGTCGAAGTAGCGGCGCACCGCGGAGTGGTGCACTCCCGCGCGCTGGGCGACCGCCGTGAGTGTGAAGGCGGCCACGCCCTCCGCGAGGGCGATCTCCCGCGCGGCGTCGATCAGCGACCGCGTCCGCTGCTGCTTGGTCTCCTCGGTGCGGGCACGCCGGAAGGGTGGGGAGGTCATGGCGGAAGACTAACGCACACGCTGTGCGTTGCGGATCCGACGCGGAAGACCTAGGCTTCTAACGCACAGAGTGTGCGTTAGAGAGAGGTGTCACCGTGAACGGCGACGGCAGCAAAGGCAAGAACAGGAACGACGGCGGCGACGGTGCGAAGGTCCTTCTCGTGACCGGTACGACCTCGGGCATGGGCCGGGTGATCGCGCTGGACGCCGCGTCAGCCGGCTACCAGGTGGTCGCGACGGGCCGCGATCCCGAGCGCATGGCGCGGCTGGCGGAGGACGCCTCCGCCCGGGGGGGCGCTCTCGACATCCGGCACCTGGACATCACGGACCACGTGGGTGTCGGCGCGCTCGTCCGCGAGGTGGCGGAGGAGTACGGCCGCATCGACGCGGTGGTGTCGCAGGCGGGCGGTATCTTCGCCCTCGGCACGGCCGAGCAGATCCCGATGGACGGCTTCCGCTACGTCTTCGAGCGCAACTTCTTCGGCAACCTGGCCGTGATCAAGGCGGTGCTCCCGCACCTGCGGGCCAGCCGCGGCCGCCTGATCGTGACGACCAGCGCCAACGGGCTCGTGGGGGCGCCCTTCAACGACGCCTACGCCTCCTCGAAGTTCGCGCTGGAGGGCGCCGTCGAGTCGCTCGCCCCCGCGGTCGCCCGCCACGGGGTGAGGACGACCATCGTCGAACCCGGCCCCGTGGCCACCGACGTCATGGCCCCGCGGCGCTTCGACCGGCTGGTGCCCACCGAGCATGTGGACGGCGATCCGTACCCGGAGCCGTGGGAGCTGCTGTCCCGGATCATCGCCGCCACCGGGGCGGTGCAGCCGGTCGAGGAGATCGGGCCCCAGATCCTCGATCTGCTCACCCAGGACGACCCGCCCCTGCGGTTCCAGACGGCGCCCTGGGCGACGGACTTCGTCGCGCCGAAGATGTCCGCCGACCTCGACGGCCGGAAGGTCGGCGCTGCCAACGAGGCGTACCTCGCCCTCGCGGACTGACGTAGGTACGGGGCCGCGGCCCCGTACGGCATCGCCGCGGTCCCGGCACGCGACCCCTCGGCGGCGGCGCCGGGACCGGCGCCCCGGCATGGTTCGAAGACCGCGCCGTTGCGGTGGCATACCGGCGCCGACGCCCGGGAGCGCTGGGCGCCTGAGGCCGGGGGACGCCGGGCGGGCGGGGACGGACACCGGGCGGGTGCGGCACTGGCGGACGCGGGCGCGCCGGGTCCTGGACGTCCGTCAGGCGGGCGTGCCGTCGGGGACGGGATCCGGGGTGGCCGGGCGCCTCTCCTCGGCGGCTTGTGACGCGCACTGGGAAACCGTCGGCCGGTCCGGCCGGTAGCCGAGCGCGGCGAGGTCCGCCGCCGCCGATCCGGTCAGCTCCTTCTCTGCGTGGGCCTCGATCATGCGGAGCAGCCCGGGGAAGCGGGCTTCGAGGTCCTCGGTGCGCAGCCGGTTCAGCCGCCGGTTGCCCTCGTCGCGCTGCCGGATGACGCCCGCCTCGCGCAGCACCTTGAAGTGCCTGCTGAGGGTGGACTTGCTGATCGACAGGGCGAAGCTCACACACGCCGACTCGCCGTTGCGGCCGAGGCCGATGAGGTGGGCGACGATCGTGAGCCGCACCGGGTCACCGAGTGCGGCGAGCACCGCCGGGAGGCGGATCTCCTCGCGCTCGGGAAAGACGAGTTCGGTCGATGTGCGGCTGGCCATGGGTCCACGGTACTCGATGTTCGGAACGCCCGAACATCTGTTATGTTCGGGATTCCCGAACATCGCCTCCTGGAGGACTCATGCCGTCCCCTCGCTCCCTCATGCTGTTCCCCGGTGTGCCTCCCACCCGCACCGGACCCGGCGGGCTCTTCCCGGCCGTCCCGTCACGCCCGGGCCCGTCGCATCCGGGCCCGTCACGCGCGGATTCGTCCGCCCCAGCCGTCCCCGCCACGGACCCCGCCCCCAGCATCCCGAAGGGGCGGTGACCGGCATGCTCCGCACCCTGCGTTCCGGTCCGCCGTGGACCACCGTGCTGGTCTGCTGCGTCGCGCAGTTCATGGTCATCCTCGACGTGACCATCGTGAACGTGGCCCTGCCCCGGATGCGGCACGACCTCGGACTTTTCCGTCGACGGCCAGCAGTGGGTGGTCAACGCCTACACCCTGACCTTCGCCGGGTTCCTGATGCTCGGCGGACGTGCCGCGGACCTGTGGGGGCGGCGTCGCGTGTTCCTTGTCGGCCTCACCCTGTTCACCCTCTTCAGCCTGGTCGGCGGCCTGGCGCAGAACGGGGCCTGGCTCATCACCGCCCGCGCGCTGCAGGGACTCGGCGGCGCGGTCCTCGCCCCGTCCACGCTGTCCCTGCTGACCAACCGCTTCACCGAACCCCACGAGCGGCGCCGGGCGCTCGGCGCCTGGTCGACCACCTCGGCCAGTGGTGCGGCCGTCGGCGTCCTCGCCGGAGGCGTGCTCACCGATCTGCTCGACTGGCGCTGGGTGCTGTTCGTCAACGTTCCCATCGGAGCGGCCGTCGTCGTCCTGGCCGCGGTCGCGCTCCCCGAGTCGCGCGCGGAGGGCGAACGGCCGAAGCTCGACGTGCTGGGCGCGGTGACCGTCACGCTCGGGCTCGCCGCCCTGGTCTACGCGGTGGTCGGCACGAACGAGCACCCGTGGGGGTCGGCGCGCACGCTCGTCACCCTCGGCGTCGCCGTCGCGCTGCTCGCCGTGTTCGCGGTCACCGAGACCCGCATCGCCGAGGCGCCGCTCATCCCGTTCTCGG
>NZ_FNIE01000022.1 GCF_900103985.1 Actinacidiphila guanduensis | reverse complement strand
GACAGCTTCTCCACCACCCCCCTCCCCCTCGACCCCGGCCAAGTCGGCAACGGCGCCTGGGTACGCAGCCAATGGGACACCCACAGCGACGACCAGCCGCCCGCCTACGGGGCCACCACGCACGACGCGACGCCACAGGCCGCGGACAGCCCCAACGCCGCCGTCTACCGCTCCTGGTCCGCCGACCACGCCGACCTGCCGACCGACGTCCGCAACCGCGCCATCACCGCCGTCGCGACCCAAGAGAGCACCTTCACCGGCACCCATGACACCCACGCCGCCGACCCGGCCGACATCCGGCGGCAGTTGGACCGCCAGGCGAACATCGAGCAGGTCGTCTCCCAGGTGCGGACGCACTTCGACAACGCCTACTCCACCTGGGTCGGCTCCGCTCCCCCGTCCGCCGCTTCGGCCGCCCGGGGCGAGGGCGGCGCCGGCGAGAAGGGCGCGGCGCAGGAGCAGGCGGACCCGCGCACGCACGTCCTGACGGTGCCCGGCGCCGCCCAGCGGGTGCACCGCACCGCCTGGCAGGCGACCGAGCAGCAGGTGCGGGACACCGTCGCGCGGCTGCCCGAGCGGACCTGGGACGCGCCGCCCGCGGCGGTGCTGCGCCGGATCGACCAGGCGGCCGCCCAGAACGCCCCGGCCGTGCAGCGCCTGCTGGACCGGGCCGGGCGTGACGACGTACGCCAGGTCGAGGCCGTGCGCACCTTCGAGCGCACCGTGCCCCAGTCCGGCCACGCCACGGGAGCCGACGGCCGGCTCACCGCGGTCAGCCGCGACCACATGCGGCAGGAGTGGGTCCGGCAGACCGTCGCCGACCACCGCGAGATCTTCGGCGACCCCACCGCGCCCAACCCGATCCGCACCTCGTCCGAGGGCCCCGCGCAGGCGACCGCCACCGCCCCGGCCCGCGAGGACGGGACCCGGGCGGCCCAGGCGCCGGGTGCCGATCCCGTACGGACGGCCGGGCTGCCGTCCGCGGCCCGGCCGCAGGTCGCCACCGAGGCCGGCGCCCCCGCCACCGACACCCGCGGTACGGGCGAGCCGCCCCGTACGACGGCCGAGCCGGCCCACCTGACGGCCGAGCCCGCGCACGCGACGGCCGGCTCCGGCGTCCACCACGCCACCGCTGCCGCCGGGACGCCCGAGCCGGCGGCGCGGCCCGCGCGCACCGCCGACGACAAGGCGCCCGACCCCGAGACGGCCTGGCAGCAGCGCGTCGCCGAGCGGGCCGCCCAGCTGCCCGCGCGGGTGCAGGTGCAGCTCGCCAAGGAGGCTGCTGTACGGCACGCGGTGGACGGCGTCCGCGAGGCCGCGCTCGGCTCGTGGCGGCAGGCGCTGCCGCACCTCGGCGACGACTTCGCGGGGGCCTTCGGCCTCGACCGGCACGGCGCCGGGATCACCGTCGAGCGGGACGCCGCCCACGTGATGGCCGTCGACGCGCACCGCAGGATCGAGGAGGCCGCGACCGGTCCGGACGGCGGCCCGGCCGCCGCGCACCGCGCGGCGGAGGCGCACGGCACGCTCGACACCGCGCGCCACCACACCGCGGTCGCCGTGGCCCGCGCCGCCGCCGTGGACCAGGCCGGCGAGGAGGCCCGCACGCTGGCCCGGCGCGCCCCGGGCGGCGACGCGGAGCACGTGCGGAGCGTCGTGGACGCCCACCGCGACCGGGTCGGCGCCCTCTTCGACACCCTGTTCCGGCCGGACGACCCGCGCTTCGGGCCCGGCGGGGACCGCTCCGCCTTCGACGCGGCCACCACCACCTGGCACGCCCGCAGGGCCGAGCTGTCCCAGAGCCTGCCCGCCGACCTCGCGGCCCGCCCGGCAGCGCCCGACCGCACCTCCGCCACTCCGCCGGAGCCGGCCCCGCACACCGCACTCCCGCGCCCGCACACGGAGTCCACCGCCCTGCCGCACGACCCGGCGGCGCCCGCCTCCCGTACGGACAGCGCGGCGACGCAGGCCGGGCCGACGCCGCAGCGGCCGCGTACGGAGGGGGCCCCGGCCCAGGAGCCGGCCCCGACCGCCCAGGGCGCCCCGCACGTGGTGGAGCCGCACGCAGCGGAGGGGCAGGGCCCGCTCGCCCCGCAGCCCCACCGGCCCGACACGCAGGGCCCGCACACCGACACGGCCCCGCCGGCCGACGCGCGCAGGGACGTGCCGCCGCCCGCCCGTGACGAGGCGCCCGACCTGCTCCGCCAGGACTCCCCGCTCCCGCAGCCCCTCCCGCCCGGTGGCCGTTCGGAGCGCTGGCGCAACTCCGACGAGAGCACGCTGCGCGGCCTGCGCAACGAGGTCAACCTCCGCCTGCAGGGCCTGAAATGGCCGCACGGCGCGGTGGACCTCGACACGGTCCGCCGGCACGTGGACGAACTCCCCTCCTACGCCGACCGGTTGAACGAGCGGGCGGTGGCCTCGTACATCGCCGGGTGGATCGCCGACCCCGAGAACGGCCTGCGGACCCTCGGCGGCGCCCCCTCGAACAGCGGCCGCGAACAGCAGCAGAACGGCGAGGGCTCGTCGTCCGGCCGGCCGCCGCGCGACATCGACACCGAGGGCGGCCCGGGCGGCTCCTTCGAGATGCGGGACCTTCCCGAGCCCTCCACATCCCACACGCCGGCGCCCGTCCTGGAGGCGGAGGAACCGCCCGGGACCGTCGCGGCGCGCGACTCCGAGGCGGTGCCGGAGCCGCGGGACGTCCCGGTCCCGCCGCCCCCGCACCAGCCCGTCGTCCACCCGGCCGACCACGTGGTGGAGCACGTCGAGCCCAGCGCGGACACCGACCGCCGGGACGACGAGGTCGAGAACGTCATCGAGGTCCCCGCCGATGTGCACGAGGACGTCCGGGAGGACGTCCGGGACGACGCCCACGTCCTCCCCCGCGACCCGCTCCACGAGGCCGAGCCCGATCCCGAACGGGACGCGGAGACGCCTGAGCCCGAGCCCGAGGTGGAGGCGCGTGCGCCCTGGTACGTCGAGCACGGGATGCTCGGCGAGGTCACGGTGCAGCATGTGGACGGCTGGGAGCGGGCGCAGGCCGCAGCGGCGGCGCGGCGGATCGCGGACGCGGTGCCGGACGCGGGGCTGCGGCGGGAGTTGGTGGGCCCGCTGACGGATCTGCTCGCGGAGAGCGACAAGCAGACCTGGGTGGAGTTGCTCACGCACGGCCGGTTCGTGCCCCTGCGGGACCGGTTGGTGTGGCTGCGGCCGGTGCTGGACCGTACGCGTCCGGCGGAGGAGGCCGAGGACGATCCGGTCCGGAAGTACACGGTGCGGTTCAACTCGACCTCGGCGTCGAGCAGCCGGACCCGGATGAAGACCTCGACCGCTGATCTGATGCTGTTCACGGCGTTCAATGTGGGCTCCGCGGCGGCGTCGGCGGTGGTGATGGGTCTGCCGCAGGTGCACGGTGAGTCGGCGAGCACGGCGACGGACGGGGTGAAGGACAACGTCATCACCGGCCGCAAGGTGTTCGTGGACGGCCTGGTGCCCTTCGCGGCGGACCTGCGGGTGCGGATCTTCGACAACGGCACGGAGGTGCGTCCGACGACGGTGGAGACCGTCGACCGGGGCATGGTGGTGGAGTTCCCGTCGGCGTATTCCGGGCCGGACGAGCCGCGTCCGGCGGACGGCACGGAGCTGCCCGCCCATGCTGATGACGCGGACGCAGCCGAGGGTTCGGGGGCTGGTGGGGGTGCACCGCGGGTCGCGCGCCCGCGGCTCGGCGGCGAAGTGCTCAACGCCCTTGATGTGACACCGGTGCTGGCGTCGCTCCAGCGTTCCCTGCACCAGGCCGGGGTGGGGCCGAAGACTGCGGCGGGGGTGCTGCGGGAGGCGGCGGGGCTGCTGAACGAGACGTCGGCGCGCAACCGCAGCCGGTGGTGGCTGACCAGCGGTGATGTCGGCAACCGGATCGCGCGCGGGGTGAACCTGCCGGGCCTGGACGGCTTCCGCGGGCACTTCCGGGTCCGTGCGCACCTGCAGCGGCTGCAGTTGGTGGGCTTCGGGACGGCGAAGACCCGTGAGGACCTGGGTGTGGGCTCGGCGGTCACCCATGGGCGGGGCGGGCGTTCGGCGGTGACGCTGACGGTGCTGGCGAACGCGACGGGTCTCGTCGACCCGGCAGTGCACCAGCCGGACTCCGGTCCGATCAAGGGACTTGCCCCGCTGGCCAGTGCGGGGGTGACGTTCTCCCGGAAGTGGGAGTCGAGCCTTTCCTCGCAGTCCCTGGCCCACACCATTTTGAACTCCGATGAGATGCAGGCGCGTTACCGGGCCGGATTCAGCATCGAGGTGGAGTGGAACTCCAGCAGCCACCCCGGGCTGGGGACGGTGCGGGCGGACACCTCGGGTGAGTTGACGGTGCCGTGGCGGGAGGGCAGCGGGCCGCGGGAGCTGGAGCAGCGGGTCTTCGGGCAGGTCCGCACCCCGGCGCTGCGGGACTTGGGGCCGCAGGTGGCGGCGGGCCCGGTGGCGGCGCAGCCGCATGTGCGGGCCCTGCTGCACGAGGCGGGGCTGCCGGGGCACGCGCGGGTGCGCCCGGCCCGGTTGGACCGGCCGGTGCAGCATTACGCGGCCCAGCCGTTGCGGTCGCTGGTGGCCGGGAAGACCCCGGCGAACGAGCCGTTGGCCCTGGCCACGCGCAAGGGGTTGGGGTTCGCGGTGGCGGCGGCGCTGCCGGGCGCGGAGCTGGTCGAGGACCAGATGCGGGCGGCGGTGCGGCTGTTCGGCGGCCGCGGGGTGCAGTGGGCGGGTGTGGACCGGCAGTTGGCCACGCACTTCGGGCGCCCGGCGCTGGAGGGCGGGCTGCCGGACCTGATGGCGGGGGTGACGCACACGGTCGCGGTGGGCGGGCGGTTGGTGCGGCTGTCGGTGAAGGCGCATCTGCTGGACCACCGCGGCACGAGCAGCTATCCGCTGACGGTCAACACCCGTGCGGCCTTGGGTGAGACGTTCGCCGCGCACCAGGACCGGTCGTGGTCGGTGCAGGGCGGTGTGGGCGGTGCGGTGCGGATCGGCATCGGCGATGTGGTACGGATGCAGATCGGCGGCCTGCGGGTGCAGGGCCGGGCCGGGTTCGGGCGCAGTGAGGCGTTCACGGAGATCGCCAAGAGCTACCGGCGGATGGAGACGGTCGACTCCGTCGACGAGCACCGCTACGACGTGGTGTACGAGGTCACGGCCTCGCGTGAGGGCGCCTCGCAGGTGTCGAAGTGGTGGATCGACCGGCCCGAGGAGCTGCTGGCGCAGGTCGTGGTGGCGCACCAGCACGTGCCCGCCATCCCTCCGACGGTGGAGCAGCGCACACACGCGGGCGCGGTGACCTTCCGCCGCGCCTGGCCGGACGTCTCCGAGCCGCACCTGTCCTTCGACCGGGGCTCGTCGGGGCTGTACCCGGCGTTCCTGCACTCGCCGGAGCTGCAGCGCCTGGCGTTGCAGGTCTACGCGAGCGTGCACCACCTGCCGGGGACCTGGCACCGGCAGGAGGCCCGCTGGCCGCAGGCGCTGCTGACCGCGCTGCGGCCGGGTGATCTCGCGGCGTTCTTCGGGCAGTTGGTGGAGTCCGACGGGCGGGTGGCGGCGCTGCCGGACCGGGACGGCTGGCACACCGCGATGACGGTGAAGCTGCGCGCCCACGCCCCGCGCGCGCTGCCGAAGACCGACGGCGAGGTGGAGATCGAGCAGTATTCGCAGTCGGTGTCCCGGCACGCGCAGGAGTCGCACCGCACCCTGTCGGGCGGGCTGCAGTTCGGCTTCGGCCCGCAGTTGCGGTTCGGCTCCGACAGCGGCAACGACGTCGAGGTCATCGGCGACGGCGAGCACGCGGGCGAGGGGCTGCCCGGCGGGCGCGTGGTGGCCCAGCTGCACGGCGACGTGGGCTGGGACGCGGGGCACAGCGAGGAGGTGGAGCGCGGCGCCATCGAGGTCACCCGCGCCACCTACAAGGACGCCTCCGCCTACCGTGCCGACCCGGTCTTCGAGGTCACCGTCACCCGCTGGCGCGGCCGCGGCGCCCCCCAGCACCAGTCCCGCGTCATCCGCATCTCCGACGGCATGGACCTTCTCGTCCCCGACCGCCGCCGCGAGGACGTCCTGCCGCCCGAGATGCTCGACGGCAACACCGGCGGCACCCGCGACGCGGGCACCACCGACACGGCGCCCGAGATCCGCACGGAGTCGGCGCCCGACACCCGGATCGAGGTCGAGCCCGACACCCGCGCGGACACCAGGACCGAGGCGGCGCCCGACACGAGGACCGGCACCCGCGCCGACACCGCGCCCGACACCCGCCAGGAGCGCCGGGTCGCCGCGCCCGCCTCGACGGCCGGGCCCCTCGTCCGCAGCCCGCATGTGCCGCGGCGGCCGGCCGATCCGGTGCGGCGGGACTACCTGGGTGGCCGGCTGATGCGGATGGCGGCGCATCCGGAGGACCTGCGGGCCGACCAGGTGCTGCCGGAGATCGTGCGCAGGCTGACCGCGCGGGGCATCCTGCGCGCGGGCGAGGTCCGGCCCTCGGAGCTGTACCAGTCGCTGCAGACCAGCTTCCGCTCCGAGGCCCTCAAGACGCAGTGGGGCCCGCTGACCGACACCGGCGTCCACCGCTGGTTCCCCTTCCAGGGGTCGGAGACCTCGCTGCTGTCGGGGTTCGGCGGCGCCTCGCACTACCTGTGGGTGAACGTCGAGGTCGTCCACATGGACCCCGCCTACTCCCACCGCCCGCGCCCGGAGGTGAAGCTCACCCTGCGCGGCGAGTCGGTGCAGGAGACCCGCTCCACCGACACCAGCGGCTCCTCCTGGGGCTTCGGCGTCAACGTCGCCGCCCGCGGCGGCGAGCACGCCGTCGACAACGATCAGCAGGCCCACGGCGGCATCGACGTCGCCGCCGGCTACACCGCACACTCCTCCACCGGCAGCACCGCCCTGCGCAAGGACGTGGACATCTACCGCGCCAACACCCGTGAGGGCAGCGAGGAGTTCAACCACGACCTACGGTTCCGGATCAGCCTGGGCGCCACCACCAGCATGCCCGAGATCCTCGGCGCCCCCGGCCGCGGCCTGGTCAGCGCCGCCGCCGGCGCCGCCGCGCTCTTCGGCCGCCGCGACGCGGTGGAGAACGCCTGGTACGCCCACCAGCCCTGGACCTGGCGCGACGACGGCAACCCCACCGGCGACACCCCCGGCGAGGTCCGCCTCCTCGTCCCCCACCACCTCACCGTCGCCCTCGACCCCCCGCCGGCCGACGACGCCGACCACACAGACCACGCAGACGGCGACCCGGGGCCCTCCACCGCGGTCGTGCCGGCGCCGGTGCGGCCCGGCGCGAACCCGCTCTCCCGGCCCACCGCGACTCCGCAGTGGACCGCGCACGGCGGCGCCACGGTGCCGCCCGGCTCCACCGTGCCGCGCACCGCCCCTGCCACCCGGGTGGGCCCCGACCCGGCGCGCACCGCCGAACTCCTCTCCGAACTGCACCCCTGGGACGTGCCCGCGGCCAAGGCCGTCCAGGACTGGGCCAAGGTCGTCGCCACCCCGTCGAAGAAGCTGCCCGACCTCACCTCCCCCACGGCCACCGACGTCCCCGTCGTGCGGCCGGACTCCAAGGCCGGCACCGCCTACCAGACCGCGACCAGCCACGCCAAGCTGCGCGCCGCGATCTCCGCCCTGCTCGGCCACACCCACACCGTGGACGTCGCCGGCCGCCCCGTCACCGTGGGCCTCGACCTCACCGGCGCCACCCGCCTCCACGACGACCACGACGAGATGTTCAAGGCCCGCCGCTACCAGCAGGGCGACGACGACGAGGAAGCCCGCTCCGACCGGATGCGCGGCTGGTACGCGGGCGGCGGCCCCGAGAGCGGCGGCGGCACCGGGAGCGACGCGGTCCTCGAACGCACCCCCTACGAGGTCGGCCGCGAGACCGAGGACAAGGCGGACGGCGGCGTCTCCGCCACCGTCGAGCACAACCGCGAGGCCACCCGGCCCTTCCGCTACTACCGCTTCGACGCCGCCATCACCCTGCGCGGCGCCGACGGCCGCGAGATGCGCGTCGACGTCCCCGACGGCCTCTACGCCATCCTCCCCGTCACCGACGGCGCCCTCCACCCCGACCTCACCACCCACTTCCCGCACCTCTTCACCGACCCCGCCGACACCACCGACACCACGGACGCCGAGCACCCCGTCGAGGAGCCGGCGCGGGACGAGACGGCCACGACGCTCACGGACGCGGACCGCTTCGAGGAGATCCACGACGACCCCACCCCCGAGCCGGAGGTGGAGCCGCAGCGGGACCGCCGCCCGATCGAGGAGCCCGTCGAGCACCCGGTCCAGCGCCACGTGGCGGACCCCTCCGAGACCGAGGTCGACCACCGCGAGGAGGGGGCGCCCCCCGAGCGCCCGGTCCGGCAGCACGAGGTGGAGCAGCGCGACGTCGAGGCCGAGCCCCTGGTCGAGCACCCCGTCGAGGACGCGGCCGTCGAGCACCCGGTCCGGCAGGACGTGGTGGAGCACCACGAGGCCGAGTCCCCGGTCGAGCACCCTGTGGAGGACCAGCACCCGGCCCGGCAGGACGTGGTGGACGAGTCCCGCGACCTGCGCGACCGCACCGACGAGGAAGTCACCGAGAGCCCGGTCCAGCACCACGTCACCGAACTCCGCGACAGCGAGACCGAACCCGACATCGAACGCCCGGCCGAGGGCCAACGCCCCCTCCAGCACCGCCAGGTGGACGCGTCCGAGGCCGAAACCGACGCCATCACGCACCCGTTGGCCGAGCACACGACCCTCGCCGACACCCAGGACCCCGTCACCGAGGTCACGGACCCGACACGCGAGCCCGAGGCCGAACGGCCCATCCCCGAGATCGTCATCACCCCGGCACCACCCGACATCACCTTCACACCAGCCACCCCCGAACTGCGGCCGGTCACGCCCGACGACACCCTCGCCCGCACCACCGACCTGACCGACCTCGGCCACCAGGACGAGCCGACCGATCTCGCCGCGCCCCTGGACGTGGAGGGGCGCGCCCAGTTCCTTCCCGAGCCGGCCACGGAGACCGCCGTCCCCCACGACCCCGAACCCGTCGTCCCCCAGCACGACGACGTGGTCGAGCACCCCGTCGAGGACGCGGCCGTCCAGCACCCGGTCCGGCAGGACGTGGTGGAGGAGCGCGAGGTCGAGGCCGAGTCCCCGGTCGAGGCCCCCGTCGTCCAGCACATGCCCGAGCCGCAGGTGAGGGACGAGTCCCGGGACGCCCTCGACCACACCGACGAGGACGTCACCGAGACCCCGATCCAGCACCACGTCACCGAACTCCGCGACAGCGAGACCGAACCCGACGTCGAACGCCCGGCCGAGGACCAACACCCCGTCCAGCACCGCGAGGTGGACTCGTCCGGGGCCGAACCCGAGCACCGGGACGAGGAGCCGACCGAACCCCCGCTCCGGCAGGACATCGTCGAACAGCACGACAGCGACGCCGAATCCACGGCCGAGGTGCAACGCCCGGCCCTGCGGCACGACATCGAGGCCGAGCCCGAGGCCGAACGGCCCATCCCCGACATCACCTTCACCCCGCCCACCCCCGAACTGCGGCCGGTCACGCCCGAGGACACCCTGACCCACACCACCGACCTGACCGACCTCAGCCACGAGGACGAACCCACCGACCTCGCCGCGCCCCTCGACCTGGGCGGGCACACCGACCTCCTCCAGGAACCGCCGGCCGCGGCCTCCGTCGTCCCCTCCACCGTCCACGAGCCCGAGACCTTCCTCACGCAGCACCACGAAGACGTGGCCGAGCACCCCGTCGAACTGGAGCAGCCCGTTCGGCAGCACCTGCTGGACGACACGGACGCCGCACCCGAACCCCTCGTGCCCGACCGCTCCGCCGACGACCGACGTCCCCTCCAGCACTCGTCGGACGACGCCGAGGCCCCTCGCGAAACGCGCGAAACCCGCGACCGCGACGAACCCCTCGAATCCAGGGACCTCACGCGGGACACCCGGCGGCCGCAGCCCCCCGCCACCCATGTCCCGCGCGACACCGAGTCCGCCGGCACCGTGGAGGACGCGTTCGAGCACGACCGCGACACCGACGCCGACACCGGCAACGACGCCCTCGTCCTCACCCACGAGCCCGAGGGGCCGCCGCCCCCGCCCCCGGTCCACACGTCCGAAGCGCCCCCGCCCCCTCCCCCGCCGCACCAGGACGCCCTCGTGGTCCACGAGGACCCGCCCCCACCGCCGCCGTTGAGCCACGCGGTCGAGCGGTTCGGGCAGGACCGGGACGGCTCGCAGGGGCTCACCCACATCGACCCGCTCTCCGAGCAGACCGCGGCCTGGCTGCGGGACCGGGTCGCGACCGCGATCGAACGCGGCGGGCCGCGGAACGCCGCGCTGCGGGCCGCGCTCGAGGAGACCGTGACGCCGCGGGCGATGGCCGCGGAGTGGGCGCGGTTGCTGAGCGACGAGGGCCTGCCGGTGCGGGCCGAGTACAACGGCCGCACCTACCACGCGGCGGTGCGGCTGCGGCTGTCGGACGCGCGGCGCGACCCGGACCGGGACGAGGCACAGGACGCGCCCCATCTGCGCATCCAGCGCTGGGCGTTCGGCATCGGCGAGACCGGCGCGGTGGACAGCATCGGCGACCTGCGGCCGGGCAGCTTCACCTACGCCCACACCTGGCCGCTCACCCACCGGGCCACCTTGCGCCGGGTGACGCTGAGCCCGACCGGCTCGCTCACGTACAACCAGATGACCAGCACCGTGGCCACGGGCGCGACCGTGCAGCCGATGACGCTGCTGCGCAGCCGCGAGCTGTCGCGGGCGGTGTCCTACCGGCTGTCGGCGGAGGTGCGGCTGACCGGCGGGCTGCAGGACGCGGTGGCCCCGGCCGAGCACCCCACCGCCTGGACCCCGCTGGCCGGCGACGGCACCGAACACCGGCTGAGCACGTGGTTCCCGGACCACCTGATCGAGGACACGCCGGACCCCTCGACCGCGCTGGCCACCGCGGACGCCGACAAACGCCCGGCGCCGCTGCGGCAGCTGGTCGAGGAGGTGCCGCTGATCGCCGTGGAGACCGTGCCGCAGGCGACCACGGTGCTGCACGAGGTGAACCAGGCGTTCAGCCCACACCTGGCCTCGATCTCGGACGACTCGGCGGAGGAGCTGCACCGCTTCTTCAGCGAGGGCAACCTGCGCGGCAACCTGCCGCTGATGTACGGCGGCGGGCACTCCTCGCCACCGCTGTACGACAGCCGCGGCGGGCTGATCGGCCACTTCTCGGTCCGGGCGCGGCTGGTGGAGGAGGACGCGCAGCACGCCATCGCGGGACCGCCGACCCGCAACTCCGTGCTGGAGGTGCACGTCCTGCGCTCGCTGCGGGTGTCGAACAGTGCCGCCGTCGCCAACTCCGCCTCGTTCGGCGGCCAGTTGTCGCTCGGCTTTGCCATCGGCACGCCCGACCCGCACACCGGCATCGAGCCCTTCGGCGGCACCCTCACCCTCCAGGGCTCGGTGCAGCACCAGGCCACCCACACGATGTCCTCCGGCGGCAGCGCCCGCACCTCGCACTCGCTGCGCACCGGCAAGCCGCTCCTGCGGGTGCAGGCCCGGATGGTGCTGGACGTCACGCTGGTGCGGCCCGGCGCGGTGCCGGTGCACCCGCCGGCCGACAGCCGCCTGGCCACACGGGCGGCCGACGGCAGCGGCTACCCGGTGATCCTGCGAGTGCCCTCGGCGGCCGTGGTGTCCGGCGCGCCCGCGACCCCGCGCCACCTGCCGGCGCCGATCCGGGACCTGACGTCGCCGGGCGTGCTCACCACGCCGATGCGGGTGGCCGGCGCCGACCCGCTCTTCGAGGACGTCCGGCAGTTCCTGTCCGAGCACGGCTTCATCCCGCCGCTGGACCGGCCCGGCGACGCGGCCGCCGGGGACGGGGACGGCGCGGCCGAGCCGCCGGCCCCGGCGGTCGGCGGCGGCTCGCGGCTGGTCGAGACCGCGCTGCACAACCAGCGGCTGGCGAACCTGCGCCGCCTGGAGCAGATGCAGTCGCAGATCGGGCAGCGCGCGGCACTGGACGAGACGACGGACGTCCCCGACCCGCAGGCGGAGATGCCGGACAGCAGCTTCGAGATGGAGTTCGAGCGGCCCACCGCGACCGGTGTGCAGCGGGTGTCCGTGCAGATGGCCGTCACCCGCCGCTACCCGCAGGGCCGCGACACCCCGGACGCCGGCGTGGCGCACATCGGCCACCTGGACGGGGTGCAGACCCTCAACTACACCGGCAGCACCATCAGCGGCGACGAGCAGCTGCGCCGCGCCCCGCTCCAGGCGAGCATCGGCCCGCAGCTCGGCGCGACGAACGTCCTCCACGGCGACCACGACCCGCAGGGCATCACCGGCGAGTACAGCTACACCTGGCAGCCCGCGGACGTGGTGACCACCGGCTCCAGCTCGGGCAGCGGCCACGAGTTCTACGCGCTGTCCCGCTCCGAGGCGGGCGCGGGCGTCCACCTGTTCCGGGTGCCGGTCACCCACCACATGCGGATCTCCTTCAGCCACGGCTCAACGCCCCCGCCGCGGCACGTGGACGGCGAGGTGGACCTCGCGGTCCCGGTGGACTGGACGCTGGAGTCCCCCGACACCGCCCCGATCGCCGCCCCGCCCACCTTCCACGGCCCCGAGGAGCAGCTGGACCCGTCGCCGGCGGCGCCCGTCCCGGGCTACGTCGTGCACGACCCGAACGAGGCGGCGCACACCGACGCGGCGCACACAGCCGAGGGCGGCGACGGCACCCGTACCGACGGCGGCACCGCCCCCGCGCCCGCCGACCGGCAGGATCTCGTCCAGGGCGCGCCGCCCGCCGCGCACGACACGCCGGCCACCACCGCCGACACCAACGCGCCCGCCCGGCCCGCGACGGTGGAGCGGCGTCTGCCGGAGACCGCGTTCGTCAACCGGGTGCGCGGCGGGTCCGCACTGCACACGGCAGTGAACCGGATGATGGGCGCGGTCGCCCGGGACGTGGCGGCCGCCCGCGCCGCGGAGGACCAGGACCCGGCGCAGCGCATTCCGGGTGCCTTCCCCGAGGACGACGACGCCCCCGCGCCGCACACCGACACGGTCGCCCCCGCGCCGCCTGCCGAGGGCCCCGAGGGCGTCGAACTGCCCCGGCGCGACGGCCAGGAGGACCACCAGGACGACGAGGAGCGCCGGGAGCCGGCCGCCGGCGGCTGGGGCACCACGCTGTGGAACGCAACGGGCGGACTGGCCGCGGGCGCGATGCGCTGGAGCGCGCGGCAGGTCGGCGACGTGTGGCAGTGGACCCGCCGCACGGCGGTGGGCGAGAGCACGGTGGCGCCGGAGAGCACCGCCCGGCAGGTGCTGGACTTCTCCCTGTCGCCGCACCACATGGTGGGCAACGCCTACCGGATCTTCCGCGACTCCTACGTGGTGGAGGGCACCGCCTCGTCCGGGGTGCTGGCCGGCACCGACATCACGGTGGAGGTGCAGGGCTTCATGCACAACGTCCGGCGCATGCAGTCGCCGGGCGTCATGGACTACGAGCGGTGGATCCAGTCCACCGACGCCTCGGCGTCCACCGTCAGCCGCACCTCGGGCCACACCTTCGGCCTGACCGTGAGCGGCAACTACGGCCCCGCGTCCGGCTACGTGCCCACCGGCCGGTACGCCTACCGCACCACCGACACCAACGCGACCACGGTCAACGACAACGCCTCCGCCTTCCGCGTCACCAGCGAGAACGACGTCACGCCGTACCGCTTCCAGGCCGACGTCTTCTACCGGGTGACCCTGCGCACCGGCCTGCGCAACCTGGTGACCGGCACCGCCGGGCCCGCGCTCGCTGCGGCCGGCGGGCTGCCGGTGGCGGGCGTGGTGCTGGACGCGGCCGCGGGCCTGACCGCGGGCGAGCGGCAGATGGTGGTGCGGGTGCCGGACGGCGTGGAGTTCCTGCTGTCCGCCAACGACCTTATCAACCACCCGGAGTTCCGGCTCGACGGCGAGGGTCCCGCGCTGCCCGCGCCCGCGCCGCCGATGGACCGGATGCTGCCGCCCAGCTTCGTGGCCAGCCGCGGCCAGATCGGCTTCGGCTCCGCGGTGGAGGTGCACCCCGCGGACGGGCGCTCGGCGCTGCAGGACACGATGCGCACCGCGATCGAGCGGGTCGCGCCCGGCGCCACCCGGCCCGGCCACGCCGCCTACCTGCCGGGCGTGCTGTCGCGGATCAACGAGCACGGCTCCTCGCTCGGCATGCGCACCCTGCTGCACGGCTCCTCGGCCGTCGCCTTCCGCTTCGTGCACCGCTCCTTCCTCGGCCCGCTGCTGGTGCGCACGCAGGTGCGCGCGGTGCCGAACACCGACCTGGGCGCCGCCCGCGGCCGGGCCGTGCCCGGCAACCCCGGCCTGGACACGGTGCTCGGCCACTCCGACGGCCGCGGCGCCTCGCTGCCCGTGCCGGGCAGCACCCGCCAGGCCCGCACCCGCACCAGCGCCCACGAGCTCGACGGCGGCCTGACCTACCAGCACGAGGGCCACCGCTACCGCGCCACGGGCAGCGCCGTCCGCCAGTCCGAGACCGTGCAGACCGCCACGGGCTCGGAGGAGCGGCGCGCCTGGCAGCAATCGATGTTCGACAGCAGCGAGTTCGAGCTGGACTACCGCTACGAGGTCGCCGTCACCGCCACGCCGCTGGACGAGGCGCTGATCGTGGCGGCGCCCCGGGCGCTGTGGAACGGGTTGGGCATGCTCGCCGACCGCACGCGCCTGAGCAGCCTGGCCCAAGGCGCGTACGGCATGCTGCCCGACACCGTCCGGCACGGCATCGAGGGCGCGCTGGGGCTCCTGCCCCGCCCGACGATGGCGGTCGACGCCCACGTGGACGCGCAGGCCGTGGTGCGCTTCGCCGGCTCCGAGACGCCCCGCACGGACGCCCCCGCCGCGGTCGACCCGCACCCGACGGTGGTCGGGCGGGTGCACCTGAGCGACCCGACCCGGCCGCTGGTGCAGGAGGACGGCGAGGTGCGGCTGACCCCGGACGTGCCGGCCGACCTGCGCGCCCTGGTGGCGGGTGACCCGTGGCGGCCCGAACGGCCCTTCGAGGTCTACCACTTCGGCGGACTGGACCAGCTGACGCAGGCGCTGCACGAACTCGCCCCCGGGCTCGGCGCCCCGACCGCCGGGCGCGGCACCACGATGTCCGACGAGGGCCGGCTGGTGCGGCTCACCCACCTCGCGGCCGCCGGCACGCCCGTGCCCGTGCACCCGGCCGGCCTCGCCCCGCACGTCGGGCGCAGCGGGCCGCACCAGGTGCAGGTGCACGTCACCCTCCACGACCCGCGGATCGTCAACCAGAGCAACGAGGTCGGCATCGACCGGGTGCAGATCAGCACCCGCGGCTCGGCCGCGCAGAGCGACGTGACCTACAACCCGGCGCTGAACTTCACCTACAGCGGCCCGGTGAACGAGGCGCAGACCGACCGGCTCGGCCCCGGTGTCCCGGTGGCCGGCGAGCGGACCGACCTCGGCCACACCCACACGCAGTCCGCGCCGGTCCGCGAGATGCTGCGCTTCGGCTCGCGCTTCGCCAACAAGCCCAATGGCACGCAGGGCGCCCTGGTCCAGACGGTCGCGGTGATCCATCTGCGCCGCGGCGACCAGGAGCGCTGGGTCACCGGCCCGCTCGTCCTGCGCGCCACCGAACTGCCGCCCACACCGGCCCCGTTGCCGCCACCGCCGCACGAGGCCCCCGCCCCCACGGACGCGGACCTGGGCGCGGGCTTGCACCGGGACCAGGAGGGCTTCGAGGACGATTCCCACGGCGGCTTCCACGACAACGGCTTCCGGGGCAGGCGCATCACCGAACTGACCGACGACGAGGAGCCGTTGGAGGAGCGGGAGAGGCCCGCGCCGACACATGTCGAGCCCATCGTCACGGACGACCCGGCCGCACGGCACACCGTCACCGAGCACGTCGAGCACGACGAGCGGATCGAGGACGACGAGCGGATCGAGGACGACGACGCGGAAGACGCGGTCACCCGGCCCACCCCGCCGCCTGTCGTCACCGAGCACCCCGTCGTCATCGATGACGCGGTCACCGAGGACGATGTCCCCCCGCGACTCCCCGTCCGGGACGACGTCCTCACGGAGGACCTCCTCGCCGAGGACTCGCGGAGGGACGACGCGCTCTTCGGCGGCCGAGGCGAGCACGTCGTACCGATCCCCGTCGAGCACACCGCCGGCAGAGGAGCCGAGGAGACCGTCCGCCCGCAGTTCCCGGACCCGTTGCGGACGCCGCCCACCCCGCAGCACCTGACGCCGGAACCCGGCACGCCGCTGCGGCTCGACACCGAAGTGCCCGACTCCCCGGTACCCGCACCCACCGAACTGCACGCCGAGCCCGACACACGGCCGGGCACACCGCTCGACACACGGCCCGGCACGCGACCCGACACCGACGCGTCCCTCACCGCGCCCGCACTCACCGAGCTGCACGTCGAACCCGGCACACCGCTCGACACGCGGCCCGACACGCGCCTCGACGCCGAGGTGCCCGAGTCCCCCGTACCCGCACCCGCCGAACTGCACGTGGAGCCCGACACACGGCCCGGCACACCGCTCGACACACGGCCGGGCACGCGGCCCGACGCCGACGCCTCCCTCACCACGCCCGCATCGCTCGAACCGCTCGACCCGGCGCGGCTTCCCGTCCTGCCCGACGACGTCCTGGAGGACGCGGCCGACATCCTCCAGCAGCACGTGGACGTCCCCTTCGCCATCGGCGACGACGCCGCCTCGCGTGCGGCCCGCGCACCCTACGAGCTCGCGGCCGACCGGGTCGCCCGCGCGCTGTACGAGCACGGCGAGCAGGCCGCCCACGAGGCCGCCGCGCGGGCGCTGCGTGAGATCCCCGGCGCCCGGGCCGCCGAGCACAAGCCCGGCATCATCGCCGCGGGCAAGAAGAAGCGCGGCAGCCGGCAGAACTCCCAGCAGGCCCCGCAGCAGGCCACTGCCACACCCGGTGCCGGGCCCAGCCGCAGCACGCAGACCCCGGCCGATCCGGTGCGGCGCAGCACCGACCCGCACACCGACCCGCAGCAGCCCGCCGCCGCCCCGGGCCCGCAGCGGCGCAGCACCGCGCCGCCGGCGCAGGACGCGCCGCCCTCCTACTCCGAGGCCACAGCGAGCAGCCTGCCGCCCGCGGTGACGCGCGCGGTGCGCCAGGCCGTCACGGCCGGGCTCGCCGACCGGCCGCCCGCCCACCGGGACGCGGTGGTCAGCTCCACCCAGCGGCTGATGGAGCAGGTGCCGGCGCCGGCCGGCCTGCCGCTGGACCGGATCGTCGGCTCGGTGGACTTCGCCCTGGCCTCGGGCGGCGAGCTGGCCGCGCACGCGCTCGCGCACCCCGACGTGGTCTACGCGGCCGCCCGCCAGCCGCAGCTCTACCTGCTGCTCCAGCACGGCCCGGCGCTCGGCTCCGCGCTGGACCGCCACCCCGCGGTGCTGGAGCACCTGGCGCGGGCCACCGACGTCTGGCACCGGGCGCAGGGCCCGGCCACCGCCCAACTGCTGTTGCGGCCGGGCGTGCTGGAGGGCCTGGAGGGCGACCCGGAGCTGCAGGAAGCGGTGTTCAACCGCTCGCTGGTCCTGCTGCGCAACATGAACGGCGATCTCGGCCTGATCCGGCAGGTGGTGGACCTCTCCTCGGACATCCTCACCCTGACCGACCGGGTGCCGGCGTTCGCCGAGGCGGCGGTCTCGCTCGGCGGCGCGGCGGCCGAGGCGCTGTGGCAGCTGGGCGCGGAGTCGACCCTGACCTCGGCACTGCTGAGCCGGCTCTTCCGCGGCTCGTCGTATCCGGCGGACCTCTACCGTCGTCTGCTCACCGACGGCCGGGTGCGCACCACGCTGCGGTCGCTGCCCGAGCAGAACCAGGTGGCCCTGCTCACCGCGGGCACGCTCGACGCCGTGGCGGCGGACCCCGGGCCACTGCACACCCTGCAGAACTCGCCCGCCCTGACCGACGCCCTGGAGAGCGCGCCGGAGATCGCCGAGCGGCTGCTGACCGATCCGGCGGCGATGGCCGCGGCAGTGGCGAACCCGCACGTCGCGGTCGCGCTGTCGTACGACGCGCACCGCTACGCGCAGGTGCCGCCCGGTGAGCTGGCGCAGGCGCTGGCCGCGGAGACCGGCCCCGAGCAGGCCCGTCAGGCCCGGGACCCGGACCTGACGGGCGACGACGCGGCCCGGCTGCCGCTGCCGGCGCTGCTGCGCCGGCTGACCGAGGCGCTGCCCGCGGTGCGCGCCGCCGTGTCCGGCCTGCACCCCGACGACGCGCGCCGGGTGCTGGACAACGAGCGGATGCTGCGCCTGCTGGCCCGCAACCCGCAGGCGGTCACCCAGCCGCACCTGCTGCGCCGGCTGCTCACCTTGCCGGTGGGGCTGGCGCTGCCCGATCACGATGTCGCCGCGCTGGCGATCGCGCTGGCCGCCGCCCGCCACGAACACGTCCTCGGTCTGTACCTGAGCACCGACGGGCGGGCCAGCCACCAGCTGTCGGTGAACCACCTGGCGGCCACCAGCCGGGAGTTCCGCGGCGTCCTGATGCGCTTCCCGGCGATCGGCGCCATTGCCCACGCCGACGTGCGCACCCTGTACTCCGGCGTGCCGCTGCAGGACCTGGCCCGCGATCCGTGGGCGGCCTCGACGCTGTTCCGCGCGCCCAACCTGGGCACCAGTCTGGGCGGCCCGGACAGCCCCGTACGGCAGGCGCTGCAGGCCGGCGGCGGTGCGCTGACCGCGCTGATGTTCCGGCAGTCCGCACTGACCCGCGAGCTGACCGACGAACAGTGGGCGCAGGTCGCGCGCAACGTCAACGCCGCGCCCGGGCTGCTGCCCCGCCTGACCGGCGTCTTCGGCGCGCTCACCCCCGCGCACTGGACCCGGCTGCTCACCGACGACCGGATGTTCCCGCTGCTGGCCGCGCGGATCGACACGCCCACCGGGCGCGGGCTGCTGCGGCTGCCGAGCGTGCTGCGGGCCGCGGTGGCCCGGCCGGGCTTCGCGGACGCCTGGCAGGCGCGGCCCGAGGAGTTCGACGCGCACGCCACCGCCATGCTGCGGACGGCGACGGGTCCCGAGCAGCTGCCCGGCACCGACCCCGAGCAGGGCCGGGCCGCGGCCAACGCCTTCGCCCGGTCGGTGACCGCGACGGGCCCCGCGCTCGTCACCCCCGACGGCTTCGTCCTGGACCCGCAGCGCTCCGCCGTCGTCGCGCGCCTGATGCCGCACCTCAGGAACGGCGACACGCCGGAGGCGGTACGGCAGGCGCACGAGGCGGCGGGGGCGCCGCTGCCGGAGGAGATCGCCGACCGCTACCGGGACCTGCTGGCCGGCCAGGCGCTGCGGCAGGCCGCGCTGCGCCGCCCGCACCTGGCCGAGCACCTGCTCTTCGCCCCGGACGTCCTGGACCTGCTGCGCACCCGTCCCTCGATGCTCGATCTGGTCGAGCGCACCCCCGAGGTGCTGCGCCAGCTGCTCCAGGTGCCCGGCCTGCCGGACCTGCTGGCCCACGACGACACGGCGTTCGGCGTCTTCAGCCGGGACGCGGTGATGCGGCAGAACTTCACCGACAGCCAGGTCGCGGTGATCCGCTCCAACCCCGACTACGCGGTCGCCTTCGACCGGGCGTCCTACGAGCTGGTGCAGGGCTCCTACGCGCAGGTGGACCGGCTCGCGATGAGCAGCCCGGCGCTGTCACGGGCCATCGCCGCGGACCCGGGCATGCTCGCGGCGTTCGTCCGCTCACCCGGCCTCGCGCAGGCGCTCGGCACCGCGGGCGAGCCGGTGATCCGGGCCGTCACGGCGGCGCGGGGGCGGCTGGAGGGCGCCGCGGAGGACCCCGCGTCGGTGGCCGCGCTGGCCGCGGTGCCCGGCCTCGCCGACGCCCTGGCGGCCCGCCCCGACGTGGCCGCGAGCGCCGCCCAGTGGCGCGAACTGGCCGCGAACGCGCCCCTGTTGCAGCACCTGACCGACCATCCCGAGGTCACCGGGCGGGTGCTGACGCCCGAGGTGCTGCCGGTCGCCCACAGCGCCCCCGCCTTCGTCGCCGCGCTCGCCCACACCCCGCCGGAGGTGCACGAGCAGGCGACCGCCCCGGCCGTGCTGCGGCTGGTCGCCGAGCACCCCGGGCTCGCCGACGACCTGGCCGACCCGGTCCGCGGCCAGGGCCTGCGGGCCGCCCTGGTGGGCCTGCGCGGCCTGCCGGACCTGCTCGCCGGCCGCCCGGACCTGCTGGCGACGCTGCGCGAGCGGCCCGAGGTCGTGGAGGCGGTGCGCGCCAACCGCGCGCTGGTCGACGAGGCCGCCGGGCGGACCGCGGCCTGGGCCGTCGCCGAACGCCACCCGGAGCTGGCCACCGGCCTCAACTCCCGTCTGCGCACGGCCCTCCAGCGCCACCCGGAGGCCGCCCGCGCGATCGCCGAGCACCCCGGCCCGCTGGACCCCGCCGTGCTGCCCCGGGCCCTGCGCCGGCCGGGCGTGCTCCCGCTCATGGCCGCCCGCCCGGACGTCGCCGCGGCCTTCCTCACCCACTCCGCGCTCCAGGAACGGGCCTTGGCCGAGGGGGACTTCGCCACCACGCTGGAGCGTGCGGCCGTCACCGGCGGTCCTGACCGGCTGGCCGCGCTGCTGGCGCGGGGCGACGACGACGTGCTGTGGTCGCAGGCCTCCGGGCGCAGCGCGCCCGCGCCCGCCGCCGGTCAGCATCTGGTGCCCCCGGGCTCGCCCGCCCGCGAGGCGCAGCCCGCCTCCCCGGTCTCCCCCGCCAGGTCCGAGAGCCCGCTGCCGCCCGCCGCGCCGGGGGCGCACCCGCCGCTGCCGCCCGAGGTGGTGGACCTCCTCGCCGGGCCGAACGGCGGTGAGGCCGCCGAACGGATCGCTGCGAACCCGGAGTTGCTGCCACTGCTGACCGCGCACCCCTCGCTCGCCGAGGACGTCGCCGAGCACCCCGACCGGCTCGGCGCCTACACCGCCCGCCCGTTCTTCGAGAGCCACCTGCCCGACCCCGAGCACCTGGCCACCGACGGCGGACCGGCCGCGGAGGATCGGCTGTTCGGGCCCGCGGCCTTCGACCGGCACTTCGCCGCGTTCCTGGAGTCCGTGGACGTCGCCCCCGGCGACCACTACGCCGCCGTGCGGACCGCCGCCGCCCACACCTGGCGCCAGGTGGCCGGCGCGCGCCACGACCGGCTCGCCGAGCGGCGCGCCGAGCAGGACGCGCGGTTCGCGGCCTTCCGCGCGGAGTCCGCGTCCACCTGGCAGTTGTCGGGCCGGGTGCACTTCGCCGGCCGGGTGCGCGCGGAGGACTTCACGCCGCTCCAGCGCCAGGTGCTGGACCGGGTCGCCGCCTGGGGCGAGGGCGTCCGCGATCCGCAGGGCCAGCGCCGCGTCCACGTCCCGCTCCACGCCCACCTGGACAGCGGCAGCGGCGGCGCGGCATTCTTCTACGCCCTGTCCGGCGACGGCCGGGTGGACCTGGTGGTCTTCGCCCGCAGCACCGCCCGCTCCGGCAACGACTACCGCTGGACCGGCTCCAACCGCTACGTCTCCGGCCCGCCCTCCCTCGAGGACGTCGCCAACCACCCGGTGCTGACCGCGTCCCGCGCCCTGGTCGACCGGGCCAGGGCCGCCACGGGCGAGCCGGTGACGGGCCGGGACGACACCGCGGGCTCCACGGCCGGCACCTCCACCAACACCTCCACCAGTAAGGGCAAGGCGCCGGTGCGGCCGCGCCGCACCGCGGCCGACGCGGGCGAGGCGGACGGGGTTGCGGCCGCCGGGCGCGCCCGCGACCTGGCCGGCGCGACCCGCGGCTACCGAGACGCCCTGGACGCCGCCCGCACCGCCGCGCCGGACGCGGCCCCCCGCCTCCTCACCGCCGGGCGCGCTCTGGAGGAGCAGGGCGCCGAGCCCTTCGGCCAGGCGTGGGAGTCGCTGCCCGACGACGAACGCGGCGCCGTCCAGGCCCTGGTGGCCACCGCGCTCGGCGACCCGGCCCGATCCGGCGGCTGGTCCGCGCGCGACTGGGGCGCCGTGGCCGTCGCCCACCGCTCGGGCGGCGACACCGTGGCCACGGCGGTGACGCGGCACTTGGCGGGCGAGGACACGACCACGGCGGACGCCTCCGGGACCGCCGAGCCCCGTACGGGCCCGGCCCCCGGCCGCCTCGCGGGCGCCCGTACCGACCTCGCGGCGCTCGCGGACCGGGAGCAGCGGCCCGCGGAGGGAACCGACCGCTCCGCACCGGCCGAGAGCAGCACGGCACCGCAGCGGACGAGCGCGGCGGACGGCGAGGGCACGCCCGCCGCCGAAGGCCGGAACCGTGTGGGGAAGTTCGCTCTCCCGCGCGACGAGGACACCGCCGCCGAAGGCCGGACCGAAGACCCGGACCGTGCGGGGGAGTTCGCCGTCCGCCACGACGAGGACGCCGTCACCGGCAGCCGGACCGGTGCCCGGGAGCCCGCAGCCGCCCACGACGAGGGCATCTCCGGCACCGAACGCCCGGACCGTACGCAGGAGTTCGCGCCGGCCCACGACGACGCCGCCACCGCCCTCGAACACCACTCCCCCGCCCGGGAGTTCGAGCCGGCCCGCACCGAGGGCAGCTCCGCCGGACACCAGGCCCGTACGAGCGACCTGTCCCGTACCGACAGCGCGCCCGTCGACCGGCACCGGCCCCTCGGCCGGGAGTTCGCCGACGCCGTCGCCGAGCAGCCCGCGCTGCGGCACCTGCCGCCCGAGCGGGTCGCCCAGGCCATCGATGCGTACGGCCGCGAGCGCGCGCCCGAGGTCGCGATCGGGCGCGAGGCCGGGTCGGCCGAGCGGGAGGAAGCCGAGGGCTACTGGCGGGACGTGGCCGAGGTGGCCCGCGTCGGGGAGGCAGCGGCGCGGCCGCTCGGCGATCCCCGGCACGCCGACCCGCAGGTGCGCGAGCGGGTGGCCGCGCGGGCGATGCGGGAGCGGGCCCGGGCCCTGGCCGAGGCGCACCACCGTACGGTCGGCGTGACCACCGGCGACGAGCGGGACATGGCCCGCTACCGCGAACTGACCGGTGAATCCCCGGCGCCCCGCGAGGAGTTGAAGACCTGGGTGGACTCCGCCCTGCGGGCCGCCGGCGGCACCCGCGGCGCCTCGCACGAGGACATCGCGGCCGCCTGGCAGCGCCTGCCGCGCTCCCAGCGGCACCTGCCGCTCTCGCAGCTGGCCCGCGTGCTGGCGACCGCGCTGGACGGCGGGGGCGCCCTGCGCGGCGGAGGCGGCGGCATCGAGGTGGAGTTCACCGAGGTGCTGCGGCTGGGCCCCGACAGGGGAACACCCAGCGGTCGCCGCGAGGAGCCGGTCGCGCGCGGCAACGGCTTCCAGGTGACGGTGGAGACCAAGGAGTTCTACCGGGGCGCGGACGGGCGGCTCTACCGCCGCCGGCAGGACGCCGAGAGGCAGACCGGTACGGCCACCGAAGTAACGCTGGCCATCCCGGAGTTCGTCGCGGGCGTGCACCGGGTGCTGCCCGGCGAGGACCGGATCGACGACCGGGCCGCGTTCGCCGCGCTGCGCCGGATGGAGGAGCGGTTCGCCGAACTCGGGCCGGACCGGCGCTATCTGGACGTGGAGGACGTCTTCCGGCCCGAGGACGGCTGGGAGGTGACCAGCTTCGGCCGGGGCGCCAGGATCGAGCGGCGGGCCATCGGCGACTGGCAGGGCGCCCACGTCCACTACACGCTGGGCGTCCCGGTGGAGGGCCTGCGCGACTTCCTGGAGCACGTGCGCGACCGCACCTGGCGCGACGAGTCGCTGGGCTACCTCACCCGCGCCCACCTGACCGACGGCCTGTCCTTCGGCGACGAGCTCGCCGCCCGCTACGCCGCCTGGCGCGAGCACCGCGACGGCGGCGTCGCGTCCTGGACGCTGCCGCCGGAGGAAGTGGCCGCGTTGCTGGCCGACGACCCGGTGGTGGCCGCTCTGCGCGGCTACGGCGCCCTCCTCTACGACCAGGTCGCAGCCCTCGCCCACTCCTGGGTCTACCAGGGCCTGAACAAGGTCAACGTGGCCGTGCTGTCCCGCAACTCGATGAGCGACGTCCTGGCCGGGATGCCGCCGGAGGCACGCGCGTTCCTCGCCGACGACGCGCGCACGGCGATGGCCGCCATGGAGCGGCGGATCCGGACCCGGCTGCCGGAGTTCGACCGCGAGTACCAGCAGCTGTACCAGGTCCGCCGGGCGCCGAACAGCCTGCTCGACATACCCGTCTCCGAGTACCACGGGCCCACGATCCGCGACTACGCCAGGCTCGGGCTGGTGGACGGTGCGGGTGCGCCGATCCGGCAGCGCGACGCCTTCCACACCACCGACCTGCCCTCCCTCGACGTCGCCGCCGGCAACCGGGCCCGCCCCTTGGTCGTCATGGAGGTCCGCTCCTACGGGGAGCGGCACGTCTCCGCGGACCGGGCGCAGAGCCACTACGGCCGGCTGAAGCAGAGCGCGGCCGACGCACACGCCAGGGTGCGGCAGCCCTCCTCCGCCGCCGCCGGCTGGGCCGCCCTGCGCAGGCACGCCTCCCCGGCGCCGGACCGGCCGGCGGCCGCCGCGGTGCAGCGCGCGCTGCGGGCGCTTTCCGCCGCCGAACAGGGCAGCGAGAGCCGGCTGATCGGCCGCGGCAACGCGGCCGTGATCACCTCCGCGCTCCCCCTGCTCGACGGCCCGGAGGACGCCAGGGTCGACCGCTTCTCGCTGACCGCCGCCCTGCAGAGCACCCGCTACGCCGTCAGCCGCAGCGCCTCCCTGGACCCCGGGCAGGCCGAGACGGCGGTGCGGGCCCTGGACGCGGCCGTACGGGCACTGAACACCAACGGGCCGGCCGGCACCGGTCCGGCGATGCCGCCGCCGCGCGTGGTCCCGCGCCGCTCCGCGCTCGGCGACCACCGCGCGCTGCCCCAGCAGCCCCCCGCCCCCACCTCGGCCCTGCCGCCGACCCCGCACCCGGCACCGACCCTGCCGCCGGCTCCCCGCAACGCGCCCCCGCTGCCGCCGGCTCCGCGCAACGCGCCCCCGCTGCCGCCGGTTCCCCGGAACGCACCGCCGCTGCCGCCGGCCCCCAGCAACGCGCCGCCCCTGCCGCCCCAGTCCGGGCGCGGTGGCCGCCAGGACCTCCGGCGCGGCACCCGCCAGGCGCTGCCGGACCTCCCGCCGGCGCCGAGCACGCCTCTGCCGCCGCCCCCGGTGGCCGATCCCGCGCGCTCCGCGCGGCGCGCCCCCGCGGCGCCCGTGCGCCAGGACCTGCCGAACCTCCCGCCGCCCCCGCGCACGGCGCCGCCACCGCCGCCGGGCGGCCGGCAGCACACGCCGGGCACGCTCCCCGACGGGCCGCCGCTGTCCCGAGCCGCCGCGCCCGCCCCGCCGCTGCACCCGCTGCTGCGGTACGCGGTCGACAACGGGCTGGAGCACTTCCGCTGGGACGGCCTGCCCGTCTCCGACGCCACCGTGCGGGGCGTGCGGGCGACCCTCGGGCCCGAGTGGGCCGACCGCACCGACCACGAGGTCGGCACCGAGATCGCCGCGCGCCTGAACGCCGTCCTCGGCCGGTACCCGCAGCAGCACGAGGGGATCGCCTCCCGCTACGAACTGCGCCGCGAAGCCACCCTGGCGCTGCGGGCGTCGGCGCCCGGGGCGCCCGACATCAGCGAGTCCGCGCTGCGTTCGGCCCTGGCCCGCCTCGGCCCCGCCGCATGGACCCTCCCCGCGCCGGAGTTGGGCCGCCGCATCGCCGCCCTCCTCGCCTCGGCCGAGCGCGTCTAGAGATCACCGGCGGTGCGGCCCACAAGGGCACCCTGTACGGTTCCGGGCAGGTGCGCCCGAGGAGGATGCTGTCCATGACCTGGCTGTTGTACGGGGCGACGGGGTACACCGGTCGCCTGATCGCCCGCCGTGCGGTCGAGCGCGGGCAGCGCCCGGTGCTGGCCGGGCGCAACGCCGCCAGGCTGCTGCCGCTGGCCGCCGAACTCGGCCTGGAGCACCGGGTGTTCGGGCTGACCGACGCCACCGCGATACGCCGGGGCCTGGCCGGGGTGGACGGAGTCGCCAACTGCGCCGGGCCGTTCGCCCGCACCGCCCTGCCGATGGCCGCCGCCTGCGTGGAGACCGGCACGCCCTACCTCGACATCACCGGTGAGATCGACGTCTTCGAGGCCCTGCACCGCATGGGTGCCCGCGCGGCCGCGGCGGGGGTGACGCTCCTGCCCGGCGCGGGCTTCGACGTGGTGCCCACCGACTGCCTGGCCGCGCTGCTGGCCGCACGGCTGCCCGACGCCACCGAACTCGACCTCGCCTTCCGCACCGGGGCCGGAGCGAGCCCCGGCACCGCCCGCACCGCGGTGGCCGGCGCGGTCGAGGGCGGCCGGATCAGGGCGGGCGGCGAGATCCGCACCGTGCCGGTGGGCTCGCGGCAGGTGCGGGCGGCCTTCCCCTCCGGCGCGCGGACGGTCGTGTCGGTGCCGTGGGGGGACGTCAGCACCGCGTACCACTCCACCGGCATCCCCGACATCACCACGTACACCGTGCTGCCGGGACCCGCGGTGGCCGCCACCCGGGCGCTGCGGCTGGGCCCGCTGCGGGGGGTGGTGGAGGAGGCCGTGGGGCGCATCGTGCGCGGGCCGGGCGAGCGCAGCCTCAGCGTCGGCCGCTGCGAGGTCTGGGGGCGGGCCAGGGACGCCGCGGGCAACACGGTGACCGCCACCCTCACCGGCCCCAATCCGTACGCCCTGACGGCCGACGCGGTGCTGCGCGTGATGCCGGGCCTCGGCGACCTGCCCGCGGGCTTCCAGACCCCCTCGCGCGCGCTGGGCGCCGACTTCGCCTCCTCGCTCGACGGCGTGACGGTGGCGGTGGGCGCCCTGCGCTGACGCGGGGGCCCGCAGAACGGCGCAAGGCCAAGTGCCCTCTCAGCACTCGGCCTTGCGGTCGTACGGAGTCGTTCGGAGTCGTTCGGAGTCGTTCGGAGTCGTTCGGAGTCGTATGCAGCGATACACGACCCGTCAGATCTTGCGGGCCACCGCCCCGTACACGCCCACCGGCTCCTCGTCCTCGTCGGGTTCGGTCTCCGGGCGCCAGTGGTGGACCTGGACCAGGCCGGGGTCGACGAGTTCGAAGCCCTCGAAGAGGCGCAGCACATCGGCGTGGCTGCGCGGGGTCAGCGAGGCGGTGGCCTTCTGGTAGACCTCGGCGACCTCGGCCGACAGGTTGCCGTGGAAGTCGGCGGTGGCGTGCGAGACGACGAGGCGGCTGCCCTCGGGCAGGGCGGCCCGCAGGGTGGCGATCATGCCGGCCGGGTCCTCGGCGTCGGTCATGAAGTGCAGCACGGAGACGAGCATCACGGCCACCGGCTGCTCGAAGTCGATGAGCGCGCTGATGGTGGGGTGTTCGAGGATGCTCTGCGGGTCGCGCATGTCGGCGAGGAAGAAACCGGTGTTGGCCGCCCCGAGCAGCCGGGCCCCGGCGTGGGTGGCCACGATCGGGTCGTTGTCGATGTACGCCACCCGCACGTCGGGCGAGACCGCGTGCGCCACCTCGTGGGTGTTGGGCGACGTCGGGATGCCGGTCCCGATGTCGATGATCTGCCGGATGCCGTCCTCGACGAGGTACTGGACCGCGCGCCGCAGGAAGTCGCGGTTGGCGCGGGCCATGCGCACGACGTCGGGGACCACGTCGAGGACGCGGTCGGCGGCGTCGCGGTCCACCTCGTAGTTGTCCTTGCCGCCGAGGAAGTAGTCGTACATGCGGGCCGGGTGCGGTCGGCTGGTGTCGATCTCGGTGGCGGGGAATCCCTGGTCGCTCACGCCGTCCTCCGCTTGCGGTTCATCGCCTGGTGGTGCCTGTTCTGTCCGGTGGTGCTCATGGTGCCCGGCCGGCTGGGTCCGGCTGGAAGGTGGGGAGGGGCGGGCGGGCCCGCCCCTGGGGTCAGGGCTTGCGGGCCACGCCCCCGTAGACGCCGATGTGGCGCAGCTCCTCCGGTCCGGGCACGGGCCCGTCCGGGTGCCAGAGCGGGAGCTGCACCAGGCCGGGGTCCACCATCTCGAAGCCGTCGAAGAGGGCGGCTATCTCCTCCCGGGTGCGGGTGGTGACGGTGGCGGTGGCCTTCTTGTCCTGGTAGACGTCGCGCGCCCGGTCGATGCCGTGGTCGTGCCGGTGGAAGTCGCCGGTGGCGTGCGAGAGCACGAGCAGGCTGCCGGCGGGCAGCGCCTCGCGGTAGGCGGCGACGAGGCCCACGGGGTCCTCGGCGTCGGTCAGGAAGTGCAGGACGGCCACCATCAGCAGCCCCACCGGCTGGTCGAGGTCGATGAGTTCGCCGATGGCGGGGTGCCCCAGCACCGCCCGGGGGTCGCGCAGGTCGGCCAGGACGAAGCCGGTGTGGTCCGCGCCCAGCAGCCGGGCCCCGGCGTGGGTGGCCACGATGGGGTCGTTGTCGACGTAGGCGACGCGGACGTCGGGGGACACCGCGTGGGCCACCTCGTGGGTGTTGGGCGAGGTGGGGATGCCGGTGCCGATGTCGACGATCTGCCGGATGCCCCGCTCGGCCAGCAGGCGCACCGCGCGGTGCATGAACGCCCGGTTGGCGCGGGTGGTGGGCACGATGTCGGGGAAGACGTCGATGACGCTCTGGGCGGCCTCCCGGTCCACCTCGTAGTTGTCCTTGCCACCCAGGTAGTAGTCGTACATACGGGCCGGGTGCGGCCGGCTGGTGTCGATCTCTCGGGCCGGGAAACCGTCGCTCACGCCGTCCTCCACCGGGCCTGCCGCCGTGCCGTCGCGGCGGCCGGGACGGCCGCCGCCGGGTCGTGGTGCGCGCCGGGGCGCACGAGGTGCCGCCTCATCCGAGCAGGAAGTCCGCGGCGCCGGCCTTGGCGCCCTGGATGAAGCTGGTGATCTCGTGGTTGGTGTAGATCAGTGCCGGTCCGTCCGGGTCGGTCGACTGGCGCAGCGCCACCCGTCCGTCGTTGAGCCGCTTGGCCTCGACGCAACTGCCGCCGTTGCCGCCGCTCCACGGCTTCCGCCAGCCGTCCGCACCGAGTTCGGCGGCGGGCATCCCGTTGTAGACGCTGTCGTTGGTGACGCGATCCATCGTTCAGATCTCCTTGCGCATGCCATCGAGGATGGCTTTGGTGCTCTGTGCCGGCGCTGCCTGCGCGCACATCCGGTCCAGGGCTTCAAGGAACGCGGACACGTCGTCGCGGTCGTCGAAGTAGGCGCCGCCCACCAGGCTCTCGGTGTAGGCGATGTCCGGGATTTCCTTGACCTGGAACCGGAAGATGTGGAACGGCCCGTACATGGCCGGGTGCGGTCCCGCGGTGAAGGGGATCACCTGCAGCCGCACGTTCGGCGCTTCCGTGGCCTCGATGAGGGCGCCGAGCTGGTCGCGCATGACGGCCCGGCCGCCGATCGGGCGGCGCAGCACCGTCTCGTCCATGACCACCCACAGCAGGGGCGCCTCGGCACGGGTGAGCAGCGCCTGCCGCTCGATGCGCAGGGTGACCAGGCGGTCGATCTCCTCGGCGGTCGCGTTGGGCTGGCCCGCGCGCAGGACGGCGCCGGCGTAGCTGGGGATCTGCAGCAGTCCGGGCACGTAGTGCGGCTCGTAGGCCCGGATGACCGACGCCTCGCCCTCCAGGCTGACGAACGCGCTGAACCACTCGGGCAGGACGTCGCGGAAGTTGTGCCACCAGCCGGGCCGGTTGGCCTCGCGGCACAGGGCGAGGAAGCCCGAGATCTCCTCGGTGGAGGTGACGCCGTAGGTGGTCAGGAGCTTCTCGACGTAGGGGATCTTGAGCCCGACTTCGGCCTTCTCCATCCGGCGGATGGTGGCGTGGGTCACATCGAGGGCGCGGCCGGCCTGTTCGAAGCTGAGGCCCGCCTTCTCCCGGAGGTCCTGGAGGCGTTTTCCGAGCACCATGCGCAGGACGGTCGGAGCACCACCCGGCCGCGGGTCCATCACGTGCCTCTCCTCCAACTTCCTTGGCTGGGAAGCAGTGTGTCATGACGTCAGCGATGACGACAGCATGTTCTGTTGATTCTGCAAATTACAGTTCGGACCTTGCCATGTGTTGGGGGCGAGCCCCATAGTTACGGGGTGGTTCCTTCAACTGACGCCCGCCGGCACACCGGCCGGTCAGGTGTCGGCGTTCCCAGCCGCCGTGACGTGTTCCGGCTGCCCGCGCTGAGCGCGTCCGTGGCGGACGCCCGCGGGCGGGTCAGAGCACGGCTGCGCGAATGGGGCCTGGGCGCCGAACTGAGGGACGACGCCTGTCTGGTGGTGACCGAGCTGTTCACCAACGCGGTGCGGCACACCGACAGCGAGAAGATCACCTGCGCGCTGCACGACGCCGGTCTCGTCATACGGCTCGAGGTGACCGATCAGGGGTGCGGGGACAGGGATCCGGTGCCGTACGCGGCTCAGGACGACGAAGAGGGCGGCAGGGGGCTGCTCTTGGTGAGCGTGCTGGCGGCGGCCTGGGGATCCGACCCCGCTGCGGAGGGAACAGGGCGAGTGGTGTGGGCCGAACTGGCCGTGCACCGCCCGCCCTGTTGACGTAGGAGGGGCCCCACGGCGCGGGGACGCCGGCGGGCTCCGGGCGAAAGGCGCGCACGAGGCGCCGAAGGAGGCGTGGCCGGCGCGGGGACGCCGGTCACGCCTCCACGGCGCCGGGGAGCTCCAGCGGGACCAGCTCCGGGCGCTTGGGCAGCACGTCGTCGCCCGAGGACTCCCCGCGCAGCCGGCGGCCGATCCAGGGCACCAAGTGCTCGCGGGCCCAGTGGATGTTGTCCCGGCGCACCTGCGAGCGCAGCGGGCGGGCCTGCGGCGGCCACGGCTGGTCGGGGTCGGCGGGCGGGGTCAGGCCGAGCACCTGGGCGGCCCGCAGCGCCACCCGCACGTGCCCTTCGGTCGACAGGTGCAGCCGGTCCTCGCTCCACGCCCTGCGGTCCCGCATCGCCCGCAGCGACCACAGGTCGAGCACCGGGCAGTCGTAGCGGTCGGCCACCGCCCGGATGTGCGCGTTGTAGGTGGCGATCTTCCCGCGCAGCAGGCCGAGGACGGGCACCCCGCGGGTGTCGAAGCCGGTGCACACCATCACGGTGGGCACGACCGCCCGCAGCGCCGCCACCGCCTGCTCGAAGCGCTCGGCGAGCAGGTCGGGGTCGCCGCTGGGGCGCAGGATGTCGTTGCCGCCGGCGCAGAAGGTGACCAGCTCCGGGGCGAGTTCGACGGCCCGGGGCACCTGCTCGGCCACGATGCGGTCCAGCAGCCGGCCGCGGACGGCGAGGTTGGCGTAGCGGAAGGAGCCCGGCGGCGCATGCTCGGCGTGGCGGTCGGCGAGCAGGGCGGCCAGCCGGTCCGCCCAGCCGATCCAGCCGCCGGGTCCCGGGTCGCCCACCCCCTCGGTGAAACTGTCGCCCACGGCGGTGTACGACCCGATCGGGGGTACGCCCGCAGGCCGCCCGCGGGGCACGGTGTGCTCGATGTTCTTCGCGTCTCGGGTGTCGTGTTCGTCTCTCAGGTCCGGAAGCTCAGTCCGCGCATCGTCAGCCACATCGGGTCATTTTCCTCCTCGGCCTGTGACCTACGCGACCGTAAGGAGCCCTTGACGCGACGTGATTCATCCCACCAGGCGAACCCGCGACCGGCGGGAACACGGTACGGCGCTGCCGTATCGTCGGCGGTGGGCTGCCCGAGCCGGCAGCCGCCCACGGAACATGCACGGAAGGAGACGCGGTGACGCAGGAAGTCCAGCAGTCGGCCCCCGGCGGATCGGGACCGGATCTGAGCGGGGTGCGCAACTTCCGGGACGTGGGCGGGCTGCCCACCGAGGACGGCCGCCGGGTGCGCTCCGGGGTGCTGTTCCGCAGCGGCCATCTCGCGCACGCCACGGCGTCCGACACGGCCTTCCTCGCCGGCCTCGGCCTGCACACCGTCTTCGACTTCCGCAACCGCGACGACATCGCCCTGGAGGGCCCCGACGCCGAACTGCCGGGCACCCGCAACCTCAACATGCCGCTCAGCGACCCCGCCGAGGGCTCGGGATTCTGGCAGATCGTCCGTGACGGGGACGTGGCGAGCCTGCGCGAGCTGCTCGGCGGGGGCCGCGGCGAGGCCCGGATGCAGGACGCCTACCGCCGGCTGATCCTGGAGCGCACCGAGGAGCACGGGCGGATGCTCGCGCTGCTGTCCGAGCCGGACGAGCCGGCCGTCCCGGCGCTGCTGCACTGCGCGGCGGGCAAGGACCGGGCCGGCACCTCGATCGCGATCATCCTGCTCGCGCTCGGCGTGCGGCGCGACGCCATCGAGGCCGACTACCTGCGCAGCAACGGCGGCCACAGCCGCTACCTGGTGGTGCGCGGCGACGGCACCAGCTGGGCGGCCATGGACCCCGAGATCCGGACGCTCCTCTCCACCCTCTTCGAGGCCCGCGTGGAGTACCTGCGCACGGCGTTCGCCACCATCGAGGAGCGCTGGGGCACCGTCGACCGCTACCTGGAGGAGGGCCTCGGCCTGACCCCGCAGCGCCGCGAGGCGCTGCGGGACCGGCTGCTCACAGCGGCCGACGGGGGCTGACGGCCCCAGCGGTGCCGACGGCGACCGTACGGGGCCCCAACGGCCCCGTACGCCCTAGCGGTTGGCCACCGCCTGCTTGACCAGGGTGCGGCCGAACTCCCACATCAGGCCGCCGCCGTTGTGGGCGTCGTCCATCACCTCGGTGAACGCGGTGACGAACCGGTCCACGTCCGCCTCGGAGAAGACCAGCGGCGGGATCAGCTTGATGATCTCCACGTGGTCGCCGGAGACCTGGGTGAGGATGCGGTGCCGCTGCAGCAGCGGCACCACCACCATCTGCGCGAACAGGCCCTTGCGCGCGGCCTGCAGCATCGTCCACCGGCTGCGCAGGCCCAGCGACTTGGGCCGGCCGAACTCGATGCCGATCATCAGGCCGCGCCCGCGCACCTCCTTCAGCAGCTCGTAGCGCTCGATGAGGGCGGCCAGGCGGGTGCGCAGCAGGTCGCCGGTGACCCGGGCGTTCTCCACCAGCCGCTCGTCCTCGAGCACCGACAGCACCGCGAGGCCCGCCGCCATCGCCTGGGCGTTGGAGCCGAAGCTGGCGGAGTGCACCAGCACCCGGTCCATGGAGGAGTAGACCTTCTTGAAGATCCAGTCCTTGCCCAGCGTGGCGCTGACCGGCACGTAGCCGCCCGAGAGCGCCTTGGAGACGGTCACCAGGTCCGGTTCGACGCCCTCCTCGTGCTGGTAGGCGTAGAAGGCGCCGGTGCGGCCGAGGCCGGTCTGCACCTCGTCGCAGATCAGCAGCGCCTTGTGCTTGCGCAGCAGCTCCTGGGCGCCGGCCAGCCAGCCGGCCGGCGGGATGTAGACGCCGTGGCCCTGGATGGGCTCCACGATCAGGGCCGCCACGTCGCCGCGCTTGAGTTCCTTGGCGAGCGCGTCCAGGTCGCCCACGGGCACGGCGGTGTCCGGCAGCAGGGGCGCGAAGCCGTCCTGGAAGCCGGCCTCGCCGTTGACCGACAGCGAGCCGGTGGTCAGGCCGTGGAAGGAGTGGGTGCAGTACAGGACGCGCGGCTTGCCGGTGGCGTAGCGGGCGAACTTCAGTGCGGTCTCCACCGCCTCGGTGCCGCTGTTGCCGAAGAACACCCGGTCCAGGTGCGGGGAGTGGGCGAGCAGCCGCTCGGCGAGCAGGCCGGGCAGCGGCGGGCAGTCGAAGCGGGTGAGGTCGGCGAGCCCCGCGTCGAGAACGTCATGCAGCGCCTTGCGGACCACCGGGTGGTGCCGGCCGACGCCCATGACGCCGAACCCGGCGAGCATGTCGAGGTGGTCGTTGCCCTCGGCGTCCCAGAAGTGCGCCCCCTCGGCCCGCTCGTAGAAGCGGTCGAAGCCGATGGTGTGGAGCATCCGCGGCAGCTGGTGGTTCAGGTGCTTGGTGTAGAGCTCGTACCGCTCGGCGCCACGCTCGGCCAGCAGCGTGGCCAGGTCGAAGCCCTTCGACGGGCGGGGCCCGCCCGCCGGGTCCTTGCCGCCGGACGGGCCGGGGGCACCCTCGGCACCCTCGCCGGCCGCGGAGGCTTCGGGCCCTTCAGACGCTGTCATCGCTCACCTGCTCCTCGCGTACGTTCCTGCTGCTCCCCGCAGTATGCGCGGGGCTCTTGGGGGCCGGCACGGCCGGGTCGGCCCCGGTCCTGGCGGCCGGGTCGGCGGCCTGCTCGGCGGCGCTCAAGCGGGCCCGCAGCCGCAGCAGCGAGGCGCCGATCGAGCCGGCGATCTCGGCCGGGGTGAGGCCGATGTCGGCGAGCACCTCGCTGCGCTTGGCGTGCGCCAGGAACTGCTGCGGGATGCCGAAGTCGCGCAGGGGCACGTCCACGCCCGCGTCCCGCAGCGCCTGCGCGACGGCCGAACCGACGCCGCCGGCCCGCCCGTTGTCCTCCACGACTGCCACCATGCGGTGCCGTGCGGCCAGTTCGGTCAGCGCCGGGTCGACCGGCTTGACCCAGCGCGGGTCCACCACGGTGACGCCGATGCCGCGCCCGGCGAGCAGGTCGGCGATCGACAGGCAGGTGCCCGCCATGGCGCCCACCGACACCAGCAACACGTCCTCGCCGAGGCCGCCTTCGGGCGTGTGCAGCACGTCCGTGCCACCCACCCGGGCGAGGGCGGGCACCGGCTCGCCCGCGGTCTCCTTCGGGAAGCGCACCACGGTGGGGGCGTTGTCCACGTCGACGGCCTCGCGCAGCTGGGCCCGCAGCTGGTCGGCGTCGCGCGGCGCGGCGATGCGCAGGCCCGGTACGACCTGGAGGATCGACATGTCCCACATGCCGTTGTGCGAGGCGCCGTCCACACCGGTGACACCCGCCCGGTCGAGGACGAACGTCACACCGCACTTGTGCAGGGCGACGTCCATCAGCACCTGGTCGAACGCCCGGTTGAGGAAGGTCGCGTAGACGGCGACGACCGGGTGCAGCCCGCCGGTGGCCAGGCCCGCGGCCGAGGTCGCGGCGTGCTGCTCGGCGATACCGACGTCGAAGACCCGCTCCGGGTATGCCTCGGCGAAGCCCGCCAGGCCCACCGGCTGCAGCATGGCCGCGGTGATGGCCACCACGTCCGGCCGCTCCCTGCCGATGCGCACCATCTCCTGGCCGAAGACCGAGGTCCACGACGGTCCGGCGGAGGGTACGAGCGGGGCGCAGGTCAGCGGGTCCATGGCGCCGACGGTGTGGAAGTGGTCGGCCTCGTCCTGCTCGGCCGCGGCGTAGCCGCGGCCCTTCTCGGTCAGGCAGTGCACCAGCACCGGGCCGTGGAAGCGGGCGGCCCGGCGCAGCGCGGACTCCACGGCGGCGATGTCGTGGCCGTCGATCGGCCCGAGGTACTTCAGGCCCAGGTCCTCGAACATGCCCTGGGGCGCGAAGGCGTCCTTGAAGCCCTTCTTGGCGCCGTGCAGCGACTCGTAGAGCGGCTGGCCGATCACCGGGGTCTGCTGCAGGACCTGCTTGCCCCAGGACAGGAAGCGCTCGTAGCCGTCGGTGGTGCGCAGGGTGGCCAGGTGGTTGGCGAGCCCGCCGATGGTGGGGGCGTAGGAGCGCTCGTTGTCGTTGACCACGATGATCAGCGGGCGGTCGCGGGCGGCGGCGATGTTGTTCAGCGCCTCCCAGGCCATGCCGCCGGTCAGGGCGCCGTCGCCGATGACGGCGACCACGTGCCGGTCGCTGCCGGTCACCTGGTTCGCCTTGGCCAGCCCGTCGGCCCAGCCGAGCACGGTGGAGGCGTGGCTGTTCTCGATCACGTCGTGCTCGGACTCCGCCCGCGAGGGGTAGCCGGACAGGCCGCCCTTGCTGCGCAGCTTGGAGAAGTCCTGACGGCCGGTGAGGAGCTTGTGCACGTACGACTGGTGCCCGGTGTCCCACAGGATGCGGTCGGCCGGCGAGTCGAAGACGCGGTGCAGCGCGATCGTCAGCTCCACCACCCCGAGGTTGGGGCCCAAGTGGCCGCCGGTCCTGGCGACCGCCTCGATCAGGAAGTGGCGGATGTCGGCGGCGAGTTCGTCGAGCCTGCCGTCGGGTAGAGCCTTCAGGTCGCGCGGGCCTTTGATGGTCTCCAGCATCGACATGTGTGGACCTCGTTCCTGCCGGGATTGCGTGGATCGCCGGCCGCTCCCCGGCCGGTGGCAGTGCGCGTGCTCGGCGGGTACGCGAGCCACCGGCACGGCGACATGCGCCGCTGCCGGTGGCTCGTACCCGCTTATCGGGGGGTCGTCACTTCGCGCGGTTCGACGCCACGGTCTCCCTCGCTGCCCGGATGGACTCCTTCAGGGAGCCCATGGTGGCGAGCACGGCCGTGGGCTCGTAGCCGCAGTGGGCCATGCAGTTGTCGCAGCGCTCGTCCTTGCCGCGGCCGTACTTGTCCCAGTCGGTCTTCTCGATGAGCTCGTTGTAGGTCGGCACGTAGCCGTCGCTCATCAGGTAGCAGGGGCGCTGCCAGCCGAACAGGGAGTAGTTGGGGATCGCCCACGCGGTGCACGGGAAGTCCGCCTTGCCCTCCAGGAAGTCCAGGAAGAGCGGGCTGTGGTTCAGCCGCCACTTGCGGCGGTTGCCGTCGCCGAAGGCCTTGCGGAACAGCTCGCGGGTCTGCTCCACGCCCAGGAAGTGCTCCTGGTCGGGCGCCTTCTCGTAGGCGTAGGCGGGCGAGAGCATCATCTCGTCGACCTCGAGGTCGTCGTTGAGGAAGTTGAGCACCTCGATGATGGTCTGCGGGGTGTCGGTGTTGAAGAAGGTGGAGTTGGTGGTCACCCGGAAGCCGCGCCGCTTGGCCTCCTTGATCGCCGCCACGGCCTCGTCGAAGGTGCCCTCCTTGGCCACGGACTCGTCGTGCCGCTCCCGCATGCCGTCGATGTGCACGGTAAAGGCGAAGTAAGGGGAGGGTGTGAACTTGTCCATTTTCTTGCGCAGCAGCAGGGCATTGGTGCAAAGGAATACGTACTTCTTCTTCGCCACCAGCTGGCGCACGATCTCGTCGATCTGCGGGTGCATCAACGGCTCGCCGCCCGCGATCGAGACCATGGGCGCGCCCGACTCCAGCACCGCCCCCACGGCCTGGGCCACCGGCATGCGCTGCTTGAGCACGCCGGCGGGGTGCTGGATCTTGCCACAGCCCTCGCATTTGAGGTTGCAGGCGAAGAGCGGCTCGAGTTCCACGATGAGCGGGAACTTTTCGCGACGCCGGACCATTTTCTGTTCGAAGAGGTACGACGCGACGCGGACGGTCTGACGAAGCGGCATGGCCATCGGGCTCACCTCCAGGGGAGCGTGGTAGTGCGGTGCCAATCGAGAAAGGCGGGGACAAGATCTCTCAGCACCCGGAATGCGATGATCCCGGTGCGCAGCGTTCCGACCCGCACGAGTTCGAACTCGGGCGTGTCGACGACGACGCGGGCCGCCGCGATGTGGCCTGCCCCCTCGGCGAGGGCGGCGCGCCGCATCGCGGCGGACTCCATGTCCACGGCGATGGCACCCGTCGCCGCGAGTGCGGTGCGCTCGGCGCCCCGCACGACATGGTCGGACTCCGCCAGGGTGCCGGTGTGCACGGTGGGACCCCTGCCCTTCAGGGTGTCCTTCAAGGTGGTTTCGAGGGCGGCGGCGAGCGCCGCCGCCTCGTGGCCGTCGTCGGAGACGACGACGTCGCCCGGCCGCATGCCGGGGGCGAGCCCCGCGCAGAAGCCGGTGGTGAGCACGGAGGCGCCGTGCAGCGCCGGGTCCTGCAGGGCCCTGGCGACGGCCCCTTCCGCGGCCTTGGGTCCCATGCCGGTGCGCAGCACGGTCACCTGGTCCGCGGCACTCCTGGCGATGCCCCTGCGCAGCGCGAAGCGCTCGATCGGCAGGGCGCACACCACCAGGAGCGGGGGTCGGGGATGGCCCACGAACTAGGCTCCCTTCTCGGTCTTCTCGGTCTTCTCGGCGCCGGCCAGGGCGGGGGCACCGCGGTGGCCGGCCCCGAAGGGCTCGGAGCGCACGTAGCGGCCGAGCGCGGTGAGCGGGAAGACCATCCGGTACAGGTGGTAGTTGATGGAGAAGTCGCGCGGGAAGCCGGTGCCGGTGAAGTACGGCTCGTCCCACGAGCCGTCCGGCAGCTGGTTCTCGGTGAGCCAGCGCACCCCGCGCTCCACGCTGTCGCCCCGCTCGCCGGCCGCCAGCAGCGCCATCAGCGCCCAGGCCGTCTGCGAGGGCGTGGAGTGGCCGCGGCCGATCCACTCGCGCTCGGAGTAGGAGCGCAGGTCCTCGCCCCAGCCGCCGTCCGCGTTCTGCACCGAGTGCAGCCAGGCGACGGCGCGGCGGATCGCCGGGTGCTCCGGGCCGAGGCCGGCGGCGGCCAGCGCGGGCACGGCCGAGCCGGTGCCGTAGATGTAGTTGACACCCCAGCGGCCGAACCAGGCGCCGTTGTCCTCCTGTTCCGACAGCAGCCACTCGATGCCGCGCCGGGTGTGCGGGTCGTGCTCCAGGCCGAGCGCGGCCATCATCTCCACCACGTGCGCGGTCACGTCGGCCGACGGCGGGTCGATCACCTCGCCGAAGTCGCAGAACGGCAGCCGGTTGGGGAACGGACTGGTGTTGTCGGCGTCGAAGGCGCCCCACGCTCCGTTCCTGGACTGCATGCCGACATTCCATCGCACCGCCTTGTCGATGGCGGAGTCGACCCTGCCCTTGTCGGGGTGCGCCACCCGGCGCAGCGCGAGCACCACCTCGGCGGTGTCGTCGATGTCCGGGTAGTTGTCGTTGTGGAACTCGAAGGCCCAGCCGCCGGGCGCCAGTTGCGGGCGGCGCACCGACCAGTCGCCGGGCCGGGTGATCTGCTCGCCGAGCATCCAGTCGGCGGCCTTGACCAGCGCGGGGTGGTCGGCGGCGACCCCGGCGTCGGCGAGCGCGATGGTGGCCAGGCAGGTGTCCCACACCGGCGACTGGCACGCCTCGATCATCCGCACGCCCTCTTCCGGCCACACGGCGAAACGATCCAGCGACTCAAGCCCCGCCTTCAGCACCGGGTGCTCCAGGTCGTAGCCGAGCAGGTGCAGGGCGATCACGGAGTAGACCGCGGGCGGCTGGATGCCGCCCCAGCAGCCGTCGGCCTCCTGGCGCTCGATGATCCAGCGGGCGCAGGCGTTCATCGCGCTGCGGCGCACCGAGCGGGGGCTGACCCGGCGGTAGAGGTGCAGCGCCTGGTCCAGCCGCTGGAAGATGCCGTCCCAGGTGGTGATGGGGGCCTTGCGCTGCTTCGGGTTGGGGTCGGCGGGGTCGACGTGCAGCTCGTCGATGCCGAACGGCGCCGGGCGGACCGGGCGGTGGGCGCCGACCACGGTGAGCGGCACGATGGTCTGCCGGGCCCAGCAGCCGAAGGAGTAGATGTTCAGCGGCATCCACTTCGGCAGGAAGATGACCTCGGGCGGCAGTTCGGGCAGGTCGTCCCAGCTCCACCAGCCGAACAGGGCCAGCCAGATGCGGGTGAAGACCCGGCTGGCCGCCACTCCCCCCTCGGCCTTCGACCACTTGGCGGCCAGCGCCATGTGCGCCTCGTCCGGGCTGTCGCCGGCCAGCCGCAGCGCGACGTACGCCTCGATGGTGGCCGACAGGTCGCCGGGGCCGCCGTGGAAGGTCGGCCAGGCGCCGTCCTCGCGCTGCTGGGAGCGGATCCAGCGGGCCGAGGCGGCGGTGACCTGCTCGTCCCGGATGCCCAGGAACTCGCGCAGCAGCAGGTCCTCGGCGTCCATCGTCACGTTGGTCTCGAGGTCGCCCTTCCACCAGCCGTCGGGGTGCTGCCGTGCCAGAAGATGCTCTGCGGCGCGCTGCACGGCACGCTGCGCCGCCGCCTCGATGGAGCCGGCGGGAACCGGCTCCTGTGCCGAGGCGCTGCTGGCCGAAGGTGTCCGGTGGGTGGGTGTCCCTGGACTGCCATCGGTCGTCGCTGTCATGGCTTCCCCTTTGCAGTTGAGACTTCTGCGGTGTTGGGGGCGGCCGTCCGCCGTCACGTGAGTGGGACCGGCGACGTCATACGCTCCACCTTGGGTTTGTTACTTGTTGCGGACCACCACAAAATCCGCCAGCCCCACGAGCTTGCGCTGGATTTCATCCGGCATGTCCATTTTGTCCAGCGCGGCGATGGCGGTCGCGTACTGCCGGCGCGCTTCCTCCGACGTCCACTCCCGCCCTCCTGCCTCTTCGATCAACGCCGCACGCAGGGCGAACTCTTCCTCGCTGAAGGCGTCGTTTTCCGGATTCTTCGCATCCGCCAGCAGGAGTTCACCCAGCCGCTCGGACGCGGGGCCCCCGGCGGCGAGCGCGGCGACCACCGGGAGCGACTTCTTGCGCTGACGCAGGTCGCTCCAGGTCTGCTTGCCGGTGGTCTCCGGGTCGCCCCAGATGCCCAGCAGGTCGTCGATCGCCTGGAAGGCCAGGCCCAGGTGGTAGCCGTACTCCTCGAGCGCGTCGGCGTCGGCCTCCGAGGCGCCGCCCAGGACGGCGCCGATCGAGGAGGCGCAGGCCAGCAGCGCGCCGGTCTTGTTGCCCTCCATCTCCAGGCACTCGGCCACGGTGACCCGCTCGCGGTGCTCGAAGGAGATGTCCTGCGCCTGACCGTCGATCAGTTTGCGGGTGGCGCTGGTCAGCCGGCGGGTGGCCCGGCCGGCCTCGGCGGTGCCCTGCTCCAGCAGCAGCTCGTTGGCGAGCGCCAGCAGCGCGTCGCCGACGAGGATCGCCTGCGAGGGGCCGTGCACCTTCCACACGGTGTGGCGGTGCCGCCGCTGCTCGTCGCCGTCCATCAGGTCGTCGTGCAGCAGCGAGAAGTTGTGCACGAGTTCCACGGCGACGGCGCCGGGCACACCGGCCTCCGCCGGGGCGCCGGCCGCCTGGGCCGACAGCAGTGCGAGCGCCGGCCGCACCGCCTTGCCGCCGTCGCCCTCCGCGGGCAGGCCGGCCTGGTCGATCCAGCCGAAGTGGTAGGAGGCGACGGTGTCCATCGGCGGCGCAAGCCGAGCCACCACCGAACGCAGCACCGGGGTGGTCAGGATGCGGCCGTTCTCCAGCAGCGCGTTGACGCTGTCAGCGGTCACGTTCTCTCCTCTTGTCGCACCAATTGCACTCATGCCGCCTCCAGGACGTCGTACTCGCGGGACAGTCCGATGGCGGACAAAGCTTCTCGGGAGGCGTGCAGGCCGCTGCGTACCGCACCCTCCATGGTCGCGGGCCACCCGGTGGCGGTCCACGCCCCGGCCAGGAACAGGCCGTGCGCCGCGGTGGCCTGACCTGGGCGCAGGGCGCCCACGCCCGGCTCCGGGGCGAAGGTCGCGGTGCGCTCACGCGTGACGAAGAAGTCGAGGATACGGGCTCCGCGGGCGGCCGGCAGCACTCGCTCCAGCTCCGGCAGGTAGCGGGCCCGCAGTTCGGCGACGGGCAGGTCGATCTCGTCCTGCGCGGCCGACTGGGACAGCGCCACGTACTGGCCACCGCCGGTCAGCCCCGCCCCCGCGGTGCGGTCGAAGACCCACTGCACCGGACTGCCCAGCGCAGCCAGGAAAGGCTGCTGGAGCACCTGCCGGTCGTAGATCACATGGACATTGAGGATCGGCGCGGTGCCGATCCGCAACAGCATTTCGGGTTCTTCCAGCGCGCCGGCGGGCAACAGGCCGTGTGCCTCGCGCTGCGGAACGGCCAACACCACGGTTCCGGCGGCCAGTTCCTCGCCGCGGCCGGGTCCGGTATCGATTCGGACACGCCAGCCCCCGGCGGCGTCGGCGACCACATCCTGGGCCCTCGCCCGGGTCAGCACCCGCACCCCGGCGGCCCGCAGGGCCGCGCGCGCCCGGCCGTCGTGCAGGTCGCCCAGCGGGGCCGCGGCCCAGCCGATGTCGGCGGCGCCGGGGTCGGACAGCAGCCCGGTCTTGAAGACCTTGGCGGCCAGGCCCAACGAGGCGTGCCCGGCCGTCGCGTTGAGGGTGGCCACCCCCACCAGGTCCCACAGCGCCTCGATCGTGCGCGGCGACTGGCCGTGCGCGGCGAGCCAGCTGCCGAAGTCGACACGGTCCAGCGCCGGGTCCTGCGGGTCGAGCCGGCGCAGCGCGAGGGCGGCCCGGCCGACCGAGGCGCGCTCGCGCAGCGACAGGTGCGGGTAGCGGACCAGGCTGGGCGCCAGGTGCAGCGGCACCGGCAGCGCGGCCCGGCCGATCACTCCGAGCCGGCCGCTGGCGGCGTCCACCACCGGTACGTCCAGGCGGTCCTGAAGGGTGACCAGGTCCCGGGCGGCGATGCGATCCAGGAACCACTGGTAGGCGGTGCAGCAGCGCAGGAAGACGTGCTGACCGTTGTCGACGGTCAACTCGCCGCGCTTGAAGGAGAAGGCGAGGCCGCCGAGCCGGGGCCGGGCCTCGGTGAGCGTCACCTGCACACCGGCGTCGGCGAGCGCGAGGGCGGCGGTGGTGCCGGCCAGGCCGCCGCCGACGACCACGGCGCTGTGCCGCGGGCCGGTACGCACGGCCGTGCCCTGGGGACCCGCTGGGGCCGGGTCGCCGGGCTGGGTGGTCGTCATGCGCACTCCCCTCGGGCCGTATCCCGCAGGGTACGGCGGGCCGTCGCGGAAAGTGACGCAGTGCGCGGCGCCGGGGTTGCCCGGGGGACGGCAGCTCGCGATCCGGGTCGTGCGGTGTGCCCCGCGTGGTGCGTGCGGGTCTTGCTCACGCGTCACCTCGGGGGGCGCGTACGGCGCCGCGGGCGGTACGGCGGGCGTCGAGCCCGGCCAGGCCGCGGACCGCGACGTACGCCTTCTCGCGGCCCGGCAGGGAGACCCGGCCGCGCAGCACGGCCTCCGGCTCGGCGGCGATCCGCTCCAGGAGCCGCCGGTAGATGCCGGCCATCGCCGACACGCACGCGCCGCTGCGCCGGTCCAGCATTGGCAGCAGCCGGTAGCCGGTGGCGAAGAGCGAGCGGGCCCGGCGCACCTCGAACTCCACCAGCCCGGCGAAGTCCGAGCCGGCCGGCGGGGTGTCGCCGTGGAAGCCGTCCGCGCAGCCGAACTTCGCCAGGTCCTGGGCGGGCAGGTACGTGCGCCCGTTGCCGGCGTCCTCGCGGACGTCGCGCAGGATGTTGGTGAGCTGGAGGGCGAGGCCGAGAGTGTCGGCATATTCGGCGGCACGCTCATGATCGTGCCCATCCAGCGTGCCGAACACGCCCAGCGAGACCCTTCCGATAGCTCCCGCCACGCATCGGCAGTACAGCGCCAGGTCGTCCCAGGTCTCGTACTCCTCGCCGCGCACGTCCATCTGGACGCCGTCGATGAGTTCGCCCAGGCCGCCGAGCGGGATCGGGAAGATCGAGCACGAGTGGGCGAGCGCGACGGCGACCGGGTCGGTGTCGTCCTCGGCGACCTCGCCGGCCGCCACCCGGTCCAGCAGGGCGCGGGCGCCCTCCAGCCGGGTGAGCTTCTCCTCGGCGGGCAGTTCGCCGTCGCCGATGTCGTCCACCCGGCGGGAGAACGCGTACACCGCAGACATCGCCTGCCGCTTCTCGGTGGGCAGCAGGCGGATTCCGTAGGCGAAGTTGCGGGCCTCGTGGCCGGTCACGGCCTCACAGTACCTGTATGCCGCACGTACCTGTCCGGACGTGTGCGCGGAACCGTTCACGGTCCAGATCACCCCTCTCTTCGCAATGTCGAGCCGACCTCACGCAGCAGGACGGACGTGGCGGCCTTGGGCGAGGTTGCCAGGACGTCGTACCCCGCTGCCTCGACCGCGCGCAGTGCCGCCCGTCCGCCACCGACGAACCCGGCCAGCAGCAGTCTGAGGCGTCCGCGGACGCTGCCGACCAGCGGGGTGCCCTCGGCCAGCAGCTCCCGGGCGCGATCTGCCTCGAAAGCGACCAGTTCGCGCACGTTGGTCCCGGCGGTGGGCCGGGCGAGGTCGGCCTCGTCCACCGCGAAGCGCCGCATGTCCTCGGCCGGCAGGTAGATCCGGTCCCGGCGCAGATCCTCGGCGACGTCCTGCAGGTGCTCGACGATCTGCAGCGCGGTGCAGACCGCGTCGGAGCGGCGGACCCGCTCGGGGGTCGAGGTGCCGGTGATGGACAGGACGAGCCGGCCGACGGGGTTGGCGGACAGCTCGCAGTAGGCGAGCAGGTCGGCGTAGGTGGGATAGCGGCCGACCTGCTGGTCCTGGCGGTTGGCGGCGATCAGGCCGAGGAACGGCTCGGGGGTGAGGGCGTGCCGCTCGACGGTGGGGCGCAGGGCGGCGAGCAGCGGGTGCCGCGGGCCGCCGCCGTCGGCGCCGAAGACCCGGCGCAGGTCGGCCTCGAAGGCGTCGAGCATGGCGATCCGGTCACCGGCGGCCTCGGGGTCCAGGCCGAGCAGGCGGGCGTCGGGCCGGCCGCCGTGGGCGAGGTCGCCGTCGCCGATGTCGTCCACCAGCCGGGCGAACCCGTAGACGGCCATCAGGTCCCGGCGCCAGGCGCGCGGCAGGAACACCGGGGCCACCGGGAAGTTCTCCCGCGCGGCCTTGTCCAGGACGGCGCGGGTGGCGACGTCCCCGCTCACCGCGGACTTCCCGGCACACCGGCGCCACGCACGCCCCGGACCGGGAGGGTCCCGACCGTCACCCCGATCGTCATGGCCGCCACATCCCCCGTTCTACACTGCCCTGTCGAAACTTCCCATTTCGGACACGCCGCACCAGGGGTCATGGACGTTCGGGTATCGGTCATCGGCAGGCTCCGAGCACCGGTACAGCTTACGTCGGGGCCATCCCCGGCGTACGCCGGGGGCGCGCCCCCCGGCGGCCGTTCGTTCCGGGAGCACTCGGTGCCGTACCGCGACGCGAGCCTCGGCGAGGCACACGACCGCACGGCGACACTGAACGACAACACACGTGCCCCCGCCGGATCATCCAGCGGAGGCACGTGGTTATCGGATCGTGTCCGGGACGTCATCAGCGGCACACCGAACACCGGGCGGCCGCCGGACGCGCTCACTTGCCGGTGTGCTCCTCGTAGGCGGTCAGCACCTCTTCGGTGGGGCCGTCCATCCGCAGCACGCCGTGCTCCAGCCACACCACCCGGTCGCAGGTGTCGCGGATGGACTTGTTGTTGTGGCTGACCAGGAAGACGGTGCCCGCTTCCTTGCGCAGCTCGCGGATGCGGTCCTCCGAGCGCTTCTGGAACGAGCGGTCGCCGGTGGCCAGCGCCTCGTCGATCATCAGCACGTCGTGGTTCTTGGCCGCGGCGATGGAGAACCGCAGCCGGGCCGCCATGCCGGAGGAGTAGGTGCGCATCGGCAGCGAGATGAAGTCGCCCTTCTCGTTGATGCCCGAGAAGTCGACGATGCCCTTGTACCGGGACCGGATCTCGTCGCGCGACATGCCCATCGCCAGGCCGCCGAGGATGACGTTGGTGCCGCCGGTCAGGTCGTTCATCATCGCGGCGTTGACGCCCAGCAGCGAGGGCTGGCCGTCGGTGTAGATCTTCCCGCTCTCCACCGGCAGCAGGCCCGCGATCGACTTCAGCAGCGTCGACTTGCCGGAGCCGTTGGAGCCGATGATGCCGATCGCCTCGCCGCGGTAGGCGGTGAAGCTGACCCCCCGCACCGCGTGCACCCGCCGGACGTTGGAGGCGCGGCGCTTCTTGGAGAGCATCCGGCTCAGCGCGGCGGTCGCGCTGCCCTTGCCGGTGCCGGCGCCGTAGACGGTGTAGACGATGTGCACGTCGTCGACGACCACCGTGGGGACCCGGGGCGCCGGCGGCGCCTGCACCGGGGGAAGGGTGCGCTGTTCAGGCTCAGCCACGGCCATACGACTCTTCCGCCTTCCAGAAGTAGATGTAGCCGCCGATGCCGACCACGACCGCCCAGCCCACCGCGACCGCCCACACGTGCGGCGGCATCTGCGAGGAGGTCACGGAGTCGATGAGCGCGAAGCGCATCAGGTCGATGTAGACGGCGGCCGGGTTGACGTCGAGCAGGATACGGACCGCGTGCGGGGCGGTGGAGGTGAGCTTGTCGATGGAGTACATGACGCCGGACATGTACATCCAGGTGCGCAGGATGAACGGCATCAGCTGGGCGAGGTCGGTCATCTTGCTGCCCAGCCGGGCCACCACGAGCGCCAGGCCGGTGTTGAAGATCCACTGGGTGAACAGCGCCGGAATGGCGAGCAGCCAGGAGGCGTCCGGCACCTCGCCGGTCATCAGCACGATGGCCAGCAGCACGAACATCGACATCATGAGCTGCTGCAACTGCATCAGCGTGAAGGCGATCGGCATCGACGCCCGCGGGAAGTGCAGCGCCCGGATCAGCCCCAGGTTGCCCGAGATCGCCCGCACGCCGCTGAGCACCGAGGACTGGGTGAAGGTGAAGATGAAGACGCCGGTCACCAGGAACGCGATGAAGTTGTCGACCCCGCGCCGGGTGCCGATCAGCACACCGAAGATCAGGTAGTAGACCGCCGCGTTCAGCAGCGGGGTCATGACCTGCCAGAGCTGCCCGAGGCGGGCCTGGGTGTACTGCGCCGCGGTCCGCGCCTTGGCGAACTCGTTGATGAAATGTCGCCGGCCCCACAGCTGCCGGGTGTACTCCGCGATGTTCGGCCGGGCGCCGCTGACCGACAGGCCGTACTTGGCGGCAAGCTGGGCGGGGCTGAGGCCGTCATCGGCCGAGGGCACCGGGGCGGCACCGACGGCGACCGCACCATTGTGCGTTGTCTCGCTCACAGTTGACACTTTCGTCCTCAATGTGCGCGCCGGGGGCGGGAGTTTCCCGGACTGCGCCTGATGCTCTCAGGTCCGAGCTTGTCAGATGATCGGGGGTCGGCCCAGCCGGGTCAACCGCCACACCGTGCGCCAGCGCATGGGCCGCCGCGGACCGCACGGCGTGGTCCAGCCCTCGCGGAAGCCGCCGAACCACGCGCGCAGTGCGGGCCGGGACGGCTTGCGCACCAGAGTGAGAGCCAACCATACGCCGAGGTACACCGGGACCAGCGGCCACGGCAGGTTCCGCCGGGCCAGCCAGACGCGGTTGCGCGCCACCATGCGGTGGTAGACCGCGTGCCGGGCCGGCGAGGTGGTCGGGTGGTGCAGCACGATGTCGGAGCGATACTCGATCTGCCAGCCCGCGTCAAGGGCTCTCCAGGCCAGATCGGTCTCCTCGTGCGCGTAGAAGAACTCCGCGGGCAGCGCGCCGACCTGGCCGATCACGGCGGTGCGCACCGCGCAGGCGCCACCGAGGAAGGTGGTCACCCGGGAGTTTCGCATCGGGTCGGCGGCCCGCAGCCGCGGCACGTGCCGGCGCTGGGTGACCCCGGTGTCGGGATCGGCGATCCGGAAGCTGATGATGCCCAGCTCGGGGTCGTCCCGGAACGCCTGCCGGACCAGCTCGCCGGTGTCGTCGCCGGGCAGCAGCCCGTCGTCGTCCAGGAAGAGCACCGCGTCCACGTCGCGCCCGCCGGGGCCGAACAGCTCGATGCCGACGTTGCGGCCGCCGGGGATGCCCAGGTTCTCCGGCAGTTCGGCGGTGCGCAGGTGCTCGCGCTGGATCGGCGGCAGCGGGGCGCCGTTGCCGACCAGGGCGACCTCGATCGGGGCGCCCTGCTGCTTGGCGACGGAGTCCAGCAGGTCCTGCAGCTCGGCAGGGCGGTTGCCCATGGTGATGATCACCGCGCCGAGCCGCAGGGGCGCCTGCCAGCCGGTCACTTCAGCCTGCTGGAGGCGAGGACCGACACCAGGTGCAGCAGCGTCTGCAGCAGGGCGATCGCGGCCAGCACGGCCACGCCGAGCCGGGTGAAGAACAGGTCGCCGCGTATCGCGTCCAGCACCGACAGGAGCAGGATGAGCAGCGACGCCTCGACGCCGAGCACCAGGCGGTGGAACTTCAGCGCGGCCGCGGCCCGGCGGGCCAGCGCCACCCCGGACGAGCGCGGCTCGGCGGCCGACTCCTTCACCGGCGGCAGCCCGCCCTGGTGCCGGGCCACCCCGACCAGGTCGGTCTCGGCCTTGATGAGCACCGCGCCGAGCGCGGCCAGGGTGCCCAGGAACGCCCACAGCCAGTCGATCCGGCCGCTGCCCCACAGGTCGGCCGCGCGCAGCCCGAAGCCGACCAGCACCGCCGCGTCGCACAGGTAGGCCCCGACCCGGTCCAGGTAGACCCCGGAGAGCGAGAACTGCTGCTTCCAGCGGGCGATCTCGCCGTCCACGCAGTCCAGCAGCAGGTAGAGCTGGACGGCGACCACGCCGAGCACGGCGCCGGCGATGCCCGGCACCAGCAGCGCGGGGGCGGCGAGGGCGCCGCAGACCGTCATCACGTAGGTCAGCTGGTTGGGCGTGACCGAGGTGTGCACCAGGTGCCGGTCGATGCGCAGCGACACCTCGCGCATGTAGAGCCGGCCGGCCCAGTGCTCGCCGCTGCGCCGGTCCTTGACCCCCGCGGGGTGCACGACCGGGCGCAGTTCAGCTACTGATGGTTTTGGCATAGTCGGCGTACGCGTCCCTGATCTCGGTGGCGGACAGGTCGAGGTGTTCCAGGACCGTGAAGCGTCCGGGCCGGGTCTGCGGGGCGAAGCGCACCGCCTCCACGAACTCCCGGACGGAAAAGCCGATCTCCTCCGGCAGCACGGGCAGCCCGTGCCGGCGCAGGGCGTCGGCGATCAGCGCGGACTCCTGCACGGCGCCGCGCAGGTGCATCGCGAAGGCGGCGCCGAGGCCGACCTGTTCGCCGTGGCTGGCCGCGCGCTGCGGGTACAGCAGGTCGAAGGCGTGGCTGATCTCGTGGCAGGCGCCGGAGGAGGGCCGCGAGTCACCGCTGATCGACATGGCGATCCCGGTGAGCACCAGGCCCTCGGCGAGCGTCACCAGGAAGTCGTCGTCGCCGATGCCGCCGGGGTGGCGCAGCACGGACTCGCCGGCGCTGCGGGCCATGGCCGCGGCCAGCCCGTCGATGGGCTCGCCGGTCTGCTCCTTGGCCAGTTCCCAGTCGGCGAGCGCGGACAGGTTGGACAGCGCGTCCCCGATGCCGGCGCGCACATAGCGGGCCGGCGCCTCGCGGATCACGTCGAGGTCGACCGCGACCGCTATCGGGGCGGGCACGCCGTAGGAGCCGCGGCCGTTGTCGTTGTCCAGGGTGGAGATCGGCGAGCAGATGCCGTCGTGCGAGAGGTTGGTGGCCACGGCCACCATGGGCAGGCCGACCCGGGCGGCCGCGTACTTGGTGACGTCGATGATCTTGCCGCCGCCCAGGCCCACCACGGCGTCGTAGCGCTTGCCGCGCATGGCGTCGGCCAGCCGCACGGCGGCGTCGATGGTGCCGCCGGCCACCGGGAACCAGTCGGCGCCGGGCAGCTCGGGCGCCAGCTTCTCGCGCAGCCGGGCGCCCGAGCCGTCGCTGACGGCGAAGGCGAGGGTGCCCGCGGCCGAGATCCGCTGGTCGGCCAGGAGCCGGGAGAGGTCGGCCAGCGCCCCGCCGCGGATGTCGACGACGACCGGCGAGGGGATCAGCCGGGTCAGTACAGGCACGCGATCTCCCGGCCCCTGGCGAGGTCCTCGCAGGTGTCGATCTCGACCCAGGGCACCTCGCCGATCGGCGCGACGTCGATGGTGAAGCCGCGGTCGATCAGCTCCTGGTAGCCGTCCTCGTAGTACAGGCCGGGGTCGCGCTCGAAGGTGGCCTTCAGCGCGTCGGCGAGCTCCGGGGCCGCCTCGCCCTCGATGAGGGTGACGCCGATGTACTCGCCGGTGGCCTCGGCCGGGTCCATCAGCTTGGTGATCCGGCGCACCCCGCGGCCGGGCTCGGCGACGACCTTCATCTCCTCGTCGGCGAGCTTCTTGGCGGTGTCCAGGGCGAGGATGATCCGCCGCCCCTCGCCGCGGGCGGCCAGCAGGGTGCGCTCCACCGAGACCGGGTGCACCGTGTCGCCGTTGGCCAGAATCACCCCGTGCCGGACCGCGTCGCGCGCGCACCACAGCGAGTAGGCGTTGTTCCACTCCTCGGCCTTGTCGTTGTCGACCAGGGTGAGCGCGATGCCGTAGCGGGCCTCCAGGGCCGCCTTGCGCGCGTACACCGCCTCCTTGCGGTAGCCGACGACGACCGCGGCCCGGGTGATGCCGACCGCCGCGAAGTTCGCCAGGGTGAGGTCGAGCACGGTGGGGCCGTCGTGCGCGCCGTCCGGCCCGACCGGCACCAGGGCCTTGGGCAGCGTGTCCGTGTACGGCCTCAGGCGCCGTCCTGCGCCTGCCGCCAGCACGAGGCCGATCATGCGGGTTCTCCTGGTTCGTCGTGTACGGCGGGGGCCCCGGAGGACACCCAGAAGCGGATGCTCTCGGTGAGGACGAGCAGCGCCAGCACCGCGGCGAGCACGGTGAGCGCGGCCGTCAGGCCCGAGCGGCCGGCCAGCGCCGCCGACAGGACGGCCACCAGCAGCGCGCGGCCCTCGTGCCCGCCCGCGGCCCGTACCAGATTGTCCGGGGGCGCCCCGGTTCCGCCACGGATGCGGTAGACGGTGTCGTAGTGATGGTAGGCGACGGCCGCCACCAGCCCGAACGCCGCGGGCAACGCGCCGTTCACCTGGGAGACGGCCGCGAGGGCCAGGACCGTGCCGTACTCGCCGGCCCGGAAGAAGGCGGGCACCAGCCAGTCGAGGGCGCCGCGCAGCGGCCGGGCCACCGCGAGCCCGCTGGTCAGCACGTAGAGCACGGCCAGCGGCACCACCCACCAGGAGCCGCGGGGGGCGAGCGCGGCCGTGGCGGCCAGGGCGCCCGCGCCCACCGCGGCCAGCGCGGGCGGTGCGAAGGCGGGCAGCCGGCGGGCGAACGGCGCGAGCAGGCGGGCCGTCCCGCGGGCAAGCGGGCCGCTGTCGGCGAGGTCGGCCAGTGCCTGGGCGGCCCGGTCGGTGCGCACGGCCCGGCGGGTCAGCGAGCGCAGCACGCGCCCCGCGGTGGTGTAGCAGGCGGCCAGCGCGCAGCCGACGAGCAGGACCACGAAGGTGATCCGCGGGGTGCTGACCGCGGTGAGCACGGCGATCAGCGCCCAGCGCTCGCCGATCGGCAGCACGATCATCCGGCGCACCCACACGGTCCAGCCGACGCCGTCGAGCCGGTCGGACAGGGCGGCGGTGGGGCTGGTGTTGGCGGTGGCGTCGTGGTTCGCCTCGTTGAAGGCGAAGTCGACCACGTGCCGGCAGGTCTGCAGCACCATGGCGCCCAGCGCCAGCGCCCACACGTCGTCGCCGCCGCGGGCTGCGCCCAGGGCCAGGCCCGCGTAGTAGGCGTACTCCTTGGCGCGGTCGAAGGTCGCGTCCAGCCAGGCGCCGAGGGTGGAGTACTGCAGGGAGTAGCGGGCGAGCTGGCCGTCGGTGCAGTCCAGCACGAAGGAGGCCAGCAGCAGCACGCCCGCGGCGACGAACCCGGCGCGGGTGCCGGTGGCCGCGCAGCCGGCGGCGATCAGGGCCACCAGCAGGGAGGCGGTCGTCACCTGGTTGGGCGTCAGGCCGCGGCGGGCGCACCAGCGGGCGATGTAGCGGGAGTACGGGCTGATGAAGTGGGTGGTGAAGAAGCCGTCGCGGGACTTCACCGCGCTGCGCAGCCGCACCGACTCCTCGTCCACGCCGGCCACGGCCTGCTCTGCGGCCTGCCGCTCGGCCTCGTCGTGGGCCACCCGGGCGACCAGGACGCCGAGTTCGGGGCGGTGGGGGGCGGTGCCGTGCTCGGCGAGGGCGTCGGCGAGGGTGTCGGGGACACTGTCGGCGGCCGCCGGCTCGTACGGGCGCGGGCCCTCGGCGTAGCCGGGCCCGCCGGTGCTCTGCGGGGCTGCGGGCACTTCGGCGGGTGCGGTCAGGGCGGCCAGGGCCTGCGCGAGCGCGGGGCGGGCGGCCGGGGTGACGGCGAGCGCGCCGGGTACGGCGCCGGCGTCGAAGCGCGGGTCGGTCAGGGCGAGCCGCAGGGCGTGCCGGTGGCCGACGAAGCGGCGGTCCACCACGGCGACGCGCTCGGCGGCCGGTGCCGCGGCCAGCCGGGCCGCGACCGCCGCAGGCGTGTCGGCGTCCGCGACCTGGAATCCCAGGGCCCGCAGGTCGTCCGCGAGCGGCGACGGCGTCCCGGCCGCGGGCGGGCCGGTGAGAATTGCGGTCGGCAGAGGAACCCACTCCCTGAAAGCGTGCGAAGGTGTGCCCGCGCGGGCCGCGCGCGGCGGCGTCGGGCCGGACACGACGGCGAGGCTATCGGATACCGGTCGTCCACCGTTCACTGCGTGTTCGCCTGAACGTGGTCCATACGGTGTGATCATCATCCTGGACGGATGGCAGTGGTCACAAGCAAATCCGCCCTGCGCCGTGCGGGTGAACCGGGCGCCCCCGCACCCCTCACGCTCCGCTCACACTTAGGCATGCCTCACCACTGCAGGTCACCGCAGATGACAACGGTCTCCAGTACCGGCTTGCCCACGGTGGGTGACCGGTGTTGACTGGCCGCCGGGACGGGCACAAGCCGGGGGTGGGACGGAGTGCGCGGCAACGGATCGGCGCCGGCGGAACGCGCTGCGAACGGCCAGCCGGGCGGAGCGGAGCGGGACGCCGGGGGACCCGGACGGGCCTTCGAGCGGGACCGTCGAGCGGGACTTTGACGGAATCTTCGACGGGACCTTCGACAGGACCTTCGACAGGAAGGGAGGCGCTGCCCATGGCGGCCGGGATCGGTCACAGCCACGGCACGTCCGACCCCTCGAAGGGGCACGGGCACGCGCACGGCCACTCCCACGTCCCCGTCACCGCCGGCGCCGCCCACCGCGGGCGGCTGCTGATCGCGCTCGCCCTCACCGGCCTGGTGCTCCTCACCGAGGTCGTCGGCAGCCTCGTCACCGGCTCGCTGGCGCTGCTCGCCGACGCCGGGCACATGGCCACCGACGCGGCCGGCCTCGGCATGGCCCTGCTCGCCATCACCATCGCCGCGCGCCCGCCCAGCGAGCGGCGCACCTTCGGCTTCGCCCGCGCCGAGATCCTGGCCGCGGTGCTCAACGCGGTGCTGCTCATAGGCGTCGGCGGATTCATCTTCTACGAGGGCATCCGCCGCCTTGTCACCCCGCACGGCTTCGACGGCTGGCCGACGATCGTCTTCGGCCTGGTCGGCCTGGTGGCCAACTCCGTCTCGCTCGCCGTGCTGCTGCGCGGCCAGGCCGAGAGCCTCAACGTGCGGGCGGCCTTCCTGGAGGTGATGGCGGACGCCTTCGGCTCGCTCGCGGTCGTGGCCGCCGCCGCGGTGTTCCTGGCCACCGGCTGGGAGCAGGCCGACGCCGTGGCCTCGCTGCTGATCGGCGTCCTCATCCTGCCGCGCACCTGGCAGCTGCTGCGCGAGGCGCTGGACGTGCTGCTGGAGGCGGCGCCCAAGGGCGTGGACATGGGCCAGGTGCGGCGGCACATCGAGGGCCTGGGCGGTGTCGAGGGCCTGCACGACCTGCACGTGTGGACGATCACCTCGGGCCTGCCGGTGCTGTCCGCGCACGTGGTGGTCAGCCAGGAGGTCCTGGACTCGGTGGGCTACGAGAAGATGCTGCATGACCTGCAGGGCTGCCTCGGCTCGCACTTCGACGTGGAGCACTGCACGTTCCAGCTGGAGCCGGCCGGGCACGAGGCGCACGAGCAGGGACTGTGCGGCTGAGCGACTGCCGCGGGCGTACGGTGCGCGTGCGCGGCTGAGCGGCTGACGCGGGCGTACGAGTGTGCGGCTGTTCTGCCGAGCGGTGGGCGGTACGCCGGGAGCGATGCTCGCCGCCGCGGGTGGTGCGGTGCCGCGGCTGAGCGGTTGCAGCCGTCGTACGGTGCGCGTGCGCGGCTGAGCGGCCGTCGCGTGCGGTGCGGGCGGGGCGGCGGCGCGGTGCGGGCGTGGCGGCCGTGACGGGGTGAGGCAGACTAAGGGCTCGTCGTCGAATGCGAAGGATGGACATGCCCACCAGTCCTGCCACCGGCCGACCCGGCTCCCCCTCCACCGCGCCGTCCCCGAACGGGACCGCGGCCTCCGACGGTCCTGACGCCTCGATCATGCTCGAACTGGTCGACGAGAGCGGCACGACCCTCGGCACGGCGGAGAAGCTGTGGGCGCACCAGGCGCCGGGCCACCTGCACCGGGCGTTCTCGGTGTTCCTCTTCGACGACGACGGCCGGCTGCTGCTGCAGCGCCGCGCGCTCGGCAAGTACCACTCCCCCGGCGTGTGGTCCAACACCTGCTGCGGGCACCCGTACCCGGGCGAGCAGCCCTTCGTGGCCGCGGCCCGGCGCACCGCCGAGGAGCTGGGCGCCGCCCCGGTGCTGCTGCGCGAGGCCGGCACGGTCCGCTACAACCACCCGGACCCGGCGTCGGGCCTGGTGGAGCAGGAGTACAACCACCTCTTCGTCGGCCTGGTCCGCGACGCGCTGCACCCGGACCCCGAGGAGATCGGCGAGACCCTGTTCGCCACGCCGAAGGAGCTGGCCGAGCTGCGCGCGACGGCGACGTTCTCGGCGTGGTTCCAGACCGTGCTGGACGCCGCGCGGCCGGCGGTGCTGGAGATCACGGGCGGCAAGGCGGGCTGGTAACGGAGGCATGCGGCAGGGCTGCCACCCCACTGCCGCAGGGCTGTGGGGGATCGCGGCAGCACCGGCGGCGAGGCTCCGGCAGGAGGGCGCGGGTTCCTGGGACCCGCGACCGTTCCCGCGGCCTTCCGCCCGCGGCTCCCGTCGGCCTCCGGCCAGGTCGTTTCCCGTCGGCACCCGCGACCTCGCGGTCGGCCCCGCCGGCTCCCGTCCGCTCGGCTCAGCCGCCGGGCGTGAGCGGGAGGGCCGCCCAGATGACCTTGCCGCCCTGCGGGGTCTGGGTGACGTCGCAGGTGCCGCCGGCCTCGTCGGTGATCGTCTTGACCAGCAGCAGGCCGCGGCCGCCGGTGCGGCCGTGGTCGGTCTCCAGCGCCTTCGGCCGGTAGGGGTGGTTGTCCTCGACGGCGACCCTGATCCACTCCGGGCCCACCGCGAGCTCCACGGCGACCTCGGGCGAGAGCACGGCGGCGTGCCGGACGGCATTGGTGAGCAGCTCGGAGAGGATGAGCATGAGCCCGTAGAGCGCGTCCTCGCCAAGCGGGACGCCCTGCTCCAGGACGAGCGAGCGCACCGCGCGCCGCACCTGCGGTACGGAGGCGTCCACCGCCGGCACGGTGAACCGCCACGCCCCCTCGTACGTCCTCGGTACCGGGGTCTGACCGAGCGGGACATCCCCGCGGACCTCCATGACCGCATCCACCATCGCTCTCGCGTGACGTTTCTCCTACGGCCCGCGCCGGACGCCCCGGCGGCTCCGCCTCACCCGACGAGTGTCGGCGACCTTTGCAGCTGCACGTGCAGGAGACGTAATTCCTTCGCGTTTCGGCGTTTCGCGACCGGTCGCGAGCGGTTGTGACCGGCGGGTGGCCGATTACGGCTGGGAGGCGCGTGGTTAGGATCGGGCCGCGGCGCCCGCCCCGCCGCCCGTAGCGCTGTTGAGGAGCATCCATGTCCCGGTTCGGCCCCGGTCTGCTGGTGAGCACCGAGGACGGCACCGCCACCGTCACCCTCGACAACCCCGGGCGGCTCAACGCCCTGACGCTCGGCATGTGGCAGTCGCTGCCCGGCGTCCTCGCGGGCCTGGCCGCCGATCCGGGGGTGCGGCTGCTGGTGCTCACCGGCGAGGGCGGCTCCTTCAGCGCCGGGGCCGACATCGCCGACCTGGCCGAGCCCGGCGGACTGGCCGCCACGAGGGACGCCGCGCTGGCCGCGGAGGAGGCGCTGGCCGCCTTCCCCAAGCCGACGCTCGCCGCCGTACGGGGCTACTGCGTCGGCGGGGGCTGCCAGCTGGCCGTGGCGTGCGACCTGCGGTTCGCCGCGGAGGGGGCGCGCTTCGGGGTGACTCCGGCCAGGCTCGGCATCGTCTACCCGGCCTCCTCCACCCGCCGCCTGGTCGCCCTCACCTCCCCCTCGACCGCCAAGTACCTGCTCTTCTCGGCGGAGTTGATCGACCACGAGCGGGCCCTGCGCACGGGCCTGGTGGACGAGGTGCACCCCGAGGACGCCCTCGACACCCGTGTCCGCGCCTTCGCCCGCCTCCTCGCCACCCGCTCCCACCTCACCCAGTCGGCCGCCAAGTCCTTCGCCACCCCCGACCCGATCCCCGCCCCCCACCTCGCCGCGTGGCAGTCCCGCTCCACCACCCCCGCGGCCCTGGCCGAAGCAGCCGAGGGCACCACCGCCTTCCTCACCCACCGCACCCCCCACTTCACCTGGACCCCGGACCCGTCCTGACGGGGAGTGAGGGCCGGGTCTGCGGTAAAGGGGCCAGGGGAGGGCTGAGGGCCGGGTGGGAGGGACTTTCGGCTCTGGTGGGCGGGGGTGGGGCCGGCCTTCACTGGGGGCGATGATCTTCGGTCTCGGCGGACGGCAGGACGGCGGTGGAGGGATGAGCGCGGTGATCGGCGCGGTGGGGCCCCGGGAGCTGGGGGGCGGGACGCTGCAGCTGGTGGAGCGGGAGCTGGCGGCGGTGCTGGAGCGGTGCGCCGCCGGGGCGACCTTCGTGGTGCGGGCCGGGGCGGGGCTGCCGCTGGTGGTGGGGCGCGCGGTGCGCGCGGCGGGGCGCCGGCTGGTCGTGGCGCTGCCCGCGCACGGCCACCTGCCGGCGCCGCTGCCGCAGCAGGACCGCACCGCGGCCGGCGAGCTGCTGCTCCTGGCCGAACATGTGCGGCTGATGGCCTTCGACCCCGCCGACCGCGACGCGTGCGTCGGCGCCGACGAGCAGCTCGTGGCCGGCTGCGGCCGCCTGCTCGCGATCTGGGACGGCTCGCCCTCCAGCGGCCGGGACGCCACCGCCCACCTGGTCGCGTTCGCCCGCTCGCGGCAGATCCCGGTCGACGTCCTGTGGCCGGCCGGCGAGCCTGAGGCCGCGCGGTGACCGCCGCCCCCGGGACGGCCAGCGCCGTCCGCCGCCCCGCCGCCCCCGCGGTCGGCGCCGGCAAGGGCCTGGGCCGGCTGCTCGTCGTCACCGGCGCCCTCGGCCTGCTCGCGTCCTTCGTGATCACCGTCGACAAGATCAAGCTCGCCGAGAACCCGGACTTCCACCCGAGCTGCAGCATCAACCCGGTGCTGTCCTGCACCAACGTGATGCGCAGCCCCCAGGCGTCGGCCTTCGGGTTCCCGAACCCGCTGATCGGCCTGGCCGCCTACGCCGTGGTGGTCACCGTGGGCGTCGGGCTGCTGACCGGCCTGCGGTACGGCCGCGCCTACTGGCTGGCGCTGAACGCGGGCATGCTCTTCGGCGCCGGCTTCTGCATGTGGCTGATGTCGCAGGCCCTCTACGAGATCGGCGCCCTGTGCCTGTGGTGCTGCCTGGCCTGGGTGGCGACGCTCACGATGTTCTCGTACACCACCGCGCACAACCTGCGGCACGGCATCCTGCCCGCCCCCCGCGCGCTCGTCGGCTTCACCACGGAGTTCCACTGGGCCGTTCCGGTCACGTGGTGCCTGGTCATCGTCGTCCTGATCGCCACCCGCTTCTGGTACTACTGGCAGACCCTGCTCTGATCCCACCGGGCGGGCATCTCGACGCACCTCGAGGTCCGAACCGAGGCGTACGAGGGCGCCGGGCGCCCACACCACCCGCGTACGAGGGCGCCCGGCCCTCACGCCCCCCATGTCGGCCGCCCAGGGGCCGCCCTCGCCGCGCCCCGCCGGGCCGCGCGCAGCGGCCCTCACACCACCCGCGTCGCCCCCAGCGACTCCCGTTCGGACGGTCCCTGCGGCATCGCCGGGTGCCGGCCGATGAGCAGGACACCGACCACCACCGCGACCAGACCCGTCGCCTGCCAGGCCAGTGCGCCGGGCGTGACCCGCAGCTGGTCGCCGAGGAACCCGACACCGCAGGCGATGCCCGCGAGCGGCTGGGCCGCGGTGAGGGAGGGCAGGGAGTTCCGCAGCGGCGCGGCCTCGAAGGCGGACTGCACCAGCAGCATGCCGGTGATGCCGATGGCCAGGACGGCGTACGGCTGGTAGTGGACGAAGAGCGCGCCGACGCCCTCGTCGCGGACGATCGAGCCGCAGACCCGGGTCAGGGCGTCCTGGAGCCCGTACATCAGTCCCGCGGCCAGGGCGAGCAGGGCGGCCTCGGAGGAGGGCGGCAGGCGTCTGGCCCACAGCGTGACCAGCATCGCGAGCCCCGCGACGATGCCGAAGACCAGCCAGTGCCGCAGTGCGTCGGCCTCCTCCCCGCCGCCGCGCGGCCGGCCGGCGACGATGAAGGCGGTGACGCCGAGGGCGAGCAGCACCACCCCGCCCCAGCCCGACCAGCCCAGCGGCTGGCGGGTGAGCCAGCGGGACAGGGCCATGGCGAAGATCAGGTTCGTCGCGGTGAGCGGCTCGACGAGCGAGACCTCCCCGTAGGCCAGCGCCACCGCGCTGAGCACCTGCCCGGCGACCATGAAGCCGACACCGAGCAGCCAGTCGGGCATCCGGATGAGGTCGAGCAGCAACCGGAAGGAGAGGAAGTCCGACAGCGGGGCACGGGCCGCCGCGCGCTGCTGCAGCACGAATCCCAGACCGAGGCAGCAGGCGGCACTGACTCCGAGCAGGAAGACGGCCACGCCGTCACTGTAGCTCCCGGACCTGGGCACGGCCGGTCTTGTGACCGGCGGCACGACACGTTGCGGCCACCGCCACTCCCCCGGCCCGCCATGCCCGCGTCACCTGCGGCTTCGTGCTCCGGGCAGGCTGCGAAGCCCGCCCGCGGTGAAGCGCGGCCCACCCGAGCACAGTGCCGTGTCCGGCCCGGGGCACGCCGCGCCGCCGTGCACAGCCGCGCCCTGCCCGGGTCACGCTACGCCCCGCGCCCGGGCAAAGGGCCGGCCGACCCAGCAGTGGACTGCGCCCTGCCCGGGCCAAGGCCTCCGCCACCCGAGCACAGTGCGGCAGCCCGCCCGGGGGCACGCCGCGCAGCCCACCCCGGCACAGGGCCCGCGGCCCGTTCGAGACACGGCCCGCCGCCCGCGCAGCAACGGTTGCCGCCTCGCCCCGGCACCGCCCCGCCTCGGATCAGAGCCCGCCGACGACGCCCTCCGGGCGCGCACTCGGCACCGTCTCGGCCGCCGCCCACACCGTGAGAAACGCCAACCGCAGGCACGCCGCCAGCGCCGGGTGCTCGATGTAGAGCGCGGTGGTCGACCCGGTCCCGGCCACCGGGTCGGGCATGTCGCACAGCACCAGCGACTCGTCGGCGATCACCAGCTTCAGCGGCAGCTCGGCGGTGAACCGGCTCTCCTCGCCCGCGGCCCCGAACCGGCGCACGTTCTCCAGCACCTCGACGTCGTCGAGCGCCTCGTAGGTGTAGATGGCCCGGACCGAGCCGCCCGAGCGGCGCAGCCGCCGCAGCACCTTGACGCCCACCGTGTTCAGCGGGGAGGCGACGAAGGGCGGCTTGCAGAAGCTCAGCAGCTCGCGCTGGGCCTGGGTCTGGATGTCGGCGAACGCCTCGGCGATGGACTTGGGGTCGCGCAGGATCTCCACGTAGTCCAGCGGCACGGTCTGGGTGCGGCCGTCGGCCCACACGGGCACGAGGGCCGCGGTGAGCGCGGAGGACATCCGGTCCAGCCGCTCCAGGGTCTCGCGCTGCAGCGCCATCAGCCGGGCCACGGCGAGTTCGGGGGCGACGGCGGAGAAGGTGGCGACGCGCCCGGGGTGGGTGGTGGCCAGCCGCCGCCGGACGAGGGCGTCGAGCACGTCGTAGACCCGCTGCCGCGGCACGTCGGCGGCCCGCGCCACCTCGGCGGCGGTGTAGGACTCGCGGCGCACGAGGGCGAGGTAGACCCGGGCTTCGTAGCGCGACAGGCCCAGCGCCACAAGGTCGTTGACCGGTTCTTCCTCCGTCTCCATGGTGCCTGACGCTATACGGCGGAGATCGCCGCGGGGAAGCGAGGAGGGGTCAGGTCGAGGGCAATTCGAGGGGAATCCTTTGCCAATACCCGGTAGTTCCTTGACGATACTCCTCACTACCTTCAACTCAGCCACCACTCAATGGGGTGGCAGTGAACAGTAGTTGGCTGCTGATCCACCTGTTCCACCCGCTCCATCGCGCTCCACCGGGCTCCGACCGCGCCGGCGGGTTCCGCCGCACCACCCCCGTCCGGGGGCTCGCACCGCCCAGCACCACCCCAGTACGGCCCCAGCACCACCCCGGTACGGCCGCAGCGCGGCTGCAGCACAGCACCGCCGCACCACCGTGCTCCACCGTTCATGGCACCGCCATGTCCAGCACCGCCCTGTCCAGTCCGAGGCGCCGCCGCAAAACATGGGTTGTCATGACCTTGTCATATGTGCGGAGCCCTCGGCAGCCGACCCCCCATGGAGGGCAGTTCATTGCACCTGACACCCGGCCCGGTGAGACGGGCCATCCGCCGCGCGACCATCGCGGTGGTCGCCGCGGGCGCGCTGGTGACCGGCGGCATGGTGGCCGCGGCACCGTCCTTCGCCGCGAGCTCGGCGGCCGGCGGCACCAGCGCCCCCGTGACCACCGCCACCGGCGCCACCGGGACCACCACCGCGGGCCACGCCCAGCACCTGTGTGCGGCGCCCTCGAAGGGCCTGATGTCGTGCCTGGCGCTGGCCCGCACCGACGTGGCGCACCACCTGGGCATCACCCCGGCGGCCACGCCGTCCGGCTACGGGCCCACCGACCTGCAGAGCGCCTACAACCTGCCCTCCGGCGGCTCCGGCCAGACCGTGGCCATCGTGGACGCGCAGGACGACCCGAACGCCGAGGCGGACCTGGGCACCTACCGCTCGCAGTACGGCCTGCCGGCCTGCACCACGGCCAACGGCTGCTTCAAGAAGGTGAACCAGACCGGCGGCACCAGCTACCCCTCGCCCGACTCCGGCTGGGCCGGCGAGATCTCGCTCGACCTGGACATGGTCAGCGCGGTCTGCCCGAGCTGCCACATCCTGCTGGTCGAGGCCACCTCGGCGTCCATGACCAACCTGGGCACCGCGGTCAACACCGCGGTCTCGCTGGGCGCGAAGTACGTCTCCAACAGCTACGGCGGCAGCGAGTCCTCCTCGGACACCTCCTACGACAGCTCGTACTTCAACCACCCGGGCGTGGCGATCACCGTCAGCTCCGGTGACGAGGGCTACGGCGCGGAGTACCCGGCCGCGTCGAAGTACGTCACCGCGGTCGGCGGCACCGCGCTGAAGCGTTCCAGCGGCACCAGCCGCGGCTGGACCGAGACCGTGTGGAACACCTCCAGCACCGAGGGCACCGGCTCCGGCTGCTCCTCCTACGACGCCAAGCCGACCTGGCAGACCGACAGCGGCTGCTCCAAGCGCACCATCGCCGACGTCTCCGCGGTCGCCGACCCGGCCACCGGCCTGGCCGTCTACGACAGCTACGGCGCCAGCGGCTGGCAGGTCTACGGCGGCACCAGCGCCTCGTCGCCGATCATCGCGTCGGTCTACGCGCTGGCCGGCACCCCGGCCTCCGGCACCACCCCGGCGTCGTACCCCTACGCCCACACCGGCTCGCTGAACGACGTGACCAGCGGCTCCAACGGCTCTTGCGGCGGCAGCTACCTGTGCACCGCCGGCGCCGGCTACGACGGCCCGACCGGCCTCGGCACCCCGAACGGCACCGCGGCCTTCACCAACGGCGGCTCCACCGGCGGCAACACGGTCACCGTGACCAACCCGGGCAACCAGTCGACCCAGGTCGGCACCGCGGTCAGCCTGCAGGTCCACGCCACCGACTCCGCCTCGGGCCAGTCCCTGACCTACAGCGCCTCCGGCCTGCCCGCGGGCCTGTCGATCAGCTCGGCCGGCGTCATCTCCGGCACCCCGACCACGGCGGGCACCTCCAGCGTGACGGTCACCGCGACCGACGGCACCGGCGCCTCCGGCTCCGCGTCCTTCACGTGGACGGTCACCACCTCCGGTGGCGGTGGCGGCGGCTGCACGGTCTCCCAGGTCATCGCCAACCCGGGCTTCGAGTCCGGTACGGCCTCCTGGACCGCCAGCTCCGGCGTGATCGACAACAGCTCGGACGCGCCCGCGCACTCCGGTTCCTACAAGGCCTGGCTCGACGGCTACGGCACCACCCACACCGACACGCTCTCCCAGTCGCTGACCGTCCCGTCGACCTGCACCACCGCGACGCTGAGCTTCTACCTCGACGTCTCCACCGAGGAGACCTCGACCACCACCGCCTACGACAAGCTCACCGTCCAGGCCGGCAGCACCACCGTGGCCACCTACTCCAACCTCAACGCGAGCAGCGGCTACGTCCAGAAGACCGTCAACCTCTCCTCCCAGATCGGCAAGACCTTCACCCTGAAGTTCACCGGCACCGAGGACTCCTCGCTCGCCACGTCCTTCCTGCTGGACGACACCGCGCTCAACGTCAGCTGACGCGGTGCCGCACAGCGTGGACCCGCGCCTGATCAGGGCGTGAGCTGCACCTGAGCGGACCCATCGCTCGTGGACCCGGGCCGGCCCCCATTGCCGACCCGGGTCCGGTGCGCTCCGGGCACGGATGGGACGCGGCACCCCGGCGGGCGGTTCCCCTCCGGGCAGGTTCGTCGCGAGAGATCTCCCGCCGCCCGTATCAACGGGGTTCCCCGGGCTCCTCAGCGCTCGGTGACGCGGCCGTCCTCGACCTCGATCCGGCGCGTGGTGTGGACCGCGTCCAGCATCCGGCGGTCGTGGGTGACCAGCAGCAGCGTGCCCGGGTAGGAGGCGAGCGCCGACTCCAGTTGCTCGATGGCGGGCAGGTCCAGGTGGTTGGTCGGCTCGTCGAGCACCAGCAGGTTCACCCCGCGGGCCTGCAGCAGGGCGAGCGCGGCGCGGGTGCGCTCGCCGGGCGAGAGGGTCGCGGCCGGGCGCAGCACATGGCCGGCCTTGAGCCCGAACTTCGCCAGCAGCGTGCGGATGTCGGCCGGCTCCAGGTCGGGGGCGGGGGCGCGGAAGGCGTCCAGCAGCGGCTCGGGCCCGCGGAAGAGCCCGCGCGCCTGGTCCACCTCGCCGACGAGCACGCCGGGGCCGAGCGCGGCGCTGCCCTCGTCCACCGCGGTCCGGCCGAGCATCGCGGCCAGCAGGGTGGACTTGCCCGAGCCGTTCGCGCCGGTGATCGCGATCCGGTCGGCCCAGTCCACCTGGAGGTCCACCGGCCCGAGCACGAAGTCGCCGCGGCGGACCACGGCGCCGCGCATCGTCGCCACCACGGCGCCCGAGCGGGGGGCGGCGGCGATCTCCATCCGCAGCTCCCACTCCTTGCGGGGCTCCTCCACGACCTCCAGCCGCTCGATCATCCGGTCGGTCTGGCGGGCCTTGGCGGCCTGCTTCTCGCTGCTCTCGGCGCGGGCCCGGCGGGCGTTCTTGTCGTTGTCGGGCGCCTTGCGGACCGCGTTGCGCAGGCCCTTGTCCATCCAGCCGCGCTGCATGCGCGCGCGGGCCTCCAGGGCGGCTCTGGTGCCGGCGTACTCCTCGTACTCCTCGCGGGCGTGCCGGCGGGCGGTGGCGCGCTCCTCCAGGTAGGCGCCGTAGCCGCCGCCGTAGCTCGCCACCCGGTGCTGGGCGAGGTCGAGTTCGAGCACGCGGTTGACGGTGCGGGTCAGGAACTCGCGGTCGTGGCTGACCAGGACGGTGCCGGCGCGCAGGCCCGTGACGAACTTCTCCAGCCGCTCCAGGCCGTCCAGGTCCAGGTCGTTGGTGGGCTCGTCGAGCAGGAAGACGTCGTAGCGGCTGAGCAGCAGGGAGGCCAGGCCCGCGCGGGCGGCCTGGCCGCCGGACAGGGCCCGCATCTCGCGGTCGAGGCCGACGCCCAGGCCCAGGGCCGCGGCGGCCTCCTCGGCCCGCTCGTCCAGGTCGGCGCCGCCGAGGGCGAGCCAGCGCTCCAGGCCCTCGGCGTAGGCGTCGTCGGCGCCGGGGGCGCCGTCCACCAGGGCCTGGGTGGCGTCGTCCAGCGCGGCCTGCGCGGCGGCGACTCCGGTGCGGCGGGCGAGGAAGGCGCGTACGGTCTCGCCCTCGCGGCGGTCGGGCTCCTGGGGCAGGTAGCCGACGTTGGCCGTGACAGGGCTGACCCGCACCGTGCCCTCCTCGGGCGGCAGCAGTCCGGCCAGCACCCGCAGCAGGGTCGACTTCCCGGCTCCGTTGGCCCCGACGAGGCCGATGACGTCGCCCTCGGCGACGGTCAGGTCGAGCCCCGTGAACAGGGCTCGCTCGCCGTGTCCGGCCCCCAGGTCCTTGCCCACCAGCGTCGCACTCATCAGGAGGCGATTCTATCGGGCGTCGCGGGGCCGCCCGTGCCGCCGCCGGGGCGGTCGAGCCGGTGCCGGGTCGGTGCCGGACCGGTCGAGCCGGTACCGGGCCCTTGTGCCGGGCCGGTTCCCGCACCGGCCCGGCCCTGTGCGGCCCTGTGCGGCCCTGTGCCCGCCCCGGGACGCCCCTAGCCGGCGGGCGCCAGGCAGACCGGGGGCAGCGGGAACCAGCGCAGCGTCTCGAAGCTGTCGGGCATGCCGGTCGGCCCGTCGGGGACGTGGTCGGCGCGGGCGGCCAGCAGGCTGCGGGCGTCGGCGAGATGGGCGGCCAGCGCCTCCTCGCCCATCCGCGGCGGCGCGGCCGGCCGGGTCAGCCGGCCGTCGGCGTCGTAGCCGAGGTCGCCCAGCCGCAGCGGCGGTTCGTCGGGGGTCCGGATGTGGCGCCACAGGCCGGTGCGCGGGTCGAAGCGGTAGTCCGGCAGCAGCCGGTGGCCGTGGGCGGCGACGAGTTCGACGGCCTCGACCACGTAGTCGCGCACGGCCGGGGACATCAGGTAGTGGAAGTTGACCCGGCACCAGCCGGGTTTGATGCCCTCGTAGCCGCAGCCGACGATCTCGTCGCGGAAGGCGTCGGACTCCGCGGGACCCACCGCGAGCAGCCGGTGGCCGTACGGCCCGGCGCAGGAGCAGCCGCCGCGGGCCTGGATGCCGAACAGGTCGCTGAGCACGGCGACGACGAAGTTGTGGTGGAGGAAGCGGCCGCCGCTGCGGATACGGAAGGAGACGATGGGCAGCCGCGGGGCGCGCGGGTTGCCCAGGACGTCGATCGCCTCGTGCCGCGACCAGCGCTCCAGGACCCGCTGCCACAGGTCCTCCTCCAGGCCGCGGATGACGTCCGCGCCGACCGCCTGCTTGAGCTGGAAGACCAGCCCGGCCCGGATGGACTCCACGATGGCCGGGGTGCCGCCCTCCTCGCGCGCCACCGGGTCGTCGAGGTAGCGGTGCTGCTCGGGGCCGACGAACGCGACGGTGCCGCCGCCGGGCATCGCGGGCACGGGGCTGCGCACCAGGTTCTTCTTGACCACCAGCACGCCAGGGGTCTGGGGGCCGCCGATGAACTTGTGCGGGGAGAGGAAGACGGCGTCCTTGTGGTCGCGCGCGCCGGGCGCGCTGGGGCCGACGCGGATGTCGACGTAGGGGCCGGCGGCGGCGTAGTCCCAGAACGACAGGGCGCCGTGGGCGTGCAGGATCTCGGCGATGCGGTCGGCGTCGGTGAGGATGCCGGTGACGTTGGAGGCCGCGGAGAAGCTGCCGATGACCAGCGGCCGGTCCCAGTGCCGGCGCAGTTGCCGCTGCAGGTCGTCCAGGTCGACGCGGCCGTCGGCGTCGGCGGCTATGGTCACGACGTCGGCGGCGGACTCGCGCCAGGGCAGCTCGTTGGAGTGGTGCTCGTAGGGGCCGATCAGGACGACCGGGCGCTGGTCGGCGCCGCGCCGGGCGCCGGGCCCGGTCTGCCGGTGGTGCGGGCGGGTCAGTCCCAGGATCGCCACCAGCTTGTTGACCGCGGCGGTGGCGCCGGAGCCGCAGAAGAGCACCAGGTCGTCCTCGGTGCCGCCGACGGCCTCGTGGATCAGCCGGCGGGCGTCCTCGCGCAGCCGGGTGGTCTGCAGGCCGGTGGCCGAGCTCTCGGTGTGGGTGTTGGCGTAGCGGGGCAGCACGGCGTCGCGGACGAAGTCCTCGATGAAGTCCAGGGCGCGGCCGGAGGCGGTGTAGTCGGCGTAGGTGATGCGGCGCGGGCCGTAGGGGCCCCTCCACACCTCGCCCTCGCCGATCACGCCGGAGCGCATCCTCTCCAGCAGTGCCGAGGTCGCTGCGGTGCGGGCCGGACCGGGGAGCGGCCGGTCGCCGACGGCATGAGGGGCCATTCTCGACACCTTCCTGTGCAGCCTCCCGGGGAGCGTCCCGGGAGGCTCGGAGCTGCGCCGGGAATCGGCGACTTCGCCCGTTGAGCCGTTTTCGATGGCGAGTCACCCGCTTCGGCGCCGTTGGTCTCTCATTCAACCGACGCCGGTGCACGCCGTCCAGAAGGGGTTTTTTCGCGCCGGCATCAAAGTCATTTATCGCGCCTGGTGTTGGCGAAAAGAGGTGAGAGGGAGTGCCGGAAACGGTGTCCGGAAGGGAAACATGCATGCGCGCTTGAATGCTTCGCCGCACCCTGCCACCCTCGCTCGTACGCGTACCGCGCCGCCGCGAGCCGCCCGGAGGGACGATGGCCGATCCGCAAGCCGTACGGGCCGTGCTGGCCGATCTGCGGGTCGAGGGCGAGGAGTTGGACGCGCTGGTCGCGGCGGCGCCGCCCGAGCGGTGGCGTGCGGCGACCCCCGCGGCGGGCTGGACCGTCGCCCACCAGATCGCGCACCTGGCCTGGACCGACGGCATGGCGGAGCAGGCCGTGGCGGACCCGTCGTCCTTCGCCACCGTGGCCGCCCTGGACCCGCGGGAGATGTCCCGGCACGTGGACGAGGCCGCCGCCCGGGGCGCGGACCAGGAGCCGGGCGCCCTGCTCGCGCGCTGGCGCGAGAGCCGCGCCCGGATGCTGACCGCGCTGGAGGCGAGCCCGCCGGGCGCGCGCCACCCCTGGTACGGCCCGCCGATGAGCACCGCCTCGATGGCGAGCGCCCGGCTGATGGAGACCTGGGCGCACGGCGAGGACATCGCGGCCGCGCTGGGTGCCGACCGCGTCCCCACCGCCCGGCTGCGCCATGTCGCCCGGCTCGCCCACGCCACCCGCGACTACGCCTTCGCCGTGCGCGGCCGGCCGGTTCCTCCCGAGCCCTTCCGCCTCGAACTGACCGCTCCGGACGGCTCGTTGTGGACCTACGGCCCGGCCGGGGCGCCGCAGCGCGTGACCGGTCCCGCGCTCGACTTCTGCCTGCTGTCCGTGCGCCGCCGGCACCGCGACGACCTCGCCCTGCAGGCGGTGGGCGAGGACGCCGACGCCTGGCTGTCGATCGCCCAGGTCTTCGCCGGGGCGCCCGGCCGGGACCCGGAAGCCGGGCGCGCACGGTGAGCGCGCGGGCCGCGCTGCCGGCGGACTTCGGGGAGCGGCGGGCGGCGATGCTGGAGCGGCTGGCCGAGGTGGCGCGGGCCCACGCGGAGGCGCTGGCCGGCGGCGGCGAGAAGTACACCGCCCGGCACCGGGCCCGCGGCAAGCTGACCGCGCGTGAGCGGATCGAGCTGCTGCTGGACCCCGACACCCCGTTCCTCGAACTCTCCCCGCTGGCCGGGTGGGGCAACGACGTGACGACGGGCGCCTCGATCGTCACCGGCATCGGCGTGGTCGAGGGCGTGGAGTGCGTGGTCACGGCGAACGACCCGACCGTGCGCGGCGGGGCGAGCAACCCCTGGACGCTGCGCAAGGCGCTGCGGGCGAACGAGGTGGCGCTGGCCAACCGGCTGCCGCTGGTGAGCCTGGTGGAGTCCGGCGGCGCCGACCTGCCCAGCCAGAAGGAGGTCTTCATCCCCGGCGGCGCCCTCTTCCGCGACCTGACTCGCCTGTCGGCGGCCGGAATCCCCACCGTCGCCGTGGTGTTCGGCAACTCGACCGCCGGCGGCGCCTATGTGCCGGGGATGTCGGACCACGTGGTGATGGTCAAGGAGCGCGCGAAGGTGTTCCTGGGCGGGCCGCCGCTGGTGAGGATGGCCACCGGCGAGGAGAGCGACGAGGAGTCGCTGGGCGGCGCCGACATGCACGCGCGCACCTCGGGCCTGGCCGACCACCTGGCGCTGGACGAGCCGGACGCGCTGCGCATCGCGCGCCGGATCGTCGCGCGGCTCAACTGGCGCAAGGCCGGGCCCGATCCGCGGCCCGACCCGGCGCCGCCGCTGCTGGACGAGGAGGACCTTCTCGGCATCGTCCCCGGCGACCTGCGCACCCCGTTCGACCCGCGCGAGGTGATCGCCCGCGTCGCCGACGGCTCGGCCTTCGACGAGTTCAAGCCGCTCTACGGGCCGAGTCTCGCGACCGGTTGGGCCGAGGTGCACGGCTACCCGGTGGGTGTGCTGGCCAACGCGCAGGGCGTGCTCTTCAGCCAGGAGTCGCAGAAGGCCGCGCAGTTCATCCAGTTGGCCAACCAGCGGGACGTGCCGCTGCTGTTCCTGCACAACACCACCGGCTACATGGTGGGCCGCGCCTACGAGCAGGGCGGCATCATCAAGCACGGCGCGATGATGATCAACGCGGTCGCCAACTCGAAGGTGCCGCACATCTCGGTCCTGATGGGGGCGAGTTACGGTGCCGGGCACTACGGCATGTGCGGGCGGGCCTACGAGCCGCGGTTCCTGTTCAGCTGGCCGAGCGCGAAGGCGGCGGTGATGGGTCCGGCCCAACTCGCGGGCGTGCTCTCGATCGTGGCCCGGCAGTCCGCCGCGGCCGGCGGCCGCCCGTACGACGAGGAGGACGACGCGGCGCTGCGGGCGGCCGTGGAGCGGCAGATCGAGGCGGAGTCGCTGCCGATGTTCCTGTCGGGCCGGCTCTACGACGACGGCGTGATCGACCCGCGCGACACCCGCACGGTGCTGGGGATCTGCCTTTCGGCGATCCACAGCGCCCCCGTCGAGGGCGCGCGCGGCGGCTTCGGCGTCTTCCGTATGTGACGTGCTCCGTAGGCGACGTGCCGGGTGAACGCCTCTTGCCGCAACGGCGGTTGCCAGGGGCCTCCCGGCCGGGAGGAGGGCTTGGGGATGGGCGAGGTCGAGGACGGGTCCGGCGGCAGGCGGCCGATCGGGCGGCTGCTGGTGGCCAACCGCGGTGAGATCGCCCGCCGGGTCCTGCGCACCTGCGGCCGGCTGGGCATCGCGACCGTGGCGGTCTTCTCCGACGCCGACGAGGGCGCGGCCCACGTGCGGGAGGCCGACGCGGCGGTGCGGCTGCCCGGGCACACGGCTGCCGAGACCTATCTGCGCGGCGCGGCGATCGTACGGGCTGCGCTCGCGGCGGGCGCCGACGCGGTGCACCCGGGCTACGGCTTCCTGTCCGAGAACGCGGGGTTCGCGCAGGAGGTGCTCGACGCCGGCCTCACCTGGGTGGGGCCGCCCCCGGGCGCGGTCGCGGCGATGGGCTCCAAGACGCGGGCCAAGGAGCTGATGGCGGCGGCCGGGGTGCCGCTGCTCGCCCCGCTCGACCCGGCCGCGGTCACCGCCGGCGACCTGCCGGTGCTGGTGAAGGCGGCGGCCGGCGGGGGCGGCCGCGGCATGCGGGTGGTCCGGGAACTCGCGGCCCTGAAGGGCGAGTTGACCGCCGCCCGGGCCGTGGCGGCAGCGGCCTTCGGGGACGGCGAGGTGTTCGTCGAACCGTACGCGCAAGGCGCCCGGCACGTGGAGGTGCAGGTCCTCGCCGACGCCCACGGCACGGTGTGGGTGCTGGGCGAGCGGGACTGCTCGGTGCAGCGGCGGCACCAGAAGGTGGTCGAGGAGTGCCCGGCGCCGGGCCTGCCGGACGGGGTGCGCGCGGCCCTGCACGAGGCGGCGGGCCGAGCCGCCCGCGCGATCGGCTACGAGGGCGCGGGCACGGTGGAGTTCCTGGTCGGCGCCGACGGCCGGCCGGCCTTCCTGGAGATGAACACCCGCCTGCAGGTCGAGCACCCGGTCACCGAGTGCGTCTTCGACCTCGACCTGGTGGCCTGGCAGTTGCGGATCGCCGAGGGCGCGGCCCTTCCCCCCGTACCGCCGCGACCGCGCGGCCACGCCGTCGAGGCGCGCATCTACGCGGAGGACCCCGCGCGCGGCTGGCAGCCCCAGGCGGGGCCGGTGCACCGGCTCGACATCCCGGGCGCCGACGCGGAGTTCGAGGTGCCGCCGGGCCGGACCTCGGGGCTGCGGCTGGACGCGGGCTACGAGGCCGGGGACGCCGTGGGCGTCCACTACGACCCGATGCTCGCCAAGGTGATCGCCTGGGCGCCGAGCCGGGCCGAGGCCGTCCGCGCCCTGGCCCGCGCCCTGGAGCGGGCCCGCCTGCACGGCGTGCCGACCAACCGGCGGCTCCTGGTGGCCGTCCTGCGCCACCCCGACTTCGCCGCCGCCCGCCTCGACACCGGCTTCCTCGACCGCGCCCTCCCCGAACTCACCGCCCCCGACGCCTCGTTCGCGGCCGCCGAGCGGCTCTCGGCCCTGGCCGCCGCACTCGCCGACGCCGCCATGCGCACCACCGCGGCGGCGGGCGGCCCCGCGGCGGTCGCCCGGCGGCTGGGAGGCTGGCGCAACCTGCCCTCGCAGCCGCAGGTCAAGCGCTACCGGGCCGAGCCCTCCGGCACCGAGCACGAGGTCCGCTACCGCCTCACCCGCGAAGGACTGGCCGCCGACGGCTTCGAGGACGTCGCCCTGGTACGCGCCCGGCCCGGCCGGGTGGACCTCGACATCGCGGGCGTGCGGCGCCCGTTCGAGGTCGCGTTCCACGACGGCTCCGTCTTCGTGGACTCGCCCCTGGGCGCCGTCGCGTTCACCGCGCTGCCGCGCTTCGCCGACCCCGCCGAGCACGTCCCGCCCGGCTCGCTGCGCGCCCCCATGCCCGGCACCGTGGTGCGGCTCGGGGCCTTCCGGCCCGGCGACCGGGTCGAGCGCGGCCGGCCGCTGCTGTGGCTGGAGGCGATGAAGATGGAGCACGCGGTGGCCGCGCCGGCCACCGGGACGCTCACCGACCTGCCCGCCGAGGTCGGCCGCCAGGTCGAGCCCGGCACCGTACTCGCCGTCGTCACGGCGGAAAGGGAGGAATCGGGCGCATGACCACCGATCCGGGCACCACCTTCGACCGCGTACTGGCCGAGAGCCAGGAGCGGCGGGCGCTGCGGGCGGCCGTGGCCGCCCTGGGCCGCCGTTACGGCCGTTCGTACTTCACCGCGGCCGTCAAGGCCGGCCGGCAGACCGACGAGCTGTGGCAGGACGCCGGCCGGCTCGGCTACCTCGGCATCAACCTGCCCGAGGAGTACGGGGGCGGCGGCGCCGGCATCTTCGAACTGTCCATCGTGCTGGAGGAGCTGGGCGCGGCCGGCTGCCCGCTGCTGCTCATGGTGGTCTCCCCCGCGATCTGCGGCACGGTGATCGCCCGGTTCGGCACCGCGGAGCAGAAGCAGCGCTGGCTGCCCGGGCTCGCCGACGGCTCGCTGCGGATGGCCTTCGGCATCACCGAGCCCGAGGCCGGCTCCAACTCGCACCGCATCACCACCACCGCCCGCCGCGACACCGCGAGCGGCGGCTGGCTGCTGTCGGGCCGCAAGGTGTTCATCTCCGGGGTGGACACCGCCGACGCCACCTTGGTGGTCGGCCGCACCGAGGACGCCCGCACCGGCCGGCTCAAGCCGTGCCTGTTCGTCGTGGAGCGGGACACCCCCGGCTTCGAGTACCGGCGGATCGAGATGGAGGTGGCCGCGCCCGAGAAGCAGTTCCAGCTCTTCCTGGACGATGTGGCGCTGCCGCCCGACGCCTTGGTCGGCGACGAGGACGCCGGGCTGCTCCAGCTGTTCGCCGGCCTGAACCCCGAGCGGATCATGACCGCCGCGTTCTCCGTCGGCCTCGGCCGGTACGCCCTCGGCCAGGCCGTCGCCTACGCCCGCTCCCGGCAGGTCTGGCAGGCCCCGATCGGCTCCCACCAGGCCATCGCGCACCCGCTCGCGCAGTGCCACATCGAACTCGAACTCGCCCGGCTGATGATGCAGAAGGCCGCCCACCTCTACGACGCCGGCGACGACATGGGTGCCGGAGAAGCGGCGAACATGGCGAAGTACGCTGCTGCCGAGGCCGGAGCGAAGGCCGTCGACCAAGCCGTCCACACCCTGGGCGGCAACGGCCTGACGGCCGAGTACGGCCTCGCGACGCTGCTCACGGCGTCCCGGGTGGGCCGGATCGCCCCGGTCAGTCGCGAGATGATCCTCAACTTCGTCTCGCACCACTCGCTCGGGCTGCCAAAGTCGTACTGAGCCGGCTCCGCCTGGACCGGCCCGCCCGGTCCACGGCACAGAACAGGAGCCCGTACGTGACGACAGCAGCACCCCTGGTCCGCCGCAGGCTGGAGCGTGGCATCGCCGTCCTCACCCTGGACTCGCCGCACAACCGCAACGCGCTGTCGACCGGGCTGCTCAAGGAGCTGACCGACGCGCTCGACGAGGCCGCGGAGGACCGGGAGGTGCGGGCCCTGGTGCTCACTCACGAGGGCTCGACCTTCTGCTCGGGCGCGGACCTCACCGAGGGCCGGGTGCGCAAGGGCCCCCGGCAGCTGGTCGCGCTGCTGAAGCGGATCGCCGCCCTGCCCAAGCCGGTGGTGGCCCGGGTCGACGGGCACGTACGGGCCGGCGGGCTCGGGCTGCTGGCCGCCTGCGACATCGCGGTGGCCGGCGCGAAGGCCACCTTCGCCTTCACCGAGTCCCGCCTGGGCCTGGCGCCCGCGGTCGCCTCGGTGCCGGTGCTGGCCCGCGGCGACCGGCGGGCCGCCGCCCGCTACTTCCTGACCGGCGAGACGTTCACCGCGGCCGAGGCGGTGCGCATCGGCCTGGTCAGCGCGCCGCTGGAGGAGCTGGACGGCATCCTGGACGGGCTGCGCGCGGCCTCCCCGCAGGGGCTCGCCGCCGCCAAGGAGCTGACCGCGCAGCCGCTGATGGAGCGGCTGGCCAACGAGGGGCCGCTGCTGGCCCGCCGCAGCGCCCGCCTGTTCGGCTCCGCCGACGCCGCGGAGGGGATGCGGGCCTTCCTCGAACGGCGGGACCCGCCATGGGCGTTGTGACCGCCCGCACCCCCAAGCAGGACCGCAGCCGGGCCACCCGGCAGCGGATCCTGGCCGCGGCGGTGGAGTGCCTGGCCGAGCACGGCTGGTCGGGCAGCACCGTCGCAGTGGTGTGCACGCGTGCCGGGGTGACCCGCGGCGCCGCCCAGCACCACTTCCGCACCCGCGAGGACCTGTTCACCGCGGCCATCGCGCACATGGCCGACGAGTGGCTGGCCGCGGTGCGCGAGCAGGCCCGGGCGCTGCCCGAGGGACGGGACCGCACCTACGCGGTGGTGGACATGCTGGTCTCGGTGCACACCGGGCCGCTCTTCCGGGCCGCCCTGCACCTGTGGGTGGCGGCCGCCGACCGCCCCGCCCTGCGCCCCGGGGTGACGGCCCTGCAAGCGCGCATCGGCCGCGAGGCCCACCGGCTGGCGGTGGACTGCCTGGACGCCGACGAGTCCGTCCCCGGCGTCCGCGAGACCGTGCAGGCCACCTTGGACATGGCCCGCGGCCTGGGCCTGTCCAACCTCCTCACCGACGACTCCCCCCGCCGCGCCGGCATCGTCCAGCAGTGGTCCCGCACGCTGGACGCGGTGCTGCGCCGCCCGCCCCAACCGCCGGCCCCCTGACGGCCGCGCACCCCGGCACCCCTGACGGCCGGCGGCTGTACGGCCGGGGCCGGCCCATGAGCGGGTCGGCTCCCGGGGGCGCTCCGTTCCGGCGCCGGTACGCCCCTTGCGCGGCCCGTGACTACGCTGCCGCTCCCCCGTCCACCACCAGGTCGGCGCCGACGACCGCGGCGGCCGCCTCCGAGGCCAGAGGACGGCGGACGCGACCTCCTCGGTGGCCGCCACGGGGCCGAGGGGGCTGGCCGTGCGCATCCGGTCCGCGCGGTCCAGCTCGCTCTCGCCGGGCCGCAGCGACATCGCGGTGGCCGAGGCGCCGGGGCTGACGGCGTTGATGCGGACGCCGTCGCCGATGTGGTCGAGGGCGTCACCTCGCCGGAATTCGTACCAGAATAGGACGTATCAATGGTTTCCAGCGGGTCCGGCGGGCAGGCTCCATGGAGGCGTCCGGGGTGTACGCGGTGCCGGGCGCGCGTGGGGCGGGTCCGGACACGAGGCGTGGTTCGCGCCGAGGAAGGAGGCGGACGCAATGGTGCACAGGACGGGATACGAGCCCGTGCAGGCCCGCAGCCCGCTCCGGCTGCGGCTGGCACTCGCGCTGGTCGGGGTGGTGTCGGGGGCCGCGGCAGCCGTCGGCCTCGCGCTCGTCGGACAGCCGGGGTGGGCCGCGGTGTGCGCGGCGATCGCGCTGATCGCCGCGATCGACGCGGGCGTGGTCGTCCACCACATCCGCCAGGGGCCGCACTACCAGCCCGGGCGGGACGTTCCGCCGTACCGCCCGGTGGACGAGGAGCCGCGGCCGCGGCACAAGGTGCCGCACTGACAGCGACCGACGAGGCCGACGGCGGCTGACGACAGGGGCCGCTGAGGCAGGCGCTCCGCACAGCGAAAGGGCCCGGTACCGAGGTACCGGGCCCTTCGTTTCGTAGCGGGGACAGGATTTGAACCTGCGACCTCTGGGTTATGAGCCCAGCGAGCTACCGAGCTGCTCCACCCCGCGTCGGTGAACACCACCTTACGGGTTGCGCGCCCCAGCGCCAAATCCATTCCCCGCGCCACCCCGGCGCCCCCTCCTGCGCCCGCCGGCACCGAGGCGCGCGGGCGAGGTTTGGCGGCGCCGCCCGGGTGCCAGGGTCACTGCATGACCACTCGCCCCGCCGCCGCCCGACCGTCCGTCCCCGTGCTCTCCGAGGAGGTCGCCGACGCGCTCGACCGCGGGCTGCCGGTGGTCGCCCTGGAGTCCACGATCATCTCCCACGGCCTGCCCCGGCCCCGCAACCTCCAGGTGGCGCGCGAGCTGGAGGAGGTCGTACGGGCCGGCGGGGCGGTGCCCGCGACCGTCGCGGTGCTCGACGGGGTGGCGCGGGTCGGGCTCGGCAAGGAGCAGATCGAGCGGGTCGCGGCGGACCCCTCGCTGCGCAAGCTCGGCTTCCGCGACCTGGCACCCGCGCTGGCCGCCGGGGCGAGCGGCGCCACCACCGTGTCGGCCACCGCCTTCCTCGCGGCCCGGGCCGGCATCCGTGTCTTCGGCACCGGGGGACTCGGCGGGGTGCACCGCGGCTGGGTGGACGTCCAGGACGAGTCGGCCGACCTCGGGCTGCTGGCCAGGACCCGGATCACGGTGGTGTGCGCGGGCGTGAAGTCGATCCTCGACGTGCCGGCCACCCTCCAGCGGCTGGAGACCCTGGGCGTCGGCGTCCTGGGCTACGGCACCACCCGCTTCCCCGGCTTCTACCTCACCGACTCCGGCGAGCCGGTCGATTGGACGGTGGACTCCGCGGCCGAGGTGGCGGCCGTGATGCGCGCCCAGGACGCGCTGGGCGGCCTGGAGTCCGCCCTGATCGTCGCCAATCCTGTGGACCCGGCCGACCAGCTCGACCCGGAGCTGCACGACCGGGTGCTCGCCGAGGCGCTGGCCGCCGCCGACCGCGAGCACGTCACCGGCCAGGCGATCACGCCCTTCCTGCTCGCCTACCTCACCGAGCACACCCAGGGCGCGTCCCTGGAGGCGAATCTCGCGGCCGTCCGCGGCAATGTCGCCCTGGCCGCGCGGATCGCCGCCGCCTTCGCCCCACGGCAGGCGTGAGGGTCCCCGCGGGGCTGCTCGTGGTGGGCGACGTCGTCACCGACGTCGTGGCCCGGCACGAGGGGCCGCTGGCGCCGGACACGGACACGGCGGCGCGGATCGCGGTGCGGCCGGGCGGGGCGGGTGCGAACGTCGCCTGCTGGGCCGCACGCGAGGGCGCGCGGGTGCGGCTGCTCGGGCGGGTCGGCGCGGACTCGGCGCAGTGGCACCGTGACGCCTTGGCGGCGGCCGGGGTGGAGCCGGTGCTGCGGGTGGACGAGCAGGCGCCCACGGCCGTGGTGATCGCCCTGGTGGACGCCGCCGCCGAGCGCACCCTGGTGACCGACAGCGGCGCCGCCTTCCGCCTCGGGCCCGCCGACTGGTCGCCTTCGCTGCTGGACGGGGTGGGGCGCGTCCACCTGTCCGGCTACCTGTGCTTCTCCGGGCCCGGCCGCGAGCTGGCCGCCCTGGTGCTCGCCGCGGCCCGCGCCCGGGGGCTGCCGGTGAGCGTGGACCCGGCCTCGACGGGCTTCCTGGCCCGCCTCGGCGTGCCGCGCTTCCTTGCGGTGGCCGAGGGCGCCGAACTGCTGCCGAACGCGGCCGAGGCGCTGCTGCTGGCGGGCCTGCCGCCGCACGGCGACCCGGGCGCGGCGGCGGAGGCGCTGTCCGCGCGGGCGGGCGGCCGCCTGGTGGTGGTGACCCTGGGCCGGCAAGGCGCCCTGGCGGCGGAGGGCGGCACCATACGTGCCAGGGCCGGTGCCCTTGGTGCTCAGGCGGTGGACTCCACAGGCGCGGGTGACGCTTTCACGGGGGCTTTCCTGGCCGCCAGGCTGAGGGGCGCGCCCCTGGCCGACGCCCTGGCGGCGGGCTGTAGGGCAGGGGCGGTGGCGGTCACGCGAGTCGGGGCGCGGCCGGAGATCGGCAGTTAGGAAGCGCGGGTCAGGGCTGGGCACCAGGGAGGCGGAGCTGGGCCCCAAGGAGCCGGGCTGGGCTCCAAGGAGGCCAGGGCGGGGTCCAGGGGGCCGAACTCGGTGCCAGAGAGGCGGAGCTGGGCTCCAGAAAGCTGGGCTCGGCTTCCAGGGAGCCGGGGTTGGGCCCCCAGGAGCCAGGGTCTGCCCAGGGAGCCGGGGGCGTGCCCAGGGAGCCGGGGCCGGGCTCCTGGGCGCTCAGGCGGCGGGCAGGTAAGGGACGCAGTCCTGGGTGGGCGCCCCTTACCTCCTGTGAGTGCGCCCTTCTCTTCGCCGACAGCTCGCCCTGCCGCTCGTCAACGCTGGGCGCCCCTCGTCACCCCTTGTTCGTGGCCCCCTCGGACGGAGCCGCGTCGGGCGCCGTCCATTCCCAGCGGACCTCGCCCTCCTGCCGGCCGTCGGTGGGCGCCAGGCCCGCCGCGGCCGCGACGGCTCCGGAGGCGTGGTGGTCCGGGTGGATGTGGGCCACGACCTTGCGCACGCCCTTGGCGGCGAGCCAGCCCACCAGGGCACGGGCGGCCTCGGCGGCGTACCCGCGGCCCTGCCAGGGGGTGCCGACGATCCACGCCACCTCGGCCGTTCCCGCCGCCGGGTGGACGGTCGCCTGCACCGTGCCGGCCGGTTCCCCGTCCGCGCCCGCCTCGCGCAGCACCCAGTTGCACCACGCGGTGTCCGGCTCGGCCGGGCCGCGCGCCCAGCGCGCGTAGCGCGCCCGCAGCTCCTCCACCCCCGGGGGCTCGCCGCCGGTGAACGCGTACAGCGCCGGGTCCGCCAGCACCCGCACCATCGGGCCTGCGTGTGCCGGGCGCAGCGGTTCGAGAACGAGCCGGGCGGTCCTGACCACCTCGGCGGTCACCGCGGTGGACCCGCCGCTCACAGCGCGTCCATCAGGCGCTTCACCGTCGCCGTCATCGCCGGGTGGAAGCGGTCCACGGAGAGGTCGGGGGCGCCGACGAAGTGTCCGGAGCTGTCGACTGAGGGGTGGCCCGTGTGGGTCCACTGCTCGCTGGCCGAGACCTCCACGGTCAGCACGGCGCCGCCCCGCAGCACGGTGAGGGTCTGGCGCGAGGGGAGGCCGTCGAGCAGGTACGCCTTGTCGCCGAGGTGGGCGACGGGGACGACGTGGTCGGTCGAGTCCGCACTGACCATGATCGTGGAACTGTAGCCGGGTCCGCCCCCGAAGGTGTCGGGGACCGGGTCGGACGCTTTGGTAGTGGGGTGGTTGCGGTCGGCGAACTCCACCGCGGGGTCGGTCTTCTTGTGCAGTTCCACGGTGACGGTGACGTCGTACTGCACCAGCCACGGGTCGGTGTTCGCGCCGGTGGCCAGCACCCCGCAGGTGGCCTGGTCGAGCGCGGAGCCGCGGCGCAGATCGGCCGGGGTCCCGGTGCGGTCGCCAGTGGGGAAGGCATCGAGCAGCGGTTTGAGGGTGGTGGGCGTACAGGGAGAGGAGGCGAGGCGGTAGCCGTGCAGGTCGGGGCCGTCGCCGCGGTCGGCGGCCCGCACCCCGGCCGCCCACAGCACCGAGGTCAGCGCTGCTGTGGCGGCGATCCACTTCCACGGCCACCGGCGCCGTGCCCCGGGCGCGGTCTCGGGCGCCCCGGCGGCCACCACCTCGTACGGTGAACCGCCGCCCCCCTCCGCGTCGTTCGCCCCGTCACCCTGTTCCGGTTCGCTGATCACCGCGAGCCCCCCTGTCGTATCGGTCGCCCCTACGGTAGGGGGTCGCCGAGACAAGGCCGGACACGTCGAGCCGTGGCCCGTCAGGTCCCGTCAGATCCGGCCACGGCCGGTCAGGTCAGCTCGGGGCAGACCGGGCCGGTCGGACCAGCCGGGCCGGTCAGCGGTAGAGGCGCAGGTCCGCCACGCTCCACCAATTGCCCGCGCTTCCCGTCTGGGTGATGCGGACGTAGCGGGCGGTCACCGCCCGGTGGAGGTCGATCGTGGTGAGCTGGCCGGTGCCCGTGCCGCTCGCCGCGGTGTGCCAGTGGGTGCCGTCGCCGCTGAGGGCGAGCTGCCACCCGCGGGCGTAGTCGCCGAGGTTGTCGCCGCTGTCGAGGGCGAGGGTGCGGAAGGCGGTGGGCCGGCCGAGGTCCATCTGGACGTACTGGCCCGGGGTTTGGGCGGCGCCGGTGGTCCAGCGGGTGCTGCCGTCGTCGTCCGCGGCGAGGGCGGCGGCGCCCTGGCCGGCCGGGGAGGCGGTCACCGTGGCGGCGCCGAGGTCCACTTGGTGCTCGGTGCTGCGCAGTCGGCCGGAGGCGGGCCAGGTGAAGGTGGCCAGGGCGCCACCGGGCAGGGTGTAGTCGAAGCTGAGGCCGCCGACGGCGACGGTGAAGGAGCGCGGGTCGTCGTTCTCGTTGTGGACGACCAGCGCGGTGGAGCCGTCCGGGTTGCGGAAGGCCACGTCGGTGAGCCGGCCGTTCCAGCCGGTGGTGCCGTAGTTGGTGCTGCCGATCCGGACGGCGCCGGGGCGCACGAACTTCGACAGGTGGCCGATCGTGTAGAACTCGGCGTTGGTGCTCACCTTTCCGTCCGCGGCGACGGTGAGCATGGCCGTGCAGGTGGCGCAACCGCCGTTGTGCGGGCCGCCGTCGGCGTCCAGCGCGAGGTTCCAGTCGGCGACGGACTTCGCCCAGTTGCGGGTGGTGCCCACCGTGATGGTGCGGGCGTGCCAGGTCAGGGTGCCGCGGAAGATCTGGGCCGGGGTGTCGGTGGCGCCGTGCGAGCCGGAGCACTCGGTGAACCAGATGCCCTTGTCCGGGTGGGCGTCGTGCAGGGCGCTCTGCGCGGAGGGGTCGCCGGAGTAGCAGTGGTACGCGGTGCCGGCGATCCACCGGGCGGCGGCGCTGTCCAGCACGTCGTAGGGGTAGTCGGTCTGCGGGTCCTCGCCCAACTGCTGGGCGGTGGCGATGTCGTCGGGGTGCGTGGTCCAGTTGTGGTCGTAGGCGAGGATCTTGGTGCGCGGGCTGGCCCGGTGCAGCAGCGGGCCGAGCGCCTCGATGACCTTGTCCTCCTGCTGGACCGGCAGGTCGGTGCCGGGGTACGCGTTGGGCCTGCGGTTCTGCGGCTCGTTCTGCACGGTCAGGTAGTCCACGGGCACACCGGCGGCGGCGTACGCCTGCACGAACTTGACCAGGTAGCGGGCGTAGGCGTCGTAGACGGCCGGGTCGTCCTTCAGGTGGCCGCCGACCAGGGAGTCGCTGTCCTTCATCCAGGCCGGCGGGCTCCAGGGCGTGGCGAGCACGGTCAGCCGCGGGTCGAGCCGCTTCGCCTGGCGCAGCAGCGGCAGGATCTGCCGCTGGTCGTGGGCGATGCTGAAGTGGGCGAGGGAGAAGTCGCTCTGCCCGGCGGGCATGTCGTCGTAGGTGTAGTGGGCGGGCTCGGCGGTGAAGTCCGAGGAGCCGATGGGCTGGCGCAGGAAGCTGATCCCGATGCCCTGCTTCGGGTCGAACAACTCCCGCATGGCCGCGTCGCGTTGGGCGACCGGCAGCGAAGCGAGCACGCTCGCCGAGGAGTCGGTGAGCGCGCCGCCGAAGCCGTCGATGCTCTGGTAGGTGCGGTCGGGGTCGACCGTGATCGTCGTCAGGTCGGAGCCGCCGCTGCCGAAGGCCACCGGGGGCTGCTGCGCGAGGCGTTGCGTCCCGTCGGCGGTGGTCACCCACACCGACGCCTGCGGCGCCGCGGCCCCGTGGGCGGGTGCGGCCCCGGCGGCCCCGGCGGGAGCACTCAGCGTGGACAGGAACAGCACGGCGGCAGCGGCGCCCGCCGCTCCCAGGGTGCGTCTCATGGCGGCTCTCCTCGCGAACGGCGGACGTCCCGACCTGTAACAACCTGAAACATCCGGAACACCCATACGGCGCCCACAGCAAACCCGCGCCCCGCCCGAACTGTCAAGGGATCACGACAAACCCCCTCACCCGCCGGCCCCCACCCCGCACCGCCCACCCGGAATGAAACATCCTCCTGTAACAAACCGAGCCCGCCACGGCGCTCAGTCCCACCAGAAGCTCCAGGCGTCGGCGGTGAGCAGCCCCTGCGCGTAGTCCGCGAAACTCACCATCCCCTGCTCGACGTTGTCCGGGCACGCCAAGTAGTGCTCCAGGGCGAGGTGTTCGGCCTGCTGCGGGGTCGACGGCCGTGCGGCCACAGAGACCACGAGGGTGGCGTGGCCGAGCCCGACCACCCGGATTCCGAAACGGCTCTCCCAGGACCGCAGCACGGCGGACAACTCCCCCGGAGTCATGTGGTTGTTCGCGCCGGCCCACCCGATCGCCTCAGGGATGTCCGCGCTGCGCGCGGCCGGGACAAGGCCGAGGTGGGTGAGCCGGTGTTCCGTCGCCGCGCGAGCGGCTGCCGCCTCGGCGCACGTATCGGGATCGTTCACGGGCGCGCCGACCGGGGCCAGACCTGGCCAGGTCTCGAACGGCGGGGCGGTGTCGTAGTCCAGTGCCAGTTGCGAGTAGTCGAAACCGTCGTCAGGAAACGAGGGCGGCTCCGGCGGCTCGGCCGCCCAGCGGGCCCGCAGGGTGCGGTACTCGTCCCACTCGCCGCGAAGGTACATGTCGGCTTCCACGGGTGGACTCCCCGCCGAATCAGGCCCGTTGACCTCGGGCTCCTCGTACTGCAGCAGCAGCGGGCGCAGTCCGGTGGCCGTACGGTCCCGGTTCAGCCGCTGCCAGAGTGCTCCGGCGTCGGGGCAGGGCGCGTCCGAGGTCCACATCAGGGCGGGGCGCGCCTGGTCGGTGGGGGAATCGACGTCGTCGGGCCTGCCGCGGAGCCGGCCCGGCGGGAGGTACGGCGGCAGGTGGAGCAGGGTCGCGGAGGTCGCGTCGGCAGTCATGGCGCGGACGGTAGCCGGGGGCACCGACATTCCCGGGTCGGCATGGGCAGGCGGGGAGTTGGGCGGGCGGGCCGCCGCGGGACACGGCGGGCGCTTGGGGCAGGAGCGCGCCCTCCGAGCACGGTCGGGGTCGCGGGCGCCAGGACACGGCCGCCAAGTTCCGTACGCCGATCGAGGGTTGGGCTGGCGCGGGGCTTCGCGGTCTCAGACGCAGTGGACGTCCACGCCCTGGGCGGTGAACTGCTCGACCGCCTCGGGGGTGGCGTTCCGATCGGTGATCAGAACCGAGATCGCGGTGGTGTCGCAGACCTTCGCGAAGGCCCGCCGGCCCAGCTTCGTGGCGTCGGCGACCACGATCAGCCGCTCGGCCCGCTCGGCCATCACGCGGTTCGCGCTCGCCTCGCCCTCGTCGTGGGTGGCCGCGCCGAACCGCGGGTCCACCGCGTCCACCCCGAGGATCGCGCAGTCCAGCGAGACCGACTGGAGCACCATCGTGGCCAGCGGCCCCGTCAGCTCATAGGAGTTGGGCCGCGCCACGCCCCCGGTGACCACGGTCTTCACATACGGCCGCACGGCCAGCTCGTTGGCGATGTTGATCGCGTTGGTGACGACGGTGAGCGCGGGCGGGCTGCCGCCGGTCGCGAGGTCCGCGCGGACCGCCAGCTCGCGCGCCACCTCGGAGGCGGTGGTGCCGCCGTTGACGCCGACCACCGCGCCGGGCGGCACCAGCGCGGCCGCGGCCTTGGCGATCCGCAGCTTCTCGTCGGCCTGGCGCCCGGCCTTGTAGCGCAGCGGCAGGTCGTAGGCGACGCCGCCGAGCACCGCGCCGCCGCGGGTGCGGGTGAGCAGTTGCTGCCGGGCCAGCTCGTCCAGGTCCCGCCGTACGGTGGCCGCGGAGACCTCCAGCAGCTCGGCGGCCTCCCCCACGCTGATGCGGCCCCTCTCGCCGAGCGCCTCCAGCAGCCGCGTCCACCGCTCGTGGGTCCCCATCGACGCCCGTCCTCCGTATCACCCGGTCAGGGGCCGAGCGTAGCGCGTCGCACGGCGACGGCTTCCGGACGCCGAGACGGTGCGTACCCGCTGTGTCGTGGGCCCCTTCCTGCGTCCTCGCCCGTAGGGACGGCCGAAGCATGCCGGCGGGCGGGGGCGGCCACCTGCACGCTGCTCGCGAGCGTCGCTGCCGGGAAACGGCCGGAAGCCGACCGTCAGGCGGTTGGGAGGGGAGTGGCGAGGAGTTCCTCGGACAGCGACCAGAGCCGCTCGGCCCGCTCGGGGTCGATCGCGTACGGGGCCACACCGCGGCGGACGCCGGGGGTGACGAGCGGGGCCTGCTCGCAGTCCTCGAAGTAGCGCCCCGTGACGCCCTCGACCAGCGGGGAGCCGGCGAGCAGCGCCGAGGTCGCCGCGCCCTGCGGGATGTCCTTCACGGAGACGCCGGTGCGGCCCTCGGGGTCGAAGGACTGCGGCGGCAGGCTCGCGGGGTCCACGTACCGGATCAGGCCGGTGGCGGCGATGCGGCCGGGGTTGAGCGCGTTCGCCGTAATGCCGTCGGCGGCCCAGCGCCGGGCGAGGGCGACGGCGAAGAGCACGTTGGCGGTCTTGGACTGGCTGTAGGCGGCCCACGGGTCGTACGGGTGGCGGGTGAAGTGCGGGTCGTCGAAGAGGACGTCGCCGTTGATGTGGCCCACCGAGCTGACGTTGACCACGCGGGCGCCGCCGGCCGCGGCGAGGGCACCGTGCAGGCCCGTCGTCAGGCCGAAGTGGCCGAGGTGGTTGGTGGCGAACTGCAGCTCCCAGCCCTCGGGGGTGCGGCCGAGCGGGGTGGCCATGATCCCGGCGTTGTTCACCAGGATGTGCAGCGGCCCCTGCCAGGCGTCGGTCAGCGCGCGCACCGAGCGCCGGTCGGCGAGGTCCAGCGGGGCGACGTGCACGGCGGCACCGGTGGCGCCGGCGATCTCGCTCGCCGCCTGGGCGCCGGCCTCGGGGTTGCGCACCGCGAGCGTCACCTCGGCCCCGGCGGCGGCCAGGGCCCGCGCCGTCTCGCGGCCGATGCCGGAGGAGGCGCCGGTGACCAGGGCGCGGCGGCCGCTGAGGTCGACGCCGGCCAGCACCTCCGCCGCCGTGGAGGTCGCCCCGAACGGGGTGGTGATCCGTGCTTCGGACATGGTGCGCCTGCCTTTCGGAGGGCTTCGGGGTTTAATCGGAGTCGACTCCGGATAACCGTAAGCGGAGTCGGCTCCGGATGCAACCCGCGACCGGTGCGGCCGCGTGCGGCTCCTGAGCGTGTGCGGCCACCCCGAGCGCGCACAGCTCCGTACGGCCACCGCGACCGGGTACGGCTCCGAGCCCGTACGCCCAGCGCGACCGCAAACGGCTCCCGAGCCCATCCCGCAGCCGCGGCCGCAAACGGCTCCCGAGCCCGTACGCGGCCACCACACCCGGATACGGCTAGGGTCGCTCCGGGTCACCCGATCCGCGCGCCAAGGAGGTCCGCCCTGTCCGAGAGCAAGGAGCGCCGGCTGCGCGCCGACGCCCGGCAGAACCGCGACCGGCTGGTGTCGGTGGCCGCGGAGGTCTTCGCACGCGAGGGCACCGGGGCGACGCTGAAGACGGTCGCGGCCGAGGCGGGCGTCGGCATCGGCACGCTCTACCGCCACTTCCCCACCCGCGAGTCGCTGGTCGACGCGGTCTACCGGGTCGAGACGCAGCGGCTGTGCGACGCCGCCCCGCACCTGCTGGAGCAGATGCCGCCGGTGGAGGCGCTGCGCGAGTGGTGCCTGCGGTTCCTGGACTACATGGCCACCAAGCACGGCATGGCCGACGTGCTGCACACCGTCCTCAACACGAACGAGGGGCTGCGCCTGGACACCCGGGTCCGCCTCTACCGGGCGCTGCGCCTGCTGCTGGCCGCGGGCCAGTCGGACGGCCGCCTCCGCCCGGACCTCGACCCGGCGGACGTCTCCCTCGCCCTGGGCGGCCTGGCCCTGATCCTCGACGGCCGCGAGGACGCCCGCGAGGCGGGCAGCCGCCTCTTCGCCCTCCTCCTGCAGGGCCTCGCCCACCCGTGAAGCAACGGCCCCCGGCCCGGCCCGTGTGCCAGCATCGAACCATGCAGCAAGAGGACGAGACTGTCGGGCGGCGGGTGCGACGCCAGCGCCTCCGTCTGGGTATGGCGCAGGCCGACCTGGCGGCCGTCATGTGCCGCACCCAAGGCTGGGTGTCGAAGGTCGAGAACGGCCGGGTTGTGCTCGACCGCGCAAGCACGATCAACGAACTCGCGGCCGCCCTGCACTGCCATCCGAACGATCTGCTCGCACGTCCGTATCCGACCAAGGGCGAAGACAGCGCCTGGCGGACCTCCGCGGCCGCCATCCTCCGTGAGCTGCGCCGCTACGACCTGACTCCCGTCTTCGACGGTCCCGCGCGGCCTTCGGCGGTGCTCTGGGGCGAGTTGGAGAAACTCCACACCAAACGCGATCAGGCCGACTACACGGGGATCATGCAACAGCTCCCCGACCTCTTCCGGGAGAGCCGCGCATTGGCGGAGCAGTCCTCCGGACACGAACGCGAGGAAGCCTTCGCGATCTACACGATCTGCTGCAAGACGGCCCACAACGCGGCTCATTCGCTGGGCCATCCCGAACTGATCGCCATGGCTTGCGAGCGGGCCGGCTGGTCGGCAGCCGCTTCCGGCGACGCCATGATGCCCGCGGTCGCGAACAGCCTGCGCGCTTGGGACATGTGGGCCACGGCGGACTGGGCCGATGCGATCGCCCTGTTGGACAAGTCCCTGGCCGGCATCCAGCATGAGCACGGCCGAGGCGATCAGTTGGCGCTTCGCACCTGGGGCTCGCTCCAGCTTCGAGCGGCAGTCAGCGCAGCGCGGGCCGGAAACGGAGACGAGGCCAGGCACCGCATCTCGCTCGCCCGCGAGACCGGCGCGCGCATGGACGCCTACTCCGGTCCTCCGGTGCACGACCGGCACTCGCTCACGTTCTCGACCGGGAACGTCCTGGTCCACTCGGTATCCATCTCGGTGGAGATGGGTCATCACACCGAGGCTCTTCGGGAGGACGCCCGAATAGGTAAAGCCAAGGCTGAGACGCTGCTCTCCCTCCAGAAGTCGCGCCGCGGTCACCATCACATGGACCTTGCCAGGGCCTGGTTGTGGGACGGGAACCGCGAGCGGGCCGTGGACGAGTTGGAGAAGGCCGAGCGGTTCGCGCCGCAACTCGTACGCAACCACCCCCTCGCGCGGGCGACCCTGCGCCGCATCATCCACGCCGAGCGAGTAGCGACAAAGGAGCGCCTGCGCCGCATGTCCAACCGCTTCCACCTGGACGAAGACCCGGTATTCCGCTGATTCATGTTCAGCTGTAATCCCCTCCTTACGCTCGGTACTGGGCCGATGGCCCAGGAAATCCGTGCCGAGATGCCGCCGCCGAAGGAGAAGACACATGAAGACACTCTCAGCGATCCGCGCTCAAGGCGGGGACGACGACAACCTTCCCGGCACGCCGTGGACGCCGCCGGAGCCCAGCCCTGACGGGGGTAGCCCGGAAGGCGATGGGAAGCACCGGAAGTGAGCAGCGGTTCGAGCAGGCAGGACGAGCGACCCGGACGTACGGAGCTTGGCCGCTCGCTCCTTGACCGCGGGTTCATGGCCTCGGGCTGGGCACCTGCGTTCACAGCCGTGCCCCGGACCGCCTTCCTGCCCGATCTGATGTGGCCGCACGACGCCTCCGCCGGTCGGGCAGTCGCCGTGGACAAGAACGCGGACCCGGCGGCCTGGTACGGGTACGCCGACTCCGACGTTCCGATCGTCACGCAGTGGGACGACGGAAACCACACCGGCACAGAACCGGGCAAGAACTTCACCTCCTCCTCGTCCATGCCGAGCGTGGTCTTCTCGATGCTGGCCGACCTCGACGTACGGGCAGGTCACCGCGTCCTGGAGATCGGCACCGGCACAGGGTGGAACGCGGGCCTGCTGGCCCACCGAGTAGGCGAGGAGAACGTTGTCTCGGTGGAAGTGGACCCGGCAGTGTCGGAAGCGGCGCGCGCCGCTCTGCGCCGCCTCGGGTACGGCAGCCTGCGGGTGATCACGGGTGACGGTCTGCTCGGCCATCCGCCGAGGGCTCCTTACGACCGGGTGATCGCCACGTGCGGCCTGCGATCCGGTCTCTATCCCTGGGTGGAGCAGACCGCTCCGGGCGGGATCATCGTCGCCCCCTGGGGCACGTACTACACCTACACCGAGGCGACTGCCCGCCTGGTGGTGGCAGAGGACGGGCGCAGCGCGTCCGGGCACTTCACGCGGCCGGTCAATTTCATGCGCATGCGCTCCCAACGCCTCGTCCGCCCCGAGCACAGCCACTACGTCCCGGCACAGGGCACGGGGGACGCGGAAAAGTCGACGACGACGGTCTCGGAAGCGGAGTTCCTGACCGGCGACCTGGGCGTGGAAGCGTTCGCGGTCGGCCTCCAGGTGCCGGACTGCACCCATGTCCCCGACCGCAAGCAGGCGGGAAGACGACCTGTGTGGTTCTACGGCCTCACCGACATGTCGTGGGCCGTCGTCATCTTCCGCGACGGCCGCGACACCGCCACCGTCTACCAGTCGGGCCGGCGGCGGCTGTGGGATGAGGTGGAGGCCGCCTTCCGCTGGTGGCAGGACCAGGGGCGCCCTGGCTTCCACCGGTTCGGGCTGACCGTCACCGCGGACCGCCAGATCCCGTGGCTGGACGCGCCCGCAAACGTGCTGGAAACGCAGAAAACCCCTGGTGAACAGGGGTTTTCGGTGGTGTCCGAGGGGGGACTTGAACCCCCACGCCCGATAAAGGGCACTAGCACCTCAAGCTAGCGCGTCTGCCATTCCGCCACCCGGACCGGTGGTGCCCGCCGCGGGGTGCGCCCCGCGGTGACGGCACCACGATACCAAGGATTGGCGGTGCTCCTCACCTGCGATTCCGGCGGGGCCCCGGGGCCCCGCCGGCGGGTCCGGACGTGGTTACGCGGCGCCCTCCGGGCGGGGGCGCGCGGCGATCGCCCGGTGGTGGCGGACGACCTCCTCGATGATGAAGTTCAGGAACTTCTCCGCGAAGGCCGGGTCGAGCCGGGCGTCCGCGGCCAGCCGGCGCAGCCGGGCGATCTGGGCGGCCTCGCGGGCCGGGTCGGCCGGCGGCAGGTCGTGCGCGGCCTTGAGCTCGCCGACCTCCTGGGTGCACTTGAAGCGCTCGGCGAGCAGGTGGACGAGGGCCGCGTCGAGGTTGTCGATGCTGCCGCGCAGCGCCCTGAGCTTGGTGAGCGCCTCCTCGTCCCCGTCCAGGGTGTGCTCGGCGCCCGGCATCGGCTGGTCTGTCATCTCGGTCTGCCATCCTGGGTTCGCGGAGTGATCGGCTGCGGTGCCACACCCTATGACACCCCGCGCGCCCGGGTAGTGGCACTGTGGAGGGACGTAAACGGCGCCCGGCTGGGGCGGCGGACGGCGGCAACAACCGGGACTGGTGGGACATGGGACGGGTCACCGAGCGGCGGCGGGTACTGCGGATCAGGGAGGGCGCGGCCTCGCACCGCGCGGACACGCTCGTGGCCGAGGAGCCGCTGGAGATCCGGCTCGCCGGCCGCCCCCTGGCGATCACGATGCGCACGCCGGGGGACGACTTCGCACTCGCCACAGGCTTCCTGGTCAGCGAGGGCGTGGTCGCCGCAGCCGACGAGGTCGCCTCCGTCGTCTACTGCGCCGGCGCCCAAGCCGACGGCTCCAACACCTACAACATCGTCGACGTCCGCCTCGCCCCCGGCGTCCCCGTCCCCGACATCACCCTCGAACGCAACGTCTACACCACCTCCTCCTGCGGACTGTGCGGCAAAGCCAGCCTCGACGCCGTCCGCACCGCCACCCGCATGCCCACCCCCGACCCCCACAACCCCCGCATCACACCCGAACTCCTCAGCACACTCCCCGACCGCCTCCGCGCCGCACAA
>NZ_FNIE01000032.1 GCF_900103985.1 Actinacidiphila guanduensis | reverse complement strand
GGCTGCCGCCGTTGGCGATCGTCCCCGCCGGGGCCGGCCCTACGGCGCTCACCAACTGGATGCGCGCGGTCGCGGGCCTGTCCCGCGAGCACTGGGCACCAAGGCGCGGGACCAGCAGCTATCACGGCGTCAACCGGGAGGGAGACTTCTACCCCTTCTACCTCGACTTCGCCGGCCGCATTCCCCTGGTGATGACGACCCTGGACCGCCTGAAGGAGCACGGCCTCTCGGGCCCGGTGTGGCTGCGCATCGACGGCTACCGCCCCGCCGAAGGCCAGCCCCTGCTCCAGGCGCTCGCCGACATCCGCCCCTACGCCGACTTCCACCAGCGCCAAGAACGGCGGGAGCAGGCCGCGGAAGCCGAACGGCAGCGCCGCGCGGAAGCCGAGCGGCGCGAGCTGGAAGCCCGGTGGGCGAGGGCGGAGTGGTTCGACAAGCGGAAGAGGAAGATGAAGGAGCTCGCCGGCCTGTGGGACGAAGCCGGAACCGCAGACGAGCGGTGAACCCCTGGCCCGCGCCTCTCACTCCGGTGACAGTGGCCGGGGCCGGAGGTGTCACCCGCCGCGACAGTGCCACGGCGTTGCCCGCTCCGGCCTTCGCGTCCGCTCGGGGGAGGGCCTGGAGCGTAGTCCCGGCGTCAAGGGCCGTCCAGGGCTGCGGCAGCCCTGGACGGCTACGCGGTGGCGGACTCCGGCACGGCGGTCAGTGCCACGGTGAGGATCCGGCGGAGGTTTTGGGGACGAAGAACCGGTCGGGGGTGGTCAGGGTCCGTGCGGTGTTTCTTCGCCGCTACGGCCCGGAGGTGACGGTGGTCGGCTCCTTTTGCGAGGTCACGTGGTGGCTGCGGGGATGTCGGTGGAGCGGGAGAGTTCCTCCCACTCGGCGGCGCTGTCAGTCAGCTCCCGCGCGCGCTGCGTGAACGAGGCGAGTGCGTCGCTGCCGGAGGCCCATCGCAGGGGAGGGGTCTGGAGGGCGGCGAGCTGGACGACGGCCGGGCCGAACTTGACCGGGTCTCCGAGCTGGGTGTGGTTGCTCGCGTCCAGGTAGGCGCGCTGCTCGGCGCGGAACGGTGCGTAGTCGTCGATCTCGACGTCCCCGTGGCCGACGGAGCTGGGGTCGAGGAAGTCCGTGCGGAACATGCCCGGGTGCACGCAGGTCACGTGGATACCGAAGGGGGCGACCTCCCTGCCGAGCCCCTCGGACCAGCCGGTGACGGCGAACTTGGTGGCTCCGTAGACGGGCGAGCCGCCGATGCCGACGATGCCGGACAGTGAGGAGATGGTGATGACGTGCCCCGACCGCTGGGCCCGCATGACCGGCAGCACGGCACGGGTGACGTTGAACACGCCGAAGACGTTGGTGGCGAACTGCCGCTCGACGGACTCCGGCGACTGCTCCTCGAAGTAGCCGAGCTGACCGTACCCGGCGTTGTTGACGAGGACGTCGATCCGGCCGAAGCGGTCGGTCGCGGCGGAGACCGCGGTCTCGATGGCCATGGTGTCGGTCACGTCCAGGGGGAGGGCGAGCATGCGCTCGCCATACGCGCTCAGGGCGGCCTGCGCCTCCTGCGGGCGGCGGGCGGTCGCGACGACCGTGTCGCCGCTCTCCAGCGCTGCCCGCGCGATTTCGTAGCCGAAGCCGCGGTTCGCCCCGGTGATGAACCAGACCTTGCTCATGAACTCCCACACTTTCTGCCGTTCGCTGCGGGCCGGCCGCAGGGCTGCGGACGCGCTCCGGACGGACCGCACCCGGTGCCTTCACAGCACACCCCCAGGTGACCACGAGGACCGACGTGGTGCGGGCGCGCGGCGCGCCCTGCTCTACCTGGTACTCGCAGTACGCGGTAGACCCGCCGGCTCCACCGGATGGGACGGACAATGGGGTCATGAACAGCGAAGGGAGCTTGCGCGAGTTTCTGACATCACGCCGCGCCCGCCTGCGTCCGGAGGACGTCGGACTGCCGCCGTCGCCGACGCCTCGGCGCCGTCCTGGTCTGAGACGCGAGGAGGTCGCCGTCCTGGCCGGAGTGAGCGTCGACTACTACGCCCGATTGGAGCAGGGGCGTATCGGCAAGGTGTCTGACCAGGTGCTCACCGCGATCGAAGAGGCCCTGCGCCTGGACGCGCTGGAGCGTCACCACCTGCGGGCCCTCGTTGACACCTATGCCGGTGGACCGCGCAGGGCTGCCCGTACCGGAACAGGCAGCCACGAGTCGGCGCGTGTCGGGCTGCGGGAGCTGGTCGGCTCGCTCGACCCGCTGCCAGCCATGGTGCAGAGCCGGCGCATGGACGTCCTGGCCGTCAACAACGCCGGGAAGGTACTGCTGACCGACTTCGACCGGATGCAGGTCAGGGACCGCAACATCGTCCGCTGGCTCTTCACCGACCCCCAGGCCCGCGTCCGGTATCCCGACTGGGACGAGGTAGCCTCCAACACGGTCGCCGCGCTGCGCGGCGCACGCGATCCCCGCCTCCACGACCCGGAACTGGAACGCCTCGTCGGCGAACTGTCGGTGGCCTCGTCCGAGTTCGCCGCCCTCTGGGCCGACTACCGCCTCTTCCGGCACAGCCACGGCTCGAAGCGCCTGTTCCACCAAACGGTGGGAGTGCTCGATCTGCGGTACGAAACCTTCCCCGTGCCCGGCACCGAGGGACAGACGCTCACGATCTACACCGCTCCCCGGGGCTCGGCCGCCGACGACAGGCTTCGGCTGCTGCTCAGCTGGGACGCCACATCCCGCAGCGAAACGAAGTCCCCCGGACACGCCTCCATAGACTGACGTCAAGCACCGCCCCCATCGTCCCCACATCCCGCCGAGTACCGGCTCCTCCCTTCTCCGAATGCGTCGCGCCCGCCGTCACGCTTTCGCCTTCACTGCTACCAGCGCATCCCCAACGCGTCGAGTTCCGCGCGCCGTTCCGCGCTGAGCTTGTCGGCCCGCCTGCGGGCGTTGTCGATGAACATGCCCAGCTTGTACCGCATGCCGTCGACCTCTTCGACGTGCTTGCGCGGGACGTGGAGGTGGCCCTCGCGGGCGTGGAACTGCCGGGCGGCCGCGACGTTGGCTGCCCACTTGTCGGCCTGTGTGCGGGGCGCCGGCGGCCGCTCGTCAGCCCCGGCCGGGGTGAGGTGGAGCATGTTCTCCAGCATCCAGGCCTGCGCGGGCAGTAGCTGGTCCCAGCCGAGGCGCTGCGCCTGGACCCACGCGCCGAGGTCTTCGCCCTGGAGCGTCATCTGCCCGGGCGCGGTGGGCAGTTCGGTGCCCGCCTCGATGAGGATGCGGCACAACTTGTAGCAGCGCTGCCAGGCGACCGGCCAGGCCGGGCACCAGGACGGGTCGATCGCCTCGAGCGCGTCCCTGCGCTCTTCGGTCAGCGCCCCGGCAGTGGAGCCGACCGGCAGCCCCTGCTCGCGCCGCGCCTCGATCTCCGCCAGCCTCCGGCCCGCGGTGCGCTGGTTCTTCATCCAGACCCCGACCGGGTACCCGTTCCAGGTGGCGCTCGTGGGCGGGAGCAGATGCCCGTGTTCGGCCGCCCACCCTCGCGCCGCTGACAGTCCCTCCTGGAAGGCGACGTCCCAGTGGGACCAGATCATGCCGAGTTCTTCGAGTTCCTTGGTGCGTGAGGGCTTCATCTCACCCGCGTTGTAGAACCGCCTCTGGTCGGCGATCCATGTCCCGAGTGGAAATTCTGCGGGCTGCCATTCCTCCGGCGTGGTGAACGCGTACGGGACTTTCAGATCCCCGTTCTCTTTCACATACCGGGTGGCGGCCTGGATTCCCTGACGCCAGTACGTGTTTTCCGGCTGGAGAATCCTGAGTTTCATGAACTGCGCCAAGATGGCGGGGTCGCGCGGGGTGGAGAAGGACAGCAGGCTCTGTGCGGGAGCGGACGTGCCGTGCTCCTCACCCCGGCCCGCGGCGTCACGCTCCGTCGCGGTGGCCTTCCGGTTCCGGCTGGTGGCCTGCTGCTCCGCCAACTGCTCGATGGTGTCCGCATCGTGGCTACGCAGCGCTGCAAGCACCTTGGCCAGAGCGTTGTACCCCCGCGAGGTGAGCATGGCGTCCGGGTCCTCGCCCTTGCCGAGGAACACCGGCACGATCAGGGAGGCGACCTTGCCTTCTCCGGGTTTCATGCGCAGGGCGCGGCCGACGATCTGGAGGATGTCGACCGCAGACCCGCGCACGTCCCCGAAGAACACAGAGTCACAACCTGGCGTGTCCACGCCCTCGCCGAGGACTCGAACACTGGAGAGCAGACGTAGCCGCATCGGGACCAGGCCGCCGTCGACGCGCTCGCCGACCGGGGCGGCGAATGTGGCCAGCGTCGCCCTGCGGCGCTTGGGGGTGTGCTCGCCGCACAACCAGCTCGCCCACACCCGATCGGGCTCCGCATAGGTGGTCGCGTCGTCCTCCCACAGACGACGCGCCACGGCCGGCACTCCGGCCGCCATCGCTTCGGCCTCGCTGATCCGGTAGTGAAAGGTGAGCATGCGGCGCAGCCCCCGCTCGGCTGCGGTCTTCACCGCGGCGGTCTGCAGGGCGGCGAGGCGGGAGCCGCGCACGTTGTCCGAGTGGGCCTCGATCCCCAGCAGCGCGGCCGCCTGGAGCTCCGGGTCGGTCACGTCCACGCACACCACCTGCCACGCCGCGACCAGCCCGAGGTTGCGGGCCTGCGAGAGCGTCAACTTGTACGCCACGGACCCGAACAGCCCGTCCGGGTCGTCCTCCATACTCGCCACCAGCACCGGCGCACCGCTGCCGCCCTCCTCGGTCTCCAGCGCCTCCCACACCCGCGGGGTCGCCGTCATATAGAGCCGCCGATCAGCGGGCACCTTCGTGTTGTCGTGGATCGCGGCCCAGGGTTTCGAGCCGCGCCCGCTGGTCCGGTGCGCCTCGTCCACGACCACCAGCGACCAGGGCGCAAGCCCCGCCTCGTGTGCCCGCTGGAGCGTCCCCAAGCCCACCGAGGCGTACGTGGCGAACACGGTGACGGTCTCCAGGCCGCGCGTCCACTCCACCAGCTCGTCCACGTCCGTCGTGCACGCCGCCAGCCCCGGCGCCTCATCCGCACGCAGCGAGCAGATCCCGTAGAAGGGGCCCGTACGCCCGCCGGCCCGCCAGGCGGCCGCCATCTGCGTCAGCAGATCCAGAGTCGGCACCAGCACCAATACCCGGCCCGCACGCAGTTTCCGCGCGGTCAGCACCGCCATAAAGGTTTTCCCCGAACCGGTCGCCGCAATGACCTGCGTCCGCAGACCCTGCGCGGGCATTTCCTGCCCCGGCTGCAATTCCAGCTTCCGCACCGCCGCATCGGACGCCTCGATCTGATGCGGAAGCGGGTCCATCTCCACGACCGCGTTTTCTTCTTGAGCTGTGACTACTGCCACCATGGTTTGGCGCTTCCCATCCGGGACGATGTGCGGCCCCGAAGAAGTGTCCTCCGGGGGTGATGCCTGAGTCCAGAGTCTAGCGCGCGGAGAATTTTGACGCACTCGGAATCGACACCACCCGAAGCTCACCCGGGGGAGATGTGCACTACTCGGCAGTACCTGCCCCGTGACGCGGTTGGGTCAGGGGAGCAGGATGGTGGCCGTGGAAATGCACTGGAAGGGCAGGTATCCGCTACCGGAGTCTGCCGTCAGGCGGTTGCAGCAGTTCCGCTGGTTGTACGCGGGGTTCTCACTGCTGGAACTGGCCGGCCTCGTGGCGCAGTTGGCCGTCGGCGGCCGGGGCTGGGGTGCATGGGTGAACGGGGCCGGACTGGCCCTCTTCGCCGGACTCGGGATCCTGGCTACCCGCCAGCTCCAACACCATCGTGCAGCCGAGACCCGGCCAACGCCCCCTCCCTCCTAGCTAGCCTGCTTGTTGCCCGCCCCTCACGGGCCGCACGGATGCTCCGCTCGGGCACCCGCGGCGGGGCGCGGAGCCGCACCGCCTGGACCCGAGCGGAGCGAGGGGCCACGGGCCGTCAGGAGGCGGGCGGAGCTCGCCGCATGACGGCCCGTCAACCCTGGAGCGGAGCGGAGGGGTTGGCTCGGCGAAGCCGAGCAGACCGCGCGGAGCGCGGTCACGCAGAGCGAAGCGAGGCGTCAACCACCGAGCGAAGCGAGGTGGTTCGC
>NZ_FNIE01000012.1 GCF_900103985.1 Actinacidiphila guanduensis | reverse complement strand
ACCATTGCCGGCAGCAGCGCTCGATCCAGTCGGACAGCTCCCAAGAAGTTCAGGTTGAGTTCCGCCAGCCAGTGCGCCTCAGTCGCTGCCGCGAACCCGCCAGGTGGGGTTGACGACCCTCCGACAACGTGCACCAGGATGTCCAGCGCACCTCCCTCAGAGATCTTGGACACCACAACCTCTGCACCACCCACCGTGGAAGTGTCCGCCTCGATGAATCGGTCGGGGCGCTCGTAGCCGCCGGGCATGGTGCGTGCCGTGGTCCACACGTCGGCACCCATCTCTCGCAGTCTCTCCACGACGGCCTTGCCCGAGCCCTTCGAACCGCCCGTGACCAGCGCCCTGCGACCGTCGAGACGATCGCGATCTGTACCGGACATTTTTCTCTCCACTGAAGATCGAGGTGGTGCGGATTCGGTCAGGCCGGATGGTTGGCGATGACGAGTTCGGCGATGCCGTCGTCCTGCAGCGCGAAACGGTAGTCAAGCTCGGCGACGCCACCAGGGAAGGTGCCCTCGAGCCGCACGGTTACCACCCAATGGGCGTCATCGACGCGGTGAGCGCCGATCTGCTCGGTCGTGTATTCGAACTCGGACCCGGCGTCCCGCAGGAACGCGTAGGTCTCCTCTCGGCCGCGGAAGGTCTCGTCCTGGTCGACGATCACCGCATCCTCGGCGAGGAACGACGAGGCGGTGTCGGCGTCGCGGACGATGTGGGCGGCGAAGAACTCGCGCACGGTGGTCGGGAGCAGATCGGACGGGAGATCGGTGTGCTGTGTCATGAGCCCACCGTGTGACCTCGCGGCGAGGGAGGGTCAAGCCGTGGACTCTCCCCCAAGGGGAGCGTTTAGATTGACGGAATGCTGACCATCGGGGAGTTCTCGCGACTGACCCACTTGAGTGTGCGGACCCTGCGTCGGTATCACGAGGCGGCCTTGCTGGAACCTGCCGTGGTGGACGAGACCACCGGTTACCGCTACTACGGCGTCGACCAAATCCCGACCGCGCAGGTCATCCACCGGCTCCGCGAGCTCGACGTCCCCCTGAGCGATGTGCAGCGGATCCTGCGGACCCCCGACCCCGGTGTCCGAGCAGCCCTGGTCACGGACCACCTGCGACGCCTCGAGGACGCGCTCGACCGTACCCGCGCTGCGGTCGTGTCGCTGCGCCGCCTACTCCGGCCCGACCCCGCGCCGATCGACGTCGAGCTGCGTGCGGAGCCCGCCCGGACGGTCGCAGCGGTGGAGGCCGTAGTCGGGCATCGGGACATGGCGACGTGGTTCGCAGGCGCGATGGCCGAACTGGAGGCGGCCGTCGGCGCCGCCGTGACCGGACCGCCGGGCGGCATATACGACAACGCCCTTTTCGAGCAGGAGCGCGGTCACGCGCTCGTCTACCTGCCGACCGCTGCGCCACCTCGCACCGGACGCGTGCACCCCACGGTTCTGCCGGCCGCAGAACTCGCCGTCACCACCCACGTCGGCGAACATGACGGCATCGAGGTCACGTACGGCGAGCTCGGGACCTGGGTGGTGGAGAACGCGATGTCGGTGGCCGGGCCGGTACGGGAGGTCTACGTCGTCGGCCCCCGTGACACAAGCGATCCCGCTGCGTGGCGCACCGAGATCGGCTGGCCGGTCTTCCGTGTCACCTGAAGCGGTCAGTGCGGTGCGGAGTCCTGGAACGACGGGGTGCACGCCTTAGAAGTCATCTCATTTGGCGATTCCGTAGTCTGCGGCCGTGGGGATCGTGGAGCGCCTGGTGCCAGATGAGCCGTGGGAGTAAAAAGGGGGATCTGACAGGTCCGAATCCTGTGGATCGGGGCAAGTACGGCTCGAAGATCCACTTGATCACCGAGCGGAGCGGCCTGCCCATATCCGTGGGGATCTCGGGGGCCAACCCCCACGACAGCCAGGCCCTCATCCCACTGGTCTGCGGCATTCCGCCGATCCGCTCCCATCGCGGTCCGCGCCGCCGGCGTCCCGCCGAACTGCACGCAGACAAGGGCTACGACTACCACCACCTGCGCAGATGGCTCGCCTTACGCGGGATCACGCACCGCATCGCCCGCAAAGGCATCGAGTCCTCCCAGCGACTCGGCCGTCACCGCTGGGCCGTCGAACGCACGGTGGCCCGGCTCGCCGGCTGCCGCCGCCTGCAGCGCCGCTACGAGCGCAAAGCCGACCACTTCCTCGCCTTCACCAGCATCGCCTGCACCCTCATCTGCTACCGCAGACTCACCAAATGAGACGGCTTCCAAGGGCTGTCGCGCAATGGTCCGGGGCAGCGTCAGGTTGGCGCGTTCGGGGCCCTACCCTTCGTTCGGTGACCGGTGCGCTCTGGTCGACTGGTCGGGATTGGCTCTCGATGATGGGCTGACGATCGCCGACGGCGGTTACCAGGACACCGGACTCGTGATTCCGCATCGCCGCCCCGCCGGCGGCGAGCTCTGCGTGCGGAAGCAAGAGCACAACCGTTCACACAAGCAGGTCCGGGCTCGCGTCGAGCACGTCTTCGCCAGGATGAAGACCTGGAAGATCCCGCGCGACTGCCGAGTCCGGGGGCGACGGCGTCCACCACGCCATGCTCGGCATCGCCCGCCTTCACAAGCTTCCCCAGGCCGCGTAGTCAGACCCCCGACTGGCCGGTTGGGCATTCGCCAGCACACCGCAAGATGGATTGCGGGACAGCCCTTGGCCTCACCACATGGAACATCGTCTAATTCGCGTCCCGTTCCGGTTTTCTGCGAACAATGAAAACCGGAATCAGCCGACCGGCTTTTCTTTCGTAATCGGCGAACTCACTTCTAACCCTGGTGGTCTGCGCATACAGATGTGCTCGTTCCGTCGGATCCTCCACCAAAGTGGCGACGGCTGGATACCTTTCGATGCCTCTTTCGATCAGCACGTCCGGGTGTGCTTTGAGATTGTGGTACCAGGATGGCGTTCGGGGCGCTCCTCCGGCACTGGCCACTACGAAGAAGTCGCCCTCTTCGAGAGGGAAGCATGTCAGAGGGACTACATACTGCGCGCCGCTTTTCGCTCCCTTCATCGTGATGAGCACCACTTCGACCTGAGCGAGGATCGCGTTGATCCCGGGCGAAATCTTCCCTCCGTTTTTCCGAAAATCGGCAATGATCTCCGCGTTGCGTTCTTTCCAGGACACCGGCATGGATCCTCTCTTTTTCGAACCGCCCCAATGCCGCGGACGCGGCTGGCCGCCCTCGACCAGTCCGGTCCGGCCGGCCCGCCTTATGCAACTCCTCCAGCAGCCAGGTGCAGCCTGTCCCACACCCCGGCCCGGTTGGGGTCCCGCAATCGGCGCCAGCAGGTCATCCCCGATCCGAAGCCCAACTCCTGCGGCAGCCACTCCCGCCGGATCCCGGTGTGCAGCACGGACAAGATCCCTGCAGACACCCACGCCGTGGTCAGCAGACGCTCCCGTGCGGCGGACGGCCGACGCGTCCCCGCGGGCTCGCCGCGTGTCTCGTTCCCAACCATTGGGGAGGATACAGAACGTTCCTTTCATCTGACGCGCTGCGAGTCCCGTCCGCTTGGACGCCGGCCCGTGTCCGAGCGGCGCGGTGGGACGGTACGCGGGTCGACATGTGGCGAACCCGACCGGTGACCGCGTCCAGGCCCCTACCGGGTGGGTGGCAGTCCGTGCTCGGACTCGCCGGGACGAGCAGGGTCGGCGCCTGCACCCTCACAGCCCGCCACGTCGCACCTCACCAGCAGCAGCGCCATGTCGTCGCTGCTGTCCTGGTCCGCCGTCTTCTGGGCGTGGGCGACGACTTCGTCGGCGAGCAAGTCCAGTCGCCCGTCGTGGGCCTCGGCGAACTGGTCGGCCAGAAGACCGATGGAGTCTCCGATGTCCTTGCCCGGCCGCTCCACGAGGCCGTCGGTGTAGAGGGCCAGCAGGGCTCCGCGCGGCAGGGGTATGTCGGCGGTCTGGAAGCAGGGGTCCTCGTCGACGCCCAGGAGCAGCCCGGGGGGCGGGTCGAGAACCTCCGCGCGGTGCGCGTGATGGCGGAGGATCGGCGGCGGATGGCCGGCGGAGGCCAGCAGGACACGGCGCCCGGGCACGTCGACGTGCGCGTAGAGGCAACTGCACAACAGGTCGCTGTCCAGTTCCAGGAGCAACTGGTTGGTGGCGGCGAGGACCTCCTCGGGTGGTGCCCCCGTCCTGGCGTAGCTGTGCATGGCGGTGCGGATCTGGCCCATCAGTGCGGCGGCTTGGACGCTGTGCCCCTGGACGTCACCGATCACCGCTGCCGCGCTGTGATCCGCGAAGTCGATCAGGTCGTAGAAGTCACCGCCGACGTCCAGGGCGTGCGTCGCGGGCAGGTAGCGGGCGGCGACCTCGACGCCGGGCACGTGGGGCAGGCAGCGGGGCAGCAGCCCCTCCTGGAGGCCCCGTGCCACCTGTGCGTTGACGTCGTGGAGCCGGGCACGTTCCAGCGCTTGCGCGATCACCCCAGCCAGCGAGACGAGTTCCGCCCGTTCGTCCTGGGTGAAGGGCCGCTGCCTGTCATATCCCAGGATCAGGCATCCGAAGGTCCGTCCGGAGACGGTCAACGGCAGGAAGGCGAAGGCCTTCACCGCGTCGAAGCCCTGGTCCCGGGAGTAGCTGCCCAGCAACGCCGCGTTGGTGCGGTGGAAGCGCGGGACGCCGGTCTCCACAGTCCGCACGCCCTCGGTCCGGGTCGCGGTGAGCCGGCCGCTGAAATACTCGGTCATCCCCGGGGGGAAGCCGCGTGAGCCGATCACCCGCAGCCGCCCCTCGTCCACCACCGTGAGGGCCAGCCCCTGAGCACCGAGGCCGGGCCGCATCTGCTCCATGAGCGCCTCGGCCACCTCGCCGACGCCCGCCGCCTCGGTGAGCGCGGCAGCCAGGTGCAGAAGGTGGAAGAGCGTGCCCGCGCGGACAGGCGTCGAAAGCACCTCCTCCTCGGCTCTCACGCCGCGATGGACGGAGCGCGGCATCTCCCCGCGTGAATCCCGCTCGTTCTCGCCGGAGTCCTCCGGCCTGATGCGCAAACTGATGCCGGTGGCGTCAGGGCAAAGGAGAAGAGAGAGCCAGACGCCGTCCGGCCTGCGGGCGGTGACAGCGGTGGGCTGACGGTTGACGAGCGCGGAGGTGAAGGCGTTCTCGTAGGCCGGGTCCCGCAGCCAGGCCGCTGCGTCCCAGGGGTCGGTGCCCGTCAGCTCGGCGCGGTCACCGCCGAGCAGGTGGGCGGCCCGCTCGGTGAGGAAGGTCATCCGGCCACGGCGGTCGAGTTCCGCGAAGCCGTCGGAGAAACGATCCACCAGGGCGGCCACGGGCACCGGCTCCCGGGGCTTCGGGTCCAGGACGAGCGGCTCCTCCCTCGGACGGACCGGTCGGCGGCGGGCAGTCGCGTCCCGCAGCACCTGGGCCATCCGGTCGGCGGCGGCACCGATCCGCCTCAGCTCGGCGGCGGACAGTCCTTCACGCCGGCTGCCAGGCCACATCAGCAGCAAGGCCCCCCAGCAGTCTCCGTCGGTTGCGAGCGGGACGGCGTACATGGCGACGGTATAGGGAAAGGCGAGGGCGACGCGCGGGAAACCTCGGGCCAGCTCCTGGCGGTCGGCAATCCAGACGGGGCTTCGCGACCGGACCGCCTCGGGCACCGGCGCTGGCGCCGCGAGTGCGATCCGGGACCACGACTGGGCCAACCTGTCGGGGGCTCCGATCGACGTGGTCATCTGCAGGACATGTCGCTCCGGGACCTGGAGATAGGTCTGCCCGATGTGCGCGCCGGCGGTCCGTGTGACGTCGTCCAGCAGGAGGTCAAGGCGCCGTTCCGCGTCATCCCCCGTCGCAACGCCGGCCTCATTCCGGTCGTGGTCCACTGCCATCACGCCAAACGTCCCGCATTGAGTACTTTGATCCATGATAATGGCTACCGACGGTGACGGTTGTACGCCCTGGTGATGTCCAGGCCCGGGCTCGTGCGTGCGCGGAACCGTCGCACGGTAGGGCGACGGAATCGGGTCGGGGCCGCCACTCACAGGTATGGGCCCCGCGTAGCGCATGCTCACCGGGTCTCCTGCACACGCAGGAGACCCGGTGAACCGGAGTGCTCGGGCTACCGTTCCCGCCTCAGCTGTGCTGAACGGCGCTGATGATGACGTTGGTCACCGCGTCCGGGTTGGACACCATCGACAGGTGCGGAGCCCGTACGCTCACGACGTGGGATCCAGCCCTGGCGGTCATGTTCCTCTGCTCGGCCGGAGGAATGGCCTTGTCCGCGGTGCCGATCAGGGCCCAGGACGGAATGGTCTTCCAGGCCGGCTGCCCAGAGGGTTCGTTCAGCGTGCTCGCTGCGATCGGCCGCTGCCCGGCGGCCAGCACGTCGGTCTTGTTGCGCGGGACGTCGGCTGCGAGGATCTTGCGGTACAGATTCGACTTGATGTACGCGTCCGCGTCTCCGTTGCTGTTCGGAATCGGTACGAAGTCGAAGACGGTATTGGGGTCGGGAACAGCCAGGAGAGATCCCGGCTCAGCCGTGGTCAACTGGTTCACTGTCTCCCCTGTGTCGGGGATGAAGGCGTCAATGAAGACAAGCGACTTGACGTTGCTGAGGCCCGTCGCTGCGTTCGTGACGACGAACCCACCGTACGAGTGCCCCGCCAGGACGACAGGTCCCTTGATCGTCTGCAGGTACGCCCTCAGGTTCGCGGAGTCCGTGGCGACTCCCCGCAGCGTGTTGGGCGGCGCCTTTACGGTGAAGCCGCGCTTTTGGAGCCGCTCGGTGACAGCGGCCCAGCTTGAGGCATCGGCCCACGCTCCGTGGACCAGGACAATAGTCGGAGTCTGACCGCTCGACGGCCCGCCGGCAGGAAGGCTGTTGCTGGGCGAGGCGGAGCTCAACGTCAGGGTCAGCGCCGCTGCCGTCGTCAGCAGAACAAATCCGAGTCTTCGCATTCTCTTCATGTGCTCCCTCTCTTGAATTCAGGGAAACGAGTGGCGGAAAGCCTGATGGTCGATTGGTCCGCGAGAGTCCATGGAAGACGAAAACATGTGCTTCGCCTTCTCCGCGCCAATGGATTTCAAGAATCCTGATCGACAGGGTCAAGCTATCCTCACCCATGGGAGATCCGCACTTCGGGTTCGGCCACCCGGGGAGGGGAGCCGCCACTGCCCCCGCGGCATCGCTGTCGCTCGAACGGGGGCGGCACAGCAAAGGCTCACGGGGGACGTGGGACCAGCGACCAGGACGGATCGGAGCCCTCCGCATCACCGAACGGCCCGTGCGTAGTCGGGCGTCCAGCAGTTCCGCGCGCGTGGCCGCGGCCAGACCGGCTGGGCGCAGACGGGCGGCGTTCCACGCACAACTCCCGGGCCGCTGCCGTGCTCTGAGCCTGGTCGTGGGGCGGGACGTCCGGGCTGATGGCGGCCGGCGACCGCCCCTGGACGTCCACCATCACCTTGAACACGAAACGGACCGCGAACAGCGCCAGTTCGTAGCCGACCGCGACGAGCGCCGCCAGAGCCCAATGCCGCGCCACCTCGTGGCGGCACCACCGGGTGACGGCAAGCCCCGCGGGAAGGAACGCCACCCCTCCCCACGCCACCCGGCCGCCGGCAGCCGTCCGGCGTCCGCCTCATCCATCGTCGCCCCTGCGGCCCTGGGCCCGGGCCCGCGTCCTCGCGCGCGCAACGCCTATCGACAACCTCGGTTCCGGCGCCTCGGGAACCGGGCGACGGGTGGGCGTCCGCGGCGGTGCCCGAGGTCGCGCCCCGGTCCGAGCCGGCCGACGCGGAAGTCCATGGTCAGGGCGGAACAGGGCTGCCAGGATGCAGGGATCACGATACTCAAAGGTGAGGTCGCTGCCGGGTTCGACGGTGCGCGGGAGGCGTTCGAGGCCAACTTCCGGCGGGGCGGGGACATCGGGGCCGCAGTGTGCGTCTACCGGGACGGACGGCCCGTGGTGGACCTGTGGGGCGGGCTCGCCGACACCGGCACCGGGCGGCCCTGGGAGCCGGACATGCTGCAGCTGGTGCACTCCGCGACGAAGGGCCCCCTTGCGACGGCGGCCCATCTGCTCGTGCAGCCAGGGAGTTGGACCGGGTACTGATCGTCGCCTACGGCTGTACCGCGGTCGGCCGTCAGAGCGAGCCCGTGGCCATCGGAGCAATCGCCGCCCACACCTACAACCCCAGTGCAGCACCCGAATAGCACCGCCTCGGAGGGGCCGGCGCCTCCAACGACGCCGTCAACTTGGCTCTGACCGGCGTGACCTCCGCATCCTTGGCCATCGGCGTCCTTGGCGTGCTGCTCTCTGCGGGCGAGTACAGCACCGGGATGATCCGCTCTACTCTCACAGCGGTCCCGCGCCGACTGCCGGTCCTGTGGAGCAAAGCCGCCGTTATCGGGCCCGTCGCACTGATCCTCACGACAGCGGGCGCCCTTGCCGCGTTCGAACTCGGTGTGCCGGGCCTGCGCGGCCAGAAGATCGCCATGTCCCTCGGCGACGACGGTGTGCTGCGCAGCCTGTCCGGTGCGGGGATCTACCTCGCCCTGGTCGCCGTGATGGGCGTAGCCCTGGGCATGCTCATCCGCTCCTCCGCCGGAGCCATCGCAGTCCTGGTCGGCATCCTGCTCATCCTGCCGGCCTGGCCTCGCTGCTGCCCGACTCCTGGGAGACCCCCAGCGCGGCGGGCGTCGGCGGGATCAGGCGGTCCCGGAGGCGTCCGGCGCGGCGATGACCGTACGGCGCACCTGGCACCACTCGGGTGCCTGCCCGCCCTGCCAGCGCGGGTCGCCGCTGGTGGCGCGGTCGCGCTCGGCGTCCAGGAGCGCGCCGGTGGGCAGGCTGCCGAGCGCGAAGTCGCCGACTGCGCCCTCCTCGAACGGGTCCACCCCGATCGCCCGCGCCACCAGGGCGCTGTCGCCGCCGCCGAGCCCGCACGGGGCCAGGCCCATCGCCGTCGCCACCAGGTAGAAAGTCTGGTACAGCGCGCCGACGTTCCGCAGCGTGGTGGCGTAGGCGATCCGCTCGTACTTCCAGGCGAGTCGGGAGAAGCGCGAGGTGACGGTGAGGACCGCGTCGGGGGTCTCGCCACCCTTGGAGAGGGTGGCGGCGGCGAGCATCGCGTCCACAGTGGCCGCCTCGGCGCAGACCTCCACAAGGACGTGGCGCCACGCGTCGTAGTGGTAGACGGCGCGCTCCAGCCCCTCGACGCGGTGAGCGGTGACGTAGACCTCCAGGTCTTGGGAGCCGCCACCACTGGGCGACGGCCGGTCCGCGGCCTCGTAGGGCATCTGCCGCTCCGGATAGGGGCCGAAGCGGGCCCGGGTCCTGGCGGTGCGGAAGAGGAACTCGCCGAGGCGGCGGACGGTGGGGCCCGCCGGGCCGTAGGAGCGGATCGACTGGCGCGCTTCGAGGATCTCGCTGAAGCGCGGCTCGTCGGGGGCCAGGCGCAGCTCGGCGGGGCGGTACAGCGCGACGGTGCGGCCGGTGTGCGGGGGACGGACGGCGGGCTGCGGCTCGACCTCGCCGAGGAGGCGGAAGGTGGCGCCATACGGGGTGTTCTGCCAGCCGAGGCGGGAGCGGGTGTGCATCAGCAGGTCGACCGGCGACCACTGGCCGAGCACTCCGGTGTCCTCGGCGAACCTCGCGCCGCCGGACTCCTCCTCGTCGGCGGCGACGACCAGGCCGTACGCGGCGAGCCAGCGGACGAGGTCGCGGGCGGCGGGCTCCGGCAGGAGTGACTGGTCCGCCACGTGCCGTGCGAGTGGGGCGGCGGTGGCCAGCGCGCCGAGCAGCGCGGTAACACGCGGGTCGGTGAGGACGACCGCGCTGGTGGTGAAGGCCGAGTCGACGACCGTCCGCCCGCCGACCGCGTGCAGGAAGGCGGCGCGCGAAAGCCGTATGGGGGTGCTGTCGGCGAGGTCGGCCGGGGCGGCGGGGGCGGCCCCGGTCATGGGCGCGGCCTGGATGAGTTCGGTGCCGCCGAGGTCGAAGTGGCGCCGTAGCAGGCCGGACAGCGCGCCGGCGAGCCGGTTGAAGCGGGCCAGCCGGTGCGCACAGAGCACCGGGTCGGGATCGTCGAGCAGCGACTCCTCGGCGGCCGTTCGGTCGAGGCCGGACGCGAATCGGGTCATTGCCTCGGCGAGCACCGGGTCGGCGGAGCCCAGTGGGGCGGAGGCTGTGTCGGTGCGCAGGAAGAGGCGGCCGTCCGCGGCGGCCAGGGTCACGCCGTCGGGCAGGGTGTGGCGCAGCGTGAGCGTGGTGGCGGCCGCAGGGTGCGGGGCCTGGGACTCGGCCGCCGCAGGGTGCGGAGGTGCGCTGGTCATCGACGTCTCCCGGCTCGTTGCAGAAGGGGGGCAGATGGCGCGGAGGTCGCTCCGGTGGACGGAACGGCCGCGGGTAGCGGGGCGCTCGTGTGCGGCGGGGCCGGGGACGTCACAGGAACATCGCCACCGGGTTGAGGTCGGCCTCCGCCGTGGGCGCGTCGAGCCAGCCGAGGGCGACCGGCACGTCGTAGAGGCGGCCGGGCGCGAACCGGGCCCAGAAGTGCCGCAGTCCCGGCACGATGGCCTTCATCACAGGCAGCCCGATGTCGGGCCGGGTGAAGTCCAACGCGTACGTCTCCAGGCCCGCCGTCGTGCACACGTCGATCGCGTGCCGGAGATCACGGGCGATGTCATGGCTCGGCCGATGGCCGAACGAGTCGAGCGACACCGCGGACCGCGCCGCGTCCGGTGCGAGGTAGGGGTGGTCGGCGAGGCGAGCGGTGGCCCACCAGCGCAGTTGGGTGGGGTCGGGGAAGCGGTAGCCGCTGCCGTCCGTGGCCACGTCCACCACCGCGGGCAGGAACTGGTTGAGCTCCGACAGTGCGCGGCGCAGCGCGACGCGCGGGTCGAGGTGCGCGCCGAACGCCATCAGGATGTCTTCGACTGGCTTGTCGGTGCGGCGCGAGGCCGCGACGAAGACGGGGACGCCGAGGTCGTTGGTCACGTCGAGCACCCACAGTTCGCGGCGGACGCTGCGGTACGCGTCACGGCAGCGCGCCACGAAGGGGTCGTCGGAGGTGTCCAGGTCGACCGCGGGGCGCGGCACCCGGTTGTACCACCACATGGCGACCGCGTCGCGTTCGAACAGCTCCATCATGCCCTGGAGCAGCGCGTCGTCCGGGGTCGTGCCGGCCGCGCAGCCGTTGGAGTCGGCCCAGGCGTAGATCTTGTCGTGTGGCTTCGGATAGAAGTAATAGTGCTGCATCGTGGGCATGTAGCGGGTCGGGCCGCCGGTGAGGGAGTGGATCGGGGACCACTCAAGCGGCATGTTCTCATCGAACGGCACGCCGACGTACGCGAAGCTGCTGTCCCCGGCGTTCCAGCGGTCGCGTTCGCGGTACTGCCGCTCGCTGAACTGCGCGAGGCTGTTGGGGTGGATCGCCTGCTCCCCCAGTTCCCGGTAGGTGGCGGTGATCCTGGCCTCGTCGCCGTGGAAGAGGCCGGAGTAGCGCTCCACGGCCTCGCAGACCGCGCCGACCCGGGCCTGGAGCGCGGTGCTGCCCTTGCCGGACGCACGGCTGCGCAGGCCCTCGCGGAGCGCGTCGAGTCCGACGGCGCCGAGCGCGAAGTTGTGGCCGGCGATGCAGGTGTGCACCACGCCGTCGGGCAGCCGGGTGTCGGCGATCCGCGGGGTCTCGATGCCCGCGATCACCCCGGTGATCGGGCTGATGAGCTGCTCCAACTCGGCCATCAACGCTTCGGGTTCCTTGGTGCGGTAGCCGCCTTCGGTGAAGACCACCGGGAGTTCGGCCGCGAGGGTGATCGGACGTCGGCCGAGGCGCGCCTGCAGGTCCGCCTCGCCGCACTCGGGGCACTGGGCGCGGTGGACCGGCGGGTGCTTCACCGTGGAGGCGGCCAGCGGATGCAGCACCTCCACGTGGCCGTGCCCGGCGTCGAGTTGCTCTCCTGAGTCGCCAGTGGCGCCCGCGCCCGCGACGCCCGCCGCCCAGCGCTGGACCCGCAGCGCGATGGACTGCGCGGCCAGTCGGCTGGTGGACGGGACAGCTGCGGGCACCGGCACCAGCCGCTGACCGGTGCGCTCCTCGACGTAGGTCTCGACCATGCGGTTGCGGCGCAGGCGGAAGGCCAGGCAGTGCCAGCAGCCGGTGGTGCCGGGCTCGAAGAGCGGGCCGATCCAGGTGGAAGTGCCCACCGGACGGGCGAGCAGCCAGGGCCGGCCGGTGGCCCGTGCGGTGCGGTCGATCTCGGCGAGGGCGGGGTGCAGGTAGTCGTCGGCGAGGACCACGCGGAGGGTACCGGGGGACGGGGCGGGGGGTGCGGCGGGGCGGCCCGTACTCCCCTCGTCACCGGTCCGGGCGGCCTCCGCGGTCCCGGTGTCCTCGGCCGTCCCGGCGCTCACCGCGGTCGGCGCCGCGGGCAGGCAGGTGATGCCGGCCTCGGTGAGGGCGCGCCGGACCGGCTCGGTGTCCACGTCACCCACGGCCACGACCTCGCAGGTCAGCGCGGTGGCCGCGGCCAGTGCCCGGTCGCCGACGAAACCTCCGCCCTCCCACAGGGCCGCGGCGACGGGGTCGACACAGTCGTCCCACTCGACGACGTAGCCGCGAGCCCGCAGCTTGCCGAGCGTGTGGTAAACGATCTCGGGCGGATGGGTATCGGCGAGCGCGGTGACGATCTCGTCCTGGGTGTGCTTGCCGGCGAGGTACGGCACCAGGCTCTGGGTCACGGCGCCCGGTATGGCGTAGGTCTCGCCCTCCGCGAACAGATAGGCGGCGTCGGCCGGCACCATCCCGACGGTCAGGTGCGGCCGGAACCGCAGGACCTTGCGCGCGGGTACGGCGTCGTCGGTGGCGTCATTCATGGGCACACTCCTCATCGGGTCGGGCCGAGCGTGGGTCCGCCCCGGCGCGTGTCATTCGGCGGTCCCGTCAACGGGCGGTGCCGGGTGGGCAGTTCGAGCAGGCTCACGGACGCGTAGGCGTGGCCCGCGCCACGCAGCAGGGCCAGCACGACGGCGGGGATGCCGTCGAACACCGACAGTTGGTGCTCGGGCGCCGCGCGCCGGTCGGGCAGGTAGCCGACGGAGTCGCCCCGCGCGCACAACTCCGCCGCCACCATGGAAAGCTGCCGTCGGGCCCGCCGCCGGTCGGCTTGCCCCGCGGTCTCGGAGCCGGCCACGACGGCGGCGAACTCGCTCTCGGCGAGGAGCCGCGTGCTGTCCAGATCCGCGAGCGCGGCGGAGGGCAGCAGCGCCGGTTCGCCCGGGCGTTCGGGGCCGCGCCAGGCGGCGAGGGCACCCGTGTCGGTACCGCACGGGCGGAAGTCCCCGAGCACCCGTGGTCCGGGCGCTTCGCCCGTGAGCAGGGCGGCTCGCCGGAGGGCGTGGGCGATGCCGGGGGCGGCCGTCGACGGGGACGGCCCGTCGGCCGCGTGCGCCGGGGGCCGGCCGGCCAGGTGGAAGGCGATCACGGCGGCGAGTTCGCGGGTGCGCGGGAGCCAGCAGTCGCGGTCGCCGGCGGCGGCGAGTTCGGCGGCGGCGACGAGGAGGCCGGACAGGCCCTCGGCCAGGTCGGGTCCGGCCGCACCCAGCACCTCGATGCCCAGGCTCGGGTCGCGGTGCAGGGCCACCCACCCGGGTCGGCCGTCCGCGTCCCGCAGTGCCCGCCGCCACACCCGGTCGAGCAGGCCGTCGGCGCGTGCCACGAGCGCGGCGGGCGGGACGGCCGGGCGGCGGACGGGGTGGGGCGGCACCGGGCGCCGGTTGCCGCTGTGTACGTCCACCAGGTGCTGGCAGGAGTAGAGCACGGCGAGATCGGCGCCGGGCCCGTCGGGCGCGTCGGCTCCCCCGTCCGTACGGCGCTGCGCGGTCGCCGACTCCCGCGCGAGGCGACGCAGGCGGCCGGGGAACGACCAGCCGCCCCGCGGCGCAAGCAGCCCGGGGACGCGGGCTCCCGTCGACGTGAGGACGTCCTCCTCGCCGACCACGTGCCTGTACAGCGGCACGTCGAGGCGCCGCAGGTCGTGGATCTCCGCTGCGGTCATCGCCCGTCTGGCGCTCTGCTCGGGCCCGCCGGCCGTGGCCCGGAAGAGGCGCGCGAGGACCGCCTCGCGCCGTCCGGCGTCGGTCAGTACGTTCGGCGAGCCGGCGGCGCGCATCAGCGTGTACGCGTCCCAGGTCCCGGACCACATCACCCGCACCACGGTCCCGGCGAAGGCGTGCGCGGCCCCGTCCTCGGCGAGCAGCCGTTCGGCCCGCGCGGCGAGCACTGACCCGGCCTCGCGGTAGCCCTCGGCGACCTCGTCGACGTGTTCCCGAGGATCGAGGGTCCGGGTGCCGGACCACGCCATGCTCTCCGGTTGCCAGGTCAACAGCCCGTCGCTGAGGCCGAGATCGCGCCCGGCGGCGGCGAGCCGGGGCACGCCAGGACGATAGGGCATCCGCTTGCGGTCGGCGGGACTGCACGAGCCGACGTCGACGGCCGGCTCGCCGGGGCCGAGGACCACCGGGGCGGTGACCAGTCCGGTCGGCATCACGGTGCCGTCGAGGAACGCGGCGACCGGGTCGCCGGACGGCGCGAACCGCGGATGCGCCAGCGTCTCCAGGTCCACGAGCACCGGCACGTCGCCGTGCGGCCGGATGTTGTCCTGCCACAGGTCGCGGCCCTGCAAGAGGGTGCAGATCCGGATGAGATGGCCCAAGCGGCGTGCGTAGGAGGGGAGTTCGGCGGGATCAGCGCACTCGGCGGTGGGGATGTACTCCTCCCACGCGTAGCCGTCACCGAGCACCAGACCCCTGCGGTGCGGGGGACGGCCGGGGAAGGCGTCCTCGATCTGCTCGAGCAGCGTGAAGTACGCCGCGGCGCACCGCAGATCGCGCGGCTTGTAGACGGCGCGGGCGCCGGAGGCAAAACGCAGGACGGCCACACTGCGGCCGTCGTCGTGCGGATCTCCGGCATCGCCCTGGACGTGCGCGAGCGCGCCGGGTGCCCGGCCGCCGAGGAGCTTCGCGCGCAGTCGGGGCAGGTCGCGGGCGAGCCGCAGCAGCATCTCCCGGGTGGCGGCGCGCCATTGGCGCACGGCGGTGCCCATCAGGTAGCCGAGAACCGGCAGCGACTCCAGCCGACGGCACCAGTCTCCGCGCGAACCGTCGATCTCGACCGGGCTCAGGAACCGCAGGTCGAAGTCGAGGCTGGGCCCGGCCACCACGCCCACCCGGTCGGTTCCCTGGGCCGCGAGGTCCGTCACGGCGCTGTCGGACACGTCGAGTTCCGTGCCCTGCGCGGCGAGACGGTCCAGGTCGCGCCGGAGCAGGGTCTCCAGCGCGTCGTGCAGGGTCCGTTGCGGCGCGCGCAGCCCCTGGTCTCCCACCGACTGCTCGGGCAGGGCGATCAGCAGCTCGCCCAGCTCGACGGCCCATCGGGGCGGTTCGACGATGCGCCCCGGGTCGAGGTCGGCGAGCGCGGCGAGCGGGTCGGCGCTGCCGAGCACCCCGGTGGCCAGCGCGGCGCGCACCTGGGGTGCATGCAGGTCGCGGGTGCCGGCCGCGGCCAGTGCCCACTGCTCCGCGCGCCGCCTGGTGCCGGCCGTGCCGGGCGTCGCGGCGGGTGAGCGCAGCCGGTCGTACGGTGTCGCGCCGGCGGTGGTGACCCGTATCAGCAGCTCGGCCACGTCGGGCGGGAGCGTGAGGCGCGCCGGGCGGTCCACCTCGGTCATGCGGTGCCTCCTGGCGGGGTGGCGACGGGTACAGGTACGGATGCGGGCCGGTGGGCACCGGAGCCGGGGCCGTCCGCAAGGGGCTGCGGGGCGGGTTCGGCGGCGGGTCCCGCGGCATGGACGAGGGTCGCGAAGACCGAGCACCCGGCCTGGAGCGTGGCGAAGTCGCCCGTGGCGACGACGCGGCCGGCGTCGAGGACCACGATGCGGTCGGCTGCGCGCAGCGTCTCGACCCGGTGGGTGACCACGACGCGGGTGACGCCGGTGGCGGCGACCCGGTCGAGCAGGGCCTTCTCAGTGGGGCCGTCGAGACCGCTGGTGGCCTCGTCCAGGACCAGCAGCCGGGGGTGACCGGCGAGCGCGCGGGCCATCAGCATCCGCTGGCGCTGACCGCCGGAGACCATGCGACTGCCGGTTCCGACCGGGGTGAACAGCCCCATCGGCATGGCCCGCACCTCCTGCGCGAGTCCGACGATGGCCAGCGCCCGCCAGATCTCGGCGTCGTCGACAGCCGGGCGACCGCCCGCGACGGTGGCACGGATATCGCCGCCCGCCGTGCTGGCGTCCTGGAGCACGGCGGCGAGCGAGCGCCGCACCGCGACCGCGTCCAGACCCTCCAGTTCCCTTCCGTCGAACCGGACTTCGCCCTGCGCGCACGGTGCGAGGCCGAGCATGGCGCGCACCAGGGTGGACTTGCCCGCACCGGAGGGACCCACCACCCCGACGAGTTCGCCCGCGCCGGCCGTCAGGTTCACCTCGTGCAACAACTCCGCGCCGTCAGGGGCGCGTACGGTCACGCCATGCAGCGACACGGTGCCCGGGGGATCGGGAACGGCGCCGGACGGCTCCTGTTCCAACCGGACCACCTCGAGGATCCGGTCGATCACGGGCACGGCCCCGTACGCGGCGGTGCCGAGGGTACCGGCCTGGGCCACGGCCATCACGAACTGCGACAGCGCGATGTTCACGGCCAGCAGCCGGCCGGGGCCGAGGCCGCCGCCGAGCAGGTGCGGGCCCTCGAGCAGGAGGGCGTAGAGCACGGCGGGCAGGGTGCCGAGCAGCCCGGCGGTGGCCGACTGCCATCCTGCGGCGCGCAGGTCGGCACGCTTCTGCTCCGCGAAGACCGCCAGCCAGCGGCGGAAGGCGTGCTCCTCGCGGCCGGCGACACGGATCTTGTCCAGGCCGCGGATGATCTCCAGCAGGGTGCCGGACGCCCGTCCGTATGCGTCGAACACCTGCCGGTCGTGGTGGAGTTGACGACGGCCGAAGCGGGTGACGAGCAGCACCGCGAGGAGCACGGCGCCGATGGCGGGGATGCTCGCGAGCGGTTCGAGGACGGCGAGCACCACGAGGCTGGTCACGCCGAAGACGAGGTTGAGCGCGGCGGAGAGGGTGACCGTGCCCAGCATCCGGCGGATCGTGTCCACCCCGGCCAGCCGCACCACCAGGTCCCCGGCGGAGTATTCACCCAGCCGCCAGGCGCGGGCCCGCAGCAGCCGGTCCAGGATCGCCGGTCCCAGGACGGCCTCGGCGTAGGACTCCACCCGGGCGACGGCGAGGTTGCGCAGCAGCACCAGCCCGGCGTAGACGACCAGGCCGAAGCCGCTCAGGACGGCCAGTTCGCGGATGGCACCGGAACGGTGGCCGAGGACCGCCGTCAGCGCCAAGGACCCGGTCGTCGGCAGCAGCCCGCCGAGCAGGGCGGCGGCGATGCCGGCCGTGGTCAGGTACCGGAGGTCGCCGCGGCGCCGGGCATGACCGAGGACGTCGCGCAGTCGGCCGGTCGGCAGCGGCACGGTGACCTCGAACGCCCACGGGGCGAGGTCAGCGGCCGTGGCGTCGTCCCAGTCGGAGAACTCGCCGAACTCCGGATCCACCAGGCGGTATCCGCGCCGCCCGCCGGGCAGCAGCGCCACGGGGGCGCCGTCCTTCCAGAAGCCGAGCAGCGGGTGCAGGCCGTCGCGGCGCCGGTCCGCGCCGAGGCGGACCGGACGCCCGCGCAGGCCGTACTGCTCCAAGCGCTGCGCCGCGGCGTCCGCCGCGGCCCCGGGCTGCCCGGTGGACGTGGACGGCGGCGCGGGGGAGACGCCGAGGTGTGCCGCGAGCAGGCGGCAGCAGTCGTCGAGCGGGGCCGCGGAGGAGGCCGCCACGGCCCCGGCGGCGGTGAACAGGTCGAGGGGGGCGAAGAGTCCGGCCGTGTCGGTGTTCATCGCACCCCCACCTCGGTCCGGTCCGCGTCGCCCTCGGCGGCTCCGCGGCGCTCCTCGTGTGCGCCGGGGGAACCGGGGCCGGTCCGCTTCGGGCCAGGGGTGGTGGCCCTCCCCGGGGCGGGTGCGAGGTCGGCGATCGCGGGGCCTGAGGTGCCGGGGTCGCCGCCGACCCGGGGGGCGCCGGGCGCGGCGGCGGGGCCATCCGGCGCGGCAGACCCCGAGCCGCCATTGTCCGGGCCGCCACCGTCCAGGTCGCCGGCCGGCGGCTGCGCCTCCCTCAGCGTGCCACCGCGCACGACCACCTCCCTGTCGCAGACGTCCACCGCCGAGCGGCGGTGCGCGAGCATGATCACCGTCACCCCGCGGCGGCGCAGCCGGGCGAACAACTCCCGCTCCACCGCGCGGTCGAGAGCGCCGGTGGCCTCGTCGAGGATCAAGATCGAAGGGTCGGTGAGGAGGGCGCGGGCGACCTCCAGCCGCTGCCGCTCACCGCCGCTGAAGTTGTCCCCGCCCTCGGTCACGACGGCGGCGTGCGGACCGCCACGGCGGGCGATCACCTCGTCGAGGCAGGCGTCGTGCAGCGCGCGGTCGAGGGCCCCGGGGGCGGTGTCGTCGTCCCACAGCGTGAGGTTGTCGGCGACGGTGCCCGCGAACAGCTCGATGTTCTGGTCGACCCAGGCGACGCTGCGCACGAGCACGCCGCGCGGCCAGCTGCGCGCCGGCCGGCCGTCCAACAGCACCTGTCCGTCCTGGGGTTGGAGCACGCCCGCCAGCAGCCGGGCCAGACTCGTCTTGCCCGCGCCGGTCGGGCCGGTCACGGCCAGCCACTCCCCCGCGCGGACGGTCAGGTCCACGTCGCGCAGGGCGGGCCGGGCGGGGGTGTACCCGGCCGTCACACCCTCCAGCCGCAGGTGTCCAGCGAGCCGTTCCCCGGTGTCCTCACCCACCTCACGGACCGCGCCCACGTCGCTCCGTTCACCCAACAGGTCATCCAGGACATCGAGTTGGGTACGTAGCCCCGGGATCTGGAGCAGTCCGAGCACGACCGCGGACGCCGCGGCGACGAAGGACCCGGTCAGGCTCTGGATGGCGAAGAGGGAGCCGAAGGTCATGTGCGTCGCCAGGATCCGGGGCGCGGAGACGAGGGCCACCGCGCCCGCTGCACCGACCGCGAGGACCGCGGCGGCGCTGTTGATGCCCTGCTGCTGCCGGGTGTGCAGCGCGCTCGCGCGGACCGCGACGGCGTGCCGCGAGGTCCAGTAGCCGGCCACCTCGGCCTCCCCGCCACTTCCCTTGACCGCGTCGATCGACCGCATCACGGCGAAGCCGACGGCGTCGCGGCGCATGGTGAGCCGCTGTTCGATCACGGCTGCGGCCGCCTGCCGGTGCCAGCTGAACACCGGGATCGCGACGGCGAGCAGGCCCAGGCCGACCGCGGTCAGACCGACCACCCGGTCCTCGTGCACCATCACCACGCCGATCAGGGCCGCGTTGACCACGGCGGCGAGTCCCGGCACGACCTGGTAGATCAGGCCCTGCGCGAAGGCGTCCGCGGACTGCACACGACTGGCCATCGCCCCCGGCTCGCGGCGCAGCAGCGCGGCACCCTCGATGTGCAGCAGCCGCCACACCAAGTCGACCGACAGCGTCAGCGACTGCCGGATCTGGAACCTGCCGAGTATCTGGTTGAGCGCGGCGGCCACTCCCCCGGCCAGCACGCCCGTCGCCAACAGCGCCGCGCCGAATTGCAGTTGTCCGGCCGAGCCGCCGGCCAGCAGCGCGCCGGCCAGCAGCTTCAGCACCATCGCGAGCGCCAGTCCGGCCGCGCACGCCACCAGGCTGAGCAGGACCGCGACGAGCACCCCGGTCCACTGCCCGGCGAGCAGCCCGGCGATCCGGCGCAGTGTGCCGGCCCGCGCGCCGCCGGGCCGGAAGTGCGGGCCCGGTTCGGCGACCAGCACGATGCCGCTCAGGTCGGGGGCGAGGTCGGCGACCGGTCGGCGGTGCCGGCCGAGCGCGGGGTCGACCAGGGTCGCCGTGCCGCCGGACACGCGCTCCAGCACCATGAAATGACGGTCCCTCAGGTGAACGATGACCGGCAGCGGGAGGTCGGCAAGGCCGGTGACCTCCGCACGGCCGTCGCGCCACGTGGTGGTCACCCGCACGGCCCGTGCGGCGAGACCGTATCCGCGCGCGGCGCGCACCAGCGTGAGCGCGTCCACGCCGTCCCGTGACGCGCCGGTCGCCTCCCGCAGTTCACGCAGCGGGACCCGGCGGCCGTGGCAGGCGAGCACGGACGCCAGGCACGCGGGAGCGCAGTCCGTCTCCTCGGTCTGCGGCACGTACGGCACACGGCGGACGCGGCGGCCGAGCGCGAGGGGCGCAGAGCGCATCAGTGGCCCCCCACCAGCGCGTCGATCGGCCGTACGGACCCGGTGCGCACGTCGGCGACCAGCGGGATGAGCGCGGGGACCTCGGAGGACTCCTGACCGCTCAGCGCCAGGTGCGCGGAGCCGGTCACGCCGAGGGCCCGCATCGACACGGTGACCAGCCGGTACGGTCCGTCACCGGACACGGCGAGCCGAGCGGGCAGGCCGCCGAGCATGCGGCTGATCTCGCTCCCGGTCATCGGATAGCTCCCGATGCCGCGGACCGTGCCGTCCACGGTGACCACGGAGTCGCCCGAGGACAGCCGCGCGGTCACGGAGGAACCGGCGGCAGCCGGGTAGCCCCGGTCGGCCCTGACGAAGAGCCAGCCGGTGAGGCCGCCGTCGCTGAGGTCGACCGACACGACCGGCGTCCCCGGCGCCACCGCCGTGCCGGGCGCGGACACCACGCCGAGCACTGTGCCCTCGGCGGTCGCCGTGACGGGGCTGCGGCGCCCGGACGCGGTCTGCACGACGGCGACCTTCTCGCCGCGCCGCACCGCCTGTCCGGGCCGCACCGCGACACTGACAACGGTTCCGGCGGCGGGCGCGGGCACCGGGCTCGGGCCGTCGCCGTGCACGAGGACGCCGGTGAGGTGCACGGAGCTGGGCACGGTTCCGAACACCGACCAGCTCACCAGGCCGAACAGCGCGACCAGGATCATGCTCAGGGCCAGGGCGTAGCCGCTCGGCACCAGCCGGATCCGTTCCCCGGCGGTGCGGGCGGCGAGGGCGAGGCGTCTGTCCGCCGCGGCGTCGGTGTCGTCGTCCAGGTCTTCGTCCGGGTCGCCGGCGAGGTCCTGGCCTGTGTGCGGGTCCGGTTCGGAACGGAGGGCGCCGTCGACCCCGTCCGCGGCGGTTACGGGGCGCTCGGCACCGTCGGTCGCGTCGGAGCGGCGGGGCGGCGGCTCCGCCCGTCCTGCCGGTCGTCCGGGCGCCAGGACCCGCCCGGACCGGGCATCGTCCGGCGCGGGTGGGAGGACGGGCAGCCCCTTCTCGGCCGTATCGGCCGTATCGGCCATATCAGGCACTCCGTTCGCGGGTAAAGGGGTCAGCGGCGTGCGGGACCGGGCGTACGGGGAGGTACGCGTAGCCGTTCACAGGGACGTGCCGGTGCGGCCTCGCTCCAGGGAGCAGGTCCACCCGGGCGCAGCGGGCGGCAAGATGGCGCAACACAGCCGCCCCGACGAGATCTGCGTGATGGCGGCCGAGGCAGACGTGCTTGCCGTGCCCGTAGGCCAGCGCGCCGTCCTGCCGGGCCCGGGGGCCCGGTGCTCCGGGCGGGCCCGGGGCGCGCTCGGCGTCCTCGGCGACCGCGGCGGCCAGCAGGACGACGGCGGTCCCGCCGAGGGCCAGTCGGCTGCCGCCGATGGTGACGGGGCAGCCGGCCCGCCGGGCCAGCATGCGCAGCGGCGGTTCTGTGCGCAGGGCGGCGCGGAACGCGTCGAGGGCGGTGGCCGGTCGCGCGCGCACGGCCGCGAGCCACGCCGGGTCCGCGGCGACCACACGTACGGCCTGCACCAGGGCCTGGCTCAGCGTCTCCAGACCATTGACGAGGAGCAGCACGAACAGCCCCACGGCTTCGTGCGGTCGGATGTTTCCCGCGCGCGAGGCCGCCGCGATCGCATGGAGCGGGCCGTCGGCCGCCTCGGCGATAGCGCGCTCGGCGTACCCGCGCAGTCGGGCCGTCCCGGCCACGGCGGCCCGCTCGACGTCGGGTGCCACGCCGCCGGTCTGCTGTGGGCTGAGCTGGTCGCGCAACAGCCGCGCCCACGACATGAGTTGCGGCTCGTCCTCGACGGGCAGCCCCATCGTCGTGCGGGCCAGCCGGATCGGCAGCGGGTCCGCGAAGGCCGCGACGAGGTCGAACCCGGCCGGTGCCGGCTCGTGTTCGGCGGCCACAGGGCCGGACGCGCCTTCGGATCCGGATTCGGTCGCGCCCGCCGCGGAAACGGAGCCGGAGCCCGCCGACACGGCCTCGTCCCAGGTCCGCTCGACAAGCGCGGTGATCGCGGGTTCCGTCGCCTGCGCCGCTCCAAGTGAGAAGTACGGCGCGACCACCTGGCGCAGCCGCGCGTGCGACGCGCCGTCCTGAAGGCTGAACATGGCGTGGTAGAGCGCGTCGATCTCGCCGACGGGGCTGACCCGTACGGCGGGCACGGCGGGTTCGTCGGAGCCGACGAGCAGCCGCGGGTCCGCGAGCAGCGCCCGCGCCTCGCGCGCTGCGGTGACCACGGTCAGACCGGGCGCGACGGCCACCACCGGTGCGATGCGGGCCAGTTCGGCGGGCGTGCGGTGGAAGGTCCCGCCCACCGGGGCGCGGTCTCCCCGCAACCGTGCCATGATCTCGCCGACCGCGTGCCGCCGTTCGGCGTCGTCACCCGGAACGACCGTGTTGGCCGCGGCGGCAGGGCCGACAGCCGCACCCGCACCACCGTCCGTACCCGCCCCGTCCCTCGAACTCGCCCGGCTGCCTTCGGTGTTCGCCGTGCCCGCCATCGATCACTCCTAACTGCGCGTGAGGTGGTCGGACGCGGGGCGGCCCACGTCCGACCGTGATGTGCCGCCGGTCAGCAGGCCGTCATGACACAGCCGATGCAGGCGATGGTCGTCGCCGAGCTGCAGCAGGCGGGCGCGAGACCGCCGACCGCGCTGAGCAGGCCCAGCGCCTCGTCGTCGATCTCCTCCACCGGAGCAGCCGGCACCTCCAGCGGCTCCGCCGACACGATGCCGCGCTCAGCGAGCACCGCCAGCGGCTCGGCCGCGTAGCGCGCCGCGAGGTCGCCGTCGTTCCACACATCGGCCACCAGTGCGCCGAACCGGCGCCGTTCCTCGGAAGTGAGTCGGACTTCGCTCATCGCGCATCCCATCTGTGGCGGGGACGCCCGGACCGCGCTCGGTCCGGGCAGGGGGAGGACCGGCACACACAGCGAGCGGTGATCCGTGTCCTACGAACCCGTGCCGCCCTGGGCGTCGGGGTTCCGGGGCCCGGGGGTCGGACGGGGAGCACAGGGGCTCCCCGTCCGACCCCCGGCGCAGCGATGTGACTCAGCAGTTGCCGCAGCCGAAAGTGCTCGCCGTGCAGCCGGGGCACGAGACGGAGCTCGCCGACCCGCAGCAGGCGGGCGCGAGACCGCCGACCGCGCTGAGCAGGCCCAGCGCCTCGTCGTCGATCTCCTCCACCGGCGCAGCCGGCACCTCCAGCGGCTCCGCCGACACGATGCCGTGCTCGGCCAGGACGACCAGCGGCTCGGAGGCGTAGCGCGCCGCGAGGTCGCTGTCGCTCCACACCTGCGCCACCAGGGCACCGAACCGGCGCCGTTCCTCCGAACTCAGTTGAACCTCGCTCATCGCACATCCCATCTGTGACAAGAGGAGCCCGGACCGCATGGTCCGAGCGGGGAAAACGGTCTCCCGCGCGCCCATCCCCCGGGGCGTGCCCGCGCCGTCCTCGGCAGGGCGTTCCGGGGCGGCGCCGGGCTCCGGCCGACCGCCTCCGTGCTCGGCCGCACCGAGACCGTCGTCGGGGTGCTCCGAGCATCGGCCGCCGCGCACCGGCTTCCTATGGGGACCGGCCCCCGTATTCCGCCGCGCCGGCCGGCCGCGGGCCCCGCTCCCGCCGGAATATGGGGGCCGGCCCCCATAGGAAGCGCGGGCCGCCAGTGGCACGATCGCGGGCATGATGGATCCGCAGACCTGGTGGGTCGGCGGCGTGGCTCTCGCCGAGCGTCTGCCGCCACCTCCGACGCCCGCCGGCACCGCCGACCCGGCCCGGACGTGGCAGTCCGCGTACTCCTCGCCCGCGCTGCTGCGGACCCGGCTGGCGGACACCGGGCTGGACGAGGAGGGGCTGAGCGCCCTGCTCGCCGAGGAGCCCGCGGCCCTGGCCGGCAGGATCGGCAGGCCCGCGTGGGTCGCCACGGTCGAGGACGCGCTGGCGCGGGCTCCGCTCGACCCGCCGTTGCCTGCCGTCGGCTCCTGGTCGGCGGGCTTCGCCGCGGTGCTCGCGCCGTTCACCGAGGCGGCGGCCGAGCGGCTGCTGATGACCATCGGCCGGCGCGGTACCGACGGGCCGGCCGACCTGGCGGCGGTCAGGGACTGTTTCACCGACCGGTTGGGCAGGGCGCTGGTGCAGCTCGCCCGCCGGACCCTGGTGCTGGAACTCAACGTCCTCCGGGAACGCGGGCAGTTGCGCGGCGACACTGCGGAACTGCGGTTCTGCGACTTCGTCCGACAGGCTTCCGCGCGGTCCGCGCTGCGCGCCCTGGTCACCGAGTACCCGGTCCTGGCCAGGCTGCTGGCGCAGTGCTGCGACCAGGCCGTGAACGCGTGGAACGAGTTGCTCGGGCGTTTCGCCGACGACCGGGCCGACGTGGTCGAAAAGCTCCTCGCCGGCGTCGACCCCGGCCGGCTGGTCCAGGTGGACACAAGCGCCGGCGACCGGCACCAAGGCGGCCGGGCGGTCGCCGTACTGTCCTTCGAGCACGGCGCCAAAGTCGTGTTCAAGCCCCGCCCGCTGAGCGTGCACGAGCACTTCAACGACGCCTGCGGCTGGCTCAACTCCCACCTGGCCGGCCTGGACCTGCGCCGTCTGGCCGTTCTCGGCCGACCGGGCTACGGCTGGGTGGAGTACGCCCCAGCCGCACCGTGCGCGGGCCCGGCCGACGTGCAGCGCTTCTACTGGCGGCTCGGCGCGTTGCTGGCGCTGATCCACGCGCTCGGCGCCACCGACATGCACTTCGAGAACCTGGTCGCCAGCGCGGACCAGCCCGTCCTGGTGGACCTGGAGACGCTCTTCCATCCCGAACTGCACCGGCACGCCTGCGCGGACCCGGCGCAGGCGGCGCTGACGGCGTCGGTCGCGCGGACCGCGCTCCTGCCGCTCTTCCTGGTCGGCGAACACGGCGCGTTGGACATCTCCGGCCTCGGCGGCGACCGGGACACCCCGCTGCCTGAGGAGGTGACCGGCTGGTCGGCACCGGGAACGGACACCATGCGCCTGGTCAGGACCGTCGGGATGTTCCGCGGCTCGGCGAACCGGCCCCGGCTGCGCGACGCGGAAGCCGATCCCTCGCTCCACGTGGAGCCGCTGGTCGCCGGCTTCCGGGCGGGCTACGACGCGATCGCCGGACACCGTACGGAACTGATCGGCCCCGGCGGCCTGCTCGCCCGCTTCACGCGGGACGTGACGCGGGCGGTACTACGCCCCACCCGCTGGTACGCGAACCTGCTGGACGAGTCCACCCATCCGGACGTACTGCGCGAAGCCCTGGACCGGGAGCGGCTCTTCGACGTGCTGTGGCGCGACTCGGCCGGCGGCCAGGGGCTGCGCACCCTGTCGGGCGCCGAACTGGCCGAACTGTGGGCGGGTGACGTACCCGTGGCCGTCTGCTCCCCCGGGGCGACGGACCTGGCGATCGGCCCGTTGACGGTCGACGGCCTGGTCGCCGAGTGCGGCCTGGCCCGTGCCGAGCACCGCGTCGCCATGATGGGCGACACGGATCGCTTCGACCAGGAGTGGGTGATCCGCGCGACACTTGCGACCCGCCGCCGCGGCAACGGACCGCGCACCTCCGCCGCGCCGCCCGGCCAGCCTGCCGCCACCGTGCCCGACGCCGAACGGATGCTCTTCGCCGCCTGCGGCATCGCCGACCGCATCCTGGCCCGCGCGCAGGACGACGGCCGACGCGTCAACTGGCTGTGCCTGGAGCCCCTGGACGACCGGATCTGGGCGGTCCGGCCACAGGGCGCGGGGCTGCCCCACGGCTACTGCGGCACGGCGCTCTTCCTGGCGCAGCTCGCCGACCTCACCGGCACCGAGCGGTACACCTCGGTCGCGCGACGCGCGCTGGCCCCGCTGCCGGATCTGCTCGCCTCGCTGGCCGGCCGGCCGGCCGACCTGCACGCCGTCGGCGCGGGCTTCGCGGGCCTGGGCGGCATCGCCTACGCGCTCACCCTGCTCGCCGGCCTGCTGGACGACACGGAGGTGGCCGGCTGGGCCGCCACGGCCGTGGACCTGGCCGCCGCGGCCACGGCCGCGGCCGGCGCCGACGCGCAGCCCGGGGTCCTCGACGGCGACGCCGGCTGCCTGGCGGCGATGCTCGCCGTACAGCAGGCCACGGGGTCGGCGACGGCCGCCCGCACCGCCCGGGCCTGCGCCGACCGGCTCGCCGCCCAGGCACCCGGGGGCCTGCCTGCCGGCGGCTTCAGCACCGGGGCCGCCGGCGTGGGGTGGGCGCTGCTGCGGTTCGCCGCGGCCGGCGGCGGCCCCGGGCACGCTTCAGCCGGCCTGGCGACGCTGCGCACCGCGGCGGCCCGGTGCGCGACGGCCCCGGTCGGGACCGGCTGGTGCGACGAAGCGTCAGGCGCCGCGCTGGCGATCGCCGACAGCGGGCCCGCGGCGGACGTCCCCGAGTTGACCGGGCTGCTGAATGACGTGGTCGAGCGGTCCGCCGCTCCGACCGCGGGCGACCACAGCCTGTGCCACGGAGAGGCCGGCGCCCTCGACCTGCTTCTCGCCGCGACCGGCCCGGGCAGCGCGGGCCCCGGCGCGGCCCTGCCCCGCGCTGCCGCGCTACTGTCCGCACTGGACCGGTTCGGTCCGCGCTGCGGGACGCCCGACTCGGTCAGCAGCCCGGGGCTGCTGACCGGTCTGGCCGGCATCGGGCACGAGTTGCTGCGGCTCGGCTTCGGGCCCCGTGTCCCCTCGGTACTGCTGTTGCAGTCGCCGGCCCCGCATCCGCCCACCCCGACCCCGAGAAGGAGAACGTCCGATGAGCGACAACCCCCTCGTCAACGCCTGGAAGAACCCGGCCGCCCGCGACGGGGCCGCCTCTGACCACCCTGCCGGAAGCATCCGGCTGGGCACCGGTGCGGTCGTCGGCCGTCGTGCCCAGCTGCTGGCCGGCCTGGCCACGACGGGAGAGGACCCCGACCAATTCCCTACTTACTCCTTTACATTCACCTCCTGGGGCCAAGCGGGCGCATACTGACGAACTCTCCTCACCCCTGGTAGATAGTCAGAACCGGAGCTATCCTCCGCTGGTGCTCATAACATCACCAACGGTGATCGGGCGCGGCGCCGAACTCGCCGTGCTCGACGCGAGTCTCGCCGGTGTTCGTGAAGGGGACGGCCGGGCGGTGTTCCTGCTCGGCGAGGCGGGGATCGGCAAGTCGCGGCTGGCCGCGGAGTGCGCGTTCCGCGCGTTCACCAGCGGCCTGGCGGTGCTGCGCGGCAGGCCGGGCGCCACCGGCGGCGGCGCAGCGCCGTTCCGCCCGATCGCGGAGGCACTGCTGTCGTTCGTCCGGCTCGGAGGTCTCCCCGAGGACCCCGGACTCGCCCCGTACCGCTCGGCGCTGGGCGGCCTGCTGCCCGAGTGGCGCACCGCCGGGTACACGGGCGCGCCGGCCTCGCCCGTGGAGACGGCCGAGGCGACGCTGCGGCTGCTGGCCACCATCGGCCGCGACCTGACACAGCACCGGCACCCCGGCTGTCTGCTGCTTCTTGAGGACCTGCACGACACCGACACCGAGACGCTCGCCGCCATCGAGTACCTGTGCGACAACATCCGGGGCCAGCCGATCGTCCTGCTGGCCACCCTCCGCCCGGAGCACGGGCCGGCCGAGCAATTGGCCCGGCAGCTCGCCCAGCGCCGGTCCGCGGTCCTCAGCGAACCGCGCCCGCTGACCGGCGAGGAGGTCCGGATGATGGCCGAAGCGGCGCTGGCGGCCGCCGGACCGCCGCCCCACGGCACAGCCGTCCTGCTGCCCCAGGAGGTGACCGACCGGCTGGCCAGGGACGCCGACGGCAATCCGTTCGTCGTCGAGGAACTGCTCAGCGGCATGATCGCCGCCGATGTACTGCGCCGCGGGCCCGACGGCGCCTGGCACGTCACCGGCGACCTGGACATCGATGTCCCGCGCACGGTGGTGCACAGCGTCACCCAGCGCGCCGCCCGGCTCAGCCCGGACGGACGGGCGCTGCTCACCAGCGCCGCCGTTCTCGGCCGGCGCTTCTCGCTGGCCGTCTTGCAGGCGGTCAGCGGGCTGCCGGACCGCGACCTGCTGGTGCACCTGCGGGCCGGCATGGACGCCCACCTCATCTCGCCCAGCCGTCCGGTGGGTGACTGGTACGAGTTCCGGCACGCGCTGACCGCGGAGGCCCTGGTCGCCGCGATCCTGCCCGCGGAACGCGCCGCCATCGCCGCCAGGGGTGCCGACGCGATCGAACGCGCGCACCCCGGGCTGCCCGGCGAGTGGTGTGTGCTCGTCGCCGCCCTGCGGCAGACGGCCGGCGACCCGAGCGCCGCAGCACTGCGCTTCGCGCAGGCCGGCCGGTCCGCGCTGGCCGGCGGCGCCGTCAACTCCGCCGTGTCACTGCTCGAACGGGCCCTCGACCTGCTGCCGGGTGCGGACCAGGCCGCCGAACGGGCGCCGCTGGTGGAGCAGTTGGTGTACACCCTGACCGAGAACGGCCAGCTCGACCGGGCGTGCGCGCTTGCCGACGAGTTGCCCGAAGCCGGTCCCGGCGCACTGGACGCGGTCCGGGCAGCCACCTTGCAGGCCCGTATTGCTTGGGCCGCCGTGACGGCCGCGCGGTTCGAGGACGCCGCGGGGCGGGTGCGCCAGGTCCGCCAACTGCTGCGGCTCGTGCCCGACGGCGCGCGGCCGTCCGCCGTGGCGGCGCTCGGACCGGCGGTGCAGATGGTCGAGGCCCATCTGATCCTCGCCGGGGTGCAGGACAGCGACGGCGACCGGACCGACGAGGCGGAGCGGCTGGCCCGCCAGGCCGCGGACGGCGCGGAGCGCGCCGGACTCCCCGAGATCGCTTGCCAGGCATGGCAGTTGCTCGCCGTGCTGGCCCGGCGGCACGGCTTCGAGCAGGCCGACTCGTACCTGGAGAAGTGCCTCGTGCTCGCCAACGAGCACCGGCTCACCACGTGGCAGCTCGACACCCTCATGTGGCTGGGCGTCAACGACTTCATGTGCACCGGCAGCTCCACCCGGCTGGAACGGGCCCACCGAGCGGCCCTGGGCCACGGCGCCCTGGCGCTGATGTACCGGGCCGAGGCCACCATGGCCATGCAACAGGTGCTGCGCGGCGACTACGCCGCGGCCCGGGAGCTGGCCGATCGTTGTGCCGAGGGCACCGCGCGGCTCAGGGACGCCGACAACCACCAGTTCGTCCTGCTCATCCGCGTGGCGCTGGCCGCGCACCAGGGGCAGCGCCGGCAGATGGAAAGGGAGCTGGCCGAGTTCCGCCGCTGGGGAGGCGAGCGGTCGCTGCAGTCCCCGCAGGCTTTCGGCAGCCGCGCCATCTGCGCGCTGCTGGAGGAGGACTGTGAGCAGGCGCTGCGCGAGCTGGACGAGGCTTTCGCCTGGGAGCAGGGGAACCCTTCCGTCCATTTCCTCAACGGCCGCTACGGGCTGCGTCCGCTGCTGCGGGCGCTGACCGGGCAAGCGGACCCCGAGGAGCACGCGGCGACCGTCGCCGACCCCTCCGCGGCGCTGCCGTGGAACCGGCAGTTCGAACGACTCGCGTTCGCGGTGCACGAGGGCAGGGCCGGACGCAGAGCGCAGGCCGAGGCCGCGGTGGCGCAGGCACAAGAGGCAGGCGAACCGTTCCTGATGGCCCGCCGGCTCGGCCAGCGGCTGGTGGCGCCGGTGGCCCTGGCCGACGGCTGGGGTGATCCGGTGGAATGGCTGCGCGACGCCGAGGAGTACTTCCACGGGGCGGGCGTGCCGGTCGTGGCCAACAGCTGCCGCGACCTGCTGCGCCGGGCGGGCGCGACCGTCCGGCAGCGGCGCCACGGGACTCCGGGCGTTCCGGCCCGGCTGCGTCTACAGGGCCTGACCGCACGTGAGTACGAGGTGTTCTTGCTGCTCGCGCCGCGCCTGGGAAACCAGGAGATCGCCGAGCGGCTGTACATCTCCCCGCGGACGGTCGAGAAGCACGTGGCCAAGCTGCTCGCCAAGACCGGCCAGCCGCACCGGTCGGCCCTGTGCGACTACGCGACCGAGCTGATCGCCCAACCCGGCTGACCCGGCGGGCGCACCGGAAAGGCGAACGCGCCACGCAACGCCCGGTCAGACCCGCCCGGGCCCGGGCCACCGCTCACCCACCACGGCCCGCAGCCCCGCCCCCTCCACGAGCCCGCACGGCAGCCGCAGCCGGAAGTGCCGCTCGACCGAGCCCAGGGACAGCGCGGCCGCAGCGCGGTGTCGGGAGGCAGGTTCGTCAGCCAGTACGGCAGTTTGCGGTGTTCGCCGCCCGAATGGCGACACTGCCGCGAGACGCCGGTTGCAGCGCCTGCTGTACTGCGCCGCAGGTCCAGATGACCGGGGCGGGGCTCCCCTCCGCGTTGGTGCTGTCGCCGCCCACGTCGCCGTTGTCAGCGGTGGCTGAGGCGCCGGATTCGCCGTCCGGGACCAGCGGCGGCAGAGCGCGGATCGGGCCCGTGCCGGTCCAGATTTCGGCGGTTCCCGGCGGGGGTTCCGAGGTGTAGTCCATCGGTCCCTCGCCGGCGACGAGTCCGGTGGTGGGGCTGATGACGTGGAAGTAGCCGTTGGTGAAGTAGCCATGCAGGCCCGGGACTTCGGTGCCGTCCGCGGTGTGGGGGGCGTCCCAGTAAATCTCGTGGGAGCCGTCGTCCCAGGCCGAAGCCGCTTCCGACGGTGAGTTCGCGTTCGACGGTGGTGCCGTGCCAGATGTAGAGGTGGTTGTCCGGGAAGGGGCCGCCGCCCACCATCCGGCCGCTGTCGTTGACGTCGTCGGCGTAGGTACCGCCGGGCAGGATCTTCGCGCGTGCGGCGCCGATCCGGTAGCTGAAGGCGGCGGTCTTGCCGGTGTTGTCGTTCAGGGTGCCGACCATCAGGTCGTGGCGGTTGATCGCGTTACCGTGCGGGGCCCCCATGAGTGGCACCGATGTCTCTGCTGGAAATCCCGCTCAGCCCCCGAGGGCACCCCACCCTCCGGGTCACAAGGTCCGGACCATACACGGGCCGGCAGCGCAGTCCCGCAAGAAGCTCGGCTCAGTGCGTGCGGTGACCGCCTCCTCTAGCCTGTCCTGGAAAGAAAGGGGCGACCATGTCGCGAACGCGGAAGATGACGGCTGCGGCGGTGGCGGTGGCTGCCGCCGGTCTGGCCTGGAACGGCAGGGGCTGGCTCGTCTACATGTGGGTCAGGTGGCGGGAATCCAAGGAGGGCACGGTGAAAGAGGTGCAGGCGAAGTAGCCGTCCACCGCGGTCCCGCATCTCGCCTCGGGCCAGGAGCCGTGCACAGCACCAGCGCTGCCCGCCTCGAATGCCCTGACAGCTGAACAGTTGCTGCGACTTTGCCGCCCTGTCGCCTCGGTCGACAAAACGGACAGACTCGGAGTTCGGCCAATTCCGTAAAAGAAGTGGAATGCCCTCCTTTTATCTCCGTTGTACGGAGGTAGAGCATGCATTCCTCGCCTCCGGCCGCGTGAACGGGGGGGTGGCGCACCGCCATTTCGGAGCGGGCGCAGCACCGGCGGGGCCGCCCCGCAACCGTCTATTCGGCTGATCCCACCCGTAATCACCCGACACACATGCGTCACGTGCGGGTCAGTGCCTTGCGCAGGCCGTAGGCCGCGGCGCCCAGCGCGATCACCGCCCGGCCCCCCACACCACCGAGGTCAGTGGCAGGGCGAAGGCCAGGACGAGGCATCCTGCGGCGCCGAGGACCGGCACGAACCTGGGGGGCCGCCCTTCGGCGGGGGTCAGGATCCAGGCGGAGGCGTTGGTGATGGCGTAGTAGGCCAGCACACCGAAGGGGGAGAAGCCGATCGCGCCGCGGACGTGACGAGCTGGGCGGCTGCGGAGAACAGCGGAACCGCAGCCGGCGGGGCTCCCAGAGCCTGGCCAGGCCGGTCAGGGCGAGCATGGGCATCCAGGCCAGCAGGTCGAGCGCGATCTGGACAATCTCCAGCCACACCTTGTTCTGTGCGGTGTGGCGCAGGGGCAGGTTGCGCAGTCCGGTGGCCCGGGCGGCCCGGATGCGGTCCTCGGCCCGGGCCCGGAGCCGGTGACGAAGCTCCAGCTTGGTGATCGGCCGGCTCACCCCCACCGAGAAGACCCTCAACCGCGCCCTGGTAATGCGCATCGACAAACCCTCAGGTCAGGCGCCCTTGGCGGCCGGCACCAGGATCGCCACGCACTCCATGTGGTGGGTGAAGGGGAACAGGTCGAAGGCCCGCAGGGTGACCGGCGTGTAGCCCTCCTTGGCGAAGCGGCCGAGGTCGCGAGCGAGGGCGGCCGGGTCGCAGGCCACGTAGGCGATACGGCGGGGGCGGAGCCCGGCGATGTGCCGGACGGTGGCGTGGTCGGCGCCGGTGCGCGGCGGGTCGAGGACGACGAGGTCCGCCTCGGTGATGCCGGTGCGCGGCAGCACCTGCTCCACCTTGCCCAGTTCGATCCGCACCCGCTCCAGGTCCGCGAGGTTGTGCCGGGCGTCCTCCACCGCCCGCCGGGCCGACTCGATGCCGAGGACCGCGCCGCGCTCGCCGACCCGCTCGCCGAGCGCCCCGGCGAACAGGCCGACCCCGCAGTACAGGTCGATCGCGGTGTCGCCCTTGCGCGGCATCAGGCCCTGCATGACCGCCTCGACCAGGATGTCCGCCGCCTGCGGGTGCACCTGCCAGAAGCCGCCCTCGCCGACCCGCCAGGTCCGCCCCGCCGCCCGCTCGCGGACGAAGGGCCGGCCGTGCACGCGGTGCACCGCCTTGTCCCGCTCGCCGATCCGCTGCACCGACACCGGCCGGTCCAGCTCGACGACGGGCAGCCGGCCGCCGGGCCGCGGGGTGAGGATGACCTGCCGGTCACTGGATCCGGTGGCGGCGATGGCCTCCACCGTCGCGATCTGCGGCCAGGCGCGGGCCTCCACGCCGAGTTCGCTCACCTCGGGTGCCGCGATCATGCAGTGATCGATCACCTCGACGTCGTGCGAGCGGTGCCGGCGCAGCCCGGCCCGGCCCTCGGCGTCCACGGCGTACTGCACGCGGGTACGCCACGCGGGGACCTCGCCCTTGGCCACCTTGTCGCCGGGCGCGGGGGCGACCGTGCCGTCCCAGCCCGCCTCCTGCGGTGTGAGGCCGGCCAGCCGGGCCAGCTGCTCGGTGAGGACGGCGGCCTTCAGCCGGCGCTGGGCGCCCGGAGCGGCGTGCTGCCAGTCGCACCCGCCGCAACGGCCGGGGCCGGAAAAGGGGCAGGGCGCCTCGACGCGGTCTTTGGACGGCTCCAGGATCTCCACGGCGTCGGCCCGCAGGAAGCGGGCGCCCTCCTCGCCCTCGGTGACACGGGCCACCACCCGCTCGCCGGGCAGCGTGTGCCGGACGAAGAGCACCTGCCCCGCCTCCGTGCGCGCGACGCAGTGGCCGCCGTGCGCCACCGGGCCCACCTCGACCTCGAACTCGCGGCCGACCAGGGAGGGGGTGGAATCGCTCGGCATGAAGGGTCTTGCTCCTAGGACGAGGGAGGGTACGAGGTGGACGCAGGCGTCGCGGGGCCGGAGGACCGCACGGGCACCGGACCGCGGGAGCGGCGGGGTACGTGCGGGGCCGCGCGGCGCCGACTCGCCAGTCTACGGCCCGTCGGGCAGCCGACCGCCCACCCGGAAGCACCGCAGGACCCGAGGACCCGAGGACCCGAGGACCCGAGGGCTCGAGTCACGCCGGCCCGGCATCGTCCCTTGCGCAGCACCCGAGCCCGTATCCCCCAAGGCGACAGCTCTCCCGAGCCGCAGCGCCTCGAACCCAGAACCCCCGAGCGGCAACGCCCCCCAAGCCAGACCCCGAGCCGCAGCGCCTCGAACCCAGAACCCCCGAGCGACAGCGCGCCTCGAACCCCGAACGCCCCGGCCCACAGCGCGCCTCGAACCCCGGAACCCCGACCGCAGGCGCCCCGGCGAGGCTACTTCTTCGCCGGTCCCGGCGCCGTCGTGTGCTCGCTGCGCGGCGGGGCGACCGGACCGCGGCGGATGGAACCGGGCGCGCTCCAATCGGCGCGGCGCCGGGCGCGGGCGCGGGCCGCCTCGGAGGAGTCCAGCTGCCACGGCACCGAGGTGACCATGACACCCGGGCTGAAGAGCAGCCGCCCCTTCAGCCGCAGCGCGCTCTGGTTGTGCAGCAGGTGCTCGTACCAGTGGCCGACGACGTACTCGGGGATGTAGACGCTGACCACGTCGCGCGGGCTGTCGCGGCGCAGGCCCTTGACGTAGTCGATGATCGGCCGGGTGATCTCGCGGTAGGGCGAGTCGAGGATCTTCAGCGGGACATCTATGCCGAGGCGCTGCCACTCGGCCTGCAGGGCTTTGGTGTCGTCGGGGTCGACGTTGATGCTGAGCGCCTCCAGGGTGTCCGAGCGCATCAGCTTGGCGTAGGCGAGGGCGCGCAGGGTCGGCTTGTGCAGCTTGGAGACCAGCACGATGGAGTGGACCCGGGCGGGGCGGGCGTACTCGTCGGCGAGCCCGTCGTCGGCGGCGATCTCCTCGGCGACCCGGGTGTAGTGGCGGCGGATCGCGGTCATGGTGGCGAAGAACACCACCATGCCGAGCACGGCCACCCAGGCGCCGTGGGTGAACTTCGTCAGCAGCACGATCACCAGCACCAGGCCGGTCAGGCAGGCGCCGAAGGCGTTGATCGCCCGGGAGCGGTGCATGTGGCGGCGCTTGGCCGGGTCGGTCTCGGTGCGCAGGTGGCGGTTCCAGTGCCGCACCATGCCGGTCTGGCTGAGGGTGAAGGAGACGAAGACGCCCACGATGTAGAGCTGGATCAGCCGGGTGGAGTTCGCGCCGTAGATGTAGACGAGCACCGCGGCGAAGCCGGCCAGCAGCACGATGCCGTTGGAGAAGGCCAGCCGGTCGCCGCGGGTGTGCAGCTGCCGGGGCAGGTAGCGGTCCTGGGCGAGGATCGAGCCGAGCACCGGGAAGCCGTTGTACGCGGTGTTGGCGGCCAGGAAGAGCACCAGCGCGGTGACCGTGGCCAGGAAGACGAACGGGATCGAGTTGTGCCCGAAGACCGCCTCGGCGACCTGGGCGATCACCGGGTCCTGGGTGTAGCCGGAGCCGAGCGGCCGGCCGTGGTTGAGCAGGTCGGTCGCCGGGTTCTCGGCCATCCGGACGTGGGTGTCCATCGCCAGCGCGATGATGCCGCAGAACATGGTGACGGCGAGCAGGCCCATCGCGGCCAGCGTGGTGGCAGCGTTCTTCGACTTCGGCTTCTTGAACGCGGGCACGCCGTTGCTGATCGCCTCCACCCCGGTGAGCGCCGCACACCCGGAGGAGAAAGCTCTCAGCAGCAGGAAGACCAAGGCGAAGCCGCCGATCCCGGAGGACTCGGCGTGGATGGTGTAGTGCGCCGTCGGCGCGTTCATGTCATGCCCCGTGGCGATCTTGAAGATGCCCCAGGCGATCATGCAGAAGACGCCGAAGACGAAGGCGTAGGTCGGGATCGCGAAGATCGTGCCCGACTCGCGCACCCCGCGCAGGTTCATCAGCATCAGCAGCACGATCATGCCGACCGCGCCCAGCACCTTGTGGGTGACGAAGAACGGCACCGCCGAGCCGAGGTTCTCGATGCCGGAGGCGACCGACACCGCCACGGTGAGCACGTAGTCCACCAGCAGGGCGCTGGCCACCGTCAGGCCCGCCTTCGGCCCGAGGTTGGTGGTGGCCACCTCGTAGTCGCCGCCGCCGGAGGGGTAGGCGTGGACGTTCTGCCGGTAGGAGGCGACGACGGTGAACATCAGCACCACGACCGCGACCGCGATCCACGGGCTGAAGTGGTAGGCCGACACCCCCGCGATGGACAGGACCAGCAGCACCTCTCCCGGCGCGTAGGCCACCGAGGAGAGCGGGTCGGAAGCGAACACCGGCAGTGCGAGCCGCTTGGGGAGCAGCGTCTCGCCCAGCCTGTCGCTGCGCAGCGCCCGGCCGATCAGGATCCGTTTCGGCAGGTCGGTCAGTTTGGACACCCCGCGATGTTAAGGGATGTCCCCGGGCCCCGGGTCCCCCGGTGCCGGATGGAGTGTGGCGGACTTCCGCACCGGCGGCGTGCAACCTACTGGGCCCTGCCGCGCGTGTGTAGCTTGGGCCCCGGTCTGAGACGCTTGGACCAACCTTTACGCCGGCTGACGCGCACTTTGCAGTCGGCGAGGGTCGGATGAACGAACGCTGACAGCCGGAAGGACGGTCGTGCACGTCGTGATTATGGGATGCGGCAGAGTGGGTTCCGCACTCGCGCACTCCCTCGAACAGCATGGTCATACGGTCGCGGTGATCGACCAGGACCCGACGGCCTTCCGCCGCCTGGGCTCCGGGTTCGGTGGCCGCCGGGTGACCGGAGTCGGGTTCGACCAGGACACGCTGCGTGAGGCCGGCATCGAGGAGGCGGGCGCTTTCGCCGCCGTCAGCAGCGGTGACAATTCCAACATCATCGCGGCCCGGGTGGCGCGCGAGATGTTCGCCGTGGAGAACGTCGCGGCACGGATCTACGACCCCAGGCGCGCCGAGGTCTACCAGCGGCTGGGCATCCCCACGGTGGCCACGGTGCGCTGGACCGCCGACCAGATGCTGCGCCGGCTGCTGCCCTCGGGTGCCGAGCCGCTGTGGCGCGACCCCAGCGGCGGGGTGCAGCTCGCCGAGGTGCACACCTCCACCGCCTGGATCGGCCACAAGGTGAGCCGGCTGCAGGAGGAGACCGGGGTGCGGGTGGCGTTCATCACCCGGCTCGGCGAGGCCATGCTGCCGACCTCGCAGACCGTGCTGCAGGAGGGCGACCTCGTGCACGTGATGATGCGCACGGACGGCGTGGCCGAGGTCGAGGCCGCGTTCGCCAAGGGGCCCGAGGAGGCGCACTCATGAGGGTGGCGATCGCCGGGGCCGGCGCGGTGGGCCGCTCCATCGCGGGCGAGCTGCTGGAGAACGGGCACGAGGTGCTGCTCGTCGACAAGAACCCGACCTCGATCTCGGTGGAGCGGGTGCCGCAGGCCGAGTGGCTGCTCGCCGACGCCTGCGAGATCACCTCGCTGGACGAGGCCGCCCTCCAGCGGTGCAACGTGGTGATCGCGGCGACCGGCGACGACAAGGTCAACCTGGTGGTCTCGCTGCTCGCCAAGACCGAGTACGGGGTCCCGCGGGTGGTCGCCCGCGTGAACAACCCCAAGAACGAGTGGCTGTTCAACGAGTCCTGGGGCGTGGACGTGGCCGTGTCCACCCCGCGGCTGATGTCGGCGCTGGTGGAGGAGGCGGTGAGCGTCGGCGACCTGGTGCGGCTGCTGCGCTTCAGCCAGGGCGACGCGAACCTCGTGGAGCTGACCCTGCCGGAGGAGGCCGCGCTGGTCGGCACCCGGGTCGGCGACGTGGAGTGGCCGACGGACACTTCGCTGGTCACCATCATCCGCGGCAACCGGGTGCTGACCCCGGCCAAGGACGACTCGCTGGAGGCCGGCGACGAGCTGCTGTTCGTCGCGGCGCCGCACCGCGAGGAGCAGCTGGAGGACCTGTTGTCGGTGCAGGAGGCGGACGCGGAGGACTGAGCGCGCAGGAGACCGCACCCGCGACGGGCGTGCACGACGGAGGTGGCCCCGGACCTGGAAGAGGTCCGGGGCCACCGCCGTGGGTGCTCGCGCGGGAGAGCGGGAAGCCGGGAGAACCGCAGGGGCCCCGGCTCAGCCGGAGAGCGAGCCCGCCTGCCGCTCCTTCTCGGCCCGCTCCGCCTTCTCGGCCCGCTCGGCCTCCTCCATCTCCGCGATCACATCGATCGGCGGCGGCGCCTTCACCAGGAAGATCCAGGTGAGGTAGACCGACAGCAGGAAGGGCGGGATGCCGAGGGCGACCTTGACCCAGCCCAGCTGCGTGGCGTTGCCCCACCAGTACAGCGGGAAGAGGATCGCCGACTTCGCCAGCAGGATCAGGCCCCAGGCCCAGCTGGCCTTGGTGTACGCGCGCAGCCGGCCCGGGTTGCGCTTCCGCCAGGACAGGTTCTCCTTGAAGATCGGCCCGAGGATCAGGCCGAGCAGCGGCACACGGGCCGCGGCGGTGATGATGTAGGCGAGCGCCAGGCCGAGCGTGTAGAGCATGCCGGGCAGGTAGAAGTTCTTGGCGTTGCCCGAGATCATCGCGAACACCGCGCCGAAGGCGACCCCGAAGACCCCGCCGAAGGCGTGCTTGAGGGTGTCCTTGCGGGCGAGCCGGGCCACGCCCATCACCACCGAGAGCGCCAGCGAGGCGATCGCGGAGGTCTTGATGTCGTGGTCGACCGTGTAGATCGCGACGAAGACCAGCCCGGGCACGGTGGTCTCCACCATGCCGCGCACCCCGCCGAACGCCTCGAAGAGCGCCGCCTCGGTGACCGCGCGGGCCTCCTGGTCCTGCTCGGACCCGTCCGGGGCCACGTGGGCGCCCTGCTCCGACGGATCGGCGCCCTGGGGCTGACCCGCATCGTGGATCGACGTCACCTGTTACTCCTGTCCGACCGGACGCAGCTCGTACTTGGGGTTGAACAGCACCGGACGGCCCCGGTTCATGGAGATCCGGCCGGACGCGAGGATCATGCGCCCGGGTTCTATGCCGACGATGCTGCGGCGCCCCAGCCACACCACGTCCAGTGCGGCCGAACCGTCGAACAGCTCCGCCTCCAGTGCCGGCACGCCGGCCCGAGGACGGAGCGTGACCGTACGCAGCGTACCGGTCACGGAGACGATCTGGCGGTCGGAGCAGTCGCAGATCCGCGTGCAGCCGGTCGCGAGGGCGTCCTGCTGCAGCTCCTCGGAGTCCAGCTCTTCCGGGGAGGAGGAGAGACGGTCGAGCATGCGGCGGAAGCGGCCCGCTGGCCGGTCGGAACGGATGGCACCACTCATATCCTCAAGGGTACCGGCCGGTTCCCGGAGCACCAGGGTCCCGGCGGACCCGCGAAGGGCGCCGGACGGGCCCGTCCGCGGCGGCCGCCTCGGGCTATGCGGCGCCGTCGGCCACGATGCGGCCGTCGCGCAGTTCGAGCACCCGGTCGGCCAGGGCGAGCAACTGGGCGTCGTGGGTGGCGACGAGTGCGGTGACGCCCTCGCTGCGCACCACCGCGCGCAGCAGCTCCATCACCGCCAGGCCCGTCTCGGCGTCGAGCTGGCCGGTGGGCTCGTCGGCGATGAGCAGCACCGGGCGATTGGCCAGGGCGCGGGCGATGGCCACGCGCTGCTGCTGGCCGCCGGAGAGCTCGCCGGGGCGCTGGGCCGCGTGGTCGGCGAGCCCGACCAGCCCCAGCAGCAGCGCGACGCGCTCCTCGCGCTCGCGCGCCGGCACCTTGCGCAGCCGCATGGGCACGCCGACGTTCTCCGCGGCGGTGAGGATGGGGATCAGGCCGAAGGACTGGAAGACGAAGCCGATGCGGTCCCGGCGCAGCGCGAGGCGCTCGTCGTCGCCGAGGCCGGCCAGGTCGGTGCCGTCCAGGGTGATCCGGCCGCCGTCGGGGGTGTCCAGGCCGCCGACGAGGTTGAGGATCGTGGTCTTGCCCGACCCGGAGCGGCCCTTGAGGGCGACGAGTTCGCCGCGCGGCACCTCGAAGGAGACCCCGCGCAGCGCGTGCACGGCCGTCCCGCCACGGCCGTAGGTGCGCTCCAGGTCCGCCACGACGACCATGGGGTCCCCGTCGTTCCCGTCGCTCCCGTGCGGCCCCTCGGCGACCGCGGCGGCACCCCGCGCACCGGACTGCTCGCTCATCTGCTGCTCCTCCCCCTGAGCCCCGCTGGCGCCCGCCCTGCCGCTCACAGGCCCGGCCGCAGCGTACCCGTACGGTACGCCGCGGCCCGCTGCCGTGGGCAGCGGGCCGTGAAGTCGTGCGGAGCGGGGATGCGGACTCCCCCGCGGCTCAGCGCAGTTCGGTGATCTCCGGGCCGCGCCGCATCGGGTCGATGCCGTCGCCGAACTTCGAGGGCTCGGCCTGCTCGGCTGCGGCGCCGTCCGGCACCATCTGCGCGTCGTTGGGCAGCTTCAGGACGATCGGGTCGCGCGGGGCCATGGGGGCCTCGCCGCGGACTACGACGGTGTCGCGGAAGATCGCCTCCAGCACCCCGGCCGCGGCCGGCTGCACCGCACCCTGGCCGGAGATGACCCCGCGCAGGAACCAGCGCGGACCGTCGCAGCCGACGAAGCGCACCAGCTGCACCCCGTTGGTGCCGTCGGGCAGCTGGACGGGGACCTGCGCGCGCAGCTCCCAGCCGAGCGGGCCCTCCACCTCGTCCACCACGCCGCCCTGCTGGGTGATGCCCGAGGCGATCTCCTCGCGCACCTCGCCCCAGATGCCCTCGGACTTCGGTGCGGCGAACGCCTGCAGCTGGATGGCGCTGTCGCGCAGCACCACGGTGGCGGCCACGATGGACTCGCCGGCCACCTCGACCCGCAGCTCCATGCCGTCCACGCCGGGCACGAACAGTCCGCCGAGGTCGACCCGGCCCTGGCCCGGCTCCTTGGTCTCGCTGACGTCCCAGGGCCCGTCGGGCCGCGGGGCGGGCGGAAGGCTGTACCCGGACGGCTGGCCGGAGTCGTCCGGCTCCTGGGTGTCCTCGACCTGCTCGTCGGGGCCCTCGGCCTCGTCGAGCTCGTCGATGGCGTCTTCGCGCTCCTTGCGACGACGGAACACGGTCACTGTCCTTCCCGGTCGCTGACGACCGATGCGTATCCGTTGCTGGACGTGCCCGCCGACGGTGTCTGCACCGCGGCGTGACCCCCCGTGGAGCCGAAGCCCCCCGCGGCCCTGGCAGAGCCGGGCAGCTCCGCCACTTCATGGAAGCGGACCCGCTCGACCTGCTGGACGACCAGTTGGGCGACCCGGTCACCCGGCTCGAACCTGACGGTCTCGCGCGGGTCGAGATTGACCACGATCACCTTGATCTCTCCACGGTACCCGGCATCCACCGTTCCCGGGGCATTCACCATCGCCACCCCGCAGCGGGCCGCCAGGCCCGAGCGCGGGTGCACGAAGGCCGCGTAGCCGTCGGGCAGTGCCATGGCGATCCCGGTGGGCAGTACGGCCCGCTCACCGGGCGCGAGTTCGGCGCCCTCGGTGGTGGTCAGGTCCAGGCCCGCGTCGCCGGGGTGCGCGTAGGAGGGCACCGGCACGGAGTCGTCGAGCCGGCGCAGCAGCACGTCCACGGGCGGCCGGGTCACGGGTTCACCTCGAAGGCGCGGGCGACCTTGACCTGGTCCGGGTCGGCCAGGGCGGCCTTGATCTCCTCGGCGCGGCCGTTGCGGGTGAAGTGGTCCAGCTCGACCTTGATGAACAGGGCGTCGGCGCGCACCGCGAGCGGGCCGTCGGGGCCGCCGATGCGGCCCTCGGCGGTGCTGTGGATCTTGCGCCCGGCCACGCCGGTGCAGCGGGCGGTCAGGTGCAGTGTGGTGCCCACCGGCACCGGGCGTACGAAGTCCGACTCCAGCCGGCCGGTCACGGCGATCACCCGCAGCATCCAGCTCAGCGAGCCCAGCGTCTCGTCCAGCGCCGCGGCGAGCACGCCGCCGTGGGCGAGGCCGGGGGCGCCCTGGTGCTCGGGCCGGACGGTGAACTCCGCCGTGACGCAGACGCCCTCGCCGGCGGTGATCGCCATGTGCAGCCCGTGCGGCTGCCCGGTGCCGCAGCCGAAGCAGCCGTCGTAGTGCGAGCCGAGCGGCTCACCGGGCGCGGGGGCGTCGGGATGCCGGACGGGCGCGGCGGCGTCCGGCGGCGGGGCAAGTCCCTGCCGCCCCGGGCTCGGAGGTGTCGTGGCTGCACTCACGCCGCAGACCTTATCGCGGGAACCTTTGCCCACCGGCAGTCCGTGGCGGCGGGCACAGCGGGGCATGGCAGTCTTGTGGCATGCCTGGTGCGACGCAGCCCTACGACGAACGCCTCACCGTGCCGCGCTCCTGGTGGCTGATGGCCATCGGGGCCGGGGTGGGCCTGGCACTCGTCTTCTTCCCCTTCGGCCTGCCGGCCATGCTCGGCGGCCTGGTGGCCGGCGCGGCCGCCTCGATGATCGGCATCAGCTCCTACGGCTCCGCGCGGGTCCGGGTGGTCTCCGGTTACCTGGTGGCCGGCAAGGCGCGCATCCCGCTGTCGGCGCTGGGCGGGGCGGTGGTGCTGGACGAGGCCGAGGCGGTGGCCTGGCGCTCCTACAAGGCGGATCCGCGGGCCTTCATGCTGCTGCGCTCCTACGTCCGCACGGCGGTGCGGGTGGAGGTGACGGACCCGGCCGACCCGACGCCCTACCTCTACCTCTCGACGCGCTCGCCCAAGCGGCTCGCGGCCGCGCTCGGCGCGGTCAGGCCGGCGGGAGGGGCGGCGCCGGCGGCCCCGGCGGAGCCGAAGGCAGCGGGCTGAGCGCGGACTTCGGGAGCAGCGACCAGGGGATCTGCTGGGCCCGCAGGTCGCGGCGCACGCGCGCGGCGACCTTGCGGGTGTCGCGCCGGTTCATCGCGGCGCCGACGGCCGCACCGACCATGAACGGGGTCAGCGAGGGGGCGTGCCGGACGGTGCGCCGCAGCAGCCGCTGGCGCATCTCCTTCTTCATGCCGCTGCCGACGGCGGCACCCAGGGTGGACAGCCGCAGGACGTCGACGCCGCGCTGCTCGGTCCACGCCCACAGATAGGCGGTGGCGCGCTTCCTGGCGCTGCCGGGGACGCGACGGCCGTAGACCTCGTGCAGCTCGGCGATGAGCTTGTACTCGATCGCGGCCACGCCCAGGGTCTCGGCGGCGATCTCGGCCGGCATCACCGGCGGGGTCGGCAGCATGGCGGTGGCGCCCACACCCGCGCCCACCGACATCGTGCCCTTCACCGCGGCGGCGACCAGCCGGTCCGCGATGTCCTCGGGCCCGAGCCCGGGGAACTGCTTCTGCAGGGTGCTCAGGTCCCGCACCGGGATGCGCGGGGCGAGCTCGATCAGCCGCTCGGCGACGGACCCGGTGCCGACCCTGGCGATGCGGCCGCCGGCCCGTGCGCCGCGGGCGAACCCGCGGCCGATCCCGCGGGCGCCCGCCACCGCGAGCGAGGCCGCCCGGCCCCGCTCGGTGTCCCCGTGGCCTTCCCGGTTCCCGGTCACGGCGCGGCTGGTCAGGCCGCGCAGTCGCGGCAGATCGGGTTGCCGTTCTTCTCCGAGGCGAGCTGGCTCCTGTGGTGCACCAGGAAGCAGCTCATGCAGGTGAACTCGTCCGCCTGCCGGGGCAGCACGCGGACCGAGAGCTCCTCGTTGGACAGGTCGGCGCCGGGCAGCTCGAGGGACTCGGCCTGGTCGAACTCGTCGACGTCGACGGCGGAGGTGGACTTCTCGTTCCGCCGGGCCTTCAGTTCCTCGATGCTGTCCTCGTTGACATCGTCGTCGGTCTTGCGTGGGGTGTCGTAATCCGTAGCCATTTCGCTCTCCCCCTGTGGGTGTCTGTGGTGTCTCCAGCGCACGTAACGCGCGGGAGGCCGGACTTGTGCCCGACCCGAGGCGGAGATTTTGCCTCACATCAAGGCCCGTTACTCAATCGACACCCGAGAACGCCCCTGAAGGGGTGATCGCACGGGTGGCCGATCATGATCCGTGGCGGTCCGAAACCCGTCCGCCCCGACTGCCTTCACGTGTACTTCCCGTGATCATGACCTGCGGAAACATTGGATTTACCGCCGTTTCTCCCAGATCTGCGATCACCGAGCGTACAGGCGGGGCGAGGGATGTGTGCAATGCGTCACAGTGATTCGCCGCCCGGCACGAATGCCGCGATTACTCGCAAAGCGAACAGCCCCCGGCGCGTCGCCGGTCGCAGCCCGCATTCGCGGAGTGACACGCTTCACAGTCGCCCGTACGGCCCGCCCGGCGGGACATCGTGACAGCTCACGGGCCCTGCGCGGGCTTGCCGGCGGGGCCGCAGACGGTCTGCGGGGCGGTTCCTGCGGAGTTGCCCATACCTCGGCTGCCCACACCTCGCGTCGCCCATGCCTCGCCCGCACCCCGCCCCCACCGCGCCGGTGGCGCGCCCGCGGCCCGGCTCCCACCGGGAGCATCACGCGCGGGCCCGCTCACAGCGGGATCGCCACGCGCATCACCAGGCCACCGCCCTCGCGCGGCTCCGCCGTGATCACGCCGCCGTGCGCCCGCGCCACCGAACGCGCGATGGACAGGCCGAGGCCCACGCCCTTGTCGCTGCCGGTGCGCTGGGAGCGCAGCCGCCGGAAGGGCTCGAACATGGTGTCCACCTCGTACGCCGGCACCACGGGCCCGGTGTTCTCCACCACCAGCAGCGCGTGCCCCGGCTCGGCACTGGTGGTCACCGCCACCCAGCCGTTCTCGGGTTCGTTGTAGCGCACGGCGTTCTGCACCAGGTTGAGCGCGATGCGCTCCAGCAGCACGCCGTTGCCCTGGACGACCGCGGGGGCCAGCGCCTCGCGCAGCTCCACATGCCGCCCGTCGGCCTCCGCGCGGGTCTGCTCCAGCGCTCTGGAGGCCGCCTCGGCGAGATCCACGGGCTTGCGGTCCACGATCTCGTTCTCGCTGCGGGCGAGCAGCAGCAGGCCCTCCACCAGCTGCTCGCTGCGCTCGTTGGTGGCCAGCAGGGTCCGGCCGAGCTGCTGGAGGTCGGGCGAGACCTCCGGATCGGCGAGCTGGACCTCCAGCAGGGTGCGGTTGATCGCCAGCGGGGTGCGCAGCTCGTGCGAGGCGTTGGCCACGAAGCGGCGCTGGGCGTCGAAGGAGCGCTCCAGGCGGTCCAGCATCCCGTCGAAGGTGTCGGCGAGCTCCTTCAGCTCGTCGTCCGGGCCGTCCAGCTCGATACGGCGCTTGAGGTCGGAGCTGACGACGCCGCGGGCGGTGCGGGTGATCCGGCCGAGCGGGGCGAGCACGCGGCCGGCCATCACGTAGCCGAAGGCGAAGGCGACCACCGCAAGGCCGATCAGCGCCAGCAGCGAGCGCTTGAGCAGGGTGTTGAGCGCGATGTCCCGCTGGTGCTGCATGCAGGTGGCGACCGCGGTGGCGATGTCGTTGCTCTTGCTGGTGGCCACGCAGTAGTTGGGCACGATGGTGAGCGGGGCGGACGTCACCCGGAACGGCAGGGAGCTGCCCTCGTTGATCGCCTGGGCGGCCAGCAGGTAGATGATCCACAGCAGCACCACGCCGGCGATCAGGAACATGCCGCCGTACAGGACGGTCAGGCGTATCCGGATGGTCGGGCGCAGCCAGGGCGGCGGGGTCCCGTGCGGGTGCGGGTCCCAGGCGGGGCGGGGCGGGGCGCCGGGCGGCGTGGTGGGCCGCGCGGGCGGGTCGGCCGCGGTGGCGCCGCCGGGCGGTCCGGCGGGACGGGCCGGCGGCCCGGGGGGCGGGGTGCGGGGCGTGTGGGGGCCGGGGGAGGCGGGGTGCGACATGGGCGATCAGATCCGGTAGCCGGAGCCGGGCACGGTGACGATCACCGCGGGCTCGCCGAGCTTGCGCCGCAGGGTCATCACGGTGACCCGCACGACGTTGGTGAACGGGTCGGTGTTCTCGTCCCACGCCTTCTCCAGCAGCTGCTCGGCGGAGACCACCGAGCCCTCGCTGCGCATCAGGACCTCCAGGACGGCGAACTCCTTGGGCGCCAGGTGCACCTCGCGGCCGTCCCGGAAGACCTCCCGGCGGTTGGGGTCCAGCCGGATGCCGGCACGCTCCAGCACGGGCGGCAGCGCGGTGGTCGTCCGGCGGCCCAGGGCGCGCACCCGGGCGGTCAGCTCGGTGAAGGCGAACGGCTTGGGCAGGTAGTCGTCGGCGCCGAGCTCCAGTCCCTCGACCCGGTCGCTGACGTCGCCGGCCGCGGTGAGCATGAGCACCCTGGTGGGCAGGCCGAGGCCGACCACCTGGCGGCAGACGTCGTCGCCGTGGACGACGGGCAGGTCCCGGTCGAGGACGACCACGTCGTAGTCGTTGACGCCGATGCGCTCCAACGCGGCACCGCCGTCGTATACGACGTCGACGGCCATGGCCTCGCGGCGCAGGCCGGTGGCAACCGCGTCCGCGAGCAGTTGCTCGTCCTCGACGACCAGTACGCGCAAGGCGCTGTCCTTCCGTGAGCTGTGGGGATTCTTCTCCATCCTGCACCGCGGGCCCGTAAATCGGCGGTAAGGGGCGGCTGCGCACGGTGTATGCGGCGATCCGCGCCGCAGTCGCGGAAATTTCCCTGCGGTCGGTGAGGTTTCCACGGCGGACGGGGTGGGGAGGACGGCTGTAACCCACCCACCATGCTGTGCCCCGCGTGTCCCACGCGTGGCATGCGGCTTGACACACCCCGTGTCAACGAAGACGACGAGGGGGCGCCATGGACGCGTTCACGACCGGAATCCTGCAGCGCATTCACACCGCGGAGTCCGACCTGCGCCGGGCCCGGGAGACAGGTGACGAATTCCTCGCCGACGTCGAGGAGAGCGAGCTGGACGACCTGCGCCGCCTCGCGGCCGAGCACGGCGTGGACGTACGGCAAAAGGTCGCCTGACCGCGCGGTCGGCCCGCACGCCGCACGCCCCGGCCACCTGCGAGGTGCCGGGGCGTTCGCATGCCCGCACGGGGCCCACTGCTGGGCGCCGCTAGTCGTGCCAGGCGCCCAGGTCCTCCAGCATCTGCTGGAGCGGCTCGAACAGGCCGGGCGGGGCGGCCACCGTCAGCTCCTCGGCCGGGGCCAGGCCCGGGCGGCCGCCGGTCAGCGCACCCGCCTCGCGGGCGAAGAGGGCGCCGGCGGCCATGTCCCAGGGGTGCAGGCCGCGCTCGTAGTAGGCGTCCAGCCGGCCGCAGCCGACGTCGGCGAGGTCGATCGCCGCCGAGCCGCCGCGCCGGATGTCGCGCACCTGCGGCAGCAGCACCTTGACCACCTCGGCCATCGCCACCCGGCGCTCGCGCAGGTAGCTGAAGCCGGTGGCGATCAGGGCGTGCTCCATGTCGGGCGCGGGCCTGCAGTGCGCCCGCACCCCTTCGACGTAGGCGCCGCCGCCCTTGACGGCCTGGTAGGTCTCCCGGCGCATGGGGGCCTCCACGACGCCCACGACGGCCTCTCCGTCGCGCTCGGCGGCGATGCTGACCGACCAGGACGGCAGGCCGTAGAGGTAGTTCACGGTGCCGTCCAGCGGGTCGATCACCCAGCGGATGCCGCTGGTGCCCTCGCTGCTGGCGCCCTCCTCGCCGAGGAAGCCGTCCTGGGGGCGCAGCCGTCCGATGAAGGAGGTGATCAGCTTCTCGGCGGCGATGTCCATCTCGGTGACGACGTCGATCGGGCTGGACTTGGTGGCGGCGACGCCGAGGTCGGCGGGGCGGCCGTCGCGCAGCAGGGCGCCGGCCTTGCGGGCGGCCTCCAGCGCGATCTCCAGCAGTTCGGCGTCCTCGCCTGCGGCGGTGGGCCGGCCGGGCTCTCCGGTGGCGGGTGCGGTCATCTGCGAATGGCTCCTCAGTCGGTGCCCGCGGCGGCGGGCGCGGGGGTCCTGGCCGGGCAGCAGCCGGCCGGGCAGACGTCGTGGCTGGGCCCCAGGGCGCCCAGGGCGCAGCGCTCGGGGGTGCGGCCGCGCTCGGCGGCGGCGCGCTCCAGCACCAGGTCGCGCACGGCGGCGGCGAACCGCGGGTCGGCCCCCACGGTGGCGGCGCGGGAGACGGGCAGGCCGAGTTCGGCCGCCTTGGCGGCGGCCTCGGTGTCGAGGTCGTACTTGACCTCCATGTGGTCGGAGACGAAGCCGATGGGGACCATCACCACCGCCTGCGCGCCGGCCGCGTGCACCTCCTCCAGGTGGTCGCAGATGTCGGGCTCCAGCCAGGGGATGTGCGGGGCGCCGCTGCGGGACTGGTAGACCAGCTCCCAGGGGCGCTCGACACCGGTGGCCTGCCTGACGGCCTCGGCCACCACCCGGGCGACGTCCATGTGCTGGGCGACATAGGCGCCGCCGCTGCCGTGCCCCGCGACCGGCCCCGAGGTGTCGGCGGCGGAGACCGGGATGGAGTGCGTGGTGAAGGCGAGCCGCGCGCCCTCGCGCACACCGGCGGGCAGTTCCGCGAGCGCGGTCAGGGTCGCGTCCACCATGGGCTGCACGAAGCCGGGGTGGTTGAAGTAGTGGCGCAGCTTGTCCACCCGGGGCACCGGGCGGCCCTCGTCGGCCAGCGCGGACATCGCGGCGGCCAGGTTCTCGCGGTACTGGCGGCAGCCGGAGTACGAGGCGTAGGCGCTGGTGGCCAGGACCAGCACCCGGCGGTGCCCGGCCGCGGAGATCTCGCGCAGGGTGTCGGTGAGGTAGGGCGCCCAGTTGCGGTTGCCCCAGTACACCGGCAGGTCCAGGCCCGCCTCGGCGAAGTCCTTGCGCAGCGCGTGCAGCAGCTCGCGGTTCTGCGCGTTGATCGGGCTGACGCCGCCGAACAGGAAGTAGTGCCGGCCCACCTCCTTCAGCCGCTCGCGGGGGATGCCGCGGCCGCGGGTGACGTTCTCCAGGAAGGGCACGACGTCGTCGGGCCCCTCGGGACCGCCGAAGGAGAGCAGCAGCAGGGCGTCGTACGGGCCGGCGTCGGGCAGTGCGGCGGGGCCGGCGCCGCCGCGGACGGCGGTGTGCTCCGCGGCGGGGGCCGGGTGGGAGGGGGCGGGCTGATCGGACATGTCCCCGATCCTGCCACTGACCGGTGAACGCGCCGACGCGCCCCGGGGTCGCGCGGCGGAAAACGGCGGCCGGGCCGGTGGGCGGGACGGCGACCGCGGCGGCAGCCCCGGCGCTGGAAGGGCAGTGGCCGGGCAGTGGTCGGACGGTGGACGGACAGTGAGCGGGCAGGGGTCGAGCCGGCGGCCGGGGGCGCCGCGGAGGCGGGCCGTGGGAGCGCGCCCGCAGCCGTCGGCCGTGGTCGAAAACCGGTTGCCACCGCCCCGTAATCTGTAACCACCACCGATCTCGTCCTGTGCGCGGGGCCCTTCGCGGCCCTGCCGACACGGCGGAGCCGCCGCCGGGGAGCCTCACGTGACCAGCCCTTACCGCGCCGTTTTCACGACCCCTGGCGCCAAGGCGTTCAGCGCCGCCGGGCTGGTGGGGCGGATGCCGCTGTCGATGCTGGGCATCGGGATCGTGACGATGGTCTCGCAGGTCACCGGCCGGTACGGGCTGGCCGGCGCGCTGTCGGCCGCGCTGGCCCTGTCGGGTGCCGCGTGCGGGCCCCAGGTCTCGCGCCTGGTGGACCGGTACGGGCAGCGCAGGGTGCTGCGCCCGGTCACCGCGGTGACGGTCGCGGCGGTCGCCGGGCTGCTGCTGTGCGTACGGTCCGGGGCGCCGGACTGGACGCTCTTCGCCTGCGTCGTCGGCGCCGGGCTGACCCCGAGCATGGGCGCGATGGTGCGGGCCCGCTGGTCGGAGATCCACCGCGGCTCCCCCGAGCTGCTGCACACCGCCTACTCGGTGGAGTCGGTGGTGGACGAGATCGTCTTCATCGTCGGGCCGATCCTGTCCATCGGGCTGTGCACGGTGTGGTTCGCCGAGGCCGGGCCACTGCTCGCGGCCTGCTTCCTGGGGATCGGCGTGCTGCTGCTCACCGCGCAGCGCGCCACCGAGCCGGCCCCGCACCCGCATGCCCACCTGACCGGCGGCTCGGCGCTGCGGGCCCGCGGGATGCCGGTGCTGGCCGGGGTGTTCGTGGGCACGGGCACGATCTTCGGCGCGATCGACGTCACCACTGTGGCCTTCGCCGACGAGCGGGGCCACAAGGCGCTCGCGAGCCTGGTGCTCGCTTCCTACGCGCTCGGCTCGTGCCTGGCCGGCCTGGTCTTCGGGCTGGTCCGGCCCCGCGGCACCGTGGCCGGGCGGTTCCGGTGGGGGATCACCGCCATGGCGGTGAGTATGATCCTCCCCCTGCTTGCGGGGAACCTTGTGTTCCTGGCACTGGCGCTGTTCGTCTCGGGCACCACGATCGCCCCGACCATGGTGACGGCCATGGGGCTCGTCGAGCAGCTGGTACCGCGGGGGCGGCTGACCGAGGGCATCACGTGGACCTCCACGGGGCTCGCGGTGGGCGTCGCCGCCGGTGCCGCGCTCGCCGGTCGGCTGATCGACGCGCGCGGCGCCTCGGCGGCCTTCGCGGTGCCCGCCGTGGCGGCTGCCGCCGCCGCGGCGGTGGCGTTCCTCGGGTACCGCCGGCTGCGGCCGGCACCGGATCGGGAGGAGACGTACGGCGATGGGCGGGACGAGCGGCGCGGGCGGGACGGCGGGCGGGGCCGGCAGGACGGCGGGCGCGGCGGCACTGCCGGGCAGGCGCGGGGCGCGGGGTCCCGCGAGGACGAGAGTGTGGCGTAACTGGGCGGGGAACGTCACGGCCCGCCCGCGGCGGGTGGCCGCGCCGGCGTCGGTGGACGAACTCGCCGCCGTGGTGCGCAAGGCGGCCGAGGACGGGCTGAGCGTCAAGGCGGTCGGCTCGGGCCACTCCTTCACCGCCGCGGCGGCCACCGACGGGGTGCTGGTGCTCCCCGAGGGGCTGACCGCGATCAGGTCCGTCGACCGCGCCGCGGGGACCGTCACCGCCGAAGCGGGCGTCCAGCTGCGCCACTTGAACGCCCTGCTGGCCGCCGAGGGCCTGTCGCTGACGAACATGGGCGACATCATGGAGCAGACCGTCGCGGGCGCCACCAGCACCGGCACCCACGGCACCGGGCGCGACTCGGGCTCCATCGCCGCGCAGATCGCCCGGCTCGAACTGGTCACCGCCGACGGCTCGGTGCTCACCTGCTCCGCCGAGGAGCACCCCGAGGTGTTCGCCGCCGCGCGGATCGGGCTCGGCGCGCTCGGCGTGGTCAGCGCGATCACCTTCGCGGTGGAGCCGATCTTCCTTCTCACCGCCCGTGAGGAGCCGATGTCCTTCGCCCGGGTGACCGCGGAGTTCGACCAACTGGTCGCCGAGAACGAGCACTTCGAGTTCTACTGGTTCCCGCACACCGAGGGCTGCACCACCAAGCGGAACAACCGCAGCGCGGGCCCGCGCACCCCGGTCCCCGCGGTACGCGGCTGGATCGACGACGAGTTGCTCTCCAACGGCGCCTTCCGCGCCGCCTGCGCGCTGGGCAGGGCCGCGCCGGCGGCGATCCCCGGCATCGCGCGGATCTCCAGCCGGGCGCTGTCGGCCCGCACCTACACCGACATCCCCTACAAGGTCTTCACCAGCCCGCGCCGGGTGCGGTTCGTGGAGATGGAGTACGCGGTCCCGCGCGAGGCCGCGGTGGCGGCGGTGCGCGAGCTGAAGTCGGTGGTGGAGCGCTCCGGGCTGCGGGTGAGCTTCCCGGTGGAGGTGCGGGTGGCGCCGGCCGACGACATCGCGCTGTCCACCGCCTCGGGCCGGGACAGCGCCTACATCGCCGTCCACATGTACCGCGGCAGCCGCTACCAGGAGTACTTCACCGCGGTGGAGCGCATCATGGTCGCGCACGGCGGGCGGCCGCACTGGGGCAAGATGCACACCCGTGACGCGGAATACCTCCGTTCGGCCTATCCGCGGTTCGAGGAGTTCGCCGAGCTGCGGCAACGCCTGGACCCCGGACGGCTGTTCCGGAACGACTACCTCCGTCGCGTCCTGGGCGACTAGGTGATTCGGGCCGTACGTCCGTATTTGCCCGGGGCGCGCGGCCGTCCTTTGTGAGCCGGGTCACCCCAACTCCCGCCCCCCGAAGGAGATTCGACGGTGTGGCACCCACCCCCCGGTGGCCCGAATGGAGTACCGTGACGAATCCTGGCTTCCGGCGCCCGGCCGGTCGTCCGGAAGACAGTCGGGTAGGGAGTCGGCAGCGCTCGTCCCGGGGTGCCGCACCACGGTCACGCTGGGTGGCCAATCGACGACCTTCCCATAACGGCGTGTCACCATGCGGGCCCGACACGCCGGGCAACTCCGTAAGGTTGTGGCACGCTGCACCCGGGCAGGCCACACTCGTGACAACGGGAGCAGCGACGCACGTGACGTCGGCAGGCACCACCCGGGAGGTAACCGTGCCCGAACTGCGCGTCGTGGCCGTCAGCAACGACGGCACACGACTGGTGCTCAAGGCTGCCGACAGCACGGAGTACACCCTCCCGATCGACGAGCGGCTGCGCGCTGCCGTGCGCAACGACCGGGCCCGCCTCGGCCAGATCGAGATCGAGGTCGAGAGCCATCTGCGGCCCCGCGACATCCAGGCCCGGATACGGGCGGGTGCCTCCGCGGAGGAGGTCGCCCAGCTCGCCGGCATCCCGGTGGAGCGGGTGCGCCGGTTCGAGGGGCCGGTGCTGGCCGAGCGGGCGTTCATGGCCGAGCGGGCCCGCAAGACCCCCGTACGGCGCCAGGGTGAGACCACCGGCCCGCAGCTCGGCGAGGCGGTGGCCGAGCGGCTGCTGCTGCGCGGTGCCGAGAAGGACACCGTCCTGTGGGACTCCTGGCGGCGTGACGACGGCACCTGGGAGGTGCTGCTGGTCTACCGGGTGGCCGGCGAGCCGCACTCGGCGAGCTGGACCTACGACCCGCCGCGCCGCCTGGTGCAGGCGGTGGACGACGAGGCCCGCTCGCTGATCGGCGAGACCACGCAGGCACAGGCCCAGGAGCCCAGCTTCCCCTTCGTGCCGCGGATCGCCCGGCTGCCCCGGGACCGGCCGCTGGACCGCGCCATGGAGCGCACCGGCGGCGACCGCCAGGACCGCGAGGCCAGGGCTGAGGAGCCGCCCGAGGAGCGCGACTCGCTGACCAGCCTGCTGGAGGCGGTGCCGAGCTTCCGCGGCGACATGGTCGTGCCCGCTCCCCCGCCCGGCCCGCAGGAGACCGCCCCCGCGGCGGAGGAGGCCGAGGAGAGCGGCGAGGAGGCCGCCCCCGCGGCCAGCGCCGGGTCGGCGTACGCGGACGTCCTGATGCCGCGGGCGGTGGCCGGCCACCGCGACCGGCTGGTCGGCACCACGGACCGGCAGGCCGAGGCCGACGGGGTGCGCCCGGGCCGCCGCGCCACGGTGCCGAGTTGGGACGAGATCGTCTTCGGCAGCCGCCGTAAGAAGCAGGAGTAGGCCGGGGCCTGGCAGGACGGGCCGCCCTCGAACCGGGAGCCGACGGCCGTAAGGGGCAGCTTCTTTGGAAGCTGCCCCTTACGCGTGCCCGGGAACGCTTTGCGCGCGCCCAGCGTGTCGAGAGGACCGGGAGCCACGGCGATGGGCGCGGGACCTGGGCACCCTGGATGTCAGGGCCCGGCGCCATGGGTGCGATGCCCGGACCCCTTGGATGTCAGGGCCCGGCGCCATGGGTGCGGTGCCTGGACGCCAGGGACGCGGGGCCGGCACACCATGGGCGCTGACCCCGCCCCCACGGGGGAGGACTTCGGCGCCCTTGGGCGCGGGGCCCCTTGCGGACGCGGCTCAGCCCGGCTGGGGGCCCGTGGCGACCGGGCGGGCGGGGTCGGCGCCCCATTCGCTCCAGGAACCCACGTAGAGCGCGGGGGTGGGCAGTCCGGCGACCGCCATGGCGAGCAGTTCGTGGGCGGCCGAGACGCCCGAGCCGCAGTACACGCCGACCTCGGCGTCCGGCTTCGCGCCCAGGGCGGCGAAGCGGGCGGCGAGTTCGGGCGCGGGCAGGAAGCGCCCGTCGGGGCCGGTGTTCTCGGTGGTGGGGGCGTTGACGGCGCCGGGGATGTGGCCCGCGACGGGGTCGATCGGCTCGGTCTCACCGCGGTAGCGCTCGCCGGCGCGGGCGTCCAGGAGCAGGCCGCGGCGGGCGAGTTCGGCCGCGCCCTGGGCGTCGAGCACGGGCAGCGCCCCTGGGCGCGGCTCGAAGTCCCCGTCGCCAGGCGGCGGTTCCTCGGTGCTCAGCACGCCGCCCGCCGCCTTCCATGCGGCCAGGCCGCCGTCGAGCACGCGGACCCGCTCGTGGCCCGCCCAGCGCAGCAGCCACCAGGCACGCGCGGGGCCCCAGCCGTTCCAGTCGTCGTAGAGGACGACCTCGCTCCCCGCGCCGACGCCCGCCGCGCGCATCGCGGCGCCGAACACCGCGGGGTCGGGCAGCGGGTGGCGGCCGCGGGAGCCGGGCGGCGCGGCGAGCGCGGTGTCCAGGTCGACGTAGCGGGCGCCGGAGATGTGGCCGCCCGCGTACTCGCCGTGCCCGGTCGGGCCGCCCATGCGGTAACGGACGTCGAGGAGGGCGAGGTCCGCGGCGCCGGCCCCGCCCGGCGCGGCCCGCTCGACCAGTGCAGCCAGTTCGGCAGCGGAGATGATCGGTTCCATGGGTCCCATTGTGGCCGCCGGGAAGGCACCGCCGGAGCCGTACGGCCCCCTCGCGCGGACGGTCCGTACGGGCCCCCGGTACGGCGGCGGTTCAGGCGGGCTCGGCCCGCTCACCCGCCGCCGCAGGCTGCTCGGCCGGTGCCGCGGAGAGCAGTTGGGGGGCGTCGGCGAGCACCAGGCCCGCGGCGCCGCGCACCTCCGCCCCGTCGCCGAGGCCGCCGGTGACGATCTCCACGCTCTCCATCGCCGATGGCAGGGTGTGCCGCCGCACCCCCGCCCACATCGGCTCCAGGATGTCCTCGCCGGCGCCCGCGAGGTCGCCGCCGACCACGATCAGCCGCGGGTTGAGCAGCGTCACCAGGGTGGACAGCGCCCGGCCCACGGCGTCGCCGGCGTCCCGGACGGCGCGCAGCGCCCCGGTGTTGCGCTGCTCGATCAGCGCGGGCAGGTCGCGCGGGGCGACCGGCTGGCCCCAGCTGTCGGACAGCAGGCGGGCGATGGCGACGGGGCTGGCCACGGTCTCCAGGCAGCCGCGGTTGCCGCAGCGGCAGATCAGCCCGTCGGCGATCAGCGGCAGGTGGCCGATCTCGCCGGCCAGGCCGCGCGCGCCCAGCAGCAGCCGGCCGTTGCTGACGATGCCGGCGCCGATGCCGGCCGACAGCCGTACGTAGACCATGTCGCCCGTGTGGCGGCCGGCGCCGTACATCCGCTCGGCCAGCGCCCCGGCGTTCGCGTCGTTGGTGACCCGCACGGGGAGGGCGGTGCGCAGCTGGAGCTCGTGGGTGAGCCGCATGCCGACCCAGCCGGGCATGATGCCCTCCGCGCCCAGGGCGCCGCTGCCCTTCTCCACCGGGGAGGCGATGCCCGCGCCGATGCCCAGCACCCGGTCGCGGTCCACGCCGGTCTCCTGCAGGGCGCGGTTGACCAGGACGGCGACCAGGTCGAGCGTCTCCTCGGGCGCCCGGTCCACCTCCTTGGCCACCCAGTGCTCCCACAGCACGGCGCCGAACAGGTCGCACAGGATCACCCGGACGTGCTGGTGGCCGATGTCGGCGCCGATGGCGTACCCCGCGGTCGGCACCAGCGACAGGGACTGGGCGGGGCGGCCGGTGCGGCGCGGCTCGGGGTCCTCCGGGCCCTCGTCCTCGGTGACCAGGCCGATCGCGATCAGGTCGGCGATGAGCGAGGAGACGGTGGCCCGGGACAGGCCGGTGACGCGGACCAGCTCCGGGCGGCTGCTGCGCGCCGTGGTGTGCAGGGCCTCCAGGACCCGTAGCCTTCCTACCTCACGCAGGTTGACTGGCGTTTCGATCATGACCCCCGGGGTGTGTACGTGTGCCGCCGGCACCGGTGGCGGCGCCGGTGCCGAGGGCGCCACCGGCGTCCCGAGACCGGCGGCACCGTGGATACCGTCGATATCGCCGACAGCACCGTGCCGAGTTGGCGTTCGTCCCGTCAAGAGCCTTGACTTATGACAAAGTTCAGGCAGAAACTCACGAACTGTTCTATCCAACACGAAGAGTTTCAGTCGATGCCGGATGAATAACGATTGGGACGGGCCGCCAGGAGGAGCCACCTTGCCCACGCATCCCGCGCCATCCACGCCACCCCCGCCGCCCCCGCCGCCCCCGCCCTCCCCTGCCGGCGTCGGCGCGCCGCCCCTGCGGGTCGGCATGGTCGGCCACGCCTTCATGGGCGCCGCCCACTCCCACGCCTGGCGCACCGCCGGCCGCTTCTTCGACCTGCCGCGCCCGGTCGAGCTGACCGCGGTCTGCGGCCGCGACGCCGCGGCGGTCGCGAAGTCCGCCGAACGCTACGGCTGGGCCTCCTTCGAGACCGACTGGCGGGCGCTGGTCGAGCGGAGCGACATCGACGTGGTGGACGTCTGCACGCCCGGCGACAGCCACGCCGAGATCGCCCTGGCTGCCCTGGCGGCGGGCAAGCACGTGCTGTGCGAGAAGCCGCTGGCCAACTCCGTGGCGGAGGCGGCGCGGATGGCGCAGGCCGCCGAGACGGCCCGGGCCGGCGGCGTCCGCTCGATGGTGGGCTTCAACTACCGCCGGGTGCCCGCGCTCGCGCTCGCCCGCCGGCTCATCGCCGACGGCCGGCTCGGCCGCATCCACCAGGTACGCGCGCAGTACCTCCAGGACTGGCTGGTGGACCCGCAGTTCCCGCTCGCCTGGCGGCTGCGCAAGGAGCAGGCCGGCTCCGGCGCCCTGGGCGACCTGGGCGCGCACAGCATCGACGCGGCCCAGTACCTGACCGGGCAGGCCATCTCCTCGGTGGGCGCCCTGCTGGAGACCTTCGTCACCGAGCGGCCCCTGCCCGCCAGCGCCAGCGGCCTGTCCGGCACCGCCTCGGCGGAGCGCGGCGCGGTCACGGTGGACGACGCCGCGGTGTTCACCGCGCGCTTCGAGGGCGGCGCGATCGGGGTGTTCGAGGCGACCAGGTTCGCCACCGGGCACAAGAACGCGATGCGGATCGAGGTCAGCGGCTCGCTGGGCAGCATCGCCTTCGACGCCGAGGCGATGAACGAGCTGGCCTTCCACGACCGCACCGAGGACTCCGCCACGGCCGGCTTCCGCCGCATCCTGGCCACCGAGCCCGAGCACCCCTACGCCGGTGCCTGGTGGCCGCCCGGGCATCTGCTCGGCTACGAGCACACCTTCACCCACCAGGTGCGCGACTTCGTCACCGCGGTGGCCGCGGGCGAGGACCCGCACCCGTCCTTCGCCGAGGGCCTGCAGGTCCAGCGGGTGCTGGCGGCGGTGGAGGCGAGCGCGGCGGCGCTGGGCGTCCACATCCCCGTGGACGCCCCCGGGACGCGCTGAGCGCCCCACCCCCACCGACCGGCCCGACGCCTGGAGGACGCCATGGCCCGACCCGTCACCCTGTTCACCGGCCAGTTCGCCGACCTGCCGTTCACCGAGGTGTGCCGGCTCGCCTCGCAGTGGGGCTACGACGGCCTGGAGATCGCCTGCTGGGGCGACCACTTCGACATCGAGGCGGCGCTGTCCGACGACGCCTATCTGCCGCGGCTGCGCGAGACCCTGGAGCGCCACAGGCTGCGCTGCTGGACCATCTCCTGCCACCTGACCGGCCAGGCGGTGTGCGACCACCCGATCGACGAGCGCCACAAGGGCATCCTGCCGGCCAGGATCTGGGGCGACGGGGAGCCGGAAGGGGTGCGGCAGCGCGCCGCGGAGGAGATCCGCAACACCGCGCGGGCCGCGGCGGCTTTCGGGGTCGACACGGTCGTCGGCTTCACCGGGTCGTCGATCTGGCACACCGTGGCGATGTTCCCGCCGGTGCCGCCGGAGATGATCGAGCGCGGATACCAGGACTTCGCCGACCGGTGGAACCCGATCCTGGACGTCTTCGACGAGGTCGGGGTGCGCTTCGCGCACGAGGTGCACCCCAGCGAGATCGCCTACGACTACTGGACGACGGTGCGCACCCTGGAGGCCATCGGCCACCGGCCCGCCTTCGGCCTGAACTTCGACCCGAGCCACTTCGTCTGGCAGGACCTCGACCCGGTCGGCTTCCTGTGGGACTTCAAGGACCGCATCTACCACGTGGACTGCAAGGAGTCCGTCAAGCAGCTGAACGGGCGAAACGGCCGGCTGGGCTCCCATCTGCCGTGGGGCGATCCGCGCCGCGGATGGGATTTCGTGTCCACCGGCCACGGCGACGTGCCCTGGGAGCCGGTCTTCCGCATGCTCAACAGCATCGGCTACGACGGGCCGATCTCGGTGGAGTGGGAGGACGCGGGGATGGACCGCGCCCTGGGCGCCCCGCAGGCCCTGGCGCACGTGCGCGCCCTGGCGGCGATCGAGCCGCCCGCGGCTTCCTTCGACTCCGCCTTCAGCTCGTCCTCCTGACGCCCTGAGGCCCCCGATGTCCTGACTGCCCGAGGCCCCCGGCTTCCGGGGTCCGCGGGCACCGGGCCGCCGCAGCACCGCGCGCGGCCGCCCGCACGAAGACCGGCGCTCCGGCGCGCCGCCCGGGTCAGGGGGTTACGCGCCGGAGCGCCCTTGTGCGCGGTGGGGCGGGCCGGGCGGACCCCCATGGCCCCGCACCGCCCCCGCCCGGCGCGCCCCGGGTGCCGCTGCCGGCGGCGGGTCCTGACCACCGCCGCCGGCAGGCTCGTCGGCGGCCGGCTACTGGACCGCGTACACGTAGATCTCGTGCACCGACAGGTACAGCCCGGCGGCCTTGGTGTTGACGACCTTCAGGTAGCGCGCGTCCACCGGGTCGAAGGTGAGCGTCATGACGCCGCCCGCGGTGTAGGGCGCGGTGTCGGACAGGCTCAGCACCGTGGTCCAGGCCGCGTTGTCGGTGGAGACCATCAGATCGGCCGCACCGGGTACGTCGCCGCTGGAGGCGGAGGCGTCCCAGACGATCTTGTCGATGGTGTGCGGCGCGCCGAGGTCGAGCCCGTAGTACATGCCCGGCTGCCGCAGGGCGTCGCTGCTCCAGCGGGTGCTGGGGTTGCGGTCGAAGGCGTCGGCGGGGTTGCCGCTCGCCGGGTTGGTGAAGCCCTTCCAGCCGGTGGTGGGCAGTTCGCCGGAGCCGGAGCCCGCCGCGAAGGCGGCGCCCAGGCTCGCGGCCAGCACCGCGGCCAGGCCCACCTGGGTCGGCAGGGCGTTGCGCGTCGGCCACTGCAGCTGGTCGACCACCACCCGGCCCTTGCCCCGGCTGGTGTGCCACAGCACGCTGGAGGCGGTGAAGCCGACCGTGCTGTGGGCCGCCTTGCCGTACTTCGTCTGCTCGTTGCCGGAGCTGAACTGGCTCCAGGACACGGCCCTGGCGTCGGCCGCGCTGGTGCCGCCGCGCGCGGTCAGGCCGTAGCCGGCGAGCGCGCTGCCGGCGCCGGGCCAGTCAAGGTCGGCGTTGCTGATGCCGCCGGTGAGCGGGGAGCGGCCGGTGACCACCGCGCCGTGCTGGTGGTCGGCGTCCAGGGCGGTGAGTGCGGCGCCCGAGGGCAGGAAGCCGGCCACGGCGGGCAGCGTGTCCGGGGTGGCTCCGTTGATCCACAGCGTGCCGCCGGCCTCCAGCCAGGTGCCGACCGCGCCGGCGGCCGCCTTCAGCGAGGCCAGTTGCGTGTCGTTGCCCGCCGAGGCGTCCACCAGCAGGATGTCGGCGGCCTGCAGGGCGGCGTCGTCCACGGCCGCTATGACGGTGACGTCGGCGCCCGCCGCCTTCAGGGTGAGGGCGGCCGCGCCCTTGGCGTCGGAGGTCAGGACGCCGAGACGGCCGGTCGGCTGCGCCGGGGCGGCCACGTAGCCGAGCAGGTTGCGCAGGAGGCGGGCCGCGACCGGCTCGGCGGCCTGGGCGGCCACCACCGGGTACTGGCACAGCACGTAGCGGCCCTTGTCGAAGCGGGCCTCGGCGAGCGCGCCGGCGGCCAGCGCGGGGCCCGCGTCGGCGAGCGAGAGCAGGCTGCCGAAGCGCGGCTTGAGCAGCAGGGTGGACACGACCGACTCGTCGTCGGTGTGCCACCAGCGCAGGTCGTCGGCGCCGATGCCGGCCAGCACCGGGTGGTGCGGGGCGGCCACGTGCGTGACGGTCTGCCGGCTGCCGATGGTGAACTGCGGCCAGGGCAGCAGCTGCGGGAAGGCGCTCTGCGCGAGCACCAGCACCTGGCCGCCGGCCGCGGCGAACGCGGCCACCGCGGTGCGGTCGTCCTCGCTCACCGTCGGCCCGGCCCCCTCGGCGACGACCAGCACCTCGCCGGAGGCCGGGTCGGGCAGCGCGGACAGGTCGGGCAGGGTGCGGGCGGTGGCACCCAGGGCGGACAGCGCCTGCGTGGTGGCGGCGCCCGAACCGCCCTCCAGGACGGCGGCCTTGAGCGGGGCTGCGAGGCGCGCGGCGGGCGCCGGGTGCAGGCTCAGCGCGATCTCGTCGGTGAAGGAGCCGCCGCCGGAGACGGTGATCTTCAACGTGGCGGCGGTGTCCTGGCGCACGGTGGGCAGCGCCAGCTTCGCTGTCACCGTGGTGCGCCCGGTGGCCGGCACCGTGGTTTTCGCCGAACCCCTGCGGGTGGGGATGCCCTTGCCGGAAAGGCTCCAGGCGACGGTGAGCTTCTGGGCGGCGGCGGTGTCGTTGCAGACCATCAGGTCCTTGGCGAGGGTGGTGCCGCCGAAGTAGTGGGTGCGGTAGTCCAGGGCGAGCGCGGCGACCGGCTGGAAGACGCGGACCACCGCGTCGTGGATGGGGTTGGGCCGGTAGTCGGGCAGGCCGCGCTGGAAGCCGGGGTTGAGGGTGGCGGCGAACGGCCCGACGCGCTTCAGGCGCGGCCCGGAGCCGCTCTTGTCCGCCTGGGGCACCGAGGTGCCGTCGAAGGGCAGCGGCTGCATGCCGTACCAGACGGTGTTCCAGGGCGAGATGGCGGTGATCCCGGCGTAGCGGAAGCCCTCGATCTGGGCCCGGACGGTCAGCGCGTGGGCCGACCACAGCCCGTCCAGGTCGGCGTAGGCCGCCGAGCCGCCGAGGGTGCTGACGTCGGAGGGGTTGGCGTAGTACATGGAGCTGAACTCGCTGATGAGGAAGGGCTTCTTGCGGTCCCATTCGTCACCGCGGGACTGGCCGGGGGCCAGCGCGCGGGCCGACTCGGGGATCGCGGTGCTGCCGGTGGTGATCTCCAGGGGGTAGTGGGTGCTGCGCAGGTCGCCCGCGCCCTGCGGGTCGCCGTCGCCCTCGAAGTAGACCGGGCGGGTGGTGTCCTCGGCGAGCACGGCGGGCTTGAGGGCGGCCACCTGCGGGGCCCAGCTCTGGCCGAAGGCGGCCAGCATCTCGTTCTCCGCGCTCCAGGCGATGATCGAGGGGTGGTTGCGGTCGCGCACCACCCGCGCGCGGAGATGGGTGGCGCAGTTGTCCCAGAAGTCGGCGGCGTTCATGGCGTAGTTGCCCGACGAGCCGTAGATGCCGGACTCGCCGACGATCATCATGCCCAGCTCGTCGGCCACGTCGTAGTAGACCGGCGGGTAGGGCATGGCGTGCAGCCGCATGTAGTTGACGCCGGCGGCCATCGCCATCGTCATCCACAGCTCGGCGTAGGCCCGGCTGTTCTGGATCGAGCCCATGTAGTGCCAGGAGTCGCCGCGCAGGAGCTGGGGCTCGCCGTTGAGCAGCAGGGCCGGGCCGTCCACGGTGACCTCGCGGAAGCCGAACCGCTCCACGGTGGAGTCCAGCACGGGGCCGCCGCGGGCGGCGCGGACGTCGATCCGCAGCTCGTACAGGTGCGGGTCGGCCGGGCTCCACAGCCGCGGGCTGCGCCAGCCGGCCGACTCCTCCACGGTGGCGGTGCCGCCGGCGGGCACGGTCACCACGCGGCTGAGCCGCATCACCTGGCGGGCGCCGTCCCAGACGGTGTGGTCCACCCGCACGGCGGTGTCGGCGGCCGAGTCGTTGCGCAGGCCGGTGGTGGCGCCGAAGGTGCGGTCGGTGACGGAGGTGGTGACCGCGGTGCCGGCCACCGAGACGGGGTTGCGGGCCAGCAGCCAGACGTCCTGCCAGATGCCGGCCGCCTCCTGGCCCCACCAGGAGCCCGCGGGGTGGTGGTAGCCGTCGGACTGCCGGGCGGCGGCGCCGGGCGAACGCACCAGCAGGTGGACGGTGTTGGCGCCGCCGAAGACGGTCTGGTCGGTGATGTCGGCCTCGAAGGGCAGCAGCCCTTCCAGGTGGTGGGCGACCTGCGTGCCGTTGACGAAGACGGTGGTCTCGAAGTTGACCGCCTCGAAGCGCAGCACGATCCGCTGCCCCTTCGCCGAGGCCGGCACGGTGACGCTGCGCCGGTACCAGGCGGTGTCGGCGGTGGTCCACTCGGCGGGCGTCCCGAAGAGGTCGTAGGCGTGCCAGGCGGTGGCGAAGGGGCCGGAGTCCATGTTCCACTCGGCCGGCACCGGAATGGCGGCCCAGCCGTCCTGCGGCGGCGGGTAGGCGGCGCCGGCGGCCGCGGGCTGGAAGTCCCAGGTGCCGTTGAGCGAGCGCAGGACCCTGGCACCGCCGGTTCTCGGGGCCGAGGCGGGGGCGGTTCCGGGAGCGGCGACAGCGCGGGCGCTGCCGAGCGGTTGCAGGGCGAGGGCGGCCGCGGTGGCGGCGCCGATGCCGAGGAGGTGGCGGCGCGTCGGGACCAGGGCGGAGCTGGGGTTCTCGTGCGGGGTGTCCATGGTTCCTTCCGTGTGCGTGCCCGTCCGGCGGATTCCGGACAGGGGGCGGCCCGGGGTCGTGCGGGCAAGGGGTGTTCCGGCGCGTTCCGCGGGTGTTTCCGAGGGTGGGGGCACGCCGAAGGGGGCCGGTCGCGGCGCTGCGGCCGGCCCCGGGGTTCGGTGGCGGTGGTGCGGTCAGCCGCCGATGCCCACCGAGAAGATGTGCATGGCGACCTGGTGGTCGACCACGCCGTCGCTCACGTGCGGCAGCGTGAGGGCCTGCACGGTCTTGCCGGGTTGCAGGTCGACGGTGGCGGCGTAGATGTGGACGTTCTGGTTCTGCTGCCCGCCGCCGTTGTTGAGGTAGGGCGTGGTGGCGGCGATGTCGCTGCCCTGGGAGGGCGTGGTGGACCACCAGTCGGCGAGCGCCAGCGCGTAGGTCTGCGTGGTGCCGTCGGTGTAGAGGATGGTGCCGCTGCCGGAGGTGGCGCCGAAGGCGCTGGCGCCCACGAAGCCGAGCTTCGCGCCGGAGCCGCTGATCTTGACCGCCTCGCCGGTGGCCACCGCGTTGTCGGGGTCGCCGGTGCCGGCCGTGGCCGGCCAGGCGAAGGGGATCCCGTCGTGCACGGTGGTCTTCCCGGGTGTCCAGCCGGCCGCCTGGAGCGCCTGGGCGGAGAAGCTGGCGCCTTCGCCGTCGAGGTTGCCGGTCTTGGTGTTGCTGTCGTCGCTGATACCGGAGTTGGTGAAGGCGGCGGTCAGCGAGGCGTAGGGCACGGTGACCGGCGCGTCGGCGGTGTAGCTGCCGGTCGGGGCGGTGACGGTGGCGTTCAGGGTGAAGGAGGCCGGGTCGGTGCCCGCGGGGATGGTGACGTGCCAGGTGGTGGTGACCTTCTGGCCGGGGCCGACCTGGTCGAAGGAGGCCGGGGTGGTGGCCGTCACGGTCCAGCCGTCGGGCGCCTTGAGGTCGGCCGTGACGCCGGTCGCCGCCTGGGCGCTGCCGTTGGTGTAGCTGGTGGTGGCGGTCAGGGTGGTGCCGGCGTCGGCGATGGGCGGCGCGTCCAGGCCCGCGGTGTTGCGGACGACGACGGGCGCGGAGCCGGTGACCCCGCCGACGGTGGCCGAGATGGTGGCAACGCCGTCGGCGACGGCGTGCACGGTGCCGTTGCGGTCCACGGTGGCCACGGCCGGGTTGCTGCTCCTGTAGGTGGCCTTGGTGGTCTTCAGGTCCACGAAGGACTGGTCGTTGTTCACCGCCTCCACCACGCCGTCCGCGGTCAGCGAGGTGTCGCGCTGTTCCTTGGCGTGGTCGGTGTCGTCCTTGATCCACTTGTTCTTCGCGGTGAGGCTGAAGGTGTCGCCGGCGTTGTACACGACGTTCTCCGGCTGCACGGTGACGTACTGGACCTTCGGCTTCAGGCTGCCGGTGATCCTCACGTCGGCGTGGCCGGCCGGGTGGGCGGAGTCCGGGCCGACCTGGAAGCGGTAGCGGCCGTCGTAGACCACCTGCCGGGAGGAGCCGGCGTCCCAGAAGGACAGGTCGGCGGCCTTCACCGTCAAGGTGAGGTGCTGCGTCTGCCCCGGCCCCAGCACCTTGGTCTTCGCGAAGCCCGCCAGCCGCTCCTTGGGCAGTTCCACGCCCTGGACGGTGAACGGGGTGGCCGCGTACAGCTCGGCGACGGTGGCGCCGGCCGTCTTCCCGGTGTTGGTGACGTCGACGTGCACCTTGACCTGGCCGTTCGCGGTGATCTGGGTCTTGTTCGCCGTGATGCCGGTGAAGGAGAAGGTGCTGTAGCTCAGGCCGTAGCCGAAGGGGTAGGTCGGCGTGCCGGTGAAGTACTGGTAGGTGCGGCCGAGCCCGTCGGTCTCGGCGGGGGTCAGGCCGTAGTTCTGCTTGTCGGGCAGCTGCGAGTCGTCCTTGTACCAGGTGAAGTTCAGGTGCCCCGAGGGGTTCTGCTTCCCGAAGAGCACGTCGGCCAGCGCGGTGCCCTGGGCCTGGCCGTTGTAGCCGCTGAAGACGATGGCGGGCACCTTGGCCTGGACGTCGCCGAGATCGACCGGGCCGTCGGACTGGATGACCAGGGCGAGCTTGTCGTTGCCGAGGGCGGCGGTCTGGTCGACCAGCGAGTCGTAGTTGCCGGGCATCGCCAGGCTGGTGCGGTCCTTGCCCTCGTCGGCGTTGGCCTGGCTGGTGCCGACGAACAGGACGACCAGGTCGGCCGAGGCGATGTCCGCCTTGGTCTTGTCGCTGAGCACGGCGGGCGAGGTGGCGGTGGAGGAGGTGCCGGCGGCGTCGAAGACCACCGAGGCGGTCGGGTCGGCGGCGTGCACCTCGTCCTCGATGCCCTGCACCGGGCTCGTGGTGTGGTCCGGCTGGCCGGAGTACAGGCCCAGCGAGGTGGTGTTCGCCATGTCGCCGAGGATGACGACCTTCTTCGCCTTCGCCGGGTCCGCCGGCAGCAGCCGGCCGCCGCCGGAGGGCAGCTTGTCGTTCTTCAGCAGCACGAGCGAGTTGTCGGCGACCTTGGCGGCCAGCGCCTGGTGGGCGGGGCTCTCGATCTGGTCCTTGGTGATCTTGGTGTACGGGACCTTGCCCGCCGGGTCGAACTCGCCGGTCTCCATGCGGATGGTGAAGACCTTCACCAGGGCGTTGTCGATCACGCCCTCGCTGAGCACGCCGGCCTTGATCGCGGCCTCGATGTTGGCGGTGGTGGCCTCGTCGCCGGTGCAGTTCAGGTCGGTGCCGGCCCGCAGCGAGTACGCCTCGGCGCCGGCCTGGCCGGGCACGGTGGTGCCGGTCGCGGTCTCGGTCCAGGTCGGGTTGTCCGGGTCGTGGTCGGTGGTCCAGCCGGGCGGCGCCCAGTCGTGGCCGCCGGGGAACTGCCGCCAGTTGGTGCCGACGGCACCGCAGTCGGAGGTGATGTAGCCGCCGAACCCGTAGGTGCGCTGGGCGAGTTCGTTGGTGGTGTAGGTGTCCGAGGTGGACGGCGTGCCGTTGATCGCGTTGTACGACGTCATCAGGCCCGCCACGTGGGCCTGTTCGATCAGGTCGCGGAACTGCGCGGTGTAGTAGTCGCGCAGGTCGGTGTCGTTGACGTCGGAGCTGATGCCGGTGCGGTTGTCCTCGACGTTGTTGAGCGCGTAGTGCTTGGCGGTCGCGGCGACCTTCAGGTAGCCGGTCTGCGAGGTGCCGTCCTGGGTGTTGCCCTCGTAGCCGTCGATGAACTGGCCGGCCATCTGGCCCACGAAGTACGGGTCCTCGCCGAACGCCTCGTCGGTGCGGCCCCAGCGCGGGTCGCGGTCGAGGTTGACGGTGGGCGCCCAGTAGGTGAGGGAGCCGTAGTCGTCGGCGGAGGGGCCAAGGTTGTTCTGCCCGGTGCCGAAGAGCGACTTGTCGACGAAGCCGCGGGCCTCGTCGGAGATCGCGGTGCTCTCCTGGTACATCAGGTCCTTGTCCCAGGACATGGACGAGGCGAAGTTGGTGGGGAAGCTCGTGGAGTGCACCCCGCCCTGCACGCCGCCGTTGTTTTGGTCGGCGCCCAGGCTGTTGACGCCGTGCTGGCCCTCGCTCCAGTACGTGTACTGCTGCACGCCGAGCCGGGGGATGGCCGGTCCGCTGTTGGTGCTGAGCTGCTGCACCTTCTCCTGGAGCGTCATCCGGGAGACGAGGTCCGCGGCCCGCTCCTGGAAGGAGTAATCGGTATCCAGGTAGATCGGCGTCGCCGCGGTGGCGCGCGGCGCCTGGGCCAGGGCCGCGCCGCCCGACGCGGCGCTCAGCCCCACCGCGCACACCAGCGCGCATGCCGCGGCGAGCCCTGCCCGCCTGCGCTTTCGCTTGTCCATGCTGCTGTCCATGCTGCCTCCGTCGTCCGGGGAGTGCCGTGAGGTGCTGCAAGGTGCTGCGAGGTGCAGGTAGCGCCATGAAGTTTGGTGCAAGTCCGAAGAAACCAAGCGGCCCGGGTTCTTCAGTTCGGCAGTTTGTGGTCAGTTTTGACTCAACGTCAAGAGCCGGGACGCGATCGGCTTCCCAGGTTTTGCCGGATGACGGCAAAATCCCCACGCGGCCGCGAAACGGCGTCAGATGCGGTCGCGGGTGCGCAACCGGGGGGTGAACGTGGCGTGGAAGATGGTCGACGCCGCGCCGACCGCGGCCGCCTCCGCGCTGAGCACCGAGGGCTCGACCTCCACCCGGCGCAGCCGGCGCGCGGTGGGGAAGTCGTTGACCACCCGGCGGATCTCGGCCAGGTAGTAGTCCGCGGTGTCCTCGGTGAAGAACGGCCCGCCGAGCACGATGAGGTCGATGTCGAGGAGGTCCACCAGGCCGAGCGCGCCGCGCCCGACCGCGCCGGCCACCTCCCGCAGTGCCGCCCGCGCCGCGCCGTCGCCGGCCGCGGCCGCCCGCCCCACCTCGCGGTAGGCGGCGGTGCTGCCGCGCACCGGGGCCGAGGCCGGCAGGCCGCGCCTGGCGGCGAACTCCGGTACGGAGACCGGCGGGTTGCACTCGGGGACCATCTGCGGCCGCCCGTCGGGCCCGGTGCGGCCCAGCGCGATCGCGCACAGCTGGCCGAACTCCCCCGCGTTGGCGCTCACCCCGCGGTACAGGTCGCCGTTGAGGTAGAGCCCGGAGCCGACGCCGGTGCCCAGGTAGAGGTAGGCGAAGTCGCGGGCCCTGCGGTCGCGGCCGATCCAGCGCTCGCCGGCGGCCGCGGCCAGCGAGTCCTTCTCGATGATCACCGGGCAGGGGAAGTGGTCCTTGAGGAGGTAGAGCAGCGGCAGGTCGTTCCACGCCGACAGCAGCGGCGGGCCGAGCACCGTGCCCGAGGCGATGTCCACCGGGCCCGGCACGGCGACCCCGATCCCGAGGAACCCCTCCTCGGGCACCGAGCCCTGGGCCTTGGCCAGCGCCTCGCGGCCGAGGGCCACCACCTGCGCCACGAACTCCCCCGGGGCGGCGGCCGCGTCGACCGGCCGGGTGCAGGTGCACACGATCGCGCCGTCCAGGTCGATCACGGTGGCGGTGAGCACCTCGGGGTCGATGTGCAGGCCGAGCGCGTGGGCCGCGGTGCCGCGCAGCCGCACCGGGGTGCGCGGCTTGCCGGAGGTGGCCCGGCGCTGGGCGTCCTCCACGAGGATGCCTCGGTCGATCAGCGAGCGGGCGATGCGCGAGACGGACTGCTGGGTGAGCCCGGTGCGGTGGGCGATCTCGCCGCGGGTGATGGTGCCCGACAGCCGCACCGACTCGATCACCACGCACTCGTTGAACGAGCCGAGGTCGATCTGGTTGACTCCGCTGGCCGCGGCGGGCGCGGGCCCGGCGGCCTCGGCGGCCGGCTGGGGCGCGGGCCGCAGGTGCCCGGCCACGCTCTCGCGCAGCCAGCGCACCGGCCCGCCGTCCCGGCCGAGGGCGGCCACCAGGTCCAGGTAGACCCGCCGCGAGGACTCGGGGTGGCGAGTGGAGTCCAGGGCGGCCATGGCCGTCACGAAGCTGCGCCAGGCCGCGCCCGCGGGCAGCAGGTGCGCGGTGACGGTGCGGCCGGGGCCGACGGTGTACGGCGCCGGGTCCCGGCCCGCCGCCCCGCCGGCCGCGGTGTCCCACAGGGTGACCGCGTGCAGGGCGATGTCCGGGTGGCGGGCCGCGGCCTCGGCGAGGAAGGCGGCCAGGTCCGCGCTGGAGGCGCGGGGCGGGCGGTCGGCGGCGGCCGGGCGCAGCCCTTCCAGCGCGCGGGAGAGCCCGGCGAGCACGTCCTCGCCGATCACGATGGCGGCCGCCGCCGGTGCGGCGGTGTCCGGCGAAGCGGCGCCGCGGGTGCCGGCGAGCAGCACGGCCCGGTCGGCGTCGGCGTACACGCCCATCACCCACACGTCGGCGCCGGGCAGTGGCGGCCGGGTGGGCACGCGGGGCCCGTCGGCGAGGTTCCAGCGGCGGCGGACGGCGGCCACCGTGGCGTGGGACAGGCCCAGTTCGCGGGCGATGGCGCGGCTGGCGCCCGAGCCGCCGGGCGCGAGCAGCGCGCGGGTGACGACCTCGGCCTCGTCCACGGTGACCGGCCGCCCGGTGCGCGGCCGCTGCTCCAGGCCGGCCAGGCCCGCGCTCTGCCAGCGGTGCCGCCAGGTGCCCACGGTCTGCCGGGACACCCCGAGCCGGCGGGCGATCTCGGCGTCGCGCAGCCCTGCCCCGGCGAGCAGCACCACCCGCGCCCGCACGGCCAGCGGCCCTCCCCCGCGGGCCCATTCGCGCAGCGCCGCCTCCTGCGGGGAGCCCTCGCCCGGCCGTGCGGTGCCCTCGCTTCCGGTCGCAGCGGGCGGGCGGCCGGTGGTGCGGGCGGGTTCGGGCACGCGGTCAGGCACGGGACTCCCCGGGGGTGAGGCGGAGGGTGAGGATCTGGAAGGGCCGCAGGGTGAGGGGCGCGCCGCCGGGGTGGCGGGCGATCGGGCTCTCCAGCAGGTCGGTCTCGTGGACGGCGGCGACGGGGAAGCCCGCGGTGAGCGCGGCGCAGGCCCGGCCGCCGCGGGACTCGTAGAGGCGGACGACGACGTCGCCGCTGCGGTCGTCGGCGAGCTTGACGGTCTCCACCACGACGTCCGGGTGGTCCACGGCCACCAGCGGGGGCTGCGCGGGGGCGTCGGGGCCGGGGCGCAGCGGGAGGCCGAGCGCGTAGCCCTCGGCGAGGGCGTCGCCGATGTCCGCACCCGGCCGCAGGGTGTGCCGGACGCAGTGCGGGCCGCGGTCGGCGTGCGGGTCGGGGTGGTGGGGAGCGCGCAGCAGGGTGGCGCGCAGCACCGTGGTGGTGCCGCCGTCGCCGCGGGTGTGCCGGGCGGCGTCGTAGCCGTAGCCGCCGTCGCCGGCCAAGGCCACGCCGAAGCCGTGCTCGCCGACGTGCACCCAGCGGTGGGCGGCGGCCTCGCGGCCGGCCGGGCCGGTGTCCGCGTTGTCGTGGGTGGGCCGCCGCACGTGGCCGAACTGCGTCTCGGCGCTGGTGTGTTCGGCGTGCACGTCCAGCTCCCAGGCGGCCTTGAGCAGCATGTCCCGCTCCCGCCAGTCGACTTCGGTGTCGATCGCCAGGGCGTGGGCCCCCGCGGTCAGCACGAGGTCCTGGACGACGGTGGAGCGGCCGGTGCCGCGCACCACGCGCACGGCGGCCAGCAGCGGGCCGTGCTCGCGCGCCTCGACCCGCTGGGCGGCGGTGAGGTCGCGGCCGCCGCGGGGGTCGAGGTGCAGGGCGCTGGGGCCCGCGGGCTCGTCGCGGTGGAGCTGCAGCAGGTTGCCCGCGCCGCCGGGGGCGATGGCCTCGCGGCCGGAGGGCAGGTGGACCGCCGAGCGGACCAGCCCGTCGGCGTCGACGCGCACCCGCAGCAGCCCGTTGTCCAGCACGTGGCCGCCGTCCGGTTCCGCGGTGAGGGTGACGGGCGGCAGCGGGCCGAGCGGGAGGCCGGCGGGGCCGGCGCCGAGGGCGGGTGCCTGCGCGAGGACGGCGCTGCGGCCGTCGGCGAGCAACTGCGCGCCGGGCAGCGGGCGCGCCTCGGGCCCGCGGACGACGACCTCGCGCCGGGCGAAGGGGGCCGCGTTGAGCACCTGGGCGCCCTCGGCGTCGCCGACGGCCCGCCGCACCAGCTTCTCCAGCCGGCGCCGCACCACGCGGTGGGTCTGCTCGGCCTCCTCGTGCACCCAGGCGATCGAGGCACCGGACAGGATGCCGCGGCTCTGCTGGAGCAGCACCAGCTTCCACAGCCGTTCCAACTCCTCGTAGGGGTACGGAATGCCGTGCCGTACAGCGGCGGCCGCCGACCACAGCTCCGCCTCGTGCAGCAGCGCCTCGCAGCGCCGGTTGCCCTGCTTGGTGCGGAGCTGGCCGGTGTAGCCCCCGGCGCGGGCGGCGAGGTCCAACCCGCCGCGCCAGACGGGGGCTTGCGGGCGCTGCTCGCCGGCGGCGCGGAAGAACGCCGAGGGGGTGCGCAGGGCGACGCGGGGGGCGCCGTCGAGGTCGGCGTAGCGCCGGGCGCGCTCCAGCATCGCCCGATCGGGGCCGGATCCCTCGCGGCCGAAGGGCAGCAGCGAGGCGGTGGCGGTGCCCTTGTCGGCGAATCCGGCCACGGCACCGATGAGGTGATGTGCCGTCAGATCGCTTGCGTCCGGGGCGAGATGGGCGAGGAGCGAGGTGCCGTCCAGGCCCTCCCAGCGGAAGGTGTGGTGCGGTGGCGCGGCAGCGCGGGCTTCCTCCGGCCGCCGGGCGAGCAGCCAGCGGGCGCCGGCCAGGGCGGCGAGCTGCGGGAGGGCGGCGGAGGCGCCGGTGTCGCCCGGCAGCCAGAGGCCGTCCGGTTCGGTGCCCAGCTCGTCGCGGAAGTAGCGGCGGCCGAGGACGAGTTGGCGGACCAGCGCCTCGCCGCCGGCCAGTTCGGTGTCGGCCTCGACCCACATCCCGCCCACCGGCGCCCAGGCCCCGTCGGCGACCGCCTTGCGGACCCGCTCGAAGACGTGCGGGTGGTGCTCCTGGGTCCAGGCGTAGTGCTGGGCGGAGCCGGCCGCGACCACCAGGCCCGGGTACTCCTCGGTGAGTTGGGCCATGGTGCTGAAGGCGCGCGCGCTCCTGCGCACGCTCTCGCGCACCGGCCACAGCGGGGCGGGACCTGCGGGGGCGTGGCCGACCGCGGCGAAGGTGTGCGCGCTGTCGTGGGCCCGGCGGGCGAGCACGGGGGCGAGCAGGGCGCGCGCCTCGGCGGCGGTGCGGGCCACCGACCGCGGATCGACCGCGTCCACCGCCCGCTCCAGCGCGGTGCGGATCTCGTGCCGCCGGGGCAGGGTGTCGGGCAGGGCGAGCATCAGCGCGTGCAGGGCCTCGACGTCGTGGACGAGCTGCCACACCTCCTCGTCGCGCACCGCGAGATCGGCGCGGCCCAGCCGGAAGAGCGGGGTGTCGCCGGCGGTGGCGGGGTCGCCGTAGCGCCGTGCCGCGCCGTCCTCGATCCGCGGGTTGGCGGCCGCCTCGACCAGCAGGCGGACCGCGCGGCCGCCGGTGGCGGACAGGGCGACGGGCACGGCGGGCAGGTGCGGGTGCAGGCCCTGCAGCGGGATGCCGTGCGCGTCGTGGACGAGACCTTCGGCGCTGCCGGACGGTCCGGAGCCGAGGTCGATCAGCGCCTCGACCCGGCGGCCCGCCCACCGCTCGGGCACGGTGCCGCTGACGGCGAACCAGGTGGTGGCCCACGGTCTGCCCCACGCCTCGCCGGGGGCGAAGGGCGTGTACTCGGCGCGCAGCGCGACCGCGGCGGGGACCGGCTCGCCCGGGATGTGCCAGGCGCCGATGTCCAGGGGCAGGCGCTGCGGGTGGATGGCGGGGCGCAGCTTCTCGGTGAGGAACGCGGCTATGCGCTGCTCGCTCGACGCAATCCGGTCATGCATGGGCAGCCCTTCCTGTCCAGCTGGTTCCCGCCATGTAAAACCCTGTGTGTTATCAAGTCAACGGGTCTTTCCATTCCTGCTTTCATGACCACTGTGACCTGCGGAAACATTCACGTCAGGCCATTTCCGGGACATCCGCGGAATACGGTGGACGATAATTCGCCTGACACAGGGAAAACACGAAACCGGCGGGTGCGGCAGCTCGCCTGTCGCACCCGCCGGGCCGCGTTCCGGTCAGGGCCGATGCACGCTGCCGTCGGTGGCGCGCAGCAGCGCCCAGCGGTCGTGCTCCAGAGGGTCGGGCACCGGGTACCGCGCGGCCGCCGCCTCGTCGAAGTCGACGCCGTGGCCGGGGAGTTCGGAGGGCACCAGGCCGCCGTCGCGGGCGGTGGGGGTGCCGGGGTAGACCTCGTGCACCGGCGGCCGGAAGACCGCGGCCTCCTGCACACCGAAGGCGTGGCTGGAGATGTCCAGGGCCAAGGTGGCCGCCTGGGCGATCGGGCTGACATCGGCGGGGCCGTGCGGGGCGAGCCGCACCCCGCGCAGCTCGCAGAGCGCGGCGATCTTGCGGGCGGGGGTCAGGCCGCCCAGGGTGGGCACGCGGACGCGGGCGAAGTCGATGTCGGGGGCGAGCAGCAGGGCGGTGAACTGCGCCGGGTCGTGGAAGAGTTCGCCCACCGCGAGCGGCACCGGGGAGGCGTCGTGCAGCCGCTTGAAGTGCCCGGCGTCCTCGGGTGCGAGCAGGTCCTCCACGAAGTACAGCCGGGCGTCCTCCACCCGGCGCAGGAACTCCCGGGCCTGCCGCGGGTCCAGCCGCTCGTGCACGTCGTGCAGCAACTCGACGTCGTCGCCGACGAGTTCGCGAACCCGGGTGAGCACGCCCGGCACATACCGCAGATAGCCGGCGCTGTCCCAAGGCGCCTTGCGCGCCCGCACGGCTGCGGGGTCGGTGCCGGCGCCGTGGGTGCCGTAGGTGTCGGCGCCGGGCACGGCGGCCTGGATGCGCACATGCCGGTAGCCGCGCTCGCGGGCGGCGGCCACCTTGTCGGCGAGTTCGGCCGCGTCGGCGCCGTCGACATGGGTGTATGCCTCGGCGAAGGTGCGGACCCGGCCGCCGAGGAGCGAGTGCAGCGGGGCGCCCAGGCGCTTGGCCTTCAGGTCCCACAGCGCCACGTCGATCCCGCCGAGCGCGTTGCCGGTGACCGAACCACCGCGCCAGTAGGCGCTGTTGAGCAGCAGCCGGTGGATGTCCTCGATGTCGTCGGGGTCGCGGCCGCGCAGCATGGGGGCGGCGTAGTCGTCCAGCACCGAGCGCACCGCCAGGGTGCGCTGCGGGTCGCTCGCGCAGCCGAGCCCGTAGAGCCCGGGCTCGTTGGTCTCCACCCGGACCACCAGGTGGGGGCAGCCGTGCGGGGCGGTCAGGAAGGTGCGGACGGCCGTGATGCGAATCCTCGCGCCGCGCTGCTCGACCCAGGGGGCCGGGGCGAGCGGGGCGGGGCCGGTGTCGGCCAGTGCCATGCGGAACCCCCACATACAGATTGCAGGATGCCGTACCGAATCCCGAACGTAAGGAGGCCGGCCGGAGTTCGTCAACGGGTCTGACGAACTCCGGTCGGCCGATGCCCCCTGGGGCCAGGAGAGACGAAAGGGGTTTCCGGGGCCTTTCACTGACGGCCCATCAGGTGCTCCGTCAGTGCCGGCCCAGCCGCTTCAGCAGGGTGCTCAGCGAGTGCGCCGCTTCGGTGACGGCCTGCGCGACCTCCTCCACCCGGTCGTCGTCCATCCGGCTCTTGGGCGCCGAGCAGCTGATCGCGTCGGCCCCCTGGCCGTCGCCGAGCGGCACCGCGACGCAGCGGATGTCCACCGAGTTCTCCCCGTCGTCCACCGCCCAGCCGCGCAGCCGGCTCTCGGCGAGCTGGGCCAGGAACTCCTTGGGATCGACCACCGTGTCGGGCGTCAGCCGCTCCAGCGGCCAGTCCAGCCGCCGCTGCACCTCGGCCGGGTCGTACTGCGAGAGCACCGCCTTGCCCAGCGCCGTGGCGTGCGCCGGCAGCCGGCGGCCGACCGCGGAGTACATCCGCAGGGCGTGCCGCGACTCGCGTTTGGCCAGGTAGACGACGTGCGTGCCGTCCAGCCTGCCCAGGTGCACCGCCTCGCCGGTCTCCTCGGCGAGCGCGTCGAGCACGGGGCCGGCCAGACTCGTGACGTCGTCGCCCTCCAGGTAGGCGGTACCGGTCAGCAGGGCCTTGAGACCCAGACCGTAGCGGGTGCCCGACGGGTCGAGGTCCACCCAGCCGCGCGCCTGCATCGTCCGCAGGATCGCGTGCAGGCTGCTCTTGGGGACGGCCATCGCGGCCGCCATCTCGGCCAGCGACAGCCGCGCGCCGTCGGCGCCCAGCAGTTCCAGCACCTCCAGCACCCGTGCCGCGGACTTGACCTCTTCCGGCCTGCGCCCGCGCCCCGTGTCAGCCACCGGTTCCACTGCTCCTCCACTCCCCGCGCTCCCCGCACCCGCCGGCACCGGCCCCATGCCGGCTCCGCGGTGCCCGAATCTCTCGTCGCGGCACGCGCCTTGACGCTATATCAAACCCCGCCGTAAGTTCAGGTACTCCAACGCCATTCGGCCTTCTGAACGTTCGATCGCGAGGCAGGGGCTATGCGTATACCTTTTGCGGCACCTTCTGCACGAACTCTCCCAAGAAGCACCGGCCGGCGGCGCAGGACCGGGTTCGCCGCGGCGGCGGTCGTCACCGCTTTGTCGCTGGCGCCGATCGTGGCCTGCGGCGGCTCCTCCGGTTCCTCGGGCGGCGGCAAAACGCTGGAGATGTGGACCTTCAAGCAGTCCCACGTCGCCGGACTGCGGGCCGCGGCCGCGCAGTTCGCCAAGCAGACCGGCATCACCGTGAAGATCCAGGCGTACGGGCCGGACGACGCCTACACCACCAAGGTCCAGGCCGCCGCCAAGACCCACAACCTCCCCGACGTGCTGGAGGTGCACTCCGACGGCGAGGACCTCGCCCTGGGCGCCGCCGGGATCGCCACGGACATCTCGGGCGACGTCGGCAGCGACTGGAGCGGCCTGTTCCAGAAGGGTGTGCAGTCCTCCGGGACCGTCACCGCCGAGCGCTACAAGGAGTCCCTGCCCAGCGACTCCAAGTCCCACGGCGTCAAACAGGGCCAGCGCTTCAGCGTGCCCTTCACCTCGGGCACCTTCGGCATCGTCTTCGGCAACAAGGCCAAGCTCGCCGCCGCCGGGATCACCCGGCCGCCGGCCAGCTACGAGCAGTGGCTCGCCGACCTGAAGGCCACCAAGGCCAAGGACGGCGCCTCGGGCGGGGTGAGCCTCGGCCTGAAGGTCCGCGCCACCGGCCTGACCTGGGTGCTCCAGCCGCTCGCCTTCTCCCTGCTCGGCACGGACGGCTACCACGCCCTGTTCGGCCAGGACCCCGCCACCGACTTCGCCTCCGCAGCCGGCCGCGAGGTGCTCTCGCTCTACGACCGCCTCCAGCCCTACTGGATGCCCGGCACCCAGGTGCTCGACATCGACGCGGCCGACCAGGCGTTCGCCCAGGGCAAGTCCGACTGGGACATCGGCGGCACCTTCACCCTGGCCTTCCTCCAGCAGAACGGCATGAACCCCGACGACGTCATGGCCTTCGGCATCCCCGGCCCGGCCGCGGGCGCCGTGCCGAAGCCGGCGCTCGGCCCGCTGGCACTGACCGGGCTGACCGTCGCCTCCACCAGCTCGCACCGCGCCGAGGCGGAGAAGTGGATGCGCTTCCTGTCCCAGCCGTCGGTCGCCTCCGCCTTCGCCAAGGCAGCCACCGAGGTGCCGGCCACCGAACTCGGCCCGGACGCCACCCAGGTGATGGGCCCCACCCTCGCCGGCATGACCAAGACGTTCGAGGGCACGCCGCAGACCACCTACGACCCGAGCGACAGCTCCTTCCGCGCCCCCGGCTACGACCAGGACTCCATGAGCGACATCCTCGCCGACCTCACCCCGCTGGCCCAGAAGGGCGTGGCCCCGACCGCCAAGGCGATGGCCGAGCTCAACGACTCCTTCTGGAAGAACGCGAAGAAGTGACCCCCCTCTCCCACGGGCTCCCCCGCCCCGCCGCCACGACGGGCCCGGTCCCGGCCGGCCGGGACCCCGCCGGCTCCGGCCCGAAGGCCCGCCCCGCCGCCACGGCGGCGCCCCCACCGCGCCGCTCCCCGCGCCGCGGCCGCGAGGCCCTGTCCGGCTGGCTGTTCGTCGCCCCCGCGCTGGCCCTCTTCCTCCTGATGGGCCTCTACACCGTCGGCTACGGCTTCCTGCTCAGCTTCGCCCAGTGGAACGGCTTCGCCCCGCACTGGACCTGGGTCGGCGTCCAGAACTACAAGGACCTGCTGTGGGCCAACCCGCTGTACGCGCCCCGGGTGCGCAACGCGGCCGCCCACACCCTCTACGTCATGGTCGCCGTGCCGCTGCTGACCGTCGCCGTCTCCTTCCCGCTCGCGGTGCTGCTCAACTCCGCCCGGCGGATGCAGTCCCTGCTGCGTTCGGTGTACTTCGTGCCCTACGTGACCAGCGGCATCGCCGTCTTCTTCGCCTGGCAGTACATCCTGCAGCCGGACGGCGCGGTCAACACGCTGCTGAAGTCCCTGGGTCTCGGCTCGCTCGCCCAGCCGCAGGGCTGGCTGGGCAACCCGCACACCGCGCTGCCCACCATGATCGTGGTGACGGTGTGGCTGGCCGTGCCGGTGGCGATGCTGCTGTACCTGACGGGGCTGCAGGGCATCGACCGCAGTGTGCTGGAGGCCGCGCAGCTGGACGGCGCCGGCTGGTGGCGCACCAACGCCTCCGTGGTGTGGCCGCTGCTGCGGCCGATCACGCTGGTCGTGGTGCTGCTCAACCTGCGCGACTCGCTGCAGGGCTTCCAGACCTTCCTGGTGATGACCAACGGCGGCCCCGGCGACCACACCAACGTGCTCGGCCTTGAGGCCTACCGGCTGGCCTTCCTGAAGGACCTCGCCCCGACCCTGGGCGTGGCCAGCGCGCTCGGCTGGCTGCTCTTCGCCGCCGCCCTGGTGCTCGCCCTGGTCAACCTCCGACTGCTGCGGAGCAGGACATGACCACGATCCCCCTCGACCGGGCCGCGAAGCCGCGCGGCCGCACCGCCCCACCCGGCTCCGGCGGCGCCCTGGTCCGCAAGGCCGGCGCCAGGACCGTCGTCGCGGTGCTGCTCGCGCTGTACGGGCTGGTGAGCGTCTACCCGTTCCTGTGGATGATCTCGGCCGCCTTCAAGGACCAGGTCGAGGTGGTCCGCGGCGGCCACCTCATCCCCCACCACCCGACCCTGCACACCCTGACCACCACCTGGAACCAGCTGCACTTCTTCCGCTACTTCGTCAACAGCCTCGAAGTGACCGCGATGACGGTGGTGCTCACGCTCGCGGTCTACGCGGCGGCCGGCTACGCCTTCGCGGTGCTGGACTTCCCCGGCCGCGGCGCGCTGCAGAAGCTCTTCATCGCGCTGCTGTTCGTACCCGGCGTCACCGTGATGCTGCCGATCGTGCTGCTGGAGGACAAGCTGCACGTGCTGGGCACCCACATCGGCCTGGTGCTGCCCTTCGTCAACGGCGGCGCACCGATGTCGGTACTGCTGATGACCGGCGCATTCGCCGCGATCCCCAGGGAACTGCGGGACTCCGCGCGGGTGGACGGGGCCAACGAGTTCGCCGTCTTCAGCCGGATCTACCTGCCGCTGGCCCGGCCCGCCCTGATCACGGTGGCGCTGCTGACCGCGATCCCGACCTGGAACGAGTACCTGCTCACCCGGGTCTCCCTCAACGACCCGCACACCTTCACCCTGCCGCTCGGCCTGCAGACGCTCGCCTCGGAGAACGTGCCGCACTACAACGAGCTGATGGCCGGCGCGCTCATCGTCGTCGTCCCCGTGGTGCTGCTCTTCGTCTGCCTCCAGCGGTACTTCGTCGGCGGCCTGGTCGGGGCGGTGAAGGGCTGATGCGGGTACTCGTCACCGGCGCCGCCGGGCACATCGGCCGGCACACCGCCGCCGAACTGCTCGCCGCCGGCCACGAGGTGGTGCTCACCGACCTCCTGCCGGCCGACGAGCCGCAGGCGCTGCGGGTGCACACCGGCGACCTCCAGGACCCCGAGCTGGTCCGCGCCGCCATGGCGGGCGTGGACGCGGTGGTCCACCTCGGGGCGATCCCGCACCCCAACGTGCCCGACCCGAGCGCCCTGTTCGCGCACAACTGCCACACCGCGCACCGGGTGCTGGAGGAGGCCGGGCGGGCCGGGGTGCGCCGGGTGGTGGCCGCCTCCAGCATGGCCGCGGTGGGTCTGGCCTGGTCGCCGGTGCCGCTCTCACCGGCCTATGTGCCGCTGGACGAGGCGCACCCGGTGCTGGTCCGCGACCCGTACGGGCTGTCCAAACTGGTGCTGGAGGAGACCGCCCGCGCCGCTCACCGCCGCTTCGGCACGGACACCGTCTGCCTGCGCTTCCCCTTCACCGGCAACGGCGAGCGCCTGGCGCGCTTCCTGGCCGCCTGCGCCGCCGACCCCGCCGCCCAGCGGCACGACCTGTGGGGCTGGCTGCACACCCTGGACGCGGCGGCGGCAATCCGCCACGCCCTGGAGCGCGACCTGTCCGGCGCCCACGTCGTGGGCGTCACCGCACCCGACACCACCTCGACGCTGCCCTCCGCCGAACTGATGGCGGCGCACCATCCCGGCGTGCCCCTGCGCCCCGGCGTCACCGGACACGCCACGCTCTTCGACAGGACCGTCTGCACCGACCTGCTGGGCTTCACCCCCGCCCGCACCTGGCGTTGAGACCGAAGGAGAGCCGATGCCCCGCGCGCACCCCTCGCGCCGCGCCGTCCCGGCCGCCACCGCTGACCGCTCACGTCCCCCGCCCGGCCCGACGCCCGCCGCACGACCGACTCCCTGCCGAACCCCAGCAGAAAGAGCACCCCTGTGCATGACGACCGTCACATCGTCGAACCCCGGATCACCAAGTTCCTCTCCCACGTCGTCCGGCCGGCCGTCCACGGCCCGCTGCTGACGCCGGACCTGGCCGCCTGGCACGTCCCCGGCGAACCGGTGCCGGTCGCCGAGGCGCTGGCGGCGCCGTACACGCCGGTGCGGATCGGCGACACCTGGGGCGGGCCGTGGTCGACCAGCTGGCTGCGGGTCAGCGGGCAGATCCCGCGGGAGTGGGCGGGGCGCCGGGTGGAGGCCGTCTTCGACCTCGGCTTCGACGCCTCCAAGGGACCCGGCGGCCAGGCGGAGGGCCTCGTCCACGACGCGTCCGGCTCGCCGCTGCAGGGCCTGCACCCGCACCACCGCAGCGTGCTGCTCGCGCAGCCGGCGGCGGGCGGCGAGCCGGTGGACCTGTACGTGGAGCTGGCCGCCAACCCGATGATCGAGGGCGCCAAGGCGGTCGGCACCCGCTTCGGGTCGAAGGAGACCGCGGGCACCGAGCACCTGTACCGCCTGGTGGAGGTGGGCATCGCCGTGCGCGAGGAGGCCGTCTGGCACCTCATGCACGACATGGAGGTGCTCGACTCCCTGATGCGCGAGCTGCCCGCGGGCAGCAGCAGGCGGCACGAGATCATGCGGGCCCTCCAGCAGGCCATGGACGCCGTGGACCCCCACGACGTGCCCGGCACCGCGCAGGCCGGCCGGGACCGGCTCGCGGAGGTGCTGGCCAGGCCCGCGCACGCCTCCGCGCACACCGTGACCGCGGTCGGCCACGCCCACATCGACTCCGCCTGGCTGTGGCCGATCCGCGAGACCGTGCGCAAGTGCGCCCGCACCTTCACCAACATGACCACCCTCGCGCAGGAGTACCCCGAGCTGGTCTTCGCCTGCTCCTCCGCCCAGCAGTACGCCTGGATGAAGGAGCAGCGCCCGGAGGTCTTCGAGCGGATCAGGAAGGCGGTCGGCGAGGGCACCTGGGCGCCGGTCGGCGGCATGTGGGTGGAGGCCGACGGCAACCTGCCCGGCGGCGAGGCGCTGGCCCGCCAGCTCGTCCACGGGCGGCGGTTCTTCGCCGAGGAGTTCGGCATCGCCCAGCAGGGGGTGTGGCTGCCGGACTCCTTCGGCTACACCGCCGCCTACCCGCAACTGGCCGCGCTGGCGGGCGCCTCGTGGTTCCTCACCCAGAAGCTGTCGTGGAACGAGACCAACCGGCTGCCGCACCACAGCTTCGCCTGGGAGGGCATCGACGGCACCCGGATCTTCACCCACTTCCCGCCCGTCGACACCTACAACGCGAGCCTGACTGGCGCCGAACTCGCCCACGCCGAGCGGAACTTCGCCGACAAGGGGCGGGCCACCCGGTCGCTGGCCCCCTTCGGCTTCGGCGACGGCGGCGGCGGCCCCACCCGCGAGATGATGGAACGGGCCCGCCGGCTGCGCGACCTGGAGGGCTCGGTACGGGTCGAGGTGGGCGACCCCGACTCCTTCTTCGCCGCCGCCCGCGCCGAGTACCCCGACCCGCCGGTCTGGCGCGGCGAGCTCTACCTGGAGAACCACCGGGGCACCTTCACCAGCCAGGCCCGCACCAAACACGGCAACCGCCGGGCCGAGGCGCTGCTGCGCGAGGCCGAGCTGTGGGCGACCGCCGCCGCCGTGCGGGCCGGCGCCCCCTACCCGTACGAGCGGCTGGAGTCGATCTGGCGGCGGGTGCTGCTGCACCAGTTCCACGACATCCTGCCCGGCTCCTCGATCGCCTGGGTGCACCAGGAGGCCGAGGCGGTGCACGCCTCGCTGCAGGCCGAACTCGCCGACGTCATCGGCACCGCGCTCGCCGGCGGCCAGGGCCTGTCCTTCTTCAACGCCGGGCCGTATCCGCGCCGCGAGGTGGCCCGGGTGCCCGGCGCCCTCATCGTGCCCGACGCGGCCACCGTGGACGTCCAGACGCTCTCCGACGGCGGGCACGCGGTGCTGGTGGAGGCCCCGGCGCTCGGCTCGGGCGCCGCGGTGCCCTCCACGCTGCCGCCGGTGCGGGTGGTCGAGGACGGCAGCGGCACCGTCCTGGACAACGGCGTCCTGCGGGTGGTGGTCGACGCCCGCGGCCTGGTGCGCTCCGTCTACGACCACCGGGCCCGCCGTGAGGCGATCGACCCCGAGCGGCCCGGCAACCTGCTCCAGCTCCACCCCGACGACCCCAACCTGTGGAGCGCCTGGAACATCGACGGCTACTACCGCGACACCGTCACCGATCTGGTGGAGGCCGACTCGGTGGCGGTGGTGGACGCGGGGCCGCTGCTCGCCTCGGTCCGTGTCGAGCGCTCCTTCGGCGCCTCCCACCTGGTGCAGCACCTCGAACTGGCCGCCGGCTCCCACGTGGTGACCGTGCGCACCGACATCGACTGGCAGGAGCGCGACACCCTGCTCAAGGCCGCCTGGCCGCTGCGGGTGCACGCCGAACGGGAGAGCGCCGAGATCCAGTTCGGCCACGTCCAGCGGCCCACCCACGAGAACACCAGCTGGGACGCGGCCCGCTTCGAGCTGTGGGCGCACCGCTGGGTGCACGTCGGCGAGCACGGCTGGGGCGCGGCCCTGGTCAACGACTCGACCTACGGCCACGACGTCTCCCGCCAGGTCCGCGCCGACGGCGGCACCACCACGACGGTGCGGCTGTCCCTGCTGCGCTCCCCGCACAGCCCCGACCCGCAGGCCGACCGCGGCCGGCACGGCTTCTCCTACGGGCTCGCGGTCGGAGTGGACGTCGGCGGCGCCGTCGCCGCCGGATACGCCTTCAACCTGCCGCTGCGGCCGGGCGGTTCGGCCCCCGCGGGCGGCCCGGCGCTGGTGGACACCGGCAACCCGGACCTGGTGGTGGAGGCGGTCAAGCTCGCCGACGACCGGTCCGGTGACGTGGTGGTGCGGCTGTACGAGTCGCGCGGCGGCACCGCCCGCGGCCTGCTGCGCACCGGCTTCCCCGTCGCCTCCGTCCAGGAGGTGGACCTGCTGGAGAACCCCTACGAGCCGGCCCGGCCGCTGACCGCGGACCCGGACGGCGGGCTGCCGCTGGAGCTGCGGCCCTTCCAGATCCTCACGCTGCGGCTGCGCCGGGCGTGAGCCGGCGGGTCCGGGCGGGTGCAGGCGGCGCCGCCCGGGCCCGTCCCATCGGCCGGGAGGGGGCGGGCCGGGCGGTCAGCCGTGGTTGACGGGCAGCACGTCCGGGGAGAGCGCGCCGGCCGCGGCCGACGCCCGGGTCATCCGGCGGCGGTGGTGGCGCCGGCACAGCACCTCGTAGCCCACCTCGGCGGCGACCGTGCCCGCTGTGCCCGCCGCGCCGCCCTCCACGTCCCCGATCACCACCTGCGCGCCCTCGACCACCATCACCCCGCCGGCGGTGCGGGCGTTGTGCGTCGCGCGGGCGCCGCACCAGCACAGCGCCTCCACCTGGAGCGCCTCGATGCGGTCGGCCAGCTCGATCAGCCGCTGGGAGCCGGGGAAGAGCCGGGTGCGGAAGTCGGTGGTGATCCCGAAGGCGTAGACGTCCATGTCGAGTTCGTCCACCACCCGGGCCAGCTGGTCGGCCTGCTCGGGGGCGAGGAACTGCGCCTCGTCCACCACCACGTAGTCCACCCGGCCGCCGCGGCTGAGGACGCCGACCGCGTGGCCGTACAGGTCCATCGTGTCGGTGACCTCGACCGCGTCGGTGACCAGGCCCAGCCGGGAGGAGAGCTTGCCCCGCCCGGCCCGGTCGTTGCGGGTGAAGATCAGGGACTGCAGGCCCCGCTGGTCCCGGTTGTGGACGATCTGGAGCGCCAGAGTGCTCTTGCCGCAGTCCATCGTGCCGGAGAAGAAGACCAGTTCGGACATGGGACGGGCGGCGGCCTTTCGGATCGGGGACACGGGTGGTTGCCGGCGGCCGGCGCGGGGACGGCGGGCAGGTCACGGCGGGGTCGGGGCGGCGTTGCGGGCGGACGGCTCTCAGGAGCGTACTTCGAGCAGCGGCACCAACTGCTCGACGGGGGCCATCGAGCCGTGCAGCCCGACCATCCTGGACTCCCCTGGCTCGCTGCGCAGGGCCACCACCGCGACGTCGTCGCGGGCCACGGCCACCACATCGCCGATCCTGGGCAGCACCCGGTGCTCGACGCCGGGCCCGAACCAGCCCGCGGCCACCGCCTCCTCGCGCCCGGCCACCCACATCCGGTCGCCCAGCACCTCGCGCCAGACCGCGAGCACGTCGGCGGCCGCCCCGGGCACCGCGTACACGTGCCGGGCCCTGGCCTCGCCGCCGAGCACGGCGACGCCGGCCCGCAGCTCCCAGTCCTCGTCGAAGTCGATCCGGGACTCCTCGTCGAACGGGATGTCGATCATGCCGTGGTCGGCCGTGACGTACAGCGCGCTGCGCGGCGGCAGTTGCTCGGCGAGGCGCTGCGCGAGCCGGTCCACCATCGCCAACTGGCCCCGCCAGGCGTCGGAATCCACGCCGTGCCGGTGCCCCATGGCGTCCAGCTCGCTGTAGTACGTGTAGACCAGCGCGCGGTCGGCGGCGCCGAGCAGATCGGCGGCCAGGTCCATCCGCTCCTCGCCGGTGAGCCGGCCGTGGAAGGTGCCGCCGGACAGGGCGACCTTCGTCAGCGGAGTGGTGGCGAAGGTGGGCGAGGAGACCTGGCCGGTGGCGATGCCGGCGGCCGCGGCGAGCCGGAAGACCGTGGGGTGCGGCTGCCAGACGGCCGGCGAGGTCCACGGCTGCCAGCGCAGCTGGTTCATCAGCTCGCCGGTGGCCGGGTCGAGCGTGGTGTAGCCGGCCAGGCCGTGCGCGCCGGGCGGCAGACCGGTACCGACGGAGGCCAGCGAGGTCGCGGTGGTGGCGGGGAAGCCCGCGGTCAGCGGGCGCCCGGTGCCGCCGAGCGAGGTGGCCAGGAGCGAGCGCAGGTAGGGCGCCTCGTCGGGGTGCCGCTCGATCAGCTCCCAGCCCAGGCCGTCCACAAGGAACACGCAGACCCGGTCGGCGGGTTCGAGCACCAGGCCGGTGGCGGGCATGCCGGGGACCGCGAAGCCGGCCACGGCCGCGGGGATCACGTCGCACAGCGCGCCGGTGCCGTAGCGGGGGACGGGGGCGGTGCGCGGGTCGAGCGGTGCGGGTTCGTGGGCGCCGTCCGGCAGCAGGGCCGGCATCAGTCCTGGGCCGCTGTCGCCTCGGAGAGCGCCTGCGCGAAGGCGAGCGTCTGGCGTACGGCGTCCGGCCCGTCGCCGGCCTCGCTCACCCGCAACGAGAGGTCGTCGGCGGTGGAGGAGCCGGTGTAGCCGTGGTCCGCCTCGCAGTTGGGGTCGCCGCACGCGGCGGGCTCCAGGTCGAGCCGGGAGACCGCGCCCCAGCCGATGGTGAGCACCACCTCGCGCGGCAGGGTGCCCGGCGTGTAGGACTCCGGGTTGGCCACGACCCGGCTGACCACGACAGAGGAGATCCGGCCGAGCTTGACCGACTCGGTGGAGGTGGTGGTGTAGGGGCTCGGCGAAGTGTCGTCGGCGGCCTGCTCGTCGGTGTGGCTGACGATGAAGCGGCTGTCGGTGAGCACCAGGACGGTGACGTGGCGGCGCACCTCGTTGGCGTCGAAGGTGGTCTCCTGGTTGACCAGGTACGACGCGACGGGCTCGCGCCCCACCGCGGCCTCCACCGCCTCGGCCACCAGGGCCGGGTAGTAGCCGCTGCGCTCGATCGCCGTGCGCAGGCCCTGCGTCGTGGTACCGGTCTTCGCCATGCCGTCCATCCTAAGGGCGCGGTGCGACTCCGGGCGTGCTCCGGGGCCGCCCGCCCACGGGCCGGTCCGCCCCCCGGCCACCGGGCGCCGCGGCGGTTCCGGTCGCCAGTAGGACGATCAGTAGGACGACAGGGCGCGCGGGCCGAGGTCGTCGCGCGCGGGCGGCCTGGCCAGCCGGACCGAGGCGCCCAGCACGCTCAGCCCGTCCGCCGCGACGACCACCGGCTCCAGGTCCACCGCCACCGCCTCGGGCAGGTCCTCGGCGAGCATCGACACCCGCAGCAGCAGCTCCTCCAGCGCCGCGGTGTCCACCGGTTCCGCGCCGCGCCAGCCGAACAGCATCGGGGCCGCTCTGATCGAGCGCACCAGCTCGGCCGCGTCCCGGTCGGTGGCGGGCACCAGGCGGTGGGCGAGGTCGCCGAGCAGCTCGGAGGGCGCGCCTGCGAGGCCGAAGGAGAGCACCGCGCCGGCGGCCGGGTCCACCCCGGCCCGCACCACCGTGTCCACCCCGCGCGGGGCCATCGCCTGGACGACCGGGCGCAGTTCGGCCGGCACGCCGAGCCGGGCGGTCAACTCCGCGTAGGCCCGCCGCAGGTCGCCCTCGTCGGCCAGGTCCAGCCGCACCCCGCCGAGGTCGGCGCGGTGCCGCAGGTGGGGCGCGGTGGTCTTCAACGCGACGGGGTAGCCGAGCCGGGCGGCCGCGGCGAGGGCGGCGTCGACGTCGTGGGCGGGCAGCGCCGGGCGCACGCGGATGCCGTAGCGGGCGAGCAGGGCGGCCGCGTCCGCGTCGGAGAGCAGCACCTCCTTGCCCTCGGGGCTGCCGGCGGGCAGCAGGCGGCGGACGTCCTCGGCCGCGGCCGCCTCGTCGATGCCGTCGAGTTCGGGCACCCGACCGGGCTCGGCGGCGGCCGAGCGCCAGGCCGCGTAGGCGGCGGCCTCGGCGAGCGAGCCGACCGCGCGCTCGGGGGCACGGTAGGCGGGCACGCGGGCGCCGGGGCCCTCGGCCGCGCTGAGCCGGTCGGCCATGGCGTCCAGGGCGAGGTGGACGACGATGACCGGCTTGGCGGCACCGGCCGCGGCCCGGCGCAGCGCGCGGGCGAGCGCGGGATCGTCGCCGGCGTCGGTGTCGGGCACCGGCCGCGGGAGGGACGGCGGCGCCGCGGGGGCTTCGGGCGGCGTCCCCGGGCCCGCCTCGGGGACACCGCCCGGGTCCGTGGCGGGAGCGGTCCGCGGGGCCGTCCCCGATGGCGCCTCCCCGCTCGGTCCGGGGTGCGCTCCCCCGTCCGCTCCGGGCTCCTCTTCCCCGGCGCGTACGGCGACGCCCACCCGTGGGATCGCCGTGACCACCACCGCGTCGCTGGCCGGGTCGGCGAGCGCGGCCGTCAGGGCGGCGGCGAAGTCCTCGGGGCCGGCCGCGGTGGTCAGGTCGAGCGGGGCGGCGGGGCTCAGCCCGGCGGTGAGGGCCGCGTCGTAGGTGAGCAGGCCGAGCGACTCGGAGTTGCCGAGCACCGCCACGCGGTCGCCCGCGGGCAGCGGCTGGAGCGCCAGGAGCAGGCCCGCGTCGAGCAGTTCGGTGACCGTGTTCACCCGCAGGACGCCGGCCTGGCGGAAGAGCGCGGACAAGGTGGCGTCGGGGATGCGGGCGACGGGCACGGCGTGGCCGGGCGGCACCGAGCCGGAGTGCACGGCGCCCTTGACCACGACGACCGGCTTCTGCGCGGCCGTGCGGCGGGCCAGCCGGGTGAACTTGCGCGGGTTGCCGAAGGACTCCAGGTACATCAGCACCGCGTCGGTGTCCGGGTCGTCCTGCCAGAACTGCAGCAGGTCGTTGCCGGAGACGTCGGCGCGGTTGCCGGCCGAGACGAAGGTGGACGGGCCGGTGCCGCGCCGGTGCAGGCCGGAGAGCAGGGCGATGCCGATGGAGCCGGACTGCGCGAACACCCCGAGCCGGCCGCGGCGCGGCAGTTCGGGCGAGAGCGAGGCGTTGAGCCGGACGGCGGGGTCGGTGTCGATGACGCCGAAGGCGTTCGGGCCGATCAGCCGCATCCCGTGGCCGCGGGCCTGGCGCACCAGGTCGCGCTGGAGGGCGCGGCCCCGCGGCCCGGTCTCGGAGTAGCCGGCGCTCACCACGACCAGGCCGCGCACCCCCGCGGCCCCGCACCGGTCCACCACCGCGGGCACCTTGGCGGCGGGCACGGCGACCACCGCGAGGTCGACGGGCTCGCCGATCGCCGCGACGTCCGCGAACCCGGGCACGCCGTCCACGGCCGCGCCCTCCTGCGTGAAGGCGGGGTTGACCGCGAAGAGGCGGCCGGTGAAGCCGCCGCCGGCGATGTTGCGCAGCAGGGTGCGGCCCACACCGCCGGGCCGGCGGCCCACGCCGATCACGGCGACGGACGAGGGGCGCAGCAGCCGCTGCACCGAGCGGGCCTCGGCGCGGTGCTCGCGGGCCCGCATCACCCGCACCGACTCGTCGGTGGGCTCCAGGTCCAGGTCGAGGTGGACCACGCCGTCGGCGAAGCTGCGGTGCTGGGTGTAGCCGAAGTCGGTGAAGACCTTCACCATGCGGCGGTTGTCGGGCAGCACCTCGGCGGTGAAGTGCAGGATGCCGCGCTCGCGGGCGACGGCGGCGATGTGCTCCAGCAGCGCGGAGGCGACCCCGCGGCCCTGGTGGGCGTCCTGCACCAGGAAGGCGACCTCGGCGCGGGTGCCCGCGGGGCCGGAGGCCGGGCGGCCCTGTTCGTCGGTGCGGTCGTAGCGGACGGTGGCGATGAACTCGCCGCCGACGGTCGCGGCCAGGCCGACGCGGTCGTCGTAGTCGTGGTGCGTGAAGCGGTGCACGTCGCGGTCGGACAGCCGCGGGTAGGGCGCGAAGAAGCGGTAGTACTTCGACTCCTCTGAGACCTTCTCGTAGAAGTCGACCAGCCGCCCGGCGTCGTCCGGGCCGATCGGCCGGATGTGGGCGATGCCGCCGTCGCGCAGCACGACGTCCGCCTCCCAGTGCACGGGGTACGGCTGCTCGCTCATGGCCCCAGCGTAGGGCGGCCGGGTCCGCGAGGGTGTCTGCTCGCGTCGCCGACGCGCAGGGGGCACGCTAGGTAGCACCCGTGACAATCCCTGCGACGACCCGAAGGACGGCACCATGGCTGAACGGCACGTCAACGTCGGCTGGGCGGAAGGTCTGCACGCCCGCCCCGCGTCCCTCTTCGTCCGCGCGGCCACGGCCGCGGGCGTACCCGTGATGATCGCCAAGGGCGGCGGGCAGCCGGTGAACGCCGCCTCGATGCTGGCCGTGCTCGGCCTGGGCGCCCAGAGCGGCGACGAGGTGGTGCTCAGCTCGCAGGCCGAGGGCGCGGAGGCGGCGCTCGACCGGCTGGCGAAGCTCGTGGCCGAGGGGCTGGAGGAGCTGCCCGAGACCGTCTGAGGGCACGACTGGGCAGCAGCGCCCGACCGGACGCCGGGCGGTCGCGGGACAGTCCCGGGGCCGCCCTTTTCCCTGCTATTCCGTGCGATACTCCCCGGCCGCACGCAGCAGAATTCCACGGCGCCGGACAATCCCCCACAGATTGTCCGACCCGTTTTCCGCGTAATCCCCGGAACGGAAATTCCAGCACCTTGTATACGGTGCGAATGTTAAGCGCGGCGGCGCACCGCGTGTACGGGATGTTTCAGGATCCTCACCGCGGTGGCGCGCTCCACATGGAGGGTGGCGAGCCGGCGGGCCCGCTCGGCGTCACCGCGGGCCACCGCGTCCACGATCGCCGCGTGCTCCTCCCATGCCTGCGCCGCCCGGGTGGTGTCGCCGTCGCCGTAGACCCAGGCGATCTTGTGCCGCAGCTGGGTGAGCAGGGCGGCCAGGGTGGGGCTGCCGGACGCCTGCGCGAGCGTCTCGTGGTACCAGCCGCCCAGCGACGGCAGGTCCGACAACTGCCCCTGCTGGGCGCGCTCCTGACCCAGCCGCACCAGGCCGCGCAGCACCTTCAGGTGGGCCTCGCTGCGGCGCTGGGCGGCCCGGGCGGTGCCCATCGGCTCCAGCAGGCCGCGGATCTCCAGCAGGTCGGCCGCCTCCTGCTCGGTGGGCTCGGCGACCGAGGCGCCGGCGTGCCTGCGGGTGCGCACGAACCCCTCGGACTCCAGGGTGCGCAGGGCCTCGCGCACCGGCACCCGGGACACCCCGTAGCGCTGGGCCAGCAGCTCCTCGGTGAGCCGGCTGCCCGGCGGGAAGAAACCGCCGACAATGTCGTCGCGGATCGCCGTGCACACCACCTGGGCGGAGATACGCCGCCCGGTGCCCTCCGTGCCGTTCACGCCCGTTTCCGCATCGCCTGGACTCCGTTCTCTCCCCGTAATCTGAACCGACTCTATTCCAGCACGGCGGGGAACGGAAAAGCAGCCCCGGAATTCTTGGATTGTTTTTGGACAGAGGCGTACGAAGGCCCCGTCCGCGGGGTGCGGGACGGGGCCTCGGGGGCGGTCGAGGGGGCTCCGGAGGGGCCCGGGAGGGAGTCGGGGGCGGGCCCTGGGGATCAGATCGAGACGCCGTGCTCGCGGAGGTAGGCCAGCGGGTCGATGTCGGAGCCGTAGTCGGGGGTGGTGCGGACCTCGAAGTGCAGGTTGGGGCCCGTGGTGTTGCCGGACTCGCCGGACAGGCCGATCTCCTGGCCCTCGGTGACCGTCTGGCCGGCCGTGACCAGGGCCTGGGAGAGCTGGCCGTAGAGGGTGTAGCTGCCGTCGGCGTGCCGGAGCAGCACGTCGGTGCCGTAGCCGCCGTCGTCGCCCGCGGAGACCACGGTGCCCGCGGCCACGGCGTGCACGGCGGTGCCGACCGGGACGAGGAAGTCCACGCCGGTGTGCGAGCCGCTGGACCACACCGAGCCGGACGCCTTGTAGCCCGCGCCGATGGGGGCGCCGGGGACGGGGAGGGTCCAGCCGGAGGCGCGGGTGGGGGCAGCGGCGGGGGTGCCGGTCGAGGAGGGTGCGGGCCGCGGCGGCTTCGCCGTCCGGGTCGGCCCGGCGGTCCCGCGCGTGCCGCCGCTCGGCGCCGTGCCAACCGGGGACGGGGAGGTCCTGGGGGCGGCCTCGGGCGTGACGGCCGCCGTGCCCGGCGTCGCGGGCCGGGCCGTCCTCGCGGCCTTCGCCGATTTCACCGCTTTCGCCGCTTTCGGAGTGCCCGCGGGCTTCGGCTTCGCCGTGGCGGATGCCTTCGGCGTACCGCTCGTCGCCGGCTTCGGCACCGCGGCCGACGTCCCGGCGTCCGGCTCGGCGCCCCGCGTACCGGACGCGCCCGCGGCGGGCTTCGTGCTGCCCGCGCTCTTCGGCGCGGCCTTCGCCTGGGCGCCGGCGGCCTGTGCGGGCGCGCCGGAGACGTCGGCGGTACGGGTGAGGCCCGCGGAGCGCCCGGCCGTGTCGCCGGAGCCACCGGAGGACGTCAGCGCGGCGGCGGCCGCGCCGCCGGCGCCGAGGACGGCGAGCCCGGCCAGGGCGGCGCCCGCACCGATCCGGCGCGGCCTGCGGTGCTTCCCGCGCTCGGCGGGTCGGGGGAACGCCATGGGACGCCGCTCCTTTCGCTGATCAGGTGCCTGACCGGCACGGACGCGACGCTAACCGGGCACTCGGCGCCGTATCAAACAGATCGGCCGATATGTAGCGCAGGCCACAGCCGCTCCCCAACCGCACCCACGCTGCCCAAAACAGGACCAAGTGCACACCCTGGAACGCCGGGACCCCGGCCGTCCCGCGTGGTGCGGGAGCGGCCGGGGTCCGGGTGTGCGGCGGCGTGCGGGTTCAGCCGACGACGGTCACCGGGCCGATGCCCAGCTCCCGTACCGGGTCCGCGATCGCCGAGGCGTCGCCGACCAGCACGACCACCAGGCGGTCCAGCGGGAAGGCGTTGACGACCGCCGCCGTGGCCTCCACCGTGCCGGTGGCGGCGAGCCGGGCGTAGAGCGCGGCCTGGAAGTCGTCGGGCAGCTCCTGCTCGACCTGGTCCAGCAGGGTGCCGGCGACCGCCGCGGCCGTCTCGTAGCGCAGCGGGGCGACACCCACCAGGTTCTGCACGGCGACGTCGCGCTCGGCGTCGGTCAGGCCGCCCTCGCCCAGCTCCCGGATGACCCGCCAGGTGTCGGCGAGCGCCGGGCCGGTCACCTCGGTGGCCACCGAGCCGCTGATCGCCAGCAGCGCGGCGCCGGTGCCGTCCGCGGAGGAGAGCAGCACCTGTGCGAAGGCCCGCACCCCGTAGGTGTAGCCCTTCTCCTCGCGCAGCACCCGGTCGAGCCGCGAGGTCAGGGTGCCGCCCAGGCAGTAGGTGCCGAGCACCTGCGCGGCCCAGACCGGGTCCTGCCGGTCGGGGCCGGTGCGCCCGATGAGCAGCTGGGTCTGCACCGCGCCGGGGCGGTCCACGATCACCACGCGGGCGGTGTCGTCGGAGGTGATCGCCGGGCGGGCGAACGGCTCGGCCTTCGTGCCCGTCCAGCGCCCCAGCGTCTCGTCCAGCAGCGCGGGCAGGTCGATCCCGGTGAGGTCGCCGACCACGACGGCGGTCGAGGTGGCGGGCCGCACGTGCGCGCGGTAGAAGGCGCGCACCGCCGCCGCGTCGATCCGGCGGACGGTCTCCTCGGTGCCCTGGCGCGGCCGGGAGTGGCGGGCCTCGGCCGGGAAGAGCTCCTTGGACAGCGCCATGGCGGCGCGGCGGCCGGGGTTGGCCAGCTCGTGCGGGATCTCGTCCAGCCGGTTGGCGACCAGGCGCTTGATCTCGTCGTCGGGGAACGCCGGGGCGATCAGCGCCTCGGCGAGCAGGTCGAGCGCCTTGTCCAGCCGGGAGGCGGGCACTTCGAGGGAGACCCGCACGCCGGGGTGGTCGGCGTGCGCGTCCAAGGTGGCCCCGCAGCGCTCGAGTTCGGCGGCGAACTCCTCGGCGGTGCGCTTGTCGGTGCCCTCCGACAGCGCCCTGGCCATGATGGTGGCCACGCCGTCCAGGCCCTCGGGCTCGGCGACGAGGGGGGCGGCCAGCAGCAGTTCGACCGCGATGACCTGCTGGCCGGGGCGGTGGCTGGTGAGCAGGGTGAGCCCGTTGCCGAGGGTGGAGCGCTCGGGCGCGGGGAAGGCCCACGGCTTGGGCTCGCCGGCCTGCGGCTGCGGGTGGAACGTCATGACGCCGGCGGTGTCGCTCACGCCTCGGCACCTTCTCCCTGGTTGTCCTGGTCCTGTGCGGCCGCCGCGTCCCCGGCGGCCTCGGTGACCTCGGGTTCCTCGCCTGCCTTGCCCCCGGTGGGCTCGTACACCAGCACCGCGCGGTTGTCCGGGCGCAGCCGGGCCGCGGCCACCTCCTGGACCTCCTGCGGGGTGACGGCGAGCACGCGCTGCACGGCGGTGAGCGCGAGCTGCGGGTCGCCGAAGAGCACGGCGAACCGGCACAGTTCGTCGGCCCGGCCGCCCACGGTGGCCAGCCGGTCCAGCCACTCGCGCTCCAGCTGGGCCTGGGCGCGCTCCATCTCCTCGCCGGTGGGCCCCTCTTCGGCGAAGCGGGCCAGTTCCTCGTCCACCGCGGCCTCGATCGCGGCGATCTCGGCGCCGCTGGACGCCTTGACGTCCAGCCAGCCGAGCGAGGGCGCGCCGGCCAGCCGCAGCAGGCCGAAGCCGGCGGTCACCGCGGTGCGGTCGCGGCGCACCAGCCGGTTGTGCAGCCGGGAGGACTCGCCGCCGCCGAGGACGGTCAGCGCCAGGTCGGCCGCGTCGCAGGCGCGGGTGCCGTCGTGCGGCAGCCGGTAGGCGGCCATCAGGGCGCGCGAGGGCACGTCCTCCTCGACCACCTCGCGGACCTCGCCGCCCATGGTGTCGGGCAGTGAGCCGTCCCGCGGCTGCGGCTTGCCGTCGTGGCCGGGGATGGTGCCGAAGTACTTCTCGATCCAGGCCAGTGTCTGCGCGGGGTCGATGTCGCCGACCACGGAGAGCACCGCGTTGCCCGGCGCGTAGTACGTGCGGAAGAAGGCGCGCGCGTCCTCCAGGGAGGCCGCGTCCAGGTCGGCCATGGAGCCGATCGGGGTGTGGTGGTAGGGGTGGTCCTCGGGGGTGGACAGGGCGGTCAGCTTCTCGAAGGCGGTGCCGTAGGGCACGTTGTCGTACCGCTGGCGGCGCTCGTTCTTCACCACGTCCCGCTGGTTGTCCAGCGACTCCTGGTCGAGCGCGGTGAGCAGGCTGCCCATCCGGTCGGCCTCCAGCCACAGCGCGAGCTCCAACTGGTGGGCGGGCATGGTCTCGAAGTAGTTGGTGCGCTCGAAGCTGGTGGTCCCGTTGAGGGAACCGCCGGCGCCCTGCACCAGTTCGAAGTGGCCGTTGCCCTTCACGCTCGCCGAGCCCTGGAACATCAGGTGCTCGAAGAGGTGGGCGAGGCCGGTGCGGCCCGGTACCTCGTGGCGCGAACCGACGTCGTACCAGAGGCACACCGCGGCGACCGGGGTGAGGTGGTCCTCGGAGAGCACCACCCGCAGGCCGTTCGCCAGTCGGTGCTCGGTGGCTGTCAGGCCGCTGGAGTGCGCCTCCGGCGTGGCCGTGTGACCCATGGGCAAGCTGTCCTTCCGGTCGCTGGCATGTGACTGCGTAGAGTGCTGCCACTCTAGGGAAGCGCGGGCGAGGTTCGCGAAGTTCCCGCGTGCAACGCGCGCGTGCCGGGTCGCGGTCCGCGCTGTCGGCGGCGAGGTCCACAATGGTCCGCGAGCCCCGACCAGGTACCGACGAAGGAGCGCCGCCGCGATGGCCCGCCGTACGACGAAGAACCCGCCGCCCGACGACGACTTCGAAGAGCGCATCCTCGACATCGACGTCGTGGACGAGATGCAGGGCTCCTACCTCGAGTACGCCTACTCGGTGATCTACTCCCGGGCCCTGCCCGACGCGCGGGACGGCATGAAGCCGGTGCACCGCCGCATCGTCTACCAGATGAACGAGATGGGCCTGCGGCCCGAGCGCGGCTTCGTCAAGTGCGCCCGCGTGGTGGGCGAGGTGATGGGCAAGCTGCACCCGCACGGTGACTCGTCCATCTACGACGCGATGGTGCGCATGGCCCAGCCGTTCTCCCAGCGGCTGCCGCTGGTGGACGGGCACGGCAACTTCGGCTCCCTGGACGACCAGCCGGCCGCCATGCGGTACACCGAGGCGCGGATGTCCGGGCCGGCGCAGCTGATGGTCGAGTCGATCGACGAGGACACCGTCGACTTCGCGCCCAACTACGACGGGCAGGAGCAGGAGCCGCTGGTCCTGCCGTCCGCCTATCCGAACCTGCTGGTCAACGGCTCGTCCGGGATCGCCGTCGGTATGGCGACGAACATGCCGCCGCACAACCTGGGCGAGGTCGTCGCCGCCGCCCGGCACCTGATCCGGCACCCCAACGCCGACCTGGACACCCTGATGCGGTACGTGCCGGGTCCCGACCTGCCCACCGGCGGGCGGATCATCGGCCTGTCCGGCATCCGCGACGCGTACGAGACCGGCCGCGGCACCTTCCGGATGCGGGCCACCGTCTCGGTGCAGGACGTCACACCCCGCCGCAAGGGCCTGGTGGTGACCGAACTGCCCTTCAACGTCGGCCCCGAGAAGGTCATCGCCAAGATCAAGGACATGGTCGGGGCGAAGAAGCTGCAGGGCATCGCGGACGTGAAGGACCTCACCGACCGCGAGAACGGGCTGCAGCTGGTCATCGAGATCAAGAACGGCTTCAACCCCGAGGCCGTGCTGGAGCAGCTCTACAAGCTGACGCCGATGGAGGAGTCCTTCGGCATCAACAACGTGGCGCTGGTGGACGGGCAGCCGCTCACGCTGGGCCTGAAGGAGCTGCTGGAGGTCTACATCGACCACCGGTTCTCCGTGGTGCGCCGGCGCAGCGAGTTCCGCCGCACCAAGCGCCGGGACCGGCTGCACCTGGTGGACGGCCTGCTGGTGGCGCTGGTCGACATCGACGAGGTCATCGCCCTGATCCGGGGCAGCGAGAACGCCGCGCAGGCCAAGGAGCGGCTGATCGGGCGGTTCGGCCTGAGCGATGTGCAGACGCAGTACATCCTCGACACCCCGCTGCGCCGGCTGACCCGGTTCGACCGGATCGAGCTGGAGTCCGAGCGGGACCGGCTGAACGCGGAGATCGCCGAGCTGACCCGCATCCTGGAGTCGGACGCCGAGCTGCGCAAGCTCGTCTCGGCCGAACTGGCCGCGGTCGCCAAGCAGTACGGCACCGAGCGCCGCACCGTGCTGCTCGACTCGGCCGACACCCCGGTGGCCGCGGTGCCGCTGGAGGTGGCCGACGACCCGTGCCGGGTGCTGCTCTCCTCCACCGGGCTGCTGGCCCGCACCACCGACACCGACAGCCCGCTGGGGGGCGACGGCAAGCGGGCCAAGCACGACGTGGTGGTCTCCGCGGTTCCGACCACCGCGCGGGCGGACATCGGAGCCGTCACCTCGGCCGGGCGGCTGCTGCGGATGGCGGTGATCGACCTGCCGCTGCTGCCGGAGACCTCGGGGCTGCCCTCGCTCGCCGGCGGCGCGCCCATCGCGGAGTTCCTGTCGCTCGCCGAGGACGAGCGGGTGCTGTGCCTGACGACTTTGGACGAGTCCTCGCCGGGGCTCGCCCTCGGCACCGCGCAGGGTGTCGTCAAGCGGGTGGTGCCGGACTACCCGTCGAACAAGGACGACCTGGAGGTCATCACCCTGCGCGAGGGCGACGAGATCGTGGGGGCCGCGGAGCTGCGCACCGGTGAGGAGGACCTGGTCTTCATCACCGACGACGCCCAGCTGCTGCGCTACCCCGCCTCGCAGGTGCGGCCGCAGGGCCGCGCGGCGGGCGGCATGGCGGGCATCAAGCTCGCCGAGGGCGCGCGGGTGATCTCCTTCACGGCGGTGGACCCGGCGGGCGACGCGGTGGTCTTCACGGTGGCCCGCACGGAGGGCACGCTCGACGGGGGCGGTGAGGGCACGGCCAAGCTCACGCCCTTCGACCAGTACCCGCGCAAGGGGCGGGCCACGGGAGGTGTGCGCTGCCAGCGGTTCCTGCGCGGCGAGGAGGGCCTGCTCTTCGCCTGGGCCGGCGCCGCCCCGGCCCGCGCCGCCACCTCGACGGGCGCCCCGGCCGACCTCCCGCCGAAGGACCCGCGCCGCGACGGCTCCGGCGTCCCGCTGGCCAAGTCGGTGGCCGCGGTGGCGGGCCCGGCGTAAGGGGCGGGCCACCGGCGCTGTGCCGTGAGGGCTCCGGGTGGGCCCGGGCCCTCACGGAAGGGCGGTTTTCCGTGGGGGCTCGTATCCCGCCGGAGGTCGTACGAGCTGGCGCGAGGCGGGACAAGGTGCCGCCGGGTAGGACGAGGTGCCGCCGAGCCGCGCGGATTACGGCGAGGCCGCGCGAGGCGCCGCGGGATGGCACGAGGCCGTACGGGGCGGCGCGAGACTGTTCAGGGCGGCGCGGGCACGTACGAGGCGCCGCGGGACGGCACCAGGTCGTACGGGATTCACGGGACGGTCCGAAGCTGTTCACGGTGGCGCGGGCACGTACGAGGCGCCGCGGGACGGCACGAGGCCGTACGGGATTCACGGGACAGCGCGAGGCCGTTGACGGTGGCGGGGGGCACGTACGAGGTCGTACGGGCCCGGTGCGGCTCGCGGCTAGGCTCGGGGGTGTGACCGTGAGCCCGACGACCTGTACCGCTGCCTCCGCCGAGCTGGCCGAGCCCCTGAGTGCCACTGCTGCGACCGCGCGGACCTGGCTGCTGGTCGAGCAGCCGGGCCCCTGGGGCGCCAAGGCCCTCACGTCGAGCCATCTCGACCCCGAAGTGGGACGCGCGTTGGAGCGGCTGGCGGCGGGTACGGGCGTACGGCTCGGGCTGATCCGCCGCCCCGGCCGCCACGCGGACACCGGCCGGCCCGCGCGGCACCGCGTGATCGCCGCGCACACGGCACCGTCCGACCCGTGGGTGCGCACCGCTGATCTCGCGGACCCCGCCGACCTGGCCGGCCTCGACTTCTCCGCCCTCGACGCGGGCGAGCACGGCGGTTTCGGGGCGCCGCACGACGGGCCGCCCCTCGCCCTGGTGTGCACCAACGGCACCCGCGACCGCTGCTGCGCCCTCAACGGCCGTCCGCTGGCCGCCGAACTCGCCGCCTCCGGCGACCACGACGTCTGGGAGACCACCCACCTGGGCGGCCACCGCTTCTCCCCCACCATGCTCGTCCTGCCGCACGGCTACTCCTACGGCCGTCTCGACGCCGCGCTCGCCAAGGACGTCCTCGCCGCCGCCGACGCCGGCCGGGTGCTGACCGGGCCGTGCCGGGGCCGCTCCACCTGGAACCGCCCCGGCCAGGCCGCCGAACTCGCCGTACGCGCCCGCACCGGTGAGGACGCGGCCGCCGCCCTCGCCGTCGCGTCCGCCGAACGCACGCCCGAGGGCTGGTCGGTGCGGGTCGTCCACACCGACGGCCGCGCGTGGCACGTCAAGGTCGCCGAGAGCGCGGCCGAACCGCCCCGCCCGGAGAGCTGCGGCGCCGCCCTCGGCACACCGCTGCGCATGGACGTCCTGGCCGTGGACCCGGCCCAGCCGGCGGAGCCGGCGTGAGCCGCGCGGCTCGCGGAGCCGGCCCGGCCTGCGCGGCCGCCGACACGCACCGGGCGGGCCCTCACACCGCCCCGGCCCCCGTCAGCGAGCGGACCTCCGTCTCCGCGTAGGCCGCCTCGTCCGCGGGCTCCTTCGACAGCACCGTGCCCAGCCATCCGGCGAAGAACCCGAGCGGGATCGACACCAGTCCCGGGTTCTCCAGCGGGAACACGTGGAAGTCGACCCCGGGGAAGAGCGCGTCGGGCCGGCCGGACACCACGGGCGACAGCACCACCAGGACCAGCGCCGGGACCAACCCGCCGTAGATCGACCACACGGCTCCCCGCGTGGTGAACCGCCGCCAGAACAGCGAGAACAGCAACGCGGGCAGGTTCGCCGACGCGGCCACCGCGAAGGCCAGCCCGACCAGGAAGGCGATGTTCTGGTCCTGCGCGAACAGGCTCAGCGCGATCGACACCGCGCCGATCCCCACCGCGGCGAACCGCGCCACCCGCACCTCGTCGCCCTCCATCTCCCCCTCGGCGTCGGCCCCGTCGCCCTCCCCGACGGCCTTCGGTGCGGCTTTCGGCCCGGTCTTCGGGCGGCGCCACGACGCATACAGGTCGTGCGCCACCGACGCGGACGAGGCCAGCGTGATGCCCGCGACCACCGCAAGGATCGTCGCGAAGGCCACCGCGCCGACCACGGCGAACAGCACCGCCCCGCCGGTCGTGCCCGAGCCGCCGCCCAGCGCTTCCGCCAGCAGCGGCACCGCGGTGTTCCCGGCCTCGTTCGACGCCCGCACGTCGTCCGACCCCACGACCGCCGCCGCCCCGAACCCCAGCACGATCGTCATCAGGTAGAACGCCCCGATCAACCCGATCGCCCACACCACCGACCGCCGCGCGGACCGCGCCGTCGGCACCGTGTAGAAGCGGGACAGGATGTGCGGCAGCCCCGCCGTGCCCAGCACCAGCGCCAGACCCAGGCTGATGAAGTCCAGCCGCGACGTGCCGCTCTCGCCGTACTTCAGCCCCGGTGCCAGGAACGATTGCCCCTTGCCGCTGCCCGTCGTCGCCGCGCTGAGCAGGTCGTCGATGTTGCCGTGGAAGCGGACCAGCACCATCACCGTCAGCGCCACGGTGCCGCCCATCAGCAGCACGCTTTTGACGATCTGGATCCACGTGGTCGCCCGCATCCCGCCGAACGACACGTAGACCACCATCAGCGCCCCGACCCCGATCACCGTCCAGGTCCTGGCGGCCCCGGTCCCTCCCAGTAAGAGGCCCACCAGGCTGCCGGCGCCCACCATCTGCGCCACCAGGTACAGGATCGACACCGTCACCGACGCCGTGCCCGCCGCGATCCGCACCGGGCGGTGCCGCATCCGCGCCGAGAGCACGTCCGCCAGCGTGTACCGCCCGACGTTGCGGACCAGTTCGGCCACCAGCATCAGCACCACCAGCCAGGCCACGAAGAACCCGACCGAGTACAGCAGCCCGTCGTACCCGAACAGCGCGATCAGCCCGGAGATCCCGAGGAACGACGCCGCCGACATGTAGTCCCCGGCGATCGCGAACCCGTTCTCCGCCGGCGTGAACAGCCGGCCCCCGGCGAAGAACTCCACCGACGAGCTGCGCCGCCGCCCCGCCCACGCGGTGATCACCAGCGTCACCGTCACGAACAGCGTGAACAGCACCAGCGCCAGCCCCTGGTGGTCCCCCGTCGACTCGGCGAGGTACCCCGCCGCCACCTGACGTCCTGTCACAGCCGCTCCTGCCCGGTCCTCGTGGCCAGCGCCCAGCGCAGGTCCAGCGCGGCCTTGTCCCGCCGCAGCCGCGCGTGCCGCGCGTACATCCACGTCAGCAGAAACGTCGACGCGAACTGCGCCAGCCCCGCCACCATCGCCACGTTCAGCTCACCGGCCACCTGACGGCCCATCAGCCCTGGTGCCGTCGTCGCCGCCACCACGTACAGCAGGTACCAGCCCACGAACCCCACGGCCGCCGGGAAGACGAACCCCCGGTACCGCCCCCGCACCTGGGCGAACGCCGCGCTGCGCTGCACCTCCAAGTACGCCGCCGCCCGCCGCCCGAGCGCCTCCTCCCCGCGGGCGTGCGGCACCGCGCCCTCCCCTGCTGCCTCCTCGGGTGCCGCCTCCCGCCCTGCCTCCGGCAACTCCGGCTCCTCCGGACCCGGCACCGCGAACCCCGGAACCGAGAGTCCCCGGGCGGCGAACCCCGGGCCGCCAAACCCCGGTTCCGCGTCTCTACGGTCCCCGGTCCCCGGCACCTCCGCCGCGGACTGCCGCCATGGGTCGTCCAACCCCAGCGCTCCCGGATCCCGCCTGTCGTGCTCGTCCACGAACTCTCCTTGCTCCCCGGCCGGTTGGCAGTGGGCACAATCATGGACAGAGCGGGAAGATCCAGGTGCAACAACTCTTTACTTTCACCACATCAGGTGATCCCGTTCCGGTAGGCGTACCCGACCGCCTGCGCCCGGTCCCGCACCCCCGTCTTGGCGAACAAGTTGTTGATGTGCGTCTTCACCGTGGCCATGCTGACGTGGAGCCGCGCGGTGATCTCCGCGTTGGACAACCCCTCCGCGACCAGCGCCAGCACCTCCGCCTCCCGTGCCGTCAACCCGTCCGGCAGCTCTCCCTCCTTCCACTGCCTCGCCTCCCGCGGCCCCGCCGCCGACAGCGCGTCCAGCACCCTCTTCTGCAGCGCCGGCGACAACCCGGCCCGGCCCGCCGTCACATCCGCGATCACCCGCGCGATCTCCTCACCTCCCGCGTCCTTGGTCAGATAACCCCGCGCGCCAGCCCGCAGCGCCGGGAACAACGAGTCGTCGTCGGCGTACGTGGTGAGCACCACCACCTGCGTCCCCGGGAACTCCGCCCGGATCCGGCGCGTGGCCTCCACCCCGTCGACCCGCGGCATCCTCAGGTCCATCAGCACCACCTCGGGTCCCTGCTCGGCCACCAGCCGCACCGCCTCCTCACCGTCCGCCGCCGCCCCCACCACCTCGATCCCGGGGAGCAGCCCCAACAGCATCACGATCCCCTCGCGGACCACCGTCTGGTCGTCCGCGACCACCACCCGCGTCATGCGGGCACCCTCAAACGCACCACGAATCCCTCCTCCTGCGGCCCTGCCTCGAGCGCGCCGCCCAGCAGCTCCGCGCGCTCCCTCATCCCTCGCAGACCGTAGCCCGCGCCGGAGGCCCCCAAAGAGTTGTCCACAGGGGCATTTCCACCGAAATCCCGGAACTCCAACTCGACCTCCTGCGGCCGGTACTCCAACCGCAGGGCGACCCTCGCTCCCGGCGCGTGCTTGCGGACGTTGGTCATGGCCTCCTGCGCCACCCGCCGCACCGCCAGACCCGCCTCGGCCGGCAGCGGCCTCGGCTCCCCGGCCACCTCCAGCCGCGCGCCCTGCGCGTCCACCATCTCCCGCAGGAACTCCTCCACCGGCGCCATCTCACCCCGCAGCGCCGACAGCGCCTGCCGTGTCTCGGCCAGCCCCTCGCGGGCCATCCGGCGCGCCGCCACCACCCGCTCCAGCACCAGCTCCCGCTCGGCCCCGCGCTCGATCAGCAGCCGTGTCGCCTCCAGGTGCACGGTCTGCGCCGACAGGCTGTGCGCGAGCACGTCATGGATCTCACGGGCGATCCTCGCCCGCTCGGCCAGCGCGGCCGACTCCGCCTCCGCCGCGCGCGCCGCCCGCTCCTGCGCCAGCAGCCGGTGGGTGTTGCCGCGCGCCTCGGCGTCCAGCCGCACGGTGTACCCGGCCAGGGCGAGGCCGGCCACCGTCAGCGTCGTCACCAGCCAGTTGTCCCCGCTGGCGAAGAAGGCGAAGGACAGCAGCGCCACCGCGGCCGCCGGCACCCCCGCGAACAGTGGCAGCCGCTCGATCGCGAGCACCGCGCACGCGCACCACAGCACGACCGCCGCGACCGGCGCGTCCAGCAGCCGTGCCGTACCGCCGCCGGCCATCAGCAGCGCCAGCAGCCCGACCGCGGGCCAGAGCAGGTGCCGGAGCGTGACCCTGAAGTAGCCCCACACCACCACGTAGGCCGCGAGGATCCCCACCACCGCCGCCGCGGTGGCCAGCGGTCCCAGCCTGCCTTTCGCGACCACCGCCCACACCGCGCCGCCGAAGACCGCCAGGCGCACCAGGCGCCCGACGCCCTGCCGGCTCGGGGGCCGGGTGTCACGGGAGAGCGCTTCCTGCGACGGCCAGGTCGTCCAGGTGGTCATGAGACCGTACGGTACGACGGCTGGAGGCCCTGGGCCCGCCAGACCAGCACGCCGCCGCGTATCAGCAGCGTGAGGGCGACCGCCAGCATCACCGAGGCCGAACTCTGGTGGACACCCACCGCGGCGGCGACCGCGTACAGGGCCGCCCGTATCGCGATGCCGGCCACCCACACCACCACGGTCGTCCGGGTGCCCTGCACCATGGCCCGGCCGTCGTCACCGGTCCACATCCGCGTGGTGGCCGCCCAGACCAGCCCCATGGCGGTGCCCACGACCAGCTCGGCCGCCAGCAGCGCCACCGACGCGTCCTTGTGGTGCGTGTCGATCAGGCTCCCGCCGTCCCGTATCGCCAGCACGACGAGGACGGCCGGGATCAGCCACCAGCGGCCTCCGCGCACCGCCCTGGGCCGGACCTGGCGGGCGATCACCACACCGATGACCGCGGCGATCACCAGGGCATTGACCGGACCGGACATGACGAACGCCTCCGAAGCGCGACACTGCGTGGACAAGGGGTTGTCGGCCGGCCCCGCGCCGACCCGCTCGCCCGGCACCGCCCACATCCCCGAATCTACGGAAATCCCGTGCTCCGGTGATCAAGCCCGGGGTTGAATTCGCCTCTCCACCCCTGGGTGGAGACGCGCCCCGCTCACCCGCTCAACCGGCCGCCGCGACCCCGTTGATCGTCGTGCTCCGAGCGTGTCCAGCAGCGTCCAAGTGCGCTCGCCCAGGTGCCGGCCGACGAACATCCCGGGGCCGGAACCCGCCGGGCTCGGGTTCTCCCGCGTGTACTTGCCGCTGAGCACCCGTTGGCGAGCGGGCTCCAGGGCATCACGCCCAGACCCAATTCCCGCGCAGCTCCGAACAGTTCACCCTCCGAGGTGCGTTCGAGGAAGTTGCACTCGGCCTGGATGGCGGCGATCGGGGTCCAGCCGCGCCACTCGGCGAGCGTGGCCATCCGCGCCACTGCCCAGGCCGGCGTGCCGGACAGGCCCACGTAGCGCACCTTGCCCTCGCGGACCAGGTCGTCCAGCGTGGAGATGGTCTCCTCCAGCCGGGTGTGCCGGTCCCAGTTGTGCTTCCAGTACAGGTCGAGGTAGTCGTTGCGCAGCCGGGTCAGCGACTCCTCGACGTGGCGGCGGAGCGCCTTGCGTCCGGTGCCGCCGTTGTTCGGGTCGTCCGGGTCCATGGTCAGGGCGAACTTGGTCGCGATCACCAGCCGGTCGCGCAGGCCGTGACGCTTGGCGAGGTGGTCGCCGATGACGCGCTCGGAAGCGCCGTCCATGGAGCGATTGGCGGTGTCGACGAAGTTGCCGCCCGCGTCCAGGTAGCGGTCGAGGATCTCGGCGGACGTCCGGTTGGTTCATTTACGGCGCGGCCCCCGCAAGGCGCCTCCGGAGGCGTCACACCACTCGCACGATGCCGCGTCGTCCGCGCTACCGCGTCGGGCCGGCCGCGGCTTCCTTGCCCGACATGGCCCGGCAGATCGCCGAGACGGCCGCGACCACCACCGCGCGGTGGGCCGCCTGCCGCTCCTGCGGGTCCTCGCCGCCGATCGCGCGCAGGCCCTGCGGGACCGTGGTCCAGGCGGAGCTGATCGCCACCACGATCTCCAGGATGTCGACCGCCGTGCGGTCGTCGGGCAGGTCCAGCACCCGGCGCAGCGCAACCGCCTTGTCGAGGTGGGACCGGACCTCGTCGGGAGCGACGTCGCCGCGCTCCAGGCTGCGCCACCGGGTGAGCCGCAGCAGGTCGGGCGCGGCGTTCAGCGCGTCGAAAAGGTCGCCGGCGTAGCCCGGGAGGTCGTCGGGGTCGTAGGGCACCGTGTCGGCGAGGACGCCGATCCGGTCGACGAGCACGGCGTCGAACAGCTCCTCCTTGGAGCCGAAGTACGCGTAGATCGCCTGCTTGTTGGCCGACGCGGCGGCCGCGATACGGTCCACGCGAGCGCCCGCGAGTCCCCGCGCCGAGAACTCGGCGTAGGCCGCGTCGAGCAGGCGGGCACGGGTGGCGGCGGAATCGTACGGCATCCGCCCAGATTAACGATCCAACCGGATGGTTGACCATCTTCGGCCCCCACGGCCGCTTCCGGCGTGTGGCGGACCGTCGCCGAGGCCCACGGCGGTCCGCTCCCCCGTCTCCCCCGGTCACGCGGGACCGCCGTCCGGCCCCGCCAGGTGGTACGAGCCGAAGCCATGCCCCAGCGCCTCACGGCGCCATCAACTCATCACGCGTCGGCCGGGCTCGGCCGCGTCACCTCGCGCCGTGCCGAGACCGGTGGTTCGGTCACCGCCCGGCCGAAGATGTCCGGCAGGGCCTCCTCCAGGCCGTCGGCCAGGTGGTACGTGCCGGTCGCGTCGGGCTCCTTCTGCACCGGGAGCATGCCGTAGAGGCCGCCCGGGGCCTGGACCCGCAGGATGCCGCGCGGGCCCTGGAACTGCAGTTCCAGGTCGAAACTGTAGTAGCGGAACCGGCGGGTCTCGATCCGATTGTCCATCTCGATCCCGTCGCGGCGTCCTTCGTACTCGGTGGAGTCGTCGAACGAAACCTCGGCCGGCAGCATGGCGAGGAAGGCTTCCTCCCCGGGCTCGCCGCCGGCGGCCTGCGGACCGAGGGAGTAGAAGAAGCCGCCGCTGTTCTTGACCGTGTCGACGGTCTCCTCGTCCATCTGGACGTACCGCCGCGCCTTGAACACCGCGCCGTCCTTCGGCCCGATCACCTCCGCCCTGCGGATGTTCATGCCCACCAGGGCGGTACGGTCGCCGGCTCGGAGGTTGCCCTTGCCGGTGCCGCGGGTGACCACGTCGTCGCGTCCGACCGGCGCCTCGTACACGTGGGCGAGCAGCTCCAGGATGTTGGGGAGCAGCATCGCGGCGCTGGTGAAGTTCTGGTAGCGCAGGCCGCGCACCGTGCTGAAGTCCAGGCCCGGTATCCGCCAGGCGCCGTCCGCCGACAGGTCGGCCGGCGGCCTGAACGGCGCGGCGGCCAGCGCCGCCCACCGGTGCACCGCGGCCGCGCCGGGGAAGGCGAACGGGTGCAGCGCGTGCGCCAGCTTCTCCCGCGGGGTGGTGGGCGTCCGGTTGCGGTCCGGGGAGGACAGGTCCGGGGTGATCGGGGCCAGGTGCCAGGCCGCGCCGGTGCCGTGGACCGGTTCGAGGCGGGGGGCCGGCCCTTCCTGGACCAGGTGGGCGGGCACGAGGACCCGGAGCGCGCCGGCCATGCGCGCCTCGTCCGACCGGGCGAGCGGCCGCGCCTGGTACCAGAGATCGGCCATCTCCCTGCCGTACCGCAGGAGGTCGGCGCCGTGCAGCAGACCGGCCCGGGTGGTTCGCAGTGCGACGGCGACCGCCTCGGGCAGTTCGGTGCTGACCGCCAGGTGCACGGTGAAGACCAGCGGATGCTCGAACTCGTGCGACTCGTCGGGGTTGACGCGGAAGATCTTCTGGACCTTCTCGGCGTCCTCGGCCGAGCGCTCGGTGGCGTGCCGGTAACCGGCGCCGCCTTCCAGGCCCCCGAGCCCGGTGTCCTTGCCGCCCTGGACATGGCCCTCGACGCCCCCGCCGTAGCGGGTCTCCCGGGACTTCGTGCGGGACGGCACGTCCTGCCCGTGGGCCCGCAGGGTCAGCTTCACCTCGGGTCGCGGACGGTCGGAGGTGTGGGGCAGGACCTGTGCGGTGACCTTGATGCCGAGGTAGCGGGTGGACCCGAACGCCCCCGGCAGCGGCAGCGGCAGCCATCGCACCACGCCGGCGTCGCTCAGCAGCATCGTGTACTGGGCGCGCAGCGCCTCGTTGCCGAAGGACGCCTCCAGCTCGTGCAGCGGCAGGTTCGCCCGCTCGACGCCGTCCTTCTTCTCGGTCCGCAGGACTCCGTGGTGGCGCAGCGTCGTCTTGATCCAGTCCAGCACGTCGCCGCCGCGCAGCCGCTCGGGGTATCCGGTGCCGGGCAGCAGGGCGGGGTGGACGTGGCGCGGCACACGCGGCGACGGCGTCTCCAGCGGTGCGAGCCCTGCCAGTGCTGCCAGCCCCAGGTCATGGACCAGCCGTTCGGGCACGAGCGTGTCGAGCCCGTGCCCGACCCGCAGGTAGCGGCTGGTCGACGTAAGACTGCTGCCCTTCCAGCGCAGCAGGGTCACCTCGAACACCGGGTCCATCCGGAAGCCGTACTGGGTACCGCCGTACACCGCCCGGGAGACGGACACTCCGGTCTGTTCCAGCGCCTTCTGCCGCTTCCACGCCCAGTCGGCCTTGGCCTGGAAGTGAGCTCCCACGCTCATGAACGGCTTCTCGTGCTGCTCGCCCTCCTCGCCGGCGCCGGACTTCTCCTGGTCGCCGCCGGAGCGGCTGAGCAGTCCGTGCCCGACGTGGATCAGCGGTCCGGCGGCCGCCTCCGGGCCGGCGCCCCATCCGTGTCCCCGGTGGCGCTTGTGGTCCACGCCGCCCTGGGCGTAGTGCTCCAACTCGGCGGACTCGGCGGGGCTGAGGGGGCGGGGCCGGTAGCCGCGCAGCCGGAGCCGGAAGGCCTGCTTCCTGCCGTCGACACCCGTCGGCAGATCGATCACCCGGCCGGTGCCGGCCTCGGTGTCGAAGTGATCGGCGAGTGCGGAGGGAGTTCCCATGTCCTTGAGGGCGTCGGGCCAGTTGAAGCGGTCCTCGGCCCACCGGGCGGGCAGGCCGTTCGCCCGCGCATACATCTCGGCCGCCATCCGGGGCAGTTCGGGCAGGGCGAAGAAGGCGGGGGTGACCCCCGAGGCGCCGCCGACACCGAAGTCGACGACGTCGTCGTCCGGCCAGAAGAGGAGTTCCTCGGTGCGGCCGGCCAGTTCGAGGGTCTGCCGGTCGATCGGCTCGGCCGGGACGTGCTCGTGCGGGACGACGACGCGGGCGACGGTGTCGCCCGGCCGCGGGACCCACCAGGCCTCCGCGGGGGCGGGATCCGGCCGGTCGATCCACCAGCGCTCGGTGGGGCCGCCGGCCGGCCGCACCGCGAGTTCGTAGACGACCTCGTAGACGTGCTCGTCGACGTCCCCCCGCGTCCTCGCCCGCCAGCCTGACTTCACCGTGCCGCCGAGGTCGTGGCCGTGGTCCTGCTCGTAACTCCCCTCGCCGCGAAGGGAGAAGAACTGGAAGCGGACCACCTTGCCCAGCGGGCGCTGCAGCGACGCGCCCGCACCGGCCTTCGTCTCCCACTTCCCGCCGCGGTGCCCCGACACCTGGGCGCTGTACAGGCCGCGGACGTCGACGGTCATCGGGTAGCTCTCGGGTTCGTCACCGATCCGCTCGCGCACATGGGCCTGCGCGAAGAGCTGGTAGTCCCGCCCGCCGACGGTCACGGTGTGGTCGATGCCGTACATCAGCGCCGCCAGGTCGGTCTCCAGCGTGGGCCTGCCGTACCAGTTGACGAGATCCAGGTCGGCCTGCGACCAGTCGGCGCCCCGGCCTCCGGTGCGCGCCGCGTCCAGCTCCACGAGCTTGGCGCGCAACTGGTCGTGGACGAGTTCCGCGCCCGGCAGCGCGATCAGCCGGCCGAAGCCGAGGCCGCGCCGGGTGGCCGGCGCCAGGGGCTCGCGGGGGTGTGGGGCCGGCAGCGGGAGGTCGAGCCGGGCGGGCCGCCGGTAGGCCGAGGCGGGCAGCGGGAGCGCGGCCTCACGCAGCAGCGCCCGCACGTGCGGCTGCGCGCTCACCGGCCCGTCGTCGGACTGGCCGGCCGCGCGCAGCGCCGGCGTGCGGACCGCGCCGAGCAGCCGCCGCTCGAAGTCGGGCGCGTCCGAGCGCGGTACGGCGACCTCGCTGTCGACCTCCTCCCGCACCGGTTCCACCGTGTGCGTGGTGGAGCGGATCTCCACGGTGACCGCCTGGTCCGCCAGGTAGCGGCTCAGCAGGCCCTTCTGTTTGAGCACCGTCTGCCCGCCGGACTGCTCGACGAGCCGGTGGCCGGTGTCGCGCGCGTCGCCGAGGGTGACGGTGAGCATGGGAGCACGTGAGGATGCCTTGGAGTGATCCTCCGGGTTGTGCAGCCCGGTCAGGTCGAAGCCGGCGCCGATCGCCGCCTTGCTGGTGCTGTGCCGGCCCTGTGTGATGTGGAGGGTGCTGCCCGAGTCCTCACGGATCTTCGCGGTGACGTCGCCCAGGTACTGAAGCCGCTCGATCGATCCGCGGATCACGAAGTGGGCTTCGAACGACCGCGGCAGCCCGGCGGCGTTCCGTCCCGCCGGGACGGACACCTTCTCGGTGACGATGCCGTTGCCGCCGAAGGGCCGGCTGCGGTCGAGCACCGTCTGCTCGTTGAGGAGGTCGTGCACCTTGTCCACGGCGGCCAGGACCGCGGGGGCGGGCAGCCCGGCGCCGAGCAGCCGCCGTTGCAGCGAGGCGGCGACGGGGATCAGGTCGATGGCGTTGAGCACCTCGCGGGCGGCGCCGGGCCGGCGCCTGCGGGAGCCGCCGCCGGCGAACGCCACCTCGGCATCCGGGCGCGGCGCGTCCGCGTTCGCCAGGTCGCTCGGTACGTCGAGGGCGAGGCGGCCGGGGGACACCGGCACGTCCCCCCGCTCCACGCCGTCGACGAACACCAGGACGCGTACCCCGCCGTCGAAGCGGGTCTGCTTCTTCGCTTCGAGCTTGCGGCCGACGACGACGGTGCGCTTCCACCCGGACGAGCGGGTGTTGGCAACGCTCGCGGTCAGTCTCGGCACGACGGGCAGGAACGCGCTCGCGACCGATGAGGCGATGGAGAGCACCGACAGCATGGCCGCGTCGATGCCCTTCTCGACCTCGTGCTCGCGCTGGAGGCTCGTGGTGGTGGTGGCGTAGCCCGCCCCGAAGACCTCGACGTCGCCCTCCTCCGGCTGCACGGCGGGCACGAGGGCGGCCGGCACCGGGCGCAGCCACACCAGCCTGCCGTCCAGCACCAGCGTCCTGCCGCGGTTGAGCAGTTGCTGCCAGGTCTCCTTGGACTTGGTGGCGAGCACGTCCTTGAGCGCGTCCCGGAGGCCGGTGCGCAGGGCCGGACCGTCCTCCGGCCGGAGCGCCGCACGGGCGGCCTGCCGGGCCGCCAGGTCGAGGGCGGCCGGGTCCGCCCAGGGGTGGACCGTGACGATGGCCGCCGCGCCGAGCGCCCCCCGCTCCATGTACCAGGGCGCCTGATGCGGTGACGGCTCCGGCAGGATCTCCCCCCGCGCCGGGTCCTGCTCCTCCGCTTCCTGCTCGGGCGGCTGTTCCTCCGGTGCGATGGCCGTCCACGCGGCGGCGTCCTCGAGTGCGCCACGGGACGCGACGACCGGCGCTCCGAGCAGGTCCGCCACCTGTTCGGCGAACACCGTGTCCTTCTCCGGCCGCGGGCTCGCCACCGCGGGCATGAGCAGCGCGACCGGTTGCCCGGCCTGCCACGAGGTGTTCTCGCGGATCCACTGCGCAGTGCCCTCGGCGTCCAGCGGCTCCCCGTCGACGACGGCGATCGCGTGCTCGGGGTCGTACTGCCCGTACACCGCGAGGAGGCCGGGCGCGGCGGCGGTCGCGCCGGCGGGAGTTCCGGTCGCGGGGACAGTCGAGCCACTGGCAGCCTCGTTCGCGGCGGCGGTCGGGGGGCCGGCGGTCTCCGTCGCCGCGGCGGTCGGGGGGCCGGCGGTCTCCGTCGCCGCGGCGGTCGCCTCCTGGCTGTCGGCGCCGGGAGCCGCCTCCCGTACCGCGGGATCCCAGGCCGGACCCTCGCGCACCACCACCGGCTCCGGCTGCGGCCCCCCGTACACGACAGCGGGATCCACCGACTCGATGACGTCATCGTCCTGGAGCGGCGAGACCGTCACGCCCGCGCTCGCGGGAGCGGCCGGTGCGGAGTTGGCGATGTCCTGGCCGGCGGGTGCGCCGGGGGTCCGGCGGGGGTCCGTGTCCGGCCGGTGGCCACGACGAACTCGTACCGCTGACCGTTGCCGTCCGTCCGCCACTCACGCGACGTGACCACGAGGTCCGTGGCCCACGGGAACATCGCCTGCCGCAGCCCCGGGCGAACCGCGGCGAACGACACATCACACACCGGCGAACCGTCGACCCGAACGACGATCCGCCGCATGCCGGGCCCGGCCTCCCGCGTGTCCAGCTCCGCCAGCGCATCCTCCGAACTGCGCACCGCCGTCTCGAACGCCCGAGCCACCGCAGGAATCGCCGCAGCAGGGACGTCCGGCGCAAACATCCCGAAGTACACCGGCTCGCCCGCCGGCAGCGCCGGCAACCTGCCCAGCGCCTCGGCCAGCACCCCCTGGTGCAGCAGCGGCGAGACCCCCAGGTTCCGATCGGGGCCTTGGGTGCCCACGAACAACGCGGCCAGATGGGCCGGCAACAGCCGGTCCAGCGGCGAACCGCCATGCGTCTGGATCCACGCGACCACTGCCGCCACCCGGTCCTCCCAGCCGGGGGCCCGCGACCACCGCACACGCGTCCGGCCGGTCCGGTCCGCCGACGCCCGGATCATCGCGGAAAGATCGTCGGGCACCGCCGTGCCACCCGTGGCCTGTGCGGCGAACCTCGGGTACATCTGGTGGTGCGGGGGCTGCCAGGCGTGGCCGTGCGTTCTCGTGAGGGCCTCGTGGCTGCCGGAGAACGGCGCCAAGTTCGTGTCCACCCAGTGGTACATGTCCATGAAGTCGCCGTTCAGGGCCTCGTTCAGCCCGTCCACGGGTATGGCCCGGCCGTCGCCCGCGACATTGTCGGAGTAGTCGCGGAGGATCCAGCCGACGGTCGCGTACCCGGCGGGCACGCGCCACGCGACGACCGCCCTGAGCAACTGGCGGTCGAGCACGGCCGCATCGGCATCCTGCGGGACGGAAATGACCCCCCGCAGCGCCGCGAACAGCGGCGCCACGGTGCGCGACGTGCCCGGATGCACCAGGATGCCGCGTGCCCTGAGCGCATCGACCTCGTCCTTGCTGCCTCCGGCGAGGACGTACTCCGGCCGCGGGGGAAGGCCGTAAACGGCCGTGCCGATCGCCTCCATACGGCTCTGGAACGTCTGCGGGTGCCGCACGAGCACCGGGTACCTGCCGGAGCCGATCAGGGCGTCGTGGAAGCGCGTCACGAAGGCGTCCACGTCGGGGGCGGCGGAAAGTCCCGTCGCGATCGCCGCCTCATGGCCTCGCACGATGGCCTCGAAGCCCTGAGCCTCGACCAACTCACCGCGTCCCGACCGCCGGCCGGCGAAGGGCAGCGCGGCCCGCCGTTCGGCGGCGGCCGCGTGTTCGTCCCACGCCTCCTCACCCGGCGACACAGGACCGGCGGCCCCGTCGGGTACCTCGGTCATCACCACGTCCGTACCGGACCCGCCGTCCGGGCTGGTGTCTTCGTCCGAGTCGATGTCCTCGTCCGAGCTGACATCCTCGACCGAGCCGGCCTCCTCGACCCAGCTGACATCCTCGTCCGACCACTCGCTCTGCGGCGCCTCTTCCTGATCCGGCACGCCGTCTGGCCGCGGCGCAGCGCCGTCCTGGGTCGCGGCCGGTGCGGGGCCGGCGGGTGCGCCGGGGGTCCGGCGGGGGTCCGTGGTCCGGCCGGTGGCCACGACGAACTCGTACCGCCGACCGTTGCCGTCCGTCCGCCACTCACGCGACGTGACCACGAGGTCCGTGGCCCACGGGAACATCGCCTGCCGCAACTCCGGCCGCCCCGAAGCGAACGACACATCACGCGCCGGCGAACCGTCGACCTGAACGACGATCCGCCGCATGCCGGGCCCGGCCTCCCGGGCGTCCAACTCCGCCAGCGCATCCTCCGAACTGCGCACCGCCGTCTCGAACGCCCGAGCCGCCGCAGGAATCGCCGCGACAGGGACGTCCGGCGCAAACATCCCGAAGTACACCGGCTCGCCCGCCGGCAGCGCCGGCAACCTGCCCAGCGCCTCGGCCAGCACCCCCTGGTGCAGCAGCGGCGAGACCCCCAGGTTCCGATCGGGGCCCTGGGTGGCCAGGAACAGCGCGGCCAGATGGGCCGGCAACAGCCGGTCCAGCGGCGAACCGCCATGCGCCCGAACCCACGCGACCACCGCCGCCGCCCGCGCCCGGCCGCTGCCGAGCAACACTTGCGCACGTCTCTCAGTTATCTCCGCAGGCCGGTCCGATCGCGAGTATTCCTCGATCGTCTGGGTCAGCTCCTCGGGCACCACCTGGGCACCGGCGGTGTACACCCGGTGGTGGAAGGGCTGCCAGGCTTGGCCGTACCCCCTCGTCGGCGTCCTGTCGCTCCCGGTGTACGGCCCCAAGTCCGTGTCCACCCAGTGGTACATGTCCAGGACATTGCTGTTCAGGGCCTCTTTCAGGGCGTCCGAGGGGATGGCGCGGCCGTCGCGGCCGTCGCGGGCGACGTTGGCGGTGTAGTCGAGGAGGATCTGGCCGACGGTCGCGTACCCGGCGGTCACGCGCCACGCGATGACTGCCATCAGCAACTGCCGGTCGAGCACGGCCGCATCGGCATCCTGCGGGACGGAAATGACCCTCCGCAGCGCCTCGAACAGCGGCGCCACGCTCTGGACCGTGCCCGGACGCACCAGGATGCCGCGTGCCCTGAGAGCACCGATCTGGTCCTGGCTGTTCCAGGCGAGGACGTACTCCCGCCCCGGGGAAACCGCGTAGACGGCCTCACCGATCAGCTCCATCCGTCTCTGCAATGTCAGCGGCAGCAACTGCCGGTTCCGGGCCACCGCTTGGCGCCGCGCCCGGTACCCGTCGTTCGTCACCAGGGCCTCGTGGAAGCGCGTCACGAAAGCGTTCACGTCGAGGCCGGCGAAAATTCCCCTCGCGATCGACGCCTCATGGCCCTGCACGATGTCCTCGAAGCCGTCGGCCTCGACCAAGCGCCCGAGTGCCGGCCAGAGGCCGACGGATACAGGACCGGCGGCCCTTTCAGGTGCCTCGGTCATCACCACGTCAGTGCCGGACCCGCCGTCCGAGCTGGAGTCCTCGACCGAGCTGGACTCCTCGCCCGAATCGATGTCCTCGTCCGAGCCGGCCTCCTCACCCGAGCTGAAGTCCTCATCCGAGCTGAAGTCCTCATCCGAGCTGGACTCCTCGCCCGACAACTCATTCTGCGGCGCCTCTTCGCGCTCCGGTTCCTGCCCCGCTTCCTGCTCTCCTTCCTGCACCGGCGGCGCGTCAGCCATGAGTTCGCCGCCGGGATGCGGTGCGGTGGCCTGAGGAGCAGGCGCTGCCGGTGCGGAGTTCTCGTCGTTCGAGCCGGCGGGGCGGGGGCCGGCGGTGACATCGGTGACGACGACCAGCAGGTAGGGCAGGTCGTCGCTGTCCTGGAACCGTCCGACCATGTCGACCTTGACCTGCGTGTCCCACGGGAACATCGCCTGCCGCTGACCCGGACGGCCCGAGGCGAACGACACGTCGCGCACCGCCGAACGCATGACCTGCACCACCACCCGGGGACGGCCGTCGCCGCGGTCGGGCAGCAGCGCCAGCGCGTCCTCCAGACGGCGCACGGGCGTCTCGATGGCCGGAATCGTGATCAACTCCGGTACGCCGAAGGCCGGTTCGAGTCCCTCGTCCGGCAGGCGCATCCCGATGTACACCGGCTGGTCCTCGGGCAGGGCCGGCAGCATGTCCAGCGCCTCGGCCAGCATTCCCCGGTACAGCGGCAGCGACTGCCGTACCGCACCGGCCAGTTCGCGGGCTCGCCGGACCAGCTGCTCACGCGCGGCGGGGTCCTGGGGCGTCCGGCTCAGCTGTTCGAACTCCTCGTCCTGCATGAGCAGGTACGGGAAGTCCCGCGAGCCGAGCGCCAGCAGGCCCTCGACCATCTCCGGCAGCTCCGCCTCGAGCGCGGCATCCGCCGGGACGGTGCCGTCCCCGGTCACGTCGCCGCCGTACGTACGCAGCAGGTGGTGGTCGGTGCCGTGCGTCGCCAGGGACAGTGCGGTCATGTGTGCCGGCAGTAGACGGCTCATCACCGAGACCGGGTGCATGGACAGCCACGTATGCAGCGCGGTCCACCGCTCAGCCCAACTGTCCGCGCCCACCTGGTCCGCCAGGCCCGTCGGAATCGGCGGCACTTCCCCGGCCGACACGGCGAGCACCCCGATCGCTCCGATAAGCCCCTCGGGCAGTGTGAGTCCGCCGGTGGTCTGCGCGGCGAATTCGGACGGGTACATCTGGTGGTGCGGCGGCAGCCACGCGTCGCCGTAACGCTCGTTGAGGACGCGACGGCCCGCGGTGAACGGCTCCAGATTCCCGCGCACCCAGCCGTAGATGTCGATGGCATCGCCCAGGAGGGCGTCGCGCAGCGTGTTCCAGGCGACGCCCCGGTTGTTCGTGTCGTCGCCCACGACCGCGACCGAGTAGTCGTGGAGGATCTCGGCGAGGGCGTGTCCCATGGCCCCGCGCCTCGCGATCTCCGCCGCCAGCAACGGCTTGTCGTCGACCGCCGCGGCGCCCTGCCCGTCGAGCGCGTGGTGGCGATAGGCGGCGAACAGCAGCGCCATGCTGCGGTACGGAGCGCTGCCGACCGGGATGCCGCGTTCCGCGAGGTACGCCGCTCTGCGCTCGTCGCCGGTGGCGGCGGCATGCCCGGGGCCCGGGTGGAGCGCGGCGTCGATCGCGTTCATCACGTCCACGAGCGTCGCCTGTTCCGGCACGGTCACCTGGTAGCCGGCCCCGGCCAGCGCGGCCGCGAACCGCACCGCGACGTCGCGCAGTACGGGGTTGCCCGCGAGGGCATCGAAGACCGCCCTCTCGTGCGCTTCGGCGATGCCCTTCCAGGAAGGGGACGCGAACAGCATGCGGCGTCCCGCCCGGCGGCCGCCGAACGGGAGGCCGGCCCGTGGCCGATCGAACGAGGTCGCCGCCTGCCCGGTGACCGTCAACCACTCGGCGGTCGCGCCGCCCTGCGCCCTCTGGATGTAGATGTCCGGCTGCGAGGAGCCGGGGTAGAGCGTCGTCCCCACCGTGCCGGTCGACGCGACCACCGTGCCGCCCACGCGCCGGTGCGCCGCGTACTGGGCCACGGACCGGACAGCGGGGGCACCACCGTCGGCGGCGTAACAGACCAGAAGCAGCAACGGCAGGGACGCCGGATCGAGGCCGAGTTCCCGGCTCGTCTCGTCCGCCCAGACGCCGCTTCTCCCGCCGCCTGGGAAAACGTGTCCCTCGGGGCCGAAACCACGCCGGAGCCCCGGCCTGCCGTGGCCGGCGCTGACCAGGAACGCCGGTCGGCGGTCGTTGCCGTACCGCGGGGTGACGGGGGGCATCTCGACCTTGGAAACCGTGCCGTCCGGCTCTTTGACGAGGTAGAGCGGGACGCGGTGCAGGTTGCGGTAGGCGGCGGCCCGCCCAAGCCAGTCCACGCTGCCGAAGATGGCCTCGCCGTAGGGCACTCCCTCCTCGGTCGTGAAAAGCCTGCTGATGGGCGTCTGCCGCCATGCCGGCCCGGTGCTCCGGCCGACCGGCTCCAGGGGAACGACGAGGTATCGCCGCCCCGACGCCGTCTGCGCCGACTGCGGCTTCCCGGGGCGGAGCAGCGCGCCGTCGGGGAAGAACACCTGTGTGCCCGGACGCCGTCCGAAGGGCCCGGCCGCCCGCGCCTGCGACGCCGCGTCCACCCGGAATACCACCGGCAGCCCCGAACCCAGCAGGCGGGCGGCCCGGAACGCCTCGTCGACCGCCGACCGGTCGTCCGAGGTCGCCCGGAACAGACCGGGAAGCCGTACCAGCCCGGAGTCCTCGACGTACTGGGTCGGCACCGGCCCGGCCCACCACACCGGCTTCTCAGCCTCGGGCAACATCAACAGCGCCCGGCGCGCCATCTCCGCGATCTGCGCCAGTTCCGCCACCAGACGGTCCGTGGCCACGACATCCGCCAGCCACTCCGGATACTCGTCGTCGTACCCCGGGTTCAGCACAAGATCGGCCACCAGCGGATCGCGCAGCAGCACCAGCGCCACCTCGTCGGCGGGCGCCCCGCGGTTGAGCCGCTCGAGCCGTTGCCGGACCAGTCCGCGCAGCACGTCCTTGCCGTTCGCGGCAGCCGTCACGTCCGGGTGCATCAGGGCCGCGTCGTCACCGCCGAGCAGGTACAGGGCGATGAGGTGACCGAGGGGCGGAGCACCCCGGTAGAAGGGGCGGTGCTCCTGCATCCACTGGATGAACACGGTCCGGCGCTGCCACCAGGCGTCCTGGTCCCGCCCGCCCAGGACGTACCGCACGGAACGGTCCGTGACATCGTTCCTCAGTTCGTCCGCCGTCACCGCCTGCACCCCGGGAACCTGCGGGTCCAGCAGGGGCTGCGCCCACTGTGTGAACCTGATCTCGTGCGGGAAGCGCAGCAGATCGGGATCGTTGCCCGTGGGCTGCAGCAGGAACGGCACCAGACCATGGAATTCCGCGACGTCGGCCTCCACCGAGTCGGCCGTCCTCAGATCCGGTTCCATCCACCGGGGTGGAACGGAGTCGTCCTGGTCGATCACGCCGACGCGCTGGGCCGCGCCGAACACGTCCGCCAGCGTCAGCTTCCCCCGCATGGCCATCCACGCCGCCAGCGCGTTGCGGAAGCCGATCGTAGTCGCGTCCCGCCCGCTGTGATCGCCGACCGAAGCGCCGAGGGATGTGACGCCGATGCGCGGGTGGAGGAGCAGCATCGTCTCGGCCGACTGGATCAGTGCCCCCCGCTCGGCGGACTGCGCCTCGGGGACCGGATATCCCAGCGCGTGCAGCTTGGCGGTCAGCGCCGGTTCCGGGCGCGGCGCCCACATGCCCCACTGGGTGGCGTAGAACACCATGCCCCGGGCCACCGCTTCCATGACGGCCGCCAGCGTGGGCGGCCGCTGTCCGTTCTCCTCCTTCACCACCAGCAGCGCGTCCAGCGCCTCTGCCGTGCCGGTGCCCGGTGAGAAGAACTTTGCCGCGGCCTCGCCCGGAGCGATCTCGGCCACGGCCTGCACGAGCGCCTTGAGGGTGGCCTGCGCGGCCCGCCGCCATACGGGATTGGCCGCCACGGCACCGCCCACGGCCCGCTCGTACGTGGTCGCCGCGGCGAGCCACGCGCGCCGGTCGTCGTCTCTCTCCCCGAAGTACAGGCTGGGGAACAATGCCTTGGCCTGGCGCGACTGGCCGATCACCGCGGACGGCAGCGACGACGGGCCCGGCTGCGACGCCTGCGAGGCAGAGCCCTGCTGGGCCGGGGCCGACTGCTGGGCGGACGGCGCGCCGCCGCGCAGGCGCCGGCCCGCAGGTCGGGCCTCGTCCGCGGTCACCGGGCGGACCCGGATCTCGGCACCCGGGTCCGGGACCAGATCCAGCACGATCTGCTGGGCCAGCAGGTTCAACGTCGCGTTCTTCAGGCCCTGACGCGCCCGCAGATACGGATAGCCCTTCTGCAGGTCCCCGGTCGTGAACGGATTCGGCGGAAGGCTGTTCCGTGCCAGCTCCGCGTTCAGCTCGGCCAGCAGCATTCCGGCACCCGCGTCGTCCAGTTCCGGCTCCGGCGGGTGCTGCCACCACCAGACGCGGTCCGTCCGCGTATCGGGTTCCCGTTCCGCCTCCGGCTCGGACCAGGCGACCGCGCTCTTCCCCTTGCCCTTGCCCGGCACCGACCACGGGACCTGCTTCTGCGCAGACACCGGCCACGGCGTCGCCGCCGCCTTCCCGCCCCGCGGACGGCGGCCGGCGACGCGCGGGCTCCATGGCGCGACCTCGACGGGTCCGGCGACCGGTGCGGAGGCGGCGGGGTGGGTGTCGGCGGGACGGGTCTCGGCGGTCGGGTCGGCGGCCACGATCCACTCGAACGGCTCGTGCTGCGTGTCCTGGTCCCGCAGGTGCGAGGTGACCAGGACTTCGGTGTCCCACGGGAACATCGCCTGCCGCAGACCGGGACGGCCGGAGGCGAAGGACACGTCACGCGCCGCCGATGCCTGGACCTCCACCACCGTCCGCTGGTAGCCGGCCACAGGAGGCAGCGTCGCGAGCGCGTCCTGCGGGGTGCGCAGAGCGAGCTGGAAAGCCGGGATCACCAGTCTCTGCGGCACCGCGTCCGAGGCCGGGTCCCCCGGGCGCCAGTGGACGCCGACGTAGACCGGCTCGCCCGCGGGCAGGTGCGGCAACTTGCCCAGCGCCTCGGCCAGCATCCCCGCATGCAACGGAATCCAGGACCGTACGGTGGGCGCCAGTTCCGCGGCGCGCCGGACCAGCCGCTCGCGCGCCTGCCCGTGCCGCGGATCGTTCGGGTTCCGCAGGGCGGGGTCCGCGCTCAACTGCAGGAACGGGGCGTCGTCGGCGAGCAGGTACGGGAAGTCCGCCGATCCGCGGTCCACCAGGTCCTCGACGACGCGCGGCAGCTGCGCGGCATGCGCTTCCGCGCGGGTGAGCATGTCGTGGTCGGGCTGATGGGTCGCCAGGAACAGCGCGGTCAGGTGGGCGGGCAGCAGACGGTCGAGCGGCGATTCGGAGTGCTCCCGGACCCACGCGTCCACCGCCGTCCGCCGTTCGGCCCACGTGCCCGCACCCACCTCATCCGCCAGGTCCGGCGTGACCGGCGCCAACTGCCCGGTCATCACCCCTATGGCCCGGACGAGTCCCTCGGGCACCGTCAGATCGCCGGTGGTCCGGGTGGCGAAACCAGGGTGGTACATCTGGTGGTGCGGTGGCAGCCACGCCTCGCCGTACCGTGCGATGAGGTCGTCCCAGGCGCCGGGGACCGGGACCAGGTTCCGGCGCACCCAGTCGTAGATGTCCACGGCGTCGCCGAGCAGCGCGTCGCGCAGGCCGTCGAAGGCGATGCCCCGGTTGTCGTCGGCTACGGTGCGGGAGTAGTCGTGGAGAACCGCGGCAAGCGTACGCCCGGTGGGCCGTCCCAGGGCGATGGCCGCCAGCAGCAGTTTCCGGTCGTCCACCGGCTCGTGGTTCGGCCGGCTGAGGACGATTTTCCGATAGGCGTCGAACAGCGGCGCCATACTGCGGAACTCACCACTGCCCACCAGGATGCCGCGCTGCGCGAGGAATTCGGCTTGTTCCTGGTCGTCTTCCGCGAGGGTGTACGTGCGTTCCGCGCCGGCGGCGTGGACCGCGGTGTCGATCGCAGCCATCAGGGTCACGAGCGTTGCCGGGCCCTGCGGCGCGACCACCGAGAAGCCGGAGCGGTTCAGCTCGTCGGCCAGCTCCTCGACGAAAGTGAGCAGTTCGGGGCTGTTCACCGAGGCGTCGAAGATCGCCGCCTCGTGGCTCTCGGCCTTCTGCTGCCATTCGGGGCTCTGGAACAGCTGGTGACGTCCGGATCGCCGGCCGCCGAACGGCAGTCCGGCACGCTCGTGAGCGGCCGGGGTGAGGGCCTGCCGCTGGAAGCCCAGCCAGGCCGCGCCCGGCCCGCCGACCACGCTCTTGGCATAGATCTCCGTCTGCAGGGTCTTGAAGATTCTCACCCCTGAGGCTCCGGTCGCCGCGGTGACCGATCCACCCGCACGCTGGTTCGCGGCGCCCTGGGCGAATGACGGAAGACCTGCCTCACCGCCTGAGGCGGCGTGGCAGACCAGGAGCAACTGGCGTTTGGTGGGCGCGAGCATGTCCGCGAGACGGCCCGCCAGCCCACCGCTCACCGACATGACGCCCTCCGGGCCGAACGCTCTCCCCCGCATACGCCCGCCGTGGCCGGTGAACACGACGAAGGGTGGCTCATCGGCAGTGGACCCCGTGGGGACCGGAGGTTCGACCGGGTGTTTCCTGCCGTCCTTGTCGTGGACGACGTAGTTCGTGAGGCCGGGCAGGACCGAGAGGGTCCGCCGCCAGGCGCTCCAGTCGAGCGCGCTGTCAGCGGAGTGTCCGATGACCGCTCGACCGCCGGTCTCCGTCTCGACGCTGATCTGCCGGAGCATGTACGGCTCCTGCCATGCCGCCCTGGTTTCCTGCTGGACCTGCTCCAGGGAGACCAGGAAATACTCCCGGCCCGACGCGAGGTCGCGCACCCGCTCCCATTGCGTGGGCCGGAACAGGGCGCCGTCGGGGAAGGCCGCCTGCTTGCCAGGATGCCGGGCAAACGGCCCGAACTCCCGTATGCCCACCGGCTGTTCCACCTGGTACACCACCGGCGCCGACCCCGACCGGTCGGAGTACTGGAAAGCCTGCTCCCTCGCGGCCCGGCCATCGGACGTTGCCTGGAACAGCCGCGGAACGCGCACCGGCTCGGACGAGGGCACGAGGCCGGCCGACGCCTGCGCGACCCACCACACTCCTCCCTCCGCCTCGGGCAGGGTCAGCAGCGCCCGACGCGCCATCTCCGCGTGCTGCGCCAACTCGGCCACCAGATCGTCGGTGGCCAGCTCATGCGCCAGCTGCGCCGGCCGATTCTGTGTATGCGGCTGGGCACTCTCGACGAGCTGACCCACCCGTCGATCGCGGAGCATCACGTAGGGCAGTTCCGCCACCGGCGCACCCTGGTCCAGCCCCTCGAGCAGCGACAGAATCCGCCGTTCCAGCTCCGCCCGGCCCTCGGTGGGGGGAACCTCCGTCACCGCCGGATCCATCAGCACCGCGTCGGCACCGCCCAGCAGCTGGAGAGCAGCCAGGTGACCGGCAAAGGGAGCGTCGCGGTAGCGGCGGCGGTGTTCCTGCATCCATTCGATGAAGACCCCACGGCGCTGCTGCCACAGGTCCCTGTCCTCCCGCGAACCCACGGCAATGGACGTGGCATCGGATGCGAGATCCCGCCGCAGGGTGTCCAGGTCCACCTCCGAACCGACGAGGTCGGGGTTCAGCAGGTCTTCCGTCCACGCCTCGTATCCGGTCTCGTGCGGGAGACGGATCCGCTGCAGGTGACGGCTCTCGGAATCGAAGAGGAACGGCACCAGACCGTAGAATTCCGCGGCATCGGCCTCCACTGAGCCGGCCGTGCTCACGTCCGGCTCCATCCGCCGTGGCGGCGCGGCCATGTCGGTGTCGACCACACCGGCCCGCTGCGCCGCGCCGAGCCATTCCACGAGTGTGGGTACGTCGGCCCGATCACCGGGCTGACCCTGCTGTCCCTGCAACAGTTTCGAAGCGATCGCGGCGTTGCGGAACACGACCGCGTAGGTGTCCTGACCGCTGAAGTCGCCGGTTCGCGCGCCGAGGCTTGCCACCTTGATACGCCCGTGAACCAGCAGCAGTCTTTCGAATTCCGCCAGGCGTGCCGCCTTCGCCGCCGACAGGTTCTCGGCGACGGGATAGCCCAGTTCGTGCAGTTCCCGGGTCAACTCCGGGTGCAGGGGCACCACCTCCAGATTGTTCCGATCGGCGTAGAACTCCGCACCTCGCTCGACCGCGTCCATCACGGCGGTCAACGAGGGCAGCTTCTTGCCGCCCTTCTCATCCGTCACCAGCAGCGCACGCAGGTCATCGCGCAGTTGATCCAAGGAACGGCCGTCCTGCGGGAAGAACTCCCGCGGCTCCTCACCCTGCGGGACCAGCGCGGCCACCTGCTTGACGAGCGCGTGGAGGGTGGCCTGCGCGGCGTGCAGCAGGTCCGTGGAACCCGCCATCGAGAGCCCGACCCGCCTTTCGTACCGCAACGCCGCCTCGACCCAGTCCTCCCGGTCTTCCTCGTCCTCCCCGAAGTACAGGCTCGGGAACAACGCCTTGGCCTGCCGCGACTGGCCGGTCACCGCGGGCGGCAACGACGACGGGCCCGGCTGCGCCGCCTGCGAGGCGGGGCCCAGGTGGGCGGACGCCTGCTGGGCGGAGGGCGCGCCGCCGCGGCCCCGGGGCGGTGCCAGGGCGGCGATCAGATACGCGATGGCCTCACCGCGGTGGTGGGGGTTACGGCGCTGCTGCCAGCGCGGCAACAGGTCGTGCGAGGAGGCCACGAGCTCCGGGGTCGCCGTGTCGGGGTCGAGCCGCAGGGTGCGCAGCACACTCCGGGCCCGATCCAGCACCGCCGGATCCCAGGCCGGGCCCTCGCGCAGTTCCGCCGGCTCCGGCTCCTCGTACACGGCAACGGGTTCCGCCGGCTCGATCGCGTCGGTCGCGTCCTCCTGCCGCTGACGCGGGCGGGACGGCGCGGGGGCATGCTGCGGCACGGCCGTGTTCGGCGGCCGCCGGTCCGCCTCCGCCGGCTCCGCCGCCGCCCCGGCGGCCTCCTCTGTGGCCCCCTCGACAGCGGCCTCGGCGGCGCCCTCGGCGGCCTGCTCCGCTTCCGCCGCCTCCTCGATCGTCGCCGGGGCGGGCGGATCGGCTTCGGCCGGAAGGGGCGGGAGGGGTTCCGTGGTGCGGAAGAGGAGGTCGACGACGAGCCAGCGGGTGCCGTTCGGGCCGTGGACCTCCAGGACCGCGACGCCGCGGGCGCGGTGGCCGGTCAGGCCGGAGCCGTCGGCGTCCTCCTTGGGGGTGCCGACCCGCAGCAGTTCGCGGCGCTGGCTGGAGGTGCCGAAGGCTCCGCCGAGGCTGCTGCTGCCGCCGGCCAGCGGGACGGTGAGGTTGCCACGGTCGGTCCCGGCGGTGTTGGCCGGGAAGCCCCCGAAGGTCAGCGAGACGCTCAGGCCGCCGTCCGTCTGGGTGCTGAAACCGTCCGCGGACAGTTCGACGCGGTCGATGGCGACATTCTTGCCGGTGGTCTCCGGGCGCGCCGAGAACACCGTGATCTTCGCCCAGGTGTTCTTCCCGCCAGGGCGCCGCAGGAACGGCGCGACCTGGGCGGGCGTCAGCAGGGTCAGCCGGTTGTCGGCGACGAGCTGGGTCAGGCGCAGCAGCATGTCCTCGCTCGACCGGGAGGTGCCCGCGCCGATGAGGGGTGTCAGCGAGGTGTCCACCGCGCGCAGCGCCCGGCCCACCAGGTCGAGTCCCTCCGCGCCGCCGAAGCTGAGGACGTGGATCGACCGCTTCGGCGCCCACTGCGGCCCGTCGAGCAACTGCCGGACCTCGGGCGGCACCTGGTCCGGGTCGATCTGCAGGACGTGCGCGTCCGGAGCCTGCCCCGGACGCAGCGTCGGGTCGAAGTCGTACAGGGCCGGCCGGACCCTCTGGACGCGCGGTCCGCCGTCGCCCGTGGCCTCGTCGGCGACCGGGGCCTCGTCCGCGTCGAACCGCAGGCTGACGGAGGCCGGTACGAAGCCGCCGCCGTGGCGGTGCGGGCTCGGGAGGTGTGGAAGAGCGGGCCCGAGCAGGTCGAGGATGCCGGTGACGCGCCCGGTCCACATCAGGCCGTTGCCGATGCCCGTGAGCCCGGCGTCGATCAGCCGCACCAGCAGCGCCTCGTCCAGCGGCCGGGAGGTGACCGTCCACTCGTAGATGTACGGCACACCGTTGAACTCGACGCTGTCGCCGGTTCGTTTCCAGCTGCGCACCTCGCGGGAGGAGGTCTGCGTCGTGGTGACGGATCGGCTGCGGGAGGCACTCAGCACGGGCACGGCCTGGTTGCCGCGGACCTGGCCGGCCGGCTGGAAGGCCAGCGTGTCGCGGCGGCTCCTGCCGCTGCTCACACTGGTCGCGCCGGGCTCCCGCAACGCGGCGCCGTCACCGCTGGAGCGGCCGAAGACATTGTCGGTGCCCGACGTGGGGTCCACCATCCGCCCGCGCAGGGCACTCAGGTCGGTGCCGGGCGCGGGCCGGGCGGTGAAGGCGACCTCCACCAACTGGGGGCCGAACAGGGAGCCGTGGACGAAGTGGAACGCGGTGACGCCCTCGGGTCCGGCGTTGGGCAGGGTACGCAGACCGAGCGAGGTGGTGTGCTCGTTGATCCGGGTCAGCACCTGCTCCCGGTAGCCGGCGTGGCCGGGCTGCGTGGCACCGGGCGCCTGCGCCTCGACGGCGGCGACGACGGCGTCGTGGAACGCCTTCCTGCCGCCCTGCAACTCGACCTCGGTGACCGCGCCGCCCCCCATGGATCCACCGCCGTCCACGTACCAGGAGGGCAGGATCCGGTCGAAGGGCCGGCCCTGGGGCAGCTCCGGGAAGTCACCGATGGCCAGCAGTTCGGGGTGGTTGCGCAGGTCGTTGTCGACGAGCAGGAACTCCACCGCGTCGGGCACCTCGACCACCCGGGTGCCGGCCAGGTATGGCCCGGGGCGCAGGGTGCCGGTGAAGACGTTGTTCAGGCCACGGCGCACGCTGACGACGTAGACCGCCTTCGCGGTGAACCGGTGCATGCGCGTGGTGTCCTCGGTCGTGACCCGGAACGCGCCGGTGTTGTCGCTGACCGTCGAGCTCTTGGCGGCCGACCTGTCGTGCCGGCCGATGCCGGTCGGGTTGAACGACCGGCGGGCGGTGCCGTACTGGCCGCCCGTCGTGGCGGTGAACGAGGGGCCGGAGCTGACCGATTCGGTGAGCCGGGCGGCGCCGGTGGACTGCAGCCAGCGTTCGCCGTCCATCTTCGGCGGCTGCGGCATGAGGTGGACGTCGGTGAGATACCCCTGCACCTCGATCGTCACGTCGGTTCCGGCCAACGCCCCGGGCGTACCGCCGCCCTCGACCACGTACGAGTCCCGGAAGACGCGCAGCGCGTTCGCCGCCATGTGCTGGGGGGACAGCCCCGCCCGATGGGTCTGCTCCGTGGGCGACTCCGGGTGCGTGGCGGGCTCGCCCACCGCCACCTGCTTCACGAACCGCCAGGTCGCAGCGGCTCCTGACCACTCGGCCACCCAGCGCCCGGCGATCACGCCGGCCGTCAGGGCCACGTCCGTCCATGTGAGGGTACCCTCGGGCTCCGCGCCGGGGTGGGTGGCGCCGGATGCCTCGCCCTGCGGGAAGGCGCCGGGCATCGTCCGGGTCGGATCCTGCTCCCGGTCCTGCTCCGGCTCCGGCTCCGCCGCGCGCTCCGGTCGCGCGTCGGCGGATGCCGGGAACTCCGCCCGGCCCGGCTCCGGCTCGGCGTCGGCGGCCGTCCGCGGCGGCAGGTGCGCCGGCTCGGGCCGCCGCACCGGGACGAGCGGCAGCCGGTCCGGCCCGACCTCGGCCTCCAGGTCCGGCTCCGCACCGGGCTCCGCGGCAGAGTCCGCGCCGGGGGCCGTACCGGGCTCCGCGGCATCGGGAGCGTCGTCCTCCGGGAAGGCGCCGGGCAGCCGCGGCATCGGCTCCCGCTCCGCCGCGCCTTCCATCTCGGCCGCCTCGTCGTCCAGCTCGGCCAGCACGTCGTGGACGACCCTCTTCAGCGCCTTGCCGCCCTCGGTCCGGTCGAGCAGCGCCGTCTCCGGCAGCCGCAGCACACCGTCGCGGTAGACGAGCCCGTCGCCAGGCCGGGCCAGCCGGGTGGTGTCCTCCTCGGTGAGGTCGCGTACGGCCGGTTGCTGCGAGTCCCTGCCGGACACGTCGGCGACCGGCTCGGCCAGCGTCCTGTACGTCGGCACCGACAGCCGTACCGACCCTTCCGCCGTCACCGGCTCGGGGTCGTCACCGTGGCTGAAGGAGAACTCCATCCGATGGGTGACCGGCACACGGAACGCCTGGGTGCCGTCCTCGGTGGGGCTGAGGGTGTAGTACTCGTGGCCGGTGCCGGAAGCTGATCCCCGGGTCGTCGTGATCTGCCGGTGGTACCCGGGCTGGAAGGTGACCTGGTTCAGCGGCTGGGTGGCCTCGCGACCGCCGAGCGGGTTCGTGACCGAGCCGGTGACGCCGCCGCTCACGGCCAACGGGGTGGTGCTGAACTGCTCGTCCCCGCTGATCGTCGAACCGGTGTAACTGAGGTCCTGCGCATCCGGCAGCACCTGCTGGTGCTCCACCCCGTCGTCGGCGCGGGGCCCGGTGTACCGGCGCTCCGTGCCGATCGTCACGGTGAGGCGCCGGCCCCCCGCCGCGGCGGGCAGGGTGAACGTCGTGTCGTCGGCGCTGCCCTCGATCATCTCGTCCAGCGCGGAACGCAACGCCAGCCGCTGCCGCATCCCGTCCAGCTTCTGCATGTTGAGCAGCCGGGCGACCTGTGTCTCCTCCGCCACCGCGGGGTTCAGCGCCTCGGACACGGCGGAGTGCGGGGGCAGGAATCCGTTGTCCCGGAGCCACTCCTCGAGCCGGGCGAACAGGGGCTCGGTGCCGCTGACCCCCAACGGCGTGGTCGACACGCCGAGCGAGCGCAGGTGGAGCAGGTGGGACGGCAGATACCGGCGTTCGGATTCACCCGGAGCGTGTCCGAGCGTCGCGAGTGACGGCACCTTCATGGTCACCGGGTACCGCTGCTCGGGGTCGGCCAGCGGTGTGCCATGCGCGGGGCCGGCCTCCTGGCCGGCCGGGCGCACCAGGCGTACCGTCAGCTTCGCCCGAGCGGCGACCTGGAAGAGCGGCTTGGCGGTGCGCAGCGAGTGCACGATCCGCGCGCTGCCGCCGCCGGTCAGCGTGTGCACGAACTGGTGCTGGACCCCGGTCTGGAAGGCCAGGCCGCCGCCGCGTCCCGCCACTCCCGTCTCCGGGTCCGGCTCGCCGCCGAAGAAGAGCGAGAGGCCGGGGATCGGCAGATTGATCTCGACACCGTTGACCACCGACGAGCTGCCCTGCATCCGCACCGAACGCAGGACGTAGGACTCCATCACCGCGTTCTGCGTGGGCGGCCCGGTGATGGCCGGGCCGCCTTCGGCGTCTTCGAGGTCCAGGCCCAGCCTCAGGTAGCCGATCACCGCGCCCGACGCGTCGTACAGCAGCGGCGAGGGCACCGAACCGCCCCACGCCGACGGCACGTTGGCCCGCAGGTTGCCCTCCTTGAAGAACTCGCGAAGCGCCTTCCGCGACTCGTCCGAGAGGTTCCCCAGCCGGTCCTGGAAGGAGGCCATGACGTCGGCAAACAGCTGGTCGTGGTCGGGGATGGCGGTCACACCGTGCAGCGGGAACTCGTCCAGCAGCCGCCCCACCGGCGCGGGCACGGTCGCCGGGTCGGGGTCGGCCGCGGCCGGCTGCGGCAGGGCGGCCCGCTCGGACAGGTGCTTGGGGAACCACACCGTCAACGGGCCCGGCGCGGACTCGTCCACCGACTGCCAGTTGTCGTAGGGCACGCGGCCCGCCAGCAGCTCCTCATAGGAGTTCCCCAGCCGGAACTCCCAGTGCATCTCGTACGCGTACGGGAAGCTGCGCTCACGGCTGCGCAGAATGGACATGGACTGCACGACGCGCCCCGTCCGCACCTCGTTGCGCGCCTGGTTGTAGACGATGCCCAGCCGCGGGCCGAGGGCGATCTGCCGCAGCTTGCCGCGGTCGACCTCGAAGTCATGGGTGTATCCGGCCGAGCCCGGCCGCAGGCTGCCGTCCCCGGTGTCGTCCTCCGATTCCCCGATACCGAACGCCCAGCGCTGCACCGTCACCGGCGGGCCGCCGTCGGGCATCAGCGCCATCCCCGGGTCCACCGCGCCCACCACGGTGGTCGCCAGCCGCAGCGAGACCGGGTACCGCACGCCCTGGTATGCCACCGCCAGCGGCAGTCCCGACCGGGTGAACAGCTGGGACCACTCGGCGGTCAGCAGCGCCTGCGTCAGCACCTGCTCCACGTCGGCGTGGAACTGCGCGTCCGGCTCGTTGTCCCCCTCCACGGCACGGAAGACCTGCTGTCGCAGCCACTCCACGACGGGCTGCGGCACCGGTTCGATGAATTCCATGCTCCGGACGCCGTCGCGCCGGGACCCGAACTTCCTGACCGCGTCGCTCAGTTCGGCGTACGCCTGCTGGGCGTCCACCAGGCCGTCGAAATCCGCCGGCCGTTCCAGCGCCTCGTCGGCGGCGGGCATGCCGGACTGCGCTGTCCCGGCGGGTCCCGAGGTAGACGCCGCGACGACGACGGCCTGTTCGGCCGGCTCCCGGGCCGCCTCCGGCTCGGACCAGGCGACCGCGTCCCTGCCCGTGCCCTCACCTTGCTGCTCGGCCGCGGGGGACCGCGGATGGACCTGCTCCGCACCGGACTGGTGCGGCGGCGTGGCTTGTTCATGTCCTGGCTGTTCACCACCCGGCCGCTCCGACCGGCGCTGCTCACCAGCGGGCGCGAAGATCTCCGGGTGGAGCGTGAGCAGATCTCCCTTCAGCGTCCCCTCGGGCGTGAGCGGGAACATCGCGGTCAGGCCGCCGGGGATGTCGACATGCAGCTGGCGTGTGGGCCGGTGGAGCGGCGTGAACACCGCCTTGACGTCGAAGCGGTAGTAGCGGAATCGGCGGGTGCCGTCCTGGCCGTGGTGGTCGTTCGGAGCCGCCGATACGATGGGCCGGGGCGGGCCGGAGGGCTCCGCCTGCGAGGGCGTGATCTGCCAAGGGGTGCCGCCCCGCTCGGCGCCGGAGGGGTCGGACACGGTCATGATGTGCCCGCTCAGCGCCGACTCCTCGGTGTGGTCCTGCCGGTGGCTGCCGGCACGGTGGCTGACGTCGGCCGCTCTCGGGCTGATCACCGTGCCGCCCGACAGCTCGAAGCCGACCCGCACCTTGCGTCCGCCGACACTGATCTCGTACTCGTGTGTGAGCAACTCCGCCATGTGCGGCCGGAGCTGGGCACGGCTCGTGCTGCGGTCGTAGGCGAGACCGCTGGTGGTGGTGAAGTCGGCGCCGGCGATGTGCCAGGGCTCGCCCCGGTCGAGGGCAGGCTCCCGGCTCGCCCGCAGTGCGGCCACCTTGGCCCAGCGGTTCACGGCCTGGGCCGCGTCGACCTCCCAGGGGTGGAGGTTGTTCAGCAGCGCATCGGAGGGCGTGGAGGCGGGCGGCCGGGCGTCGCTCCAGCGCGGGTCGTGCCCGTAGTCGCGCCGGAACACCGGAGCCGTCGGCCCGCCGTCCGCGTGGGACGGGGCATCCTCGGTGAGGAACCGCGGCACGAGGAAGCGGACGTCGCCGCTGATCTCCTGGCCGGGCCCCTCACCGGTGTCGTGCCAGATCCACGGCCGGCCGGCGTGGGCCAGTTCGTCCAGCGTCTCCTTGAATCCGAGCTGATCGGCCAGCACCGAGGTCAGGGCGTAGACACCGTCGATGGGCAGGGCGAGGAGTCCGAGGATCTCGGGCATCTCGCGGACCGTGCCGAGTTCCACGGAGAAGTGCACCTGGTGCTCGAACTCCTCCGAAGGGCCACCACCGTCGGCCTCGTAGACGGTGACGTCCCTGTGGACCGCGTGCCGCTCCTGGACGGGTATGTCGTTGTATCCGAGATAGGCGGAGCCTGCGTTGTGCCCCTGCTGGGGGACCTCGCCCGCCAGTCCGCCCGACCCGGCCATGGCGATGCCCGTCTCCACGGGCCGCACACGCACCTCGCCCCGGCGGAGTTCGCTCGCGGACTCCTGGCGCAGCGTCAGTTGTACGTCGTCGCGCGGCCGGCCGGCATGCGCCGGGTCCAGCCGCACTGCCTTGACGTTCACGTACAGGTACCGGGTGGAGCCGGCGAGCGTGGGGATCGGCAGCCAGGTCCACAAGCCGTTGTCGAAGAGATGGCCGTTCTGGGTTTTCAGCGCCTCCGAGCGGTAGACAGCGCGCAGGGCCCGCAGGACTTGCTCGGGTGCCTCGGCCTGCTCGCCGTCGCTGAAACGCCGGGCCGGGATGACACCCCGTGCGCGCAGCCGCTCGGAGATCCGGTCGAACACCCCGTCCGCGCGCAGCAGCTCCGGGTGCACGGAGGCGAGCGGTACCCGGCCGCCCAGGTAACTCTTCGTCACCGGGGCGGGGTCGGTCTGCCGGCCCTGCGGGGGGAGGATGTCCTCCAACCGTCGCTCCGGAACCTGGATGTCCAGCCCATCCTTCACGAGCACATGGACGGTCGCCTGCTCGACCAGGTCCCCCTTGCGCCGGGTGAGGGTCACCTTGAAGGCGGGGTCGGTGCGCAAAGTGGCGGGCGGGCCCGTGTACGCGGCGTCGGTGACCGCGGTCGCACCCGCGCCCTGCCCGCGTACGGTGGCCCACTCCCGGCTGACCCCCGCGACACCCGAGGGCCCCGCCCACACGGCGGGGGCGGCGCCACCTGAGGCGAGCTGGACCGAGGGGCCCGCGCTGAAAGTTGCTCCCGCGTTCACGCCCCACCGTTCCGCGGTGGCATGGTGGGCAACGGATGTCAGGGCGTCGTTGATCCTCGTGCCCCCGTCAGGACTCTCGATCCGGCGCGGCGCGAGGGCCGTCAGCTGCAGGTTGAGGCTGTTCTCCCAACCGTCGTGCGGGGGCAGCGCGATGTCGTTGCCCCCTGTGTCGGCGAGCAGGCCGAAGGAGTCGGTGAGCTGGTCGGAACGGACCGCGTCCAGGATCTCCCGAGGCTGCTTCGCGAAGTCCTCGGCGTCTGCCTCCGGCATTCCGTTCATCCGGAAGAACAGCCGGGTCGCGGTGCGTGCCAGGTCGGGCATGACGAGAAACGCCGGGTAGAGCCCGGCGGTTCCACCGCTCAGGTCCAGTCGCCCGCCGGTCGGCGGCTCCCATGTGACCACCGCCGTCCCGGCCTGCCGGATCTCCGCGTCGGTGGGCGGGATGCGGGGAACATGCTGCGCGGGCAGCACTACCTGGGCGACCAGATTGTCCGCGTCGTGCAGCCACCAGTGTTCGGCGGTCGCGCCGGGCCGGTCGAGGGGAAGCAGCGTCACCTCGTACGCGGCGTCGTAGACGTGCTCGTGCACACCGCCGGTGTTCGTCAGGTCACGGCGCGACTTCGCCGTGGTGCTGAAGCTCGTCGTACGCCACTGCTCGTATCGCCCTGTGAGGCGGAACCCGGCCAGCTGAAGCCGGAGAAGCGTGGCCAGGGCGATGCGCACGCCCCCGCTGACGGAGACCGCGACCCGCCAGAAGTGTTCGCGCACGCCGGCCACGGTCTCGCCGACGGCCGCCTGGCTGCTGACCTCCATCGGGTACGACAGCTGCTGGAGGTGGTCCATCAGATGCCCGCGGACACCGATCTCGTAGCGAAGCCCCCCGTACGTGACCTCCGTCTTGAACCCCGACAGCGTGCCGCTGAGGGAGCTTTCGAGGGCGGGCCTGCCGACGTTGGCGGCGAGCTGCTGGTCGGCGGCCGAACGGGCCTTGAGCGGGTCACCGCGACCGGTCATGCGGTCCAGCAGGCCCCGCCATCCACCGCGGCGCCCGGTCAGCAGGGCGAGCCGTCCGCGGAGGAAGTCCTCGACCAGTTCGGCGCCGGGAAGCGCGACCGCCACCGCGAAGCCGACACCCTTGCGGGAGGCCAGCGCCACCGATTCGTGCGGATCGCGGTGCGCGGCGTCGGGAATCCGGCCGACACCGTCCGGGGGACGCACGGTGACCTGGTGGGGGCCGGGCGGCAGTCCCGCCGTCTCCAGCAGCGCCCGCACATGCGGCTGTGCCTGCACGGGCGTCGGCCACACCTGCGGCCCGGCCTGGGCCCCCTGGCTGCTCTCGGCCTCGGCCGCGGCCTGGACGTCCCCTTCGACGACGGCCTGGACGTACGGCGAACCGATGTGGCCGAGCACCCGCCGCTCGAAGTCGGCGGCGCCGTGGCCGCCGCGCCACGGTACGCCTACGGCGGCGGGCACGATGCTCGACAGCGTCCCCAGGGCCCTGTGGGTACGGGAGGACCACTCCACGTCGATCTTCAGGTCCGCCCGGTAACGCGCCAGGTCCTGCGCACCCTCCAGGGTGACGTAGCTTTCGGCCACCGAGGCCAGCGAGTGGGTCCAGCGGCGTTCGAGACCGAAGGCGCCGATGACCGTCGGCAGGATTCCCTGGGGCGTCATCAGGGCGGACCCCTGACCGACCAGGCCGCCCGTGCCGTAGCCGTACAGCATGTCGGCCGCGCTCCGCCCCCCGCGACCCGCGAGGACTGCGAGATCGCCGCCGGATACGTGCTGGGTGATGACGCCGGTGCCCTCGCTGCCCTGCGCCACGTGCAGGAACTGCAGGCTCCGCACGGACAGTCGCACCCGGGGATGTCCGCGGAAGGACTCGAAGCCGGGAAGATCCTTGCCGACGCGGATCTTGCGGCCCGGGTCGCCGCTGGTGAACCACCACGGGCTGCGGCCCCGGGCATTGCGCTCGTTGAGCACCGACTGCGCCTGTGCGGTGACGTCCTTGGCGACTGCCGCGCTCAGTCCTGATTCGATCAGCTTGCGCTGGAGGTCGGCCACCGGGCCGGTCAGGTCGATGGCGCCCAGCAGTTCGCCGCCCCTGCGGGGCCGCTGCGAGCCGTAACCGCCCTGCGGCCGGACCGGCTCCTGGGCCATCGCTGGGCGCGATTCGCGCGCCGTGGAGTGGTCCGAGGGGATCGCCAGGCGCACGCCGCGGTCGACGACCGGCGGCAGCCCTCGGTCGCGCGGGTGCTGCTCGACGCCGTTGACGAAAAGCCGCAGCCGCAGACCCGCCGTGAACGCGTTGCCGCCGGCGACGGACAGCTTCCGCCCGATCACGGCCTTACGGTTGACACCGGTCAGGCCGATCCGGAACCCGCCGGCCTTGAACTGCGGCAAGCCCGCCACGGCCGCGGTGGCAGCCGCGGAAGCGAGGTTGAACCCCGTCAGCAGGACAGTTTCCAGAGGCTTGAACGTGGCCTTCTCGTACTGCTGGCCCGAACCCACCGCGGCGGGCGCGAGGTTCTGCCACGGAACGGGGCCCGCCGGGCCGGCCGGCTCCTGGTAGGTGACCGAGTCCAGTACCGGCCGCAGCCACACCAGCTTTCCGCCGACGTCCAGCAGGATGCCCTTGAGCAGCAGCTCCATCCACCGGTCGGTGGGGCGGTCCTGGTCGCCGCCCTGGTCGCCGCCGTCCCTCAGCATGACGCCGATCGCCGCGCGGACCGCCCGGCGCTCGGGCTCGGACAAGCTCGCGTCGAGGTCGATCCTGCCCATGACGGTGTCCGCCGCCCGGTCGGCCGACTCCTGGGTCCATACGGGGACGTGGGTGACCGTCGCGTCGCCGAGCATTCCGTGCTCGGTGTACCAGGGGGCCCGCGGCCGCGAGGCGGCTTCCGGCCCGTTGGCCGTCGCCCCGTGGTCCGAGGCCGGCTGCCCGACGTTCCGGACGGACGGCGCGGGCACGGCCGGAGCCTGCTGCTCCGCCGCCTCCTCCTCCGCGATCGGCTCCAGAGCCGTCCCCACGGAGGGTGCCGGCCGCGGCGTGTTCCGGTAGGTGGGGCCGGAGGGCGCCGGCTGAGTCCGCACCTGCTCCGCAACGCGCCGCGCCGGGACAGACCGCGCTGCCGCCGGGTCGCGGACCGCGACCGTGGCCTCGGGGCGTACCGGATCCTGCGCGAATGCCTTCTGGTACCGCGCCTGGACCGTCTTCCCGTTCACCGGCCGGCTCGCGACGACCGTACGGCCGTCGCCGGTCCGCGCGGAGAGCACGATCCGCAGACCGTGCGCCACGTCGACCCGCGACGCGCTCTCCCCGGACGAGGTGTCCCTGTACGTCGACGGCACGGGCTCCGTCGCCGTGCCCGGCAGTTCGGCGGCGCCCGCCGGCTCGAACCGCACCCGGGCCACGGTCGTGGTGTCCCCCACGGTGATGCCGGACCGCAGATAGCTGCCCCACGCGCGCTCGTCGGTGGACTCCAGCGCGAGCGTCACCTCGCGGACCAGGTCGTCCTTCAGCCCCTGGGACAGCCAGGTCGGCCCGGCCGCCTCAGCCGGCGCGCCCTGTTCCGGGCCGCTGACCGGCGCCCACCCGAACGCCTCGACCGCCGCCCGCGCCTGGGCCGCCGCGTCCACCGGGCGCCCGACCTTCACCACCTCCAGGTCGCCCAGCGCCTGCACGTCGCCCGCGCCCCGCGCGTACGAGGACACGGAGGACGGCTCACCCGGCTCGGTGACCGGCCCGGCCTCCCGTCCGCCCGGCACGGTGACGGCCGGTTCGGGGACCTGCGGCTGCGGGGGTTCGGCGGCGGCCTGGGTGTCGGTGAGGTGGGCGAAGTCGCGGTAGGCATCCAGCGCGTCCTGACTCAGCCCAGGGGTGGCGACCGGGTTGGCCCGCAGGGGGATCGGCGCGGGCCCGAAGAGTGTGGCGAGAAGACCGATGAGCTCGGCGGGTTCGGTCTCCCGCAACCGGTCCGCCCCGTTATTGCGCTCCTGGCCGGTGTACGGGTCGCGACCGGCGTTGGTGCCGAGATAGGCGTTGACGGCCTGGGTGAAGAACTCCACAGGACCACGCGAGGAATAGTTGTCGGCGGTGGGTGTGCGCGTGCCGTCAGGCCACTGCACGTCCCACCCGCCGGCGTACTTGGCGTCGTACACGGACTGCACGAGGGCCCGCTGCTCATCGGTCAGACCCCACGCGTGGATCACGTGCGCAAACTCGTGCGTCGCCACGGAATACCCGTCCGGATAATGCCCGCCGGGAAGGCCGACACCTGCCGTCTCACCGACGAGGTTCTCCTCGGGGATGGCGACCAGGGCCCCCTGACCAGGATGGGTGGTCAGCCCGCGCAGCTCGCTGACGGGCCGGTCACCACCGCTCTCGGAATGCGCGGTGAGGCCCTGAAGGCCCGCGAACTCCGGCAGGTCCGTGACACGCAGACCACGCGGCACAACCACCACCCGCACACCACTGCTGCTCAACCGACCCACCGTCGCGGGGTCCCGCAGCATCGGACCGAGCAGCCGACTCACCTCGGTACGGGCGCTGGCCGGCTGCTCCACCTCATCGGGTACGCGAAGCCGACTCGCGATGAACTCCACTGCCTCCGGCGACAGTTCGACGCCGGCCGCCTGGCTGGAAGAGGTTTGCGGCCCTCCACGCGACAGCAGTCGGCTGCCCTGCCCCGTCGGCGGCGCGGCATACGGCCCCAGGGCATACCGCGCCGCGGCCGCAGCGGCCAACTGCGCGTAGTTGGGCGGCGGGTCGATCTGCTGAAGGTACGGGTCCAGCTCGATCGTCATGAAGAGGTCGCCGTCGTAGAGGGGCCGCTCGCTGACCCGTCCGACCTGTGCGTCGATCCAGAAAATCTGGCCCTGGTAGTTGACCGCGTTGTACTCGTGCGGATTCCCGTTCAGCTGTCGGAACGCGATGATCGCGGATGAGCCGTGACCCCTCCCCAGCAACCGGTTCGCCACGGCCTGGTAAACCCCCGCCGCGCTCGCCGTGTTGTGCGTCCGCCACCGCGCGTTCAGCCACTGCGCCGTCCGGTCGTTCCCGGTGCTCCGGCTCTCCGGGTCGTCCGGATGCAGGACCGCAGCGGCGACCGTCGGCCGGCCGTGCCAGGTCGCGACGAAGGTACGGGACACCTCGACGCAGTTGACCCGGCGGCCACTGGAACGGCGGGTACCGGGAAGAGGAGGCCGCCCGTTGATGCGCTGGACCCAGTTGGCGGATCCCAGATCGGTGAGGATCGTGTTCCGCGGTTGACGGGAATTGAGGCTCCGGACCGGCCCGGCCAAACCGTAGGTGAAACCCCGTGGATCCGGAAACCGCTGGTAGCCTCCGTGCGCGTCGCGCGGGAAGTCCTCCTCCAAACGCGCCTGCAAAGACGCCTCTTGCCCTGGCGACGGACGCTCCAGCCAGCCCGACGCGTAATCGCCCTCCCTGAACTCCGGCAGAGTGTCGGCCGGGAAGTCCGACTGCGGCGCGTATTCGCGGCCGGCGGTGTATCCGCTGTACGGGGACGCCTGGGAATACTGCATCGGCGGCGCCGCGAACGGACCGGGGGCCTCCTGCGTGGTCTGCTGAGCTGTCTCCTGGGCGGGCGCGTTGCCCTGCCACGAAGCCGACCTCGTACCGGAACTCCCACCGGTGGACAACGCCGCGGGCTGCTGCCGGGCCGGGTCCTGCGGTACGTCGGTACGGGCCGCCGTGCCGCTGCCGTCGTAACGGGCGACGCCCAGCGGTGCCTCGGGGCCGTGGCTCCACACGATGGGGGCGTCGGGCAGCACCGGGGCCGGGGTCAGCCGCACTCCGTGCGGCTCCAGCGCGGCACCGAGGCTCGGCTCCAGCGGAAGGTCCGCCGCGCCCTGCCGGGTCTGGATCCACCCCGCACCGGGCGGGGTGTGCAGGGTCATCGTCCCCCTGCCGGTGACTTCCGGCACACCGGCGACGATGTCCGCGGCGGAGTCCTGCACCGGGTGACCGTAGGGTGCGATCACCACCGCGCCGGGCGAGTTCAGCGCTTCCGCGACCTGGCCCGCGAACGACGGCATCCCCGCCCACAGATGAGCACGGCCCGCCTGACCGGCCACCAGCACGACCGGCACCGGAGAGTCCGGCTCCCACGCCGTGTTCCGGCCGATCCAGTCCGCGACACCCCTCGCGTCACGCCAACGACCGCCCACGAACAGCGTGTTGTCGGCGACCCGATACATGCCCGGGACCAGGACAGCGCCGTCGGCGGCCGGCATCAACCCCGAGGCACGACTGGCGGTGGGCAGTTCGGCGCGCTTGGGGAACCGCGGCGTGCCGGTCGCACGGTCGCCGGTGGGGGCCGGAACGTGCGAGGACGCCTCGCTCGGCTGCACGCCGGTGATCGGGGAGCCATCCGCCGACCTGCCGTCAACACCCGCGCCTGCGGCTTCGGGGGCGTGGTGGTCCGTAGCGGACGAGGGGCCGTCGACGACCTCGTGGACAGGGCCGGTCGCGGGGGCCGCGGTGGCATCGGTGGCCGTGGCGGCAGCCGGCCCCGGCCGGGCCTCCGCCGGCGGCTCGGTCGGTACGTCGGCGCCCTGCGGCGAAGCCTCCGGGTCCGGCGCCGGACGCGGGCCGGAGACGATCTCGCCGGCGCCGGGCGCCCCGCCGTCGCCCGCGGCACGGGGGTTCGCGGTCGGCACGCTCGCCCCGGCTGCCGAACCGGTCGGCGCCTCAGCCGCGGACCCGACAGCAGGCTCGACGGAGGCCCCGGCCGCCGGCTCGGCCGCGAGCTCGACTGCGGATTCCGCGGACTCCGGCGCGGTCTCCGCCTGCGTCTCCGTCCCCTGCGCGGTCTCCGCCGGCGCCTGGTCCTGGGGCCGGGCGGACACGGTCTGCTCCTGCGGAGCCGGCTCGCGAGGGGCCTGTTCACCGGTGCGATCCGCGGGACGGTTGACCACAGGCGTGGTCCGCGGCGGGGACGGCTGCCGGACCGTCGTCCGGACGGGCTGCGGGCCGTCGCCGAGGCCGGCCTCGGCAGGGGGACGCGGTTCCGACCGCGGTTCGGATTCGGAGGAGGGCTCCGGGGCCGGTCCGCGCGAGGTCGCCGGCTCCGATGAGGCCCCGGGATCGGCTGATGTCGCCGATTCCGGTGGGGCCTCCGGCTCGGGCGAGGGTCCGGGCTCCGGCGGACGGAGCGGTGCCGGAGCGGGGTCGGAGGACGAGAGCGAGTCCAGCGTGTTTTGGAAGGTGTTCTCGTGGTCCTCCTCGTGCTCGAGCCATGCGCCGATGTTGTGCTCGTGCGGCGCGAAGAGGTTGTCGAAGGTGCGGACGGTGTCCTTGCGGAAGTCGTCGGCGGTTTCCTTGTAGAGCGCGTCCGCGGGCGAGAGCCTTTCCCCGACGGCTGCTTCCAACTGCACGTCCTCGTCCCAGCGCAGAGGATGGAAATCCTCGGCGGCGCCCTCAAGAACCTCCCTCAGGTTGAATTCATGGTCGAACCTCGCCTCGAGCGAGGCATCGAGCCGGGCGCGGTTGTCGTCGTAGGAGCGGGCGGGACGCTCGTCGTCACCATCCCACCGGGGCTGGCGGTGGGCCCGGGTGTCCGGCTGTTCCAGGTGGCCGAACCAGTGCTCGTCCACCATCTTCTCGTTGACGTGGGTGAGTTCGGTGGTCAGGCGGTCCTGGGCGCCCTCGTCGAGGGACCGCAGGTACCCGTCCTCGTAAGAGCCGAACGCCTCGTTCAGCCGCTCCTGCAGATCGGCATTGCGGAACTGCCGGAACTCGGCGTGCCCGATGCGACTGCCCAAGGTGTCGAACATCCGGTCGACGGTCTGCTGCCAGTTGTGCGCGAGTTCCTCATGCACGCGGGCGGCCGCCGCCGGATCGAAGGCCTGCCATGCGCGCTGGTAGAACATGTGGAGGTCGTCCTGGAACTCCTGACGGAGCCTGGCGAGGTTCTCCTCGTCGAGTACGTGCTCCGGCAGCCGCTCGGTGACGGGCTCGGGGTCGACGATCTCGTTCAGCTGCCGCGTGGCCTGCGCGACCTCCCTGGACGAGTCGGCAAGCAGTCCGATCCGCTGCGGCAGGTTCTCACGCAGCGCCGAGACCTCCGCGTCGATCGCCCCGTTGCGCGCCGCTTGGTCGTCGGGGAACTCCTTGTGGGCGCGGTCGACGATCGAGCGGACCTTCGCGAAGGTGTCGGCGCGCAGGTGGGACAGCGACGTCGGTACGAAGCCGTCCTCGCCGGGACGCGGCTTGCCGTTGTCGGTGTCGTAGGTCGGATCCTTGTAGCTGTCGGTCTCGTAGTCGTCACGACCGGGCAGGCCCTCCGCTTCCTGGAGGTACCGCCCTCCGAACAGGTCGTTCTCCCGTACCTGCTCAACGGCGTCGGCGAAGTCCTTTTCCATGCGGACCAGCTCGGCATGGCGTGAGGATGCGTTGGCGAAGTAGCGGTCGGCGGTCGCCATGTGCTGCTCGTAGGCTCTGTCCCACGCCACTATGTCGTAGCCCTCGGGGCCCTTGTCCTGCCACTGCAGCTTGAAGTCGTCGAGGACGGCGCGGAGGAAGTCCTGCTCCGCCTGCCGGTGACCGATGCTGTCCTCGGGCAGGTACCGGCCGCCGAACAAGTCCTTCTGGACGAAGTTCCGGTAGCCGTCCGTCAGGGCCGCGGCCGCATGACCGGGTTCCTCGTGCTGGAAGTAGTACAGGAACTCATTCGTACGGGCGTCGCGGCCGGCGCGGTAGTCGCTCCACCGGACCACCGGCTCGCGCGGAGACGGACCGGTCTCCGGCGGCGTGGGAATGTCGCCGGACGGATCGTTCCCGGGTCGGGGGTGCTCGTTGTCGTGCGCGGCGGGCGAAGTCTCGGTTCCGGGCCCAGGCGGATCGCCGTCCCGGGTCCGGGCCGAGCGCGGAGACGTGACGGCCTCGGCGGCATGCGGCTGCGCGACCTCGCTTGTGGGCACCGGTCCCCCGGCGGAGGCGAACGCCGGGTCCGCCGCCGGATACTCGGAGTCCGTGCCGAGGATCGACGTCGCGTCGCTCCCGGTCTCGCTGCCCGTCGAGGATCCCCCGGACAGGCTGTCCGTCTCCGTGTCGGATTCCGACGAGGTCACGTCCTGTCCACGGATCGGGGTACCGGCGGGCGGCGGACCCTCGGAGATCGGGTGCGGCCCGCCGGGGGTCAACTCGGGCTGCGGGCCGGTCTCCTGGCCGCCGGGTTCGGACGAACTGTGCTCCTGCGGACCGGACTGCCGCGGCCCTGCCCCCGGCGCTTCGGCCTCCGGCGGCCGCGACGCACGAGGGGGCGCGCCCGTACCGCCCGTCAAGGTGGTCCGCGGCGCCGGCTGCGATCCGATGCCGGTGTGCGTCGAGCCGCCGCCGGGCTGCTGCACGATGCCGGCGGGCTGCTCCGGGGACGTGGTCCCGTCCGCGGGCGCGGCGGGCGTCCCGACCTCGCGCGGCTCCGGCACGGTGGGCGCCCCGGGTTCGTGCACCGCCCCGCGAGAGGGCGATGGCACCGCCGACGCCGGGGACTCGTGCGCCGTGGAGGGCGTGCCCTCGTGCGTTCCGGCCGCGGAGGCGCCGGTCGGCGGAAGGTGCGGCGCGGGGGCCTCGACCTCCGTGTGCGGGAGCGGTGTACGGGACGCCGGGGCCGACGCCTCGGGCGCGGGCGCCTCGTGCGCGGGAGGTTCTGACACGTGCGGTTCGGACACGGCGGGAGCCGCAGACGGACGCTCCGGCGGCGTCGCGACGCCGTGCGGTCCCTGGCCCGCGTCGGCCGGCGGGGGCGCCGACGGCTCTCGCGCGGGAGGGCCGTCCAGGCTGCCGCGCGGTCCCGCGCTCCCCGACTCCGCAGGCGGGCCGTCCGGACCGCGCAGGCCGGCGTCCGGGGGCTGTGCGGCGGATGGTTCGAAGAAGCCCTGAGGAGATTCCGGGACCGGTTTGAACTCGGCCGGGGGGAAAAGACCGCGCGACTGGCCGCCGGCCGGGGGCGCCTCCGAGGGCGGCGGCTGGGACGCTACCAACTGTTGCTGCGAGCCTCGCGGGTCCTCAAGCCCCCGCAGCCCGCCGTAAGGAGCGGTTTGCGGCCCCGGGTCCGCCGGGATCTGCTCGTGCGAGCCCTCGCCGGCTGCCGGGGGCGGCGTCTGCGGCCCGTTCTGCTCCAGCCAGGAGCCCACCCGGTCCCCTTCTACGGGGCCCTGGCGGAGCGAATCGAAGGTGAACCGCGTCCCTTCGGGAGCGGGCGGAGCGGACCTGCTCAAGTCGGACGTGACCGGCGGCGTGCCGGACGCGGTCCGGGACCCGTCCCCGAACTCCGAGACCGGCGGAGGTTCCGAGGGGTCGATGTCCGAGACGGCGACGTCACGCCCCAGCCACCTGTCGTCCACCGAGGACACCACGCTCGTTGTGTCCCAGGCCTCCCCCGGCGGGAGATCGCGGCCGTACCGCTCCCCCGCACCGCCGGAGGGCCCGGTCGGATCCGCCGCGCCGCGACTGCCGCCGCCGGGCTGCCCGGGAAGCGCCGAGGAGCCGCCGGCACCACGGCCGCCGGTGCTCCCGGCGACCGGAGGACCGCCGGCGGGGATGCCCTGGGCCTCCCCGCCGTTCTCCCCGAAATCGCCCAGCAGGGCTTCGCGCCCGCTCGCGTCGGAGCCGCCGACCGACCCCTGGTACGGCCCGTACGGCGCATACGGCTCGCCGTGGGACGAAACCGTCTCGCTGTCCCAGCCATCGAGATCATCGCCCAGCGTGTGCGGTTGGCTGTCCGGGTTCTCGACCGAGAGGCCGACGCGGGAGCCGGAAGCCCCGGACCCGTACCCACCAGCGGCACCCGTGCCCGACGTCTCGCCGGACGAGCCGCCGCTCTCCGTACCCTCGTCCTGGAAACCGTCCAGCAGCGGAGCGTGCTCGCTCGCGTCGGAGCCCCCGACGAACCCCTGGTACGGCTCGTACACCCCGTACGACGAACCGCTCTCGCTGTCCGGCCTGCCGAAGCCCTCGCCGAACTCCTCGCCCGGCGCGCGCGGCCCGCTGCCCGGGCCGCCGACCGAGAGGCCGACACCGCGACCGAAGGGGCGGGACCCGCCCGCACTCTCGGGAGGAGCGGCCTGCGGGCCCGGCGTCTCGGTGGACACGTGCGGGAGGTCGCCGCCGAGATCGGGCGGCGTCTCGTCCATCTCCGGGATCTTGGCGTAGCCGTCGTCCTCCGGGCCGCCCTTGCCGCCGCGCAGCGCCGGTATGTGCCCGATCGCGCCGCCGACCAGGCCCGCGACGAAACCGAGTCCGGGGGAACCGTCGACGCCGAACGCCGCGTCCGAGGCCGCCGTCCCGGCCGCGCCGCCGAGGCCGCCCAGCACCATCTTGCCGAGGAGCGAAGAGACGATGGCCTCTCCGGGCTTGCCGAGCGCTCCCACGCCCGCGAACAGTCCGCCGGTGATGGCTCCGGAGATCGCACCGGACCCGACGGCCATGATGAGATCGCCCCAGTCGAACTGGTGCCGGTGTCCCTCGGCGAACTGGATGCCCTGGGCCGCCGCGGACATGAGACCGCCCAGTCCCGCGCTGATCGCGGCGGCCAGTGCCACTTCCGCGAGGATCCCCAGGATGATGCTCCGGCCCGCGGCGAGCCAGGCGCCGATCGCCCAGGGGGCAAACCAGGCGAGGAAGGCGATCTCGGCCGCCAACGACGCCAAGGTCATCAGGATCATGAGCTTGGCGTACTCGATCTTGACCGCGAACTCATCGATCTTGTCGGCCAGTTGTTCGCTGGCCGACGCCACGTCGTCCAGGTTCGCCTGGAACTTCCGCAGATAGGACTCGAACTGCTCCGCCGTCGCGCCCGACACTCCCGCCTGCACGTCGGAAAGCACTTTCCCGAACCGCTCGGAGATCGAGCGCAGCTCTTTCGCGTAGTCCTTGTGCGCCTGGCACAGGGCCCACAGCTTGTCCTCGTCCGCCTTGGGCCAGGTGCCGCCGGCCAGGGCGGCCACCCATTCCAGCTCCGGCGGCATCATGATGCTCATGCGTGCCACCCGCCCTTCCGGGCATGCCACTGCACGGCGCCCGCCGCGGAACGGGCAGGCGCCGGGACGGCGGACGGGGAGCCGGTCAGAGGAAGTCGCCCCTTTCGACGTCGGCCGCGGCGGCGGAGCCGTCACGCGGGGTTGCGACGGGAGCGGACGGCACGGCGACCCCGCCCGGACCGCCCGAACCGTCGTCGTCGGCGGGGGCAGCGGTGTCCTCTGCCGCCGCCGGCGCGGGCAGCAAGTCGTCCAGGGCGCCGAGCCAGCTGTCCTCGTGGTCCGCGACACCGGCGGCCTCGACCGCCTCGCGCAGCGGCCCGAGTTCCAGCGTCATGCTCACCGGACCGGAGGGGTTGAGGAAGAGCAGATGCCCTTCGGGCACCAGGTCGAGCAACTCCGGGGCCTTCATCGGCCGGAAGGACAGCCGGCCCGCGGTCTGCAGGTGCTGCGGTGAGGTGAACACCGGCACGACCGGGGTCTCGTCGTCCGGCGCCAGGGCGGACAGCGGCGCGCCGCCCGGCGCCACGAACACCGCGACCTCCTGCACGGCCAGGGCGCGGGCGATGTCCTCGGGCGGTCCGTAGTCGGTGGTGGCCAGCTGGATCGCCGCGTCCACCGGGTCGGTCGGGTCGGCCCAGCCCAGGGCCCTGGGCGAGGGGCGGTACTCCTCGTTCTCCTGCCACTCGACGATCTCGCCGTGTTCGTCGGACCGCCAGCTGCCGATCATCGCCCACTCCGGCGGCTCGCCCTGCCCCGCCCACGTGGGGTCGATCAGGCCGAACCAGTGGTCGGGGGCGAGCCTGGCGGCTTCCACGACGTGGTCGGGCGGCGTCGGCATCGCGTAGGGGGCCTCTCCCTCTCCTTCGGCCCCTTGCGGCGCTGTGCTCGCCATGCCCTGGGGGACTTCCGGTGCACTGCTCATCCGTCACGCACCATCGGTCGGTTCGATCGTCACCTGCTGGCCGGTGATGACCGCCTGGGCTTCGATGGCGTTCAACGCCGCCACCAGGTCGTTCAGTTGGCCTGCCGCGTCATCGAGCGCCGCGCCGCCGTCGGTTCCGGCCTTCAGCGCGTCGGAGTGGGGCTGCAGGTATTCGCCCGCGAAACTCTTGCCGTTCTTGTCGTCACCCCACGGCTGGCCGAGAGCCTGCGACCGTTCGTCCAGCGTGTGGGCCGCCTGCTTCAGCGTCCACGCCAGTTCGCCCAGGGCCTCGGCGGCCAGATGGATCTTGTCGGTGTCGACGTGCACCGGACCGTCCCCAGAGGACCCGGAGGATTCGGACGACGAAGAGGCGCCCCCGTCGTTCCCGCCGCTACTCACGTCCGCCGGCCTTCGTCGCGCCCAGTCCCCGTTCGATGTACGCCCGGACGGCGTCCGGCATGCGCACGTCCTCGGGGATCAGCGCACGCGGGTCGATGTCGCCCCGTGCCAGGGCGGCCGGCGTCAGGCCGCCGGGCAGGGGTCCGAGGGCTGTCTCCATCACCTGTTCCAGCGCCTTGGCACGGGCCTTCTCCAGGGTGCTGACGATCACCTTCGAGAGTTCCTTCGGCGCCATCGTGCGGTACGCGCTGGTGGGGAACTCCAGGGCGGTCACCTGGCCCTGTGCTCCGACGGTCACCTTGACCGAACGCCGGGGCGCGGTCGCCGTGGCCTCGATCTCGTTGATACGGCGGTGGGTGTCCACCGCCCGCTCCCGCGCGGTGCGGTACTCGGTCAGCAGATCCTCGATCTGCTGGTCGTAGGGAGACGGCATGGGTGTCCTCCTGCCTGCTGTGGTCCCACCGGTCGGACACGGTCGAGTCAAGTCCGGCGGGAACCCGGATTCCAAGGGGCCACGGCCGTGGTTGACCGCGTGAACAGCCGCTTCTGCCCTCGTGCACACCGGCCGCCGCCACGCGGCGGCGGCCGCAGGTCAGCCGGGGGCGCCCGTACGGCGGGTGCCGGCCCCCCAGATCTCCTCGCTCTGCCGCAGCAGGTCGGCAACGCTGCCGGACTCGCGCTCGTCCGCCTTCTTGCCCTTGGCGCCCTTCCGGCCGTTGCCTCGGTCGTCGGAATCCCCCGGCTCGCCGGAGTTCTGCGCGGCCGGCGGTTCGTCCGGCCCGGTCGCGCAGGTGAACTCCATGCGCCGCGGGGTACCGGGCCCGGTCGGCTTCGGCTTCCAGGCGGGCCGTACCGGTTCGCCGAACGGCTCTGCCCCGCCTGCGGAGTCGAGGCGCCCGGCCGCGTACGCGGCGCCGACGGCCCCGATGAGGGCGGCCGTCTCCTGGTCCGCGGTGAGAGCGCCCGACCCGGCAGCGTGGGCGGATGCCCCCGCGGCGGGTTCCCCGAGCAGGTGCAGCAGCGAAGTGTCCGGCGCGTCCCAGGAGGACACGTCGTCAGCTGCCGGTCCCGCGGCGGCGGTTACGGGGTCGGCCGGTGCGCCGGCACCGGTACGCGCCGCGTCGGTGCCGGCGGCAGCGGGAACATCGGCGGCGGGTGTACGCACCCCGGAGGCCGTGTTCTGCACCGGCCCGCGGGCCGATCCCTCGGCCGGAGGGTGCGCCGAGGCCTGCGCCGAGGCCTGAAGCGGACTGCTGCTCGGACCGGCCGGGCTGCCCGAACCGGCCGTGCCGGCCGCCCCCGCGAACTGCCCCCGTACGGGCTGGGCAGCGGCTGCCGTGCCGGCCGACCCGGCGACGGCCGCGCCTGCCGGGTGGGTGAGCGTCTCGTACGCCTCGCCGTCCGCCGGGTGGCCGTGCGCCGGGGAGGCGGCCACGCCGGCGGGCTGAGCACGCGCAACTGCCTCCCGCCCTGCTTGCGGCGCGATCTGCTCCGCGCCCGTCTCCGCCCGCACGTCTCCCGCGCCCGGAGCACGCGGACCCTGCGCTTCGAGCCGCAGGGGGACTGCCGCGGGCGGGACGGCGGCCGCCTCGGACACGGCGCCGACCGTCGCCAGGACCTCCGCCTCTGATGCCTGCGCCCCCTCCTGGGGGCCGGCACCCTGAGCGGCGGTCGCCGGAGCGGCGTCCGAGCGAGCGGCGTTGGGCGTACCGGAGCCCGCAGGAGCGGCCCCTTCTGAGCCGGTGCCCGCCTCGGCGCCTGTCGCTGGAACAGCGCCCGCGGGAGTGGCCCCCCACAGCTCGGTCCCCGCGTTGACCACGGCGTCCGGCACACCGGAGCCCGCAGGAGCAGTCCCGTGCGGACCGACACCCGGCTGCGCAGCACCCGCCGGGATGGCTCCCGCCGAAGCGACCTCTTGCGAGGGCGAGCCGGCTCGCGCCTCGTCGGACGTCGTCGGGCCATCATCCGCTGACGTGGCGTCCGGCGCGCCGGCGCCCTCGGCCGGGGTCGTTTCCCACAGTGCGCCCTGCCATGCCGCGGGCTGCTCGCCGCGGCGGTCGTCCGCCCCCGCTCCGGAACCGGCGGCGGCAGCGCCCCACGCCCCGGCCGCCAGGAACGACAGCCCCTCCAGCAAGGCGGTCGCGGACTCGTCGGCCGGTGACGCGGTGTCAGCGGCCACATCCGGGCCCGCGGGCATGCCGGTCGGCGCGGCGGCGGACGCGGAGCCTGAGTCACCCGCCCCGGCCGCGGGTCCGGCCCCGGTCGCGGCGTCGGTGCCGGGCAGCCGCAGTTGCCCACCGCCCGGCGCCGCGCCCGGCGAGGAGCCGGCGTCGACGTCGTGCCGCACCGGGGTGACCGACCAGGGCTCGCGGTCGCCGGCCAGGAGTCCGGACGCGTCGGACGCGAGCCGGTCGCCGTCGCTGTTCCCCGCGCCCATGCCGCCCATGCCGCCCATCGGCATCATGGGCGGCATGGGCGTACTGGCGGCGGTTGCGCCCGGGCCCTGCGCGGGCGTGCCCTCGCCGGCCGCAGAACCGTCCAGACCGTCCGGACCCGCCGGGGAGGACGGCCCGCCCGGCAGATCGAGGCCCGGAGCACCGGACGTCGGAGCGCTCGACAGACCGCCCGACCCGGCTACGGACGTGTCCCCGCCCAACAGGTCCTGCGAGGACTGCGGGCCAGGCAGGTCGAGGCCAGGACCGCCTGACGCCGTACCGTCCGGCAGACCGCCGACTCCGCCCAGCGACGTGTCGCCCTGCCACGGCTGCGCACTGCCCTGCAGCAGACCCGACGCATCCGACGACGGCACGTCCGAACCGCCCGCACCCGCACCGCCCGCACCCGAACCCATGCCGCCCATCGGCATCATCGGCATCGACGAGCCCACAATGCCGGGACTGCCGACGCCCTGAGCAGGTGTATCCGCTACGGACGCCGGGGTGTCGAGCCCGTCCATTCCGCCGAGTCCGCCGAGTCCGCCGAGTCCGTTGCCGGCGGACTGCAGGTCCGGCAGGTCGAGGCCCGGCCCGCCCGACGCCGTACCGTCCGGCAGGCTGCCGACTCCGCCCAGCGACGTGTCCCCCAGCCACGGCTCCACACTGCCCTGCAACAGACCCGACGCATCCGACGGGGGCACATCCGAACCCCCCGCACCCGCACCGCCCACACCCGAACCCATCCCACCCATCGGCATCATCGGCATCGACGAGCCCACAGCCCCAGGAATGCCGGCGATCTGGCCGGTCGGGTCGGAAGCGAGAGAGGTGTCCGTGTAGGGCTGGAACTGCTCGCCGAGGTTCGGTGCGGCGGTTCCGGTCGTGTTCAGGGCGGGCAGGTCGGCGCCGGGGTAACCGGACGCCTCGGAGGGTCCGGAGTATCCGGGAAGGTCGACGCTGCCCGGGCTGCCCACGGATCCGCTGCCGAAGTCGTCGGCACTGTCCGGATACGGCGAGAGGCCCTTGCCCGAGTCCTCCGACCCACCGGACTTGCCTCCACCCGCGCCGGTGCCGAGCGAGAGGCCGGGATACGGGACAAGGCCGGGCACGTCCCCCGTGGCGGGCCCGGTGCCGCCGGGATTCAGGGCCGCGTCCATGCCCGGGTCGAGCGTGCCGTCGCCCGGCAGGCTCCCGGCGCTGTCCAGCGAAGGGTCCCCCTGGTAGTCCTGCACGCCCGGGTAGTCGGAGGGCAGGCCGCCGTCGACGCCGCCCGGCCCGCCGCTGCCGAGGCCCGGAAGGCCGCCGACCGTGCCGGTGTCGCCGCCGGGATACGACGCAGGACTGTCCGCACCCGTGCCGCCGAAGTCCGGCAGGTTTCCGCCGGCGCCATCGGAGCCGCCGCCCGGGTACAGCGCAGGACTCGCCGATGCCGCGAAGTTCGGCAACTGCCCGCCGGCGTCGCCCGAATCGCCACTTCCGGGGTACGGTGCCGCGCTTCCTGGATCCGATGAACCGAAGTCCGGCAGATTCCCGCCGTCTCCGCCCGAACCCATGTCGGGGTACGCCGTAGGACTGTCCGGACCCGACGAGCCGAAGTCCGGCAGATTGCCGCCGCCCGCACCCATGTCGGGATACGGGACGGGATCGCCGTAGCCGCCGGAGTCGCCGTAGCCTCCGTAGTCCGTGGGGTCGGTGCCTCCGGAGCCGTTGACCGGGTTGGTGGGCGGCGCGGAGTAGCCGACATTGCCGTTGCTGACCTGGTAGTTGTCCGCCAGCGTGTTGAGCACCGCTTGCATGTCGCGGGTGAGCAGGTCCGTGATCTTCGGCGTGGTGTGCGCCTGGCTGACAGCGACCCGCCCGTTCGGCATGACGAGATCGACGCCGTTCCGCCGCCCCCAATCCAGAGCCTGCTGCGCATACCAGAAGTCGATGTCGTTGAGCTTGTCGATGGCCCCTTTCAAGTGCGCCGCGTTGTCCGCCAGTTGCTGCGGAACGTCGTAGTCGCCGGTGCCGTCGGACAGCGTGTCGGCCATGTCCTGCGTCTGCTTCGCCAACGTCTTCATGGCGTCGCCCAGGGCTTGAGCAGCCGCGCCCTGCCAGGGCCCGTCCGGCCCCGTCAGCGCCTCCACCTGCTGACCGAGATTCTCGGCCGCCCTCTGGAGCACCATCTGCGTGAAATAGAAGGCGTCCGCGGCATCCTGGATGGTCTGCGGATCAGAAGTCGCCGAACCATCCACCGCTGGGTTGTCAGGATCGGAGCCGGTGACGTAGCGCATGACGTCTTTCCAGTCCAACTGGCTGTAATCACCGGTCCCGGAAGACGTGCCGCTGTCCGAGCCGCTGCTCCCGCCGTCCGTCCCGGAGCCGGAACCTGAGTCGGTGTTTCCGCCGTCCGCCCGGGAACCACCGCTCGCGCTGTCCGTCCCGCTGCTGCTGTCCTCGGCCATGCCCTACGCCTCCCATCCCCCTCGCGGCTTGTGGTTTCGTGACCGCCTAGAACCCGGGCAGTCCGGCCGGCTCCTTCTGATCCGTGAGCACCGCCGGGCCGGGCCCCTCGTCCACCGTCAGCGGGTCCACCTGCTCCCGCCTCAAGGTCCGGTAGCCGTCGTCCGGGTCCGACGTCGCCGGGTCGGCGTGGCCCTTCACCAGGGTGCGGTAGGTCTCCGGATCGTCGCCGGTGTCCTGACCCGGGCCGTCACCGGCCTTGTGCAGGACCCGCGCGGCGGAAGCCTTGTGCAGTACCCGCGGGGTGGCCGTGTCGGCGGACGGACCGGACTGACCGGTCGACGGCACGGCGCCGGGGACCGACGTCGCCGCATCGCCGCCCGACGCGCCACCGCCGTCGCCGACCGTCTGCGTACCAGTCGGCGGCAGGTACCCCGCCGCCGCGTTCGAAGTGCCCGATGACGCGCCACCACCGGCGCCCGAGCCCATGTCCGGATACGAGACAGGAGGTTCATAGCCGCCGGTGCCACCAGTGCCGCCGGTGCCGCCCGTGCTTCCGGGGGCTCCGTACGCCGTGGGGTCGGGGCCTCCCGACCCGTTGGTCGGGCTGGTGGGCGACGTGGAGTAGGCGACGTTGTCGGTGTCGACCCGGTAGTTGTCCGCCAGCGTGTTGAGCACCGCCCGCATGTCCCGATCCAGGAGGGGAGGGATGTCGGGAGTCTGGCTGACCGCGACGCGCCCGTCGTCCATGACGATGTCCTTGCCCTCAGCAGCCGCTTCCTTCAGCGCCTGCTGCGCGTACCACACGTCGATGTCGTTGAGCTTGTCGATGGCCCCTTTCAAGTGCGCCGCGTTGTCCGCCAGTTGCTGCGGAACGTCGTAGTCGCCCGTGTTGCCGCCGGAGAGCGTGTCGGCCATGTCCTGCGTCTGCTTCGCCAACGTCTTCATGGCATCGCCCAGGGCTCCGGCCGCCCCGCCCTGCCAGGGCCCGTCCGGCCCCGTCAGCGCCTCCACCTGCCGGCCGAGATTCTCAGCCGCCCGCTGAAGCACCGTTTGCGTGAAATAGAAGGCGTCCGCGGCGTCCTGGATGGTCTGCGGATCAGAAATCGCCGAACCGTCCACCTCGGGTTTGTCCGGATCGGAGCCGGTGACGTAGCGCATGACGTCCTTCCAGCCCAGCTGGCTGTAATCACCGGTCCCGGAAGACGTGCCACTGTCCGAGCCGCTGCTCCCGCCGTCCGTCCCGGAACCGGAACCATTGCTCCCGCTGTCCGTCCCGGAACCGGAACCGCTGTCCCCGGTGTCCGTCCCGGAGCCGCCGCTCGCGCTGTCCGTCCCGCTGCTGCCGTCCTCGGCCATGCCCTACGCGCTCCCATACCCGGCTTGTGCTGTCGTGACCGTCTAGAACCCAGGCAGTCCGGTCGACTTCTCCCGCACCGAGCCCTTGTCCAACGTCGTGTCCGGCATTCCGTCCGCCTTGACCCTCACATCGGGGTCCGGCGTCCCATCGGCCCTGACCCGCACGTCGTCGGCCTTGACCCTCACGTCCGGGTCCGACGCCCCGTCCGCCCTGACCTTCACGTCGTCCGCCTTGACTCTCACGTCGGAGTCCTGCGGCGCCGACGGATCCAGACGAACCCGCACCGCTTCTCCCGGATGCACCACCGGACCGGGACCTTCAGCCACAGGCGCAGGCTCCCCCGTCAGACCGTACGTTGGCGAGGAACCGTCGTCCCAGTCGTCCGGCGCCGGCGGCTTTCCCGCAGACGGGGCGGCGCTGGGCAGAGCACCCCACATGCTCGGTGTGGCAGCCGAATCACCATACGAAGGGTCGTACGTACTGCCCGACGCAGCCGACGTATCCCCCGAGCCGCCATACGAAGTGCCGTACGGACCACCCGACGCGCCCGACGGGTACGTACTGTCCGGCACGCCCGACGTGTCCCCGGACCCACCGTACGAAGCGCCGTACGAACTACCCGACGTACCCGACGTGTCCCCCGGCTCCCCATACGGAAGGCCGTACGGACTACCCGACACACCCGATGTGTCCCCGGACCCACCGTACGAAGCACCGTACGGGCTACCCGACATGCCCGACGTATCCCCGGACCCATACGGAAGGCCGTACGGACTACCGGACACACCCGATGTGTCCCCGGTCCCCGTGGTGGTCGTACCCGTACCCGTACCCGAGTCCCCGGTCGCCGACTGGAGCTTCTGAATGTCGCTTTGGGCGTCCTGAATGAGATGAGTCAGGTCGCTGCCCGCCTTCGCGTTGAGCTCCTCGATCGTCGAGTACTTGGCGGCGATGTCCCTGATCCCGTCGGCCGTGTCCTTCAGGGCCTTCCGCAGGGCGTGCAGAGACGTCAGGTAGTTCCCCTGCAGACCCTCACCGCCACGCGGACCGGTGATCTTGGACGTGAGGGTCTGCGCCTCCACGAACTGTTCGCCTCCGGCTCGAAGGGGCTGGAGGTCGTTCACCTTCTGCCTGGCCGTGCCCAAGTCTTCGTAGATGGTTTCCAGGTTGTCGGCGAAGACCTTCAGCGCGGTGGTGTCCGCGGACACGGTCCCCGAGCCGTTGCCCAGCACGCGAGGAACATCGGGCATGTCCGGTATCCGCTGGCCGGTGTCGACCGTGCCGCTACCGGGGACGTACGCGCCGCCCGGGTACGACTGCGGCTGGTACTGGTCGTCCCGTGAGTCCGAACCGTCCGCGTTCTCATAGGGACTTTCGACGCCTCCTGGCAAGGGCATGGGTGATCACCTCCTCCGCGGTGCGATGTCCACGGTCCACCTGCCTCACTGCTCCCAGAGGCTGGTGCCGTACTTCTCGCCGCTGGTGTAGTACTCGCCGATGTTGCCGACGGCGGTGGTGGCCTGTCCGAGCTGGACGGCCATCTGGTCGGCCGCCGTGTCCCACTTCGCCTTGGCCAGGTTGTACGCGTCCCGCGCGTCGCTGGACCACTCGGCGAGGTGCTGCTTGGCCGCGTCGTCCAGGTCGCTCAGGGTGCTCTGGATCTTCGTGGTGATGGACCGCATTTCGCCCTCGACGAATGCCATCTGCTCAAGGCTCACCTGATAGCTGGTCATTGCTCTTTACCTTTCGCTGGATGAGGAGTGCCGGGGAGGGCGGGTCACATACCGGGAAGGCCGGCCGCCATCGCCTGCCTGACGGCGGTCGCGGCGTCGACGGTCTCGCTGTGCACCTGCTCGTAGTGGCCGGTGTTGGCTTCGAGCTTCTCGTAGACCACCTGGAGCTGCTGCTTCACGACGTTGCAGTTCTCCAGCCACTGGTTCAGCGCGGGGATGAACGACTGTGCCGCGTCACCGGTCCAGTTGCCTTCAAGGATCTGGGCCTGCTCACTCATCCCGTTGTACGCGGTCGAGATGTCCCCCAGCGCCGTCTCGAAGTTGGGCAGTGCGGCGAGCATGCCCTGGATATCGACATTGGTCTGTCCGTTGGTCGCCACAGTCCGTTTTCCTTTCCGTCCGAGATGCCGCACGCGGGATCACGGCGGCGATACCGACTGGTTCCTCAGCCCATCGTGGTGGCCGCTCTGCCGGCGTGGAACGACGCGGCTTCGTCGTTGCCTGCGGATACAGGGGGCATTGTCTGCGTGTGCGCAGCACTCGTGGCCGGAGCGGTCCGGGCGTCCCCGGACGACGAAGTCCGAGCCGCTCCGGGGCGGGAGGACAGCGGTCCGCCACCGGAGCCCGACGGCGCCCGCTCGGCCATCCGGTCGGCGAGCCGGTGTGCTCCGCGCGCGCCGTCGGCGAGCGGCCGGTCGGCCAGCCGCGCCGCCAACGCGGTGCGGGTGGGCTCATCGACCTTGTGTCCCCGGGTGGTGAGCCGCCGGCAGATCAGTTCCGTCAACTCCTCCGCGGTGTACGCGGGGAAGCGCAGGAACAGGTCGAAGCAGCGGGCGACGTCGGGGCGTTCGCGCATGAGTTCGCCGAGCCGGCCCTGGGCGCCGCGCAGCACCAGTGCGGTCTGCGGAGTGCGCTCCACGACAGCGACGACTGCGTCCCACACGGCGGTGCGCTCGGCCGCGGGGCGCGCGGTGAAGGCGGTGTCGAGGTCGAGTTCCAGGACGCCTCCGTCGGCGTCGGCCCACAGCGCGGCGGTGTAGGCGCGGGCCTCCCCGGGGCCGCGGGCGAACACCTTGGACAGGGCGATCCGGTGCACCGCCCCGTTGCGCAGCACGCCGGTCTCGGCCAGGCATTTCGCGTACAGCGCGGACACGGCGGTGCGACCGCTGCCGGTGTCGCCCGCCAGCACGATGTTCGCCGGGGGGGCGGGCGGCACGCCGTCGCCGCTCGCTCCGACCAGTTCGTTGACGCGCTTCAGCAGGGCCGCGCGGACCTCTCCCAGACCGCACAGCCCGGCGAGGCGGCGCATGGCGGGCGGCGGCTCGGCCGGCGGAGCGGCGAAGCGCGCCGCCGGGGCGGGCTGTTGCGGGCCGGGCCGGGCGGCGGTCCCGGCCCCGGGCTCCGGCACGTCCTCGACCCCCGCGGGAGAGACGTCCTCCGCCGCGGGCACGTCCGCCGCGGAAAGGCGGTTCAGCGCGGTGCTGTCGTCCGCGGAGGAATCGGCCGCGAGCCGCGACGCCTGATTGCTGATCATGGTCTCGAACAGCGAGCGCGCGACGCGGCCGTTGCCGAAGGTCGGCCCTTTGGGGATGGCCTCCAGGTAGCGGGTGAGGGCGTCCAGCGCCGAGTCGTCCATCTCGTAGTAGTGCTTGCCGCACAGGCCCTGCACGATGGTCACGAGTTCGGAGACCTCGTAGTTGGGGAACTCCACGGTGCGCGCGAAGCGCGAGGCCATGCCGGGGTTGGACGCCAGGAACTGGTCCATCTGCTCGGAGTAGCCGGCGACGATGACGACGATCTCGTCGCGGTGGTCCTCCATCAGCTTCATCAGCGTCTCGACTGCCTCCTGGCCGAAGTCGGGCCCGCTGCCCTTGGACTGGTTGGTGAGCGTGTACGCCTCGTCGATGAACAGCACGCCGCCGATGGCCTTGGTGAACACCTCGGTGGTCTTGATGGCCGTGCCGCCGATGATCTGCGCGACCAGGCCGGACCGGGACACCTCGACGATGTGTCCCTGGGCGAGGATGCCGAGTTCGGCCAGCACCGCGCCGTAGAGCCGGGCCACGGTGGTCTTGCCGGTGCCGGGCGGGCCGGCGAAGACCAGGTGGCGGCTCATCGGCGGCATGGGCAGGCCCAGTTCCTGCCGGCGCTGGGCCATCTTGTTGAGGTTGATCAGCCCGGTGACCTCGCGTTTCACGCTCTCCAGGCCGACCAGGGCGTCGAGTTCGGCCAGCGGCCCGGTGGCGCCGGCCGCGGTCCCGCGCCCGTCCACCGGATCGCTGTCCGGCCCGAGGGCCGGCTCGCGGGCGGACTCCGCCGCGCCGGCGGTGGCCGGTACGCCGTCCTGGCTGCGCAGCCGATTGATCTGCGCGCCGCCGTTGCCGCTGACGTCGCAGCGCTGGACCAGCACCGGTTCCTCGGAGTTGCTGCGGACGCCGTCGCCGACGTTGCCGGTGATCACGCAGTCGGTGAGGTCGGCGCGCCCGGAGATCTGGACGTTGACGCCGTGTCCCCGGGCCTCGTGCACCCGGCAGCCGGTGGCGATGAGGGTGCCGCCGCCCAGTACCCGTGCGCCGTCTCCGGCGGTGCCGGACACCTCGCTGTCGCGCAGCAGCGCCTCGCCGTCGGTGCCGGCCAGGACGCCCGCCCCGGTGACGCGGGAGTCCGCAGCGGCGATGCGCGCGCCGCCCGACACGGCGAGGCCCCAGTCGCCCGCGGCACGCAGCCGGACATCGGTGAGACGTGCGGTGGCGCCCTCGTTGGCTTCCAGGCCGACGCCGTACTCCGCGTCGATGTCGCCGGAGTTCAGGGTGAGTCGGGCGGAGCCGGTCACCCGAAGCCCGGCCGAGCCGTCCGCCACGGACAACTCATGGAATTCCGCGGTGGATTCGCCGCTCACCTGTACGGCGGTCCGCTGCGCGCCGCTGATCCGGAGCCGGTGGAACTCGGCCCGGCTGCCCTCCTCGACGATCACCGCCAGCGGGGTGCCGGTGATCGCGCAGTCCTCCAGCCGGGGCGTGGAGCCGCCGGTCACCTGGAGGCCGCTCGCGGCCGCCGAGTCCAGCGTGCAGCCGCGCAGTTGCGGGGACGCGCCCCCACCGATGTGCAGCGACTGCCCGCCCGATCCGGTCAGTCGGCAGTCGATGAGCGTGGTCATGCCCTTGCTGGTCAGATACGCGTCGAGGCTCGCGGACAACGTCACGGTGGTGCGCATCAGCTCGGCCCTGGCGTCCTGCTCCACGACGACCGCGGGCTTTCGGCTGCCGGCCACCGTGGTGTTCTCGACGGTGACGGTGCCCTGGCCGTTGACGCAGATGCCGTTGCCGCCGGAACGTTCGACGGTGCAGCCGCGTACGGTCAGGCGGCCGTTCTCGGCGACGACGACCGCCGACGAGCCGAAGTCGCGCGCGGCGATGTCCTCCAGGGTGTTGTCGGCGGCGGAGGTCACCACGACGCCGGCGCCGCCGGGGTTGGTGACCGTGCAGTTCCGGGCGGCCAGGTGGCCGGACTGCCAGGCGATGACCGCTGCCCATGCCTGGTCGCCCGCCACGGTGCAGTTCTCGACGGCGGTCTGCCCGCGGCGGATGTCGAGGACGGCCGCGTTGGCGTCGGCCCCTTGGAGGGTCAGGCCGGTCAGCCGCACCGCGTCGGCCTCCACCACGACGGTGCTGCCCATCGGCGATTCCAGCCGTACGCTGCCGGGCGTGCCGTCCCCGGACAGCGTGACCGCCCGGCTGAGGGTGAGCGACTCGGCGTACGTGCCCGGCGCGACGGCGATCACCGCGCCGTCCGGCGCGGCGGCCAGCGCCTGGGAGACGGTGCGGTAGGCGCCGGACTCGGTGGCGGAGACGCGCAGGACCTGGCGGATCATGGATTCCCCCCTTGCTGTGACGTGGTGCCGGGTCCGAGTGCCGGCGTCGGCGCGCCCGGATCGCCGGGCGGTCGCTGGAGCAGCCCGGGGGCGGCCCGGAAGGCGTCCGCGTGCTCCGGCGGGAGGGGATCGCCCATGGCGTCCTCGTCGCTGGTGTCCTCGGCCTTCTGCCACAGCGCGTGCAGGTGGTCGAGGCCGGTGAGCGCGATCTCGTCCAGCGGGACGCGTTCCTCGCGGGGGTGTCCCTGTTCGTCCAGCTCGGCCGCGGCCATCTCCCGCATCAGCACGGCCGGGCGGTCGCCGCCGACCGTGCGCAGCACCTTGAACCGGGTGCCGGGCGCGAACAGCAGGCGGTCGGGCAGCTCCGGGACCACGAGTTCGGTCCGCCGGGCCGTCAGCGACCACAGCACGATGTCGGTGTCGCCGGGCAGTCCGGGCCGGATCGAGGACAGGGCAGCGAGGAAGGACCGCTCGACCACCACCATGTTCTCGCGGTACCAGGCGCGCTCGGCCGGGGTGAGGGCGGCCCGCACGATGGCGCCGCCCCGGTGCGAGGGCAGGCGCCGCAGTCCGCTGGCGGCGCACCGAGCCAGCGGGACGTGCGGGCCGGTGGCGGCCGACCTGATGGCGGTGTCGATCGCCGTGGTGCTTCCGGTCAGGTACAGGCGGACGGCCGCGAGGTCGGTGAGGGCGTCGCCCACCGAACTGCGCGGCCCGCCGTGCAGGCCCGGCGCCTCCGACAGCACGCGCGAGACGAGGGCCGCGGCGGTGTCGTAGCGGGCGCCGAGGTTGCGGCGCAGCCAGTCGCGTTCCCGCTCGACGCCCTTCGCCGGCGGCAGCACGTCGGCGGCGGGGGCGGGCTGGGGCTGCACCCGGACCTGGCCGTCGATGGGGGGCACGGGAGGCGCCGGGAAGGCCGGCGGCTCCGAGACGGGGCCGGCCGGTCCGGCTTCCGGCCGCGTGGCGGAGATGTCCCCGGCCGGGGCCGGGGCCGCGGCGGACCGCTGCGGGGCCGGCGACTCCAGTCGGATGCGCGGCGCCGAGACCGCGGCCGCCGGGCCGCCCTGCGCGGAAGGCCAGGCGTCGGGCGGCGCCGTTGCGCCGCTCTGCGGGGCGGAGGGCACAGGGGCACCCTCCGCCCCGCCGCCAGCCGGAACCGCGCCTCGGGGGAGTGACGCGGCCGGCGGCGGTCCGGAATCCGCCGAAGGCCGCGAAGCAGCCGACGACGGGAACATGGGCGGCGGTGTTGCGACCGCGGATCGGGGCGCGGGCCCGGCCGGGTCGGGGCCGGGCCGGGCCGGGTCGGGGCCGGGCCGGGCCGGGCCGGGCAACGGCGCGGTTCCACCCGCCGACCCCTCGCGGTCCGAAGCGGCCGCCGCGTCGGCCCCGGTGGCCACAGGTGGCGCCCCGGGCGCATCGGCAGCGCCCGGGACGCCGGCCGGGGAGGGCGGAAAGCCGGGCGGGGCAGGCGCAACACCGTCCTGCCCACCCGCTGGCCCGAGCCCCGGCCCCCTCGCGACGCCGGGGTCCGGCGACGGCGGGTCGTCGGTCCAGGTGGGCCCGGGCTCCGGCAGGGGGGACGCGGGTGCCAGCCGGGCTGTCCGCCGCGGCGCCGGGCCGGCGGCGGTCGAGGGACCGCCCTCCAGGGACCAGCCGCCGGCCGGTCCGGGCTGCCCCGGTGAACCGCCGTCCGCCGCACCGCCGTTCACCTGCCCGGCGCCGGGCCCCGCGGCGATCGCCGGAACGGGCCCTGCCGCCTCGACCGCCGGAGCGGGCGCCACACTCGCCGCCGGGTATGTCACGGGCGAGGGGCCCCTGTCCGGCGGTGTGCTCCGCGCCGCGCTGGAGGGCATGACGCGACCGCTCGTGGCGAATGTCGGGTCGAGCGCGTTCACCAGGTCGTAGGCCACCGTCCGCATGCGGTCGGCGACCGCCGGGTCGTCCTGGTCGTAGAGGATGGCGGGGTACGCGGGGTCGGCGGGCGCGGTCCGCACCGCGTAACCGTCGAACGGCTCGACGGGCGGTCGGACCCACAGCCCGCTCTGCACGACCTCCAGCAGCACGTCCGGCGCGTACCGGTAGACGCCTTGCGCCACTTCGGTGACGGCGCCGGCCGGCACCCGGGTTCCGAGCGCCACCGGCGGCACGGGGTGGCCGCCGGTCTCCGCGCGCGGTGTGTAGCCGAACCCGTCCGCGTACGGGCGCCAGCCGAGGCTTCCGTCGGCGAGCAGGGTGCGCACCTCGCGTGGGGCGCCGTCCTCGCCGGGCGTGGGGACGCCCGCGTGCACGATGACCCGCTGGCCGAGCCGGTCGGCCAGTGCCTGGCCCAGCGGCTCGCCATCGGGCACGGCCACCGGGCCGTACGGGACGAACCGCACCAGGTGCCGCGCGCTGCCGGGCACCGTGGCCCAGAAGGCGGCGATCTCCTCCAGTGCCAGGGCGCCGGAGGTCCCCGGGCCGCCGAGCACGATGTCCAGCAACTCCGGGTCGGCGGCCAGCAGTTCGAAGAGCCGTTGCCGGCCCCCGGCGGAGGCGGCGTCCTGCGGGCCGCCGCGGATCCACACGCCGCCGGGCAGCGGTTCCGCGACCGCTCCGGCGCCGATCCGCTGCGGTCGGTCGGGGACCGAGTACTCCCATTGCGGCTTGGGGAAGCGCCGCGAGTCGGGCGCCGCCGACAGGTTGGGGCGGAAGCGCAGCCAGCCGGTGCCGTGGTCGGCGGGCACGAACAGGGCGCCGCCGGCCGCCGGGACGACGGTGCCGTCGGGAGCCAGCACGATCCGGTCGAGGCGGTCGGCGAGCCACTGGGCGGCTCGCCGGACGTCCTCGCGGGTGCCGCGTCCCGGCACCAGCCGGAAACTGACGCCCCTGCGGTCCAGGACCCTGGCAACGCTCTCCCACACCGAGTCCTCGGGACTGGCCGGCAGGTCGAGTACCACCAGGGTGTGCTGCGGGTCGGCGGCCAGCCGCCGGGTGAAGGACAGGGCCCGGCTGTCGACGAAGCCGCGCGGGTGGACCAGCAGCGCGTTGCCGACACTCCTGGAGTCCACCGACGGCCCGGCGGCGCGCAGCGCGGCGCGGGCCAGCCGGGCCGACAGCCGGTGGGCGAGGTCGCGGCGGGCCGCGGCGCGCTCGTCGGGGGCGCCGGTCATGTCAGTTGACTCCGGGCACGGCGACGAGCGCCTTGGACCGGCTCAGCTGCGGGCCGGTGGTGATCTGGTCGAGCGTGGCCTGCGGCAGTACCCGCGGGGTCAGGCCGCCGTAGCCGAGCGCGCCGGGTGCGTCGCTGCTCAGGGGGTACTTCACCGCGCGGTCCGTGATCAGGTACGGCGTGGGGGACTTCGCGTCGTGCGGGCCTTTGGGCGGTGCGGCCAGCACCCCGGCCTCGGGCGGCAGGAGCACCGCGGCGGTGGTGTCGGCCGCCCGGCCGGTCTCATGGACCACTCTGCTGTAGAGCAGGGAGCCCTTCATGTTCTCCAGCAGGCACAGCGCGGAGTGGCCGGCGGTGGTGTCGGTGCCGGTCAGCAGGTCGGGGATGCGGTGCAGCAGGGAGGTGTCGGCGGAGGACGGCAGGGCCGCCACGGCGCTGGGGCTGACCGCCATTGGGTCCTTGCCGCCCGCGGCGGCCAGCAGGGCGGACTCGGTCGCGGTCAGGGAGGCGACGCCGTCGGATTCCAGGACGTAGTAGTGGCTGGTGCCGGAGACGACGGTACGCAGCAGGGTGCCCGTCTTCTCCGCCTTGCCGGCCACGGTACGTTCCGCGCCGCCGGCCCCCGCGATCTTGGCCGCGGCGATAGCAGTCCCGGTGGGCAGGGCGTTCAGCCACGCCGAGGTGGCCGGGACGGGCTGTTCGGTGTCCATGCCGAGCGCGAGGAGCGCGGACCGGTCGTCGATGGGGTGCTTGGTGTTCTGCCACAACACGTAGCGCTTCCCGTCCGGACCGGCCACCAGCGCGTAGTCGGAACCGGTCGCCGCGTGCACGGTGCCCGGCGCGAAGTCCAGCGTCTCGCTGACGTCCTTGCCCGGTCGCAGGCAGTCCGCCCAGGCGCCGGTCAGCAGGAGCCCGGCCGCGTCGGGAACTTCCTCGGGCGCGCCGGGGATGCCGATGGTGGAGCCGCGGGGTACACCGGCGAGCGCGGAGCGGCCGACGTCGTGGACGCCGGCGCCGCCGGAAGCCAGCAGCGCGGAGGCGTAGTTGGCCGTGGGGTGGAGCTGCCCGTCGGCGTAGAAGTACCGGGTGCCGGTGCCGCTCTCCACGATCAGGGCGCCGTTGGTCGCCCAGGAGTGGTCGCCGGCCGGCTTGAGGTAGCCGTATGCGGCGGCGGCCAGTACCAGCAGGCAGGCGAGCACCACGCCGAACGCGGCACCGAGCCCGGCCCTGCGCATGGGGGTCTCGCCGGTGCCGGAGTCGGCGGTGATCAGCGCGGAGGCCATCCGCCCGGTGGCGAACTGGTACGCCTGCAGGTGGTCGCGTCGGGTCTGCACGGTTCCCTCAGCTCTCCCTCAGACCGCGTTGCGTACGTGGGCGTAGACGTGCAGCAGCTGCAGCAGCAGCGGCAGCAGGGCCAGGGCGGTGAGCAGTTCGAGAACGTCCGCGGTGTGCCCCCACACGGGGAGCAGCCGGGTGTGCGGCAATCGCCACGCGCCGACCAGCAGCAGCACGGCGGCGACCAGCAGCCCGAGCAGGAGGGCGCAGCGGGTGCCGGTGCCGCTCGCCGCGGCGGTCCACGCCAGCACCACCGACAGCATGCCGAGCACGCCGGAGAAGGTGACCGGCACACGCTGCCAGACGACGTTCAGGGTCTTGGCCCGCAGCAGGGCGGCGCCGGAGAACACCAGCGGGAAGGCGCGGGCCACCCATCCACCGGCGAAGGCCAGCAGGGCGAAGTCGGCCACGCAGAGCAGGGCGACGGACACCGTGAACACCGTCAGCAGGGCGTCGGCCGCCGCGGCGCGCCGGGTGAGCGACTGCTCGGGGTGCGGCTCGACGTCCTCCTGGAGTTCCGCCGCGTTGTGCGGCAGTTGCGGCACCCGCACCCGGGCCAGCCGCAGCGCCGCACGCGGCGCGAGGTGACCGAAGAGGAAGGCGGCGACCGCGACGACGCTCACGCTGCGCACCGCGTCCCAGCCGGTCGCGGCGGCCAGTCCCGCGGTGAGCGCGACCAGCGCGGGAGCGAACAGGGCTGTCCCGGTCACGGCGAGCGGTACCCGCGCGGTGGGCAGCAGGACGACGGCGGCCACCAGCACGCCGCAGACCGCGCCGAGCGCGATGCCGCCAGTCCTGGGCGCGGTCAGTCCGGTGTCCGCGTCGGCCGCGGTCAGCCCGGCGAGCACGGCGAGGACGCAGGCGCCCAGGCCGGTGACGACCGCGATGCCGCGGTCGGCCGACCACCGCTGGTCCAGCGCGCAGAAGACGCCCAGGCCGACCGCGGCGACGCCGTAGAGCACCGGCACGACCGCGCCGTTGCCCGCACCCCTGCCGGCCAGCGGCACGGCGGCGGCGAGGGCGAGCAGCACCAGGCAGGCCAGTGCCAGGAACAGCCGGCGGGTGGTCTCCGGGCGCCACCGGTCGGTGCGTGCGCCGACGGCGTGCGCGACACCGTCGGAGGCGTCGTCGAACTCCAGCTCCGGCATCGGGTCGTCGGCGGGCCGCAGGTACAGCACGTCGCCGTGGAGCAGGCCGGCGGTCTGCGGGGTGGCGTCGAGGGCCAGCGGCGGTTCACCGAGGCGTTGCAGCGTCCAGGGGCCGCCCGGCCTGGCCGGGTCGGCGGGGACGTGGCGCAGCAGCACCGGCAGCAGCGCGGAGATCCGCGCGGTGACCGGTACGGCCAGGTCGGCGCGCCCCGCGGGCCCCGCGATGGTCAGCCGGCACACCTCGGTGCCGTACGGACCCGGGGTTCGGGCGGCCGGGATGGCGGTGGTCATGGTGCTCCTGAGAGGGCGGTCGTGGGACGCGGACGGGGCGACCTAGTGTCTCGACAGGGGGCGCCGTGGGTTGGGTTCGACGCGGAAGACCTCGTCAGGGGCCGGCATGGCCCACCTGCATCAGCCGGACGCCGCGGCGGGTGACGAGTTGGGCGCGGCCCGGCGGGAGGGTGCGGGGCCGGGCCTCGCCGATGAACTTGCCCTCCTCCTTGGGGTAGGAGTGCAGCAGCGCCGGGCTGCCGAGTTCCCACATGCGGCGCAGCACCGGGTCCATCATGGCGCGGGTCGCTCCGGAGGTGGACCGGGAGATCACCATGTGCAGGCCGATGTTGGCCGAGTGGGCCAGCATCGGGGAGAGGGCGGCCAGCGGCGAGCCGGTCCCGGGCGAGCCGCCGTACAGGTCGTAGTCGTCGATGAGCATGAACAGTTGCGGGCCGGTCCACCAGTCGCGGAGCGGCAGCCGTTCGGGGGCGACGTCGGGACCGGGTACGCGTTTGCCCACCGAGACCGCGGCGCTGCCGGCCAGCGAGGTCAGGGCTTCGCCGTCCACCGCGAAGCCGACCCGGTACTCCTCGGGCACGGCGGCCAGCAGGTCGCGCCGGGTGTCGGCGAGCAGGATCCGGGCCTCCTCGGGCCGGTAGCGGCGGATGACGGCGTCGATGACCACACGCAGCACGTTGGTCTTGCCGGTCTCGGCGTCGCCGAACACCATCAGGTGCGGGGCTGCGGCGAAGTCGTGCCACACGGGGGCAAGGCGCTGCTCGTCCCAGCCGAGGCACACGCGCAGGTCGCCCTCGGGTGCCGGAAGCCGGTCGAGCGGCAGCCTGGCCGGCAGCAGCCGCACCCCGGGTGCCGGGCGGCCGGGCCAGAAGGCGTCGATCTCGGCCACGGCGGCCTTGGTCGCCTCGGTGAGGTTGTCGGTGCTCTTGACGCTGTCCAGCCGCGGCAGCGCGCCCATGAAGTGCAGCTTGGCCTTGGTCAGACCGCGGCCGGCCTGGTGGGGGACGGTCGCGGCCGGTTTGGAGCCGAACTCGGACTCCATGGGGTCGCCGAGCCGCAGTTCGAGCTTGGTGCCGAACAGGTCACGGGCCCGCGGGCGGATCTCCGACCAGCGCACCGCGGAGGCGACGACGTGCAGCCCGAACGACAGGCCGCGGGCGGCGAGATCGGTGATGCGTGGTTCGAGGTCCTCGAAGTCCTGCTTGATCGTGGACCAGTTGTCGACGACGAGGAAGACGTCGCCGTACGGGTCGTCGATCTCGCCGCTGTCGCGCCTGCGCCGGTAGGCGTCCATCGATTCCAGGCCGCGTTCGGTGAAGCGCTGTTCGCGCACCTCGAGCAGCTGCGTCAGCTCTTCGACGGTGCGCTGTACCCGGTCGCGCTCCATCCGGGTGGCGATGGAGCCCACGTGCGGCAGGCCGGCGGTGGACTGCAGGCCGCCGCCGCCGAAGTCCAGGCAGTAGAACTGCACTTCGCGCGGGGTGTGGGTGAGGGCCAGCGACAGCATCAGGGTGCGCAGCATGGTGGACTTGCCGGTCCGCGGGGCGCCGGCCACCGCCAGGTGCCCGTCGGCCCCGGACAGGTCGGCGATCAGCAACTCGCGCAACTGCTCGAAGGGCCGGTCGACCATGCCGAGCGGCACCCGCAGGCCGCCGAGCGCCGGGTAGTCGCCGGCCGTCATGCCGCGGTGCGGGTCGGGCACGATGCCCGGCAGCAACTGGTCGAGGCTGGGCGGGGATTCCAGTGGCGGCAGCCACACCTGGCGGGCCGGTGGACCCGCCCCCTCCAGGCGGTCGACCAGGACCTCCAGCAGGCTCTCCTCGTCCTCGCCCGCGGGCTCCGGGCGGGACTCGGGGCCCGGGGCGGGCCGCTCGTCGCCCGATTCCAGGGCGTCGGGGATGCCGGGTGCGTCCGGCAGGCGCTGGTCCAGGTCGAAGACCACCACGTGCTCGGCGCCGAGCGCGGCCTCCGCGGGCCGGGACGCGGTGGCGGGTACCGGGCACGGCCCGGAGACGTAGGCGGCCTTGAAGCGGGCCAGGTTGGTGGTGTCGACCTTCAGGTAACCGTTGCCCGGCGCGGACGGCAGTTCGTAGGCGCTGCCCACGCCGATGACGCTGCGGGACTCCATCGAGGAGAAGGTGCGCAGCGCGATCTTGTACGACAGGTGGCCCTCGACGCGGTGGATGCGCCCCTCGTCGAGCCGCTGGGAGGCCAGCAGCAGGTGCACCCCGAGCGAGCGGCCGAGCCGGCCGATGGTGACGAACAGGTCCACGAACTCCGGCTTGTTCGCCAGCAGTTCGGAGAACTCGTCGACGACGATCAGCAGTGAGGGCAGCGGCGTCAGCGGCGCGCCGCCGAGCCGGGCCTTCTCGTACTCGAAGAGCGAGGCGTGGCCGCTCTCCCGGAGCACCTCCTGGCGGCGGATCATCTCGCCGTTGAGCGAGTCGCGCATGCGGTCCACGAGGTGGAGTTCGTCGGCGAGGTTGGTGATCACCGCGGAGGTGTGCGGCAGGCGGTCCATGTTGAGGAACGTCGCACCGCCCTTGAAGTCGACCAGCACGAAGTTGAGGACGTCCGAGGAGTGCGTGGCCGCGAGCCCGATGACCAGGGTGCGCACCAGCTCGCTCTTGCCGGAGCCGGTCGCGCCGATCAGCAGGCCGTGCGGGCCCATGCCGCTCTGCGCCGACTCCTTCAGGTCCAGCTCCAGCACCTCGTTGTCCTCGGTGATGCCGATCGGCACGCGCAAGCGGGCGCTCTGCGCGGCCCGGGTGCGCCACAGCGCGGCCACGTCGAAGGAGCGCGGGTCGCGGATGCCGAGCAGCGTGCCGAGGTCGAAGTCGTTCTCCAGCGGCTCCTCGACGAGTTCGACGCCGCCGCCGGTGCGCATCGGGGCCAGTTGGCGGGCCAGGTCCTCGGCCGCGGTGAGGGGGAGGGTGTCGGCTCGGGCGGTGACCGAACCGTCCGCCACCGGGTACTCCACCTCGCCGTCCCGCACGGTCAGCCGCAGCACCTGCGGGCCACCGGTCATCGCCCCGGTGGCGTCCAGCAGCACCAGGTTGCGGATCCCGCCGTTCAGCAGCCGGGAGGTCTCCGGGATGAGCACGCGGTAGGCGACGACGACCACCAGCGGTTCGGTGGGCCGCGGCGGCGAGCCGGGGTCGTACTCGGGGCGGTCGGTCACCTCCGGTCCCAGCAGGTCGAACAGCGCGTCGGCGTCCTCCGCCACCAGCCGCAGCGGGCCGGCCTCGTCCTCCCGCTGCGGCCGGGCGTTGTGCGGCAGCCACTTCAGCCAGTCCCACTCCTCGCGGCCCACCGTGTCGGTGAGAACGGCGATGTGCAGCTCGTCCGGGGCGTGCAGGACGGCGAGCTGGCCGATCATGGCCCGCAGCAGGCCGAGCGCCGCCGGGCCGTCGCCGGCGAACTCGACGCTGGTGAAGCGGCGCAGCGGCACCGACACGGGCACGTGGCCGACGGACTGGAACGCCCTGGTGAAGCGCCGCAGCGAGACGGCCGTCAGCGGTTCGAGGTCCTCGACCGGTTTGGTCTCCGGCGGCACCAGCACCAAGTCGGCGCGGCTGGCGCCGACGCCGATGCGGATCCGCCCGAAGTCGTCGTGGGCGCCCCGCCGTTCCCACAACCGGGGGCTCGCGACGACGGCCCACAGGTCCTCGGGGCGCGGGTTGTCCCAGGAGGCCGCCGCCCGCTGCTCGGCCGCGGCCTGCCGGGCGCGTGTGCGCAACTGGGCGAGGTAGCGCAGGTAGTCACGGCGCTCCGAGCGCATCCTGCGCCTGCGCTCGGCGCCCCTCCTGCCGAGCTGGCTCAGGCCCATGCTGATCATGGCCGTGCCCATCATCCCGGACATCATGAACGTGTACGGCGACCGGGTGCCGACCGTGAACATCATGGCCATGGCGCCCACGCCGAGGGCCATCGGGATGTACATCAGTGCGGAGGTGAAGTCCGCGGTGGCCGGTTCGCCGAGCGCCGGGGGCTCGGCCAGCTCGATCTGCCCTTCCGGGGCCTGGGGGCCGGAGGCACGGGGTGAGCGTTTCACGACCACAGTGCTCATGGACTGTCCTTCACGTACGTGGGCACCTCCGCGGAGCTGCGCCCCTTCGGCAGGGCCGCGCTTCCGGCTCGCGCCCAGGCTATGGAGCGGCGGCCCCGCACCAGCTCGCCCGAGGAGGCGCGTTGTCCATGCGGACAGTGCGCTCTGCCCAGCCATCCAGCGACGGCGGTCCCGGCCGGCATCGCACACGTCGGGCCCGGAACCCGGGTGCACGGCAGGGAGTGGACGTGGTTCGGCGTCGTCCCGCGCCGAATGCAGGGCGGTCAGATGAGGCCGGTGCGGATGGCGTACGACACGGCGTGCGCGCGGTTGCGCAGATCCAGCCGCTTCATCAGGCCGTAGAGCACGTACTTGATGGTGCGCTCGGAGAAGCGGAGTTTATCCGCTATATCCGACAGCTCCCAGCCCTCGGCGAGCAGCCGCAGGACGTCCACTTCGCGGGCGTTCACTCCGGAGGCGCTCAGCCCGCGAGGGGCCAGCACCTCGCGCTGGATCACCCGGATCTGCTCCATCAGCGCGCCCTGGAGTGGAGGGGGCAGGCTCCCGCCGCCCTGGGCGACGGCGATCAGTGTCCGGGCGAACTCGGCGGCGGTGAAGGAACCCCGGACGAGCACCGCGCGCACCCCGCGGTCGACGGCCGCCGCGACATCGGCCTCCCAGCGCCGACCCAGTACCACCACGAAGTTCATGGCGTCCCGCCCGGCCCCGGCGTCCTCGGCGAGTCTGCGCAGCAGGCCCAGCGTGGACGCGTTGGCCACTTCCGCCGCCACCACCATGACATCCGCCTCGCCCGCGACTTCCGTGAGCGACAGCCGACGGTCATGACCCAGGTAGCTGACCAGCCCGGCACGCGTCAGGCCGTCGGACGAGTGGACCGCCACCCGCACGGTGTCAGCGAGCACTTGCTGCTGCATGTACACCCTCCTGGTTCGAGGTTTGAACCGCTCCGGAGAGGATGCTGTCACGCGCACATCGGTACATGACCGACTTGTCGGGCCCCTGTCTGCTAGCCGCAGGGAAATGTGGCACCCGCCGGCCGTGCGACGGCCTCGCCCCACCTCGCCCCACGTCACCAGTCGGCAGTCGCCGCGCCCCTGCGGAGCACGGCGGCAACGAGCTCCGTACGCGAGCGCGCCCCGGTGCGGGCGAACAACCGGGTCAGCCGATTGGCGACCGCGTCCGGACTGAGCCCGAGCACAGCGGCTATCCGACGGTTCGTCAATCCTTCGGAGACCAAAGTGGCCAGCAACCGGTCGCCCTCCGACGTGGCCCGGTCCTGGTCGGGCACCGGCACCCTGGCCCGCCGCATGTCGGCCCGCGTCCGGAAGCGCCACAGCGGAGCGCCCACCTGGCCGAAGAGTTCATACGCCTCGGTCAGCAGCGCCGCCGGGCTCTCGCCGAGCCGAGCGGCGGCCAGCAGCGTCGTCGCGGTCTCGAACGGCTGCCCCCGGTCGCGGGCGAGCGCGACGGCGTCCGTCAGGTATTTGCCTGCGGCGTCCGCATCGCTCACCGCGTGCAGCCGGGCCGACGTCACCAGCCACAGCAGCCGGCTCCGCCCGCTCTCCGTCCGCGCCGCGATCTCCTCCAGCCGCCGCAGGCACGCCGCCGCGCCCCTCAGGTCCCCCCCATCGGCGAGCAACACGGCCAGCTCGGCGAGGAGTTCGTCGACCGCGAAGACCTCGCCGTGTGCCCAGGCGGTCTCCAGGCCGCGCCGCAGCACCCGCACGGCTTCCGCCACATCGCCGAGCATGCGCGCCATGTCGGCTTCCGCCCGGTCCAGCAGGTGGCGGGGCTCGGCGGTCCCGCCCAGCCCGTCGCGGATGTCGGCGATCAGCCGCCGGGCGGCACCGATCCGGCCGCGGGCCAGGAGTATCACCGTGGCACGCTCGGGATAGAGGTGGAGGTGCAGGCTGGACGCGACCGGGTAGCCGTTCGCCCGCAGCCAGCGCAGGTGCGCCATCGCCTCGTCCCACCGGCCCTCCAGCCGGCGCCACTGGAACCGGGCGTGGACGGGCATGTCCTCGACGGTCAGCCCCCGTGCGGCCAGCAGGTCCTCCGCTCCCCGCAGATCCCCCGAGTTGAGGAGCTGCTGCACCTGGGCCAGGGTCACCGTGTACCGGCCGGGCTCGGACATCAGGCCGATCTCCGGTGCGGCGAGGAATCGCCGGAACCGTTCCGGACGCCCCAGCACCAGTTCGGCCATGCCCCGGCAGACCTCGGGCAGCACGCCGGCCGCCCCCGCTCCCCACTGTCCTTGGGATCGTGCGTGGACTCTCTCTGCCGCCCGCCACCTGCCGAGCGAGCACAGGGCCAGGGCACGGCCCAGCCGGACAGCCGCGGGAGGCAGCCGCAGCGGCCACCACCAGCGCGCCTCGGTCATCCGGGACAGCTCTTGGAGATCGCCCGCGGCGGAGGTCGCCCCCACCAGCGCGCTGAGGCAGATCTGGACGGTCTCCTCGTCAGGGCCGCCGCGCCCGGCGGCCGCCTGCAGCAGCTCCTCGACGGCCCCCCGGACGGAACGGTGGTCGGCCACAAAGGCAGCGTGCAGGGCCCGGCTGAGCAGCAGTCGGTCGCGAGTGGCGGTCTCGCCGGCCATCTGCCCGGCTGCCTCCAGCCAGCGCAGCGCGCGGCTGCGTCCGGCGCCCCGGCTCGTCCGCCCCACGGCGGCGACGAGTTCCGCCACCGCCCGCCCGGCGTCGATCATCCGGCCCGCCTCGACGATCCGGTCCGGCAGATAGGTGGCCGCGTCCGCCTCCGCCACGACGCGGGCGGCCCACGCCGGGCCGGCCGTCCCGTCGCCGGGCTCGCCGCCGGCCGCCCACAGCTCCTCCACCGCCGCCGCGGCCAAGCGGCCCCGTTCCATCGGCCCCAGCCGCTCCCGCAGGACGTGTTCCGTGAACGGGACCGTGAACGTCCACCCGCGGGCGGCATCGCCTTCCCGCTCCGGCAGCTCCTCGACGATCCCCGCCCCGACCAACTCATCGAGCCCGGCCCGGACTTCGGCCGGCGACAGCCCGGTCACCCCGGCCGTCAGCCGGAGTGCGGCCCGGCCCAGCGGCCACAGGACACTCAGGGCCGAGGCGACCGTGGCCGCCGACTCACCCAGCACGCACAGCGCCTCGGTGAAGCGATTGTCCTCCGGACGGGCAGGCAGCAGGGCGGCGATGTCGAGGAGCGCCTTCTCCCCCGCCCTTCGCATGTCGCCCTGCCGGGCCCACTCGGCCAGCAGGGCGTCGACGGCGGCGGGCACGCCCCTGCTCATCCGGTGCACCAGCCCGGTCAGCGCGTCGTCAGGAGCCGTCGGCAAGCGCCCGGCCAGTATGACGGCCACGTCCGCCGCTGCCAGCCGCCCCAGTTCGATGACGTGCGCGGCGGGATGACGCGCCGGCAGCCCGGCCGCGTCGGCGCCACCCGGCACCGCCCTGCGGCTCACCGCCCCGCCGGGCCGAAGCAGCGACAGCACCAGACGTACGCCCGGCGCCGCCCGCGCCATGTCGAGCACGCCGAGCAGTTCGACGGAGGAGGGGTCCGCGTACTGCACGTCGTCGACGAGGACGACCGTCGGCCCGGCATGTTCCAGCGCACCGGTGAGCGCGTCGGCGGCCGCCGCCCGGTCGCCGTGTTCGACAGCGGCCAGCATCCCCGCGAGCGGGTCGCCCCCCCGCCGTTGTCCGCCCGGGGCGACCCGGCGCTGCTCCAGCGCCATCGCCAATCGCAACGCCAGCAGGTAGGGCCGCCGGCCGTCGCCGGGCTCGCAGTCCACCGAGAGGACCACGTGGCCCGCCGCGCGCTGCCGCCGGGCGGTGGCCCGCAGGAAGGCGCTCCGCCCGGAGCCACGTTCGCCGAGGACGAAGACGAGTCGCGGCCCCTCGGGGTCGTTCAGGCTCCGGTCGATGTCCTGCGATTCCCGGTCCCGGCCGGTGAGGGTGTCGGCACTCACCGGCGCCGCGCCCGCCGGGGGCTCCATGACGGCGATGTCGCTCACCTCGCCTCCTCCTGGTGGCGGCCGACGGCCGCGTACGCCATCGGCGCGAAGCGGCCGGGCCGGGTGGACACCGCGTCACGACGGCTCGCCGGTGGGGTCGGCCCATGGGAAGGCATGCCGGTCTCCTGATGGTTCGGGTCCGGGCACGGCCTCCGCGCGGCGAGGCGGCGGACACGACGCCGTTCCCGGAGGCGGCGTCGCAACGGCGCGACCCGGCGGACCGGACCGCCGGGTCGCGGTCGCGGGTCGCGGCCGGCCGTGACCGGACCCGGTCCGGATTATTTTCACCTGCAGCCGCAGGTGGGAAGCCACCGGGCGACGCGCTGCCTGTCTGTGCGGATCGGTTCTGTACGACAGGGAAGAAGGCGGCACGCGGACCCCTCAGCAGGTCGGGCGCACCGTCCCGGCGGGCTAACATCCGTCACCGGGCGAGCCCGGTCCCGGCCTGTGCCCGGTTGGTTGCTCCCAACCCCTTCCAAGGAGGCGCGCCGTGTCTTCCTCGTCTTCCTCGTCCTCCTCTTCATCCTCGTCATCCTCGTCATCCTCGTCATCCTCCGAGCAGCGAGATCCCGCCGGCGGCGCCGAACACCCGGGAACCCCGGCCGGTACGCCTTCCGCGGGAGGCGGTGAGGCGGGGCCCCGGCCTGGCGCCGGTGCCGGTGGCGGTGTCGGCACAGCGGTCCGTTCGCTGCTGCGGCGCCCCCGCACGGAGGTGAGCCTGCGGCCGGATCCCGGTTCGCCCGCCATCTGGGACCGGGACGACCACGTCCTGCCCACCGCGGCCGGTGGACCGTCCGGGTCCGGCGGCACCGCGAAGCCGCCGGGGCGTCCCACGCGTACGGTCGTGTGGGCCGCCATCTGCGGCGCTACACTGCTGTCCGTGCCCTTCGTGGTGGTCACCGCCGGCGCGCACGGCGACAAGCCGCGCGGCAGCACGCACACCACGCTCGCCGACAACGACCGGCCGGCGGCCGCCGCGCCCGGCACCGTGGCCGCCACGCTCCCGCCGTCGCCCTCCCACACCCCCTCATCCACCCCTACGCCCTCCCACAAGCCGTCGCACGCGCCGTCGAGGCCGGCCGGACATGTCACCGGCCACACCTCGCCCCGCACCACCAAGGCGGCCCCGCCGCCGGTCAGGGCGAGCGCACCCCACAAGCCCACCGTCGGCGAGACCTTCGGCGGCGCCGACCATGTCCTGCTGAAGAACCTCGCGACCGGCATGTGCGCGGATCTGCCGCAGTACGGCAAAGGCTCCGTCGGCGGGGTGATCGACCAGTACGACTGCCGGGCCGGCGCCGCCGACAACCAGGAGTGGGCCCTCAAGGTCGTCGGCACCCCCAAGGGCCCGGGCGGCGCGCGCCTGTTCACCATCAGCAACGACACCGACCGTCTGTGCATGGACATCCCCTGGTACGGCGTCGAGCCGGCCGGCACGAGGGTGACGGAGTACACCTGCGACGCCACCACGGACGACAACCAGCTCTGGTACCTGGCCTCCGGCCAGGGCGACCACTACCGCATCCGCAACTACGCCTCCGACAGCATGTGCCTGGGGGTGGCCGGCGGCGCGGGAACCCCGCACGGAGTGAGTCTGATCGTCGAGACCTGCGCGTCCACCTCGGACGACTGGGCCCTCACCACCGGCTGACGGGGGCCACGACCCGCGGTCCGTCACCGACGTCGCGGGTCCGCCGGCAGCCCGAGCCCGGCGAGGCGTCCGTCCAGCCAGGCCGCCGCGAGTTCCGACCGCGAGCGGCAGCCGGTCTGCCGGAACAGCCGGGTCAGGTGCTGTTCCACCGTCTTCTCGCTGCACGCCAGCCGGACGGCGATCTGCCGGTTGGTCGCGCCGCCGCCGACCATCTCGACCAGGCGCAGGTCCAGTTCGCCCGCCCCTTCGTCGGCGGCGCGCCTCCTGGGCGACGAGAGGGTCAGACCGTACGCCCTCGCCCGGTGCCCGAGCGGGGACCGCTCGATGTGCCGGGCGCCCAGCGCGTGGGCCTCCTCGATCGCGGCGGCCAGCCACAGCTCCGGTTCGCTGTCGGCCAGGGCCCCCATGTCGAGGCAGAGCAGCCTCAGCGGCAAGTCGCCCCGCTCCCAGGCCAGGTCGAGCACCTGCCGGACGCGGTCCGGGGCGCGGCGCAGCACCGACCTGGCGAGCAGCAGCACCTCACCGGCTCTCGGTGAGCCCGACTCCTCGTACAGCGCCTCCAGTTCCGACACGGCCCGGTGGGTGATCTCCGGCCGGTCCTCATAGCCGCCGTACAGGAAGAGCCGTCCCAGGAGCCGCTCCAGGCCCTCCAGCAGACCGCTCTCGCGCGCCCGGCGCACATCGCGCCAGCCGCCGTCGAACGCCTCGTCCGGGTCCCCCGACCGATAACGCACCCCCAGCCGGACCCAGCCGCCCAGCGGATGCACCACGGTGTCGGGAACCTGGCCCAGCCAGGCCAGGGCGCGCTGCTGGTCCCCCGTGGCGCAGTGGATCTCGGCTGCCAGCACGCGGGCCAGCACGCTGGGGCCGGCCGCCCCCGGGCCCCGGACGTACGCTTCGATGCGGCGGGCGCACGCGAGGGCCTCCTCCCAGCGCCCGGCCCGGTACGCGTCCACCATGGCGTGGTAGCGCTCGGCGACGGTTCCCCAGCCCGTCCGGCACACCTCGCTCAGGACCGCGGCGAACGCGCCCGCCAGGTCACCGTAGCCCGCGGCGATGCGCATGGATTCCAGGGCCGCGTCGCCGAGCGCCTGCGGCAGCAGGTCATCGCGAGCCGCCCGCAGCGCGTCGCCGCCGCTGACGACCGCGGCCAGGAGCCGCAGGTGTGCGGAAGACGGCATTGCGGCATCAGGAGGGCAGACCGCGCTGTGCGCAGCGATGACGTCCGGCCCGCCGGCCGGCTGTGCGGCCCGGCGTTGCGCGGGGACCCGTGCCGGCGCGTCCCGGTGCGGCCCGGGCATGACCGGCCCGATCCCGTAGCGGCTGCCCAGCGCGGCCAGTTCGGCGCCACCGGGCAGCTGCCGTACGACTCTCCAGGGCTCCGCGCCCTTGCCGTCCGCCCAGAGGTGCTCGTACAGCGCGGCCACGCCCCATGTTGCCGCGGGGTCGGCCAGGTCGGCCGGAACGGCGTCCGGCCGGGCAGCGGCGGTGGCGCACAGCGGCTCACCCAGGGCGAGCAGACCGGCGGGATCCGCGTTGCGCCAGGCCAGCACAGCCGCCGTCTGCAGGATGCCCACACGGCCGGGGTCATCCCCCGGCAGCCGTCGGAGCGCCGCCAGGTAGGCCCGTACCGCGCGGTCCGGCGCTGTCCCGGCGTAGGCACCCGCGGCCGTCAGCAGCAGGCGGGCGGCGTCCGCGTCCTCGACCAACTCCCCCGCGGCCACCACGTGTTCGGCCAGCCGCGGATGGTCGGCACCGGCCGCGGGGCCCATCCGACCGAGCGCCGACGCGACGATCCGGGCATGCGCCGACGGCAGGTCGGGAAGAGGCGGTGGCGTCGCCCGCAGCGCCGCGGCGAAGGCCGGCACGGCGAACGCCAGGCCGCCGGACCCGTCGATGGTCAGCACGCGATGCGTCACCAGCCAGTCCACGGTCCGCGCGACCGCGGCGGCGTGCCCCGGCTTCCACCGCGCCATGTCCTGCACATCGCTCAACCGGAAGTCAGCGGCGCCGGTCAGGTGCGCGAAGACAACCGTACGCATCAGCACTTCCTCATCCAACGGAAGGCCGGGGCAGGCGACTCGGCACACCTCCGCCAGGGTCCCGGTCGGGCGGAGGCAGTCCTGTCCACCCACCAGCAGGATGCGGCCGTCCAGTTCCAGCAGCCCGGCGTCCTCCACCAGCGCGTCAAGGACGCACAGCACTGCCTGGGGATTACCCGCCAGCGGCCCGAGCGACCGCGTGACCGCCTGCGCCACCTCCGGTTCGGTGGGGCGGCCGAGCCGCTGCTCGACAAGTGCCCGTACGTCGTGCCCGGTCAGCGGCGCCAGTTCCAGCACCCGGTCGGCGGCAGCGAGCAGCCCCGGGTCGGCGTGGCCGGGCGTCTGCGTGTCGTAGGCCATGACCACCGGCAGGCCCGCGGGGCGGAAGGCGCGGAGCATCAGGCCCAGTGCCGAGGCGGTCTTCGCGGGCATCCGCTCGCAGTCGTCGAGGACGAGTGCGAACGGGACGTAGTGGGCCGCGTCGGCCAGCATCCGGCCCATGGTGGACAGCACGGTCAGATCGCCGTCCCGTCCGTCGGTTCGCAACTCCGCCCGGCGGATCTCGGTGATCCGCACCGGGAGCCGGCCGTCATGGATCCCGGCGAGCACCCGGCAGACGGCGTCGACGAGGGCGGGTACCCCGGGTTCGCCTTCCGCGGACTCCCAGGCCAGCCGCCGCACCGTGACGCCTTCGCCGGCCGCGATCTGCCATGCCTCCTTCAGCACGGCCGACTTGCCTGCTCCCGCGGCTCCGGTGATCGCCAGCGTCCGCACGGGCCCGACGCCTCTCAGCGTGTCGGCCACCGCGCCGACGTCGTCGTCCCTTCCCACCAGAGTGGACCGGTGCTGTGACAAACCATCACTCCTTCCACGCCAGGCACATGCGCACGCACAGATACTTCTCCATCGTTGTAACGTCCGCCTTCCGGGGAGCCATCCAGGCTCCGACAGAGATACAGACGCAGAAAAAGGAAGGCCGGCCCGCCGGCGGCACGGCAAGCCGTCGCGCCGGCGGATGCCCTGGGCAGCGCACCGGCGAGCCTGCGCACCCGCGGATGGGCCCGGGTGCGTCACGCGCCGACGCAGAACACTAGGTCGGCTCGTTGCCCGCCGCCGGCGGGGCGGCCTGGGCGAGGCCGTCGAGCAGCAGGTCGATCATGTCGTGAGCCCGGTAGTCGGGGAAGGTTCCCACTCCGATGCACAGATTGCCGATGCCGAGCATGAAGTCGTAGGCCCGTACGTCGGCGCGCGTGGAGCCGGCGGCGGCGGACGCTTTCAACAGCTGGTCGAGCACGGGCAGCAGGCGTTCGACGAACTCGTTGTGCAGGGCCTCGAATCCTGCTTGGTCCGAGTGCAGCGCCTCGGCAAGACCGTGCTTGGTGACCAGGAAGTCGGCGAACCGGTGAACCCACCGCCGCAGGACCTCGTACGGCGCGCCGCCGGCGGGCTCCGCATGAGTGACGGCGGAAAGCGCGTCGAGCTGGTGCCTGAAGACGGCGACCACCAGGTCCGCCCGGGTGGGGAAGTGGCGGTAGATCGTGCCCATGCCGAGGCCCGATTCGGCGGCGATCTCCCGCACGGGTGCGTCGATCCCCGTGCGGACGAACACGGCCGCGGCCGCGTCCAGGAGCTTGCGCTCGTTCCGGCGGACGTCGGATCGCTTGCGTGCCGCAGGGGTCGGCGGTGTGTCGGCGGTGGACATCGGTGGTACCTCCCACTTGCGAAGCGGAGCGCAATTCCGTATTGTAAGTCGGAGCGACGCTCCGTATTCCAATGATGCCAGACGCCGCGCGGCAGCGATCGGTGTCGCATCTCCCCATCAGCGGTCGAGTCGTCGCAGGGCCCCGGGTGGCCGAGTTCCTCGACCCGCCCCAGCGGCGCCCACATGACAGCCATGCCCGGAGTTCCTGGGCTCTCCGATCCTGCGAACGACCGGAGCAACCACCCTTGAAAGGCAGGACGCTCCCATGAGCGACACCACGTCCGCCGGCGGCGGCAACGACGTCACCACCCCGGTCATCTCCATCCGGCCCGTCGCCCTGGCCGCCCCGGACCGCGGCCAGGACCTGCACGTACGGGTCACCGCGCCGACGACCGGCCAGGAACTGCCCGTCGTCCTCTTCTCGCACGGCATGACCCTGACCATGGACGACTACGCGCCGCTGGTCGACTACTGGGCCGCCCGCGGGTTCGTCGTCGTCCAGCCCACCCATCTCGACTCGCTGGGCCTGCCCCCCGACGACCCGCGCACCCCTCTCATCTGGCGTATCCGCACCGCCGACCTGACCGGCATCCTGGACCGGCTCGACACCGTCGAAGCCGGCGTACCCGGGCTGGCCGGCCGTATCGACCGCGACCGCATCGCGGTCGCCGGGCATTCCTGGGGCGCACAGACCGCCAGCACGCTCGTGGGCGCACGGGTGGTCGGCGCCGACGGCATTCCCGGTGAGAGCATGACCGATTCGCGCGTGAAGGCGGCGGTACTGCTGTGCCTGCCCGGTACCGGCGGGGCCGACCTGAGCCCGCTCGCCGCCCAGTACTTCCCCTTCATGAGCCCCGATTTCGCCGAGCTGAAGACGCCCAGCCTCATGGTCGCCGGCGACCGTGACCAGTCCCCGCTGACGGTGCGCGGTCCTGACTGGTTCACCGACGGCTACCGGCTCAGCCCCGGGGCCACCGATCTGCTGACCCTGTCCGGCGCGGAACACGGACTCGGCGGCATCCAGGGATCCCACGACACGCGGACCACCGACGAAAGCCCCGAACGTGTCGCGGTCGTCCAGCAGGCCACCCTGGCGTATCTGCGTACGGCGCTGGGCCTCGACGACGACGCCTGGCCGGCCGCCCGTCGGTCGCTGGCCGCGGCCGGTGACCCGCTGGGAAGCGTCGATTCGAAGTGACCGCGACTCTCGCCTCGGCCGGGGAACCCAGTTTCGGAATCATGACCGCTCCGGCCCAGGTCGCCTATGCCGACGTCCTTCGGGTCTGGCGCGAGGCGGACGGCATCCCGCAGATCGAGCACGCCTGGCTGTTCGACCACCTCATGCCGCTCGGCGGCGACCCGAACGGGCCCGCCTTCGAGGGCTGGACCCTGCTGTCCGCTCTCGCCGCCCGCACCGAGCGGTTGCGGCTCGGGGTGATGGTCACCAGCAACAGGTTCCGTCCCCCGGCCGTGCTGGCCAAGATCGCCGCCACGGTCGATGTCGTCTCCGGCGGTCGGCTCGAGTTCGGTATCGGCGCCGGCTCACGGCCCGAGCCGGCCGCCCGGCGCGAGTACGCGGCTCACGGCCTTCCCTTCCACGACCCCGTCCATGCGGTCGGCAGCCTCGCCGAGGCCTGCGCGATCATCCGCAGACTGTGGACCGAGCCCGCACCTTTCGACTTCCGCGGCGACTACCACCAGTTGACGGGCGCGTTCTGCGCTCCCAAACCCGTCCAGCGCCCGCACCCGCCGATCCTCGTCGGTGGCCAGGCCACCCCGACGCTGCGCGTGGCCGCCGAACACGCCGACGTGTGGAACATGCCCGGCGGCAGCATCGACAAGGCGATCGAGCGCAGCACCCAGCTGGACCGGCTGTGCGAAGAGATCGGCCGCAACCCGGCCGAGATCACCCGTTCCATCGTCCTGCCCGTCTCCTACGACCGGCCCCGGGACACCCGCCACGCCGTCCGGGCGGCGCTGGACGGCGGGTTCGGCCACATCGTCCTCGGACTGCCCGCGCCCTACCCGACCGAGGTCGCCCGCTGGGCCGCCGACACCATCATCACCCCCCTCTCCGGCAAGACCACCGCCCCTGAACCGAGGAACCACCGATGACCGGAACGCACCCACCGCTCGACCCGGAGCTCGCCGCAGTGCTGTCCGTCGTGCACGAACACCTGTCACCGACCATCACCGCCGAGGACATCGAGGGCCTGCGGGCCCACCCCATGTTCGCGGTCCGCGACGAGGATCTGGCCCGCGACGGGACCGTCCACCTGCAGAACCTGTCCGTACCCGGCCCGCCCGGCGCCCCCGAGATCTCGCTGCTCGTCCTCAGGCCGGTGGACGCGGCGCCGGGCGCGCCCGTCTTCTACTACATGCACGGCGGCGGCATGATCATCGGCGACAACCGCACCGGAGTCGGCGGCGTGCTGGACTGGGCGGTCGACAACGGCGCAGTGGTGGTGTCGGTGGACTACCGCCTGGCACCGGAACACCCCGATCCGGCCCCGGTCGAGGACTGCTACGCGGGTCTGCTGTGGACCCACGAGCATGCCGCCGAGATCGGCGGCGACCCGGAGCGCATCGTCGTCACTGGGGCGAGCGCGGGCGGCGGGCTCGCGGCCGGCACAGCCCTCCTGGCACGCGACCGCGGCGGCCCCCGGCTGCTGGGTCAACTGCTCATGTGCCCGATGCTCGACGACCGGCTCCTCACGCCCAGCAGTCACGAACTCGACGGCGAGGGAATCTGGGACGCCACCAGCAACAGGACCGGGTGGAACGCGCTGCTCGGCGACCGCAGGGGCGGTGACCGGGTGAGCGTCTACGCCGCCCCGGCCCGGGCGACCGACCTGACCGGCCTGCCCGCCGCGTTCGTCGATGTCGGCTCGGTCGAGACCTTCCGCGACGAGGACATCGACTACGCAGCCCGGCTGCTCCAGGCCGGCGTCCAGACCGAACTGCACGTGTGGCCGGGCGGTTTCCACGGATTCGACGGCATGGCGCCACAGGCCTCGCTGTCGCGGACCGCATCGGCGACCCGGGCCGCGTGGGTCCGGCGGCTCCTGACCACCAGCTGACATCCAGCAGACGGAGCCGGCGCGAACGCGCACGGCGCCGAACTCCTTTGCCCGACCGACCACAGAGAATCCTGAGAGGAACGAACGATGGACACGGACGACGTCGCCGGACCGCACGGAGAAGGATCTCCGACCAACCGGGGCCGCTGGGGCGCCGACGACGACCGGGGCACCCTGAACTTCATCACGGCCGCGGCGCGGGCCCGCGGCGTGGCCGAAGCGACGACAGGCCGTGTCGTCTCCCTGGCTCACCCGATCACACCGGTGCCCATGGCCGCACCCGTCGCGTTCGCCGAGCACGGCATGCCGTCCGCGGTCCTGCAGGCACTGACGTTCATCGGTTCGCCCACCCCGGCATTGACCGATGTGCTGCTGATCAACGTCCACCACGCACGGTCGACGCACATCGACGCCCTGGCGCACATACCGGTCGACGGCACCGTCTACCCCGGCGTCTCCGTCTCGGACGCCACCGCCGGGGCGACGGTCAGCCGGAGTTCGTCGTCGGCGTTCATCGACGGGATCGTGACCCGGGGGGTGTTTCTCGACCTCGCGCCGCGAGGACGTCTTGCCGAGAACCATGTGGTGACCGCGGACGACCTGGCGGCGGCCGAGGAGCGCCAGGGAGTGCGAGTCGAGTCCGGTGACGCGCTCGTCGTGCGCGGCGGATGGGTCGCCGCCGACGATCCTTTCGGCCCCTTGCCGACCACCTCGCTCAGCGCCGTCGCGTGGATGGCGGAGCGCGAAGTGAGCCTGTACGCAGGCGACATCGGCGACAAACTCCCCGAACCGTCAGGCCCGGCACCCGCGTTGCACAACACGGCCCTCGCCCAACTGGGGATGCCGCTGATCGACTGTGCCAACGTGGCCGGGCTCGCGCGGGTGTGCGCCGAGATCGAGCGGTACAGCTTCCTGTTCGCAGTCGGCACGATTCCCGTACGCGGCGCCACCGGACTCCCCGTCAACCCCCTCGCCGTCTTCTAGGTGTGCTGTTCCACCGCCTGCCCGGGCCCGGACAAGACCGGAAGCGGAGATCACACCATCACATGACGGCGCAATGACGTTGCCCCCCGTGCGACGCCGGCAGTGGCGTTGGCCGGGGACGTTCCCACCTCGGCCGTCAGGGCCCCTGAACCTGCGGGGCGGCCGAAGCGAGCCGGGCCTCGGCGATCTGCTGGGCGGCCCGGTGCGGGGTCACGCCGGTCGAGCGGGCCAGGTCGAGAATGTGGCTGACCGTGTCGCCGATGCCCTCCACCCGCTTGCGGGCGGCCTCGTGGCTGTGGCTCTCCGACTCCCGGCTGAGCGCGTAGACGATGCCGCCGGCACTGGCGACGTAGTCGGGTATCCACACGACGCCGTGCGCTGCGAGGGCATCGGCGACGGAATTCACGGTGAGCTGGTTGTTGGCCGGGCCGACGACCAGAGGGGCGGCCAGCCGGGGCACGGTCTCTTCGCTGAAGACACCGCCGACGGCCGCCGGGACGAAGATGTCGGCGGGTGCGGACAACGCCTGATCGGGCTCGACCCATCCGTACCCGTTCGCCAGGGCGGCCTCCCTGCGGGACGGGTCCACGTCCGACACCACGACGCGAGCGCCTTCGGCGGCCAGGCCCTCCGCAATGCCGCCCCCGACCGAGCCGAATCCGCTGATGACCACCGTACGTCCGGCGCAGGAGGAGTCGCCGAACACGTGCCGGGCACCGGCATGCAGGGCGGCCAGAACCCCTACGGCGGTGGGACCGCCGGAATCGCCGGTCCCGCCGTGCTCCTCAGGGGCGCAGTAGGCGTAGGGCGAGAAGCGCTTCAGGACCACCATGTCGTCAGGGCCGGTGCCGATGTCGGGGCCGGTCCGGTACGACCCTTCCAAGGAGGCGATCACCTGGCCCAGATCCTCAAGGGCGGCCTCGCGGACATCGGCGGTGAGTTCGGTGTCCTTGCCGAGGGCGATCACTGCCTTGCCGCCACCGAAGTCCAGGCCGGCCACCGCGGCCTTGTAGGTCATGGCCTCCGACAGGCGCAACGCGTCCGCCAGCCCGTCCTGCCAGGTGTCGTAGCGGCGCAGCCGGCAGCCCCCGACGGCCGGGCCCAGGGCCCGGGAGTGGACAGCGACGACAAGCGGCAGCCCCGAGCGGCTTCCGCGACGGACGACGACCTCTTCATGTGCAAATGATTGGCTCACGCCCACGAAGCTAGACTGACGTGCAGACCAACCGGCGTTGAGCCGAATGAAATTCGGGCCACGGGGCGTGGAGGCAGTCATGGACGAAGTTGATTCGGCGATCGTGCATCATCTGCAAGTCGATGGCCGGCTCTCCAACCGCGCACTCGCGGAGAAGCTCGGCATCGCGCCGTCCACCTGCCTCGAACGCACCAGGCTGCTGCACCGACGCGGGATCATCCAGGGATACAAGGCCCAGGTCTCCCTAAGGGCCCTCAACCGCCCGGTCCAGGCCATGGTTTCCGCCCAGATCCGGCCACTGCGCCGGAACGTCGTCGCCGCCTTCGAGCAGTCGGTGACCCGGCTGCCGGAAGTCGTCTCGGTCTACACGATGGCCGGCAGCGACGACTTCCTCGTGCACGTCACGGCCCAGGACATCGACCATCTGCATGCCTTCCTCCTGGACCAGTTCACCAACCGGCGCGAGATCGTCGGCTTCCGCACCGCGATCATCTACCAGCACCTGACCAACCCTGTTCTCGACCCTCTGCCGCCCACAGACCCGCAAGGCTGACCTCGTTCTCTCCCGGGTCCCCGACAGAGTTTGCTGCCGGGGAGCCGGCGAGCTCGTGCCGACGTGCCTCGTGGGCTGAGCGGTTGGTTCGCCGGAGGAGCCAAGGCCCGGACAAGGCCCCCGTTCCCCCTCGCCGGCGCTGGCGCGACCGGTCGGCGGCTACTGGGCGGACACGGTCGCGGGGGCAGGCGCGGCGAGGCCGGCCCTGCTTCGTCTGGCGGGTCCGCGACGGGCTCGTCGCCGACGCCCACGACTATCTCGACCGCCCCCTCCCGGTCGCGGCCCCGCGGCACGCCTGACACCGCCGCGGCTCCTGACACACCACTCCCGGCACGACCCCTTGGAGAGCAACCCCGCATGTCCGCCAACACCGTCGACCCGGACGAGACCACCGCCGTCCGCCGCCACGGCGAGGACGTCGTGCCGTCACTCAGCGGCGGCGCCCGCCCGACCTCGCTCGACGGCGACTTCCCGTTCCTGGCCAACGCCGTCAACGCCTACGCGGTCGGCGAGGTCTTCGCCCGGGACATCCTCGACGTCCGCACCCGCCGGCTCGCCCTCGTCGCGTCCTTCGCCGTCCTCGGCCTGGGCGACTTCATCAAGATCCACGGAGGCTACGCCCTCAACGCGGCCGCCACCGAGAACGAGCTGAAGGAGATCGTCTACCCGACCACTATCCCCGGCGGCTTCCCCCGCGCCATCCATGCATCGCAGGCGGTCGCCGAACTCCTCGCCTCCCGCAAGGCGGCCTGACACATCGCGAAGCCCGACGGCCGGCACGGCCCCGTAGTCCAGCGGGCCGGTCCCTTGCCCGTGGGGTCGACGGGACCGGGTCCGGCGACCCGCCGTGGGCGTACCAGCGTCCACGGCCTGTCCCAAGAGGCCGCAGCCACGCTCCTGGCCGCCCGTGCAGAACAGCCGTCCCGGGACCTGGACGACGTCGACCGCCGCGCCGGGCTCAACGCGAAGCTCCTCGAACTGCTCGCCACTGCAGGCGCCCTCACCAGCCTCGACGCCGCCCGGCGGGGGGCGACCTGACGGGAGGCGACCTGGCGGGCCGGCGCCCACGCCCCGCATCAGCAGCTCGTGCTGCCTGGCCTCGACACCCACCCCGACGGACCTGATCTGATGCGCGGATTAGCGCGAACGCAAGGCATGGGGCTGCCCCCGACGCTGAGAGGTGTCGGGGGCAGCCCGCTGAGTGAAGGTGCCCTTCCGGGCTTACGGCTCACTCCCAGCCGACGACCTTGAAGTCCTGGTTCACGAAGACGTGGTGCGGCCAGTTGATGCTGATGTTGTGCACCTCGTACTCACCGTCGTCGAGCTTGACGACACGGTCGGCGATACCGCCGGGCACGACGGCCTGGGCGGCCTGGGTGGCCTTGTCGGCGGTCGGGCCGCTGACGATGGTCCCCTCGCCCTCGGTGTAGTCGGGGATGGTGCCGACGGACTTGTCGGGCGACGGCGTGCCTTGTGTGAAGGCGATCACGCCCGCCTTCTCGGACGCCGCGGCGCCGCCGTCGCCGTGCGGCTGGATCTCGACCTTGGACGCCGTGATGGCAGTGCTGTCGACCAGGCCGAGGACGAGGACGCTGGCGCCGTCCTGCACCTGCTCGGCCGAGGTGCGGTGGTTGCTGCGGGTGAACACGGTGTGCGCGTCGTCCGTCGCCGTGACCGAAATACCGGTGGCCGTCTTGAAGGTGAAGCCGGTGGCGGAGGTCGACTGGACGATGCCGGTGGCGCCGCCGTCGGACGGGTCGCTGCGCTGGCCGCCGTCGCTCGGCAGCGCGGTCGGCGTCACGGAGGCGGTCGGCGAGGGAGTGGACGCCATCGAAGTTCCGACCGTGACGAAGCCCGCGAGGGCAGCCGTCGCCGCGGCTCCCGCGATGAGCACAGCCTTCTTGTTCTTCCGGTGGCCCCCCTTTCGGCGCGTGTGGCCGGCTGTACTGGCCCCTTCGCCGTCGTTCGAGTGGGATGAGTTTACTGCAATCACGAAATGGCTCCTCAGCTCGGATTCGAACCATCTCGATCATGACTGCCGAGGATGTGAGAGCAGTTGCATTCTCCTGAGAGCGACCTGTGTTTTTCCGGGTGCGGCATCGGGGTGGCGCGAGGGCTGGTCAGTGGCTTTCGGATTGTTCGCGACCGACTTGACCAGAATTGAGAGCGTCGCAGAACGGGCAGATCGGGGGAGGACCCATTTATGCGCGGCCTGTGGTGCCCGGTGCCGCACCTTTGACCTCTATCATTCTTTGGTGTGATCGCGCGTTATGACCCGATGGTTGCCCTGGCCTGTCCGGCCGGAGCGATCGCTCGCTCGTCGCGCATGGCAGGCCAGAAATACACTCCGGAGGACCAGGCAGACACAGTTGGCGCAGGAGGCGACCTCCTTGAGCCGGACAGCGGACGAAGAAGACCGCGGATGCCCGCGTCCCCGCCTTCGGCTTTTCGACCCACTGGCAGTGAGCATTTTTCCTCAACCCGCAATGGTTCCGCATCGCCGGTCCGCCGCTCACCACGTACGAACTGCCCCTCAGGGAAATGGGGGACATGGCCGCACGCCTGCTCCTGCAGCGCATCGACCAGGAGGACGCCGGCCAAGGGATCGCTCCGCGCGCCGTCCGTTTCGAGGGGCCGTGTGTCGTCCGCGAGTCCACAGCGGCCTGCCGCGCCAAGCCGCTCCCCCAGGCCCTGAGGGCGGGAACCTGATTCGCTCACGGGTGTCTGCGACTGCCCTCTTCCGCCGACCGCGGCCGAGCCCGGTAGGTGGTCGGGCAGCTGCGCGGTCGGGCCTGTCGACATGTGCGACGCGGCGCACGCCGGCTTGCCAGTCCTCCGCAACGACCCTTCGGGGATCGGGTGTACGCGGCGGGAAGGCGGTTACTGGAGTGGCGTGCCCGGCTTGCTCCGGATGTGACGCGCGCTGACGCTGCGGCCGCAAAGCACCACGGCGAGGGCCGCGATCACCACGAACGCCAGCATCGCCGTACGGGCGGGGACGTACTGGGTGGCGATGCCCAGGCCCACCACAGGAACCGACAGTCCGATGTACGCGCCGAGGAAGAAGCCGGCAAGCACCTCGGCGCGTGAGTCCGGCGGCGCGGTCGACCCGACGGCGGTGAGCGCGCCCCGGAAGACCAGACCGCCGCCAGCGCCGGTCAGTACCCCGCCGATCACGAACATGGCCAGGCTGGGCAGCCACATTCCGCCGACGAGGAGCGCGAGCCCCGGCACCAGGACCATAGGTCCGGTACCGAGGGTGCGGGGCATGCCGGCACGGCTCATGGCGATCTGGGCGACGGCACCCGCGGCGAACGCGGCGAACGCCACCGCGCCGGCCACCGCGTGCGAGTGCTGGTGCATGGTGCCGGCCAGGAACGAGGGCGCCAGCGAGTTGAACACACCGAAAACGGCGAAGGAGGCGATACCCGCGGCGGTGGCGAGGAAGAACATCGGGCGGGCGTGTCCCGGTACCGCGATGCGCTGCGGCCGGTACCGCGGTGCGGGCTGCGGGCGTACGGCGGTCTCCGGCGAGACCAGGACAAGGACGGCGAGCACGAACAGGGCAGCCGCGAACAGGATGTAGGGCAGCCGCAGCGGTTGCGGCGCGTACTGGGCCAGGAGCCCGGAGACGAGCGGCCCGAAACCGATGCCACCGAGGTTGGCCGCGGCAGCCACGACCTGCGCACGACGGGATGAGCGCCGTTCAACCGATCGCCCGATGTGCAACTCGGCGAGGTAGGCGGTCGCGGTCGCGGTGGTCAGACCGACGGATATCCCGCTGACAACTCGGGCCACGAGGAGTCCGGCTAGCCCGGGAGCGAACAGGAAGATGAGCGCGCTGACCACATTGATCAGGAGGGCCGGGACGAATACCCGCTTGCGCCCCACCCAGTCCGACACGTGTCCGCCGAAGAAGAGGCTGGCGATGACCCCCACCGCGTACACGGCGTACACCACCGTCAGCATGATCGTGGAGAAGTGGTCACGCCGCTGATACAGCACGTAGAGGGGTGTCGGCACCGCCGAGAAGCCCATGTTCACCAGGAAGGCCACCGCGGCGGCCCAAAACCCGAACGAATGGTGCCGGCGGCGGGCGTCCGAGGGGCGCTTCCCCTCGTGCTCGGGCCCGGCGGTGATGACAGAAGACATGAGGTGGTTCCTTGTCACGTGGTCCGTGAGAGGAGCGCGAAAGGGTTTCCGCGTCCGACCTCATCAGCCTCCGATCCCGACGCTTATGCTGTCCAACGAAAAATATGCATGACGGTAATGGATGCGGAGCATGACATGGAACTGCGAAACCTGGAGCACTTCGTGGCTGTCGCCGAGGAGCGCAGCTTCACCAGGGCCGCCGCACGCCTGCACCTGGTGCAGTCGACACTGTCCGTCTCGGTCCGGTCGCTGGAGCGCGAGCTGGGCAGCAAGCTGCTCGATCGCACGACCCACCACGTCGACCTCACCGATGCGGGTCGGGCCCTCCTGACAGAGGCGCGCACCGCGCTGGCCGCGGTGGAAAGCGCCCGCGACGCCGTCGCCGCGGTCCACGGTGGGCTGCGCGGGACGGTACGCGTCGGCATCATGCATTCGCTGACCCTGATCGACCTGGCCGCAGTACTGACCCGCTACCACCAGGAGCGCCCAGACGTACGAATCGTCCCCAGCCCCGCCCAGGGCGGCTCCATGGAGCTGGCACGCCAGGTGATCGACGGAGAACTCGACCTGGCTTTCGCTGCGCTGCCCAGCGACTATCCAGCCGGCCTGACAGTCCAACCGCTGGCGTCGGAACCGATGCGACTGGCCTGCCCGGTCGGCCACCCGCTCACCGAACGCCGTATCGTGCCGCTCACCGAGCTCGACAACGAGTCGTTCGTCGACTTCCCCCCGGGTTGGGGCACCCGGCTCAGCGCGGACCGAATGTGCCAGAAGTCCGGTGTGCACCGACGGGTCACCGTGGAGGTCGCTGACGTCCCCACGGTCGTCGAGCTCGTCAGAGCCGGGTTCGGCTTCGCCTTCCTGAGCGAGTCACTGACCACGGGCACCCGCGCAGTCGCGCTCTTGCCGGTACGGCCGGAGCCGGTCTTCGAAATCTCACTGATCACGGCGGCCGACCGCCGCCCCTCCGCCGCCGCCCAAGCGCTCATCGACCTCATACTGACCACCTTCGCGGCTCCCCGCCGGGGCGTCTGAACGGCCCATTGGGCGCACGGCACAGAGGCGACCGAGGCGACCGAGGCCATCGTTCCGAACGGCAGCGCGGGAGCCGTTCGACAGGCTCCGGCCCAGTCCCCGCCCGCTGAGAGGAGCTAAACCAATGCGCGGACGGGTCGGTGGGTGATGACGCAGCAGGCGAGCTTGAGGAAGGCCTCGTGGATGTCGTCGCGGACTTTCCAGCGGATGCGCAGGCGCCGGAAGCCGTGGATCCAGGCGTTCGTCCGCTCGACCGCCCAGCGGTGGACGTCCAGGCCGGAGCCGTGTGCTGTGCCGCGGCGGGCGATGATCGGCTCTTCCACAGCATGCGGGGTACTTGTCGTAGTCGTAGCCGCGGTCGGCGTACACCTGCCGGGGGCTGTGCAGGGGCCGGCCCGTCTGCCGCGGACGTGCGGTATCGCGTCCAGCAGGGGCATGAGCCGGGTGACAGCGTTGACGGGTGGCGGTTGCCGCCGGTGAGGGTGACGACCAGCGGGGTGCCGTGCGCGTCGGTGATCACGTGGTGCTCGGAGCCCCACGGTCGGCAGGCCGCGATGCCGCGACCGCCGAAGACCGACCGCTCCTACCGCACCGTGCCACTCCCGAAGATGGCCGTAGAAGCCCTCAAGGCGCACCTGGAGGCGTTCCCGGTGGCGGCTGGCGACAACTGGCTGTTCACCACGCCTGAAGGCGGCCCCATCGCCTCAACGCCTTCAGAAGACGCGTCCGGCTGCCGGCCTGCGAGAAGGCCGGAATCCCGGCAGGCGTTGGGCCGCACGCCCTGCGGCACCACTACGCCAGCCTGCTCATCAAGCACGGCGAGTCCGTGAAAACCGTCTCCGAGCGCCTCGGCCACACCAACGCAGCCATGACGCTCAACATCTACACCCACCTGTGGCCCGACTCCGAGCAACGCTCCCGCGCAGCCGTGGACAAGGCGTACGCGGACAGCCCCCACAAGGGCAACGCGCAAGACCAGCAGGCCGCATAGCCCCTCCCCCGAACCGACCTCACGGCAATTCGGCTGCGGACTCTGTGCGGACCGCAAGGGTAGTCCCGGGCCCGCCCACACGCTCCGCCGCGGGTCAGACGTCGATCCGCGCGCGGTCCAAAGTGCCCGCCGAGTTGGTGATGAACTCCTTACGGGGGGCCACCTCGTTGCCCATCAGGAGGTCGAAGGCGCGCTCGGCGGCTTCGAGGTCGCTGATGTTGATGCGGCGCAGGGTGCGGTGGCGGGGGTCCATCGTGGTCTCGGCCAGCTGGTTGGCGTCCATCTCGCCGAGGCCCTTGTAGCGCTGGATGCTGTCCTTGTAGCGGATGTTGCGCCGCTGGAGGTCGAGCAGGGTCTGCCGCAGCTCGTTGTCCGAGTAGGTGTACAGGTACTTGTCCTGGCCCTTCTTGGGCTGCACCAGCTCGATCCGGTGCAGCGGGGGCACCGCGGAGAAGACCCGGCCCTCCTCGACCATGGGCCGCATGTAGCGCTGGAAGAGGGTCAGCAGCAGGCAGCGGATGTGGGCGCCGTCCACGTCGGCGTCCGCCAGGAAGATCACCTTGCCGTACCGCGCCTGGTCGATGTCGAAGGTGCGGCCGGAGCCGGCTCCTATGACCTGGATGATCGCGCCGCACTCGGCGTTCTTGAGCATGTCCGAGACGGAGGACTTCTGCACGTTGAGGATCTTGCCGCGGATCGGCAGCAGCGCCTGGAACTGGGAGTTGCGGGCGAGCTTGGCCGTGCCGAGCGCCGAGTCGCCCTCCACGATGAACAGTTCGCTGCGCTCGACGTCGTCGCTGCGGCAGTCGGCGAGCTTGGCGGGCAGCGAGGAGGTCTCCAGGGCGGTCTTCCTGCGCTGCGCCTCCTTGTGCTGGCGGGCGGCGATCCGGGTCCTGGCGGCGGCAACGGCCTTCTCCAGCACGGCCCTTGCCTGCGCCTTGGAGTCGCGCTTGGTGGAGGTCAGGAACTCCTTGAGTTCCTTGGCGACGACCGCGGCCACGATCCGGTTGGCCGCGGAGGTGCCCAGCACCTCCTTGGTCTGGCCCTCGAACTGCGGCTCGGCGAGCCGGACGGTGACCACGGCGGTCAGGCCCTCCATGGCGTCGTCCTTGACGATGTCGTCCTCGGCGACCCGGAGCAGCTTGGTGGCGCGCAGCACCTCGTTGACCGTCTTGGTGACCGACCGCTCGAATCCGGTGACGTGGGTGCCGCCCTTGGGCGTGGCGATGATGTTGACAAAGGAGCGGGTCGTCGTGTCGTAGCCGGTGCCCCAGCGCAGGGCGATGTCGACGCCGAGTTCGCGGGTGACCTCGGTGGCGGTCATGTGGCCGCGGTCGTCGAGGACCGGGACGGTCTCCTTGAAGGTGCCGGTGCCGGTGAGCCGCAGGACGTCGCAGATCGGCTTGTCCGGGGCGAGGTACTCGCAGAACTCGCTGATGCCGCCGTCGTAGTGGAAGACCTCCTCGACAGGCTGCTCGGACTCGATGCCGCGCTCGTCGCGCACCACGATCGTCAGGCCGGGGACGAGGAAGGCGGTCTGCCGGGCCCGCTGGTGGAGCGTCTCCAGGGAGAGCCTGGCGTCCTTGAGGAAGATCTGACGGTCCGCCCAGTAGCGCACGCGGGTGCCGGTGCGGGTGCGGGGGATCTTCTTCGTCTTCGTCAGGCCGTCGGCGGGCTCGAAGGGCGCGTCGGGACCGGGCCCGCTGAAGACGCCCGGCACACCGCGGCGGAAGCTGATCGCGTAGGTGTGGCCGCCGCGGTCCACCTCGACGTCCAGCCGCGCGGACAGGGCGTTCACGACGGAGGCGCCCACGCCGTGCAGGCCGCCGGAAGCCGCGTACGAGCCGCCCCCGAACTTGCCGCCGGCGTGCAGCTTGGTCATCACGACTTCGACCCCGGACATGCCGGTCTTGGGCTCGATGTCGACCGGGATGCCGCGGCCCTGGTCGCGGACCTCGACCGAGCCGTCGGCGCCGAGGACGACCTCGATGTGCTCGCCGTTGCCGGCCAGCGCCTCGTCGACGGCGTTGTCGATGATCTCCCACACGCAGTGCATCAGGCCGCGGCTGTCCGTCGATCCGATGTACATACCGGGCCGCTTACGGACCGCTTCCAGCCCTTCCAGGACGAGAAGGTGCCGCGCGGTGTAGTTGGAGCCGTCGCGATCACCAGCGCCCGCCAGCAGCGCGGAGGATGGCACGGATGTTTCGGCGGTCACGCGGACAACTCCTCGATCCAGGTCTTCAGCTGTTCAGCCATGTCGGTGAGAGGGTACCGAGGCGGAGCAGGTGGGAGCTGTCGCGACCCGGTATCCGGCCTCTCATCCTAGCCCTGGTCGATCAGGCGTTCGATAACCCGCACGAGTGATACACATGTCACGTTCCCAAAGAGGCATGAACCATTTAGGCTCCGGGCACGTCCTCTCCAACAACCCGGCACCCAGTCGGGGGGCAAGTCCGGACACCGCACCACACATGCCCCCATAACGCAGCATCTGACGCACCTGACTCCTATTCGCCGCCAATCGGTAACACCCAGTCACCCCGAGGTCGGTTTCGAGAAAAAGCCGTCAGCGGGAACGTTTTCGGCCTGGTTGGATGTTGACCCTGGTACGACAGCTCGTCGAGCTAGAGAAGAGGCGACGTGACTACTGTTCTGACCCCCGCGAGCCCGCTGACGGCGGGAGACCGCTGTGACCGCTGCGGCGCTCAGGCCTACCTGCGCGTCGTGCTCATCAGCGGTGGAGAGCTGCTCTTCTGCGCCCACCACGGCCGCAAGTTCGAGCCCGAACTGAAGAAGATCGCAGCCGAGATACAGGACGAGACCGGCCGGCTCACCGAGACCCCGGCGTCGGCGGGAGCGGACGAGCGCTGACACACCGCACCAGCGACGAGTTCTGACCGCGGGCGGATGGACCCCACCAGGGGGTGTCCGCCCGCAGGCATGCCCACTGTGACGCCGGGCTCACCGGTCGTCACCTGACGCGTTCCGACGTGCGCTCACATGTGCTCGGCCACCAGGTCGGCCATGGCGGACACGCGCGTGTACACGCCGGGGTATCCGGCAAGAGCGCAGCCGTTGCCCCAGGAGACGAGTCCCACCAAGCGGCCGGCCACGACCAGTGGGCCGCCGCTGTCCCCCTGGCAGGCGTCCCGCCCGCCACCGTCGACCCCCGCGCACACCATGGACGCCGGCTGGTAGGTGCCGACGGAGCCGCCGGGGTAGGCGTGCTCGCAGTCGCTGTCCGCGAGGATGTCGACGCTCGCCGTGTGCAGCGTCGTCGGGTAGTCGCCGTTCCCCGTGGTGTCACCCCACCCGTACACCTCGGCGGGAGTGCCCGCCTGGTAGTCGGCGGTGTCCGAGGACTGCGCCAGCGGGATCGAGGCGCCGCTCGGCAGGTCGTCCGCAAGGGTGACGACCGCGATGTCGTTCGCGTTGGTCGTCTGATCGAAGTCCGGGTTCACCCAGACCTGCGACAGCTGAAGCTCCTCGCCACTGTCGCCACTGAGGTCCGTACGGTCGGCGATGACCCGCAGATCGGGCAGTTGGTGCCAGTCGTCCACACCGAGGGCCTCCTCGCCGAAGCAGTGCGCCGCCGTGACCACGGTGCGCGGCCCGACCGCCACACCTCCGCAGAACTGACCCGAGCGGTCGGCGCCGAACCGCGAACGGCTGGAGAGCGCCACCACCCAGGGTTCCTGCTGCGTGGTCGTCGGGGTGCCGCCGACCACGACCTCGTGGGCTGCCGCCTGCCCGGCCGGCAGCACGAGGGGCACGGCAAGGGCGGGCAGCAGCCCGACTATCGCCGCGATGACGGTACGGACGCGGAAACGCATACGGCCTCCTGACTCTGTGAACAACTCCGTGCACCCAGAGTTGTCCACCGGTCAGGAGGCCGCATCCGCAGATCGATCGGCCGCGCCCCGAAGGGGACGGGTCAGTCGAGGTAGTCGCGCAGCACCTGGGAGCGCGACGGGTGGCGCAGCTTGGACATCGTCTTCGACTCGATCTGGCGGATGCGCTCGCGCGTGACCCCGTAGACCTTGCCGATCTCGTCCAGCGTCTTGGGCTGCCCGTCGGTGAGCCCGAAGCGCATCGAGACCACGCCCGCCTCGCGCTCGGAGAGGGTGTCGAGGACGGAGTGCAGCTGTTCCTGCAGAAGCGTGAAGCTCACCGCGTCGGCGGGCACCACCGCCTCGGAGTCCTCGATGAGGTCGCCGAACTCGCTGTCGCCGTCCTCGCCCAGCGGGGTGTGCAGCGAGATGGGCTCGCGGCCGTACTTCTGGACCTCGATGACCTTCTCGGGGGTCATGTCGAGTTCCTTGGCCAGCTCCTCCGGGGTGGGCTCGCGGCCCAGGTCCTGGAGCATCTGCCGCTGGACGCGCGCCAGCTTGTTGATGACCTCGACCATGTGCACCGGGATACGGATGGTGCGCGCCTGGTCGGCCATCGCGCGGGTGATCGCCTGGCGGATCCACCACGTGGCGTAGGTCGAGAACTTGAAGCCCTTGGTGTAGTCGAACTTCTCCACCGCGCGGATCAGGCCCAGGTTGCCCTCCTGGATCAGGTCCAGGAAGAGCATGCCGCGGCCGGTGTAGCGCTTGGCCAGCGAGACCACCAGGCGGAGGTTCGCCTCCAGCAGGTGGTTCTTGGCCCAGCGGCCGTCCTCGGCGATGATCTCCAGCTCGCGCTTGAGCTTGGGGGCGAGCTTGTCGGCCGCGGCGAGCTTGTCCTCGGCGAACAGGCCGGCCTCGATCCGTTTGGCGAGCTCGACCTCCTGCTCGGCGTTGAGCAGGGGGACCTTGCCGATCTGCTTCAGGTAGTCCTTGACCGGGTCGGCCGTGGCGCCGGCGACGGCGACCTGCTGCGCGGGCGCGTCGTCCTCGTCGTCGTCGGAGAGCACGAAGCTCTCGGACTCCGGCTTCTCCGGCTCCTCCTCGCCGACCTTGCCGGGCGCCACGTCCTCCAGCAGCTCCTCCGCCTCGACCGCCTCGTCCTCGCCCGGCTGGGGGGCCGCGGTCTTCTTGGCCGCGACCTTCTTCGCAGGGGCCTTCTTGGCAGCCGTCTTCTTGGCGGCGGTCTTCTTCGCAGGCGCCTTCTTGGCTGTGTTGTCCGCCTCCACCGTGGGCTCCACCGTTGTCTCGGCCTCGACCACCGCCTGTGGGGCGGGGGCCTTGGGCGCTACGGTCTTCTTGGCTGGGGCCGCCGCCTTGGTGGCGACCGTCTTGGTGGCAGTACGCTTCGCCGGGCTCTTGGCTGCGACGCTCTTACGGGTGCGCTTGGGCGCCTCAGCGGCTGTCACCATCAGCGTCACACCCTCCTCGTCGAGGACCTGGTTGAGGCTGCGCAGAACGGTCTTCCACTGGGTTGCCGGAATCTCCGCTTCGAACGCCCGACGCACGTCGTCAGCGGAGATCTGGCCCTGGGCCTTTCCCTGCTCGATGAGCGCCATCAGAGACTCGGATTCGGCGATCTCGGACGGGAGCGTACGGGATGTGCTGGCCGACACGAACAACCTCTCGGAACGATGGGAACGACTCGGTGGAACCGCACGGTCATCCGACGCCGGACCCGGCATCGGATGTTCCGGTGAACATTCCGTGTGCGGCAGCCACCTCTTAAGTCATCGCACTGCCTCGCCAAGCGTTACGCCAAGCTTACGTGGCCCGAGTCACACCCCAAATCGTAACGGTCCCTGCCAAAGCCTGGCATCTGCCACTGGCCGGCCGCCGCGGGTCCCCTCCCTTACGGGCGGGTCCGCGGCGGCCGCGGGCCCTCAGTGCTCGCGGGGGGCCGGCACGACGTGGTCGGCCGGGGCCGCCGCCTGCTCGGCGGGCGCGGCGAGCAGCTGGCGCATCGCCGCCTCGGCGGTGCCGCCGTCGCCGGCGGCGAGCGCCTCGACGATCCGGTGGTGCAGCCCGACGGAGGTGTCCCCCAGGCGGTCGCAGCCGCTGGCCGAGCCGCCCGAGACGTGCAGCGCGGCCGAGACGATGCCGGACAGGTGCTCCAGCATCCGGTTACCGGCGAGCTGGAGGACCAGCGAGTGGAACTCGACGTCGGCGCGGGTGAAGGTGAGGCTGTCGCCCTGGGCACCGGCGTGGGCCATGATCTCGGCCATGTCGACCAGCCGCTGCTGGACGTCCTCGCGGCCGTGCCCGGCGGCCAGGCGCGCGGCGACCGGCTCGATGGTCGCCCGCAGCTCGACCAGCTCGCGGCGCTGGTCCTCGCGCTGGGGCCCGAAGGCGCGCCATTCGATGATGTCGGGGTCGAGCAGGTTCCAGTCGCCGACCGGGCGGACCCGGGTGCCGACGTTGGGCCGGGCACTGACCAGGCCCTTGGCCTCCAGCACGCGCAGCGACTCGCGCACCACCGTGCGGGAGACCTCGAAGCGCTGCCCGATCTCCTCGGGGACCAGCGGGCGGTCGGCGCCGAGGTCGCCCGAGACGATCATCTGCCCGAGCTGCTGGACGAGTTGGCCGTGCAGTCCGCGGCCCCGGCTGCTGCCGGCCCGCCGGCCCATCCGGCCCATGTCCGGCTCGACGCCGTCCCAGGACGTCAGCCCGGGGCGGTCGGCGCCGGGGGCCTCGGGGTACGGATAGCGGTCCAGCTCGCCCGGGCCGGCGATACCGGAGTCGGCCGAACGGGCCGCGGTCATCATCGAATGCGCAAGGGTACTCACGCATCCTTTGTCGGCGATGCCGGTGCACGCCTTGAGGGCTTTGCTGAAAAGCACACGAAAGGGTGAGCACTCATCACCTGATCATTGACGCTTTTCCTGATGAATCATCCCTTCTTGCCGGTGAGCGGGGCAGTTTGCCCGGTTTGCAAGGCAGTTGAGCGCCGCTCCTGACGCCGCCCGCGCAACGTGCTTGCCGCGTACGCCCCCGCGAGGGCGAGCAGCACCAACGCCAGCCCCAGCACGAGCGGTTGACCGGCGAAACGCAGCACCGCGGAGACCCGCCCGCCGCCGTCCTGCGACGCCCCGCTCAGCACCGACCACAACGCGTCGCCGGCGTCGGCGAGTTCGGTTGCCTCCTGTCCGCCGAGCAGCGCGCGCACGCCGGGAACGACCAGCAGTGGCACGGCCAGCACCGCGCAGAAGCCCAGCGCGGTGGTGCGGAAGAGCGCGGCCGCGAGCACGCCGGCCCAGGAGCAGGCGACGGCGAGTCCGGTCCAGACGGCGAGGGCCGCGGGGTGAGCGGCGGGGTCCGGGGCGCGGCCGTGGCCTGCCAGGAGGTGCAGGGCCGCGAGGTCGGCCGCGGTCGCCGCCGCGGCCAGCAGGGCGGCGGTGAGGGCGCCCACCGCGAGCTTCGCCGCCAGCAGGCGCAGGCTGCGCGGCTCGGGACCGTAGCCCGGAGCCAGGGCCGGGTAGCGGAACTCCTGCCCGTAGCTGAGCGCGCCGAGCAGCCCGGCGCCGACGGCCGCGGCGGGCAGCGGCAGTTCGGGCGCCCAGCCCGACAGCAGCCGCAGCGGCGAGGTGCCGGCGGTGCCGGTGCGTACGAGCAGGGCGGTGGCGAGCAGGGAGCACAGCAGGGCGGCGGCCACGGTGGGCCACGGGGTGCGCACCCCGTACGCCCGGCGCATCTCGTACCCCACCGGCCGCACCGGGCCGGGGCGGTGGCCGATGCGCCGGGGGGTGCGCACCACCGTCCGCCGCAGCCGGGGCCGTTCGCCCTCGCCCTCGGTGCCGGCGTCGCCCGGCGCCCGGCCCGAACCGTCTCCGGTCCCTCCCGACGCCGGCCGCTGTTCCGGGGAGTCGGCGAGCTGGTGCAGCAGGATGCCGTGCCGGTAGGCGGTCTCGCCCACCGCGGCCGAGGTCGTCCCGTACACCGCGATCCGGCTGCCACTCGCGGCCACCACCTCCGCGCCGTCCCCACGCAGCAGTTCGGCGAGCCGCTGGGCATACGGCGAGCGCACCGCGACGTACGGCCGCAGACGCGTCCGGGCGAACTCCGAGGCCGCCTCCTCGGCGACGATGCGGCCCTTGTCCATCGCGATCACCCGGTCCGCGGTGCGGGCCAGCGCTCCGGCCTCCCTGCCGGTCAGCAGCACCGCTCCGCCGGCGGCCGCGTGGCGCCGGGCGAGTTCGTGGACCCAGGCCGCTTCCCTGGGCAGCAGGCCCCGGGCGGGGTCGTCCAGGACCAGGGCGCGCGGCTGCGACAGCAGGGCGACGGCGAAACCGAGCCGCCGGTCCATGCCGAGCGAGTACGCCTCCAGCCGCTCGTCGGCCACCGCGTCGAGCCCGACCACCTCCAGTACCTCCTCCGCTCGTCCCGACGGCAGCCCGTACGCCGAGCACAGCATGCGCAGATGGCCGCGCGCGGTACGGCGCGGGTGCCCGGGCACATCGCCGAGCAGGGCGCCGATCTCCCGCGCGGGCTGGGCCAACTCGTGCAGCGGCCGCCCGTCGACCAGCGTGACCCCGCGGCCGGCCTCCGCGCCGAGCAGCAGGCGCAGCGCGGTCGACTTGCCCGAACCGGCCGGCCCGAGCAGCCCGGTCACCTCGCCCTGCCGCACCTCGAAGGTGAGGTCGGCGACCGTGGGCCGGGCCTTGCGGCGGGCATTGCTGGTCAATCCGATGGCCTGGATCACCCCAGCACCATAACGCCGAAATGCCCAGCAAAACGGGCAAAACTCCTGAATCAGACTTCCGGTCGCAGCATCGGCGGATTGAGCAGTGCCGCACCGCCGGCCCTGAACAGCTGGGCCGGGCGGCCGCCCTGACGCGTCGTCGTCCCACCGGTCGGCACGAGGAAGCCGACCGTCCCGGTCACCTTCCGGTGGAAGTTGCGCGGGTCGAGCGCCACGCCCCACACCGCCTCGTACACCCGCCGCAGCTCGCCCACCGTGAACTCCGGCGGGCAGAACGCCGTGGCCAGCGACGAGTACTCGATCTTCGAACGGGCCCGCTCCACCCCGTCCGCGAGGATCCTGCCGTGGTCGAAGGCGAGCGCCGCCGTCTCGCCCGGGTGGTCGGTGCCGCCCTCGTCCAGCAGCGTGTCGACCGGCGCCCACCGCGCGCTGCGGGCGTCCCCGCCGGCCCGCGGCGCCGGAAGGTCGGGCGCCAGCACCAAGTGGGCGACGCTCACCACCCGCATCCGCGGGTCCCGCTTCGGGTCGCCGTACGTCGCCAACTGCTCCAGGTGCGCGCCGTTCTGCGCACGCAGCCCCGTCTCCTCGGCCAACTCCCGAGCGGCCGCCTGCGAGAGGTCCTCGTCGTCCCGCACGAACCCGCCCGGCAGCGCCCACCGCCCCTGGAACGGGGGCTCCCCGCGGCGCACCGCCAGCGCGCACAGTGTGTGGTGCCGGACAGTGAGCACCACCAGATCGACGGTGACGGCGAAGGGCGGGAAGGCCGACGGGTCGTAGGGCGCCATGCCGCGATCTTAGTCGTCTGCCTGACGATAAACAGCCTGATCGCAGCTCTCGACGATCAGGTCGCCGCGATCCGGACAACGGTCCCGGGACCGCCGCCGCGAAGCCCGCGCAGCAGACCCCGCTGCGGGGGCAGGCCCCTGTCCGTCTACCGTTCCCACCTGGGCCGCCGCCGCAGCCCCGCACCGCCCCGCACCTCCCGGAGAGACTTCCATGGCCGTCTTCCGCCAGCCCGGCACCGTCGTCACCGACCACACCTTCACCCTCCCGCTGGACCACGCCGACCCCGGCGGCGAGCTCATCGAGGTCTACGCCCGGGAAGTCGTGGCCGCCGGCCGGGAGCACGACAATCTGCCGTGGCTGGTGTATTTGCAGGGCGGGCCCGGCGGACGCTCCCCGCGGCCGATCGGCCGGGACAGCTGGCTGGAGCGGGCCCTGGACGACTACCGGGTGCTGCTGCTGGACCAGCGGGGCACGGGACGGTCGACGCCGGTCACCCGCCAGACCCTGCCCGCCCGCGGCGACGCCAGGGCGCAGGCCCGCCACCTCACCCACTTCCGGGCGGACTCGATCGTGCGCGACTGCGAGGCGATCCGGCGCTCGCTGCTGGGCGAGGACGGGCGCTGGAGCGTGCTCGGGCAGAGCTTCGGCGGCTTCTGCGCGATCACCTATCTCTCCTTCGCGCCCGATTCCCTGCGCGAGGTGCTGATCACCGGCGGCCTGCCCGGCCTGCGGCGCACTGCCGAGGACGTCTACCGCGCTGCGTACCCGCGGATGGAGCGCAAGAACCGCGGCTTCTACGCGCGCTACCCGGAAGACGTCGAGGCCGTGCGCGCCATCGTGCGCCACCTGCGCACCACCGACGTCCTCCTCCCCGGCGGCGGGCGGCTGACCGCCGAGGCGTTCCAGTCGCTCGGACTGATGCTCGGTTTCAGCAGCGGCCCGCACACCCTGCACTACATGGTCGAGGACGCCTTCGTCCCCGGCCTGCCGGCGCCGGTGCTCTCCGATACCTTCCTGTGGGACGTCCAGCGGCAGCTGTCCTTCGCGGGAAACCCCCTCTTCGCGGTGCTGCACGAGCCCATCTACGGGCAGCGCTCGGTCTCCCCGGGGCCCACCGCCTGGGCCGCCGAGCGGGTCCGCGCCGAATTCCCGCAGTTCGATGCCGATGTCGCCCTGGCTGCGGGCGAGCCCGTCCTGTTCACCGGCGAGACGATCCACCCCTGGATGTTCGGGACCGACCCGGCGCTCGCGCCGCTGCGCGAGGCCGCGGAACTGATCGCCCGGCACGAGGAGTGGCCCGACCTGTACGACCCGGACCGGCTGGCGCGCAACGAGGTACCGGTGGCTGCGGCGGTCTACCACGACGACATGTACGTGGACACCGCCGACTCGCTCGCCACCGCCCGCGCGGTGCGCGGTCTGCGGACCTGGGTCACCGACGAGTTCGAGCACGACGGCCTCCGGGTGAGTGGCGGCGCGGTCCTCGACCGGCTGATCCGACTGGCGCGCGGCGAGCTGTGACGGCCCCGCGGACGCGCTCGCGCCGCTCGTGGCGCAGACAGCTCCGCAGAAGTTCGGGGTCCAGGCCCTCGCAGACCGAGGTGTGCAGCAGCCTGGCGAAGGTGTACTGGGGCTCCAGGTCCAACGCCATGCGCAGGGCGACGCGGGCCTCGGTCTCGTCCCCGCTCGACCAGGCCACCCAACCGGCGAGGGACAGCGGCGCCGCCGCGTGCTCGGCGTAGGGTCCCGCGCAGCGCCGGGCGAGCGCCCGCCACAGCCGCAGCGCGGCGTCGGCCTGTCCGGGCTCCATCCACTCCGCGGCCCTGTCGCGTGCCGTCCTGTCCTGCAGCCCGAGGATGATCGCGGCGGCCTCCGCATCGGTCAGCAAGGCGTCGTCCCGCGCGTCACCGCGGGCCCGGTCCTCCAGCCGGGGCGCCTCCTGGTAGCGGCGCAGGGCGGCCCGGGCGAGCCCCACGGTCCGTCTGCGCAGCTCTTCCGCGCCGTCGTCGCCGAGCATGCGCGGCACCAACTCCGCGCAGGCGGCGTCGAGTGCGACCTCGTGACCGTGGTGCCGCTCGGTGGACGGTCTCAGCCGGGCCTCGATCGCCGCGAGCGAGGCGGGGGCCGGGATTCCCATGAGTGTCGCCGCGGCAGCGACCTCGCTGCTGCCGGGGGCGGGCAGGGCGATACCGTCGGCCGGCATCGGCGCCGAGTCGGGTCTGCAGTACGACCACCAGCGCCCTGCGGACAGGCACAGCGCCTCGACCACGGGCACGTCCAGGGCGCCGCAGGCCACGCGCAGCCGCTGGGCCAGCGGTCGCAGCCGCTCCATGACCTCGCCCGGCCGCTCGCCCTCGACCGGGTCCCGGCAGAGGAAGGCGACGATGCCGTCCGGCCGTCCGCCGCGTCGTTCGCTGCCGCCCACCAGGCGCTCGGCGAGCTGGGTGGCGGCGGCCGGCCAGTGGTCCGGGTCCTCGGGCAGGCTCGCGTGCACGCGCCCGCCGAATCGGCCGAACTCCCCGTGCAGGGCGACGAGTACGACGCCGTCCTTGATGTGGAAGCCCATGAGGTAGGGAAGGGCGTCCGCGAGGTCCGCGGGTCCGCGCAGGGTCACGGTGCCGACCGGCGACTGCGCTGTTGTCGATGACTTTCCGTATGCGTTCTCGTTGCTGTGTGTCATGGCTCGACTGTGACGCACACAGCGGGGCCCGTGGGCAAACCCACCCGTTCGGCTGTGGACAACGCATCGCCGGGAGCGGCCGCCACGGACCGGCGGCGACGGAGTTCCGGGCCGCGTCAGCCGCGGACCTCAGGCGGCCGCTGCCAGCACCAGCGGGAGCACCCCTTCGCTGCCCGCCAGGCGCAGGAGGCGCGCGGCGACCGCGAGGGTCCAGCCGGAGTCCGTGTAGTCGTCCACCAGCAGGACCGGTCCCGGCGAGCTTGCCAGGGCGTCGGCCATCTCCGGCGGCACGGCGAAGGCCGCGGACAGCGCCGCAAGACGCTGAGCGGAGTTGCTGCGCCGGGCCGCGTGCGCGCCGGTGTAGGCCAGGGTGCCGAGGAAGGGCAGGCGGCCGACGGAGGCGATGCCCTGGGCGAGGGAACCGACCAGCTGCGGACGGGTGGCGGAGGGCACTGCGACGACCCCTACCGGCCGGGGTCCCGCGTCCGGCACGTCCGGCGCCCAGCCGCCGGGCGAGCGCGCCCAGTCGGCCAGGACCGTCACCGCGGCCCGCAGCACGTCGTCGGGTACCGGTCCGTCCGGCGCGCCGTCCGCCAGCAGCGGGCGCAGCCGGTTGCCCCAGCCGATGTCGGAGAGCCGGCCGAGGGCGCGCCCGGCGGCGGCCTGCTCCTTGGCGGGGATGCGCCCCTTGAGGTCGATCCCCAGAGCGGCCATCCCGGTCGGCCACATCCGGCGCGGCTCGACGTCGACGCCCGGGCGCTCCAGTTCCTTGACCGCTCCCGTCAGTGCCTCCGCCGAGACCGAGGCGTCGAGCCAGCCGCCGGCGCAGTTGTCGCACCTGCCGCAGGGCGCTGCCCCCTCGTCGTCCAGCTGGCGGCGCAGGAACTCCATCCGGCAGCCGGTCGTCCGGGCGTACTCGCGCATGGCCTCCTGCTCGGCCTTGCGCTGCCGCGCCACCCAGGCGTAGCGCTCCGCGTCGTACTCCCAGGGCCGCCCGGTGCTCTCCCAGCCGCCCTTGACCCGCCGGACGGCGCCGTCGACGTCGAGGACCTTGAGCATCATCTCCAGACGCGTGCGCCGCAGGTCCACCGCCGCCTCCAGGGCGGGTGCGGACAGCGGCCGGCCGGCCTCGGCGAGGGCGGCCAGGGTGCGCCGGACCTGCTCCTCGGGCGGGAACGCGGAGTCGGCGAAATAGCGCCAGATCGCCTCGTCCTCGCGGCCCGGCAGCAGCACCACGTCGGCGTGCGCGACGCCGCGGCCCGCGCGGCCCACCTGCTGGTAGTACGCGATCGGGGAGGAGGGCGAACCGAGGTGGACGACGAAGCCCAGGTCGGGCTTGTCGAAGCCCATGCCGAGCGCGGAGGTCGCCACCAGGGCCTTGACCCGGTTCTCCTGCAGGTCGGTCTCGGCCTGCAGCCGGTCGGCGTTCTCCGTGCGGCCGGTGTAGGAGGCAACGGTGAAGCCGCGTTGCCGCAGGTAGGCGGCCGCCTCCTCGGCGGCGGCCACGGTGAGGGCGTAGATGATCCCGGACCCCGGGAGTTCGTCCAGATGCTCGGCGACCCAGGCCAGCCGGTGCGCCGCGTCGGGAAGCCGGACGACGCCCAGCCGCAGGCTCTCGCGTTCCAGTGGACCCCGCAGCACCAGTGCCTCGCCCGCCCCGGTGCCCAACTGCTCGGCGACATCGGCGGTGACCCGCGCGTTCGCGGTCGCCGTCGTGGCCAGTACCGGCACCCCGGGGGGCAACTCGGCGAGCATGGACCGCAGCCGGCGGTAGTCGGGGCGGAAGTCGTGGCCCCAGTCCGAGATGCAGTGCGCCTCGTCGACCACGAGCAGACCGGTGCTGGCGGCGATCTTGGGCAGCATGTGGTCGCGGAAGTCCACGGAGTTCAGCCGCTCGGGGCTGACCAGCAGGACATCCGTCTCGCCTCGCTCCACCTCCGCGTGGATGTCCTGCCACTCCTCCGGATTGGCCGAGTTGATCGTGCGGGCCCGGATGCCGGCCCGGGCGGCGGACTCGACCTGGTTGCGCATCAGCGCCAGCAGCGGGGAGACGATCACGGTGGGCCCCGCCCCGCGCCGCCGCAGCAGGGCGGTGGCCACGAAGTACACCGCCGACTTGCCCCAGCCGGTGCGCTGCACCACCAGGGCGCGGCGGCGCTCCTTCACCAGCGCGGCCACGGCCTGCCACTGGTCCTCCCGCAGGCGCGCCGCGCCCCCGGGCGCGCCGACCAGTTCGGCGAGGACGGCATCGGCTTCGGCGTGCAGACCGGGATCGTTCATGGTCCCCATGCAACCCGATACGGCTGGCAATCGGCCACCTCACCCGCCGCCGCGGGCGATCCGCGCTCCAGACGACCCCGGACAACGGCAGACGACCGCGGACGGCTGCGAGGGACGATGGCCCACCGCGGACGACGGGCACCGCGCAGCTGCCCCGGCAGGCCCCGGCCACGATGGTGTTCCCGCTGGTCCGGGCGGTACGGCGCGGACGCGCACAGGTTCCGGGGATCTATGCGGCGGACGGGACCAAATCGGTCGTTGATGCCAATTGCCCGTTGCCGCAGGGCAGTACGGCAGGAAGAATTGGCAGCGGATGATCCCCCGACCGGCTCTTCGAGCCCTTCGACCGGTGTGCGCCCGCGCCCGGTCTACGGGTGCATCCGGAAGGGAGGACCGTGGCCATCGGGTTCGCTCCGGACACGTCCGACGGTTCCTCCCGGGTGTCGCGCACCGTGGAGCCCGCCGAGTGGGCGGGCAGCGGCGTGCCGATGCTCGCCAACCCCCGCGACGTGATCAAGGACCTCTGCGCCCGGCACCTGCCGTCCCCCGAGACGGCCGTGGTGGCCGTCTACGATCCGGACGGCCGGATCAGGGCCAGCGCGTCCTTCGCCGGACGCGTCGGCGTCCTCGACGGCTGGGAGCGGCGCAACGCCCTGCTGTCCCACCTGCGCCGGGTCATCCCGCACGACCTGCGGCTGCGCCGCCCGGTGCGGACCGCGGTGCTGCTGGTCTGCCGCGACGGCGACCCCGGCTGGACGGCCGAGGACGGCGCCTGGATGTGGGGCCTGCGGGACGCCTGCGCCCTGCACGGCCTGCGCTGCGGGTCGTACGTGACGCTCACCGGCGACGGCTGGAGCGTCCTCGGTGAGAGCCGCGCCGGGCGGACCCCGCGGGCCCTCGCACCGGCCCGGCAGGCGCCCGGCGCCCTCCTGGCGGAGGGACCGGCGCTCTCCGAGCGCCAGGCCGCCGTGCGCTGAGCGCTCAGGCGGAGGCGCCGAGCAGGCCGTTGATGCGCGCGGGGTCGCCGCACACGATCAGCAGCACCGAGGCGCGGGCGAGCGCGCCGGCCAGCGCCTGGGCGATCCCCTCGTCGTCGCCGCCGTTGAGCGCGACGATCACCACGGGGCGGCCCGTGGCGCGCGTGGCGCGGATGTCGGCGTAGAAGACGTCGTCGGCGGCGTCGTGCTGGGCCCAGTAGGAGTCCTCGCCGAAGGACAGCTCGTGCGCCGCCCAGGGATGCTGCTCCCCGGTGGTGAGCACGAGCACCTCGCCGGGCGAACGGCCCGTGTCCAGCAGCAGGTCAACCGTTTCGTCGGCGGCGTCGACGGCGCCGTCCGCCGGAGCGGGGATCAGCTGGATCTGCGGGGCGGCGCTGTCGGCGGGGCGCTGCTTGGGCACCGTGGCGGCCGGAGTCGGCGACCCGACCGGGGTCGCCGGTCCGGGCTTGGCCGCACCTCGGCCGGACCCGGGCCGCCCGGGGCCGACGCCGGCGGTCCCTGCGTCCCTCGACGGTGCGGGGCGCGGCGCCGCGGGACGCGGGGGACCGGGGACTGGACGGGGGGTCGACGCACTCCGGCCGGCGGCCGGAGCAGTGCGGGGACCCGGGACGCTCTCGTGAATCTGAGGCTCCTCGGGGGTGAGAGGCATGAGTTGATGTCTATCAAACGCGCTCGGAATGCGCAGCGGGGGGTGGGCCGTGAATCAGAAATCGAAACCGAGTTGTTCCCCTGTGTCGCCGTCCTCGCGCACCTTCTTCAGGTGCTGCCACCGCGGCATGGTGTCCAGGTAGGACCAGGACAGCCGGTGCAGCGCGGTGGGGCCGTGCTCCTCAAGTGCCGCGCGGTGAACGGGCGACGGATATCCGGCGTTGTCCGCGAAAGCGAACGGGGTGTATTCCGCGCCGAGTTCGGCCATCGCACCGTCGCGGTGCACCTTGGCGATCACCGAGGCGGCGGCCACCGCGACACAGGACTGGTCGCCCTTGATGACGGTGCGCACCGTCCAGGGGCCGCCCAGGTAGTTGTGCTTGCCGTCCAGGATGACCGCGTCCGGCTGCTCCGGCAGCGCCTCCAGGGCGCGTACCGCGGCGAGCCGCAGCGCGGCCGTCATCCCCAGGTCGTCGATCTCCTCGGAGGAGGCGTGCCCCAGGGCGTAGGACGTCACCCAGTCGGTGAGCACGGCGGCCAGCTTGGTGCGACGCTTGGGGGTGATGAGCTTGGAGTCGGTCAGGCCCTCCGGCGGGCGGCGCAGTCCGGTGACGGCGGCGCACACGGTGACGGGCCCGGCCCACGCTCCCCGGCCCACCTCGTCCACTCCCGCGACGGTGCGTACGCCGAGGGTGGCGCGCATCGAGCGCTCGACGGTGTGGGTGGGCGGTACGTACGGCATGACGCTCTCAGCCTACCCCTCGGCAACCGGCCGCCTGCAGTGGGGCGATCAGGACCATCGGGCCCACTCCGGGAGTGCTTCGGTACGGTCCGTCCAGGTCCGCGATGGTTCGCCCCCCGGGCGGGAGGCGACGATGCCGCCGACGATGGCGCAGGTGGTGTCCACGTCGCCGCCTGCCCGCGCGGTGGTCCAGAACGCCCGCTCGTAGTCGCCCAGATGGCGCGCGGCGGACCACAGGGCGAAGGGGACGGTGTCCTGCGCGCTGGTGCGGCGCCCGCAGCCGAGGACGGCGGCGACGGTGGCCACGTCGTCGTAGTCGAGCATGTCCACGGCGCGGCGGACGCCCGCGTGCACGGCGCTGGGCGGCACCAGGTCGAGCACCGCGCCGAGCAGTCTCCCGGCGTCGGCGGGGCAGTCGGGCCCCACCGCAATGGCGGCGGTCGCGGCGACGGCCACTGCGCCCGCCACCGCCTCGTGGTGATGGTGGGTGGTGAGGGCGGACAGTTCCGCCTGTCGGGCCGCCAGTTCGGGTTCGCCCGCGTACCAGGCGCCCAGAGGCGCGACCCTCATGGCGGCCCCGTTGCCCCAGGAGCCCTGTCCGTCGAAGAGGCCGGCGGCGAGTTCGCGCCAGTCGGCACCCTCCTGCCGGATCAGGCGCAGCATCCGGTTGACGGCGGGGCCGTAGCCGCGGTCGAAGTCGTGGTGCTCGGCGAAGGAGCGGGCGAGAGCATCCTGGTCCACGCCTCCATGAGTGGCGAGGACGGCGACGACCGAGCAGGCCATCTCCGTGTCGTCGGTCCACGCCCATGGTGCGGGCGGCAGGGTGCCCTCCTGGAGGGCGGAGTGATTGCCGGGGACGAAGAACTGCGATCCGAGGGCGTCGCCGACGGCCAGCCCTCGAAGGGCGGCCATGGCGCGCGACAGGCGCTCCCCCTCGGCAGGGGTGGCTGGGTTCATGGCGCCGAGAACTCTGGCAGCACATGTCGCCCGGGTCAATCGCCTTCGCGTGGCAACACGGGGCCGGCAGCGCGCTACTGCAGCCCGCCGCCCGGCGGGTTCGGCGTGCCCCAGCGCTCGAAGGGCCGGTCCAGGATGTAGCGGCCCGAGTCCTGCAGCAGCAGGGCGCGGGTCTCGGCGTTGGAGGGATTGGACAGCGTCTCGAACTCCTCGACCGTCCAGTGGAACCAGCGCATGCAGAACAGCCGCATGGTCAGCCCATGGGTGACGAGCAGGACGTTCGGCGGGAAGTCCGGCTTGTCGAAGGCCCGGTAGAGCGTCTCCAGGAAGGCGCCGACCCGGTCGTAGACATCGGCGCCGCTCTCCCCCATGGCGAAGCGGTAGAAGAAGTGCCCGTAGGAGTCGCGGGCCTTGCGCTGGCGGTGGATGTCCTCCTGGTCCTGCCAATTGCCCCAGTCCTGCTCGCGCAGCCGCGGCTCCTCGCGCGCCTGGACCCGGCACGGGTCGAGACGAAGCTCCTCGAAGGTGTGCCAGGTGCGCCGGTAGGGCGAGACGAACGCCTGGACGCGCTCGGTGCCGAAGAGCGCGCGCAGCCCGGCGCCGGCCGCCGCGGCCTGCCGCCGTCCTTTCGCGGTGAGCTCCAGGGCGTGGTCGGGCACCCGCGCGTAGATGCCGTCGTCCTCGTTGCCCTGGGACTCGCCGTGCCGGATGAGCACGATGCGGCGAGGGCGTCCCATGGGCGCCACCCTATTGCGCGTCCCGTCCCGCGGCGCGCCGGTCCAGGGAGTGGACGCCCATGCGGCCGATGGCGGGCCCGGCGGCATGGGCCACCCTTGGCGGCAGGTGCGCCTCAGACCGTCCAGTCCTGCACGACGTCCACCACGTCGCCGGTCACCGACAGGACGTCGCTGTCGAGTTCGGCACGCTCCGACAGCCGCGACACCGCGCCCTCGCGGTACTTGCCGTGCTCGGTCGCCGTGTCCCACATCGACAGCACCAGGAAGGAGTCGTCCTCACCCTGGCCGAAGGAGCCGCGCAGCATGCCGGGCGAGCCGGCCATCGCCGGGTTCCACACCCGCTCCTGCATCTGGGTGAAGTGCTCCACCCGGCCGGGCCGGACCTTGCACAGCGCGACACGCAGCAGGTCGGCGTCGGTGAAGTGCGGCTCGAAGCCCACCTTGACGTCGAGCCGGTGCTCGAAGAGGCGCACCGCCAGCAGTTCGTACGTCCCGTGCAGCGCCTGGGCGATGCCGTCGTGCCCCGCGGCCATGAAGCCGTCGTACGTGCTGCGGTCGTCCCAGAAGGCGAAGAGGTGGGCCACCCCTGGCTGCGCCCGGCTCCACCCGCCGCCCTGCCCGCGGAACCCCGCCTGCTGGCGCAGCACCGCCCACCTGCGCTGTCCTCGGTCGAACCCCGCCTGATCGACGACACCGCACCGCATCCACTTCACCAACACCGCGCCATCGTAGTGGCGTTGGGTCCGCGGCGGGTGAAACGCGCAGGGAGGCGCCCCGGCGGTGTGCCGGGTACGCCTCCCTGGGGTGCGCTCGGGCAGCCGCCGCAATGGAGGCGGCTGCCGTCCGTCAGCTGCAGCCGCTGGTGGAGCCGCAGCCCTCGCAGAGGTAGCAGCTGCCCGCGCGGCGCATCTTCGTGCCGCAGGAGAAGCAGAGCGGGGCGTCGGCGTTCAGGCCGAGCTGGATCTCCAGCAGCTCCGTGGAGTTGTGCGCCTCCTTGGGCGCGGGTGCCGCGGCGGCGGGCTTCGCCACCGACAGCGGCTTGGGCGCCTCCATCTGGCGCGGCGCGGACTGGGCCAGGCCCTCGACGTCCATCTCGTCGTCGGCGGCCTCGTACGAGCCCGTGTCCAGGTGGCGCTGGCGCTCCTCGGCGGAGTGGATGCCGAGCGCGGAGCGCGTCTCGAAGGGCAGGAAGTCCAGCGCCAGGCGGCGGAAGATGTAGTCCACGATGGACTGCGCCATCCGCACGTCAGGGTCGTCGGTCAGGCCCGCCGGCTCGAAGCGCATGTTGGTGAACTTCGAGACGTAGGTCTCCAGCGGGACGCCGTACTGCATGCCCACGGAGACGGCGATGGAGAAGGCGTCCATCATGCCCGCCAGGGTCGAACCCTGCTTGGACATCTTCAGGAAGACCTCGCCGAGGCCGTCGTCGGGGTAGGAGTTCGCCGTCATGTAGCCCTCGGCGCCGCCGACGGTGAACGAGGTGGTGATCCCCGGGCGGCCCTTGGGCAGGCGCTTGCGGACCGGGCGGTACTCGACGACCTTCTCCACCTGGGCGGCCGGCGCCTCAGCGGGGGTCTCCGCCTTGGTGTCGCTCTTCTTCTTGGCGGACAGCGGCTGGCCGACCTTGCAGTTGTCGCGGTAGATCGCCAGGGCCTTCAGGCCGAGCTTCCAGCCCTCGTAGTAGACCTCCTCGACCTCCTCGACGGTGGCCGACTCCGGCAGGTTGACCGTCTTGGAGATCGCGCCCGACAGGAAGGGCTGCGCGGCGGCCATCATCCGCACGTGGCCCATCGCCGAGATCGCCCGCTCGCCCATGGCGCAGTCGAAGACCTCGTAGTGCTCCTGCTTCAGGCCGGGCGCGTCGATCACGTTGCCGTGCTCGGCGATGTGCCCGACGATCGCCTCGATCTGCTCCTCCTGGTAGCCCAGGCGCTTCAGGGCGGTGGGGACCGTGTTGTTCACGATCTGCATCGAGCCGCCGCCGACCAGCTTCTTGAACTTCACCAGGGCCAGGTCGGGCTCCACACCGGTGGTGTCGCAGTCCATCATCAGGCCGATCGTGCCGGTGGGCGCGAGGACCGACGCCTGGGCGTTGCGGAATCCGTTCTTCTCACCGAGCCGCAGGACGTCCTGCCACGCCTCTGTGGCGGCCGCCCACACCGGGGTGTCCAGGTCGTCCATCCGCTTGGCGGTCGCGTTGGCGTCCGAGTGCTGCCGCATGACGCGCTTGTGGGCGTCGGCGTTGCGGGCGTACCCCTCGTACGGGCCGACGACCGCGGCCAGTTCGGCGGAGCGCTTGTAGGAGGTGCCGGTCATCAGGGAGGTGATGGCGCCGGCCAGGGCGCGCCCGCCGTCGGAGTCGTAGGCGTGCCCGGTGGCCATGAGCAGCGCACCCAGGTTGGCGTAGCCGATACCGAGCTGGCGGAAGGCGCGGGTGGTCTCGCCGATCTTCTCGGTCGGGAAGTCGGCGAAGCAGATGGAGATGTCCATCGCCGTGATGACCAGCTCGACCACCTTGGCGAAGCGCTCCGCGTCGAAGCTCTGGCCGCCGTTGTCGTCGTGACGGAGGAACTTCAGCAGGTTGAGCGAGGCGAGGTTGCAGCTGGAGTTGTCCAGGTGCATGTACTCGCTGCACGGGTTGGAGGCGGTGATCCGGCCCGTCTCGGGGGAGGTGTGCCAGTGGTTGATCGTGTCGTCGTACTGGATGCCGGGGTCGGCGCACGCCCAGGCGGCCTCCGCCATCTTGCGGAAGAGCGACTTGGCGTCGACCTCCTCGATGACCTCGCCGGTCATCCGGGCCCGCAGCCCGAACGGCTTGCCCTGCTCGACGGCCTTCATGAACTCGTCGTTCACGCGGACGGAGTTGTTCGCGTTCTGGTACTGGACCGAGGTGATGTCGTCGCCGCCCAGGTCCATGTCGAAGCCGGCGTCCCGCAGGGCGCGGATCTTCTGCTCCTCCTTGACCTTGGTCTCGATGAACGCCTCGACGTCGGGGTGGTCGACGTCCAGGACCACCATCTTGGCGGCGCGGCGGGTGGCGCCGCCCGACTTGATGGTGCCCGCCGAGGCGTCGGCGCCGCGCATGAAGGAGACCGGTCCTGAGGCGTTGCCGCCGGAGGAGAGCAGTTCCTTGGAGGAGCGGATGCGGGAGAGGTTCAGGCCGGCGCCGGAGCCGCCCTTGAAGATCATCCCCTCTTCCTTGTACCAGTCCAGGATGGAGTCCATGGAGTCGTCCACCGACAGGATGAAGCAGGCCGAGACCTGCTGCGGCTGAGCGGTGCCGACGTTGAACCAGACCGGCGAGTTGAAGCTGAAGACCTGGTGCAGCAGGGCGTAGGTCAGTTCGTGCTCGAAGATCTCGGCGTCCGCGGGCGAAGCGAAGTACCCGTTGTCCTCGCCGGCCTTGCGGTAGGTGAGCACCACGCGGTCGATGAGCTGCTTCAGGCTCTTCTCGCGCTTGGGGCTGTTCACCGCTCCGCGGAAGTACTTGCTGGTCACGATGTTGACCGCGTTCACCGACCAGAAGTCGGGGAACTCAACGCCGCGCTGCTCGAAGTTGATCGAGCCGTCGCGCCAGTTGGTCATGACGACGTCACGGCGCTCCCAGACCACCTCGTCGTACGGGTGCACGCCCGGGGTGGTGTGGATGCGCTCGATGCGCAGGCCCTTGCCCGCCTTCGGCCCCTTGGTGCGTGAACCGCGCGCCGGACCGCTCGTCGTCTCTGTCATGCCGCCTCCCTGTATGGGCGAGAACGCCCTGATGTGCGCGGTTCTTCCCCGCGGCGCATTACTGTCTGCCGCCTCGGCACCCCGGGGGCGCTCCGGCAAATCCGTGTCCCCGGGCCGCTAGTCGGCGGCCGCGGGCGCCGGGACCCCGAGGTCCTCGTCGAGCCCGCCGGGGGTCCTGGGTGGGAGCTGCTCGCGCAGCTCGGTGATGGCCTGCTCGAAGTCGTCGAGGGAGTCGAAGGCCCGGTACACGCTGGCGAAGCGCAGATAGGCCACGAGGTCGAGCTCCTGGAGCGGGCCGAGTATGGCCAGTCCCACGTCGTGGGTCGACAGCTCGGCGCTGCCGGTGGCCCGCACCGCCTCCTCGACGCGCTGCCCGAGCTGGGCCAGTGCGTCCTCGGTGACCGGGCGGCCCTGGCACGCCTTGCGGACGCCCGCGATCACTTTGGAGCGGCTGAACGGTTCGGTGACGCCGCTGCGCTTGATCACCATCAGTGACGCCGTCTCCACGGTGGTGAAGCGCCGGCCGCAGTCCGGGCACTGCCGGCGACGGCGGATCGATGCCCCGTCGTCGGTGGTGCGGCTGTCCACGACACGACTGTCGGGGTGTCTGCAGAAGGGGCAGTGCACGGCTTCCGACTCCCTCCCTCACCCGCGGTGAGCGCACGGCGAACAGGCTCACGCAGGGCCTTGGCAGGCCCCCCGGAGCAGCCTCAAGCATAGGCGATCACGGTGGCGAAAGGGCCACCGGACCACCCAGCAACCACAACTTGTGGTGGGCGAGACCTATCCAACCACTAGATCTGGTGCCCGTACATCAGGGGGGTGGTTCAGCGTGTCGCGGTTGCGGAGGGCGGCCGGACGCCACCGCAGCGTACGGGAATCGGCATCGCGGCCCGCCGAGGGGGCGGCGGTGACACACTGATGGGCATCGGCGGCAGGCGGTGGCGGGCGGTGGAATCCGGCCACCGCTCCGGGCCGCGTGAAGGCCGGGCATATGCCTGCGCCAGGAGGGCCGCCCACCCTCAGGGAAGTTCTCGGGCATCGAACTTCCATTCGATCAATACACCCGGTACCTTGATCACGTCAGCGGATTTACGCTAATTCACTCGAACGTGTGTTTGGCGCAACCTTTCGAAACCCACTACCGTTGTACTAACTGCCCGCGCGCGGACGCGGGCCGACCGCAGCCCATGCGGTGGAGAACATCTCGAAAGGGGCCGCCGTGAGCACCACCGCAGAGAGCGCCGCTGCGACATTGACCGCCCATGACCGCTCTCCCGACGGAATCGGCCTGCTGGACGCGATGAACGACGACAACGCCCCGAAGCCCGCACGCGCCCTTCCCGGACGGCCCCCGGGAATTCGCGCCGACAGCTCCGGACTGACCGAGCGCCAGCGCCGTGTCATCGAGGTCATCAGGGACTCGGTGCAGCGCCGCGGATATCCGCCCTCCATGCGGGAGATCGGCCAGGCCGTCGGCTTGTCCAGCACTTCCTCGGTCGCCCACCAGCTGATGGCCCTCGAGCGCAAGGGCTTCCTGCGGCGCGACCCGCACCGGCCCCGCGCGTACGAGGTCCGCGCCTCGGACGCAGGCCACCCGCAGCCCACCGACACCACCGGCAAGCCCTCGGCGTCCTATGTGCCGCTGGTCGGCCGCATCGCCGCGGGCGGCCCGATCCTCGCCGAGGAGTCGGTCGAGGACGTCTTCCCGCTCCCCCGCCAACTGGTCGGCGACGGCGAGCTGTTCGTCCTGAAGGTGGTCGGTGACTCGATGATCGAGGCCGCCATCTGCGACGGCGACTGGGTGACGGTACGGCGCCAACCCGTCGCGGAGAACGGCGACATCGTGGCCGCGATGCTCGACGGCGAGGCGACCGTCAAGCGCTTCAAGCGGGACAACGGCCATGTGTGGCTGCTCCCGCACAACGCGGCGTACCAGCCCATCCCCGGCGACGAGGCCACGATCCTCGGCAAGGTCGTCGCCGTCCTGCGACGCGTCTGAACCGCGGCGGCCGCACCGCCGCAGAACCGGCGCCCTGGGCCCCGAGAACGCCGTACGGCGCGTCATCGGGGCCTTCCCCTTGGCGGGGCTTGGTCGGGGATTCCCGCCAGCCTCCCGGGCTCGCAGAGCGCCCTCCCGGGCTCGGGCAGCCGCCGAGGGCACTCCGAGGGGCCCGTTGGGCGAGGATCGCCTGTTACGCCTGCTCGCCGGCCTCCTGCTTGGCCTTCGCGTCGATGGCCGCCAGGGAGCGGCGCACCTGGTTCCGGTCCGTCGTGTACCAGAAGTCCGGCATCGAGGAACGCAGGAAGCCGCCGTACCGCGCCTTGTCCAGCCGCGGATCGAGCACCGCGACGACACCTCGGTCACCGCTGGCGCGGACCAGGCGCCCGGCGCCCTGGGCCATCAGCAGGGCCGCGTGTGTGGCGGCGACGGCCATGAAGCCATTGCCCCCGCGCTCCTCCACCGCCTTTTGCCGCGCGCTCATCAGCGGGTCGTCAGGACGCGGGAAGGGGATGCGGTCCATCACCACGAGCTGGCAGTTCGGGCCCGGGACGTCCACCCCCTGCCACAGCGACAGCGTGCCGAAGAGGCACGTCCTGGCGTCCTCGGAGAAGGCCCGGATCAGCTCTCCCAGCGTCTCCTCGCCCTGCAGCAGCACGGGGTGGTCCAGCCGGCCCCGCATCGCCTCCGCGGCCGCCTGCGCGCCCCTCATGGACGAGAAGAGCCCGAGGGTGCGCCCGCCCGCGGCCTCGATCAGCTCGGCGAGTTCGTCGAGCATGTCCTCGCGGCCGGCGTCGCGGCCGGGCTGCGACAGGTGCCTGGCGACGTAGAGGATGCCCTGCTTGCGGTAGTCGAACGGCGAGCCGACATCGATGCCCTTCCACCGCGGCACCGGGTCCTCGCCCTCCGCCGCCTTGGTGCCCTCCGGCGCCAGGCCGAGAGAGGCGGCCACCCCGTTGAAGTCGCCGCCCAGCTTCAAGGTGGCCGAGGTGAGCACGACCGAGCGGTCGGTGAAGAGCTTCTCGCGCAGCAGCCCGGACACGCTCAGCGGAGCGACCCGCAGGGACGCCCCGAAACGATCGTGGCGCTCGCACCACACCACGTCGTACTCGGAGCCCTGCACCAAGCGCTCAGCGACCTCGTGGACGTGCTCCACGGACGCCAGGGCCTGCTTGCGGACCGCGTCCTCGTCCTGCACGGACTTGTCGCGGGTCTCCCCCAGCGCGGTGATGACCAGGCGGCAGGCGTCCCGCAGGGCGGCGAGCACGTATCCCAGGTCCTCGGGGATCTCCTCCAGCCGCCCGGGCAGGGCCAGCTCCATCACCCGCTCGAAGCCCTCGCCGGCGCTCAGCAGGGCGTCGGCCGCCTTCTCGTTGACGAGCTTGGCGGCGCGCTTGACCGCGCGGTTGACGCCGATGGGGGTGAGCTCTCCGGTGGCCACGCCCGTGACCCGGGAGACCAGTTCGTGCGCCTCGTCGATGATCAGCACCTCGTGGCCGGGCAGCACGGGAGCGCCCTCGATGGCGTCGATCGCGAGCAGGGCGTGGTTGGTGACCACCACCTCGGCGAGCTTGGCCCGCTCCCTTGCCGCCTCGGCGAAGCACTCGGCCCCGTAGGCGCACTTGGTGGCACCCAGGCACTCCCGGGAGGTGACCGACACCTGGCTCCAGGCGCGGTCGGACACCCCGGGGGTCAGGCCGTCACGGTCGCCGGTCTCCGTCTCGTCCGCCCAGTCCCGCATCCGCAGCAGGTCCTGCCCCAGCTTGCTGGTGGGCGCCGCCGCCTCGAAGGGGTCGAAGAGGCCGTCCTCCTCGTCCTGCGGCACGCCCTCGTGGAGGCGGTGCAGGCACAGGTAGTTGGAGCGGCCCTTCAGCATCGCGAACTGCGGCTCGCGCCGCAGGAGGGGCTTGAGCGCCTGGACCGTGCGCGGCAGGTCGCGCTCGACCAGCTGCCGCTGCAGGGCGAGGGTCGCGGTGGCGACCACCACGGGCTCGCCGTGGGCGAGGGCGGGCACCAGGTAGCCGAGCGACTTGCCCGTACCGGTGCCGGCCTGCACGAGCAGGTGCGAGCGGTCGTCCACGGCCGCCTCGACGGCCTTGGCCATGGTGACCTGGCCCTCCCGCTCGACACCGCCGACAGCGGTGACGGCGGCGTGCAGCAGGTCGGTGAGCGCTGGGGGTCCCCCCGCGGGCGTCGGGGAGTCTGGGGCGGTGGTGTCCATAGGGAGGCCAGCCTACGGCGCGCCACTGACACTGCGTTCCCGCTCGCTCCGATCCGGTCACCGCGCCGGGTTCGCGGCACCGGCCCCGCTCGCCCGGTGCTAGCTTCTGGTCACATGCAGTGCCAGAGCCGTCTGACGCTTGATGCCTCGGCCGCGGACTTCGTGATCGACGTCGCCAACGTCGTGCGCGAGCCGGCGCTCGGCGGGGAGCGGGCCGCGGACCTGGCCCGTTTCGAGGGCTTGCTGGACGCACTCGCGGCCTACGCCCGCGACCCCGCGGTGCAGGTGTACGCGATCACCGACCGGTCCCTGCTCACCGACGGGCGGCTGACCGCCCCGGAGCGCGAACGGCTGGGCGGGTGGTACCGGGGCGGGCTGCTGGAGGTGCTGCCCAGGGCGGACGACCGCATCCTGGAGCTAGCCGACGCCCTGGAGCTACGGGTGGTCAGCGCCGACAACTTCCTGGACTTCCACCGTGCCTATCCCTGGATCCCCGGCGACCGCGACCGCTTCCTGCGGCCGGTTCTGGACCCGGACGGCACGATCGGGGTGCGGCCGCGGATCATGCCGGTGCCGCCGGAGTGGCAGGTCTCGCGGAAGGAGGAGGAAGGGCTGCTGCTGGAGGCCGGAGTGCTGCGCCGCTGGGCGCCCTCGGCGCACCGCGCCGTTCTCGGCCGCAACTGGCGCTGCCCCGAAGCCGGCTGCCCGCTCTTCGGCTCCGCGGACCGGCCCGGTACGGCGCTCCCCAGGCGCCGCGGGCGGCGCATCGAGTGCCCGACGCACGGGGTGCCGCTGGCGGACGCGGGGCCGCGCCCGGCCCGCGCGCAGGTGAAGGTCGTCATGGACGGCACCGTCCGCGGCCGCTTCATGGTGACGGCCGGCGAACCGCTCGCTGTCGGCCGCGCACCGGGCAGTGGCGGTGTCGCCCTGGGCGCCTGGATCGACCAGGCCGCGGTGGACTCGGTCAGCCGCACGCACGTGGTGCTCGACTACGACGGCTCCGCCCTCACCGTGGTCGACGAGCGCAGCGCCAACGGCACCCGGATACGACGCAGGCGCCCCGAGGGCGACGTACTGCTGCCGCTCCACCACGGCAATGTGTGGCGGCTGCGCCGCGGCGACTCCGTGGTGCTGCACGAGCGGCTCGAACTGCTGCCCAGCGGCCGCCAATTCGTCTTCGAGGAGGACGAGGCGGACGGTGCGGACGGGCCTGCCCGCACAGCCGCCGCGGCCGCGGCGACCATGGTGGCGCTGCCCAGCGCCCTATGGCGCGAGGCGGCCGCACCGCCACGGGAGCGCGCTGCGCTGGGTGCGGCGGACCGCCCGGAGGTCGAGTGAGCGGGGACCGCGCGATCGGCGTGGGCACGCTCCTGAATGGCCGCTACCGGTTGGAGGCGCCCTTGGGCGACGGCGGCTTCGGCAGGGTTTACGCCGCGATGGACGAGAGCCTGGGCCGCAAGGTGGCGGTGAAGGTGCTCACCTTGCGTGCGGAGTGGTCGCCGGAGGAGCGCGCCGAGCGCCAGGGCCGCTTCCGGCGGGAGGCGTACGCCGCGGCCGCCCTCGCCCATCCCAATGTGGCCACGGTCCACGACGCGGGTGCGCACCAGGGGAGCCCGTTCCTGGTGATGGAGTTGCTCGCCGGTGAGGACTTCGGCCGGGTGCTGCTGGAACGCGGCGGCCTCCCGGTCACGGAGGTGCTCTCCTACGGGGCGCAGATCGCCGCGGGTCTGCAGCACGCGCACGAACACGGCCTGGTGCACCGCGACATCAAGCCGGAGAACCTGATGCTGCTGCCGGACGGCACGGTGAAGGTCTGCGACTTCGGCCTCGCGGCGCAGCAGGACCCTACGCGCACCCGCCACACCGCGGCCCATGCCGTGCTGGGCTCGCCGCCTTACCTGTCGCCCGAGCAGGCGCAGGGGCACGAGGTGACCTCGGCCTCCGACCTGTACGCCCTGGGTTGCGTGCTCTACGCGATGCTCGCCGAGGGGCCGCCCTTCTCCGCCGGCACCCCCGTCGGCTACGCCTACAAGCACGTGCACGTGGCGCCCGAGCCGATCGCGCGCCGCCGACCGGACGTTCCGGCGCCCCTGGCGGACCTGGTGCACGCCCTGCTGGCCAAGTCCCCTGCCGACCGCCCTGGCAGCGCGGGCGAAGTGGCCGAGCGGCTGCGGGAGATGGCGCGACCGGCGGAGGAAGCACGGGTGGACGCACGGCATGTCCTGTGGGCGCTGCTGGAAGAGGGCGAGGAACTGCTGGCGAAGCAGCGCTACACGGAGGCGGACCGGCGCTACTGGGAGGTGCTGCACCGGCTCGCGCTCCTGGGCGTCGAGGGCGATGCCGCCGCCTTTGCCGCGCGCTTCGGCCGGGCACGGGCGCTGGAGGGGATGCACGGCACGGTGGCCGCGATCCGGCGCTTCGCGGAGGTGGCGCGCGAGTCGTCCGCCGCCCTGGGCGCGGGGCACCCGTTGGCGCGCTGCCTGGCCTCCTATGCGGCGGTCAGGGCAGCACCAGAACAGTGACGTCGGCCGCGAGCCGCAGCGTGGAGCCGGGGCGCAGGACTGCGGTGCTCCTGGGTGCGAGGCGGCGGCCGTCCACGAAGGTGCCGTTGGTGGAGTCCTCGTCCGTGACGGTGGCGGTGCCTTCGGCGTCGACGGCGACGGTGGCGTGCAGGCGCGAGAGGTCGGAGTGGCCGGTGAGGAAGCCGGCCCGCGGACACAGCCGCGGCTCCCGGCCGAGCCTGACCTGCTCGTCTCTGGTCAGGGCGATGGTCTGGCCACCTGAGAAGCGCAGGGCGAGGGCATGGGGCGGCGCGACCTTGCCCGGTGCGTCGAGCGTGAGAGACGGCCGGTCGATGACGCGCGTGTCGGCCTCCGCTGCCCGGTCCGACGCCATGGGTGCTGGATCGCGGCCTGGGTCGCGATCCGCCGCCATGGAGGCGTGGGCGGCCTCCATGGGTGGCGGGACGAGCGCGAAGGGGACGTAGCAGACGCGGCAGACCAGTTGGCCGGGCAGCACACCGGCCGCACCGCAGCCCGGGCATGTCCTGGTGCCGTCCTGCTCGCCCATCGCGCTCCGTCCGCCGGGGCCGGTCGCCGCCCACCACCGTGGGCATCGTAGCGACCGGCCCCTCCTCGCCTCCTTGGGTGTCAGGGGCCGCTGAGGGGATTGGGGACGGTGCCGTGGACAGCGGCGTGCGGGCGGTTGGGGCGGTCGCGGTAGCCGTCGAGGTGGAGCCGGTTGCGGTTCAGGCACAGCCGGGCGATGCGCGCGGTGAGCAGGTCGAAGGTGGCGAAGCGCTCCTTGAGTTCGGGGAAGCGCTCCTGGTGGTGGAGGACCTCCTGCCGCACCAGTTGCCAGAATTCCGCCTCGGGCACCCCGAGTTGTGCTTCGCACAGCGGCGCCAGATAGCGGAAGACGCCGACGAACAGACCCGAATGGATGAACTGGGTGAGGAATTCCGGGGGTTCGGTGAGGAGCACGGAGCGGACTTCCTCCGGCATGGTGGCGAGTTCCGGCAGCGGGTGCGCGGAGACGTTCACGTCGTCCACGAAGTCCTTGACCGCCAGCCGAACCGGGATGTCGTGCTCGTCGAAGACGACGATGGCGTTCTCGCCGTGCGGGGAGAACACCGTTCCGTAGCGGTAGAGGAAGTGCAGCAGCGGCGGGAGGATCGCCGCGAAGAGGTGCCGGAGCCAGATCTCGGGTGCGAGTCCGGAGCGTTCCACGAGTTCGGCGGTGAAGGCACGGCCGTCGCGGTCGGTGTGCAGCAGGGACGCGAGAGTGCGGGCGCGCTCGCCCGGGTCGAGGCTCGCGGCAATGGGTTCGCGCCAGATGCAGCCGAGCAGTTCGCGGTACTGGTACGGAACGGCGGGCAGCTTGTCGTACTGCGGGTGGGCCACGCTGACGGACGCGACCTCCCCGAGCAGGATCACCCGTGCCTCGTCCCTCAGGAAGCGGTCGTGGTCGCGCAGCCCGTGCATCCAGGCGGTCACCGCAGGGGCGGCCAGGGTGCGTTCGGTGGGCAGGCCGCGCCAGACCAGGGTGTTGAGGACGGACAGCGGCAGCTTCACCGTGCGGCGCTGCGGCCGGCTGGTGTTGAGGAAAGTGCGGATCGACTGCTGCGGCATGCGCAGGTCGGTGTCGGTGGTGAGGTGGATGATGGTGCCGTCGGCGAGCGCCGGGGCGAACAGCGGGGCGACGATCTGGTCCCACTGCCAGGGGTGCACGGGCAGCAGCAGGTAGTCGGCCGGCTCGCGGCCGCGCTCGGCGATCAGGCGGTGGAAGCCGGCCAGGACGTCGGACGGCAGTTCCTCGGCGTAGAGCTTGTCCGGGTTCTCCAGGGTGCGGGTGCCGCGGTACTCGGCGAGGTCCCGGTGGACGGCGATCCAGGGCAGCCGGTGCTGCCTGCGCGCCTCCGGCGCCCACTGCTCGCTGTCGGCCGCCGAGAAGCCCACCCGCCCCTTGTTCGCGACCAGCCAGGGGTGGCCGGTCTGGTGACCCTCCAGTTCGGCGTAGTCGAGGTCGGCCAGCTCGGCGGCGGTCAGCGCGGTGGCGTCCAGGCGCACGTCCGCGCTGATCGTGGCGAGCAGTTCCCTGATCAAATGTCCCGTCGTGTCGCCGCTCAGGCCGAGCACCCCGTGGTGGCCGTGGGTGAGGAAGTGCAGCGGATCGCCGGTCGGCGTGATGCTGTCCGCGTCCACGCGCCAGCTGCCGTACGCGCCCCGCCGAGCGCGGAAGCGGTAGGTCACGTCGTGGTGCAGCGGCACCCGGTAGGCGTCGGGGCCCGCCTGCGGATCGGGCTCCGGGGCGATCACCTCCTCGTAGGCGAATTCGGCCAGCATCTTGGCGAGCAGCCGCCGGGACGCGCGCTGCCATGCTGCGGGATCGTTCGGGAACGGGATCGTCACGGTGGGCTCCTGCGGAAGGAGGGGACGGTGGTGGCCGGTGCTGGTCGCGGTGCTCCAACGGCCGGTGCGGCGTTACCGGATCCGGTCGCGCAGCGCCCGGTCGCGGACCATCAGGGCGGCGCGCTTGCCCGGCAGGTCGACCTCGGCGCCGAAGCGGAATCCGGCGGTGAGGAAGGCGGCGACGGACGGGGTGTTGCGCAGGTCCGGCTCGGCCACGACGCGGCGGCAGCACGGCCGCTGGTCGAGCACGAGGTCGGAGACGGCGCGCAGCAGGGTGCCGCCCAGCCCGCGGCCGCGGTCGGCGACGCGGCCGAGGAGCAGGTGGATCCCTGTGTCGTGGGGGCGGGCGGGGTAGAAGCGGGCGAGCGGGTCCAGGTCGGCGCGGTAGATCTCCCAGTAGCTCATGGGGGTCCCGTCCAGTACGCCCAGGCAGGGCACGCTGCGGCCGTCCCCGTCGCTCTGGGCGCGGACGTGGGCCTCGGTGACGTGCTGCCCGCCGGCGAGTTCCCAGAACTGCGCGACCGCAGGGTCGTTCATCCAGGCGGTGACCAGGGCCAGGTCCCTGCTGGTGTCCACCGGGACGAGCCGGAAGGAGCCCGCGGGGGTGGCGGCAGCGGGCCAGCCGGCCACACCGCCGAGCAGGTCGGTGCTGTCGCCCGCGGTGAGCGGGGGGTCGAGCAGCGCGAGGACTTCCGCGGGCAGCTTCAGGTCCAGGGTGTCCTCGGTGCCGGAGTCGGCGGATGGCAACGGAACTCCTTCCTGTGCCGGCCGTCCGACGGTGCCTCAGCGGGCCTCAGGAGCCCGTCGGACGGCCTGGCGCGGTCTTTCCGGACCGGGGGTGGGGGGCATGCTCCCGCAGGCTGTCTGCGGTCGTCTAACGGGCCAGCGGGTTGGGCAGGGTGACGTAGACGGACTGCGTATCGACCGGACCCACCAGCTCGTCCATGCCCTGCAGGCGCGTCAGCAGGTTGGCCTTGCAGCGCAGGTGACTGCTGTCCAGCAGCAGCTCGGGCAGGCTGCTCGCGCCGCGCACCGCGGTCAGGAAACGGCGGAAGGCGGCCAGCAGCAGCTCCTCGTCGGCGAGCCGCTGCGCCCCGAAGGCACCGACCAGGCCGAGGACGTTGTTGATGCCCAGGTAGTACGCGAAGCGCTCGTCGGCCGTCTCGTCGGCGACGAAGGTGTCGCTGGCCGCCCCGATGCCGGGCAGCTGCCGCTCCAGCTCGGCCCGGTGGGACTCGCGGAAGTAGTACCCCTGGTTGTCGCGGTAGCGCCCGCCGCGGGGCCAGCCGTCCTGGTCGAGGAGCACCAGGGTGTTCTGCTGGTGGGCCTCAAGGGCGATGCCCGCCTCGCCGTCCAGCCACAGCACCGGCCGCACCACCGCGTCCAGGTAGCGCAGGAACCACTCGGCGGCCACCGCCCCGCCAGGGCGCCCGGTCCGCGCGGCAAGGCGGCCGACCAGGACCGAGAGCTTGGAGTGCAGCTCATGGGCGGCCCGGCCGGGCCACGGGCGGGGCGCGGTCAGTCCGGCGAGGCAGTGCGCCTCCTCCCCGGCGCCGAAGGGGCTGTGCCGCAGGCCGACGTCCAGACCGGGCAGGGGGACGCCGGCGGGATCGTCGACCCCGAGCCAGGCCGGGTCGCGGACGATGTCGAAGCCGGGGTGGGCGGCCTGCCAGCGGGTCGCGAGCCCGGCGCGCAGCAGCCGGTGCACCTCGGTGCCGCGCAGCAGTTCCTTGCGCAGGTTCTCCCGGCGGGAGTTGGTGATCCGCAAGCCCAGCGAGAGCTTGAGCATGGCCGGGGCGCCCGGCCGGTAGACGGTGCGCACCGAGGAGGTGGGGTGCCAGCGGCCGCCCATGGGGCCGAGGTCGTGCAGCAGGCCGGCGTCGAAGAGCTCGCGGATGGCGGGTCGGTACCGGATGTCGCGGGCCTGCCAGGGGTGCAGCGGCAGGGGCGCGGTGTTCGGCGGCAGGCGCAGGCTGCTGCCGGCCATGGCCGTGAGCAGGTCGGCGGCCGCGACGGGCCGGCCCTTCTCGGTCCAGGCCGAGTCGGTGGCCAGCAGCGAGCGGTCCACGGCGACCCAATGCAGCGCGAAGCTGCCCCGCAGTTCGGGCGAGTAGGCGGCCGACTCCCCGTCGCCGAGCCCGTCGCGGCTCTTGGGCGTCGGGTGCATGGGGTGGCCGAGGATGAGCGCCTGCTCGGAGTCCAGGAAGGGGTCCTCGGGCTCCATGCTGCCGGGCCGCTGCCTGCGGTCGGCGAGGAAGGCGGAGGTCCGCAGCACAGAGTCCGCCACCCTTGCGACCAGGTCGGCGCCCTCCAGCGCGTCGGCGCCGCTCTCACGGGCCAGCAGCGCGGCCAGCTGCACGGCGGTGACCTCCTGGTGCCCCGCGGCGCCGATGCGCGGCGGTCCGAAGCGGTGATGGCCGGTCGGGGACCAGTGGTGGACCGGTACCTGCACCTCGGCGCCGGTGGCCGGCAGCGGCAGGCGCAGCAGCCCGTCGGCGGGCCGGTCCAGGCCCTTCTCGCGCGCCCAGCAGCGCAGCAGTGCCTCCGCGCCTGCGCCGTCGGCGGCGGCGTAGGGCTCCTCGCGGGCCTGCGGGGCGGCCGCCGGGGCGAACAGAGCCGCGTGCACGCGCTGGGGCGGCACGGTGGTCTGGGCGTCGTAGCGGCTGTCGGTGGGGTCCACGCGTGCGGTCATGCCAGGGGCCTCACTTGTCGGGTACGGCGGTGCGGGTGCGGGTGCGGCGTGCGGGCGCTTACGGGCGGGAGGCGCCGACAGCGGGCTGCGCGGCGCCCTGGGCGGCCTGCAGGGCGTCGGCGAGGCGGTCCAGTACGGCCTCGGCCTGCTCGTCGGTGATCGTGAGCGGGGGCAGCAGCCGGATGACGGCGGAGTGCCTGCCGCCGAGCTCCACGATCAGGCCGCGCCGCAGCGCCTCCTGCTGGACGCGCGCGGCCAGCGCCGACGCGGCGGGCAGGGCGCCGTAGTCGTCGGGCTGCGCCGCGGTATCGACCAGTTCGACGCCGATCATCAGTCCGCGGCCGCGCACATCGCCGATGCAGGCATGGTGGGCGGCCAGGCCGCGCAGCCGGGACAGCATGTGGGCGCCGACGGCCTCGGCCCGCTCGTGCAGCGCGTTCTGCCGGACGAAGCGGATGGTGGCGGCGCCGGCGGCCATGGCGAGCTGATTGCCGCGGAAGGTGCCCGCGTGGGCTCCCGGGTGCCAGGTGTCGAGTTCCTCGCGGTAGACGATCACCGCGAGCGGGAGGCTGCCGCCGACCGCTTTGGAGAGCACCATGACGTCGGGCACGACGCCGCTGCGCTCGACGGCCCAGAAGGTGCCGGTGCGGCCGACGCCGGTCTGCACCTCGTCGGCGATCAGCGGGATGCCGCGGGCCCGGGTGATCTCCCGCATCCTGCGCAGCCACTCGTCGGGCGCGGGGATCACGCCGCCTTCCCCTTGGACGGGTTCGAGCAGCATGGCGGCGGGCCGCTGCACGCCGCCCTTGGGATCGTCCAGCAGGTTCGCGGTCAGCCGCGCGGACAGTTCGGCGCCGCGGTCGCCACCGGTGCCGAAGGGGCAGCGGTAGTCGTAGGGGAACGGGAGCCTGGTGACGCGTGTGTCCGCCGCCATGGCCGCGCGCGCGTCGGTGTCGCCGGTGGCCGCCAGGGCGGCGGACGTCATGCCGTGGTAGGCCCCGGAGAAGGCCAGCAGTCCGGCCCGGCCGGTGGCGGTGCGCGTGAGCTTGATCGCGGCCTCGACGGCGTCGGTGCCGGCGGGGCCGCAGAACTGCACGCGGCCGTGCTCGGCCAGGGGCGCGGGAAGCGTCTCGAACAGGGCGGTGGTGAAGTCGTCCTTGACCGGGGTGGCGAGGTCCAGGACGTGCAGGGGGGCGCCGGAGTCCAGGACGCGCCGGATCGCCTCCAGGACGACGGGGTGGTTGTGGCCGAGGGCGAGGGTGCCGGCGCCCGACAGGCAGTCCAGGTAGCGCCGCCCGTCGGCGCCCTCTACCGTCATGCCGCGGGCCCGGACCGGGACCACCGGCAGCGACCGGGCGTAGGTGCGCGCGGACGACTCGCGCTGCGCCTGGCGGCGCAGGATCGCCTCGGCGCCGGTGATGTCGCCGTCGATCGGCGCCAATTGTCCCGGCACGCTCGAAGTGACCGCCACGTACCCTCTCCTCCTGGTCGGCTTCGGGACGGTTGTCCCCCGTCCGTACTAACGACGCGGTGACGAAGCGATCACGGGCGGTCGACAGAACTTTCCGGACGGACCCGGCCGGCGGCCCGCGCCGGTCCTCCCTCCGGCAGCGCGGAAGGGCATCCGGCCCCGGGGCGCGGCAGGGCACCACGGCGATCGAGGCACCACGAACCGGGAGAGGTGTACGGCTCGGTGAGGCCCGAGGTCGCCCGGGCGAGGTGCGGCGAGGCCGACAAGGAGATCAGAGCGTGCAACGCGTAAGGGCCGCCTCCAAGGGGAGGCGGCCCTTACATTCGTCGGTGCCGGACGGTCAGTGTCGCGCGGCCAGGGTGAACGGCGCCAGTTCGGCAGCCAGTTCCTCGTGCACCCGGACGCGGAGCAGGGTGCCCTCGCCGGTGTGCTCCTCGGAGAGCACCTCGCCGCTCGCGTGCACGCGCGAGACCAGCGCCCCATGGGTGTAGGGCACCAGGGCCTCCACCTCCACGTCAGGGCGCGGCAGCGTGTCGTCGATCAGCGCGAGCAGCTTGTCGATGCCCAGGCCGCTGCGGGCGGACACGGCGATCGCGTGCTTCTCCTCGCGCAGCAGCCGCTGCAGGACCAGCGGGTCGGCGGCGTCCGCCTTGTTGACGACGACGATCTCCGGCACGTCGTGTGCGCCGACGTCGCGGAACACCTCGCGGACCGCGGCGAGTTGCTCCTCGGGCACCGGGTGCGAGCCGTCGACCACGTGCAGGATCAGGTCGGCCTCGCCGACCTCCTCCATGGTGGAGCGGAACGCCTCGACCAGGTGGTGCGGCAGGTGCCGCACGAATCCGACGGTGTCGGCGAGGGTGTAGACGCGGCCGCTGGGCGTCTCGGCCCGCCGCACGGTGGGGTCCAGGGTGGCGAACAGCGCGTTCTCCACCAGGACGCCGGCGCCGGTCAGCCGGTTGAGCAGCGAGGACTTGCCCGCGTTGGTGTAGCCGGCGATGGCCACCGAGGGCACCTTGTGGCGCTTGCGCTCCTGGCGCTTGAGGTCGCGGCTGGTCTTCATCTCCGCGATCTCGCGGCGCATCTTGGCCATCTTCTCGCGGATGCGGCGCCGGTCGGTCTCGATCTTGGTCTCACCGGGACCGCGGGTCGCCATGCCGCCGCCGGAGGAACCGGAGCCGCCACCGCCCATCTGGCGGGAGAGCGACTGGCCCCAGCCGCGCAGCCTGGGCAGCATGTACTGCATCTGCGCGAGCGACACCTGCGCCTTGCCCTCGCGGGACTTGGCGTGCTGGGCGAAGATGTCGAGGATCAGCGCGGTGCGGTCGACCACCTTGACCTTGACGACGTCCTCGAGGTGGATGAGCTGGCCGGGGCTGAGCTCGCCGTCGCACACCACGGTGTCGGCGCCGGTCTCCACGACGATGTCGCGCAGCTCCTGCGCCTTGCCGGAGCCGATGTAGGTGGCCGGGTCGGGCTTGTCGCGGCGCTGGATCACGCCGTCGAGCACGAGGGCCCCTGCCGTCTCGGCGAGTGCGGCGAGCTCGGCCAGTGACTGCTCGGCGTCGTCCACCGTGCCGGAGGTCCACACACCGACCAGTACCACGCGCTCCAGGCGGAGCTGCCGGTACTCGACCTCGGTGACGTCCTCCAGTTCGGTGGACAGGCCCGCGACCCGGCGCAGGGAGGCGCGGTCGGAGCGGTCCAGCTGGTCGCCGTCCCAGTCGCCGTCGGTGTCCAGGCCCAAGGCCGCGTCCTCTTCCATCAGGGCTTCGGCCCGAAGGTGCTCGGGAAGGCGCTGCCGGTCGTGCGGGGAAGAGGAGGAAGCGTTGGAGGTCATCTGTTCCTTCGGTCGTACGGTCGACGTTCGGGCGCCGTGGTGGCGCCACCACTGTCGATGGTCGCACGCCGGCGCGGTGCGGTCACGCGGGTTTCACCGCGGGCGATGTTCTTTGCCCGACCGGGAACTACGTACGGTCACCGTCCGTTGCAGGAGTGTGATCAGTCCTGGACGGCTGCGGTGGTCAGGTGCGCGCGGTAGACGTCGTAGACGCCGGGGACGGACCGCATCGCCCTCATCAGCGCCGTGAGCGCCTGCTGGTCGGACAACTCCACAGTGTAGGTATGGCGGACCCGGTGCTCCTGGGGCGGCTCCACTGCGGCGGAGACGATGCCGACGCCCTGGGAGGCGATCACCTCGGTGAGATCGGCCAGCAGCCTGGGGCGGCTGAGGGCCTCGGCGAGGACGGTCGCGCGGTAGGAGGCCCCCTCGCTGGGGGCGTCGCGCCACCGGACGGGCACGGCGGTGCGGCCGTCGGCCGCCATGCGGGCGCCGCTGGGACACTCGGCCCGGTGCACGGCCACGGTGCCGCCGCGGATCGCGAACCCGATGAGGTGGTCGGGCGGCACCGGCGTACAGCACCGGGCCAGCCGGACGGAGGCGCCGGGAAGGTCGGCGACGGCCACCGGCTCGGCGTGCGGCACGCCGCTTTCCAGGGCCGCCGGTCGGGCGGCGGGGGCCTTGGCGGGCTGCTCCTCCCCGGGGAGGCCGGGGTGCTGGTTGAGCCAGCGGCCGATGGCGATACGGGCGGCCGGAGTGGTGGCGTGCTCCAGCCATTCGGGGTCGGGGCCCGAGGTGTCGCTGTCGTCCATCAGCAGCTGGACGGTGTCGCCGTCGCGCAGGCGGGTCCCCAGCGGCGCCAGTCGGCCGTTGACGCGGACGCCGACGCAGGCGTGGCCGCCCGCGCCGTGCACGGCGTAGGCGGCGTCCACGCAGCTGGCGCCCGCGGGCAGCCGGAAGGTGCCGGTGGCCTCGGCACCTTGAGCGGTGAAGACGGTGATCTCGCGGTCCTGGGCGAGGTCGTCGCGCAGGGCCGACCAGAAGGTGTCCGCGTCGGGGACGGCCCGCTGCCACTCCAGCAGGCGGGCGAGCCAGCCGGGCTGGGTCGGGTCCGGTCCCGCCCAGCCCTCGCCGGAGGGGGCGTCGGCATCAGCGCCCTGGGGCGGTTCCACGGCGGCGTGCGGGTCGCCGAGCGCGACGACGCCCGCCTCGGCGACGCGGTGCATCCGCCGGGTGCGGACGAGGACTTCGGCGATCCGGCCGTGCCGGTCCGCGACGGCGGTGTGGAGCGACTGGTACAGGTTGAACTTCGGCGCGGCGATGAAGTCCTTGAACTCGGCGATCACCGGGGTGAAGCAGGTGTGCAGCTCGCCGAGCGCGGCGTAGCAGTCGGCGTTCTCCTCCACGACCACCAGCAGCCGCCCGAAGTCGCAGCCGCCCAGCTCCTCGACCCCGCGTTTGCGCATCAGGCGGTGCACGGAGACCACGTGCCGCGGCCGGATGCTCACCTCGGCGGCGATGCCGGCGTCGCGCAGCACGCCGCGCAGGTCCTCGGCGACGACGGCGAGGGGGTCGGGGCGGGCGGCGGCCGCGTCGATCATCGCGCGGGCCCGGGCGTACTCCTCGGGGTGCAGGACCGCGAAGACCAGGTCCTCCAGCTCGCTCTTGAGTGCCTGGACCCCCAGCCGCTCGGCGAGCGGGATGAGCACGTCGCGCGTCACCCTGGCGATGCGGGCCTGCTTGTCGGGCCGCATGACGCCCAGGGTGCGCATGTTGTGGAGGCGGTCGGCGAGTTTGATCGACATGACCCGCACGTCGTTGCCGGTGGCCAGGAGCATCTTGCGGAAGGTCTCGGGTTCGGCGGCGGCGCCGTAGTCGACCTTCTCCAGCTTGGTCACACCGTCCACGAGGAAGCGCACCTCCTCGCCGAAGGCCACCCCGACCTGATCGAGCGTCACCTCGGTGTCCTCCACGGTGTCGTGGAGGAGCGATGCGGTCAGCGTGGTGGTCTCGGCCCCGAGTTCGGCGAGGATCAAGGTGACGGCGAGCGGGTGGGTGATGTAGGGCTCGCCGCTCTTGCGGGTCTGTCCGCGGTGCGAGGACTCGGCCAGGACGTAGGCGCGCCGCAGGGTCTCGACTGCTTCCGGGCCCGCCTCGGGGTAGTGGGCGCGGTGGGCCTTGATGAGGTGCTCGATCGCGTCCGGCAGCCGGCCGCGCCCGGAGCCACCGAGCAGGGCCACGCGTCCCAGCCTGCGCAGGTCGACGCGGCGCAGGTCGATCCGCCGCAGGCCGCGCCGGACGATGTCGACGGCGTTGTCCGCGTCGAAGGCGTTCTCTGCGCTCATCGGGGCCTCCCGGCAGCGTGGACCGGCTGCGGACGCTCACCACGCCCCGTGGAGCCGCGCCGGTGATTGATGCTACCGAGCCCACCACGTGCGGCTGTCACGCTCTCGCCGAGAGTGATCCCCATCACCCGTTCGAGGGAAGGTGTACGGGTGGGGTGACCGGATACGTCCGGTTCTGCTGGTGCGGGCCGGCGGCGGTTCAGTGGGTGGGTCCCCACAGCCAGGCCGGGTCGATGGTGCCCTCGGCGAGGATCACGGCGGGACCGGTCATCTCGACCTCGCCGTCTGCGCGTTCGGTGATCACGAGCCGGCCGCCGGGGACGTCCACGGTGTAGGTGGCCGCCGCTCCGGTGCGCAGCGGGTCCAGCCCGTCGCGCCGGGCGGTGGCGACCATCACGGCGCAGGCACCGGTGCCGCAGGAGCGGGTCTCGCCCGAGCCGCGCTCGTGGACGCGCATGGCCACATGGCCGGGCGCGCGGTCGACGACGAACTCGACGTTGGTCCCGGCGGGGTAGGCGCCGGCCGGGGCCACGGCGGGGGCGTGCAGCAGGTCACCCGCCTCGTCCAGGTCGGTGACGAAGGCGACGGCGTGCGGGTTGCCCATGCCGACGTTGATGGCGGGCCAGGTGCGCCCGTCCACGCCGACGCTGACGTCGCCGCCCGGCAGGGTCGCGCGGCCCATGGACACGGTGATGTCGCCCTGGCCGCCGTCCTCGGTGTCCTTGGCGAGGTGCACGTGCCGGATGCCGGCCCGGGTGGCCACGGCCAGGTCGCCGGCCTCGATGTGCCCCTCGCGCTGGAGGTAGCGGGCGAAGACCCGGACGCCGTTGCCGCACATCTCGGCGATGCTGCCGTCGCTGTTGCGGTAGTCCATGAACCACTCGGCCTCGCCGGCGAGCGCGGCGCCCTCGGGATGGGCGGCGCTGCGGACGACGCGCAGCAGGCCGTCGCCGCCGATGCCCGCGCGGCGGTCGCACAGCCGGGCCACATCGGCAGCCGACAGGTCGAGGCGGCCGTCCGGGTCGGGGACGATCACGAAGTCGTTCTCGGTGCCGTGCCCCTTGAGGAAGGGGATCCGGGCGCCGGCGTGCGGGTGCGTCACCCTCCCGATCGTACGCGGTCCGCGCCGCTGCGCCCGGTCGGGACCGGACCGCCCGGCGGGGCATGGCACAAGGGGTGCGGAATGCGGCCGGGCGTGTCAGCGCAGCCGGGCGACGCGCCAGACGGCGAGGACGGCCAGGACGGCGATCACGGCGGCGTACCCGGCGACGTAGCGCCAGTCCGCCCTTCCGCCCGAGCCGCGGGCCGGCAGTCCCGGCCAGGTCTGGCCGACCCGCCGGGCGGCCGTCAGGCCCCAGCCGGCGGCGCACCCGCACAGCAGCAGGCCGAGCATGGCCACGACGGGCCCGGCGTCGCCGGACTCGAAGGCGAGCGGAAAGGCGAACATCAGCGAGCCGCCGACGGCCAGCACGACGATGGGCGCGAGCTGCCAGATCCTCAGCCTGCGCGGCGGCCGCAACTCCCGGAAGGACTCCGCCCCTTCGAGATCCGGCAGCGGCTCGCCCGCCTCCAGGGGGTCGATGTCGTCCAGAACGCCCAGGGGCTCCAGCCGCTCCAGACGGTCGAGCCGGTCGGCCGGCTCCCCGGGATCGAGGGGGTCGAGGCCGTCGAAGGGGTCCCCGCCATTGCGGGGATCGGGTAGCGGGTGTGAGTCGTGTGACTCCTGGGACGTGCCAGGGTCCGCCGATGTGTCGCGCCCCGATGGGGTGTCGCGTGGGCCGGCTGCCATCGCCACGCGCCCTCCCATGCGTCCGACACCGTAGCTCGAAGCACGATGATGGCACGGTGAAAGGGCCCGCCCGGGACACCAGGACGTCCCGATGCCATCACGTGATCAGGCTGTGACCGCTTCTTGGAGCTTGTTCGGCCAACGCCAGCGCCTGCTCGGTGAGTTCCGTTCCGCGGGCGGTGAGCCAGTGCACCCGCGGGTCGCGCCGGAACCAGGACTCCTGCCGCCGGGCGAAGCGCTTGGTGGCCCGTACGGTCTCCGCGCGTGCCTGCTCCTCGGAGCTGTCGCCGGCGAACCAGGCGAGCACCTGCTGGTATCCGAGGGCCCGTGAGGCGGTGCGGCCCTCGCGCAGGCCGACCGCCTCCAGGGCGCGCACCTCAGCCACGAGCCCGGCCTCCCACATGCGGTCCACCCGGGCGGTGATGCGCTCGTCCAGTTCGGGGCGGGGCACGCCGACGCCGATCTGCACGGTGTCGTAGATCGACTCGTGGCCCGGCAGCCCCGCGGTGAAGGGCTGCCCGGTGATCTCCACGACCTCGAGGGCCCGCACGATGCGGCGGCCGTTGCTGGGCAGGATCGCCTGGGCGGCCTTGGGGTCCACGGCCGCGAGCCTGGCGTGCAGGGCGCCAGGGCCGCGCATCTCCAGCTCCTCCTCCAGCCGGGCGCGGACGGCGGGGTCCGTGCCGGGGAAGTGCAAGGCGTCGATGGCGGCGCGCACGTAGAGGCCGGAGCCGCCGACGAAGACAGGAACGCGGCCCTCGGCGTGGAGCCGGTCGATCTCCGCACGGGCCAGCAGCTGGTACTCGGCCACGCTCGCCGCCTCGGTCACCTCCCAGACGTCCAGGAGGTGGTGGGGCACCCCCTGCCGTTCGGCGGGGGTGAGCTTGGCGGTGCCGATGTCCATGCCGCGGTAGAGCTGCATCGAGTCGGCGTTGACCACCTCCCCGCCCAGCGCCCGGGCCAGGGCGACGCCGAGGTCGGACTTGCCGGCCGCGGTCGGACCGACGACGGCGATGACACGCTTGTTCACCCTGCAAGTCTCCCAGACGCCGGCCCTCGGCCACTTTCCGGTGATCTCCGCCGCCGTCCCGCCCGACCTCCCCTAGCTGTCGCCGGCGCGGGCGGCCACGGGGCCGGTGCCGGGTTGTCCACAAGCCCGATCGGCTGCCGACGCGAAATCCGGGCGGCACGGGTATGGTCGTCAGTGGGTGACGGAATGCACCCACTTGGCGTGTTTTGCGCCTTGGTACGTGGATGGGACGGCGCACGTCGGCGGCCAAACGGCCGCCCGCCCGCCGCTTCGACGGATTCCCAGGAAGGGTGCCCGGATGAGCCTCATGGACACGCTCAAGGAAAAGCTCGGCATGTCGAAGGGCAAGGCCGACGACATGGTCAGGGAGCACGGCGACAAGATCGACCAGACGTACGACAAGGCCGGCCACGCCGTGGACCAGAAGACCGGCGGCAAGCACAGCAGCCAGATCGACTCCGGTGTGGAGAAGGCCAAGGACGCCACACATGACTACGGCGAGCGGGGTCGCGACTCCGGCGCCTGACCGCCCGTGCCCGACCGGCCGGGGCCGACGGGCCCGGGCCGGGTGCGGGCCTCCCACGGACCGGACGGCCGCGGACCTCCACCATCCGCGGTCCGTCCATGTCTGGTGTGCGAACGCTTGCGGCGCTCGACGTCGCCGCTGCTCGGCGGGGCTCCTCGCGGGAAGCCGCGGGTCCGCTGGCTCGGCGCTTTGCCTGTGCGTCCAGGCTGCCCCTACGTCCAGGCTGCGACGAAGTAGCCGACACCGTAGGGCGCCGCGTCGTACAGCAGCTCGCCCTCCAGTCCGGCGCCCTGGGCCGCTCCGGCCAGCACCTGCCAGGGCGCCCGCCCCGCCACGAGGAGTTCGCGGGCCAGCTCGGGATCAAGGGCGGTCAGAGCGTCCACGTCGGCCGCGGCCAGCGCGTCGGCGACGGCCGCGTCATAGGGCTCGGCCCGCTCGTCGAGATAGCCGGGCGCCTTGACCGTACGGCACGCGCTCCCGTCGCCGAGCACCAGCAGCACGACCCGCTCCCCCGAGGCCGCCAGCTCCCGCCCCGCCTCGGTGCAGCGCTCGGCCGCAAGGCCGCCGTCGACGCCGAGCCCGGTCACGGGAGCCGCGTTCCAGCCCCGCAGCAGCCAGGCAGCCACCGCCAGCGAGGACGGCAGTTGCGGGGGTGCGGCGGGATCCCCTTGGCCGAGCCGCACCTCGAGCGGCACTCCGAAGGCGGCGAAGGACCCGCGCGTCCCGGCGGGGATGTCCACCAAGCCGCCCGTCTCGGACGGCCCCACGGCCACCAGCCGGTCCGGCCGGGCGGCCGCGAGCACGCCCACGACATCCGCGCAGGCGGACCGCAGGTCGTCCAGCTCCGGCGCGGCCCCGGCCGCGACCTCGGGCACGAGCAGCGGCGGGCAGGGGCACACGGCGGCAGCGACGAGCATGATCGGAACCCTACCGGCGGGGCTCAGTCCAGGGCGCAGCCACCCGCGGCCACAGGGGTCTGCGGCACGGCGGGCGCCCCGATGGTCGGCAGGCCGAGCATGACGCCCGCGGGCTTGGCCGGCGCGCTGTTCCGCCGCTCCCAGGCGTCCCCTGCGCGGGTGCGGCGCACGGCAAGCGGCGGCTTCTCGGCGAGCAGGTGGTGCGGGGCCCCGTAGGTGATCTCGACCGTCACCATGTCGCCGGGGCGCACCTCCTCGGCGGGCCGCTCGAAGTGCACCAGCCGGTTGTCGGGCGCACGGCCCGACAGGCGCTTGGTGGCGTCGTCCTTGCGGCCCTCGCCCTCGGCGACCAGCACCTCGAGGGTGCGGCCGACCTGCTTCCTGTTCTCCTCCCAGGAGATCTCCTCCTGCAGGGCGACCAGCCGCTCGTAGCGCTCCTGGACCACGGCCTTGGGAATCTGGCCGTCCATCTCGGCGGCCGGCGTGCCGGGGCGCTTGCTGTACTGGAAGGTGAACGCCTGGGCGAAGCGCGCCTCGCGCACCACGTGCAGGGTCTGCTCGAAGTCCTCCTCGGTCTCGCCGGGGAAGCCCACGATGATGTCGGTGGTGATCGCGGCGTCGGGCATCGCGGCCCGCACCTTCTCGATGATGCCGAGGTAGCGGTCCTGCCGGTACGAGCGGCGCATCGCCTTCAGCACCCGGTCCGAGCCGGACTGCAGCGGCATGTGGAGCTGGTGCATCACGTTGGGCGTCTCGGCCATGGCGGCGATCACGTCGTCGGTGAAGTCGCGCGGGTGCGGCGAGGTGAAGCGGACCCGCTCCAGGCCCTCGACGCCGCCGGTGGCCCGCAGCAGCTTGCCGAACGCCTCGCGGTCGCCGATGTCGGAGCCGTAGGCGTTCACGTTCTGGCCCAGCAGGGTGACCTCGACGACGCCCTCGGCGACCAGGGCCTCGACCTCGGCGAGCACGTCGCCGGGACGCCGGTCCTTCTCCTTGCCGCGCAGCGCGGGCACGATGCAGAACGTGCAGGTGTTGTTGCAGCCCACCGAGATCGCGACCCACGCGGCGTAGGCGGACTCCCGGCGTGAGGGGAGCGTGGAGGGGAAGGTCTCCAGCGACTCCGCGATCTCGACCTGCGCCTCGTCGGCGACACGGGCCCGCTCCAGCAGGACCGGCAGGCTGCCGATGTTGTGGGTGCCGAAGACGACGTCGACCCATGGGGCGCGCTTGATGATGGTGTCGCGGTCCTTCTGGGCCAGGCACCCGCCCACGGCGATCTGCATGCCCGGCCGCTCGGCCTTCTTCGGCACGAGACGGCCGAGGTTGCCGTAGAGCCGGTTGTCCGCGTTCTCCCGTACCGCGCAGGTGTTGAACACGACGACGTCCGCCTCGTCGGAGCCCTCCGGGGCCCGCACATAGCCCGCGCCCTCCAGCAGGCCGGCCAGCCGCTCGGAGTCGTGGACGTTCATCTGGCACCCGTAGGTGCGGATTTCGTAGCTCCGTGGGAGAGCGGTGTCCTGCGCGGTCATGCACCCCAGGGTAAGCGCTCCCCCGGACATCGCCGTACGGGGTTAAGGGGTCTGCCCGGGCGGTCGTGCGGGCGGCCCTTCCGTGTCGCCGCCCCGGCTGGCAGGATCGCGGGGCATGGACCTCTCCCACCTCGGCGGACGGCTACGGCGGCTGGGCGCGCCGCTGCGCGGGCGGGTGGCCGCCCGCCGGGTGCTGCAGGGGGCGCTGGCCGCCGCCTCGGCGCTGGCGCTGCTGGTGTGGTGGCTCCTGGCCTCGGAGGGGCCCTCGTACCCCAAGGCGCCGATCTCGCTGGCGACCGGGGTGTCCAACGGCGTCTACGAGAAGTACGGAGTGCTGCTCAAGGCGGACCTGCGCACCGCGCTGCCAGGGGTGCGGGTCGGCCTGGTGCACACCGCGGGCTCGGTGGAGAACATCGAGGACGTGGTCTCGGGGCGGGCCGACTTCACCATCGCGGCCGCCGACGCGGTGGAGGCGTACCACGGTCCGGGCAAGAACGACCTGCGCGCCTGTGCGCGCCTCTATGACGACTACATGCAGCTCGTCGTCCCGCGCGACTCCAGGGTGCAGTCCACACGGGACCTGCGAGGGCTGCGGGTCGGCGTGGGGCAGGCCGGCTCGGGCGTCAATCTGATCACCAGGCGGTTGCTGACGGCGGCGGGCCTGGACATCGACAAGGACATCACCGCCGTGCCGGTCGGCATCGACCAGGCGCCCTCGATGCTGCTGCACGGCAAGCTCGACGCCTTCTTCTGGTCGGGCGGGCTGCCGACTGCCGCGGTCGCCGCCATGGCGGCGCCGGTGGACCGCATCCGCCTGGTGCAGCTCGGCGACCTGGTGGCCAAGCTGCACGCCATGGGTCCGGAGATGGCGTACTACCGCCAGGCGATGATGCCGGCCGACGCCTACCCCAAGGTGCAGGACGGGCAGGCCATAGCGACGATCGCGGTGGCGAACCTGCTGGTCACCACCGACCATGCGAACGCCGGCCTGGTGCAGCGGCTGACCAAGGCGGTGATCGACAGCCGGGACTCGATTGGCAAGGTCGTGCACGCGGCACAGCTGGTGGACCTGCGCACGGCTGTCTTCACCGATCCGCTGCCGCTGCACGAGGGTGCCGAGCGGTACTACCGGTCGGTGAAGCCCTGACCGCGCCTGTCTGGAGGCGAACTGGGCGAGCATCCAGGGTGCGCGTCCTGGTGCTCAGGCGCTTGCGCTCAAGTGCTTGCGCTCGCCGCCTGATGCCCGACGCCTTGTGCTCGGCGCCCGCTGCTCGATGTCCAGTGCTCAGCCCGCCCCCACAGGTGCCGTACGCGGCACCGTGAGCGTCACTTCCAGGCCGCCAGGGTCGCCGTGCGCGAAGCCGATCGCTCCACCACTTTGACCGAGCAGGGCGCGCGCGATGGACAGGCCGAGCCCTGAGCCGTGGACGTTCTGGTGGCGTGCGCTGCGCCAGAACCGGTCGCCCACACGGCCCAGTTCGTCGTCGGTGAGACCGGGCCCGCCGTCCGCGACCAGGATGGCGACGTGTTCGTCCTCCACCCGTATCCCTACCGCGACCCGCCCCTGCGGGGGCGTGAACTTGATCGCGTTGTCCAGCACGGCGTCCAGGGCGCTGGACAGGGCGACGCCGTCCGCCCACCCGTCGACCGCCTTCTGCGGCGGCGACCCGAACTCCAGGGTGACGCCCTCGCGGTCCGCGACCGGGCGCCAGGCGTCGACGCGAACGCGCGTCAGGGCGGCGATGTCGGTGACGGCGAGATGGCGGCCGGAGTTCTCGGCGACCGCGAGGCCGAGCAGGTCGTCGAGCACTTGGGCCAGCCGTCTGCCCTCCTCCTTGACCGACTCCGCCTCCATGTGGCCGTCGGGCAGCTCGAGTCCCAGGAGCTCGATGCGCAGCAGGAGGGCCGACAGCGGGTTGCGCAGCTGGTGGGAGGCGTCGGCGACGAAGGCCCGCTGCTGTTCCAGCACGGCCTCCACGTTGTCCGCCATCTCGTTGAACGAGCGCACCAGGCGGCGCAGTTCCGGTGGGCCGCCCGAGCCCTCCACCCGGGACTTCATCCGCCCGGTGGCGATGTCGTGGGTGACCCGGTCCAGCGTCTCGATCGGCAGCAGCACCCAGGCGGTCAGGCGGACGGCCAGCAGCACCGCGATCGCCATGGCGGCCAGCTCCCCGGCGATCAGCAGCAGCCACCCGTGCAGGATGCGGGCCCGCAGCGCGCCGGTCGGGGAGTCGGTGACCACCACCGCGACCACGTCGCCGTCGCGCACGATGGGCGAGGCGATGGCGAGCATGCGGTGCTGCCAGGGCCACACCTGCCGCGGATTGTGGGCGCGGCGGCCGAGCAGCGCCGCCTCGTACGCCTCGTAGAGCTCGCCACTGGCGGGGACGCGCCAGTTGTCGGGGGCGGCCGCCATGGCGGAGCGGTCGCGGTAGAAGACGCCGGCCTTGATGCCGTACAGCTGCTCGTAGCGGGCGAGTTCGGTGCGCAGGGTGTGCAGGCGCTCGTCGTCGTCCGGGGAAACGGTCGACTCCTCGTCGCGTGCGGTGACGAACTGGGCGACGGCCGCGAAGCGCGTGGTGTCGTCGATGCGGTCCACGACGACGCGCTGCTGCTGGGCGGCGGCCTGACTGGCCGCCAGCGGGAAGCCGAGCGCGAGCAGCACGCCGGCCATGAGCATGATCAGCAGCGGGAGGAGTCGTGAGCGCACGGTCGGTGTCCCCTGGTTCCGCGGGTCAGGCAGCGGGGACGACGAGGCGGTAGCCGACGCCCCGGACCGTCTCGATCATCGCCGGGATGCGCAGCTTGGAGCGCAGGGAGGCGACGTGCACCTCAAGGGTGCGCCCGGTGCCCTCCCATGCGGTCCGCCACACCTCGCTGATGATCTGCTCGCGGCGGAAGACGACGCCGGGGCGCTGGGCGAGCAGTGCCAGCAGGTCGAACTCCTTGCGAGTGAGGGCCACCGGGTCGCCGCCGACGCTGACGCGTCTGCTGGACAGTTCGATGGCCACTTGGCCGAGCACCAGGCGGGTCTCCTCGGCAGGGGCGAGGTCGGTGACCACGGGGCTGCCGTGGGGCGGTGTGGGGGCGCCCTGGGCTGCGGCCGGCCGCAGCGGCGGGCGGCGTCCGACGGCGTGGATGCGGGCGAGCAGTTCGCCGATGTCGTAGGGCTTGACCACGTAGTCGTCCGCGCCGAGGTTGAGCCCGTGGATGCGCGAGCGGACGTCGGCGCGGGCGGTGACCATGATCACCGGGGTGGTGCTGCGGCGCCGGATACGGCTGCACACCTCGAAACCGTCCTGGTCGGGCAGCCCGAGGTCGAGCAGCACGCAGTCGAACTCCGGGCCGCCGTCGGGCAGCAGCGCCTCCAGCGTCTCCTCACCGTTGCGGGCGTGCCGGACGTCGAAGCCGTGCCTGCCGAGCACGGCCGACAGCGCTGCGGCGACCCGGTCGTCGTCCTCCACGAGCAGAAGCCGCATGCGTCGCCTCCTCGTCATCCCATGTGTATGCCTGGTTCGGCTTGTGTTGCGCCCCGGTTCCCTGCGAGCGTGTTGTCTCGCAGGTCCGGTTGCCCCACAAGAACCGCCGGACCCCGGCACGAAGCGCCTGTGGAATCGAATCCACCCCGATCCGCCCCCGGTGCGTCAAGGGGGTACAGGCTCACGTACGGGACCGTTACCCACCCGGTACGCATCCGGAGCGCCACGGGGTGCGCCTCCTGAGTACCCGGCGTGCCCACCTCGCACCGCGCCGACGTGCGACCGTCGCTTGACGCGGGATGACGCAGTGGGTTGCATACGCTTTGTGACCGCAACTCTTCCCGGGGTTCCTGCGTGGACCCGGTGATCGTCGCGGGGGCGGGTCCTGTCGGCCTGACCCTCGCTCTCGCGCTGGCCCGCAGGGACGTCCCCGTCATCCTCATCGACGAGGCGGAGGTCCTCGCCGACGCGGAGGGCCTGCGGCAGGCCAGGACCGCCGTACTCGGCCCGCGGGCCGTGGCCCTGCTCGACCGCCTCGGCCACCGGCGGCTGCGCGAGGACGGCGCGGCCTGGACCGGCTGGCGTACGGTGCGGCGCCGCGCGGAAGTGCTGCGGCTGGAGTTCACCCCGGAGGAGGCGCCGGTCCACGTCAACCAGCAACTCCTGGAGAAGGGTCTGCGGGACACGCTGCTGACCTGCGGCGCCGTACGGATCGTGCCCGGCTGCCGGATCGACGTGGTGGAGCAGGACGCCCGCGGCGTCACCGTGCACACCCAGGGCGCCCAGGAGACCTGGTGGCGGGGCAGCTTCCTGGTGGGCTGCGACGGCCCGCGCTCCACCGTGCGCAAGCTGCTCGGCGTACGGTTCCCCGGCCGCACGGCCGTCGACCGGCACGCGGTCGCCGCGGTCAAGGCGCAACTGCCCGAACCCGGCGTGGCACTGCTGCACCGCGACCCGCCGGGCGCCCCGATGGGGCAGGAGATCACCGCCCGCCCGCTGCCCGCCGGGGTCTGGCGGCTGGACTGGCAGTTGCCGATCCAGGGCCGCCGGCTCACCTCCGACGCCCTCGTCGAACGCGTCCGCGCGGCCCTCACCGCCTGGTGCGGCCAGGTGGTGCCCTACGAACTGCTGGGCTCGGCGGACTACCCCGTGCACCAGCGGCTCGCTCGCAGCTGGCGGGTGGGGCGGGCCTTCCTCGCCGGTGACGCCGCCCACCTGATGGGCGCCCTCGGGGCCCAGAGCATCGAGGAGGGGCTGCGCGACGCCGAGAACCTCTCCTGGAAACTGGCCTTGGCCTTCCACGACGGCGCCTCCGACATCCTCCTCGACAGCTACGAGATCGAGCGCAGGGGCGCCGTCGGCACCCGGCTGCGCGCCACCGACCAGGTCCTGCCGCTGCTGCGGGCGAGCGGCGCCTGGCAGGCCGTCCGGCACACCCTGCTGTCCGGCTCGACCCGGGACCAGGCCGAACTGCTGACGGACAGCCACCTCGGCCGTAACGAGGCCGCCACCTCGATCTACGCCCGCTCGCCGCTCGCCGTCCCCGCCCAGCGCGGCGGCAAGGCGGCCGCTCCGAGCCCCGCCGCTGCCTGCGCCACGCCACCGGGCGGGGTCGTCAGCGATGTTGCCGTCACGGCCCTGGACGGCACCGTGGGGCGCCTCAGCGAACGGCTCGGCCGTGGCCTGGTCATCCTCCTGATCGCGCCGGGCACCGGCGTCTGGGACTCCCGGCACTGGCTGAGGGCGGGTCTGATGCCGCGCCTCGCCTCGGCCGTGAAGGCCCTGCCGACCCGCGCGGAGCTGCTGGTGGCCGAGGCGTATCCGGGCGCCACCGCGCACACGGTCCTGCTCATCCGGCCGGACGGGCACTTGGTGGCCGCCATGATGGGCTGCCGGCCCGCCGAGCTGTACTCCTACGCCGACCGTGCCCGTGGCGGTCCGCCCGCCGCCGCACTCGGCGGTGGAGCGGGGGGTGAGGGTGTGCCGGGCCCTTCCGGGGCGGCCGATGAGGCGGTCGCTGCCGACGGCGCGGACGAGCGCGCGAAGGGCTCCCCCGGCCATCAGGTCAGTGGGCGTACCGGTTAGCCGCCGGCAACCGCCGCCGCGCCCGCACCGCGCCGGCCGGCCAACCACCCGTCAGCCGCGTCGACGCCTCTGCGGGCATCGCCGTCGGCGCGGAGGGCCGCAGGGTGCGGCTCCACTATTCGTGCTCCCATACCCACGGCTCCTCCTCTCCTTCATCGGTGCCCTCTTCCGCGAGGGCGTCGCGAACCACCCGCAGGGCCAGGCCCTCCGGGTATCCCTTGCGGGCGAGCATGCCCGCAAGGCGCCGCACCCGCTTGTCGCGGTCGAGCCCGCGGGTGCCGGGCAGCCGGCGCAGCACCAGTTCGCGGGCCCGCTGCTCCTCCTGCTCGTGGTCGAGCAGCCCGACGGCCTCGCTCACCAGTTCCGCGTCCACTCCCCTGGTGCGCAGCTCACGGGCGAGGGCGCTGCGTGCCAGGCCGCGGCCGCGGTGCCGCGACTCGACCCAGGCGTTGGCGAACGCCTGGTCGTCGATGAGGCCGACGTCCTCAAAGCGCTCCAGGACGTGCTCGGCGACCTCGTCGGGGATCTCCCGCTTCCGCATGGCGTCGGCGAGTTGCTTGCGGGTGCGGGGTGTCCCGGTGAGCAGGCGCAGGCACAGTGCCCGCGCCTGCTCCTCGGGCTCGAGCGGCGGCTCTTGCGAGGCCCTCGACTCGGAAGAACCGCCGCGTCTGCGGGGGTTGCGCTCCACGGCGTCAGCCCTTGGCGGCGGTGGCCTTGGTCGCCTTCTTCGGGGCGGGGACCTCGGCCTTGGCGGGCTCGGCCTTGGCCGCGGCGGCCGGGTCGGCCGCACCTGCCGCGTCCGCGCCCGGCTGCGCGGCCGGAGTCTCGGTCTTCGGCACGCCGACGCCGAGCTTCTCCTTGATGCGCTTCTCGATCTCGTCGGCGAGGTCCGGGTTGTCCTTCAGGAAGTTGCGGACGTTCTCCTTGCCCTGACCGAGCTGGTCGCCCTCGTAGGTGTACCAGGCACCGGACTTGCGGACGAAGCCGTGCTCCACACCCATGTCGATCAGGCCGCCCTCGCGGCTGATGCCCTGGCCGTAGAGGATGTCGAACTCGGCCTGCTTGAAGGGCGGCGCGACCTTGTTCTTGACCACCTTCACGCGCGTGCGGTTGCCGACCGCGTCGGTGCCGTCCTTCAGCGTCTCGATCCGCCGGATGTCGAGGCGGACGGAGGCGTAGAACTTCAGCGCGCGGCCACCGGTCGTGGTCTCCGGGGAGCCGAACATCACGCCGATCTTCTCGCGGAGCTGGTTGATGAAGATGGCGGTGGTCTTCGACTGGTTGAGCGCGCTGGTGATCTTCCGCAGCGCCTGGCTCATCAGGCGGGCCTGCAGGCCCACGTGCGAGTCGCCCATCTCGCCCTCGATCTCCGCCCGCGGCACGAGGGCTGCCACGGAGTCGATCACGATGAGGTCGAGTGCACCGGAGCGGACCAGCATGTCCACGATCTCCAGAGCCTGCTCGCCGGTGTCCGGCTGGGACAGGATCAGGTTGTCGGTGTCGACGCCCAGCGCCTTGGCGTAGTCGGGGTCGAGGGCGTGCTCGGCGTCCACGAACGCCACGGTGCCGCCGGCCCGCTGGGCGTTGGCCACCGCGTGCAGGGTGAGGGTCGTCTTGCCGGAGGACTCCGGGCCGTACACCTCCACGACGCGGCCGCGGGGCAGCCCGCCCACGCCGAGCGCCACGTCCAGCGCCGTCGAGCCGGTGGAGATCACCTCGATGGGCTCGTTGGGCCGGTCGCCGAGCCGCATGACAGCGCCTTTGCCGAACTGCCGTTCAATCTGTGCGAGCGCGGCGTCGAGCGCCTTCTCGCGGTCGTTTGCTGCCATGGGTTCCACCCGGGATGTCTGGTTCGATCGCTTCACGTCCACGACGCTAGCGCCTGCCACTGACAATGCGCCCGGACGTCGCCCCGGACCTGTGGATAACTCCGTTCGCGGCCACCGGAACCACCCGGTGCCGCCGCGGCGCGATCCGCCCGGCAGACCCATGAGAATGGATGTTCGAATTCCGTGTCAAGCGACTCGCCCACCGCTCACTCCTCCGGCTCGGCGGACCCCACGACCTCGTAGCGCCGCACGTACGCGGAGAAGAAGCCCTGCAGGGTCGCGGTCGCCGGGATCGCGATCAGCGCCCCGACCGCGCCGAGCAGGGCGGTCCCGGCGATCACCGAGCCGAAGGCCACGGCGGGGTGGATGTCGACGGTCCGCGCCGTGATCCGCGGCTGCAGCAGGTAGTTCTCGAACTGCTGGTAGACCACGACGAAGCACAGCACCCACAGCGCGTCCCACGGGTCCTCGGCGAAGGCGATGAGGATCGGCAGCGCGCCGGCCAGGTAGGTGCCGACGGTGGGGATGAACTGCGAGACCAGTCCGACCCACACGCCGAGGGCGGGCGCGTAGGGCACGCCGAGCACCTGCAGCAGGATGTAGTGCGCCACGCCGGAGACCAGGGCCATCAGGGCCCGTGAGTACAGGTACCCGCCGGTCTTGGCGACGGCGATGTCCCAGGCCCGCAGCACCTCGGCCTGACGGGCCGGCGGCAGCATCGAGCACAGGGTCCTGCGCAGCCTCGGCCCGTCGGCGGCCAGGTAGTAGGTGAACAGCAGCACCGTGAAGAGCTGGAAGAGCGTGCCGAGGACCGTGGCGGAGATCCCCCACACGCTGGTGGCGCCCTGCGCCAGGTAGGTGCGGACCCAGTCGGAGTGCACGAACCTGTCGCGGAGCCTGCCGGTGTCCAGCTTGGTGTGGAAGGTGCGGTTGACCCAGGCGACCACGTCGTCCACGTACTGCGGGAGGTTGTGCACGATGGTCCTGATCTGGTCCACCAGCAGGGAGCCGAGGGCGAGCAGGAACAGTCCGGCGGCAGCGAACACCACCAGCATCACGAGCGCGGTGGCAAGACCCCGCCGGACGTGGCGCCGGGCCATCCAGTCGACGGCGGGCTCGATGGCGAGCGCGCAGAAGAAGGAGACCAGCACGTTGACCAGGAGGCCGACGAGCCGGTCGAACACCCAGTGCGCGAACTGGTAGAGGGCGAAGAGCGAGAGGGCCACGGCGAACGCGCGGGGCAGCCAGCGCGGCATCCGGGGGCGCGGCGGGCTCGCCCCGGCGGCCGACGCGCCGTCATCCGGCTCCGGAGTCCCGTCGCTGCCTGCCACAGGGCAAGTCTGTGACGATCCGGCCGCCAAGTCCTGACGTCAGGTCATCCGCGCAGCTCAGGGGCGCGTGCAGGGGTGATACGAGGAGTCAGCGGCGGGACTGGGGAACATCCATCGCGGCGCAGACGGCCCGCCAGACGTCCTTGGCCTCCCACCCGTCGTCAAGCGCCTGCAGGACGGTGCGGCCGCCGAGCTCGGACATGACGTGGTCGCGTGCGAAGGAGTCGGCGTAGGTCTCGCCGAAGTGGGCGCGCATCCGCTCCCAGAAAATGGTCAACCGCATGGGTGCCAGTATTGCTCGCCTCCGGGCGGTAAGCCGCACCCGCCCGGAGGGCGGCCCTTACTCGCGCTCCTGTCAGCGGGAGCCCGCCGGCCGGCGGCGCTTCACATCGCACGCACCGCGGCGGTCACCAGCACCGCGGCAGCCACGACCACGAGGAAGGGCGCCCGAAGCAGGAGCGCGAGCGCGGCTGCGGCGAGCCCGGCGGACCTCGCGTCGACCACCAGGTGGAGCCGGTCGGTGCCGAAGGTCTGCAGGGCGGTGAGTGCGGCGAGCAGCGCGATCGGCAGCAGCGCGGCCAGCCGCTTGACCAGCGGCCGCTCCAGCAGTCCGGCGGGCACCGACAGCCCGATCAGCTTCACCGCGTAGCAGCCGGCCGCGGTCATGGCGATGGCGGTCCAGGCACCACCGCCCGCGCTCATCGGTCCGCTCCGTCCGCCGTACCGGACACCTCGCCGTGCGACTGCCCGTCCGGCCCCGTGCGCCGCAGGGCCCGAGCACCCAGGACCAGGGGCGCGGCCAGTGCCGCCACCAGCACCGGGACTCCCGCAGGGAGCACGGGCAGGCAGAAGAGGGCGAGCAGCACGGCCACTGCGGCGACGGCACGCTCGGCGCGCCCCTTCACCATGGGTGCCAGCAGGGCGAGGAAGACGGCGGGGCCGGCCGCGTCCAGGCCCCAGCTGTCCGGGTCGCCGAGAGCGGAGGCGCCCAGGGCGCCGAGCAGAGTGGTGAGGTTCCACAGCGTATAGAGGCTGGCGCCGGTGACAGTGAAACCGAGCCTGGCGGCCGCGGTGCCGCGCTGGGCGAGGGCGACCGCGGAGGTCTCGTCGATGACCCACTGGGCGGCCAGTGGCCGCACCGCCCGAGGCAGTCGCAGCAGTCCGGAAAGGCGCAGTCCGTAGAAGGCGTTCCGGGTGCCGAGGAAGAAGGCGCCTGCGGCTGCGGCGAAGGCCGACCCGCCCGCTCCGAGCGCACCCACCAGGGCGAACTGGGACGCCCCGGTGAAGACGAGCAGGGACAGGGCGCAGGACTGCAGGAGCGTCAGCCCCGCTCCTGCGGAGGTCACTCCGAAGGCGAAGCCGGACAGCCCTACGGCGACGCCCACGCCCAGGGCATCACGTACGACGGCGTTCCGGGGCGGCGGGGCGGTCTCCACACGGGTTATGGGCGGTGCGTTCACGCGCTCCAGGCTATGAAGGCCGGTGCAGGAGGTTCTTGTACGTTCTTGCAGGGCCGCTCACTCGCCGGCGCTCCCCGCGCTGTCAGACCGTTCGCGCCTTTCTGCGCTCCCGCTGGTAGGCCCCGGGCGACACCCCGAGGATGCGGCTGAAATGGCGGCTGAGGTGCGACTGGTCCGCGAACCCGACCGCCGCCGCGGCGTCGGCCGGCGCCGTGCCGGCGTCGAGCAGCGTACGGGCGGTGCGGACGCGCTCACCGGTGAGCCAGGCGTGCGGGGGCAGCCCGTAGGCCCGTTTGAAGGCGCGCAGGAGTGCGAACGGCCGGCTGCCCGTCGCCGCGGCGAGCTCTGCGAGTCCGGGGAACGCCGTCATCCGGGCGGCGAGCAGGTCGCGGGCGCGGGCGGCGGCGTCGAGGGCCCGCGTCCGGGGCGGCGCCGCTGCGCGCGGCGGGCCCGCCGCGCCGAGCCGGCGGGCGGGCCAGGACCAGCCGCAGCAGGGTGTCCGCGGCCAGCGTGTTGTCCTGCTCGGCGGCGCGGTGGACGTCGGTGATCAGCCGGACCGCGGCGGGGTCCTCCAGCACGGTCCTCGTGAAAGCCGGAGTGCCGCGCAGCGCCGAGACCTCGGCCGCGACGGCGGAGACGACGGCCGGCGAGGGGTAGAGGACCCGGTAGCTCCAGCCCTCCTCGGCCCCGGCATAGGCTGTGTGCGGGGCCCCGGGGTTGATCAGGACCACGCTGCCCGCGCCGGCCCGCTCGGATCCGCTCGGCAGGCCCATGGCCTCGACCCCGGACGTGACCGCGGCGACCACGTACTCGTCGTGAACATGCCACGAAAAGGTATGCCGGACATAGCGGGCACGCAGGAGATCGACCCCGGGCAGGCCCGGGTGTTCCCAGAATCGTGCCTGCTCACGAGTGGTCATGGAGCAGTTGTGGCGTGTGCGCGCCACAAGTTGTCCACAGGTTGCGGCGCTCGGATCGGCGCGGTGTCGGTGCGGCGAGGCAGGATGGGGCCATGTCCAAGAAGTCCGGTCACAGCAGTCTCGACGCGTTCTCCCCGGCCACGCGTGCGTGGTTCACCGGGGCGTTCCGCGAGCCCACCGCGGCCCAGGCAGGGGCCTGGTCGGCCATCGCGGAGGAGTCCGACGTGCTCGTGGTGGCGCCGACCGGCTCGGGCAAGACGCTGGCCGCCTTCCTCGCGGCGCTGGACCGGCTGGCGTCCGTCCCGCCGCCCGCCGAGCCGCGGCGCCGCTGCCGGGTGCTGTACGTGTCGCCGCTGAAGGCCCTGGCGGTGGACGTGGAGCGCAACCTGCGCAGCCCCCTGGCGGGGCTCCGCCAGGAATCCGTGCGGCTGGGCCTGCCCGAACCCGAGGTGCGGGTCGGCATCCGCTCCGGGGACACCCCCGCGGCCGAGCGCCGCTCGTTCGCCACGCGCCCGCCGGACATCATGATCACCACTCCGGAATCGCTCTTCCTCATGCTCACTTCTGCCGCGCGCGAGGCGCTGAGCGGGGTGGAGACAGTGATCCTGGACGAGGTGCACGCGGTCGCGGGCACCAAGCGCGGCGCCCATCTGGCGCTGTCCCTGGAGCGGCTGGACCGGCTGCTGGACCGGCCGGCCCGCCGGATCGGCCTGTCCGCCACGGTCCGGCCGGTCGACGAGGTGGCGAGGTTCCTCTCCCCGCACCGCAAGGTGGCGATCGTGCAGCCGCCGTCCGCCAAGCGCTTCGACCTGTCGGTGGTGGTGCCGGTGGAGGATCTCGGGGAGCTGGGCGGCTCGCCGGTGACGGACGCCGCCGAGCACAGCGGCCCCGCGGCCGGGCCTTCGCAGCGGCCGTCGATCTGGCCGCACGTGGAGGAGCGGATCGCCGACCTGGTGCAGGCGCACAGCTCGACGATCGTCTTCGCCAACTCCAGGCGCCTGGCCGAGCGACTGTGCAACCGGCTCAACGAGATCGGCCAGGAGCGGGCCGAGGGCGAGGCGCTGCCCGAGGCGCACTCCCCCGCCCAGGTCATGGCGCAGTCCGGAGCCGCCAAGGGGGCGCCACCGGTGCTGGCCCGCGCGCACCACGGGTCGGTCTCCAAGGAGCAGCGCGCTCTGGTGGAGGAGGACCTGAAGGCCGGCCGGCTGCCCGCGGTGGTGGCCACCTCCAGCCTGGAGCTGGGCATCGACATGGGCGCGGTGGACCTGGTGGTCCAGGTCGAGTCGCCGCCCTCGGTGGCCTCGGGCCTCCAGCGGGTCGGCAGGGCCGGGCACCAGGTGGGCGCGGTGTCCACGGGCGTCGTCTTCCCGAAGTACCGGGGCGACCTGGTGCAGTCCGCCGTGGTCACCGAGCGGATGCGCGAGGGCGCCATCGAGGCGCTGCGGGTGCCGGCGAACCCGCTGGATGTCCTGGCCCAGCAGATCGTCGCCATGACGTCGATGGACACCTGGGACGTGGACGAGCTGCTGGCCGTGGTGCGCCGCGCCGCGCCCTTCGCGTCGCTGCCGCACTCGGCGTACGTCGCGGTGCTGGACATGCTGGCCGGCCGCTACCCCTCGGACGCCTTCGCCGAGCTGCGCCCGCGCCTGGTGTGGGACCGGGTGGCGAACACCCTCACCGGGCGCCCAGGGGCCCAGCGGCTCGCCGTCACCTCCGGCGGCACCATCCCGGACCGTGGCCTGTTCGGGGTGTTCCTGGCCGGCGCGGACCCGAAGAAGGGCGGCGGCCGGGTCGGGGAGCTGGACGAGGAGATGGTGTACGAGTCGAGGGTCGGCGACGTCTTCACCCTGGGCACGACGTCCTGGCGGATCGAGGACATCACCCGCGACCGGGTGCTGGTCTCGCCGGCGCCGGGGGTGCCCGGACGGCTGCCGTTCTGGAAGGGCGACCAGCTCGGCCGGCCGCTGGAGCTGGGCCGCGCGCTCGGCCGCTGGCTGCGGGAGGTGGGCGCGCTCGCCCCCGAGCAGGCCCGGCAGCGGCTGTCGGACGCGGGCCTGGACACCTGGGCTGCGGACAACGTGCTGGCGTACCTCGCCGAGCAGCGCCAGGCGTGCGGCCATGTGCCCGACGACCGCACGATCGTGGTGGAGCGGTTCCGCGACGAGCTGGGCGACTGGCGGGTGATCATCCACTCCCCCTTCGGGGCGCAGGTGCACGCCCCCTGGGCGCTCGCGCTCGGCGCCCGGCTCCAGGAGCGGTACGGGCTGGACGCCCAGGCGATGCACGCGGACGACGGAATCGTGCTGCGGCTGCCCGACGCGGATCTGATGGGCCTTGACCTGCTGGACACCGATCCGGGGCAGCGCGGCGCCGAGTTCGACCCGGAGCAGTCACCGGTGGGAGCGGGGGACGTCGCCTTCGACAAGGGCGAGGTGGAGCAGCTGGTCACCGACCAGGTGGGCGGCTCGGCGCTGTTCGCCTCGCGGTTCCGCGAGTGCGCCGCCCGGGCCCTGCTGCTGCCGCGGCGCAGCCCCGGCCGGCGCACCCCGCTGTGGCAGCAGCGCCAGCGCGCTTCGCAACTGCTGCAGGTGGCCTCGGAGTTCGGCTCCTTCCCGATCGTGCTGGAGGCGGTGCGCGAGTGCCTGCAGGACGTCTTCGACGTGCCCGGCCTGGTGGACCTGATGGGCGACATCGAGGCACGCCGGGTGCGGCTGGTGGAGGTGACGACGCAGGAGCCGTCGCCGTTCGCGCGGTCCCTGCTCTTCGGGTACGTGGCGCAGTTCCTCTACGAGGGCGACTCCCCGCTGGCCGAACGCCGGGCGGCGGCGCTGTCGTTGGACTCGCGGCTGCTGGCGGAGCTGCTCGGCCAGGCGGAGCTGCGCGAGCTGCTGGACCCGGACGTACTGGCCGACCTGGACAGCGAGTTGCAGTGGCTCACCGAGGACCGCCGGGTCAAGGACGCCGAGGGCGTGGCGGACCTGCTGCGGGTGCTGGGCCCGCTGACCGGCACGGAGCTGGCGCTGCGGGGTGCGGAGCCGGCCTGGCCGCAGGAGTTGGAGGCCGCCCGGCGCGCGATCAGGGTGCGGATCGCCGGCGAGGAGCACTGGGCGGCGGTGGAGGACGCGGGGCGGCTCAGGGACGCCTTGGGCACCGCGCTCCCGGTGGGTGTGCCGGTGGCGTTCACCGAGCCGGTCAAGGATCCGCTGGGCGACCTGCTCGCCCGCTACGCGCGCACGCACGGCCCGTTCACGACCGGGGAGGCGGCGGCCCGGTTCGGCCTGGGCGCCGCGGTTGCCGACGGCACGCTGCACCGGCTGGCGGCGGCCGGGCGGCTGGCGCAGGGCGAGTTCCGGCCGGGCGGGGCCGGGCAGGAGTGGTGCGACGCGACGGTGCTGCGCCGGTTGCGGCGCAGGTCGCTGGCGGCCCTCCGGGAGGAGTTGGAGCCGGTGCCGCCCGCGACGCTCGGGGTGTTCCTGCCGCAGTGGCAGCACGTGGGCACCCACTCCCTGCGCGGGATGGACGGGCTGGCCCGGGCGGTGGAGCAGTTGCAGGGCGCGGCGGTGCCGGCCTCGGCCCTGGAGAAGCTGGTGCTTCCGTCGAGGGTCGCCGGGTACACCCCTGCGATGCTCGACGAGTTGACCGCTTCGGGCGAGGTGCTGTGGGCGGGGGCGGGCGCGCTGCCCGGCAAGGACGGCTGGGTGTCGCTCTACCTGGCCGACAGCGCTCCGCTGCTGCTCCCGGCCCCGCAGCCGCTGGAGCAGACGCCGCTGCACGAGGCCGTCCTAGCGGCCCTGTCCGGCGGCTACGGCCTGTTCTTCCGGCAGATCGCCGAGCAGGTGCGCGCGGCGGGCCTGGAGACGTCGGACGCCCAACTCGCCGATGTCGTGTGGGACCTGGCGTGGTCCGGCCGCCTCACCAACGACACGCTGGCACCGCTGCGTTCGCTGCTCGGCTCCGGCCGCACCGCGGGCTCCACCGCCCACCGGGCACCTCGGTCCGTACCTCGCGGCCGCTACAGTTCGCTCGCGATGCGCGGTGCCCGACCCACCGCCTCCCGGACGGGCCCGCCGACGGTTGCGGGCCGCTGGTCGCTGGTTCCCATCGCGGAGGCCGACCCGACACTGCGAGCGCACGCCCTCACCCACGCTCTGCTGGACCGGCACGGGGTGGTCACCAGGGGCGCGGTCGCCGCGGAGGGCGTGGCCGGGGGCTTCTCGGCGGCCTACCGGGTGCTGTCGGCGTTCGAGGAGACCGGGCAGGCCCGGCGGGGCTATGTGGTGGAGGGACTCGGCGCCGCGCAGTTCGCGATGGACGGCGCCGTGGACCGGCTGCGGGCGCTGAACACCGCCCGCGAGCGGGCAGGCGAAGAGGAGCACGGGCGCAGCTCGCGCACGGTCGTGCTGGCCGCCGCCGACCCCGCCAACCCGTACGGCGCCGCCCTGCCCTGGCCGGAGCAGCCCGCGGGGGTGTCCCACAAGCCGGGGCGCAAGGCCGGCGCGCTGGTCGTCCTCACCGACGGGGAGCTGGCCCTGTACGTCGAGCGCGGCGGCAAGACGCTGCTGGCCTGGCCGCTGGACGAGATACGTGTGCAGGCGGCGGCCGACGCCCTGGCGCTCGCGGTCCGGGAAGGCGCATTGGGCCGGCTCACCGTCGAGCGCGCCAACGGCGAGCCCGCCCTGGCCTCACCGCTGGGCCGCGCCCTGGAGGCAGCCGGCTTCCACGCCACTCCCCGCGGCCTGCGCCTGCGCGACTCCCGCTGAGGCGGGTCCGCGAAGTCGCGTCGTTGGCGCGCAGAGCGAGGTCGGCATCTGGTGGCCCTTGCGCCGGCGGGGTCCCCCGGCTCGTAGGGCGGAGAGTCGTCCCCGTCGTGGACCTGATCGGAGGAGCTCGAGACAAGACAGCACGGTGAGGGCGCCCCGTTGGGTGCGGGGGGGGAGTGCCAGACGTCGACGACCAGAGGCGACTTCGCGGAAAACGCCCTCCGGGCCCGACGCAGCAGAAGCGCCTGCCCGGCCAGTCCTGGCGTTCCCCTGAGGGGCGGGCGCCTCGTCCGCCTGTCCCGGTTACGAGTGAACCGCTTGGCGCTCGCCCTCAGGGGCGGGCGAGGCCGCTCGCTCCGGCAGGGAGGGATACCCCGCCCGGGGCCGCCCGGTGCGCGGCCTCCTCCTGAGCCCGGGCCGCGAAGGCGCCTCCAACGCCCCCAGCGCTCCCCGTGGCCTCACAAAGGGAGAGACACCTCGCCGACAGCACGGGATAAAGCTCCAGCCCGCACCGAAGGCCCCACCCTCCGTTCCACCACGCGGCGCGCCATCATGGACGGGTGCCTGAGGGAGACACGGTCTGGCTGACCGCACACCGGCTGCACGCGGCGCTCGCGGGGCAGCAGCTGGTGCGTTCCGACCTGCGGGTGCCCAAGCTGGCCACGGTGGACCTCGCGGGGCGGCAGGTGCTGGAGGTGGTGCCGCGCGGCAAGCACCTGATGCTGCGCGCGGAGGGTGGGGTGACGCTCCACAGCCATCTGCAGATGGACGGCTCGTGGCACCTGTACGGTCCGGGCGAGCGGCGCCGGGGCGGCCCCGAGCACCAGGTGCGGGCGGTGCTGGAGGTGCCTGGCCGGACAGCCGTGGGATACCGGCTGCCGGTGCTGGAGCTGCTGCCGACCGCCGAGGAGCACACCGTGGTGGGCCACCTCGGGCCCGACCTGCTGGGCCCGGACTGGGACGCCGCGAAAGCGCTGGCCAAGCTGTCGGCGAGGCCCGAGCGCCCGGTCGGCGAGGCGCTGCTGGACCAACGCAACCTCGCCGGGGTCGGCAATGTGTACGTCTCGGAGCTGTGCTTCCTGCGGGGCGTGACGCCTTGGACGCCGTTCGGGCAGATCGCGGCGCCAGAGAAACTCGTGGTCCTCGCCCGGCGGCTGCTGGCGGCTAACAAGGAGCGCCCCGGCCATGTGACGACCGGCGACACCCGGCGTGGCCGTACGCACTGGGTCTACGGGCGCGAGCACCAGCCGTGCCTACGCTGCGGCACCCCGGTGCGGTCGGCGCGGCACGGACCGGCGGAGCAGAGCAGGGTGGCGTACTGGTGCCCGAGGTGTCAGCGGGGCCCGGTGCCCTCCTCGGACTCAGGTGAGGGTCCCGGCATCGGGGGCGGCTCCGGCAGTACAGGCGGGACCGCCGGCATCGGCGGCTGAGCGCCCGTACCGCCCGTGCCGCCCGTACCGGGCAGCCGCGCCGACCCGGCCGCCCCGGCCGCCCGATGCCGCGCAGCGACCGCGTGGACGGGGACCAAGCCGAGGCTCCAGCCCGCGAGGAGCGCGCCCTCCCAGCGCCCGGCGGCCCCGCCGCGCAGACCGTGCAGGCCGTGCCGCAGCGCCGCCCACCACCACAGCACCCCGCCCATCAGGGCGAGGAGCGTGCGGAGCGGGTTGCCGAGGAGGGCCCGTATCGCGCGGCGGGCGGGCGCCGGGGCCCGCGGCAGTGCTGCCTGAGGGGCGCGCACCGGCGCCTCAGACGTTCTCGGCCTGGAACATCCAGTGGAACTTCTCCAGGTCCGCGGTGATCCCGATGAGGAGGTCCTGGGTGACGGGGTCCGGCTCGTCGGTGGCCGAGATCCGTTCACGCATCCGGGTGATGCAGGCGTCGAGCGCGGCCACCATGATGTCCACGACCTCGCCGTCCTTGACCCAGCCGTCGGTGACGGTGTCCAGCCCGCTGGTCTTGGCGACAGTGCCGGCGCGGCCGTCCGGGGTGATGCCGATGGCCGAGGCGCGCTCGGCGACGGTGTCGGAGGCGAGCCGGGCGGTGTCCACCACCTCGTCGAGCTGGAGGTGGATGGAGCGGAAGCGCGGTCCGATGACGTTCCAGTGGACCTGCTTGGCGACCAGGGACAGGTCCAGCAGGTCCACGAGGGCGCCTTGCAGCGCCTCCCCCACGATCGTGCGGGCCTGCTCCGGAAGGGGGCTCTTCACAACAGACATGCGCTGCTCTCCTCGCGGATCGACGCCTTCGGGTCTTGTTGATCCCTTGCTGACCTCCTTCGCCTACCCTGCACCGCCTCGGTACACATGGCAAAAGACGGGCAACGAACAGGCGAAAGAGCGCCGGCCGGCCGACAGCGGCAAGGTGACCCGAAGACGGCGAGCGGGTGACCGGCCCGCCGACGGCGGTCGATGGCGGGACAACGAAAAGGCCCCGCTCCGGGAACTCCCGGGCGGGGCCTGCCGCGGCACGCGGCACAAGCGATCGAGCAGCGTGACGCTCAGGCCGCCACGACGTCCACGGCCTCCGCGGACTTCTTGGGCGCCTTGATGGTGATCCGTTCGTCCGGGGCGGACGGCACGGCAGTGACGGAAGTGACGGACGTGACCGCGCCCAGCACGGGCCGCATCGGCGCGGCAGTGGTCTCGTCGGCCGCCGACTGCGCCAGTTCGGCGAGCGACAGGTCGTCGCTGACCTCGCGCATCACCTCGGACATCGGCACGTCCAAGGCGTCGCAGATCGCCGAGAGCAGTTCGGAGGACGCTTCCTTCTGCCCGCGCTCGACCTCGGAGAGGTAACCGAGCGAGACCCGGGCGGATGAGGAGACCTCACGCAGGGTGCGGCCCTGGCGCTGGCGCTGCCGACGCAGCACGTCACCAAGCAGGCGACGGAGCAGGATCATCGGTGGCTCCCTCCTCGGACCGCGTAACCGCATCCTTCTCGCCCCACCGTACCGCCTCGGGCACCGGCCGTGCGGGGAGCGGGGACGTGTTCACTCAGGGCTGCAAACATCCCTACCCCCCGGCTTCTTCCCCATCCTCCGGCCCCGGACTCGTGCCGGGACCGTTATCAGGCGGGCTGTCAGGACCGCCACCAGGCCCGTTCCGCGGACCCGGCGGCTCCCACCCGGAAGGCGCGCTCCCTTGCGCGCCCCCAGTGGGTCTCACGGCTGACGCCGCTCCGGGGCCGCGGCGGACTCCGGACCCGCTACCGTACTCCTTCGCAGCGCGGAGGCAAGCAGCTCCAGGGCCGCGTCCACCGACGCGCTCCGGATCCGGCCACGATCGCCGTCGAGCCGCAGCCGGTCCACCCACGATCCGTACGGGCCCGCGGCGGCGACGAAGACGGTGCCCACGGGCTGGCCGTCCTGCGGGTCGGGACCGGCGACCCCCGTGGTCGACACCCCCCAGTCGGCGCCCAGCCGCTCGCGCACGCCCTCGGCCATCTGGCGGGCCACCTCGCCGTCCACCGCCCCACGGGCGGCCAGCAGCGCCGCGTCCACGCCGAGCAGGCGGTGCTTCAGCTCGGTGGCGTAGGCCGTCACCGAGCCTCGGAAGGACTTCGACGCCCCGGGCACGGAGGCGATCTCCGCGGCCACCAGCCCGGCCGTCAGGGACTCCGCGACAGCGAGGGTGGCCGAGCGCTCGCCCAGCAGCGCCAGCACCTCCTGCGCGACGCTCATACGCCCTGCCGCCGTTCGTGCTGGGCGCGCTCGGCCCCACCCGCGGGCTCCGCGGCCCGCTCGGCGGCGCCCGCCCGCGCCCCGGACGCCCCCTCGGCCGGCACCCCGTCGGCCAGCGCGCCATCGGTCAGCGCACCGTCCGCCAGTGCCTGCTCCGCCAGCACGCCCGCCCGGTGGGCACCGGAAGCGGCCACCCCCGCCTCACCGGCCGGCGCCGTCACGGCGCCCTCCGCTCCACCCGGCGCCTGGGCCGCCGGCCGGTCCCGGCGCAGGACGGCGGCCTGCCGGACGTAGTCGAACCCGGTCACCACCGTGAGGACCACCGCCACCGCCATGATCCAGGCGCGGATCGACGCCAGCGGACCGGTGAGGATCAGGATGTACATGCCGACCGCGACGCCCTGGGTGAGCGTCTTGAGCTTGCCGCCCCGGCTGGCCGGGATCACCCCGATACGGATCACCCAGAACCGCATCAGCGTGATGCCCAGCTCCCGCACCAGGATCACGATCGTGATCCACCACGGCAGGTCGCCCAGCGCGGAGAGCCCGACCAGCGCTGCGCCCATGATCGCCTTGTCGGCGATGGGGTCGGCGATCTTGCCGAAATCCGTCACGAGCCCGTAGCGCCGGGCCAGTTCGCCGTCGAAGAGGTCGGTGATCATCGCGACGCCGAAGGCCGCCCAGGCGAAGGAGCGCCACGCCGGGTCGTGCCCGTCGCCGTGCACCAGCAGCAGCACGAAGCCGGGCACCAGGGCGAGCCGGATCATCGTCAGCAGGTTGGCGACGTTCAGCAGCCCCGCAGGGCCGCCCTCGGCCCCGTACGGGCGCACGTCCGCCCCTGGCGCGGGTGGCGGTGGCGGCGGTGTGGCCTCGGTGGCTCCGCTCATCTGGCCGCCCCCTCGGTACAGTCCGCGCCCTGCGGGCCGTCCGGCCCCAGCTGCGGCAGCGCCTCGGCGACGAGGTCCACGCCCTCGCTGCCGACGACCTTCGCGGTCACGAAGGTGCCCGGTGCCGGCGGCCAGCTCCCGGCGGAACCGTCCGCGGGCACCAGGACCACCTGGCCGTCGGTCTCGGGCGCCTGGTGGTCGGCGCGGCCGGTGACCTCGCCGGTCTCCTCGTCCAGGTCCTCCACCAGCACCCGGACGGTCGCGCCGAGCCGCTCCTGCGCGCGCTGCGCGGTGAGTTCCTCGGCCAGCCGGGAGACCCGGGCGAGCCGGGCGGCGACCACGTCCTCGTCGAGCTTGCCGTCGAAGGAGGCTGCCTCGGTGCCCTCCTCGTCGGAGTAGCCGAACACGCCGATGGCGTCGAGCCGGGCGGCACCCAGGAAGCGCTCCAGTTCGGCGAGGTCCTCCTCGGTCTCCCCGGGGAAGCCCACGATGAAGTTCGACCGCACGCCCGCCTCGGGCGCCTTGGCGCGGATGGTGCCGAGCAGTTCCAGGAAGCGCTCAGTGTCGCCGAAGCGGCGCATGGCGCGCAGCACGCCGGGCGCGGAGTGCTGGAAGGACAGGTCGAAGTACGGCACGACTCCCGGGGTCGAGGTGAGCACGTCGATCAGCCCGGGCCGCATCTCGGCGGGCTGCAGGTAGCTGACCCGCACCCGCTCGACGCCCTCGACGGAGGCCAGTTCCGGCAGCAGCGTCTCCAGCAGGCGGATGTCGCCGAGGTCCTTGCCGTAGGAGGTGTTGTTCTCGCTGACGAGCATGACCTCCCTGACCCCCTGCCCGGCCAGCCAGCGGGTCTCGGCGAGCACGTCGGAGGGGCGGCGGGAGATGAACGAGCCGCGGAAGGAAGGGATCGCGCAGAAGGTGCAGCGCCGGTCGCAGCCGGAGGCGAGCTTCACCGACGCGACGGGCCCGGACCCCAGACGGCGGCGCAGGGGGGCGCGCGGGCCGGACGCGGGGGCCACGCCCTCGGGCAGGTCCGGGACTTCCACCTCCGGCTCGGGCGCGTCGGCGGCCTGGCCGTGTCCGGGCAGCGCCACGTCCGAGCCCTGCCGCTGCGCGGGGGTGATCGGCAGCAGCTTGCGCCGGTCGCGCGGGGTGTGGGAGGCGTGGATGCCGCCGGACAGGATGGTCTGCAGCCGGTCGGAGATGTCCGCGTAGTCGTCGAAGCCGAGGACCCCGTCGGCCTCCGGCAGTGCTTCGGCCAGGTCCTTGCCGTACCGCTCGGCCATGCAGCCCACGGCGACGACGGCCTGCGTGCGGCCCTGGGACTTGAGGTCGTTGGCCTCCAGCAGGGCGTCCACCGAGTCCTTCTTGGCGGCGTCCACGAAGCCGCAGGTGTTCACCACCGCAACGTCGGCGTCGGCGGCGTCGTCGACGAGCCGCCAGCCGTCCGCCGCCAGCCGGCCGGCGAGTTCCTCGGAGTCGACCTCATTGCGGGCGCATCCGAGCGTGACAAGGGCGACGGTACGGGGTTCGGGCATAAGCACCAGCCTACCCGGTGGCCTGCCGGCGGCTGCCCCGCGCGGCTCGCCGGAAGGCTCCGCCGTGCCGGGGTCGCCGGGCCGCGTCCGGAAGGGGCCGGAAGGTGCCCCGGCACCGGCCGGGGCGGCCGCCGGCTAGCCCTGGGTGGGGTCGCCGGGGGTGTAGGTCAGGCGCACGACCTGCCCCTTGTCACCCGCCGGGCCGAGGTCCTTGCCGTTGACGAACAGCTGGACCGCGCCCGCGTTGCCGACGACCAGCTTGATCTTCTTGTCGTCCGTCCAGCTCTTGGACTCGCCCTCCTTCAGGGAGGCCTGGAACAGCTGTTTGCCGGTGCCGTCGGTGGCCTGGATCCAGCTGGTACCGCCCTCGGCGGTGACCTTCACGGTGACCTTGCCGGGCGGGGCCGCGGCGATCGCGCTGCCGGTGTCGGTCGGCTGCGCGGTCGGCGCGCCGGCGCCCTGCGGGGAGGGCGTGGTGGCGGTGGGGCTCGCGGTGGTCTTAGTGGGGGTGGCCTGGGCGTCGTTGCTGGAACCGCTGTTGTCGCCGCCGCTGAAGACGGTGAAGCCGACGAACCCGACCACGGCGACGATCGCGGCGATCATCGCGGCCGTCCAGTTGGGGCGGCGCGGCTCGGGCTTGATCCGCTCCGACTCGTACACGGGCGCGACCGGCAGCGGCGCCTGCTCGGTGCCGTGGTCTGCCGCGTACTGCTCGATCAGGGGTTCGGGGTCGACCCCGACGGCGCGGGCGATGGAGCGGATGTGCCCGCGGGCGTAGACATCGCCGCCGCAGCGGGAGAAGTCGTCCCGTTCGATCGCCTGCAGGATCGGGACGCGGACCCTGGTGGTGGTGCTGACCTCGTCGACGGTCAGGCCCGCCGCGACACGGGCCTGGGCGAGGGCGCGACCGACCGAAGGCCGGTCGGCGGAGGGCGAATTGCCGAGGGACACGAGGACGCCTTTCAAGCGTGCAGCCACCTGGAGGCTCAGTCTAGGGGCGGTGCAGAAAGCGGGGGCAGGCGGACGGCCGCTTTCCGTCGCCGCGAGCGACGGAGGGCCGGGTCGTCCTGCCTGTAACAACTTGACGCACGGGCAGGAGAAACGGTTGCCTTCCAACGTGCCCCGTCATCGGCGGGATCACACGTCCCAGGACGCCACTTGTGTGACACGTTTTCCCGCCGCCGGAGCGGTGCGGGCGGGCCGCTACTCGCCCCCGCCCCGGATCACCGCGAGCACGCCGTCCAACTCGTCGGCCTTCACCAGGACATCGCGCGCCTTGGAGCCCTCGCTGGGCCCCACGATGCCGCGCGACTCCATCAGGTCCATCAGCCGGCCCGCCTTGGCGAACCCCACCCGCAGCTTGCGCTGGAGCATCGACGTGGAGCCGAACTGCGTGGAGACCACCAGCTCGGCGGCCTGGCACAGCAGGTCCATGTCGTCGCCGATCTCCTCGTCGATCTCCTTCTTCGGGCCGCTGCCGACCGTGACGTCGCTGCGGTAGCTCGGGGTGAGCTGCGCCTTGCAGTGCTCGACGACCTTGGCGATCTCCTCCTCGGTGACGAAGGCGCCCTGCATGCGGATCGGCTTGTTCGCGCCCATCGGCAGGAAGAGCCCGTCGCCCTTGCCGATCAGCTTCTCCGCGCCCGGCTGGTCGAGGATGACCCGGCTGTCGGCGAGCGAGGATGTGGCGAAGGCCAGCCGGGAGGGCACGTTGGCCTTGATCAGCCCGGTGACGACGTCGACGCTGGGCCGCTGGGTGGCCAGCACCAGGTGGATGCCGGCGGCGCGGGCGAGCTGGGTGATGCGGACGATGGCGTCCTCCACGTCCCGGGGCGCGACCATCATCAGGTCGGCGAGCTCGTCCACGATCACCAGCAGGTAGGGGTACGGGGCCAGCTCGCGCTCGCTGCCCTCGGGTGTCTTGGCGCGCCCGGAGCGCACGGCGGCGTTGAAGTCGTCGATGTGCCGGAAGCCGTAGGCGGCCAGGTCGTCGTAGCGCAGGTCCATCTCGCGCACCACCCACTGCAGGGCCTCGGCGGCCCGCTTGGGGTTGGTGATGATCGGGGTGATCAGGTGCGGGATGCCCTCGTAGGCGGTCAGCTCCACGCGCTTGGGGTCGACCAGCACCATGCGCACCTCGTCGGGGGTGGCCCGGCACATCACCGAGGTGATCAGGCAGTTGATGCAGGAGGACTTGCCGGAGCCGGTCGCGCCGGCCACCAGGACGTGCGGCATCTTGGTGAGGTTGGCGACCACGTAGCCGCCCTCGACGTCCTTGCCGAGCGCGACCGTCATCGGGTGGTCCTCGCCGGCGGCGTCGGCCGAACGCAGCAGGTCGCCGAGGTTGACCATCTCGCGGTCGCTGTTGGGGATCTCGATGCCGACCGCGGACTTGCCCGGGATCGGGCTGATGATCCGCACGTCGGGACTGGCCACGGAGTAGGCGATGTTCTTGGCGAGCGCGGTGATCCGCTCGACCTTCACCGCGGCGCCCAGCTCCACCTCGTAGCGGGTGACCGTCGGGCCGCGGGTGAAGCCGGTGACGCTCGCGTCGACCTTGAACTCCTTGAACACCTGGGAGAGCGAGGCGACCACCGCGTCGTTGGCCGCGCTGCGGGTGCGGCCGGGGCCGCCGCGCTCCAGCAGGTCCAGGGACGGCAGCGCGTACGTGATGTCGCCGGAGAGCTGCAACTGCTCGGCGCGCGGCGGCAGCGGCTCGCTCACCTGCGCGTCGGGCTTCTTGGTCAGGTCCGGTACGGAGCCGGTGTCGCTGTCCTCGGCGCGGGCGGCGGGCACCTGCTTGGTGATGCGGCTGGTGAGGTCGGCGACCAGCGGCGAGGGCTGCACGCCGTGCAGGACGGCGCCGTCGAGCGCGGCCGCGGCGGCCGCCGCCACGTCCACCGGGTCGATGCCGTCGGTGCCCGCGGCCGCGGGCACCGCCTCGGCACGGCGGCGGGGCCTGCGGCGCGGCTTGGGCTCCTCGGCACCGCTGCCCAGGCCGGCGGTGTCCTTGTCCACGTCGTAGGGGTCGGCGTCCGATCCGGCCGGGGACTTGGTGAGGCGGCCGGGCAGCCGGCGCACCGGGGAGTCGTCCTGCTCCGGCCCGGCCTCGGCGTCCTCGTCGAAGAACTCCTCCAGCGGGACGGCCTCGGGGTCCGGCGGCGTCGCGTACAGGCCCACCCGCGCGCCCGCCGCGCGCAGCCGCTGCGGGATCGCGTTGACGGGCGTGGCGGTGACGACGAGCAGCCCGAAGAGCGTGAACAGCAGCAGCAGCGGTACGGCCAGGAAGGCGCCCACAGTGCTCAGGAACGGCGTGGCGGCCGCCCAGCCGATCAGGCCGCCCGCGTCGCGCAGCGCCTGGGCGCCGTCGGAGCGGCTCGGCGCCCCGCAGGCGATGTGGATCAGCCCGAGCATGCCGATGACGAGCGCGGACAGGCCGATCACGATCCGCCCGTTGGCCTCGGGCTGCTCGGGGTGCCGCATCAGGCGGACCGCCACCGCGCCGACCAGGAAGGGCACCAGAAGGTCCAGGCGGCCGAAGGCCCCGGTGACCAGCAGCGTGACCAGGTCGCCGACCGGGCCGTCGAGGTTGGACCAGGTGCCGGCCGCGACGACCAGGGTCACGCCGAGCAGCAGCAGCGCCAGCCCGTCCTTGCGGTGGGCCGGATCCAGGCCGCGGGCGCCGCGCCCTATGCCGCGGAAGATCGCGCCGATGGAGTGGGCGAACCCGAGCCACACCGCGCGCACCAGCCGGTAGAGGCCGTTGGTGGGCGAGGGAACCGGCTTGGGCGCAGGCTTGGCCGCCGCCTTCTTGGCGGGCGGTTTGGCGGCAGCGCTCTTCGCCGCGGCCTTCTTCGCCGCGGGCTTCTTGGCCGGGGGCTTCGCCGCTGCCTTCTTGGCGGTGCCGGACGTACGGGAGGCCATGGTGGCGAGGTTACCGCCCTTGTGATCGGGGGACACGCGTGCACGGGCATACGCCCGTTCGTGTCGGACGGCCGCAGGGGCGTGGTTGACGTCGCGTCAACCGGGCTTTACCGGATCGCTCGTTCGTGTACTGCTCACCGCCGGATTGACGTCCGGGGGTGCCGGACCGTACGGGCGGCCGGCCGCCTGACGGGGTGGCACCCCGGCGGCCGGGCCCCGTCTCACTCCGGTGCGGACTGCCGTACGGCGCCGCCGTCGCCGGGCTCCAGGGCGTCCAACGCCCGGCGCAGCCCGGTCAGTTTGCGCTCCAGGTGCGCGGCCGTGGCGACCGCCGCGGCATCCGCGCTCTCGTCGAGCTGCTTGCTGAGGGCCTCGGCCTGCTCCTCCACCGCGGCCAGCCGCGCCGACAGCTCCGCGATCAGGCCGGCCGGCTCGCGCGAGCCGCTGCCCGTGCCGTCCGGGACGCCCTGCTCCAACTGCAGCCGCAGCAGGGCCGCCTGCTCGCGCAGCTGGCAGTTCTTCATGTAGAGGTCCACGAAGACCGACACCTTGGCCCGCAGCACCCAGGGGTCGAACGGCTTGGAGATGTAGTCGACGGCACCGGCCGCATACCCGCGGAAGGTGTGGTGCGGGCCGTGGTTGATGGCGGTCAGGAAGATGATCGGAATGTCGCGGGTCCGCTCCCGCCGCTTGATGTGCGCCGCCGTCTCGAAGCCGTCCATCCCCGGCATCTGGACGTCCAGCAGGATCACTGCGAAGTCGTCGGTGAGCAGCGCCTTGAGTGCTTCCTCCCCGGACGATGCCCGTACCAGGGTCTGATCGAGCGCCGAGAGGATCGCCTCCAGCGCCAGCAGATTCTCCGGCCGGTCATCGACCAGGAGGATCTTGGCCTTTTGCACCATGCCACGCCCTCCTCGCCCCGGCTTGGGGCCTCCCCGGCTGCTCAGCTCCGCGGAGGCGACGGTCGCCGCCCCCGCGGGCAGCTTTGTCGCGCCGCCCGTCCTTGTGCCGGTCATGGTAGCCGCACCCCGCCGTTCGCCACACCCTGTTACCGCCACGTCACTCACCACATACCGGAAACGTCGGCGGAGACCCTAAGGTTCCCAGATTCCGGGGCCCTCACACCTCACCAGGCGCACGAGTCGGCAAAAGGTGGGCCACGGCACACACGGCCCCTGCAACACCCGCCCGGTTCCGGTCAGCGCGCGTGCATCCATTCCTCCATGAGCGTCAGCAGATGGTCGGTGTCCACCGGTTTGGTCACGTAGTCCGAGGCCCCCGAGTCGATCGCCTTCTCCCGGTCGCCCTTCATCGCCTTGGCGGTCAGCGCGATGATCGGCAGGCCCGCGAACTGCGGCATCTTGCGGATCGCCGTGGTCGTCGCGTAGCCGTCCATCTCCGGCATCATGATGTCCATCAGCACCACGGCGATGTCGTCGTACTGCTCCAGGACCTCGATGCCCTCGCGCCCGTTCTCGGCGTACAGCACGGTGAGGCCGTGCTGCTCCAGGACGCTGGTCAGGGCGAAGACGTTGCGGATGTCGTCGTCGACGATCAGCACCTTCTCGCCGCTGAAGCTGCCGGTGAAGCCGTTGTACGAGCCCTCGGCCGACTCCTCCACCCAGGACTCGCGCTCCTGGCCGCCGCGCCCGGGACCGGAGCCGTTCGCCCCGTTCGCGGACACCTCGCCGTTGCGAACGCCGTTGTGACCGTTGCGGCCCGCCTGCCCGTTGCCGTTCACGCGGCCCCCCGCGCCCGTACGCGGGCCGCTCTCGGCCGAACGGCGGCGCAGGCGCGCCAGGCTGCTGCCGGGGCCGCGGGTGCGGCCCTGGGCGGCCTCGCCCTCGCCGGCCTGCCCGGCGCCGGCCGGCAGCTGCGGGGTGGCCGGCGGCAGCGCGTCGCCGATGCTCAGCGGCAGGTACAGCGTGAAGGTCGAGCCGCGCCCGGGCTGGCTGTCGGCGTGGATCTCACCGCCGAGCAGCCGGGCGATCTCGCGGCTGATCGACAGGCCCAGGCCCGTGCCGCCGTACTTGCGGCTGGTGGTGCCGTCGGCCTGCTTGAACGCCTCGAAGATCACCCGCATCTTGCCGGCCGCGATGCCGATGCCCGTGTCGGTCACCGAGAACGCGATGAGCGGCTGGTCGGCCTCGCGCAGGGTGCCCGCCTCCAGCAGCTGCTCGCGGATGGCCTGCGGCACCTCGCTGCCGGCCGGGCGGATCACCAGCTCCACCGAGCCGCTGTCGGTGAACTTCACCGCGTTCGACAGCAAGTTGCGCAGCACCTGCAGCAACCGCTGCTCGTCGGTGTGCAGGGTCACCGGCAGCTCCGGGGAGACCCGCACCGAGAAGTCCAGGCCCTTCTCGGCGGTCAGCGGCCGGAAGGTGGCCTCCACGTAATCCACCAGCTGCACCAGCGCGATCCTGGTCGGCGAGACGTCCATCTTGCCCGCCTCGACCTTCGACAGGTCCAGGATGTCGTTGATCAGCTGCAGCAGATCCGAGCCCGCGCCGTGGATGGTCTCGGCGAACTCGACCTGCTTGGGCGACAGGTTGCCGTCGGCGTTGTCGGCCAGCAGCTTGGCCAGGATCAGCAGCGAGTTGAGCGGGGTGCGCAGCTCGTGCGACATGTTCGCCAGGAACTCCGACTTGTACCGCATGGAGACCGCGAGCTGCTCGGCCCGCTCCTCCAGCACCTGCCGGGCCTCCTCGATCTCGGTGTTCTTCACCTCGATGTCGCGGTTCTGCCGGGCCAGCAGCTCGGCCTTCTCCTCCAGCTCGGCGTTGGACATCTGCAGCGCCCGCTGCCGGTTCTCCAACTCCGCCGAGCGCTCCTGGAGTTGCTCGGTCAGCAGCTGGGACTGCTTGAGCAGCGCCTCGGTCTTGGTGTTCACCGAGATGGTGTTGACGCTGATCGCGATGATGTCGGTGATCTGGTTGAGGAAGTCCTTCTGGATCTGGGTGAAGGGCTGGAAGGCGGCCAGCTCGATCACGCCGAGCACCCGGCCCTCGAAGAGCACCGGCAGCACGATCACGTGCGCCGGCGGCGCCTCCCCGAGCCCGGAGACGATCTTCAGGTAGCCGGGCGGCGCCTGCTCGATCAGCACCGGCCGCTTCTCCACCGCGGCCTGCCCGATCAGGCCCTCGCCGGGCATGAACACCGTGGACATCGTCCGCGAGAAGCCGTAGCCGCCGATCAGCCGCAGCTCGTACTCCTCGCCGGGCTCCGTGGTGTCCTGGACCAGGAAGAAGGCGCCGTGCTGCGCGGAGACCACCGGGGTCAGCTCGCTCATGATGAGCGCGGCCACGTCCCGCAGGTCGCGGCGGCCCTGCATCAGGCCGGAGATGCGGGCCAGGTTGCCCTTGAGCCAGTCCTGCTCCTTGTTGGCCAGGGTGGTCTCGCGCAGGCGCACGATCATGGTGTTGATGTAGTCCTGCAGCTCCAGGATCTCGCCCGCCGCGTCCACGTCGATGCGCAGGTTGAGGTCGCCGCGGGTCACGGCTGTGGCGACCTGGGCGATGTTGCGCACCTGGGAGGTCAGGTTGTTGGCCATCAGGTTGACCGACTCCGTCAGGTCCTTCCAGATGCCCGAGACGCCCGGCACGCGCGCCTGGCCGCCCAGGCGCCCCTCGGTGCCCACCTCGCGGGCCACCCGGGTCACCTCGTCACCGAAGGCGGACAGCTGCCCCACCATGGTGTTGATCGTGGTCTTGAGCTCCAGGATCTCGCCCCGGGCGTCGACGTCGATCTTCTTGGACAGGTCGCCGCGGGCCACCGCCGTCGTCACCTGGGCGATCTGGCGCACCTGGCCCGTCAGGTTGGACGCCATGCCGTTCACGGACTCCGTGAGGTCCTTCCAGGTGCCGGCCACGCCGGGCACGCGGGCCTGGCCGCCCAGGATGCCCTCCGTGCCGACCTCCCTGGCGACGCGGGTGACCTCGTCACCGAACGCCGACAGGGTGTCCACCATCGTGTTGATGGTGTTCTTCAGCTCCAGGATCTCCCCGCGGGCGTCCACGTCGATCTTCTTCGTCAGGTCGCCGTTGGCGACCGCAGTGGCCACCGAGGAGATCGAGCGCACCTGGGAGGTGAGGTTGGAGGCCATGCCGTTGACGGAGTCGGTGAGGTCCTTCCAGATGCCCGAGGCGTCGCGCACCCGGGCCTGGCCGCCCAGCTGGCCCTCGGTGCCCACCTCGCGCGCCACCCTGGTGACCTCGTCACCGAACGCCGACAGGGTGTCCACCATGGTGTTCACGGTCGTCACCAGGGCGAGGATCTCCCCCTTGGCGTCGACCGTGATCTTCCGGGACAGGTCGCCGGCCGCCACCGCGGAGGTGACGTCGGCGATGTTGCGCACCTGGGAGGTCAGGTTGTTCGCCATGAAGTTGACGGACTGCGTCAGGTCCTTCCAGGTGCCGCTGACGCCCTTGACCTCAGCCTGGCCGCCCAGGATGCCTTCCGTGCCCACCTCGCGCGCCACCCTGGTGACCTGCTCGGCGAAGGACGACAGCTGGTCCACCATCGTGTTCAGGGTGTTCTTCAGCTCAAGGATCTCGCCCTTGGCGTCCACGTCGATCTTCTGCGACAGGTCGCCCCTGGCGACCGCGGTGGCGACCTGCGCGATGTTGCGCACCTGGCCGGTCAGGTTGCCGGCCATGAAGTTCACCGAGTCGGTCAGGTCGCGCCAGACACCCGCGACACCGGGCACCTGCGCCTGACCGCCGAGGCGGCCGTCGGTGCCCACCTCGCGCGCCACCCTGGTGACCTGCTCGGCGAAGGACGACAGCTGGTCCACCATCGTGTTGATGGTGTTCTTCAGCTCAAGGATCTCGCCCCGAGCGTCGACGTCGATCTTCTGCGACAGGTCACCGCGGGCCACCGCCGTCGTCACCTGGGCGATCTGCCGCACCTGGGAGGTGAGGTTGCCGGCCATGAAGTTGACCGAATCCGTCAGGTCCTTCCAGGTGCCCGAGACGCCCTCCACGCGGGCCTGGCCGCCCAGGCGCCCCTCGGTGCCCACGTCCCTGGCCATGCGGGTGACCTGCTGCGAGAAGGAGCTGAGCTGGTCGACCATGCGGTTCACGGTGTTCTTCAGCTCCAGCATCTCGCCGGAGACGTCCACCGTGACCTTCTGCGACAGGTCGCCGTTGGCGACCGCGGTGGTCACCTGCGCGATGTTGCGCACCTGGGCGGTCAGGTTGCGGAAGGCCGTGTTGACGGAGTCCGTCAGGTCCTTCCACGTCCCCGCCGCCCCCGGCACGGCCGCCTGACCGCCGAGCTGGCCCTCGACGCCCACCTCGCGCGCCACCCGGGTCACCTCGGCGCCGAAGGCGGACAGCTGGTCCACCATGGTGTTCACGGTGTTCTTCAGCTCCAGCATCTCGCCGGAGACGTCCACCGTGACCTTCTGCGACAGGTCGCCGCCCGCCACCGCCGTCGTCACCTGCGCGATGTCGCGCACCTGGGCGGTCAGGTTGCGGAACGCGGTGTTGACGGAGTCCGTCAGGTCCTTCCACGTCCCCGCCGCCCCCGGCACCTGCGCCTGGCCGCCCAACTGCCCCTCGGCGCCGATCTCGCCCGCGACCCTCGTCACCTCGTCGGCGAACGTGCGCAGCGTCTCGGTCATCGCGTTGATCGTCTCGGCCAGCTGCGCGACCTCGCCGCGCGCGCCGATGGTGATCTTCTGCGTCAGGTCGCCGTTGGCGACCGCGGTGGTCACCTGGGCGATGTCGCGCACCTGGGCGGTCAGGTTGCCCGCCATGAGGTTGACCGAGTCCGTGAGGTCCTTCCAAACACCGGCCACACCGGGCACCTGGGCCTGCCCGCCCAGCTCGCCCTCGGTGCCGACCTCCCGGGCCACCCGGGTCACCTCGGAGGAGAAGGAGGAGAGCTGGTCCACCATCGTGTTGACGGTGTTCTTCAGTTCCAGCATCTCGCCGGCCACGTGCACGGTGACCTTGCGCGACAGGTCGCCCTTGGCGACGGCCGTCGTCACCAGGGCGATGTCGCGCACCTGGGCCGTCAGCCGGTACGCCATGGTGTTCACCGAGTCGGTGAGGTCCTTCCAGGACCCCGACATCCCGCGGACCTTAGCCTGACCGCCGAGCTTGCCCTCGGTGCCGACCTCGCTGGCCACCCGCGTCACCTCGTCGGTGAACGCCGACAGCTGGTCCACCAGCCCGTTCACCGTGCGGCCGACCTTCAGGAACTCCCCGCGCAGCGGGTGCGCCGATCCGTCCGCGTTCTGCGCCCGCAGGTCCATGCGCTGCTCGAGGTCGCCCTCGGCGACCGCCGAGAGCACCCGGCCCACCTCGGACACCGGCCGCACCAGGTCGTCCACCAGCGCGTTCGACGCCTCGATGGCCGCCGCCCAGGCGCCCTCGCACTCGCCCGTCTCCAGGCGCTCGGTGAGTTTGCCGTCCCGGCCGACCACGCGCCGCACCCGGGCCAGCTCCCCGGTGAGGTGCTGATTGCGGTCGGCGACCTCGTTGAACACCAGTGCGATATCGGCCATCAGCCCGTCGCCGGACACCGGCAGCCGCTTGCGGAAGTTCCCGTCCCGCATCGCCGACAGCGCGCCCAGCAGCTTGGTGAGCGCGACTGTCTCCACCTCTACGGTCCCGCTCGCACGGGATCGCCCGTTCTTCGTACGCGTGACCGTGCCCCGCGCCGATGCGCCAGACTCCACCGTGTCCCTCCTGGAGGGTCGACCGACCCGCAGATGTGCAACCTTGCTGCGTTCAGAACATGCCCAGTGTTTCACTACGGCCACGCCAGGCCATAACAGTTCGGCAGCATCAGCCGAAGCCGAGGGCACGTTCGGGGTGGAAACACCGGTAACCGGCGCACACGCGTAGTGCTTGGGTAAGTAACCTGGCATCGGGTTGCCCGCCCCTCGACGGGCGCACACCTCTGGGGAGCCGCCGGTGACGTCCATGCAACACGACGGCACGACGACGGCCGCGGCGGGCACCGTGCCCGTCCGCACACGAGCAGCGAGGAGACCGGTGATCACGGCGCGGGCAGCGGCCACCTTCGAGCCGGTGGGACGGTCGGTCGCGGTCGCGCGCGCCTTCGTCCGCGACACCCTGCACGGCTGGGGCTTCGCCGACATCGTGGACGACGCGGTCGTCCTCACCAGCGAGCTGGTCACCAATGCCGTCGTGCACGCCGGCACCGCCGCCGACGTCACGTGCCTGCGCTACGACACCGCCGTCCGCGTCGAGGTCGCCGACCACTACCCCGAGCGCGAAGTCCCGATGCAGACCCGGGGCCGCCAGTTCCGCGAGACCGACAACGAGGGCGGCCGCGGCCTGCTGCTGTGCGCGGCCCTGGCCAGCCGCTGGGGCGTGGAGTACTCGCCCTCGGGCAAGGACGTCTGGTTCCAGCTCGATCTGCCCGAGCGCCCCGCCGGCACCCGCTCCGCCGGGCCGCTGCTGCCCACCGCCGAGCTGCCCGTCGCCGACGAGCAGGTGCGCGTCGCCGTCGTCCAGGTCGACCGCCAGGCCGTCATCACGCGCTGGAACGACGACGCCGCCGACCTCTTCGGCCACAGCACGGCCGACGTCGTCGGCAAGTCGCTGGCCGACCTCGCCGCCTGGCCGCAGACCCCCGGCACCGGCATCGGCCTCGCCGACGCCCTCCGGCTCTCCCGCTGGGAGGGCACCTACGGCCTGCGCGACTCCTCCGGCCGCGTCCTGCCCGTCTACGGCTCGCACCTGCGGGTGCGCGACAGCGTCGGCGAGCCCTCCACGGTCTGCCTGCTGGTGCGCGCCGAGGAGCGCGCCGTCCTGCAGTCCCCCGCCCGCGGCTCCTCCGGCGCCGACAACCACGCGGCCCAGCGCGGCAAGGCCACCGACGCCTTCGAGGTGTTCATCGGCTCCCCCGCGCCCGACGACCTCGACGGCCTGCTCCAGCGCACCGTCGAACGCGCCCGCGACATGCTCGACGGCGACGCCGCCTACCTGCTGCTCGCCACCGACGACGAGACGGAGCTGGAGGTCCGCGCCTCCACCGGCCTGCCCAACGCCCGCCAGCGCTTCGCCCGCGTCCCCGTCGAGGCCGGCACCGGCCGCTACGGCAGCGCCCGCATGCCCGCCGTGCACGAGGACCTCACCGCCGTCCCCGGCGCCGTGCCGCTGCTCTCGGGCACCGGGATGCGCTCGGTCGTCACCGTGCCACTGAAGGTCGAAGGGCGCCTGACCGGGTCGCTCGGTGTCGCCGCCGAAGCACCCGGCCGCTACGCCAACCAGGAGGCCCTGCGGCTGCAGTTCGCCGCCGACCGGATCGCCCTGGCCGTCGAGAGCGCCCGCCTCACCGAGTTGGAGCGGCTGCGGCGCGGCTCGCTCTCCTTCCTCGTCGAGGCCTCCGACCTGCTCGCCGGCACCCTCGAACGCGACCAGACGCTCGCGCTGATGGCCCAGATGACCGTGCCCACCCTGGCCAGTTGGTGCGCCGTCTACACCATCGCCGAGCAGTCCGAGCCCGAACTCGCCTTCGTCCTCCACGAGGACGAGGACCGCATCGACGGCATCAAGGCGCTGCTCCAGCAGGTCAGGCCGCCCGAGCCCGACCCCACCCCCGGCGCCCGGATCTGGACCGCACCCGCCGACGCCGCCCACTCCAGCGCCCTGCGCGCCTCCCTGCGCAGCCTGGGCGTGGGCAGCGGCTCCGGCAGCCGTCCCGCCAGCGGGCCGGGCATCGCCCTGGCCACCGCGGCCGCCGTCGGCGGCGAGACGGTCGTCCTGCCCCTGGTCGCCCGCAACCGCGTCATCGGCATGCTCACCCTCGGCAAGGCCACCGACGAGCGCTTCCGCCAGGAGATCCTCGAACTCGCCGAGGACCTCTCCCGCCGCGCCGCGCTCGCCCTGGACAACGCCCGCCTCTACAGCGAGCGCACCGCCATCAGCCAGGCCCTGCAGCGCAGCCTGCTGCCGCCGGAACTCCCGCACGTCCCGGGCGTCGAGGTCGAGGTCGTCTACCGGGCGGCCGGCGAGGGCAACGAGGTCGGCGGCGACTTCTACGACCTCTTCCCGATCCGCGAGGGCTGCTGGGGCTTCGCCATCGGCGACGTGTGCGGCACCGGCCCCGAGGCCGCCGCGGTGACGGGCCTGGCCCGCCACGCGCTGCGCCTGCTCGGCAGGGAAGGCTTCGGCGGCCCCTCGGTCCTGGAGCTCCTCAATGCCGCGATCCTCGACGAAGGCGCCCGCAGCCGCTTCCTCACCCTCCTCTACGGGGAGCTGTGGCCCAAGGAGGACGGCAGTGCCGAGCTGCGCATGGTGTGTGCCGGCCACCCGCTGCCGCTGCGGCTGCGCCCGGACGGCTCGGTGGAGCCGGCTGCCGACCCGCAGCCGCTGCTGGGCGTCATGGACGACCTGGAGCTCTACGAGCAGTCGGTGACACTCGACCCCGGCGACGTGCTGCTGTGCGTCACCGACGGCGTCACCGAGCGCCGGGAGGGCGACCGCATGCTCGGCGACGACGGTCTCGCCGACGTCCTGGCCACCTGCACGGGCCTGACCGCGGGCGCGGTCGCGGCACGCATCCAGCGGGCCGTGGAGCGCTTCGCCGCCGACGCGCCCTCGGACGACATGGCGATCCTCGCGATGCGGGTGCCCGCGCTGCCGACGTCCTGAGCGGTCGGCCGCCCGCCCGGCCGGCACAGGCAACGACAAAGGCCCCCGCCGGGATTACCGGCGGGGGCCTTGTCTCTCGGAGCCCCAATACGGAATCGAACCGTAGACCTTCTCCTTACCATGGAGACGCTCTACCGACTGAGCTATTGGGGCGCGTCGACGGGAAGATCGTAGCCCATCGGCGCGGGAATTCGGTAATCGGATCAGATGAGTCCGCCGAGGCGGTTGCAGACCGACGCGATGTGGGTCAACTCCCGCTGGGTGAGCCCGGAGTGGACCGGCAAGGAGAGCGTGTCGGCGGCCACCAGCTCGGTCTGCGGGAGCACGCTGCCGGAGCGGTGTGCGGGCATCCGGTGCACCGGCACGGCGACGCTGACCTTCGCCCGCACGCCGCGCACGGCCAGGGCCTTGGCGTAGGCGTCCCGGTCGGGCCGGCCGTTGCCGGGGACCCGCACGACGTACTCGTGGTAAAGGTGGTGGGCGCCGGGGGCGGTGTACGGCACGATGACGCCGGTCAGTGCCGAGTCCAGGAACCGGGCGTGGGCACGGCGGCGGGCGACGGCCCCGATGTCCTCGGTGGAGGGCGTCTCCTCGATGACGGCCAGGCCGTGGCGCTCCGCGATGCTGCCGATGCTCTCCATGGGCGCCGGGTGCCCGAAGGCGTTCACCGGCAGTACGGCGGCGGTCCGGGACGTGATGCCGGCGGCCACGGCCGAGGGGTCGAGGCAGAAGGTGCGCGGGTCTATGTCGGCGAACACCGGTATCGCGCCGGCCAGTCGGGCCGCGTCGGCGGGGGCACTCGGGCCGTAGGAGGGGACGATGACCTCGTCACCACGGCCTATGCCCAGCGAGGACAGCGCGGTACGGAGAGCGGCGGCGTTCATCTCCGAGGCGATCCTGGGCCGCCGTCCGGCAGTCGTCATCTGCTGCACGTCTCCACACCTCCGCGTGTCGGGAGACCCAGGTTCCCGGCAGGATGTGAACACGAGGGTAACGAACAGCAAAAATGCCTCAACCCCCGAGACAATGCTCGGGGGTTGAGGCATTCATCAAAAATTGTTCGGCGGTGTCCTACTCTCCCACAGGGTCCCCCCTGCAGTACCATCGGCGCTGAAAGGCTTAGCTTCCGGGTTCGGAATGTAACCGGGCGTTTCCCTCACGCTATGACCACCGAAACAC
>NZ_FNIE01000002.1 GCF_900103985.1 Actinacidiphila guanduensis | reverse complement strand
GCGTACCCGCCCCAGGACGACTACAAGGTCGACGAGGTACGCGACGACCCCCGCGTCACCCTGCTTCCTGTCCAACGATGACCCGAAGCATTCCCTGCTCACAGACACCTGGGCAACGCCAGACTGAAGCGGCATGAAGCCGTCTTTATAAAGTTCATTGAGATTGGCAGCTCACGTATCGAGCACGCGCCCACCGTGACCAATTAAGCAATCTGTCACGAAGGTGAACGCTGGCTAATACGCACGATGCGGCCATCGGGATCACGCACCTCGATAGTAGCGGTGGGGCTACTCCTGGCGATAGTATCGAGGCCAAGGCGACGTGCAGCTTCGTGAAGGCTGTTGACAGTGATGTGCAAAGTTACAGACGAGCCATCAATCAATCTCCCCGCGGCGGATTGGTGAAGAAGCAGGCCAGCGGTGACCTCGGCGGTGCCAGCACGTACGGGAATGTCACGGCCGGTGAGTCGGGCGTAGAAGGCCGCAGACCGAGCAATGCTGCGCGTCGCGAGCATAACGTCGGCTTCCCGCTGAGTAGAGTCAGTTGTCGGTGACGGTGCCGTGAGCGGGTAGCGTATTGCGCTCTCGTTGTCAATAGTAGCCGGATCACTCTTATCGCTGGGCCGCCCAGAATTAGGCTGGGGCCGCCGAGATGATTGCTCGCGCATTCTCTCATTAGACTCGGTTGTCGTGTCTGCGAGCAGGTCGACAAGTGCGGTCTGGCCATCGTCAAGGCGAAGTCGTGCGCGAAGTACGCGACCATCGTGGAGAGCAGCAAGGTCATCGAGATGATACTGGCGCCCGTCAGGGAACTCACCGTGGATATCGCGACGGGAAAGAACAGTGTCGTTCAGCGCGCGGCGTAGTGCGTTCGGGCGGCGGGTCGGCCACCGTGGTGGGTCGGTGACGTGACTGGCGCTGCGATCGGCCAGACTGGCGATGTAGTCGGCATCTTGCACCTCAGCGGCCAGGTTCCCGAGCCAATGCGTGTCGTGCAGTGCGCCGAGGATTGCCCCAGTGAGTGAGGCCAGAGTGTCGGTGTCGGCCTTGCGCAGGAAGGCAGCAGAGAGTAGACCGCCCTGTGGGCGTGCGGCAAATCGACTCGCAAGGTAGATAGCGGCAACCGCGCTGACTGTTCCGGCGCCGTTGATCTTCGGATCGGCGCAGCCGAGCCGTTCCAAGGTCGCCTCGGGGTTGCTCATGGCACCGCGATGCAGTGAGTCTGCGATGCTGCCTAGGAGTTGGGAGGTTTCCTTATTAGTGTCATCCCAGGTAACCGCGAACAGTTCCAAATCTTTGGCGGTGCCCCAGCCTTGGGGCAGTACCGGGAGGACACGGTCGATGTCAACCAGGCCAGCGGCGGCTGCCTCGACGCTGTCACCGAATCCATGCGTCGTTCGAGACGTGGCGGCGTGGCGGAGGGCGAAGGCGTAGACCAGCGCACCAACCAGTGCTCGGGGATGGCCATGGGTCGTGATGCCGTCGCGCACAATGCGCTGGATCAGGTCGTCGGAAGTGTCGGCCCAAAACACGTGAGGGGCTATGCGCATCGCTACGCCGTTGGCCCCAGCGCTGCGGTAGCGCCTCTCGACGGCCTGGACCCGTGCGGGCCCGTCGCCGCGCCAGGGCGGACGCCCGTCTGCCCATGAAGCGGCCGCGGCTAGGACCGCTCCGCCACCGCCACGCTGATATAGCGGCCAGGTAGGGAGTTCGACCTCGGTGAGCCGTTCCCACCAACGCTCACCGGCAAGGCAGGATCTGGCCGTGACCAGCAACAGTTGGGTGTCATCGCTGTATTCGCCGACGCGGACCGGGTCGCGATAGCGCCTGGAGTAATGGCCAGCGTGTCTGGTCCAACTCCGAAACTCCGGCCGCGGGGTAGCCCGGTCACGTTCTTTTTGCCCGCCAACTAGACCACCACGAACCTCCTGCGGCCATCCCAGCGCGTCACCAACCGCTGCGCCCAGGAAGACGCCCCGTGCAGTCCGCGACATGGCGTCGGTGGTACTGATCATGATGTCGCCTTTGGTGAAGCCTCTGGTGACCAGGTGGTCTCGGGGAAGTAGCGGCTGGTCTGAACGGCTGCAGCGATAGCCCATTTGTCGAACATACCTGGAGAGATCACCCACTGCATGCCGTCTGGCGGGAGCGTGCCGAACCGGTCAAGCCGTCCGTACTCCTCCATTGCTGCGGCTTGAGTAGGGAACACGATCGCATGGATCGCTGACATCGGCACAGGCGCGGTCACGAGCACTTCGGCCTGGACGTCGGTCGGGCTGCCCGGGTCGTGTCGAGGGCCGCGGGTACGGATCTGTCCGCCCTGGCCACGCACGTTGGGGGCGTAGCATCTGTTCAGGCCAGCTACGCCGGGTACAGCAAGGCCACCTGCTGCGGCGGCGTTGCGCGGGCAGAACAGAGTGCCTTCTACTGCGGAAACGCTCTTGTCCAGTATAAGACAGACCCAGTCGGGATAGTTAATAGCATCGGGCTTGCGTCGTGCTATATCGAAGTAAAAGCCGTTCGGGTATTGCAGGCTGCAGCAGACCTTATCCGGGTAACCGTCCAGACGCTGTAGATCAGTGGCTCGATAGTGGGCGCGTACGTCCGCAGAGAGGTCTTTTGCGCTGCGGAGTTGACGGTCAGTGAAGATATTGGGCAGGTTCAGCGAAGGGGTGAAGTGTGTCAGTCGGGCCAGTGGATGGGTGGCCAGCGCGGCGGCTACCTCGGCGTTGACTTGGCCAGTCATGTCGTCACCTGATAAAGCCCTGATTCGGCCGCTGGCAGCAGCGGCGTCGGGTCACCGGTGTGGGTGATTATGAGCTCATCACGAGCGCGAGTCACGCCGACGTAGAGCAAGCGACTCTCCCGGCTCGCAGCTTCGTCATACCCGAAGGCTGCGACCGTGTCACTGTCGGGGCATCGTGCAGCTCCGCAGAAGGGCAGGAATACAACATCAAACTCCAGGCCCTTGGCAGAATGGTACGTGCCCGCGTACACGCCGGCTTCGATATCCCACCGCTGCATCTTGTCGTGCAGCATCCGGACGCCCGCGACACCACGGACCGCTAGGCGTGCTTCTGCGCGGGTGCGAGCTAGCACCCCAACTCGTGCAACTTTCCCGAAGGTCGCAGCGCTGGCCGCGACTCCGGCTGCCTCAACCTCGATCGACGGATAAGAAACCAGGGTGGGCTTGGCACCGGCCGCACGTTGCGGCGCACGGGGTTCCACCAGGTCAGCCGAATCCCTAAAATGGGGCATCTGCGCCATGGCGATCGCGAGGCGAGCGATCTCCGGGCTGTTGCGATGATTGTCGAGAAAAACCTCGGTCTTCGCGACCTTCAGACCGCAAGAGCGCCACGACACCCGCTGTCCGTAAATCTGCTGGGCATAATCCGCGAACAGGGTCAGGCTGCCATCTCTGGGGATTGCTTCGGCCAGCGAGCGGATCGACTCTGGAGAGAGGTCCTGCGCCTCATCGACCACAATGTGCTTGTAGCGACGGGCGGTCATGTCAGCAGCCAAGGAGGTACGTACTGCAGCGGGCAGCGCCGCCCAGTCGTAAGGGTAACCGCCCGCCGCGCGGGTGGCCATGTAGTTCTTACGAATATTCCAGACCGCTCGCCGTTGACTTGGTTGCAGGGCAGCCATCCGACCGACCCGGTCCGCAGCGAGATAGCCCTCTACGCTAGCGAGCCCATTACCATCGATCCACTCGAGCTCGTCCAGGAAGAAGTCCGTTGCTCGGTCGAAGAATGAGCTTGGCTTGTACGCCGCCGCGGTGTTCTTGACGGCCTGCTCGACGAAAAGCCTCCGCTGGTCCGGGTCAGCGATCTGGTTGTAGCCCATGCGACCCCGTGCGGCCAGGTACCCACGAGCGAACGTCCCGTAAGTCTCGATTGTGACCCCAGGCAACTCGTGAGCGAGATGCCGTAGGTATGTGACCAAGGACTTGTTGTACGTAAGCAGAAGCGTAGGCCCCCCGTTTCGGGTACGGACATCGGCCAAATGCGCCGCACGGTGGATCGCCATTACGGTTTTGCCCGTGCCCGCGGTTCCTAGAACGACCTGATGACCGTGTGCCGTCAAGTAAACAACGTCGCGCTGATGACCCTGAGGTATAGGTAGACCCACCATCATCCCCCTGTAGATCACCGGCGGATGGGAGAGTCACTCGCATGGCACCGCCGAGAGAGAGCCACAGCTTATCCGATGATCAGACATTCTCGCTAAGTGTGACCCCTACTGCGTTGTTCGGCGACAGCTTGTAGGAGCCGATGCCGAATGCGCACATGATGGCGCTGCTCTGACCCCCTCGCCCCGCCGCCCATAGTTCCTGATCGGAATGGGGTTCTGACCTGCGGACTTCCCGCCGGAACTGATCATTCCGGGTGGTCCGTCATGCACCGCGCAACTCGGCATGATCTCCACCAACATGATCTCCACCAAGGGGACACAATGATCAGTCCTGCAGAACTCGCCCTTCTCGCCCTGGCCGGCTACCGCGCCACGCAGCTCGTCGTCCACGACTCGATCCTCGACCCGGTCCATACGCGCATCGACACCTGGCAGCAGCAGCGCCCCCAGTCCGGCTACCGCGAGGCCGGGGTGACACTGATCTCCTGCGTCTACTGCGCCGGCTGGTGGCTGTCCGGGGCACTCCTGGCGACCTGGCTCCTCATCGCCGGCCGGTGGGATACCGCGCCCGTCCTCGTCGCGGGGTCCTCACAGTCCAAGGGGCGAACGCGAAGATGCTGCCCACCATCACGCACAGCGAGTTGAGTGCCTCCCCGCGCGGCAGACCGTAACGGCGGCAGCGGCCGAGTGCTGTTCACCGGCTCCAAGGCCACGGCCGAAGCCGTGTCCAAGCGCTATGAGAGCAGCGTCGTACGGGAGAAGGGGACAGCCAAGCATGACGCCTCCCGTTCCTGAAACGGACAGCGGAGGGATGTGCTCTAGATGTCCCTTCAGCAGTCGCTCCAGCGGCGAGCCAGAGCGGCCGTCTGCGCGCAGAGTCGCGGGCATACCCGCGTCCACTTCGTCCTGACCATGTTGCTCGCCGCACGGGCAGATGCTCCAGCCGTCACTTTCAACGCGCAGGGCTACGGCCTCGGCAACGCTGTCGAGTTCGGTCAGTACACCGACCAGCAGGTCGACCTCGTCACCGACGCCCCCGGTGGCCGGAGCCGAACCGATCTCGGTCGCCAGGTCCAGCGCGTGCGAGGCGGTCCGGCCATCGCCGTCCAGCGTCGCGTACTTCCCGGCCTGCGCGGCGGCCATCACCCGGCGGCCCGGCGTCCGTACCGGCACCGCAACGGTGCTGGCATCGACCCGTACCGGACACACCGCGTACACGTGCTGCGCGCCTTCGCGGCCGGGGTCGGCAGCCGCGATGATGGCCTCGGCGACCGACTCCGGCCGCACCAGGTGGAGAGCCTCCTCCGGATCCATGTTCACGCGCTCGGCAACCGAGCGGACCATCAGCGCCACGACATCGCGTACCGCCACCGGCTCGACCTCGACTCCGCGGGTCAGCAGACCGCGCTCGTCTGGGCGACGATCGCCTTGAAATCCACACTCTGCTGAATATCCGGCACCTCACCAGCGTACGGGCTGCCTGTTGTCGGGATGCCACAAGTCGGCAGGGATGAGAGACCGCTCCACACGAAAGCCATCCGCGCTCCGGGCTCAGCGCGACGACCGGTCGAGAGCGTCTGGCGCCGTCGCCGGACCACCGCGCCAGCAGCCCCAGGCCGAGTTCTGCGGCGCACACCACGCGCTCCCCGGGAGCAGCTCGATGTCCTTCGCCTGCCCGAATGTCGCTCCCCTCGCGCTCACTTGCCGCACGGGAGAACCAGCCAGGTGCGGCGGAAAAGCAAAAATCCCAGGTCAGCTGGTATCTGACCTGGGGTTTCGTGGAGCCGCCTTCGGGATTCGAACCCGAGACCTACGCATTACGAGAGCCTGCAAAATCATCCTGGGTTGCGCTGGGCAGTACCACGAAATCTCGTTTTTCCTGGTCAGAAGCGTGCAACCGAGACTTGTGTGCCACTCAGTCCACTCTGTGCCGCCCCATCTGCTCACGCAATGCTCACGCACGTTGGCAAGAGAAGGTTCGTCTTGGACCTTTCGTCACTACTCGCCGGAAGACCAGAGCGGCAGACGGATGTGGAAGGACGCGCCCCCCAGCTCCCCATACGGGTCGGCAGAAAGGGCTCCCTCATCCACAACGGAGCGTGTGCCGCACAAGTCGGCCACGGCATCCCGGACAACCGTCAGTCCGAGTCCTGCGTTCGCGGCCCCTCCGCCTCCACCAGTTACCCCCGGGCGCCACATCTCTACGATGTCGACATCGACAATGCCCGGCCCCGCGTCCGAGAAGTCAACAAGTGCACGGCCGTCGTCGACCCTGGTGCGAACCAGCATCGCTCGCTCCCCCAACAGATCACCTGCCCGTGCAAATGCGCTCATGGCGTTGGCTACCAGGTTGAAGACGATTGATTCCAGGTCCGAAACAGAGCCCGCGACACTGATCGGCTCGTCCCAGAACTCCTCATTGAGAATGATGCCACGCCGCTCCAACTGAGGGCGCACCACGCTCAAGGCTTCTCCGACGGTGCGGTTAAGGTCGAGGACCTCAACTCGCAAACTATCCGGCCGGGTCGCTCGCGCAGCAATTTCCGTAAGTTCGGCGGCCCAAAGACCAGTTTCGCCGGCCTCCCTTCCAGTCGCTACCTCATGCGCGCACGCGACCGCAAGGATACCGACAGTGGCGAGGGAGCGATACAGCAGCCGGTCGGGGCTCACCAGCCGCAAGCTGGCCACTTGACGCTGAAGAGGCAGGGCCGGCGGCAAGGTCAACAGTTCCGGCTGAGATGCCGTCTCAAAAGACTCACGACCGCCTGCGGACCCAGCGGGATCCTCGCGGCGGCCGTCGCCAGGGGCGGACTCAGGGCGGCGAGCCGACACAGGCTTCCCAAGCCGGTCAGCGTCGCGAATCCTCTTCCGTTCCTTGGCCGCCCATTCCGTGGCGCCTCGCGCAAAATCACGGAGTTCAATGAAGGCAGCATTCTCCTGGAAACCCATGCGGTCAGTTTTGGGAACGAGAAGACCATCCGGGTCTTCCACCAACACCCGCCCAATACTGTTGTTGGTTGAGGGCCGTAGTTGCGGGTTACGGGCCCGCAGAAGGTTCAGGTCTAGCCAATCGAAACCCTGGTCTCCGTAGGGATGGACACGCAGCCCGCGGTGGAACAGGTGAACACCCCCGACAACCCGGAGCCAAGGGCGCAGGTCTGCGAATTTATTCTTCGAGCCACGCAGTTCGAACGAACGCTTATCCAGCAGGAACATCCACAGCTCAAATGACGCGACTGGCGCTTGATATCGCAGAGGAGGCTGCAGATTGCCCCCACGATTATCCGGCGCGACGTCGATGTGCTCTCCTTGGGTAATTACCCGACCTTGCCAATCATAAAGGACGGTACTCGCATACCCCTGTTCGTCGAGATGAGCTTCGAGCTTATATTCGTACTCATCGAAGAAGCTTCGGTTCACCGCATCTGATACCTGATCAAACTGGGGGGCAATGAGCGTGGCAGTGAAGCCCGTGTCCTCGTCGTTGAAAAACCCCGTGAGGAGCCGCATGGCACGGGCAAGCCGCTCCATCTGCTCTTTATCGAACCCCTGCCGCAACCGATGCACAGTCAACGAAGTGCCGGGGGCCTTCGTAGTCGGCTGACTGGTAATGGTGAGCTCGACCTCTTCAACCGAGTGAGCCGAGTCGTAGTCAGACCAGTCGATCACCAGCGTGTGCTCGATCCCAGGCTCGCTGCGCGGACGAGAGACCAGCTCAACCCGGCGCCCGAGGCGCAACGCCGCGAGCCGGCCTAGGCCCTTCTCCCCGATTCGACGGCGATTGGAGCGACTGTCTGGTGCGCCAGGCTTTGACGATCTCCCGATGAGCAGGAAGCCCTCTCGGATGTCCTCGGCCGTCATGCCGTCACCATCATCCTCGACGACAAGCGTGCCGCCAGGCTGCGTGGCGTTGCGGAGCTGGACGACGCTCTTTGTCGCATCCGCGTCGTACGCGTTGCGGACGAGCTCGATCACCCCGAGATCCGGGTGCGGAATCAGCTCCTCACCCAGGCGGATCAGGATCTCCGGCGCAAAGCGCAGATGAGTGCTCAAGCGTTCCCCCTCGGTTCAGATCCGCCCACTTCGCAAGATCTCTGCGGCACGCAGCGTAGCCACTTCAACACACTGTCCTTGGAACATGGCTAAATAAGCTCCCTACTACAAGGGACAGTTGGCTGGATCGAGCTGGCATGTACCTGAACTCTGTCAGCCAGGGCGCCAAGCAGAGGCGTGTCGACCACCAGACCACCCCCCCCCACCACCAGACTGAGTCGCGGGCACCGCAACCTTGCCTGCCTCGAGAAGGGCCGCTCCAGGACATCCGACAAGGGTTGCCATGCTGGGGCATCAACACCCCTGGGCGCGTCACACGTCGTCAGCGTCTGGGTTGACCTTGTACCAAGCGAGGGTCTAAACGATGGCGGGTGCCGGCTCCGCGCCCGGTACGACACCCCCTACTTGCATTCTGGTGCCTTCGGCTGAGCCAGCGCAGAGAAAGCACCCTTTAGCACCATTTACCGCTTTCGCCCCGATTGGGCAGATTCGCGCACGGCGGACGGCAAAACGCCCGTCGGGACTGGAACCGCCACGCCAACCATGGCAACGTACTGGTCTTGACAAAAGGCCAGGTGGGAGGCGTGGTCGGGATGAAGCTCGATAACATCTCGCCAGCCACCCTCTGAGAAAGGTGCAGGAGCTGAGATCCGCGAGCGGTCCTGTGAAATCCTCGCAAGGCAACACACGCGCTGTCAGTCAGCCGAAGCACGGCAAGATGGGAAAGGGGCCCTCGGTGCTCGAAGCCGGAGTGGTGACAGTCGCCAGGGCGAATCGCGCGCAGCGCGGCTTCTTGGCAGCCCGCGACACGGCTGACCTTTCGGCGCAGGCACTGGCCGTGCTCGCAGCCCTTCCGCACTGGTGGCGACGCCGCGCCGCCGAGGCGGGGGTGACCTCTTCCCAGACGTTGGGATTTGAGGATGAGATGGCGCTTCCACCAGGCTTCGAATGGCAGGGACTGGCCTCCGTTGCCCCCCGCGAGGATCTCTTCGATGCCTCTCCGCAGCAGTTCGCCAACGCTTACGTAGTCGCACTCGATGGTGCCGTTCGGACGGCAGAGGGGCGCCACTACACGCCGGCCCCGCTGGCTGAGGCGCTCTACACGCACGCAGCGGAGGCCCTTGGCCGCCGGGTGAACGGACTTGTTTGGGATCCGGCCTGCGGAGCGGGCATGTTGCTACTGCCAGCCCTGCGATCTTGGGTGAGAGAGCAGGCGAACACCCAGCCCGAAGTGGCGTTGACTGCAGTGCGATCGGCCATTGGTGGTCGAGACCTCGATACAGCTGCCGTGCAACTGGGGAACGTCCTTCTAGCAGCCGAACTTCTGCCGATCTGGGCCATGGTGCCCCTGTCGAGGCGTCGTCCTCTCCCCGCTCTTCTAGAGGTGGGAGACGGTCTGACGCCACCTCCCACTCCTCCTGCGATTGCCGTTCTGAATCCGCCGTACGGCCGGGTCCGGCTCTCGGAAGCTGAACGTGAGCGCTGGCAGCATGTGGTGTTCGGGCACGCCAACCGCTACGGACTCTTCATGGCCTCTGTCGCGGAACACCTCGCTGACGACGGCGTTGCGGCCGCGTTGGTCCCAGCTGGATGGCTCGGGGGCTCCTACTTTCAGCGGCTCCGCGCTTACCTGGCAGATACGACCCCGTTGACACGGCTTGCGCATGTGACTGACCGTTCTGGGGTGTTTTCGACGGGAGTCCTCCAAGAAACGGTGCTCGCCACCTTCCGCAAGGGCCGTGCCCCACAGGCCGTGGCGTGTGAGCGTCTGACCCTCAATGGCCGGCTGACCAGTGAGGGGACTGGCAAGGGCCGCTTGCCGGCGACCCCAGATCGACCATGGCTCCTTCCCCGCCAGCCGGAAGATCTCCCCCTGGTCAGAGCTGCGCGGAAGATGCCGAAGCGTCTCGCCGACTACGGCTGGTCCGTTTCGACCGGCCCGTTGGTGTGGAATCGACGCAAGGAGCAACTGTCTGCCAAGCCCTCGCGCGCGTCCGTGAAGATCATCTGGGCTGGTGACCTGGACGGCGGGCAGTTGCATCAGGACCCCAATCGGGACAAGCTCCGCTACCTCCACCTTGCTGAGGGCGATGAGCGCGTTCTCGTCCTGGCCCGCCCTGCCGTCCTCGTGCAGCGAACCACCGCACCGGAGCAGCCGAGACGCCTTCTGGCGGCGACGCTGGATTCGGCGACGCTGGCTCAGTGGGGTGGTCGGGTGTCTGTCGAAAATCACGTCAACGTCCTGACCAACCCGGAGTCGGACGGGCTCCTCACTCCTCGGCTCCTCACGGCCTTGCTGGACTCAGATGCTCTTGATCGCCTCTACCGCTGCCTCACCGGCTCCGTTGCGATCTCGGCGTACGAGCTTGCAGCCCTGCCTCTTCCGGGCCCCAAGGCGCTCCGGTCCTGGGCGAGTCTGGCGGATGACGAACTTCCGGCAGCGATCAACGCCGTATATGGTCTGGAGGCGTGACGCAGACAGACCAAAACGATTCGCCCCATTTGCCTGCCCTCCTGACAGGCCGCGAAGAGTACCAAGCGCGACTGGCCGTCATTTTGCCTCCCTCGGTTACGGGGACTACAGATTCGGCCAATCCTGGAGCCGGCGCACTGGCCTTCACCATGATGTACGTCGGCGCAATCGGTGACGTACATCCGATTCGACCGTCTACCGCTTACTGGATGGGTGAATCACTTGCCATGCGCCGAGAAGACTCCATCAGGACTGGATATTATCTCGCCGCGATGCGTAGCGAAAAAGCGGTCTTGCAGTTCTGCCAAAGCATGGGTTTTGAGCGTGGTGAAACCTGGTATGCACAGCATACGCGGGAGCCACTCCGTGATCAGACGTTGCGATCCTGGATGGACCACGGCGTGGTTCGGGTCGATGAAAGCGTAAAGACCACTTCTCCGAAAGCCCGCTACACCTTTGCCCCGGAGTTCGCGAAACTACTCGACCCTGCCCTGGTGGGCGAGGAGCTGAATGAGGCCATAAAAGCGTGGCAAAACGAGGCTTTTGGTCCAGTAGCGCTATCCCGAGTCGACGAGGTGCGCAGAAAGGCCAAGGGCGAGGCAGGGGTTTCAGTTCACCTTCCCGACGGAACGGTAAGGCAGCTCTCGACAGGTGAGAGCAGTTGGATTCTGAAGGGTGTAATCGAAAAATTCTGCCCCCGCGTGATGCTGGAACCGAGGGTTCTCTTCATCTCTCAGTCCGAAGAAAAGGCGCGACCCGAGGATATTGCCTTCCTAAAAAAAATCAAGATGCCGCTTGATGCGGCTAAGCTGCTGCCCGATTGCCTTATCGTGGATCTAGCCAAAGAGCGCGGGCATTTCTGGTTTATTGAGGCCGTGGCGACTGACGGCCCTATCACAGAGGCACGCAAGAAGGAATTCATTAAGTGGGCATCAAAGGGTGGTCTTCCCATCGATAAGTGCCGATTCCTCACGGCGTTCGAGGGCAGGGGGTACGGTCCGGCAAAGGTTGCGCTACCGAAACTCGCCAACCACTCTCACTCGTGGTATCTCGATGAGCCCGCCATGGTGCTGACGTGGGACAGTCTGCCTGATAGCCCGGAGTCGCCTCCCTCAGCGTGACCGGACTGCCTGCCAGCCGCTCCTCCAATATCAGAGCCGCACCAGGCAGATCGAGGACCTGGCGTTTGTCTCGCGTGTCTTGATGAGCACGTGATGCTGTCAAGGGCGTGGACGTGATGGCGTTCGGTGAGCCGGCATCCGGCGGCAGTGCTGGGTATCCGGCCAGCTTGAGTGTGCCGCGGATCAGGTCGCGGGTGGCGGTGAGCACTGTGGCGTGTTGTAGGTCCTGACTTGTGACCCGCGCGTAGGCACCTGCCGCCCACCTGCGATCGCCTGGCGCCTGCGGTGCAGAGGATCGGCCCGGGCGCCAGCCTGGTGGGCCCGGCTCTGTTCACGCCCCGGCCGGCCGCACTGAGCTCGGCTGAATCAAGACGCGCCAGCACGCTGCTCAGAATCTTCTCGCTCGGTATCCGGTAGCGGCCAAAGGATGGGGGGAAGAGGACAGGCCGAAGGCGACCGGCTCATTGTGCCTGCTTGGCCTCTCCTTCCAGACGTGGGCCCATTTCCCGCGCCCCGTATGCCGGACGACGGCCCCGAGGCCGTGTACCTTCTTGAAGGTCGTCCTGCCGCTTCTCCTCGGGAACAAATAGGACAGCACCATTAACCAACGCCTGGTGCTCTACAAGTCCAGCCAACATTAAAATCATGCAGGTACGGCAACATTGGAGACAGCTCCGCGAAAGGCCAGGCCGCCCGGATGCTGGCGTCGAACGCCCCGGGACCTTCCGCGAGACGGACTAGGACGCCGAGGAGCACTTTATGAGAAACAGCAAGAACGGCGCGGCCCTGGCTTTCGGCTATGCGGAGTAGTCGGTCGACGCAGCGGTTGGCTCGCGCGTATAAATCGGTAGGGCTCTCGCCATCCCCGCACGCCAGAGACGGGTTCGCCGCGCGCTGCTCGCGCCAGGCTCGGTATTCGGGTGGGTAGGTCTCCGAGGTACGGCCGATGACGATGCTCGGGGCGTGCCATTCCGCCAGGAGTGGTGTCGTGTCGATGACGGGGATGCCGGTGAGTTCGGAGAGGAGGTCAGCGGTCTGACGGGCGCGGAGGAGAGGGCTCGTGACAATGGCGGTGATCCCCTCCGGGAGGGGAAGGGCGCGGTGGATTTGGGCGCGGCCTTCAGCGGAGAGGGGGGCGTCGGGTGGGGCGTGGTGGCCGGGGCGGTGGCCTTCGTAGGCGGCGTGGCGCATGAGATAGATGTCAGCCAAGGACCCAGCCTCCGTCGACGCGCAGGGTCTGGCCGGTGATGAAGGCGGCGTCGGGGGCGGCGAGGAAGGCCACAGCGGCGGCCACGTCCGAAGGCCGGCCGCGGCGTTGGATGCACTGGCGGGCGAGCTGACGGGTGGTCATCGAGTCCTGGTCGGGGACGACGGCGGCTTCGGCGGGGACAGCGATGGAGCCGGGGGCCACGCAGTTGGCGGTGATGCCGGTGGGGCCGAGTTCGCGGGCGAGCGCCCGGGTGAGTCCTTCGAGGCCGGCCTTGGCGCTGATGTAGGCGGAGAGGTCGTGACGGCCGGCGGTGGCGAGGACGGAGCCAATGGTGATGATGCGGCCCCAGCCGCGGGTGGCCATGGTCGGGGTGAGCTCGTGGGCCAGGAGGTAGTGGCTGGTGAGGTTGGTGGCCAGCATGTCGTCCCAGACGGCGGGGGTGGTGTCGGCCCACGTGGTGCGGGGGTAGGCGCCGGCGTTGCTGACGAGGATGTCGATGGGGCCGGAACGGGTGTGGGCCTGACAGCAGAGAGCACGGACGGCGTCCGGATCGCGCAGGTCGGCTCCCACGGGACGGGCGGTGCCGCCGTCGGCGGTGATCTCGTCGGCGAGGATGTGGGCGGTGTCCCGGTCGTCGAGGTGGGCAAGGACGACGGCGGCACCATCAGCGGCCAGGCGCCGGGCGATGGCAGTGCCGATGCCGCCGGTGGCACCGGTGACCAGGGCGGTGTGGCCGGTCAGCGGGCCGGGCATCGTGCCTCCTCGATGGAGAAGAAGGTGAGGGGGTTGAAGGACGGGCTCATCGTCTCGGCGAGGCGGGCCAGGAGGAGCAGCCGGTCGGTAGGGGGGAGGTCGGCCAGGTTGTAGACGGCGAGGATGCGCATCGCCAGGTAGGGGCGGAGGAGTCCGGCCAGGTCTTCGTCGGGCCAGAGCTTGTCCGCGACGGGCTGGACGAGGTGTTGCCAGTAGGCGGCTGCGGCAGCACGTCGGGGCGGGGAGAGGGGTGCGGTGTAGTCGATGCGGATCGTGCGAGTGCCCAGGTTCATGTACGCCCGCCCGGGGCGGGGCCTGTTGGCGCGTACGTGGGTGAACGTGGCGGGATGGTCGGCGAAGGCGGCCGGGTTGTAGGTGGGGACCAGCCAGCCGCCGAGGGCGCAGACGTACCAGAGGAAGTTGGCGAACTCGCCCGGAATGCTGTTGAGGCCGGCGGTGTCGTAGTCGAGCCAGGCGAGGGGATGAGCCAGGTTGACGTCGGTGGGGTCGCCCTGGGTGAGGGCCGCCCAGACGGGTTCGTCGTGCCGAAAGTGGTCACGCAGCCAGCGCAGGGTGGCTGTCCAGTCGAAGTGGAACTGCCGGCCGTTGACGACCAGGACGTACTCGGCGAGGCGGGAGACCGGCACGTCGATGATGCCGTCGGCAACGGGGAAGTCGGTGCCGGCGTAGTACGTGTCCAGGCGTCCACCAGGTGCAGCTCGGTCCCAGTACAGCTTGCGGAGGATGGCAGCGGGCTTCGTCTGCCGGGCTGTCTCCAGGATGACGTCGCGGTAGGCGGTCGTGAGTTCGTCCATGTACTCCAGCAGGTCCGCGGTGGGCGTTTCGGTGTTGAGCAGGTCGAGGAGCAATCCGCGGTTGTGGCTTACGGGCAGCCGCTCGTAGGCCAGCAGATATCCGCCGGGGACGCGCAGGTGGGCGTGGAGCGCGGGAACGCGGTAGTGGCCGAGCAGCCGGGCGTGGCCACGGATTTCCTGACGGCCCTCGTCACGGTTGCGGGTGTACTTGATCAGCAGCGGGTGGCCGCGGACGTCCAGAGGAAGGAGCAGGTTTCGGGTGGCACGCCGTACGCGGCCGAGCCGCCACCGGGGTTCCGCGGTCATCGTTCGGCTCCGCCCAGCAGATCCGCACAGACGCGGGCCAGCGAACCCGGGGTGATCGCGTCGAGGTGGACGTCGGAGTCCGGCGCGATGACGTCGCGTACGGGGCAGAGGTCGCCCTGGTGCATGCGTTCCGAGAACGGGGTGGCCACCGCGTGATGGTGGGGCTGGCCTGTGCGCCATTTGCTGTGCGAGTGGCGGGCATAGAGGCCGATCACGGGCGGGCCACCGCCGTCTGCGCGGCGGGCCATGGCCGCGAGGTGGGTCAGGCCGGTGTCGTTGCCGAGGACGAGGTCGCAGCGGGGGAAGACGTCGGCGAGGTCGTCGGCGGGCAGGCCGTCGAGGTGCAGGGCGCGTACGGCGTGTCCGGGCTCTGCTGCGGCGATGCGTACGCAGCCGTCGTGGGCGCCGCCGACGAGCAGGAGACGGACATGGGTTCGCCGGGCGTCGGCGATGCGCGCGGCCACCTCTGCGAAGCGTTCGGCGGTGTAGTCCTTGCGCTCCGGCCAGCTTGTGGCGGTGATGGCCGCAATGGTCAGGCCGTCGAACCAGCCCGATGCCTGCAACTGCTGACTCAGCCGGTTTTCACCGCTCGTGAGTGTTGGGGAGAAGGGCGCGGAGGTGTGCAGCCGGACTCCGAGACGGCGTTCGAGCGAGAGGTAGTAGCGAGCGGGCATGTCGGCGTACGCCCGGCCACCGCTGGACCAGCAGGGCGGCGCAGCCGGGTCACACACCACGCTGACGTGCGCGTTCTCCCGGTGGCGCGCGACGAACTCCCGATCGCCGAGGACGACGAACCTGGCGTACGAGGCCGCGCCCGGCGGATGGGTGATCAGGCCACTGCGGGCGAGCAGTTGCGCGTACGGCCCCTCGGCTCGGATGGGCATCGGACCCCTATCCGGCCGGAGGGCGAACCAGTTGCAGAGGGCCCGGACGGCGGAGAGCGCGAGGAGGGAGTCGCCGAGCTTGCCGTGGAAGGACACGAGGATGGCGTCGCACTCGCTCAGACGCTCAGTGAGTTCGACGGAAGCCGGCACCGGCAGGGGCGTTCCGGCGGCGAGAGCATCCCGGTCGTATCCGAGCGGCGTGGTGTGGACGGCGTCGGCGGCCACGACTTCCGTTCCCGGGCAGAAGCGGATCCCGGTCGATACCGTGGCTGTCATCGTTCCTCCCCGATCGTTGTCAGCGCGATCAGCGGAATGCCGAGGTCGGCGAGGAGCGCGTGTGCGCCCTGGGTGGTGTCCTCCACCAAGCAGGCTGCCGCGACGGGCGCCGCCCCGGCCTCGCGAAGGCGGCGCGTCAGGTCCGCAAGAGTCCGGCCGGTGGTGATCTCGTCGTCCACGAGGACCATCCGCTGGCCGGGGGCGATCCCGTACGCGAAGACGTCGGTCCGCATCGCGTGCGGCTCGGTGAAGCGGACGGCGCCGTCGAGCGGCAGGCGGAGCTTCCAGGCGATCTTGTACGGGAGTCCGGCCGCCGAGGCGAGGGAGACGGTGGGCAGGATGCCTCCGGCGTCCAGGCCGAGGAGAAAGTCGACGGAGAGGGCGTCGGGGACTTCGGCGAGGACGCGCTGCCAGAGCTGGGCACCGGCCGATGTGAGCGCATCGGGGTGGACGGCGTCCTCCAGCCCGTCGAGTGAGTGGATGACGCGTTCGCGTCGGCTGGCGGGGCCGACGCCGAGGCGTTCGACGATTCGGGCGGAGAACGGGGGTACGGCGAGGGTTTCGGGCATGGCGAAGCTCCCGTTGAGAGGTCGGGCGATGAATGAAGGAGGCGAATCAGGCGGCGAGCTGGGTCGCGTACCAGGCCAGAAGGGCGTCAACCGCCGGAAGGAGCAGGGCGAGTGTGTGCTCGCGGTCGCCTTCGCGCCACGCTGCCGCGGTGTCGGCCAGCGTCGGAAGCCGGAAGGCAGGCAGGCCGGGGAGCTGGGAGGCAGCGGCCAGGATCTGGTCCGGTCCCGTCTTGCAGATCCCGTGCTCGCGCAGCAGGAGGCGGCAGGCGAGTACCAGGTGCTTGTACAGCTGCCGCAGGTGATGCGGGCCGGCTTCGGCGCGCAGCCGTCGCATGGTGAGGATCACCTGGGGCAGCTCGTGAACTGCGGCGAGGGCGAGTTCGCCGGAGGTGATGTGCGGCAGCTCCAGAAGGGGGTCCGCGTAGAGCACGGGGCGGTCGGCCTGGAGCTGGTGGAGGGCGAAGGCGACCCGCGGGGTGAGCCGCCGGGCAAGCAGTTCGTCGGGCGTGGCCAGGGTGAGGCCGACGGAGGCCGCGTCTCCCAGGGCCTGCTGGTAGTGGTTCAGCGCGCTGCCGACCTGGGCGGCGATGGAGTGGTCGGCGACGACCAGGAGGTCGAGGTCCGACCAACCGGCGATCCAGTTGCCTTCCCCTGGGCTGCCGGTGAGGGCGACCAGCCGGAGCGCCTGGCCGTATGACCGCAGGCCGTCGGCGAAGTCGGACGTCGCGGCGGCCACTGGTCCGGGCAGACCCAGTCCGTACGGCGTGGTGGTGCGGAGCTTGGCCGGGATGGGCGGTGCGGCGATGCGGCGCAGGTGGGCGCGCAGGTCGATGATGCTGCCGGAGTTGTCGATCAGGTGGTCGGCGAGGGCTGCCACTTGGTGTGCGCCCCGGCTCATTTTGATCTCGTCCTTGGCCGCGACGGCGTGGGCGGCCATGCCCGAACGGTTCACCCGTACCGCGAAGGGCGCGTCCAAGTACACGATCAGCAGCCGGTCGCCCATGAGGTGCTTCAGCTCGAGGATCGACGCCTCGTCGTGGACGGATTCGATGGTGATCAGCCGGGTGTGCACGTGGGCGTCCGCGAAGCGGTTCAGTTCGTCCAGGAGCAGCTCCGCCTGGCGGCGGGGTGAGAGCGCGTACGGGTCGGCCAGTCCGTTGCGTGCGGCGGCCTGCCGCAGCAGGTAGCCGATCTTGAATCGTTGTGCTCCGCAGGCCCGTTGGACGAACTCGGCGCTCGTGCTCTTGCCGCACTCGCTCAACCCGCCGAAGGCGATGACCCGAGCCAATCGTGGACTGGGGGTGATCTCACTGGCCGCCGCGTCGTCGACACCGTAGAGCTTGTAGCGGGCGGGAAGGGGCAGCCGGCGGGTGCCGCCGATGACCTCGGCGGTGAGGGAATCGAGCGCCGCGCACAACTCGTCCCGCTGCCTGTGGAGGGCCGGTACGCGGCGCTTGGCCAGGTCGTCCCGGTTCGATGCCCATGCGCTGTGCCAGATCCGCAGGGTCAGTACGGACAGGCGGTCGAGGACGGAGGCGAGGGTCTCGGTGTGCAGAGGTGCCTCGGCGTGAGCGGCCCCGGCCAGCGGCGCGAGGACTTCGTCGGCGCGTTCGGCAAGTGCATTGCGCTCGGCGTTGAGCTGGTCGATCTCCCGTTTGCAGTCCGCCACCCGCTCTGCGGGCAAGCCCGTGGCCCGGACCTGGTCCTCGGTCTTCCACAGGCGGGCGTTGACCGCGTGCAGCCGGGTGATCGCGTCATCGAGACGGCGCAGGTCCTTCTCCGGGAGGCCCGCAGCTGCGCGCGAGAAGCCGGGCGGGAGAATCAGGGGAGGCGGGTTTCCGGCGATGCTTGTCATTGGTCGTCGTCCTCTCCGAGATCCTCGGCCGGTAGCGGGATTCCGAGCCCTTCGACGATCCGTTCGTGCACGTCGGCACGGTTGTGGTGTTCGCAGTCCACGACCAGGTCGTACGCACCCTCCTCGGCCTGGCGGAGCAGGATCTCGTGCAGCACCTTCTGGTAAGCGGGGTAGATCCCCGTCCACGGGCGGCTTTCGCGGGCGCTGGTGATCGCGTAGCTGCGGTCCGGGTCCAGAGACGGGATGAGCAGGACCGAGGTCTCCGGCAGTGCCGAGATCGGCCCGGCGATTTCACGTACCGTCCACAGGGCCTCGCGCGCTGAGAGTCCTTCCTTGACGACGCTGGTCGCGGCGGCCACCGCGATCAGCATGGGCAGGCCGCGGTCGAGCAGCCCTGTGCGCTCGGGCTCGCGGGCGGCGGCGCGCTTGGCGTGGCCGCCGGCCAGCATGCTCGTCAGCTCCACGGTCGTGGAGGTCTCGAACCACCAGGTCGCGTAGTCGTCCGCGGCTGCCCTCTCCCACGGACCGGGGTCGTGCTCGTGAACTGCCCCCAGCATCTGGAAACGCTCCCAGCGCCGGGCCAGCCGCCGTAACTGTGTCGTCTTCCCGACGTTGTCGGGGCCGTTGAGGCTGATGAAGTCAGGCATCCCACCCATCCGCGCTCACGCCTTGCGGATCGGCGTGTCGAGGACCGAGATGATCGCGTCGATGTTGGCGGCGGTGAAGTCGGCCAGTTCCGGCGGCATGAGGTAGAGCTTGCGGATGTCCTCAGCCGTGAAGGGGATGCGGACGATTTCGTACCCGCCACGCTCCGGCTTGGCGAACTCCGTGCCCGTCCTCACGGACAGGTCCATGGTCGCCAGGCGCGCGGCGAAGATGTGCTGCACGCCGATGCCGTTCTCCAGCTCGTCGGTGATCAGGTGGACCAGCTCGGCGCGGTCGAGGGTGCCGCCCAGCTCCTCGAACACCTCGCGGTGCAGGGCGGCTTCGATGCTGGTGTCCTCGTCCTCGACACCGCCGCCGACCGTGACCCAGTACGGGTCGCGGCCGGGCTTGGTGCGCTTGATGAGTACGAGGTCGTCGCCGTCGAGCAGGATGGCGCGGGCGTTGCGCTTGACGATGTGGGGCATGCCGAGAACTCCTCGCGTACAGGGCTTTCTTGTGACCGTCCGGAACCGGCCGGGACTCAGCATGCTGCACCGCGGCGGCCGTACGTGACGTACGGATGTCGCACCAATGCTGTACCTCTGCCGAACTCGAGTGGTTACGCTGGGTGTTTTCGGTTGCTGAGGGGAGAGGGCGGTTGTGGTCACAGTGCAGAGCTGGTCCGGCAGAGAGGCCAGGCTGTTGCGCGCGGCGATGCGGATGAGCATCCGCGACTTCGCCGCGCACCTCGGCGTCAGCGTCCGCGTCATCTCCAAGTGGGAGGCGGGAGGCGAGGATTACTGCCCCCGCCCCGACTCACAGGCGGTCCTGGATACCGCGCTGGCCCGCTCCACCGACGAGATACGCGTTCGGTTCGCCGAGGCACTGGGCCGGCCGACGGCTGCTGCCCCGGGTGGCAGCCGGATACGCGTCGACTCGCACAAGTTCCTGCCGGTCTTCATCGGTGCCGAGCAAGCGCGACGTTTACGGGCCGAGATGGGCGACGTAGCGGCCGGCGGTTGGCTGGAGTCCTCATCGGCACGGCTGGAGCACCCGGATGAGCAGACGGTGTGCACCGTCCACGTCTACGCCTGCGGGGTCGCCGTCTTCCACCTCATGCAGCCCCAGGTCCCCGAGTCCCTCACCGAATTGGCCGTATGGCGCTACCGCTCGTACGCGACAGACCTGCCCTGGGCAGGGGCCAGGCTGCGGAACCTCCTGGATCTGGGCCCTGGCACGCCGGTCAATCCGGAATACGCCCTGTCGCTCTACTGGGTCACGTCCGGCCCCTGGGCCGTCGGCGCCGAGTTCGATACCGCCCTGCGGCTGCTGTCCACCCCGTCCGTATTGGTCGACCGCGGTGCGGCGACCGGCCCCGCGCCGCTCCAACAGTCCGTCGAGGAAACCTTGCTGGCCACGGGCTTCGACCACCCCGACATCGTCCCCTTCGGCGTCCGCGGCGTCTCCACCGGCTACGCCGGCTGGTCCGGAGTGGCCTACGCCGCCCACTCGGGCGAGCGCAGCCTCACCGTCGACGAACTCGTCGCCTGCGAACTCACCGTCCAGACCCTGTGGTGCTTCTCCCGCCAGATCCAGAAACTCGTCGAAGACGGCCAGGACCCCTCCACCCCCGACGACTTCGGCTGGCGCTTCCTGCGCGCCGCCTACTCCCGTCTCACCACGGCCCGCGCTCAGGAGACAGCGCAGCATGTCCTGATGCGAGAGGCCATCATGAAGACGAGCGGACTCGCGGAACGGCTGCGCGCCGCACAAGACGCCCTCCGGGACAGCGTCAGCTGACGAAAGGAGACCCCGCACATGGACATCGACCGTGCGGCCCTGATCGTCATCGACGTGCAGAACGGCTTCACCAACCACCACAGCCGACACGCGATCCCCGTGATCTCGGACCTGGTCGTCCACTGGTCCGCCGCAGGCCGCCCGGTCGTCTTCACCCGCTACCACAACTACCCCGACAGCCCCTTCGAGCGGTTCTTCGACTGGACCCGGCTCCAGAACTCGCCCGAAACCGACATCGTCCCGGCACTGGCCGAGCACGCCGCTGCCTCCCACGGCGTCCTCGACAAGTTCGGGTACTCGCTGTTCACGGACGAGGCGACCGAGCTGATCCGGGAAGCGGGCTGGACGGACCTGGTCTTCTGCGGCATCGCCACCGAGAGCTGCGTCCTGAAATCCGCCGCCGACGCCTTCGAACGCGGCCACGCCCCCTGGATCGTCACCGACGCCTCCGCCAGCGACGCAGGCCCCGCCGTCCACGACGCGGGCCTCCTCGTGGCACGCCGCCTCATCGGCCGCCGACAGCTCATCACGACCGACGACGTCCTACGGCAACTGGCCCCCAGGCTCCAGGAACCGGTGCTGGAATAGACGCCATGGCAGCGAACGCACCCCGCGACGGCAGCACCGATCTGATCATCGTCGGCGGCGGTCCGGCCGGCTGCGCCGCCGCGCTGATGGCCGCGAGCGTCGGCATGCGCTCGGTCCTGATCGAGGCGGACGCTCTCTGCGCCAAGCTCCAGCACATCGCGGCGATCACCAATGTCGTCGGCGGCCACGCCAGTGGACCCGAACTCGCCGCCGCGATCGCCAAGGACGTCACCCGTACCGGCCTCTGCAGCGTCGAACTCGGCGTACGCGCCACCGAGATCAACGCCTTCGACGACCACGTCACCGTCACCCTCGACAGCGGTCCCCGGCTGACCGCACCCTATGCGGTGGTGGCCACCGGCGTAGGGCCGCTGGCTGTGGAAGACGCCTCCTGGCTGACCGCTGCCGATGGGGTGGCTCTGCCCACCCTGTGGGGCGCGAAGGCCCCCGAGACCGGGCCCGGCTGTCTCCTCATCCTGGGCGCCGACCGCCCGCTGGGCACCTTCCTGCGGGCCCATCCCGCACTCGAAACGACGGTGCTGGTGGCGTACCCGCCCCAGGACGACTACAAGGTCGACGAGGTACGCGACGACCCCCGCGTCACCCTGCTTCCTGTGGCGAGCCTCTCGGTACGTGCCGGCGGCGATTCAGCGCTCACCGCCGAATGGACAGACCGGCAAGGACACTCCAGCACCCGGACCGCCGACGCCGCGTACCTCAATCTGGGCAGCGCCCCCACGCCCCCTACAGGCACGATCATCCGCGACAGCACCGGCTACTGCCCACCCGACCGCCAGCACCCCCGCATCATCACCGCCGGAGACCTGCGCTCCGCCCGTTACCAGCGCATCATGACCGCCACCGGCTCCGGTGGCGAGGCCGCACTCCGCGCCTACTACGCACTGCAGAGCCTGCCGTCTGCCGAATCACGTCGTCCGGCGTACTGACCGCGCAGGGCGGTGGCCGTCACGGGGAATCGACTGCGTCACGCACCCATGCCCAAAATACAAAAGGCCAGGTCACGGACTATGTGACCTGGCCTTTGGGCGGAGCCGCCTTCGGGATTCGAACCCGAGACCTACGCATTACGAGTGCGTTGCTCTGGCCAACTGAGCTAAGGCGGCTTGGTGCGGGTGCTGCGGGTCCGCGGCATGAGGGTCGCAGGCGCAGCACGGAGAGTCTACAGGGTTTCCCGGGGTGGTCAGGACCAGGGCGGGGGCGCCGCGGGGCCGCCCCGGTCCTGCCGCAAGGGTTGCCACCAGGGGCTGCAGCGGGGCCGCCGGGGAGTCCGGCCGCAGGGTCGCCGTATGGGTTGCGCCAAGGGCGCGGCCGGGGGCGCCGGCAACCGCCCGCGCGCCCCGCTACGGGAGCCCGGGGCACCTCACGTGCACGTCTTGCCCGCCGGCGGCACCGTCCCCTTCAGCAGATACGCGTTCACCGCGTTGTCGATGCAGGACGAGCCGCGGCCGTACGCCGTGTGGCCGTCGCCGTCGTACGTGAGGAGGTGGCCCGACGTGAGCTGCGCGGCCAGCGACTTGGCCCACGCGTACGGCGTCGCCGGGTCCCTTGTCGTGCCCACCACCAGGATCGGGCCCGCGCCCTTCGCGGTGATCTTCGCCGCGTGGCCGGTGGCCGGCACGGGCCAGTACGCGCAGCCCAGCGAGGACCAGGCCAGCGTCCGGCCGAAGTGCGGCGACGCCTTCTCGAACGACGGCAGCGCCTTCTCGACGTCCGCCGGCGACTTCAGGGCCGGCGGCAGGTCGAGGCAGTTCACCGCGGAGTTGGCGAACATCAGGTTGCTGTACTTGCCCTTGTCGTCCCGCTCGTAATAACTGTCGGATAGTTGGAGCAATGGTGCTCCGTCACCTTTGTTCGCAGCCGTAAGTGCGTCACGCAGGGTGGGCCACATGGACTGGTCGTACATCGCGGAGATCACACCCGTGGTGCCCAGCGCCTCGGTGAGCGGGCGGGCCAGCGAGCCGGTCTTGAGCGGGTGCGCGTCCAGGGAGGCGAACAGCGCGTCCAGGTGGCGGCCCGCGTCCGCTGCCGAGGTGGTGCCCAGGGGGCAGTCCGCCCGCCGCACGCAGTCCCGGGCGAAGGCGTCGAACGCCACCTCGAAGCCGCCCGCCTGGGTGCGACTGCTGTCCAGGGCGCCGATGGAGGGGTCCATGGCGCCATCGAGCACCAGGTGGCCGACGCGCTTGGGGAACAGGCCCGCATAGGTGGCACCGAGGAACGTGCCGTAGGACTTTCCGACGTAATTGAGCTTCCGGTCGCCGAGCAGGGCGCGCAGGACGTCCATGTCGCGGGCGGAGTCGACGGTGGAGACGTGCGCGAGCAGCTTGCCGGAGCGGCGCTCGCAGGCGGCGTCGAAGTTGCGGTCGGCGGCCTGGAGGGCGGAGACCTCGGCGGCGTTGTCGGGCGTGGTGTCGACGGCGGTGAAGGTGTCCATCTGCTTGTCGGTCAGGCACTCCACCGGCTCGCTGCGGGCGACGCCGCGCGGATCGACGGCCACCATGTCGTAGCGCGAGGTCACGGCGCTGGGGTAGCCGAGGGCCGCGTAGCCGAGGTAGTCGATCGCGGAGCCGCCGGGTCCGCCGGGGTTGACCAGCAAGGAGCCGAGTTTCGCACCCTTGCCGGTCGCCTTCTTGCGGGCGACGACGAGCTGGAGGTCGTCGTGGGGGTCGGGGTGCGCGTAGTCCAGCGGGACCTTCATCGTCGCGCAGTCGAAGCCGGTGGAACTGCAGCTGCGCCAGCTGAGTTTCTGGTCGTAGTACGGCGCGAGATCCGCCGCGGCCGCGGCGGTGGCGGCACGGCCGGAGACGACCGGGGAGGACGCGGCGGCTTTGTGGCCACTCCCTCCCGAGCAGGCGGTCAGCAGCAGTCCGGCCGTCACGGCGACGGTGGCGGGGATGCGGAGCAGGCGCTTGGTGTGCGTGGCGGCGGGCATCTGGGGCTTGGGTCCTCCCGTTGGATGACAGCGAGCGTATCCGGCGCTGGACGGCGGCAACGGGCGAGGCTGTCACCTTTTGAGTGATTCGCGAGCTTCGCTCTGGTTTTCGGGTGTGGGGTGGGCGAAGCTGGGGACACAGTGGGTGGACGGGCTCATCGCGGGTCTGCGGTGGGGTGTTGGGCATGTTGGGCTTGGGGACGCACGGGATGAGGACTGTGCGGCGTGGACGGGGACGGGGTGGTTCGGGTGGACGAGGTGACGGGCGTCCTGTCGGGTGCGGTGCGAGGCGCGGCCGGGACCGGTGAGGTCGAGGAGCGGGCGTGGTGTGCGGAGGGCGTACGAGCGGGGGCGCGGGCCGGGATACGGGGCGGCGTGGGCCCCTCGGTACGGGTCCTGCCGGGTGCGGTCGTGGCGGTCGCCTTCGGCGCGGGCGCGGCTGAGGTACGGCCGGGGTTGGGCCCCGGTTCGGTGGAGATACGGCGCGGACCGTCCAGCTTCTCGGTGAAGTAGGCGGCGACGGCTCCGAGCAGGTCCCGCCGGCGGGCGACCGCGTCGAGGACACGAACTTGGTCGCCACGCGGGTGCAGATGGGCCCGCAGGTGTACGGCGGAGGTGCGCGCGGCCTCGTCGCCGGAGCCGGCGGCGAGCAGCAGCGAGGGGTAGCGGCCGCTCGGCGGCGCGAGGTCGGGGTACCTTCCGGCGACCCCGGCCGCGGCGGCGAACCGTGTGGCGCCGGCCAGTGCTTCGCGTACGGCGCAGGGTGCCTGGTCGGCAATGCCGAGCAGGCCGTGGGCGGTACGGGCGGGCAGGACGCGGTAGCGGGCGGCGACCTCCGTAAGTACGGCGGCGGGGTCGGTGCCGCAGGTCGGCACGGTGACCAGGAGGAAGGAGTCGGCGCGGCCGCGGGCGGCCTGGCCGGCGAAGGCGGGGTAGAGGTCCGGGTCGTCGGCGGCGGCGTGGACGAGGACGAGCGGGTAGGCGAGGCCCGCGCCGAGAGGAGAGGAGTAGTGCGGGGGCAGCCAGACGCGGGTGCCGTCGCGGAGCAACTGCAGGGTGCCGCCGGCCGGGTGCGCGAGGGTACGGACGGCCGGAGCGGGAGGTGCGGGCTGCGGGGTACGGGCCGGCGGTGAGGGTACGACGGCGGGCGCGTGCTCGGCCACCGGCCGGGTACGGGGGGTGCCGCCGCTGGACCCCACGGCGAGGAGTGCGGCCAAGGCGACGGCAACGAGTGCGGCCAGGCCGGAGGACCCCGCGCGCAGCAGGGCGCCGCGGCGGTCCACGGGAAGCTCGTACGCGCGCCCGGTCCGTTCCCGGTGCCAGTGCCGCAAGGCGCGCAGCGCCAGCAGCGCGGTCGCACCGACGGCCAGGAGGAGCAGGACGGTCAGTACGGCGTCGGCCACGGCGGAGCCCTTCGGGGACGGCTGCGGCCCCGCGGGACAGACCATACGGACGGGGCGCTGCCTGCACCTTGCAACGCCCGGCCCGCCACCAGGGGTAGCGCGGTGCCCAGCTGTCCCCGGATCACCCGAAGGCAGTACCCGGGACGTACGCCTGCGGCAGCAAGCGGGACGTGGTGAGGCGATGAGGAAGGAGAGAGCGAGGTGGGAACGAAAGGAGGGCGAGGTGGGTGACGCGGCTGCGGTGGCCGGGCGTGAGAGGCCGACTTGTGCCTCGGCCGCATGTGGCCACGCCGTACCTGGGCCGGTGTGAAGCCGAGCCGTCCTTGGGCCGGTGTGAAGTCGAGCCGTCCCTTCGGGGCTCGCGCGGCCAGGCGACGCGCACGGCCAGCCAAAGCCGCGCACGGCCAGATACCCGGGCCGCACTCGTCCTCGGCCGTGCTGTGGGCCGACGCGTGACGGTGCGGCTCGTGGTACGGGGCCGGACGCGGCCGCGTGCGCGACCAGCAGGCCTCGGCCGTGCGCGTGGGCCGATGCCTAGTGGTGCGGCTCGTCGTACGGGGTCGGACGGGGCACGTGCGGCGACGACCACCAGGCATGGCCCTGCGGCGGGCCGGCGTGTGAGGGTGGGCCTTGCGCTACCGGTGCCACGCGCCCCCGCGGAGAGGGCACCCCCGGCGCGCAGGGGGTCGGGCGGTCAGGCGGCGCGGAGGGCCAGGGTCATGGCTTCCACGGCCAGGAGGGGGGCGACGTTGCGGTCCAGGGCGTCGCGGCAGGCGAGGACGGCGTCGATGCGGCGCAGGCTCTGCTCGGGGCGGGACTGGGCGGCGATGCGCTCGATGCCGTCGAGAACTTCGATGTTGGCCACGCGGTCGGCGGGGGAGCCGAGTTGGAGGCTGAGCACGTCGCGGTAGAAACCGGCGAGGTCGGTGAGGGCGAGGTCGAGGCTGTCGCGCTGGGTGCGGGTGGAGCGGCGCTTCTGCCGGTCGGCGAGGTCCTTCATCGCTCCGGCGGTGCCGCGCGGCATACGGCTGCCGGTGCCGGCGGCGGCACCGAGGGCGGCGCGCAGTTCCTCGGTCTCCTTGGCGTCCATCTCCTCCGCGACGGCCTTGGCGTCCTCGGCGGCGGCGTCGACGAGTTCCTGGGCGGCGCGCAGGCAGCCGCCGACGTCGGCGACGCGCAGCGGCAGGCGCAGGACGCTCGCCCGGCGGGTGCGGGCGGACTCGTCGGTGGCCAGGCGGCGGGCCCGGCCGATGTGTCCCTGGGTGGCACGGGCCACGCGGGCGGCCAGGTCGGGGTCGATGCCGTCGCGGCGCATGAGGACGTCGGCGACGGCCTCGGGGGAAGGGGTGCGCAGCGTCAGGAGGCGGCAGCGGGAGCGGATGGTCGGCAGGGCGTCCTCGACGGAGGGGGCGCACAGCAGCCAGACGGTCCGAGGGGCGGGCTCCTCGATCGCCTTGAGCAGGACGTTCGCGGCGCCCTCGGTGAGGCGGTCGGCGTCCTCGAGGACGATCACCTGCCAGCGGCCGCCCGCAGGGGAGAGGGCGGCGCGGCGTACGAGGTCGCGGGTCTCCTTGACGCCGATGGTGAGGAGATCGGTACGGACGGTCTCGACGTCGGCGTGGGTGCCGATGAGGGCGGTGTGGCAGCCGTCGCAGAAACCGCAGCCGGGTGGGGCGCCGAGCTTGCGGTCAGGGCTCGTGCACTGCAGAGCGGCCGCGAAGGCGCGGGCGGCGGTGGAGCGGCCCGAGCCGGGGGGACCGGTGAACAACCAGGCGTGCGTCATACGGGAAGCGGGGGCGGGGGAAGCGGGCTCGCCGTCGGAGGCGGCGGCCGCGTGCTCGCTCTCCACGAGGGCGTCGGCGGACTGCGCGGCGGCGGCCAGCTCGGCGACCACGCGGGGCTGCCCCACGACGTCGTCCCACACGCTCATCCGCCCACGCTCCCGCTCTCCGGTTCCTTCGGCGACGTCCCCACGGTGCCGACCCCGTCGAGGCCTGCCGCCTGCCCCCATTCTGAAGGGTCCCCTTCTGCATACACCCACCCCCCGACACGCAGCGGCTCCCCCACCCCCGCACATACGCTCCAGGGCACCGCCCCCGCCCCGTGCGAACGCCCCACCGAACAACGCGGCGCACCGCTTCCCCCGAGCGGAGGGCCGGCTGAGCGGCACGGCACCCCATCGCCCACGCCGAACCGCGCGCAAAGAAATCACGGCACCCGTGCCGCTCACGGCAACGCCCGCGCACACAATCCAGGGCACCCTGCCGCCCACACCGAACCCGCCCACACAATCCACAGCACCCCGCAGCCCACCGAGAGCGGAAGGCAGCTGAGCGGCACGGCACCCCGCCACCCACGGCGAGCCCCGCGCGCACAAATTCGCGGCACTCCGCTCCCCCGCGTGCACGCCCGCCCGAACCCGCACCCCGCCCCACTTCCCCGCCGCACCCTCCGTACGGGGAGCCCCCGCCCACTTCCCCGCCACACCCTCCGTACAAGGGCCCCCGCCCCCAAGAAGCCGCCGCACCCTCCGTACGGGGAGCCCCGCCCCCAAGAAGCTGTCGCACCCTCCGTACAAGGGCCCCGGCCCTCCCCAAAAGGCCGCCCCGCCCTCCGTACGGCCCCGCCCTACAAGCTGAGGCGTTGGACCCCACGGGGGACCGCGCGCTGCTCAGGCGCGTCCGTGCCCGTCCAGCAGGAGCCGCGGCGGGCCAGGAGGCGGCGGAGCCAGATCTCCGTGGCGATGAGCTCGCCGAGGCCCTCCAGGGGGCCGACGGGGGTGTCGCCGGTGGCGGCCGAGCGCAGCGCCGAGCGCAGGACGCGGGCGTCGATGAGGCCGGCGTCGGCGAGCAGGGGCGCGTCGAAGAGTTCGAGGACGGGATCGATCGCCGCGCGCAGGCCGATCCGGGCGGCGGATGCGGCGGCCGCGCTGCCGGTGGAGGCGCCCCAGCCCGGCGGCAGCCCGTGGACGCCCGCGCCGGACAGGACGACGCGCAGGACGTCGGCCCGCGCGTTGGGCCGTACCCGCAGCGCGCCCGGCAGGGCCTGGCAGGCGCGGACCACCTGGTTGTCGAGGAAGGGCGCGTGCAGGCGCTGGCTGGGTACGGCCGCGGCCTGCTCCAGGACCCGGTAGTCGGCGGCGTGCCGGGCGAGCGCGGTGCGGGCCCGCCGCTCGCCGGGACGTTCCAGCGGCCAGGGGCGCCGGGCGGCGTCCTGGAGCCGTACCGACACCTCGGCCAGCGCCTCCCCGGTGAGCCAGCCCGCCGCGGGGCCCGGCCGCACCCACGCCATGGCGGCGAGCGAGGCCGACAGGGCGCCGCCGGGCGCGGGCTCGGCGCCGTTCGCCCAGCCGGGCCCGAAGTCGCGCCGCAGCAGCGCGGCCGCCGCGTCCTCCACGCCCTGCCGGTAGGGCGTACGGGCCAGCCGCCGGGCCGCGCGGTAGACGGTGACCGGCACGGTGACGGCGGTCAGCGGCCCGGTCAGCGCGCTGCCGCCGTCCGCCCGGGTCAGCGCGGCCACCGGCCGCAGCAGGTGCCGGCGGCGGCGGTCCATCAGCAGGTCGGCGAGGCGGGCGGGGTGGGCGTCGAGCACCTGGCGGGCGCCGTGGCCGATGAGGTGGTCCGCGCCGCCCGCGGCGAGCCGGCGCCGCTGCCGCTCGGCGGTGACGAGGGAGGGGCCGGGCTCGTCGGTCAGCGGGATGCCCATGCCGCCGGTGAGCAGGTCCGCGTACGGCAGCGCCTCGGCGCCGCCGGGGACGACGACGTGCCGCAGCCGCGGGTCGGCGGCCATCTCCCGGGCCCGCTCCAACTCCTCGGCGCGGCCCGGGCCTTCGGGGGCGCCGACGAGGTCGTTGAAGGTCACCGCGAGGAGCCGCTCGCCGGCCAGGGTCCCGGGCGCGCCCGGCAGCATCCCCGGCGCCCCCGGCAGTCCGGCGGCGAGCAGGGCGAGGGTGGCGGAGGCGCTGCCGCCGGAGAGGTCGGCGCCGATGCCGGGGGCGGGCGCCGCGTCCTCGGCGAGGGCGTCGGGGACGAAACGGGGCTGGGCCAGGCGGGCCCGTACCGCCTCGATCAGCGCGTCCTGGATGCCTTGAACGGCGGCCCGCGCGTCGGCCGCGCTGGTGGGCTGGTGGCCGACGGCGAGCGGCGCAGTGGGCTCGTATCCGGTGACTTCGGGTACGCCGTCGCGAAGGATCAGCGCGTGGCCGGGCGGCACCCGGCGCACCCCGAGGTACGGGGTGCCGTCGAGCAGGGCCTCGGGCGCGTCGGGGCAGGCCAGGGTGGCCGCGAGGTGGGTGACGTCGAGCCCGGCCTCGATCAGGTCGGCGAGCGGGAGGGCGGCCGTCGCGTACGCGGTGCCGCCCGACCAACGGGTGTGGAAGACCGGGCGGGCACCGGCGAGGTCGCCCAACACGGTGATACGGCGCCCGAGTTGCAGGACGGCGGTGTAACTCCCGGGCCAGGCCGTCACATGCCGCAGGGCGCCGCCCCGGGCGGCGACCAGGCCGCGCCGCAGCTCCGCGTCGCTCGCCCCGCACCGGCCGAGCACCGCCAGCCGGGCCACTCCGCCGTACGCGCCCGAACCGGCCCTGCCCGCCTGGCCGTTGAACACTCCGCCGGCACCGTACGAGCCCCCGCCGAGCAGCGCGCCCTCCGAACCATGCACGGGGGCGCGGCCGTTGGCACCGGCATCGGCGTGGACCACCCGCACCTCGTCGGGCCGCCAGTCGCCCACCGCCCACAGCGGATCGGACTCGCCCCACAGCAACTGGGCGCCGACGGGCTGGAGAGCGCGGGAGCGCGCACCCGGTACGGGACCCGCGGTGGCACTGCTCCACCCCACCAACCACCGCATCGCCGCCTCCACAGGCTGTGGACATCCGGCGCGGCCGCGGCGAGCGCCACTCCCCCGCTCCTGACCCGCCGGACCACCACGTCTGGACGTCCGGAAGACCCATGCTGCCACGTGAACGCGCGTGAGGAGGCGCATGGGTGCACCAAGGAGCGCCGGGTCGCGCACAAACCTCCCCCCACTGCCCCCCACGAGCCCCCACCCGAACCACCACGCCCACCCCCAAGGGGCGCGGGGGGGGTACCTCCCAGGCGAAGCCCTGGGGGACGGCCCGAGAAGAGACCACCGGCCTCACGACGGTATTCAACCCCCGTTGGGCAAACGAGAACCCGAAAGGGGCGCTGAGGGGTACCCCCAGGCGAAGCTCTGGGGGAGGAACGGCGCGCTCAACCGACCCCGGGCGGCAGCCACAACGCGCCCGAACCGCAACGGCGCCGTACCCCCTGGCGCGCCGCGAGGCGAGTTCGCGCCAATTCTCGACGGCACATGCCGCAGTTGATATGCCCATGCAGGGCGAATCACAGCGGTTCGCGGTGATCGGATACGGTCACGCACCGTCCACCGCGCCCCCGACACGTCCAGGAACGTGCTTTACAGAACGCCGCGGGGGGCCAACGGCCCGGGAGGCGTTCGGACGCCGCCCGGGCCGGTCCGCCGTCCGCGGGGATGGTGGCGGCGGAACCCCGTGGCCCGCCCCACCCCGTCATAGCCGCCTGCCGGGGCCGCGGGCCGACCCATGGCGCCCATGCAAGCGCCGCCGCACGGACCGGCACAGAGCGCACGGCCGGGCGCACGGCCACATATACCGGGAGCACACGCCGGATCGTGCGCGCATCGCTCCCGACGCCGCCACCGGCCGCCCCGGGCGGGCAGGACCCACCGGTGGTTTCCGGCCATCCGGCACAAGCCTCTTAACGGTCGGGATGCGGCGAACTACGCTGGGTGTACCCGGTTCGCACACGTACGCGCGGCTCGGGTGTCCGGCACACGCACCGCACCGGCCGCAGCCCGTCCACCGCGGTGGCTGAATCGGACTCCAGGGGAGGGCGACCCCCGCACCCCATGACAAGTCCAGGCCGGTCGGCCTGCCCCCAGCGGCATCACGAGGTGAACCGCAGTGAACAGAGAACACCGCGGGCCGAACGAGAGGCTCGGCACCCTTCTCGCCATGGCGGGCATCAGCAACGCCGGACTCGCCCGCAGGGTCAACGACCTGGGCGCACAACGGGGTCTGACGCTGCGTTATGACAAGACCTCGGTGGCCCGCTGGGTCACCAAGGGCATGGTGCCGCAGGGCGCCGCCCCCCATCTGATAGCCGCGGCGATCGGCAGCAAGCTCGGCCGGCCCGTCCCCCTGCACGAGATCGGGCTCGCCGACGCCGACCCGGCGCCGGAGGTCGGCCTCGCCTTCCCGCGGGACGTCGGCGAGGCGGTGAAATCGGCCACCGATCTGTGGCGGCTGGACCTCGCCGGGCGGCGCGGACCCGGCGGCGGGGGCATCTGGCAGTCGCTGGCCGGATCTTTCGCAGTGAGCGCTTACGTCACCCCCGCCTCACGCTGGCTCATCACGCCCGCCGACGCCACCGTGGCCCGCGACGACGCCGCCCCCGGCTCGACGCACGTCGGCCACACCGACGTCGCCAAGCTGCGCGAGGCCGCCGACGACGCCCGCCGCTGGGACTCCAAGTACGGCGGTGGCGACTGGCGTTCGGGCATGGTGCCGGAATGCCTGCGGGTGGAGGCGGCACCGCTGCTGCTCGGCTCCTACAGCGACGAGGTGGGCCGCGCCCTGTTCGGCGCCACCGCCGAACTCACCCGCCTCGCCGGGTGGATGGCCTTCGACACCGGTCAGCAGGAGGCCGCGCAGCGCTACTACATCCAGGCGCTGCGCCTGGCCCGCGCCGCCGCCGACGTGCCGCTGGGCGGATACGTCCTGGCATCGATGTCACTGCAGGCCACCTACCGCAACTTCGCCGACGAGGGCGTCGACCTCGCGCAGGCCGCCCTGGAGCGCAACCGCGGCCTGGCCACCGCGCGCACCATGAGCTTCTTCCACCTCGTCGAGGCCCGCGCCCACGCCAAGGCGGGCGAGGCCGCGGCCTGCGGGGCCTCCATCGCGGCCGCTGAGGCGCTGCTGGAGCGGGCCCGCGAGGGCGACGCCGATCCCAGCTGGCTCGGCTTCTACTCCTACGACCGGCTCGCCGCCGACGCCGCCGAGTGCTACCGCGATCTGCGCATTCCGCGCCAGGTGCAACGTTTCACCGAACAGGCGCTCGCCCGGCCCACCGAGGAGTTCGTCCGCTCGCACGGGCTGCGGCTGGTGGTCTCGGCGGTCGCCGAACTCGAGTCCGGGAATCTCGACGCGTGCTGCGCGGCGGGGGTGAAGGCCGTCGAGGTGGCAGGGCGGATCTCCTCCGCCCGCACCACCGAGTACGTCCGCGACCTCCTCCACCGCCTCGAGCCCTACAACGACGAGCCGCAGGTCCTCGACCTCCGCGAGCGGGCCCGGCCCCTGCTGGCCGCGCCCGCGTAGCGGGTACGGCTCCGCCTGCGGGTACGGGGGCGGCTTCTCGCCGTTGGGGTTCGCCCCCGTTGCCGCGTGCCGCACCGTCTGGGCTTGTCGCGCAGTTCCCCGCGCCCCTGTACAGCTTGCCCTTCACGCGCAAATCGAGCCCCGTACCCCATGGGCGCTGGGGGTACCTCCCATGCGAAGCTCTGGGGGAGGAACTGCGCGACCAGCCCAAGGCCGGGCTGCGGCCGGGGACGTGCAGAACCCCTACGGCGGGGAGCCGCCCCCCGCACCCAAGCGCGCGGCTGTCGGCGACGAGACAGCAACCCGAACGGCGAAGAGCCGTCCTCGCCTAAGCTCGCCGCATGAGCCGCACCCAGGACGTCACCGTGATCGGTGCGGGAATCGTCGGCCTCGCCACCGCGTACGCGATCACGCGGGCCGCGCCCGCCGCGAAGGTGACCGTGCTGGACAAGGAGGAAGGACCCGCGCGCCACCAGACGGGGCACAACAGCGGCGTGATCCACAGCGGCATCTACTACCCGCCCGGCAGCCTCAAGGCCCGCTACGCGCTGGCCGGCGCCGCCGAGACCCCCGCGTTCTGCGCGGCGCACGGTGTCCCCCACGCGGTCACCGGCAAGCTGATCGTGGCCACCGGGCCCGCCGAACTCCCCCGCCTGGAGGCCCTGGCCGCGCGCGGCCGCGAGCACGGCCTGGACGTCACCGAACTCGGCCCCGCCCAGATCGCCCGGTACGAGCCGCACGTCGCGGGGCTGGGCGCCCTGCACGTCGCCTCCACCGGTGTCTGCGACTTCCCCGCGATGGCCGCCGCGCTCGCCGAGGAGGTCACCGCCGCGGGCGGCACGATCCGCTACGGAGAAGCGGTGACCGCGCTGTCCACGGCCGGCACCCGGCGCGAGGAGGGTGCCGGCACGGGGGACCCGAGTGCGGACACCGGGGCCCGCCGGGACGAGAGCGGCGGCGTGGGCACCGTCCTGATCCGTACGTCCGGCGGAGCCGTCCGCAGCCGGGTGGTCGTCAACTGCGCCGGGCTGCACAGCGACCGCGTCGCGCGGATGGCCGGCCACCGGCCGGGGGCGCGGATCGTGCCGTTCCGCGGCGAGTTCTGGCAGCTCGCGCCCGAGCGGGCCGACCTCGTACGGGGGCTGGTCTACCCGGTGCCCGACCCGCGCTTCCCCTTCCTCGGCGTGCACCTGACCCGTGACGTGCACGGCCACGTGCACCTGGGTCCCAACGCCGTGCCCGCCGCCGCCCGCGAGGGCTACCGGCGCGGCACCGTACGGCTGCGCGACCTCGCCGGCACCGCGGCCTTCCCCGGCACCTGGCGCATCCTGCGCCGGCACTGGCGCGACGAGGCCGGCGAGGTGCGCCGCTCCCTGTCGAAGCGGGCGTTCACCGCCGCGGCCCGGCGGCTGCTGCCCGCCCTGCGCCCGGAGGACTTGCGGCCCGCCCCGGCCGGCGTACGGGCCCAGGCGCTGCTGCCGGACGGCACGCTCGTCGACGACTTCCTCTTCGCCGGCGAGGGTCCCTTCGTCCACGTCCTCAACGCGCCCTCCCCCGCGGCCACCGCGGCCCTGCCGATCGGCCGCGAGATCGCCCGGCGCGCCCTGGAGGCGCTGGAACGCGGCTGAGCGGGCACGGCGGCGCTTTGCGGGGCCCCGTACGGGGGGCCGTCCTGACAAGGAAGCCGCGCGGGCCCGTACGGCCGCGGCCGCCCGCAGGCAGCGCGCGGGGCTGTACGGGCAGAGTCGTACAGCGGGCGCCCCCGGGCACGCGGGGCCGTACGAGGCCAGCCGGCATGCAGGCGCCCCAGGCACACGAGACCGTACGGGCGGAGTCCCACGCACGCGGGCGCCCCGAGCACGCGGGGCCGTAGCAGCCCAGCCGGGCACGCAGACGCCGCCCCAGGCAAACGAGGCCGTACGCGCTGAGCCCCGCAGGGCCCCGCCCCCCTGTGACCTGCGCCTCGAAGGTCCGGCCCCGTACCCCCGTAGAATCGAGGCACTGTGTCCACTTCGCCTGCCTCCACCCCGACCGCCGCCCGGATGTTCCCCGAGGGGCCCGCGCCCGATCCCGCGGGCTCGCGCGGCGAGCACCGCATCCGCTCCTTCCACGCCCGGCGGGGCCGCATCACGCCCGCCCAGGCCGCCGCCATCGCGCGGCACTGGGACCGCTGGGGCGTCGAACTGGACGGCTCTCCACTCGACCTCGCCGCCCTGTTCGGGGTGCCCGAGCCGCGCGTGGTCGTGGAGATCGGCTTCGGCATGGGCGACGCCACCGCGCAGATGGCGGCCGCGGACCCCTCGACCGGCATCCTCGCCGTCGATGTCCACACCCCCGGGCAGGGCAACCTGCTGGCGCTCGCGGACCGGATGGGCCTGGCGAACCTGCGGATCGGCAACGGCGACGCGATCGTGCTGCTGCGCGACATGCTGCCGCCGGCGAGCCTGTCGGGCCTGCGGGTGTACTTCCCCGACCCCTGGCCCAAGACCCGCCACCACAAACGGCGGCTGATCCAGCCGGAGTTCCTCGCCCTGGTGACGCCGCTGCTGCGGCCCGGCGCGGTGCTGCACTGCGCGACCGACTGGGAGCCCTACGCCGAGCAGATGCTCCAGGTGCTGACAGCGGCCCCGGGCCTGGCCAACCTGCACGACGGTTTCGCCCCGCGACCGGACTTCCGGCCGATGACGAAGTTCGAGCGGCAGGGCCTCGCGAAGGGCCACGTGGTGCGCGACCTGCTCTTCGAGCGGGTCCGGCCGGCCTTCTGACCGGCTCTGCCGGGTTCGTCCGTACTCTCGCGCGGCGCACCCCCGCCCCCGTACTGTCGCAGGGTGACGACCTACTCGTACCCGTCCGCGTCGGGCTCCCCCGCCGCAAGCGGGCCGGCCGAGCCGGCCACGGTGCACTACGGGCCGCGCCGCTCCTTCCGGGAGAGCCGGGCGGTGCGGACGGGTGCGCTCTTCACCGCGCTCGCCGTGTGCGGGGTGGTCATCCTCGCGGTGGTGCGCCACCACATCGGCACCGAGCCCTTCCTGGTGGGGCTTGCGCTGGCGATCGTGCCGGTGCCGCTGATCGGCTGGGCCTACCTGTGGTTCGACCATGTGGCGCCCAGCCCGTGGCAGAACGTCGCCTTCGCCTTCTCCTGGGGCGCCTGCGCGGCGACCCTGGTGGCGATCTTCGCCAACGAGTACGGGGCGAAACTGCTCGCCTCGACCTTCTCCGCCACGCCCACGCAATCCGACCAGTGGGGCGCGATGTTCGTCGCGCCACTGGTGGAGGAGACCGCGAAGGGCACGGCGCTGCTGCTGCTGTTCCTGCTGCGGCGGCGGCACATCGAGTCGCTGGTGGACGGGATCGTGCTGGCCGGGCTCACCGCGACCGGCTTCGCCTTCACCGAGAACATCCTCTACCTCGGCACGGCCTTCAACGAGGACAAGGCACTCGGCGGGGACGGGGTCGGCACCACCGCGGCGACCTTCGTGGTGCGGGTGCTGATGACGCCCTTCGCGCACCCGCTCTTCACCTCGATGACCGGGATCGGCTTCGCGCTCGCGGCAGTTGTCCGGCCCGGGGTGCGGTGGCGCTGGCGCTGGCTGCCGCCGGTGGCGGGCTGGCTGCTGGCGATGGTGCTGCACGGGACGTGGAACGGCACCTCGGAGCTGTCGCCGGTGGGGTTCCTGACGGTGTACTTCTCGGTGATGGTGCCGGTGTTCGGGCTGGTGGTGTGGCTGGCCTTCTGGGCGCGGGCGAACGAACTGCGCACGGTGCGGCGGCACCTGGCGGTGTACGCGGCCGCGGGCTGGCTGCCGGTGGGGGAGCCGGCCGCGCTTGCCTCGATGCAGGTACGGGCCGAAGCCCGCCGGGTGGCGCGGCGCCTGCACGGCGAGGCGGCCGCCCGGGCGGTGCGCGACTACATCGCCTTCGCCACGCACCTCGCCTTCCTGCGCGCGGCCGCCGTACGCGGCGCCCCGGGCCCCGACTTCGCGGCCCGCGAGTCCGAACTCCTCGCCCACATCTGGCACCGCAAGACCTGGGCCCGCCCGGCCCTGGCCGCCGCCTACCTCGCCACGAACGCCCCCCGCACCTGGCCCACCCCACCCCCCGCGCCCCCACCGCCCTTCCCCCACCCCCGCCCCACCTGGCAGTCCCCCACCCCCGGCAAACACCTCTGAAAACGCCGCCGGGCCGACGTGCGTGCCAGGGCGAGCGGTTCCAGGCGGACGATGGGTGCATGACCTATGCGCGGTTCCACGCCGTCGCCGAAGAGCTCGCCAGGCTTGCTCCCGACGACATCCGCGGCTACGAGATCACGGGCGAGGGCATCGTCTTGACGGCGTGGCCGTCGCGGCCGCACGAAGGCGCCGTTCTGCGCGTCCGCCGGGAGTTGGCCCAGCACCTCGGCCCCTCGCTCATCGCCGCCGCGGGCGCCGCGGTGGAGAACGCATCCGTGGGAAGGCTGCGGCGGCCCGACGTGATCGTCATGCCGTACGGCCTGTCCACCAAGCCCACAACGGGACCCTTCCACCCCGACGACGTGACCCTGGTCGTGGACGTCGTCCCGCCCTCGGGCCACGGCTGCGCAACGAGGACCGGCGACTACTCGGCCATGGGAATCGAGGTCTACCTCCTGGTCGACCCCCGTCGCAGCACGCTCTCCGTCTTCACGGACCCGGGCCCTCACCCCGACGGGCCGCGTTACCGGGCCCGGCACGACTACGTCTTCGGCGACGACGTCAGCGTCGGGCCGTGGAAGCTGCGGACGACGGAGCTGCGCCCGTATCCCACGTCCGAGTAGCCCGCGCGCGGACCGGGCAGCGAAAGACCGGCGGCCCCGGCGCAGGGGGGGTGGGCGCCGGGGCCGCCGGGGCGGGGGGTGGTGCTGGGGGGCTTCGGGTCAGACGGTGACGTCGTGGGCGCGGAGCCAGGGGAGGGGGTCGATCGGGGCGGCGCCGGCGGGGCGGACCTCCAGGTGGAGGTGGGGCGCCGGGACGTTGCCCGTGGCGCCCACGCGGCCGACGGTGTCGCCGGTGGTGACGCGGCCCTCGGTGGCGACCATCGTGGACAGGTGGCAGTACCAGAGCTCAGTGCCGTCGTCGAGGGTGAGCACGACGCGGTAGCCGTAGGCGCCGGCCCAGCCCGCTGAGGTGATGGTGCCGCCGTGGACGGCGTGCACGGGGGTGCCGGTCGGCGCGGCGAAGTCCTGGCCGGTGTGGAGGTTGGACCACGGGTCTGCCTCGCCGAAGCCCGCGCCCAGCGTGCAGGAGACGACCGGCTTGATGTAGGAGGCGGCCAGCCGCTCCAGCCGCTCGGCCTCCGCGCGGGCGGCGGCCTCGGCCTCGGCCCGCGCCTTCTCCTCGGCGGCGGCCTTGGCGGCGGCGGCCTGCTCGCGCACCCGGCGCTCGGCGGCCTCGCGGGCGGCCTGCGCGGCGGCGGCCTTCTCCGCGGCCTCGCGCTCGGCACGGGCGGCGGCCTCGCGCTGGGCGGCGACCTCGCCGAGCAGGCGCGCGCACAGCGCGGCACCGGGGTCGGCGGGCGCGGGCAGCGTGGGCACAGCGGCCGTGACGGGCTCGGCCGGCTCGGCAATGGGCGCCTCCGGCACGGCAGTCGGAGCCGGGGAGGGGGCGGCCGCGGGCGCGAGCGCCGTGGGGTCGTAGGTCGGCACGCCGGTCAGCCGGGTGCCGGGGCCCGCGTCGGGCAGGGCTATCGGCGCGGGCTGGGCCGGCGGCAGCGGCTGCTTGGCGGGTGCGGGGGCCAGCCCCGCGGCGCCGGACCCGGCCATCGCGGCGAACGCCGGGGCGGGGATGCGCTGCTGGGGGAGGCGGAAGTCCTCGCGCTCCTGGACGGTGTCGCCCTCGGGGCGGGCGGGCGCGTAGGCAAGCTGGTCGGACGCCACGACGGGCGCTCTCCTTTCCTTCCCTCTCGCCTACCGGGTTAGCTGACGGGTTCGGAGGAAGAAGGTCTCCTACGGGCCTGGCTACTGCCCGATTCACCCCATGTTCTCGGGTCCCCGGTTCCCGCGGACGGGATTCGGCAAGCGCGCGGTCCGCCGTCCTGGCGGCGGCGGTGACGACCGCGCTGCGTTATCGAACGTTAATAGAGCCGGGGGCGTTTTCCAAGCCGAATCCGAGAGTTGGCCGCCGGAACAAATCGCACATGACGTGCCCAGAGCGGGCAAGACCGTCATCCGACGTGGCCGGGCGGTGATGTGAGCGTGCATCAGTCGTTATCGGAACGGGTCGCTGTTGCTACGTTGGGTGAGCGGGCGATCCCGGAATGCGGCCGCCCGGACCCCGTCCGACACCCTCTCGGCCTTCAACCGCCACCGGTATGGACCTGTGCCGGTGCGCGAACCGCTTGGCACGCCCCCATCCCGGACCGCACGATCGTTGTTGTCATGAACTCGACGCCACCGCGACGCCCCAGGGAGCCCCTCGTCATGGAACGCCCCAGCAGCTCGTCCGGTCCCGAACTCCCCCGCACCGCCTCCCCGTCCGGCCCCGCCCGCAGATCGCTGCTGCGCGGCGGCCTCGCCCTCGGCGCCGCGGCCGGCGCCGCCCTCGCCGGCGACCTGTGGACCGCGGGCACCGCCTCGGCCGCCACCGTGGACTACCCCGGCGCCACCTGGGCCCCGGCCAGCACCGCCAACTACACCGCCGCCAACCGCCCTTCGACCTACCCGATCAACCTCGTGGTGATCCACGTCACCCAGGAGACCTTCGCCGACACCATCTCCCTCTTCCAGGACCCCGCCCACGCGGCCTGCGCGCACTACGTGGTCCGCTCCGCCGACGGCGCCATCGACCAGTGCGTGCGCGAGCACGACGTCGCCTGGCACGCGGGCAACTGGGACTACAACACCCGCAGCATCGGCATCGAACACGAGGGGTACGTGGACGACCCCTCGTGGTTCACCACGGCGATGTACCACGCGTCCGCGGCCCTGACCGCCGAGATCTGCACCAAGTACGGCATCCCGAAGGACCGCGAGCACATCATCGGCCACGTCGAGGTGCCCGGCACCGACCACACGGACCCGGGCCCGAACTGGGACTGGGTGCGCTACATCCGCCTGGTCAACGGCGGCTGAGACGGGTCACGGAGGGGCCGTGCGCCGGCCGGAACGGCTGCGGGCAGGGGCCCTGCGCTGGCTGGACGGCTGTGGGCCGGGGCCCTGTGCTGGCTGAACGGCTGTGGGCCGGGCTGTGTGAGCCGGTTGACGGCTGTGCCGGCAAGGCGGCGGGCCGGTTGTACGGCTGTGTGCCGGTGCGCGGCCCCCTCACCGTCGCGGCCCACGAGCCGCCCCGTACCCGCCGCGACCCGCGGCCCCTTCACCGCTCCAGCGGGAACATCGCCGCGAGCCGCGGCAGCCGCCGCGCCGCCTCGGCCTCGTCGCGCGCGCTCCAGCGGTGGCCCCGCGGCAGCAGCGGGGCGGGCCGCAGGCCCTCCTCATCCAGCACGCGGCGGGCCGCGCGGTAGAAGGCGTCGCCGCCGTCCTCGAAGCCCCCGGCCGCCGCCTCGTACGCCCGGGCCGGCAGCGCGGTGAGCAGCTCCCAGCCGGGGCGGTCGGCGGGCGGCCAGTCGGGGCGCGGCAGCCGGGCGAGCCGGCGCACCTCGGGGGCGAGGGCGAGGACGTCCGGGTCGGCGACGGCGGCCTCGAAGACCGGCCGGCCCAGGCCCAGCAGCCAGCACTGGAAGAAGCAGAAGCTCTGGTCGGAGCACCAGGTGCCCAGGATGCGGTCGGCCGCCGCCCACAGGTTCCAGCTGAGCGACTCGCCGAGCAGGTGGTCCAGGCACGCCTGGAAGCGGACGATCCCGTCCGGGGGCTGCCGGGAGAGGGTGTCGAGCAGCCACGCGTCCCGGGCGCAGCCACCGAGCCCCTGCCGCCTGCAGTCCTCGACGAGTGTCCACAGGGTGTCGGTCAGCATGCCTGGGACTATGCCAGGGGCTCCTTTGCGCGCCATCGTAATTCCGCCTGCCGGACGGGTGGTTGACCCAGCGTCAGCGGGGTGTACGCGCCGGCTGTCGGTGCACGGTCAGCGCGGGTACGGACGGTCGCACGCGGGGGTACGGACGGGAACAGCGCCGTACGGACGCGGCCGCCACCGTACGACGCGGCCCCGCCCGTACTCATCCTGCGGCCCAAGTGGCCTACGGCGCCGCCGGCTTCGGGGTGCCCACCACCATCCAGTCCAGCACCTGCGTGCTCTGCAGGTACACCAGCAGGCACATGAAAGCGACGAAGACCACGCTCCACAGGAACACCCGGCGGAAGATGACCCCTTCGCGGCCCTGGTAGCCGACGGCCGCCGCCGCGATGGCCAGGTTCTGCGGGGAGATCATCTTGCCGAGCACGCCACCGGAGGAGTTGGCCGCGGCCATCAGCAGCGGGGACAGACCCGCCTGGTGGGCGGCGGTGACCTGGAGGGTGCCGAAGAGGGAGTTGGAGGAGGTGTCGGAGCCGGTGACGGCGGTGCCGAGCCAGCCGAGCAGCGGGGAGAGCAGGGCGAAGGCGCCGCCCGCGCCGGCCGCCCACAGGCCCAGGGTGGTGGTCTCGCCGGACTCGTTCATGATGTAGCCGAGCGCGAGCACGAGCATCACGGTGAGCACGGCGAACTTCAGCTGGTCCAGGGTGCGTCCGTAGGCGGCCAGCGCCCGGCGGGCGCCGACGCCGAGCAGCGCCATGCTGAGCAGTCCGGAGATGAGCAGCAGACTGCCCGCCGCCGAGAGGTAGTTGAGCTTGAAGGTGGTGGCCACGGCGTTGCCGTCGGCGTTGGTGATGTGCAGACCGGGCCAGTTGACGATCCGGGTCACGGACTCGATGCCGGTGCCGGAGGCGCCGGGCTTGGCCGGCGGCTTGCCGGTGATCGCCGGGACGCGGGTGGCGAGCACGAACACCACGATGATGGCCAGGTAGGGCGCGTACGCGCGGAAGACGTCCAACCGCGAGTCGGCGGGCGCGGGTTCGGGTCCGGATTCCACCCGGGTGAGCACCATGGCGTCGGTGTGCCCACCGCCTGCCGCGGGCCCGCCGCCCGTTCCGCCCACCGGGACCGTACCGCCGTCTCCCGCGGGCGGGTTGGCGCCCGTGCCGCCCGGCTCCTCGTCGGTGTCGCTCTCCTGGTAGGGCTCGGCCGCGTGCCACACGCGGGTCAGGGCGAGCAGGGCGAGCGCGGAGGCGAGCGCGGCGATGATGTCGGCAAGCTGCACCGACCAGAAGTTCGAGGCCAGGTACTGGAAGACGGCGAAGACCACCCCGCACAGCACCGCCGGCTGCCAGGTCTGCCGCAGCCCGCGCCGGCCGTCGACGATGAAGACCAGCGCCAGCGGCACGAAGAGGGCCAGCACCGGGGTCTGCCGGCCGACCATGGAGCCCAGGTCGTCCACGGGCATCCCGGTGACGCCGGCGAGCGTGGTGATCGGCACGGCGATGGCACCGAAGGCGACGGGCGCCGTGTTGGCGACCAGCGCCACCGTCGCGGCCTTGAGCGGCCGGAAGCCCAGCGCTATCAGCATCACCGAGCACATGGCGACCGGCGTGCCGAATCCGGCGAGGGCCTCCATGAGCGCGCCGAAGCAGAAGGCGATGATGACCGCCTGCACCCGCTGGTCGTCGCTGACGGAGGCGAACGAGCGGCGCAGCACGTCGAAGTGGCCGGTCTGCACGGTGAGGTTGTGGACCCAGATCGCGTTGATGACGATCCACATGATCGGGAAGAAGCCGAACGCGGCGCCGAGCAGGCCGCTGTCGAAGGCGTCGCCGGCCGGCATCGAGTAGACGGTGATGGCGAGCAGGAGCGCGACGGCGAGCCCGATCAGCGAGGCGAGCCAGGCTCTCATCCGCAGCACGCCGAGCAGGACGAAGAGCACGAGCAGCGGCAGTACGGCGATCAGTGAGGACCAGCCGAGCGAGTCGCCGACCGGGCGGTAGTCCTGCTGGTAGGAGGCGAGGTGGACGAGACCGGGCAGGCCCGGGTGGCCGGGCGGGGCGGCCGGGGCGAGGGCGGAGTGCACGGCGAGGGACATGGGGGACCTCTTCGTTCGGGTGCGAGCGGTGCCGTGAAGTGGGGGGATGCGCGGGCGCTGGGTGAAGGGGGTTCCGGGTGCGGGGATTTCCTGGTGCGGGGGCTCCGGATACGGGGGCCAGGCCCTGCGGCAGCGGGGTTCCGCGGGGTCGACGTGGGCGGGGGCGGTGCTTCGGGTGCGTACGGGCGAAGCCCGGGTGCGTACGAGCCGTGCCCAGGTGCGTACGTGCCCGTACTCGGCTTCTCGCCCGGTGTCCGTGCGTGGCCCGTACGTGAGCCGGCGGTGCCGGGCGGCTCGGTCAGGGAGCGGGCAGCGGGGTGCCGGGGCCGTCGAGGGCGTCGGCGAGCAGCCGTTCGACGGGGACGCCGCGGATGGCCGCGTCGAGCACCTGGACGGTGTGCGCGACCGGCATCCGCGCGCCCATCCCGGCGAGCGTGGTGGCGACCTGCATCCAGCAGCCGGGGTTGGCGGTGACCATCAGGCCGGCGCCGGTGGCGAGCACCGCGCGCGCCTTGCGCTCGCCCAACTCGCGGGCGGGCTCGGGGTGCAGCAGGTTGTAGGTGCCCGCGCTGCCGCAGCAGATCTCCGCCTCGGGCAGTTCGCGCAGCTGCACGCCGGGCACCGAGCGCAGCAGCCGCCGGGGCTGGTCGCGCACCCCTTGCGCGTGGGCGAGGTGGCAGGCGTCCTGGTAGGCGACGGTCACCTCCAGTGGATGCCTGGGTGCCACCGGGCCGATCTCGTCGAGCAGTTCGGCGATGTCACGGACCTTCGCCGCCAACTCGGCGGCCCGCCGCGGCCAGTCGGCCCCTTCGTCGCGCAGCAGGTGGCCGTACTCCTTGAGTTGGGAGCCGCAGCCGGCGGCGTTGACCACGATCGCGTCGACCCCGGCCGTCTCGAAGGCCCCGATCACCGCCTTGGCGAAGCGCACCGCCTCCCGGGACCGCCCGGCGTGCGCGGACAGCGCCCCGCAGCAGCCCTGCCCGCGCGGCACGATCACCTCGCAGCCCTCGGCGGCGAGCACCCGCGTGGTCGCGGCGTTCACGTCGGGGAAGAAGGTGCCCTGCACGCAGCCGGTGAGGAGCCCCACGGTCAGCCGCCGGGTGCCCATCGCGGGCACGCGCCGGGGCAGGGCGGGCGCGGGGCCGAGTCGCGGGGCGAGCGCCTCCATCGCCCGCAGCCGGGCGGGCAGCAGCCGCAGCAGGCCCGCGCGGGCGGCGAGGGTGCGCAGGCCGCTGCGCTGGCAGGCGCGCAAGGGGACGCGCAGGGCGCGCAGCCGCCGCGGGTGCGGGAACAGGCTGTACACAAGGGTGCGCAGCAGGCGCTCGCGCCAGGGGCGGGTGGCGCGGCGTTCGACCTGGGCGCGCGTGGCCTCGATCAGCTTGTCGTACTGCACGCCCGAGGGGCACGCGGTCACGCACGCCATGCACCCCAGGCACTGGTCCAGGTGGCGTACGGCGGTCGCGTCCAGTCCCTCGCCTGCCAGCCCGCCCTTGATCAGGTCGATCCGCCCGCGGGGGCTGTCCATCTCCTCGCCCCACAGCACATAGGTCGGGCAGCTCGGCAGGCAGAACCCGCAGTGCACGCAGTCCGCCGCGAGTGCGGCGTCGGGCGGCTGTACCGCGTCGAAGCCCTGCGGCAGCCCGAAGCCGGGCATTCCGAGCCCCACGGTGGCGGACGCGGCGCTGGCGGCGACGACGGGCCCGAGGGGGAGGGCGGGAGCGGGGGCCGGGGGGCCTGATGGGCTGCCGCCTCCTGCGGGGGACGGGTCCTGCGACGGGTTCGGGTGCATCACAGTCCTCCCAGGAGCCGTCCCGGCGACAGCCGCCGCGCGGGGTCGAAGCGGTCCTTGACCCGCGTCATCAGGCCGAACGCGTCGCCGGGCGGGCCCCAGTGGTCCAGGCCCGCGCGCAGGTCGGGGTGTGCGGCGAGCACGACGGCCGACCCGTCGTGGGGTGCGAGCGCGGCCCGCAGCGCGGCCAGGTCGGTCTCGGGCGGCACCGCGGCGTACCCGACGCCCACGGCGGCCGACGCGGTGCCGTGCGCCCCGGGCGGCAGCGCGTCCAGCACGTGCGGCAGCGCGGCGGGCGCGTAGGCGAGCCGCAACACCATTGGCCCGGTGGGGCGTTGGCCGAACCAGGCGGGCAGCGCGGCGCCGATGGCGACACGGTCCGGGTCGTGGGAGGTGCCGTGTGCCGAGGGCGCCGAATCCCCCTCGTACACAGCCGCCTTGCTCTCCTCCCCCGCCAGCAGTCCTGCGCAGGCGGCCGCTTGGCCCGCCACCGAGGCCGGGCTGCTCTCGAAGAGGGCGAGGAGTTCGCCGGTGACGTCGAACGGGCCGCGCCGCCAGTTCAGTTCGAGGGCGGTGGGGGTGAGGGTGGAGCGGGCGACGCGGAAGGCGAGGTCCGCGGCGTGGGCGCTGCCGTGGACGGGGGCGGTGACGGTCGCGGTCGCGGGTGGGCGCGGGTGGAGCCGCCAGGTCGTGGAGACCACGACGCCGAGGGCGCCGTGCGCGCCGGTGTGCAGTTTGCCGAGGTCGTATCCGGCGACGTTCTTGACCACTTTGCCGCCGGAGCGGGCCACTGTGCCGTCGGCGAGCACCGCGGTGACGCCGATGAGCAGGTCGCGCACGGTGCCGTAGCGCAGCCGGCGGGGCCCGGAGGCGTTGGCGGCCACGATGCCGCCGAGGGTGGCGCCCTCCTCGGGCGGGTCGAGGGCGAGCATCTGGCTGTGCTCGGCGAGCTGCTTCTGCAGGGCGGCCAGCGGCACCCCGGCCTCGGCGACGACGACCAGGTCGCCGGGCGCGTACTCGGTGATCCGGTCCAGCGCGGTGGTGCGCAGCAGCAGGTCGCAGCGCTCGGGCGGGGCGGCCCAGCCGGTCTTGGTGCCGGCGCCGACCGGGACGACGGTGCCGGTGGTGCCGCGCAGCAGGTCGGCGGTCTCGGCGGTGCTGCGGGGGGCGACCGTCTCGGCGGCGGGCCAGCGGGCGCCCGATGCGGCGGGGTCCATGTCAGAACACCTCGCCGAGCGCGGGGTCGCGGGGCGCCTCGGCCGTGTGCGGGCCGGGGCGCTCGCCGCACAGCCGCGGGGTGGGGAAGAGCTTGCCGGGGTTGGCGAGGCCGGCGGGGTCGAAGGCGCAGCGCAGCCGGTGCATGGCGTCGAGGTCGCCGGGGGTGAACTGGTCGGCCATCTTGGCCTTCTTCTCCACGCCGACGCCGTGTTCGCCGGTGATGGAGCCGCCGTTCGCGAGGCACAGGTCGAGGATCGCGAATCCCAGCTGCTCTGCTGCGTGTCCGGCGCCCTCGACGGCGTCGTCGAAGAGGATCAGCGGGTGCAGGTTGCCGTCGCCGGCGTGGAAGACGTTCGCCACGCGGATGCCGGCCGCGTCCGCCAACCGGGCGACCTCGTCCAGGACTTCGGGCAGCCGGGTGCGGGGGATGACGCCGTCCTGCACGTAGTAGGCGGGGCTGATCCTGCCCACCGCGGCGAAGGCGGACTTGCGGCCCTTCCACATCAGGGCGCGCTCGTCCTCGTCGCGCGCGATGCGGGTCTCGAAGGCATGCCGGGCGGCGGCGATCCGCTCGACCTGCCGGAACTGCTCGTCCACCTCGACCGCGGGGCCGTCGAGTTCGACCACGAGGACCGCCACCGCGCCCTCGGGGTAGCCGCATTGGACGGCGGCCTCGGCGGCCTGGATGGCGAGGGCGTCCATCATCTCCACGGCAGCCGGCAGGATGCCCTCGGCGATGATGTCGCTGACGGTGCCGGCCGCGTCGGCCACGCTGTGGAAGCCGACGAGCATGGTGCGCACGGTCTCGGGGGCCTGCACCGTGCGCACGGTGATCTCGGTGGCGATGCCCAGCGTGCCCTCGCTGCCGACGAAGGCGCCGAGCAGGTCCAGGCCGGGGTGCTCGGGCGCGATGCCGCCCAGGCGCACCACCTCCCCGTCGGGCAGCACCACTTCGGCGCCGGTGACGTGGTTGACGGTGAAGCCGTACTTCAGGCAGTGCGCGCCGCCGGCGTTCTCGGCGATGTTGCCGCCGAGCGAGCAGACCTGCTGGGAGGAGGGGTCGGGGGCGTACGCCTGGCCGTGCGGGGCGGCCGCGCGGGTCACCGAGAGGTTGATCACGCCGGGCCCCGCGGTCACCCGCGCGTTGCCGGGGTCCACCGCGTGGATCGCGCGCAGCCGGGAGAGCACCACGAGCACGCCGTCTGCGACCGGCACCGCGCCGCCGGAAAGGCCCGTGCCCGAGCCGCGGGCGACGAAGGGCACGCCCGCGGCGGCGCAGATCCGCACCGCGGCCACGACGTCGTCGCGGTCCTCGGCGAGCACCACCAGGGCCGGGCGGACCCGCACGGTGGCCAGGCCGTCGCACTCGTAGGTGCGCAACTGGGCGGGGTCGGTGAGCACCTTTGCCGCGCCGATCGCGGCCCGTAGCGGGGCGGCGAGCGCGCTCGCCCGCGCGGGGGTCATGCGGCCGGGGCCGTGCCGCGGGGGCGCGGGGCGGCGGGTCCGGGGATGCGCGCCGGGGTGCGCTGCCGCATGCGTCCTCCCAGGGGTCGCCGTCCTACTGTTCCGCCACCCGGTAGGCACCTACCGGATGGTGGAACCATGCGCGCCCGCTCCCGACCACGTCAAGAGGCGTGCGTGACCCCGGTCACATCTCCCCGTCATCCTCACACCGCACGCCTCCCCGGTGTGCAGGGGGCGTAACCGCCGTCGATCGGCGGGCGTGACAGCGGGGTAACGGGCCCTTCGTACGGTCGGGCGGTCGGCTGCCGGCGAGAGGGGAAGGCCGTGACCGCAACCGTGCCCGGGCCGCAGCCGCGGGCCGCCGTCGAGCAGGTGCGCACCGTGTGCTCGTACTGCGGGGTCGGCTGCGGGCTGGTGCTGGACGTCGGCACCGGCCCGGACGGCCGCAGGAGCGTACTCAAGGCGTACGGCGACAAGGAGCACCCGGCCAACCGCGGCCGGCTGTGCACGAAGGGCGCCACCACCGCCGACATGCTCGCCGCCCCCGGCCGGCTGTCCACCGCGCTGGCGCGCCGCACCCGCGAGGCCGCGCCCGAACCCGTCCCGGTGGCCGAGGCGATGGCCGCCGTGGGGGCCCGGCTGCGCGCGATCATGGACGAACACGGCCCGGACGCCGTCGCGTTCTACGTCTCCGGGCAGATGAGCCTGGAGGCGCAGTACCTGGCGAACAAACTCGCCAAGGGCTTCGTGCGCACCACCGCCATCGAGTCCAACTCCCGCCTGTGCATGGCGAGCGCGGCCGGCGGCTACAAGCTCTCGCTCGGCGCGGACGGCCCGCCCGGCTCCTACGACGACTTCGCTCGCGCCGACGTCTTCCTCGTCATCGGCGCCAACATGGCCGACTGCCACCCGATCCTCTTCCTGCGGATGATGGAACGGGTGCGCGCGGGCGCGAAGTTGATCGTGGTGGACCCCCGGCGCACCGCCACCGCGGAGAAGGCCGACCTGTTCCTCCAGCTGCGTCCCGGCACCGACATCGCGCTGCTCAACGGGCTGCTCCACCTCGTCGTCGAGAACGGCGACACCGACCCGGAGTTCATCGCCGCGCACACCGAGGGCTGGGCGGAGATGCCGGCGCTGCTCGCGGACTACCCGCCCGCGGTGGTCGCCGAGTTGACGGGTGTGTCCGAGGAGGCGCTGCGGGAGGCCGCCCGGCTGATCGGCGGGGCGGGCGAGTGGACCAGCTGCTGGACGATGGGCCTCAACCAGTCCACCCACGGCACCTGGAACACCAACGCGCTGATCAACCTGCACCTGGCCACCGGCGCCATCTGCCGCCCCGGCAGCGGCCCCTTCTCGCTGACCGGCCAGCCCAACGCCATGGGCGGCCGCGAGATGGGCTACATGGGCCCGGGGCTGCCCGGCCAGCGCTCGGCGCTGAACGCCGAGGACCGCGCGTTCACCGAGGAGTTGTGGGGCCTGCCGCCCGGCACGATCCGGGGCGAGGCGGCCGCGGGCGGCACCGTGGAGATGTTCCGGCGGATGGCCGCCGGCGAGGTGAAGGCGTGCTGGATCATCTGCACCAACCCGGTCGCCTCGGTCGCCAACCGCAAGACCGTCATCGAGGGCCTGGAGGCCGCCGAACTCGTCGTCGTCCAGGACGCGTTCGCCGAGACCGAGACCACCGCCTACGCCGACGTGGTGCTGCCCGGCGCGCTGTGGACCGAAGGGGACGGCGTGCTGGTCAGCAGCGAGCGCACCCTCACCCTCGCCCGCCGGGCCGCCGACCCGCCCGGCGAGGCCCTGCCCGACTGGCAGCTGATCGCCGGTGTGGCCCGCGCGATGGGCTACAGCGAGGGCTTCGACTTCGCCTCCGCCGAGGAGGTCTTCGAGGAGCTCAAACGCGCCGCCAACCCCATGACGGGCTACGACCTGCGCGGCACCAGCCACGCGCGGCTGCGCGACGCCCCCGTCCAGTGGCCCGCCCCCGACCCGGACGGCCCCGCCCGCAACCCCGTCCGCTACGCCGGACCCGGCGGCCCGCGCTTCCCCACCCCGAGCGGCCGCGCCGTCTTCCACCCGCGCCCGCACCTGCCGCCTGCCGAACTCCCCGACGACGACTACCCGTTCGTCCTCAGCACCGGCCGTCTGCCGCACCAGTGGCACACCCTCACCAAGACCGGCCGGGTCGCCAAGCTCAACCGCCTGAACCCCGGGCCCTTCCTCGAACTGCACCCCGAGGACGCCGCCCGCCTCGGCATCGTCGAGGGCGACCCGGTCGAACTCGCCTCCCGCCGCGGCCGCGCGGTCCTGCCCGCAGCGCTCACCACCCGCGTCCGCGAGGGCTCCTGCTTCGCCCCCTTCCACTGGAACGACCTCTTCGGCGAGTACCTGAGCGTCAACGCGGTGACGAACGACGCGGTGGACCCGCTCTCCTTCCAGCCGGAGTTCAAGGCGTGCGCGGTGGCCCTGACGAAGGTCCCGCAGCTCGCGGCGCAGGACCGGACCGCACCCCCGCCTGCACGAAGCGGCGGCACCCCGCGCGGAGCCCGGCCCGGACCGCCGGCGGACGACGGAGCGGCGGGCACCCGTCCCGTGGACCTGCCCGGCGGGGTGGCGTCCGGGGTCGCGGGTGGGCCGGCTGTCGTGGCCGAGGTGCTGGGGCTCGGGGCCATAGCACCGCCTGTGCTGGACGAGGTCGAACGGCGCTACCTCGCGGGCTTCTTCGCCGGTCTCGGCAGCGGCGTGGCCGGGGTGCCCGTGCTTCCGCCGCGGGCGCCCCTCACGGACGAGCACGCGCTGTGGGTCAACGGCCTGCTCGCCGGGATGTACGCGCGCCGCCCCGCATCCGTGACCGCGGGCGGGCAACAGCCCACTCCCGTACGGGAGATCGTCGTGCTGTGGGCCTCGCAGACCGGCAACGCCGAGGAGTGCGCCGCCGCCGCGGCCGAGCGGCTGACCGCCGAGGGGCACCGCGCCGTGCTGCTCGCGATGGACAGCGCGCAGCCGCACGCGCTGCCGGACGGTGCCGACCTGCTGGTGATCACCAGCACCTTCGGCGACGGCGAGGCCCCCGACAACGGCAGCGGCTTCTGGTCCGCCCTCGCTTCGCCCGGCTGCCCGCGCCTGGAGGGCCGCCGCTACGCCGTGCTCGCCCTCGGCGACTCCTCGTACGACGACTTCTGCGGCCACGGCCGCCGCCTGGACCACCGGCTCGGCGAACTCGGCGCCACCCGGCTCGCCCCCCGCACCGACTGCGAACCGGACTACGAGGGCGCGGCCGCCGCCTGGCTCGACACGGTGCTGGCCGCCCTCACGGTCCCCGCTCCGACCGGGACGCCCGGGACACCGCCCGCCTCCACGGGGCCGGTTGCCGCGGGGGCGCCGCCCGCCCCCGTACCGTCCGCGCCCGCGGCGCCGCCTGCCCCCGTAAGCCCGCCCGCCCCGGTGAACCCTGCGGTCGCCAACTCGCCCTCCTTGCAGACTCGTTCTCCCGTCACCGCCCTGCTCACCGGCAACCGGCGGCTCGGCCGGCCCGGCGGCGCCAAGGACGTACGGCGGCTCACCTTCGACACCCGCGCCGCCGAGCGGCCGCTGGCGTACGAGGCCGGGGACGCGCTCAGCGTCATGCCCGTCAACTCACCCCAGCTGGTGGCCGAATGGCTCGACGTGACCGGGCTCGACGCGGCAACCCCCGTGCAGGTGCGCGGCGTCGGCGAGGTCGCCTTCGGCGAGGCGCTCCACCGGCACCTGGACATCACCCGCATCACCCCCGCCCTGCTGCGCTTCGTCGCCGACCGCAGCCGCGACCGCGACCTGCGCACCCTGATCAGGCCGGACAACAAGGACCGGCTGGCGCAGTGGAGTTGGGGCCGCCAAGCGGTGGACGTCGTGGCCGGCTTCCCGGTCAGGGCGGACGCCGAGGCATGGGCCGGGGTGCTGCGGCGGCTCCAGCCGCGGCTGTACTCGATATCGTCCAGCCCGCTCACGGCGCCGCACGAGGTGTCGCTGACCGTCTCCGTCGTGCGCTACGACAGCCCCGACGGCCGCCCCCGCCAAGGCGTCTGCTCGCCCTTCCTCGCCGACGCCGCACCCGGCTCCCCCGTGCCGGTCGCCGTGCGCCCCGCCCCGCACTTCCGAATCCCCACCGACCCAGCGGCGCCGATGGTGATGATCGGCCCCGGCACCGGCGTCGCCCCCTTCCTCGGCTTCCTCGACGAGCGGCGCGCCCGCGGCCACCGCGGCCCCAATTGGCTGCTGTTCGGCGAGCAGCACCGCGCCACCGACTTCTACTACGAGCCCGAGCTCGCCGCCTTCCGCGCCGAGGGCACCCTCACCCGCCTGGACACCGCCTTCTCCCGCGACCAGCGGGCCAAGCTCTACGTCCAGGACCGGCTGCGCGAGCACGGCCCGCTGCTGTGGAAGTGGCTCCAGGAGGGCGCCCACCTGTACGTGTGCGGCGACGCCTCGCGGATGGCCAAGGACGTCGACCGGGCGCTGCGCGGCATCGCGGCCGACCACGGCGGGCACAGCGCGGAGTCGGCGGCGGCGTACCTGAAGCAACTGGCCGCCGAGAGGCGGTACGTGCGGGACGTGTACTGAATCCCCGCGCCATCCGCGTCCGCCACAGGCGAGAGTTGACGCTACGTCAGGTGAGGGTCCGGGCCGCCAGGGCGTAGTCCTCGGCCTGGGCCGTGGTGAGGACCTGCGAGACCCGCAGCAGCGACGTGCCGATCACGTAGTGGTACTCGCCGGCGCTCACCGAGCCCTCGGAACCCTGCTCGATCGCCTTCGCCCGCGCGCGGGCCTGGGCGGCGGTGGCGAAGGTCTCGACGCAGCCGCCGCGCGCCACCGCGTCCGGCTTGGTGCCCTCGACATCCGCGGACTGCACCCGCGAGTCGGTGAAGGCGACCTTCGACAGGTAGCCGTTCGGCTTGCCCAGCAGGTGGTCGGGGTCGGTGGCCACGGTGTACTCCACCGTCGTGGTCATCGAGGAGACGCTCTGCTCCACGGCCGTGGCGACCTGCTCGGCCGTCTTCAGCCCCACGGCCACCTGCTGCGTGTCCTCCTTTGCCGCACCGGTGTCCGCGCTCCCCGACGAGCACCCCGCGAGCCCCACGCAGGCGGCCAGGACGGCGGCACCCAGCGCGAGGGCGGAGCTGGTGCGGGTGGTGCGGACGATGGTGCGGATGCGCATGTTTCCCCCAGACCGGGACGCGAGGGGACACACCGTAACGCCGTCCGCACCGTTCGGGGACCCCTTGGCGCATATCCGGAGCGTCAAGAGCGAATAACGCTACGGCGACGGTGACGTGGGCATTTCACGCGATACGGGGCCCGCGCGGGGCCGTTCCGGAGTCCGTACGGGGCGGGCGCGCGACTGCGTGCGAGGGCAGCGGCCAGCCCCACGTGCTATCCCTCGGCTTCGTTCGGCGCCCGCCGGCCTGGTTCGCGGGCGCCCCGGCCTCGCTCCGGGCCGGCCCCGTCACCGCCGTCCGGGCCGGACGCCGATGTCGTCACAGCCCCGTCACAGGGGCGGACACCGGGCCGCCGGGTGGGGAGCCTTGACGGCATGCGTACACGTAACGGCATCCGCACCGCCGCCGCGGCCGTCCTCGCCGCGGCCGTCCTCACGCTGGGCGCGACCGCCTGCTCCTCAGGGGGCGGGCACGACGAGGACGCGGCCGGGAAGGACCCGGGGACGGCCACCGCGCCCGCCACCGCACCCACCGGCACCGCGCCGGTCGCCACCCCCGGCACCGGCGGCCTGACCACCCTCGCGGACGGTCCCCGCAAGGACGCCTTCCTCGCCGCCGTGCGGGCCGTGGACCCGGCCCTGGCCGCCGACCCCGACCGGGCCCTGGCGAACGGCCGCACCCAGTGCAAGCGCATCGCCACCGACCCCGAGACCGCCGACCACCTCACGGCCGAGCGGTTCGGCTCCCCGGACCACCCGCTCACCGACGCACAGGGAGCGGCGATCAACTCAGCGCTGAAGCTCACGCTCTGCCGCCCCTGAGGAGCCGCCCCCCAACGGGGGCGACTCGGCGGGGAATTGGCCAACAGAGCAGCTAAGCAGGGCAGTTGTGGGTCGGGGGTTCCGTTCAGCCGGCCGCGGCCCGCGGCTCCTCGGCGAGCAGACCATTGGGCACGAGCTCGGTCGCCACGCGTTCGGTCGCCAGCAGTTCGGCCGGCACGCGTTCGCCCGGCACCAGTTCGGCGGGCGGTTCGGCGAGCGCCAGGACCGCCGACTCCGCATGGGCGGCAGCCGCCGGCTGGCGCGCCGGGCCGAACGGGGAGTCGCCGTGCGGGCCGTCCACGTCCACGACGACCTCGGTGACCGCGACCCTGCCGCCCAGCCGCGGCGCGGGCAGCGGCCCGGTGTCACCGGTGAGCAGCAGGCGCACCGCCGCCCAGGGCAGGTTCAGCCCGGTGAAGGCGGTCTGGAAGATCCCGGCGGAGGGACGGGGGTTGGCCTCCAGCAGCACCGGCCGGCCCTGCAGGAAGCGCAGTTGCACATTGGTGAGGTAGGCGAGGCCGAAGTGTCCGACCAGCCGGCGGGCGATGGCGACCAGCGAGGGGTCGTCCAGCAGGTGCCGGTAGCGGCCGTGCTTGGCGCGGGCGATGCCGACGATCATGTCGCCGCCGGGCGCGGACAGGCAGTCCACGCTCACCTCGGGCCCCTCCAGGTAGGGCATCACAAGGAACTCGGGCACCTTCTGCCCTTCGTCGGCTGCCTGCTGGAGCGCGTCGGCCACCGCGGCGGCCGAGGCCACCGGGGCCGGTGCGACCAGCAGGTCCTTCAGCCGCAGCGGCCCGTCCTCGATCACCCGGAAGCCGAACGCCGAGAACTCGCCCGCCGGTTTGAAGCACACCCGCTCGCCGGTGGCCGCCACCTCCGCGACGGCGTCCCGGAAGCCCTGCGCGTCGGCGGCCAGCCGCCACGGCGGCACCGGCACCCCGGCCTCGCGCGCGGCCTCGTACGTACGGGACTTGCTGGTCAGGACGTCGATGGCGGCCGGCGGCGAGCACATCAGCCGGGTCCCGACCGCCGCGAAGGCGTCCGCGTGGCCGGCCAGCGCGGGCAGCCGCCTGGGCGGGATCATCACGTCGATCGCGTGGCGCCGGCAGAAGTCCAGGGCGAACTGGGCGTACTCGCGGTCCCCGACGTAGCGCGGCTCCACCTCGGCGACGTCGCACGCCGACAGCGCCGGCGCGTCCCGATCCACGTTCGTCCCGTACACCCGGACGCCCACGCCGTCCGGGTTCTCCCGCAGCATCCGCATCACCTGGGCCGACGCCACCCCCGCGCTGCTCAGCCATATCCGAAGTGCGATGGCACAGCTCCTTCCCCCGGCCCCGCCCGCTTGCTGCACCCGGCATCCGAGCAGCCCGGCCCCGCCCCGGGCGCATCGCTTTCGCGGCGCCTCGCGGCCAAAACCCGATCATGTGTGAGCGGATCCTAGCTCTCATCTGTGTCCGTGAGATTTCACATGTCCCGTACACACGTTGCGTCCGGGCGAGGCGGCCGCGAAGGGCCGGTGAACTCCTCCGGCACCGGGCCGCTCTTCGGCCCGTCCGGGCCGAACTTCCTTGGCTCCGGGGCCCGTTGGGGGCCCGCGGTGCCTTGCGCGGGTGCGCTCCGCTCACCCTTCCCACCCAGTAGGCTGCGCGGCGTGAACAGCGCTTCGTCCCTGCCGCCCTTCCGCCTGATCGTCACCGGAGGGGGCACCGGCGGCCACACCTACCCCGCCCTGACCGCGGTCCGCACACTGCGGGCCCGGCTCGCCGAGGAGGGGCGGGCGCTGGACGTGCTGTGGATCGGCGCGCAGGACGGGCTGGAGGCGCGGGTCGCGCCCGCCGAGGGCATCGCGTTCACCCCGGTCTCCACCGGCAAGCTGCGGCGGGCGAGCAACCCGCTGATGATGGTCTCGCCGTCGAACGTGCGGGACATGGCTCGGGTGCCGCTCGGCGTCGCGCAGGCGCGCCGGGCGATCCTGGCGTTCCGGCCGGACGTCGTGCTCGCCACGGGTGGGTACGTCGCAGTGCCCGCGGGCCTGGCCGCCCGCATGTGCCGTCGCCCGCTGGTGCTGCACGAGCAGACCGTCCGGCTGGGCCTGGCCAACCGCAAGCTCGCCGGCTCGGCCACCCGCATCGCCGTCTCCTCGGAGTCCTCGCTGCCGCTGCTGCCCGCCGCCGTGCGCGGCATCGCCGTGGTGACGGGCAACCCGGTGCGGCCCGAAGTCCTGGGCGGCGACGCCGACAAGGCGGTCTGGTCACTCGGCCTGCGCGGCTTCGACCGCCGGCTGCCCACGGTGTACGTCACCGGCGGCGCCCAGGGCGCCCAGCAGATCAACGACGTCGTCCGGGACACGCTGCCCTGGCTGCTGGAGCAGGCGAACGTCGTGCACCAGTGCGGTCCGGCCAACTTCGACGCGCTGCGCGCCCAACTCCCGCTGCTGCGGCCCGATCTGGCCGCCCGCTACCACCTCACCGGCTTCGTCGGACCCGAACTGCCCGATGTCCTCGCGCTGGCCGACCTGGTGATCTCCCGCAGCGGCGCCGGCACCCTCGCCGAACTCACCGCGCTCGGCAAGCCGGCGGTCTTCGTGCCGCTGGCCACTTCGGCGGGCAACGAGCAGGTGCACAACGCCCGTTATCTGGAGGCCGCGGGCGCCGCGGTCACCCTGCGCGGCGATGTCACCCCCGACGCCCTGCGGGCGGCGGCGGCCCCGCTGCTCGCCGACCCGGCGCTGCGCGCCACGATGTCGGCCCGCGCCCGCGCCCACGGCCGCCCCGACGCCGCCGCCCGCCTCACCGATCTGCTCCTGGCCACGGCAACCCGCTGACCCCGGGGGCCCGTTCACCACCGGGGCCGGGCGTGACCGGATCGGACCGGCACCGCGGCGCCCCGACGTGGGCACCGCGGCACCGGCCCGGCGGGGCGGGGGTCAGTGCTCGGCGGGCAGCACCCGGGTGTGGTCGGTCCGCACCGCCTGCAGGGCGTTCGGGTCCAGGCCCAGCAGGTGCAGGATCGTGGGCGCGATCTGGGTGGTCTCGACGGCCGCGGCCACGTGCCTGCCGTGCGGGGTGTCCGCGCCGGAGACGACGAGGGGGACGTCACGGTCGTCGGCGAGCGCCCCGCCGTGCTCGGCGATCTTGCCCTTGCCGCCGGTGTAGACGACGCCGTACTGCGTGATGCCGAAGAGGTCGGGGACCCGCGAGTCGCCGGGCTTCGCCCCGAAGTAGTGAGCCGCCTCGTCCCCGGCGTACACCTTGCTGAGGCCCGCGGCGGTGAACGGCTTCGCGGCGCCGTCGATGCCGTTGCCGGTGCCGGACTGGCGCAGCAGGTAGTCCTTGGCGAAGTCGGCCGCGGCCTGGGAGCGGTCGCTGAGCCACAGCAGCATGGCGTCGTCGTCCACGGAGTGCACCACGAGGTCGCCGGCGCCCGGATGGGCGGCCTTCCAGGCCGCGTTGAGGCCGTCGAGGAGCGGTCCGTCGTCGATCCGGGTCAGCGCGCCCGGATCGGTCGGCGACTGGCCGTGCTTGGCGGACAGGATGACGGTCGTGCTGTCCTGGAGGTGCTGCTTGGCGATCTCGGCTTCCAGCGTGGCGACTTGGGCGTCGATGTAGTCGAGGTTCTTCGCGAGCAGCGGACCCGGCGCTCCCGTCGCGGTGTAGCCGCCCTTGAGGCCGTCCGACTGCGGCAGCTTCTGGGCGGTGGACACGGACTGGAAGTTCATGCCGAAGATCGCGGGGGTGCCGACCTTGTGCGTGCCGCTGTGGTCGAAGCCGTCGATCTCGTTGCGCACGGCCTGCACCTTGTACGCGTCGTACTGCTCGGTGGCCGCGTTGTCGCTCGTCCAGTCCTCACCGGCGGGGTAGCCGATCGCCTGGCTGTTGATCTCGGGGGCGAACAGGTCCTGTATCCCGGTGCCGGACGGGCCGCTGAGGATGTCGTAGGCGGCGTGCTTGTCCGACCAGGCGGTGCGCAGACCCGCCGTACGGGCCACCTCGAAGACCGTGTTCACCCGCAGGTAGGAGTTCGGGTAGAGCGGCTTGCAGGTCTTGGGGTCGACCGGCAGCTTCGCGGGGTCGATGAGCGAGCGCGCGTCACCGGTCATGCCGAGGATGCTGCCCGGCAGGCCGGCCAGGCCCTGGCCGGCGTCGAGGGAGTCCTTGTTCCGGTCGAGGTCCTCGGTCAGGTCGACCTCGGCACCGGGCTCGGCCGTCCTGCAGTCGGTCGTGCCGGCGGGCAGCAGCGCGGTGCTGTAGGTGTCGTCGTAGTAGACGCCGGTGGTGCCGGGGTTGCCGCCGGTCAGCTGCCCGATCATGCCGGGGAAGGAGTCGGAGGGGACGGTCGTCCGCGCGTGGGTGTACTCGGTGCCGTCGCCCACCAGGCGGGCGAGCGCGGAGTGCGGGTGCCGGGCGACGTACCAGGCCAGGTCCGACTGGTGCAGGCCGTCGACCGACAGCAGCAGGACGTGCCGGGCGGTCGCGCCTTGGTGGTGCGGGCGCCCGCTGGTCGCGGACGCGGTGGGAACGGCCGCGGCGGTGAGGCCGAGCACGGCGAGGGCCGTGGCGAGTCGGGTTGCCTTGTTCATGGTTCTCCAGTTCGGAGGAGTCCGGCGTTTCCTGCCGACCGATGAGAGGTGCGGCGGATGAACACCCCACGGCGCCCAGGCGTCCCACCCGTGAATGTCTACAGTCCTGTAGACGGTCACGCCCCCGAGCCCGGCCCGCACCCTGGACCGGAACATGGCACGGATCGGCGAATCCGCAGGGCCCGGTGTGGGGTGGCGATACGGGACGCGGGGACGCGAGAGTGGGCATCGCCCTCCGGCTACGGCCCGGCTATGGCGGCACATGAACAGAATCGGGTGTTCTGATGCAATTTGTTCTCGTCCATGGCGGATGGCAGGGCGGCTGGTGCTGGGACGCGGTGGCCGCGCATCTTCGCGCCGGCGGACATGACGTATTCGCGCCCACCCTCCTCGGTTCGGAGGAAGGCGCCGCGAGCCGCGACGGCGTCACCCTCAACACCATCGGGGACGCGCTCGTCCGGGCCATCGGGCGGCAGGGTCTCGGGGACTTCGTGCTCGTGGGCCACAGCGGCGGCGGACCGGTCGTCCAGTACGTCGCGGACCGGCTGCGGGAGGAGACCCGCAGAATCGTCTTCGTCGACGCCTGGGTGCTCCGTGACGGCGAGGCGATCCACGACGTGCTGCCCCGGCACTTCGTGGCGGCGGACCACGCGGCGGCCGCGCGGCACCCGGACCGGACCATCCCGATCGACCACGAGGTCTGGAAGGCCCACTTCATGAACGGGGCCACCGACGCGCAGTTCGCCGCCGTCATGGACCGGCTGGTCCCGGTCCCCCTCGGATGGGTGGCCGAGCCGATCTCCCTTCCCCGGTTCTGGGAGACCCCGCCGCCGGCCGGCTACATCTTCCTGCGCGACGACCAAGGCGTACCCCGCGCGCTCTTCCAGGAGATGGCCGGCAGGCTGGCCAACCCGCGTGTCCTCGAATGCGACGGCCCGCACGAGGCGATGCTGACCCACCCCGAGGCACTCGCGGACACGCTGGTCGTCGCGGCGAAGGACTGACCGATCCCCTGCCGGGCAGGGAGCCGTGCCCGGCCCGGCAGGGTCCATGAGCAGGAGTCCGCCCCCGCCCGCCAGCCGGGACCCGCACACCGGCCCCCATTGGTCCAGACCTTGACCGGGCCCCAGCGGGCCGGTTCAATCGCACCTGCGCGACAGCCGGCGGCCGCCTGCCCGTCCTGGGCGGGCCCGCACCACCCCACGTACAGCGCACCCCGTCCAGCAATCCGCGAAGCGCGGTTCTCCCCCGCACCCCCCCGTGGGAGCGCTCCACCGGCACCGGGCCGGACCTCGCCCAGCGGAAAGTCCCCCCACGGAAGGGTACGAGGCCATGCTCACATTCCCCCTGACGATCAGGCCCCGGCACGCACGTGCGGCACTCGCCGCCACGGCCGCCTGCCTCGCCTTGGCCGCCTTCGGCCAGCCGGCCCACGCCGCCCAGACCTCCCGGACGGTCCGCCCTGAGGACACCCCGATCACCAACTGCCAGCCGCAGGGCTCGATCAGCCTCGCCGGCGGGGCGTACACCCTGCAGAACAACGAGTGGAACTCCGGCGACCCGCAGTGCGTCACCGCCACCGGCGGCACGGCATGGTCCGTGAGCACCGCGAATTTCCACCTCTCCGGCGGCGCTCCCGCCACCTACCCGTCGATCTACAAGGGCTGCCACTGGGGCGCGTGCACCACCGGCAGCAACCTGCCGATCCAGGTGAGCCGGCTGGCGAGCGCGACCTCCTCATGGTCCACCACGCAGCCCGCGACCGGCGCCTACGACGTCGCCTACGACCTGTGGACCGACAGCGCTCCCACCACCGGCGGCCAGCCGGACGACAGCGAGATCATGATCTGGCTCAACAGCCGCGGCGGCGTCGCCCCGTTCGGCTCGAAGACCGCCACCACCACGGTGTCCGGCCACACCTGGGACGTCTACCAGGGACGCCAGACCTCGTGGAACATCGTCTCCTACGTCCTGCAGGGCGGCGCCACGTCCGTCTCCGGCCTCGACATCAAGGCGCTGATCGACGACTCCGTGCGCCGCGGCACCACCGGCCCGAACTCCTACCTCATCGACGCCGAGGCCGGCTTCGAGATCTGGCAGGGCGGCCAGGGACTCGGCACGAACTCCTTCTCCTTCGACGCCGCACAGGCCAGCGGGAGCGGCAGCGGGCCCACCGGGCCGATCCGTTCGGGCTACGCGGGCAAGTGCGCCGACGTGGCCGGCGCCTCCACGGCCAACGGTGCCGCCGTACAGCTCTACGACTGCAACGGGACGAGCGCGCAGAACTGGACCACAGGCCCGGACGGCAGCCTTCGGGCCCTGGGCAAGTGCATGGACGTGACGGCGGCGGGCACCGCCGACGGCACCCAGGTGCAGCTGTACGACTGCAACGGCACAGCCGCCCAGAAGTGGACCGCCACCGGCGGGCACCTGGTCAACACCGGCTCCGGCAAGTGCCTCGACGCGACCGGCCCGAGTTCCGCCAACGGCACCCGGCTGCAGATCTGGGACTGCGGCAACGGCACCAACCAGCAGTGGACCCTGCCCAGTTGATCCCCTCTCGGCCCCACCGAGAGCGTCGGAGCAATCCCACGGCCGGCGGATGCCGCACCGGGTGGCGATGGCCGGTCGGGATGACCGGCCGAGCGGATCACCGACCCCGGCCCTCCGTACCGTCCTCAGTACGGGGGGCCGGGGCCGAATTCCGCCGCACACCGCCGGTTTCGGCGGGCCGGACGACGTACCGGCACGGCGGCGAGCTTCCTCAGTCCAGCGTGGCCTCGATGAAGGAATACGGCGTCGGGCTGGGGACGACACGGTCGAGCGTGAATCCGGCGGTGGCGAGCAGCGCGCGGTACTCCGATTCGGTGCGTTCACGGCCGGGGTAGAGGCCGAGCATGATGAGGTCGAGCATCTTCGAGAAATGCGGCTCGCCGGTCGCCGGGATCACGCTCTCGATCACGACGAGGCGCGCACCGGGCTCAGCCGCCCGCGCGATGTTCCTCAGGATGCGCGCGGCGGATTCGTCGTCCCAGTCGTGGACGACATGGGACAGGACGTAGACGTCCGCGGCCGGCACCTCGTCGAAGAAGTCTCCCCCGACGGCCTGGATACGTGCGGACAAGCCCTGGGCCGCCAGGAGTTGCGGCACGTCGGCGACGACACCGGGGAGGTCGAAGACGATCCCCTTCCTGTCCGGCTCGTCGGCGAGGAGCTGCGCGAGCATGGCGCCGTCCGCACCGCCGATGTCCGCGACGACGGTGCCGGCCGGCAGCCGGTAGCCCTCGAACATGCCGATCTTCAGGGTGTCCGTCACGGTGGCGAAGCAGTTGTTCTGCAGCTCCACCAGCGCGGGGTCCTCCGCGACCCACTCGAAGAACGGCTTTCCGAGGAACTTCACCGTGCCTGCTTCGCCCGTGCGCACGCTGTGCGAGAACTCGCCGAAGGGCGCGTAGTGGGTGTGCTGCCAGTAAAGAGCCGCGTCCCGCACCGAATGGTCGGTGCCCCGTGCGAGCGTCGCACCGAGCGGGGTGACGGTGACCAGGTCGCCCTCGCCGAGGACGAAGATGCCGAGCGGTTCCAGGGACCGGACCAGCCGCAGGACGGCGGACGCGTCCGTGCCCGTCCTGCCGGCGACCTCGCCCACGGTGAGCGGTCCCCCGACGAGCACCGTGGCGATGTCCAGTTCGGCGACCGCCATCAGGGCCTGGGAGATCTGGAACCCCGCCAGCATCTGCACCATGACGGCCGAGGGGGGAATCGCGGGGAGTCCGCCCGCGGACGCCGCGGGTGCGTCGGTTACTGCCATCGATGTTCTCCAATGAATAAATTTTCGCGGGCACATGTGTCTTTCAGCGCGCCTCTTGCGCGCTGCCGCGCAAGGGCCGCCCTGCCGGGCAATTCCTTCGTCGCGGAATGCTCAGACGAGCCCGATGTTGTGCGCGGCCGTCTCGACGACCTCGTCGAGATGGCCGGTGAACACCTGCTTGGTCACGCTCAAGGTGAAGCCCTTGGCGGTCTCCGCCGGGACGTGGGCGGGCAGCGCCAGGGCGTACGGGTCCACGAGCACATCGAGGACGACCGGCCCGCCCTTGTGTGCCAGTGCCTCGCGCACCCCGCCGGCCAGATCAGCGGGGTCCTCGACGCGGATGCCCTTGGCCCCCATCGCCTCCGCGACCGCGGCGAAGTCGGGGTTCGTGAACGCCGTCCCGAACGGGACGATGCCCGCCTCCTGTTGCTCGATCTTGACGAAGTCCAGGCCGCCGTTGTTCAGCACGATCTGCACGACCTGCGCACGGCGCTCCACCTGGGTGAGCAGGTCGCCGAGGCCCAGCATGGTGAATCCGCCGTCGCCGCACAGCGCGATCGTCTGGCGCCCGGGGTATGCGAGTTGCGCGCCGAAGGCGTTCGGGGCGGCGTTGGCCATCGACGCCCAGGAGAACGAACCGAACAGGCGCCGACCGCCTCCGTAGCGGATGTGGCGGGCGGCCCAGATGACGGCGGTGCCGGTGTCGGCGAAGAACAGCGCGTCGTCGGCGGCGAGATCGCTCACCGTCGCGGCCAGGAACTCCGGGCGGATCGGCTTGGTCCGCGGCCCCTTGTCGACGTAGTGCCGCGCCCGCCGGTGGAACCGCTCGGTCTTCTTGACGGCGTCGGTGAGCAGGCTGTTCGCGGGCTTCGCCTCGACCATCGGCAGCAGCGCGGACACGGTGGCCCGTACGTCCCCCACCACGCCCAGCTCCACGGGCACGCGCCGGCCGAGGCGGCTCGCGTCCTGGTCGAGCTGGATGATCCGCACCTTCTTGTGCGGCAGGAAGCTGCTGAACGGGAAGTCCGTTCCGAGCATCAGCAGCACGTCGGCGCCGTTGATCGCCTCCCAGCAGCCGCCGTAGCCGAGCAGCCCGGTCATCCCCACCGCGTGCGGGTTGTCGTGCTCCAGGAACTGCTTGCCCTTGAGCGAGTAGCCGACGGGCGCGCTCAGTTTCTCCGCCAGTGCCCGCACCTCGGCGCCGGCGTCGGCGCAGCCGTAGCCGCCGAAGATCGCGACCGTGCGCGCCTCATTGATGATCGAGGCCATGGCGTCGAGGTCGGCCGGAGCGGCCGGCGGCCGGGCCGGCCGCGGCACCCGGAGCTCGAAGCGGCCCTTCGGGGCGTCGGCGGCGGCCACGTCCCCGGGGATCGACAGCACGACCGGACCGGAACTCGTGATCGCGGTGGTCACCGCGGAAGTGACGACCGTCCGCAGCTGCTGCGGATTGACCAGCCGCCCGACGTACAGGGCGGCCTGGCCGAAGAACTGGTACGGGTTGAGTTCCTCGACGGTCTCGCTGTCCATGACGCCGGTCTCGGTGTCGCCCGCGATCACGATGATCGGCACCCGCTCCTTGCGCGCGTCGAGGATGCCGTTGATCAGGTGCACGACCCCCGGGCCGGCGGTGCCGCACACCGCTACCGGGCGCCCGGTCAGGCGGGCTTCGGCGACCGCGGCGAACGCCCCGTACTCCTCGTGCCGCACGTGGACGAAGTCCAGCGAACCGTTGCGGCGCATCGCGTCCACGACGGGATTCAGGGCATCGCCGACGATCCCGTAGCAACGGCGGACCCCCGCGCCGGCCAGCATTTCCCACAGTTCGTCCGCGACCGTTCTGGACACGTCGATCTCCTCCACGCTCAAGGCCATCAGGAAGACGGTCGCGCCGGGATGTCACCCCATGGCGGTAATCGCCTCGCACACGGCTTCCGGGTTCCGGCCCACGTCGCGCGAAATCCCATGCGCGATGGGTGGGCAGCCGTCCGTATCGGCCACCATAGTGCCGCCCTTTCACGCCGCACTATGCACATTCCCGCAATGGCACGCATTGGTGAACTGTCTTGGCACCAGGTGGGGTGGTGTTCCGGGCCGAGACGCGAGAAATTCGTCGGGTTACGAGCGCGACCGCGCGGAGAGTTCTCTTCGCGTTTCGCTGGGCAGCTCACCGAAAAAGGCGCGATATTGGCGCGACAGGTGCTTGGGGTCGAGTCCGTAGCGCACGCACACCACGGACATGCTCACATCGGGCTGCGCCTGGATGGCGATGCGGAAGCGCTCCAGGCGCCGCCGCCGGATGTAGCCGTGCACGCTCTCGCCGGTCCGTTCGAAGAGCCGGTACACCGTGCGTACGGACATGTGATGGGCTGCGGCGATCATGTGCACGCCGAGCGAGGGGTCGTTGAGCCGCGACTCGATGTAGGTGTCGATACGGGTCCGCCACGCCGCGTCGCTGTCGGACGGGAGTTCGTCCGCCTTCACCACGAGGGTGGCGCGCAGGAGGTCGCCGGCGACGCTCGCCGCGACGTCCAGCGCGACCGCGCTCAGCCGGGGGCCCGTCCTCATGGTCGCGTGCAGGTGCGTCACGAGCAGCTCACCGATGCCATCGAGTTCCAGGACACGGCCCAGGACGGCGTCGGCAGTCGTCGCCGGCAGTTCCCGGCTGCCACCGCACAGGAAGACCATGAACACCTGCTCCCCGCCGGCATAGCGGGCGACGGCCCTCCTGCTCGTCGTGCACAGGATCATCTGACCCGGCCGCACACGGTATTCGCCACCGAGGTGTTCCACGGTCACCTGTCCGGCCACAGGAATAACCGCATAGAGGACGGGCGAAGCCGAATTGTCCATGGCCGGCCGCTCCACCCGCAGCGGGCACGAGGGGGCACCCGCCAGTAATACCGTCGTCCTGCCGACAAGCAGCCGGATGTCGATGGCCCGCGGGTGGTCCACGGCCTTCGTGGGGGCGGACGGACGAGGCTCGGCATTTTCGGCGGGGAAGTGGAAGAAAGCTCCGGTTCTACCCGCCAGCAATTCGTCCTGCATGCCGGGGAAACCTGTCTCCGTATCCACGAGCGGAGACGATAGCCGAGTCCCGTCACGCACGCACGATTGCCGCCCGGGCCCACGCATGACTCTTCTCACAGCGACCGATTGAACAAAACGCCCATGCTCTCCGTCCCCCTGGGCCCGCCGCCGTCCCCCGCCCGCGGGCACGGTCCAGGTCCGCACCCACGGGGCATGAGCCGATGCCCACTACCAGGTCCTCCGTGCTTCGCCGACCCGACAACGGCGGCTCGCTGCGGGGCACGATCCACCGAGTGAACTGCCGCATACCAGACTTGCCCGATTCCGAGGAGCCTCCGCCACCCGGGGCGCCGCCGGAGAACAGGGAGCGGAGGCTGAGCGCCGACCGACAGGCCCTCCCCGCGCTCGCCCACCTTCGTATGGGACACACCTACGCCCAGCTCGCGGCCGGGTTCGGCGTCGGGACCACGACCGCATACCGCTACGTCACCGAGGCCGTCGACCTCGCGGCCGCCCTCGCTCCCACCCTGGCCGAAGCCGTACGCACCGCGTATACGAAGGCGTTTGTGCTCCTGGACGGCACGCTCCTGCCGATCGACCACATCGCCGCGGACCAACCCTTCCCCTCCGGGAAGCACAAGAGGCACGCCATGAACGTGCAGGTCCTCACCGATCCGTTCGGCCGCCTGCTGTGGGCCTCGCCTGCCCTGCCCGGCGCCGTCCACGACATTCGAGCCGCCCGCGAACACGGCATCGTCGACGCCCTCGCCCAGGCCGATGTCACGTGCTGGGCCGACAAGGGCTACCGCGGCGCCGGCGGCACAGTCCGCATCCCGTACTGGGGACGATGGGACACCCTTTCCCCAGGTCAGAAAGCAGTCAACCGGTCCCACGCCAAGATCCGCGCACTCGTCGAACAGGCCATGGCCACCCTCAAGAACTGGCGACTCCTGCGCAAGCTCCGATGCTCCACCACCCCGATCACCGCCCTCGTCAAAGCCGTCCTCACCCTGCATTTGGCCAGCTCAGAGCAATGATGGAAAAGGCTCACGGGCAGGTATTGACGTCCTGCCGGTGCCCGAATGGACAGAAGCCCCACCCGGTCCTCCTGCCGGTGGCGGTGTCGCCGGCTCGGCGCGATCACCTCCCGCGACCCAAGCGACGCCAACCGGCTTCGCGTCGCGGACCTCAACCGCCTCACCATCGTCAACAGCCGGGAGTTCGTCGCGCACGCACCGGTCTGGCCGCGCGGCTACTCGGCCCTCCACCAGGATATGACCAGCTGCTGCTCGCGGCGCCGCTGCGCGTAGCAAAGCACCTCGACGCGCTGAGTGAATTTCGCGAGGGCCTGGTCCTCCTGTTCCTCGGTGAACTGGCTGTAGTCACCGATGTCGAGCATCACGGCGTTGAGCTCCTCCTTGATGGCGGCAGCTGTCTGCCGGAGGAAGTAGCTGCGCTCGCGGTACTTGTAGCAACCGGTGAACGCGGATGCGAGGGTGATGCTGAACCCGGGATCACCACGGACAGGCGTGCCAGGCTGCGCGGGACAGGCGAGCTGTGTCAGACGGGCCTTGACGACTTCGCGGAAGGGCAGCAGGAGGGCTGGTGGGACGGGCGTGGTACGACCTGCGAGCGTCTGCACGGGTCTGTCACACTGACGCGTCGTCGTCATTCCGGTCAGAGAGGACCGAGGTGGGTTCCCGTCTCCGAATTCCGATACTAGCCGCCGCCGCTGCTGCTTTCGGGCTATTTGCGGTCTCAGCGTCTGCGGCATCCGAACCGGGTCACGGCGCGCCCGGCGTCGGCGACCCGTACCACCCCACCTACGGCAACGGTGGCTATGACGTGTCGCACTACGCCGTCACCTTGCGGTACCAGCCTGCCACTGACGCGCTCACCGGCGCCACTACCATCACCGCGAAGGCAACGCAGGGCCTGAGCAGGTTTGACCTTGACTTCGTGCTTGGCGTCAGCAGGGTGTCCGTCAACGGCCGGTCCGCCCGCTTCGCCACGTACGGTCGGCACAAGCTGGTGATCACCCCGACCCTGCCGATCGCCAAGGGTGAACGCCTCACTGTCACCGTCGCCTATACCGGAGTTCCGTCCACGATGCACCCGGACGGCCTCACCTCCTGGATACGTACTGCCGACGGTGGGGTGGCTGCCAACGAGCCCGAGTCCGCATGGTGGTGGTTCCCGAGCAACGACCACCCTTCCGACAAAGCGACCTACGACGTGAACATCCGCGTGCCTGGGACCGACCAGGCGATCAGCAACGGTGTGCTGGTCTCCGAGCACACGGAGCGCAGTTGGACCAGCTACCACTGGCGGCAGGACAAGCCGCAGGCCACCTACCTCGCCACCCTGGCCGTCGGACACTTCGACCTCACCCACTCGCGGACGGCCACGGGGATACCGGTGGTCAACGCCTACAGTCCCGATCTCGACCCGACCACCGCCGCCAACGCTCGGGCCAGCGTCGAGCGCACCGGGGAGATCATAGACTTCCTCAGCGGCTACTTCGGCCCGTACCCGTTCGACTCTGCGGGCGGCTACGTCCCGAACGTCACAGCGGGCTTCGCGCTCGAGACGCAGACCCGGATCTTCTACAGTCCGAAGTTCTTCGCCAAGGCTCCTAACACTTCGGTGGTCGCGCACGAAGTGGCCCACCAGTGGTACGGCGACAGCGTCTCCCTGGACCGCTGGTCCGACATCTGGCTCAACGAAGGCTTCGCCGGATACGCCGAAATGCTGTGGTCCGAGCACGAGGGCAACGGCACCCCGCAGGAGATCGCCCAACGGATCTACGATGCCTACCCGGCTGGCGACCCGTTCTGGAGCGTGAAGCCCGGCGATCCCGGTCCCGCCCGCGAGTTCGACGACGCTGTGTACGAGCGGGGCGAAGTCGCCGTTCAGGCACTGCGGGACACCATGGACGACACCGATTTCTTGCGTCTCCTCAAGGCATGGCCGACCCGTCACCGCTACGGCAACGGCACCATCACCGAGTTTGAGGCGCTCGCCGAGCAGTACGCAGGCAAGGACCTGAGTGACTTCTTCACCACCTGGCTGTACACCGCAGCCAAGCCGGCCTTCTTCCCGTCCCGACAGACCCCGGGCTGATTGCGTGGGAGCGCGCAGACTCCAGCGGTGATGCCCTCGGTTCGTCTTCGACCTGCTGCGCTGGGCCGACACCGACTACTTGGCCTGCCGTACGCGTGGCGGCGTACGGACCTGGAGGCGCTGTTCGCTGCCCGGGTCCTTGAGCCGCCGTTCAACCTGTGCCAGTCGACGTCCGAGTCGCCGGTGGCGGAGGCGTGGCTGCGGGACTGGGTTCCCCTGGGCATCTTGGTCGAAAACCCATCTACCAGGGGCTTCACCACGTTGTCACCCCAACTGCACCACCGCATCAGCAGGTTGGAAAAGGCTCACTGTTTGCCACTGAACTTTGACGACCGGTAGTTTCCCGACACCGAAGTTTGACCGGGTAGGACTCGGCGGCTTGGAGGGGGCGGGGGCGCCATGAGGGCGGTGGACGATGACGAGGCCGCTGGGGCCCTGACGTACCTCGCTGTGATTCAGATTCGCGCCATGGCCCGGCGGCGGCAGCCCTACTACGAGTGGATGGGCGATGACTACGTCGTCTGCATCGGGTGGCTTGCCGACCTTGTGCACAACCTGGCAGCGCCTCCTGCGCGAACGACGCCGTGGAGGTTCCGACGGGAGCGCCGCCATTGCATGCGTTACACCTGGGCGGTTGCAGGGGAGACCGGCCGGAAGTGGATCCTTGACAGCCTGGAGGAGGAGGGGCTCGTGTGGGAGCCACCGCCGGAGACGAGCTTCACGGGCAACCACGATCACCACGCGTGACAGCACGCTGTGCTCCCAAGCGCAGCGCGGTCAAAGTTCGGTGGCAGCGGCAGTGGCACCGGACGGGTGCGCTTCGGCCCACTCCCGAAGCAGCCGCACGTAGCGGTCCGTGCGCTCCGGGCTTGCAGGAGCCTCCATCAGGCACCTGATCCGGGCGTTGATCTCGGCCACGCCGGGGCGGCCGTCAGCGAGAACGGGTATCACGGGGCAACCCTAGAGAGGCACGACTAAACAGCCGATATACCCCCAGGTCAGGGCGTATGGACATGTCCAACTCCCGAGGCCGACGGGTGAGTGCGTCCCTCCTCAGCAGGCAACAGGTAACCCCTGCCGAGTCATTCCGGGGTCCTGGTTCGCGAGACCGCGCTGTACCGCGAAGGAGCCGAACCACTGCGCGGCATGGGCGTGCCCGTCCTGGTCATCGACACCGAGTCATCGACGCCGACAGCGCGACACCGGAGGCGGTCGCCGAACGGATCACGACCCCCGCCCTCGGGCTCGGTAACGTCCCTCCCCTGGATTCCGGACCGGCACCGACGCAAGGAGCAACCCCCGCATGACCCTCAACACCGGCATCGGCGAGGACACTTGGGCGACGATCGAACGGCTCAAGGATTGGCTGGACGCGAAGGACAACGCGACGCCGGGCGAGGCACGGCTGTTGCGGCTGCTCAAAATCCAGGAGGAGGTCGGCGAGGTCGCGCAGGCCGCGATGGGCGCGATGAACGCCAACCCACGCAAAGGCCACAGCCACACCTGGGATGACGTCCAGAACGAGCTGTGCGACGTGATCCTGAGCAGCATGGTCGCGCTGGCCACCATCACCCCCGACGCGGCGAAGCGCTTCCAGGAGCGCCTGGACGCCGTCGCGGAAAGGTCCTTGGCCTAGCTGTATTGATCCGCAAGAGCGTGGATGGCGGCGGTTGAGTTGTCCCCCGATCGCCGGTCCAGGTCGTGGAACGGTTCACAGACCGGGTCGCCGGCGGGACCCCAGAGGAGCGGCGTGAGCCGTGAGGGCGGCCAGCAGCTGAGCGAGCAGCGAGCGAGCAGCGAGCGAGCAGCGGTCCTGCACATGACCAAAAACGTACGGAAGCCCAGGTCGGATGTGCTCTGACCTGGGCTTCCTGCGGTAGGCCGCGTGGGACTCGAACCCACAACCAATGGATTAAAAGTCCACTGCTCTGCCAATTGAGCTAGCGGCCCGCGCCGACAACAGCATAACGGGGTGCCGAGCGGGGATCAGCAGGGTTCCCGCGTGGCGGTGGCGGCAGCCGAGGGCCCCAGGGCGCGGAGCGCTCTGGGGCCCTGGGGCTGGGTCAGCCGTTGCGCTTCCAGCGCGGCTTGCGGTCGCCGTACGAGGTCGGCGCGTTGTCCCGGCCGTACGAGGGACGGGAGTCGCGGCGGTCGCGGTCACCGTAGGACGGGCGCGAGTCGCGGCGGTCGCGGTTGAACGGGCGGTCGTCGCGCCGCTCGTACGACGGGCGGCGGTCACGGTCGCGGTCGCCGTAGGACGGCCGGCGGTCACCGTACGAAGGGCGCGCGTCGCGGTGGTCGCGGTCGCGGTCCCCGTACGAGGGGCGCCGGTCCCGGTCGCCGTACGACGGACGGGCGTCGCGCCGCTCGCCACGGTCCCGGTCACCGTACGAGGGACGGGAGTCGCGGCGGTCGCGGTCACCGTAGGACGGGCGGTCGTCGCGGCGGTCCCGGTCCCCGTACGCGGGGCGCCGGTCGCGGTCCCCGTACGACGGCCGCGCGTCGCGCCGCTCGCCACGATCCCGGTCCCGGTCGCCATAGGACGGCCGCCGGTCGCGCCGGTCGAAGTTCCCCCGGTCGTCTCGCCGTTCGCGCGGCTCCGGCACCGCGGCCGCCGCCGCAGCGGCTGCTGCGGCCTCCTCGGCCGCGGCCTCCGCCGCCAGCTCGGCGGCCTTGGCCGCCAGCGCCTCCTCGGGGTCCTCGCCCCGCTCGCGGGCCGAACGCGCGGTCAGCCGGTCGGCCTCCTCGCGCAGTTCGGTCGCCCGCTTCTGCGCCCGCTCCAGCTGCCGGGTCAGCTCGGCGACCTCGCGCTCGGCCTGGGTCGCCGCGTTCTGCACGGCGTCGGCTTGCACGTCGGTCAGCGAGCGCGCGCCCGTGATGCGGGCGACGTCCTCGTCGAAGGCGCCGGCGCCGCCGATGACGTGCCGCGAGGCGTCCACGCCCGCGTCCTCCATCAGCCGGAAGATCTGCTTGCGCTGGTGCGGCAGGGCGAGCGAGACCACGGTGCCGGAGCGGCCGGCGCGGGCGGTGCGGCCCGAGCGGTGCAGGTAGTCCTTGTGGTCGCCGGCCGGGTCCACGTTGAGCACCAGGTCGATGTCGTCCACGTGGATGCCGCGGGCGGCGACGTCGGTGGCGACCAGGACGCTGACCTGGCCGGACTTGAAGTCCTCCAGGGTGCGGGTGCGGGCGCCCTGGGTCATGCCGCCGTGCAGCGCGTCGGCCCGCACACCGGTCTCGATCAGCTGCTCGGCGACGCGGTCGGCGCCCATCTGGGTGCGGACGAAGATGATCGTGCGGCCCTTGCGCGCGGCGATGGCCGCGGTGACCGGGGCCTTGTCCTTCGGCTTCACCACGAGCACGTGGTGGCTCATCGTGGTGACCGCGCCCTGGGCGGCGTCCACCTCGTGGGTGACGGGCTCGACCAGGTAGCGCTTGACGAGCGTGTCGATCTCGTTCTCCAGCGTGGCGGAGAAGAGCAGCCGCTGGCCGCCGGCCGGGATCAGGTCGAGGATCTCGGTGACCTCGGGCAGGAAGCCCATGTCGGCCATCTGGTCGGCCTCGTCCAGGACGGCGACCTCGACCTGGTCGAGCACGGCCGCGCCGCGGTTGATCAGGTCGCGCAGCCGGCCCGGGGTGGCCACGAGGATGTCCACGCCGCGCTCGAGGGCGTAGATCTGGTTCTGCATGGAGGTGCCGCCGCAGACGACCTTCATCTTCAGGCCGAGGACGTCGCCGTAGGGCTGCAGGGCGTCGGCGACCTGCATCGCCAGCTCGCGGGTCGGGGTGAGGATGACGCCGCGGGGGTGCTTGCGCTCGGTGCGGCCGCCGGCCAGCTGGGTCAGCAGCGGCAGGCCGAAGGAGAGGGTCTTGCCGGAGCCGGTGCGGCCGCGGCCCAGGATGTCCCGCCCGGCCAGGGCGTCCGGGATCGTGGCGGCCTGGATGGGGAACGGGGTGACCACACCGTTCTGGGTGAGCTTGCGGACGATGGCCTCGGGGAGGCCGAGGTCGGCGAAGGTGGGGCCGGTCACGTCCGGCGTGGTGGCCTGCGGGGCCTCGATCGCCTCGGTGGCGGTGGCGTCGGCTGCGTTCTCGGGCATGGCGGAACGGTCAACACTGTCAAGGGACATGCGGAAGCTAAACCTCTCGGAGACTAACGGCACGCGCCAGCTCCGCAGGTTGGTTGCAACCGCCTCGATGCGGTCAGCCACGGGAGATTAGGAACGCGCCACGGGGGCGCATCACATCAGGCGCCAGGCAAGTGGGATCAGACGATCTACCAGCATACGCATACGGAAGCCCGAACGCCAATCACCCGCTCAGCGGCTTGCGAAGCGCCCAGGAAGGCAGTGGTAGGGCGTCGAGACCAGCATACGGCTCCCTGGGTGCCGACCGCGCCACCTTGTGTGTATGCCGCGGTACGGCACCCAGGGAGGCGGGGCCCAGGAGGCGGTGCGGAGCCGCGCGAGGCGGTACGGGGGGGTGGTACGCGGCACGTGGTACGGGGGCGCGCGAGGCGGTACGGGCGCGGACGGTGTGGGGCGGAAGCCGGTACGGAGTGAGAGGCGGTACGGGCGAGGGCGCTACGAGGGTGCGCCCCCGCCCTGGCTCCCGGACGCCCTTCGCGCCCTCGTAGCCCGACAGTGACCCTCACCCGCCCGTGCCCGCGGAGCCCCCCGCGTCCCCCGAGCCCGGGTCCGAGGTGTCGTCGGAGGGGGGTGCCGTGGTGGGCGGGTCGGTGGGGCTCGCCGGGCCGGTAGGGTCCCCGCTCGCCCCGCCACCGGTGGGCGCCGTGCTGGCCGGCGCCCCGCCGCCCGTCGGCGAGTGCTGGGCGCTGGGCCGCGGGCCGCTCGCGGCGGGGCTGGCGCCCGCGCTCGCCCGGCGCGACGCCGTGGCACGGCCGCTCGGCGACGCCGAGCCGCTGCCCGACGGCCCGGGCGAGAGGTGGCCGTCGCCCCGGTGCGGCGCCAGCGGCCCGCCGCCCAGCGGCGCCTGGCCCCCGCCGGAGCGGGCCGCGCCGTGCGAGGGCGCCTTGGAGTCCGGTACGGCCCCGCCCGCGCTCACGCAGGCGGCGACCCCGGCGGCCACCACGGTCACCAGCACGGCCGCCCGCACTCCGGCCCGCACCGCCGCGCCCGGCGGACGGGGCGGCACGGGGGCGCGGCCGGCTCGTACGGAACGGGCAGCGGGGGGATGCAGCACGTCGGCACCTCGGGGTGGGGGTTCGGAACGCGCGTAGGTCACCCGTCCGCGCGCGAGGGGTCCCTGGAACCAACGCCCCCGCACCCCCCGAGGACACGCCCACCCCCGCACGGGGGCCCAGCGCGCGGCTCCACCCCGGCCACCGCGCCCGGGCCGCCCCGTACGCCCCCGCAGGGACCCTCAGGCGTAGCCCAAGGCGTGGAGGCGGGCGTCGTCGATGCCGAAGTGGTGGGCGATCTCGTGGACGACCGTGATCTCCGTCTCGGCGACCGCCTGCTCGCGCGAGGTGCACATCCGCAGGGTGGGGCCGCGGTAGATGGTGATGCGGTCCGGCAGCACCCCGGCGTACCACTCGCCGCGCTCGGTCAGCGGCGTGCCCTCGTAGAGGCCGAGCAGATCGGGGGTCGCGGCGTCGGGCTCGTCCTCGACGAAGACGGCGACGTTGTCCATCAGGCGGGTCAGCTCGGGCGGCACCCGGTCCAGGGCCTCGCCGACCAGTTCCTCGAAGGCCTCCCGGCTCATTTCCAGCACGCCCCCATTGTCGCCGACGGGACCCGGGCGGCGCCCTGGCCGGGGCGAAAGCGTTTTGCCGTACCGTGCGCGGATCGCCTATGCTGCGCAGGTCCCCGATGTGCGCCGGCAGGCCCACGCGGACGGCCACCCCAGCCCTCATCGTCTAGTGGCCCAGGACGCCGCCCTTTCAAGGCGGTAGCACGGGTTCGAATCCCGTTGGGGGCACCTGAGTACGCAGCGACCGTGGGGCCGTCCGCCGGATGCGGACGGCCCCACGTGTCACCGGACAGCCCCGGACCTCAGTGCGACTGCCGCGGCATGTGCTGCGTCGCGCCCGGCCGCGGCGGCATCGGCTGGGCCGCCGCCGTGGTCTGGGCCGCCAGGTTCGCCGCGGTGGTGGCCGCCTCGAACTGGGTGTTGGCCGGGGCGGGTTTGCGGTCGTGCAGCCGCAGCGCGCCGGTGAAGTCGCCGAAGGTGCGCCGCCGCCACCTGCTGATCGGCGTGAAGGTGACCGGGCCGAGGCCGGACAGGCCGCCCGCCCTGGTGACCGCCTCGATGAACCGCAGGCCCGAGGTGTGGTCGCTGACCTCGGAGAAGATCCTGCCGCCCACCGTCCACGGCGACACGATGACGCACGGCACCCGGAAGCCCGCGCCGACCGGCAGGCCGCCGCCCGGGGTGCCCTTGGGCGAGGGCACCGTCACGAACTCCTCGGGGTACTCCGCCGGATGCGGTGTCGGCGGCAGCACGTGGTCGAAGAACCCGTCGTTCTCGTCGTAGTTGAGGACGAAGACGGTCGAGTTCCACAACTCCTCGTTGGAGGCGAGGGCTTCGAGCTTGGCGGCGAGGTACTGGGCGCCCGCCGCCGGGAGGTTGGGCGGGTGCTCGTCGGCCGCGCTCGGCATCAGCAGCCAGGACACGTCCGGCAGCACGCCGTTGGCGCAGTCCTCCTCGAAGGCGAGGGTCGCCTCGGCGGCGGGCGTCGGCGCGCCCGGGTCGCCCGCCATGCCGGGCTGCCCGTTGCCGAAGAGGGTGCCGCCGGTCATCACGGAGTTGTAGAGCCCGGCCGGCAGCGCCGTCCTGTTCTGGAAGTTGGCGAACCAGGAGAAGACGTTGAAGCCGCTGGTCGCGTCGGAGTAGTACGCCTTGACGCTGTAGCCGGCCTTGTAGAGGATCTCCGCGGCCGACGGGTGGGTGAGCGGGTTGGGCGTGACGGTCTCCAGCACCGGCCCGCCGTACAGGCCCTGCGGGTCGTTGGTGCCCGACATCCACACCAGCCGGTTCGGGTCCGTCGGGCCGAGCACCGAGCAGTGGTAGTTGTCCAGCAGGGTGAAGGACTCCGCGAGCGCCCAGTGGAAGGGGATGTCCTCGCGTGTGTAGTAGCCCATCGTGTACGAGCCGTTGACCTCGCCGTCCGAGGCGAGGTGGGTGGTCAGCCAGCCGTCCATGGCGCCGTGGTTCCAGGCGGCGTGCTGGTCGCGCCAGTCGTGCGACAGCGACGGGACCGCGGCGGCGCCGGTGCTGATGGTGGACATGTGGAAGGGTTCGAGGTAGCCGTCCGGGTTCGCCGGATCGGGCTGCCGGAAGACGGAGTTGCCGTTCGGCAGCGTCATGGCGGTGGGGTCGGAGAAGCCGCGGGCGCCGGGGAAGGTGCCGAAGTAGTGGTCGAACGACCGGTTCTCCATCATGACGTACACCACGTGCCTGACCTGCTCCAGGCCGCCCTTGGCGGGGCGCGCGGTCGCGGCCCTGGCGAGGTTCTCCGGCAGGGTGCCGGCCAGGCCCGCCGCCCCGGCGAGCGTCGCCGCGGTGGTGACGAACCGGCGGCGGGACATGCCCGCGCGCGGGGACTGGGTGCGCTTGCTGCTCATCGTCTCTCTTCCGTGTGGGGTGGGCGGCGTCACGATGTCCGCGGGGCCGGTGCGGTCCCTGCCGGGCCGGCCGCGTCGCCGGTCCGCACGGCGCCGAGCACTTCGGCGACGGCGCTGTTGCGGGTGTCGGCGATGTAGAGCAGGCCGCCGGAGGGGTCGACCGCCAGCGCGCCGGGGGTGTTGAGCTTGGAGGCGGCCGGGGCCGCGCCGCTGCTCTCACCGCCGGGCGCCGCCGAGGAGTTGACGAGCGTGGAGATCGTCCCGGCCGAAGTGACCTCGCGCACCGCGTTGTTGAAGGTGTCGGCGATGAACAGGTCGCCGGCGCCGTCCAGGGCCACGCCCTGCGGGTCGTTGAGCCGGGCCGAGGTGGCGGGGCCGCCGTCGCCGGAGAAGCCGCCCAGGCCGTCGTCGGCCGCGCCCGCGGCGCGGTTGCCCGCCACGGTGCTGATGACGTGGGTGCGGGCGTCCACCCGGCGGATCACGTTGTTGGCGGAATCGGCGATGTACAGGTCGCCCTTGGCGTCCAGCGCGATTCCGGCCGGCTGGTCGAGCAGCGCTGCCGCGGCCGTCCTGCCGTCGCCGCCGTACCCGGCCCGGCCGGTGCCGGTCGTGCGCAGGACGGCGCCCTTGGCGGAGAACTCCAGCACCCGGTCGGCGCCGGTGTCGGAGACGAAGACGTCGCCTGCCGGGTCGACCGCGACCGCCGTCGGGCGGTCGAGCCGGGTGCCGCGCGCGTCGCGGCCGGGCCGGTCGCCCGCGGTGCCGGTGCCGGCGAAGCGCTCGATCACGCCGGCCGCGGTGACCTCGCGGACCACGTGGTCGCCGCTGTCGGCGATGAACAGGTCGCCCTTGGCGTCCACCGCGGTGCCGGCCGGCTGGTAGAGCGTGGACTTGTCGGCGGTGCCGCCGTCGCCTGTCTCGCCGTTGCCCTCCAGGGAGCCGGCGACGATCGTGGTCTCGCCCTTGCGCAGCGCGGCGACCACGTTGTCGCCGGTGTTCGCCACGTAGACGGTGCCGTTGTCGGCGGACAGGCCGGCCGGGCGGTACAGCGAGCCCGGGGTCACGTTGGGGACGGTCGCGCCGGTGCCGGGGTCGATGTGGGTGCCCGTGGTGTCGCCCACCGAGGCGTACGGCAGCGTCTGCAGGATCGGCCCCGGGGGCACCGCGCTGGGGCCGACGACGAGCTTGAGGTCGTCGGCGGTGCCGTCGCTGTTGGCGCCGCTGCTGACGCCCGCCGTGGCGATGGTGACGACGACCTTGGCGGTGCCGTCCGGCACGGTGCCGTACCAGGACTGGGGGATCAGGCTGGAGGTGTTGTCGCGCTGGGCGGCGCTGACCGGGCCGATGACGCCCGAGCCGAGCGAGGAGCCGTCCGAGGCCTCGAAGGCGGCGGTCACCGTGGCGTAGTCGCCCTGCGTGGAGTAGCCGCCGAGCTGGCCGGAGAGCCGGAAGGGCTTGCCGCCGGCGTCGATGGCGCTCAGGTCGACCGTCTGGGTGCCGGTGGTGGTGACACCGGGGATGGAGACGGTGCTGGGGTTGGTGCCGCCGTAGAAGACGCGGCTGCCGACCGTGCCCGGGTACGTCGAGGCGCGCGACTCCTGGGTGCCGTCCGGCGGGTTGAGCGGGGAGGCGCTGGTCCAGCAGTCCGCGACGGTCTGGTCGTCGCCGAGCGGGGCGCCGAGCGCGGTGGCCGCCGTGTAGTCCTCGGCGCCGGGGTTGGCGATGAGGTTCTTGTCCAGCGCCGGCGTGACCTGGTCGGCGGCCGGGCAGGCCGCGGTGTAGCGCTGGCCGCCGGCGCTCCGGCCGATGGTCAGGTCGAGATCGTCGGCGGTCCCGTCGCTGTTGGCGCCGCCGCTGACGGCCACGGTGATGACAGTGACCAGCACCTTCTTGGTGCCCGCCGGCACCGTGCCGTAGGCGCCGTCCGGCAGCAGCTCGGAGGTGTTGTCGCGCTGGGCGGCGGTGGCCGGGCCGATACCCGCGGTGCCGAGGGTGGCGCCGTCCGCGCCCTGGAAGGTGGCGACGACCTCGGCGTAGTCACTCTGCGTGGAGTAGCCGCCGACGTCGCCGGTCAGCTTGAACGGCTTCCCGTCCGCGCCCAGCGTGCTCACGTCGATCAGCTGGGTGCCGGTGGTGACCGTGCCCGCGACCGCGACCGTGCTCGGGTTGGTGCCGCCGTAGAAGACGCGGCTGCCGACCGTGCCGGGGTACGTGGAGGCGCGCGACTCCTGGGTCCCGTCGGGCGCGGCGAGCGGGGAGTCGCTGGTCCAGCAGTCGGCGATCGTCTGGTCGTCGCCCGCGGCGGCGCCCAGGTCGGTGGCCGCGGTGTAGTCCTCGGCGCCCGGGTTGGCGATCAGGTTCTTCTCCAGCGCCGGGGCGACCTGGTCGGCGGCCGGGCAGGCGGCGGCGTAGTGCTGGCCGCTGCCGGCCCGGGTGATCCGCAGGTCGATGCTGTCGGCGCGGCCGTCGATGCCGTACCCGGCGCTGACGCCGGTGGAGGCGATGGTGACCAGCACTTTCTGCGTGCCGGCCGGGACCGTGCCCACGGCGGCCCGCGGGACGAGGCTGGTGACGCCGCCGCGGTGGGCGGAGTCGACCGGGCCGAGGACGGCCGAGCCCAGCGTGGTGCCGTCGGCGCCCTCGAAGGCGGCGGTGACGGTCGCGTAGTCGCCCTGGGTGGTGTAGCCGCCGATCGCGCCGGTCAGGCTGAACGACTTGCCGCCGGCGTCCAGCGCGCTGACGTCCACGGTCTGGGTGGCCGTGGTGGTGACGCCCACGACGGAGATCTGCGGGGAGTCGTAGTCGTAGCCGCCGTAGAAGGCGCGGCTGCCGCTCTGGCCCGGCGTCGAGGAGGCGTACGACTCCAGGACGGCGCCCGGCGCGTTCATCGGGGAGGTGGCCGTCCAGCAGTCGGGGACGTCCTGCGGGTCGCCGTCCGGGGCGCCCAGCGCGGTCACCGCGGTGAAGTCCTCGGCGCCGGGGTTCTCGACCAGGTTGGCGCCCAGCGCCGGGGTGATGGTGTCCGCGGCAGGACAGGCGGCGGTGTAGCTCTGCGACGGGGCGGCCGCGTGCGCGCTCTGGCCGCCGGCGTCCGCCACGGCCAGGCCCATCGCCGCCACGGCCGCGGCGATCGCCGCCGCCGCGGCCGTCCAGCGGGCCTTCTTGGGAAGAGTCATGCCGCCATTGATGGGGCAGCAGCACGGATGCCGCGCGTTGCGTACATGTCATTGCGGCGACCCGTACGCGAACAGTGGCTGCACACGGTGTGCGCGCAACTCCCTTGTACTGACCGGCATTTCACAACGGATCGGACACGGTGCGGGGCTGCGAGCCGTGCGCTCAAGGGGACTTCGGCGCGCGAGTGAGGGCGGCCTCGGCTCGCCGGTCGGGGCGGCTCGGCCGGCGCGAGGGCCGGGGCGGCGTTCGACGCGCGAGCCGGTGACTCGCCGCGCGCCTCAGGGGGATTCGACGCTCTCCTCCGCCAACCCGGCCGGGGCGGGCGGCAGTCGGGGCTCCTCGCTCCGCTGTTCCGGAGCCTCCGCAGTACGTCCTGGTGCCGCGGCCGTCGCCAACACCGAGCCGGCCAGGATCAGGACGAAGGCCGAGACGATGGTCGGGCTCAGCGGCTCGCCGAGGAACAGGGCGCCCGCGGCGACCGCGATCGCCGGGTTGACGTAGGTGATCACGGTGGCGCGGGCGGGACCGGCCTCCTTGATCAGCTCGAGGAACGCGACGAAGGCCACGGCCGTGCAGACCACGCCCAACCCCGCGAGGGCGGCCAGCACATGGGGCGCCGGCACCGCGGAAGGGAACGTGGCCGCGGCGGCGGGCGCGTACACCAGCGCGGCCAACGCCAGGCAGGGCGCGGTGAGTTGCAGGGTCGGCACGTCCTTCAGATGGCGGGCCGCGATCATCGGCGCCGTGGCGTACCCGACGACCGTCACCAGCACCTCGGCCAGCGAGCGGGCGTCGCCCCCGGTCAGGTGCGGCACGGTGAGGACGACCACCCCCGCCAGGCCCAGCAGCAGTCCGCCCAGGCGGCGGGTGCCCAACTGCTCGCGCGTGCCCAGGAATCGCGACAGCGCGAGCCCGACGATCGGCACGCCCGCGATCAGCAGGCCGGAGGTCGAGCTGGACAGCCGGCGCTCCGCGTCGGTCAGGGTGAACCAGGGGCCGATGATCTCGATGCAGGCGAAGGCGAGCATGGGGCGCCAATGCGTGCGGACGGTCCGCGTCAGGCCGCCCTGGCGCAGAGCGAACGGCAGCAGGAGCAGCGCTCCGAGCGCGCAGCGCGTGAACACCACGGTGGACGGGGACACGACGTCCACCGCCACCTTGATCATCAGGTAGGGGATGCCCCAGACCACCCCCATCAGCGAGAACAGGAACCAGCCGCGTGCAGTCATGGGCCCACTCTCGCCCCGCTCACCTGTGCGCGTCTTGAACGCTGTTGCGGTACGCCGCCGGGGTCACCCCCAGCACCCTGCGGAACCACCGGGTCAGGTGGGCCTGGTCGGCGAACCCCACCAATGGCGCCACCTCGGCCGGGCGCAGCCCCGCTTCCAGCAGGCCGCGGGCTCTTTCGACCCGGTACTGGGCCAGCCACGCGTACGGCGGGATGCCCGTCGCCGTACGGAAGGCGCGCAGCAACTGGTAGCGGGACATGCCGAGTTCGGCGGCGAGTTCGGCCAAGGAGGGTGGGGCCGTGAGGTCGTCGGCCAGCCGGTCGCGGACGCTGCGGGCGATGGTCGCGGCGCCCGGTACCGCCGTGTCGAGGGGGCGGGCTGTCGAGTGGCGGCGGGCCAGTGCCGCGAGGAGCCAGGGGATGCGGGACTCGGCTTCCAGTGGGTCGGGGCACGTGCTCAGTTCTCTGTGGGTGGTGCGGAGCGCTGCCGCGAGCTCGGGGTCGTCGAGGAGCGGTTCCTTGAAGTGGGGGGTGCCGGTGACTCCGTCGGTCAGGAGGTTGCTCGCCGCGTACACCGCTCGGTACGCGTACCCCTCCGACGCCGCCGGGCCGCCCGTGTGCACCTCCCCCGGCGCCAGCACCACGATCGAGCCCGGGCCTGTACGGATACGGCCGCCTCTGTAGTCGATGACCTCCTCGCCGCCGGTGCACACGCCGATGGTGAAGTCGGCGTGGGCGTGGGGGGCGTAGACGTGGCGGTCGAAGCGGGCGGTGAGGAGGTCGAGAGGGGGGCCGCTGCGGCCGAGGCGGGCTCGCGTCCAGAGCGCTTGCTCTCTTGTCACGGTGCCCTTCTTTCCTTTGGCCGGTGCGGTGCGGTGTTTTGGGGGTGCGGTGCTGTGCGGTTCGGTGCCTTGGCTGTCTGGTGCGGTGTTGTGCTGTGCCGTGCGGTGTCTTGTGGTGCCGTGTCTTGTGGTGCGGCTCGGTGCGGTAGGTCGGTGACGGGACCTGGGGGGCGAAATCGTATATTTACGGGCCTGGCGGCCCACAAATACACGGAAGCATTTCGCCCCCCAGGTCCCGCCCCCTCCCCGTGGGCACCCCAGGGTTACCCCGAAGCGGCCGAGCACCCTTTCAGCTTGGAACACCGGGTCCCTCACCGAAACTCCCTTGGGCCAGCAGCACGTACGGCGCCCACGGCCACAGGGCTCCACGGCTCCACGGCTCCACGGCTCCACGGCCACAAGCTTCACGGCTTCACGACTCCTGGGCTCCTGGGCTCCTGGGCTCCTGGGCTCCTGGGCTCCTGGGCTGACCATCCCGCCGCGTCTCCGCCGCGTCCCGGTGACGGACCGCCTCGGCCTCGCCGTCCCGGTTCCGCGGCCACCGCACTCCGCTGTGACCTCGCCCGCAGGGCGCCCGGCTCCCGGCAGGCCGCTTGGGCTCCCGCCTCTACGCCCCCACCTCGCCACGTCTCCGCCGCGGCCCCGTGACGGACCGTCTCCGGCCTCGCCCGGCTTCCGCGGCCTCCCCGCCCCTCCCCTCGCCATCCCTCCGCCTCGGCGTCTCCTGCCGTCCCGCGGCTCCGCGCCCGTGGGGCTGTCCGCGGCTCGGCGTCGCTGCTCGTTGAAGGGATCGGTTGTGGGGGGAGTGGGGGGTGTTGTGGGGGTTGGCTGGGTGGGGGGGTGGGGTTATGTTGCGGACACGACAACGTTGCCAGGCTCGGGTGTGGTCCCGTGGACGCCGGGGGCGCATCCGTACTCGTGGAGGTGGGCGGTGGCCGGTTTGCGTACGGGTGGGGGACGACGGTCGGGGTGGGGGAAGGTCAAGGGGAAGGGGCGGGTGCTGCGGGGGATGGTGGGGGCGGGGGTCGTGGTGGCCCTCGGGGTGTCCGCTGTGGTGGTGGGCGGGGGGAGTGCCGGGGCCGCGGGTGGGGGGTCGGGGCTCGACTATGTGGCGCTGGGGAGTTCGTTCGCCGCCGGGCCCGGGATTCCGCCCACGCAGTCCGGGGCGGGTGCGGCCGCTTGCTCGCGGTCGGACAACAACTACGCGAGCATCGTGGCGCGCGACATCGGGGCGAACCTGACGGACGCGTCGTGCAGCGGGGCGACGACGGCGAACGTGCTGACGGACCCGCAGTCCGGGCAGCCGCCGCAGATCCAGGCGGTCACCAGCGCGGCCAAGGTGGTGACCGTGACGATCGGCGGCAACGACGTGAACTACCTGGGGAGCATCGACACGTACTCGTGCCTGACCGGGGGCGGCTCCAACTGCGGGTCCGTGGACCGGAACGCGATCGACCAGACCTTCGGCCAGCTGGCCGGGCGGCTGGAGAACGTCGTCGACGCCGTGCACAGCGCGGCTCCGCAGGCGCACGTCTACCTGGTCAATTACTTCACGATCCTGCCCGATACGGGGGTCTGCGCGAACGTGCCCCTCACCGATGACCAGGCCGCCTACGAGCGCAGCATCGCCAGCCGGCTCGCCACCGCGACCGCGACCGCGGCGAGTACGGCGGGGGCGACCCTGGTGGACCTGGCCGCCGCCAGCCACGGGCACGACGCGTGCGCGGCCACGCCATGGGTCGAGACGTACCGGCCGGCGGCGGGCCGTACGCCGTACCACCCGAACGAGGCCGGGATGCGCGGGGCCGCCACCCTCGTGGAGTCCGCGCTGGCCGGAGCCGGGCAACTGCGCACGGCCGTGGCGCACTCCGGGATCGCCGGCAAGTGCCTCGACGTGGACGGGCAGAACACCGCGAACGGCACGCCCGTGCAGATCTACGGGTGCAACGGCACCGTTGCGCAGCGCTGGACGTACACGCCCGGCGACGGCGGGACGCTGCGGGCCCTGGGTGGGTGCCTGGACGTCAGCGGCAGCGGCACCGCCGACTTCACGAAGGTGCAGCTGTGGCAGTGCAACGGCACCGGCGCCCAGCGCTGGGTGACCGGCGCGAACGGCTCTTTGGTCAACCCCGAGTCGGGCAAGTGCCTGGACGATCCCAACAGCTCCACCACCGACCGCACCCAGCTCCAGATCTTCGACTGCAACGGCACGGCCGCCCAGAACTGGACCCTCGCCGACAGCTGATCCGCTCCTGGGGAGGTTGGGTTCCCATCCCGGGGAGGGCGGCTCCGCTTCCCCGGGCGGGTTCCGATCACCCTCGGGAGGCGGGTTCCGGTCCCCCAGCGGGGTCGCCTCTCCGGACTGCCTCGGGTCGACCGCCTCGCGCCCCGCTTTCCCGTGCCGACGTACGCGGTGGCGTCCTGAGGCGTCACGAGGCCGCCGCGGCGCGCAGCCGCTCCGCGTCCCGGCCCGGGGGGAGGCCGAAGTGGCGGCGGTACTCGCGGCTGAACTGGGACGCGCTGTCGTAGCCGACGCGGAAGCCGACCGTGGCCACGTCGTCGGCGCCGGCCAGGAGCAGCAGGCGGGACTGGTGGAGGCGGATCTGCTTCTGGAACTGGATCGGGCTGTAGGCGGTGACCGCGTGGAAGGCGCGGTGGAAGGCGGAGGCGCTCATCGCGCAGGTGCGGGCCAGGTCCTCGATCCGGAACGGCTCCGCGTAGTGGTCGGTGATCCACTGCACGGCCCGGCCGATCCGGGTCAGGCTGCTGTCGGCGAGCGCGATCTGCCGCATCGTGGCGCCCATCGGGCCGTTGAGCAGCCGCCACAGGATCTCGCGCTCGATCATCGGGGCGAGGACGGCCCGGTCGGCGGGGCCGGCGTCCAGCAGGCGCAGCATGCGGGCGGCGGCGTCGAGCAGGTCGTCGTCCGCGTCGGCGACGCCGAGGGCCGCGGCGGGCGCGGCCGGGCGCGAGGGGCGGTCGGCGGCCGGGCCCTCCAGCAACATCGGGGCCAGCGCGGCCGGGCGGATCACCAGCCCGAGGCCGAGCGCGGGGCGCTGCGGGCTCGCCTCGATGTAGTGCCCGGTGATCGGCAGGTCGATGGAGGCGACGAGGTACTGGCCGGGGCCGTAGTCGTACGTGCGCTCGCCGAGCGCGACCCGCTTGGCACCCTGCGCGATCAGCGCGACCACAGTGCCGGTCCTGGCGGGACTCGGCTCCCCCGTTCTGTCCTCGGCGGCCAGCAGCAGCCCGTCGATCACGGTCTTTTGGTCCGTCCGCGCATGCCGCGCGATCAACTCCCGCAGCTCCCCGAGCAGGTGCTCCCGCCGCACGAAGGGCGCGGTCTCATACGGGGTCTCCGGCAGGATCACGCAACCCAGGGTACGTCTTTTGGTCGTGGGGGCGCCCGCGTATGGCTTCGGGCGCCAGGATCATGCAGCTTCCGCGGTGGGGTAGGGCTGCGCGCGAACGCTGGATCCACGACCTGACGGGCTGCTCCGGGGGAGGAACTGCGCGGGCAACCGCTCGCCGGCCCGCAGTCGGGCGGCGGCCTGAACCCCCGCGGCGAGGGAACCGTTCAAGCCACTACGCGTGTCCTCCCCGGGGAATCGAAAAGGACGCGAACTCCCGATGTGAGGTTGCCGTGAAGCGTATGCCGCGCCTGCTGACCGCCGCTGTGCTCGCAGCCGTCGCGCTGCCCCTCCTGTCCGGTTGCGCGAGCGAGAAGCGCGGCACCGCGGACTCCCCCGTCGCCAACCAGCGGGGCGACGACTCCCCGGCCAACGTCACCAACTTCCCCGACCACTTCGCCAACATCGCCACCAAGTGCGTTGCCGGAGCGCCCGGTTTCCGCGCCTTCGTCACCACCCGCGAGGCCGCACCCGTGGTGCTGCCGGACCCCAACTGCAAGTAGCGGCAGGAGGGTTGGGCGCCCCTGGCCGGGCCCCGCTCAGGCCCGGCCGGTGCGGTCGTCCACGGTGCCGCCGAGCAGCCGGCGGTCCTCCAGCAGCGCCTCCTCGGCGAGCACCGCCTCCTCGGGCACTGCGGGCGCCTCGCGCGGGGCCTGTTCGGCGTCGGCCCGCTCCTTCGAGGCCCCGGGGTGGGCCTCCTCGGCGTCCGCCTCCGTCAGCGCGCGGTGGACCGTGCTCAGGACGACCGCCGCGGCGGCGACCACGACCGCGCCCAGCACGAACGGCACGTGCGTGTTGTAGTGCTCGACCAACTTGCCCGCCACGTACGGCGCGAGGCCGCCGCCGATGAACCGTACGAAGCCGTACGTGGCCGAGGCGACCGGGCGCGGGACCGGCGCGATGCTCATCACCGCGGTGGTCACCAGGGTGTTGTTGGTGCCGATGAAGATGCCGGACACGATCGTGGCGGCGATCACCACCGCGCGGTGGTCGGGGAAGAGGCCGATGACGAGGGTGTCCAGCGCCATCAGCACCATGTTCCCGTAGAGCGTGCGGGCCGTGCCGAAGCGGGACTTGAGCCAGGGCGCGCCGAACACCGCGAAGATCGCGACGAGTACGCCCCAGCCGCAGAACACCGCGCCCAGCCGCAGCGGGGAGAGGTGCATCAGGAAGGGTGCGTAGCCGAGGATCGTGAAGAAGCCCCAGTTGTAGAGGAGTCCGGTGACGCTGGTGGTGGCCAGGCTGCGGTGCCGCAGCGCCTTGATCGGCTCGCTGATCGAGGAGGGGCGCTCCGGGCGCGGGGTGGCAGGCACGAGGACGGCGGTGGCCACGAGCGCGATGAGCATCAAGGCCGCGACGCCGAAGAAGGGGCCGCGCCAGCTGATGTTGCCCAACAGGCCGCCCAGCAGCGGGCCGCAGGCGATGCCGACACCGAGCGCGGTCTCGTAGAGCACGATCGCGCCCGCGAAGCCGCCGCTGGCCGAGCCGACGATGACGGCGAGCGAGGTGGCGATGAACAGCGCGTTGCCCAGGCCCCAGCCGGCCCGGAAGCCGACGATCTGCCCGATGCTGCCGCTCGCTCCCGCGGTGGCGGAGAACACGACGATGAGGACCAGGCCGCTGATCAGGGTGCGCTTCGCGCCGATGCGGCTGGAGACCCAGCCGGTGACGAGCATCGCGACGGCGGTGACCACGAGGTAGCTGGTGAACAGCAGCTCGACCTGGCTCGGGCTCGCCCGCAGCCGGTCCGCGAGCGACGGCAGGATCGGGTCCACCAGGCCGATCCCCATGAAGGAGATCACGCACGCGAACGCCACGGCCCAGACGGCCTTCGGCTGCCGGAACGGGCTCGCGACGGCTGCCTCGGGCTCCGCGGCGCTGGTGACTGAACGGCTCATGAGGGCTCCCTTGCACTGGTCCTGTCTGCCCCGATGACAACACTATAGATAGACTATATAGACAGTCAATGTAGGTGGTGGGACGGTGAGCGGGTGTGGTTAAGCTTCGGAACATGAGCCGATCGGCAACGCCCGCGGGGACGACCGGGGACACGGGGAAGCGCGGGGCGGCGGGCGCACCGGAGGATTCGGCACCGGGCACGGAGGGTGCGGGTGCCATGGCGCGTACGGAGGGTTCGCCCCCTCGTACGGAGGGTCCCGTGCGCGGGGACGGAGGAGCCGTGGACCGTACGGAGGGTGAGGGATTCGGGAACGAGGGCTCCGCGCCTGGTACGGAGGGTGCCGCGTCGCCGGACGCAGGGGCCGCAGGCCGTACGGAGGGCGCCCCCTCACACGGCGGAGGGGCCGCAGGCCGTACGGAGGGCACCGAACTCGGGGAAGAAGGTTCCGCTCCTCGTACGGAGGGCGCCGCATCGCAGGACGCGGGGGCCACAGGCCGTACGCAGGGTGCCGTTCTTGCGGAAGAAGGGTCCCAGGGTGGCGCCGAGGACGCCGGGGACGCGGGGCTGCGGTCGGCCGCGGCCGTGTACGGCCTGCTCTCCTCGCTGCTGCGGCACACCCAGCGCGACATGAGCCTGACCTCGCTGGCGACGCTCGCCACCCTCAGCCGTACGGGCCCGCGCCGTATCACCGACCTCGCCGCGGTGGAGGGCGTCACCCAGCCGTCGGTCACCACGCTCGTCACCAACCTGGAGCGCGCCGGCCTGGTCGAGCGCCGCAGCGACACGGCCGACAAGCGCGTGGTGCGGGTGGCGATCACGGACAAGGGTGCCGACTACCTCGCGGTACGCCGCCAGGCCAGCATCGAGGCGTTCGCGAGCCTGATCGGGGACCTCTCCCCCGCCCAGGCGGCGGCCCTTGCGGCGGCGATCCCGGCCCTGGAACGCCTGCGCGAACTGGACGACGAGAAGCGCGACCCCCACCAGCCGGCCCCCTGACCGCCCCACATAAACCGCCCGGCCCCGCCACCCCCGAATACCGCGGCGCGAGCCGCCCCGCCCGTACGGTAGAGTGACCACGTCGGACCGCCGCGGAACCCTCCGCAGTCGATCCGAAACGGGACGTGGCGCAGCTTGGTAGCGCACCTGACTGGGGGTCAGGGGGTCGCAGGTTCAAATCCTGTCGTCCCGACGCAGGTCAAAGGCCGCTCTGATTCTTCCAGAGCGGCCTTTGACATCAGCGGGTGACATCAACCCGCCCGGCGGGCTCCCCTATGAGGCGGTCTCGCCCCCTTCTTCCTCGGTCTCATCGTCCAGCCCAAGCGCGTCGTCCATCCGCTGCGCGGCGGCCTGCAACGTCGCGTTCACTACACGGGCGTACACGTCAAGCGTCACAGCGATGGTGATGTGCCCGAATGTCTTCACGATGGTCAGCGCCTCCACGCCCCGGGCCGACAGCGGCGAGGCACAGTGCGCCGGACTGGCTGCGGAGGCTGCAATGAGGGGGGCGCCACATCCTGATAGATGATCAAGTTTGCCTATTCCATGAGGATATGCCTATCCATCCCCCTAGCCGGTCCATCCATGGTGTACTCGCTTGTCGTGACAGCAGTCGGCGATCGAAGCCTGTTTCATTTCACACATCTGGACAATTTGCCGCACATCCTCGCAGAGAAGCGCCTAGTGGCAGATACCGTGATGCAGAGCAGGGGCGGCGTGCCCATGGAGTGCGGCGACCGATCGATCAAGGCCGAGCGACGAACCAGGCACATCAAGCTACCGCCCTACGGCTGCCCGGCGGACTACGTGCCGTTCTACTTCGCCCCCCGCTCGCCGATGCTCTACGTGATCAGCAAGGGAGGCGTGCCGACCTACAGTGACGGCCAGAGCCCCCTGGTCTACCTCGTGACCAGCGTCGACGACGCGGTCAGCACCGGCCAGCCCTACGTGTACAGCGACGGCAACTGCGCCGCTGCGATCACCAGGCACTACACGGACCTCGCGTCGATGGATGCGGTCGTTGACTGGGACGTCATCAAAGCCACAATCTGGGCCAACACGAGGGATGACGGCGACCGCATGCGCCGTCGCGCCGCCGAGTTCCTGGTCCATGAGCACTTGCCGATCTCCGCCATCCACACGGTAGCGGTCTACGATCATGAACACGTTCAACCAGTAACTCACCTACTCAGGGGAGCAGGGGTTGAACTCTCCGTCACTGTCAGACGCGAGTGGTACTACTGAACTGCTCGGTAACCAGCCACATCAGACCGGGCTCGACATCGACCGCAAGGAGGGGCTCCAATGATCACGCGAGGCACCGGCAACCTGCTCATGGCAGATGTCGATGCCCTTGTTAACACGGTTAATACCGTGGGCGTAATGGGCAAGGGTATCGCTCTGCAGTTCAAGCGAGCTTATCCGAGCAACTTCGATGACTACAAGGCCGCGTGCGACCTTGGCGAAGTTCAGGTCGGTCGCATGCATGTGCACGAACTCAGTCAAGTAAGCGGCCCACGGTACATCATCAACTTCCCGACGAAGCAGCATTGGCGCTCGCCATCAAAACTTGAAGATATCACCTCTGGCTTGATCGTCTTGCGGGACGAGATCGTAAAACGTGGAATCAAGTCAATCGCCGTCCCTCCGTTGGGGTGCGGAAATGGCGGGCTGGATTGGAATGATGTCGGCCCCCTGATCGAGCAAGCACTTGGAACCATTCCGGGAGTAGAGGTCCGGATCTGGGAACCATCAGGATCACCTGCTCCAAAGTCGATGCCCAATGCGACCCCCAGGCCCCCACTGAATCGCGAAAGAGCTTCCTTCCTCGCCGCACTGGGACGCTACGTGCAATCGGGAATCGCGAATGGGCTTGCGATCGAGCCACGCGTGTCACTCCTCGAAGCCCACAAGGTTGCCTATTTTCTTCAAAAGCTGGGCCTACCGCTCGGCCTAAAGTTCGACAAAGGCACCTACGGGCCCTACTCCCAGCGGCTCGACCGGGCAATTTCGGTGATGGAAGGGCATTTTGTCACTGGCTTCGGCGACGGCACAAGCGGGGCGCAAGCACTTCTTGAACTCGACAAAGAAGCAGTCGAAGAGGCCGAGATGTTCATTTCGGAATCGGCCGAGTTCGAGGCGATTGCTCGAAGGTTCCAGAAGCTCATCTCGGGATTCGAGGAACCTTTCGGAATGGAACTCCTCAGCACTGTTCTTTTCGCATCCGAGGAGCTGGACGGAACGACCGTCACCCTCGAGAAGGTAGTCGAGTACATCCAGGGATGGAACGATCGCAAACGTCGGCTCTTCACCAGCACGCACATTGCCACCGCGTGGAATCGCCTGGAAGAAGTTGGGCTTTCTGCAGTCTAATTTTTAACTGAACCATCCGGTCTCTCTCCGAGAGTGAATACTGATGGGCGCACTAGCCCAAGATCAGATCCGCATCTGCGACTGATGACCAAGCTCTCCGTAGCCTCTGCCGAGAACGACCGTGTCCGTCGTCTCGCGGCGAGCATGGGCGGTTTCATCGGCCCGCGGCACTTCGCAGATGGCGGCCCCGCCGGGCCCATGAATTGGCATGGATGGCGAGAGCAAGCCGGAGGGAGTAACACACTGGGGCTCGGACGTGGGTGGGGCGGGCTCGTAGGATCGGGGGATGGCGTTCGCAGAGGGCAATGGCTCGTAGGGCTCCGCGGGAGCTTCGGCGCGGGCGGGGCGGCGAGCGGAGCGGTGGCAGGGCGAGCACGCTGCTCGTCGGATGCTGTCCTGGACCTCCGGCGTGCGACTCGGTGCACACGTTCCTCTTCGTCGACGGCCTCGACGTGATAGCCCGCAGCGACAGCCGGATGGTCGGACTGCACCCGAGGCAGTTGCTCCGGCCCGGTGGTCCCCTGTACCCGAGTGAGGCGCCTCGCACGGTGAGCGTGGCACGTCGCGAGGGCTCCGAGGCCGACCTCGGCGACCTCCGCCTCAGGCTGCGGCTTCGCGGCGCGTCGGTCGTCTGGAGCGATCTGATGTACCCGGGGCCCGGCCATGAGCCCATCGAGGAAGTGCGCTTCCCAATCGAGCAGTACATGGCCGAGGTGCAGCGCGCCTACGCGGCTTGGGCGTTGCCGCTCACCGAGTGAGGGCACCACGGGAAGAAGCGCGGAAAAAGGAGTGGTGGTGGCGGGGTGGGGCGGGGGAAGGTCGGGGGATGGTGGGGACTTTTGCTGAGGCGGTGCGCGGGTGGGTGGCGGCCGGGCGCGGGGGGATCGGCGGGCTCGCGGGGGAAGTGGAGGAGGCCGCCCGGCGCGACGGGGTGCGGGTGGTGGTGCTCGTGGAGGGGGTCAGTGACGCCGCCGCCGTCCGGGAGCTGGGGGTGCGGCTCGGGCGGGACCTCGCCGGTGAGGGGGTGTGCGTGCTGCCGATCGGCGGCGCGATGGGGGTGGGGCGGTACGTCGGCGCGCTCGGCGGCGGGGAGCTGCGGCTCGCCGGCCTGTGCGACGCCGCCGAGGAGCGCTGGTTCGCCCGCGCCCTGGAGCGGGCCCGCTACGGCACCGCGCTCACCCGCCCCGACCTGGCCCGCCTCGGCTTCCACGTGTGCGTCGCCGACCTCGAGGACGAGCTGATCCGCGCGCTGGGCGCCGGCGCCGTCCAGGAGATCGTCGAGGCCGAGGGCGAGCTGCGCAAGTTCCGCACCTTCCAGAAGCAGCCCGCGCAGCGAACCCGCACCGTCGAGCAGCAGCTCCACCGCTTCCTCGGCACCCACAGCGGCCGTAAGGAGCAGTACGGCCGCTCCCTGGTCGCCGCCCTCGACCTCGCCCACACCCCCACCCCGCTGCACCACCTGCTCGCCCAGCTCTGACACGGGCCCAAGCCCGTACCACCACGACGGCGCCGTACCAACACGCCCCCATGTGCCAAGACGGCACCGTACCAACACGGCAGCGCGCCAGGACTTCCCCGTACCGCGACGGCCGCGGCCTCGCCCGAACGCCCGCCCCGCCGCTGCACGTGCCGGCCGGCCCCGAAGGAGATCCGCCGTTACAAAAGGGCACCCGCGTCCCGCGGGCCCACACCAGGTCCGTACCGCCGGGGCCCTGTCCTACCCCCCACCTAGCCTTCCCCCATGACCGACACCCGCTTCCACCGCTCCTGGTCCCGCTTCGACAGCTGGCTCGCCGCCAACTCGCCCGAGGACCACGCCCTGTTGCGGGCCGGCGCGAGCCCGTACGACATCGCCCACGTCGAACGCGAGTTGGGGTTCGCGCTCCACCCCCACCTGCGCGCGCTGTTCGAACTGCACGACGGCGTACGGGAGGAGTGGCCCGCGGAACTCGGCGGCTTCATGGCCGGGTTCCTCCTGCCGGGCTCGCACATACCGCACGGCCTGGACCGGGCCCTGGAGGACCACCGCATGTTCGCCCGGACGTTCGAGGACGTGGCGGAGGAGGACGGGCCCTTCGAGGACGGCGCGGAGCCCCTCATCGCGCACGCCCACCAGTGGGTGCCGTTCGCCCATTCCAACGATGCCGGCACGGTGTTCGTGGACCACCATCCCGGTCCGGGGTACGGGCATGTCCACACGATGGGCGTCGGGGCCGGGGACGTCGAGGGCGAATTGTGGGCGACCGACCTCGCCGAGTTCTTCGACACGCTGGCCGACTGCCTCACCAGCGGTACGTCCTTCGGCCGCCACACGCCGACGATGTTCCACCACCCTTCGGGCCACGCCCGGCTCGACTGGTAGCCGCCGTTCGAAGACGCCCGGAGCCGCCAACAGCCCCGCCCCCAAAGGGCCCAGCAATCTCAAGGGCCCGCAACCGCCCAAGGCACCCTGCTCGTAGCCGCCATTCCGAGACGCCCGGAGCCGCCAACAGCCCGCCCGCAAAAAGGGTCGGCAAGGCCCAGCCAACTCAAAGGACCCGCAGGCACCCGCCTCAGCCCCGCGGAGCGCTCTCCTCCGGGCGCGCGGGCCCCGACCCCGCCCCCGACTCCCCCGCCCACAGGTCGATCCGGGCCGTCACGTCGGCGAAGTGCTCCCCGATCGTGGCCGCCGCCGCGTCCGGGTCACGGGACTCCAGGGCCTGAAGCACCTGACGGTGCTGGCGGACCACCTGGGCGTGGTCGGTACGCGGCTTGGCCATGTCCGCCTCCAACTGGCGGTACACGTCCCAGAAGAGAGCGATCAACTGGAGGGCGAGGCCGTTGCCCAGCGGCTCGTAGAGCAGCTCGTGGAAGCGGCGGTCGTGGCCGGCCCGGCCGGCGTCCCCGTCGGCCTCCAACGCGTCCAGTTCGGCACGCAGGCGTGCCAGATCCTCCGCGCTCAACTCGCGCGCGGCCCGCCGGATCAGCCCGCTCTCCATCAGCGCGCGCACCTCCACGATGTCGCGCAGCGCCCGCGGGTTGGAGCGGCGGACCGCGAGCCGGGAGTGGAAGAGCAGCCCGGGCGCCATCGAGCGCAGCGCCGCGGTGCCGACGTACGTGCCGTAACCGTGCCGGATATCGACGATGCCGAGCGCCTGCAGACCCTTGAGCGCCTCACGCACCGAATTCCTGCTGACACCGAGCGTGCGCATCAGCTCCGGTTCGGCGGGCAGCGCGTCGCCCGGGTCGAGGTCCATGTCGACGACCAGGTCGACGATCTGGTCCTGCACGGTCGGGCGCCGGGCCCGGTCCGCAGTCCGCGACACCGGGGCGGGGGGCTTGCGCTGCGCTGGCATGGAGCCTAGGTTACCGCCACGGTAGGACGTCGGACATCCTACGTCCTACCTACCCGCTCACCTGCCGACCGACGCTCCCGAGGATGCGAGCCCCATGGACAACTCACCGGCGCCCCCACTCCGTTGGCGCGCCGAACTCGCCCGCCAGGACTGGAAGGCGTTCACCGCGGCCTGGCTCGGCTACGGCATGGACGGCTTCGACTTCGTCCTGATCACCCTGGTCCTCACCGAGATCGGCAAGGATTTCCACCTTTCCACGGTGCGGGCCGCCACCCTCGTCTCCGCCGCCTTCGTGTCGCGCTGGTTCGGCGGCCTGGCCCTCGGCGCCCTCGGCGACCGGCTCGGCCGCCGCCCCGCGATGGTGCTCAGCATCGCGCTGTACGCGGTCGGCTCCGTGCTGTGCGGCTTCGCCTGGGGCTACTGGTCGCTCTTCGCCTTCCGCATGGTGGTCGGTCTCGGCATGGCCGGCGAGTACAGCGCCAGCGCCACGTACATCATCGAGAGCTGGCCGCGGCGGATACGCAACACGGCCAGCGGCATGCTGCTGAGCGGCTACCCGCTGGGCAGCGTGCTGGCCGCCAAGACGTACGCCTGGGTGGTGCCGCACACCAGCTGGCGGGTGCTGTTCTGGATCGGCATCGTGCCGGTGATCCTGGCGATCTACCTGCGCCGCAGACTGCCGGAGGCCACCGACTGGAAGGCCGCCCGCGAGGCCGGGACACCGCAGGTCAGCGCGACAGCGCGGCTCTTCGCCGGCCACTGCAAGGCGTGGAACCTGCCGGTGTGCGCGATCGCCGCGGTCGCACTGCTGGTGGTCCTGCGCGGCGAGTCGCCGACGGTGACGCTGCTGCTGGTCGCCCTGATCACCGCCTGCTTCGTGGCGATGTCCGTGCAGTTCGCGCGGCGGCTGTGGCCGGTGGTGGTGGCGCTGATGGTCACCGTGTTCTGCGCGTTCATGTACTCCTGGCCGCTGCAGTCGCTGCTGCCGACGTACCTGAAGACCGACCTGCACTACGACCCGGCCCAGGTCTCCGACGCGCTGCTGTACGCGGGCTTCGGCTACGCGGCCGGCTCGGTGCTCGTCGGCTACCTTGGCGACCGGTTCGGCACCCGGCGCGCGTACGTCGGGATGCTGATCGTCTCGCTCGCCTTCGCCTACCCCGTCTTCGCCCTCGGCGAGGGCCACACGGTGTGGCTGTGGGTGCTGCTCTTCCTGCTGGTGGGCACGAGTTCGGGCGCCTCGGGCATCCTGCCGAAGTACGTCAGCGACCACTACCCGATCGAGATTCGCGCGGCCGCCCTCGGTTTCAGCTACAACGTCGGCGCCCTCGGCGGCGCCGCGGCGCCGGTGCTCGGCGCCAAACTCGCCGAGCCGCTGAGTCTGGGCACCTCGATCATGGTGCTCTCGCTCGGCATCACCGTGATCGTCGTCCTGCTGGTCGGCTTCGACGTGCCCGCCCGGGTGCAGCGGATGGCCGGCGCACGGCAGCAGGAGGCGCTCGCGACGGTTCCCCCTACCAGTGAGAAGGTCTGATGTTCCACGGAGTCGTTCCTCCCCTGTGCACCCCGCTGACCGCCGACGGGGAGGTGGACACCGCGTCGCTGGAGCGGCTGACCGCCTTCCAGCTGGACGCCGGTGTGCACGGCCTGTTCGTCGGCGGCTCCACCGGCGAGGTCGCCCAACTGACCGACACGGCACGGGACACCGCGCTGCGCACGGTGGTCGCCACCGCGGCGGGCCAGGTGCCGGTGCTGGCCGGCGCGATCGACACCGGGACCCTGCGCGTGCTCGAACACGCCCGCCGGGCCCAGGCGTTGGGCGCGGACGCGGTGGTGGTCACCGCGCCCTTCTACGTCGGCGTCGGCGAGGCCGAGGTCCGGGCGCACTACGAGCGGCTGCACGCGGCGCTCGAACTGCCCGTCGTCGCCTACGACATCCCGTCCAACGTGCACTGGAAGCTGCCGCCCGCGCTGCTCGGCGAACTCGCCCAGGCGAAGGTGATCGCGGGCGTCAAGGACTCCTCGGGCGACCTGGAGTCCTTCCAGCGGGTGCTGGACGCCGCCGCGGGCAGCGGCGCCGGCTGCCTCACCGGCTCCGAGACGCTGGCCGACCTCGCGCTCGCCCGCGGCGCCGACGGCATCGTCCCCGGCCTCGGCAACGTCGACCCGCACGGCTACGTGCGCCTGTACGAGGCCGCGCGCGCGGGCGACTTCACCGCCGCCCGGGCCGAACAGCGGCGGCTGACCGAGCTGTTCACGATCATCGAGGTCGCCGACGGGAGCCGGGTCGGCCGGATCTCCGCCGCGCTCGGCGCCTTCAAGACCGCGCTCGCCGCACGCGGGGTAATCGCCTCGCCCGGCACGGTCCCGCCGCTGCTGCCGCTCACGGCCGCCGAGTCGCGCGAGGTGGCCGCGCGGCTGGAGGCGGCGGGGCTCGGCCGCGTCCCGTGAACGGCCTGCCCCCGCGCAGGGGGCCGGCTCCGCGGACGGGTGGCCGCCCGTCCGCGGGGGCAGATGTATGCCGCCGGCGGGCGGCAGCCGTACGCCGCCGGCCGCCGGCCCGCGGAACCCGCAATATTTCGGAGGGACCATGGCGCTCAACCGCCGCAATCTCGTCGTACTCCCCTTCACCGCCGGCATGCTGGCGTGGGCGAGCCCCCTCGCCAGGGCGGCCGCGCCCGGGGGAAGTGGCCCGCAGCAGACGGGAGTTGCGGAGGAGACCGCCAACTCCACCTCGGAACTAGAGAGTTCGGTCCCCTACACCTCCGGCACCGAGGGCTACGACACCTACCGCATCCCCGCGGTCGTCCGGACCCGCCGCGGCACCCTGATCGCCTTCGCCGAGGCGCGGGCGAGCACCTCGGACACCGGCCGGATCGTCGTGGTGGCGAAGCGCTCGCACGACGAGGGCCGCACCTGGGGCCCCTTGCAGCCGGTCGCCGGCGACGGCACCGACACCCAGGGCAACCCGTGCCCGGTGGTGGACCCCCGCACCGGCCGTATCATCCTGCTGACCTGCACGAACGGCGCCGACGCCAGCGAGACGGCGATCATGGCGGGCACCGTGGACCCGGCGGACGGACGCCGGGTGTGGCTGCAGCACAGCGACGACGACGGCGCCACCTTCAGCCGCCCGCGCGAGATCACCGCCGAGGTGAAGCACCCGGACTGGCGCTGGTACGCCACCGGCCCGGGCCACGCCATCGCCCTGACGGCGGGGGCGCACCGCGGCCGCCTGGTCGTCCCCGCGAACCACTCCACTCCGCCGCCCGCGGGCTCCCCCGACACCGGCACCGAGGCCAAGTACTACGGCGGGCATTGCCTGTTCAGCGACGACGGCGGCACCTCCTGGCAGATCGGCTTCCTGGACGACGCCCCCGACGGCGCCGTCAACGCCAACGAGACCACCGCAGCCCAACTCACCGACGGCCGGATCTACTTCAACGCCCGCAACCAGAGCGGCACCGCCCCCGGTGTCCGGGTGGACGCCTACAGCACCGACGGCGGCGCCACGCTCGTCCACCCCTACGTCCCGCAGACCGAGTTGGCCGGCACCGTCGTCCAGGGCGCCGTCCTGCAGGCCGAGCACGGACCGCTGCTCTTCTCCGGCCCCGCCGACCCCACCCGCCGCGCCGCGATGACGATCCGCGCCAGCCTGGACGCCGGCCGCACCTGGACCCCCGTCCTCACCCTCTCCCCGCTCCCCGCCGCCTACAGCGACATGGTCCAGCTCACCGGCTCCCACGTCGGCCTGCTCTACGAGACGGGCACGACCACCTCCACGGACACCATCACCTTCACCCGCATCCCGGTGTCCGCGCTCACCCCCTGATGCGCACCGAGGCCCGCTGGGGCCGCTGGCCCGCTGGGGCCCGCTGAAGCCGCTGAACGCCGGGCCCAGCCCGCGCCCGGTCGGATCCCGCCCCCTGCAAGGTTTCTGCAAGCCGCCGTCCAGGCTTCCGCCCACCGCCCCGGGCATGGGACCCCCGACGACACGGGCCCGAACGCCCGTCGGAGGACCTGGACTTGGGGGGACGCCATGCCGGCGTGGACAGCCGCCGCCACCGTATTACCGACCACACCCCGACCGGAAGCACGCGAATGGCTGACGGTCCTGGGCAGCAGGAAAGTTCTCGCCGTCGCGCACACCGTCACCTACGCGAAACGGCTGCTCGACGTACTCGATGTCCTGGAGGGCGACTTCCGGGTGCAGGTGGTGTTCACGGTGCCGCCGCACGTGTTCGGCGCGGGCGTCAAGGCGTTCCTCGCCCGGCGCGGCTGCGCGACGGTGCCGTGGGACCAGGCGGTCAGGACCGACTACGACCTGGCCCTGACCGCCGGGCCCGGTGGCATCGAACAGGTGCGGGCGCCGCTGATCACCATGCCGCACGGCGCCGGCTACCTGAAGCGCATCACCGGCACCGCCGACGACGGAGTCGCGGGCATGCGCCGCCGCGACCTGTTCCCCGGCGGCCGCGCACCGGCCGCCGTGGTCCTGCCACACCGCGACGAGCTGGACGAACTGCGCCGCCACTGCCCGCCCGCGGTGCCGTTCGCCCACGTCGTCGGCGACCCGGTGCACGACCGGATCGTGGCGAGCCGGGCCCGCCGTGGCGCCTACCGCGCGGCACTCGGCCTGCGCGCGGGCCAGAAGCTGCTGGTGGCCGTCTCCACCTGGGGCCCGCGCTCCTCCTTCGCCCGCTTCGAGGCGCTGCTGCCGCGGCTGATGTCCGAACTCCCCGCCCGCGGCTTCCGCACCGCGGTCCTGCTGCACCCCAACGCCTGGGCCGCGCACGGCCCTTGGCAGATCAACGCCTGGCTGGCGCGCTGCCGGCAGGCGGGCATCTCGCTGGTGCCGCCCGAGGCGGACTGGCGCAGCGTGCTCGTCGCGGCGGACTGGGTGCTGGGCGACCACGGCTCGGTGACCCTGTACTCCCTGCTCACCCAGGCCGCGGTGCTCCTGGCCACTCCCACCCCTGACGACGAGGTCAACCCGGCGTCCCCGGCGGCCGCGTTGGCGCTCGCCGTGCCGACCCTGACCGCGAGCCACCCGCTGCTCGAACAGCTGAAATACGCCGCTGCCGAGCGCCGCGACGAGGAGCGGGCCGCGATCACCGCCCGCATCACCTCCGAGCCCGGCCGCTTCAACTCCCGCATGCGGCGCCTGATGTACCGGGTCATGCGCCTCGGCGAACCCGCGCACCTCCCGGCGACGGTCCCGCTGCCGAAACCGCCGCCCCTGGACACCGCGGCACGGGGCACAGGCGAGGTGCCCGCATGAGCGAGGGGCTGGTGACGGTCCGGGGGTATCTGTGGCGCGCGCAACCCGCGGCAGCGGACCGTACGACTGCGGACTGCGCGTACGGTGCCGGCACTCCCCGCGAACTGCCGGAGCGGACCCGGGCCTTGGAGGCGCCCTGCGCGTGGGGCGTCGGTGCCGCCCGGGAACTGCTCACGTCGGTCGGCGATTTGGCTACCGGCGGCGTACTCGCGCTACACGCGCGGACGGAAGAGGGTCGCTGGCTGCTCACGGCGGCACGGGGCCGCTACGAGACACAGGTGCGGGCGGAGTCGGCCGGCTCACGGGTGCTGGACGAGCATGTGGTGGCGTACGCCGATCAATCCGCGCGGGACCGCCGTACGGCCTGGGCGGACGTCCTGATCGGCCCGGCTCGCCGCGACCCGGCAGCCGCCCGGCTCGAAGCGGACGGGCTGCTCGCCCGGTGGCCGGGGTGCGCGCTCGCCGCCGTGCCGCTGGCCGGAGGCGGCTGGCTGCTCGCGGCTCGGGAAGCACCCGCGGGACAGGGCGCTGCCGACCGGGGCGCGGCGAGCGCGGGTCCCGGCGGTACGGGCACCGGGCATGGCAGCGCGGTTGGTCCCGGCCGTACGGGCGCTGGCAACGGCCACGCGGGCGCGGCACTCAGCGGCACGGGCGCAGGGCACGACAATGCCGGCGCGCTGCCGGGCTGCGGCGCAGGGCGCACCGCTGCAGAAGCCGGGCATGCTCCCGGAAGCACGGCACACGGCGGCACGGTACCCGGCGGCGGCCCAGGACGCGCTCGTACGGGCACTGCGGGCGCTGCGGGCGGAGGACCGGACGGGGCGAGGGCCGTCGTGGTCCGTGCTGCCGCGGCACGCCATCCGCTCTTCCCGTCCTGCGCCCACGCCTGGCTGGTGTGGGGGCGCTCCCTGTGGTCCCTGGCCGACGGGATCGGGCCGTGCGACGCGGCGCCACCGCCCGGCCGCGCGCTCAACCCGCCGGGTCCGCCAACCGCTCGCTGATCCTGGCGGCGTCGGCGGGGCTGGTCTCCTCGTAGCGGGTCCGCGCCCGCTCCAGCAGTGCGCGGGCCCGCGCCGGGTCGGGTGTGCTGTCCGCCAGCATCTCCAGCGCGCGGGCCTGCCAGTGGACGGCGCCCGTCGCCGTGAACACGGCCAGCGCCTGCTCCAACTCGGCAGTGCCGGCCGCCGGTTCGCCGGTCAGCACGAGGGCGCGGCCGAGGAACGCCTGCGCGCGGGCGGCGTCGTGCGCGTCAGGTACGGCGAGGAGTTCGCGCCGGGCCCGGTCGAAGTGGCAGACGGCGGCATCGGGCCGACCGGTGGCGAGGGCCGTCTCGCCGAGCACCGTGCGGGCCAGGGCGGCGCCGCGCGGGTAGCCGCAGCCGGTCCAGACGGCGACCGCCTGCTCCAGGTAGGGCGCGGCCTGGGCGGGGTGGCCCGCGTCCTGGTGGTAGGCGCCGAGCCCGAGCAGGGCCTGGCCCTCGTCGCGCGCGTCACCGGCCGCTCGGGCGGCGGCAAGGGACTCCTCGTACCAGGCCGCGGCCTCCTCGCCGCGGCCGGCCGCGTTCAGGCCGATGGCACCGGAGTTGAGCATCTGCCGCTCGGCCCGGGCGTCGCCGTCCTGCCGGGCGGCGGCAACTCCTGTGCGGTGCAGGTCGATCCACAGGTCGTAGTGGCGCACCCGCAGCAGCATCGGCCAGGAGGCGTCGACCAGTTGCCAGGCGGTGTCGTACCAGCCGCGGGCGGCGGCGGCTTCGGCGAGCGCCTTCAGGTGCAGCCGCCGCTCGTCGAGCCAGTGGACGGCGCCGGGGTCGTCGTCGAACGGCACGGGCAGGTCGCAGGGGTGCAGGTAAGTGCGCGGCAGGACGAACTGGGCCGGGGTGAGCCGCTGTTGGGCGGCGCTGGCCACGCGCAGGTACCACTCGCAGAGGCGGCGCAGCACGGTGGCGGGGTCGTCGGGCGGGACGGCGGGGCCGGTTGCGGAGGAGCCGTCGCGCCCGGGGCGGTCCCGGCCCGAACCGTCCCGGCCCGAAGCGTCACGCCGGGAACCGTCCCCGCCCGAACTGTCACGACCGGAACCGTCAGAGTCCGAGCCGTGGCGACCGGAACCTTCCCCGCCCGAACCGTCACGACCGGAACCCCCCGCCGTACCGGCGCTCGCGGAGCCGTCCGCGAGGGCCCGCGCGTGGGTGCGGACCAGGTCGTGGAAGCGGTAGGTGCCCGGCCCCGCGGGCTCCAGCAGATGCGCCTCGACCAGTTCGTCCAGCCGGTCCTCCGCCCACGTCCGCGGCCGGGCGCAGGCCGCCGCGGTGGCCGCGGCGTCGAACCAGGGCACCGGCAGGGCGCCCAGGGCCCGGTAGACCTGGGCCGCGGGAGCGGTCAGGGCCTGGTAGGACGCGTCCAGCGCCTTCGCCACGGTGGTCTCTCCTTCGAGGTCGAGTGCGGCCAGACCCTGCGCCTCGGGGGCGAGGGCGTCGGCCAGGGCCGCCACCGGCTGACCGGGGCGCAGGGCGAGCCGGGCGGCGGCGAGGCAGACGGCGAGCGGGAGCCCGGCGCAGGCCCGCACCAGGCGCCGGGCCGCGGGGAGTTCGGCCGCGACGCGGTCCTCCCCGATGCCCCGGGCGAGCAGCGCGACGCCGTCCGCGGTGCCGAGGCCCGCAAGACGGTGGTGGCGGGCGCCGTCGAGAACGAGCGCGGTGAGCCGCCGGCGGCTGGTGACCACGACGACGCCGGGCCCGGCCGGCAGCAGCGGCCGTACCTGGGCGGCCGAGGCGGCGTTGTCCAGGAGGACCGCCAGGCGCAGGCCCGCCGAGAACGACCGCCAGGCGGCGGCCTGTTCGGGAAGATCGGCCGGAACGGTGGCGGCGCCGAGCGCGCGCAGGAAGGCGGCCAGCACCTCTCCGGGCGGCGCCGGATCGTCGGGCGTCGCACCGCGCAGGTCCGCGTAGAGCTGCCCGTCGGGGAAGTCGGCGGCCCGGCCGCCGAGCCAGCGGGCGGCCAGGGCGGTCTTGCCGATCCCCGCCGGCCCGGTCACGACCAGCAACGGCAGTCCGCCCGCGGGGTCCTCCGCGGCCAGGCGGCCCAGCGCCGCCATGTCCTCCCGGCGGCTGAGGAAGTCACGTGAATAGGGCGGGATCTGCCGTGGAATGGGCCGCGGCCGGGAATGGACATGCACGCCGCCGTGCACATCCCGCGCTTGGATCGTGATCCCTTGCAATTGCACGGAGCCGTCTATGGTGTTGTGCTGTTCCCCGCCCGCCGCTTCCGCCACCGCACTGCCCCCCAACTGGCCGGATGCCCCTGCCGGTGCGCTTCTGCGATGATCCCGCGCAATTGGCGGGACGAATCATGCGGGCCCGCTGTTTTACGGTGCTGCGGCGCTAACCGGCCATTGCGTGACAGCGTCTGGTGACCTTTGCCGGTGCCGTGTCATGCTCGTCAAAACGCACATACGGGGAACGGCCGAACCAGCGGGGAGGGCGCGCTGGTGGACTTCCGGTTACTCGGGCCGGTGGCGGTACGGGCCGGCGGGGCGAACATCGGACTCGGCTCCGCCAAGGAGCGCCTGCTGCTGGCCGCGCTCGCGCTGGACGCGGGCCGCCCGGTCACCCAGGACACGCTGGTGCGCTGCCTGTGGGACGAGGGCAGGGGGCCGGAGCACCCCGACCAGAGCGTGTGGTCCTACGTCTCCCGGCTGCGCCGGCGCCTGGCCGCGGCCGCCGAACCGGTGGAGTTGGCCGGGAAGGACCACACCTATGTGCTGCGGGCCGACCCCGAGGCGGTGGACTGGCACCGCTACCGGCGTCTGGTGGCCGAGGCGGAGAGCGCGGCGGACGAGCAGGCCGTCGAACTCCTCGCCCGTGCCGACCGGTTGTGGGAGGGCGACGCGCTCGGCGGGCTGCGGGGCGACTGGGCCGCGGCCGTGCGGCACTCCCTCGCCGAGCAGCGGGTGGCCGCGCAGACCTCACGGATCGCGGCGACCCTGCGGCTGGGCCGGTTCGCCGAGCCGATCGGGGAGTTGCTGCGGCTGACCGCCGACCGGCCGGTGGACGAGACGCTGCTGGGCCACCTGATGCTGGCGTACTACGGGCGCGGGCGGTATTCCGACGCGCTCGGCGTCTACGAGCGGGCCCGGCGGGAGTTGAGGAACGAGTTCGGCTCCGCGCCGGGCCCGATGCTGGAGCGGATCCGCCAGGGCATGCTCCACCAGGTGCCCGCGGGCGAGTTGCTCCGGCCGCCGCGGGCGAGCGGTCCGACGTCCGCTCGTACGGCGGCTGTTCGGGGCGCTTCCGGGCAGCCGCCCGCCGCCCCGCGCGGCGGCGGGTCCGCGGTGCCGCCGCGGGTGCCGGTGCCGCGGAACCTGCCCGCGCAGCCGCCGCTGGTGGGACGGCGGGCCGAACTGGAGCGACTGACCGCGGAGTTCGGGGCCGCGGCCGATCCCGGCGGTACGCCCGCGGTCCCGCCCGCCGCCGGGGGCGGGGTGGTGACCCTGGAGACGGTCAGCGGCATGCCGGGGGTGGGCAAGACGGCGCTCGCTGTCCACACCGCCCACCGATTGTCCGGAAACTTCCCGTCCGGCCAGGTCTACTTGAACCTGCGCGGCCATGTCGCCGGGCAGGAGCCGCTGACGACGGGCGCCGCGGTGGCCGCGCTGCTGCGGCTCGCGGGGGTGCCCGCCCCCGCCATCCCGGTCGGTGTGGACGAGCAGGCCGCGATGTGGCGGGACCTGCTGGCCCGGCGGCGGATGGTGATCGTGCTGGACGACGTCGCCGACGCGGCGCAGATCCGGCCGCTGCTGCCGGTGAGTTCACCGGCGCTGGTCGTGCTCACCAGCCGCCGCCACCTCACGGGTCTGCCGGCCGCCAGGACCGTCCAGCTCGATGTGCTGCCGCCGGAGGACGCGATCGCCCTGTTCCGCACCTTCGCCGGCCGCGACCGCACCGGGGACGACGGCGAGTTGGCCCATATCGTACAATTGTGCGGTTATCTGCCGCTCGCGATCGAGCTGGCCGCCGCGCGCTTCCAGGCCCACCAGGTGTGGACCCTCACCACCCTGCGCGAACGGCTGTCCACGGCGGACCGGTTGGACCAGTTGCGCAGCGCGGACAGCGCGATCGAGACGGTCTTCGAGCTGTCCTACCGCGACCTCACCGCGCCCCAGCGCAGCGCCTTCCGCCGGCTGAGCCTGCACCCGGGCCCCGACTTCACGGCGCCGGCCGCGGCAGCGATGCTCGACCTCCCGGTGCCGGCGGCCGAATGGCTCCTCGAGCAGCTCCTCGGCTTCCACCTGATCCGCGAGCCCGTCCCCGACCGCTTCGCCTTCCACGACCTGGTCCGCGCCTACGCCCAACGCCAAGCCCGAGCCGAGGACCCGCAGCACACCCGCTCGGCGGTGATCACCCGCCTCACCGCCTTCTACACCCGCACGACCACCCAGGCCGACCGCCTTGCCCATCCGCGCCGACCACAACTCGGGCCACCTCCCGCTCCCGCGCCGGGAGATCCGGCTCCCGCGTCTGCGGCCGCGGCCCGCGCCTGGCTGGCGGCCGAGCGGGACAACGTGCTCAGCGTCGAGGCCCATGCGCGCAGCCGAGGCGAGGGCCGTCTCGCGGCCCTTCTCGGCTATGCCGCCGCCGGTCATCTGGAGGCCGAGTGTCACTGGGCGGACGCGGCCGATGTCCTCACGGCCGCCGCGGACGTCTGGGCGGACGGCGAACAGCCCGAGGCCCTGTGCCGCACGCTGGCCGCGCTCACCGAGATCCGCACGAAGCTGGGCGACTACGCGTCGGCCGCGGCTTCCGGGGCGCGGGCACTGGAGCTCGCCGAGGCGTCCGGAGCTTCCGAGCTGCACGCCGACGTCCTGCGTGTGCTGGCCACTCTGGCATGGCAGCGCGGTGAACTCGACAGAGCGCTGACCCTCCTGGAACGCGCCTTCGCACTGCGCGCGGACAGCACCGACGTCTACGAGATCTCCCGCCTCCACAACAACCTCGGCACGCTCCTCACGGATATGGGCGACACCGCCTCGGCCGTCGGCCATCTCGAGCGCGCGCTTGAAGGATTCACCGCCGCCGGTGACCGCCGATCTGCAGGTTTCGCCCTGAACAACCTCGCGGCAGGAAGAGCCGATCTCGGAAGTTTCGACGTGGCGAGGCAAAATCTCGAAGAGGCCGTCGCAGTTCTCGACACTGCCGGAAATCGGCACGACCAGGCGCTGGTCCGCGCTACTTTGGCCGAGATCCTGGGATCACTCGGTGAAACCTCACAGGCATTGTCGCTGTACGGGCAAACCTACGAGGTATTCGTTTCCCTCGGGGACCGAAAGAACCAGCTCGACAATCTCCTCGCCATGGGTGAGATTTGGCTGCGAACGGCCGACCGCGAGGAAGCGATGGCCAGCTTCACCGAGGCGTTTCGACTGGCAGAGGCCCTCGGCGCGGCCCGTGAAGCGACTCGCGCCCAACGCGGACTGGATCTCGCCAAAGGTCTCGACGACCACAGGGACGGCGTCGCGTAATCCACGTGTCATTCTCCGGGAAGAGCCGCCGAACAAAACACTGACCTGGAAAGGCTCTGATAGTGAGCCGTCAGCTCTGATAAATACCCGCTTTCAGACCCCCGTCGAATTGACCTTGAGAGATGGGCACTCTACGGATATGCTCCGGCCTTCAGTATGATCATTTACATGAACGGCTTTCCATGCGCGAAGTCATGTCCAGAAGGCTGTCGATCGTCGCGATCTTCGCGATGACCTGCGCGTTTCTCATCGCGGCCGGTACGGCGACCGCGTCCGCAGCCGCCGTACCGGCAGGTCGGGCCGTTCCTGCCGCGGCCTCCGCGGCGCCGTCGGACGGGGTCGCGGAGGTCACGCCGGCCGTGGCCGGAGAGGTCAAGCCGGGCCGCGGGATGATGCTCGGGTTCCGTGAGACTCGGCGGCTCGGTGCGGCGGCCACCGCGGGGGTCTCACTCCTCGTCAGCTTCCTCCCCGCTCCCGTGCGAGCCCTCGGGGAGGCCCTCGCGGATGGCTTGCATCACCGTTGAGTCCGTCAGGGTCGTGACATCGCCCAGCGCCCGGTTCTCCGCCACGTCGCGCAGGAGGCGGCGCATGATCTTGCCCGAGCGGGTCTTGGGGAGTTCCGCCACGGCCAGGATCTGGCGGGGGCGGGCGATCGGGCCGATCTCCTTGGTGACGTGGGCGCGCAACTCGCGGGCGAGGGCCGCCCCGTCGAGACCCGCCTCGGCGGCCGTCGCGCGCAGGATGACGAAGGCCACGATGCCCTGGCCCGTCGTCGCGTCCGCCGCCCCGACCACCGCGGCCTCCGCCACGAACGGGTGCGAGACCAGGGCCGATTCGACCTCCGTGGTGGAGATCCGGTGGCCCGAGACGTTCATGACGTCGTCCACCCGGCCCAGCAGCCAGATGTCCCCGTCCTCGTCCTTCTTGGCGCCGTCGCCCGCGAAGTAGTAGCCGGGGAAGCGCGACCAGTACGTGTCGATGTACCGCTGCTCATCGCCCCAGATGGTGCGCAGCATCGAGGGCCACGGCTGGGTGAGGACCAGGTAGCCGCCCGAACCGTTCGGTACCGGCTGCCCGTTGTCGTCCACCACCTCGGCGGAGATGCCCGGCAGCGGCCGCAGCGCGGAGCCCGGCTTGCAGGTGCTCACCCCCGGCAGCGGGCTGATCATCTGCGCACCCGTCTCGGTCTGCCACCACGTGTCCACCACGGGCGTGCGGTCCCCGCCGATCGCGTGCCGGTACCACACCCACGCCTCGGGGTTGATGGGCTCACCGACTGAGCCGAGCAGCCGCAGCGAGGACAGATCGAACCGCGCCGGGATCTGCTCGCCCCACTTCATGAACGTGCGGATCGCGGTCGGCGCGCAATACAGGATCGTGACACCGTACTTGGCGACGATCTCCCACCACCGGCCCTGGTGCGGGGTGTCGGGCGTGCCCTCGTAGAGCACGGAGGTCACCCCGTTGGCCAACGGGCCGTAGACGATGTAGGAGTGGCCGGTGACCCAGCCGATGTCGGCGGCCGTCCAGTACACGTCCCGTTCCGGCTTGACGTCGAAGACCGCCCAGTGCGTCCAGGCCGCCTGGGTCAGGTAGCCGCCGGTGGTGTGCAGGATTCCCTTGGGGCGGGCGGTCGTTCCCGAGGTGTACATGATGTAGAGCGGGTGCTCGCTGTCGAACGCCTCGGCGGTGTGCTCCGCCGGCTGCGCGGCGACGAGGTCGTGCCACCACACGTCGCGGCCCTCGCTCCAGGCGACGTCCTGGCCGGTACGGCGCACCACGAGGACGCTGCGCACCTGCGGGCATGCGGTGAGCGCCTCGTCGACGGCCGGCTTGAGCGCGGACGGCGCGCCCTTGCGGTAGCCGCCGTCGGCGGTGATGACGACGTGGGCGTCGCAGTCGAGGATACGGCCGCGCAGCGCGTCGGCGGAGAAGCCGCCGAAGACCACGGTGTGCGGGGCACCGATCCGGGCGCAGGCGAGCATCGCGACGACCGTCTCGGGGATCATCGGCATGTAGATCGCGACCCGGTCGCCGGCCCGGACGCCCAGCGAGAGCAGGGCGTTGGCGGCCCGGCACACCTCGTCCCTGAGGTCGGCGTAGGTGAGGGTGCGGGTGTCGCCGGGCTCGCCCTCGAAGTGGAAGGCGACGCGGTCGCCGTGGCCCGCCTCGACGTGCCGGTCGACGCAGTTGTGGGCCGCGTTGAGCTTCCCGCCGGTGAACCAGCGGGCGAAGGGGGCGTTGCTCCAGTCGCGTATCTGCTGCCATGGCTCGGCCCAGTCGAGCCGCCCGGCCGCCGCCGCCCAGAAGGCGTCGGGGTCGGCGGCCGCCTCGTCGTAGGCGGCCGCGGTGACGTTCGCCTCCGCCGCGAGGTCCGCCGGCGGGGGGAACCGGCGGGCCTCGGACAGGAGGTTGGACAGGGTCTCCCCACTCATGCGTGCTGCTCCTCCACCGGTCCGCCGCTGCGGCCGAGGGAGAAGGTGAGCGTGCCGAGCGGCAGGACCGTGCGCTTCCAGGTGGAGTTGGTGACGCCGGCGAAGGAGGCGTACCAGGCGAGCACCGCGGTGACCAGGCCGACCCAGCCGCCGACCTTGGTGATCGCGGTGGACTGGTCGAACTCCGCGACGGCCAGCAGGATGAAGGTCGCGGCCAGCGCCGTGAACACCGCGAGCAGCGCCGCGTTGGTGCGCAGCGCGGCGACCGTCATGTAGACGGTGAAGATCGCCCACACCAGCAGGTAGAGCCCGGTGGCCTGGTGGGCGGTGTCCGGCGGGAGATCGCCGATGACGAACTTGACGTAGCCCGCGTAGCTCAGCCAGAAGGCGCCGTAGGACGCGAACGCGGTGGCGCCGAAGGTGTTGCCCTTGCGGAACTCCCACATGCCGGCCAGCAGTTGGACCAGCCCGCCGTAGAAGAGGGCGAGCGGCAGGACCACGGTGAGCAGGTTCTGGTGGATCAGGTGCGCGTTGAAGGAGCTGAGCACGAAGGTGGTCGAGGCGAAGCCGGCCAGGCCGAGCGGCCCGGGGTCGGCGATCGTGTCGGGGGCGGCGGTGGGGGAACTCACAGCGGTCTCCTCCTCGTTGAGGAAGGCAGCAGGGGGAAGTGGGGGCCGCGGCGGCTTGTATACGGCCCTCCTTCCACGCTAGGAGCAGCCGTCACACGGAGCTACGCGTGTGCACCGCGCTGTCGCCGAGCGGTCCGCGCGGCGCGGCGGACGGTGCCGCCGATGCGACGGACGGTCCCCGCGGGACGCCGAACGGTTCCGGAAGAATGCCGAACATGTGTCGCGCCGGTCCGAACGCGCCTGCGGGGCAGCTCGTTTGGGCACCCAACGACGGCCGGGAGGAGCCCGCTCGACCCCGACTCCCCTGCACGGCGCCCCACTTGGGCGCCCTGCACTGGCTCCCCCTCGGGCCGCCCGTGGCGAAGGCGGGAAGCCCGGCGTAGTCGTGCAGGACGTCGCGCGAGGTCACCGCGGCGGGGGACGGCTCAGCCGCCCGTCGTCTGCGGCGGCACGTCCACCTGCGGCACCGGCGGGTACGCCTGGGCCGTGACCTCCTCCGGCAGGTGCATCCGCACCATCACCCGGTCCACCGCCGCGTCCGAGATCCGGTGCCGGGTGAGCAGTGATCCGATCGCCATGACGGCGAAGGCGATCGGCACCGTCCAGGCGGCCGGCTCCTCCAGCAGGGCGGCGGACCAGCCGTGTCCGGGGCCGCGCACGCTGGTGACGACCACCGCCACCGCGGCGAGGCCGCCGCCCGCCACCAGGCCGGCGAGCGCGCCGCGGTCGGTCAGCCCCCGCCACCAGATGCCGAGGACGAGCAGCGGGCAGAAGGAGGAGGCGGCGACGGCGAAGGCGAGCCCGATCGCGTCGGCCACGGGCAGCCCCGCCGTCGTGGTCGCCATCACCAGCGGCGGCACGCCCGCGACGAGCGAGGCCAGCCGGAAGCCGCGGGCCGAGCCCTTGAGCAGGTCCTGCGAGACGACCGCGGCGACCGAGACGGTGAGCCCGGAGGCCGTGGAGACGAAGGCGGCGAACGCCCCCGCGGTCGCGAGCGCGGCCAGCAGCCGCCCGGCCTCCCCTGCTTGGGTGATCTGCGGCAGCACCAGCACGGCGGTGTCGGTCTGCCCGGTGAGCAGCAGCTGCGGCGCGAACACCCGCCCGAGCGCCCCGTACACCGGCGGCAGCAGGTAGAAGACGGAGAGCAGCACCAGGACGAGCACGGTGGTGCGGCGGGCCGCGCGGCCGTCGGGGTTGGTGTAGAAGCGCACCAGCACGTGCGGCAGGCCCATCGTGCCGAGGAAGGTGGCCAGCAGGATCGAGTACACCGCGTACAGCGGGTGCGCGCGGCCGCCGGCGCCCGACAGCGGCCGGGCCCACGCGGCCCCGGTGGCCGGCCGCAGCCCCTTCCGGTGCGGTACGGCGGCGCCCTTCGGGAAGGCCAGCCGCGCCCCGGCGGCCGCGGTGTGCTCGCCGCGGCCCAGCCGTACGGGCACGCCCGTGCTGCCATCTCTCCTGCTCGGCACGGCTGTTGCGGCGTACGAGCGGCCGTCGAGTTCGCCGGTGGCGCGGATCGTCAGCGGGGCGGTGACGTCGAAGGTGGTGCGCTGGTCCAGCGCCACGACCGTGGCGTGGGGGAAGCGGGGGACGTCGTCGCCGGTGAGGGCGGGGGAGCCGGCCGAGCGCCAGGCCAGGACGAGGAAGACGGCGGGCACGGCGATGGCGGTGAGCTTCAGCCAGAAGTGCAGGCCCTGCACCAGGGTCACGCTGCGCATGCCGCCGGCCGCCGACACCCCGACCACCGCGCCCGCGACGACGACCGCCCCGGCCCACCGCGGCGCCCCCGTCACGGTCTGCAACGTCAGCCCGGCGCCCTGGAGTTGGGGCACGAGGTAGAGCCACGCGATCACGGCCACCAGGACGCTGGCGACCCGCCGCACCGCCGCCGAGCCCAGCCGCTCCTCGGCGAAGTCCGGCAGGGTGTAGGCGCCCGAGCGGCGCAGCGGGGCGGCGACCAGGAGCAGCAGCACCAGGTAGCCGGCCGCGTAGCCCACCGGATAGGCCAGCATGTCCACGCCGTAGGCCATGACCAGGCCCGCGACGCCCAGGAACGAGGCGGCCGACAGGTATTCGCCGCTGATCGCGGAGGCGTTCCACAGCGGGGAGACCTCGCGGGAGGCCACGTAGAAGTCGGACGTGGCGCGCGACAGGCGCAACCCGTAGACGCCGACGCCGATCGTGGCGGCCAGGACGACGACCAGGGCGGCTATCCCGAGGCTCTGGTTCACCCGGACTCCTCGCCGTCGACGCCCTGTTCGGGCCGTTCGGCGTGAACAGCCCTTTCGGCGGGCGCCGTCGGGTCCTCGGCGGGGCTCCTGAGCAGGTCGGTGAAGTCCCGCTCCACGCGCTCGGCGTGGCGTACGTGGAGCACGGCGGCGGCGACGAGCACCGGGTAGGCGACGAAGCCGAGGATGATCCAGGGCAGCCGGAAGCCGAGCAGTTCGGCCGTGCGCAGCGCCGGGACGAGGGCGAAGGCGGCGGGCACGCCGCCGAGGACGACGACGAGTGCGGCCAGGACGCCCAGGGCGAGCCGGAGTTGGTCGCGGATGATGGCGCGGGCGTAGACCTGGGCGAGCCGGGGCTGCGCGTGCAGGTCGGCGGCCGCCGCGCGGGCCGACCAGCCGCCGGCCCGCTTGCGGCGGGGCGCGGTGACGGCGACCCGGCGCGGGGGCGCGGGCTGCCCGCCGCCGGTCACGGGGCACCGCCGGGCCCTGCGGGGCCGGAGCGGCCGGGCGGTCCGGGGAGGTCGGAGGGCCCGGGCCGGCCGGGCGGCAGTGTCCGGTCGGGTGGTCCTGACCGGTCGATCGGGCCGAGCTGCCCGGGTGGTCCCGGCCGGTCGGCCCGGCCGGGCTGCTCGGGCTGCGCGGACCAGCTGAGCAGCAGGTCGCGCAGCTCGCGCGAGTGCCGCCGGCTGACCGGGAGTTCGCCGCCGTCGACCCGTACGGTCCAGTGCCCGGCGTCCGAGCGCAGCTCCTCCACGTGCCGCAGCGACACCAGGTAGCGGCGGTGGATGCGCAGGAAGCCGTACGGTGCCCAGCGCTCCTCCAGCACCGCGAGCGGGACGCGGACGAGCGGGGCGCGGCCGGCGGCGTGCAGGCGTACGTAGTCGCCCTGCGCCTCCACGTACGCCACCTCGTCGCGGCGCAGGAAGCGGGTGACGCCGCCGACGTCGATGGGGATGCGCTCGGGGGCGCGCGGGTCGGACGGCGTGCCGGCGGGGGCGGTCGGCGGCCCGAGGGCCGAACTCCCGCTGTCCGCCGGGCCGCCCGGCGGCAGGCCGGTGTCGATCAGGGCGGCCACCCGGCGCACGGCTTCGGCGAGGCGTTCGCGGCTGACGGGTTTGAGCAGGTAGTCGATGGCGTTGAGGGCGAAGGCGTCCACCGCGAAGTCCTCGTAGGCGGTGACGAAGACGACCGCGGGCGGCTGGGCGAAGCGGCCGAGCACCCGCATCAGGTCCAGGCCGTCCAGGCCCGGCATCCGGATGTCGAGGAACACCGCGTCGGTGGTGCCGTCCTCCAGCAGCCGCAGCGCCGCGTCGCTGCTGCCGGCCGCGCGCACCTCGCCGACCCGGCGGTCGCCGCGCAGCAGGTACGTCAACTCCTCAAGGGCGGGCGGCTCGTCGTCCACCGCGAGCACACGCAGCGGGTTCACTGGGCGTGCACCCCGCTCCGGTACTTCGGGACGCGGATGGTGATCTTCGTGCCCGCGCCCTTGGCGGTCTCCACGACGAGGCCGGAGTCGTCGCCGAAGACCGCCCGCAGCCGCTCGTCCACATTGCCCAGGCCCAGCGACTCCCCACCGCCCTTTCCGGCGAGTTGGGCGCGCACCTGTTCGGGGTCCATGCCGACGCCGTCGTCCTCCACGCTGATCCGGCAGTCGGAGCCGGCGTCCTCGGCGCGGATCGTGATCCGGCCCGAGGTGGGCTTCGGGCCGAGCCCGTGCCGTACGGCGTTCTCCACCAGCGGCTGCAGGCACAGGAACGGCACGGCCACCGGCAGGACTTCGGGCGCGATGAGCAGGTCCACCCGCAGCCGGGCGCCGAACCGGGCGCGCTCCAGACGCAGGTAGCGGTCCACGGAGTGCAGTTCCTCGGCCAGCGTGCTGAACTCGCCGTGCCGGCGCAGGCTGTAGCGGGTCAGCTCGGCGAACTCCAGCAGCAGCTCGCGGGCCTGGTCGGGGTCGGTGCGGACGAAGGAGGCGATGGCGGTCAGCGAGTTGTAGACGAAGTGCGGGGAGATCTGGGCGCGCAGGGCGCGCAGTTCGGCCTCGATGAGCAGGGTGCGGGAGCGGTCGAGTTCGGCGAGTTCGAGCTGGGAGATCACCCAGTGCGCGACCTCGCCGGCCGCGCGGACCAGGCCCGCGGAGATCTGCCGCGCGTACACCGACAGCGCGCCGACGACGAGGCCGTCGACCACCAGCGGCACCACGACGGCGCTGCGCACCGGGCAGTCCAGGTCCCCGCAGTCGATCGCCTCCGCGGGCACCACCCACGGCCGGCCCGCCTCCATGGCGTCCTTCGCGTGCTCCACCGCCTGCGCGGCGTGCCGGCGGCCGGGGCCCTCCCACGCGAGCAGCGTGCCGTCGCCGATCACGGCGAGGGCGGGCGTGCCCAGCAGCGCGCGCAGGTGTTTGGCCGCGGTCCGCGCGGAGTCGGGGTTCAGCCCCTCGCGCAGCGGCGGGGCGGCGAGCGAGGCGGAGTGCAGTGTGGCGAAGGCGGCGCGGTCGGCGGGGGTGCCGAATCCGCGGCGCCCGCGCACCAGCCAGAACAGGGCGGCAGCGGCGGCGGCGATCACCAGGGCGGCGGAGAGGGTGGTGATCAGGGGGGCCATGCTTCGGCATTATGACCCCCGCTCCCCGCTTCGGGCAGGGGGTGCGCGATGCCGCCGTGCGGCCCGGCCGCGCCCCGCCGCGCGCCCTTCGCGCCGGTACGCGGTCGGGCCCGCTCGGCTCGGCCCCACCCGGCGGCGGGCACCGATCCCGCGCCGGCCGGTGCCCGCCGGCCTCCCCCGCCCGCCTCTCAACGCGCCCTTTACAGGCGCTCCGTTAGGGTCGGCCGAGCGGTGAATCCGATGCGGGAAGCGGGAGTTGATGCACGTGTCCGAGGTGCCTGGGGTGCCGGGTGCGGCCCGCGCCAGCAGCGGGACGGGGCGGCCCGTCGTCCTGGTCCACGGCAACTCCTCCTCCTCGCGCGTCTGGCAGACCCTGCTGGACGGTCCGTTCGGCGCGCGGTACCGGTGCCTCGCCCTGGACCTGCCGGGGCACGGCGAGGCCGCGCCGGCGGCCGATCCGGACGACTACTCGGTGCCCGGTTTCGCCGCGGCGGTCGCGTCCTTCGTCCGGGCGGCGGACCTGCGGGATGTCGTCCTCGTCGGATGGAGCCTGGGCGGTCACGCCGTGCTGGAGGCCGCCGGGGCACTCGGTGAACGCGTGGCGGGCTTCGCCGTGTTCGGGACGCCGCCGGTGCGGGACGGCGCCTCCTTCGCCCAGGCGTACCTGCCGGACGGGCCGCTCGGCATCGGCTTCCAGGAGACGATCACTCCCGAGGAGGCCCGCGCCTACGCCGCCGGGCTGCTCGCTCCGGACTCCGCCGTCCCTCTCGGCCCCCTGGTGGCCGACATCCTCGCCACCGACCCGCGCGTGCGCGGCGGCGTGGCCCGCAGCATCGCCGAGGGGCGGTTCGCGGACGAGGCGGCCCTCGTCGCGGGGCTCGACCGCCCGCTGGCCCTGCTGCACGGCGCCGAGGAGCAGTTGGTGAGCCTGGCCTATCTGGAGGCGCTGACCGCTCCCACCCTGTGGCGCGGGGCCGTGCAGGTCGTCCCCGGCGCCGGCCACGCCGTCCAGCTCGACCGCCCCGGACCCCTCGCCGACCTGCTGGACGCCTTCGTCCGCGACCTGCCGTAGCCGATCGCAGCCCCACCCGGGCGAACAGAGAAGGGGAGAGCAGCCGTGTCCGACGAAGCGGCCTCCGCCGTGCTGGCAGGCCTCGACGCCCTTCGGGGCGATGTGGAGGACTGGTACCGCGACCTGCACGCCCACCCCGAACTCGGCTTCGCCGAGCACCGCACCGCGGCCGAGGTCGCCGGCAAGCTGCGCGCCTGCGGCTACGAGGTCACCACCGGGATCGGCGGTACGGGGGTGGTGGGCGTCCTTGTCCACGGCACCGGCCCCGTGGTGCTGCTGCGAGCCGAACTCGACGCGCTCCCGCTCCGCGAGCGGACCGGGCTGCCCTACGCCTCCCGGGCAGGCGGGGACGGGGCAGAGGGACGGGCCGTGATGCACGCCTGCGGCCACGACGTCCACATGGCCTGCCTGCTGGGGGCCGCCCATCTGATGGCGGCCGCGCCAGGCGCGTGGCAGGGCACCCTCGTCGTGCTCTTCCAGCCCGCCGAGGAGAGCGGTGCCGGGGCTCGCGCCATGATCGCCGATGGGCTCGCCGAGCGCATACCGGCGCCGGACATCGCCTTGGCCCAGCACGTCTTCCACGCCCCGGCCGGCTACGTCGGCACCCGGGCCGGCTCGTTCCTCGCTGCCGCGGACACCCTGCGGGTCGTCCTGCACGGCCGCGGTGCCCACGGTTCGAAGCCGGAGGCGTCGGTCGACCCCGTGGTGCTCGCCGCGATGGTCGTCCTGCGGCTGCAGACGATCGTGGCGCGCGAACTCGCCGCCGCCGAGCAGGCGGTGGTCACCGTGGGGAGCATCCGCGCGGGCGAGGGCGCGAACGTCATCCCCGAGTCCGCCGAACTCCTGGTCAACGTGCGGGCGTTCGACGAGGACGTGCGCGCCCGGGTGATCGAGGCGGTCGGGCGGATGGTGCGCGCGGAGTGCGCGGCCTCGCGGGCGCCGCGCGAACCGGAGATCGAGCACCTCTCGTCCTTCCCGGCCACGCGCAACGACCCGGAGGCGACCGCTCGGGTGGCGGCCGCGTTCGGCCGCCACTTCGCGGACGCGGTCCGAGCCGAACGCCTCACGCCCAGCGACGACTTCACCGAGATTCCCCGTGCCCTCGGCGCTCCCTCCACGTTCTGGGTGATCGGCGGCACCGACCCCGCCGCCTACGCGGCGGCCGAGCGGGCCGGCACCCTCGCCGCGGACGTCCCCGTCAACCACAGCCCCCGCTTCGCCCCCGTGCTCCAGCCGACGCTGGACACAGGCGTCCGCGCGCTCGTCGTCGCCGCGCTGGCGTGGCTGGCGCCGCCGGCCGCCTGACGGCCCGGCGTCCCGGGAGGTTCCCTACGAGGGGGTGTCCGCGTCGGCGGAGCGGGCGGCGGCCGGGGCCGGGCGGTGGGCGGCGACCACACGGCTGTCGGAGGACGGCCGGCCTCCGGAGCCCTGGGTCGGGGACTGGACGGAGAGGTCGTGGAGGAGGTGGCGGAGGCGGTGCAGGGGGCGGGTGACCGGAGGGAGAACGGTGCCCGGGGCAGGGCGGTCGGTGCGGAGGGCCGCTTCGGCGCAGCGCAGGGCGCGTTCGACCGCGGGCTCGGGGCGGCTCTTGGGGGTGGGGGCGAGCGCGAGCGCGGTGGCGGCGTCGGCCAGCGCGCAGGCGGCGGCGGCGAGGTGGGGGGCGGGGGCCGGGTCGGCGGCGCGGCGCGGGCCGAGCGCGAGGGCCCGGATCTGCCGGGTGACGGCCGCGTAGAGGGTGAGGCGGTGCCGGACCAGCCGCGGGTCGTTGCCCCAGACGAGCGGGCGGGTCAGCGGCCGGGCGACGAGCGCGAGTTGCTGCAGCCGGTGGTCCACCACCCGGATCCGCGCGTCGAGTTCGGCGCTCCCGGCGGCGCCGCCGGCTTCGAGCTGCTTCGCGCTCGCCCGCAGTAGCTCGCCCAGCGCGGTGAAGTACCCGGTGCGGGCGCTGTTGACGGTGTCGCGCGTGCTCGTCGGCAGGACGACCAGTGCCACCCCGATCCCGATCGCCGCCCCGATCGCGGTCTCCTCCAGCCGCAGCATCAGCAACGACGCCGAGAATTCGTGGAGTTCGCTGTAGAGCTGGGACACCATGATCGTGACGAAGAAGATCATCGCCGCGTAGGAGAGCGTGACCACGTAGAACCCGCAGGTCATGCTGAGGATGATCACCGCGATGATCCAGTACGTGTGCCCGGCGGTCAGGTGCGCGAGCCCGATGCCCGCGCCCAGGCCGACCAGCGTGCCGACGACGCGGTTGACCGCCTTGATCGACGTCTCGGTACGGGTCGCGGTACCGGCGAAGGCGATGAACGCGGCCAGCACCGCCCAGTAGTAGCGCACCTCGTTGAGCTCGCGGCCGGCGAGGATCGCCAGCGTGCCGGCGACGGCGACCTGGACGGCCTGCCGGGTGGGCAGCGAGAGCCGCGCCACGGGGTTCCAGCGGCTGCGGGCCGCGACCCCGCCGGCGACCACCGCGGCCGAGCCGGGCAGCGCGCCCATCGCGAGGGCGACCGCGGGCTGGAACGCCTCCTCGCCCTCGACCCCGGCGTCCGGCACGCCCGCCTGACGGGTGACCGTGACGAACTCCCAGGCGGCGGTCGCCAGATGGCGGGCCAGGGAGTCGATGTCGCGGGCCGGACCGGGGTCCTCGGCTGCGAGCAGGGCGCGGGCCTCGCGCTCGGCGGCGACGTAGTCGCGCTGCGCGAGGAAGGTGGCGATACGGGCCGCCGCGGTCAGGTCGCGGGCGTCGGTGCCGGCCATGCCGTCGGCGGCCGCGGCCATCGCGTCGATCGCCAGGTGCACGTCGAGGGCGCGGCGCCGCACCGCGGCCCCGGACCAGCCGGCGGGCAGCGCGGCCGGGGTGCCGGACCAGCCCTCGATCACCAGCGCGGCCTCGGCCAGGCGCAGTTGGCGCGAGTGCAGCCGGCGCCGCAGCCGGGCCAGGCGGCGCGGGTCGCGGGGGTCGGCGGCAAGCAGATCGGCGCAACTGCGGGCCACCGCACGGGCCCTGGCGCCGTAGGCCCGCCGGACCCGGGCCAGGGTGCGCTGCGGGTGGGTGCGCAGCACGGTGGTCATCAGCAGCGTCACCCACACGGTGGCGAGCACCACCGCGAAGAGCAGGGAGGGCAGTTGGGCCATCGTCGCGTCCAGGAAGGCGGCGAAGAAGTAGCCCATCCAGAGCATGAAGCCGTAGAAGAAGAACGGCATCCCGAACCGGCGGATGTAGACGGCGGCGAACATCACGGCCACGAACGTGGCCAGCATGGCCGTGGTGTGCCCGGCGACCAGGACGCCGACGACCATGCCGCCGCCGATCGCCACCGGGAAGAAGGCGGCGGTGCGCGCCTTGGCCCGGGCGCTGCTGCCGTCACCCAGGGCCATCGAGCCCATCATGGCCATGACGGTGCCGAGCATCATCGCGATGAGGGTGCCCTGCGGGCCGCGGTCGTCGATCCGGCCGTAGCCGTACTCCAGGGCCATCGCGGTGCTCATCGCGACGGCCGCCGCCAAGGCGCTGCGCAGCCGCTGGAGTCCGGGGTCGGAGCCCACGACACGGTCCCACGTCTCGGATATCCAGCCCCTCGCCATGCGTTCCCGTGGCCCCTCTCGCCGACACCCGACCCTGATCATCGGTATGATGCCGATATTAACATGCACCATACCGGTATCAGGAGTGGCAACCGTGGCAGTGGACGGCGCGCACGGCGCGGAAGGCGGCGCCCCGGCGCTCGACGTCATCGAGCGCCAGACTGCGGTGCTGGTGCGCAACTTCGAGCTGCTGCACCGCCGCAGCGACGCGCACGAGCAGCTCGACCGGGCGGAATACCTGCTGCTCAGGGTGCTTGCCGAGCACGGGCCGCAGGACATCAACTCGCTGGCCGCCCTGCTCGGCCTCGACCCCTCCACTGCCGGCCGGCAGGTCTCCGCGCTCACCCGCCAGGAGCTGGTGGAGCGCACCCCTGCGGCCACCGACCGCCGGCGCTGCATCGTCACCCCGACGAGTGAAGGGCTGCGCCTGATGGAGGCCGTGCGCGCGGCCCGCTCCGAGCGGCTGGCCGGGCTGCTCGACGGCTGGGACGAGGAGGAGCTGCGGCTGCTCGGCGCGATGTTCACCAAGTACAACCGGGCGGTGGCCGAGCACTTCCTCACCCCCCCGGCCGACCTGCCGGTGCCGGCGCTCTAGCCGTACCCGCCGCCGCTCCGCCAGGCGGTACGGCCCCGCCCGGCACGCGGACGGCGATCCGCACCGGGGACGCGGGCGCGCCCGGCGACCCGCCGGCCTGCGGCCGGCAACGGCGGGAAGCCCCCCCGAACATTCACGCGCAGGACCCGTCACCGACGAGAAGGCACGGCACCCTGGCGGAGGCCCATTACCGGCTGGTAATACGGCCTCGCCGAAACGCCCGGGCAGAGCCGCAACCGACCCCACGTCAGGAGACCGTCCCATGCGCAGACGTACCTTCCTCACCGGCGCCGCGGCGGCGGCCGCCGCCGCGACCCTGGCGGAGACCCCCTACGCCACCGCCGCGGAGCGGGACCGCGCGGTCGCCGCCTCGGCCGCCCGCGCGGTCCAGCCGGCCGGCACCACCCTGGAGCAGGCGGCGCAAGCCACCGGCACGGGCGCGTACAAGAGGCTTGCCGCGGGCCCCGGTTGGCCCCTCGTCGTACGCTCCGAACTGGCCCCCGCCGGCGCCGGGCGCGACGACCGCCGCACCGGACTCGCCTCCTTCGTGCAGTTCACCGACCTGCACCTGGCCGACACCGAGTCCCCGGTCCGCTTCGAGTACCTGGCGAAGTACATCGACTCCGCGCACCGCCCGCACGAGGCGCTGACCGTGCGCGGCGCCGCCTCCCTCGTGGACCGGGTCAACTCCCTTTCCGGCGGCCCTTACACGGGGCTGCCGTTCTCCCTGGTGATGGCCACCGGTGACAACACCGACAACCACGAGCTGGTCGAACTCGACTGGTACCTCACGGTGATGAGCGGCGGCGCGATCACCCCCGGTACCGGCGACCCCTCCCGCTACGAAGGCGTGCAGAACTCCGGCTCCGCGCTGTACTGGAACCCCGAGTCGTCCTTCCAGGACGACTACAAGGCGGCGGGCTTCCCCCAGGTGCCCGGCTTCCTGTCCGCGGCCGGCCGGCCGTTCACCGCGACCGGTCTGCGCACCCCCTGGTACACCACCGTCGGCAACCACGACGACAGCATCGAGGGCACCCTGCCCGACCTCGGCCTGCTCAACTCCCTCTACACCGGCGGCGGCAAGATCGAAGGCGTGGACGACGCCACCGCGGCCAAGCTCGCCGACGCGATCCAGCACGACCCGGCCGCCGCGGTCACCCTGCTGCTCACCCTCCTCGAAGGCGGCGGCCCCGTCCGCCAGGTGACGCCCGACGCCCGCCGCGCCCCCTTCACACCCGAGCAGTTCGCACGGGCCCACCTGGACCCGGCCCGCACCGGCGCCGGGCCGGTCGGACACGGCTTCACCTCGGCCGCCGCCTCCAGCGGCAAGCTCTACTACACCTTCCCGGTGGCCCCCGGCGTGCTCGGCGTCAGCCTGGACACCACCAACCGGGCGGGCTGGGCGGACGGTTCGATCGGCTCCGCGCAACTGAAGTGGCTGGAGTCGGTGCTGCAGACCTACAGCACGCACTGGTACGACACCGACGGCAACGTCGTACGCCGCGGCTCCCAGGACCAGTTGATCGTCCTGTTCAGCCACCACACCAGCACCACCATGGGCAACACGCTGCCCGACCCGTACCACCTCCTCGACGGGCGGCACACCGGCACCGAACTCGTCGCGCTGGCGCAGCGCTACCCCAACGTCGTCGCCTGGGTGAACGGCCACACGCACGCCAACCTCATCACCCCGCACGGCCACGCGGTGCCCGAGCGCTCCTTCTGGGAGATCAACACCGCCTCCCACGTGGACTTCCCGCAGCACGCGCGCGCGGTGGAGATCGCCGACAACGGCGACGGGACGCTCTCGCTGTTCACCACCCTGCTGGAGTCCGCGGCCCCCTACGCCACCGACTTCGGCTCCACCACCGAGCCCAACCTGGCAGCGCTCTATCGGGAGTTGTCCTTCAACGACCCCTACGCCACCCCGGCGGCCAAGATCGGCGGCAGCGGAGACCACAACACCGAACTGCTGCTGGCCAAGCCGTTCTGAACCGTCCCGGGCCGTTCAGGCCGCGGGTCGCTGCGGGTCACCCCTCACACGCCCGAACGCCCCTCTGACGGTTTCCGCGCTCCTCCCGGATGCGCCGCCATCCCCCCGCGCACCCTGCGTACGGTGCCGGTCCCGGCTACGGGATCGGCACCGCCGTGCCGCCGACCGCGATCCCGCTGCCCGGCTCCCGCGGCACCGCCACGCGGATCACGCTCGGCCGGCCCATGTCGTCTCCCTGGTGCACGGTGAGCACCGCCGGCAGCTCCACCAGGCCCAGCTCCCGCAGATATCCGCCGAACGCGGCCGCGGCCGCCCCCGTCGCCGGGTCCTCCACCACACCGCCGGGCGGGAACGGGTTGCGGGCGTGGAAAACGGCCGGCGACTCCCGCCACACCAGGTCCACCGTCGTCCAGTCGCGCCGCGCCATCAGGGCGCCGAGCGCGGCCATGTCGTAGGAGAGCGCGGCCAGCCGGGCGCGGGTGCGGGCGGCGAGCACCGGGTGGCGGGCCCCGGCGTAGGCGACCCGTGGCGGCAGCGCGGGGTCGAGGTCGTCCGGCGACCAGCGCAGCGCGGCGAGCAGTTCGGCGAGGTCGTCCGCGGCCAACGGTTCGGTGTGCGGCGGCACGCTCACCAACTCGGCCCGCAGCGTGCCGTCCTGGTCCTTCACGGTCGCCACGCGGACCAGGCCGGCCGGGGTGTGCAGCCGCAGCTCGCCCGTGCCGTGCCGCTCGGCGTACGCGACGGCGGTCGCGATGGTCGCGTGGCCGCAGAACGGCACCTCGGCCAGCGGGCTGAAGTACCGCACGTCCAGCTCCCCGTCGGGCCGCGGCATCACGAACGCGGTCTCGGAGTAGCCCACTTCGGCGGCGACGGCGAGCATCTCGGCGTCCCCGGCCCCGGTCGCGTCGAGCACCACACCGGCCGGGTTCCCGCCGCCCGGATCGGTGGCGAAGGCCACATAGCGCGTCACGTCCACGCCCCTCACCGTATCGGCAGCCCCGGCACCGCGACGAGCCCCGAGGCAGTCCCCGAGGCGCGACCCCCGGCCCGTCCGGCACCCCCCGGCCCCCCGGCCCGCGCGGGACCGCCCCACCCGGCGCCCCCGGCCGCCACCGTTCAGCCGCAGCCCGCGGAAGCCCCACCCGGACGCGGCACGGACGGCAGCCCTGACGGGCGCCCCGACGGACCCCGCGCGCCCCTCCCGCCGGCGCCGGGCGCGGCTTCGCTCGTACGGGGGGCCGCCCCGGTTCTGATACGCTGATCCAGCGACATCGGCCCGCCGAAATGTCCGACCGGCGACCGGGAATCCCCAGGGTGTTCCAGGAAGCGGCGGCGGCTCGGCGCGGAGGTCGCGGAAAACCGATGCGGGACCAGTGGCCGTCATGTGTCAGACTTGTCCCGCGTCACGCAAGGTCCTGTGGAGCAGTTTGGAGTGCTCGCCACCCTGTCAAGGTGGAGGCCGCGGGTTCAAATCCCGTCAGGACCGCTGCGGCTGGGTAGCTCAGTTGGTACGAGCGACCGCCTGAAAAGCGGTAGGTCGCCGGTTCGACCCCGGCCCCAGCCACCGCACGACGAGGGCCCGTCTCCCCAGGGAGGCGGGCCCTCGTCGTTCTCCCGCCCTCCGGCAGCCCGCACCACGACAACCTGCACCGCGAGAGCCCGCACCCCGTACCGCGGCCCCGCACTGCAGCCAGTACACCGGGCCCCCGGACACCCCCGCGGGCACGGCCGCCAGGACGCGCGCAACCCCCGCCGCCCCGTACGCCGCAGTCCCCGCGGACGGTCCCACCCCGGGAGAATTCACTCGCCCCCACTCACCCCCAGGTGAGACGATGGGTGACGTATGTCTACGCAACCCTCCCCCCTGGACTTCGGCGCTCTTGCCGCGCGCCTGCCCGCGCTCGCGCTGCGCGACGAGCAGCGGCTCGGGCGGCGGCTCGACGGTGCCCGGCGGATCCGCAAGCCCGAGGCCCGGGCGGCGGTGCTCGCCGAGATCGCCGCCGAGATCGACAAGGCCGAGGCCAGGATCGCGGCCCGGGCGGCCGCGGTGCCGGAGATCACCTACCCGCAGGCGCTGCCGGTCAGCCGCAAGAAGGACGACATCGCGGCGGCCATCCGCGACCACCAGGTGGTGATCGTCGCCGGCGAGACCGGCTCGGGCAAGACCACCCAGATCCCGAAGATCTGCCTGGAGCTCGGCCGCGGGGTGCGCGGCCGGATCGGGCACACCCAGCCCCGCCGGATCGCTGCCCGCACGGTCGCCGAGCGCGTGGCGGAGGAGCTGGACACGCCACTGGGCGAGGCGGTCGGCTGGAAGGTCCGCTTCACCGACCAGGTGGGCGACTCCACCCTGGTCAAGCTGATGACCGACGGCATCCTGCTCGCCGAGATCCAGACCGACCGCGAGCTGCGGGCGTACGACACGATCATCGTGGACGAGGCGCACGAGCGCAGCCTCAACATCGACTTCATCCTCGGCTACCTGGCCCAGCTGCTGCCCCGCCGCCCCGACCTGAAGGTCGTCATCACCTCGGCGACGATCGACCCGGAGCGCTTCTCGCGGCACTTCGGCGACGCCCCGATCGTGGAGGTCAGCGGCCGTACGTACCCGGTCGAGGTGCGCTACCGGCCGCTGCTGGAGGAGGACTCCGAGGACCCGGACCGCGACCAGGTGACCGCGATCTGCGACGCGGTGGACGAGCTGCAGGCCGAGGGCCCCGGCGACATCCTGGTCTTCCTCTCCGGCGAGCGGGAGATCCGCGACACCGCCGACGCGCTGGGCAAGCGGCAGCTGCGCGGCACCGAGGTGCTGCCGCTGTACGCGCGGCTGTCGTCGGCCGAGCAGCACCGGGTCTTCCAGCAGCACTCCGGCCGCCGGGTGGTGCTGGCCACGAACGTGGCGGAGACCTCGCTCACCGTCCCCGGCATCCGCTACGTGATCGACCCCGGCACGGCCAGGATCTCCCGCTACAGCCACCGCACCAAGGTGCAGCGGCTGCCGATCGAGCCGATCAGCCAGGCCAGCGCCAACCAGCGCAAGGGCCGCTGCGGCCGTACCGCGGACGGCATCTGCATCCGGCTGTACTCCGAGGACGACTTCCTCACCCGGCCGGAGTTCACCGACGCCGAGATCCTGCGCACCAACCTCGCCTCGGTGATCCTGCAGATGACGGCGGCGGGCCTGGGCGACATCGCGAAGTTCCCCTTCATCGACCCGCCGGACAGCCGCAACATCAAGGACGGCGTGCAGCTCCTCGAAGAGCTCGGCGCGCTCGACCCGAAGGCCGGCGACCCGCGCAAGCGGCTGACCGACACCGGCCGCAAGCTCGCCCAGCTGCCGGTGGACCCGCGGCTGGCCCGCATGGTGCTGGAGGCCGACCGCAACGGGGTGGTCGGCGAGGTGATGGTGATCGCGGCCGCGCTGTCGATCCAGGACCCGCGCGAGCGCCCGGCGGACAAGCAGGCCCAGGCCGACCAGCAGCACGCCCGCTTCCGCGACCCCACCTCGGACTTCCTGTCCTACCTCAACCTGTGGCGCTACCTGCGCACCCGCCAGCGCGATCTGTCCTCCTCCGCCTTCCGCCGGATGTGCCGCAGCGAGTTCCTGAACTACCTGCGGGTCCGCGAGTGGCAGGACATTTACAGCCAGCTGCGTACGGTCGCCCGGCAGTTGGGCATCGAGACGCCGCCGGAGGCCGCCACGGCCGAGGACGCCGCCGACCCGCAGCGCGTCCATGTCTCGCTGCTGGCCGGGTTGCTGTCGCACCTGGGCCTGAAGGACACCGAGAAGAACGAGTACCTGGGCGCCCGCAGCGCGAAGTTCGCGATCTTCCCCGGCTCGGCGCTGTTCAAGAAGCCGCCGCGGTGGATCATGTCGGCCGAGCTGGTGGAGACCTCGCGGCTGTGGGCCCGGGTCAACGCCCGCATCGAGCCCGAATGGGTCGAGCCGCTCGCCCAGCACCTGGTCAAGCGCAGCTACAGCGAGCCGCACTGGGAGAAGGACCAGGCGGCGGTGATGGCGTACGAGAAGGTGACCCTGTACGGGGTGCCGCTGGTCACCGACCGCAAGGTGAACTACGGGCGGATCGACCCCGAGGTCTCCCGCGACCTGTTCATCCGCAACGCCCTGGTCGAGGGCGACTGGCGCACCCACCACCAGTTCTTCCACGACAACCGCAAGCTGCTCGGCGAGGTCGAGGAGCTGGAGCACCGCGCCCGCCGCCGCGACATCCTGGTGGACGACGAGACGCTCTTCGACTTCTACGACGCGCGCCTGCCCGAACACATCGTCTCCGGCGCCCACTTCGACTCCTGGTGGAAGCACAAGCGGCGCGAGTCCCCGGAGCTGCTCACCTTCGAGCACTCCATGCTGATCAACGAGAACGCGGAAGCCGTCACCAAGGCCGACTACCCGGACTCCTGGCGGCAGGGAGCCCTGAAGTTCCGCGTGACCTACCAGTTCGAGCCCGGCGCGGACGCCGACGGCGTGACCGTCCACATCCCGCTCCAGGTGCTCAACCAGGTGGTGCCCGACGGCTTCGACTGGCAGATCCCGGGCCTGCGCGAGCAGGTCGTCACCGAGCTGATCCGCTCGCTGCCCAAGCCGATCCGCCGCCACTACGTGCCCGCGCCCAACTACGCGAAGGCGTTCCTGGACCGGGTGGCCGCGGGGCCGGACCGGCTCACCGGTGTGCTCGCCCGCGAGCTGCAGCAGATGGTGGGCGTGCCGGTGACCGCCGAGGACTTCGACCCGGACAAGCTGCCGGACCACCTGCGGATCACCTTCCGGGTGGTGGACGAGCGGCGGAGGAAGATCGCCGAGGACAAGGACCTGGAGGCGCTCAAGGAGCGGCTGCGGCCCAAGACGCGCGAGGCGATCACCCGGGCCTTCGAGCGGTCCTCGGACCCGGCGCTGGCGGGCGTGGAGCAGCGCACGGGCCTGACCGACTGGACGGTGGGCACCCTGCCGCGCACCTTCCAGGCCCGGCGGGCCGGCCAGCCGGTCAAGGCGTACCCGGCGCTGGTGGACGAGGGCGCCTCGGTGGCGGTGCGGCTGTTCGACACCGAGGCGGAGCAGGCCGAGGCGATGTGGCGGGGCACCCGGCGGCTGATCCTGCTGGGCGTGCCGGTCAACCCGGCGAAGTTCGCCGCCGACCGCCTGTCGAACCAGCAGAAGCTCGCCCTGTCCCGCAACCCGCACGGGGGCGTGCAGGCCCTCTTCGAGGACTGCGCGACCGCGGCGGCCGACCGGCTGATCGCCGAGCACGGCGGCCCCGCCTGGGACGAGGAGGGCTACCGCAAGCTCTTCGACGCGGTGCGGGCCGACCTGGTGGAGCTGACCGTCCGCAGCGTCCAGCAGGTGCAGCAGGTACTGGCCGCCTGGCACTCCTGCGAGCGCCGGCTGAAGGACACCGCGAGCCCGGTGCTGCTGGCGAACGTGGCGGACGTCCGGGAGCAGCTGGACGGGCTGGTGCACGCCGGCTTCGTCACCGAGGTGGGCCTGAAGCGGCTGCCGCACCTGATGCGCTACCTGACGGCCGCCGACCGGCGGCTGCAGCAGATGCCGACGGGCGTGCAGCGCGACACCACGCGGATGGAGAAGGTCCGCGAGATCCAGGGCGAGTACGCCCAGCTGCTCGCCGAGCAGCCCGCCGGGCGGCCGGTGCCGGCCGCGGTGCGGGAGATCCGCTGGATGATCGAGGAGCTGCGGGTCAGCTACTTCGCGCACGCCCTGGGCACGGCCTTCCCGGTCTCCGACAAGCGGATCTTCAAGGCGCTCGACGAGGCCTGGTCGGGCCTGCGGCACTGAGTTCGACCGCACCCCCTGACCTGCGGTACAGTCAGTCCCGCAGCGAGGTCCTGTGGAGCAGTTTGGAGTGCTCGCCACCCTGTCAAGGTGGAGGCCGCGGGTTCAAATCCCGTCAGGACCGCTCACGTTCGACGATCCCCATCGATCCCCACTGATCGACTGCGAGGCCCGTACCCGGCAACCGGGAGCGGGCCTTTCCGCTGCCCACGGCAACCCACGGCAGCACCCCACGGCAACGCCCCCGCCAACTTCCCGCGCCCGCACCCCGCGCCGACAAGGGCGCGCCCACCGGGGGCATGAGGCCGCCGGCCCGGGGTAGCCGATGACCACTCAGTAAGCCCGTCCCCACTACCGCATGGCGGGCAGGATCCTCAAGTACGCAGCATGTGACGGGAGTCACGGCAACTTGTGCCCGCAGGCCGGAACCAGGACCCCTCCGCAGAGCCCTCGATAGAATATGTGCAATGGTACGTGCCCGCAGGGGCGTGACCGGGGACACACAATCGGCGCGAACAGGCATCGGGCTGGGCGGCTTTGAGGCACAAAAGAGGGATCGCACCGGACCCGGCGGAGTCCGATGCGATCCCGGTGAAGCTGTGGTGAAGCGATGCGGTTCGTCCCTCAGGCCCGCCGATGGGGGCGGTCAGGCCGTCAGGGGGCGGCGGGTGCGGGGTAGGGGCCCCGCAAGCCGCCCGAAAGGGCTGTCAGGCCTCGCTGCGCTGCTGCGGAATGCCCGCCAGCAGCGCGCGGACCTCCGCCTCGCGGTAGCGGCGGTGCCCGCCCAGCGTGCGGATCGACGTGAGCTTGCCGGCCTTGGCCCAGCGCGTGACCGTCTTCGGGTCGACGCGGAACATGGTGGCGACCTCGGCGGGGGTAAGCAACGGCTCGGCATCAGGGGTGCGAGCGGTCATGAGCGGCCTCCTCGAGAGAACCGAACCAACGCGGTTCTTTCCTCTTAAATTCTGCACCTTGACCCGCGTTGCCCGATATGGCGGACGCGGGCCGAGTCGGTAATAGGACGAACGGCTTGTCCTCGGCACTACAACTACACCATCCGTCCAGCCGCGTCGGCCAAACCGATGGATTTGCCCTCTCAGGTGTTCAAGCTCGACGGAAGCCGATGGACCGGCTCATAGCGGACAGTCACACCAACGTGACGATCAGTCACAGCGCGATCATCCGCAACATCCCCACCTTCGATGCGAGCCCGAGGCGGACCCGATGTCCCATTTTGGCATGACAGATGGTGATGCAGGCAAGAGTTCAGTTACGTGCTCTGCGTCACGCTTGGGCCATGCATGAGCCAATGGCACCAGCAGCAGGGGCGGAAGCCGACCGAAGCCGGACAGGAGACAACACCCGGCACAGCAGGAGACAACAGCCCGTCAGGTCTCGGCGGCACCGTACCGGGTAACCCGCCGCCGCGCCCCGGCGGTCCGATCGGCGAACAAGCCGGCGAACGGATCGGCGAGCAGCCGGCCCGGTCGGCCCAGTCGGCCCGGTCGGCCCGGTCAGTTGGCGAACTGCAGCTCCCGCACCGCCCGCCAGCGGTCGGTCAGCCGCTCGTACGCCGTGCCCGCAACCTCCGACTCGCCCTCGCGCAGGGCCGCCAGGCCCTCGGCCACGTCGGCCGCCGAATGGTCGGCGGCCAGCCGGTCGTGGCCCATCACCTGCACCAGCCCGCCGTAGTCCAGCTCGACCATCGAGCGCGGGTGGAACTCCTCCAGCCAGCGCCCCACGTCGATCAGCCCGTCGATCAGCGGGCTCTCCTCCAGGGTCTCCCTGAGCACCCGCAGGCCGCGGGCCACCCGGCGCCTGGCCTGCACCATGGGGGTGCGGTAGCGCATCAGGGGCTGCTTCGACTCGCCGGCGGCCGGCTCGTACTCCCGCTCGTCGTCGCCGACCAGGACGAACCAGCGCACCGGCACGTGCCAGGTGGCCGAGCGGATCCACGGGCGCGCGTCGGGGTTGCGGGCCCGCCACGCCTCGTGGTCGGCTGCGGCCTGGCGGCGCACCACCGGGGGCAGCATCGCGTCCAGCACCGGGCCCGGCAGCTTGCCCTCCAGCCGCTCCAGCGCCATCCAGCCGCGCAACCGGGTCCGCCACGGGCAGACATGGGTCACCCCGCCGATCACGGCGATGAACGCCTCCCGGCTCTCGTGCACGGGTACCGCGATCGGCGGCACCGGCACCAGGTCGGCCAGCGACTGCCGCAGCTCGTCCTGTGCGCCGCGCTCGCGGCCCGCGGCCGCGTACCGGTACCAGTGCGTGCGTTCGGGCTCGGGAAAGGCCGCCAGAGGCTCGTACACCCGCAGATACGCCGTGTACGGGACCACTACCGGTGAACCGCCCACACCCGCTCCCTCGGCCAGACGTCCGCCGGGTCCCGCCGTCCCGCCCCGGGCCGGCGCCCCGACGCTCCGATCGTCCCATGACGACCGCCCGCGGGGAGGTGATCCCGGCCACTGCCCGCAGGGCCTACGCTGAGCCCATCGAAGCCCATCGACCCTCCGCCACCCGTACGGGGGGCGCGGTACCCGACCAACGGACTATGGGAGTCACCACCGTGACCGACGTACGTCAGACCGACGGCAACGGCGCCGTCGTCGCCAAGCTGTTCCGATCGGAGCAGGGCGGGCACGAGCAGGTCGTCCTCTGCCAGGACCGCCCCACCGGACTGCGGGCGGTGATCGCGATCCACTCCACCGCGCTGGGCCCGGCCCTGGGCGGCACCCGCTTCCACGCCTACGCCTCCGACGAGGAGGCCGTGGACGACGCGCTCAACCTCGCCCGCGGCATGTCCTACAAGAACGCGCTGGCCGGCCTCGACCACGGCGGCGGCAAGGCCGTGATCATCGGCGACCCCGACGTGCTGAAGACCGAGGAGCTGCTGCTCGCCTACGGCCGGTTCGTCGCCTCGCTCGGCGGCCGCTACGTCACCGCGTGCGACGTCGGCACGTACGTGGCGGACATGGACGTCGTCGCCCGCGAGAACCGCTGGACCACCGGCCGCTCCCCCGAGCAGGGCGGCGCCGGCGACTCCTCGGTGCTCACCGCCTTCGGCGTCTTCCAGGGGATGCGCGCGGCCGCGCAGACCCGCTGGGGCGCCCCGACGCTGCGCGGCCGCCGGGTCGGCATCGCCGGCGTCGGCAAGGTCGGCCACCACCTGGTGGAGCACCTGGTCCAGGACGGAGCCGAGGTCGTCGTCACCGACGTGCGCCCCGACGCCGTCGCCCGGGTCACCGCCCGCCACCCCGGGGTCACCGCCGTCGCCGACACCGCGGCCCTGGTGCGCACCCCGCTGGACGTCTACGCCCCCTGCGCCCTCGGCGGCGCCTTGGACGACACCACGGTGGCCGCCCTGACCGCGACCGTGGTGTGCGGCGCGGCCAACAACCAGCTCGCCCACCCGGGCGTCGAGAAGGACCTCGCCGACCGCGGGGTGCTCTACGCGCCGGACTACGTGGTCAACGCCGGCGGCGTCATCCAGGTCGCCGACGAGCTGCACGGCTTCGACTTCGACCGGGCGAAGGCCAAGGCGGCGAAGATCTTCGACACCACGCTGGCCATCTTCGAGCGCGCGGCGGCCGACGGAGTGCCGCCCGCGGTCGCCGCCGACCGGCTCGCCGAGCAGCGGATGGCCGAGCGCACCCCGGCCGCCCAGTGGCTGCGGCCCACCCTGGACGGCGCCCCGGCCACCCCCGAGGCCCCGCTGGGCACGGGCCTGGTCTGAGCCCTGCCGAGCCCGTCCACCGGCCTCTCGGGCGCCCCTTCCGGCGCCTCTCCAGTGGGGGGTTTCCACCGGACCTCCGGGCGGCACGCGACCCGGGTCGTGCCATCGGCGTGACCGATGGCACGACCCGATAGCAAGTTCGCGCTAGAAGAAGGTAAAATCGCGCCTGACCAGGCAGGACAGGGCCGCAAATGTCCCCTGTTCCGACGCGCGTCGTGCGGGCGGCGTACCGTGTGGCGTCGGAAGCAGGTACCGTTGAGGCCCTACGGGCCGGTTCTCCCCGCGGAGACCGCTCCGAATTCATGAACGCGTGTCAAGACTCGGGGCCGTCGAGCCCCGCCGTTGAGGGGGTCGAGCCATGGGGCGCGGCCGGGCCAAGGCCAAGCAGACGAAGGTCGCCCGCCAGCTGAAGTACAACAGCGGCGGCACTGATCTCTCACGTCTGGCCGAAGAGCTGGGCGCATCGTCGTCGAGGCCGGTTAATCCGGAGCCAGTCGACGATGATGACGAGTTGGACGAGGACCCGTACGCACAGTACGCGGATCTTTACAACGACGACGAGGAAGACGACGACGACCAGTCGGCCTCTTCCTCGTCTCAGCGCCGTCGCGCTTGACGCCGCCGACACCTTGACCCGGTCCGGGGTGCGCCCCGGACCGGGTTTCGTCGTCACCTCGCATCGTCACCGCAGGTAGTCGTCCAGCAGCCGTCGGGCTGTGCGGGCCGCCGGTGGGGATCAGGCGCCGTCCGCGTACTCGCCGAGGAGTTCCACGGCGGGCGCGCCGCTCTCGCGCGCCCGCACCTCGCCGGCCACCCACGCCTCGACGTCACGGTCGGCGAGCACGGCCAGGGCCACGTCCACCGACTCCTGCGGCACCACGGCGACCATGCCGACGCCCATGTTGAGGGTCTTCTCCAGCTCCGGGCGGGCCACCTCGCCCAGCCGGCCGACCAGGCCGAAGACCGGCGCGGGGGTCCACGTCGAGCGGTCCACCACCGCCTGCAGCCCGTCCGGCACCACCCGGGCCAGGTTGTTGGCCAGGCCGCCGCCGGTGACGTGGGCGAAGGCGTGCACCTGCGCGGTGCGGGTCAGCGCCAGGCAGTCCAGCGAGTAGATCCGGGTCGGCTCCAGCAGCTCCTCGCCCAGGGTCCGGCCGAGCTCGGGCACCTCACGCTCCAGCGACCAGCCGGCCCGCTCGAACAGGACGTGGCGCACCAGGCTGTACCCGTTGGAGTGAAGTCCGGAGGAGCCGATGGCGATCACCGCGTCACCCGTCCGGATGAGTTCGGCGCCCAGCAGCGCGTCGGCCTCCACCACACCGGTGCCGGCGCCCGCCACGTCGAAGTCGTCCGGGCCCAGCAGCCCCGGGTGCTCGGCCGTCTCGCCGCCGACCAGCGCGCAGCCGGCCAGCACGCAGCCCTCGGCGATGCCCTTGACGATGGCTGCCACCCGCTCGGGGTGGACCTTGCCGACGCACACGTAGTCGGTCATGAACAGCGGCTCGGCGCCGCACACCACCAGGTCGTCCACCACCATGCCGACCAGGTCGTGGCCGATCGTGTCGTACACGCCCATCCGCCGGGCGATGTCGACCTTCGTGCCGACCCCGTCGGTCGCCGAGGCGAGCAGCGGGCGCTCGTAGCGGCGCAGCGCGGAGGCGTCGAAGAGCCCGGCGAAGCCGCCGAGGCCGCCGACGACCTCGGGGCGGCGCGCCTTGCGCACCCACTCCTTCATCAGGGTGACGGCGCGGTCGCCCGCCTCGATGTCGACGCCGGCGGCTGCGTAGCTGGCACCGGTTGATTCGGCCATGGCGGAAACCTTCGTGTCGTTCGTACGGGGGCGGCGGGACCGGCCGCGGGCGGACCGTGCGCGGCTCTCGGGGGCTCTCGGGGGCTGTCGGCCCGGGGCTGCGGGGTGCTTGCGAGCTGCTTTCGGGGCGCTTACGGGCGGCGCAGCGCGTCGGCGGCGTCGGCGCCCCCGGCGAGCTCGACCTCCAGCAGCTGCTTGCCGAGCAGCTCGGGGTCGGGCAGCTCCATCGGGTACTCCCCGTCGAAGCAGGCCCGGCACAGGTTCGGCTTGGCGATCGTGGTCGCCTCGACCATCGCGTCGATCGAGATGTACGCGAGCGAATCCGCGCCCAGCGACTGGCCGATCTCCTGCACGCTCATGCCGTTGGCGATCAGCTCGGCGCGGGTGGCGAAGTCGATGCCGAAGAAGCACGGCCACTTCACCGGCGGCGAGGAGATCCGCACGTGCACCTCGGCGGCGCCGGCCTCCCGCAGCATCCGCACCAGGGCGCGCTGGGTGTTGCCGCGGACGATCGAGTCGTCCACGACGACCAGCCGCTTGCCGCGGATGACCTCCTTCAGCGGGTTCAGCTTGAGCCGGATGCCGAGCTGGCGGATGGTCTGCGAGGGCTGGATGAAGGTCCGGCCGACGTAGGAGTTCTTCACCAGGCCCGAGCCGTAGGGGATACCGCTGGCCTCGGCGTAGCCGACCGCGGCCGGGGTGCCCGACTCCGGGGTCGGTATCACCAGGTCGGCCTCGACCGGGGCCTCCCGCGCGAGGCGGCGGCCCATCTCCACCCGGGAGAGGTAGACGTTGCGCCCGGCGATGTCGGTGTCGGGGCGGGCGAGGTAGACGTACTCGAAGACGCAGCCCTTGGGGCGGGCCTCGGCGAAGCGCGAGCTGCGCAGGCCCTGCTCGTCGATCGCGACCAGCTCGCCGGGCTCGATCTCCCGGACGAAGCTGGCGCCGCAGATGTCGAGGGCGGCGGACTCCGAGGCGACCACCCAGCCGCGCTCCAGGCGGCCGAGCACCAGCGGGCGGATGCCCTGCGGGTCGCGGGCGGCGTAGAGGGTGTGCTCGTCCATGTAGACGAGGCTGAAAGCGCCCTTGATCTTCGGCAGCACCAGGGGTGCGGCCTCCTCGACCGACAGCGGGCTGCCGTCGGCGGCGGTCTGGCCGGCCAGCAGGGCGGTGATCAGGTCCGTGTCGTTGGTCGCGGCGACCTTGGTGGCCCGGCCGGGGGTCTGCGGCAGGTCGGCGACCAGCTCGGCGAGCTCGGCGGTGTTCACCAGGTTGCCGTTGTGGCCCAGGGCGATCGAGCCGTGGCCGGTGGCGCGGAAGGTGGGCTGGGCGTTCTCCCACACCGAGGCGCCGGTGGTCGAGTAGCGGGCGTGGCCGACGGCGATGTGGCCGGTCAGCGAGCCGAGGGAGGTCTCGTCGAAGACCTGGGAGACCAGGCCCATGTCCTTGAAGACGAGGATCTGGGAGCCGTTGCTCACTGCGATGCCCGCGGACTCCTGTCCGCGGTGCTGCAGGGCGTACAGCCCGAAGTAGGTGAGTTTGGCGACCTCTTCACCGGGGGCCCAGACACCGAAGACGCCGCAGGCGTCCTGGGGGCCCTTCTCGCCGGGAAGGAGGTCGTGGCTGAGTCGTCCGTCACCACGAGGCACGTTTTGAGTCTAGGGCAGGATCGGGTGACGGCCGAACGAGGGACCTCGGGTTTGTGTTCTTCTACGCGCGTCACTCCTTGCGGGGACAGGGGTGTGACGTTCGCCGCTGCCTCCCGCGGGGGTCGCTTCCCACGGTTCGACGAGGCCCACGCGGATGGCGTGGCGGGCGAGTTCCAGCCGATCCTTCAGGTCCGGCTTCTGCAACGCAGGCGGCGAGCGCCGGGCGCGACGGGTTGCTCATCACCGGGTTCGTCGCCGGGTACGTCCTGGTTCTGGCCGTGCTCAACTCCGTGGCGGCGGCGCGCTCCGCGGCGTTCGCCTGCGGCGCCGGCACCGTCCGCGGCCGCCTGGCCGCTCTGCGTACGACGAGCGGCAGCGCGGCCCCCAGGTCCTGTCCGGCACATCCGTCCGGTGAGCGGACCCTGGCAGGGATGCCCCGCCGCGATTTCGGTCCCCGGCCGCAGCCCCCTGAGCCTGCGGCCGGGGAGGTGCCCCAGCGCTTGCTTCTGACGCCTCAGCCGAGGACGGGGAGGTGGGGGGCGAGGTCGGCGCGCTCGCCCGAGGCGGACAGGTGGGCGGCGGCCAGCTCCTCGGACCATGTGGTGCGGCCGGTGGCAAGGCGCAGCCAGGTGGCCGGGGTGGTCTCCACGACGTTCGGCGGGGTGCCGCGGGTGTGCCGCGGGCCCGCCACGCACTGCACGGCCGCGTACGGCGGCACGCGGACCTCGACGGAGTTGCCCGGCGCCTTGACGGCGAGCGCGTCGGCGAGGACGCGGACCGCCGCGGCCACGGCCTGCCGGTCGAGCCCGACCTCGACGCCGGCCGCCCGCGCGAGGTCGTCGCTGTGGACGACCAGTTCCACCAGCCGGGTCACCGTGAAGTCCAGCGCCCGCATCGCCCCGAAGGGGCTCGGCACGAGCCGGTCGGTGCGGACCGCCTCTTCGCGGAGCGCGGGGAGCGCGTCGGCCTCCTGCTCCAGCGCCGCGAGCGGGTCCTCGGTGCGGGCCTCCTGCTCGCGGGTCCCGGCGTCGAGCCGGTCGGCGATGCCGCCGGTGGACAGCGCCCACCGGTCGGGCCCGAGCACGGGCGCGCCGGGCGCGGGGGCGGGCTTGTCGAGGACGAGGCGGATCGCCTGCACCTGCCGCAGGACGTGCACGACGAGCAGCCGCACGTCCCAGCCCGGCAGCCCCGCCGGCCACTTCCACTGCTCGCCGGTCAGCCCCCGCACGGCGGTGCGCACATGCCCGACCTGCGCGGTCAGCGCCCCCCAGGTGCGGTCCGGGTCGTACGTACGGGCACGGCGGCGGCTCTCACTCGGCATGAGCCGAGCCTAGAGCGTGTCCGACGGATCCCGCCTGGGTGGCGGGCGGGGAGCAGGCCGCCGTGGCCCTCCGGTCGCGGGTCAGCCCTGGACGGGGCGCTCGAACGTGATCAGCAGGCCGTCGACGGCGCCGGGGCCTATGCGGCCCTTCACGTCGCCGGTGGTGATGTCCTTCAGCTGCCAGCCGTCCTCGGCGTGCTTGTTGAGCACCTTCTCCAGCTTGTCGCTGTCCAGGGCGTCGCCGATCAGCGCTTCGCGGAAGGTGACGACCTTGTACTCGTACATGCCCGGGCCTTTCGATGGGTGCGGTTCTCCGAACGGTGCCGCGCCCTGCGGGCCGGCGGGGACAGCCAATCACGGATGTCCGCGCCATCCCAGCGACCACCGCGGGCAGTTGCGGCCCGCCGCGGCCGCTGCCTCACCCCGCGGCCACCGCCACGGTCACGATCTCCGCCGTCTCCGCCGCGTACGCCTCCCCGCCGAACCCTCCGTACCGCTCGGCGACTTCGAAACCCGCCGCCGTGAGGAAGGCGTCCAGCCGCTCGGCGGTGAGGAACCGCAGGGTGCTGCGGGCGTGTTGGGGGGCGCCCCAGCGGGGCCCGGTGAACGTATGGGTGAAGGTGAGGAGTTCGCCGTCGAACGGAGTGACGACCTCGCGCCAGTACCGGACGGGCCCGAGGTCGGGGTCGTCCACAACGGCGACCTCCTCGCGGGTCCAGCCCTCCCATGCCCGCACCGCCGGATTCCGCGTCTCGAAGGCGAACCGCCCACCGGGTACAAGCAGTTGCCGCACAGCAGAAAGGGCCCGCACGATCCGCGCGTCGTCGGTGAGCACCTGGAAGGCGTGGCCGGTCATCACGACGAGGTCGAACTCCCCATCCAGCACGCCCCGTTCGCCCGCGGAGTCCAGATCCCCCAGCACCCACTCCACGTCCGCCCGCTGCCGCGCCACCTCCAGCATCGCCGCCGCGGGGTCCAGTCCGCACAGCCGCCCCCGGTGTCCGCCCGCCCGTGCCCGCCGCAGCAGTTCCCCGGTCCCGCACCCGACATCGAGCACCGCCCGGGCCCCGGCCACCAGCGGCAGATAGAACCCGAAGTCCTCCCGTCCCGCGCAGAAGGCGTCGTACAACCGCGCCAGCGAACGCTCCGAGAACAGCCGATCGACCATCCCTCGTGTCTAGCCCGCCCCCTCGCCGATGGCGACCGAATATCCCCTTCGACGCCTCTGCTCAGCCTGTGCCAGAAGATCTGCGCTGCCGTCGCGGCCCGCGTTTCCGGACGTACGGGTAAGGGGCGCCCTCCCGGAGGAGGGCGCCCCTTACTGGCCGTTTTGCGGCGGTGGCGGGGTCAGCCGAGCAGGCCCGGGATCGCCGACTCGTGGATGTCGCGCAGTTCGTCCAGCGGGATCGTGAACTCGCCCTGGACCTCCAGCGCCTCGCCGTCGACCACGCCGATCCGGGTGGCCGGCAGGCCGCGGGCCCCGCACATGTCGGTGAAGCGCAGCTCCTCCGAGCGCGGCACGGCGACGATCGCCCGGCCCGCCGACTCCGACAGCAGGAAGGTGAAGGCCGACAGGCCGTCGGGGACGACCAGCCGCGCCCCGTGCCCACCGCGCAGGCAGGACTCGGTGACGGCCGCGATCAGCCCGCCGTCGGACAGGTCGTGGGCAGCGTCCACCATGCCGTCGCGCGAGGCGGAGATCAGGATCTCGCCGAGCAGCCGCTCGCGCTCCAGGTCCACCGCCGGCGGCAGCCCGCCGAGGTGGTCGTGGACGACCTGCGACCACGCCGACCCGCCGAACTCCTCGCGGGTCTCGCCCAGCAGGTAGAGCAGGTGCCCCTCGTCCGCGAAGGCGATCGGCGTGCGCCGGGCCACGTCGTCGATGACGCCGAGCACCGCGACCACGGGCGTCGGGTGGATCGCCGCCTCGCCGGTCTGGTTGTAGAGCGAGACGTTGCCGCCGGTCACCGGGGTGCCCAGGACCTGGCAGCCGTCGGCCAGGCCGCGCACGGCCTCGACGAACTGCCACATCACGTCCGGGTCCTCCGGCGAGCCGAAGTTGAGGCAGTCGGAGACCGCCAGCGGCCGGGCCCCGCCGGCCGCCACGTTCCGGTACGCCTCGGCGAGCGCCAGCTGGGCCCCGGTGTACGGGTCGAGCTTGGCGTAACGGCCGTTGCCGTCGGTGGCGATGGCCACGCCGAGGCCGCTCTCCTCGCTGACCCGGATCATGCCGGAGTCCTCGGGCTGGGCGAGCACGGTGTTGCCCTGCACGAAGCGGTCGTACTGGTCGGTGACCCACGCCTTGGACGCCAGGTTCGGCGAGCCGAGCACCTCGATGACCTGCTCGCGCAGCTCGTCGCCGCCCTCGGGGCGGGGCAACCGGCCGGCGTCGTCGGCCTGCAGGGTGTCCTGCCAGGACGGGCGGGCGTAGGGGCGCTCGTAGACCGGGCCCTCGTGCGCCACCGTGCGCGGGTCGACGTCCACGATCATCTCGCCGTGCCAGAAGATCTCCAGCCGGTCGCCGTCAGTGACCTCGCCGATGACGGTCGCGATGACGTCCCACTTCTCGCAGATCGCCAGGAAGCGCTCGACCTTGTCCGGCTCCACCACCGCGCACATGCGCTCCTGCGACTCGCTCATGAGGATCTCCTCGGGCGAGAGCGTGGAGTCGCGCAGCGGCACGTCGTCCAGCTCGACGCGCATGCCGCCCGAGCCGTTGGACGCCAGCTCGCTGGTCGCGCAGGACAGGCCGGCCGCGCCCAGGTCCTGGATGCCGACCACCAGCTTCTCGGCGAACGCCTCCAGGGTGCACTCGATGAGCAGCTTCTCCTGGAACGGGTCGCCGACCTGCACCGCGGGCCGCTTGGAGGGCTTGGTGGCGTCGAAGGTCTCCGAGGCGAGGATGGAGGCGCCGCCGATGCCGTCGCCGCCGGTCCGCGCGCCGTACAGGATCACCTTGTTGCCGGCGCCGGACGCCTTGGCCAGGTGGATGTCCTCGTGCCGCATCACGCCGACCGCGCCGGCGTTCACCAGCGGGTTGCCCTGGTAGCAGGCGTCGAAGACCAGCTCGCCGCCGATGTTGGGCAGGCCGAGGCTGTTGCCGTAGCCGCCGATGCCGGCGACCACGCCGGGCAGCACCCGCTTGGTGTCGGGGTGGTCGGCCGCGCCCATCCGCAGCGGGTCCACCACGGCCACCGGCCGCGCGCCCATCGCGATGATGTCCCGGACGATGCCGCCGACACCGGTGGCCGCGCCCTGGTAGGGCTCGACGTACGAGGGGTGGTTGTGCGACTCCACCTTGAAGGTGACCGCGTAGCCCTCGCCCACATCGACCACGCCCGCGTTCTCCCCGATGCCGACCAGCATCGCGTCGGAGCGCGGGGCCTTCTCGCCGAACTGCCGCAGGTGCACCTTGCTCGACTTGTACGAGCAGTGCTCGGACCACATCACCGAGTACATCGCCAGCTCCGCGCCCGTGGGGCGGCGGCCCAGGATCTCCCGGACCCGCGCGTACTCGTCCTCCTTCAGGCCGAGTTCCTTCCAGGGCTGCTCGACCTCGGGCGTCTGCTCGGCGTGCTTCACCGTGTCCAGGGTCACGCGCTCACCAGCTTCTTGAGTACCGAGGTGAAGAGGCCGAGCCCGTCGGTGCGGCCGGTGCCGATCAGCGGCTCCACCGCGTGCTCGGGGTGCGGCATCAGGCCCACCACGTTGCCCGCCGCGTTGGTGATCCCGGCGATGTCGCGCTGCGAGCCGTTGGGGTTGCCGTAGCCGTCGCGGGCCGGGCCGCCGGAGGCGTAGCGGAAGGCGACGCGGCCCTCGGCCTCCAGTTCGTCCAGGGTGCGCTCGTCGGCGGTGTAGCGGCCGTCGATGTTCTTCAGCGGGACGGAGATCTCCTGGCCGGGGGTGAAGTCCGCGGTCCAGTCGGTGGCCGTCGACTCCACCCGCAGCCGCTGGTCGCGGCAGACGAAGTGGAGGGCGGTGTTGCGGAGCATCGCGCCGGGCAGCAGATGGGCCTCGGTGAGCACCTGGAAACCGTTGCAGATCCCCAGCACCGGCATTCCGGCCCGGGCCTGCTCGATGACGGACTCCATCACGGGGGAGAAACGCGAGATGGCGCCGGCCCGCAGATAGTCGCCGTAACTGAACCCGCCGGGCAGAACGACCGCGTCGACCTGCTTGAGGTCCTTGTCCCGGTGCCAGAGCGGGACGGCTTCCGCGCCGGCCACCCGCACCGCGCGCTGACTGTCGCGGTCGTCGAGAGTTCCCGGGAATGTGACGACACCAATGCGTGCAGTCACGACTCCACCTTTACGCTGAAGTCCTCGATGACGGTGTTGGCGAGAAAGGTTTCCGCCATCTGCCGAATGCGGGCGAGCGCGGCGTCGTCGACGGGTCCGTCGACCTCCAGTTCAAAGCGCTTTCCCTGGCGGACGTCGGAGATCCCGTCGAAGCCCAGCCGGGGCAGCGCGCGCTGAACGGCCTGGCCCTGGGGGTCGAGGATCTCCGGCTTGAGCATGACGTCGACTACGACGCGTGCCACTGGCACTCCCGGTGGTGTGGTGCGTGAGGTTCTCCCAGAGTACCGGGTGGGGAAATCTACCCGGGTAGACCGAGCCACCGGTCCGCGCCCGGCGCGCGCCCGTGGCAGAACCCGGCGCCAACTCCCTTCTGCCACCGTCGCTTCCACGCCGTTCCGGTGCGCCGCTTCCCGGACACTTCCCGGACACTTTCCGCGTTCCGCGGCCGCTCACGACCGCCGACGGCCGATCGCCGCTGATCACCGCCGATCTCTGCCGACCGGGTCGTTCCGGAACCGGCCGGGGACCGAACCGCGGCTGATCGGGCACTGGCGCCTTGCTGATACCCCGCTGATCCTTCCCGTCCGGTACGGCGCTGGCGTCCCACCCGCACCAGCGGCTCATCACGTTTGGATATCGGCTGACGAAATACATGGGAAAGCGGCGGCGGAAAACATAGGGTCCGGCTTGCGAAGAGGCTTGGCAAGTGCGTTCGGCGGGAATTAACAGCACCATCGGGTAACTCCGCTCCCCGTCCATTCCCGACCCCCGGCGGACGCCCGGCCACCGGCTCCCCCGCGCAGGGAGCGGCCGGCGCCCCGCCCCGTCGCCACCGCAGGCAGATGGCATAAGAAAGGACCGATTCCCTATGGCGCAACGCGTGCTGGTCACCCTGGCCGACGATCTCGACGGAGGGCAGGCCGAGGAAACCATCGCATTCGGCGTCGACGGCCAGTGGTACGAGATCGACCTCTCCTCGGAGAACGCGGACAAGCTGCGCAAGGATCTCGCGCCGTACGTGGAGGCGGGCCGGCGCCGCACCCTTTCCGGCCGCGCCTACAAGCGCACCCCCATCGCCCCCACCCCCGCCACCGTGCGTGCCTGGGCCCAGTCCAACGGTTTCGAGGTCCCGGCCCGCGGCCGCATCCCCAAGAAGGTCTACGAGGCATTCAACAAGGCGAGCTGACCGCTCGTCGGGTGCGGTGGCCCGCTCCTCGGGGCCGGGGTGAGCGGGTCCGCACCCCGGCCCTCTTCTCGTGCCGAGGCGCCACCGGGCGGGCCTCCCACGGGCCCGGCAGAGCTCCGGCGAGGCCCCGGCAGGGCCCCGGCAAGAGGGGTCGCGTGTCGATTGGACAGGCACCCCCGTGCGTCCGATAGTGTGGGGGCACGCCGAGGGCAGGGGGCGAAAAACCCCAGGTCAGCGGAGTACATGCGGGTGTAGCTCAGTAGTAGAGCGCCCCCCTTCCAGGGGGGAGGCGCAGTGTGCGATTCCTGTCACCCGCTCTCCGGTCACCCCCGGTTCACCTCTTCGGTGGATCGGGTACAGTGGTCAGCAGCACATGCGGACGTGGCTCAGTTGGTAGAGCATCACCTTGCCAAGGTGAGGGTCGCGAGTTCGAATCTCGTCGTCCGCTCCAGCAGGACGAGGGCCCCGGTTCACCAGAACCGGGGCCTTCGTCGTCGTGGGGCCGCGCCGTACTGTGCCGCGCCAGCCGGGCACAGAACCGGTTTTCACACCGCCGGACGGGTCGGGTAGAGTGTGGGCACGCCCTGCGGACGTGGCTCAGTTGGTAGAGCATCACCTTGCCAAGGTGAGGGTCGCGAGTTCGAATCTCGTCGTCCGCTCCAGTAGGTCGAAGGCCCCGGTTCACCAGAACCGGGGCCTTCGTCGTGGTGGGGCCGTGGGTGCGGCCGGGGGCGCTACTGCCAGGGCGTGCCGGTCAGCCGCTCGTAGACCTCGATGTAGCGGGCCCGGGTGCGCTCGACGATCTCCTGCGGCAGCTCCGGCGGCGGCTGCTCGCCGTGCCGGTCCCAGCCGGAGGCGTCCGAGGTGAGCCAGTCCCGGATGGTCTGCTTGTCGTACGAGGGCTGGCGGCGGCCCGGCCGCCACTCGTCGGCGGGCCAGAAGCGCGAGGAGTCCGGGGTCAGCACCTCGTCGCCGAGCACCAGGGTGCCCTTCTCGTCGTAGCCGAACTCGAACTTGGTGTCGGCGAGGATGATGCCGCGGTCCCGGGCGATGTCCCGGGCCCGGGAGTACACCGCGAGCGTGGTCTGCCGCAGCAACGCGGCCGTCTCGGCGCCGACCTGCCGGGCCACCTCCTCGTACGACACGTTCTCGTCGTGCTCGCCGACCTCGGCCTTGGTGGCGGGGGTGAAGATCGGCGCGGGCAGCTCGGAGCCGTCCACCAGGCCGTCGGGCAGCGCGAGGCCGCAGACGGTGCGGCTCTGCTCGTACTCCGTCAGGCCCGAGCCGGTCAGGTAGCCGCGGGCGACGGCCTCCACCGGGACCATCTGCAGCGGGGTGCACACCGTGGTGCGGCCGGCCCAGTCGGCGGGGGCGCCCTTCGGCAGCTCGGTGGAGATCACATGGCCGGGCACCAGGTCGGCGAGCTGCTCGAACCACCACAGGGACAGCTGCGTGAGCACCCGCCCCTTGTCGGGGATCTCGGTGGGCAGCACCCAGTCGTGGGCGGAGATGCGGTCGGTGGCGACCATCACCAGCTCCCCCGCCTCGTTCCGGTACAGCTCGCGCACCTTGCCGGTGTGCAGGTGGACGAGGCCGGGCACCTGGACGGGCTCGGGCTTCTCGACGAATCCGGACATGGGTGTCCTCCCACTCGGTGGTTCAGCCACCGATTCTCGCCTACGGCGGGGCGCGGGACGCGCCAGGGATCCGCCGCCATGGCGGCGGATCTGCCGGTGCACCATGGCGTCGCGCCCGCCCGGGCACCATGGCGGCGGGTCAGATGTGCTTGCAGATGCGGTCCAGCAGGTTCGCCGTCGCCCGCTGGATGCGCAGGTCCACATGGCCCGGCCGGTCCAGGGCGGGCGACCAGGCGAAGGTGCCGGCCGCGAAGACGTACGCGCCGCTGGGCGCCCGGTACAGGGAGGTCTCCTGGTAGCGCGTGCGGCCGTCGGTGGCCTCGTAGGGGGAGTGGGCGAGCAGGATGCGCTCGGTGGACTCCGGCAGCGGGGTGCGCGGGAAGTAGTGGTCCGCCTCGCCCGCGACCAGGCCGGGGATCGCGTCTCCCTCGTGCGCGCCGGTGGCCTCCCACAGCCAGTGGTCGGCGTTGCGCACCACCAGCGGGGAGGGCTGCGGCACCCGCCCGGCGTACTGCACGCCCAGCAGCAGCTGCTCCGGCTCGCCCTGGTCCCGCCACAGCGCGGTACGGCCCTTGGGCGCCTCGCCCCGGCCGTGCTCGCCGCGGCGCTTGCGGCAGGTCAGCAGCCGGTCCGGGTCCCCGGTCGGCGAGGGGCCCAGGTCCACCTGCCAGTACATGGTGTTGGCCGACAGGAAGACCAGCGAGGTGCCGTAGTCCCTGGCCTGCTCTGCGGCGCGGCGCATCGGCACCGACCAGTACTCGTCGTGGCCGGGGAAGATCATGCCGCGGTAGCGGGTGGGGTCGACCCGCCCGGCGTGCAGGTCGCGGGCGTCGGCGTAGGCGAGGTCGTAGCCGTAGCGTTCGGCGAAGCGGACGAAGTCGTAGGCGTGGCCGATGTGCAGGGGCAGGCCCGCGCCGGCGTAGGGGCGGTCGAAGGAGACGGTGGTGGCGGCCTCCTCCTCGCCGAGCAGCCGCCCCTCCTCGTCCCACGCGTGGTAGAGGCTGGCTCCGGTGCGGCCGTCCTCCGGGTAGAGGTTGTACGCCTGCCAGGTGACGTCCGGCAGCAGGAGCAGCAGGTCGGCGCGCGCCTCCAGGTCCCGCACGGTGAAGGGGACGTGGCTGCGGAAGCCGTCGGCGGTGGTGAGCACCGCGACGTAGGCGCCGGGCTTCCAGTACGGCGGGATCTGCAGCCGCCAGGACTGCCACCAGTGGTGGCACGAGACGGTGCGGCCGGCGGCCAGGGGGTCGGGCTGGGAGATGCCGGACAGCCGCGGGCTCGCCGTCACCTGGGTGGCGCCGTCGCCGCCGTAGTGGCCGATGCGGTACACGTCCACGGTGTACTCCTGCGGCGGGTCCACGGTGATGCGGAAGTCCACGGCGCCGCCGGGTACCGCGTCGGCGGTCGCGGCGAAGCCCTTGATCTGGCGGCGGACGTCGTCCGCGGTGCGCGGGCCCGGCAGTTGCGGCTTGCGGGGGGCCTTGCCGCGGCTGGCCGCGAGGTCCACGTACCAGGGCACGTCACCGCTCAGCGGCTCGCCCCGCAGCCAGGGCAGCGGCCCCTGCCCGAACGGGTCCGACACCCCGTGCGCCAGCGCCCCCGACTCCCACCGCCGTACTTCCCCCACACCGATCGCCCTCCCAGCGTCGCCCGGCCGCCGCGCCCGTCCCGGAGCAAGGGTGCGGCCGCACTCACCCAGCACATCACACAACGCACCCTTCCCATCACGTTTCGTCCGGTTTCCCTCCGGGGGAAGCGGGGTCTTCCACCTCGCCGTGGGGGTTCCCCGCCGTTGCCGCCTGCCGCCCGGCAGATGGCTGGTCGCGGCAGGCGGCGACGCGACGGGAACCCCGACGGCGAGAAGCCGCCCCGTCTCAAGCGGAGCGCAGTGGGTGGTCCGGGGAGATCGACATGCCGCTCAGCCACGTGCGCAGCGGCGCCGCCTCGCCCTCCTCGGTGAGGCGGAGGACGAGCGGGCCGAGTTCGGTGCAGCGGGCGCCGGCGAAGAGCAGGACGGGACCGTCGAGCCAGTCCAGCCCCGCCGTTGCCCCGGCGGTGTCCACCGCCGCACAGGCCACCGCGGCGACCACGTGGTCGGCGAGCAGTTCGCGCCCCGTACGCTGCGGCAGCAGCGGGGCGATCCCGCCGGACACCGGCTCCGCCGAGGCCAGCCGCGCAGCCTCGTCGTGGGCGACCGCGGCCGCGATCCGGTCGGCGAGGTCGTCCGTGCCGCCGGCGGCGAGCCGTTCGATGACGCGCCCGAGCGTCGCCCCCGCAGTCCCCTCGCGGACCCGCGAGCCGCCGAGCAGGAGCCGCCCGCCGGAGGGGACACCGCTCCAGCCGCCCTGACCGCCTTGGCCTCCTTGCCGGCCGCCCTGCCCGTGCGGGCGGGCGCCCTCGCCGGCGAGGCGATGCGCAGGGGCGCCGGGCTCGTCGAGGAGCCGTATCAGCCGCGCGGCTTCCTCGCGCCAGAGGCGGTCCACGACCTCCTGCGGGTAACCCGCCCAGCCGACCGGCTGCCAGCCGGGGCCGCTGCGGGCCGGGCCGCCGTGGAAGATGCGGGCGGCCAGCAGCGAGACGGCCTCGTCCATGGCGCCGGGCTCCTCCAGCAGGTCGCAGGCCGGGCGCTCGCCCAGGCGCGACTCGAAGCCTTCGGCGAGGCGATCACGGCGGGACAGCTCGGTGAGCGCGGCGACCACGCCGGCGTCCAGCCGCGCGGGCCAGCGCCCCAGCCGCCACGCGGGCAGGGCCACCCGGGTGAGCAGCCGGTCCCACCCCGCGTACGCGAGCCCCACCTGCTCCTGGGCGACGATCCGCAGCCCGTAGTCCACCGCCTGCGCCCGCTCGGAGGCGGCCGCGGCCACCGCCCGCTCCATCTCGGCCGCCTGCGTACCGCAGCCGCGCAGCAGCAGGCGGGTCGTCCAGCCGAGGACGGCGAAGGCGGGGCGCAGCAGCCGTGGGCCCGCGCGGCCCTGGGCGGCGACGCCCGCGGCGGCGTCCAGGCCGCGTATGAAGCGGCGGGCCGCGGCCGTGTCGGGGTCCGCGGCGGCCGCGGTGCCGGCGACGACCGGGGCGAGCAGCGCGCGCAGTTCGGCGACGCGCATCCACCACAGGAAGGGCGAGCCGATGACGAGGACGGGTGCGGTGGGCACGGCCGACGTGGTGGGCGCCCCCGCGGGCGGCCTGCGGTGCTCCAGCCAGCTGTCGCAGTCAGGGGTGAGCTCTATCGCCGAGGGGGGCGGCACCTGGAGCCGGTCGGCGAGGTCGCGGACCATCAGGTAGAGGTCGGGGGCCGCGGACTCCGCGACCGGGACGGCGGGGCTCACCGCGGGCCGCGCCCGCGCCACGACGGCGCCCACCGCGGCCGCGACCGCCAACACGGCCAGCGCCACGGCCGTCACGCTCCAGCGGGCCGCGTCCCATCCGGCGCCGCCGATCCGGCCCTCCGCCCACGCCACGTGCAGCACGACCGCCGCAGCGGCCGGGAGCACCGCCGCTCCCGTGGCGATCGCCCGCAGCCGCAGCACCGACGTCGCACGGGCCCGCGCGGCGGCCTCACCTGCTTCTCCGGCCATCGGCGTCACCCCCTGCGGTCTCGCTGCGCCAGCGGCGACCGTCCCTGCGACGGCCTCTCCCCACTCTCGCACCGCCCGCGGACATCGCAATGCCGTACGGCTGTTTGGCCGCAGAGACCTGCGGTGCGCTTTCGGGGCACCATAGTTGGGCTCCGCCACCGAGTCAGCCGTATGGCCCACGCGTCACTCCTTGGAGTGGAGTTCCCCCCTATACGGTGGCGTCCCGCCACAGGGGTACGCCACCGCCCCCGACCGCCGCCCGGGGCAGGCCGACAGCGCCCCCTGATGTCGTACGGCCTCGCCCTACACGCGAAGGGCAAGGTGTTCAGGGGCGCTGGGGGTACCTCCCAGGCGAAGCTCTGAGGGAGGAACGGCGCGAGAAGAGTCCACCGTCCTCTGGACGGTGGACTACCCCCGTGGGGCAGATGGGACCCCGAAAGGGGCGCGGGGAACGGCGCGACCAGCCAGAGGAGCCCTGCAGACGGCCACGGCGGCGAACCCCAGCGGTGAGTAGCCGCACCCCTACACGCCGGACGCGATGTCCCCGCGGTGGTGGGAGCCCTCGAGAGTGATGTGGGCGAGGGCGCGGTACGCGCGGGTGCGGGCCTTGGCGACCGTGGAGCCCGTCGCGGTGACGGACAGGACGCGGCCCCCGGCCGACACGACGCGCCCGTCGTCGAGCAGCCGCGTCCCCGCGTGGAGGACGTACGCGTGCTCCTCCGCCGCGGGCACGTCCGCGAGGCCGCCGATGGGATCGCCGGTACGCGGGGTGTCGGGGTAGTTGTACGACGCGATGACGACGGTGACCGCCGCCCCCTCGCTCCACCGCAGCGCGGGGAAGGCGGCGAGCTGCCCGGTCGCGGCGGCCCGCAGCAGCCCCGCCAGAGGGGTGCGCAGCCGCGCGAGGACGACCTGCGTCTCGGGATCGCCGAAGCGCGCGTTGAACTCGATGACCCGCACTCCGCGCGAGGTGAGGGCAAGCCCGGCGTACAGCAGGCCGGCGAAAGGCGTGCCGCGGCGCCGCATTTCGTCCACGGTGGGCTGCAGGACCGTCCGCTCGACCTCGTCGACGAGCTTGGGGTCGGCCCACGGCAGCGGCGAGTACGCGCCCATGCCGCCGGTGTTGGGCCCCTCGTCGCCGTCCAGGGCGCGCTTGAAGTCCTGTGCGGGCTGGAGCGGCACCACCGTCTCGCCGTCGGTCAGCGCGAAGAGCGAGACCTCGGGGCCGTCGAGGTACTCCTCGATCACCACGCGTCCGGGGGCGCCGTCCGCGCCGCCCTCCAGGCAGGCCAGGGCGTGCGCGCGGGCCGCGTCCAGGTCACCGGTGACGACGACGCCCTTGCCGGCCGCGAGTCCGTCGTCCTTGACGACATAGGGCGCGCCGAAGGCGTCGAGCGCGGCGTCGACCTCCTCGGCGCTGCCGCACACGTAGGCGCGCGCGGTGGGCACCCCGGCGGCTGCCATGACGTCCTTGGCGAACGCCTTGGAGCCCTCCAGGGCGGCGGCCTCCCGCGAGGGGCCGAAGCAGTCGATCCCGCGCTCGCGCACCGCGTCGGCGACCCCTGCGACCAGGGGCGCCTCGGGGCCGACGACCACGAGGTCCGCGCCCAGGGCGGCGGCGAGGTCGGCGACGGCGGCGCCATCGGTGGCGTCGACCGCGTGCAGCTCGGCCAGCTCGGCGATGCCGGCGTTGCCCGGCGCGCAGTGCAGGGAGGTGACGTCGGGGTCGAGGGACAGGGAGCGGCACAGGGCGTGTTCGCGGGCGCCGCCGCCGATGACGAGGACCTTCACGGGGACCAGGGTAGTGGCCGTCCCGGCGCCCTCCGTCCTCACTCTTTCGGGGGATACCGACAAGCGTCCTATACCTGATCACACTGCTTATCTGAGGGTAATGGCGAACTTCCGGGCGCTCGGCTCAGCCGTTCGGCGGTAAGAAGGGGGCTTCATCCGGGCGGTGTGCCGCGGGGGCATGCCCGCCCGGGCCGCCACGGGTCGTCGGTGTCGTCGAGGAGCGCGCAGTGAGCCAGCCGGAGATGTTTCCCGAGGAGGGCGCCCCGCAGGAGCCCCCGCGGCGGGCGCTGCGCCACCGGCACCACCGGCCCGAGGACCTGCGGCCGCCACCCTTCCCCATGGGCGACTGGGGCGAGCCCGCGGAGCGGCTGGAGGAGCTGTACCGGTGGTCGGAGGAGCACGGGCTGCGCACCGCCGAGTGGTATCTGCGCGACCGGCTGTGGAAGCGCCGGGGCGCCCAGGGGTTGCGGGCGGGTGCGGCCGCGGGCGCGGTGGCGGCCGCGGCGCTGCCGCTGGCGCAGCTCGCCGGCGCCGGCCACGGCCTGCTCGGCTGGGGATACCTGTGCCTGCTGCTGGCCTGCGCCTGCGTGGGCTTCGACCGGCTGATGGGCCTGACGGCCGGCTGGATGCGGGACGTGGCCACCGCGCAGGCCGTGCAGCGCCGGGTGGAGGCGCTGCGCTTCGACTGGGCGACCGAGAGCGTACGGGAGGTGCTGGGGCCCACCGAGGGCACCGCGGCCGAGGCCGCCGAGCGCTGCTTGAGGCTGCTGCGCCGCTTCTGCGACGACGTCTCCGACCTGGTGCGCGCCGAGACGTGCGACTGGATGGCGGGCTTCGGTGCGGGGGCGGCCGCGGCGCCGCTGCGCGTCCAGGCGCCGGCCCGCAGCGATCCGCCCCCGCCCGCGCGGCTCCCCCACCCCAGCACCCGCCCGACCATGCCGCGCCAGCGCCCGCCCGAGGCACCCCGCTGACCCGCCGCAATGGACGCGGGCCGCGACACACGTCCAGGGCGAACACCATGGCGCCCAGCGCCCTGGGCACCTGGGCACCTGGGCACCTGGGCACCTGGCAGCCAGCGTCCTGACTGCCTGGGCGCATGGGTGCCGGCTCAACTGCCCGGCACCCTAAGTGCCCAGCGCCCTGACTGCTCAGCGTCCTGACTGTCTGATTGCCTGGCTGACTGCCTACCTGGCTGCCTAACTGAACACGATCATCGAGCCCTGGCCCAGCGAGCGGGTCGCCGCCGCGTGCAGGCCGAGCCAGACGTGGTGCTCCCGGGCGAAGGGGCCGTTCAGCGCCGGTGTCTGCGCGGGCTCCTCCAGGGCGGTGTGGCGGGTGGGCGGCGCGGGCGGGGCCGGCGGGTTCTTGGGGTCGATGCCGATCGCGGGGGCGACGAACTCCAGCTCGCGCAGCAGCCCGTTGCTGGAGCCGAGCGGGCCGCCGCCCTCCAGGAGTTCGTCGTTGACGACCGGTTGCGGGAAGTCCAGCGGCACGTAGGCGCCGGCGTGGTCGTAGTGCCAGACCAGGTGCGAGGACTGCGCGGTGGACTCGAACATCTCCAGCAGCTGCTCGTAGTCGCCGCCCAGGGCGTCCACGGGGGTGACTTCGAGGCGCTGGAGGGCGAGCAGGTAGGCGCGGCGCAGGAAGTGCAGGGCGTCGTAGTCGAAGCAGGCGATCGGGGCGACGTCGCCGGACAGGCCCGGCATGTAGCCGTAGACCGGGATCGGCGGCAGCCCGGCCTCGCCCAGCGCGTTGTCGTAGCGGGCGATCTCCTCGGCGAAGGGGTTTTCCGGGCTGTGGCAGAGCACGTCCACGAGGGGCACCAGCCACAAGTCGCAAGCCACGTACGGACTCCATCCGGTCGGGAACGTACAGCCTAGGATGACGCGTCCGGCGCCGTCATGCGTGCCTGTCGCGGGGCGTCCGGGGGATCAGGGGTGCGCGGGGGCGAGTTTCTCGATCAGGGCGCGGGTGTGGGTGTGGTGCTCCTTGGTCAGCCGCAGGGCCTCGGCGGTGTCGCGGGCGGCGACGGCGTCCACCAGTTCCACGTGCCCCGCCCAGCAGACGCCCGCCAGGTCCGGCAGGGAGCGCAGGTGCGGCACCGCGTAGATCCACGCCTGGGTGCGCACCCGGTCCAGGAACTCCGACAGGTGCGGGTTGCCGCCCATGGCCGACAGTTCGCCCCAGAAGCGCAGGTCGCAGCCTATGAGGACGTCAAGGACACCGGCCCGCGCCGCCCGTGCGGCGGCTTCGGCCCGCCGCCGCACCGAGGCGATGGCGTCGTCGGGCAGGTCGCCCATGCCGTGCTCGGCGAGCCGGCGGAAGGCGGCGTTGACCACGAGGGTGCGCGCGTCGGTCAGGGTGCGGAAGTCCTCGGCGGTGAACTGCCGGACCTGGAAGCCGCGGTGCTGCTCGACCTCCAGCAGCCCTTGGGCCGACAGGTCCACCAGCGCCTCGCGCACGGGCGTGGCGGACACGCCGTAGGTCTCGGCGATCTGCTTGACGGTGAAGTGCCGGCCGGCCTGGAGGCGGCCGGTGATGATCTCGTCGCGCAGGGCGTCGGCGATCTGCTGGCGCAGGCTGCTGCGCCGCACCAGGGGCCCGACCCCCTCCGCCATACCGTCACCTCGTCCTGCGTCGTCCCGCGTGGTCCTGCCGGCCCTGCCCGGTCCTACGCGGTCCTGCGCGCAAGCCCGCGCGGGTCGTGCGTACGTCCTGCGCCGCGGCCCGGGGCGCGCCTCCTGCGGGCCGGGCACGCCGATCTTCCGGGCCCCGTCGGTCCGCGATCTCCGTCCCGCCCTGCCGTTCCGCGTCGGCTGCGGACACGATAGGCGAGGCTCGTACGGATGTGCGCCGCCCGCGTTCGTGTGATCGTCTGCCCGGCGGGCGCGGGGGGATGCGGGTGGCGGCTCGCGTGCCGTACCCGCAAGGCGTCCGGGCGCCTGGGTGCCCGGCGGCTTGCCGAGGGCCGGAGTGTCCGCTGTGGGCGAGGTCACAGCGGCAGGTGGTGGCGGCGGGCTGCGGCAGGGCGTCTGGACACCAAGGAGGCGCAGGCACCTGGCCTCCATGGCGGCGGATTGTTCCCGACGCCATGGCGTCGGCCCATGACCGCACGGCCGGGCGGCGCATATTCTTCGCCGGTGAGCGGCGGGCAGCCGCCACGGAACCCCGGGCGGCCGGGGCGCGGGAGGGGGCGGCGCGCGATGGACGGCAGCGACGGGCTGAGGGCCGACGATCCGCGGTGGATCGGCGCGTACCGGCTGCTGGGGCGGCTCGGCGTCGGCGGCATGGGGCGGGTCTACCTGGCCAGGTCCGCGCGCGGCCGCACGGTCGCGGTGAAGCTGGTCCGCCCCGACCTGGCCGAGCGCGAGGAGTTCCGCAGCCGCTTCCGCCGCGAGGTGCAGGCCGCCCGCCGGGTCGGCGGCCGCTGGACCGCGCCGGTGCTCGACGCCGACACCGAGGCCGAGGTCCCCTGGGTCGCGACCGGTTACGTACCGGGGCCCTCGCTCCACCAGGTCGTCGCCAAGGAGTACGGGCCGCTGCCCGAGCGCTCGGTGCGCGTCCTCGCCGCGGGCCTGGCGCACGCGCTGGGCGACATCCATGCCGCGGGCCTGGTGCACCGGGACCTCAAGCCGTCCAACGTGATGATCACGATCGACGGGCCCCGCGTCATCGACTTCGGCATCGCCCGCGCCCTGGAGACGGTCGCCGACGGCTCGCTGACCGTCACGGGCGCGATGGTCGGCTCGCCCGGCTTCATGTCGCCCGAACAGGTCAGGGGCGACCGGGTCACGCCCGCGTGCGACATCTTCTGCCTCGGCTCGGTCCTCGCCTACGCCGCCACGGGGTTGCAGCCCTTCGGCGCGGCCGCCAGCGGGGTGCACGCGCAGATGTACCGCATCGTCCAGGAGCCGCCCGATCTCGCGCCCGTCCCGGCCGGGCTGCGGCCCCTGGTGGCCGCGTGCCTGGCCAAGGAGCCCGACGCGCGGCCCTCGCTGCCGGAGATCCACGCGATGCTCGCGGAGGCGGAAGCGGCAGCAGACGCGGCGGTGGAGGAGGCGGCACCCGGCGAGCCCGGCGCTCGCTCCGGCGCGCGGCAGGACCCGCCCGCCCGCGTCGCGGACGAGCCCGAGCCCTGGCTGCCCGCCGCCATTGTGGCCAGGCTCGGCCGCCACGCCGTCCGCCTGCTCGAACTGGAGGCGGAGGCGGACACGCCACCGGCCCCGCCGCAAAGCCCCGCCACCCAGGACGCGGACCCCGCACCCAAGGTGGCGACCGCGCCTCAAGGAGCCCCGCCCCAGGCGAGCCAGGCTCCCCGCGAGCCCGCGCCCCTTTCCCCCGCACCTCAGCCGGCAGCCCCACCGGCACCCCGGCCACCAGCCGCCGAAGCCCCCGAAGCCCCCGAAGCCCCCGAAGCCCCCGAGCCGCCGCACGCGGCGACCGAGGTCTCCACACCGTCCCCCGGGCACCGCCCGGCACCCATGGGCACCGCCCACCCGACACCCCCGCCCGCGCCCATGGAGCCCACCCGGCCACCAATACCGCCCGGCACCCCGACCCCCACCGGCCCAGCATCCCGCGTCACGGCACCCAGCACGCCCACACCTACCAGTCCACCGTCCGGCGTCGCCGCGCCCAGCACCCCCACACCTACCGGCCGCCCCACCAGCTACCCCACCGGTGTCACCGCGCCCTACGACGCGTCCCCCACACCACCGCCTCCCACCCGGGGCCCGGTGAGGCGTCGCGGCACCCTTCTCGCCGCCATTGCCGCTCTGGTCGTCGTCGCCGGGAGCGCCACCGCGTACACCGCCCTGCGGCACGGCAGCGGCGGCTCGAAGGACGCCAAGGCGCCCGCCTCGCCGGCCTCCCAGGCGCCCGGGCGGCGCGCCAAGGCCCCGGGGACGCCGCCCGCGAAGGGCCTCGTGCCCGCCGGCATGGTGGGCGTGTGGCGCACCTCGTTCGTCAGCGCCGACCAGGGCGACAACACCCGGACGCTGACCGTGCGCGCCGACGGCACCGTGGTGCTCACCGGCGAGAGCGCCGCCTACTCCTGCTCCTGGCGGATGCGCGTGACCTCGGCCGGGCCGCCGGTGGCGCTCAGCGCGTCCCAGGTGACCGGCGGCGACCCGCTCTCCTCCTGCTCGCCGGGCGACCCGACGACGCTCACCCTGCTCGACGCCACCCACCTACGCCGGGACAACGAGGACGGCAAGGCGCCACTGACGTACACCAAGGCGGGCTGACGGACCGTCAGGAGTGCACATGCACGGCCGGAAAGGGGTGAGCCCCGCGCCTCCAGGAGGGCGGGGCCCACTTGTGCACCAGAGTGTGCGGGCGGCTCAGACGAAGGAGTTGATCTGGATCGTCTCGTCCCGGCCGGGGCCCACCCCGATCGCCGAGATCGGCGCCCCGGACATCTCCTCCAGCGCCTTGACGTAGTCCTGCGCGTTCTTGGGCAGGTCGGCGAAGGTCTTGGCCTTGGTGATGTCCTCCGACCAGCCGGGCAGGAACTCGTAGATCGGCTTCGCGTGGTGGAAGTCGCTCTGGCTGTACGGGAGTTCGTCCACCCGCTGCCCCTCGATGTCGTAGCCGACGCAGACCGGGATGCGCTCCCAGCCGGTGAGGATGTCGAGCTTGGTGAGGAAGAAGTCGGTCAGCCCGTTCACCCGGGTGGCGTAGCGTGCGATCAACGCGTCGAACCAGCCGCAGCGCCGGTCGCGGCCGGTGGTGACGCCGAACTCGTGGCCCACGGTGCGCAGCCGGTCGCCGTCCTCGTCGAGCAGTTCGGTGGGGAACGGTCCGGAGCCCACACGCGTTGTGTACGCCTTGAGGATGCCGATCACGCGGGTGATCCTCGTGGGACCGACGCCGCTGCCGGTGCACGCGCCGCCGGAGGTCGGGTTGGACGAGGTGACGAAGGGGTACGTGCCGTGGTCGACGTCCAGGAGCGTGCCCTGCCCGCCCTCCATGAGCACGACCTTGCCGTCGTCCAGCGCCTTGTTGAGCACCAGCGTGGTGTCGGTGACGTACGGCTTGATCTGCTCGGCGTAGCCGAGGTACTCCTCGACGACCTGGTCGGTGGTGATCGCCCGCCGGTTGAAGATCTTCACCAGGATCTGGTTCTTGTCGTGCAGCGCCGCCTCGACCTTCTGCCGGAGGATCGATTCGTCGAAGAGGTCCTGCACGCGGATGCCCACCCGGTTGATCTTGTCCGCGTAGGCCGGCCCGATGCCGCGGCCGGTGGTGCCGATCCTGCGGCTGCCCAGGAAGCGCTCCGTCACCTTGTCGATGGTCTGGTGATACGGCGTGATCAGGTGGGCGTTACCGCTGATCAGGAGCTTGGAGGTGTCCACGCCGCGCTCGTCGAGCCCGCTCAGCTCGGAGAGCAGGACCGCCGGGTCGACCACGACACCGTTGCCGATCACCGGGACGCAGCCCGGTGAGAGGATGCCGGAGGGGAGCAGGTGGAGTGCGTACTTCTGGTCGCCCACCACGACGGTGTGGCCGGCGTTGTTGCCGCCCTGGTAGCGCACCACGTAGTCCACTGAGCCGCCGAGCAGGTCGGTGGCCTTCCCCTTGCCCTCGTCACCCCACTGAGCACCGAGCAGCACAAGTGCGGGCACAGGCGTACACCCCTTCCGGGCGGGGCATGTCCAACGTGCAGAGAGCCGTCGACCCTGCCCCGGAATAGACGAAGCCCCTGGCGCAAAGGCGGCAAGGGGCTCTTGCACCGAGATTTTACCTGAGGAAGGACCAAGGTGTCGGCTCACGTCCCGGCCGAGCATCCTCTGCTCGTGGTCGTCGACCCCGCGGCACGCGCCACCGACGGTGAATCCGTCAGGATCGCCAAGGACGTGCTGTGTGCGGGCGCCGCCTCCGTGAAGATGGCGTTCCCCGAGTCCGCCGAGGAGGTCGAGAAGGCCCTCGCCCACCGCGGTCGCCGTCACCCTGTGGTACTGGGCGACGACGCGGCGCTGCTGCGCACCGTCCTGGCCCTGCGCAAGGAGCGCACCCTGCACGAGTCGACGGTCTCGGTGGTGCCGATCGGCCCGCGCTCCACCCTGGTCAAGGCGCTCGGGGTGCCGGCCCAGGTGCCCGCTGCCGCCCGCGCGGTGCTCGACGGCGTGGAGCGCGTGCTGGACCTGCTGGTGGACGAGAGCGGCGGCATCGTGCTCGGCACGCTGAGCCTGCCCTGCGGCACCCCCGTCGCCCACACCGCCGCCCACTGGTGGACGCCGGTGGAGAAGACCGCCCGCTCCCTGGTGCGCACCCTGACCGCCCCGATCCCGGTCAACGGCAACCCGCCGCCGCGCCGCCAGCGGTTGCGGGTCGAGGCCGACGGGGTGCTGCTCGCCGACCTCGACGAGCCGGTGCACGAGGTGTCGGTGCGGCCCGCGCCGGCCGGCCTCGCCGAGGTGCATGTCCGGCGCGCCCCGGGCTCGGCCCAAGTGCTGACGCGGGCCCGGACGATCACGGTCTCCGGCCGCGACTTCCGCTACCGGGCCGACTCGGCGATCACCGGGCCCGTCCGCAGCCGCACCTGGACCGTGGAGCCGTCCGCCTGGCGGCTGACGGTGCCGCGCTAGCGGTGCGGGCCGCGTCCATGGGTGCGGACCGCGGCCGCGCCCATGGTGTCGAGGTGTGCTCCATTGCGTCGAAGCGCACCGGCGCAAGGCCGGTCACCAAGCCCGTCACCAGGTGACCAGCAGCCGCTCCAGGCCGCGGATGACGTAGCCGGGGCGCCACTGCGGCTCCTCGGCCAGCCGCATCCCGGGCGCGTCCCGCAGGAGGGTGTGGAAGGAGGTGGTCAGCTCCAGGCGGGCCAGCGGGGCGCCCAGGCAGTAGTGCAGGCCGGCGCCGAAGGACAGATGGCGGTTGTCCGCCGCGGGCCGGGTGGTGTCGAAGGTGCCGGGGTCGGTGAAGCGGGCCGGGTCGCGGTTGGCCGAGCCGAGCAGCAGCGCCACCTCCGAGCCGCGCGGGATGACCGTCCCGCCGACCTCGATGTCGTCCAGCACCCAGCGCTCGAACATCTGCAGCGGGGTGTCGTAGCGCAGCATCTCCTCCACCGCGTCGCGGAGGTCCTCCGGCCCGCCGGCGCCGGCGAGGGCGGCCAGCTGGGCGGGGTGGCGCAGCAGGTGCAGCCAGCCCAGGACGGTGGTGTTCACGGTGGCCTCGTGGCCCGCGTTGAGGAGCAGCACGCAGGTGGAGACCATTTCCTGCTCGGTCAGCACGTCCCCGTCGTCGTGCGCGGCGATCAGGGCGCTGACCAGGTCGGTGCCCGGGTCGCGGCGGCGGGCGGCGATCAGCTCCCGCAGGTAGGCGCTGAACTCCTCGGCGGCGCGCACGGCCCGGCGCGCGGTCTCCTCGTCCGGGTTCAGCTCGAACATGCCGGTGATCGCGGCGGACCAGGGGCGCAGCAGCCCGCGGTCGGCGGGCGGCACCCCGAGCATCTCGGCGATGACGGCGACCGGCAGCGGCTCGGCGACCTGGGCGAGCAGGTCGCCGCCGCCGTCGGCGCGCAGGTCCGCGACGAGCCCTTCGGCCAGTTCGCGCACGGTGGGCGCGAGGTCGTCCACCATCCGCGGGGTGAACGCCTTGGCGACCAGCCGCCGGATACGGGTGTGGACGGGGGCCTCCAGGTCGAGCAGGCCGTTGCCGTTGAGCACGGTGAAGGGCTCGTGCTCCGGCGGCGGCGCCTGGCGGCCGAACTCCTCGTGGCTGAAGCGGTGCAGATAGGTGCGGCCGAGCCGGCGGTCCCGCAGCAGGGCGCTGACGTCGTCGTGGTGCGGGACGAGCCACTGCGAGGTGGGCGCGAACCAGTGCGCGCGGCCCGCGGCCCGCAGCTCCTCGTAGGCGGGGTACGGGTCGGCGACGAAGGAGGGCGACCAGGGGGCGAAGGCGGCGGCGGGGCCGTCGGCCCGCGGGGCGGTGCCGGCGTCGGCGGCGCCAGGGGTGCCCTGGGCTTCCGGGGAGGTGCTGGGGTAGGTCATGGCAGGTCGATGATCCCGTGTTCGCGCAGGTAGTCCAGTTGGGCGCGGACCGACAGCTCGGCGGCGGGCCACACCGCGCGGTCGACGTCGGCGTAGACGTGGGCGACCACCTCGGCAGGGGTGCGCAGGCCCGACTCCACCGCGGTCTCGACCTGGGCGAGCCGGTGGGCGCGGTGCGCGAGGTAGAACTCGACGGCGCCGCGCGCGTCGTCGAGCACCGGCCCGTGCCCCGGCAGCACCGTGGCGACGTCGGCCTCCGTGGTGAGTGACTGCAGCCGGCGCAGGGAGTCCAGGTAGTCGCCGAGCCGCCCGTCGGGGTGGGCGACGACGGTCGTGCCGCGGCCGAGGACGGTGTCGCCGGTCAGCACGGCGCGGTCGGCGGGCAGGTGGAAGCAGAGCGAGTCCGAGGTGTGCCCGGGGGTGGGCACGACGTGCAGCTCCAGGCCGCCGGTGGTCACCGTGTCGCCCTCGGCCAGGCCCTCCTCGCCCAGCCGCAGCGCCGGGTCCAGGGCGCGCACCGGGGTGCGGGTCAGCTCGGCGAAGCGGGCCGCGCCCTCGGCGTGGTCGGGGTGGCCGTGGGTGAGCAGCGTCAGGGCGATCCGCTTGCCCTGCTCCTCGGCGGCGGCGACCACCCGGGCCAGGTGCCCCTCGTCCAGTGGCCCGGGGTCCACCACGACGGCGAGCGCCGAGTCCGGCTCGGAGAGTATCCATGTGTTGGTGCCGTCCAGCGTCATCGGCGAGGGGTTGGGGGCCAGCACGCACAGCGCCCGCGCGGTGGCCCGCCCGCCGATCGAGGGCTGCGGGCGGCCCGGCGGGGTGGCGGCGGTGGTCATCGCGCCTCCCGCGTGAGGTCGCCGTGGCCGGGCCAATCGAGCAGGACCTGCCCGGTGTCGTCGAGGCTCGCGCGCACCATCACCGGCGCCAGGTCCCGGCCGGGGGCGGCGGCCAGCGCGTCGGCGGCGGCCGCGTACGGCAGCAGGGAGCGCAGCGTGGTGACGGTGGGCGGCAGCATGGCCAGCTCGCCGCTGTCGTGGCCGCCGACCGCGTCCGCGGCCGACAGCCACACCGTGCGGTCGGCCTCGCCGGAGACGTCGCGGGTGCGCTGGCCGTCCGGCAGCAGCGCGAGGAAGAACCAGGTGTCGTAGCGGCGCTCCTCGAACTCCGGGGTGATCCAGCGGGCCCAGGGCGCCAGCAGGTCCGAGCGCAGCACGAGGTCGTGGCGGGCGAGGAAGTCGGCGAAGGAGAGGTCGCGGGCGACCAGGGCGGCGCGGTCGGCCTCCCAGCCGGGCCCGGTGGTGTCGGCGACGACGGTCCGCTCGTCGGGCCCGGCGAGCAGCACGCCGGACTCCTCGAACGTCTCGCGGACCGCCGCGCACACCACCGCCTGCGCGTGCGGGGCGACCGTGCCGAGCGCGGCGGCCCACCAGTCCAGCGGCGGCCCGGCCCAGCGCACCCGCCGCTTGTCGCGCGGGTCGACGCCACCGCCGGGAAAGGCGTACATGCCGCCGGCGAACGCCATGGAGGTGCGGCGCCGCAGCAGGTGCACCTCGGGGGTGCCCGCCGGCCCGTCCCGCAGCAGCAGCACGGTGGCCGACGGGCGCGGCTCGACCGGGACCAGCTCGCCGCTCATGAGGGCGCGCAGCCGGTCGGCCCACCCGTCGGAGAAGGGTGCGGCGTTCTGAGGCGTCATGGCCGAGAGCGTACGTCGCCGCGCCGCTTTGTTCGAGGGGTCCCCCACCTGGGCTTCCGCCTCAGCGGAGCGGCCAGGGCTGCACCGAGACGACCGCCGTCACCGGCAGCGGGCCGTAGATGTGCGGGAAGGGCTCCGCGCCCGGGACCGGCGGCTCGTAGCGGACCGGGACGTCCAGCAGCGCCGTGTCGATCGTCAGGACGACCAGGTCGTCGCGCCCGGGCTCGTCGGCGTAGAGCAGGGCGGCCACGCCGGGCAGCTGGTGCGGCAGCGAGCAGTGGATGAAGCCGACGTCGCCGAGGGTGCGGCCGCGCGTGGAGACCTCGTAGGTGCCGCCGGCTTGCGCCTCCTGCCACAGGGCGCGCTCGGTGAGGTGCAGGATGCGGGGCGCGGGCCGGTCCGGGGAGTGCGTGGTGTCCGCCATGCGGCCACCGTAACCGGCCCGCTCCCCGGCCCGGCTGCCCGTCCGGCCTATTCGGCCAGCTCGACCTGGATCTCGACCTCGACGGGGGCGTCCAGCGGCAGCACCGCCACGCCGACCGCGCTGCGGGCGTGCACGCCCTTGTCGCCGAGCACCTCGCCCAGCAGCTCGCTGGCGCCGTTGACGACGCCCGGCTGACCGGTGAAGTCCGGCGCGGAGGCGACGAAGCCGACGACCTTGACGACGCGGGCGATCCGGTCCAGGTCACCCGCGACCGAGGCGACGGCCGCCAGGGCGTTCAGCGCGCAGGTGGCCGCGAGTTCCTTGGCGCGCTCCGGGGAGACCTCCGCGCCGACCTTGCCCGTCTCGGCGAGCTTGCCGTCCACGATCGGCAGCTGGCCGGAGGTGAAGACGTAGGCGCCCGAGCGGACGGCCGGCTGGTAGGCGGCCAGCGGCGGCACCACGTCGGGCAGCACCAGGCCCAGCTCGGCCAGGCGCGCGGCGACGGTCCCGCTCACGCGTCCTTCTCCCGCTTCAGGTAGGCCACCAGCTGCTCGGGGTTGTTCGGCCCCGGCACGACCTGGACCAGCTCCCAGCCGTCCTCGCCCCAGGTGTCCAGGATCTGCTTCGTCGCGTGCACCAGGAGCGGCACGGTCGCGTATTCCCACTTCTTCGCCATACCGCGACTTTAGTGCCTCGTCCGCGGCCCGCCGCACGGGGAACGGGCCGCCCGCGCGCTGGCCGGGCCGCCGAATGGTTAGGCTCGCAAGGGTGAGCCCTCAACAGTCATCAGCCGTCCGACTCCACGTCGTGACGGGCAAGGGCGGCACGGGCAAGACCACGGTCGCCGCCGCGCTCGCCCTCGCCCTCGCGGCGGAGGGCCGGCGGGTGCTGCTCTGCGAGGTCGAGGAGCGGCAGGGCATCGCCCAGCTATTCGAGACCGAGGCGCTGCCGTACGAGGAGCGCCGCATCGCCTCCGCCTCGGGCGGCGGCGAGGTGCACGCCCTGGCCATCGACGCCGAGTTGGCGATGCTCGACTACCTCGACATGTTCTACAAGCTCGGCCGGGCCGGCCGGGCGCTGAAGAAGCTCGGCGCGATCGACTTCGCCACCACCGTGGCCCCGGGCCTGCGGGACGTGCTGCTGACCGGCAAGGTGTGCGAGGCGGTGCGCCGCAAGGACGGCGCCGGCTGGCCGGTGTACGACGCGGTCGTCCTCGACGCCCCGCCCACCGGCCGCATCACCCGCTTCCTGAACGTCAACGACGAGGTGGCGGGGCTGGCGAAGGTCGGCCCGATACACCATCAGGCGCAGGCCGTGATGCGGGTGCTGAAGTCCCCGCAGACCGCGATCCACCTGGTGACGCTGCTGGAGGAGATGCCGGTCCAGGAAACCATGGACGGCGTCGCCGAACTGCGGGCGGCCGGGCTGCCGGTGGGCGCGGTGATCGTCAACATGGTGCGGCCGGTGCTGCTCGGCGACGCGGAGCTGGCCGAGGTGGCCGCCGCGCAGGTCGGCGGCAACGGCAAGCGGCGGGCCGCGGTCGCCAAGGCGCTCTCCCAGGCGGGGCTGGGCGGGGCCCGGCGCGGCGGGGTGGCCGAGCGCCTGGTCGAGCCGCTCTTCGCGCAGGCCCACGAGCATGCCCAGCGGGTGGTTCTGGAGCGCGAGCAGCGCGCCGAGATCGCCGGACTCGGCCTGCCGGTACGGGAGTTGGAGCTGCTGGGGGACGGTGTGGACCTCGGCGGGCTCTACCGGCTGGCGGACAGCCTGCGCCGGCAGGCGGTGGCGGTGCCGCCGCCGCACGGGCCGGTCCCCGAGGACGGCCCGGACCTCGCGGAGGCGGCCGCGGCCGACGCGCGCGAGGCCGCGCAGGCCGGCACCGACGAGCAGCCGCCGGGTGACGGGTGAGCGGGCCGGCCCGGCGGGCGGGCCCCGCGCCCCACCCGCGGACGAGCCGCCGGCCCACCGCCGGCCCACCCGGCCACCAGCGCACCGACCAGCCCACCGACGAGCGACGGACGAGCAACCGATGAGCCTGGAAAGCCCCCTGCTGGAGATCGACCCGCTGCTGGACGACCCGAAGACCCGGATCATCGTGTGCTGCGGCTCCGGCGGCGTCGGCAAGACCACGACGGCCGCCGCCCTGGGCCTGCGGGCCGCCGAGCGCGGGCGCACCGCGGTGGTGCTCACCATCGACCCCGCGCGCCGGCTCGCGCAGTCGATGGGTCTGACGGAACTCGACAACACCCCTCGCGAGGTGGCCGGAATCGATCGGTCGGCCGGCGGCTCGCTGCACGCGATGATGCTCGACATGAAGCGGACCTTCGACGAGGTCGTGGTCCAGCACTCCGATCCGGCCCGGGCCCGGGCGATCCTGGAGAACCCCTTCTACCAGTCGCTGTCCGCCGGTTTCGCCGGCACCCAGGAGTACATGGCGATGGAGAAGCTGGGCCAGCTGCAGGCCCGCGGCAGCTGGGACCTGATCGTGGTGGACACCCCACCGAGCCGCAGCGCGCTGGACTTCCTGGACGCGCCCAAGCGGCTCGGCTCCTTCCTCGACGGGCGGTTCATCAAGCTGCTGACGGCGCCGGCGAAGGTCGGCGGGCGGGCCGGGGTGAAGTTCCTCAACCTCGGGATGTCGATGATGACCGGCACCCTGAGCAAGGTGATGGGCGCCGGGCTGCTGCGCGACGTGCAGACCTTCGTGGCCGCCATGGACACCATGTTCGGCGGCTTCCGCACCCGCGCCGACGCCACGTACCGGCTGCTTCAGGCGCCGGGGACGGCCTTCCTGGTGGTCGCCGCGCCCGAGCGGGACGCCCTGCGCGAGGCCGCCTACTTCGTGGAGCGGCTGGCCGCGGAGGACATGCCGCTGGCCGGGATGGTGCTCAACCGGGTGCACGGCAGCGAGGCGGACCGGCTCACCGCGGAGCGGGCGGTGGCCGCGGCCGAGGCGCTGGAGGACGCGGTGGCCGAGGCGGAGGCCGGCGGCGAGGACGCGGGCAGCGGCGGCTCAGGCGGCGCCGACGGGCCGGGGGCGGAAAACCCGGACGGCGCCGGCATTGTCGATCTCCCCCCGGGGAAAGCTGAGTTGGAGGCCAGTGACGCCGAGCGCACCGGCCGGGCGGGCCACGGCGGCGCCGACACCCCCGCGGACGCACAGGAGCGTACGGAGCTGCTGGCGGCGGCCCTGCTGCGGCTGCACGCCGAGCGGATGCAGGTGGTCGCGCGCGAGCGGCGCACCCGCGAGCGGTTCGTCTCCGTGCACCCCGAGGTGCCGATGGTCGACGTCACGGCCCTGCCGGGCGACGTGCACGACCTGGCCGGCCTGCGGGAGATCGGCCTGCGGCTCGGCGGCGGTCAGCCGGCCGCCGCGTAGTCCTCGTCGTCCTCGATCGGCAGCAGGCCCGTGCTGCGCTCGTACTCCGTGCGGGCCGTCTCCAGCAGCCGGCGCCACGACGTCACGGTCGGGCGGCGGCGCAGCAGGGCGCGGCGCTCACGCTCGGTCATACCCCCCCACACCCCGAACTCGACCCGGTTGTCGAGCGCGTCCGCCAGGCACTCGGTCCGCACCGGGCAGCCGGTGCACACCGCCTTGGCCCGGTTCTGGGCCGCACCCTGGACGAACAGCTCATCCGGATCAGTGGTCTTGCACGCGGCCTGCGTGCTCCAGTCGGTTACCCAGCTGCTCATGCTGGCGCCGTCCTCTCCCGAATCGAGGCTCCCCCACGGCGGCACCCGGCATATTCACCGGTGCCAGTTGAGGACGTTACGGAAGGTAGGCGCGGCGCAACAGCCCTTTCAGGCCCAATCTTGCATGGCCCGAATGGACTATGCGTGCGCGGCAGATCACCCACCGGAGTGACCGGTGGAGAAAAGGGACTCTTGCGGACGGATCACCGCACTTCGCCGTCGGGAAGTGCCAAGACCTCCGGCATATACCGAATTTCGGGCAGTTCTCATCACTCACAAGAGTGAGGTGGGACGACGCATGGTCACGGGGAGATCGTGTGCTGTCCGGACCAGAGTAGGCGACCGACCCCCGCCGCGTCCGGGGATTCGCAACCTCCGCGCCGCCGCCCGCCCGGGGGCGCACGCCGGGCGCACCGCCGCCCCGGTCCGCAGCGGTCCGCCGCCCGATTCGCCGCCCGGTCCGCCATGGTCCGCCGCCCCGTCCGCACCGGGTCACGACCCCGTAATGTCACGGTCTCGTATGCGTCCGCCCGGAAAGGGTCCTCGGCCTCGGGCGGCCCCAGGTTGACGGTTTAGGCTGCACCCCATGGCTCACAAGCGTTCCGGCGGGGGGCTGTCCTCGGCCCAGCAGGCCGCCAAGTTCCTCGGTGTCAGCGTGCTGGCCGGTGCGGTGCTGGCGGGAATCGCGCTGCCCGCCGCCGGCGCCCTCGGCCTGTCCGCCAAGGGCACGGTGAAGGGCTTCGACGACCTGCCGGGCGAGCTGAAGCAGCCACCGCTGAGCCAGGCGTCCAAGATCCTGGACGCCAACGGCGGCCTGATCGCCACCGTCTACTCGCGCGACCGCACCGTGGTGCCGATCGATCGGATGAGCCCGAACATCCTCACCGCGATCGTGGACATCGAGGACTCGCGCTACTACCAGCACGGGGCGATCGACCTCAGGGGCATCCTGCGCGCGCTGAGCCACAACGCCTCCGACGGCAGCACCCAGGGCGCCTCCACGCTGACCCAGCAGTACGTGAAGAACGTCTTCGTGGAGGAGGCGGGCAACGACGCCGACAAGGTGGCCCAGGCCACCCAGCAGACCGCCGGCCGCAAGATCAAGGAGATGAAGTACGCGATCCAGGTCGAGAAGGAACTCGGCAAGAAGAAGATCCTGGAGAACTACCTCAACATCACCTTCTTCGGCGAGCAGGCGTACGGCATCGAGGCCGCCTCGGAGCGCTACTTCAGCACCCACGCCAAGGACCTCACCCTCACGCAGGCCGCGCTGCTGGCCGGCATGGTGCAGTCGCCGACCAACTACGACCCGATCAGCAACCCGCAGGCGGCCACCGACCGGCGCAACACGGTGCTCGCGCGGATGGCCCAGCTGAAGGACATCACCCCGGCGCAGGCGCAGGCCGCCGAGAAGCAGCCGCTCGGCCTGAAGGTCAGCACCCCCAAGAACGGCTGCATCACCGCAGTCAACGGCGCCGGCTTCTTCTGCGACTACGTCCGCGAGACCTTCCTGCAGAACGCGGCCTTCGGCAAGACCAAGGAGGCCCGGCAGAAGCTGTGGGACACCGGCGGCCTGACCATCCGCACCACGCTCCAGCCCAAGGCCCAGAAGTCGCTGCTCGACGGCATCGCCCAGCACGTCTACAAGAGCGACACGATCGCCGCGGCGATGACGATGGTCCAGCCCGGCACCGGCAAGGTCGTCGCCATGGGCCAGAGCAAGCCGTACGGCTTCGGCAAGAACGAGACCCAGATCAACTACTCGGTCGACGAGTCCATGGGCGGCGGAATCGGCTTCCAGAACGGTTCGACGTTCAAGCCGATAACTGCCGCGGCCGCCCTGGAGCAGGGCTTCAAGCCGTCGCAGGTCTACCCCTCGCCGTACAAGATGCCCTACCCGGACGTCACCACCTGCGGCGGCCAGGTCCTGCACAGCGACAAGACCACGCAGAACGAGATGACCACCGAGGTCGGCCCGTTCGCGATGCCCGAGGCGCTGCAGAAGTCGATCAACACCTACTTCGTCGCCCTCGAGGCGGACGTCGGCCTCTGCCCGATCCTGAAGATGGCCGACAAGCTGGGCGTCGGCCGCGCGGACGGCAAGCCGCTGGTCCAGGGCGCCTCGCTGACCCTGGGCACCAACGAGGTCTCGCCGCTGACGGTGGCCGGCGCGTACGCCGCCTTCGCCAACCGCGGTGTCTACTGCACGCCGATCGTCATCAACTCGGTGACCAACGCGCAGGGCAAGCACCTGGCGGTGCCGAAGTCGATCTGCTCGCAGGCGATGTCCCAGCAGACCGCGGACACCCTGAACACCATGCTGAAGAACGTGGTGGACGACGGTACGGGCGCCGCGGCCAACCTGCCCGGCCGCCAGACCGCGGGCAAGACCGGTACCACCGACAACCGCTACGCCGCCTGGTTCGCCGGCTACACCCCGCAGCTCGCCGCCGCGGTGTGGATGGGCGACCCGCAGCACCAGCGGCAGATGATCGACGTGACGATCGGCCCGCGCTACTTCGACAAGGTGCAGGGCGCCGACGGCCCGGCGCCGATCTGGAAGGACGCGGTCAGCGGCGCCCTGGAGGGCGAGCCGGCCGAGAACTTCGTCACGGTCCCGCTGAACGTCCCGGACCCGAGCAAGTCCCAGCAGCCGCCGAACGGCGGCAACACGGCCGCGACCGGCGGGGCCAACGGCGGAGGCGGCGACAACGGCAAGGGTCACGGCGGGCACGGGGGCCACGGCGGCTTCACGGTCATGGGCGCGACGACCGGGGTGATCACCGGCGGCACCACTGGCGGGACCACCGCCGGGGGTACGACCGGAGGCACCGACGCGGGGACCTCCGGCGGCACGACCTCGGGCACGGGCGGGATGCTGCCCTCAGGGGGCAACATCGTCGGAGGTACGGGCCCATAGGACTCGGCGCCTGGGTGACGTACCTGGGCACCTATGAACGCAAGTAAGGGGCGCCCTCCGTGGGAGGGCGCCCCTTACACGTTGCCGGGGTGCTGCGTGCGGCCCGCGGGGGGGCCGCTCCTGGCACACGGGGGCTTCACGCGACGCATGGCGCGCGGCATGAGGTAGGGCACGAGGTACGGCACCTGCGGCATGGCGTACGGCATCTCAGCCCCGGTGCGCGGCCGCGCGTGCTCCGCGGTGCGGCCCGGGTCAGCCGGCGAGCTGGCGCTTGACCTCGGCGGCGACGCGGCCGCCCTCCGCCAGGCCGGCCACCTTCGGGTTCACCGCCTTCATCACCTGGCCCATCGCCTTCGGCCCGGACGCGCCGGTCTCCGCGATCGCCGCCTTCACGATCCCGGCCAGCTCCTCGTCGCCGAGCTGCTTCGGCAGGTACTCCGCGAGCACCTCGCCCTCCGCGCGCTCCCGCTCGGCGGACTCCGCCCGGCCGCCCTGGGCGAACGCCTCGGCCGCCTCACGCCGCTTCTTCGCCTCGCGGGCGATCACCTTCAGCACCTCGTCGTCGGAGAGCGCGCGGGCCTGCTCGCCCGCCACCTCCTCCTTGGTGATGGCGCTGAGGGTCAGCCGGATCGTGGCGGAGCGCAGCTCGTCGCGCGTCTTGATCGCGGTGGTGAGGTCGTCCTGGAGCCGCTGCTTGAGGGTCGTGGTCATGGTCCCGATTTTCGCACCACGGGGGCGCGAGTGCGCCGCATTAAAGGGGACGGGGAGCGGGGAGGGCGAGGTGCCCCCACGGAAGCCCCACCGGGCGGACACCCGGCGTGCACGCATACCGTATGAAATGCCCTGCCACCGGCGGTCGGTCCGGCCGGCGGCCCCGGCCGGTTGTCCACAGGCGGCCGGACGCGTGGCACTGCGGCGGCGCGGCTTCTGACACGATGGAGGCATGCGCGCGCTCTACGGAATTCCCCTTGGTGTGACGGCAGTCGGCGCGGCCTGCGTGGCGTACGCGGCCGGCTACGAGGCCCGGTCCTTCCGCCTGCGCCGGGTGGAGGTGCCGGTGCTGCCGCGGGGCATGCAGCCGATCCGGGTGCTGCAGCTCTCGGACATCCACATGGTCTCGGGCCAGAAGAAGAAGCGCCGGTGGCTGCAGTCGCTGGCCGGGCTGCGCCCGGACCTGGTGGTCAACACCGGGGACAACCTCTCGGACCCCACCGCGGTCCCCGAGGTGCTGGACGCGCTGGGCCCGCTGCTGCGCTTCCCGGGCACCTATGTCTTCGGGTCGAACGACTACTACGGCCCGAAGTTCCGCAACCCGGGCAAGTACCTGGTGGAGAAGGCCCGCGGCCAGCACGGGCTGAACGGCAAGGACCACAGCGCGCACGGCGTGGTCCGCAACCCGTGGGGCGAGCTGCGGGACGCGTTCGACGCGGCGGGCTGGGTGGGGCTGAGCAACGCCCGGGGCCAGGTGAAGCTGGACCACGGCCCGGTGATCGGCCTCACCGGCCTGGACGACCCGCACATCAAGCGGGACCGCTACGCGGCGGTGGCCGGCGGCCCCGACCCGGACGCGGACTTCAACCTGGCGCTGGTCCACGCCCCCTACCTGCGCGTGCTGGACGCCTTCACGGCGGACCGTTATCCGCTGATCCTGGCCGGCCACACCCACGGCGGCCAGCTCTGCATCCCCTTCTACGGCGCGCTGGTCACCAACTGCGATCTGGACACGGACCGCGTGAAGGGCCTCTCCACGCACACGGCCGGGGGCTCCACTTCGTACCTCCACGTGTCGGCGGGCTGCGGCACGAACCGCTACACCCCGGTCCGCTTCGCGTGCCCCCCCGAGGCAACCCTGCTGACACTGACCCCGACCGTGAGCTAACACTTTGCCGACGGGGTGGGGGAGCGCCCGCGCACGGACGGAACGGTGAGCGGGGGGGTGCGCCGGGGTGTCGGGGTGGGGGGTGCCCTTGAGGGGGAGGGGGCGCCGGGGTGTCGGGAGGTGGGGCGCCTTGCGCAGGCAGGCTTGCCGAGCTGTCGGGAGGGCGGCGCCCGTGAGCGGGAGGGCTTGCGGAGCTGTCGGTGCGAACCTAGCGGTGAGCCGGGCGCGGGGTGGCGGCATGTACGGGCCTGGCGGCGAGCAGAGGGCTTGCCGAGGTGTCGGGGATGTGGGCGCCCCGTCAGCGGAGGGGCGGGCTTGCGGGCTGACCGAGTCCCTGAGACGACCTGCCCTGACCTCGGCCGTCCTGCCGAGACGGCGCCGGTGGCCCCGACCTCGGCGGGCCCCCGGGCCTCCCGAAACCGGATTTCGTCTCCAGCCCCGGGTCCGCTAGAGTAATCGTCGTTGCACCGGGGTGTGGCGCAGCTTGGTAGCGCGCTTCGTTCGGGACGAAGAGGCCGTGGGTTCAAATCCCGCCACCCCGACTCCAAAGCAGCAGCTCAGGGCCCTGATCCTTCCGAGGATCGGGGCCCTGAGTCGCTCCCAGGGGCGTCTTGGGAGCCATTTGGGAGCCAAACTCGTCAGGCGGCTCCCGGGCAGGAGCGGCTCGACTCGGCGGAACGCCTGAGACGAGCCGCGTTACGGCGCTACGGTCGCCCTCACGGCTTCGTTGCCGCCGAGGGGGAAGCATGCGCGGGACAGACCAGCAAGAGCCGGGACTCATAGCCGGCGAGGTGCCACTGTCCAAGGTCATGGCCAAGCTCCGCCAGGACCGACCCGTCTTCCACTCCGAGCGGGATCTTCAGCACAGCTTCGCGCGCGTCCTGTGGGAGCTGGCGCCCACCATCCAGTCCCGACTGGAGGTGCGCCAGAACGCTCCCGCCGCGGTCGGCGCCGAATACCTCGACCTGCTGTGCATGGGCCCTTCGGCACGCACGGCGATCGAGTTCAAGTACCGCACGGCGACGTGGACCGGCACAGCCGGGTCCCCTCCAGAGGACTACGCCCTGAGGTCCCACTCGGCCACCGACCTGGCCCGGCTCGGCTTCGTCACCGACATCACCCGCCTGGAGCGCTTCGGCGACCGCCCCGACCAGAACGGCCTGGCTCTCCTCATCACCAACGAGGCCGGCCTGTGGATGCCGCCCAAGCAGGACAACACCCGCGACCGCGAGTTCCGCATCCACGAAGCCCGCAGCCTCAAAGGCCAACTCCTCTGGGGCGGGGGCGGCTACGAGCGGAACACGCGAATCCTGCACGGCTCCTACGCCCTCAACTGGCAGCCGTACTCCATGCAGGACGGGCCCCGGGGCGAGTTCCGCTACCTCGCCGTTTTCATCGACCCCGAGCCAACGCCGGGTCTCCCAACCCAACCATCAGTGCACGGATCCGACGAGCACAGCCGAAAAGGAGAACCTCAATGAGCCCTCACGCCGGCCCGCTCGTCGACGGTGCGCCTCGGATGAGTGCCTACGAGGGGCAGGTGTGGACCGCGCTCAACGAGCACTGGGAGCGCCGCGACAATCGCCGCGGTCTTCCGAACTGGGCAAATGCGGCACTCGGTCGCACTGGTGAGGCCGCGGGAAGCGCGGTGAGCCGTGTCAGGGGCGCTGTGCCCAAGGCCGTCAAGGAACCGATCCGTCGCGCAGGTGATGCCGTCACCACCAAGGCGGCGCGACCGGCACTCGCGGCGGCGGCAGCGCTGCTCGATCTTGTCAACGACTGGGCACTGGAGCTGAACGACCCGAAGAACGTCGAGAAGCTCGCTCGCAAGCGAGGTGTGGAACTCAACCATTTCACCGACCTGCGGCAGCAGGATCTCAAGTCCTGCGACAGGCTGCTGACCTTCAACGCCCTCACGTGGCGCACCGCCGGCGCAGTCGAAGGTGGCGCTATGGGACTGCTGGCCATGGTCCCCGTCGCCGGTATCCCCGTCGCGATGACTGCGGACATCCTCGTCATCCAGGTGCTGAGCACATCGATCGCGGCGCGCATCGCGTACTCCTACGGCTACGACGCTAAAGATCCCGACGAGCAAATCTTCATCCAGCGCCTGGTACGCCGGTCCTTCGTGGCACAGGCAGCCAAGGTCGAGCCATTGCGTGACACCGCTCGGGCAGCGGAGGCAGTCAGAGGGCGCATACGGTGGTCGGACAAACTCCGCCAGGACCACCATCTCCTGGCCGCACTTGAGAAGCTGATGCAGCAGCTCGGCCCGGCCGGGTCCAAGGTGTCAGTCGAAAACGTCGCCAAGGTCGTACCGGTCGTGGGTGTCCTCGTCGGAGCCGGCATGAATGCCGCGATCCTCGGCAGAGTGGCGGCCGACGCCCAACGGTATTGCCAGACCCGGTTCCTGTGCGACAAATACGGGCTGCCACTGCCAACCGCGCTCGCGAGCGGCCAGGACGACGACCACGAGAGTGGCACCGCGTGAGGACGGCGACCCCCATCGGCTGATCTGGCTCGCGAAGTCCTCCGCAAGCCGCGTCTCACGGCTCGGGTACTGTCCGACCGATCATGACGGCCTGATCGCCTGGCAGCCTGACGGGCGGGGGATCATGGCCGTGGACCAGCCGGCGGAGACACAGGGGTAGGGGAATCATGGTCGCGTTCCACGCGTCCGCGCTGGACGGAGTCGCGCGCAACCCGGCGCTCCCGACACCGTTGCTGCTGCGCCTGCTCGCCTTCGACGGCGGCGGTGACGGCCCGCCCCGCCACGCCCTCCAGCGGGCTGGACTCCCCGAGACGGCCGTCGAGATAATCCTGGCTCACCCGAACCCGGCCGCTCGGATCAACTTCGCGATGAGCGCCAGAGCCGAGCCCGTGCAACGGGCCCGGCTCGCGGATGACCCTTCCCCCGAAGTGCGGACCGCTCTCGCGTACGGACCCGAGTGGTGCGACCCGCGTACGACGGTCGCACCGCTGCCGGACAATGTGTGCGCCCGCCTGCTCGACGACTCCGCCCCTTCCGTACGGACGGCCCTGCTGGACTCCCCCCATCTCGCCCCGTCCTTCATAGCCGCCTTGGCGACGCACCGCGATCCGGCAGCACGCCGAGTCGCGGTGCGCGCATGGCAGGATCTGCCGCCGGACGAACGGTCAGCGCTGCTTGCCGACCCCGCCCCTGAGGTGCGGCGGGCCGCCGCACTGTGGGAGTGCCGACGGAACGCGCGCGTCACCGCCGAACTCATCCGTGATCCGAAGTCCGCCGCTGAAGCGCTGCGCCACGGACTCCTGCACCGCGCCGACGCTGAACGATGCGTCGCCGCGCGGACGCATCTGGCCTCCCTCGCCGAGAACCCGTCACTGCCCACCGACCTCGTGGAGCGGCTCGCCATCGACACCGACGAGGCCGTACGGCTCGCCGTCTCCCTCAGGCCCGAACTCGGTGAGACGCAGCGCATGACGATCGACTTCACGGTGGAGGCCTTCGACAGGAGGAATGTGGAGTGGGTACGGAACGGTCTCGCCGACCCCGAGGTGCTGCGGCGGGCCGCGACCTCCGCCCATCCGCTTCTCCTGCGCGCCGCCGCCCAAAGCCCCCACCTGCCGCCCGACCTCATACGCCTGCTCGCACGCACCGAAGACCCCCTGGTGGAAGACCTCTTGAGCGTGCACCACCCCGACACCCCGCAGGAAGTATTGATGCGTGTGTACACACGGCTCGGCGGCACATTCTCATCCTGGATGGCGGAGACGCACCCTCGCTTCCCCCGCGAGGGCCTCGCCGCGCGCTACGCGGACCACCCGGACGGCAACTACCGGCGGCTGGCTGTCCGGGACCCGGCCGCCACTCCCACGCTGCTCGAACGGCTCAGCCATGACCCCGCAGTCTGGACACGCCAGGCGGCGGTCAGTGACCCACGCCTCCCACTCGACCGGCTCCGCGAAGCACTTCACGTCCCTGAACTGGCCTTCGCCGCAGGTGCCAACCCTGCCCTCCCCAAGGACGAGATGACCGCCGTCCTGAACCGCGCCGACGTTCCTGCCTGACCACCGAGTGACCAGGGGACGCGATCGCGTCGTCGGCGTGGTCCATCAGCGAGACAATGGCGAGATTCTGAGGGTCCCCGACCGAAGGAGCGCTTCTCGCCGCCCGCGAAGGCCAACATCGCCAGAACGGATCGCGCACCGGTCCGTGCTGCGAGTGCTCGCAGCACGGACCGATTACAAGTGGTGGGGCAAGCTACCCGCGGCCTTCCTGCCGAATCCGAGGACCTATGGCTCCCGAGACGCCGCGCGGGCACGCAGCAATCGATCGAGCGTGTCGACCGGTGAGCTCGGGTGCATGCTCAGCCGCGCGTCGAGCGCCGCCTCCCACTGCGCGGTGAGCCCGGCCCGCAGCCGCTGGCGCATGCCGGGCGTGACGTGGGCGTACCGTGCCGAGACCGAGCCGTCGAAGTGGCCCATGCGGTCGTCCATGAGGACCTTCTCCGTGCCCAGGTCCTCCATCACCGTGCGGTGGGTGTGGCGCAGGCCGTGAGGGGTGAGCCCCTTGGCGATCGGGGCCCAGCAGGCGTCGGCTCGGCCCTGGGAGTTGCGGCCCCGCACCGGGATGCCCGGCCAGGGCTCGCCGACGAGCGGCACAGGTCGGGACCCGCCCCTCGCCGGGTACCGTCCCGAGACGGCCGGGGCGAACAGCCACGTGGCGAAGCTGCTGCGGCGCCAGTGCGGGGTGTGCCCGACGATGGTGCCGCCGCGTACGAAGCCGAGGTCGGCGATGGCCTTCTCCACGCGGAGACGGGTGGACTCGGTGACCCGGTCCGGGTGGTTGAGGACGTTGGACACGGTGCCGGCGGAGGTGCCGGCCCGTCGGGCGACGTCGACGAGCTTCGCGCCGTGGTGGCCTCCGGTGCGGGCTGCCCGCTGGCCTCGGAAGACGTACGTCTTGCCGTGGCAGGAGCACGGGGTCGGCTTGGTCCGGGCGATGTGGTCGGCCAGCAGGGCCGTCAGCCAGGGCGGCAGGTCGATGGTGCGGTAGCTGTCGTCCTTGGGCGGGCAGCGCACCATTTCACCGTCGTCGAGCTGGTACAGCTGCCACTCGACGCGGACGGCACCGGGGCGTACGAAGCCGGTCTCCAGGCCGACGACTTCACCCCAGCGCATACCGGTGAAGGCCATGAGGATCACGGCGACGAACTCGTCGTCGCGCCCGGACAGGAGGGCGGCCCGCTCGGCGATGAGCAGGGCGCCGAGCGGATCGGTGATGACCTTCTCCGGTCCGCGGTTGCGGGAGCGGCCGGCGCGTTTGCCCCGTCCGCGCCGTGTCGTGGCCGGGTTGGCCTCGATGAGGCCTTCGTCGACGGCGTCGGCCAGGATGAGGTGGAGCACCGCCCGCCAGGTCTTCACGCTGGTGGCGGCATACCGCGCTTTCTCCTTCTTCTCCCACAGTGCGACGTCGGTCCGCAGGATGCCGCCGAGTGCCTTGTCCTCGAAGTCCGGGAGCAGGTGCTCCTCGATGTGGCGCCGGTAGCTCTGCATGGTCGATGCGGCAAGGTCCTGGGCGGCATACCAGCGACTGGCGTACTCGCCGAACGTCTCCTGCCCGAGCCCCGGATCGCGCCACTTACCGCGCCGGAAGGCGAACTCGGCCTCGTCCGCGGCCCGCTTCGCCTCCCGCTTGGTCGGGAACTTGACCACCGCACCTGCCGCGTCGACGACGGTGCCGTGCTTGCCTGGTGCGGTTTTGAACCGGCCGCGCCAGTAGCTTCCCCGCTTCTCCGCGAAACCCATGGGTCCTCCTCTCCAGTGTCGCTCTACGCGGCCGTGTCGAACTGGTCGCGGCGTAGCCGACGGGGAGAACGCGCGCGAAGGCGTTCTGCCTGGGCGGGATGGGCACCCCTGGACGCGGATGGCTGGGGAGCCGGCCTCGGAGCGGCGACGTCGGGCTTCGGCATCAGTGTCGGGCGCTCCTCGTTGAGGCGGATGATCTCGGCGAGGTGCTCGGGGGTGAAGCGGTACGCGCGGCCGACCCGTGTGAAGGGGATGAGGCGTCGGCGGGCACGGTCCTGGACCCACCAGGCGGAGCAGCCGAGGACGTCGGCTATGTCCTCGGGGCGGTAGAGCCGGGACATGGGGGCCTCGTGGTGGGGGCGTTCAGGCATGGGCGGTCGCCTCCTTTGCGCGGGCGCGGGCAGGAGGGATCGCGGGCATGGCGGTGTGACGCACAGGGTGTCCTCTTCTGGCGGCGCGGGGAGCGGCAACTCCGTGGGCTCGCCGGTGTGGTACTCAGGGATGGGCGGTGCGGTGCGGGGGCTTGCAGGCGGGGCTATTCGGTGTCCTTCCGGTTGGGGCTGGGGCGGTTGCGCAGTTGGTACGGCTGGGGCAGGCCGGTGAGTTCTTCGGCAACGGCAAGGGACGCGGCGGCTTCGGCTTCTTCGCGGACGTCGGGGTGTTCGTCGAGGTAGGCGTCGAGAGCGTCGCGGGCCTGGGCGGCGGCGAGGTTGGCCATGTGGGAGGCGCGGTAGGCGCGTCGGATGTCCTCGACCAGCTCCATCGCGCGGGCGTGGGCGGCGAGCCTCGGGGGGCCGACGAGGTTGACCAGCGAGATGCCGAAGACCTCGGCGAAGCCGAGGGCGTCGTCGACCGTGACCCGGCGCTGGCCGTTCTCGATCCGCCACACGGCGGAGGGGTTCATCTCGTAGCCGGCAGCGTTGAGGCGGTCGGACAGGGCGTTGGTGCTCCAGCCGCGGGAGTCCCGTTCGAGCTTGATGCGCACCGCGACGTTCTCCTCGCCGGCGAGCTGGTTGATGCTCGGGCCCGGCAGGTCCTCCTCGTTGTCGCCCACCCACGCCTCCTTCCGTCCGTAGTACCTCACTGCAATCCGCAGGAGACTACTAGGATACACGCCGTTCTGCCGATTGCAAGTAGTTGCTGCGATCCGCAGAGACGTGGTATTCTCCTACCATCCCCCGCACCCTGCCCACCGACCACCCGCACACGACAAAGCCCCCGGCGCTGACACGCCGGGGGCTGAAGCAGAACCCTCGAAGACCGCCCATCCCTGAACGATCACGACCGGCATACGGCCCCGGGGTTGCCGCCCCGAAGCCCGCCAGGAGAGGAACTTCTGTGAACCAGCGTACGGCCCCGCCCGCCGTGCTCGCATCCCCCTCACCGCAGCCCGCCCCGAAGGCGGGGTGCTGAGGCGTGGCCCGGATACGCACCATCAAGCCCGAAGCCTTCGCCTCGGAGTCCCTGGCCGCGGTGTCCCTGTCGGCCGAGCGGACCTTCTTCGGCCTGCTCACCCAGGCCGACGACCACGGCCGATTCCGCGACCAACCCGCCGTCATCGCCGGCCTGCTGTGGTCGCTGCGCCCCGACCACGGCCCCCTCGGCGTCGAGGACGACCTCACCCAGCTCGCCGCAGCCGACCTCATCTGCCGCTACGAAGGCGACGACGGCAAGCAGTACCTGCACATCGTCACCTGGCAACGCCACCAGAAGATCAACCGCCCCAGCGGCCTCCGCGCACCCGTCTGCCCCCGCCACGAGGCCGCCGGGAGCAGTGAACCGTCACGACGAGATCAGCGAGTCCTCCGTGAGGAGTCAGTGAGCCCTCACGGAGGACTCGCCGAGGACTCACAGCAGACGCATGAGCGCTCACTGAACCGCGGACCCGCAGGTCAGGTGGGGTTCAATGAGCCCTCACCGAGGGCTCACGGAGGACTCAGTGAGTCGTCGATGAGCCCTCAGGGTCCGGATCTAGGACCTAGGATCCTGGACCTGGGATCAATCCCTTCGGGGGGCGCGAGCGCCCCCGCGCCCAGCCCCACCGTCTCGGCGAAGCAGCTCATCGGCGAGTACGTCGCGGCATGCGCGCACCGCCCGCCGGAGAAGGTCCTCGGGCACCTCGGCCGGGAAGTCCACCAGCTCCTGGGCGAGGACATCGCCGCCGACCATATCCGCGCGGGACTGGACCGGCTCCGGGCCAAGGGACTGAGCCCGAGCGTCCTGCCGAGCCTGGTCAACGAAGCGATGAACGCCACTCCGGCAGGGGCCAACCCCCGGACGCCGCACCGCGCGTGGACCAACCCGGCAGACGTCGAGGACGCCTACGGCGGTGACCTGTGACCACCGTCACCCGCGAACCCCGCACCGCCGCCGGGGCGGTGCGCCGTCTCACCGCGATCCTCACCGACCGGGGCATCGACCCACGAGCCGAGGTCATCGCGGAGCCGGAGCCGGTCACTGCGCTGCAGCTTGCCGATGCCCGCATCCCACCCCGGTACCGCCACGCTCTCGCCGACCACCCGCGCATCACCGCCTGGGTCACCGAGATCGCCCGCACGGGCAGGCCGGGCCCCGGTGGGGTACCCGGCATCGCGACGGGGCCGTCGCTGCTGATCGCCGGGCCGACCGGCACAGGCAAGACCCACCAGGCGTACGGTGCGATCCGCACGCTGCTCCGGGCCGGGGTCAGGCTGCGGTGGGAGGGGACGACCGTAGCCGACCTGTACGCCGCCCAGCGCCCCCAGCACGGCAGCGACCCCGAGCAGCAGCTCTGGCGCCTGGCCCGCAGCCCGCTCCTGCTGCTGGACGACCTCGGCGCGGCCAAGCAGTCCCCGTGGACGGAAGAGTTGACCTACCGCCTGGTCAACCACCGCTACAACCAGCTCCTGCCGACCCTGATCACCACCAATCTGCCCGTCGCCGAGCTCCGTGACGCCGTCGGCGACCGCGTCGCCTCCCGCCTCGCCGAGATGACCGACCGCGTCATCCTCGCCGGCCACGACCGCAGAAGGCACGCCGCCGCTTTGTAACCGGCCCCGGGCCGCCCCCCTGGCCCCGCCGTCACGCCCCCGCCTCGCTCCTCCGCTGACGCCTGCCCGCGCGCGGAAGCAGAACCCACACCGGAGTTCCCGCATGCCCCCGAGCACCCGCACCACAGCCCACCAGGCGACCGCCTGGGACCGCGCAGCCGTCGCGCTCCTCGGCGCCGCGGGCTGCACCCTCTCGTACGACTCCCTCCAGCAGATCGCCATAGCCATCCACATACGCCCCGCCCTGACCTACCTCTTCCCCCTGGTCATCGACGGCTTCATCGCCTACGGGGTGCGCGCCCTCCTCGTCCTGCGCACCGCGCCCTTCCGCGCCCGCCTCTACATCTGGACCCTGTTCGCCGCGGCCACCACGGCCAGCGTCTGGGCCAACGCTCTCCACGCCGTCCGCCTCAACCAGCAGACCCACATCACCGGCCTGCACCTGGACGACACCACCGTGGGCATCCTGTCCACCATCGCCCCGCTGGCCCTCGCCGGCGCCGTCCACCTCCACATCCTCATCACCCGCGCCGACAACGCCCCACCGGCGACCGGCGCCGTCACGCAGCCCGAGACCGTCGAGCATCAGCACGAGACTCCGGTCGGCCCCGAGCAGGAGATCCAGCACACCCGCCCCGAACCCACCCCGGCACGCCACGAAACGGCCCACCCGGCCCGCCGCATCGGCAGGCCGCCCAGCGCGGAACTCGACGAACTCCTCATCCTCGCCCGTCCCGCCTGCCAGCTGCACGAAATCCCTACCCGCGCCGTGGTCCGCGAGGCCATCCGCGCTGCCGGCCACACCATCAGCGAGGACCGCCTCACCCAGCTCATCGCCACGCTGCGCCGCGAACGCGACGGCCACTGACCGGAAGTCTCCCCAGCTCAACCGGCGGACCGGCCCCAGCTGGTCCGCCCATCCGGTCATCCCTCCCAGCGCGCGGACCAACGCACGAAAGCCACCCCAGCCCTCGCCCTCCGAACCAGCCTCCGCGCCACTGCTCGATTTCTGCACGCGGCGCCGTTCAGTTCCGAAACGCCCGACGGTTCGGAAACTCATCACCCCCACACGGCCTTCCCCCGTCCTTCGACACCAGGGCGGACCCCGCCACACCCACCGCCGCCCTCACAGCAACGGACCGAACACCATGCCCCACGACACGAACAGCCAACCCGCCGTCCAGCCCGTGTCAGGTGGTCCCAGCCTGGCCACGAACCCGGTACGGTACGTGCCAACGTCCCCAACAACGCGGTCACCACAGCCATGACCAGCCCAGCCCCCGGCGGAGCAAGGTATGGCGCTGGACCGTCCAATGGCCGGTCCCCCGCAGGCCCCTCCGCCCCGGGGGTGACGGAGGAACTCCGGCGCCAGGGAGCACCGGAGGGACCAACCACCGCCGCGTCCGCCGAGGCGCCGCCCGCCGATCCGCCGAGCCTGATCCGCGCCGCTGCCGAAGCCGCCGTGCGCCGCATCGCCCGCCGCCGTAAGCGCGACGGCACGCAGCGCACATACCGCGTCGACGTCCGCTACAGCCACACCGAGCAGCAGGCCATCAAGGCCAAAGCCCGTTCCATGGAGATCGCCGGCGCACACCTGGTCGGTGCGGTCGTCATGGCCTTCGTCGAAGGCACCCAGCCCCTGCCCGGCCGCCGTACCGAGACCGACGACCTGATCGACGAACTCGTCGCCCTGCGCACCCAGGTCGCCCGGATCGGCACCAACGTCAACCAGATCGCCCACCGCCTCAACGCCGGCGGCACCCCCTACCCCGCCGACATCCCCCTGCTCGCCCAGGCCCAGCACACCCTGGACTGCGTCCGGGCCGCCATCGCCAACATCGAGACAACCGCCCACCACGCGGCTGGCCGGAAGGCGGCCTGAATGATCGCGAAGATCACCCGGGGCAAGCAGATGCGCCGCCTGCTCGCCTACCTCTACGACACCGTCCGCGCCAAGGACCACACCGACCCGCACCTGGTCGCCTCCTGGGACGGCTTCGCCCCCGACCCCGGCCGCGACCCCGATTCCAAGACCGCCATGCAGCAGCTCACCAACGCACTCGAACTCCGTCTGAACCAAGCACGCGGCAAAGACCAGCAGGTGCCCGACAAGCCGGTCTGGCAGTGCTCGGTCCGCGCCGCGCCCGAAGACCCCCTCCTCGCCGACGCCCAGTGGGCCGACATCGCCCGCCGCATCGTGGCCGCCACCGGCATCGCCCCCGCCAGCGACCCGGACGGGTGCCGCTGGGTCGCCGTACGCCACGCCGACGACCACATCCACATCGCCGCCACCACCATCCGCGGCGACCTGCGCACCGCCCGCCACTGGAACGACTACCTGCGCGCCGACAAGGAGCTCGAAGCCGTCGAGCGCGACTACAACCTGCGCATCGTCATCCGCGGCGACCTCACCGCCGCCAAACGCCCCACCCGCGCCGAAACCGAAAAAGCCCACCGCACCGGCCACCACCACACCCCCCGCGAGCAACTCCGCGCCACCATCCGCACCATCGTCGCGGTCTCCACCAGCACCGAAGAGTTCTTCCACCACCTCAACCGCAGCAACATCCTCGTGGAGATGCTGCGCTTCCCCTCCGGCGACATCCGCGGCTACAAAGTCGCCCTTCCCGGGGACACCAACGCAGCCGGCGAACCGGTCTGGTTCTCCGGCTCCACCCTGGCCCCCGACCTGTCCTACCCGCAGATCCACGCCCGCCTCACCGCAACCCCACTCCAGCCCACCCCCGTAGTCGGCACACGCCGGCCCAACCCCTGGCACCAAGCCACCGCAGCCATCGAACGCATCCCCCACCACCTCACCCACAGCAACGACGCCACCGCCCAGGCCCACATCACCGCCTTCGCCGAAGCCCTCGACGTCCTCCCGGTGGTGACCCCCAAGGTCGTCCGTGCGCAGGTCCGCCAGGCGGCTCTGGCCTTCGAACGCGCCAGCCGCTCCCGCATCAAAGCCGACCACCAGCATGCCAAAGCCCTACGAGGTGCCATCCGCGCCATCGCCCGCCAGCCCATCGCCGCCGACGGCGCGACACTGGCGATGTTCCTCGACGCCGCCGTCCTTGCCCTCGTCGCCATTCAGCGCTGGCAGTCCGCCCGCCACCACAACCAGCAAGTCCAAGCCGCCCACCGCACCCTCACCCACCTTCAAACCGCCTACGACCACACCGCCCCGGCGCCTCTGGCCACCCTCACCCAACGCCAGCTAACTGAGTCCGTCATGCACAACCAGGCCGCGCGGATACGCCAGGCCGTCCCCGCCTACGCCGAACGCATCCTCACCGAATCCGCCTGGCCCGCCCTCGCCACCACCCTGGCCGACGCCGAAACCGCCGGCCACGACCCCGCCCGGCTCCTCCAACAAGCAGCCGACCAACGCGCCCTCACCGACGCCCGCTCCCCCGCCCAGGTGCTGACCTGGCGCATCCGCCGCCTCACCCAACGCCCCGCCCCCAGCCCCCGTGCCAAAGCAGCCCAAGCCCGCAGCGTCCGGTTGACCGGAGTTGGCACGGTTCAAGGACCGTCGAACACGATCGCGCCGACTACTCACAGTGCAAACTCTCTATCGCACTCCCCACGCCGCAGGCAATAATGACTACGGATAGTCATTGCCGCCTGCTGCATGCCAGTCGGCCACTGCCGAACAGCCCCCTCGGGACGCCTGGTATAAAACGCTCATAAGTGCATAAACCATAAGTCCCTCCGAGGCCCTGACCTGCGAAAACCTCTGGAAGGCCGCTCACGACCCAAACGGAAGCGGCCCGCCACAAAGCCCCAGTCGGTTCCCGATAGGCCGTTAGGTGAGAAATTTAGCAAAGATGCAGGTCAGAGAGGTGGAAGTGCCCCTTTTGGCAGCCGACACACAGCTGCTGGCCCCCCACGGCTAATCGAGCGGCACCTGCCCCATCGGCCATCTTGGCTATTAGCATGGCCCGCTAACGCGTTCAGCCAGGTCAACCGCTATTCCCCCCACGGGTCCAGGCATAACACCGGTACAGCTTCACGGAGTCTTAGGCGAGAGGCTATAGTGGAAACCCCCGGGGCGCTTCCTAGCCCGAAACCCACCCGGGGGCTTCCTTATGCCTCAACTCAATCCAGGACTAGCCAGTTGAATGAAGCAGCCGAGACTCCGAACGAGTCCGACGAAAAAAATGATAGCACAGACGGCGAAATAATGGCCGACCAAACTGTGCCTCCTACCAACGAGCAGACGGAAGAAACCGCAGACGGCACCGACGGCGATACGAGGCGCAGTAGTTGGGCTAGTGTCGTTCCACTCGTTTTAGTTTTGATGTTCTGCGTCATACTTGTCGCACTGAACGCGAGCGTCGGAACAATTACTGCGATCGGCACTGCGGCAGCAGCAATAATCGCAGCATGGGAAAAATACCAACGCCGCTGACTCGCGAAATATAGCATCTCAGCAACACTGAATGCTCTCGCAAAATGGGCCGGGCTGAAGAAGAAGGATCCCTTCAATCCGGCCCACTAGAAGCTGCAAGCAAAGTTCACCGAGCCACACCTCTCAGGCCGATCCCGAGACAATGAGAGGGACCCATCAAAAACGCGCCGACAGTACGAGCACTAGATACACAGAGTAACCAATAGGCCGTTACGCTCCGTGCTGGAAAGTCGCCAGTACGTCATGCTGAGCGAACGTGTGACCGGGTGGTTGGTGCTTTATCTGCGGACCGAGCTGCCGACCGGCAGCGGGCAGCGGGCAGGAGCGTGGCCGTGCAATGGCGTCCAGCGCTTCGTAAGGCGTGGCATCAGCGAGGGGACCGAAATCAGGGTCGGCCAGCAGCCACGTGAGCGGGTCCAGGCGAGGCGTTCGAGGGAGGTGCCCAGGCCGAGGACGAGGTGGTCGGGGTGGGCGGCGTCCCAACAGCCATCGCCTCCACCACTCCGTTACGCAGCCGCCACCAATTCCTTGGCGCGCTCGTTGAAGTCCGCGACCAGTCGGTGGTTCCCGAACAGCTGCATCCGTCGTCGAAGGTCTTGGACCGCCTCCACGTACCGGGAGCTCTTCACGTGCCGTGAGAGGGACAGGGTGCGCAGGCCGACAGCGTGGGCGGCTTCGAGTCCGCCGCGCTGGAGGTGGGTGGCGGCCACGGCTGCTTAGGACATGGCCCCTCGGCGGGCGCGGCGTTGGGCGCGGGCCTGGTCGATGGACTGGCGGGCGTGCTGTTCGACCGCGTCCGTGTCGCCGAGGTCGCGGAAAGTGTTGGCGTGTTCACCGTGGAGGTAGGCGGGGTCGATGAAGGCGACCTACTCCTGCTCGTCCTCCAGGCGGACGCGGCTGTAGGCGACTCGGACTGCACAATGGCATGCGCGGCTCCGGCCCTGTCGCCGAGCATGGCCAGGGCGCGGGCTTCCACGGCCCACAGGTCTGCCAGGCACACAGGCGAGGTGCCTTTGGCGAGTCCGGCACGGCCAGCCTGAGCCAGGCGCCGTCCTTCCTCGGGCTTGCCCAGGAGGGTGGCCTGGTCGGCCATGCCGGCCAGGACGTGGGCGCCCAGGGCGGGGTTGCGGGATTCCTCGGACAGGCGCAGGGACTGCACCAGGTAGCGCTGGGCGATGCCGTGTTCGCCGTTGTCGTAGGCCATACACCCGAGCAGGTAGGTCTGCTCTGCCGCCGCCTCGCACAGCGCCCCCCGTACCTCCTCGGTATAGGTCCGGCGCAACAGCGGGAAGACGTGCTGGTTTCTCCGCCCTGACCGCACTGCGCTCCGCTGGCTACCGCGTGATCGTGGCAGGCAACCAGACCATCCGGGCGGGCGAACTCCTGCGCGGCCTGGACCTGCCCGCGACCGTGACAGCCACCTCCGGCGAGTGGGGTGTCGCCAAGCCCGATCCCCTCTTCTTCGACCGGGTCGTCGCTGCCGCCGAGTGCGCACCGCGAGAGGTGCTGTACGTGGGCGACCACCCGGTCAACGACGTCCACGCGGCAGCTGCGGCCGGCCTGTCCACCGCGCACCTGCGACGTGGCCCATGTGGGTACCTGTGGGCCGACGACCCCGACCTGGTGCGCACCGCCGACCTGCGAGTCGAGTCGCTGACCGACCTGGCGGACCGCCTGACCACCAGCCGCTTACCCCGCTGACCCCGATCAGAGGGGGCAGTTGAACGGAGAGCGCCGAATTTCCTGCCGGACCGGTTCTCCCCGCCGACCAGGGACCGATGGGGATCGGGGAATCCGAGCGCTGATCGCTCTTACGGATCGGCCGCGGCAGGGACGTTCGGCCTACGGGCTGACTGCCGTCACTCATTCCATCACCCGGTCCGCGTCCGTCAGGTCGGGGAGGACTCTCGCTGCGCCCGCTTCGTGTAGTTCCTCGGCGCTGCTGCCTCCGGTGGCGACGCCGATCACGGGCACGCCGGCGTCCCGGCCGGCGGGGGTGTCGCCGAGGAGCACCGCCTCCGTGGGGTCGACGTCACCGGCGCGGTGGAGCGCAAGGAGCACCAGGTTGGCGCGCTCGTCGGCGTCCTCGCCGTAGGCGCCGAGGTCCCACTGGATGGGGCGGTCAAGGTCGAAGGCGGCGAGCTTGATCTCGGCGACGGCTCGCACGTTCCCGGTGACGACGGTCTGCACGACGCCGGGCACGGCCGCCAGCCGGTCGAGAACGAGTGCCGCCCCGGGGAGTGCGTGACCGCGCTCGCGGAGGCCGGCGGCGTGCTCGACGTGGGCGGCCGCAAGTGCGGCGGCGAAGCGTTCGAAGTCGCGGCGGGTCGTCCCGATGCCGTGGAGCCTCGCCGTCTCCCGGAAGATCACCGCCTCGGTAATGCCGTCGATCCTGGCCTGGGTCCGCATGGCTCTCCGAGGGTGCGCTCGAAGGCGAGTGCCGACAGCTCGCGGCCGACGCCACGGGTCGCTATCAGCGTGTGATCGATGTCCCAGAGCACCGGGCGCACAGCGTCTCCTTATGGGGCTGTCGTACCGGCAGCGTGCATGTGGTGGAGGAGGAGCAGCGCCGCGACGGAGTTCGCGGAACGGATCTCGCCCCGTTCGACCAGCGAGGGCACCGAGGCCAAGGGCACCCACTCGCGGCGCTCCGATTCGAAGTCGTCCTCGGGATGCCCGACGTACTCGGCGCTCTGTGCCCAATAGACGTGATGCCGGGCGTCGGATAGGCCGTTCGACGGCTCCACGGTGAGCAGGTGCTTCAGGGGCCCGGGGCGCCAGCCGGTCTCCTCCAGCATCTCCCGCGCGGCTGCGGCCTCGGCGCTCTCGCCCTTCTCGACTTCGACGACACCGGCCGCCAACTCCCAGCCCCACGAGTCGGTGATGAAGCGGTGGCGCCACAGCAGCAGAGCCTCGCCCTGCTCGTTCACGGCAGTGGCGAGCGCGACGGGCCGCTGCCGGATCAGGTAGTGGTCGAGGTGGCGCCCGTCCGGGAGTTCGACATCGGCGAGGTTCAGCGTGAGCCAGGGGTTCTGGTAGACGGTCTTCTCACCGAGGTTCTTCCACACCGACACGCGCGCGCCCCTGCCTTGTCCCGAACCGGTCGTTGGCGACGCTACCGCACCGCCGATCGTCACAGCGGCACGGAGAGGACGGCGTCAATACGGTCGACGGCGTCCCGCCCCGCCTTCGACCCCTGGCCCGACAGCGCATGGCGCAATCGGACGAACCGGCCCCGCAGCCGCTGCGACTCCTGCCCCTGCGCCAGTTCCAATGCCTCAACGGCATGGGCCGCGGCCCGATCGGTGTCCCCCCGCCCGAGTTCCGCGCTGGCCAGTGTCGCCATCCGGTGCACGGACCCGCGAGCATGGGCCCGTGCCTGCACGGCCTGCTGCGCGTACGTGCTTGCCGGAGCCCAGTCCCCGAGGCTCATGAGCGCCTCCGCGAGCTGGGCCTCGACCAGACCGGGCTGCACGTACCCGAGTTCCGCCGGCTCCTCAGCGGCCCGGATCCTGTCCGCAGCGGTCTCGGCGGCGAGCATGCACCGGTGCGCTGCCGACTGGTCGCCCATCCGCGAGAACGCCTTCGCCTGCATCGCGTACAAGTCCGTTGCCAATGCTGGAGACATGTGGGTGCCTGCGGTACGGATGCCGGCCTCCGCGAAGGCCACCGCCTGCCGGAAGTCCTTCATGAAGATGGCCTGGTTGACGAGCAGCGCTATCACGTAGCCGCCAAAAGCCCGGTCACCGCTGGCCTTCGCCAGGCGCAGCGCCTGGTGGAAGTAGCGCTGTGCCAGTCCCGGGGCGTCGGAGTCGTAGGCGCAGATCCCGGCGACGGCGACGAGGCCCCCGGCCGCGCGGTACAACTCGCGCCCTGTGGTGTCCGAGTAGGACCCCCGCAGCAGCGGCGCGGTGTGGTCGGTGAGGAACCGCACGACCCGCCCACGAGTGGCCATCCCGCCGACCTGGCGGTACATCGCCTCGTAGTGGGTGCGGGCGACCGAGAGGATCGCCAGGTCGCCCTGCCCGATCCGGACTGAACCGGACCGCGAGACGTCCAGGTCATCGGGCGGGTTCTCCCATTCCCAGACCGGCCCGACTGCAGCCAGCCCAGTGATCACCGGCGGCTGCGGGGCAGCATTTTGACTGCGGCCGTCGCCACGCCACATGGCCGTTGAGCGCTCGATGAAGCGCGCCAAGGGAGTCGCCGTGGGCGCGCCACCGTTCGGGGCGTCCATGCCGATATCGGCACCAGCAACGGGGCGCCCCAGCTTCGCGGCGAGAACATCGCAGATCAGGTCCGGGACGATGCCGCGGGGCTTCTGGCCGCCCAACCAGCGGATCACGGACGTGTGGTCGTACCGGGTCGCCCTACCTGTCCGGGCCAGATGTTCCTTGTTCACGCGGGACGCGAGACCTGCGCGGGACACACCGGCCTCGTCCATCAGGGCGTCGAGCAGCGCGTTCGGTTCCATGTGATCCTCGCATCACTCTCAGTTCCTCCAGCGTAGCCACCTTCACTTCACACACTGTGTGTTCAGCGCACCCGCGCACGGGCCGCATACACAGTCCCGGGCGCGCCCGCACAGGTGAACCCTGGCCACATGACCAATACGTCCGCCCGACGCGGGCGGGGAGAAGCCCCCCGGACCGTGGCAGTCCACATCTACGACCGCCACACCACACCTGACCGGGACGCCCTGCGACATCGCCTGGAGGCGTGCTCCGCCTTCGCACGCCGACAGGGCTGGGAGATTGTCGGCTGGTACGTGGACAGCGGTACTGACGCATTCACCTACGACCGGCGTCCCGCCCTTGACCGACTGCTGCACTCGATGTCGCAGGGCACAGACGACCGGCGCCTGCTGATCTACGACTGGAGTCGCCTGTCGAACGACCTCGCTGTGCAGGCGGAGTACCTGCGACGCGTCCGCGGCAGCGGTGGCACCACGAACACCGTCATCTCCGGCGACAACAACTCGTCCACTCAGCGGGGGCGCCTGCGCTCCCTGGCGCGTGTGGCATGACCGAACCCGGGTTTGCCGACCGGCCCGACAGATCACCAGCCTCCGTCGGCCTTACCCCCAACCGCTTACCAATGTCCGAGGACAAGCGATGAGTACGACGAACTCGGCCGCGGGCCCCGCCGCCCCGACCCTATTGCAAGGCAGCATCTCTGCCTCTGCCGAGTCCGCGTCGTCCCTTGAGGGGAGTGTGCGGCGGTGGACGATCACCACCACCGACGGGCAGAAGCACTCGGGGCCGCTGGGCAGTTGGGCGGAGGAAGACCCGAGCGAGACCGATGTCCCGCCGGAGTCCCTGACCCGGCATCTTGAGGACCTCACCCTCTGGGCGGCGTTCCCGGGAACGTCGATCGCGGTCCAGTCCAAGGCGTTCGAGGACTGGGAGACACCCGTGGAGTACCCGGTCATGCGGGCCTCGCTGGACTGCTACCCCTACGAGGAGGACCCGGCCCGGCGCGTGCCGCTGCTGAACATCGAGCTGGCGCCGGAGTGCTCGGTCATCGACCTCGACCCCGACCGGCTGGCTGCCTTCCTGGCGGCGATGCGCGCCCAGTTGGACCTGCTGGAGCAGGTCGCCGGCAAGGCCCTCGTCGAAGCCCGCGAGGAATGGGAACGCATCCGCGAAGACACGTAACCCGAGCGCTTTGCGCAGTCGTCCGATCTCGACCCCAGACAGGACCACTCCGAAGGCATATCCATGTCCAACTCCCCTGCCCGCAAGCGCCATCCCTCACCCCGCCTGTCCTCCGCGTCCCCACGGCTGCTCTACGGGGCCGAGTTGCGCTACTACCGCGAGGCCAAGGGCTGGAGCCAGGCACGGCTGGCCGAACTGCTCTACGTGACACCGTCGTTCGTGGCGAACCTCGAGACCGGCCGCCGCCTGCTCCACCCCGACCTCGCACCCCGGCTGGACGAACTGCTGGAGACCAACGGCTTCTTCGTCCGCCACATCGAAGCCGGCCGATCCGGCCCCGGGCCGGAAGTGCTCCTGGACATCGCGGACCAGGAGCAGCACGCGGTGACGATCCGGGACTGGGACCTGCACTTCATCCCCGGCCTGCTGCAGACCGACCTGTACTCCGCCGCGTTCCGGCGCGCCCACGGCCCCGCACGTGACCTCCCCGAGCAGCACAGGCGGTGGACGACCCGCACCGCCCACCGCCCCCTCCTGCGCACCCGCAGCTCGCCGGCGTACTGGGCGGTGATCCATGAGTCCGCCCTGCGGCGGCCATTGGGCGGCCCGAAGACCATGGCCGCTCAACTCGACGCCCTTGCAGAGTTCATGCGGCAGGGACGGGCGGCGGTGCACGTCCTGCCCTACACGGCATCGGTGGTCCACGGCCTGGACAGCGCCCTGCGCATCACCGAGACGGAGGGTGAGTACCCGATCGCCCACATCGTGACCGGCGAGGCCGTGAAGGCCACCGCGGACCCGGCCACCGTTTCCCTCGCGCGGATGACCCACGACCTCCTCCTCAACACCGCCCTTCCGCACGCCGATTCGCTCTCCCTCATCGACGGCCTCCGCCTGGAGTACGACCGCCAGATCGTGGACACCACAGCGCACGCCCAGACCCGACCGGCATGAACCGACGCTCACCCACGAACTCACGGAGGACTCATGCACGGACCCCTGACGCGTGACTCGGCACTGGCGCCGGCCAGCTTCCCGGACTTGGAAGCGGCCTACCTCGCGCTCCTGCGCACCGCCACCGACGAGAGCGAATTCCGTATCGCGCCGCGGAGCAATGCCGCCGTGGGGTGGTTGGGGCCAGCCACGGTGCTGGGTGTGAGCGCGACGTGTTCGCGTGCGAGGCGCGTGCCAATCCGGCCCCCGTCGGGCGATCAAGTCACAGTCCTGGTCCTCTCCGGCTGGACGACACCGCCGCCTGCCCTGGATCCGCCCCAACTGTGGTTGAACGCGAGGGCTCCGCCACGGGGTGAAGACACCGCCCCGGCACGCCTGACCGCGCCCTCCGACGCATAGCCCTCATGCTGGCCCCGCCGGGCCACCCGGGTATCCGGCGATTCCCGCCGGACGGGCCGGGGCTGCCCGAGCGCTGCCTTTGCCCACCGCACGCGAACCGACCCCCGCACGAAGGATTCCTCGTCATGACGACGACCGAGCCGAACCAAAGCGACCTCGCCGCAGAGCAGTTGCGCGACGCCATGGTGCAGCACCTCATCGAACTCGGCGCCGCTCGGGACCCGCGGGTCATCGCGGCCTTCCGCGCCGTCCTCCGGCACCTGGCCACCCCCGATGTGGACGTGGCCAAGGCGTACGACGCGGAGTTCGCCGCCGTGACCAAGACGGACGCGACCGGGGTGGACATCAGCTCGGTCTCGGCCGCACGGGTGCAGGCCATGCAGATCGAGCAGGCCCGCATCCAGCCGGGGATGACCATCCTGGAGATCGGGTCCGGCGGTCCCAACGCCGCCTACCTCGCGGAGATGGTCGGTGCGGACGGCCGCGTGATCACCATGGACATCGACCCTGACGTCACGGCCCGCGCGACGGGCTTCCTCCAGGCGGCCGGCTACCGCAACGTCACCGTTCTCACCGCCGACGCGGAGAACGGCGCCCCGGACCAGGGTCCGTTCGACCGGATCGTCGTCACGGTGCAGGCCGCCGACATCCCTCCCGCCTGGATGCACCAGCTCAAGGAGGGCGGCAGGCTCATCGTGCCGCTGCGGATGCGGGGCATGACGCGCACGGTTGCCTTCGTCCGAGAGGGCGACCGACTGGTCAGCGACGGTTTCGAGCTGTGCGGGTTCGTCCCGATGCAGGGCGCCGGCGAGAACCGTGTCCGGCTCGCGGTCCTCCACGACGTGGAGGACGAGGAGATCGCGCTGCGGCTCGACGGGCACCCCGAGCCGGATGCCAGGGCTCTCGCCGAGGCCCTGCACTCGCCGCGGGCAACGGTTTGGTCGGGGGTCACGCTGGGCGGCTCGGAGTCCAACGAGCACCTGGACCTGTGGCTGACGACGGCGCTGGACAACCTGCCGCTGATGGCGGCGAAGCCCGGTGCCCGCAAGCGTGGCCTGGTCACCTCCGCCTCGCCCCTCGGTGTCCCGACCCTCGTGGACGGCGGCAGCCTCGCCTACCGCACCGTGCGCGCCACCGATGCCGAGGACCGCTACGAACTGGGCGCGATCGGGCACGGCCCCCACGGCCGGGGGCTCGCCGAGCGCCTGGCTTCCGAGATCCGGACCTGGGACCGCGAACACCGCAACGACCAGGCGCGTATCGAGGTCCACCCGGCGGGTACGCCGGACGACCGGATTCCCGCGGGCCGCCGTATCGAACGGCGGCACACGCGGATCACGATCACCTGGCCGTAGCCCGTCCGAGGCCCGCGGCCAGGCGGTACAGCACCTCCCTACCCACCTCTTCAGGAGGCACCAGATGGCACAGCAGAGCACCGGCACGGTCCTCAAGGCGGCGACCGACTACCGCACGGACGAGGACTTCGACCTCGACATCGAGACCGTCAGTGCGGCCCCGGTCCTGGGCTCGTTGCTCAACGACACCAGCGACAACTGCACCTCCACCTGCGCATCCGCCTGCTCCAACAGCACCTGCATCGGCGGATGACATGAGCCCGGTCCGGGGCCGCGCGGGTTGCTCCCGTGCGGCCCCGGGCCCAACAGACGGAAGACGGAAGGAGGCACGATGTACCACGCGCTTGATGTCGGAATGATCAGAGCGTCCGTCGTACCGGTCGCGGCCACAATGCCTTCCTGGCCCACGGACTCCGCCGACCCGGCCCAACTCCGCACGTGGGTAGGGGAGATATGGGCGAACCCCTCCTGGGCTGAGGCCATCGCCCACGCGGCGCCCACGCTCGCGCAGGCCGTCCACAAGGTCCTCGACGGCACCGCGCAGCCGTCGCGCATCGAGAGCTGCGCACGCTCGCTCGCCCGGTACCTGCTGCGGATGCAGTACCGCACCGGGCGTTCGCGGGCGTCGACGCCGACTGGCTCGGCGAGATCGTCACGACGCTGGAGCGCGACCGGGCCGTTCTGCGGAGCCTGACGGTCGTCGCGGACCCGACGTGGACCGCGCGTGGCGCTCGTATCGTTGTCCCCTACCAGCCGGGCGCGGATGGCCCGACGAGTACCAGCCTGCGTCGCACGCGGGCCGGCGAGAAGGCGCTCACGCTGGCCCGCGCCCCCATCCCGGTCCGTGACCTCGTGGACAAGGTCGGAGCGGACTACCCCGACACGCCCCTCCCTGCCGTCGAGACGCTGATCGCCGAACTGGTCGCCCACCGCGTCCTCCTGACCAGCCTCCAGCCACCGATGACGACCGGGAATGCACTGGGTTACCTGATCTCCCGGCTCGAACTGGCCGGTGCCGAGCCGCCGGTGTCCGCATCGCTACGGGAGATCCACCGCATCCTTCGGCGTCACGACGGCGCGCAGCCCGACGACCAGTCCGACCTCCGCGCACGTGCCGCTGGAGCGATGACCGTTCTCGCGCCGATCACGGACCGCCCGTTGATGGTGACCACCCGTCCCGACGCCGAGATCATCCTGCCCCAGTCCGTCGTGCACGAGGCCGAGCAGGCCCTGAAGATCATGGCGCGCATCACGCCGTACCCGAACGGCTCGCCGGCCTGGAACGACTACCGGGTGCGCTTCCTCGAGCGCTACAGCGTGGGCACCATCGTGCCCCTGCGGGACCTCACCGACCCCGACACCGGGCTCGGCGTCCCCGCGGGCTACCGCGGCACCGTGCTGCCGAGACCCGTCCTCGGCACGACGCCGCGTGACGAATACCTCCTCGCACTCGCCCAGGACGCCGCCCTCACCGGCCGACGCGAGGTCACCCTCACCGAAGAGGACGTCAAGGCCCTGTCCATCGGCGAGCCGACCCAGGTCCCAGCACACGTCGAGCTGTGCTTCAGCGTCCTCGCAAGGTCTGCACATGACCTGGATGAAGGACGGTTCAGCCTGTCGACGGTGGGCCTGAGCCTGGCCGCCGGCACGACGACCGGCCGGTTCCTGTCGATGCTGCCGGCCAGCGATCTCGATCGGCACGCGGCTGCGTACAGGGCCCTGCCGACGCTGACCGCGGGAGCAGTGCGCGCTCAGGTCTCCGCACCCCCGATGAAGCAGCAGACGTTCAACGTAGGCCGCGCCCCCGTAGTCGCACCCGAGGTGCTGTCCGTCGGCGAGTACAACCCCGCGGCCACCCTCGACCTGGACGATCTCGGTGTCGTCGCCGACGCTTCCCGCCTCTACCTGGTCTCCCTCTCGACGGGCCGGATCGTCGAACCGTCGGTGATGAACGCCGTCGAACTGAGCCACGCCACCCATCCCCTCGTACGCTTCCTGTGCGAGGTGCACCGCTCGCACGCCGCGATCCTCGTCCCGTTCGCCTGGGGCTCCGCCGCACGCCTCCCATTCCTGCCCGAGGTCCGGTACGGCCGTGCCGTCCTGTCCGCCGCCTGCTGGCGACTGCGTACACAGGACCTGGCCCGATCCGAGGACTGGATGATCGGCTTAACGAACTGGCGCATCCAGTACGGCGTTCCCCGCACGGTCTACGTCGGCTCCGACGACCAACGCCTGCGGCTCGACCTTGACGTGGCCGCCCACCGAGACCTCTTACGGCACGAACTGGACCGCCACGGCACTGCGGTCCTGCACGAGGCCCCGAACGAAAGCGCCTTCGGGTGGATCGGCCACGCCCACGAAGTCGTGCTGCCGTTCGCGGCGGACCAGCAACCCACACGAGCCCCTGCCTTGCGCAAGGCGGTCGTGGCAAGGCGGAGCCACGGGCGCATGCCGGGCGGTTCGGATCGGGCGTACCTCAAGCTCTACGGCAACGCGGCGCGCGTACCGGAGCTGTTGACCGCGCACCTGCCGCGCCTGCTCGCGGACTGGGACGCCGCCCCCGAGGCATGGTTCGTCCGATACACCGATCCCGAACCGCACGTCCGCTTGCGACTTCGCCTGGCGGGCACTGACGCCTTCGGCCTTGCAGCGCAGAGGGTGGCGGCGTGGGCATCCGAACTCCGCGACGAAGGACTGATCCAGCACATCGCCTGGGACACCGACCGCCCGGAGACCGGCCGCTACGGCACCGGCGCGGCGCTGGACGCCGCGGAGGCGTACTTCGCCACGGACTCTGCCGCAGCGCTCGCGCAGATGCGCCTCGACCCCGTCGACCAACCGGGGGCAGCCGCAGCGTCGTTCGTGGACATCGCCTGCGGGTTGCTCGGCTCACGCCGGGCCGGCCTCGACTGGCTCGTCCGCACCTTCCCACGCGGCGAAGGCCAAGCCCCTCCGCAGCACGCCCAAGCGCTGGCCACGCACCTCGCGGGACCCGACACCCCAAGCGCCCTGGCCGGCCTCGTTGGCTCCACGGTGGCATCCGGTGTGGGCGAAGCGTGGGACCTGCGGCGCGACGCCCTCGGCCGCTACCGCCAGGCGCTGGAGGACGCCGGGTCCGATCCGGCGAGCGTGCTGCCGTCGCTGCTGCACATGCACCACAACCGCGTCGCGGGCGTCGACCCCACTGCCGAGGCCACATGCCGCCGCACCGCCCGCGCGGCAGCCCTCTCCTGGACCGTCCGCACCGAAGGAGCCCTGCGGTGACCGGCGCCCAACCGGCAGCCGACACTTCGTTGTCGTACGGGCAATCCCTGGCCCACGGCCCCCTCGGGACCGCCCTGCTGCATATCGAGCAAGCCCGCCGCGGCGTGAGCACCTGGGAGGAGGTGCACCGCAGCCTGTCCGGCGTCGGCCCCTTGATCGACGGTCCCGACGCCGGCCTCTACCTCGGCGCACCCGCCATGGCCTTCGTCCTCCACCTCGCAGCCGACGGCACGGACCGCTACGCCGGCGCCCTCCACACCCTCGACACGGTCGTGGCCGCCCACACCCGCCGGCGCCTCGCCGCCGCCCACGAACGCACCAACGCAGGCCGCGTCACCACGTTCGCCGAGTACGACCTGCTCCGCGGCCTCACCGGAGTCGGCGCCCTGCTCCTGCGCCGACACCCACGCGGCCCGGAGACGAAACGCGTCCTCGAGTACCTCGTCCGCCTGACCGAACCGATCTTTGCCAACGGCGAGCGGCGCCCCGGCTGGTGGGTCGGCCACGCACCCACCCACCAGACCGCCATGCCCGGCGGTCACGCCAACGCCGGCATGGCCCACGGCATCACCGGCCCGCTCGCACTGCTCTCCCTCGCCCTGCGCGCGGGAGTCACCGTCGACGGCCACGAGGCCGCAATCCGCCGGATCTGCTCCTGGCTGGACGGGATACGGCGAGTCGACCGCTCCGGCGTCCGCTGGCCCCGCTGGACCAGCGGACGAGGCTCCGCGCCGACGCCCCCGGCCGGGCCCTCCTGGTGCTACGGAACTCCGGGCATCGCCCGCGCCCAGCAGCTCGCCGCCATCGTCACCGAAGACGCCGACCGCAAGCGGATGGCCGAACGCGCGCTGCTCGCCTGCCTGGCCGACCCCGATCAGCTGGATCAGGTGGCTGACCGGGGCTTGTGCCATGGTCTCGCAGGCATCGTGCGCACCGCGCAACGCATGGCCGAGGACGCAGCGAATCCACAGGCGTTCGCCGGCCGCATCAGCGCCCTCGTCGAACGGGCCTCCGCCGCGGCCCCCTTCGCCGAAACGGGCTTCCTCGAAGGAGAAGCAGGAGCCACCCTCGCCTTTTTGGACGCCGAATCCGGCAGCGACGCCGTACCCCGAGGGCAGTGGGACACGTGCCTGCTCCTGACCTGACGGCAAGCTCCGCGTGCCGGACGGACAAAGTCGAGGCCGCGGTCCTGGCGGTCCTCGCCGGAACCGCTCAGTTGGAAGAAGCGGCCCGCGGCGCCGGCGTCCCCACCGCCGACCTCGCCGAAGACCTCGACCGCTACCGAGCGGCCGGACGGGCCGCGCTGGAGGCCCGCCCCTCTGGATGGCACCAGGTGAACATCCGGTTCGCGGACCATTCGACCGCAGCGCTCACCTTCCGGGACCGCCTTCTCCCGGCCCTCCAGACGGGGCCCATCGGCAAGTGGTGGTTCGTACGCAAGCACCCGCACTGGCGGCTCCGCGTACGCCCTGACACCGCCGACACGACCACAGCCGACATCGCAGCCCACCTCGCCGACGCCCTCAACAGCGCAGTTTCCGTCGGTGTCATCGCGCGCTGGGGAGCCAGCACCTACGAACCCGAGACCATCGCCTTCGGCGGTCCCACTGGGATGACGCTCGCGCACGACCTCTTCCACGCCGACAGCGCCGGCGTCCTCGACTACCTCCACCGCACCGCCGACGGCCGCCACGAGGTACCCGACGCCAAGACCACGTCGCTGCTGGCCATGACCCTGCTGATGCGCGCCGCCCGCCTGGAGTTCGGCGAACAAGGCGATGTCTGGGGCCAGGTCGAGCACCACCGCCCGCTCCCCGCCGACATCCCCACCAGCCGCATCACACCCATGGTCGAACCCCTGCGCCGCCTCCTCCTCACGGACGCCGAGCCCCTCCTGGCCGGCGGCCCACTCACCCCCGTGCGCCCCTGGATCGACAACCTCACACGAAGCGGCCAAGCCCTCGCCGACGCCACAGCCCAGAACCGCCTCACCCTCGGCCCGCGCAGAATCCTGGCCCGCCACGTCCTCTTCCACTGGAACCGCATGGCCTTCACCACCCGCCAGCAGGCCATCTGGTCCCGCGCCGCCCGCGAGGCGATCCTCGGCCGATAGGCCCACCACCAGCCCGCATGAAAACGCCCCCCGCACCGGCCTCCGCCCCACCCGCCCGACAGTCCGTGTCGTAGCCGAGCTGCGCCCCAACGGCCTGCTGGTCGGTCACCCTCTCCTGAGGCTCATTCGCTGGCTTCCTTCGGCGTGACCTCGACGCCGTCACCGCGGGACTCACCCTTGAATGGAGCTCCGGCAGGGTCGAAAGCGACATGAATCGGGTCAAGACACTCAAACGGGCAATGTATGGCCGAGCACCCTTCCGGCTCCTCCGGACGCGGATCCTCATCCGAACGTGACCTCCATGCACCCGCCAGGTCAGATGGAGTTGTCGCGGATCAGCTCGATCCAGACCGGCTCAGGACCATCCGCTACGACTGAGGAGTCAAGGCGTCGCACGGCGTCCACGACGAACTCGACGCACGCGTAGAGACCGTCGTAGTGCCCAGCAACTGCTTCCTCCGGAGCTGTCGGAGCAGCCTCATCCGCCTTACGGATGACCCCGAGCGCTCCATGCCAGCGCCAGGCGGTCTCGACGTACTGTGCCACCGACGAGCTGAAGAAGGAGACCGCCGGCTTGTGCAGCCCCGGGTGGTAGGGCCGGAGAACTTCGGGGATCTCCTCAGCGGTGACGGGCGCAGGAAGAAGGCAAAGGACACGTCCCTCGCCGGGGACCACCGCGACCACAAAGCTGTCCGGGCTCGGCCCCCAGAATCCCAGGTCATATAGCCGCTGGCCTTCGTTGGCCAAGCGGCGCTCGTACGGCCCCGCCAGGTTGGGCACCAAGACGGGATCTTCGCTCGACTGCGGCCTGGGCGTGAACAGCTGCAGGCGCGGCAGGCCCAGATCAGCCAGGGCTCGCCGGTCGCCTTCGGGGATGTCCCAGTCCACAGCGTTCGGTATGAGCACCTGGTCCCCCGCGGTGATCAACCGCACCAACGGCTGCGACAGCACGAGTTGCAGTTCATCCTGGACCGCCGCCCAATCGGGACCATGCTCGCTGTTCACGGAAGCAGCATCTCCCGGCCTGGCAACCCAGCTCAAGATCAATCACGAAATCGCGGTCAGACCCTCGAAAACGGCCGGGGACGCTGCTCGCCTCAGTTCGTTCGGCGTTCAGCGGTGTGGGGATTCGTGGGAGCGACCAGCGTCAGGGTGAGGGCCCGGCGACCGAAGGTGGCCGGGCCCTGGTGATCGGTGAGGGGCGGCAGTGGAGGCAGCGCGCATTGGTCGACCTGGCTCGCTCAGGTCTCGTCGCCATCGTTGGTGTCCAGGGGATCATTGGTCGTCACCGGGCCTGACTCGCTCGGGGACAGACGGGAGAGCCTGGTGCCGGAGCTTATAGACCACTTGGAGAGAAGACTGGGCAGGATGATCGGTGCCTGGTCCCCGCCCGCGGACGCCGTGCAGGGCAGTCCTCAGGTGGCGTGCTTCCGCGAGGGCCGGCTCGCAGGCTGCCAGTCGTTCGCGACGGTCGGCCTCTCCCGAACTCCGTTGCGGCATCCGGCTTCGGATCGACACTTCCACTTGGAGCTGCTGGCCTGCGAGAACACCAGCCGCGCTACTGGCTATGGACACTTCCCCGACGTGCTGGAATTCGTCACTGGGCAGTTGCTGGCCAGCGGCCAGGCGGTCCTGCGCGGCGATGTGGTGGCGCTTCCCGCTCCGTTGCCCGGTGGAACCATGTCGTCGCTTTATGCAGGGCGTCCCGTCTACTTCGACGACGACTTCTTCTCGGTCACCATCGAGAACGGCAGCGATGTCGTCATCGTCTGGCTCATCCCCATCACGGAGCAGGAGACCGTCTTCGTCCGCGAGAAGGGATGGCGAGCATTCGAAGACGCACTCGCCCTCCAGGACCCTGACCTTCTCGACCCAGCTCGTCCCCAGCTCGACCTGTGAGCCGGGGACCGGCAGAAGGTCTGCTCAGGGATTGCGCCACAGCGGAATAACGTCGGTGCGGTGGTGGGGCATGGTCGGCCTCGCGGCCTCCGGGGTGGCCAGCAGCGCGACGATCGTGGTCGGCTGCTGGCAGTGCGGACAGTTCCGGGTCGCAGTCGGCTCCAGCGGGTCCCGGGAGGGTGCCTGCTGCCGCCTGCTTGCGCGGCGGTGGCGGAGGTGGAGGCAACTCGATCCGGGCCGGCAGCCCTCGCGACGGCTCACCGACTGGCTGCACGGCCACCGCACCTTCCCCCGTCCACCGGACATGCCCCGGACTGCTGACGGCCAGCAAGCAAACGGCGGGCCACGCACGCCCCATCGAGCGCAATCGGCCGCTCCGCCCCAGCCACTACAGTCGTCCGCATGAGCGAGCCCCAGGAACCGGTGGCCCGGCCCCGCACCGCGGCAGGCGTGCTGCTCTTCGACGAGGCTGGCCGCGTGCTCCTCGTTCACCCCACCTACAAGCCGGGCTGGGAAATCCCCGGCGGCTACCTCCACCCCGGAGAGACGCCGAGGGAAGGTGCTGCCCGCGAACTGAAGGAAGAGCTGAACCTCGCCACTCCCATCGGACGCCTCCTCGTCGCCGACTGGGCGCCCCACCCCGCCGAGGGCGACAAGCTCCTCTTCGTCTTCGACGGCGGCATCCTCGGGAAGAACGGCCAGGCAGCGATCCGCCCGGACGGCGTGGAGATCGACGCCTACGCCTTCCACGCTCAGGACGAACTCGACACGGTGCTGATCCCTCGCCTCGCCCGCCGCATCCACGCCGCGTTCGCCGCGCGGGCAAACGACGAGACGCAGTACCTCGAACACGGGACGGCCGGTACGTAACGGCTGTCGCCGCCGCAGACTGTTCCCATGAGGTCGGGCATCCTGCTCTACGGGCCGCCGGCGGCGGGCAAGGACACAGTCACTGCGGCTCTGGCCGCGCTCGACGCGCGGTACGTCCCCTTCCGGCGGCTCAAGGTCGGCAGCGGTAAGTCGACGGGTTACCGCATGGGCACGGCCGCGCAGTTGGCCGACCTGGAGGCAAGCGGCGACGTCATCTACCGCAATGAGCGGTACGGCAACGTCTACGTCGTCGACCGGCCCGGCCTCGACCGGGCCTTCGAGGGCGGGGCGGTGCCGGTCGTTCATCTCGGCCAGGTGACGGGGGTAGAGCAGGTCGCCGCCCTCTCCGGGGTGAGCTGGGTGCGCGTACTGCTGTGGTGCTCCCGGGCTTCCACGTCCGAGCGGTCACAGCGTCGGGGCGACACGGACACGGCGGCCCGCCTGGCTGCGTGGGACGCCACCCGGGAGGACCTCGCCTCATACCCGCGGGAAGGGTGGGAGGTTCAGGTGGACACGGACGTCACCATGCCAGGGAGGGCGGCCCGGCAGGTCGACGCGTTCGTGCGCCGCGCCACGCCGCAGCCTTGATCGCAGCGAGGCCGAATCGGCTCACCTGGGATCGTCCGGCTCCTCGTGCAGTGCTTCCAGAGCCTCGGCGATGGTGAGCTGCCGGTCCTTGCTGGCGTCCCACCGGGCGAGCGTCGCGGCAGCCGCGTGCATGAGGGAGTCCGGCAGCCCCGCGTCCGCGAGCAGGCCGGCGGTGTCCTCGATCTCCGGACCCCAACGCCAGGCCCGGGCGGCGGTCTTCGGAATGTAGTCGGTCTCGACGAGGTAGCTGCGGGTGCGCTTGGCCGCGATCGCCAGCAGCTCGTCCCCGACGCCGTACGCGTCGGCCGCCCCGTGCGCCACGGCGGCCAGCACGCGGGAGACCTTCTGGTAACTGGTGTAGGCGAGCTTCAGAGCGGAGGCCGCACCGAGGCTGTCGCCGAGGACGTGGGTCCGGATATCCGTACCCGCGAAGAGCCGCACGATCCGGTCGGTCCGGTCGTGGGCGCCGGCGAGATAGAGAGTCGGAGTCTTGCCTCCAACCGGTGGCGACCCGACGACCGCGGCGTCGACCAACGGAGTGGGCGCGAGCAGATCGGCGGCACGCTGCACGCGTGAGGGCGTCACCGCGTTGGCTTCGACATAGATCGCCTCCACGCTCGTGGGTCGAACTGCCGCGACTGCAGCTGCAACCTCCTCAGCGGCAGCCGGAGGGCACAGGGAGAGCAGCACCTCGGAGCGAGCAACGACTTCCGCCCGTGCGACGGGCCGGAGACCTGCGGCCTCCGCCCGGAGACGGGTCGCGTCGCTGCGACCGTCAGGGCACCACAGGACCGTGTGACCGCGAGCACGCAGCTGCGCGCCGAATGCGGACCCCATGATGCCCGGATGCAGCAGCCCGACCGTCGTCACGAGGCGGTGCTCACGTGATCTGCCTCCATCTGAAGCAGGTGGTCTATGGCGCCGCTGACGTCGGCAACCGTGTGGTCGGGGGCGGGAACCCGTGGATCCCAGGGACGGCCGTTGTCGAGCCAGATCGTACGCAGCCCTGCCGCGTGGCCACCCCCCACGTCGTTGACGGGATTGTCCCCCACCATCCAGCCGCCGTCCTCCAGCGCGCCGCCACACCGCGCCGCGGCCAAAGCGAAGTGGCGAACGTCCGGCTTCCGCGCGTCGGCCTCCTCGGAGACGAAGGCACCGTCGACGTGATCCGCGATCCCGGTGGCCCCCAGCTTGGCCCACTGGATGTCCACAGCGCCGTTGGTCGCCACCCCCACCCGCCAACCGGCCGCGCGCAACTCGTCCAATCCGTCGAGGACCTCATCCGTGCACGACAGCAGGGCCGCCATGTCGCAGCAGTACGCATGCCACAACTCGGCGGTTGAGACGGACAGGAGGTAGCGGGCGCGAATCACCTCGAAGGTGGAAGGATGGGCTCGCTCGCGATGCTCAGGAGGTATCCCTGTCACCAAGCGCGTATCGACGTCTGAACTGGGTGACCCAGTCGGCAAGCGCTCCTTGCCTATCCACGAGGGCGTTGTCGAGATCGAAGAGAACCATTGGTCTCCGCATGCCCTGCATTATCGCGTGCTCGACGTGAGGCCTGGTTCCTCGCCGAGTCGTCCCACCGGCTGAGCCGCCAGCGGGCAGGCATCTCACGCAACGGCGGTCAGCAGCTTGTGGACGTGTTCCAACGCCTCGGCCACTGGCACGGACTGGGTCTCGCGGGTGGCCTGGGTGGTGACCTCGACCGTTCCGCCGGCCAGGCCGCGGGCGCCGACCGTGATTCGGTAGGGGATGCCGATCAGCTCGACGTCGCACAACTTCACGCCCGGCCGCTCGTCACGGTCGTCCAGGAGCACGTCGACCCGCTCGCTCCGGAGTTGCCGGTACATGGTCACGCCGGCCTCGGACACCGCCTCGTCGCTCGTACCGAGGACGACAACGGAGACCACGAACGGGGCGACAGCGACGGGCCAGATGATGCCCTTGTCGTAGTGGTGCGTCTCCACGTTGGAGGCCAAGGCCCACTCCACACCGATCCCGTAGCTGCCCAAGATCGGGACAACGCGCTCGCCCTCGGGGCCGAGCATGCAGCCCTTGAGGCGGTCGAACAGCAAGCTCAACGGTTCGGGGCCGACGCGGCGTCGGGCCTGCCGCAACGCGGCAGCCGAGGGGTAGGCGCTGGTCGTCCGCAGGCCGGCGACCAGCGAAGACCACACTCCGCGAGATCCTCCCAGGGGAAGAGCTCCATTGCCAGCACGAAGTACACCATCACCCGCGACGGCAGCTTGCGAACCCGCCTCTCGACCCGGCCCGTCGCGCACAGCACCTCATCGACCAGATCCGGCGGAACGAGCTGGGTCAGTTCGCCAAGGTGCCCGGCCGCGAAAACACTTCGACCGGCCTCGACACATGCGGGCATGCCACACTGGACGGAAAAGGGGCTCCCGTGAGTACGGCGTCTTGGTCGACTTCCGTCCTGCGCGGAGCCCCAACCCCCTACATCAAATTCCCCGAACCGCTTGACAACCTGGCCGCCCCCCTAAGTTCCCGGCACTGGCTTCAAATACGCTCTGCGCAAGCATCCGAAATGAGGGCCAGCCTGCGAGCACCCAACACGAGAACTGCCAGCAATACCTCGTCGTCGGTGACCGTTGCACTGGCCGCGCGCAGATCATTCTTGATGTACGCTTTGGCCGCATTGCGAAATTCCATACAGGCTTCCCTAACTACCCCAGCAAGTACACCCGAAGCGCGACCGCGGGAAATTTGCGCAAACTGATCACGCAGCCACTGGTAGGCAGCAAACTGCAGTCTCTGGCCTGCGGCTACAGCCATCGCCCTATCATCGCGAAGAAAAGAATTTTCGGGATCCGATACCATATTCCACGCCGCCGCCTCATCTTTGGTAAAGCTCTCGATGATGGAATCCGTCAGTCTCGAGGCATCCGCTTGGAGCACTTCGATCGGACACATCGTGGCAAGTGATACGAAACCCTTGATTCCCTTCTCGCCGACCTTCGTGTAGTTGACGCTCCTATCGCCTTTGACCCCGACCCCAAGCCAAAAGTTGGCATTCGCCAAAAAGGGAACGATGCGGGTGTTTACTCGATCAATCCAGGAATCTAGGACGGCGAACCGAGTCGACGGCAGATTCCAGCGTTCCGTGAACTCGGATCGTGCAGTATCGAACTTCACGGCAGAAAGAAGAAGTCCTCGCTGAAAAACGACGGCGAAGGCGTTATTGCCCGATTTAACCTCGTCCGAAATCTGGCGGGCCAGGTCGCTCGGGTCGTCGCCTGTGCGGGTTACATAGGACTGCTTTCCGGCTTTATCTGAGCCTAGCCACAGTTCACGCTCCCCTCCAACGAAGCCTTCCAGTTCGTACCGCTCCCTAAGCTGGCGATAAGGAGTGATCTCCAAGAGCGGACGAACGATAGCCTGGCCGACCCCTCGGGAAAAAGCTTCAGCGGCGGCAGAAACTTCTTCGACAGAGAAAATAAATGGCAGGGCGTCTTCCTCTGCTTTTTTGACGCGTTCCCTTATTGCTAGTTCGGACCATCGGGAGTCGGCGCCGGGGGTGATCATTGCGGTTGTGTCCGTAATGAAATCTAGCAGCTTTTCGTAGTCTGTCTCATCGCACCGACTTGGGTAGACATGCCGAATTGTATCGTGCAGTCCCAAAATGCTCGTCAGGTAGTATCCGCGGTCAAATTTCGCCTGGTCGGAATGCCAGTCAACCAGTGCCAATGGGATCCGATAAGTCGGCTGCTGCCGATCGACGTCAGAGTTCCTAAGTTGCGTCATGAGGCGGCGCATACTAACCGAAACCAAGTCTTGGTCATCCAGGAGATAAGTGCGTGTCTTGGAGACGGCCACAGCGTGCTTGTTGAGCGCGACGAAGATGCTACGGCAAGCCTGTAGGACGCTCTCGTGATCCCGAGCAGGGACGAACCCAGCTTTAGGGTCTAGAACCAAGAGCAGGACCGGGATCTTTGTGGTCTCCGGCCTGAGCAGATTATGACGCTCCGAGTCGAGGATCTTCTTGAAGGCTAGGAAGCGGTGCTGGCCATCCAGGATTACTGCCCGAGTTCGCTTGGTACTCCATCGAATGAAACCAATATCACTCTCAGGTAGATAGTCGATCTGAACAGGTCCAATTGACTTTCTCGTCAAACCAGAATTGGGAGCTTCGGACGGCGCATCCGGATCATCAACATAGCCGTCGGTGATAGAACCTCGCTGATCTGGATCAACCGGCAGAAGAACCACCGTGAAGGAGTTAAAGAATTTTAGAGATCCCGGCTGGAGCAGGTATGTCGCAATCGGCCCGGTGGCACGGTCTTCATCGACGGCTCGCTGAAATAGCTCCTCGAAGTTGACTGGCTCACGATCGTCGAAAGCCAACTCTCGTGCCAGACGCAGAAACTGATCTGCTTCTCGGATCGTCATCGAGATCGAGAAGTATGGAACGCGCTCGTCACCGATCGCATATTCGCCAGTTACAAAAGCATATTGGTCTGTGTAGGCTGCCCGGCGCCGGCCCATGGCTGACGAGATACTCATGGCTAGTCCATCTTCATGTTGAGGAGAGGGTGAGCAACTCTGATGGTTAGTGATTCAGCAAGGCGCACCAGCTGGTCGACCTGCTTCAGTTCGGCTGATGCTTCTGGCTCCAACTGCACGTCATCGTTAAGATCATCTCCGGCATCGACGTCCCAATCATAAACGTCAACTTCTTCGACTTGCTGGTTCTCGTCGTTAAGAATCTCACGAGGCGAGGGAGAATATGGAACGCCCCTGCGTCGATTCCGAATGCGCTCCTCTTCGGCCGCCACAAGATCGGCAATGTTATCGGGAGACTGGACCGGGAGTAGTAGAACCGTGCACTCACTAACCGTCAAACCAAGGCGCTCCAGTTCTCCACTCAGATGCGAACCGGGCTTAACGTGGTTCCTAATTCGGGTTGCCAGATTTACCGCCTTCCCGATATAGAGAGGGCGCTGAAACATGGTCGCACATAGGAAGGCCCACTCTAGATGAAGATTTCTTGCGGTTATCATTTCAGCCATCCGCCGAGATGAGGCAGGAGTCAGTTGAGGAGGGCGATCCTGGATCGCAATGTGTCGATAATTTCCAACCATTCCGGATTCCAGCGGCTCGCCACGAGGCGAACTAACCCTCTTCTGGAGTTCCGTGAAAACTTCGTCAGGATCGCGATTCACAGCGCTGGCGCCTATGTCCCGCAGGTCGGCCGTCCAGATATAAATCCCGGGAACTCGCGGGATGGCGTATGATCGTTCTCGACCCAGTGTGATATATTCGCGCACACTCAGGAGCTCGATCTTAAACGAGTGGAACAAGCGAATTCCCCTTGGAATGTTTATATTTTGCTCTGAGTCACAGCGATGCAACCAGCGGGCTCAGCCAGGGATCTGACACCATCCGTGGCCTCTTTCCAGAGTGCAGCCCACGGAGTTGTCGTCACCGCGTCCGGAGATCTGCCTTCGACAGCAAATGCCTTCTATAAGCTCGTGCAGCCCACTGTGAAAAATTCGGCCCACAGCATCAACCAGGTAATCGCAACGTTCGATTCCAACTGTCTCTACGTGTAACTGCACAACCTGGCGTCGGCATTCGCCACCTTTTATGAGTCCTGCGCCGTCCCCAAGGTCCCTAACCGTGAGGTCGTGGAGACCCACCCACTGCTCTGCCTGCTCACCGCGCAGAGCTTCCGCAGGGCATGGACCTTCTCGGTATCGGGACGCCTGAGCGACTGTGATCAGGAGATGCCTCCTGCGGATGGGACGGCCCCGTTCGTGCGACCTCATAGGGTCCAGACTCAGTCGGCGTCGACAGGGAGGAGCGCGAATAGATCCTCAGGCGTGATGGGGTATTTTGCCTTCATCACGTCGGAGTAGGCGCGCAACGCCCTGCTGATCTGGGCCTTGGAACGTGGCGCCAGGTGCACCTGCAGAAGGTCATACAGGAGCTGCGTATTGCCGCTGGCCATCTTCCCCTTAGCTTTCGTCCCTTCAGGAGTCTCAATCCACATCGAGGAAAACGGGGCTGCGGTCATCTTCCACTCGAGTGCGGAGAGTCGCTTCATGATTTCCAGCCACTCCAGGGTTCCCGACTCAAGGATGTGTCGTACGACCTTAGCGACCTGGTTCTGAACGGCCGGGCGCATGAACGGGTGGCCAGCTCCATCGCGGCCCTTGGGCGCCCGAAGATCCTTTCCCGACAAAGCGGCAAGGTAGCGCTCGCGGAGGTTCCCGCACGCATCGAGGAGCTCGTGAAGTCGGACGGTCAGGAGTTCGAAGCTCTGGTCGAGGAGTTCATCAGTCGCTCGCTGCTTAGCCACGCCAGCAGTGCAGGGCAGGTCGTAGCCGATCTCCTTGACGATGTCGTAGAGAACGGCGATAGTGCTCCACGCAGGGCTGGCCTGGTTGATGGAACGTTGGGCAAGGACGAGTTCGCCATCCTGACCGACTTTACTGAAGACGAGAACGACCCTGTCGCGTTTGAGGAAGTCGTCTTCGTCCAACAGGCGGCGAGTGAGGATGGCGAAGCTGTCGTCCTCGTCAAGGGCGATGTTCTCCTGCAGGTTTGTACTCTTGGCGTTCCGGTTGATGTTGGTGAACAATCGCCGGGTCCGACGACGACCGTCTGCGGTGTCGAAGTGCGGCACCACGATGACGTTGATGTCTTCGTTGCCCAACTCCGGATTCTGCTTGATCGCATCCTTGATGGCTTTGAGCCTGTGCTGACCGTCGAGCGCGAAGAACTGCTGCGTACCGTCGAACGTTAGGACGCCGAAGTTGCGGTCCAGTCCTTGAAGAACGGCCTGGTTCTCCGCGTCCATAGTTACAGGCAGATAGTTCGGATCGCCGCCCCAGACCGCGATGATGAGCGCGCCGAGGAACCTGTTCTCATTGGTGAGCAAGTACTCCGTGATCTCCTGCGTGCGGGTACCGACGCCACGCTGGATCATCGTGCCGAGATCACGATTGCCGCCGAGCTCGTGCGCGAAGTTGATCTCGCGCGCCACCTGGGCGTAGCTCATCAGGCAGGAGTAATAAGTCCAATTGCCCACCTTAGCCTCGAAGGCGGGAACGAACGTCTTGGACGGCATCAAGTACCTCGTTGTCGGGGAGGGAGTGCGAGGGCTAAGCGCGGAGTGCCCGCTTGGGGACGGTGCTGAACCGCCCTCGAAGAGTGGCGCCGCCCGGCATACTGACCGGCGGGTTGTGCGGGTGCAGAGAGGGCCCTTCAGGTTCTTGATCGCAGACCGTCCTCGACGGTCGCAACCAGCGCTCCATAAGGCCCAGAGTGCGTCGCCTAACTGACCAGCGCCGCTCACTTGACGGATATAGAGGCAGGTTCGTCGGGTACCGAATTGACGATGTTCTGGATCGCAGAGAGCTGTTCCCATGGCGATGGGAGGGAGTCAGCTGAGATCGTCTCACAGGACCTGATGTGCCGGTACGTCCATCATCTGCGTGACGCCGAACTGGATCTCGAAAACCGCCCTGGCGTCCGGCTGATGGCGGATGACCGCACGCAGCGATGTCTGACGTCGCCATATCCCCTGTGCTCCGTTTGGTGACCGTAATGTGATGAGCTGACACATCCTTACATGCAGCGCCGACAGCCGGGCGGCCGAACGAAAAAGAGTCCACTTGGTGATGATTTGTCACCATCAAGTGGACCCTTGACCATGGTTCTTCGCTAGAGGTGGCAGACGGAGCAGCCGGCCTCGTCATCGTCGGCGTCGAGGGCATCCGAGAGGACCTCGAGCAGGGGTCGGTTGGGCTTGATCCGTTTCGCAGCTCGGGCGAGGTTGGCCTCGTGCTTGGCCTGGATCTCCTCGCGGCGCTCTATGAGCTCGTGCAGGGACTCGCCCTGGGACCACGTGTAGTCACGGCCCTGCATGGCGGTGCCCTGGTGGCGGACCTTCTCCTCGTAGGCAACGGCCTTGTCGAAGAGTTCTGGGTGGCGGTCCTTGAGGCCGAGCCACTCGTGCTTGCGCTGGAAGAAGCAGAAGTAGCAGCCAGACCGGGTGCGCCACTCGTAGTAGTCCGGCAGGCCGGTGCCAGCCTCGTCGAGGATACGGTTGACGCCTTCACGGTCGATACCGTCCTCACGGAAGGGGAAGACCGCCGTGATGTTGGGTTTGGTGCTGACGTAGCCGAGGCGGTTCTCGTCGGCGCGGATGGCGACGTAGGAGATCACCTCGTCGTCGCCGACCCACTCCTCCAGAGGCTTGATCTTGAGGTTCTTGGTGCACCAGCGCATTTGAGGGCTAGGCAGGGTGCCCTGGTAAACCTCTAGCCAGTGGTCGAAGTCGCGGTCGGTGTTCAGGCGCACAATGGGCTTGCCGACGGCGGCTTCGAGCTTGTTGAGGTACTCATACGTCTCGGGCAGCTCGGCGCCGGTGTCGCAGAAGAAATACTCCATCTCTGGCACGCGGTCGCGCATATAGATGGCGAGGGCGGAGGAGTCCTTACCGCCCGACAAGCCCAGGACGTGCCGGACTTTTTTGTCGGAGGCTGTGGTGTCGGTCATAGTCACTCCGTCCTCTCAAGTTCGCTGGTCGCGGGGTCAGTGACGCGCTGGGCCAGGGCGGCGAGCAGGATTCGAGCACCGTCCGGGCCGAGCGCCTTCTTAGCTTGCTCCAGGACACTGACAGCGAGGGTCTCAGCTTCCCGCTGGGCCTGCTTGGGCAGGTAGATCAGGGTGCGCTGTTCCGCCCCATCCTTGTCTGTCAGGGTGAGCAGCCGTGCTTCGACCTCTTCCTGGGATGTATCTGCTGGCTCGTTGCTCTTGTACAGGTGGCTGACGCGGTCGAGGGCGCTGGCCATTTCCCGTACCTTCCGTGGGAAGACGGTGACGTCATTGTCGGACCAGTCACCGAGGGCCGCGTGGGACAACCGGACGATCATCGGGTCCAGCCAGTCCTCGTCGGGCAGCGCCTCATTGAGAGCTATGGCGACGAAGCCGCGCAGCTCTAGGTTGAGCGCGACACCGGCGAAGCCCTTCAGCCTGGATGCAAGGGCGCGGCGCAGCTCGGGCAACGCGGTGGGCAGGCGGAACTCCTTGGCGATCGTTTCGATCACCTGAGTTCGAAGGGCGCGGTCGGCACCGGAGATTTCGTCGACGGCGGCGGTCAGGCGCTCGACGTAGCCCTTGTTCCCGGTCGTGCTCTTGCGCTGCTCCGGGGTGATCGGGTCCAGGCCGAGAGCCCTTGGCAGGGCCTGGAAGAGCAGCTCATCCGGGTCCTGCGCGGCGAAGAGGGCGGAGCGGACAGCGATGGCGTCCTTGCTGATACGCCTAGTGCGCCGCGCGTATGGGGTGAGCACCATGACCCGCTCCATCAGCGCTCGTGTAACGGCAAGCAGAGCTGGGTTGCGCAGCGCCTGAGAGCGCGGCGGCTCCACCTTCAGGGCTTGGGACAGGTTCTTTACCACGCTGTGGCGCAGCCCGTCTCCGACCGGCGTGGCCTTCACGGAGAAACGGCCGGGTGCCTTCACCATGCGCTCGACCACGTCAGGCGTCAGGCGGGGCAGGTAGGAGCCATCCTCGAACAGGGCGACGTCCTGGCTTCGCACGATCAGCGCGGTGACCACGAGCAGCGGCACCACGCCCGCCTTTACTCCGTACGGCGGCATCATGAGAACCCGGACGATCTGCTCTAGGCTCGTGCGCTCGTTCGCTTGCGACAGTGCGTCCTCCAGGGCCTCCCACACCGGACGGGTGTGTTCCTGGGCCGGGCCTGGTCGGGAGAAGCCGTAGGGCAGCAGTGATGTCGACGTGTCGTCGCGCGCGCCACCGTTCTCCCGGTGCAGGCCCATGTACGCGAGCGCGCCGCTGTACATGGCGCGCTCGGCCGGGTATAGCTGGATCCCCAGGTACTGCTCACCGGACTTGAGCAGCATGGCAGTCAGCAGTTCGCGGCGAGCCTTGGCGCCCTGACTGGTCAACTCGTGCCGGCCGAGCATTTCATTGCGGATGTGCGGTGTTGCCGGGAACACCCGGTCGCAGGCGATGGACGCGAGGCCGCTGAGGCTGCGCCCTTCGATCACCTCGCCGACTTCGGAGTCGGCGGCGATCCCCGAGCGCCACAGCCGCCATGTCGCCCGCGAGGTGGGCGGGAAGAACGCAGCGCCCAGCAGCTGAAGCAGCTCGCGTTTCGCCATGGATGTTCGCTCGCTGATCTCCCGCCGTGCAACTGCATCGAGGGTCTTGTCCAGCTGCAATTCCTCCAGCGCAACAAGGTTGAACGCGGCTCGCAGGACGAGGCCCGGTTCCTCGGTGACGCCGAGGACTACTGGCAGAGTGGACTCCACGACGGGCCGGTCATCGACGGTGCCAAGGTGGAAGACAAGAAGGCCGTCAGCGTGGTCGGCGAGCTCATCGGGCCCGGTGATGGCCTTGGTCTGTGCACTGGTGACCTGGACGAACAGGGCGCGGAGCATGCCGGTGATCTGGCTGTGTCTGCCGGCCGCGACCGCGAGCGGAAGGTAGTCGCCGAGCCGTTGGATGACGGTGGGCTCGTCGAGGTGGCCGTGGGCCTCGCGCAAACGCGCGTCGATGTCCACGTCGGTGCCGCGCCACAACCGGTACTCACCATTGAAGCGCCGGTGGACGAGGAAGCCGCGCTCGACGAGATCCTGTAGCTGCTCTTCGAGGGCGGAGAACTCCTTTGCTACAGCAGCCTCGGTGGGCTCATGCAAAGCGAAGTAGATCATCGCGGCGGTAGCCCGCAAGGCACCGTCCTCATCGATCAGGTTCAGCATGCCGATGGTGCGCAGCAGGTCTTGGTCCACGGTGGACAGGCCGTTGGCCTGGGTGATGCGAGATTCGATCTCGATCCAGCGGCTTGCGTTGCTTGAGGCAAGCAGTGACGTCCGGCCGGAATCAAGGAAGAAGTCGTACAGCTGGGGCAGCTTGACGGTGCTGGCGCGGCGCGGTTTGGCCTTTGAGAACGAGTCGAGCGAGCGGCGGACCGTGTGGGGTTCGTCGTTGTTGAGGAACCCGGACAGGCTGCGGTCGTGCTGGCCGATCTGAGAGGCGAGGAACGGCGCCGCGATCGCAGTCAGAGGATGCAGTGGATACAGGTCCTTGAAGTCCTGCGCTGCGAGGACCACGACATCGTTCAGGCCGTGCTCGCGCCACGCCTCCTCCGCCGCCTGCGCGTAGGCGGAGATCAGCTTCTGACCCGTCTCGGCCACGCCCGACTGGTCGAGACGCCGCCGCATCAGCTGCACGGAGTCGCCGAGATGGGGGATGAACGTGACGCTTTCGAAGCGACCTTGAATCTTCGCCCACTCGCGGGTCTGCAGCTCGCTGGACTGCGCGGCGTAGTCGGTGAACGAGAGGTGCTGCAGCGTCACCATGAACAGCGGCAGACCCTTGGGACCCGCGCTCCTCTCAGCCAGTTCCTGCAGGAGAAACAGGTCCTCCTTGGCAGTGGCGAACTGGCTATTCCCGGCGAGGTGCTCAAGAGTTTTGCCGAACTCGTCAACGATCAGAAGCAGCGGCTGCTGCGCGCACAGGGCGGCGACCGCCGCGATGATGTCCTGCGGCTGCGCGGTCGATGGGTCCAGGCAACGCGCGAGCGCCGTCGATACGGACTTTGGGGTGCGGCTAGGCCAGCGACGCTGGGCTGCGGTGTGCAGGGCCCGAGAAAGCGTGGCGACGAGCGGTTCACGGCGTGCAGTCGTCACGGCACCCAGGAAGCCAACCGGTGCGAGCTCCTCACACGCTGCGAAGAACCGCTGGGTGAGGCCGCTGCTGGTGCCCGCCAGCACCTCCTGCGCCTCAGCGCGGCGGACCTTGTCGTGCCCAAGGAGCGCGTCGATCAGGTTGGCGAGCGTCGACTTGCCGGAGCCGTAGGGGCCGGTGAACGACCAGGATCGGGTGCGGCGCAGGTCCCCGAGTGCGCTGCCCAGACGGTCGAGTACGTCGAGGGCGCGGGCGCCGACATACGGCGAGTGGAGCTCGTCGAGGACGTCGCGTTCTAGGTTGGTGGAGCGCATGCGGGAACCTACGAGTTCCACGCCGATGGGAAACTCGAGGCCACCGGTGGTCTTGCGGACAGTCTTGGGCCGCTGGGTCGCGGTGGTCACTCGTCATCTCCGTTCAGGGTGAGCTGCTGCTCGGTAGCGCCCTGGCGCAGCTCTCGTGCTTCGGCCGCGGCGAGCTTCGGGTAGGCGCGAGCCCACTCGTCGCGGGTAGGGAAGCCCGGCCGTTTGCGGACGTTGTCGTACTGAGCGTCAAGGACGTCCCAGGCGAGTTCGAAGGGATCGGATGCGAAGACAAGACTGCGCTGGCCCACGGCTTCGACGACCTGCAGGCCCGGGGTGGTCGCAGCCACTCGCTCCAGAGCCGCGGCGAGCTCAGGCTCCCGAATGCGGAAGGCACGCCCTGGGGCGCCGTTCTCGTTCGCGAGCCGGGCCAAGGAGATGGAGCTGGCTTCGGGAGCGGTGCTCGCCGCGTAGTCGAGGCACGCGTAGGCGACGATCCGGTCGGGCAGCGTGATGCGCGTGCCAGTGGTGAACTCCCACTCCTGCCTGCCGGATGTCGGCCGGTCCACCGCCTCCATCAGGCCGAGCTCACGGAACGGGCAGGCCATCAGGTCCTCGAACGCGCCAGGCGCGCCACCCTTCGCGCGCTTGGCGGGAACGTACATCTTGGTGATGCAGTCCACGTCCTTGGCGACAGACGCCTCGACCGGGGCCTCGTCGTAGGACAAGTTCACGTGACGCACGATCAGCTGCGTCAGGTCCGCGGACGTGAAGCGGGCGAACGGGGCGAGCTGGAAGGCGACGTACCAGGAGGGCGCCCAGCTCTTGGCGCCGGGCCGCGAGCACAGCAACCACCAGTGCAGCAGCCACAGGCTGCCGTGCTCCTCCAAGTATGGGTCAGCGCCGTCCTCGTCGAGCAGCCAGCGCGCCTCCCAGGTGGGGAAGGACAGCATCGCCCGGGAGTTGGCGTCGTCACCGTAGAACTCGCGGGTCAGCTTGAATGCCTTCGACCAGTACCGCATAGAGTTGGCCATGTTCTTGCCCACGCCGAGAAGCACCGGGGCATCATCGGCAAGGAACGTCTCGGGGTTCTTCTTCACCTGCATGTACGCCTTGTGGAGCCACCCGAAGCGCGGTGCGAAGGTCTCGTGGCGCGCAAAGGAGAAGTTGGCGGCGTTCGCGAGCCGGCTATCTGACATGCGAGGTGTTCTCCCGTGTCCATTCAGGTAAAAGTGGATCTTGCTGGGCAGGTGCGGCTACGTTGCGGATGCGAGGGTGGCGCGCACATGTTGGACTGCACGAACCGTCGAGGCTACGGCTCGGTCGATGTCGTCAGCGGTCGTGCCGTACCCCAGAGAGAACCGGACGGTGCACTCTGCCTCTTCCCGGCTCCGCCCCATGGCCAGGAGCACATGACTCGGGCTCGGCGCGCCCGACGAGCATGCGCTCCCCTCCGAAGCGGCCACGTCAGGCATCGACGCTAGGACGGCGTCCGCCGGGGCGCTGTGGAAGGTGATGCTGGTGACGCCCGGCAGCCGGCGGTCAGCTGCTCCATTGACGCGGCAGTCGCCAACCTGCGATACAAGCGCCGCCTCCAGCAGGTCCCGCAACCGTGTAATTCGCGGCACCTCGGCGGCCATGCCGAGGCGGGCAGCCTCAGCCGCAGCCCCTGCACCAGCGATGCCCGCCACATTCAGCGTGCCGGCCCGCCAGCCGCGCTCCTGCCCACCACCGAACAGCAGCGGGCGGTATGGAAGCGCAGCACCGCGGCGGACGAACAGCGCTCCCACGCCCTGCGGGCCGCCGAACTTGTGAGCAGACAGCGATAGCAGGTCGACGTCCGTCTCGGCGAGATCGATCGGCAGTCGGCCCACCATCTGCGTCGCGTCGGTGTGGACCAGGGCGCCCGCCTCGTGCGCGGCTTTGGTGACCGGCGCAAGGTCGGTCAGCACGCCTGTCTCGTTGTTCGCCGCCATCAGCGACACCACGCCGACGTCCCGAGTCGCCAGAGCAGCATGCAGGGCGTCCATGTCCACCAGGCCGTCGGCGTCCACGGCCAGCACGACCAGAGCTCCCGGCTGATCTGCCGTGATCGCTTTGGCTGTCTCAAGAATGGCCGGGTGCTCCACCGCGCTCGTCGCTAGCCGCCCGCCGGATGCGAACGCCGCACGCAGTGCAAGGTTGTTCGCCTCCGTCGCACCTGATGTGAAGACGATCTCCCCATGGGAGCAGTTCAGCAGGTCAGCGAGCTGACGGCGCGCCAGATCCACACGTTCGGCGGCACCGCGGCCGGATCGGTGCGTACTCGAGGCGTTCCCCACGCTGTTCATCGCGGCAAGAGTGGCTTGGAGGGCTTCGGGGCGAGTAGGAGCAGTAGCGTTGTAGTCGAGGTAGACCAGACCCACATCCGGTGACTGAAAAGTCACTTTCCACCCCATTCAATCTGTTCTACTTGCCGAGCTGGCGGCTTCCAACTCACGGTCGAGACCATCCACCAGTTGTACCCGTGATCCTAGCCGGAGCGACCGACACCCCGAGGGAAGCCGTGCGGTTCCGCTGCTTCCATGCGGTACCGAAGCACTGATTACGAACAAATGTTCGCATAAATCGACGCCTCCCCGATAGGGTTGAAAGCTCATGCAGGACAGGCAAGTTCTGCACAGAAGGGCGTGGTCTTCGGCTCCACCTTCACGGACTTCCGAGACCACGCGCAGGCTGTCGGCGTATAGGGCTAGGGTTTGATCGCAGACGGTGGTGTGAGGTGGGTCTCTCCCACCAGCGTGGAGGCGCAAACGAGCGTTATGGAGGGGCACAAAGCGTGGGTAACAGCGGGATCGACCTCAGCCTGGTCGGGTCGTGATCGGATCACCTGGCATCGCATTTGAGTCCGTCCTGGACTCCGCGCCTCTCCCGTATGTCCGCAGCCTCCTGGGCGACAACGCTTGCAACCTGCTGGACCTCCTGTACCGCGATCAGGACGCGGAGACGGCGCTGCGCAGGGTGGCAGCCTCCGCCGTCTCACCCGAGCGGATCATCGGGGATCCGGATGACCGTTCGCGGTTCCTCGAGATGCTCCCCGAGCAGAAAATCACCGAACTCGCCGAGCGTCTCGGCGTCGGCATCGTAGATCCCTCCAGTGATCTCCTCGCCTCACTGCCGTGGTCGCAGGAGCAGCGTCGTACGCTGCTCGGATTCCTCGGGCTCATCATCGACCGGGCTCCGGAGATCCCCACCGCGTTGCGCAGTGTTTGCACCCCGCAGTACGCGCTCTTCCCCCACCAGCGGCTCGCTGCCTGCCGGGTGCAGCGACTGCTGTACTCCGGCGAACGACGGGTCGTCCTGCACCTGCCCACCGGCGTCGGCAAGACCCGCACCGCCATGAACATCATCTGCGACCACCTGCGGCGGCACGAGCCGACCGTCGTGGTCTGGCTCGCGCGGGGCCGCGAGCTGCTCGAGCAGGCCACCCTTGAGGCCGAGAGGGCATGGGGCGCCCTCGGTAACCGTGAGATCTCCATCGTGCGCATGTGGGGGGACGCACCTACCGACCTCGACGGCGTCAACGACGGCATCATCGTGCTCGGCCTCGACAAGGCCAGCGCTGCAGCGAACACCGATACGACGTTCCTCGACAAGCTGGGCATCCGTACTACCCTCACGACCTTCGACGAGGCCCACCAAGCCATCGCCCCGACCTACCGCCGCACTGTCGATGCGCTCACCCTTCGCAGCGACTCCAGCTTGCTGGGCCTGACCGCGACCCCCGGTCGGACTTGGGCGGACCTCACCGAAGACGAGAGGCTCGCCGATTTCTTCGCCCACCAGAAGGTGATGCTGGAGATCGACGGCTACGACAACCCGGTCACCGCCCTGATCGAACAGGGCTACCTCGCCCGACCGACGTTTCGCACCGTCGCCGCGGAATCCGGCACCACCCTCAGCAGTCGGGATAAGCAGGCCCTCGCCGCATCCTTCGACATCCCCGACACACTCATGGCCCGGCTCGCCAGCAACGTGCAGTGGAACCTCCAGGTCGTCCGGACAGTCCTTGACTTGAGCAAGAACCATGAACGAATCCTGCTCTTCGCCGCATCCGTCGAACACAGCCGCCTGCTTGTAGCGATCCTGTCCGCTCTCGGCCTTGACGCAGACCAGGTGACGGCCGAGTCCCCTCCGCGTCACCGCGACCGGGCCATCGCACGCTTCAAGGGCACCAGCAGCCGGCCGATGGTCCTTTCGAACTACGGCGTCCTGACCACCGGATTCGATGCACCCGCCGCGAGCGCGGCCGTCATCGCTCGCCCGACCCGATCCCTGGTTCTGTACAGCCAGATGGTCGGACGGGTCATCCGCGGCCCGCAGGCCGGCGGAACCCCGACCTGCGACATCGTCACCGTCATCGACCCCGAACTCCCGGGCTTCGGCGACGTAGCGGAAGCATTCACCAACTGGGAAGACGTGTGGAGCACCCGATGACATCCAAGTATTCGATCGTCACCTCCGATTTGACGGTCAAGGCTCTGCAGGACAGCGGCTACAAGTCCACCGCGCACGCCATCGCCGAACTCATCGACAACGGCCTCGAAGCCGAGGCCGAACTCGTCGAGCTGTTCGTCGTCGAGGGCACCGAGCACACCGGGCTCCGTACGCGGTATCGCGTCGAGAAGATAGCTGTCCTCGACAACGGACACGGCATGGACCCCGAAACGCTCCGGCAGTCTCTTCGCTTCGGTGCCGGCACCCGACAGCAACGCAAAGGCATTGGCCGGTTCGGCGTCGGCCTGCCGAACTCCAGCATCTCGCAGTGCAACCGCGTGGACGTCTGGTCCTGGACCAACGGCCCGGAGAACGCGCTGCACACTTATCTGGATCTCAAGGAGATCGCCGCCGGCTGCGAAGAGGTACCGGAACCCGAGCTCGACGCGGTGCCTGGCGAGTGGCAAGACTTGTCCGAGGGCCTCGGCCGCTCCGGCACCCTTGTACAGTGGACTGAACTCGAACGCGTGCAGTGGCGGGGCGCGCAGACCACCGTCACGAACACGGAGAATCTGATCGGACGGATCTACCGCCGCCTCATCGCCAAGGGCAAGCGGATCAAGCTCGTTCCGGTGCGTGGCTGGGCCCAGTTGCCTGGTGCTGGTGACACCCGTCCCAACGACCCGCTCTACCTCATGAGCCCGAGTTCCACGCCCACCCCGTTCGACAAGAAACCGATGTTCCGCGCCTACGGTGCTGGCAACACCGGGGAGGTCGGCATGGAGAGGTTCATGGTTCGCGGCGCCGATGGCCAGGACTACCCGGTCCTGGTGCGCTCCTCCATCGCAGTTGACGCCGCCCGCCGAACCGACATCGAGGGCGAGCCCTGGCCGGCGAACGTGGCACCGAGCCTCAAGCCTGGTGACACCCCTTGGGGCAAACACGCCGCGAAGAACCTCGGGATCTCCCTGATCCGGGCCGACCGCGAACTTGACCTCGACACCGGCTGGATCAATTCCTACGACCCGGTCGAGCGATGGTGGGGCGTCGAGATCGACTTTCCCCCGGCTCTCGACGAGGTGTTCGGCGTCACCAACAACAAGCAGGCCGCAAACATCTTCTCCAGTCTCGCCCACTTCAACTGGCGCGAGGAAGCCGCAGGACTGTCCTGGGAGGAGTACCGGGAAGAACTGCGTGAGGAGGGCGACCGGCGCCTTCCCCTGATCGAGATCGTCTATCACATCCGCGAGAAGCTCCTCGGCCGTCTGCGCACCGAGCTGGCGCATCAGACCGAGGGCACGCGCTCCAGCCGCAAGCGGCACGAGACCGTCGAGATCCAGGCTGAGGTAGCGGTCCAGCGCCGGCGCACCGAGACGCGACCAAGCCTCACTGACCAGCTCGCCGAGGAGACTCCCGAAGAGATCAGTAAGCAGATCCAGTTTGAGAGCCTGGTCGAGACACACCGCTACAACGCGGCCGATGCCCAGCGCATCATCGAAGAGACGATGTCGCAGGGAAAGCACGTCCGCCTCCTCACCAGTCGCAACCCCGACTCGCCAGCCTTCTTCAACGTCGAATACATCCCTGGCATGCTGCAGGTCGCCCTCAATATGGACCACCCGGTCTACAGCGACCTGATCTCGGTCCTCGACGGGGACATCGAGGGCGCGAGTCGCGAGGAACTCGCTGCGCGCCTCACCGCCGCGGCCAACGCTTTCAAACTCATCCTGATCTCCTGGGCTCGCTTCGAAGACGAGCAGCCAGAGAAACCCCGCGAACGCGCGAAGCGGATGCGCCAGGACTGGGGTCGCCTCGCCAGCGAGTTCCTCGGCGCCAGCGACGCCGACGACGAGGATGACGAGTGACGGTTGATCACGTCTGGCAGCAGGTCGAGCAGCTCCTCGCTACCGCGACCGACCGTGTCGTCCTGGTTGCCCCCTTCATCAAGAAAGAGGTCTTCCAGGCAGCGCTCGATGCCGTGCCGACCAAAGTCGGGGAGATCACATGCGTCACCCGATGGTCCGTTCCCGAGGTAGCCGCAGGCGTCTCCGATCCTGAGATCGCCGAGCTTGCGCAACGGGACGGGCGTGCCACCGTCCGGCTGTGCCACAACCTGCACGCCAAGCTCTACGTAGCCGATGATCGCTGCCTTGTGGGGTCCGCCAACCTCACCGGCAAGGCCACCGGCCGAGTACCCGCGGCGAACATCGAACTGCTCATCGAAACCGGCAAGGCCCACCCGGAGGTGGAACGCGTACTGGCCGCCATAGAGGCTACGGCAGTGCCCGGGACGGTTGAGCTGGCGGAGCAGATACGTGAGCAGGCATCCCTCTTGCAGAGTGACGAAGACAGCCCCCGCGTTGTCGTGCCTGGCCAAGACGAGCAACCAGCGCGATGGCTACCGGAGACACGAAACCCGGATCGGCTCTACCGCGTCTACAACGGGCGACACCGGCATATCGGGAGCGATGTGCTTGCTGGTGTAATCCGGGACCTGACGTACCTCGACATCGGCCCTGGCCTTGATGAGCAGGCGTTCGGCTCCGCAATCCTGGGCCGCCTCCATGCCATGCCCGAGCTGCAGGGACTCACAGCTGCAGGGCGGATGAATCTCGCCGAAATGCAAGCTGAGCTGCTCGCTGCAGGAGACCTCTCCGCCGAGCAGGCCCAGCGTGCAGTCGAAACGATTGCGGCCTGGCTCCGCTACTTCGACGATGTCCACTTCGTTCCCATCGGTCCTTGGGAGATCCGTCAGGGCAAGGAACTCACGTAGCGACCGGGCTGAGGATCGTCCCTGGTTCCGACAGCAGGGCCCAGCACGGACCTGATCAGCGCGATATCTTGGTGGCGCCCACCAGGGCTCGATCGCGGCGCGTACGGCGGAGAAGGCACGGGACATGGGAGCAGCACAGATCCCGTACCTGTTGGGACACGCCGAAGTGGCTGAACTCTTTGGCGTCGAACGACAGACGTCCGCGAAGTGGCGTGTTGACGGTACGCTGAAGCCCCCGGATCTTGTCGCCTCCGGCAACCCGTACTGGCTGCTGGGTTCCGTCCTCGCCCTGGATGGCAAGGCCGGCAGACGCGTCAGCGAAGAGCGCCTGCGGCAATACGAAGCGAAGATTCCCGGTGGACGTCGGGTCGAGAGCCCAGAGCTCCTGCCCGTCATTTTGGGCATTCAGGAAGTCGCTCTAGTACTCGGCACCACCCAGCAGACCGTAGCCCGTTGGCGACACCGCAAGCAGATCGTCGACGCTGACCTGCTGCTGTCCCGTTCCCCCCTCTGGCTGCTCGACACCGTCACACACGACGCCAACGAGCGCGGGCGCGGTCTCGTGGCAGAAGCGATCGAGCGGCTTCAGTCGGGCGAGCGCCTCCCGCAGAAGCCGCGAGGCCGCGGGACGGCAACCAAACCGCGACCACCCAAGAAGCCGCTGCCGAAGCCGCAGAGCTTCACCCGCTCCGAGCAAGAGGCAGCAGTCGCCTTCGTGACCGAGATGCTCTCGGAGGGGCACACCACGGTCATCCGGCCAAAGCAGTAAGCACGCCTCGCCCGACAGTTACTCGGGGTGATCCCGAGTGCTGGCACTTGTGTGCCGCGTGTGAAATAAACAGTTGACACGCGAAGTCTCATCCATAGAATATTTCACGAGATCCACTCACGTCAGGAGGCTTCATGTCACACGGCATCTGTGCCGTCACGGCGCCCATCCAAAACGGCGGTGCGCAGCACGCCACGTCCCGTGGACGGGAGGCCAACTCGTGCGAGTGATTTCCTACGGCGGCGGGGTCCAGTCCACGGCTCTCCTGGTCCTCGCGGCGAAGCGCGAAATCGACTACCCAACCTTCCTCTTCGCCAACGTTGGCGACGACAGCGAGCACCCTGCGACCCTCGCCTACATCCGCGACATAGCCGTGCCGTTTGCCTCCGGCACGGGCGTCGAACTCCACCAGCTTCGGCGCACACGGCGGGACGGCACCACCGAGACACTCATGCAGAGGCTAAACCGCCCCGACACCCGATCGATCCCCATCCCCGTGCGGATGGCCAATGGAGCACCCGGGCGCAGATCCTGCACCGCAGACTTCAAGATCAAGGTCGTCGGCCGGTGGCTCCGGCTGCACGGAGCAACTGCTAGTGCTCCAGCCACCGTCGGAATCGGCATCTCAGTCGACGAGATCCACCGCGCGAACCGCCGCCGAAGCGAACCTCACGAGCAGATCGACTACCCGCTGCTGGACCTTCGACTACGGCGCAACGACTGCGAGCAAATCATCAGGGACGCTGGCCTCCCTGTACCGCCAAAAAGCTCGTGCTTCTTCTGCCCCTTCCGCACGGTCGATGCCTGGCGACAGCAGCGAAGAACAGAACCGGAACTCTTCGAGCGAGCGATCGCACTCGAGAAGACGGTGAACGGCCGACGCGCCGCCCTCGGTCGCGACTCGGTCTACCTCACCCGCTTCGGTAAGCCACTTGCGGAGGCCATCCCCGCCCAGTGTGAGACCCCGCCGGAGGAAACGGAGGACGACGGCTGCGACTCCGGTTGGTGCATGACCTGAACTCGGTTCGGCCTGGATCCGAGGGACCTCGGAAGCCGCACCCTCCTCGCCATGCCGGAACTTTTGCGGAGAACCTCCGAGCACCAGCGGCAATATGGTCACAATCCCTCATACTCGACATCCATTACTTCCCATGGCAGATCCCCTTCATCAGCAGCTCAGGAGCCTCAGTCAGAACACCGCTCTACTTCGCCGCGGGTAGCGTCCAGGTCGTACAAACGACCTGGACGCCACCCGCGCATTCACAGATCCACCACCTCCCTCCTTCGCCAGCACTGCCATAGCCGGCCCTCCACGGTTGGGACTCCTGGGAGAAAATTGGGAGACGATCATGGAAGTACCGCCACCCCAGACCCACTTAGGCCAACCCCCACCCACCCGCTGACCTGCGGTTTCCGGAATCCCGCAGGTCAGGGAACGATCAGGGCCTCATTCGGGACGAAGAGGCAGTGGGTTCAAATCCCGCCACCCGAACTGCTGAACACGCAGGTGAGGGGCGGTCTTCCGATTCGGGCGACCGCCCCTCACTGCGTTGACGAACGCATGAGCCGTCGCCTCTCAGCGCTACGTGCACGGGTCTCAGCGCTCCGTGCACGTGTGATCGACGGCGGAGCTGCGGTCGTACCTCGTTGTCGCAGCCGCGCGGAAGCGGATTCGCCCGCGGCTTTGTCCTGGTCGTCCTGGTCGGGCGGTCGTTGCGCGACGGTAGCGCGACATCCCGGACCAGCTCTGAAGCCCTCGCGCAAAGTTCGTTGTTCCCCCGGCGATCCGCTCGGGATACTCGCCCGATGACGGACGATGCGCCTCGGGAGAAAGCCAAGGGCTGGTGGGACGAGCCCTGGTACCGGATCCGGACCGACAGGTTCGTGGCGTCCTTCCTGCCCAGCGCCGGCGAGGATTTGGACGCGGTGTGCAATGTCGATGTCGAGGTCCGCCTCACCGACGGCTCGCGCTGGAGCGCAACCGTGTTCACCGTCGCCGAGGTGCAGCGCCTGATGGAAAGATGGGCCCAGACCGGCGAAGCAGCGGACGGCCGCTACTTCTGGTGCTCGGACGGGCTGATCGTTCGCGAAGCCGGCGTCACCAACATGACCGAGGCGATCAGCGGCACCCTCGACGAAGGCGACTTCGAACGGATCCTCCAGCGGCTGGACGACGACTGACCGCCACACGACTCCCGTGTGGCGGCATGGACCTTCCGGCCATATCCCCGTCGGTCTCCTTACCTCAGCCCCGGACCGGCCCTGGCTTCGTCGACCGACTCAGGCGGAGACTCCCGCTGGCCGGCCCGTTCCTGCTGTACATCCTCACGCCTCGCGCCCAGGGGTTACGTACGCCCGACCGCCCGGACCCGTCGTCTGGATCGTCTGCGGCATGCCGACCGCCACCATCCCGCTGCCCGTCGACATCGACACCCTCCACGACCAGGAGGTGGGCCGGGGCCGCCCTGGCCGTTTTCCACGCGCTCACCTCCGGGCAGCTGCGGCGCATGACGACCACGGGCCTGTGCGACGGACGACTGTCTCTACCGAATCGGACCGTCCCCTCACCGTTCGGCCTCACCACGGGAGCCGCCCTGCGCTGCACCGGCACGATCGACCAACCCAGGGCCTCATCGAACGCAGCCTCCGCAACGCAGGACCGACACCGGGGCCAAAGCCCGGGTCGTACGTCGGCAGGCCCGCGTATCCTCACCCGCGGTTGCCCGAACAGGCTGGTGGGGCCTCGGAGATGCGATGATCTGGTCAGTAGCGGCGCGGGTGCGGATCAGGCGCGCGCGCAGGCAGCACTGGGATCGCGACATCATTCGTGGCCTGGGGCTGACGGTCCCCAAATCCGCACAGGACCGAGCACGCGAGCTCCTCCGTCAGCGGAAATTCGAGGAAGCGATCGTCGAGATCCGCAAAGCGACGGGGTACGACCGCGCCGACGCCAGATGCGTCGCGCACGCCCTCATGTACCGCTGGAAGCTGCCAACGCCCGTCCGCCGCCGGTCAAGGCGAACTCGCGCGTGAGCAGCAGCCGGCACCAGGACGTGATCGTTCACCGAACTGCGGCCGGAGCCGGGTCGCGCCCTGGAAATCGGCACCTCGCACCCACCTTCCCGCGGGAAGTCCGCCGGAACGCCCCCTGACGCGGAGCGGGACCGACACCCCAGCACCCGGCCCCCGTATCGGTTCCACCCGCCCGCCCGGCGGACCAGGACCCGTACTCCACGGCGCGGCGGACCGGAACCAGCGCGGCGGCCGGGGCGAAGGCGTCGGGTCACGGCCCCCTCGTACGCTCGTCAAATATTCGCAAAGCCAGAGGGTGTTCACGCTGGATCAGCCGGATTTGGCCCCGCCCAGGCGCGAGAACGGCATGGTCAACAGCCGCAGCCAGTGCCTAGCCTGTCCTGCGCACAACCTGTGCACACTCTGTGGGGGGAACCACATGAAACACAGTTCGAAGCGCCGTGCCATGGCGCTGACCGCAGCCGTCGGCGCCGCAATGGGCCTCGCGCTCACCGGGGTTGCGGCAGTCCCGGCGCAGGCAGCCGACCAGCCCGTCATCGCGCTCCAGCAGATCGCGCCGGTCGCGGTCTCCCCGGCCACCCTGACCGGGGTGTCGAGGACCGCGCTGCCCTACCTCTCGTTCACGACCACGGCGAAGAGCCTGAGCACCAGCGCCACGCTGACCATCGACGTGACGCAGCTCTCCCAGATCGCCACCGTGACGTTCTCGGACAACTGCACCGTGGTCCAACACGTCGCCAGCTGCGGCGAGTTGTTCTACTACGACGACCTCACCGGTGTCGGCACGATCGGCGCCGAGACGCAGATGACCGTGAAGGCCAAGGCCGGCGCGCCGGTCGGGTCGTCCGGCAGCTACACGATCAGCGGCACCGCGGACAACGCGGAAATCGTCGGCGGCCAGGGCACGGTGGAGATCGGCGGACCGGCCTACGACCAGGCCCAGCCGACCAACCGGACCGACCTGGCTGTCGGGTCGACGGTCAACGAGCCGGTGCGCTTCACCAACCGCGGCGACCGCGCTGCCGACGGCACGCAGGTGCTGCTGTGGGCGTCGCCCGGGGTCGGGTTCGCAAAGCACTTCGCCAACTGCGAGTACAGCACCGGCGGCGATCCCATGGTGGCGGAGATGGCGCTGTGCACCATCCCCGGAGTGGTGCTGCCGGGGGAGAAGGCCGCGCTCGCGCCGGCCGTCCGGTTGAACGTCGAACCGACCGCGTACTACACCTACTTGGACTCGATGGTCGCGCCGACCGGTGACCCCGGCATCCAGCAGTCGGCCGCGGGGCACCAGTGGACTCAGGGCACCGGCGGCCAGTTGACGCTGAGGGTCATCACGCCCGGGACCGCCACCGACGCGCCGTCCGGCGTCGTGTCGCTGTCCGAGCGCGGCTCGCACGGCAACTACCGCATCACCAGCCTGCAGGCCGCCAATACGGCGGACTTCTCCGTGACCGGCGCAAGCGCCACCGCCGCCGAGGGCGACACCGTGACGCTGAACTTCTCCATGACCAACAACGGTCCCGCGACCATCTTCTACCGCAGCGGCGACATCGTCGGCGTCGTCGACGTGACGCTGCCGCCGGGCACGTCGCCCGTCGGCTCCTCCGCCAACTGCCGCCAGCAGGGCGGCGGTTACTCCTGCTCGGACCAGACCATCGTCTCCAGCGCCGGCGCTGTCACGGACTTCTCCGTCACCGTGCGCGTCGACCAGGTGATTCCGGGCGCGCAGGGCTCCGTCTCCATGAACTGGGGCCCGGCCGGACAGCCGGCGTTCGACACGAACACGTCGAACGACACGGCGGCGCTCACCGTCAACTGAGCCCATCCCCACCCCCGGAGGGCCGGTTCCCACGACGGGATCCGGCCCTCCGGCCTTGAGCGCCTACGTCAGGCAAGCCCAAGGGCGCGCCGTTGCCCGCCCCGGTGGCCGCGGAGAAGAAACCTCGCCTCTCGATAACCGGACGACCCACCCGCCCGAGGGCGGCCGCACTCCTCAGAACTCGCTCTCGGCGAGAGACAACCCAGCCATCGGGTGCCGCGGCTGCCGTGGAAAACGCCCCGCGAGGAGCGCGCTTCGTCAGGCAGGCGCTCTTCGCGGGGCGTTTCCGATCAAGGCTCGGCGGTGCCCCGGCGGTTCGGGGCGGCGCGGGCGCGGATCAGTACGTGGGCTGGACCCACAGCTCGTACTGGCCGCCGCCGAGCGGGTCGCAGTGCCAGCCGACCCAACGGCCCTCCGGGAAACCGGCGTTGCCGGCGTCGGCGCAGGCGGACAGCGACGGGTAGACGCCGCCAGGAACGAACGTCGCAGCGGACGCGGTGCCGGTGGAGAGACAGACGCCTCCCACGACACTCACGGCGACAGCTGCGGCCACGGCGTACTTCTTGAGCATGGGCACTCCTGAATCGTTCACGGCCAGATCGGGAGCCGAATCGGATGGCTCGGTGTGTACACGGGGCACACGGAGAGCGACGGTCGGCTCGCCCACGAGAACGTATCCCGGCGGCAGCGGCGTGCGGCACCCGCGAAGGGTGCGCTTGCACTTCGGCCGGGGCGGTCTGCCCGAAGGGACACCTGGTGCGGGTGGGATCAGCGTCGGCTTCTGCGGTGCGGCAACTCCGGCTCGCACTGGGCGACTTGGCCCGGGTGGGAAGGCGATGACGCCGGGCCGGGGGACGAGCCGGGCCGCCTTCGGTCAGAAGTGCCTGATGCGAATGCGGCTGCCCGAACACGCACAGACGACACGGGGCCCCGGGCAGCACACATCGTTGCCGCCCGGGACCCCGGTCGTAGGTCACATGCGGATGCCGCGGGTCGCGTGGTGCGCGGCGGGCTTCGGTGCGGGGGTGGTCGAACGGGGGCTCACCCAGGGCCAGTCGGGGTGGGTGAACTTCTCGAAGGTGTTGCTGAAGTACCAGTCGGGCTGCGCGACGCCCGAGCAGGCGCCAGCACCCGTCGTGCCGGGGCAGGTGCCGTTGTCACGCTGGAGCGCCCAGAAGGAGAGGGTGTTGATCTTCTTTGCCGCGGCCCAGCGCTCCACCGTCACGGCGTCCGCCGGGGTGAACGTCTCGGCCGGGCCGAAGTCGTCGATTCCGGGCATCTCGGTGACGCCGATCCGGCTCCACAGCCGCGAGGACGGCACCTTCGGGTAGAGCGCGGCCAGTTGGTCGTGCAGGCCGGCGGCGGCCGTCTCGGTGTCGGTCGCCATCTCGTGCGACGCGCCGTCGTAGTAGTCGAACGTCATGATGTTCACGACGTCCACCCGGGCGTGGTTCGCGACGGCGTTCTGGAGCAGGGCGACGCCGGTGGCGCCGAGACCGGTCGTCGTCGACGGCAGCGTGTACGAGAACTCGACGCTGCGGTGCGTACGCTTCGCCCACGCCTCGGTCAGGGCAACTGCCTTGTTCCGGCGGTCGATTCCGGCCGTGTTGGACAGCGAGTCGGCCTCGACGTCGAGGTCGATCCGCGTGACGCCGTAGGTGGTGACCAGTCCCTCGTAGACCGAGGCGATCGACTTCACGTCGGTGCAGCTGTCGGCGATGTCGGTGTTGGTGGTGTCCGCGGCGTAACCGCCGAAGGACGGGATGGCGTTGCCGCCCCGCGCCTGGAGGGCGGCGATGTCCTTGCCGTAGACCGACGTGGAGACCGGCGTCGTGGGGTCACCGTTCCATGTCGCCGTGCAGGAACCGGCGGTGGGCGTCTGGAGGAACGCCAGGGTCAGGTACGTGTTGTGGGACTGGGCCGCGAGTGCGGCAGGGCTCCCACCGGAGTACGTCTCGTAGTACGGCGCGACCACATGGGCCGGCATGGGCGCCCGGAATGCCGGAGCGGCCTGTGCGGCGCCTCCCGCCGCCACCACCAGCCCGGCGGACACGGCGGCTGCCGCCGAGGCGGCCAGCAACGCGCGAACAGGTCCAGATCGTCTCATCAACGCTCCCACCAGAGGAAATTCGAGCAGCGGAACTACCAGCGGAACAGCATCGGGCCAGGAACGGGCGGGCCATCCGGGCAAGATTCGCGCGTCAAGGCCACCTCGAAGCAACGGAATTGACCTGACTCGCTTGACTGCGCCCATATTTGGTCTAGGCCAATGATCTGTCAAGGGCCGAGCCGCTCCGGACGAAGCCGAGAACGTACCGAGGACCCATTGAGGACGCGGGGCGGGCCGGGTGCCTGCCGACGGCCCGCTCAACGGCAGGCACCCATGGGTCACTTGCGCCGTCCGCGCAGCAGAGCGGCATTGCTACCGGCCAGCGCCCCACGCACACCGAGCCTCGCCGTCGTCGCGCGCTGCGCCCGGGGCGCCCGAGGCGGCCGCGCGCTCGGCTTGACCCGACCCGGCCGCCGGCCGCCGAGCACACTCCCGCCTCACTCACCCAGCGCCACCGCCAGGGCCACCACCGGATCGGGGTCCGGCGCACCGCGCGGCCACCATGAACCGCGCTCCTTCACGTAGGGGTACCACAAGCCGTCCTCGCCCAGGCGCAGTTGGGCGTCCTGGCCCTCCACCGTCAAGCGGTTGCGCCATGTCCGCAGCGGCAGCGCCGGGCCCACCCGCTCCGCCCTCAGCGCCTCACGCGCCCGCTCCATGGCCCTAGGCGGTGGGGTCCACGCCCGTTCCAGCACGTCCAGCGAGGGTGCCCCACCGTGGCTCCACGCCTCGGCCGCGACGGCGACTTCGGCTCGCGGGCGGCCACAGCCCGCAGCGATACGGGCGCACGCCTCCGGCTCTGCGGCGGCGATGCGCACCGCGTCCTGCCACTCGGTGAGGAGAGCGGGCAACTCCGTGTCCGCGTGCCGGTCGACGTCCGCGGCGGCCACCGCGAGCCGGTACGCCCGCAACGCCGTGTCCGCCGCCAGGAGTTCGAGCCCCTGCGGGTCCACACCGGGCGCGGGAGCCGACGCCTCGGTGAGCCGGGGGCCGCGACCGGGCCGCACCGGTGGCTCCGGCAGCTCGGGCAGAGGCGGCAGTTCGGCGCGGAAGGCGGCCTCGGCGGGTTCGGCCGCGGGGGCTCGTACGTCCGAAGTGCCCGACGTCGCCTCGGTTGCCGCCCGGGCCATGTTGCGGCGGCCCAACTCCGCGGTCAGCCACGGCTCGTCGCGCCCCCGCAGGAGCAGCAGCACGAAGGGGTCCCGGTCCAGGAGGCGCGCCACCTGGTAGCAAAGGGCGGCGGCGTGCTTGCACGGGTAGCCCCAGTCGGGGCAGTTGCAGCGCGGTTCGAGGTCCTGGGGGCCCGGCAGCAGCACGACACCCGCCGCTTCGGCATCGTCGGCGAGCCCGGGCGGCATCTCACCGTCCAGCAGCGCGGCGATGTTCGCGGCCCGCTCGGCGATCACGTCGAGCAGGCGGTCCCACTCCTGATCGGTGAACTGCCGTACCCGCATGGTGGACCGGTACGGGGCCGGGCGGCTGCCCCGCACCTGAGCCGCGGCCGATCCGGGGCCGACCGTGATGTCGCCGACCGCGCCGCCGCGCGCGTAGGTCCGGCCGCGCTGGAGCCGACCGGCGTCCAGCGACGACTCCTCCAGCGCCGCGACCCACGCCCGCCCCCACCAGGACTCGGCGAAGGGCGCCCGGCTGTTCTTGGTGGGCGGCAGCGCCTCGAACGTGCGCGTGCCGGCTTTCGAATTCGCCCCGGAACCGCGGCGTTTCACCGTCCGGCTCCGCGCAGCGCGACCAGTTCCGCCAGTTCGCCGTCGCTCAGCTCGCTGAACGCGGCCTCGCCCGAGCCCAGGACCGCGTCGGCCAACTCGCGCTTCTGCCGAAGCATCTCGGCGACCCGCTCCTCCACCGTCCCCTCGGCGACCAGCTTGTGCACCTGGACGGCCTGGGTCTGGCCGATCCGGTAGGCACGATCGGTGGCCTGGTCCTCCACCGCGGGGTTCCACCAGCGGTCGTAGTGCACGACATGGCCCGCGCGGGTGAGGTTCAGACCGGTGCCCGCGGCCTTCAGGGAGAGGAGGAACACCCGCTTCTCGCCCGCCTGGAAGGCGTCGACCATCTCCTCGCGCCGGGCCACCGCGGTGCCGCCGTGCAGGAAGAGGGTCGGCACGCCGCGGTCGGCCAGGTGGCGTTCGATGAGCCGCCCCATGGTGACGTACTGGGTGAAGACCAGGGTCGATCCGTCCTCGGCGAGCACCGTGTCGAGGAGTTCATCGAGCAGTTCCAACTTCCCAGACCGGCCCTCCAGTCGGGCACCGTCCTCCTTCAGGAACTGCGCCGGGTGGTTGCAGACCTGCTTCAGGCCGGTGAGCAGCTTCATCACCAGTCCGCGCCGGGCCATGCCTTCTGTGCCCTCGATCTCCGCCATCAGCTCGCGGACCAGCGCCTCGTACAAGGACACCTGCTCCTTGGTCAGCGTCACGGACTGCTCGGTCTCGGTCTTGGCCGGCAGCTCGGGGGCGATGCCGGGGTCGGATTTGCGGCGGCGGAGCAGGAACGGGCGTACCAGGGCGGCGAGTTGGCCAGCCGCGCGCTCGTCGCGGTCGCCCTCGACGGCCTTGGCGTACCGGCTGCGGAAAGAAGGGAGGGTGCCGAGCAGCCCGGGGGTCGTCCAGTCCAGCAGTGCCCACAGTTCGGAGAGGTTGTTCTCGACGGGGGTGCCGGTCAGGGCGACCCGCCCGCGGGACGGGATGGTGCGCAGCGCCTGGGCGGTGTGCGCGTACGGGTTCTTCACGTGCTGGGCCTCGTCGGCGACCAGGAGGCCCCACGGGTGGTCGGCCAGCCGTACGGCGTCGCGGCGCATCGTCCCGTACGTGGTGAGGACGAATCCGTCCGCGAAGTCGGCTTCCATTGCTGGGAGTTCGCGTCCGGCGCCGTGGAAGCGGTGGACCGGCACGGTGGGGGCGAACCGCCGGATCTCGCGCTCCCAGTTGCCGAGCAGCGAGGCGGGGCAGACAACGAGGGTCGGGCCCGCGGTGGTTGCCCGCTCCTGGCGGCGCAGGTGGAGGGCGATGAGCGTCACGGTCTTGCCGAGCCCCATGTCGTCGGCGAGGCAGGCGCCGAGGCCGAGGGAGGTCATCCGGTGCAGCCAGTTCAGGCCGCGCAGTTGGTAGGCGCGCAGGGTGGCGTTCAACGCCGCCGGTGCGGCGGCCGGTTCGCGTGCGGCGCTGGTGTCGGGATCGGCGATCCGGGCCCGAAGCTCCTCCAGCACCCCACGTGCGGCGACCGGGACCTGCTCGCCGTCCACCTCCACGCTCCCGGTCAGCGCCGCCCCGAGGGCGTCGACCGCGGACAGCGAAGGTGCTCCTGACCGGGCGGCCCGCCGCAGCCGCCGTACCAACTCCGGGTCGACGACGACCCATTGGTCGCGCAGCCGTACGACCGGACGGTGCGCGCCGACCAGCCGCTCCAGTTCCTCCTCGGTCAGCTCCTGCCCGTCGCCGAGCGCGACCCGCCACCGGAACTCCAACAGCGCGCCGGAGGAGAGGAACGACTCGGCGGACGACGTCGTGCTCTTGCGAGCGGGTTCCAGGACGCCGGCCGCGGTCAGCTCCCGCACCAGGTTCTTCGGCCAGTGCACGGCGACCCCCGCCGCCGCCAAGTGCTCGGCGGCCTCGCCCAGCAGGGCCTGCGCCTCCTCGTCGGAGAGCAACAGGCCAGTGGGGGCGGCGGCTTCGAGCAGCCGAGCGAGCGGCGGCCATGCGCGGGCGGCGCGGCGCAGCGTGAGCAGGGTGTCCACCCGGGCCCGGGGGCCGAAGAGTTCGGGAGCCGCCGCGCTGCCCGCCCACAGGTCCGCGGCGTCGGCGAGGACGGTGGGGTCGGCGAGACTGCGCAGTTGGACCACGGCCCGGAAGGAGCTGCCTCCGGCGTCCAAGTCCGCAGCGTCCGGCTCCCCTTGGCCGGGCTGATCCGCGGTTCCCTGGCTGACCGGGCCGGTCAGCTCCAGCCGCAGCGAGACCTGCAGACCCGCGTCGCGGCCGGCTGCGACCTCCGCCGCCCACACCCGCTGCTCCGGCACCTGCTGGGGTTCACGCGCCGCGAAGGCCGGCCCGCCGGCCAGATGGCGGGCGGCGGGCGTACGGGTCAGCGTGTCGGCCATCGCGTCCAGGAACGCCCGCAGCAGCGGGTCGGCCGCAGGAAGCGCGAGCGGTGACAGACCCGGTACGGGTACGGCGCGGGCCTCGGGCGGCATGGCAGCCGCGAGGGCGTCCAGCTTCTCGCGGTCCTCGGTGTCCAGCGGCCCGACCCGCCAGGCGTCGAACCCCTCCGGCGATACGCCGGGCAGCACCCGCCCGCGGGCGAGCAGATTCAGCCCCAGCACCGCGGCCGCGCCCCAGAACGCCGTACTCGCCGAGGCCCGACCGCTCGCGCCCAGCGCCCGGCAGCGGGTGAGCAGCGGCACGGCGTCGTCCACGGCGACAGCCACGGCCCGTACGCGCTCCTCGCCCACGCCCGCCCCCGCCGGGCGGACCACGGTCAACTCCTGCGGCTCCACCCCCAGATCCGGCGGCTCACCACCGGGGCTCCAGAAGGCGACGCGGCCCTCGCGGGGAGGGTCGGCGGGCAGGAACACGGCGTCACACGCGGCGAGTTCGGCCAGCGCGGCAAGCAACCGCCCCCGATCCGGGCCCGCGCCTCCCGCAGCCCCGGCCCCGCCTCTCTCCCCCATGCGCCCGGCCCCGCCCGCATCGGCCCGCCCCGCACCCGCCACGCCGGCGCCCCGCCCCGGCGCCCGCCGCCCCACCACCATCGCACCCGCTCCCGAAGCCGTCGCCGCACGGAACCCTGCCACGTCCGGCGACGCCCCGAAGCTCCAGGCTATCCCCGCCCCACCGGCCACACCGCGAGCCCACCGCCCTTGCCGCCGACGCGGCGCGGGCTCCCGGGAAACGAACCGCCATACCCCCGCGAGGAGCCCCAACGACGGTGGCTGTCCGAGCCCGCACCTATCCTGCTCACTTCGCACCACACGTGCACGGGGGGGTATTCGGAGCGGGCCCGAGCGGCCCGGGGGGGGAGGGGCTGGGATGAGGATCGACAGGCATCAACGCCAAGGGACGTGGCGGGGCACAGCCCAAAAAGCGCTGGTCGCGGGGACAATGGGCGTCCTGCTCGCCGGCGCACCCGCCTACGCGGACGAGGGACCGATCGACCCCGCGCTGCCGCCGCCCACGCTCCTCCCGCACGAGGACTGCGGCACCGCCGACAGCCCGGCCTGGGTCAGCACGAGAATCCCGGCACCCGCGGGGCAGACGTTCTCCCTCACGGTGCCGCGCCCGACCGTGAACGGGGTCACCTATACAGGTGTCGTCCACCTCCAGGACCTGGACGACCCCACCGCTCAGGCGGACGGCGAGGTCGAGGGACTCAACGTGCCCAGCCAGTGGGTCTATGTGCCCTTGGCCCCTGTGGACGGCCACACCTACGTCTGGTCCGCCCAGACGTACGACGGCGCCGACTACTCACCGGCGACCGACAGTTGCTACGTCACCGTGGACGCGGGCCGGCCCGTCGTCACGAGCGTCACCGACCCCGACTACCCGATGGCGGGCACCGGCGGCTCGCCGCGGAAGTCCGACGGGCAGTCGACCACGTTCACCATCGAGTCCCACGACGTCCTGCCCGCGGGATGCGGAGCGGCCGGCAACCCGGGCTGCGCCGTGAGCGGTGTCCGATCCTTCAGGTGGTCGCTCGACACCCCGCTCGGCGTGGGCGGATCGGCCACCTCCATCGGCCCGGACGGCGAGGCGACCCTCACTCTCGCCCCCTCGTGGGGCCCGCACACGCTCTACGTGCAGGTCCTCGACGGCGCCGGCAACATCGGTGAATCCTCGTACGGCTTCATCGTGCCCTGGCAGCTCCCGGCGCCCGCCGCCACCACCATCCGGGTGAACGCGCCCGCGAAAAGCACTCCAACGGCCCAGCTGGCCATCAACGGGCAGGTGGCTCCCGGCAGTTACGTGGCCGGCGAGGTCGTGCACGTCAGCCGGACCGACCCGGCGCACCCGAAGGGGACGGCGCTGCCCGACGCCCCGCTCTCCGCAGACGGGCACTTCGCGTTCACCGACGTGCCCCACACGGTCGGGTCCGTGGTCTACCGGATCACCTTCCCCGGCGACCAACTCCAGGAAACGGCAACGGCTTCGGCCACCGTGCACGTCGTGCCCTTCGCCGCACCCCCGTCCCTGCCGAGGGTGCCCGCCCTCAAGTCGCCGCCCGCGCGCTGAAGCGTCCGACGACGACGAACGGCCCTGCCGGAACGTTCCGGCAGGGTCCCTGACCTGCCGCAAAAGACCCCATCCGCCCCCGAGGAAACGTTCACCCCACACGTCACCCCACCCCCTTCCGCCGCCCGCGGTTCACGACACCTTTTCGGCGACGACAGCTCGGTCTTTGGCGGCGTACGACCGGGTGGTGTCTTGTGTGGACCGACCACGATCTTCGGCAGTGAGGGTGTCATGGCTGATTTCTCGCGCAGACGGCTCCTGAAATCCACGCTCGGTGTCGGTGGGGCGGCCGCCGCCGCAACGCTGCTGCCGCCGAACCTGCAGCGCGCCCTCGCGGACACGCCCCGGCACCCGGGGTCCCTCGACGACATCGAGCACGTCGTGATCCTCATGCTGGAGAACCGCTCGTTCGACCACTACTTCGGCACGATGCGCGGCGTGCGCGGCTTCGACGACCCCGACGCGATCACCCTGTCCACCGGCCGCTCGGTCTTCTACCAGCCGGACACCGTCAACCCCGACGGCTACCTGCTGCCCTTCCACCTCGACACCAAGTCGACCAGCTCGCAGGCGATCCCGTCCACGAGCCACGCCTGGACCGTGCAGCACGCGGCCGTCAACGGCGGCCGGATGGACCAGTGGCTTCCCGCCCACCGCGCCGCCGACGGCCAGGCCAACGGCCCCTACACGATGGGCTACTACCGGCGCGAGGACATCCCCTTCCACTTCGCGCTCGCCGAGTCCTTCACCCTGTGCGACGCCTACTTCTGCTCGCTGCTCGGCCCGACCTGGCCCAACCGCCTGTACCACTGGACCGGCACCATCGACCCCGACGGCCTGGCCGGCGGCCCCGTGACGAGCAACGTCATCCCCGCGCCGTTCCGCTGGACGACCTACCCCGAACGCCTCACCCGGGCCGGCGTCTCCTGGCACGTGTACCAGCAGGAGGACGACTACGCGACGAACCCGCTGGAGTGGTTCCAGACCTTCCAGGACGCCCGGCCGGGCGACCCGCTGTACGAGCACGGCCTGACGATCGGCCCCGCCGACCAGTTCGCCCGCGACGCGATCAACGGCCGCCTGCCGACCGTCTCGTGGATCATCCCGACCTCCGGCCAGAGCGAGCACCCCGACTACACGCCCGCCGCCGGCGCCGACTTCCTCGCCCGCCGGCTGGACGCGGTCGCGGCCAACCCCGAGGTGTGGCGCAAGACCGTCTTCATCGTCAACTACGACGAGAACGACGGCCTGTTCGACCACATGGTCCCGCCGATGCCGCCGGCCGGCACGCCCGGGGAGTTCGTGGACGGCGTGCCGATCGGCGCGGGGGTGCGCGTGCCGTGCATCATCGTCTCCCCCTGGACGCAGGGCGGTTACGTCGCCGGCGAGCCTTTCGACCACACCTCGGTGCTGCGCTTCCTGGAGCGGATCACCGGCGTGCGCGAGACCAACATCAGTGACTGGCGCCGCCGTACCTTCGGCGACCTGACCTCCGCGCTCGGCTTCGGCAGGCCGCGCCGCCCGTTCCCGCAACTCCCCGACACCAAGCGGGAGTTCTGGGCGGCCGAGCACGAGGTCGCCACCCTCCCGCCGGCCACGATCCCCGGCGCCGTCCAGACGCCCCCGCACCAGGACACCACCGGGCCCACGCCCGCGCCGGCCTCCGCGCGGGCCACCGCCGAGCCCAAGGCCCTTGCCGGCACCCGCCCTTACGCGATCAGCCGCATCGTGGAGAACGCCACCACGCACCGCTCGGACTTCCCCGGCGGCACCGCGGGCACCAACTTCCCCGGTATCCAGGAGGCAGTGCCGGACGTCGGCCCCACCACGGGCACCCACGTCTACACCGTCGGCGTGGTCAGCTTCACCCTCGCGGTGATCGACGCCGCCACCCGGCAACTCGTCGCCAGCGTCAAGGCCGGTGTGAGCCCGTACGGCCTGGCGAAGACCGCGGACGGCGGCAAGCTGTACATCAGCAGCTCGGGCGAGAACGCCGTCTCCGTCTACAACACCGGTACGGGAAAGGTCACTTCGACCATCGCGGTCGGCCCCTACCCGCACGGGCTGGCGACCTCGCCCGACGGCCGCAGCCTGTACGTCGCCAACACCGGCCCGGACACCGGTGCCGGCGGCTCGCAGACCCTCTCGGTCATCGACACCGCCTCCGACAAGGTGACCGCCACCTGGAGGACCGGCGCCGCCCCGCACTCCATCGCGCCCGGCGCGGACGGCCGCACGCTCTACGTCACCTGCTACGACGGCCTGTCCGTCATCGACGCCCACACCGGCCGGCAGCGCGGCCTGCTCGCCGACCAGGCGGAGTCCAACGGTGTCGCCGTGCACCCGGACGGCACCCGCCTCTACGTCGTCAACACCTGGCACGACACCCTGTCGGTGATCGACACCCGCACCCACGGTGTGGTGACCCGCGTACGCGTCGGCCGCACCCCGTGGCAGGTCGCCGTCAGCCCGGACGGCTCGCGCGCGTACGTCACCAACTCCGCGGACGACACGGTCTCGGTGATTGACACGGCCCGCAACCGGGTGACGGCGACGATCGGCGTCGCCCACATCCCGACGACGGTCACCGCGACGGCCTCGACGGTGTGGGTCGCCACCAACGCCTCGGCGACGATCGACGCGATCGACACGAAGTCGCTGAAGCTCCTCGGCAGCACCCCGCTCGGCCTGACCACGGGCCCGACCGGGCTGATCGTGGCGTAATACCGGGAGCGTCGTCCCCGGACAGCACTCGGGGTCCTCCCCGGACAGCACCCGCACGGCACCCAGGTCGCACCCGGGTCGTACCCAGCTCGTGGCCGAGTACGACCCGGGTCGTACCTGGTCAGGAGGCCGGGGCCGTCCGCATCCCCGAGACGCGGGCGGCCCCGTCGCTCAGCCCTGAGGGTGATGCCGAGGCCGCGCGGGCCCGCGGGCGGTCCCGCCCCGGGTGGACGCGTACTTCCACCTGCGTTCCACCCCTGGGTTGACGGAACGCGGCGCCCGCGAGCGGATGCTCGATGCCATGACCACCACCGACTGGATCATCGACATCGCCCTCGTCCTCATCGTCTTCCGCCAGATGCGCGAGGAGCGGCTGACCGCCCGCACGATCCTGCTGCCCCTGGCGATCATCGGCTGGGCCGCGAGCACCTACCTGCACGACATCCCGACCGCCGGGAACGACCTGGTGCTCGCCGCGGCCGGCGCCGGCGCCGGTGTGCTCTTCGGCCTCTTCGGCGGCTTCCTCACCCGCGTCCGGGTCGCCGAGGGGCACGTGCGGATCAGGGCGTCGCTGGGCGCGGCCGCGCTGTGGGTGATCAGCATGGGCTTCCGGCTCGCTTTCGCGGTGTGGACCTCGCACGCCTCCGGCGCCGCCCACGTCGGCCGCTTCTCCGTCCACCACGACATCACCAGCAGCCAGGCGTGGGTGGTGGCGCTGATCCTCATGGCGTTCGGCGAGGTCGTCGTCCGCCTGGGCACGATCGTCGTCCGCGGCCAGCTGGCCATGGCCCGCGCGGGCCGCGAGAAGGCGCCGGTGCGGCGCGAGGGCGCGTACGTCTGAGGCGCGTACGCGTGGGCACGGTCGTACGGCCCGAGTGGCAGCGACATCAGACCGCAGGTCCGGGCCCGGTGGGCACCCCGGACCTGCGGTCGTACGAGCGGGACGGTCCGTACGCGTCCAGTCGTACGAGCAGGGTCGTACGAGCCCAGTGGTACGAGTCGGGTCGTACGAGCCCAGTCGTACGGTTCGCGCGGCTGGCACCCTGGTGACCGTGTGGATCCCCCTGTGGGGGAGTACGACCGCAGCGCGACCCGCGTAAAGCTCCCGTCGCACCCGCGCGGGGCCCCGTACGACCCCGGCAGCATCCCGACAACGCCCGACACCTGACCCCGCCCCCCTTGGAAGGAGCCCGCGACCATGGCACGTACCGCCGGGCTGGAGAGCACGCCGGCCGGCCGGTGGCGGCTGGATCGCCGCGGGATGATCGGCCTGTCGGCCATGGTGGCCTGCGTGGCGGTGTCGGTGGTCGCCGCGGACGGGGCCGCGCTGAAGACGCTGGTCGGCGTGCTGGGCGCGGTCGCCGAGCTGGGGATGCTGATGGGGCGCCGTTTCCTGGGCCCGCGATGGGGTGTCGTCGGGGTCGCCCTGACCATCGGGGCCGGCTTCGCGATCACCGTCCTGGTGCCGAACGGGCTGGGTGAGGTGCCCATCCTGGCCGGCGCCTCCGTGCTTCCGCTGCGGGTGCCGCCGGGGCCGGTGCGCAACGCCCTGGTCGCCGCTCTGGCGGTCGGCTTCGGTGTGACGATCATGGTCATCTCGGACAGTACGTCGGGGCTGCTCTCGGGCGTCGGCGCCTGGTTCATCGCCGACCGATCCGTGGAGCACGCCGCCCTGCAGGCCGAACGGGACCGGGCGGTGGCGCTGCTCGCGGAGGTGGAGGCGTCCCGGCAGGCCCAGCAGGAGGCGGCGGCGCTGGAGGAGCGCAGCCGGATCGCCCGCGAGATGCACGACGTACTGGCGCACAGCCTCGCCGGACTGTCCGTGCAGCTCCAGGCGGTGCGGGCGATCGCCGGGCGGGAGGGGGCCACGGCCGCGCTGACCGAGCCGCTGGACCGGGCCGCCGAGCTCGCCCGGGACGGCGTGCAGGAGGCGCGCGCTGCGGTCGGTGCGCTGCGGGCCGCCCCGCTGCGGGGCGTGGCCGACCTCGCCGGGCTGGTCGGCGGCTTCCCCGGCGAGGCGCGGCTGCACGTCACCGGCCGGGCCGGCCGGGTCGCGCCGGAGGCGGGCCACGCGGTCTACCGGGCGGTGCAGGAGGCGCTGACGAACGCGGCCCGCTACGCCACCGGCAGCGCGATCGAGGTCAACGCGGCATGGGCCGAACGGGAGTTGCGGGTGGCGGTCCGCGACCACGGCCTGCCCGCGGGCCGCGCGCCCTCCGGCGTGCAGGGCAGCGGCACGGGGCTGCGCAGCATGGCCGAGCGGATCGAATCGGTGGGCGGCTCCCTGAGCGCGGGCCGGGTCCCTGGCGAGCCGGGGTGGCGCATCGTCCTGAGGGTGCCGGTCCTGCCGCAGGGGAGCGGCGCGGCTGGACCCGCGGACGGTTCCGGCGCCGTTTCGGGGCGTACAGAAGGCACTGGTGCCGGGCTGGGGCGTACGAACGGTTCCGACGCCGGACCGGTGGACCGTTCCGGGACTGGACCAGGGGCTGGACACGTTTCCGGTGCGGGGCCGGTGCGTACGGAGGGCTCCGGCGCCGCCCCCGAACGTACGGATTCCGGTGCCGCGCCGGGACCCGCGGGCGGACCGGGTGCCGGGGCCGCGCGTACGAACGGGTCCCGCCCGGAGGCCGCGGCCGGGCCAGGTGCCGGGGCCGCGTCCGCGGTGGAGCCCGGCGGCGGGGCCGCGCACGCGGGCACGTCCGGGCCCTCGTCCCCGGGCGGCGAGGGCGGCCGCGGGAAGATGGGGGCGTGACCGTGCCGGGCGCCGTCGGGGCGCCGCGCGCGGGCGGCAGGGAGGCGGACGCGTGACGATTCGGGTGCTGGTCGCCGACGACCAGGCGGTGGTGCGCGACGGGGTCGTGCTGCTGCTGGGCTCGGCGGACGACATCGAGGTGGTCGGGCAGGCCGGTGACGGGCTCGACGCGGTGCGGCTCGCTGCCGAGACCCGGCCCGACGTCGCCCTGGTCGACCTGCGGATGCCGGGCCTGGACGGTGCGCAGGTGACAGCCGAGGTGCTGGCCGCGGACCTCGGCACGCGCGTCCTGATCCTGACCACCTACGCCGACGACGACGCCGTGATACCCGCGCTGCGTGCGGGCGCGGCCGGTTACCTCACCAAGGACGCGACGAGCGAGGCGCTGCTGGCCGCGGTCCGCGAAGTCGCCGCGGGGCGTACGGTGCTGGACCCCGCGGTGCAGCGCCGGCTGGTCCAGCTGGTGGTGAGCGAGTCCGCCGCACCGCCTGCCGCGGCCGCCCCGCGCACGCTCCCGCCGGAGGCCGAGGGCCTGACCCGGCGCGAGATCGACGTGGTCCGCCTGGTCGCCGACGGGCTCAACAACCGTCAGGTCGCGAGGGAGTTGGTGGTCAGCCAGGCCACGGTCAAGACCCACCTCAACCACGTCCTGTCCAAACTCGCCCTGGAGGACCGCGGTGCCCTGATCGCCTGGGCCTGGCGCCACGGCCTCACCAACCCGACGAACACCTGAACTCCCCCGCGGTACGGTCGTCTTCGATCCGGGGAGGGCATGCGGTGAAGCGGGCGGCGACAGGCGCGCTGGTGGGGTCGGCGATCGGGGACGCGATGGGTTTCCCGACCGAGTTCAACGACATGGCGCAGATCGCGGCCAAGTGCGGGCCGTGGCGGGAGATGCCGCTGCCGCTCGCCGGAGGCCGCGCGTACGTCACCGACGACACGCAGATGACGCTGGCACTGGGCGAGGCACTGCAGGAGGTGCTGGCGGAGGGGCCGTTGACGGCCGCACGGATGGAACCGGCCGTTCGCGAGCACTTCGTACGGTGGTACCTCTCGCCCGACAACGACCGCTCCCCCGGCGGGACTTGCCTGCGCGCCTGCGAGGCTCTCAGCCGCGGCGGGCGCTGGCAGACGGCGAGCGAAACCGGCTCGAAGGGGTGCGGGGCGAACATGCGGGTCGCGCCGCTCGGGCTGGTTCCGGGGCTCGACGCGCAACAGCGCTCGGGAGCAGCCCAGTTGCAGGCAGCCCTCACCCACGGCCACCCCACGGCGCTGGCCGCCTCCGACCTGACCGCGCACGCCGTCCGCGTGCTCGCCGAGGGCATCGAGCCGGCCCAGCTCCTGCCCGCCCTGCGGGAGTACGCCCATACGAACCGCGGTACCTACCGCGCCGACTGGCTCGGGGACCTGGCCGACCACGCGCCCGACCCCGGCCCCTCCCAGTACGCCACCCGTGGCTGGGACGAGTGCCTGGCCGCACTCGACCGCGTGACCACCGCTCTGGCCTCCCCCGACCCGGAGGCCGACCCGTGCCTGGCCACCGGCGCGGGCTGGATCGCCGAGGAAGCCCTGGCCACCGCTCTGCACTGCTTCCTCCTCCTCCTGCCCGACGCCCCCACCGCGGTGGTCCGCCGCGCCGCCTTCTCCTCGGGTGACTCCGACTCCGTCGCCGCCCTGGCCGGCGCCTTCGCCGGAGCCCACCACGGTGCGCAGGCATGGCCCGAGGAATGGACAGCGTCCCTCGAGTACCGCGACCGCCTCCTCGCCCTGGGTACGGCGTGGGACGCGTGACCCGCCGTGCGCCGGTTCCCGCTGGTCGCCGGGGTGCGGGGCGGGAAGAAGCGGACGGCGACCGGCACGAGGGGACGGCCGTGGAGCGGCAGCGCGAGCGGGAGCGGTTGCGTGAGGCCGTCGTGTGGTGGGAGTCCGAGTACGGGCGGATCACCGAGGAGGAACTGGCCGAGGCCGAGGCGGAGCGGCAGGAAATCGAGCGGCGGCACGCCGAGCGCGAGCGCCGGGCGGAGTCCTCCGGGGTGCGGGCTACGGCCGCAGGTGGGGGTCCGTGATGCCGTCGGGGCACTCCTTGGTGCGGTCCCAGGCGGCGAGGTCGGCGCCCGCGCGGTAGGCGGTGGCGTAGAAGTCGAGGACGGTGGTCCACGGGTCGGGGGTGGCGCGGGCGTCCTCGTACGTCAGGAGGGCGAGGTGGCTGCCGCGGTTGGGGGACCACTGGGCGGCCGAGGGGTGGAGCGGCCGGGTGGTGAGGTCGGCGGGCTCGGGCGCGGTGTAGGAGTAGAAGGCGGGCGCGGGCACGTTCTCGTCGCCGAACCAGAACCCCGCGCTGATCACCTCCTGGGAGTACGCCTCCCGGGTGACGGGGTCCGCCTCGGGTGGGACGGGGACCTCCCGGCCGGAGAAGCGGGTCACCGCGATGTCGAAGGTGTGCCAGAAGTGGTGGACGGGGCTGGTCTTACCGGAGAAGCCGGCCGCGTACTCCTCCAGGAGCAGGGAGACCTGCGTGAGGACCTGCCAGTAGCGCGTGACCGCCGCCGGGTCGTACGACCGGTGCTCCTCGTCCTCCGCGAAGGGCCGCCCGGCGTCGGGCAGGTCGTACGGGTACGGGTGCTGCGGCCGCGCCTGGATCCCGAGGGCGTCCAGGGCCGCGACCGTGTCGGCGTAGAACGCGGCGACCGAGCGGCCGGCCAGCGGGAACGACACCTCGCGCCCGCTCAGCGTACGGACCACCAGCCGGTGCGCCACGAAGTCGAAGTCCACGCAGAAGGCGTCGCCGCCGCCGTACGGTCCGGTGGGCCGGGTCGTGATCCCGCGCCCGGTGATGTGGAAGGGCACGTTCCACCAGTGGTTCCGCCGCTGGCTCGCCTCAAGCCGCACCTTCCCCACGACCTGCAGGAAGCGGTGCAGCGTCTCCTTGCTCTCCCGCCACGACTCGAGCGGCAGCGAGGGAAACATCTCCACGACGCACTCCACCCATCCGACCAGCCCCCGCACGCTCCCATCCTCGAACCGCGCCCCGCCCTCCGCCAGCGCCACGACCCGTCCGGGGGGTCGGATCGTACGGCCAGAGGCGGACCGTACGGCCAGTGGGGCACGGCAACCTGCGCGACCTCCCCCACCGGCGTGCGGCCGGGCACGGTGGCGGGTAGCGACCGTACGTAGCCACCTGCAACCGCGCGGGGGCCCCGCTACCCCACGGGGACAAGCGTCAGGTACGCCAGCCCCAGCACGCCCCGATAGCCCCGCAACCACCGCGCGCGGTGCCCGTCGGCCCGTTCCCGCGTCTGCGCGGCCAGCGGATGGTCCCCGTGCGCGGCCAGCCACTCCTCGACGTCGGCGCGGTATCCGGACTCGAACTCGTCCCACTCCTCCAGCGTCGCCGGGTCGATCCACGCGGCCCGGAAGCCCGCCTCGTGCGCGAGGTCCACCAGCCCGGCCAGGTCGGTGAACTCCCCCGCATGCGCGCCCGGCCACATCGCCGCCAACTCCCCCTCGGTCGGCGGCCGTTCCCAGAAGCCGTCCCCGAACAGCACGCGCCCGCCCGGCGCGACGAGCCCCCGCAGCGCCTCGAAAGCAGCGGGGATGTGCCCGGGCGGCTCCAGCGAGCTGAGCGCCTGGGCGGCACCGAGGCACAGGACGACGTCCGCGGGTCCGCGCCCGGTGCCGGTCGCCGACTCGGCGAGGAAGTCCACCCGGTCGGCCAGGCCCCGCAGTTCGGCGTTGCGCCGCCCGCGGGCCAGGTCCTCCTCGTTGAGGTCGAGTCCGATTCCGCGGGCACCGGGTACCGCGGCCAGCAGCCGCAGCATCAACTCCCCCCACCCGCAGCCGATGTCGAGCACGGTCGCGGGCGCGCCGGCGGCGAGCCGGGCGACGAGCCGGTCCGCCCGGCTCTCGGAAAGCGGTCCGTGGAAGGTGAGACGCGTCAGCCGGGGCGGTCCGTCGGGTGCGGTCATGTGCGGGCACGTTAGCCGCGCCGGGCCGGAGCGGGACACCGGTTTTCGGCGGGGCGCGTCCGCGCGGGGAGCGGGGGGCCGTGCCCGGCCGCGCGTACGGGCGGCAGCGGCGCCGTTACCCGCGTCGTACCGCCGAGCTCGCCGTGGCCGCCGTACGCCCGGCCCCGCCGTACCACCCGACCCGGCCGTACCGCCCGACTCGGCCGCGCGTACGGGCCGCGCCGACCTCCCCGCCGAGGCCGCGTGGGCACGCCCCGAGCCCGCCGCACCCGATTTCGTAGGCGTTCTGCGACATTCCGTTGCCTTGCCGCCGGGCGCGTCCTCGCTATGCTGCCTGACTGGCCGCGGTCAGCCGCTGCCGTGCGGCGGCGCCCGTAACCGTGACGAAGCGGTCCTTACCGGGCGCGGCCGGGGAAAACGCAAGGCCGCCGTACCGGCGGCGCAGTGGAGCGACGGGGGCAGATCGTGGGAGCGACGGACGACGCCGCGGACCTGAACAGGCGGGCCCAGAACCTCAGGGAGGCCGCCAGGCAGGCACGGGCGATAGCCAAGACGCTGGGGCCGTACCTGGACGACGCCGTCCGCAAGGCGACACCGCGGGCCGACGACTTCGTGGTCGGCACGGGCGGCGACACCGCGATATGGCAGGGGCCGTACGCCGACCAGTGCACGGCCACACTCAAGGCTCGCCAGTCCAAGCTGAGTTCGATGGCGAACGCGCTGGTGACGGACGCCGCCCGCTGGGAGAGCGAGGCCACCCGGCTGGAGGGCGACGCGAAGACCGCGAAGTCCAACGCCAACGCCAAGGCCGGAGGCAAGCGATGACGTTCAAGGGGTTCGACCCGGTCAAACTGACCTCGCTCGCCAAGGAGCTGGACGGCCTGTCGCAGAACGCGGGCGGCCTGCACACCAAGTTGGCCGGAGTGCTCACCACCGCGCAGCAGAACCTGCCGGCCGGCCAGAGCGCCTCCCGCGACCCCGACCTGCAGAACCTGGTCGGCCAGGTGGTCAGCATCCCCTTCTTCGGGCCCAGCCGGCTGCCGGGCTCGCTGGGCAGCGAACTGTCCGACATGCAGTCCTCGATGAAGCGCCGCATCGCCCAACTGGAGTCGCTGCAGAAGTTCGCCGACCTCGGCTACCCGGTCGACCCCAGCGTCGTCTTCCTGGACGAGAAGGGCCCGGACGCGAAGAAGGTCGACAACGCGCTGAAGGACCTGCAGGCCCTGAACGACAAGGACTTCGGCACCAACGGCAACCGCGACGACCTGCAGAAGGTGACCGACGAGCTGACCGGCCTGACCTCCGCCGAACTCGACGCGGTCTTCGCCAAGGCGAGCCCGGCCGACCTCGCCCGCTACAACGCCCTGCTCAGCAACACCGACGACTCCTGGCTCAACCCCTTCGACCACAACGGGCTGCCGCAGGACCAGCGGGACAAGGCGCTGAGCACCCTGCTGTCGCGGATCGGCGCGGACAACCTGACCAAGTTCACCACCGCCTTCCCCGAGGTGCAGCCGACCTTCACCAACTCCGCGGCGTACAAGGACGGCGGCAACAGCCAGAACGGCCTGAACAACTCCGGTATCCACTGGCAGGACCCGAGCGACCCGCTCTTCAACGGCCCGGTCTCCGCGGACGACATCAACCAGCGCCAGTTCGGCGACTGCTGGTACGTCGCGTCACTCGCCTCGGTCGCCCAGCGGGACCCGCAGTTCATCCAGGACGGCATCAAGCAGAACCCCAACGGCACGGTGAGCGTGCGGGTGTGGGACAAGAGTGGCAACTACCAGTGGGTGACCGTCACTCCGGATTTGCCGACCGACACCAACGGCAACCCGATCAGCACCTACGGCAACGGCGACACCTGGCCGGCGTACTACGAGAAGGCGTTCGCGCAGGTCTACCACGACGAGAACGGCCAGAACGGCTACGGCGGCATCGAGGGCGACGACCCGAAGGCCTCCGCGCCCTTCCTGACCGGCAGTTCGGGCCACGACATCACCAAGAGCGGCGGTTTCCTGGGCCTGCAGTCGGTGCCGGACGACCGCTTCTCCACCCTGAAGAAGGACTTCGACTCGGGCAAGGCCATCACCGTCTCCACACCGGCCGACGAGAGCCTGGACAAGAACCACCCGGCCGAGTGGGGGAACCGCTACTGCTCCAACCACGCCTACTACGTGCGGGGGTTCACCGCCGACGGCAAGATCATCCTGGGCAACCCCTGGGGTGTCAGCGGCTATCCGCCGATCGAGGTCACGCAGGACCAGTTCGACAAGTACTTCCAGGACCCCGAGTCGTACGACGTCCCGTAGCGTGCTGACGCAGCGTCAGAATCCTTTGCGCGCGTGCGCACCGTACCGACGCCAGAACCGACGAGAGAGCGCCATGACCGAGCATGTGAAGTACCCGTTCCAGGCCGATGACGGCAGTTGGGCGGTGCGTTACCACATCCCCTACGACATCGAGCACGACGGACGCTCCTACAGCCTGGTGGCGAGCATCTACCAGGAGCCGCAGGTGCACGGCACGCTCATGGTGAGCAGCGGCGGCGAGCCGGTGGCGCGCTACGAGGACCTGGTCCCCGGCGAAGTGGTCGACATCACCGGCGACGCCTGGCGGGTGGCGCGGATCGACTACCGCGAGCGGATCGTGCTCGAGCCGGCCGCCGGCGGGAACGGCGGCGGCGATGCGTAGCGCCCGTACCGTCCACGCGGTCGCGGGAGCGGCGGTGTTGCTCGCTCTCGCAGGCTGCGGCTCCTCCTCCGGCGGTGACTCGCCGGCCACTCCCACCGGTTCCCCGGCCACGGCCACTGGCTCGGCCGCGCACGACGCCGGACCGGTCTGCGTGGGCACCGCGCCGGCGGGCGGCGTCCACGTCTCGCTCGGCGGCGGCTTCGAACTGCCGGGCGGCGGGGTGCAGTACACCGGGGCGAGCGCCGACGGCACCACCCGGACGGCCACGTTGCGCGACGGCGCCGCTTATGCCGACGGCCAGCAGACCCGTACCGCCGAGTTGGGCGCCCAGGTCTCGTTCGGCGGACACGCCTACGCCGTACGGGAGATCTGCTCGTACCGGGTCGTCCTGGAACCGCTGGACGCATCCGTGCGCACCGCGCTCGCGGCCGCCCCCGCCTCGCTGAAGTCCAAGGGCGGCGCCGCGGACGACAAGCTGTGCTTCAGCACCAACTCCTCGGTGCGCGCGGCTGTTTCGGCCGGCTTCCCGCCCAAGGGCTCGGACTGGACACTGCCGGTCAACGGTGGCCTGCACGTCCTGCCCACCGGCCTGTCGGTCGCCGCCACTTCGGTGGACACCGGCGCGGGCACCGCGGTGCTGGGCGCCAGTTGCGCCGGGATCGCGGTGGCCTCCTACAAGGACGCGGCGGCCGGGGACACGGTGGAGTTCGGCGGGGTGACGTTCAAGGTGACCGCGGTCCGGCAGACGGCGGTGACGCTGACCCGTACGGGCTGAACGCCCGCGGCGGCGGGCGGGCCTCAAGCTTGCTGGACCGCCTCCGCCTTGGACGATGCGTCCGTCCGCGCCTCGATCGCGTGCAGCACGGCCACCATGTCGGCGTCCCCGTGGCCGAGTCGCACGGCCTCGGCGAAGAGGGCGTGGCAGGCGTCGAGCAGCGGTGACGCGGTGCCGGAACTGCGGGCGGCCGCCGCGATCAGGGCGTTGTTCTTCAGTACGTCGGCCACGGCGGCCTGGACGGAGAACTCGCGGTCGCGCAACTTGGGCGCCTTCATCCGGGAGACCGCGCTGGCCATCGGCCCTGCGTCGAGCACGGCGAGAAAGCGGTCGCGGTCCAGGCCGTGTCGTACCGCGAAGTGGAACGCCTCGGTGAGGCCGGTGACGGTGGTGATCAGGAAGAGGTTCACCGCCAGCTTCATCACCAGGGCGTCGGGCACCGGCCCGCACACGAAGGTCTCGTGGCACATGGGCGCGAGCAACGGCCGCACCGCGGCGACGGCTTCCTCCCGCCCGGCGAGCATCGCGACCAACCGCCCCTCCTGCGCGGGCACCCGGGAGCCCGACACGGGCGCCTCGACGTAACTGCCGCCCGCGGCAAGGACGTCGGCCTCCAGCGCGGCGGAGAACTCCGGCGCGGTCGTGCCCATGTGCACGAGGGTGCGCCCCTTGACGGTGGCCGCGAACTCCGGTGTACCGCGCCGGAGTACGGCGTCGAGCGCGGTCTCGTCGGCCAGCATCAGGAACACCGTCCGGCAGCGGGCGAGGACGTCGTGTGCGGAGTCGGCGACCCGCGCTCCGGCGGCCGCTGCCGCCGCGCACTTCTCCGGCGTGCGGTTCCAGACGAGGAGCGGGACACCGGCGCGGGCGAGGTTGACGGCCATGGGCCCGCCCATGGTGCCCAGCCCGATGAAGCCCACCGGCGCGGGCGTACCCGTGACGTCTGCGCCGGGTCCTGCCGCGTCCGTTCCGGCCGTGCCGGCCCCCTCCACCGCGCCCACGCGCCCACCGCCCTTCGTAGCCGCCCGCGCACCGCGGGCTTGCCGACCTATGACCGGCGTCATAATAATGGACTCTATGACGACGGTCATAGCGGGATCGGAGACCGCTGCCGCACCGGGTCGCCCGGCGTGGACGGTCGAGCCCGTACGGCCGGGGGACGGCCGCGCGCTCGACGGGCTGTTCGCGCGCTGCTCGCCGGACACCGTGCAGCGGCGCTTCTTCGCGCCGGTGCGCGCGCTGCCGCCCGCGTACGCGAAGGGTGTGCTCGCGGCCCGCCCGGAGGAGCACGACGCGGTGATCGCCCATCGCGGCAGCCGGGCGGAGCCGGTCGGCCTCGGCAGCCTGGCCGCGCCGTGCGAGCCCGGTGCCCCGGCCGAACTCGGTCTGCTCGTCGTCGACTTCTGGCAGCGCAACGGGGCCGGCGGCGCCATGCTCGACGTGCTGGCCGCCCGAGCCCGCGCCCGCGGCGTCACCCACGTCCTCGCGTTCGTCCTGCCCGGCCGTTCCGCGCTGCTCGGCGTGCTGGCCCGCCGTTTCGAACCTGTCCACCACACATACGGGCCGGACGGCCTGACCGGCGTCTATAAGCTGGGCTGAAACCGTCCGCATCCCGTGCAGCACCTGCTCCACGCCCGTCCGACACCCGTTGAAAGCCCGCCGCAACCCCCCACCCGCCCCCGAGGAGGACGCCGTGCCGACCCCCGGAAAGGACCCCGCACCCGCCCCGCAGCCCCCGAAGACCATCGGGCCGCGCGAGCGCATGGTGTTCAGCGCCGCGCAGCTCATCCGCCGCGGAGGCGTCGGCGCCACCGGGATGCGCGAGGTGGCCGCGCACGCCAACGCCCCGCGCGGGTCACTGCAGCACTACTTCCCCGGCGGCAAGGAGCAGTTGGTCAACGAGGCGGTGGCCTGGGGCGGTCGCTATGCCGGACGGCGCGTCGCCCGCTTCGTCGGCGCCATGGAACACCCCACGCCGAGTGGGCTGTTGGCGGCCATGGTCAAGCAGTGGACGGACGAGTACGAGGTGCTCGGTCAAGGCGCGGGCTGCCCGGTCGCCGCCGCCACCGTCGACTGCGCCGACTCGGTGGAGTCCACCCGCGCCGCCGCTGCCGCCGCCTTCGGCACCTGGTCCGCCCCGGTGGCCGCGGCCCTCACGGAGATGGGCGTCCCGGCGGCCGACGCCGACTCGCTCGCCACACTCATGATCAGCGCGATCGAGGGCGCGATCATCATGTCCCGCGCCGCCCGCGACCCGGGCCCCCTGCACACCGTGGCCCGGGAGTTGGGCCCGCTGCTGGACAGCAGGGTGGTCAGCGAAGGGGTGTAACCGCAGGTTGTGTCCCTCGCGCGGAGAGGGCCCACGACAGTGGTCGACCGCGCCGTACGGGTGTCGCGGCGCTTGGCGCCAACGGGGCCGCCTACGCATCCGGTGTTCACGGCGGCCGTTCAGTCCCCCTGCTCCGACGTACCGCGCACCACGACGACCGGGCACGGGGCGTGCACCGTCACCGTGTGGCTGACCGAACCCAGCAGCGTGGCGCGGAAGGTGCCCAGGCCCCGGACGCCCACCACGATCAACTCCGCGCCCTCGCCCCGGTCGAGCAGCACCTGCGCGGGGTTGCCCATCACCGTGACCTGGTTGACCTTGTCGGCCCGGTCCGGCGGCAGCGCCTGGGCGACGGCGTCGGCGAGCGCCTCGGCGGCGTTGGCTCCCAGGTCGTACCCCTCGGGCAGGCCCGGCACCGCGCCGCCCCAGCCGAACGACGCCGGCATCTCCCACGCGGTCACCGCCTCCAGCGCCGCCCCGGTGAGCCCGCTCTGCCGGTCGGCCCAGCGCAACGCGTGCAGCGACGGCTCGGAGCCGTCCACACCCACCACGATGCGTCCGTGCTCCATCGCCGACTCGCTCGTCGGCGCGCTCGCGGGCTCCCCGAGCCGGTCGGCCATCGCGTCGGCCATGTGCTGCTCCTCACGTGCGCGGTCCCGTACCGCCGGCGAGTGCCCACGCCGCCGGCCGCCAAACCCGTGCCGCGTGCATCCGCGGCCCCTCGAAACACGCAGCGCTGACCAGCGGATACGCAGAGTTTTCCACAGGCTGCGAAGCGGGCCTCACCGAATGTGCGTGCGGCAGAGCATGATGGGGGCATGAACCAGATCACCGGGTCCGCCGTCGGGCCCATGTCGGAAGCCGGCGCCATGCCGGCGTGGGAGCTGCGGTTCCGCGCACCGCGCGTCGGACTTCCTGAGTGGGCCGAGGACGCCCCCGACCGCAGCCTCTTCGTCTCGAACGTGACGGGTACGTACGAGATCTACGCCTGGGACCGCGCCACCGGCGGTCGTCGCCAGGTCACCGACCGCCCGAACGGTACGACGGACGGCACCTTGAGCCGGGACGGCGAATGGGTGTGGTGGTTCTCCGACACCGACGGCGACGAGTTCGGCGTCTGGATGAAGCAGCCCTTCGAAGGCGGCGAGGACGTCCCCGCGGCCCCCGGCCTCGCCCCCTCCTACCCCGCCGGGCTCGCCCTCGGGCCCGGCGGCCTCGCCGTCGTCGGCCGCTCGACGGACGAGGAGGGCACGACCGTGCACGTCGTGCGCCCGGACGGCACCGATCACGAGATATACCGGCACCCGGAGTCCGCGGGCGTGGGCGACCTGTCGGAGGACGGCACGCTGCTGGTCATCGAGCACACCGAGCACGGCGACGCGATGCACAGCGCGCTGCGCGTGGTGCGGGTGGCCGACGGCTCGGCGGTCGCCGAGCTGGACGACACCGAGGGCGGCCGGCGCGAGCTCGGCCTCGACTGCCTCGGCTTCGCACCCGTGCCCGGCGACACCCGCCTGCTCGTCGGCCACCAGCGCACCGACCGCTGGCTGCCGATGATCTGGGACACCGCCACCGGCACGGAGACCCCGCTGGCCATCGACCTGCCGGGCGACGTGCACGCCGAGTGGTACCCGGACGGCTCCGCCCTGCTGCTGGTGCACGACTTCCACGCCCGCGGCCAGATGTTCCGCTACGACCTGGCGGACCACACCCTCACCGCGCTGGACGCCCCCGCCGGCAGCATCAGCGGCGCCACCGCCCGCCCGGACGGCACGGTGGAGTACCTGTGGTCCTCGGCCGAGCAGCCGCCCGCCGTACGCTCCACCGCCGGCGGCGTGGTCCTGGAGGCCCCGGGCCTGCGGGCGCCCGCATCGGTGCCGGTGGAGGACGTGTGGGTGGACGGCCCAGGCGGCCGCATCCACGCCCTCGTGCAGCGCCCCGCCGACGCCGGGGACGGCCCCTTCCCGACCGTCTTCGACATCCACGGCGGCCCCACCTGGCACGACTCCGACGCCTTCGCGGCCGGCCCGGCCGCCTGGGTCGACCACGGCTTCGCGGTCGTCCGGGTCAACTACCGCGGCTCCACCGGGTACGGCCGTGAGTGGACCGACGCGCTCAAGCACCGCGTCGGCCTGATCGAGCTGGAGGACATCGCGGCCGTGCGGGAGTGGGCGGTCGCCTCGGGGCTCGCCGACCCCGAGCGCCTGGTCCTGACCGGCGGTTCCTGGGGCGGGTACCTCACCCTGCTCGGCCTGGGCACCCAGCCGAAGTCATGGACGGTCGGCATAGCCGCGGTCCCCGTCGCCGACTACCCCACGGCGTACGCGGACGAGATGGAGGCGCTCAAGGCGCTGGACCGCACCCTGTTCGGCGGCTCCCCCGAGGAGGTCCCCGAGCGGTACGAGGCATCGTCCCCGCTCACCTACGTCGAGCAGGTCGCAGCCCCCGTCTACATCAGCGCGGGCACGAACGACCCGCGCTGCCCGATACGCCAGATCGACAACTACGTCGAGCGCCTGCGCGCCCTCGACAAGCCCCACGAGGTCTACCGCTACGACGCTGGCCACGGCTCGCTGGTGGTGGAGGAGCGCATCAAGCAGGTCCGCCTGGAGCTGGCCTTCGCGCTGCGGCACGTGGCGCCGTAGCCGCAGGCGTCGGCGCGGGGCCGGCCCCGGATGAGGGCCGGCCGTGGGCTCGGGGGCGGTTCGTCGGGCGCCGGGCGGGCGGGGTCCGGCCGAGGCTCGGGCGGCGGCCGAAGCTCGGGCACGTGCTGGGCGGGCGGCTCCCGGCCGAGGCTGGGGCAGGTGCTGGGCGGCCGGCTCCCGGCCAAGGCTCGCGCGGCGGCCGAAGCTCGGACAACGGCCGAGGCTCGGGCACGTGCTGGGCGGGCGGCTCCCGGCCGGGGCTCGGGCAGGTGCTGGGCGGCCGGGGCTGGTCCGGGGCCGGCCGAAGGACGGGCACCTGCCCGCCGGGCAGGCCCCGGTCTGAAGGCACGGTTCGGACTCGGCTCACGCCCATGAGCCGCGCAATCGGTCAGCTGTCGAGCCGGGCAGCCGGTCCGCCGATGGGCCGGGTAACCGGTCCGCCGATGGGGCGGTCAGGACGCCTGGGTGGCCGGGGTGGGGTCGTGTTCGGCGGGGGCCTCGGCGCCGTCGGGGCCCGGGGTGAGCGGTGCCTCGGGGGTGTCGGGACCGTCGTCGGGGCCGTCCGGGTCGCCGGGGAGGATGCCGAGGGCCGCGTCGGCCCGGGCCTCGGCCTCACGGCGGACGAAGCGGAACCACATGAAGACCACGAAGCCCGCGAAGACGAACCACTGCCCGGTGTAGCCGAGGTTCTGGAACGCCTTCAGGTCCAGGCTGCTGCCCGGGGCCTCGGCCGGCGGCACCGCCTTGAGGGGTGCCGCGGGGTGGGTGGCGGTGATCCAGCCGTTGTAGACGGGGTACGGGAGGAGGTTGACCAGGGAGGCGCCACTGATGATGCCGAGCTGGCCGGAGGGCAGGGTGCCGCTGGTGTCGACGTCCGGGGACTCGGTGGTCTCGGGGTACTGCATGGCGCCGGTGACCGTGACCGTCCCCGCGGGGGCGGGCGGCACGGTGCCCCGGTGCTGGGCCGCGCTCGCGCTGCCCGGCAGCCAGCCCCGCACGACGGGAAGGGCCGCGCCGCCGGAAAGGCGCAGCGGGGTGAGCACGTAGTAGCCGTTGCGGTCGTCCAGGGTGCGGCCGGGGACGAGGAGTTGGTGCGCGGTGTCGTAGCTGCCGGTGGCGCTGACGATGCGGTTGGCGTCGTCGTCCTGGACGTCGGCCCGCGGGTCGGGAAGCACCTTGGCGAGCGGCACCGGGGGCGCCTCGGCGACCTTGCGCTGGTCCTGGGCGGCGGTGCGGTGCTCGTTGACCCGCCACTCGAACCGGCTCAGCTGCCAGCTCCCCATGAACACGCACACCGGCACGGCCAGCAGTGCGAGCAGGCTGACGGCGAGCCAGCGAGGTGTGAGCAGGAACCGGTACACAGCCCCCACGGTACGTGCCTTTCCTGGGCCCTCGGCACCCACCCCCGTGGGCCGGACGGCGCCCCAGGTAGAGGGCCGTGTCCGGTGAGGTACGGAGGGGGCCGGAGGGGCGAGACGGGGTGCGGGTCTGCCGGCGGGTTGGCCGGTGGGTTCACCGGCGGGCTCGCGGACGGGTTCGCAGACGGGGTCCCCTGAAGGACGCAGCCGCGGGTGCGGTGTCGGGCGCTGTCGGGGCGAGGGCGGCCGAGGTGGGCGCGGGCGAGGTGGGTCAGGGGCCGATGTGGGCGGAGGCGAGGTGGGCGCGGGCGAGTTGCCACTTCGCAGGGAGGGTGGGCGGCTGTGAACGAGAACAGTAGGGCACCGCGGCCTCCGCCCGTACCCGGCAGCCAGCACCTGCGGCGCTCTGATGAAAGGGCACCCGTTGGCCGATGCGAGCGGCGAACTCCCGCGCGAGCGCGGCCCTTGTCGCCTGTGGCCGCCCCTGTGCCCGGACGGCAACCGCTGAACGGCGGGCCAGGCGCGCGGCCCCAGCGAGAGCGTCAGCCCGGGACCGTCCACTCGGGACGGCCCCGCGGGGACCGGCATCAGGACGCGGGCGCGTCCACGGGGGCCGGGATGGCGGCGGTGGTGTAGACGGTGCCGGAGCAGGCGTTGGGGATGACCGGGCCCGGGACGACGGGGGCGCCTGCGGCCGGGGTGTGGTCGAGCTCGATGGCGGAGGGCGGGGCCGCCGTGGTCGAGGTGTCGTGGGTGGGAGCGAGGCCGGTGGAGCCCGGGTTGCTGTCCGTGCCGGTGCCCGCGTCGGTACCGCCGGTGGCGGTCTCGGTCGGGGTCGCCGTGGGGCTGGCGGGCGGCGTGGTCGGGTCGCCGTCGGTGCAACCGCCGGCCGTGGGCACCCAGGCGAAGGCGACCTCGTAGTCCTGGCCGGGGCTCAGGACGACGGGCCCGATGGAGTCGGGTACGGGGAGCCCGGTGGCCGCGTCGCCCGCGGTGTGGGCGACGACCTGGATCGAGCCCGGGGTGCCCGTTCCCTGGGGGATGGCGGTGACCAGGCCCGGGCCCGGCACGGCGCAGGGCGAAGTGGAGACGTTGGCGACGCGGAACCAGCCGTAGACGCGGCCGTCCGCGTCGGGGGAGCCAGCCGAACTGGTGCCGTCGCCGAGCTGGGTGCTGGCGCAGTCGGGAACGGCCTGCCCGGTGCCGCTCGGGGTCGGCCCGCCGGTGGGCCCCACGCCCGCGACCGGCTTGGACGTCGCCCCGCCCGAGGTGGCTGCCGTCCGCGGCGGCTCGGCGCCCGAGGTGCGGGCGCGGTCACCGGAGGGCGAGGCCGCACCCGCGGACGAACTGAGCCCGGCGGGGGCGGCGTTCGTACGGTCCGAGGTGTCGGCCGCGCGGATCACCGCCGGCACCGCCAGCCCCGCGAGCAGTACGGCGGCCACCGCGCCGACCGCGGCCTGCCGCCGGCGCTGCCGCCGCAGGGGTACGGCCCGCCGCAGGTGGTCCAACGCGTCCGGCGACGCCGACAGCCCCTCCACCGCCTGGTGCATGAGGCTGCGCAGCGCGGCTTCATCGACGCTGAGCCCGTCGAGGTCGTCGTGCCCCTCGGGCGTCACGTCGAAGATGTGCGGCACAGGCGGGACAGCCCGGGGCGCCGCCTTCAGCACGACGGTTTCGGGTAGTGAGGTCTCGGGCGCCGCGGTCTTGGGCGCGGCAACCGGCTTGCCTGGCTTGGCCGCGTTCAAGGGTCCATCGAGCGCTGTCGGCTCGCCACCGCGTCCGGCCTGGCCCGGCACCGACTCGGCAACCGGCTCCCCTTCCGGGGCGACCGCGTCCGCTGCCGGCTCCGCCGACGCGCTCTCGGCCGCCGTGCCCGCGCCTGGGGTGTCCGCCGAAGCGTCCTTGCCCGGCCCCTCGTTGCCGGGCACGCTTTCCTTCGACGAACCCTCGCCCGGCGCGCCCTCGTTCGGGGCGGCCGGCGAGGCCCCGCTCAACGCAGCCTCGTTCGGCCCCTCGCTCCGCTCGGGCCGCACCTGCCGCTGCTCCGAGCGATCCGGCTGCTCCGGCATGGGCGGGGTGCCCTCTTCGGGGGCGGGGCGGGTCATGTCGTCGCCTCCATCGCGACACGAAGCGCGGCGAGTCCTCGGGAACCGTATGCCTTGACCGAGCCGAGGGAGATGCCCAGCGTCTGGGCCACTTGCGCCTCGGTCATGTCCGCAAAGTACCGCAGGACCAGGACCTCGCGCTGACGGCGCTGCAGCTTGCGCATCGCGGCCTTGAGCTGGTCGCGCTCCAGCAGCTCGTACGCGCCCTCCTCCGCGCTCGCCATGTCCGGCATCGGCTTGGCGAGCAGCTTCAGGCTGAGGATGCGCCGGCGCAGCGCCGAGCGGGAGAGGTTGACGACCGTCTGACGCAGGTAGGCCAGCGTCTTCTCGGGGTCGCGCACGCGGCTGCGCGCGGAGTGCACCCGGATGAACGCCTCCTGCACCACGTCCTCGCAGGAGGCGGTGTCGTCCAGGAGGAGCGCGGCGAGGCCGAGCAGGGAACGGTAGTGCGCGCGGTAGGTCTCGGTGAGGTGGTCGACGGTGGTGCCCACGGCCATCGGCGCGTCAGCACCCTCCCGTTCGGCGCCCGCGACCCGGACCGGCCAGGGGGCGATCACCGGCAGCCCACCGCGTACGGTGCCCGCACCGTGGTCCGCCGCGCGCGGCCGCGGGATACGCGGGGGCAGCACGGTGCCGCCGCGTCGCCCGAACGCCGTCTCGATTCCCCAAGCCTCCGCCACGCCTGTTGGACACGTATCCCCCCGCCAGGGTTGTACGCGCAGGGCAGGTTCACCGATCGACCGCCGACTATGCCCATGCGTACCAACTCTTCCTCGGTGCCCCCGTCAGCGCCGCGCGGCCCCCCGGTCCGTCCTCGGCGTGCCACCCACCCTAGGGCAGGGCGCTGACATGAAGACGCTCCCCCACGGCGGACGGTTCCGGCCGGCTGCGGCCGAGTTTGCCGCCGAGGAGGAGCGCTTTCCGCTGTCACGAACAGTCCTGGGCAGCAGTGGGCAACTGTGGGCAGCCGCGAGCGCCGACAAACTGCCGGCGGCGCCTGGAGCCGCGGCAGTCGGCGCCGGGCGGGATCAGCGCCCGGTGCCCCCGTACACGACCGCCTCGTCGCTCTCGCTGTCCAGGCCGAACGCCGAATGCACCGCCTGCACAGCCGAGTTGACGTCGTCGATCCGGGTGACGACCGAGATCCGGATCTCCGAGGTGGAGATCAGCTCGATGTTCACGCCCGCGTTGGACAGCGCCTCGAAGAAGGTCGCCGTGACCCCGGGGTTGGTCTTCATCCCGGCCCCGACCAGCGAGATCTTGCCGATCTGGTCGTCGTAGCGCAGGGAGTCGAAGGCGATCACCGTCTGCGCCTTGGTCAGCGCCTCGATCGCCTTGTGGCCCTCGGCCTTGGGCAGGGTGAAGGAGATGTCGGTGAGCCCGGTGGCGGCGGCCGACACGTTCTGCACCACCATGTCGATGTTGATCTCGGCGTCGGCGATGGCCCGGAAGATCGTCGCGGCCTCGCCCGGCTTGTCCGGCACGCCGACGACCGTGACCTTGGCCTCGGACGTGTCGTGCGAGACGCCCGAGATGATCGCCTGCTCCATCGGCCTGTCTCCTTGCGGCGGTTCGTTGCTGACCCAGGTGCCCGGAAGTCCGGAGAACGAGGAACGCACGTGGATGGGGATGTTGTAGCGGCGGGCGTACTCCACGCAGCGGTGCAGCAGCACCTTCGAGCCGGAACTGGCCAGCTCCAGCATGTCCTCGAAGGCGATCCAGTCCATCTTGCGGGCCTTCTTCACCACCCGCGGGTCCGCGGTGAAGACGCCGTCGACGTCGGTGTAGATCTCGCACACCTCGGCGTCCAGCGCGGCCGCCAGCGCCACCGCCGTGGTGTCGGAGCCGCCGCGTCCGAGCGTGGTGATGTCCTTCTTGTCGTGCGAGACGCCCTGGAAGCCGGCCACGATGGCGATGTTGCCCTCGTCCAGCGCGGTGCGGATACGGCCCGGGGTGACGTCGATGATCCGCGCCTTGTTGTGCACGGAGTCGGTGATCACGCCGGCCTGGCTGCCGGTGAACGACTGCGCCTCGTGGCCCAGGTTCTTGATCGCCATCGCCAGCAGCGCCATCGAGATGCGCTCGCCGGCGGTCAGCAGCATGTCGAACTCGCGGCCGGAGGGGATCGGCGAGACCTGCTCGGCGAGATCGATCAGCTCGTCCGTGGTGTCGCCCATCGCCGACACCACCACGACCACCCGGTGGCCGGCCTTCTTGGTGTCCACGATCCGGCGGGCGACCCGCTTGATGCCCTCGGCATCGGCGACTGAGGAGCCGCCGTACTTCTGCACGACAAGGGCCACGTGCGCTCCTCGCTCAGGGTGAATACGTCCGAATGCGGTCAGCCCAGTCTAACGAGCGGCAACCCTGCGCCCCGGACGTATCGCATGCTGAGACGCGGGGCCCAGCAGGTGATCACCGCGAAGGCCCGGCAGCGGCACCAGTACCAGCACCAGTGAGGGCAGCAGCAAGTGCCTCGCGCCAGGACCGCGCCACCGACTCCCGTCCACCAGCCGAGCGGGTGCGTACCCGGTACGTGCCGCTATGCGCTGAGCCGTACCGGTACGTCCCGGAGGAACCTAGCGGCGCCGCCGCTCCCGCAGCCCGATCGTGCCGAGCTCGGCCTCCATCACCCGGCCCGCCTCCTTGGCCAGCGTCTCCTCGTCGTCCGCCTCGTTGCCCGTGTCCAGGCCGTCCAGCTCGTCCAGCGGGCTGTCCAGCCGGACATGCGCCACCAGCGACTGCAGGGCGCGCAGCGACGCGCTCGCGGTGGGCCCCCAGTTGGAAAGGTAGGAGAACTGCCACCACCACAGCGCCTCCGAGACCCGCCCGGCCCGGAAGTGGGTCAGCCCGTGGGCGAGGTCGGCGACGACGTCCGCGAGGTCGTCGGAGATGCGGCACGCGACCGGCGCCGAGCGCGGCACATAGGGGTCGAAGACCTCGGAGTAGACGTCGATCGGCTCCAGCAGGGTCGCCAGGCGCTGCCGCAGGTCGTCCTCGTCCGGTTCCGGGCCGGCGTCCGGCTCGTACCGCTCGTCCGGGACGATGTCCTCGTGCGCGCCCAACCTGCCGCCCGCGAGCAGCAGTTGGGAGACCTCCAGCAGCAGGTAGGGCACCGCGCTGTCCGGGTCGTCGCCCTTGGCCACCTCGCGCACCGAGAGGATGAAGCTCTCGATCTGGTCGCCGATCTGCACCGCGAAGCCGTCCGGCTCCTGCCGCACCGGGTCCGGCCGCCCACCGCGGCCCGCGGCGCCGGAGGCGCCCGCCGTGCCCGTCGTAGCGCTGGTCATTTCCCTGTCGTCCTTGTCCACGACTGCGTCAGACATCGAGCAACCGCCTCCCTTCGAAGGCCCGCCCCAGCGTGACCTCGTCCGCGTACTCCAAGTCGCCACCCACAGGTAGGCCACTGGCCAGTCTCGTCACGCGCAAACCCATCGGTTTCACCATCCGGGCCAGGTAGGTCGCCGTCGCCTCGCCCTCGAGGTTCGGGTCCGTCGCCAGGATCAGCTCGGTCACCGTGCCGTCCGCGAGGCGGGTGAGCAGTTCCCGTATCCGCAGATCGTCCGGGCCGACGCCCTCGATCGGGCTGATCGCCCCGCCGAGCACGTGGTATCGGCCGCGGAACTCGCGGGTGCGCTCGATCGCCACCACGTCCTTGGGCTCCTCGACCACGCAGATCACCGCCGGGTCGCGGCGCGGGTCGCGGCAGACCCGGCACTGCTCGTCCTCCGCGACATTGCCGCACACCGCGCAGAACCGCACCTTCGCCTTCACCTCGGACAGCGCGTGCGCCAGGCGCCGCACGTCCGCCGGGTCCGCCTGCAGGATGTGGAAGGCGATCCGCTGAGCGCTCTTGGGACCCACGCCGGGCAGCCTGCCCAGCTCGTCGATGAGGTCCTGCACCACGCCTTCGTACACGCCGCGCCTTCCTTGGTCGCTCGCTCGGGGTCGCTACGGGGGAGTTGTCGGATGATCAGAGGGGTCGGGGTTCCGGACTGATGTGGTGCCGGGTCCGGTGGCCGTCCGCCGGGGCCCACACCGTACGGGCCGGTGCCGCGCCGTTCCACGGGTACGGCGCCGTACCGCTCGGCTCGGCTGCCGCGTACCGGCCTCCGCTCAGAGGCCGAGGCCCGGGAAACCGCCGCCGCCCAGGCCCTGGGCGAGCGGGCCGAGCTTCTCCTGCTGGAGCGACTGCGCCGCCTCGTTCGCGTTGTGGACCGCGGCGACCACCAGGTCGGCGAGGGTCTCGGTGTCGTCGGGGTCGACCGCCTTCGGGTCGATCACCAGCGCGCGCAGCTCGCCCGCGCCCGTCACCGTGGCCCGCACCAGGCCGCCGCCGGCCGAGCCCTCCACCATCGCCTCGGCGAGCTCCTGCTGGGCCGCCGCGAGGTCCTGCTGCATCTTCTGCGCCTGCTGGAGCAGCGCCTGCATGTTGGGCTGACCGCCACCGGGGATCACGGAATCGCTCCTGCCTTGTGCCGCCGCTTGCGCGGGGTGCCTCGTCGTGCTTCTGCTGTACGTGCGGTTGTACCTGCGGTGCTGCCGGTGCTCGCACGGCCGGTCGGACGGCCGGTCGCCGAGCTGTCGGGCGGGCCGCGGCGGGGTGCCGTGTCCGCCGTCCGGCTGCAGCGCCGTACCGCGTTCTGGTCGCGTGTCGAGCCTACGTGCTCGTACGGCGCCGCGCCCTACGCCGTAGGGAGGATCGGTGTGGCGGGGCTGTGGCGGTTTTCCGTACGGCCCGCACACGTGGGAAACGGTTCTCGGAGCGGGGCGGTTCCCTACGGGGTTCGTGTGGGTCCCTACGGGGTTCGTCGGGTCCGTACGGGGTTCGTCGGGTCCGTACCACCCGCACGCAAGCGGGAAGGGTGTCCCGTCATGACGCGCCGCCTGAGCCGTAGCCGACAGGGTGCCCACGTCGGGTTCGTACAACCCGAGGGCGGGCTGGGAGGGTGCCCCGACATGCGTACAGCCCGAGCGCAAGCCGACGGGGTGACCGCATCGAACCCGTACAACCCGCACGGAAGCGTCGCCCCCGCCCCTCCCTCCGTGCCAGCCGCGGCAGCGGATCCGCTGCCCCGCAGGGCCCGCTCACTCGTGCTGGATCTCCTCGATCACCGTGGCGCCAAGGCCCTTGATGAACAGGTCGTGGCCGCTGAGCGCCGAGTCGACCAGATCGGGGTCGTCGTCCTCGGGGATGTCGTCCTCGAGCGGCGGGGGCTCGGACATGCCGGTGGCGTACGGCCCCGAGGGGGCGTACGCCGTCGCGTTCGCGGTGCCGGCGCCGGGCGCCGGGCCCGCACCCGGGGCCGGGCCCGCGCTGCCCTGCCCGCCGGAAAGGGCGCGGCTGTTCGGGGCCTGCGCCGGGCTCGGGCCGGGAGCCGACGGCTGTTGTGCCTGGCCGCCGCCCGTACCCGGGGTGTCACGGCGAGCTGCCGGCGGGGCGCCGTACCCGTCACCGGGCGCACCCTGGCCTGGGCCCTGGCCGTACGACGACCCTCCGCCGTACCCGCCCTGGGGCGCTCCCCCCGGACCAGGACCGCCGCCGCGAGGTGCGCCACCGCGGCCGCCGCCCCCGCCGCCACCCGGGTCCACCAGCGTCTCGATCCGCCATTGGCCGCCGCCGACCGAAGCGATCGCCTGCTTCAGCACGTCCTCGCTGTCGCCGTTGGCGAAGCTGTTGCGCGCCCCGGGGTTGTCGAAGCCGATCTGCAGCGTCTCGCCATCGAACCCGACGATGCGGGCGTTGTTGAGCAGCAGCATCCACGTCAGCCGCCGGTGCTTGACGGCTTCCAGGATCTGGGGCCAGAGCTCGCGTACCCGAGAGGGGTCGCCGACGGATGCCACGGCGCTCGGCTGCGGCGGCGGCTGCTGCTGCGCGGGCGGTCGAGGCGCTTGCTGCTGTTGGGGCGCCGGGGCCTGCTGAGGCGGCGCGCCGGCGCCGGGGGACGCCGCGGTCGGCCAGGCACCGGGGCGGGGGGCGCTCTGCGGGGGCGGGCTCTGCGGCGCACCGTGCTGACTCGTGCCCGGGGTGCCCTGGCCGCCTTGCCCTCCTGGTACGCCCTGGCCGCCTTGGGCTCCGCCCTGGTTCACCACGGGCCAGGCGCCGGGGCGACCGGACGGACGGTTCTCCGCCGTACCGCCCGCCGCCGTACCGCTCGCGGCGCCCTGCTGCGGGTACGCCGGCGCGGCCTGCGGGGACGGTGCCGCGTTCTGGTACGCGGGGTCCGCTGCCTGGCCGACCTGCGGGTCCGGGGTGCTGGGGGCCGAGTACGCGGCCGGGTTCGCCGGTGCCGGTACGCCCTGGGGCGCCCCGATGGACTGCCCCTCCGGCCCGGTTGCCGCAGCCGCCGGCGTACCTGCCGTACCCGTTGCGCCTGGTGCCGTACGGCCGAGTGCCGCCCGAGCCGCCGCCGGACCCGCGGGCCCCGCCGGGCCGCCCGTACCCGTGCCGCCGCCGACGCCCGACGCGCCTGCCGCACCGTACGCCGCCGGGTCCGTACCGCCGCCCGCTCCGCCGTACCCGCCCGTACCGACCGGGCCGGCGCCGCGCTCGAGCCGTTCCAGCCGGGCCTGCAGCGAGCGCTCGTCGTCGTACGCGGCGGGGAGCAGCACGCGGGCGCAGATCAGTTCGAGCTGCAACCGCGGGGAGGTCGCGCCGCGCATCTCCGTCAGCCCGGTGTTGACCAGGTCGGCCGCGCGGCTCAGCTCGGCGGCGCCGAAGACCGACGCCTGCGCCTTCATCCGGTCCACCACGTCGCGCGGGGCGTCGATGAGGCCCTTCTCCACCGCGTCGGGCACGGCGGCGAGGATCACCAGGTCGCGCAGCCGCTCCAGCAGGTCGGTGACGAAGCGGCGCGGGTCGTGCCCGCCCTCGACCACGCGGTCCACGATCTCGAAGACGGCGGCGCCGTCGCCGGCCGCGAAGCCGTCCACCACGTCGTCCAGCAGGGCGGCGTCGGTGTAGCCGAGCAGGGCGGTGGCCATGGCGTACGTCACGCCGTCGTCCCCCGCGCCGGCCAGCAGCTGGTCCATGACGGACATCGAGTCGCGCACGGAGCCGGCGCCGGCCCGGACGACCAGCGGGTAGACCCCGTCCTCGACCCGGATCGCCTCGCGCTCGCAGACCGCGGCGAGGTGGTCGCGCAGGGTGCCGGGGGGCACCAGGCGGAAGGGGTAGTGGTGGGTGCGCGACCGGATGGTGCCGATGACCTTCTCGGGCTCGGTGGTCGCGAAGATGAACTTCAGGTGCTCCGGGGGCTCCTCGACGACCTTCAGCAGCGCGTTGAAGCCGGCGGAGGTGACCATGTGGGCTTCGTCGATGATGTAGATCTTGTAGCGGCTGCTCGCGGGGCCGAAGAACGCCTTCTCGCGCAGGTCGCGGGCGTCGTCCACACCACCGTGCGAGGCGGCGTCGATCTCGATGACGTCGATGGAGCCCGGCCCGTTCCTGGCCAGGTCGGTGCAGGACTGGCAGACGCCGCAGGGGGTGGGGGTGGGGCCTTCCACGCAGTTCAGACAGCGGGCGAGGATGCGCGCGCTGGTCGTCTTCCCGCACCCGCGCGGCCCGCTGAACAGGTACGCGTGGTTGACCCGGTTGTTCCGCAGCGCCTGCTGCAGCGGGTCGGTGACGTGCTCCTGCCCGATGACCTCGGCGAAGGTCTCGGGCCGGTAGCGGCGGTAGAGGGCGAGCGACACGAGTACGAGCCTATCGGCGCCCACCGACAAGCGGACCCCGAGCCGCGGTGGGGGGCTTTTACGGGGGTGCGACACGCGAAGACCCCCCACGCACCCGCCAGAGCCCACCTACCCTTGCTGCCTTCCGGCCCTGGGGGAGTTCAGCGAGATAGCGCCACGTGAGGGGCTGCGCCCAACCCTACCCCACCCCCACCCCGCGAACGAGTTCGCTCCCACCCCCCTCCACCCTGTAATGTCTCCCCCGGAGGATTCGCCTAGAGGCCTAGGGCGCACGCTTGGAAAGCGTGTTGGGGGCAACCCCTCACGAGTTCGAATCTCGTATCCTCCGCACCGGCTGACCAGCCAGAACGAAGACCCCGGACCGCTCCAGCGGCCGGGGTCTTCGGCATTCTCCGGTCTCACTTCCAGTCTTGCTCATCTCCGACATCAGCGACATTTGCCGTGATCCATCTGCGCGCACCCCGGAGGGCACGGAGCCCGCGGACCGCGGGTACGCGCCGCAACCATGCAGATATAGGGGTACGCTTTATAGAGACGTACTTCTCTATATGGGGCGGGCCATGGACAAGCCCGCCGACATGTTCGACCGGGACCACGAGTGGTCGGCGCTGAGCCGGTTCATCACCGATCCTCAGCCAGGAGCGACCCTGGGCGTGGTCTCCGGGCGTCGTCGCCAGGGCAAGACGTTCCTGCTGGATGCCGCCTGCCGCGCCGCCGGAGGATTCTACTTCGGTGCGACCGAGGCCGCCGACGCCGAGTCGCTGCGGCGGATCAGCGCGGCGCTGACCGCTCACGTCCGCCCTGCCAGCCCGTTCCACTTCGCCAACTGGTCAGAGGCCGTCGATGCACTGCTCGCACTCGACGCCGAGAGTCCTGTCCCCGTGGTGATCGACGAGTTTCCGTACCTCGTCAAGGCCAACCCGGAGCTGCCGTCGATCGTCCAGGAGGCGCTGCGGCCTCTGCGTGACCAGCGCGCCGGCTCCCGTACCCGGCTGCTGCTGTGCGGATCGGCCCTGCCCTTCATGGGCCGGCTGCTGTCTGGCAGTGCCCCACTGCGCGGACGGGCCGGACTGGAGTTGGTCGTCCGTCCCCTCGACCACCGTCTCGCCGCCGAGTTCTGGGACATTTCCGATCCCCACCTGGCCATGAAGGTGAACGCGATCGTGGGCGGCACTCCCGCATACCGGCGCGAGTTCGCACGCGGGGACAGCCCGAAGGGCCCGGACGACTTCGACGCCTGGGTCGTCCGCACCGTACTCAATCCGGAAACTCCTCTCTTCCGTGAGGCGCGCTATCTGCTGACCGAAGAGCCCGACCTGCGGGATACCGCTCTGTACCTGTCCGTCCTGGCCGCCGTCGCGGACGGCAACGCCACCCGCGCGGGCATGGCCGGCTACCTGGAACGGAAGGCCACTGACATCGCGCACCCCATCAACGTCCTCGAAGACGCCGGGTTGCTCCACCGGGATGCTGACGTCTTCCGCGACAACAGGCCCACCTATCGCATCTCCGAACCGCTGATCGGCTTCTACCACGCGATCATGCGGCCGGTCTGGGACCAGCTCGAACGCCCGGGCAGTGCAGCAAGGGTCTGGCAGGCCAGTCGGCGCCGCTTCGTCAGCAACGTTCTCGGACCGCACTTCGAGCAGGTCTGCCGCGACTGGGCGCTGCATCACGCCGACCCCGAGCTCCTCGGCGGCCTGCCCGCCCGCGTCGGACAAGGCGTCGTCCACGACCCCAAAGCCAAAACCGGTCATGAGGTCGACGTGGCGGTGATCGGGATCGCCGATGGCGAGAAGCCGCCGCTCCTGGCCGTCGGAGAGGCCAAATGGAACGACATCATGGGTGCTGCTCACATCGAACGTCTTCGGCACATCCGCGACCTGGTCACTCTGACGGGCCGCTATGACACCACAAACACGCAGCTCATGTGCTTCAGCGGAGCCGGCTTCAACGACAAGGCGCACGCCGCAGCAGCAGCCGACCCCGCCGTCCGGTTGATCGATCTGCCCATTCTCTACGGCCAGGCATCATCGTCGGACCAGTCTGCCGGGAACGTTCCACCGCGCTGACATTGTCTCAGACGCCTGAATTCGGGCCGCTGCGAAGCATGCTCACCGCCCCGATCAACTGCGACCTCTCCAACTGGTCCAAGACGTCATCGAAAGTGACCGGCTTCCGTGTACGGCTGTTCGCTATCTCCATCACACAGCCGTAGACGACCCGGTCGTCCAGGTCGATCAAGTCCATGACGAAGTCGTCGGCCGTCTTGCGTTCGATGTCCCAATTGGTGAGGTAGTCGGCCGGGAAGTCCTTACGGTTGTCCGTCACGATGACCTGTGCGCCACTCTTGATGGCCGCGGCGAGCACGTGCCGGTCGTTCGGGTCCGGCAGTTTGAGTCCCTCGATGAGCGACTCGTAGCCGGTGACCAGGCAGTCCCGTACCGCTGCGTTCATACGACTGCGGAGCTCTGTGCGCTTCTCCTCATCTCCGACACCGTTGCGCCGCAGTGCCTCCTGCACCTCGTCAAGGATCTGCTCGGTCCACTTGGCTTGGACGATGCCGTGCCGGGCCAGGCGGATCAGCAGATCCCTGACGGTGTTGGGGTAGAGCACGTTGGCGTCATACAGGACAACGAAGGCCATATCAGAGGAGCCCCAGCTCTTCGTCGAGGCTGGTGAGGGAGTCGGCCGCGGCCTTGCGGTCGCGGTCGTCCTTGCGCTTGTACTCCATGACGTCGTTGAAAGTGACACGCCTGTGCCGACCGACGAGTTCGAACGGGATCTCGCCCCTCTCCAGGAGCCCGATCAGGTAGGGCCGCGAGACGTTCAGCATGTCTGCTGCCTGCTGCGTGGTCAGCATGGCGTTGACCGGCATGAGCTGAACACCCTGGCCGTTGGCAAGCGCGGCAAGCATCGTTGCGAACATCTCGACGGTAGCCCGGGGCAGAACGAGCGGATCGTCGTCACCGTGTTCACCGAGGATGGTGATGTCGGTGGTGGCGTCGGTGCTGTGGGCGAGATAGTCGCGGATCCTGCGCAGGGCTCGCTGCGCGCTTCCGGCGTCGACCGTCCCGGGAGCGATCTTGCGGCCCTCTGTTGCTGCAGCCATGTGGACACTCCTTCCCCTAGTAATCGCAGTATCCGCAGTATTCGAAATATTCGCAACCGTACCGATGGTAACGATCTCACGAGTCACGCTTCGGCTCGCCCCTCGATCGAAGGGGCAACCCGGGCACTCGGAACTCTCGTGCTCGTAGCACCTCCGGGATTCGCAGGTCGGCGGTGGTACGCATGGACAGGTGCCGCGACCGGACCGATCATCGACGCCGATGCCCACCGGACGGCTGAAGTCCTGATCGGCGGTATGGAAGGCCGCGGCTACCACCGTGCGCGTGCGACGCCGCCATGGCATCGACTCGGCCACACATCCCGTCCGGCTCACGAACTCCCCACCCGCCAGGACCAGGGAAACGGGTGAGCTCCACTGATCGCGCGCCAGGCAAGGTCACGTAACCCCCGGGTGCACGAAGCGCCGGCTTTCGGGGTTCGGTTCGGCGTGACGCCGTGGTGTCGGTCGGTCGGTCGCGAGGCGGGGCGGGTGAGGCACCCGGACGCTGGCGGTTGACCGCCTGGTCGCGCGTGAGGCGGTGTGGTGCGAGGCCGCCGCTCTGCTCGGGTAGGGCATGCCGGTCGCGGCGGTGGCGCGACTGCGGGTGTCGGCGGAGATTGTGTATGGGGTGGGTCCCCGTCAAGATCGGCGGGATTGTCCCCGTGGCGGGCCAGCATCGACCGGTGATGCCGGTCACCGGCCTTGATCGCCTACCGACTAGGAAGGCCATCAGCCAACTCGCACGCGCCCGATCACGTTCTTCGGCACTGGCATGTTCAAAGGGGCAGTGACCGTCGCCACAGAACCGGCTCGGCCTACCGGCCAACCGGCATTTGCCCGCCTTCGCGTTCGACGAGGCCACTTGCAGCACGCCGTGCGTCGTCGCGGAACTGCCGCGGCGAAACGCCTACGACACGGTGAAACGCCGTGCTGAACGCACTCTCCGACTCATATCCGGTTGCAAAGGCCAGTTCGGAGATGGAATGCGTGTCACGGCGAAGTGCGTCACGGGCGAGGCTCATCCTCCACTGGATCAGGTATTTCAGGGGTGCGACGCCGACCTCTTTCTTGAACTTGGCCGCGAAAGCGGATCGAGAAAGATTGCTGATGTCCGCGAGTTCACGAAGGGTCCAGCGGTAGGCCACGTCGGCGTGCATGGCGCGGAGCGCTGCGCCGATTCCGTCATCGCCGAGTGCTCCCAGCCATCCGGCGGGCCGGTCGGTTTGTGCGACGTGTGCTCTGATCACATGAACGAACATGATCTGTGCGAGATGGTCCAGGACCAGGGACCGTCCTACAGCTCTGCTCTCGACCTCGAGCCCCAACAGTTCGGTTACGTAGGCAACTTGGCGAATCAGGGGATTCTTCGCCGGCAGGTGCACGAGCGAGGGCAGGATCTCCAGCAGGAGTGGAGCATTGGCCTCGTCGAACCATAGGGACGCCATGCACACGTAGTTGACCTCGTCGGCCTCGGCACCAAGCCGTGCGACGCCTTGCGAGGCACTCTCGAACAATTCTCGGCCGGGTCGGGGCGTCGCGGTCAGTGAACTGGCGAGAGCGTGCGGGCCGGGAGAGGTCAGGAGGAAGAAGTCGCCTTCCTCCAGATGCAGAGGCTCACGTCCTTCCACTACCAGCCAGCACGCGCCGCGAACCGCGCATCCGATCTTGACAAAGTCAAAGGCGTCGAACTGTACCGCCCAAGGCGCTGCGGCATGCAGGCCGGGGTGGGCCTCGGTCCGAGGTCGCAAGAGGCCGATCGCGTCGGCCACCGGATCGGAGGGCGCCACGGTCGGCGCGCTGGACGATCGGTGAAGAACCATGGACGACACGTTATGGATCGTAACATCGGGTCGGGTGAAGCTGGTGAGACCAGTAAGGCTCTGGACCACCACCAAGCGAGGAACCATGTCCGACACTGACCTGCGCGCCTTCTATGCGCGTTACATCGAGACGCTCAATGCTCACGACTTCGCCCGCGTTCGAGACTTCCTCAGCGACGACCTCACGTACTTCGGCGACGCCGTTACAGCTGATCTGATCGTTTCGGCGCTGACCGACCTCGGGAACACGGTTCCGGACCTGCACTGGGAGATTCAGGAGCTTTCCGTAGACGGCGGCCACCTGGCTGTGCGCCTACTGAATACCGGCACGCCCGTCAAGGAGTGGCTGGGTGTGGCGCCCTCCGGAGCCTCCTTCGAAATCGTGGAGTTCGCCGTCTACCACATCCGTGATGGTCGGTTCGTGCACATGACGAACGTCCACGACGCGGAGGCATTGCGCAGGCAGCTGGCTGCGTGAAAGACCGGACCGCACATGAAGAAAACAGCGGTCCAGCTCCCCAGCCTCACGCTTTCGTGAACCGCTATGACACCACCAACACGCGGCTCATGTGCTTCAGCGGAGCCGGCTTCAACGACAAGGCGCACGCCGCGGCAGCGGACCCCGCCGTCCGGTTGATCGACCTGGCCACCCTCTACGGGCAGGTGTCAATGACAGCGGGCGGAGGGCGGCCGGTCCCGTAGTCGCCGCATCCGCCCGCTCACAGCCTGGGCTCGGTCACAGCCCTGTGGTCAGCCAGATGGACACGGCCGCCGTTGCGATGAGGGCGGCGTTGAGGGCGATCCGGCGGTCTTCGCCGGTCAGGTGGACGGCGATCGCGCCGGTCTGCAGGAGTACGAAGCCGATGGCCGCGGCCGTCGCCAGCCAGGGTGCGATACCCGTCAGCGGCGGCAGGATCAGGCCGATCGCGCCGAGTATTTCGACCGTCCCCAGCGCCCTGACGGCAGGCAGCGGTATGCGGTCGACCCAGGCCATCATCGGCCGGAGTTGATCGCGGCTGCGGATCACCTTCAGCGTGCCCGCGTAGACGTAGAAGGCGGCGAGCAGCCCCGCGACGATCCAATAGGCGATGTCCATGATTCCCCTACCCTCAGCCTCAGCCTCAGCCGAGGTCCGTGGCGGGCGCGGTCGCGTACCGGCTCATCGCGTCGATGTTGGCCTGGGGCGTCAGCGGCACGCCGCCGGCGAGTGCTTCCTGGAGGTCCCGGAAATACTGCACGTACTGGTCCGGGGTGAATGTGCTGAGCATGACGGCCGGTTCGTCGGTCAGGTTGGCGAAGGTGTGCGGGGCACCGGGCGGAACCATCACGAGCGTGCCCGCGGTGGCGTCGTAATCCTCGTCCCCCACGGTGAACCGCACGGTGCCGGACAGCACGTAGAAGCCCTCGTCGTGCCGGGCATGGCGGTGCTGCGGCGGTCCCTGCGTGTGCGGGGCGAGGACGGACTCGGCGATCGCGAGGCGGTGCCCGGTGTGGCTGCCGTCCTCCAGCACCCGCATGCGCGTCGTACCCAGAACGATCGTCTCGCCCTCACCGGGACCCGTCACCGATACGGCGGTGGGAGTCTGCGGCTCGCTGGTCTTCGCTTCTTCGGTCATGCCCACGAGTTCACCGCCGGGCCCCCGGGGCTGTCCAAGACCTGTCCCGCACCGCCGATACCTCGCGGGTATCGTTGCAGCGTGGAGCTACGTACCCTGCGCTACTTCGTGGCGGTCGCCGAGGAACTCCACTTCGGCCGGGCCGCCACCCGGCTGCACATGAGCCAGCCGCCGCTGAGCCGGGCGATCAAGCAGTTGGAGGCCGATGTCGGGGCTCTGCTCTTCGTCCGCTCGCCTGCCGGCGTCGCGCTCACTCCGGTGGGCACCGTGCTGCTCGACGAGGCGCGGGCCCTGCTCGAGCATGCCGACCGCGTCCGGGGACGCGTGAGCGCCGCGGCCGGCGCCGCGACCATCACCATCGGCATCCTGGGCGACGGCACCGACCCGGGAGCGGCCAGGCTGGCCGCCGCCTACCGCCGGCACCACCCCGGCATCGACATCCGCGTCCGCGACACCGATCTGACCGACCCGACCTGCGGGCTGCGCGCCGGGCTGGTGGACGTCGCGCTGACCCGGGCACCCTTCGACGTGACCGCTCTGACGGTGCGTGCGCTGCGGAGCGATCCGGTCGGCGTGGTGCTGCGCGCGGACGATCCGCTGGCCGACCGCGACGGGCTTCGGCTGGCCGAACTGGGCGACCGCCGCTGGTTCCAGTTCCCGGAGGGCACCGACCCCGTCTGGCAGTCGTACTGGAACGGCGGCAGACCGCGCCGGGGACCAGTGGTGCGCGCCGTCCAGGAATGCCTGCAGGCGGTGCTGTGGAACGGCACGGTCGGCCTGGCCCCGCTCGGACACGACCTGCCCGCGGAGCTGGCCGTGGTGCCGCTGCTCGACATGCCGCCGAGCCACGTGGTGGCGGTGTGGAACGAGGGCGACACCAACCCGTTGATCCGGTCCTTCATCCAGATCGCGACAGCCGCGTACCGTCGCTGAGCAACCGGTCGCTGAGCCTCCGGTCACTGAGCAGCCCGTGCTGCCGCAATGCGTGAACGATCCGAACGCACGCTCCCGAACTCCCGTCAGAGCGGTCCAACATGGCCCGCCTGGTCTTCCTCGACTCGCACGTCCGCGCGCTCTACGCGGACTGGCCGAGCAAGGCCAGGGCGGTGGTCGGGAACCTCCGCCTGGTCGCCGGCCGGCACCCGGAGGACACCGCCCTGCACGCGCTGGTGGGCGAACTGTCCGCCAAGAGCGGGGAGTTCGCCGCAATGTGGGCCGACCACCGGATCACGGCGTGCACGGTCGCCCCGTACGAGATGCGCCATCCGCTGGTGGGTGCGCTGATCGTGACCCAGCAGTCCCTGAGCCACGGCCCGGGCCCGGTCGTGGTGGCCGCCGCCACCGCACCGGGCTCCCCCGCCCGGGCCGCACTGACCCTGCTCGCCCAACTCACCGCGAGGACGGGCGACTTCACCGAACCGGTACGGACGAGGTCCCGCGTCGGCCAGGACCGACCCGCGCGGGACGTAACACCCCGCACTCGGCACCGTACGACGGCGGCCCCCTTAACGGCTGGCCGTCCGCACGCGGCAACGCCCCTGGCGTGCCCCCCTTCGAACCCGCACGTGTCGGCGTGACGCTGCCGCATGCCCGAAAACACCCGAACATATACCGGAACAGGAGCAATTGTGCGGCTTTTCCGCTCCGCCCTCACCGCGGGCCTCCTCGTCGCGGCCACCGCCACGGCCCTCGCCCCCACCGCGGCCTCGGCCGCAGGGCCCGTCCCCATCGCACCCGCGCCCGCCGGCGCCGCGGCCTCGCCCACCCCCGCACACATCCCCACCGCCGCGCCCGCATCCACCCCGAGCGCCCCCAACCTCACCACCCCCAGGATCGCCGACCACTTCGACCTCGCCACAGGCCAGACGCCCGAGAACATCGCCCTGACCCCGAAAGGCGACGCCTACGTCACCTTCGCCGCCGCCCGCCAACTCGCCGAGATCACCCGCACCGGCGCCGTCCGCGTCCTCGCCACCCTCCCGGCGCCGCCGTGATCACGCTCGACTCCCGCGGCGAACAGGCCCTGTTCGCGGGCGACATCCTGCACACGCCCCTGCAGATCACCCACCCCGGCCACAACAGCTGCTTCGACCTGGACCCGGCCGGCTCCCGCGCCACCCGCCTGCGCCTGCTCACCTGGGCCGCCGACAACAAGGCCCTGCTGCTCCCCGCCCACTTCAGCGGCCGCACCGCCCTGGAGATCGAGCACGCCGGCAGCGGCTTCGCCATCAAGCAGTGGGGCCCCTTCCCCCGGTATTGACCCGGGTACTGACCCCCCGGGGAACACGCGGGATCACGCGTACGGCCCGGCCCGGCGGGTGCCGGGTCGGGCCGTACGCGTGGGGATGAAGGGTGCCGGGAGGTCAGCAGGCGCCGAGGTCCTGCCACACGCCCCATTGGCCCGTGGTGCCCGGCTCCTCGCCCTGGGTCCACCACTTGGCCTGCCAGGTGTGGCCCTTCCACGAGACCTTGTCGCCGCCCACGTAGATCTGCGAGGAGCTCCAGGAGGCCGTGGTGCAGGTGCCGGTGCCGCCGGTCGTGGAGCCGCCGGTGGTCGAACCGCCCGTCGTCGTACCGCCGGTGGTGGTGCCGCCGGTGGTCGTCCCACCCGTCGTGCCGCCCGAGGTGCCGCCGGAGCCGCCCGCGTACTGCTGGAAGGCGTCGGTGAAGGCCAGCGGGCTCTGGCTGATCTCGCTGCACGTGGGCAGGGAGTTGGCGCTGCCGCCGCACTGCTGGTCGCGGGTGACGGCCCAGAACGCCAGCCGCCCGACGCCGTGCTGGGCGGCGAAGCTCTCCACCGTCTGGGCGTCGGCCAGGGTGAAGGTGGACCCGTCGTCGTTCTTGCCGATCATCGGGGTGATGCCGAGATTGGCGTAGGAGTAGGAGGAGTCCACGGACTGCATCTGGGCGAGGGTGGCCTGCGCGGCCGAGACCGAGCCCTGGCCCATCTCGGTGCCGGTGCCCGAGTAGAAGTCCATGGTCATGATGTTGACCACGTCGATCTTGACGCCCGCGGTCTTGGCGGCCTTGATGATGTTGACGCCGTCGCCGGTCAGGCCGCTGGCCAGCACCGGCAGGGTGACGGAGAACTTCAGGTTGGGGTTGGACGCCTTGAGGTCCTTCATCGCCTGCATCTGGCGGGCGGCCGCGCCGGTGTCCGCGATGGCGGCGCCCTCGATGTCGAAGTCCAGCTGGGTGACGCCGTAGTCGTTGATGAGTGCCTGGTAGCCGGCGTCGATCGAGCTCTGGTTGCTGCAGGTCCAGGCGAGCGGCAGGCCGCTGGCGCCGCCGGAGGAGATGATCACCGAGGCGCCCTCGGACTTCGCCTTGGCGATCAGCGGGTCGGTGAAGGAGTCGGCGCCGATCGGGAGGGTGTCCCCCCAGATCTGGTTGCAGCCCGAACCGAGCACGAAGGCCGCGGTGTACGCCTTGAGCCCGTGTCCGGTGATGGCGGTGTCGAGCAGCCCTTCCTGGCTGTTCGACATGTCGACGTAGGGAGCGACGGAGTAGACGTTGGTCGCCGCGGCATTGCCGGCGGGGGCCAGGGCGACGACCGCACCGGCGGTCGCGAGGGTGAGTGCGGCGGCCGAAGCCGCCCATGTCGCAAGGCGCATGGAAGCCCCTCGAGCGAGAAGTGGTGGGGGGAGTGCGTTTTCTGGCCTGAGTTGGTACGTACCAAACAGCGCGCAGGCCCACCTCGTCAAGAGGACTAGACCAGATTTCCGGTTCTTTCCTGTCCCCCCGTCCTGTTCGCGTCCCTGTCCCGTCCTTTCCGCGTCCGGTTCCCGCCACACCGGGCCGGACCTTTCGGGCCGTCGGCGGTGTTCCGCCAGGGACTTGACAGCGCGGGCCGCGACGGTCTCCCATTACCTGTTCGGCGGGCGGACCCGCGTCTACGGGGTGCCGTTCGCCGTCCTGCCGCCGGAGGCAGGTGCGCCGGTGTACGTCGGGGGAGGACGCGGGAGTTGACGACCGTCGGAACTGAGGCGGACGCGGGCGGGGACGGTGCCTGGCGGCGGTCGCTGGAGGAGGTGGCGCGCAGCGGTCGGCGGCTGCGGCGCGAGGAGCTGGACGCGCTGCGCGACTACGGCGATCAGGCCGCCGAGCACGGCCGCGGCCTGGCCGAGCTGATCGACGAGAAGCTGGCCGCCGCGGGCCGCGTCTGGGCGGGCGAGCCGGTGGACGCGGCCTCGATCGCCGCCCTGCGCGCGGCGGTCGCCGCGCTCGCCGAGGGCCACAGCCGGGCCTACCGCGAGCGGCTGCGGCGCGAGGAGACCGGACGCCGCGAGTTCGTCGCCGACCTGCTGAGCAGCCGCAGCGACCTGGGGCGGCTGGCCGAGCACGCCGAGCGCTTCGGACTCAACCTGGCCTGCGCGCACGTGGTCGCGGTCGCCGAGGGCGACGGCTACGACCTGGACGACCCCTTGGTCCGCGCGCTGGAGCGGCAGTTGCTCGGCCGCTTCGGCGAGCAGGAGGTGCTGCTGGCGGTCAAGCACGGGCGCCTGGTGTGCATCGTGCCCTCCGGGCCCGGCGAGGACGCGGCGGTCAAGGCGTTCGCCGAACTCACCCAGGAGCGCCGGATCGTGGTGGGCCGCCCGCACAGCGGCCCCGGCGGTGTCGTGCGCTCCTACGAGGAGGCGCGCTCGGCCCTGGAGCAGGCGGACCAACTCGGCCTGCAGGGGCGGCTGCTGCACGCGGCGGACCTGCTGGTGCTGCCGGTGCTGCTGCGCGACCGCGACGCGCTGGAGGAGCTGGTGCGCAGCGTCCTCGGACCGCTGCAGAACGCCCGCGGCGGCGCCGGGCCGCTGCTGGAGACGCTGACCGCGTACGCCGACGCACGCTACGTGTCGGCGGAGGCGGCACGGCGGCTGGGGCTGAGCGTGCGGGCGCTGGCCTACCGCGTCGCGCGCATCGTCCGGCTCACCGGCCTGGACCCGGACGACGCGCTCCAGCGCTACACCCTGGAGACGGCGGTGTTCGGCGCGAGGCTGCTGGGCTGGCTGGACGAGGACGCGCGCCCGGCGCCGTAGCCCGCGCACAACACGCGCCAGCGGGCGGCCTGTTCGGGGGTGGCGCGGCCGCGCAGCAGGGCAAGTTTGAGCAGGTTGGCCTCCGCGGTGCTGCCGAGGGTGCGGGCCTCGGCGAGGTAGTGGTCGTCGATCAGGGCCTCGACGTCGGCCGCGCTCTGCGCCGGGTCGATCCGGGCGGCCAGCCGCGCCATGGTGCGGTAGGAGCCCTGGAGCAGGAACGGGGGCTCGGTGCGGTCGGCGTCCTCCTGCGCGGCGGAGGCGATGTAGGCGCCGTTGACGGCGAGGACGGTGCGCTGGACGCGGCGGAGCCGGGCGAGCGCGGCCACGGCCCGGTCCAGCTCCGGTACCGGGCGGCTGAGCCGGTCGGGCTGCGCGGCGGGGTCGCCGTCGGCGAGGGCGACCAGCAGGCGCAGGTCGGCCGGGTCGGCGCCGGCGAGCGGCGCGAGCACCGGGTTGGCCGCGAGCGTGTTCTCCAGGAAGGAGAGCGCGAAGAGGTCCTGGTGGGCGGTGAGCACTTCGCCGAGGTTCCACACGTCGGCGCGGTTGGCGAGCATGTCCGGGACGGCGAAGCGCTGCCCGCTCGCGGTGTACGGGTTGCCGGACAGGCACACCGCGAACCGGCGGCCGCGCAGGTCGAAGCTGCGGGCCACGCCGTCGCTGACCGCCTCGATGCGGCGTTGCGCGTCGCACAGCGGGATGAATCGCTGGAGGAGTTCGGCCGAGACGTGCTGGATGTCGTCCACGTGCAGCAGCACATTGCTGCCGGCCTCCAGGGCGAACACGATCTTCTCGACCTCGCGCCGGGCCGCGGCGTCGGGCGCCCGGTCGGGGTCGAGTGAGGTGGTCCCCGCGCCGAGTGCCGGGCCGTCCGCGCGGACCATGAGCAGACCGAGGCGGTCGGCGATGTACTCCAGCAGCGTGGTCTTGCCGTAGCCGGGCGGGGACAGGAGCAGCAACAGGCCGCTGCGGTCGGTGCTCGCGGCGGTGTCCGCGGTGCCGAGCTGCTTGGCCAGGGCGTCGCCGACGAGCGGCAGGTAGACCTGGTCGATGAGCTGGTTGCGCACGAAGCCGTCGAGCGGGCGCGGGCGGTGCTCGGCGAGGCGCAGCCGCTCCCGTTCGGCGTCGAGCGCCTGGGCCCGCCGCCGCTGGAAGGCGCGGAAGGCCGGCGCCCGCTCCTCGCGGAACGCCCGCGCCCGGTACGGCAGTTCGTCGATGCGTACGGTCAACTGGCCGGCTCGGACGCGGGGGTGGTCGCCGAGCAGGCCGGTGACAGTCTCGGCGACGGGGGCGGTGATCGCGTACCGCGGCAGGTCCGGCGCGCACAGGTGGGCGACGGCTTCGGTGACGGCTGCCGCGACTCCTTCCGACAAGCCCGCGGTGGGGCCCTCGGCGGCCGCCCCTGCGAGGCCCGCGGTGGCACGTTCGGTGGCGGCCGTTTCGGCGAGGCCCGCGTCAGCGCCCTGGGGGCCACCCGCCGAAGGGCCAGCCCCGGCAGGGCTCGCGCCCTCGGCCCCGACTCCGACTCCGGCCGGGGCAGAGCGCCCGCCCTCCGCCCCGCCCCCGAGGCCCACGCCGCCCCCGACACGGCCGTCCGCACCGCCCTCGCCGTCCGCCCGGCTCCCCGCGTACGCGGCCAGCCAGGCCGTTGCGAGCTGGTGCCGGGCGGGCAGGTCCGGGCCGAGCGCCTTGAGGTCGGCGAGGAGTTCGGGGGCCGCGTCGGTGTGCAGGAAGCCGTCCAGCAGCGTGCGGGCGGCGGTGCCGGCGGCGAACCCCTCGCGGGTGTCGGCGAGTTGGGCGGTCAGGTAGCCGCCCGCCCGCGGCGGCCGGGGCAGGCCCGCCGAGGTCAGGAACTCCTCGACGGCGCCGGACAGTTCGGCCGCGAGGTCGGCGAGCGCCGTTCCGCCGGGCCCGAAGCGGGCGCGGGCCAGGGCGAGCGAGCGGGCGCGGCGCTGCCAGGCCGCCCGCCGGGCCTCGTCGGTGCCATGCGCCCAGAACAGCTGGGCCGCCGCCCGTACGCCAGCGGGGTGCTCCAGCAGCCCGGCGCCGGCCCGCAGCCGCAGCAGGGCACCGAGGATGAGGGCGGCGTCGTGGTCGTGCACCCCGCGCTCGTACCCCTCGTCGTAGGCGCGCTCGGCGGCGCGGCGGACGTGGTCGAGCAGAAGGTCGTGGTCGAGCGGAACACCGTGGTCGAGCACGGCGTCGTGGGCGGGCAGGGCCCCATTGGCGAGCCCGGGCGGCAGGTCCCGGCGCGTGCCGCCGGTCCCCTCCCCCGGTGCCGTCCCCGGCAGCAGCGCGGCGGCGAGGTATTCCGCCCGGTAGAGCGCCGGTGACTCGCTGACCAGCGGCTGGGTCCAGAACTCGGCGTCGGCCGGCAGTTCGGGCAGGTGGGCCGGGCGGCGGTAGGCGGTGCTGGTGACGAGGAAGGCGAGCCGGCCGCCTTCGGGCCGCAGGGTCAGCTCGACGCCTTCGCGGCGGACGGCGAAGCGGTGCCGGCCCAGCCGGACGGTGGCGCCGCCGTCGTCGGAGAGGTCGGTGCGGTCGCGCAGGTCGCGCAGCGCAGTGCGGACGGCGCCGCGCAGCCCGTCCTCCAGCTCCTGGGCGCGCACCCGGTCGTCGAGGCCGCGCAGTTCCTCGGCGGCGGCGCGCACCCGTACCGCCATCGGGTCGGCGGCCTCGGCGGCGTGGATGTCGGCGGCCGCCGGTAGGGCGGCGAGCCGGCGGCGCAGGGTGTCCAGGGCGCGCCGGGCGGCGGCCGCGACGCGGTCGGCGCGGGCCGCGGCCTCGTCCAGCAGGGTCTGGCGGCGGGCGGTGAAGGACTGCCGGATCTCCTCGCGGCGCACGGCGAGGTCGGCGGCGAGATCCTCGGCCTCGGCGAAGCGGGCCTCCAAGGCGTCCACCCGCAGCAGCAGCCGGGCGAGGTGGTCGTCGCAGGCCGCCGGGGTGTCCGCGGCGGCCAGGGCGGCGGCGGTGGCCTGGACGAGCAGGGCGGACTCCGCGGCGTGGGCCGCGCGGTGCTCGGCGTCGAGCAGGGTGCGGCGGCGGCCCGCCAGGATCGCGCGGGCCCGGTTGACGGCCGCCAGGACCTCGCCGATGGCCAGGAGGACGGCGGTGCCCAGCGCCGGGTCGGCGGCGACGGCGCCGGTGACCAGGTCGGTCACGGTCATCAGGGCGTCCGCCCGCTGCGCGAGCCGGTCGGCCAGCCGGTCGGCCTCGGCCGCGGTGGCGACGCTCCCGGCGTCCTCTGCGGCTTCCTGCGCGGCCGCGAGCGGGGCGGCGAAGGCGTCGGGGCCGGCGAAGAAGGCGAAAGCGCGCCCGGTGGCCGAGGAGAGCTCGGCCGCCAGCTCCGACTCGACCTGCTCCAGTGCCGCCAGGTCCAGTTGCGGCAGCTCCCGCAGGGTACGGGCGCGGCCCTGGGCCCGGCGCAGCTCGGCGAGCAGGTCCGTCCACGCCTCGGTGTCCTCGGGTGGCTCGCCGTGCGAGCGGCGGATCAGCGCGGCGGCCTCCTCGCGGGCCCGGTCCAGCGCCTCGGCGGCGTGGGCGGCCAGGCCCCTGATCCGGGCCTGCTCGGCGAGCATCTGCTCGGCGGCGTCCCGCAGTTCGCCGAGCACGTCGAGCAGGCCGGCCTCGGCGAGCCAGTAGTGGCGGTCGGCCGCTTTGGCGCAGGCGTCCAGGACGAGTTCGGGGGTCGCGGCGGGCTGCCCGCCCGGGGCGGCGCCGGCCGTGCGGACGACGTCCAGGCAGTCGGCGATGCCGCGGACCAGGTCGGCGTTGCCGATCCGGGCCAGCGGGCCGTCGCCGACCGGCTGGGCGGCGGCGTGGTCGGCGGACTGGAACGGCGTCTGCCACAGCTGGAGTTCGTGCGCGTGGACCGGCTCGCGGTCCGGTTTGAGCAGCACCAGCGTGCCGTCGGGGAGCACGGTGTGCGCGGCCCCCTGCAGAGCGGCGGCCGCCTCACGGCGCACGGTGTTCCAGGGCAGCAGCAGCACTTGGGCGCGGTCGGGGCGGTGCAGGACGTAGAGCAGGTCCTCGCCGTTGGGCGAGGGGAGCACGTGCGCGAAGCGCAGCACGCCGGAGCCCCCGTCGCCCTCGACGCGGAACGTGCGGTGGGTGCCGTCGGCCAGTTCGTAGCCGCGCGGGAAGAGCAGTCCCTGCTCGGCGGGGAGCAGCCGCGCGCCCAAGGACAGCGAGTCCTGCCGGCGGACGGTCCCGGTGCGGGTGTTGACGACGAGGTAGCGGTCGGCCGGCTCGTTGTACGGGCGCACCCGCACCACCAGCAGCGGGCCGGCCTGCGCGTAGGCGACCGCGGCGTCGGCCAGGCTCTGCAGCGGCTCGTCCACCGGCTCCTCGTGGAGCAGCCGGTCGCCGGGCAGGGCCCGTACGGTGAGGGCGCCGCCGGTGGTGGCGACGGTGACCGCGACAGTACCGCCCTCGCTCCCCCCGCCCGTCTCGATCCTGATCCGGCCGCGGTCGTGGTGCTCGCGCCCGGTCGTCGTCCAGGCCAGTTCGTGGACGGGCGGCTGCGGCAGGTCGCGCTCGCCGTGGTTGCCCAGGTACTCGAACCGGTCGGGCCCGGTCTGCCAGCTGAGGACCCGCTGGTCGCCCTCGTTGTCCCCGGTGCGGAACACCGCGAGCAGCCGCCCGGCCGGGGTGCGCACCAGGTCGGCGAGGCGGGCCTCACGGTAGTAGCGCAGCAGTTCGGCCAGGTCGCGGTGGAACCGCTCGTCGTCCAGCAGGCCGGGCACCGCGTCCTGGTCCAGCGCGGTGCCGTCCAGGGCGTGCAGGGACAGCAGCCCCGCACCGAGGTCCGGCGCGGTGGTGCCGAGCAGCAGGACGTCGGGGCGGACGGCGACGAGGCCGCAGGCGGTGCCCGCGCCCGCGGTGCGCAGCCGCGCCGAGCCGGCCAGCGCCAGGGGGCGCGAGCCGAACGCCTCCTGGCGGCGCGCGTTCAACTCCTGGGCCCGCCGCTCCAGTTCCCCGGCACGTTCCACGAGCCGCGCCCGCAGGATCCCGTAGGTGCCGTCCTCGACGCCCATCACTGCTTCCCCATGTCCCTTTGTCGCAACGGTCCTTGACGTCCTTCGCGCGCTACTTCGCCGCGCCCCCGGTGCCGTTGCCGCCCGCGTTCCCCGTACTGCCGGTGCCGGCGGCGCCGTTCACGCCGCCCACCAGCCGGGCCGGGTCCAGCGGCACGGCCCCGTCGGCCGCGCCGCCGCCCAGCAGCTTCAGCAGCAGCGCCAGGTTCCACGGGCCGCCCGCGGCAAGGGACTTCAGCACCTCGGTGGCGTCGTCGGCGAAGCTCTTCTCGCCGCTGAGCCACTGCTCTCCCAGCGCCTTGACCGTCTCCGAGCCCTGCACCGCCCCGTCGAGGGACTTGCCGAAGGACACCGCGCCCACCAGCCGCTCCAGGAACACGCTGTCGCCGCCCACGATGTCGATGTCCGCGCTCTCCAGCCCGGCGGCCAGCACCGCCGCCTGCGCCTCGGCCACCTTGCTCTGCACCTCCAGCGCGGCCAGCCTGACCTCCTTGTCGGCGGCCAGCCGCAGCCGGAACTCCTCGTGGGAGCGCGAGACCTCGTCCAGCGCGGCCATCGCCGCCGCCTTGCGCTCCAGCCCGGCCGCCTCACCGAGCAGCTTCTCCCGGATGCCCGCGGCCTCCGCGTTCGCCTTGCTCTCCGCGACCGCCGCCTCGGCCAGCCCCACCTTCTCGATCGCGACCGCCTTCTCCTTCAGGCCCGCCGCCTCGGCCTCCAGCCGGGCCCGTGCCCCGGCCGCGTCCGCGAGCGCCTGCCGCTCGGCCACCTCGGCCTGCGCCAACCCCGCCGCGCCCGCCAGCGCCCGCTCACCCTCGGCCCGCCGCACATCGGCCGCGGCCGCCAGCTCCGCGCTCTTCTGCCCGGCCTCGGCCAGCACCAGCTGCTCCCTGGCCCGCAGGTGCGCGGACTGCTCGGCGGCCTCGGCCGCCTTGATGTCCTTGACCAGCTGCTCCTGCGCCGCCGCCTCGGCCGCGATCACCACGCTCTGCCGGGTGCGCTCGGCCTCCTGGACCACCCGGACCCGCTTGATCTCCTCCTCCTGCTCGGCGACCGTGCGCTCCACCGCGATCCGCTCGCGCACCACATCGGCCACCCCGCGCCGCTCGATCTCCACCTCCTTCTCCATCCCGGCCCTGGCGAGCTGCACCTCGCGGTCCCGGTTGACGACCTCCAGCAGCCGGTCCTTCTCGATCCGCTCGCTCTCCACCGCGAGCACCCGCTCCCGGTTCTTCCCCGCGACGGCGATCTCCCGCTGCTGGTTCTCCCGCTGCACGCCCAGCAGTTCCTCGGTCCGCAGCAGCGCGCTGTGCGCCTTGAGCCGCTCCTCCTCCTGGACGGTGGCGGTCGCCGCCTCCTCCTGCGCCCGCAGCGTCTCGACGCCCTTGCGCTGCCGGATCTCCGCCTCCTCGCGGCGCCGCTCCAGTTCGAGCACCGCCTCGCGGGCGTCGACGTCCTGGCGGGTGATCTCCATCTGCTCGTTGCGCTGGAAGTCGTTGGTGCGGATGTGCTCCAGCGCGGTCAGCTCGGTGATCTTCCGGATGCCCTGGGCGTCGAGGATGTTCGACGGGTCCAGCTGCGACATCGGCGTCTGCTCCAGGTGGTCGATCGCCGCGTCCTCCAGGTGGTAGCCGTTGAGGTCGGTGCCGATGGCGGCGACGATCCGGTCCCTGAACTCCTCGCGGTGGGTGTAGAGGTCGGCGAAGTCGAGCTGCTTGCCGACGGTCCGCAGCGCCTCGGCGAACTTCGCGCTGAACAGCGTCTGCAGCGTCTCCTGGTGGCTGGCCCGGTCGGTGCCGATGGCCTGGGCGACCTTGATGACGTCCTCGACGGTCTTGTTGACCCGGACGAAGAAGGTGATCTGGATGTCGGCGCGGATGTTGTCCTTGCAGATCATGCCCTCGCGTCCGGTCCTGGCGATCTCGATGGTCTTCACCGAGATGTCCATGACCTCCGCGCGGTGCAGCATCGGCAGGACGAGCGCGCCGGTGAAGGTCACCGTGGCGCCCTTGGGACGGGAGATGATCAGGGCCTCGCCCTGCACCACCTTGCGGAACAGCCGGCCGAAGAGCAGCAGCGTGCCCAGGCCGATGAGCAGGAGGACGGCGAGGAGGACCCCCGCACCGATGGTGACAACGGACATGGCTGTTCCCTTGGAATGAACCGGCCGCGAATGATTGGGGTGTTGGGCGTGTACGGACGAACTGCGGGCCCAAGCGGCGGCGCGACGCTGCGCCGGCCGCCCGGACGGGTGCCGCTATGGGCTCCCCTCCTCGGCCCGGACGGTGCCGGCCTCAGCCGGTCGGCGGCGGGGCGGGCATGACCCGGAAGAACTCGCCCTCGGCGTCGTAGTCGTAGATGAGCGCGAAGGCCCCGGCCCGCAGGGCGTTGCCGACTGCGGCGGCGTCGTCCGGTGTCTGCCGGACCTGCACCACCGCCGAGGAGCCGTCGGCGGCGCGGACCTCGGCCTGCCCGAAGTCGGTCCCGACCCGCCCGGTGCGGATCACGCACTCCAGGCCGACGAAGTCCCGGAGGGAGGGCGGCGGGGGCGGCTCGGGCATCAGCCGCCGCAGCGGCCAGACGAGTACGCGGGCCCCCAGCCAGCCGCCGGCCAGGGCCACCGGCAGCAGCCACCCGGCCCCGTGCCCGAGCCAGGCGCGCCCGGCCAGCGCGGTGAACCACGCGAAGGCGACGACGAGCGAGACGGCGACGGTCAGCGGTACACCGCCCAGGCCGAGGGCGCGCACCAGGCCGGCGCGGACGTGCGGGCCGGGGTGGCCGGGGTGCCCGGCGTACGGTGCGGCGGCGGGGCCGGGCCGTGCGGAGCCGTGGCCGCCGCTGCGGCTGTTCCCGAGGCGGCCCGGGCCGTTCCCGAGGTGGGCCGTACCGTGGCCGCCGTGGCCGCCGCCGTGGCCCGCGTGCGCCGTACCGTGCATGCCGTGCCCGTGCGCGGCAGGCGAGCCGCCGTGGCCGAGGTGCCCGCCGTGGCCGCCGCGGGCGCCGTGCAGGTGCGCTCCCCCGACGAGCACCAGCACCCAGTAGGCCGCCACGACGGCCAGCGCGAAACTGAAGACCACGGTCGGAAAGCCCGTGATCGCCCCCACGAAGCCACGCACTGCGCTCGCCTGCCTCTGCATCCCCCGAACGGCCACGCTCCGTGCGCCGCATGCGTCAGGGTGGCACCGCGCCCGCGCCCGCGCACTGCCTGAACCCGGCAGTCTTCAGGGCCCCTTCACATCCTGGAACACCTCACACCGCACCGGGCTCCTGGCGCGTTTGCGGCGCGGGGAAGGCGCCTTCGGGGCTCCGCACCGCGGGGCCGCGTGCCGGATGATGGGAGGTGATCGACGGGGCAGCGGATGTGAGGGCGGGCGCAGTGGCGGAGAACGAGTCCATCGGGTCGGAGCCGGGGTCCCAACCGGGCGGTTCCCAGGAGAGCGCGGTGGCCGTGGCCCGGCCCGCCGGCGAGGCGGAAGCCGGTGCCGGAGGCCGTGGCGGGAGCGAGGCCGTGACGGCAGCGGAGGCCGCACCCGATGCGGCAGCCGCGTCCGGGAGCGGGGCCGCGCCTGGTGCCCGGGCTCGTGGCGCGAGCGAACCCGCGGCCGCACCCGACGCCGAGGCCGCAGCCGGTGTGGCGACACCCGGGAGCGGGGCGACAGCCGGCGCCCGGACCGGTACCGCGAGCGAACCCGCGTCCGCGAGCGAGGCCGTACCGACACCCGTGCCCGCTGGCGGGAGCGAGGCCGTGCCCGGCGGCTCCGCCGAAAGCGGGCCACCGCGCGGGTCGTTGCGGCGGCGGCTCGGCGGGACCGTGTTCTTCCTCGTGCTCGCGATGCTGTTCGTGCTGCCCTGGTGGACGCTGTTCGGCGCCGGCTGGCCGCTGCCCGTCTTCGTCGCCGGCACCGTGGTCTTCGCGGCCGCGCTCGGCTCCTTCCCGTTCCTGATGGCTGCGGGCCACGGGCGGCGGCGCAGCGACCGCGCGGCCCGGATCGCGGACAGCACGCTCGGCGCGGTCTGGGTGCTCTTCACCTGGTCGGTGCTCGGCAGCGTGGTGCACCTCGTCCTGATGGCGCTCGGGGTCGAGGGCGGCGACCGGGCCGAGGTGATCGCCGTCGCCGTCGCCTCGGTCTCGGCCGTCCTGCTGGCCTGGGGGCACTACGAGGCCATGCGCGTGCCCCGGATACGGCGGCTGGACGTCCGCCTGCCGCGGCTCGGCGCCGGGCTCGACGGGACCCGGGTCGTCGTCCTCACCGACACCCACTACGGGCCGATCGACCGGGCCGGGTGGTCGGCGCGGGTCACGGAGGCCGTGAACGCGCTCGACGCGGACATCGTCGTCCACGCCGGCGACATCGCGGACGGCACCGCGGCACAGCGCCGGGAGCAGTCGGCGCCGCTGGGCCGTATTCAGTCGCGGCTGGCGAAGGTCTACGTCACGGGCAATCACGAGTACTTCAGCGAGGCCCAGGGCTGGCTGGACCGGATGGCGGAACTGGGCTGGGAGCCGCTGCACAACCGCCACGTCGTGGTGGAGCGCGGCGGCGACGCGCTCGTCGTGGCGGGCGTGGACGACGTGACCGCGGAGTCCTCCGGGCTGGCCGGGCACCGCGCGAACCTGCGGGGCGCGCTGGCGGGGGCGGACCCGGACCGGCCGGTGCTGCTCGTCGCGCACCAGCCGAAGTACGTGGCGCAGGCCGCGGCGGCGGGCGTTGACCTGCAGGTTTCCGGGCACACCCACGGCGGTCAGATCTGGCCGTTCCACTTCCTGGTGCGGGTCGACCAGCCCGTCGTGCAGGGCCTGAGCCGGCACGGTGAGCGGACCCTGCTCTACACCAGCCGCGGCACCGGCTTCTGGGGCCCGCCGTTCCGGGTCTTCGCGCCGAGCGAGATCACCGTGCTGACGCTGCGCCCGGGCGCCGAGGGCAGCTGACCGGACGGGCGCGGCAGGGGGGTGGACGGCCGCCCGCATCGGGCCGGCAACAGCGTATCCAGTCCGTCACGTTGAGGCACGGGAGCCCCCCGTGCTCCTCGGCGGCCGTCTACGCTACGAGGACGCCGACCCGCCCGTCGTGCCGTCCGAGGAGGAACCCTTGTCATCGCCTTTCGCCCCCGAACACGCCCCTGTCGGCGATGTCGGCGCGGCACTCATGATGATCGACTCCCGCATCAAGAGCGTCCGTGACGGCAGCACCGGGACCGACCCCGAACAGCAGGCGCTGATCGACCAGTTCATGGCGTCGCTCAGCCCGCAGGAGGCGGGCGACGTGCTGGAGGGCGCCTGCACGCTCGTCTACGTCTTCACCACGTGGCTGCAGAAGGCCCACGAGGAGCACGACAAGGACGTCATCGAGTACGTCGTGCCCAACCTCGTGGCCACCATGAACATGATGCCCCGCAGTGTGCGCCCCGAGGCGATCCCCACCATGGCCGGCCTGGTCGTCTCCGCGGCGCTCGGGCTGAGCCCCAACCTGTGGCGCAAGCAGTACGGGGAGTGGACCGAGAAGGAGATGAACCCGCTGGAGGTCACCGCCTTCCTCCTCGCGGAGCACATCAACCGCATCACCGGCGACCCGGACTTCGCCACCACCATGGTCGCCAAGGCGCTGTCCACCGCGGACGGGGGCTGACGGGCCGAGGGGCCGAACGAGGGGAGCGGGGCCACGGCGCACCGCCAACTGCCGTACGGGCCACGGCTGTTACACGGCTGATGCGACGCGCCTGCAACGCATCACCGGGCCCAGGCGGTCTGAGTTGGTACCCATGGTTCACCCGTGGTCACCTCCGTACCACTCGTCCCCGCAGCTCACCTGGAGTGCCGTGTCCTCTCGTCCCACCGGTGCCAGGCGCCGGTCCCTGCTCGTGGCGGCCGCCGCCGCGGCCCTCGTCTCGACCCTGTTCGCCGCCGGCCCGGCCGGTGCCGCGCCCGCCGCCGCACTGCCCGCGCCCGACTACCAGGGGCTGCGGCAGGCGCTCCAAGGGGTGGTGACGGCCGGATCGCCCGGCGCCTTCGCCCTCGTGAGCGACCGCGGCGGCGCGGGCGGCACCGTCAGCACCGGGACCGGCGACCTCGCCACGCAGCAACCCGTCGATCCCCGGGGCGAGTTCCGCATCGGCAGCATCACCAAGAACTTCGACGCCGTGCTCACCCTGCAACTCGTCGCCAAGCACAAGGTCGACCTCGACGGGCCGGCCGTCGACTACCTGCCCACCGGCGTCCTGCCGGCCGACTCGCCGATCACCGTCCGCGAACTGCTCAGCCACACCAGCGGGTTGTACGACTACACCAACGACCTGCCCGGCATCCTCGTCGGCGACACCGTCACCGGCTTCCAGCAGTTCCGCGACTCCGTCTTCCAGCCGGCCGACCAGATCGCCGACGCCCTCACGCACGGCCTGCAGTTCACCCCCGGCACCCAGTACCAGTACTCGAACACGAACTTCGTGGTGCTCGGCATGATCATCGAGCACGTGACCGCGAAGCCCTTCGCGCAGGTCCTCGACGAGAACATCCTCACGCCCGCGGGCTTGCACGACACCCGCTACGTCGTCCCCCGGACGGGTCTCGGCGGCCCGCACGCCGTCGGCTACCTGACCCAGGACGACCGCACCAAGCCGCTGTTCGACGCCACCGAGCAGACCGCCTCGTGGATCGGGACGGCCGGCGCGGCCATCTCCGACACCGCAGACCTCAACGCGTACTGGCGGGCGCTGACCGGCGGACGGCTGCTGCCGCAGGCGCAGTTGGCGCAGATGGAGACGATGCACCCGGAGAACGCGGCGGGCACCTCCTCGTACGGCCTCGGCATGCGCGAGTACACCCTGTCGTGCGGCACGCAGGTCTACGGCCACGACGGCATCGTGCAGGGCTACCAGACGTACTCCTACACCACGCGCGACGGCTCCCGGCAGGTCACGATCTCGGCGGACGCCTCCAACAACCCCACGGTGTTCGCCGCCGAACGGGCCGCCCTGGACTCGGTGTTCTGCGGCGCCCCGGCGCCGAAGCCGGCCGCCCGCACCGCCTCGGCAGCGGCCGCCCACGTCGCCCGGGAGGAGACGACGGGCGTACCGCCGCTCACCCGTCAGTAGACCCCACCGCACCACACCGAGGGCCCCGACCGCCAAGCGATCGGGGCCCTTCCCGATCGGCGCCCGCCCTATCGCGTGGGCTGCTCCTCCGGTTCCGGTGGTGGGTCCTCCGTCGCGGCGCGGCTGAATCGCGTGGACCACTCGGCGAGGCGTTCGCGCAGCTCAGGGGGGCCGATGACGTGGAAGGGGGCCGACATCGCGCCCAGGGCCATCAAGGGCCAGTTCAGCGAGTCGGACTGCATCAGCAGGCGGCAGTGCCCGTCGTCCAGCTCCTGGATCGTGGCCCACCGGCCGATCCGTTCGCGTACGGCGGCGGCCGGCGCGTCCACCACGGCCTCGACGCGATAGGGGCGCCGCGCGTTCTTCAGGCCGGCGCGGACGAAGGCGGCCGCGTCGGCGGCGGGCAGCTCGCGGGGCCGGAAGCGTGCGCCCGTCCCGCACGGGTCGGCGAGCCGGTCCACCCGGAAGGTGCGCCAGTCGTGCCGCAGCAGGTCGTACGCGACCAGGTACCAGCGGTGGTCGATGCGCACCAGCCGGTACGGCTCGACCTCGCGGGCGCTGCTGCTGCCGTCCGCCGCGGTGTACGAGAAGCCGAGCCGCTCGCCGTCCCGGCAGGTCAGCGCGAGGGTGACGAGGACACCCTGGTCGATGCCGCCGCGCTCGGCGCCCTCCCAGCCGGCCGGCACCGTCATCGCCCGCAGCGCCTCGACCCGGTGCCGCAGCCGTACCGGCATCACCTGCGCCACCTTGGCGAGCACCCGCACGGAGCCCTCGGCGATGCCCTCCACCGCGCCCTCGGCGGCCAGGTGCAGCCCGACGGCGAGCGCGACGGCCTCCTCGTCGTCGATGACCAGCGGCGGCAGCGCGGCGCCCGCGGCCAGCTGGTAGCCGCCGTCCACGCCGCGCTGCGCCCGCACCGGGTAGCCCAGCTCGCGCAGCCGCTCGACGTCCCGGCGCAGCGTGCGGGCCGAGACGCCCAGCCGTTCGGCCAGTTCGGTGCCCGGCCAGAAGCGGTGGGTCTGGAGCAGGGACAGCAGCCGCAGGGTCCGGGTGCTGGTGTTCGCCATACCGTCGACTATTCCGCAGATTCAGGCCGGAAAGTGACCGCAATGGCTCCTAGCGTGGAAGTGAAGGCGGGAGGCCGAGGCGGAGCCCGCCGTACGTGGACGAGCGAAGGAGCAGGTCATGAGCAACGGGACGACGGTTCGGACGGACGGGGCCGAGGGCGCGGCGGTAGACGGTGCCGAGGGCGCGGCGGCGGTGGACGGGGAGCGCGCGGACCTGCTGGCCATGCTCGCCGGGCACCGCCACTTCCTGCGCTTCACCACCCGCGACCTCACCGACGAGCAGGCCCGGCAGCGCACCACCGTCAGCGAGCTCTGTCTCGGCGGGCTGATCAAGCACGTCACCGTCACGGAGCGGGACTGGGCCGCCTTCGCGGTCGAGGGGCCCTCGGCGATGCGCGACGCGGACGCCATGACGGAGGCCGACTGGCAGCGCCGTGCCGACCAGTTCCGGCTGCTGCCCGGCGAGACGCTGGCCGGCGTGCTGGACGCGTACGCCGAACAGGCCGCCCGTACCGACGCGTTGGTGGCCACGGTGCCCGACCTGGGCGCCGCCCACCCGCTCCCGAAAGCCCCGTGGTTCGAGCCGGGCGCCCACTGGTCCGTCCGCCGCGTGGTGATGCACATCATCGCGGAAACCGCCCAGCACGCGGGCCACGCGGACATCATCCGCGAGTCGCTGGACGGGGCGAAGAGCATGGGCTGAGGCGGTACGCCTAGGCGTCGACTCCCGTGCCGCCGGGTGGGGGCGGTCGGAGCTTCAGCGCAACCGAAGGTTGCACATCACCGGACGCCGTACTAACGTGATGTGCAACCGAACGTTGCGGAAGGTGGAGTCATGGAGTACGGAACGCTGGAACGGGATATCCACATCGAGGCGTCGCCCGAGGTGGTCTTCGACGTGGTGAGCAGCCCGGAGCACCTGCGGGAGTGGTGGCCCGACACGCTGGAGGGGACGACGCAGGTCGGGGAAGGGGGACGGTTCGGGTTCGGCACCGGCGAGGGCGTGAAGTGGGTGCGGTTCACCGTGGTCGACGCGGTGCCGCCACGGCTGTTCTCCTTCCGCTGGATGCACGAGGAGGGCGAGACCGCGCAGGAGGGCAACTCCAACCTGGTCGTCTTCGCACTCGAACCCGACGGCACGGGCACCCGCCTCACCGTCACCGAGAGCGGCTTCCGCGAGCAGGGCTGGGCGCAGGCGCAGGTCCTGGCGACCTACGAGGACCACTACTCCGGCTGGGGCCACTTCCTGGAGCGGCTGCAGACGTACGCGGCCAAGGTGGGCGCGTAGCCGTGCCGGTGGACGACGACCTCTGGTCCGCGATAGGCGACCCGACCCGGCGCCGGATGCTGGACCTGCTGCTCACCGAGGGCGGCGGCACCGCCACCAGCCTGAGCGACCACCTCCCGGTGACCCGCCAGGCCGTGGCCAAACACCTCACCGTCCTCGACCGCGTGGGCCTGGTCCGCGCCGAAACGGCCGGCCGCGAACGCAGGTTCAGTGTCGACGAGCCCCAACTGGCCCGCGCGGCGGCCCAACTCGCCGCCGTGGGCTCCGCCTGGGACGCCCGCCTGCGGCGCATCAAGCGCATCGCGGAAACGATCGAACGCGGCAGGACCCCGACCCCGGACAGCGGCACGAACCCCGCGGGCCCCGGCACTTCGGGCTGAGCCCGCAGCCGGGCCGGACCCGAGGCGGCGCACGCGGAGGCGGCAAGGCCCACGCGGAGACCGAACCTCGCGCAGGCACCGGACAAGGACGCGGGCCCCGGCTGGGAGCAGCAGCCGAGGCCCGCGTGTTCGGGGGATGGGGGTCAGGGTGGGGTCAGGAGGGGAGGTGCCATTGCTGGGCGCCTGAGCCGTTGCACGCGTAGAGCTGGAGCTGCGTGCCCTGGGTGGTCGAGGAGTTGGGATCGTCCAGGCACAGGCCCGAGTGGGTGTTGATCAGTTGGGACGCCGTGGTCGCGTGCCACTGCTGCGCGCCCGAGCCGTTGCAGTGGTAGAGCTGCACCAGTGTGCCGTTGGACGTGCCGCTGTTGGAGGCGTCCAGGCAGCTGCCCAGGATGCGCAGCGTGCCGTCGGGGGCCACCGTGAGGTCCTGCGCGCTGGTGCTGTTGCAGGACCAGATCTCGATCGGCGTCCCGTCGTCCGTGGCCGCCGACTTGTCGTCCAGGCACAGGCCCGAGCCGACGCCCGCGGTCACCGCGCCGTGGCGCACCGCGGGTGCCGCGGGGAGCGTCCAGTTCTGCGCCGCCGAGCCGTTGCAGGTGTAGATCTGCAGCTGCGTGCCGTTGGACGTCGAGGCGTTGGGGTCGTCCAGGCACAGGTTCGACTCCGGGTTGACCAGGGAGCCGTTCGCACCGGGCGTCCATTGCTGCGCGCCCGTCCCGTTGCACGTGTAGAGCTGGACCAGAGTGCCGTTGGTGGTACCGCTCTTCACCACGTCCAGGCACTTGCCCAGCGTGCGCAGCGTGCCGTCGGCGGCGACCAGCCAGTCCTGCGCGTACGTGCCGTCGCAGCCCCAGATCTGCACGTGGGTGCCGTCGGCGGTGCCGGAGGTGGCGTCGTCGACGCACAGGGTCTTGTCGACGCCCGAGCTGATCGCGCCGATCCGCGGCGTGGGCGGCGCGTCGGTGTCACCGGCGTACGAGGGCGGGGCCGACGAACTCCCGGTCGCCCACGAAGTGTTCGCGGTGGTGCCGAGCGTGAAGCTCAGCGTGCCGCCCGAGGTGATCGCCGTGGTGGGCGCGTAGGCGTTGTTCCAGGCGGAGCCGTTCCAGCTCGCGGACTGCACGTAAGGGGCGTTGTCGGCGGCGCCGTTGCCGTTGACGGTCAGCGTGCCGCCGCCCGGCAGGGTGACCACGGCCTGGGTGAACAGCGGTGAGCCCAGGGCGAGATCGGAGGTGCCGGGCGTCTCGGGGTACATCCCGAGCGCCGCCCACACGTACCAGGCGCTCATCGCGCCCAGGTCGTCGTTGCCGTCGGCCAGGCCGCCCGGGGTGTTGGACCAGATGGCGTCCTGGATGGCGCGGACGGTGCCCTGCGTCTTGTAGGGCGCGCCCGTGTAGTCGTACTCCCAGGGCAGTTCGATGCTGGGCTCGTTGCCGACCCAGGCGTAGCCGTTGTCGCCGGTGAAGCTGCGCAGCACCGTGTCCAGGTAGTCGTTCATGGCCGCGTTGCCGCCCTTGGCGCGGGCCAGGCCGGCGATGTCGAAGGGGACCATGCCGGTGTAGATCCAGGAGTCGGCCTCGACCATGTCGGTACCGCTGGTGGGGTCGAAGCCGCCGGTCCAGGTGCCGTCGCCGTTGCGGGGCTGGACGAAACCGGAGTCGGGGTCGAGCACGTTGCGCCAGTCCTGCGCCCGTTCGGCGTACGTGCGCTGGTTCGCGGTGTCGCCGAGCGCGCCGGCCAGGGCGGACAGCGCGAAGTCGGCGGTGTCGTACTCCAGCGTGGTCGCCACGGGGCCGTAGAAGTTGCAGCAGCCGTAGGACCCGTCGTGGGGCATGTAGCCGGGCGCGGTGAGGTAGTTCAGGCCCGGGCGGTCGTTGTTGGCCTTGGACGCCTGGGCCGCGAGGTCCTTCAGCGCGGTGGCCGTGTCGAAGTTCCGGGCGCCGAAGGCGTAGTAGTCGGCGATGATGGCGTCGGCGGGGTCGCCCACCATGACGTACGACTCGCCGTTGTCCTCCGACCACTTGGGGAAGACCCCGGTCTGCGCGTAGTCGTCGACCATGGACTGCGCGGTGTCGGAGGCGGCCTGCGGGTCGATCAGCCCCTCCAGTTGGGCCTGGGAGCGGTAGATGTCCCAGCCGGAGTAGTTCGCGTACACCGCCTTGTGGCCGGAGTCGACGGTGTGGGTCTTGCCGTCGAACCCGAAGTACTGGCCGTTGGTGTCACTGATCACGTTCGGGTGCAGCAGCGAGTGGTAGAGCGCGGTGTAGAAGCTCTGCTGCTGGGCGGCGGTGCCGCCGCCGATCTGCACCTTGCCCAACTCGGCGTTCCACGCGTTCTGCGCGGCCGTGCGGGTGGCGTCGAAGTCCCAACCGGTGTTCTCCGCGGCCCGGTTGGCGGTGGCGTTGGCGATCGAGACGTACGAGACGCCGACCTTCGCCTGCACCACCGGGTGGGCGGTGGCGTTGAAGGTGACGTAGCCGTTGCTCGCGGCGGCGTCGGGGCTGACGCTCTTCGCCGCCTTCGGCGAAGAGCCGTGCAGGACAGGCTCGTTGGGCTTCTCGGCGGAGTTCTTCGAGGCGCCCCTGGTGGTGGGCGCCGCCTCGTTCGGCTTCGCGGCGGGCGTGCCGCTGGTGGTGAAGGGCTGGTCGAAGACCATGTCGAAGTAGACGGTGTAGGTGTTGCCCGCGCCGCAGAAGTGGCCGCTGGTCACCTGCCCGCTCACCTCGGTGCTGGACACCACGTTGAACTGCGTCGAACTGTCGCCGTTCTGGCTGCCGTTGAGCTTGAAGACCAGGTTGGCCTGGGTGGTGGAGGGGAAGGTGAAGCGGGCCATGCCGGAGCGGGTGGTCGCGGTCAGCTCCGTGGTCACCTTGTTGTCCAGCGTGACCTTGTAACTGCCCGCGGACGCCGACTCGTTGGCGTGCGCGAAGGAGTCGTTCGCGCCGGTGCTCACCGCGCCCACGGTGGGCAGCACCGGCACGTCGCCGGCCGCGCCGCAGCCGGGCCCGGCGATGTGGGTGAGGCTGAAGCCGGTGATCGAGGAGTCGTTGTACTCGTAGCCGCCGCCGTCCGGACGGGACGGGGTGTCCGGGCTCCACTGCACCATGCCGAACGGGACGTCCGCGCCGGGGAAGTCGTCGGCCTGGTTCGACGTCCCGATGAACGGGTTCACCAGCGTCGCCGGCGCGGTCACCAGCGCGGCCTTCCCGGCCGCCAGGGCGGGCGCGCTCATCCCGGCCACGGCCAGCGCCGCGGCGGCGAGCACACCCGCCGCGGCAGCGCCCGGCGATCTCGACAGTCGTCTCATGGGGTCCTCTCTTGCGGGGTAGGGAGGTACGTTTCCGCGCCGGCTCGCACCGCGGGGCAGTACGGGTGCGGGGCGAGGGCGGGGCTCAAGTGACCGCGTGCGCGGGCTCATTGGGGCGGCGTGACGACCGGGAGGGTTACCGGGTGCGGAGGCGGAACCGCGAGGTGCGGGGCGCGCGAGCGAGAGGCTTACGGGCGTGGGCGTCGGCGCGGCGGCGGCAGCGCGAGTTGCGGACCGCGGACGGGACAAGGGCGTACCCGAGAGCAGCGAAGGCCCCCGGCCGCGAGGCCGTACGGCCGCTCGACGGACCACGGCACCGGAGCAGGCCGAGGAAGGCACACAGCCCGAGCAACGGACAACGTTGTCCGGCCGCACGAGAGCCCGTCCCGGCGGCACACCGGCTCGGCCCCGCCCACGGGCTGCCCGCGCAAGATCGACAACGTTGTCAGGCTGTCGCGGCCGTGAGGCGGGACATGCCCGCCTGGTCCGGATGTGCGCATGGGGGGCTCCTCGGTCAGGAGTGCACACGACGGGACGAAGTGGTGAGAGCGCTCTCGGTGACGTTAGCCAGCAGGCAGGAACACGTCAACGGCGCGGACGCAGCCGGGCCCGTGCCGGCCCGGGCAGCTTCGGGCAGTGTCGGGGCGGCACGGGCCGGGTGGGCGAACGGACGTGCGGAAACAGGACGTTCAGCGCTCGGGCAGTCCCGCGAAGGTCCAGCGGTTCGCGGCGAGGGCGTCGTCCGGCTCGGGGAGCGGGCCGCGGCCGAAGCGGCGGCTGAAGTCGTACGGGGTGCGCACCGCCGTGGTCCAGCCGAGGGCGGCGAGGTCGGCGGCGGAGTCGGGGCGCGGCTCGGGGTCGAAGAGGGCGAGCAGGTCCACGCCGATGCGGTCGCGGGCGGCGGTGTAGACGGGCGAGGTGCGCACCGCCTCGGTCTCGACGCCGAGTTTGGCCTCCCAGGCGAGCGCGCTGCCGGGCGCGCTGTGGTCGTGGACGGTCCGGACGAGGTGGCGTTCGGCGGCCGGCGGCAGGTAGAGCAGCAGGCCCTCGGCGAGCCAGGCAGTGGGGGCGGCGGGGTCGAAGCCGGCCGCGAGCAGGGCGGCGGTCCAGTCCAGCCGCAGGTCGATGGGGATGGTGACGCGGTGGGCGCGGGGCCGGGCGGCCAGCGCGTCCAGGGTGCGCTGCTTGAAGGCGAGGACGCCGGGCCGGTCGAGTTCGTAGACGATGCTGCCGGCCGGCCAGTCGAGCCGGTACGCGCGGGTGTCCAGCCCGGCGCCGAGCAACACGACCTGCCGGGTGCCCGCCTGCGCGCGGCGCAACAGGTGGTCGTCGAACACCCTTGTGCGCAGGGCGAAGTAGCGGCCGAGGCGGCCCCACAGCGGGTCGGCGTCCAGGCCCGGCACGTCCTGCGGGCATACCGGCCAGTGGGCGCGGGCGGGGGCGGCGCGGACGAAGTGGGCGGCGTACTCGTCGCGGGCCAGGGCGTCGGGCCGGCCGGTCTCGATGGCCCGGGCGGCGGCGACCATGAGGGCGGTCAGGCCGACGCCTTCCTCGATGCCGCCCTCTTCGACGGCGCGGTGCGCACGGGGACGTGGCACGGCAGGCGATGCGGCGTACGGCGGCGGGTCCTCGCCCGCGTGTACGCCGCCGTCCAGCACAGAAAGGGGTACCACGGGTACATTCGACCCCTTCGCCCCTTGCGACGCGGCGGGCACCTCGCCCTGCACTCCGCCGGGCGGTGCCCCTGCCGCTTCTTCCGCCACTTCCCCTGCCGCCTGTTCCGCCGCCCCTTCCGCTACGGGCCGGTCTCCGCCGGTGCCTGCGGCCTCGGGCGCGGTACCGGTACGGGCCTCGGCTGCCACGTCCCCTCCTCCTCCGGGTGGCGCGTCCAGAGCGCCGCGTTGTCGTGGGTGGTGGTGCGGGCGCCGTAGAGGCGGCGCATGAACTGCAGGATCTGCTCGTCGCTTTGGTGCAGGGCGGTGGTGCAGTCGGTGAGGACGGTGATGTGGAACCCCTTCTGGAAAGCGGTGCGGGCGGTGCTGTCGACGCACACGTCGGTGAACACGCCCGCGAACACCAGGTGTTGGGTGCCCAGGCTTGCCAGGTGCTGCTCGAAGCCGTCGGCGAGGAAGGCGTCGAAGCAGGCGCGCTTGGTGAACACGCCCTCGCCGCAGCGGGGTTGGAGCGGTGCGGCGAACTGCGCGCCCCACGTGCCCTCCAGGCACTTGGGCGGCCGGCCGCGCGCGGCGTCGCGGTGCCGCCAACTCGCCTTCTGATGGGCCGGATCGCCGGTGAACCGTACGAACACCACGTCGGTGCCGCCGGCCCGGGCCGTCTCGACCGCCCGCTGAGTGGTGCCCACCACCGCCTCCAGCACCGCGGGGTCGCCCGGGTAGCGGGAGGCGGCGAGCGGGCCGACGCAGAAGTCGTTCTGGACGTCCACGACGACCAGGGCGGTGCCGCCGGGCGGGGTCACGGGGCCGGCGCCGGCGGCCGGGGCACGGGGCCGTACGGACGCGGCGGCGGGCCGTCGGGCTCGGGCCCGTACGGGCGGGCGGCCGGGCCGACACGGGGGCGGGGCACGGAAGCCGGGTCGCCGCTCGGCTCTTGGCCGGAAAGTTTGCCCGCATCGGAGGCCGCGCCGCCCCCTCTGCCCGCGGCCTCACCATCTGTGCCGCCGGGTCCGCCCGGCTCCAGCGCTGCCAGGAAGGCCGCCACGACCTCCGTCGTGGAGTGGCGACCGCCCAGGTCCGGTGTGCCGATGCCCTCCTCGCGGACCCGCGACAGGGCGCTTTCGGCGGCGGCCACCGCGCCCGGGCAGCCCGCGTGCTGCTCGGCGACCGCGGCGGCGGCCCGTACGGTGGCCAGCGGGTTGACGAGGTTGCGGCCCTCCAGGTCGTCCGCGGAGCCGTGCACGGTCTGGTACTCGGTGAACCCCTCGACGTCCGCGTGCAGATGGACGTTGCGGGTGCAGTGCTCCTCCTGGCGGCCGGCGCCGAAGCGGTCGAGGAGCACCACGTGCATGATGTCCGCCCACTCGTTGCCCGCGACCAGCACCGTACGGTCGGCGGGGCCGTGCGTGATGAGGTTGCGGTTGACGGTGTCCGGCTGGAAGACCCGCACCTCCACGCCGTGCCGCTCGGCGAACTCCTGCGCCCAGGTGTCCAGTACGCCGTCCAGCAGGTGGAACTTGTACGCCATCACCAGCGCGGCCGGGCCCTCACCGGGCCACTCCTGCCAGGCCCTGCGCAGCGCGTAGGCCAGCACCTTGTGGGTGGTGGCGCGGCTGAACTCCGTTGTCCTGCGCACGCTTTCGGCCCGGTGGTCGTTCTCGCCGGTGTAGAAGCCCTGCGCCTGGTCGCGCACCAGCAGCATCCTGGCGCCGGCCGCGTCGAGGGCGTCGACCTTGACGGCGTGCAGGCGGTGGCGGACGAGGTAGAGCGTCTGCGCGTTGATCGCCGTACGGAAGACCGCGCGGGTGCCGGCGGCGGCCTGCGTGCGGACGAACTGCTCGTAGTGGTCGGCGTCCTCCCGGGTCAGCCGGCGGATGTCCCCGGTGCCGTACGGGTGTTGGCGCTTGAGCGAGACGTACGAGTGGTACGTGCGCGGCGAGCGCGCCACCGTGACGGTCCTGCCGTGCCGGCGGGCGAAGGCGGCGAGGACCTCTTCGAAGACCTCGGCGACCTCCGCGCCGGTGCCGCGGCCGACGGCCAGGCCGACGGTGTACTCCGCTGCGTTCATTCCCTGACCGGGCCCCTTCGTTTCTGCTTCGTACCGGGTGCTGCTGCCGGGTGGTGACTGGTGCTGACGGGTGTTGCAGGCCACGCGCCGGGCTGATGCCGGGGCGGGTGCCGGGTTCGCGCCGGGCGGCGCTTTGCGGGTTTCTTCTGAGTTCCTTCCGGGCCGCGGTCAGGCGACGGGGCGGGCGACGAGGTGGTCGCCGGGGATGCCGGCCTTGTCGGGCGCGTAGTAGTCCTTGATCCCCTCGACCCAGGTGCGGACCGCGATCCGGTCGTCGGGGGTGGGGGCGAAGGCGTCGAACAGCACGTCGATGTTGGCGGGTTCGAAGCCGATGGCGGTCATCAGGGCGGTGAACAGGGGCCGTTCGATGAGCCCGTCGCCGTCCGGGTCGCCGAGTGCGGCCAGCGCCTCGGCGAACTCGGCGACGGTGGGCGCGAAGCGCTCGGGGGACAGTACGCAGGCGGTGTACTCCTCGAAGCTCACCACCCCGTCGCCGTTGGCGTCCAACTCCCGCAGCAGCGTGCTCCAGTAGTGCCGGAAGGCGGCCCGCATCGCCTCCGCGGCGGCCGGGGACGCCTGGGGCGCGGCGGCGACCACGCGGTCCCCCATCAGCGCGAAGTCCTCCTCGTCCAGCACCCCGTTCCCGTTCGCGTCCAGCAGTGAGAAGACGAGCGCTACCCGCTGGGTGGCCTCTGCGCGCATGGATCCGTCACCTTTCCCGTCACGTTTCGCGTCGAGCCGTCCGGCCGGGGCGCCGCCTCACCCGGCGCCCCGCCCATCGCGACCGGGTCTCGCATCCCGGCCGCAGGATGACTTCTCCACCCACCCCGCGCATATACGGTGTTTCCCCCCGCTTCCCCAAGACGGGTGCATCTCCCCCGATCCACCCCCGAGCGGACCGCGCGCGGGCTACGACCTGTCCGGCGTCTCCCGCCGGCAGCCGGGTCCGGCACCGTTGCCGGAACGCAAAAAGCGCCCGGCCCCGGGCGCTTGGGGGCGCTGCGGGGCCGGGCACTTGGCGGGCGGGAGCCGGGGGTGGCTCCCGCGGGGTGGGTCAGGAGAGGTCGAAGCGGTCCGCGTTCATGACCTTCGTCCAGGCCGCGACGAAGTCCGTGACGAACTTCTCCTTCGCGTCGTCGGCCGCGTACACCTCGGCCACCGCGCGCAGTTCGGAGTTGGAGCCGAAGACGAGGTCGGCACGGGTGCCGGTCCACTTCACGGCGCCGGTGACGGCGTCGGTGGCCTCGAACAGGCTCTGGTCCTCCGTGACCGACTTCCACTCCGTGCCGAGGTCCAGCAGGTTGGCGAAGAAGTCGTTGGTGAGCACGCCGGGGGTGTCGGTGAAGACGCCGTGCGCCGAGCCGTCGTAGTTGGCGCCCAGCACGCGCAGGCCGCCGACCAGGACGGTGGTCTCCGGGGCGCTCAGGCCCAGCAGGTTCGCCTTGTCGAGCAGCAGGTACTCGGCCGGCAGCCGGTTGCCCTTGCCCACGTAGTTGCGGAAGCCGTCGGCGGTGGGCTCCAGCGCCGCGAAGGACTCCGCGTCGGTGTGCTCGTCGCCGGCGTCCACGCGGCCCGCGGCGAAGGGCACCTCGACCGCCACACCGGCATCCTTGGCGGCCTTCTCGACCGCCGCGGTGCCGCCGAGCACGATCAGGTCGGCGAGCGAGACCTGCTTGGCGCCGGCACCCGCGTTGAACTCGCGCTGGATGCTCTCCAGGGTGCCGAGCACCGCGGCGAGCTGGTCGGGGTTGTTGACCTCCCAGCCGCGCTGCGGCTCCAGGCGGATGCGGGCGCCGTTGGCGCCGCCGCGCTTGTCGCTGCCGCGGAAGGTGGACGCCGAGGCCCACGCGGTGGTGACCAGCTGGGAGACGGTCAGGCCGGAGTCGAGGATCTTCGCCTTCAGCGCGGCGATGTCCTCGGCGTCGATCGCCTCGTAGTCCGCCTCGGGCAGCGGGTCCTGCCACAGCAGGGTCTCGGCCGGGACCTCCGGGCCGAGCAGCAGCTGCTTGGGGCCCATGTCGCGGTGGGTGAGCTTGTACCAGGCGCGGGCGAAGGCGTCCGCGAACTCCTCGGGGTGCTCGTGGAAGCGGCGGGCGATCGGCTCGTAGACCGGGTCGAAGCGCAGCGCCAGGTCGCTGGTGAGCATCGCCGGGGCGATCTTCTTGGTGGCGTCGTGGGCGTGCGGCACGGTGCCCTCGCCGGCGCCGTCCTTCGGCTTCCACTGCTTGGCGCCGGCCGGGCTCTCGGTGAGCTCCCACTCGTAGCCGAAGAGGTTGTCGAAGAAGCCGTTGCTCCACTGGGTGGGCGTGCTGGTCCAGGTCACCTCCAGGCCGGAGGTGATGGTGTCGGCGCCCTTGCCGGTGCCGAAGGTGCTCTTCCAGCCCAGGCCCTGGGCCTCCAGCGGCGCGGCCTCGGGGTCGGCGCCGACGTTGTCGGCCGGGCCGGCGCCGTGCGTCTTGCCGAAGGTGTGGCCGCCGGCGATCAGCGCGACGGTCTCCTCGTCGTTCATCGCCATCCGGCGGAAGGTCTCGCGGATGTCGCGGGCCGAGGCGATCGGGTCCGGGTTGCCGTTGGGGCCCTCGGGGTTGACGTAGATCAGGCCCATCTGCACCGCGCCCAGCGGGCTCTCCAGCTCGCGGTCGCCGGTGTAGCGCTCGTCGCCGAGCCAGGTGGTCTCCGGGCCCCAGTACACGTCCTCCTCGGGCTCCCAGACGTCCTCGCGGCCGCCGGCGTAGCCGAAGGTCTTGAAGCCCATGGTCTCCAGCGCCACGTTGCCGGCGAGGATCAGCAGGTCGGCCCAGGACAGGCTCTTGCCGTACTTCTTCTTCACCGGCCACAGCAGGCGGCGGGCCTTGTCCAGGTTGACGTTGTCCGGCCAGCTGTTGAGCGGGGCGAAGCGCTGCTGGCCGGCGCCGGCGCCGCCGCGGCCGTCGCTGATCCGGTAGGTGCCGGCGCTGTGCCAGGCCATGCGGATCATGAACGGGCCGTAGTGGCCGAAGTCGGCCGGCCACCAGGGCTGCGAGGTGGTGAGCACCTCGGCGATGTCCTGCTTGACCGCCGGCAGGTCGAGGGTCTGGAACGCGGCGGCGTAGTCGAAGTCCTCACCGAGCGGGTTCGCCACGGCGGGGTTCTTGGCGAGGATCTTCAGGTTCAGCCGCTCGGGCCACCAGCCGCGGTTGCCGCCGCCCTGGGTCGGGTGCGGTGCGCGCGTGTGGACCACCGGGCAACCGCCTTCCGGTGCCGCGTCGGCGTTCACTTGGTTCTCAGACATGAGGGTTCCTCTCCCGATCAGGCGGACGGCTGTGCTGGGCGCGGGCAGGGTGCGGTGAGCGGGCGGCCGGGCGCCGCAGCCGGCGCGGGCCTTGGCTGTCGCCGGAACCGATCCTACGATGGACGCTGTCCAAGTCAAGAAGCGAGCCAAAGGCGTATCCGATCGTAAATCGGACGTCCGCTGGTAAACTTCGGGTACCGCGCGAACCTGATGGGGTGAACGACATGAGCGACCTGCTGGAGCGCCTGCGCGGCCGCGGCTGGCGGCTGACGTCCCAGCGCCGGGTGGTCGCCGAGGTCCTCGACGGCGAGCACGTGCACCTGACGGCCGACGAGGTGCACGCCCGCGCGGCCCGCCGGCTGCCCGAGATCTCCCGGGCGACGGTCTACAACACCCTGGGCGAGCTGGTCTCGCTCGGCGAGGTGATGGAGGTCGCCACCGACGGCCGCGCCAAGCGGTACGACCCGAACGCCCACCGCCCCCACCAGCACCTGGTCTGCGCCTCCTGCGGCACCGTGCGCGACGTCCACCCCACCGGCGACCCGCTCGCCGACCTGCCCGCCGCCGAGCGCTTCGGCTTCGCGGTCTCCGCGGTCGAGGTCACCTACCGGGGCCTGTGCCCCGACTGCGCCCGAGCGCGCGCCTGACCCGACCGCGGCACCTCGCGCGCCGCCCGCACGCCCGCCTGCGGAGCCGTCGCCGGGGCCGCCGGGACCGTCCGCCGCCCCGCCAGCACACCGCCCGAAGAGTTCCCGCGGCGGCCGAGGCATCTTCCGGGCCGGTTCACTGCCGGTTCACCGCCGGTCCACAGCCGTGCCCACAGTCGGAAGCGGAGCACCGGCGCAGCGATGTGGAATCGGTCACGTGACGGCAGTGGTGCCAGGGGCGGATGAGGCCGAACGGGGCCGTTCCTGACGGAAGTTGGGGCGATTGGCGTGATTCACGAAGATCACTGGCCTTTATGGTCCTGTGACCGCCGTGTCGTAATTTCCTGCTTGCCGCGCCGGGATCGCGCGCGGGTTCGAGACGCCGTCGCGCGCACGCGCCTTCCCGCAGGAGTGGACCCATGGCAGAGCAGGACTCCCCGCCCTCCGGCAGGGCGGCGCGGGGTGTGAACCGGCGCGGCCTGCTGCAGGCCGCCGGGCTCGGGGCGGGGGTGCTCGCCGCCGGGACGATCGCCGCGGACCGGGTCGCCGCCCACCGGCACCGCGCCCCGGCCGACCCCGGCACGGCGGACGCGGCCGACGCCGCCGACCTGCCCCTCATATCCGGCCCCGACTTCCCGATCGGCCTGTTCTGGCCGCCGCACCCCTTCGAGAGCACGGAGGCCCGCTACGAGGAGATCACCGACGCGGGCTTCACCTTCCTCATCACCGGCAACTACCAGAACGACGAGGCCAGCGCGAACCAGGCGCTCGGCCTGGCCGACAAGGTCGGGCTGAAGGTGCTGGTGGCCGGCGACCCGCGGGTGCAGGCGATGGCCCAGCACCTGACGGTGACCGACGACCGTTCGGTGCCGTCCTCGCTGACGACCGCCGACGCGGCGGACTGGATGACCTCCGCTGTGGGGAACTACGCCCACCACCCCTCGTTCGCCGGCTTCAACCTCTACGATGAGCCGCCCACCACCCGCTTCCCCAACGTCGGCTCCCTGACCCGCGTGCTGCGCGACGTGGCCCCCTCGCTGCTGCCCTACGCCAACATCAACCGCGGCAACGGCGCCCGCTACCGCGCCTTCGTGCGGAAGTACCTGGACGCGGTGCGTCCGTCGTTGATCTCGTTCGACCGGTACCCGATCCTGGCCGACGGCAGCATCGACACCGCCTACTTCGACACCTGGGCCATCATCCGCGAAGCCGCCCTCACAGCCCGCATCCCCGCCTGGACCTACATCCAGTCCACCGGCTTCAACGGCCACGCCGTCCCCACCCCTGCCCAACTCGCCTGGCAGATCAACACCTCCCTCGCCTACGGCTGCAAAGGCATCCAGTACTTCACCTACTGGACCCCCGACCCCGCCCGAGGCGAGGGCTACACCCAAGCCCTCATCACCACCGACGGACAGCAAACACCCCTCTACCAAGCAGCCCGCACCCTCAACACCACCTGGCTCCAACCCACAGGACGCCAACTCAAACCCCTCACCACCGAAACCGTCCACCACGCCAACGAACCCCAACCCCCCACCGGCACCACCCCCTTCACCCCCGGCACCCACCTCACCCACACCACCGGCGACCCCGCCCTCCTCACCCTCTACACCCACCCCCACCAACAAAACGACACCCGCCACCTCCTCATCACCAACCGACACGCAGACAAGCCAGCGAAGCCCCGCGTCCAGATCAACCCGGCCTTCGCGGCAGCCTGTTACGACCCCGCCGCCGACACCTACACCCCCGTGGCCGGCATCACGCTCGCCCCCCACCTCGCCCCGGGCGCGGCCGCCCTCTACCGGCTGACCCCGGCGTGAGCCGAGCCCACACACGAGAGCCAGCCGTCCGGTGACCGAAGGCCCGACTCCCCTCAGGCGTCGGTCAGTTTCGGCATCTCGCCGGCAGTCGTGGACGGGTCGATCACCGCGAAGTGCGCGCCCTGCGGGTCGGTGAGGCTGGCGAACCGGCCGAATGGGATGGTCACCGGCCCGAATTGGAGCTTGGCGGCGCGGTCCACGGCCTTCTTCACCGTCGCGTCGCAGTCGGCCACGGCGAAGTACACGTTGACGAACGGCCGCAGCGACGGCGGGAACTGCTCGCCCATCGCCAGCCGGCCGAGCACGGCCTCCTTGGCGCCCTCAGGTGTGAACACCTTGAAGTCGACGTCCTCGCCGGTGTCGTCGGCCACCTGCTGCGCCCGGTAGGGGAAGACGTCCTTCAGGAAGGCGTCGGCCCGGTCCGGGTCTCGGGTGAACAGCTCGGCCCAGGCGTAGGAGCCGGGCTCGCCCGTCTTCTCGAAGCCGCGGTGCCGGTCGGGCTGCCAGATGCCGAGCACGGCCCCGCTGGGCTCCTTCACCAGCGCCATCGTGCCGAAGTCGCCCACCTTCATCGGCTCCATCAGCACCTGGCCGCCGGCCGCCCGCGCCTTCTCCGCGGTGGCCGCGGTGTCCGGCGAGGCGAAGTACACGCACCAGGCGGCCTCGCCCTCCTGGCCCGGCATCGGCGGTACGACGGCCGCGACCGCCTTCCCGTCGGAGTACGCCTGGGTGTAGTTGCCGTACTCCGAGGAACTCTCGCCGAACGTCCAGCCCAGCACGTCGCCGTAGAAGCTCTTGGCGCCCTCCAGGTCGGCGAACATCGCGTCGGCCCAGCACGGCGTCCCTTCGGTGAACCCGGTCATCGCGAAGACCCCCATGTCGTCCCGCTCGCGGAGGCCCGGCCGCGGACAGCGTCACCGCGGATCGGCCGGCGCTCTCGCGGTCCTCGCGGGCGCCGTGCCCGGGAGGCTCCCGGGCCGCCTCCACTTCTCACGCTAGCGATTCCCCGCCGGGCCCGCGCGCCGAGCGGCCGCCCCCGTGACCGGCGCCGGTCACCCGGTCTGCCCGGCGCCGGTGAGGAAGTCGAGGAAGCTGCGCGGCGCCCCGGGGCCCCAGCACACCTCCTGGATGCGCAGGGCGTCCTCCGCGGCCGCGGCGCTGCGCGGGAACAGCTCCTGCTCGTAGGCGGCGAGCGCGGCCTCGGTGTCGCCGGGGTGGGCGGCCAGGGCCGTACCGAGGGCGGCCCCGTCGTACATGGCCAGGTTGGCGCCCTCGCCGGAGGGCGGCATCAGGTGGGCGGCGTCGCCGAGCAGGGTCACCCCGGGCACCCGCTGCCAGCGGTGCCGCGGCGGCAGGGTGTGCAGGGGGCGCAGCACGGGCGGGGTGTCGCCGTCGGTGATCAGCGCGGTGAGTTCGGGCGCCCAGCCGTCGAACTCCCGGGCGATCCGGGCGGCGGCCGCGGCGGGATCGCCGAAGTCGAGGGCGGCGAACCACTCCTGCGGCCTGGCGAGCGCCACGTAGGTGTGGAGGGTGCCGCCGCTCTCGTGGTGCGCCTGGATCCCCTGGCCCGGCGCAGTGGCCGCCATGCCGCCGGCCCCGACCGCTTTCGCGGCCGCGGGGTGCCGGGTGGCGGCGTCGAAAAGGAAGGTCTCCACGAAGGACACGCCGGTGTACGCCGGGGTGGCCGGCGAGAGCAGCGGCCTAACTCGCGACCAGGCGCCGTCCGCGCCGACGAGCAGGCCGGTGGTCACGGTGGTGCCGTCGGTGAAGGCCACCTCGTGGCGGCCGCCGCCAAGGGCGCGCACGCCGGCGGCCTTGCGGCCCCAGTGGACGGTGCCGGGCGGGAGCGCGTCGAGCAGGATGCGGCGCAGTTCGCCGCGCTGGGCCTCGGGACGGGTGCCCGTGCCGTCGTCGGGCTCGTCGAGCAGCACAGTGCCGTCGGAGGCCAGCAGGCGGGTCGCCTCCCGCCCCGGCAGCACGATGCCGCGAAACTCCTCGGTCAGCCCGGCCGCCGCGAGAGCGGGCTGACCGGTACCGGTGTGGATGTCGAGCATGCCGCCCTGGGCGCGGGCCGCGGGTGAGGGCTCCGCCTCGTAGACGGCGGACTCGATGCCGTGGACGTGCAGGACGCGGGCGAGGGTGAGGCCGCCGAGTCCGGCGCCGATGATCGTGACGGGGGTGGTCATGGTGCTGCTCCCTCCTGGCTGCGGGCCGCCGGGCGGGCGCCTCGGCGTACCCGGCGAACTCCTGGAACGGCGTTCCAGTCCCTCCAGCCTGGAACGCCGTTCCATGCCTTGTCAAGCTGGAATGTCGTTCCAGGGCGGCTTAGGATGGCGGCATGGCCGTCAGCACGGGCCGTCCGGAGCGACGGCAGGAACCGCTCTCGCGCGAGCGCATCGTCACCGCCGCCTGCGAGCTGCTGGACACGGTGGGCGCGGGCGGGCTGACCTTCCGCGCGCTCGCCGAGCGGCTCGCCACCGGGCCCGGGGCGATCTACTGGCACGTCACCGGTAAGGCCGAGCTGCTGACCGCGGCCGCCGAGGCCGTCCTCGCCGAGGCGGTCGCCGCCGAGGACGGCGGGGCGACTCCGCAGGAGGCGGTCCGCGCCCTCGCGCTCGGCGTCTTCGACGCGATCGACGCCCACCCCTGGCTCGGCGCCCAGCTCGCCGGATCGCCCGGCGAGTCCCCGATGCTGCGGCTCTTCGAGCGCATCGGGCGCCAGGTCCGCGCCCTCGCGGTGCCGGAGCCGGCGCAGTTCACCGCGGCCTCCGCGCTGCTGAACTACATCCTGGGCGTGGCCGGCCAGAACGCCGCCAACGCCCGTACGGCGGCCGCGTCGGCCACCGGCCGCGGCGAGTTCCTGGACGCGGCGGCCACCGCGTGGTCACGGCTCGACCCGCAGGAGTACCCGTTCACCCGGACCATGGCGGGGCGGCTGCGCACCCACGACGACCGCGAGGAGTTCCTGGCCGGCATCGACCTGATCCTCGCCGGGATCACGGCGGGACGGTAGGGGCGCGACAAGCGGGGGGTGGGCGGGTCCCGGTCGGCTCGGCGGCCGCCGTGGGCCGGACGGGCGGGCGGACCGGCTCGTGCGGACATCACCGCTAGCGGCGTCCCTGCGGGGCCGCGCACGAGTCGGCGGACGGGCCCGTCACCGCGAGGCCGTAGGCGCGGGCTCGGCCGGAGCCGGTCTCAGCCCATGTGCGGCTGGAAGCGGGAGGCGGTCGGAGCCGGTCGGTCAGCCCGTGTGGGGCTGGGGCAGGGGGGTGGCGGCCGTCGGGGTGCGCATCGGGACGCCACGGAAGGTCTGGACGAGGATCACCAGCGCGCCCGCGCTCACGCACTGGTCGGCGAGGTTGAAGATGCCGGAGTTGCCGACCTGGATGAAGTCGAGGACGGCACCGCGGCCGAAGCCAGGGGTGCGGAAGATCCGGTCGGCGAGGTTGCCGCCGGCGCCGGCGGATATCAGCCCGAGGCCGACCGCCCAGCCGGTGGAGCCGACGTTGCGCGAGACGCGCGCCACGAAGCCGAGCACGCCGATCGCCAGCACCGTGAAGACCAGGGTGGCGTGCGGCGCGAAGGACCCGGCCGCCCCGGAGTTCCGGAAGGCCGTGAGGGTCACCCGGCCGCCGAGTATGTGCCGCGGCTCGCTGCCTTCCACCGTCACCGCCGCGATGGCCTTCGTGGTCTGGTCGACCGCGAAGCCCGCGGCCGCGGTCGCCCACAGCACGTACGTCCGCCGCACCGCCCACCTCCACGTCCCGCCGCTCGCCGCGGCGCCGGCCCCGTCGTACCGGACTGCCGGACTGTCCCTCTGCCCCCGACCCTACGCCGCGGCGAACGCGGACCCGGCTGCGCGGGCTGGCAGAATCGGCCGCGGGACGGGGCGAGGGAGGAGAAGGCCGTGGAGCCGAGTGCGCGCCCGCTGCGGAAGCTGGGGTTCCTGACCATCGGGCTGTTCGACGGGGCGGACCCGCGTCCGGGCCACGAGACGACGCTGGAGATCATCGAACTCGGCGAGCAGCTGGGCTTCGACAGCGCCTGGGTGCGCCACCGCCACCTGCAGTACGGCATCTCCTCGCCGGTCGCGGTGCTGGCCGCGGCCTCGCAGCGCACCAGCCGGATCGACCTGGGCACGGCGGTGATCCCGCTGGGCTGGGAGAACCCGCTGCGGCTGGCCGAGGACCTGGCCACGGTGGACGTGCTCTCCGGCGGGCGACTCAACCCGGGCGTGAGCGTCGGCCCGCCGATGCACTGGGACCGGGTCGCCCCCGCGCTCTACCCCGACACCGCGCAGGCCGAGGACTTCGGCTACGGCCGGGTGCGCCGGCTGCTGGACTTCGTCCGCGGCGAGCGGGCCGTACCGGACGGCGGCACCGAGGGCTTCGAGGTGTTCTCCGACCGGGTCGAGCCGCACTCCCCCGGGCTGGCCGGCCGCATGTGGTACGGCGGCGGGAGCCTGCGTTCGGCCCGCTGGGCGGGCGAGAACGCGATGAACCTGCTGACCAGCAGCGTGGTCAAGCCCGAGCAGAGAGCCGAGGCGCCACCCGGCGGCTGGGACTTCGCGGCCATCCAGTACGAGCAGATCCGGGCGTTCCGCGCGGCCCACCCCGACGGCGAGCGGGCCCGCGTCTCGCAGGGCCTGGTGGTCATCCCGACCGACAGCGCCTCGGCCGAGCAGCGGGCGAAGTACGCGGCCTACGCCGAGCGGCGGCTGCCGCGCACCGCCGCGCCGCAGGGCCCGGCCGGGCTGCTCTTCGCGCCCGACCTGGTGGGCACCTCGGCGGAGATCGCCGAGCGACTGCACTCGCACGCGGCCTTCCGCGAGGTGGACGAGGTCGCCTTCGCGCTGCCCTTCGACTTCGAGCACGCCGACTACGTCCAGATCCTCACCGACATCGCCACCCGCCTCGGCCCCGCTCTCGGCCGCAAGTAACCGCGCCCCCGCCCCGGTCGCCCCGGAACGGACCCACCGCCCGCGGTCGCGGCTCAGCAGTCCTGGCTGCGGCGGATGTCCCTCGTCGGGTCGGGCCGAGCAGCCGGGTCCTGGTGGGCGAGGAACCGGCCGCCGGGTCCCCCGGGGCGGAGCGTGGTGTGGTCGGCCGGCAACTCCACCATCGAATCGCTCCCTTGATCACGTGGCGGAAATCGTCTTGAGTGCGAGTGCCCGCAGGGGAGCGATACGGGTGCGGGCGTTGCCGTGGTACACGGCGTTCGTGCAGATCACCAGGTACCGGCCGCTGTCCAGGGCGAGGTAGAGGCTGGTCCCGGTGAACCCGTGGTGGTAGGCGACACGCCCGCCGGCCGCGAGAATCCAGGACAGGCCGCGGTCCAGGCCCGGCTCGATGGCGGCCTGCGGAACGAGGCCGGCGCGCATCCACTCCCCCAGGTCGGCGTCGGTCGCGTCCGCGTGGGCGGTCAGCAGATGCCGGGCGTACCGGGCGAGGTCGCGCGGGGTGGCGAAGACCCCGGCATGACCGGCGACGCCACCGAGCAGAGCGGCGTTGTCGTCGTGCGCGGCACCCCAGATGCGTGGCGCGCCGGGGATGCGCTGCTCGGTCGGAGCGACCCGACCGGAGCGGCCGATGGGCCCGTACATCACTTCGGACATGCCGAGTTCGTCCCACACGGCCGCTGCCAACTCGTCGAGGGGCTGGTCGTGGATGTGCGCGAGGGCCAGGCCCAGCAGGATGTACCCGCGGTTGATGTAACGGTGGGTGCCAGGGGCGTCGTCCAGCGGTTCGCGGCACATCAGTTCGTGCAGGGGCAGTTCGGCGCCGCGGTAGTGGTCCAGGCGGGTGGAAGCGCGAAGTCCCGAGGTGTGGGCGAGGAGTTGGCGCACGGTCGCCTCGGCGCTGGGCAACTCGCCGTTCATCGCGGGCAGGAAGTCGCGGATGGGCCCGTCCAGGTCGAGCAGGCCGTCATGGATCGCGCGGCCGACCAGGGGCCAGGTCGCGACGACCTTGGTCAGCGAGGCGATGTCGTACACCGTGTGCCGTGTGGGTGCCACGGTGCCGCACTCCGGGGCGACGACACCGGCGCTGAGGTACTCCGGGGTGCCGTCCGCGGTGCCGAAGGCGATCACGCCCCCAGGGGTGGCGCCGTCGGCGACGACGGACTCGAGGGTCTCCATGAGGCGGGCGGCGTCATCGGCGGTGAACGGGATGGGCATCAGGGCCTCCGGGGACGGTGGTGATGTCGGCTCCCAGCGTGGCGAGGTTGGACAGCAGGTGTCCGTAGCCGCGCCGGAGGTGGTACAACCCCCGGATCGTAGAGGGGCCCTCGGCGGCGAGAGCGGCGATCAACAGGGCCGTCACCGCACGGATGTCCGACGCTTCGACATCTGCGCCGTGCAGCCGCACCGGCCCGCGGATACGGATCACCGCACCGGTGGTGGTGATGTCGGCGCCGAAGGAGCGCAGGCCCGCGGCGTGGCTGTCGCGGCGGGGATACACGCGCTCGCCGAGCAGCGAGGTGCCGTCCGCCTGGGTGAGCAAGGCGGCGAGTTGTGGTGCGGTGTCGGTGGGAAGGTCCGGGTGCGGACCTGTGGCGGCCTCGACGGCGGTCAGCGGTCCCCTTGATTGGCTTTGCACGCCGCCGTCGGGCGCGTCGCTCAGACCGATCCCGGCCGCGGTGAGGACGCGCACGAGCCCGCGGGGGAAGCCTGCGGCGGTGATGTTGTCGAGGTGGACGCGGCCGCCGGTCGCGGCAGCGGTCATGACCATGGTGGCCGCCTCGATCCGGTCCCCGGCCACAGCGAACCCGCCTCCGTCGATCCAGTCGCTGCCGGCCACGTGCAGGCCCTGGTCGTCGAAGTGGATGCGGACGCCGCGCTCGGAAAGGAAGCGCGCGGTCTCGGTGACTTCCGGCTCGATGGACGGGTGGGTGATCAGGCTGGCGCCGGTGGCGCGGGCGGCCAGCAGCATCGCCGTCACGGTCGCGCCCAGGCTCGGCCCGTACGGTGTGTCCACGTCCACGGTGAATGCCTTCACGCCGCGCGGTCCGCACCGCGCACGCATCCCGGCGCCGTCGGCGACGACCTCCGCACCTGCTGCCCGCATCGCGGCGACGTGCCGGTCGATCAGGCGGGGGCAGAACGCGTCCCCGCCGGGCCAGGGGAAGGCGACCTGTCCGGCGCGGGCGAGCACCGCGGCGGCCAGGACCACCGTCGTACGCACCCGGCGGCCGAGTTCGGCATGGACGACCGGCCAGGGGTCCCGGGGCGGGATGACATCGAACCGCCCGCCGGTGACCTCTACTCGGGCGCCGGTGTGGCGCAAGATCTGCGCGCACACCTGGGTGTCGATGATGTCCGGCGCCGCCGACAAGGTGACCGGCGAGTCGGCCAGGAGGGAGGCCGCATAGAGGTGGAGGGCGATGTTCTTGCTGCCCTGCACCGGGATGCGGCCGGAAAGCGGCCGCCCGCCGGTGACACGTACAAGGGCGGTGTCCACGGTGGCGTCGGATGGGGGATCGAGGGTCACGGCCGTCACCGCACGCGGGAGCCGGCCGGCAGGAAGCCGCCGATGTGGTCGCGGGGGTGGATGACGGTGCCGGGGCCGATCAGGGTCCCCGGGGAGAGCACGCTCCCGGCCGGCAGGACGACCTCGTCGCCGACGACTGCGCCGAACTTGGTCTGGCCGGTGGGGATGCGCTGCCCGTCGAGGGTGACGGTGATCTCCTCGATTGCCGGTTCGGCGACCGGCCCGCGGTCGCATCGCAGTCCGGTGGTGGAGCAGAAGGAGCCGATGTTGACCCGCCGGCCGATCACCGAGTCGCCGACGAAGCAGGGGTGCTTCGCGAAGACGTGCGAGGTCAGCAGGCTGCGGGTGATCTCGGCGCCGAACCCTATCCGGCAGCCCGGACCGATGACGCTGTGGTCGCGCACGAGCGCTCCCGCGGAGACGACGGAGCCCGTGCAGACGAGAACCGGGCCGATGACCCGTGCGCCCGCCTCGATCCGGGCCCCGGCCTGCACGATGACCTCACCCTGGAGCAGGGCCCCGTTCTCGACGACGCCTCGTCCGTCGCTCACGCCCGCGTTTCCGTGCGCGAGGTCGGTGGCCATCGCCTTCTTGAGTTCGAAAATGCTGGTGCAGCGCTCCAGCAGGCCGGTGACGTACGGGCCGAGGCATTCGCTGCTGAAGTAGTAGGCGGGCCTGAGACGGACATCGACCGCCGGCGTCATGGACGGGGTGACGTTCACGGAGTGCATGGGAGCCCCCGAAGTCGAAGCGGTCCGCCGATTGCGGACCGTCTGCCCAAGAAGGTCGCCGATGTCGACGGGCCGGCGGCAGGTGCGCTGTCCTGCTCTGCAAAGCCGTGTGCATCTCATGCAAACCGTCTGTCGACCGCGCAGTCCCAGGGTTACGGTCGAGGCGGCACTGCCTCCGCTACCGGCGGGAACGGGGTACCGATGCGGTCAACAAGGCACCAGCACGTCGCGAGGCGGTCGTGAAGCCCGGGGAGCTGATCCGGGAGACCCGGCAGGCCAAGGGCATGACCCTGGCCGAACTCGGCAAGCGGACCGGCTACTCCGCAGCGCAGGTTTCCCGCTACGAGCGCGGCATCTCGCCGATGACCGACATCGACGTACTGCGCCGCTTCGCCGACGCACTGGAGCTGCCGCCCCAGGCAGTCGGCCTCGCGCCGCCCGCACGTCGGCCTGAGGTTCGACACGGTCAGCGGATCGGCGCAACCGGCGCTTTCCCCCGGCTGCCCGCCCCTAGGCTGGGTGGATCCGGTGGGGAGGACGGTGAAGACCCGGTGCGCCGACGGAAGTTGCTCGCGGGCCTGGCGGCCACCGCCGCCTCGGCGGCCGGCACCCCTCTCCTCGGGAACGGAGCCGCACAGGCCGACGAGGCCCTGCTCGGAGAGCTGCTGGTCACCCGGCTGCGGGACGCCATGCTCGGCCTGGGCCCGGCCCCCATGATCCCGTCGGCGGAGAAACTCCCCGCCGACTTCGCCCACGCACTCGCCGACTTCGACGCCTGCCGGTACGCCTCCCTCGCCGTTCGCCTGCCGCGCCTGATTCGCGCCGGCCACGCGCTGACCGCCGCCGACGACGACTCCGCCCAGTACTCCCTCCTCGCCGAGACCTATCTGCTGGCCACGCGCATGCTCGTGAAACTCGACGAGCAGCAGCTCGGCTGGATGGCGGCCGACCGTGCACGGCAGCTCGCCGAGGCCGCCCAGGACCCCCTCGTCGTCGCCGAATCCGCTCGCCAGCTCGCCGTTTTGGCGAGGAAAGCAGGGTGGCGTTCCGAGGCGCTCTCGATCGCGCTGTCCGCCGCCGACCACCCCGACCTGCGCCGCGCCGGCCGTCCCGGGGCTGCCCTGCGCGGTCTTCTCGTGCAGAGCGCCAGCTACACCCTCGCGCGCGGAGGCGACCGGGACGGGATGCGAGAGCTCGCCGACGAGGCCGCGGCCATCGCCGAGGAACTCGGCGGTGGAACCCTCCTGCGCCACTACGGCGGCTTCAGCCCGCTCACCGTGGGACTGCACAGGATCAGTGCCGAGAACCACGCCGGGGACCCCCTGGCAGCACTCGCCGCGGCACGCTCGATCTCCCTCAAGGCGCTGCCCAGCGTCGAGCGGCGCTCCCGTGCCCTGGGCGACATCGCCGTCACCTACGACCGTCTCGGCCGCCGCGCGGACTGCGTCCGCACTCTGCTGGCCGCCGAACGGCTCGCTCCGCAGGAGACCCACGCGCGCCCGGCGACCAAGTCGCTCATCTCCGGTCTGCTGGTCTCCGGTCCCACGTCGATGGAACTGCGCGGCCTCGCCGCGCGCAGCGGCGTTCTCGCCTGACGCATCTCCTTCGCCCGCAGTGCAGCACTTGCGGTCGATGGCGTCAACTGCACGATCCCGAAGGCGCGCTGGCAGAGTCCGGCGGCTTCGGCAGGGCACGCACCATTCCTCCGGCGACGAGCGCGGCTCAGCAGTCCCGGAGCTCCGGGGACTGGTTGAGGATCTGGGCGCGGGGGGAGGTGAAGGTGCGGTAGGGGTCGCCGTGTTCGGTGCCGCGGGGGAAGACGGCGACCCGGTGGCAGTTCTGGAAGGCGAGCCGCACCCCGAAGTGGCGTTCCAGGCTGCCGCGGATCGAGTCGCTGGCGAGCGCGCGCAGCAACTGCCCGCGCTCGGCCTCGGAGGCGGGCGGCACGGTGTTGTCGGCGAAGGGCCCGGCGGTGGCCTCCAGGGTGCGGGTGAGGTCGGCGATCATCCGGTACGCGTACGGCAGCGAGGTGCGGACGGTCTCGACGAAGGCGGCTTCGTCGACCTCGCCCCGCTCGGCCTCGGCGAGCAGTTCGGGGGACACGTCGAGCGACATGGAAGGGCTCCGTTCGTGAGTGCGTGAGTGCGTGGGTGCGTGGGTTCGTGAGTGCGTGAGTGCCTGGCGGCGTGAATGGGTCTGGTTACGGCGGGAGTTGACCAGGTCCCGTACCAGGTAAGGGACTTGGCCACGGCTCCTGCCCGGCGCGGGAGTCGGCCACCGTCCGTACCGGCCACGGGAGTCGGCACCCGCACCGGGCGCCGTCCGTACCGGATACGGCAGTCGGCCGGGCGCCGGCTCAGGCGCGGGCCGCTTGCAGGGCCTGGGGGCCGTGCCGGAAGCCGGGGTCGATCTGGCGGCCGAGGTCCTCGCCGGTGGCGCGGTCGGCCCAGGCCAGGGCGTTGCGGCGGTGGAAGAGCACCGCGTGCTCCTGGAAGGCGGACCAGTCCTTGGTACGGGCGGCGACCACTTCGTGCAGGGTGCGCAGCGCCGCGGTGTTGGCGGGCTCCAGGTCGGCGAGCGGCGCCGTCCGGCCCCTTTCCAGGGCGCGCACGTACGGGGAGTGCTCCAGGCAGACCAGCAGGTCGTCGCCGACGTGCTCGCGCAGGAACGCGATGTCCTGCGGCCCCTCGACCTTGTTGCCGACCACGGCGAGCCGGATGCCGTAGTCGGCGGCGTACTCGCGGTACTGCCGGTACACGGAGACGCCCTTGCGGGTGGGCTCGGCGACCAGGAAGGTCTGGTCGAAGCGGGTGAACAGGCCGGAGGCGAAGGCGTCGGCTCCGGCGGTCATGTCGACCACGGCGTGGGAGCCGGGGCCGTCGACCAGGTGGTTCAGGTAGAGCTCCACGGCGCCGACCTTGGAGTGGTAGCAGGCCACCCCGAGGTCCTCGGCCTCGAAGCCGCCGGTGGCCAGCAGCACCACGCCGGCGACGGGCCGGCCGAGCGCGTGCACCGGGTCGTCGCCGGCGGGCTCCAGCAGGCGCGAGCCGCGGCCGGGCGGGGTGGTCTTCACCATGGCGGCGGCCGAGGCGATGAGCGGGTTGCCGCCCCGCAGGTACTCCTTGATCTCGGCGAGGTGGCCGCCGAGCGGGGGCACGGCCGCGGCCTCCTCCTCGTCCATCCCCAGGGCGACACCCAGGTGCTGGTTGATGTCGGCGTCCACAGCGACGACGGTGCTGCCCGCGGCAGCCAGGTGACGGGCGAAGAGTGCGGCCAGCGTGGTCTTCCCGCTGCCGCCCTTGCCCACGAACGCGATCTTCACGGCGATCCTTGTTGGAAATGACTTTCAGTGCAAACAGCTTCCCCGTCTGCTGACCTTGTGTCAAACCCCGTCACCCGCACGGCTCACGAACGCAGCCCCGGGAACGCGGAACGGCGACGGCGGGTGCCCCCTGGTGGGGGACCCGCCGTCGCCGTTCTGTGCGGTGAAGGCCCGCGGTCAGTGGGCGATGACCGGGATCTCCGGCTCGTCCTGGACGCTCGCGTCCTGGTCGCTGGAGGCGACCCGGGTGGAGCCCGGGCGGCCCGCGGTGACCGCGAAGAGGGCGATCAGCGAGGCGGCCGCCTCGATGGCCACGGCGACCCAGATGGCGTGGGTGTAGCCGTGCACCAAGCCCCGGGCCTGCAGCAGCTGGGCGCCGCCGGCCGTGGCCTTGTGAGAGGCCAGGTAGGTGGCCGTCGCGGAGGCGGCCAGCGTGTTCAGCAGCGCGGTGCCGATCGCGCCGCCCACCTGCTGCGAGGTGTTGACCATCGCCGAGGCGACACCCGCGTCACGCGGCTGCACACCCGAGGTGGCCAGCGCCATCGCCGGCATGAACGCGGTGCCCATGCCCAGGCCCAGCAGCACCAGGCCGGGCAGGATCACGCCCGGGTAGGACGCGCCGACCGACAGGCGGGTCAGCAGCAGCATCGCGACCGCGGCGACCGCGAAGCCCGGGGCCATCAGCGCCCGTGCGGGCAGCCGGGTGACCAGGCGCGCGCCGATCTGCGTGGAGCCGGTGACGAAGGCCGCGACCATCGGCAGGAACGCGAAGCCGGTCCTGATCGCCGAGTACCCCTGCACCACCTGCAGGTAGTACGTCATGAAGAGGAACACGCCGAACATGCCGATGATGGCCAGGCCCAGCGAGAGGTACGTGCCGCCGCGGTTGCGGTCGGCGACCACGCGCATCGGCAGCAGCGGCGCCTTGGTGCGCGACTCCACCAGCGCGAACGTGGCGAGCAGCACCACAGCGGCGACCAGCAGGCCGATCGTGGACACGGCGGACCAGCCACTGGTCTCCGCGCGGGTGAAGCCGTAGACCAGGGAGACCAGGCCGAGCGTGGAGAGGACCACGCCGGGCACGTCCAGCGGCGAGCGGTTGCGCCCGCCCTCGGGCTCGCGGATGACCAGCCAGGCGCCCAGCGCCGCGATCACCGCGAAGGGGATGTTGACGAAGAACGTCCAGCGCCAGTCGAGGTACTCGGTGAGCACACCGCCGAGCAGCAGGCCGACCGCGCCGCCGCCGCCCGCGATGGCGCCGAAGACGCCGAACGCCTTGGCCCGCTCCTTGGCGTCGGTGAACGTGGTGGCCAGCAGCGACAGCGCCGAGGGCGCGAGCATCGCGCCGAACAGGCCCTGGGCCGCGCGGGAGCTGAAGAGCATCGCCTCGTTCGCGGCGGCGCCGCCGAGCGCGGAGGCCAGCGCGAAGCCGGTCAGGCCGGTCACGAAGGCCCGCTTGCGGCCCCACAGGTCGGCCAGCCGGCCGCCGAAGAGCAGCAGGCCGCCGAACGCCAGCGCGTAGGCCGTGATGACCCACTGCTTGTTGGCGTCGGAGATGTGCAGGTCGTGCTGGGCGCTGGGCAGCGCGATGTTCACGATGGTCGCGTCGAGCACGACCATCAGCTGGGCCAGCGAGATGAACACCAGCGCTTTCCAGCGATTGGGATCAGGGAGTCCGCGAGCCGCAGGGCGGGACGCCGCGGACGTCTTCTTGGTGATGCTTCGGAACATGCGAATCCGCCTCGGGAGAGTGAAAAAGGCAAGGGGGAGCTGAGGAGTCGGCGTTCGGGGCGATACGGCGCGCCTGGGCACGCCGCGGCATTCCGCCGCCGGCGGGTCAAGGGGATTGCCGGTGCTGCCGGTTCGGCAGTGCGGGCAGAAAGGGTGCGGAGAGTGTGCGGAGTCGGCTGGGGACGTACGGGACGGGTGAATTCAGGGCCGGGGAAGATCCGCGGTCCGCTCCGGGCGTCGTCGGCCGGTGGCGGGCGCGGACTTCAGCTTCTGGCCGAGGTGCAGGGTGCCTCCGTGCGGCGCGGGCGGGACCCCGTGGGGGGCGCGTCCGGGCCGGGCAGTTCGGGTGCGTCGGTGGCGTGGACCGCTCGCAGGCCGTCCAGGAAGAGGTGGACGTGCCGGTGGGCGGCCGCGTCGATACCCGGGCAGTGGCTGCCGGGCAGTGGGCGGGTGAGCTGGGACAGCGCGATCATCAGGTCGTCGGTGCCGACCCCGGGGCGCAGCTGGCCGGCGGCCCGGGCGCGCTCCATGAGCGCGTCCAGCGCGCTCTGCAGCCGCTCGTGCTCGGCGCCCAGCGCCTCGCTGTGCGGGGCGTAGCCGCAGCTGACGACGCCGCACAGGGCGCCGACCCGCTCCTCCACCGCGGCGTGCGCGAAGGCGCACAGCGCGGTGAACGGGTCGCTCCCGCGGGCCGCCTCCTCGGCGTGGTCCGCGATGCGGACGATCACCGAGACCACGACGTCGTGGACGAGGGCGTGCCGGTCCGGGAAATGCCGGTACAGCGTGGCGTTGCCGATGCCGGCCCGGCGGGCGATCTCGTCGAGCGGGGCGTCGGGGCCGAACTCGACAAGGACCTCACGGGCCGCGGCGACGATGCGCTCGCGGTTGCGGAGCGCGTCCGCGCGGGTGCGGGGGGCACGCCGCGTGTCTTTGTTCCCGACGGTCTCGACGTTCTCGACGGTGACGGTCACGACGCACTCCTTTCCGGGCGGGTTCCTGGTGATGGCGCGGAACCGGATACCCGGTCCCCGCTTACGCTCACGGTTATGCAAACGGGGATGTGGTCCCCGGATATTTCATCGGCCGAGTGTGAGCTGCGCCATACGCTTTTTACGGTGGCCACTCGCCGTGGGGGTTCCCCGCCGCTCCCGGCCGCGGGCCCGCCTTGAGCTGTGCGCGCAGTTCCTCGCGCCCCTCGGGTTCCCGTCTGCCCCACCCCCGCCAGTTCCGGCCGCAGGCCGGTGGCCTCTTCCCGCGCAGTTCCCCGCGCCCCCAAGAAACGGCACCCCGCCGTAGGAGCTTCCCCCCGCTCCCGGCGGCAGGCCGGCCCTGGCTGGGCGCGCAGTTCCCCGCGCCCCTGGGTTGTACGGGGCTCGCCCTGCGCGCAAAGGGCAAGCTGTATAGGGGCGCGGGGAACTGCGCGACAAGCAGGCCACCGGCCTTGCGACGGCATCGGACCCCCGTGGGGCAGACGCGCACCCGAGGGGCGCGAGGAACTGCGCGACCAGCCACGATGGCGCGGCACCCGGCGGCGGACGGGAACCCAAGCGGCGAGTAGCCCCCACCTAGGATGAGCCGCATGGCGATCCTGCTGGTTTCCACCTCCGACACCGATCTGCTCAGTGCGCGCGCCGCAGGCGGCCCCGTGGGGTACCGCGTGGCGAACCCGGCGCGGACCGCCGCTGCGGAAGTGGCCGCCCTCGCGGAGGGCGCGGAGCTGGTGGTGGTGCGGCTGCTGGGCGGGCTGCGGGTGTGGGAGGACGGGCTCGCCGCGGTGCGGGCCACGGGCCTCCCCGTGGTCGTGCTGTCGGGCGAACAGGCCCCCGACGCCCAGCTGATGGCCGCCTCCACCGTCCCGATCGGCATCGCCGCGGAAGCGCACGCGTACCTCGCGCACGGCGGCCCCGCCAACCTCGACCAGCTCGCCCGCTTCCTCTGCGACACCGTGCTGCTCACCGGCCACGGCTTCGAACCGCCCGCCGCCGCGCCCTCGTGGGGCCCGCTCGAGCGCACCGCCTCGCGCGAGGTGGCCCAAGACGCCCCGGCCGTCGCGGTGTTGTACTACCGGGCGCACCACATGAGCGGCAACACCGCCTTCGTGGAGGCGTTGTGCGCGGCGATCGAGGAGGCCGGCGGGCGGGCGATGCCGTACTACGTTGCCTCCCTGCGCGCCCCTGAGCCGGGCCTGCTCGCCGAACTCGCCGCCGCCGACGCGGTGGTGACCACCGTGCTCGCCGCCGGCGGCACCCGGCCCGCCGACGCCTCGGCCGGCGGCGACGACGAGGCCTGGGACGCGGGCGCGCTCACCGGCCTCGACATACCCGTCCTGCAGGCGCTGTGCCTGACCGGCTCGCGCGCGGACTGGGCGGCGAGCGACGAGGGGGTCTCGCCGCTGGACGCCGCGAGCCAGATCGCGGTGCCGGAGTTCGACGGGCGGCTGATCACGGTGCCCTTCTCGTTCAAGGAGTTCGACGCCGAGGGGCTGCCCGCCTACGTCGCCGACCCCGAGCGGGCCGCCCGCGTCGCCGGCATCGCCGTACGCCACGCCCGGCTGCGGCACATCCCGCCGGAGCGCAAGCGGCTCGCCCTGGTGCTGTCGGCCTACCCGACCAAGCACTCCCGGATCGGCAACGCGGTCGGCCTGGACACCCCCGCGAGCGCCATGGCCCTCCTCGGCCGGCTGCGCGAGGCCGGCTACGACCTGGGCACCGAGCCGATCCCCGGCCTCGACACCGAGTACGGCACCGGGGACGACGCCGGGCAGGAGCCCGGGGGCGCCGCGGCAGCCGACGGCGAGGGCGCCGGCGGGACCGCCCACCCCGGCGACGCCCTGATCCGCGCCCTCATCGACGCCGGCGGCCACGACCAGGACTGGCTCACCGAGGAGCAGCTGGCCCGCAACCCGGTCCGGGTGCCCGCCGCCGACTACCGCCGCTGGTACGCCACCCTGCCCGCCGAGCTGCGCGAGGCCGTCGAGCGGCACTGGGGGGCGCCGCCCGGCGAGATGTTCGTGGACCGCAGCCGCAACCCGGAGGGCGACATCGTGCTGGCCGCGCTGCGGTACGGCAACCTGCTCGTCCTCATCCAGCCGCCGCGCGGCTTCGGCGAGAACCCGATCGCGATCTACCACGACCCCGACCTGCCGCCCTCGCACCACTATCTGGCCGCCTACCACTGGATAGCGGCGGACCGGGCCGACGGCGGCTTCGGCGCCGACGCGATGATCCACCTCGGCAAGCACGGCAATCTGGAGTGGCTGCCCGGCAAGAACGCGGGCCTGTCGGCCGCGTGCGGGCCCGACGCGGTGCTGGGCGACCTGCCGCTGATCTACCCCTTCCTGGTCAACGACCCGGGCGAGGGCACGCAGGCCAAGCGCCGCGCCCACGCCACGCTCGTGGACCACCTGGTGCCGCCGATGGCCCGCGCCGACTCCTACGGCGACATCGCGCGCCTGGAGCAGCTGATGGACGAGCACGCGCAGATCGCCGCCATGGACCCGGCGAAGCTGCCGGCGGTGCGCGCGCAGATCTGGACGCTGATCCAGGCCGCCCGGCTCGACCACGACCTGGGCCTTTCCGACCGGCCCGACGACGAGGGCTTCGACGACTTCCTGCTGCACGTCGACGGCTGGCTGTGCGAGATCAAGGACGCCCAGATCCGCGACGGGCTGCACGTCCTGGGCAGCGCGCCGGAGGGTGCCGCCCGCGTGGACCTGGTGCTGGCGATCCTGCGCGCCCGGCAGATCTGGGGCGGCACCTCGGCGCTGCCCGGCCTGCGCGAGGCGCTCGGCCTGGACGAGTCCGCGGCCACCCGCACCGCGGCCGACGACGCCGAGGCGCGGGCCCGCGCGCTGGTGCAGGCGATGGAGGACGCGGGCTGGCGGCCCGACGCGGTCCCCGGTGTGCTGGCCGCCCAGGGCCACGGCGAGGGCGGGCAGCTCGCCGTCGTACTGGACTTCGCCGCCCGCGAGGTCGTCCCGCGCCTGGCGGCCACCACCGCCGAGCTGGACCGCACCCTGCACGCGCTGGCCGGCGGCTTCGTCCCGGCCGGGCCCTCGGGCTCGCCGCTGCGCGGCCTGGTCAATGTGCTGCCGACCGGCCGCAACTTCTACTCGGTGGACCCCAAGGCGGTGCCCTCCCGGCTCGCCTGGGAGACCGGCCAGGCGCTCGCCGACTCGCTGCTGGCCCGCTACCGCGAGGACACCGGCGACTGGCCGGCCTCGGTGGGCCTGTCGCTGTGGGGCACCTCGGCGATGCGCACCGCGGGCGACGACATCGCCGAGGCGCTGGCGCTGCTGGGCGTGCGCCCGGTGTGGGACGACGCCTCCCGCCGCGTCACCGGTCTCGAGCCGGTGCCGCCGGCCGAGCTGGGCCGCCCTCGCATCGACGTCACCCTGCGCATCTCCGGCTTCTTCCGGGACGCCTTTCCGCACACCGTCGCGCTGCTCGACGACGCGGTCCGCCTGGTCGCGGGCCTGGACGAGCCCGATGAGGTCAACCACGTGCGAGCGCACGCCCGCGCGGACCTCGCCGAGCACGGCGACGAGCGGCGGGCCACCACCCGCATCTTCGGCTCCCGCCCGGGCACCTACGGGGCCGGGCTGCTGCAGCTGATCGACTCCCGGGACTGGCGCACCGACGCGGATCTCGCCGAGGTCTACACGGTGTGGGGCGGCTACGCCTACGGCCGCGGGCTCGACGGCCGCCCGGCGCGGGACGAGATGGAGACCGCCTACCGCCGGATCGCGGTCGCCGCGAAGAACACCGACACCCGCGAGCACGACATCGCCGACTCCGACGACTACTTCCAGTACCACGGCGGGATGGTGGCCGCCGTCCGCGCGCTGCGCGGCACCGCCCCGGCCGCCTACATCGGTGACTCGACCCGCCCGGAGACGGTGCGCACCCGCAGCCTGGTGGAGGAGACCTCCCGCGTCTTCCGGGCCCGCGTGGTCAACCCCCGCTGGATCGAGGCGATGCGCCGGCACGGCTACAAGGGCGCCTTCGAACTCGCCGCCACCGTGGACTACTTGTTCGGCTACGACGCGACCACCGGTGTCGTCGCCGACTGGATGTACGACCGGATCACCCAGAGCTACCTGCTCGACCCGGAGAACCGCGCCTTCCTGCAGTCCGCCAACCCCTGGGCGCTGCATGGCATCGCCGAGCGGCTGCTGGAGGCGCAGTCGCGCGGCATGTGGGCGGAGCCCGACCCGGCCGTCCTCGCCGAGCTGCGCCGGATCCTGCTGGACACCGAGGGCGAACTGGAGGGCGCGGCCGGCGAAGGCGACGACGGGGACGACGGGGACGACGCGGCCGGGGCGTGAGGCGGAGCGCGGAGCCGCACAAGGAGGACGCCTAGGATCGGCGCCCGGGGGCATCCGTGCCCGAACGAGGTTCACCGAGGGAGTTGCCGTGCCGATCCGGGTCGCCGTACTGGACGACTACCAGCAGGTCGCCGAGCGGACCGCCGACTGGGCCGGGCGACTGCCCGGCGCCGAGGTGGAGTTCTTCGCCGAGCACATTGCCGATCCCGACGCTCTGGTGGCCGCGCTCGCGCCCTTCGACGTGGTGGTGGCGATGCGGGAGCGCACCGCCTTCCCCGCCGGGGTGCTGGCCCGCCTGCCCCGGCTGCGGCTGCTGGTCACCACCGGGATGCGCAACGCGGCCATCGACATGGCGGCCGCCGCCGAGCACGGCGTACTGGTCTGCGGCACCGGCGCCTTCCCCTCCGGCACCGCGGAGCTGACCTGGGCGCTCATCCTGGGCCTGGTCCGCGGCACGGCCGCCGAGGACGCGCGGATCAGGGCCGGCGGCTGGCAGCAGACCGTGGCGCCCGACCTGGCTGGCGAGGTGCTCGGCGTGGTCGGCCTGGGCCGGCTCGGCGCGCGGGTGGCGGCGGTGGGCGCGGCCTTCGACATGGACGTCGTCGCCTGGAGCCCCCACCTCGACGACGAGCGGGCCGCCAAGAGCGGGGTGCGCCGGGTGGCCAAGGAGGAGCTGTTCGCCACCGCGAAGGTCGTCACGCTGCACATGGTGCTCTCCGAGCGCAGCCGCGGTCTGGTCGGGGCGGCCGAGTTGGGCGCGATGCGCGAGGACGCCTACCTCGTCAACACCTCGCGGTTCGGTCTGCTGGACGAGGACGCGCTGCGGCAGGCGATCGAGGCGGGCCGGCCCGCGGGAGTGGCGCTGGACGTGTTCGACCCCGAGCCGCTGCCCGCCGGCCACTGGCTGCGCAGCGCCCCGCGCACCCTGCTCACCCCGCACATGGGCTACGTGACGGAGAAGACGTACCGGGTCTTCTACACCGAGGCGGTGGAGGACATCGCGGCCTGGACGGCGGGCAGCCCGGTGCGGGTGGTCAGCTGATCCCGGCCGCCGACAGCAGCCGCCGGGCCTCGGCGGCGTCGATCCGCTCGGCCAGTTCGCGCAGCGCGGCCGCGTGCGGCAGCAGCCCGGCCGCGCGCGAGCGGCGGGCACCGGCGTCGACCTCGTGCCACAGGAACGGGTTGTCCAGCAGGACGGCGACCTCGACGGCCACCCGGTTGCCGAGCGCGTCCCGCAGCAGCAGGCGGCGGTCCACCCGGCCGTCGAAGACGGCGGCGACCAGCAGGTCGGTGCGCACCCGGTGGCCCCGGGCCAGGCCGCGCACCCGCAGCCAGCCGGTGCCCGCGGTGGTGCGCGGCGGCAGCAGCACACAGAGGAGCAGCGCGGCCAGGCCGGTCCAGGCCAGCGCCCGCCAGGCCGTCAGGGTGCCGTCCCAGCCGTCGAGGACGAGCGCCAGGGCGAGCACCGAGGCCGCGGCGGCGTAGGCGGTGTGCAGCCGGGCGGGCCAGCCGCGGTCGTGGGCGCGCACGGCCCGGCCCGCGTCCCCCGCGGGGGAACGCGGCACCGTGTCGGGGAAGTCGCCGCCTCGCATGTCTTCGACGCTAGGCACGGCCCCTTGGCGGCGGACCCGTCCTTGACGCCTCCCTGACGCGCGCCCGCCCCTTCCTGACGCGCCCTGTACGGCGGCGGGGAAGGGGCGGGGACGGAACATGCGGGGAGCCGTGCGGGCCGGTCCTGACAGCCCGGCCCGCACGGCTCGGTCGAAGGGGCCCCCGGCGCGGCGGGGCTGGTGCGCCCCTCCGGCCGGACAGCGCGGGCCGGATCAGCTGCCGTAGACCTGGAACTCCCAGAGGGAGTAGCCGTACTGCGTGGCGCGCTGCGTGCCGTACAGGCGTACGTAGCGGCCCGATCCGGTCACCGGCAGCGTCTGGTTGCCGCCGGTCCCGCTGGTGGTGGAGTAGACGGTGGTCCAGTTGGTGCCGTCGGTGGACGTCTGGATCTGGTACGCGGTGCCGTATGCCGTCTCCCAGTTGAGCTTCACCTGGCTGAGGGTGTGCACGGCGCCGAGGTCCACCTGCAGCCACTGCGGGTCGGAGAAGGCGCTCGACCAGCGGGTGCCCGGGTCGCCGTCCACAGCCATGGCCGCGGTGAAGGAGCCGTTCTCCGCGGAGGACGCGGTGGCGGTGTGGCCCTGCGAGAGCAGTGTGGAGCCGCCCGGGGGCGTGCTGCCGCCGGCCGGTGTGCCGTACAGCGCCAGTTCGTAGAGCGAGTCGCCGTACTGCGAGGCTCTGGAGGTGGCGTAGACGCGGACGTAGCGGCCGGTGGTGTTCAGCGCCGTGTCCTGCAGGTCCTGCGGGCTGTTGTTGTTGGTGTAGACCGTCGTCCAGTTCTGTCCGTCGGAGGACACCTGTAGCTGGTAGGCCGCCGCCGCGGCCGCCTCCCAGGTGAGGCTGGCGTGGGTGAGGTTGTACGACTGGCCGAGGTCGACCTGGAGCCACTGCGGGTCGGAGAAGCCGCTGGACCAGCGGCTGGTGATGTCGCCGTCCACCGCGTTGGACGCCGGGAACTGGGCGCTCTCGTTGGAGGACGAGGTGGCCGTCTTGCCCAGCGCGATGTTCGTGCCGGTGGTGCCGGCCGGCGCCTTGTTGTAGACGGCGACGTAGTCGATGTTCATCTGGCCGCCCGAGGCGGTCGCGGAGTTGGGGCCGCCGCCGAAGGCGGCCGGGAAGCCGCCGCCGATCGCCAGGTCGAAGATCACGTAGAAGCTGTGGTCGACCGCGTTGGCCCAGGTCGTGGCGTCCACCTGGTTGGAGTTGATGGTGAAGTACTGCTGCCCGTCCAGGTAGTAGCGCAGTTGCTCGGGCGAGGTGGAGCGGTCGATCTCCACGGCGTAGGTGTGGTAGCCGGTCTGGCAGCCGGAGCAGGCGTGCTCACCGCTGCCGATGCCGGTGGACTCGTTGCAGGGGCCGCCGGGGCTGACCCCGCAGTGCAGGGTGCCGAAGACGGAGCTGCGGGCGTTGATGTCCTCCATGATGTCGACCTCGCCGGAGCCCGGCCAGCCGACGCCGACCCGCAGCGGGGAGCCGAGCATCCAGAACGCGGGCCAGTAACCGGCGCCGTTGGCGGTGGTGAGGTTCGGCTGCTGGATCGAGGCCTGGACGCGCACCACGCCGCCCGGCCGCGCGCCGAAGCCGTCGGCCTGGGTCTCCACCCGGCCGGACGTCCAGCCGGAGTTGGGGTCGGTGCCGGAGTGCAGCGCCTTGAGCACCAGGTGGCCGTTGCCGTCGGTGTAGACGTTGCTGGTGCTGGTGGTCATGTCCTCGATCTCACCGGTGCCGAACGTCCAGCCGGCGCCGGCGTCGTAGCGCCAGGTGTCGGTGTTCAGACCGGTGTTGGCGGGCCCGCTGAAGTCGTCGCTCCACGTGGTGGTGAAGCCGGAGGGGGCGGCGGGCACGTCCGAGGGAGCGGCGGCCGCGTGGGCCGCGGCCGGGGCGGCGGGCGCGGCGTCGGCCGCCGGGCTGGCCGAGGCGGCCTGCGACCCGGCGAGCGCGAGCCCGGTGAACGTGGCGACGGCGGCCACCAGCGCGACCGCGGCCCGCCGGACCGGCAGCCGGTCGCGCGTTCGGCGCCGTTCCGAGGGCGGTACGCGCGTGTCTGTGCGGGACATGCGTACTCCTTCTGGAGCGTGGGGGGTTGATGTGGGGGGGGTGATATGGGGGGCGTTGTGGGGGTGGGGGGTCAGGGATCGTGACAGAGGGTCAGGGCGATGAAACAGCGTTCCACTGAGAGCGCTCTCAGGAGAATCGGCCCTCGCTCGGAGCCCTGTCAAGAGAACCGGCAACGTTTACGGAACCCCCACCCGCTCCGCCAACATCCAGTACCCGCCGCCGGGTTGCGCGACCCGACGACACCGCCGACCCGCTGGCGTCCCCGCCCCTGCCGGCCCCTCGCCGGCCACTGCCGCCCCACCGCGGCCCCACTGCCGGCCACCGGACCCCGCACCCTCCCCGGACACGCCCAAGGCCCCCCGGTGGCCGGGGGGCCTTGGTGCAGTGGCGCCGTGGCGGCGGGCGTTACGCCGGGACGCCGGCCTTCCAGCGGTTGTCGATGGCCTCCTCGGCCGCCTTCATGCTGGCGTCCGCGAGCGGGATCAGCTCGGACATCGCCGGGTTCACGTGCGCGAGGGTGAGCTCGGCGATGACGTAATCCGGCTCCAGACCGGTCAGGGCGAGGCCGTGCGGCAGCCACTGTTCGGCGTGGTCCCAGCCCTCACGCGGGGTGCCCGGGCCGTAACCGCCGCCGCGGGAGATGACGACCAGCAGCTCGCGGCCGCCGAGCAGCCCCTGCTGGGTGGCGCCGTCCACGGACAGGCCCGGGACGATCAGGTGGTCCACCCAGGTCTTCACGCTGCTGGGCGCGCCGAAGTTGTAGACCGGCAGGCCGAGCACGACCGCGTCCGCGGCCTTGACCTCGTTGATGATCTCCTCGCTCAGCGCGTAGGCGGCCGCCTGCTCGGGCGTGCGGGCCTCGGCCGGGGTGAGCCCGGCACCGGCGCTGGCGGGCGTCAGGTGCGGCAGCGGCTCGGCACCCAGGTCGCGGTAGGTGACGGTGCCGCCGGGGTGCGCGGCCTGCCAGGCCTGGCGCGCCCTGGCGGTCAGGCGCCGGCTGACAGAGCGCTCGCCCTGGATGCTCGAGTCGATGTGCAGCAGGTGAGGCATGGTGCGTAACCTTTCATAGATGGTTTGTGCAGCACCAACGATTTATAGCACGCCACCATTCCCGGTGGGCCGGGTATACGATGTGGGAATGTCCACCCTCCCGGTGCTGAACCAGCCGCCCAGGCGCTCCGGCGCGCTCCTGGACCAGCTGACGCGCCGGATGCGGCGGCGGGCCGAGTCCGTGCTGGCCCCGCTCGGACTGCGCACGCGCCACCTGGTCGCGCTCACCGTGCTGCGGGAGAACGGCGGCGGCGCCACCCAGCAGGCCCTGGCCGCCACCTTGCTGATCGACCGCGCCAACGTGGTCGGCCTGCTCAACGAGCTGGAGACCGAGGGCCTGGTCGAGCGCAAGCGCTCGGAGCTGGACCGGCGCCGCCACATCGTGGAGCTCACCTACGCCGGCACCCGCCGGCTCGCCGCCGCCGAGTTCGCCCTGGCCGCCGCCGAGGACGAGGTCCTGGCCGCGCTCGACGGCGAGCAGCGCGCCGCGCTCTACGACCTGCTGCACCAGGCCGTGGGCGGCTGCGCCCCGCTGGACGGCCGTGCCCCCGAGCACGAGCCCGGCACCTGCGCGGCTGCCGCCGCCGAGGGCTTCAGCGCCGACGACGACTGCGAGTCCGACTCCGACTGCTGAGCGTCGCGGGCCCGGCCCGGCCGGACGCGGCGGCCGGACTCGGCTTGAGACCGCTGCCGCCGGGGTGTGCACTGGAAGGGGGACGACGGCCCGGACGGTACGGCCAGACCCGTCCGCTCCGGCGCTGCCGCCGCTCATCCGCACCCTGCACAACGGAAGTGGTGACGATGAAGGCAGTCGTGTACGAGAAGCCTTTCGAGGTCAAGGTCACGGAAGTGGACGACCCGGGCATCCAGCACCCCAACGACGTGATCGTACGGGTCACGTCCACCGCGATCTGCGGCTCCGACCTGCACATGTACGAGGGCCGCACGGCAGCCGAGGCGGGCATCGTCTTCGGCCACGAGAACCTCGGCGTGATCGAGGAGGTCGGCTCCGGCGTCACCTCGCTGAAGGTCGGCGACCGGGTCGTCATGCCGTTCAACGTGGCCTGCGGCTTCTGCAAGAACTGTCTGGACGGCAAGACCGGCTTCTGCCTGACGGTGAACCCGGGCTTCGCCGGCGGCGCCTACGGCTACGTGGCCATGGGCCCCTACATGGGCGGCCAGGCCGAGCGGCTGCGGGTGCCCTTCGCGGACTTCAACTGCCTCAAGCTGCCGCACGGCGAGCAGTTCGAGACCGACTTCGTGCTGCTGGCGGACATCTTCCCGACCGGCTACCACGGCTGCGAGCTCGCCGAGGTCTCCCCCGGCGAGAGCGTCGCGGTCTACGGGGCAGGACCGGTGGGGCTGATGGCCGCGTACTCGGCGCTGCTGCGCGGCGCCGCCAAGGTGTTCGTCGTGGACCGGGTACCCGAGCGGCTCGCCAAGGCCGAGCAGATCGGGGCGATCCCGATCGACTTCACCAAGGGCGACCCGGCCGAGCAGATCCGCGACATGACCGACGGCGAGGGCACCGACAAGGGCGTGGACGCGGTCGGCTACCAGGCGCAGTCCGGCAAGACCGGCGAGGAGGAGCCCGCGGTGGTCCTCAACTCCCTGGTGGAGACGGTCCGCCCGACCGGCAAGCTCGGCATCCCCGGGCTCTACGTGCCCTCCGACCCGGGCGGCCCGGACGACCACGCCAAGCACGGCCAGCTGCTCGTCTCGATCGGCAGGATGTTCGAGAAGGGCCAGCGCATGGGCACCGGCCAGACGAACGTCAAGCGCTACAACCGCAAGCTGCGCGACCTGATCATCGCCGGCCGGGCCCGGCCCAGCTTCGTGGTCTCCCACGAACTGCCGCTGGACCAGGCGCCGATGGCGTACGAGAAGTTCGACAAGCGGGTCGAGGGCTTCACCAAGGTGGTGCTGCACCCGGAGCTGGTGGCCGCCTGACGGCTCCCCTCTCCGATCCCTGCCGATCGCCCGCGGCCGCGCGAGGAGTCAGTGGCCGCGGGCGATCCATTCCTCCAGGTGCGGCGCCTCCGCGCCGATCGTGGTGGTCTCGCCGTGCCCGGTGCGCACCACGGTCCGCGGCGGCAGGGTGAGCAGCCGGTCACGGATCGAGGCGACGATCGTCGGGAAGTCGCTGAAGGAGCGGCCGGTGGCGCCCGGGCCGCCGGCGAACAGGGTGTCGCCGGTGAAGACCGAGCCCAGGCCGGGCGCGTGCAGGCTGACCGCGCCCGGGGTGTGGCCGGGGGTGTGCAGCACGGTCAGCGTCTCGCCGGCCACCTCGATCGCCAGCCCGTCGGCCAGTTCGCCGTCGGGCGCCCGGTCGGGGTGGGTGAGCCGCCACAGCTCGGTGTCGGCCGGGTGCAGCAGCACCGGCGCCCCGGTGGCGTCGGCCAGCGCGGGCGCGGCGCCCACGTGGTCGTCGTGCGCGTGGGTGGCGACGATCGCCCGCAGCCGGCGGCCGGCCAGTGCCTGCTCGATCGCGTCGGCGTCGTGGGCGGCGTCCACGACCACGGCCTCCTGGTCGTCGCCGACGATCCACACGTTGTTGTCCACGTCCCAGGTGCCGCCGTCGAGCGAGAAGGTGCCCGAGGTGACCAGGAGTTCGACCCGGGCGCCCATCAGAACTCCACCACCGAGCGCAGCACCTCGCCGCGGGTCATCCGGCCGAACGCCTCCTCGACGTCGGTGAGCGGGATGGTCTCGCTGACGAAGGCGTCCAGGTCCAGGCGGCCCTGCAGGTAGAGGTCGATGAGCATCGGGAAGTCGCGCGAGGGCAGGCAGTCGCCGTACCAGGAGGACTTCAGGGCGCCGCCGCGGCTGAAGACGTCCAGCAGCGGCAGCTCCAGGCGCATCTCGGGGGTGGGCACCCCGACCAGCACCACCGTGCCGGCCAGGTCGCGGGCGTAGAACGCCTGCTCGTAGGTCTCCGGGCGGCCGACCGCCTCGATCACCACGTCGGCGCCGAAGCCGCCGGTCAGCTCGCGGACCGCCGCCACCGGGTCGCCGGCCCGCGCGTCCACGGTGTGGGTGGCGCCGAGCTGCCGGGCGGTGGCGAGCTTGCGCTCGTCGACGTCCACGGCGATGATCCGGGCCGCGCCGGCCAGGCGGGCGCCGAGCACGGCCGCGTTGCCGACCCCGCCGCAGCCGATCACGGCCACCGAGTCGCCGCGGCCCACCGAGCCGGTGTTCAGCGCGGCGCCCAGGCCCGCCATCACCCCGCAGCCCAGCAGGCCGGCCGCGGCGGGCGAGGCCGCCGGGTCCACCTTGGTGCACTGCCCGGCGGCCACCAGCGTCTTCTCCGCGAAGGCGCCGATGCCCAGCGCCGCGGTCAGCTCGGTGCCGTCGGCGAGCGTCATCTTCCGGGCCGCGTTGTGGGTGGCGAAGCAGTACCAGGGGCGGCCGCGCCGGCAGGCCCGGCACTGGCCGCACACCGCACGCCAGTTGAGGACGACGAAGTCGCCCGGCGCCACCTCGGTGACGCCCTCGCCGACGGACTCCACCACGCCCGCGGCCTCGTGACCGAGCAGGAACGGGAAGTCGTCGGTGATCCCGCCCTCGCGGTAGTGCAGGTCGGTGTGGCACACCCCGCACGCCTGGACCCGCACCACCGCCTCGCCCGGCCCGGGGTCGGGGACGACGATCGTCTCGATGCCCACCGGCCGGCCCTTGCCGCGGGCGACCACCCCGGAGACCTGCTGCGCCATAGACCCTGACCTCTTCCCTGCCGTCTGCGTGCTGTCCGTGTCCGGCCGCGTGCCGACCGTGTGCCATCCGCATGCCTTCGCATCCCGGCTGCATGCCGTCCGCGTTCCGGCTGCGTTCCGTCTGCCTGCTGCGGGACCCCCGCTCCCGCGTTGCCGCCGTGTTTCGTGCCGCTCCCACCTTGGAGGACGGCCCCGAACCGGTCCAGTATCCGGGGCGGACGGCTTTCTTCGCCGTCCACGCTGCGATCGGGCGGTCCGCCAGGCAGACTCGGTAACCGACAGTGCACCGATGGCAGGAGGTGGCCCCCATGGCGGACAGCCCGCTGCTGGCCGTGCACGGCATCTCCAAGCGGTTCGGGGCGGTCCAGGCGCTCAGCGACGTGGCCCTGTCGATCGGCGCCGGCGAGGCGGTCGGGCTGATCGGCAGCAATGGCGCGGGCAAGTCCACGCTGGCGAACACCATCGCCGGGGTGCACCGGCCGGACAGCGGCACCATCGAGTGGAAGGGCCGCCGGGTCGACATCCGCCGGCCGCGCGACGCCCAGCGGCTCGGCATCGCCACCGTCCACCAGAACCTCTCGCTGTGCGACAACCTCGACACCGTCGACAACCTCTACCTGGGCCGGCCGCTGCGCCGCTTCGGGATGATCGACTCGGTGGAGATGGAGAAGCGCTCCCGCGTGCTCCTGGAGGAGCTGGCGGTGGGCATCCCGAGCCTGCGCGCGCCGGTCGCCTCGCTGTCGGGCGCCCAGCGGCAGGCCGTGGCCATCGCCCGCGCGCTGATCGGCGAACCCGAGCTGGTGATCCTGGACGAGCCCACCGCCGCGCTCGGCCCGCGCCAGGTCGCCCAGGTGCTGGAGCTGGTGCAGCGGCTGCGCGAGCGGCAGCTCGGGGTGCTGCTGATCAGCCACGAGATGGACGAAGTGCGGGCGGTCTGCGACGAGATCGCGGTGCTGCGGGTCGGCCGCACCACCGGCGTCTTCGACCCCCGCTACACCACGCAGGAGCAGCTGGACGCGGCGATCACCGGCTCCCAGGAGATGGCCGTCAACCTCCAGCGCAGCCTGCTGCCGCACGGCCTGCCCGAGCAGGACGCGCTCGACGTCGCCTACCGCTACCTGCCCGCGTCGGCGGGGGTCGGCGGCGACTGGTTCGACGTGGTGCCGCTGCCCGGGGCGCGGGTCGCCCTCGTCGTCGGCGACGTCGTCGGGCACGGCATGCACGCGGCGGCCACCATGGGGCGGCTGCGCACCGCCGTGCACAACTTCTCGATGCTGGACCTGCCGCCCGAGGAGCTGCTGGCGCACCTGTCGGAGCTGGTCGGCCGGATCGACGCCGACGAGGCCGCGACCGGCGGGGCCGCGCCGATCGCCGGGGCGACCTGCCTGTACGCGATCTACGACCCGGTCGCGCGCAGCTGCCAGGTGGCCAGGGCCGGGCACCTGCCGCCGGGCCTGGTGCACCCCGACGGCGGCACCGAACTGCTCGACGTGCCCGCCGGGCCGCCGCTCGGGCTCGGCAGCCTGCCGTACGAGTCGGTGGAGCGCGAACTGCCCGAGGGCAGCAGCCTCGTGCTCTACACCGACGGGCTGGTGGAGGACCGCACCCGGGACATCGACGTCGGGCTCGACCTGCTGCTGACCGCGATCGGCGGGCCCGGGCGCGGCCCGGACGAGATCTGCGAGGCGGCGGTCGCCGCGATGCTGCCGCAGGTGCCGAAGGACGACATCGCGCTGCTGGTGGCCCGTACCCGGGGGCTGCCCGCGGACCGCGTCGCCCACTGGCAGGCGCCGGCCGACCCGGCGGCGGTCGCGACCGTGCGGGAGGCGGCCAACCGGCAGCTCGCCGACTGGCACCTGGAGGAGCTGGCCTTCACCACGGAGCTGATCCTCAGCGAGCTGGTCACCAACGCGATCCGGTACGCCTCCGGGCCGATCGACGTGCGGCTCCTGTGCGACCGCTCCCTGGTCTGCGAGGTCTCCGACGCGAGCAGCACCGCGCCGCACCTGCGGTACGCCGCGACCACCGACGAGGGGGGCCGCGGCCTCTTCCTGGTCGCCCAGCTCGCCGACCACTGGGGCACGCGGTACACCCCTTCGGGCAAGATCGTCTGGGCTTCCCTTGCGCTGAGCTTGAGGGGTTCCCCCCGGGGTGCCCCCTGACCCGGGTCCCGGGACCATCCGCCGTCCGATGGCTGGTCGCGCAGTTCCCCGCGCCCCTTTCGGGTTCCCGTCTGCCCCACGGGATTGTCTGCCGTCCAAAGGCCGGTGGCCTCCTCCCGCGCAGTTCCCCGCGCCCCTGAAAAACCTTGCCCTTCGCGCGCACAGCGAGCCCCGTACCACCCAGGGGTGCTGGGGGTACCCCCAGGCGAAGCTCTGGGGAGGAACTGCGCGACCGGCCAGAGGAGCCCTGCACGCGGCAACGGCGGCGAACCCCAACGGCGAGAAGCCGCCCCCGTAGCGCGCACGCGGAACCCGGCACCGTAAGGGAACCCTTGCGGCGAGGGGACCGTACGTGCGGCGGCCGTATGCTCGGCTGCATGGTCAAGGAGCAGGTGGTGGGCCCCCCGCACCCCCCGGAGGGCGACGCTTGTCCGGGCGCCCTGCGGCTGCACGCGGCCGATGACGGGGCGCTCGCGAGGGTGCGGGTGCCCGGCGGGTTCGTGGGAGCCGCGCAGGCGGCCGCGCTGGGAGCCGCCGCACAAGCGCTGGGGGACGGCGAACTCCACCTGACGTCACGGGGAAACGTCCAGCTGCGCGGCCTCGCACCCACGTGCGCGGCCGAGTTGGAGCGGCGGCTCGCGGCAGCGGACCTGCTGCCCTCGCGCACGCACGAGCGCGTACGGAACGTCGTGGCCTCACCGCTCACCGGCCTGGACGGCAACGGGTACGCCGATGTGCGGCCTTGGCTGCGGGAGTTGGACACCCTGCTGTGCGCGAGCAAGGAGGCCGCCGCTCTTTCCGGACGGTTCCTGTTCGCGCTGGACGACGGCCGCGGCGACGTGGCCGCGCTCGCCCCCGACATCACGCTGCGCGCTATCCCCGACGGCGGCGCCCTGCTCGTACTCGGCCGCCGCGCCCCCTTGCGGATATCCGCCGCCCAAGCGGCACCCGCGGCCCTCCTCGCCGCCGAGACCTTCCTGCGGGCGGCCGCGCCCACCGCCGCCTGGCGCGTCAAGGACCTCCCGGACGCGGGCGCGGCCCTCTCCACCGACCTCGCCCACCGGCTCAACGCGCCCACCACCGAGCCCCCTTCACAAACCGCACCCCCACCCCCGCCCGGCCCGATCCCCACCGGCCCCACCACCGCCCTCTGCGTCCTCGCCCCCCTCGGCCGCCTCACCCCGGCCCAGTGGCACGCGCTGACCTCCTTGGCCGAGCGCACCCCCGCCCGCGAGCTGCGGCTGACCCCCTGGCGCGGCGTCATCGTCCCCTCGGTACCGGCCGACCGGGCCCGAGCCGAGCTGGCCGCCCTCGCGGCGACCGGGCTCGCCACCGCCGCGGACTCGCCCTGGTTGGGCGTCACCGCCTGCACGGGCCGCCCCGGCTGCGCGAAGTCCCACGCCGATGTGCGCGCCGACGCGCGCGCGACCCTGCCCGTGGCCCCCGCGGCCCCCGTGACCCGCGCGGCCCCCGCCGGTCCTGCGACGGCCCTGCTCCCCGTCCACTGGTCCGGCTGCGCCCGCGGCTGCGGCCGCCCCCGCGGCGGCGAGCGGGTGGACGTCGTCGCGGAGCCCGGCGGCTACCGCGTGGACCTCGTCCGGCAGGGCCGGGTGCACGGCAGCGTACGGTCGGGGGGACCGGAACTCGCCGCCACCGTGGCGGCGGCGCGCCGCGGCGCGCTGAACGGGTGAGCAGAAGAGCGGGAGCACAGTGTTCGAGTACGAGAAGGACGGCGCGGCCATCTACCGGCGGTCCTTTGCCACCATCCGCGCCGAGGCGGACCTCGCGGACCTGCCCGCCGACGTGAGCCGCGTGGCGGTCCGGATGATCCACGCCTGCGGGATGGTCGACCTCGTCGCGGACCTGCGGTACACCCCCGGCGTGGTGGCCGCGGCCCGGGCCGCGCTCCTCGCGGGCGCGCCGATCCTGTGCGACGCCGCCATGGTCGCCAGCGGCGTCACCCGCCGCCGGCTGCCGGCGGGCAACGAGGTGGTGTGCACGCTCGCCGACCCCTCGGTGCCGGACCGCGCGAAGGCGCTCGGCACCACCCGCAGCGCCGCCGCCCTCGACCTGTGGGCGGACCGGCTGGAGGGCGCGGTGGTCGCGATCGGCAACGCGCCCACCGCCCTGTTCCGGCTGCTGGAGCTGATCGAGGCGGGCGCGCCCCGGCCGGCGGCGGTGATCGGCGTGCCGGTCGGCTTCGTCGGCGCCGCGGAGTCCAAGGACGCGCTGGCCGCGCACCCTTCGGGCCTGGAGCACCTGGTGGTCCGCGGCCGGCGCGGCGGCAGCGCCATGGCCGCGGCCGCGCTCAACGCCATCGCCAGCGAGGAGGAGTGAGCGGCGTGACGGGCACGGCACGGCTGTACGGGGTCGGGCTCGGCCCCGGCGACCCCTCGCTGATGACGCTGCGGGCGGTGGAGGCGATCGCCGCGGCCGACGTGGTGGCCTACCACAGCGCGCGGCACGGGCGGTCCATCGCGCGGGCGATCGCGGCCCGCCACATCCGCGCCGACCACATCGAGGAGCCGCTGGTCTACCCGGTGACGACGGAGTCCACCGACCACCCGGGCGGCTACCGGGGCGCGATGGACGCCTTCTACGAGGAGGCCGCCGAGCGGCTGGCCGCGCACTTGGACGCCGGGCGCAGCGTCGCCGTCCTCGCCGAGGGCGACCCGCTCTTCTACGGCTCCTACATGCACATGCACAAGCGGCTCGCCCACCGGTACCCGACCGAGGTCGTGCCCGGGGTGACGTCGATGGCCGCAGCCGCCGCCCGCCTGGGCACCCCGCTCGCCGAGGGCGGCGAGGTGCTCACGGTGCTGCCCGGCACCCTCCCCGAGGAGGAGCTGGCCGCGCGGCTCGCCGCCACCGACGCGGCGGTCGTGATGAAGCTCGGCCGCACGTTCCCCGCGGTCCGCCGCGCCCTGGAGCGCACCGGCCGCCTCGCCGAAGCGCACTACGTCGAACGCGCCACGATGCCGGGCGAGCGCACGGCCGACCTGTCCGAGGTGGCCGCCGACTCGGTGCCGTACTTCGCGGTGGCGGTCGTCCCGGGCCGGGCGGGCCGGATCGTGCCGCAGCCGACGGCCGGACAGCCGGCCCACGGGGACACGGAGCAGCCGCCCGCGCCGGACGGCGAGGCGCCGGATGCGGCGCAGGAAGCCGGACCGAGCGGGCGGCCCGCGTCGGCGGGCGCCGTCGCCGCCGCCCAGGCGGCGGACGTCCTGTCCGTAGGGTCCGCGGCGGCCGAGTCCGCCCCGCGTGGCCAGCAGCCCGCGGACGGCACCCTGCCCGCCGGGCGAACCGCAGCGGCGGGACGGGCCCTTGGGGCCGAGGAGCAGGCGCCGGCCGACACCGTGCCCGGCGGCCGGGCCGCCGCGGCCACGCTGCCCGACGCGGGCGGCCGGACCGCGCCGGTACCCGCGGCGACACCCGGCCCGGTGCCGGGCGAACGCGCGGACGGCACGCCGCCCGGCGCTGGCGGGCAGGGCACGCCCGTAGCGCCGGTGACCGGCGGTGCCGTGTCCGGACGGCCCGAGGCGGCTCGCCCGGTGGCGAGTGGTGCGGAAACCCCCGGGGGCGGCGCGGAACTCGGCGAGGTCGTCGTCGTGGGGACCGGGCCTGCCGGGCCGTTGTGGCTGACGCCCGAGTCGCGGGGGGCGCTGGCCGGGGCCGAGGATCTGGTGGGGTACGCGACGTACCTGGACCGGGTGCCGGTGCGGCCGGGGCAGCGGCGGCACCGCAGTGACAACCGGGTGGAGGCCGAGCGTGCGGAGTTCGCGCTCGAACTCGCCCGGCGCGGGCGGCGGGTGGCCGTGGTGTCCGGCGGCGACCCTGGCGTCTTCGCGATGGCGACCGCCGTACTGGAGGCGGCCTGCGAGCCGCGATACGCGGACGTGCCCGTGCGTGTGCTGCCCGGGGTGACCGCGGCCAACGCCGCCGCGGCCCGCGCGGGCGCCCCCCTCGGGCACGACTACGCGACCCTCTCGCTGTCGGACCGGCTCAAGCCGTGGGAGGTCATCGCCGGACGGCTGCGCGCGGCCGCGGCCGCCGACCTGGTGCTCGCTCTCTACAACCCCGGCTCCCGCAGCCGCACCTGGCAGGTCGCCAAGGCCCGCGAGCTGCTGCTGGAGCACCGCGCCCCGGACACCCCCGTGGTGGTGGCCCGTGACGTCGGCGGCCCGGACGAGCGGGTGCGCACGGTGCGGCTCGCCGACCTGGAGCCCGCCGAGGTGGACATGCGCACCCTGCTCATCGTCGGCTCCTCGCAGACCCGCGCGGTCCTGCGCCCCGGCGGCGACGAGGTCGTGTGGACCCCCCGCCGCTACCCCGAACCGTCCACCCCGGCGTAGGAAGAGGGGCCGCGCGGGGCCCCTCATCCGGCGGCCCACCGCGCCCGAGCCCCGTACGCGGGGGCTCGGGAAGGACGGCTGCCGGGACCTCGTACGACGCCGGGCTGGACAGCGGGTGTTCAGCCGGCCGCCCGCTCCCGGACCCACGCCAGGGCCGCGGCCACGTCCGGAACCGTCGGCACGCCGTCCGGGGGCGGGGGGCGGCGGACCACGACGACGGGGACGGCCGCCTCGCGGGCGGCGGCCAGCTTCGGGGCGGTGGCCGGGCCGCCGCTGTCCTTGGTGACCAGGACGTCGATCGCGTGGGCGCGCAGCAGGGCCCGCTCGCCGTCGAGGGTGAAGGGGCCGCGGTCGAGCAGCACCCGCAGGCGGCGGGGGGCCGGCGGCTGCGGCGGGTCGACCGAGCGGAGCAGGAACCACAGGTCGTCGAGACCGGCGAAGGCGGCGATGCCGGTCCGTCCGGTGGTCAGGAAGACACGGCGGCCGAGGTCCGGGAGGAGGGCGGCGGCCGCGGCCAGGGAGTCCACCGGGTGCCAGCGGTCGCCCTCGACCGGCACCCAGCCGGGACGGCGCAGGGCGAGCAGGGGAACATGGGCGTGGGCGGCCGCCAGGGCCGCGTTCCGGCTGATCGTCCCGGCGAAAGGGTGTGTGGCGTCGATGAGCGCGTCCACCGCGTGGTCCCGCAGCCAGTCGGCCATGCCGTCCGGCCCACCGAACCCGCCGATCCGCACCTCGCCGTGCGGCAGCCGCGGGGCGGCGACCCGGCCGGCCAGCGAGCTGGTCACGCGGACCGCGGGCAGTTCGGCGGCCAGCCGCCCGGCGAGTTCGCGGGCCTCGGTGGTGCCGCCCAGGATCAGCAGGTGCAGCGGCATGACGGTGGTGGTCCTCCCATGAGCGAGCCGGGCCGCGTCGAAGGCGGCCGCAGCGCCCAACTCAAGCACACCGGCCTGCGGCCGGGCTGGACCACCGGCGCCTGCGCCACCGCGGCCGCCACCGCCGCCTACACCGCCCTGCTCGGCGGCGACTTCCCCGACCCGGTGACGATCACGCTGCCCGGCGGCCGGACGCCGGCCTTCGCGCTGGCCGTCGAGGAACTGGCGGGCGGCAGCGCGACCGCGGGCGTGGTCAAGGACGCGGGCGACGACCCCGATGTCACCCACGGCGCCCTGGTGCGGGCCACCGTACGGCTGCTGCCCGCGGGCGCAGGGGTGGTGTTCCGGGCCGGGCCCGGGGTCGGCACGGTGACGCGGGCGGGGCTGCCGCTGGCGGTCGGCGAGCCGGCGATCAACCCCGTGCCGCGGCGGATGATGCGCGAGCACATCGCCGCGGTGGCGGCGCGGTTCGGGGCGGCGGGCGACGTGGAGATCACGGTCGGCGTGGACCGCGGGGAGGAGCTGGCACGTTCCACGTGGAACCCCCGGCTGGGCATCCTCGGCGGGCTGTCGATCCTGGGCACCACCGGCATCGTGGTCCCGTACTCCTGCTCGGCGTGGATCGACTCCATCCGCCGCGGGGTGGACGTGGCCCGGGCCGCCGGGCGCACCCACCTGGCCGGCTGCACCGGCGCCACCTCCGAGCGCACGGCGGCCGCGGTGTACGGCCTGCCGCAGGACGCGCTGCTGGACATGGGGGACTTCGCGGGCGCGGTGCTGAAGTACGTACGGCGCCACCCGGTGCCGCGGCTGACGCTGTGCGGCGGCTTCGCCAAGCTGTCCAAGCTCGCCGCGGGCCACCTCGACCTGCACTCGGCCCGCTCCCAGGTGGACCTCGCGCATCTCGCCGGTCTCGCCCGCGCGGCCGGCGGCGACGAGGAGCTGGCCGCGGGCATCACGGCGGGCACCACCGCGCTGGGCGCCCTCCAGCTGGCCCTCGCGGCAGGGGTCCCGCTCGGCGACCAGGTCGCCGTGGCCGCCCGGGACCAGGCCAGGAGTGTGCTGCGCGGCTCCCCGGTCGCGGTGGACGTGCTGTGCGTGGACCGGGCGGGCGCGGTGGTCGGCCGCAGTGATCCGGAGTCGGGCATTCCCGTCCGGGCGGGGTGAAACCCTCCTGGACTCGCGGGAGTTCGATCTCGGTGGGCAGATCGCGCGCCGGTACGTCCCGGAGGGGGGAGCCTTCATGTCCAGCATGTCCAGGCGGGCGGTACTCGGCTTTACCGGCACCGCGGCGGCGGGCGCGCTCGTGGCGGGCGCGGGCCCGGCGCAGGCGGCCGACATACCGCAGAGCACCGACCGTAGGGCCCAGGCAGGCGACCGGCAGGCGACCGGCAGGCGCAGCCGAGAGGCGCACGCCGAGCAGGCCGGCACCACGACGACGGACTTCCCGCCCGGCACGCAGTTCACCGCCCACGCCACACAGGACTTCCCCGGCGGCGAAGACCCCGGCGACCTGACGCTCACCTTCTCCGTGACGACCGTCGAGGAGCCCCCGGCGTACACCCTCACTCCGCTCGACATCGCCACCGCGCTGTCGGAGTACGCCCAGTCCCGCGGCTGGCCCGCCCTCACCTTCTACGGCACCCCGGCCCCGGCCCCGCTCAACTGACAGCGCCCGCAGCGGCGTCACGGCCCGCTGCCCGCGCTCAGTCGCGGGAGCGGGCCGTGGAGTACAGGTGGCTGTCGGGGAAGACCTCGGCGGCCAGGGTGCGGCCCACGAGGATGACCGCGGTGCGGCGGATCCCGGCCGCGTGCACCTGCGGGGCGATGTCGGCGAGGGTGCCGCGCAGCACTACTTCCTCGGGGCGGCTGGCGTAGGCGACGACGGCGGCCGGGCACTGCGGACCGTAGTGCGGCAGCAGTTCCTCGACGACGCGGTCCACGTAGCCGGCGGCCAGGTGCAGCACCAGCAGGGCGCCGCTGCGGGCGAGGGTGGGCAGGTCCTCGCCGGGCGGCATCGGGGTGGCCCGCTGGGCGATCCGGGTGAGCACGACGGTCTGGCCTACTGCGGGGACGGTCAGTTCGCGGCCGAGCGCGGCGGCCGCGGCGGCGAAGGCGGGCACGCCGGGCACCACCTCGTAGGGCACGCCCTCGGCGTCCAGGCGCCGCATCTGCTCGGCGACAGCCGAGAAGACCGACGGGTCGCCGGAGTGCAGCCGCGCCACGTCGTGGCCCGCGTGGTGCGCCCGCACCAGGGCCGCGGTGATCTGGTCGAGGTCGAGGCGGGCGGTGTCGAGGAGTTCGGCGTCCGGCGGGCACTCGGCGAGCAGGTCGCGCGGCACCAGGCTGCCCGCGTACAGGCAGACCCGGCAGCGGGCGAGCAGCCGCGCCCCGCGCACGGTGACCAGGTCGGCGGCGCCGGGCCCGGCGCCGATGAAGTAGACGGTCATGCGCCCTCCGAACTCCCCGCGCCCTGCGCGCGATCGGCACCCACCGCGCTTTCCGTACCGGCCGAGCCGCCGGTGTGCCGGGAACCCGACGTGCCTTCCGTACCCGCTACGCCGTCCGTACCGTTGGCGCTGCCCGCCGCGCCCTCGACGTTGGGGGAACCCGGCGCGCCGGACGTACCCGCCGGGCCCTCGGCGCCACCCGTAGGCTCCACATCCGCCGAACTGCCGGAATCCTGGCGGCCCGACGTGCCTTCCTTATCCGCCGGGCCCTCTGTGCTCCCCGCGGCCTCCGCGCCCGGGGCGGCTTGCGTGCCCGTCGCGCCCGGCGGCTCGTCGTACGGCCTTGTCGCCGACCACTGGGTGACGGGCATCGCCTGGCGCCAGCCGGTGAAGCCGCCGACCGGGGCCGCGTGGGCGACGGAGAGGCGGACGAGGTCGCCGCCGTGGCGGGCACGCCAGGACGCCAGCAGTGCCTCGGACTCCAGGGTGACCGTGTTGGCGACGATCCGGCCGCCCGGCGGCAGCGCGTGCCAGCAGGTGTCCAGCAGGCCGGGGGCGGTCAGGCCGCCGCCGACGAACACCGCGTCGGGCGCGGGCAGTCCGGCCAGCGCGTCCGGCGCGGAGCCGGTGACGACCCGCAGGCCGGGCACGCCGAGCCGCCGCGCGTTGGCGGCGATCCGCTCCGCCCGCACCGGGTCGCGTTCGACGGCGACGGCGCGGCAGGAGGGGTGGGTACGCATCCACTCGATCGCGATCGAGCCCGCGCCGCCGCCGACGTCCCACAGCAGTTCGCCGGGGGCGGGGGCGAGGGCGGCCAGGGTCGCGGCCCGCACGTGGCGCTTGGTGAGTTGGCCGTCGTGCGCGTAGGCGTCGTCGGGCAGCCCGGGGACGGCGCCGAGCCGCAGCGCGCCGGGGGAGCGGCGGCACTCCACGGCGACGATGTTCAGCGGGTCGCCCGCCGGGCGGTCCCAGCTGTCCGCGGTGCCCTCGGTGGCGGCCGACTCCCGCGGACCGCCGAGCTGTTCGAGCAGGCGCATGCGGCTGGGCCCGAAGCCGCGCTCGCGCAGGACGCCGGCGACCTCGGCGGGGGTGGCGGCGCCGGCGCTGAGCACGAGCAGCCGGCGGCCGTGGTGCAGGGCGGCGGCCAGGCGGGCGGCCGGGCGGCCGACGAGGGAGACGACCTCGGTGTCCTCCAGCGGCCAGCCGAGCCGGGCGCAGGCGTAGGAGACGGAGGAGGGGTGCGGCAGGACGTCGAGGGCGGCGGCGCCCAGCTCCTCGGCCAGGGCGCGGCCGATGCCGTGGAAGAAGGGGTCGCCGCTGGCGAGGACGGCGAGGCGGCGCCCGGCGTGGGCGGCGAGCACGCCGGCGACGGCGGGGCGCAGCGGGGAGGGCCAGGGGACGCGGTCGGCCGCGCAGTGCGCGGGGAGCAGGTCCAGTTGGCGGCGGGCGCCGAGGACGGCGTCGGCGGCGAGCAGGGCCGCGCGGGCGCCTTCGGCGAGTCCGGCCCAGCCGTCGGCGCCGATCCCGACGAGGGTGACGGCAGCCGGGCCGGGGGCGCGGTCGTCCGTCACGTGCGCGTACCTCGTGGTCCTGGCGGGAGGGGCCGCGGCTCGGGCCCGGCACCGCACTCTACTGGGACGGCGGGGGGCGGCTGCCCGCGAGGGGGGCGCTCCGCGCAGGTGGGGGGCGGGGGGAGCGGGCCCGGAGGAGGTGGAGGCGGGCGCGAGGCTGCCGAGCGGCGGCGGTTCGTGGCCGGGCCCGAGCGGCGCGGCGCGATGCCGGCGTCGGCTGGGGCGGCGCCGCGGGGCCGGTTCGCGGGTGCGCGGACGCGGCAGCGGGCCGCCGGCGAGGGGGGGAAGGCCGGCGGCCCGCTGAGGAAACGCGGTGAACGTGCGGTGATCAGCCGATCAGTGGTTCGCCACGCCGTTCCCCGACAGGACCGGGATGTTGCTCAGGATGTGCGACAGCGGCTCGTCGCCCTGGGCCTGGGTGCTGTTCTCGGTGCACTGCTGGTTCTGCGGCGAGGTCAGGACGTTGATGTCCTGGACCGTGATCGGCACGAGGCCGACCAGCGAGCCGACGTTGGCCTTGACCGGGATGCCGAGGCACGGCTTGTTCAGGGTGCCCTGGACCAGGCCGATCTGCGGGCTCTGCGTGCCGCCCGTGACGGTGTTGCCGAACGCCTGCTCGGCGCCGTTGCCGTTCACCGTGGTGGTGCCCTCGTCGTTGCCGATGGCCATGGCCTGCGGGGCAGCGACGGCACCGACAGCGGCAACCGACGCGGCGAGAGCAGCACCGGCGAGCATCTTCTTGATCATTGTTGTCCCTTATTTGGTGCTTGGTGCACGGTTCTGGTGGTCTGAGCGATCTGATCAACCGCTCCGACGGGGTTTGGTTCCGGCCTTTCACCCCGACGGGGGAGTACGGCCGGCGGCGATGACGCCGGGGCTCAGCCGAGCCCGTTCAGCGGCAGCCCGTTGAGCGGCAGCGCGCCCAACGGGAGCCCGCCGAGCAGGGAGGCGCCGGGCACGGCGCCGCTGAGGGCGGAGCCGACCGGGCCCTGCAGCGTGCTCTGCACGGTGTCCAGGGCCGACTGCACGTGGGTGCTGTCGGCGACCTTCTGCAGCGGCTGCTCGTTGAGCGCCTGGTCCACCCCGCCATTGATGCTGGTGGGCATCGTCGACATGTTGTCGACCGAGACGGGCGGTGTGCCGGCGTCCTCGGCAAAGGCCGGTGCGGCCATTCCGGCCGCCATCACCGAGCCGGCCAGCACTGCCGCCACCTTCGAGTACTTCACTTGCCACCCTTTCCTTCAGCCGGGCGCCGGGGTTCCGACACCGGGCACAACGACCGGGCGGAACGACGGAAACGTGCGGAACGCCACTGGTAGGGGCACAGGCAGGACAATCACCCGTACGGGACGACGACCGGCGTATTCCTCGTATCAGCCGCTTTCCGCCCGCCGCCGCGTCAGCCGCGGGCCCGCCGGTAGAGCACGGCGCCGCCGAGCAGCAGTGCCGACCCGGCCGCGGCGGCGCCCCCGGCCGCGTGCCCGTCGAGCCCGGTCTCCGCCATGCGGGGCGGGGGCGGCGCCTGGGACGGGAGCGGGGCCGGCAGGATGTGCGGCGGCGGGGCGTGGTGCGTGGGCGGGGGTGTCGACGGTGCGGCGGGCGCCGGCGCGGTGTTCGCGCAGGAGTTGCCGAACGCCGGGTTCAGGGCGCCCACCACGTCGGCGGTGTTGCCGCACGCGTTGACCGGCGCCTCGACCGGCACCTGGACGCTGTTGCCCGACAGCAGGCCGGGCGAGCCCTGCGCGGTGCCGTCCGCGCCGGAATCCGCGTGTGCCCACCCTCCCGTCGCTGCCAGGACGCTGCCGGTGGCAGCGACGGTGAGCAGGCTCCGGCTCAGGATCTGTCGCATCAGTTTCTTTCCGCGTTCTTTCCGCGTGCTTTTGCGCATCGGGTCGTGCATCGCTGCGCCGGGCCGCGCGGCGGCGCCGCGGGACCTGGTGGACGCACCGCCCCGGTGCGCGTCGATGAGCGCTCCGGGGCGGGCGGGGGGGACGGGCGCCCGAAGGCGCCCTCAGACCGACGTCAGTTGTCGGCGTTGACGCACGTGTTGCCGAACGTGGGGTTCAGCAGCGCGATGATGTCGACGGTGTTGCCGCACAGGTTGACCGGAACGTGCACCGGGACCTGGATGACGTTGCCCGACAGCACACCGGGGGACCCGGCGGCCACGGCGCCGGCGCCGGAGCTGGCGAACGCGGGAACGGCGGCACCGGCGGCCATCAGGGTGCCGGCGGCGACAGCCGCGACCTTCGTGTACTTCACGGTGGAACTCCTTTTCCGGAAACGGCGTCGTGCTTCCGCCACGGCTTTCGTGGCGGTCCGGGACGCGGGGCTGAATCCGCGCCCGTGCACACCGCTGCCGACCGGCACAACGAGATGCCCCGACCCGAGGAAACCCTCCGGTCGCCACCGTTCGCCCGATCCACCCGAATGGACGGGAAAAGCCGCGGAAAACCGGGTGGCCGCCACCCGAATGGCGCTGGGCGGGGCCGAATTCGGGCGGTGTCCTGCCCTCGCTTTCCCGCGGCCGCGGGCGCTCGGGAAAAGCGGCGGAAAACGGCAGCGGCCGGGTCCGGGGAACGCGGCGGCCCCGGTCCGCCGACGGGTCGTCGGGCGGCCGGGGCCGGAGCGCGGTGGACGTGCCGTGCCGCGGTGGGGATTCGGGTGCCCCTGGGGCTCAGTGGTTGCCCGCACCGTTGCCGGACAGCAGCGGGATGTTGTCCAGGATGTGCGACAGCGGCTCGTCGCCCTGGGTCTGCGTGCTGTTCTCGGTGCACTGCTGGTTCTGCGGCGAGGTGAGCACGTTGAGGTCCTGGACGGTGATCGGCACGACGCCGACCAGCGAGCCGAGGTTCGCCTTCGCCGGCAGGGCGATGCAGGGCTTGTTGAGCGAGCCCTGGATCAGCGCGAACGACGGGCTCATCACACCGCTGGTGTAGGTGTTGCCGTAGTTCTGCTCGGAGCCGTTGCCGTTGGCGGTCGTGGTCCCCTGGGAGTCGCCGATGGCCATCGCGCCGGGGGCGACCGCCGCGGTGACGCCCGCGAAGGAGGCGGCGACGGCGGCCGTGGCGAGGATCTTCTTGAACACGGTGGGTCCTTCTGGAGAGACGTAGCCCCGGTACCAGGGCCGGTCTGATCAACAGCGTGACGCCCGCTTGGTAATGACCCTTCACCCGAATGGATACCTCCACCGGGCCCGCGGCGACCGAACTTGCGCACAGGAGTGAACCTGCTCTGCGCTGCGTTGACGTGCCGTCAACCTCACACGTCCGATGGTCATAAGAAAGTGCAGCTCAGCCCCGCGGGGCGAAGTGCCGCGCGTCGTCCGTGATTTCGCCGACCCCGTCTGCGACCGTGCATTGAGGATTCAAGGGGATTACCTGACCGGCTTCGTATTCGTTGAGTGCACGCGACCTGTTGATCACCGTTGTTCCGCTGCTGACGCAAGTCGACGGTTGTCGACGCATGTCGATCCGCGTCGATCGGCATCGATCGGCGGCTGCTCCGCGGTGGGCCACCGGGTCGTGACCGAGAGCCCTGGAGAGCCTGGAGAGAGGGAACGGCGCGCGATGCCGCAAGACCAGTACGGCGAGGAAGGGCTCGGCGGGGTGACGGTGCTGCATGTCGCCCAGCCCGTGGACGGAGGTGTCGCCCGCGTCGTCACCGACCTGGTGCGCGCCCAGGTGCGGCAGGGCGCTCGCGTCGTCGTGGCCTGCCCGCCCCGCGGCCCCCTCGGCCCGGCGGCGGCCGGCTGCGGCGCCGAGGTGCTGCCCTGGCCCGCCCGCCGTGCCCCCGGCCCCACCCTGCCGTACGAGGTGCGCGCGGCCGCCCGCGCCGTCCGCGCCGTCCGCCCCGACCTGCTCCACCTGCACAGCGCCAAGGCGGGCCTGGCCGGGCGGCTGGCGGTGCGCGGCCGGGTGCCCACCGTCTTCCAGCCGCATGCCTGGTCCTACGAGGCGGCGACCGGCCCGCTGTTCCGCGCCGCCGTCCGCTGGGAGCGCGGCGCGGCCCGCTGGGCGCACAAGGTGCTGTGCGTGAGCGCCGCCGAGCGCGACTCGGGGGAACGGCACGGGGTGCGGGCCGGGTGGGCGGTGGTGCCCAACGGCGTGGACACCGTGCGCTTCCGCCCCACCTCCCGGCACCGTACGGCCATCCGGGCGGCCCTGCCCGCCATCGCCGGGGACGGCGCGCTGACCGGCCTCGACCCGCTCGGCGCGGGCGCTCCCCTCGTGGTGTGTGTCGGGCGGCTGTGCCGGCAGAAGGGCCAGGACGTGCTGCTGCGCGCCTGGCCGCAGGTGACCGCGCGGGTGCCCGCGGCCCGGCTCGCCCTCGTCGGCGACGGGCCCGACCTGGCACGGCTGCGCCGGGAAGCGCCGCGGGGCGTGGTCTTCGCCGGTCCCTGCGCCGACACGGTGCCCTGGTACCAGGCCGCCGACCTGGTGGTACTGCCCTCGCGCTGGGAGGGCATGGCGCTGGCCCCGCTGGAGGCGATGGCGTGCGCGCGGCCGGTCGTGGTCACCGACGTGGCCGGCGCCCGCGAGAGCATCCCGCCCGACGACGCCGAGAACTGCGTGGTCCCCCCGGACGACGCGGGCGCCCTCGCGGCCGCCCTCGTGCACCACCTCGCCGACCCCGCCCGCCGGGCCGGCACCGGGCTGCGCGCGCTGCGGTACGTCCGCGCCCACCACGACCTGGACGCCACCACCAGAGCGGTCGGCGCCCTCTACACCGCGCTGATCCCCCGCCCCGCCCGCGAGGCATCCGCCCGATGACCCGCACCCCGACGCCCCCCGACGGCCCCGCCGGCCCCCGTACGGCGTACGGCCGCGCCCCCGCCGACCGCGGCCCTGGGGACGGCCGCACGCCCCCGGCCGTACGGCGCGAGGACACCCACCACGGCGCGCTGCAGGTCGGCCAGGCGAGCGCGACCCGACTCGACCGCCCAGCCCCACCCCCCGACCACCGCACGGACCCCCCGACCGCTCTCCCGGACCCGCGCCACCGCGCGACGGGCGCGGCGGCCACCACTGCAGACGGCTACCTCACGGAACCGCCCGGCGCCCTCCCTGAGACGCGTCAGCACGCGGCCGCCGCTTCCGCGGCTGCGCCACATCTGCGGGCCGGGCTGCCCCCCGACCACCGCGCGGAGCCGCCGGGCACCTGGCCGGACCGCCAACGCGGAGCCGACCCTGCGGGCACCACCGGCGCCGCGCACCTGCGGGCCGATCCGACCGCGAACCACCTCACGGAGCCCCCCTCCGCCCTCCCCGACGCGCTTCAGCGCACGGCCACCGCGCCTGCCGCCGCGCACGGGGCCTCCGCCGGGGCCGTCCCCGCGGGGCCGCTGCGGGCCGTTCTTCCCGCGCCTGCCGCCGGGCGGGGCGGGCTGCGCACGGCGTCCGGGGCGCGGCGGAAAGCGGGCTCGCGGCGGGTCGTGTCCCGGCTGCTCAAGGGGGCTTTGGGGCCCGCGCTCGCCGACGGGGCCGCGCTGCTCGTCGGGCTCGGCCTCGTCGGACCGCACGAGAGCGCGGTGCTGCCGGGCGTCCTGGGCGCTGTGCTCGCGGGGGCCTTCCGCCGGGCCGGGCTCTACCGCCCGGTGCTCGCGCCCGCCGTGCTGGACGAGGTGCCCTCGATCGTGCTCGGCACGGTGCTCGCCTGGGGCTGCGCGGCGGCCGCGCTCGCCGCGGGGGCGCCCGGCCGCGCGCTCGGCTGGTTCGACCTGCTCGGCGGCACCACGCTCACCGTGCTCGCCGCCGTCGCGCTGCGCGGGCTCGTCCACCGCCTGCACCGGGGGGCCGCCCGCCGGGATCCCGAACCGGCGCTGCTCGTCGGCCGCGCCCCCACCGTCCGGCAGGTCGCCGAGGCGCTGCGGGCCCGCCCCGAGTACGGGCTGGTGCCGCTCGGCGTGGCCGGCTGCGAGGAGCCCGAGGCGGTGGTGCGGGCCGCCGCCCGCCACGGCGCCCGGCACGTGCTGTTCGTCGGGCCGCCGCTGCCCGGCGCCCGGACCCTGGCCGGGCTGCTCGCCGGGCAGGGCGGGCGGCTGTGGCGGGTCGAGCCCGCCGCCCGCGAGAGCGGGCCGCAGCACCTGTGGGCGTACGCGTACCGGCCTGTCACCGCCGCGCCCGCACGCGGCAAGCGCGCCCTGGACATCGCGCTCGCCGGCGCCGCCCTGCTCGCGCTCGCCCCCGTGCTGGCGGCCTGCGCGCTGGCCGTCCGGCTGGCCGACGGACCCGGGGTGCTGTTCCGGCAGGAGCGGATCGGGCTCGGCGGACGGCCGTTCACCCTGCTGAAGTTCCGCACCCTGCGGCCGCGCGACGAGAAGGAGTCCGCCACCCGCTGGAACATCGCCGACGACCACCGGATGAGCCCGGCCGGCCGGCTGCTGCGCCGCACCTCGCTGGATGAGCTGCCGCAGCTGTGGAACGTGCTCCGCGGCGACATGAGCCTGGTCGGGCCGCGGCCCGAACGCCCGCACTTCGTCCGGCAGTTCAGCGCCGAGCACGAGGGCTACGCGGACCGGCACCGGATGCCCGCCGGGATCACCGGGCTGGCCCAGGTGCACGGCCTGCGCGGCGACACCTCCATCGCGGACCGGGCCCGCTTCGACAACCACTACATCGACTCCTGGTCGCTGTGGCAGGACGTGGCGATCATCCTGCGCACCGCCGGCTCCTTCTTCCGGTTCGGCGGCAGCTGATGGCCCTGACATCGAGCCCCGCGTGGCGCACCGGCCCGGGCGCCCGCCTCCTCGCGCCGCTCCTGCCGTACGCCCGCCTGCTGCCCGCGCTCGCCACGGTGGCGCTGCTGGCGCTGCCGGTGGCGCCCGGCGACGTCAGCACCTCCGGCAAGGTCACCCCCGCCGACGCGGCCTCGGCCGTCATGGTGCTGACCTGCGCGGTGCTGCTGCTGCGGGAGCGGCGCAGGCCGCTGAGCCGCACGGCCGCCGCCGTGCTCGGGGCGCCGCTGGCCGGCTTCGCGGTGGCCGCGATCGCCTCGCCCGACCCCGGCGCCTCGGTCACCGGCTTCGTCCGCTACGCCCAGGTGTTCGTCCTGGTACCCGCCGCGCTCGTCCTGCTGCTCCGGGACCGGCGGGACTTCACGGTGGTGGCGGGCGCGGTGGTGGTCCTCGCCCTCGTCCAGGGCGCGGTCGGCACCTGGCAGTACGCGACCGCGACCGGCGCCTCGTACCAGGGCCGCGACGTGCGGGCGGTCGGCACGTTCGGGCCCTCGGACATCATGGGCATGGCCACGGTCGTCGCGTACGGCCTGGTGATCGCCGCCGGGTACGCGCTCGCGCCCGGGCGCCGGGCGCCGCGGCTGACGGCGGCGGGGTGCGCGCTGGCGCTGCTCGTACCGCTCACGGTCTCCTTCAGCCGCGGCACCTGGATCGCGACGGCGGCCGTGCTGCTGGTGCTCACCCTGCTCGCCGGCCGCCGCCAGGCCGTACGGGTGCTGGCCGTCGCCGCGGCCTGCGGTGTGGTGCTGGTGGGCGGCCTCGGCGCGGGTTCGGGCATGCTGAGCGAGCGCCTCGCCAGCATCACCCAGGTCACCAGCGCCCCCGACCCCTCGGTCACCGACCGCTACACCCTCTGGTCGGCCGCCGTCTCGATGTGGCGCGAGCATCCGGCCACGGGCGTCGGCCTCAAGCGCTTCCCCGACGAACGCGACTCCCACGCCTCCCTCGCCCTGGACTCGGCCAGCGACACCGACAGCGCGGCGGGCCACTTCACCCGCGAACCCCTCCTCTCCCCGCACAACATGTACCTGCTGGCCCTGTCCGAACAGGGCCTGGTGGGCTGCGCCCTGCTCACGGGTTCCTGGGCGTGCCTGCTCGCGGCAGGAGCGGGCCGCCTGCGAACGGCGAAGCGAGCAGCGGTCAAGGGGAGCGTGGGCGTGCCCTGGGCCCGGAAGCACGAAGCGGGCTTCGCCCGGGGGCCGTTGGGCACGCCGGAGCGCGCGGGCGAAGGGCTCGCGGGCCGTTGGCTTGAAGTCGGGCCCTCCGGCGGCCGGTTGGTGGCCCCGGGGCACGAAGGTGAGCTGTCGGGGCGGTCGTTCGGGGACGTGGGACACGAAGGCGAGCTTCCGACACGGCCGTACGTGGATCTTGGGCACCACGGCGAACTGTCGGCGGAACCGTATGCGGAGCCGGGCCGCGAAGGTGAACTGCCAGCGGGGCCGTTCGCGGGCCCGGGGCGCCAAGGCGAGCTACCGGCAGGGCCGTTCGCCGGCCGGGGGCAGGAGGCCGCCTCGGCGGCGCGGCGATTGGGCGCCCAGGAGCCCAGGGGCGGGCGGACAGCCGGCAGCACACCCGAACAGGACGCCACCGTGGCCCGTTTCCCCGGTACGCGGCCCGAAGGCGAGCTGCCGGTACGGCCGCTCGCGGGACGAGGACGCGAACCGGGCTCCGCGTTTGGGTGGTTCGCCGGGGTGGGCCCTCATGGGGTGCCGTCCGTGGACCTGAAGGCGGCCGCGGCGTTCGACGGGGTGTCGGCCACGGGGCAGTTCGCAGGGGGCACGGGGCCGTTCGGCGGTCCGCACTCCGAAAAGGGTGGCCCGGCATGGGCGTCGGTCGGCGGGTCCGGTGCTTCGGCCGCCCGGCCGCTCGACGGCGAGGTGGCACGACAGGCGACTGGTACGCCCACGGGGTGGCGGCATGCCGGGGGCCGTGCGGCATCGGTCGGGTCCGGGCTCGCCGCGGTCGGGCTGCTGCTGTGGCAGTGCGTGGACTTCCTGTACGCCGACATCGGGGGCCCTGTCACGCCGTTGACCGCTGTCGTGCTGGGGCTCGCCGCTTGGTGGGCGCTGCACTCGCCCGAGGAGGGCCCGCGGTGACGGCCGCGGGCCGACTCGCGTCAGCCCGGCCCGGGGCACCGGCCGGGCGCGGCCGCACGCGCGGCGGAACCAGCCCGGGCCGTACGTACCTCACGCGGCCTTTCCGCCGCCCCCGCCTCACGCCCCTCGGACCACGGACCCGCCCCCGGTCGCAGGTCGCGCCGCTCGCCACAACGTGCGAGGCGCCCCGGCCCGCCCCGTCACAAAACCTCAGCGACCAGCCCGGAACCGCCCCCGCCGCCCCGCGCACCCTCCACGCCACCCCGGAATGGGCGCTGCCGGCCGGCCGCCGCCAACTGCTGTCCCTGCAAGCCCCGTCGCAGGCAGAGCCGCACGGAGTACGGGGTCTCCTGCTTGCCGGCCCGCGCACCCCCCGCGAACCGGCACCCCACCCCGTGCCAGAGCGGACGCCACCGGCCAGCCGCCACCAAGCGCTGCCCTGGAACGCCCTCGTTCAGACGCTGCCGGCCGGGGCCCGGGCCGTCCCCGCCGACCCGCCCACCCCTCACCAACCGGCGCCCCACCCAGCGCCGGAACGCACGCCATCGGCCGGCCGCAGCGAAGAACCGCCACGGCAAATGCCCGCACAGACACCGCCGGGCGAGGTGCGGGACCTCCTCCATGCCGACCCACGCGCCCTCCACCAACTGGCGCTCCACGCCACCCCGGAATGGGCGCCGCCGGCCGACCGCAGCCAACTGCTGTCCCTGCAAGCCCCCTCCCAGGCCCAGCCGGGCGGGGTGCGGGTCGTTCTGTCGGATGCGCGGCCGGGCCGCGCCCGCACGAGATGTGGGAACGCCATCAGCGTCGCGAACCGAGCCGAGCCGCCGGACCGTATGAGCGGGGACGCGGTGGCCGAGGATGTGTGGGCCGCCCAGGACGGGCCGGCCGGGAACGCCGTCGGTCCGATGGCCGGTGCGGGGGCCGCCGGGCCTTCGCCCGCCGGAGCGCGGTACGGGGACGCGGTCGCAACGGAGCCCTGCGCGGGCGTCGTCGCGCAACCGCCCGCAAAGCGCTCATGGGGAACGGCCTGGAAACCGCGGTCGGGGCAGCCCGGGTACGCGGTCCCCACGGTCAATGCGGCGTCCGCAGGGCCTCCGCCCGCCGGAACGCGGTCCCGGAGCGCCGCCGTTGGGGAGCCCGGGGCGCAACCCACAAAGCGCTCATGGGGCGCAGCCGAGGAACCGCTCTCGGGGCAGCCCGGGTACGCCGCCGCTGCCGTCGCGGACCGCGCCGCGGTCGATGTGTGGGCCGCGGCCGGCGATACGGCCGCGGCGCCCTGTGAGCCGCCCGCGCGCGCGGTCCGGGCCGGGCGCCGCCGCGGGACGGGGCCCTCGCGGATGGCGCGGGCCGCCGGTGTCACCGCCGGGCTGAGCGCCGCGGGCTCGGTGCTGGGGCTGGTGAGGGACCAGGGGATCGCCCACCTGTTCGGGGCCGGGGCGCAGAGCGACGCCTTCCTCGTGGCGTGGACCGTGCCCGAGGTGGCGGCCACCGTGCTGATCGAGGACGCCATGGCGCTGCTGATGGTGCCCGCCTTCAGCGCGGTGCTCGCCCAGGGCCCGCGCGGGCTCGTCCGCAGGACCCTGCCGCGGCTGCTCGCGCTGCTCGGCGTGCTGACGGCGGCGCTGGCGGCCGGGGCGCCCTGCGTCGTACGGGTGCTGGCACCCGGGCTCGCCGACCCGGGCGACGCCGTGGCCTGCACCCGGCTGACCGCGCTCACCGTCCTGTCCTTCGGCGCGGCCGGCTACCTCAGCGCGGCCCTGCGTGCGAACCGCCGCTTCGTCGCGCCCGCGGCGATCTACGTGGCGTACAACACCGGCACCGTGGCGGTGCTGTTCGCGTTGCACGGGCGGCTCGGGGTGCAAGCGGCGGCGGCCGGGGTGGCGTTCGGCGGCCTGCTGATGATCCTGGTCCAACTCCCGGGGTTCGCACGGCTGTTGACTGCCAGGCCAGCGGCCGCCAGCGCAGCGTCCGGGAGCGTCGCCCCCAACCCCCTTGCCCTGACGCTGCTCGCGCCCGTGGTCGTCTACACCCTCAGCCGCCAGGCGCAGGTCCTGGTCGAGCGGTACTTCGCCGCGCCCCTTCCCGCGGGCGCCATCTCGCACCTCAACTACGCCGAGAAGGTCGCCCAGTTGCCGATGGCCCTGTCGGTGATGATCGTGACCGTCACCTTCCCGGTCCTTTCCCGTGCCCTCGCCGAGGGCGACCGCGAGCAGGCCAGGCGCCGGGTGGAGCGCGATCTGGCGCTGGCCTGCCTGGTGGTGCTGGTCGGCGCCTCGTACGTGGTGGCGTGCGCGCCGCAGATCGTCCAGTTCCTCTTCCAGCGGGGGGAGTTCACCGCGCGGGACACGGCGGCGACGGCCGCGGTGATGCGCGTGTACGCCCTCGGGCTGCTGGGCCAGAGCCTGGTGGGCGCCCTCGTGCGGCCGTACTTCTCGGCGGCCCGCCCCACCTGGTACCCGGCGGCGGCGATGGGCGCGGGGCTCGCGGTCACCGCGGTGCTGGACGCGGCCGCCGCCAGGCCGCTGGGCGCCTGCGGCATCGCGGCCGGCAACGCGGTCGGCATCACGCTCACCGCCGCCCTGCTGCTGCGCGGCCTGGGCACCCGCTCGGTCGCGGTGCGGGCCCGCGCGGTCGCGCCGGGGCTGGCCCGTTGCGTGCTCGCCGCGCTGGCGGCCACGGCGGCCGGCTGGGCGCTGGCCGCGCGGCTGGCGGACCCGGCGCTCGCGGTGGCCGCCTGCGCGGTGGCGGTGCCAGCAGCCTTCATCGCCGCCGCCCTCGCCGTGCGCGCGCCGGAAGTCCCCCACCTGCTCGCCACCGTCACACGGAAGGGCCGCCCATGACCGCAGACCTCCTCGCCCCCCGCGGCACCCGCACCGGCCGGCGCGCGCCCTGGGCGCTGATGTACCACTCGGTGGCCGACCGCAGGGCCGGTGACCCCTATCTCGTCACGGTCGACCCCGAGCGGCTGGGCCGGCAGCTGCGCTGGCTCGCCCGGCACGGCCTGACCGGGGTGAGCATGCGCGAGCTGCTCGCCGCCCGCGCCCGCGGCCGCGCCGCCGGGCTGGTCGGGCTGACCTTCGACGACGGCTACGCCGACTTCCTCACCGAGGCGGTGCCCCGGCTGCGCCACCACGGCTGTACGGCAACGGTGTTCGTGCTGCCCGGGCTGCTCGGCGGCACCAACTCCTGGGACCCGGACGGCCCGCGCAAGGCGCTGCTGACCGCCGACGACATCCGCGCCGCCCGCTCGGCGGGCATGGAGGTCGGCTCGCACGGCATGCTCCACCGCGACCTGACCACGCTCGACGACGTCGAACTCGACCTCGAACTCACCCGCAGCCGCGCCCTGCTGGCCGAGATCACGGGTGTGGAGCCGGACGGCTTCTGCCACCCCTTCGGCGCCCTCGACCGGCGCACCCTGCGGGCCACCCGCCGGGCCGGCTACCGGTACGCCTGCGCGGTGGACCCCGGCCCGCTCGCCTGCACCCACGCCCTGCCCCGCACCTACGTCGGCCACGCCGACAACTCCCCGCGGCTGCACGCCAAACGCCTGCGCCACCGCATGCGCGGCGGCGACCTCGCCGACCCGATCGCCGTACCCCAAGGAGGCGACGCATGAAGGTCCTGCACATCATCACCGGGCTCGATGTCGGCGGTGCCGAGCAGCAACTGCGGCTGCTGCTACGGCACTGCGACGTCCGCAGCGCGGTGGTCACCCTCACCGAGCCCGGCCCGCTCGCCGAGGCGATCCGCGCCGACGGGGTGCCCGTCACCGCGCTGCGGATGTCCGGCAACCGCGACATCGGCGCCCTGCCCCGGCTGACCGCGCTGATCCGCGCCGGGGAGTACGACGTGGTGCACACCCACCTGTACCGGGCGTGCGTCTACGGCCGGATCGCCGCGCGGCTGGCGGGCGTGCGCACCATCGTGGCCACCGAGCACTCGCTGGGCGCAAGCAGCATCGAGGGGCGCCCGCTGTCCCTGGGCACCCGGGCGCTGTACCGGGCCACCGAGCGGCTGGGGCACGGCACCTTCGCGGTGTCCGCCACGGTGGCCCGGCGGCTCGCCGAGTGGGGTGTGCCGGCCCGCCGCATCCACCTGGTGCCCAACGGGATCGAGCCCGGCCGCTTCCGCTTCGACGCCGGGGCCCGGGCCCGTACCCGCGACCGGCTCGGCATCCCGCAGGACGCGTACGTCGTCGGCGGGGTGGGGCGCCAGGTGCCGGGCAAGCGGTTCGACGCGGTGGTGCGGGCGGTCGCCGACAATCCCGGCACGCACCTGCTGCTGGCCGGCGACGGCATCGAGCGGGTGCCGCTGCTGCGCCTGGTGCACAGCCTCGGCCTGCAGAACCGCGCCCTGGTGGTCGACCCCACCGTGCACGGGGTGCCGGACCTGCTGTCGGCCATGGACCTGTTCGTCACGGCCTCCGAGGACGAGGCGTTCGGGCTCGCCGCGCTGGAGGCGCTGGCCGCCGGGCTGCCGGTGCGCTACGTGACCTGCCCCGCGGTGGAGGACCTGCCGCCGGAGGCCGCGCCCGGCGCCCGGCAGGTCGCGCCGGACCAGTTGGCCGCCGCCGTACGGGAGGAGCACCTGGCCGGGCCGCGCCGGCTGCCCCCGCCGCAGGCCGTCGAGCACTACCACATCGCCCGCACCGCCGAGTTGGTGACGGCGCGCTACCTGGAGGCGCACCACCGCGGCGGGTTGTTCCGCCGGCGCCGTACGCCCGTGCCCGCCGCGGTGCCGCGCCCGGCCGGCCCGGCGGCGCCCGCGGCCCAGGAAGCCGCCGCGGCGCCGCCGGCCGCGGCACAGCAGGCCCCCGCCCCCGCCGCCGAGGACACCCCCGCCACGCCGGCCCAGAAGTGACCGCCCGGAAGTGAGAGACACCCCCATGGACGACATCCGCGACCCGAAGGACCGCAGCCGGCGCGCCGGCCGGCGGGCGCTGCCCCGCTGGGCACCCGTGCCGCTCGGCGCCGCCGCCGGCCTGCTCGCCGGGCTCGGCTACGGGCTGGCGGCCACCCCGCAGTACGCGGCCACCAGTTATGTGATGGCCGTGGCGCAGCCGGGCGCGGAGTCCGCCACCGCGCTGGGCTTCGCGCAGGCGTACGGCCGGATCGCCACCGGTTCGGCCGTCCTGGCCGCCGCCCAGGCCGGCGCCCACCTGCCCGCGGCCTCCCTCAAGAGCCGTGTGGCGGCGGCCACCTCGCCCGACGCGCCGATGATCTCGGTCACCGGGTCGGCGCCGCGGGCCGGTGCCGCCGCCGACATCGCCAACGCGGTGTCCCGCTCGCTGGCCACCCTGGCCAACAAGGACGCGGCCAGCACCGGGGTGCACCTGCTCGTCTTCTCCCCCGCGACCGCGCCCACCGCGCCCTCCTCGCCCTCGGCCGCCCTGTCCTCGGCGGTCGGCGCCGCCGCGGGCGGCCTGCTCGGCGCCCTGGTCCTGCTGGTCCGCCCCGCTCGCGAGAACGACCCCGAACCCGCCCGCCTGCCCGCCCCCACGGCCCCCGCCCCGGAACGGACCCCGGTGTGAGCGCCCGCACGTCCGCACGCGCTCGGGCGGAACGGGCCCGCTCCCTCCCGGCCGCCACCGGCCCCGGACCGGCCCCCGCCGTGCGCACACGCGCCGCCATGGCCAGCGGGCCGTCGTCGGGCGGCGCCGCCCCGCCTGCCCGCCCGGGCGGCAAGTACGGACCCGAAGCCGCCCGACGCCCCATCCCCGCCGCACCCGAACGGACCCCGCTGTGAGCGCCCCCGACACCGCCGACCCGAGGACCCCACCCCCACCCACCGACACCGCATCCGACCCGGATACGAGCGCACCGAACACCGCCATCCCAAGGACCGCGCCCCCGCCCCCCGGCACCGCGCCAGCCCCCGGTACGAACACCCCCGACACCGCCGCACCGCAGACCCCACCCCCATCCACCGACACCGCATCCGACCCGGATACGAGCGCACCGAACACCGCCGGCCCAAGGACCGCGCCCCCGCCCCCCGGCACCCAATCGCCGACGACCGGCACCAGCCGGGCCAACTCGGCGGTGCCCGCCCATTCCGACCGCACAGGCGAACTCGCCCACGCCCAACTCCCCGCCCGGACGGGCCCCGACACCGCCGTGCCCCTGGCCGCCGCGACCGCGGGCGGCTGCGCGGTGCAGGTCGTCCGCGACAGCGAGGGGTTCGCGGCTCTCGGCCCCGCCTGGCAGCGGCTGCATCGGCGCTGCCCGCAGGCCACGCCCTTCCAGAGCCACGCCTGGCTGTACTCCTGGTGGCTGTCCTACGGGCGGCCGGGGCGGCTGCGGGTGGTCGTGGTGCGGCGGGGCGGCGAACTCGTGGCCGCCGCCGCGCTGATGCGGTTGCGGCGGCCGCTGCCCGCGCTGGTGGCGCTCGGCGGCGCCATCACCGACTACACCGACGTGCTGATCGACCCCGCCTGCGCCGACGAGGCCGCGGACGCCCTGCTGCGCGGGCTGCGCCGGGCCGCCCGCGGGGCCGTGGTGGACCTGCGCGAGGTGCGGGCGGGCGCGGCGGCCGAGACGCTGTGGCGGCAGTGGCCCGGACCTCGGCGGCGGGCGGCCGACTCGCTCTGCCTGGAGTTGCCGGGCGTGCCGATGGCCGAACTCGCCGCCCGGATCAGTGCGCAGAGCAGTTCGCGCGGCCAGCGGGTGCGCTCCGCGCTGCGCAAGATCGAGGCCGCGGGGATCGTGGAGCGGGACGTGCCGCCGCAGGAGGTGCCCGGCGCCGTCGACCGCATGCTGCGCCTGCACGCGGCCCAGTGGCGCGGCCGCGGGGTCACGCCCGAGCACCTGCGGCCGCGCTTCGCCGCCCACCTCGCCCGCGCCTGCACCGCGATGGCCGCCTCGGGTGAGGCGCTGCTCACCGAGTTCCTGCTCGACGGCACCCCCGTGGCCGCCAACCTCACGCTGCTCTCCCCCGCGCTGGCCGGCGGCTACCTCTTCGGCGCCGACCTGCCCGCGCTGCGGGCCGCCAAGGTGGACGCCACCACGCTGCTGATCCGCCACGGCGCCGCACACGCCTCGGCGGGCGGCCGGCCCGTGCTGAGCCTGCTGCGCGGCGACGAGCCACACAAGTCCCACTGGCGTCCGACACCTGCGCCCAACTCCCGCCTTTTGCTGAGCACTTGGCCGACCGCCCCTTTCCTGCTGGCGCTGTACGGCGCCCACCGCGGCCGCGCCCGCCTGAAGTCTCTGCGGGACGCGGCCCGCTCCCGCTGACGGCCGACCCCTGCCGGCAACTCCCGCCCCAACGGACCCAGCCCCGGCAGATCCCGCCGCAGCAGGTCCGGTCCCGGCGGATCCCGGCCGCCCGATCCGCCGTAACGGGACCCACCTCGGCAGATCCCCGCCAGCCGATCCGCCCCAACAGGGCCAGCCAGGCAGATCCCGGCCGCCCGATCCGCCGCATTGGGACGCAGCCCCGGCAGACCACAGCCGGCCGAACTGCCCTACCGGGACCCAGCGCCGACAGATCTCGCCCGGCAGACCCGCCGCCCCAACGAGCCCAGCACCGAGGGCTCCGCGTGGCCCTCCCTCGCAACCCACCGGGCGCCGCCTGCCGGGCAGGGCCTACGACGTCGGCGAGGCCGGCGCCTGCGCGGTGTCCGTCTCCTCGGGTCCCTCGCCCGTGGCCGCGCCGGAGGACTCGCCGGCACTCGCGTCACCCTCCGCGCTGCTCCCGTCCTGCGGGGCCGCCGTGCCCTCGGGTGCCGGGACGGTGGGCTCCTCCGGGGTCTGCGGCGCGGATTGCGGCGACGGCTCGTCCGGGGACGGCTGCTCGGTCTGCGGGGTGGGGGTCGCCGGCTGCGCATCGGACTGCCCCGGCCGCTGCTTGGGCGTCAGGTGCACGCACACCTCGCCGGAGGCGTACTCCTTGCGCATCTGCGCGGTGAGCCGCATCGGCGTGCACGTCCCGTCAGTCGGTGCGGGCGAGGGCGTGCGCGCCGGGGGAGCAGCGAATGCCGCAGCGGTCTGCTGGGCGTAGAGCAGCGCCCGGTAGACCTTCGAGGACTCCGGGTTCTGGTCGCAGGTCCACACGCCGTGCGGGCAGTAGTCGGTGAGCGTCTGGTAGAGCGGGTGGTGCGTGATGATCCAGGTGAGCATCAGGCTCATGTAGTCGGGGTCGTCGCCGTTGCGGAACAGGCCCCACTCCGGGTACGAGATCGCCTTCTTGTGCTCGGCGGCGAAGTCCACCTGCTCCTGCAACCCGTAGGGCTCGGTGACCTGCTGGTAGAAGGACTCGCCCGCGGGCTGGTCGTAGGAGTCCATGCCGATGACGTCCACGCTGGAGTCGCCCGGGTAGCACTGCGTCCACGCGATCGCGTCCTGGCCGCGGTTGGGGGCGAAGTCGAAGCGGAAGTGCTGGCCGGGGACGGCCCGCATGGCGGCCACGATCCGGTTCCAGTAGATCTTCCAGCCGTCCGGGTCGGGGCCGCAGCGGTGGCTGTAGGTGGTGCCGTTCATCTCCCAGCCGAGGACGACCACCGCGTTCTGCAGGCCGAGCCGCACCAGCCGCTGGGCGAGCCGGGTGAAGTGCGCGTCGTCCTCGCCGTCCGCGCCCTGCCTGATGAGCTGCGCGACCTCGCCGTCGGACAGGTGGGCCTCGTTGTCCTGCTGCATCGGCACGTTGAGCACGAACATCCGGCCGGGCTCGGCCTTCGTCCAGTCCGCCCACGGGGTGAGCAGGTCGTCGTCGCCCTCGATGTCCTGCCAGGTGTCGCCGGGCAGGTAGGTGTGGCCGACCCGGACCGGGGTGCCGCCGAGCCAGCGCTGCAGCCCGGCGAGGTTCGCCACGCCCTGGGCGCCGGAGTCGGTGAAGGCGCCGAAGGGCGGCAGCCCGGTCGCGTCGGCCGCCGGCGCCGCCGAGGCCGTCGGGGCGGCCTGCGGACGGGCTCCGCCCGAGGACGAGTCGTCGCCGAGCGCGGTGGCGGTCGCCCAGGACAGCAGCAGTGCCGCCACCGCGCCTGCCGCCGCCGCTCTGGTCCACCACTGGTGCCGGTCGGCCATGGCTACTCCTCGCTCGGTCGGGGACGCGCGGGCAAAAGGCGCCGCGCGGACGCGGCACTCACCCACTGCGGAAAGCCGCGTGACGGTCAGTCATAACGTACGAAGAAATGACGCGTGACCACCTTTAGGCCGTACGCGGCGTGCCGTGTCATACGGTCCGCTTGTCCTACCGGAGAGCCGTGGGAAAGCCGTCCCCGTCAATCCGCCGTGCCGTATCGGGAATTCGGGCCCGCACGCTTGACCCACCAGGGGTGGCCGAACTCACTCGTCCGGAGGAAATCGCGGAAACGATTTGCCCCTCGCCCCTCGTGGCGCCCGGACACCCGGCCCCGCGGCGGCATGATGTTCGCCGAACAAATAGGGAGGAGTCGGGCATGGTCTCACGCAGGAGAGTGCTCAGGACCGGACTCACCACCGCGGCCGCCGTCGCCGGCACCGCAGCAGCGCTCCGGCCGGTCGCCGCGGCCGGAATCACCCGTTCGGGCGCACCCGGCAGAGCGGCGGACCCCGCGCCCGGCGCCGGCATGAACGGTATGAGCGGCATGAGTGGCACGGAGCCGGCCGACCCCGCCGACGGCGGCACGCCCCTGTTCGACGAGGTCTACTGCGGCCGCCGCATCCAGGGCTTCACCGCCCCCGAGCCGGCCGGCGCCCGCATCCTCGTCGACGGCCGCGAGCTGGAGCTGATGCGCCGGGTGGACGGCAGCTGGATCAGCATGGCCAACCACTACCAGGCGTACGCCACCCCGCTGGACACCGCCCGCGGCGCGGTCGACGTCATTGGGCACGCCCAGCTGTCCGAGGCCGCCGCGCACCACCACTGACCGACCGAGCGCGAAGGGCCCGCACCTGTGTACACCCGGATGAACCAGCGGAATCTCACCAGCGACCAGCGCTCGCGCTTCGTCCAGGCGGTCCTGCAGCTCAAGCGGACCGGGCGGTACGACAAGTACGTCCGGCTGCACACCAAGTACTTCGCGGCCGACGGGGAGACCGGGCTGCGGATGGCCCACATGGCGCCCACCTTCTTCCCCTGGCACCGCCAGTTCCTGCTGGTCTTCGAGCACGAGCTGCAGATGTTCGACCCGAGCGTCACGATCCCCTACTGGGACTGGACCGCCGACCGCTCGCAGAACTCCGCGCTGTGGGACGACGACTTCATGGGCGGCAACGGCCGCAGCAGCGACGGCCAGGTGATGACCGGCCCGTTCGCCCACGTCAGCGGCAACTGGCCGATCACCTTCGGCGTCACCGACGAGAAGTACCTCACCCGCGACATGGGCCGCCCGGACCGCCCGATCGTGCTGCCCACCGCGGCCGAGCTGGCCGGCGCGCTGAAGATCGGCACCTACGACACCGCGCCCTGGAACTCCGCCCCCTCCACCCAGGGCTTCCGCAACAAGATGGAGGGCTGGACGGTCGGCGACGCCAAAGGCGGCTACCTGCACAACCGGGTGCACCAGTGGGTCGGCGGCCACATGACCGGCGGCTCCTCGCCCAACGACCCCGTGTTCTGGCTGCACCACGCCTTCATCGACCTGATCTGGGTGCGCTGGCAGCGGCAGCACCCGCACGCGGCCTTCTACCTGCCGAGCAGGCCGCTCGCCGCCTCCGACCCGCAGCACGGCCGGGTGCTCAGCGCGTCCGAGCCGATGCCGCCGTTCAACGTCAAGCCCTCCGCGGTGCTCGACCACCGCACGTACTACACGTACGAGGAGGAGTGACCCCGGCCGGCACCGGCCGCCCACGGCCCCCGTCGGCCCCTCACGCCCCCTTACCGCCCGCAGCGCGCGGAACGGCCCCCCGCCTCCGTCCGGAAGCGGGGGGCCGTCCCGCAGGCGCGGGCGCTGCTGCGCCGGGCTGTACCTGCTGATGCCTGGCTGCTGCCTAGTACCACGAACCGCCGTTGTCGGTCTGCGTGGTGGAGCTGTTCTCGCACTGGTTGCCGAACGCGGGGTTCAGCAGGCCGATGACGTCCACGGTGTTGCCGCAGACGTTCACCGGGATGTGCACCGGCACCTGGACGAGGTTGCCGGACAGGACGCCCGGGGAACCGACCGCAGCAGCTCCGGCGTTGGCGTCGGCGGAAGCCACACCAGCGCCGGCGGCCAGGGCGGCACCGGCGGCGGCGGTGAGGGCCGCAGCCTTTGCGATACGCGACATCAAGATCTCCTTGAGACGAATGCGAGAGAAGGAAAACGCCGCGTGATGCGGCTTTTGGCGCTCTGCGCAACGGCCGGGGGCACGAATGGTCACGCGCGTTGCGCCGAATCGGTGAGCGGCGGCGGGAGTTCACCGGGAAAAACGGCGCCTTGCCCGTCCGCGTGCCGCCGGAATACCCCGTCAGGCGCGCACCGGACGGGCATTCCCGTCTCCCGCCTCGGCCGCGGCTGCCACGTTCGGGGGAACATCGCGGCCGCGCGTCGCCCAGGAAGGTGACTTTGCCCCGGCCGCACCCCGCCCGCCGGTTAGGGTCCGCGCATGAGCCAGACCGACACCGCAGCCGCACCCTCGCTCCAGGCCCGCATGGGCACCCTCGTGGTGATCCCGTGGGCGGGCGCCGCCGAGGACGGCGCCGACATGCCCTTCCTGATGGCCTACTCGCTCGGCGACGGGGTGCAGGGCCCGCAGTCCGGCCAGGAGGCGGTGCTGGCCGCCGCCGAGGAGATCGGGCTGCCGGTGGGCGGCGAGGTGCTGGAGGTGGCGAACTCGCCCCGCACCGAGGTACGGGTGCTCGTGGAGGGCGGCAAGGCGGTGGTCACCATGCCGTACCTGAAGGCGACCTGCCCGGTGCCCCCCGAGTGGGAGGCCGCCGCCCGCGACCGCGGCACCGTCTACCTGATCCTCGCCAGCCGGCCCTGGCCGCAGGCACGGCCCGGGGCCCGGATCGACGAGGACCAGCTGCGCGCCTTCGCCGCCGACGAGGATGTGCTGCACACCGCCGCCCACGCCCTGGTCCCGGTGAGCACGATCCGCCGCTGACCCGCGCACGCCGGACGGGCGGGCCGGACGCGCAAGGGGTGCCCCTCCGGGCGGAGGGGCACCCCTTGCGCATACCTGCCGTGCCGGCCGGCCGCAGGCGCGCCGCCGGCCGGCCGGGGATCAGCTGTTGATCAGCTCGTTGCCGGCGCTCACCGCGTCCGCGCCGGCCTGCACGGCCTTCTGCACGGCGGCGACCTTCGGGCCCACGCCCGACTGCTGGACCACGCCGGAGGCGGCGCTGCCGGCCTGCTCGCCCGCGGTGGAGGCGGTCAGGGCGGTGCTCGTCAGGGTGGAGCTGAGGTCGGCCGCCTGGACGGCGGGTGCGGCGGCGGCCAGCACGAAGGAGCCGGCCGCGGCGGTGGTGAGGATGCGGAATACGTTCATGCGCCGTACAACGCCGCCTGCCGCCCGCAGGGCACGGCTGCGGGCGCCAGGCGTCAGCCCGCGTCCGCCGACTTCACCCGCACAGGTCTGTCCCCGGCCCCGCGCGGGTGCCCCGCCTCTGTTGCCGGGTCGTGACAACTGGCGCACATCGCCGCGAAGTTGACGGGTCACTGTGCTGTCAGCGCCGTATGGGCGCCCGACCGAACCGTCCGAGGGGGAAACCGACATGACCGCATCCGGCCGCCGCCGCAGAACCACCGCCGCCATCGCCTTGACCGCCGGCGTCACCGCCGGCGCGGCCCTGCTGTCCGCCTGCGGCCCCGACGACTCCGCGGCCCAGGACACCACCGCGCCCCCGGCCACCGGCACCACCACGGCCCCGCCGGCCGGAAGCCCCGCGGCCCTCAAGGGCACCGCGCACGGCGGCCTGACGATCAGCGACGGCAGCCGGTACGTGGTGATGAATGGCACCCGGGTCGACTTCGGCACCCTCGTACGCGATCTCGCCTGGTCCCCCGACGGCCGCACCGCCGCCTTCGTGGACGGTGACGGCGACCTCGCGGTGAGCAACCCGGACGGCATCGGCCGCAGGATCGTCGCCCGCAACCCCGGCGGCCAGACCTGGTCCCACCCCACCTTCCAGATCCGCGCGGCCGACCCGGCGAACGGCATGCCCGCCCTGGACAACCTGATCTTCGTCATCGCCGCCGGCGGCACCACCCGTCTCTACGCGGTTCCGGCCACCGCCCTGGGCGCCACGCCGAAGCCCATCGGGCTCAACGCGATCCCCGCCGAGGACGCGAAGCCGCTGCCGCAGACCGGCAACACCTGGCCCAACGGCGGCCCGGCGGGCGCGTCGGTCTACGCCAACCCCGGCACCGGCAAGGTCTACATCCGCGACGACAACCTGCGCCAGCAGGGCTCCGCGATCGCCCCGGGCGCAGAGCCCGCGATGGCGCAGGGCAGCGAGGAGGAGATCGTCTTCGTCCGCGCCGTGGACGGCCACGACCACCTCTTCGCCCAGGAGCGCACCGGCGACGGCGGCACCCCGCGGATCACCGACCTCACCCCGCACGCCACCACCGACTACACCGAGCCCGCGATCTCGCCCGACGGGTCGCAGATCGCCGCCCGCACCCCCGGGGGCATCGTCACCCTGCCCGCCGACGGCTCGGCCGCGCCCGTCCGCGTCTCCGCCTACAAGGGCCTGCCCGCCTACCGCAACTCCTGACCGGGCGCGGCGAGTTCGGCCCGCAGCGCGGCCAGGTGGGCGTCGGCGGTGTCGTGCGGCAGGAACTCCACGACGTCCAGGAAGCGGAAGAGGGTGCGGGTGGGCGTCACCGCGAACTCGTAGTCCGCGAAGCCGGTCACCGCGCCCAGCGCCCCGCGCGCCGCGCCCCGTACGACATGGGCGGTCAGGTCGTCGGGGCGCTCGGCGTCCAGCGACCGGCGGGCGTTGGGCCGGGCCAGGTAGGGGCAGACCATCGAGGCGTAGAGCATGCAGGCGCGGTGGCCGGGGCCCTCGGGGGTCGGCGCCATGTTCCGGTAGGGGTGCCCGGCCGCCAGCGCCTCGCCGATCGCGGCGGCCTCGGCGGCGCCCACCACCCGCCACACGGGCCCGCGCGGCATGAACGTCCCGCACACCGAGCACAGCCGCTCCCGCGCGCAGCGCGCACTGCGCTCCACATCGGTGAGCGCGAACTGCGGGTCCCCGTCCGCCCAGGGCGTGATCGCGGGCACCGGATACCCCCGCCCGTCCCGCGGCCGGGCGGCCACGGAAGGCGGCTGGGGCACGTCGTCGAATCGCACGGAGCCTCTTCCGCTGCTGCCGGTTCTGGAGGGGTGCCGCCGGGACGGGCGCGGCTCAGGGGGCCGGGGGCCTCGACTCGCGCCACTCGGCGACGGCCCTCTCCACGTCGAAGGGGGCCAGGTTCAGCGGCGGGCCCTCGGGCGGGCGGCGGATCGCGGCCTCGATCTTCCGGTTGACCGCGCCCAGGATGCGGCGCACCTGGCCCTCGGTGCGGGCCTCGGCCACGGCCGCCAGCGCGTCCTCGGCCTCCTTGCGCAGCACCAGCGTCGGGGGCAGGAACGACAGGCCCTCGCGCTGCATCTTGCGCTTGACCCACCACAGCTCGTCGTACGGCCCGCCCGCCGAGGGCAGCGGCTTCCCGCGGCCGGGCAGGTCGGCGAAGGCGCCGCGCTCCTCGGCCTCGCGGATCTGCCGGTCGGCCCAGGCCTCGAAGGAGACCCCGGGCGGCTTGCGTTCGGTCATGCCCGCTCCTCCCGGGTGGCAGGACGTCCTACGGGGCGCGCTCGATGCCGAGGCTAACAAGGCGGGGCGGCGAGCGGTACGCGGTCCGGGACACTCCGGCGGGACACAGCCGAACCTTTGGATACGGGCGTCGAGGCTGCGGGTGGGGGAGGTGGGCCGGTAGGCTTTCCGTGTGATCTTCAAGCGCATCGGAAACGGGCGGCCGTACCCGGACCACGGCCGGGTGAGCACGCGCGAGTGGGCGGACGTCGCCCCCCGTCCCGTGCGGCTGGACCAGTTGGTGACCACCAAGGGACAGCTCGACCTGGAGACACTTCTGGCCGAGGACTCCACGTTCTACGGGGACCTGTTCGCCCACGTCGTGAAGTGGCAGGGCGACCTGTATCTGGAGGACGGCCTGCACCGGGCCGTGCGCGCCGCGCTGCAGCAGCGGCAGGTGCTGCACGCCCGGGTCCTGGAGATGGACTGACAATCCGCTTACGCTGCGCTCATGAGCATGCTGACCCCCTCCGGGATGGGTGGGAAGTACCGGGTCACGGGAAACGCCTATCCGCGGATGCGGCCGCCCCGCAGGCGCGGCAAATTCATCGCGGTGCTGATCGCCGCGGTCGTCGTGCTCGGCCTCTTCGGCTGGGGGGCGCTGCAGCTCTACCACGTCTTCCGCGGGGACGACGGCAGCACGAAGGCGAGTTCCGCGCCGCAGGACCGCCCCTCGTGCGCCCCCGCGCCCACGCCCGCGCACACCGGCAAGCCCGTGCCGCTGCCGCAGCCGGCCCAGGTGACGATCGGCGTCTACAACGCGACCACCCGCGGCGGCCTGGCCAAGAGCACCGCCGACCAGCTGGCAAGCCGCGGCTTCAAGGTGGCGAAGTTCGGCAACGCCCCCGACCCGTACGACGGCAAGGTCACCGCGGCCGCGCTGGTCGTGGCCGGTCCCGCGGGTGAGGCGGCGGCCCGTGAGGCGGGCACCATGGTGTCCGGCTCGCAGGTGAAGATCGACCCGCACCGCAAGGGCAGCACCGTCGATGTGATGATCGGCAACGCCTTCGGCAAGCTCGCCACCCCCGCCGAGGCGGCCCAGAACCGCATCACCGCCCAGAACCCGCCGCCCGCCAAGCCGGTCTGCACCACCCCGGGCACGGACAAGGGCACGGGGACGTCCGACAAGGGCACGGCCAAGGCGGCGAAGAAGAGCTGACGGGCGGGGCGCCCGCCTCCTCAGTCCAGCCCGGTCCGCCCCGGTCCGCCCCGGTTCGCCTCGGTCCACCTCAGCCGCGTACGCCCGGCTGCGGCTCCTCCCGGGGAGGCGTCGCCGTCCAGCCCGCGAGCAGCTTCAGGCGCTCGGCCGTCGGCGAGCCCGGTTCCGCCGTGGAGACGCCGAGGGTCTGCTCCGGGTCGTCGGCCGGGGTGAACGCCTCGTAGCCGAGGACGAGGTCGCCCACCAGCGGATGGTGCAAGTGCTTGGTGCCGTGGGTGCGCTGGAAGACGTCGTGGTCGGCCCACCAGCGGCGGAAGTCCTGACTCTGCACGCTCAGTTCGCCGACGAGTTCGGCCAGCGCGGGATCGTGCGGGTGCTGGCCGGCGTAGAGCCGCAGAGAGGCGACGATGTTGCGGGCGGCGTCCTCCCAGTCCGCGTAGAGGGCGCCGACGGCGGGGTCGAGGAAGACCAGGCGGGCCATGTTGCGGTCGCGGACGGGCAGCGCGTCGAAGTCGGTGTAGACCGCGCGGGCCAGCGCGTTGGCGGCCAGGACGTCCAGCCGGCGGCCGTAGACCATGGCCGGCACGTCGTCGAGACTGTCCAGCAGCAGGCGCAGGCCGGGGCGGACCCGCTGCGGGGGCAGCGGGCGCGACCGGGTGCGGGTGGGTCTGGCGACCCGGAAGAGGTGGGCCCGCTCCAGATCGGTCAGCCGCAGGGCGCGGGCGAGGGCGTCGAGGACGGACGCCGAGACGTTCAGGTGGCGGCCGCGCTCCAGTCGCACGTAGTAGTCGACGCTGACGCCGGCGAGCAGGGCGACCTCCTCGCGGCGCAGGCCCGGGACCCGCCGGACGCCGGGGTGCGGCGGGAGGCCCGCCTGCTCGGGGCTGATCCGCGCGCGGCGCGAGCGCAGGAAGTCCCGCAACTCGGTGTTGGGTTCCCGGTCCATCCCTCCACCGTAGACCGGGCCGGGCCCGGTCCGGTTGCTGCAAGGGGGGTCTACCGGACCCCCGGTCGGGGCGGGTCTCCCGCCCCCGGCACGGGCGGTGCTTGGCTGACGGAAGGGGCTGCCGGGAGAGCGGCCCGGCCACCTGACGACCAACGGAGGCACCCATGAAGCGCAGAATCCTCGGCGGCACCGGTTTCTCGGTGAGCGAGTACGCGCTCGGCGCGATGATGTTCGGGGCGATGGGCAACACCGACCACGACGAGTCGGTACGCATGATCCGCACCGCGCTGGACGCCGGCATCAACCTCGTGGACACCGCCGACGTGTACTCCGGCGGCGAGTCCGAGGTGATCGTCGGCAAGGCGCTGCAGGGCCGGCGCGACGACGTCGTGCTGGCCACCAAGTTCGGCCTGCCGATGGGCGAGGACCCCAACCGGCGGGGCGGGTCGGCCCGGTGGATCCACCAGGCGGTGGAGGACAGCCTGCGCCGCCTGGGCACCGACCACATCGACCTGTACCAGATGCACCGCCCGGACCCGCGCACGGACGTGGACGAGACGCTCGGCGCGCTGTCGGACCTGGTGCGCGCGGGCAAGGTGCGGGCGATCGGCGGCTCGTTCTTCGCGCCCGACCAGATCGTGGAGGCGCAGTGGACCGCGGAGCGCCGCGGCCACCACCGCTTCCGCACCGAGCAGCCGCCGTACTCGATCCTCACCCGCGGGGTGGAGCAGCGGGTGCTGCCGGCCGCGCAGCGCTACGGCATGGGCGTGCTGACCTTCGGGCCGCTCAACTCGGGCTGGCTGTCGGGCCGGGCCGACCCCACCAGCGGGCACCGCAACGCGGGCCTGGGGGCCAAGATGTTCGACCTGTCGCTGCCGGGGGTGCGGGCCAAGGCCGAGGCGGTGGAGCAGCTGACCGCGCTCGCCAAGGAGGCCGGGCTGCCGCTGGCGCACATGGCCACCGCGTTCGTGCGCGCCCACCCGGCCGTCACCGCCGTGCTGATCGGCCCGCGCCGCCCGGAGCACCTGGCCGACCTGCTCGCCGGGGCCGACCTGGAACTGGACGACGACCTGATGGACCGGATCGACGCCATCGTGCCGCCCGGCACGGACGTCAACCCGGGCGACTTCTACATCGAGCCCGCCCCGGCGCTCACGGACAAGCGGCTGCGCCGCCGCTGAGCGGCGACCCCCGCGTGCGCCTCCCGCCCGCGGAGTCGTGGACGGGCCCGGCCGGCCGGCGGCAAGGTCCCGTCCGGCACGTCCCGTCCGGCCGCCGTACGGAACGGCGGGCCGCCGGACGGATCAGTACAGCTAGCCGACCGTGCCGTAGAGGCGGTCGCCCGCGTCGCCGAGGCCGGGGACGATGAAGCCGTGCTCGTTGAGCCGCTCGTCGATCGCGCCGGTGACCACGGTGACGGGCTGGCCGGCCAGCTCGCGCTCCATCAGCTCCACGCCCTCGGGGGCGGCGAGCAGGCACAGGGCGGTGACGTCGTCGGCGCCGCGGTCGATGAGCAGGCGGATCGCGGCGATCAGGGTGCCGCCAGTGGCCAGCATCGGGTCCACCACGTAGACCTGGCGGCCGGAGAGGTCCTCGGGCATGCGGGTGGCGTACGTCTGCGCCTGCAGGGTGTCCTCGTCGCGGACCATGCCGAGGAAGCCGACCTCGGCGGTGGGCAGCAGCCGGACCATGCCGTCGAGCATGCCGAGGCCCGCGCGCAGGATCGGCACCACCAGGGGGCGCGGGTAGGACAGCCGCACGCCCGTGGTGGGCGCCACCGGCGTGCGGACGTCGACCTGCTCGGTGCGCACGTCCCGGGTCGCCTCGTAGGCCAGCAGGGTGACCAGTTCGTCGGCGAGCCGGCGGAAGGTGGGCGAGTCCGTGCGCTCGTCGCGCAGGGTGGTGAGCTTGTGCGCGACCAGCGGGTGGTCGACAACGTGGAGACGCATGGGGACGACTGTATCGGCCGCGGCGTAAACGAGCCGATCGGGGGAATCCGAGACGGCAGGGCCGTTGCCGGCCCGGCCCGGTCGCCGGCGGCCGGGCTCGCGACAGGCGGGACGGTGACCCGATGCCGGAGCAGGTCGGCCGCAGTGGCCACGGTGGCCACAGCGGGAACAGCGGGAACAGCGAGCGCCCGGGACGGCAGGCCGAGCCGGACCCCGACAAGGAGCGCAGGCACCGGCGGGCGGCCTTCCTGCGCGAACTGGACGAGGCGCGCGAGCTGCGCGACCGGGTGCGCCCGCGCCGGGCGCGGGCCGCCAGGTTGCGCCAGCAGCTGCGGATGCGCACCTTCCGCTGGTAGCTCCGCCGGCTGCGAGGAGTGGCCCACGGGCGGACGCAGCGTGACCGCGGTGGGGCGCTCGGGTGACACGGCAGCCGGTCGGGTGTCCGCCATGATCGCGGTTTTCCGCAGAAGTGACCAAGTCCTGGCACGTCGCGGTGGCGAAGACCTCTCGCAACGCCCCGGTTTCTGCCACGATGCCGAGTGGGTGGGACCATCATGGAGCCTCACGCTCCTCTCGCTTCGGGCAGGAGCGTTCCGCAAGAGGGCCCCATCCGGTCCGGACGGCCTGAGACCTGTGGGAGAGTCACGGTGTACTTCGCCGCACTGCTCGCGCGCACCGAGGACGGTTGGCAAGCGAGCGAACCCGATCTCGACGATGTGGAAACCCTCGCCGACCTGAGCGACCTGGCTCGCGCGGCCGCCGACGAGGACGAAACGGTTCTGGTCTTCATCGAGCAGGAGGACGCCTGGTTCGGCGTCGTCCGGGTCGACGGGGAGGACGATCCCAGAATCTACGTGTCCGACGCGGCGGCGGCCGCCCGCAGCTCGTACGGGGAGATCCTGCTCACCGACGAGGTGCTGGGCCGCGACCCGGAGGACCTCGACAAGCTCGACGACCTGGTCGACCTCGACGGCACCGAGGACGGCGAGACCGACGACGACACCGACGAGGAGGCCGCGGTCGGGCTCCCGGAGGACCATGTGCCGGCCGGCCCGCTCGGCGAGACCGGGCTGCTCGCCGACCTGGGCATGAGCGCGACGGAACTGCTCGCGCTCAGCGGGGACGGCGCCCTGACCGGCGAGGCGCTCGGCGAGATCGCCGACGCCCTCGGTGCCGCCGACGTCCTGGAGGCCGTGCGCTGACACCTTCCCGGAACGGTGGTTCTCCCGGTGGCGCCCACGGCCGCCCCACCGGGCCCACCGGTACCGATGTCGTGCGGGCCCCTTGGGCACCCGCGATGCGGCTCGCCCTGGCCGAGGCCGAGCACGCCCCGCTCACCGGCGACGTACCGGTGGGCGCGGTCGTGCTGGGCCCCGACGGCGCGGTCCTCGCGCGCGCCCGCAACGAGCGCGAGGCCACCGGCGACCCCACCGCGCACGCCGAGGTGCTGGCCATCCGCCGGGCCGCGGACGCCCTCGGCGGCTGGCGGCTGACCGGCTGCACGCTGGCCGTCACGCTCGAACCGTGCACCATGTGCGCGGGCGCCATCGTGCTCTCCCGGCTGGACCGGGTCGTCTACGGCGCGCCCGACCCCAAGGCGGGCGCGGCCGGCTCGCTGTGGGACCTGGTGCGCGACCGCCGGCTCAACCACCGCCCCGAGGTGGTCGCCGAGGTGCTGCCGGAGCCGGCCGCGGCACTGCTCCAGCGCTTCTTCCGGCCGAACGATTTCTGAGCACGCCCCCGGGTGGGATAAGCTCTGCGACGGTAGCGTGTCCGAGCGGCCTAAGGAGCACGCCTCGAAAGCGTGTGAGGGGGCAACTCCTCCGTGGGTTCAAATCCCACCGCTACCGCTCTCGTATCGCGCAACGCCCGCCGGCTCCACGGAGTCGGCGGGCGTTGCGCGTTGGGCGGGTCGCGCGGGCTCAGACCAGTGCGCTGATCTGCTCGATGCGCTCGGCGAAGCCGTCGTCGGGCAGCGGCAGGTCCACGTCGTCGTCGACGAAGCGGACTGCGTGCCGGACGTAGGCCAGGGCGGCGCGGGCCGCGTCGGTGAAGCCCTTGCGGCGGGCGACCACGTGCAGGCAGGAGGCCCAGCCGAGGGTGTGGGCGTACCGGTCGGCGCTGCCGGTGCCCAGGGGGCGGCCGCGCAGCGGGTCGACCTGGTCCTGCCACCAGTCGGCCTCCTCGATCTCGCCGAGCGCCATGTGGTGCAGGTAGAGGCAGTAGGAGGCGGCCACGTCGTCGGCACCGGCGGCGTACTGCCACCAGAAGCGGGCGCTGTCCTCACGCCCCGCCAGGTGCAGCACGCACGCCAGCACCCGCGCGCCGGCCGGCTCCAGGACCCGGCCGCCGATGAAGGTGGACATGGTGTGCAGGGCGTCGTGCTCGCCGATCAGCAGCATGCACAGCTGCGACAGGTCGTCGCCGGCGTCGCCGACGGGCCCGTCCTCCTGGGTGCCGGGGGCGGTCCTGAGGCCTTGGCGGCGCAGCCGGTGGAAGGTGGCGTCGTCGAAGCTGATCGCCCCGCTCACCATCCGGCCGGCCGCCTTGGCGTCCAGCCGCGCCTCGGCCAGGGCCAGTTCCTCGTCGGTGTACTCCGGGGAGACCAGGCGGGCCTTGGCGAGCATCTCCTCCAGGGCGGCGGGGGCGGTCATCGGCAGGTCCCTTCCGTGGTGTCGAGCCCGAGGCTGCGGGCGAGCCGGCGGCGGGCGTCGCGGACGGTGGAGCGCACCGTGGCCTCGCTGACGTCGAGCAGGCGCGCGGTCTGCCGGGTGGTGTAGCCCAGCCGGTAGCGCAGCACCATGACGTCGTGCTGCCGCTCGGGCAGCAGCGCGATCGCCTGCTCCAGCGCGAGGTTGGTCTCCAGTTCCGCGATCGGGTCGGTGGCCAGCGTCAGTGCGGCCGACTCGAAGGCGGCGATGTCCACCGCGACCGGGCGCCGCCTGCTGGCCCGCACGGCGTCGATGGTGCGGCTCTTGACCACCGTCCAGGCGTACGCGGCCGGCGCGGGCCGGGCGACCACCGCGGGCCACTTGGCGAGCAGTTCGAGCATCGCCTCGTCCACCGCGTCCTCGGCCTCCGCGCGGGAGCCCAGGTGGAGGGCGGCCCAGCGGACGTAGGCACCGCGGTTGGCGCGGTGGAAGTCGGTGAACTCCACCGGTTCCGCGGGGTCGATGAGCTTGGCGGCGCGTGGGCGCCGGACCCGCGGCCCCGGCAGGCCGTCGGCGCTCACCTGCGGCCCTCCCTGCGGACGCGGCCGCTGCGGGCCAACTCCCTTGCGCCGGCCTTCACACCCAGCGCCAGCACCCGGCGCACCGCCTTGCGTGTGTCCGGGGCGAACGCGCGTGCCGCGGCGGCGGCCGCGAGGACGGTTTCCGCCGATTGAGCAGTGATCACGGGACCTGGTGGTCCTCTCAGCTAGTAGTGAGGACGCGGGCTCGAACACGAGCCCCGTCCGCGACCGTTGCGGAGCGGTCTTGCCTCATTACCGTTCGCCGATGCCCGTTCGTGCAGCCGCATCGGGCGGAAAATACTACCGACAGCCACCGGATGATCACATGAAGCCGCCTCACCAGGCGCCATGGCCGCCCGGCCGGTGCGCACTGTGAGGCATGCCACACCGGTTCGCCTCGGGTCCGGACCGGCCGCCCGCGGTGCGATCGGCGGATGATAGGGGTGCGACGGTGGCCGAGCCGGTACGCCATGGGGCGTAATAGGATTCGGCGATTGCACACTTGTGACCGCCGGGTGCGTCGGCGCGGCTGGGGAGGACAAGGAGCATGGCTCAGGCGAGGAAGATCGCCACGTGGGTGGTGCTGATCTTCGTGCTCTACACCATCATCGACCAGCCGGCCCGGGCCGCCGACCTCGTACAGGTGGGCTTCGTCGGGATTTCCAACGCCGCCAAGAGCCTGGGACAGTTCATGCACGACTTGGCCAACTGAGGGCCGGCGCGCGAGGCGAGGAGTGGCGATGATCCGTCATCTGGTGCTGTTCAAGCTGAACGAGGGTGTGAGCAGGGACGAGGAGCGGGTGGCCGCGGGCGCCCGCGCGTTCGAGGAGCTGGGCGCCAAGGTGCCCGAGGTGCGCTCCTGGGAGTGCGGGTGGAACGTGACGGACCGCCCGGTCGCCTACGACTTCGCCATCAACTCCTCGGTGGAGGACACCGACGCGCTCGGCCGCTACCTCGAACACCCCGCCCACCAAGCCGCGGTGGCGCCCTGGGCGGAGTTCGCCACCTGGGTGATCGCCGACTACGAGATCTGACACCCGGGCGGCCCCGGCCGCCCGAGGCCCGCGAGGCCCCCGAAGTTCCCCCGAAGCCCTCCACCCCCGGGTGGGGGGCTTCGCCGTGTCGCCGCCCCGCCGTGCCCGCATTCGTACAACACGGCAATATACGGTGCTTGCACAAAGCACACATGAATTGTGATGCTATGACCGCTTTTGCCGGATCGTTGTGCCGGATCGTCGTGGCAGAGCGTTGTGCCAGATGCCGAACCGCTGGAGTGGACCGATAAGGGGTGTGGTGTGCCGGTGCCGGCCCATACGGCGTCAACCGCCGCGACCGCGTACCCGCGCGGCAGGACGCGCCCGCCGAACAGCAACGCCGCCGACGCGCGCGCCCTCACCCAGGTGCTCTTCGAGCAGCTGGCGAAGCTGGAGCCCGGCACCCCCGAGCACACCCGGGTCAGGGCCGCCCTCATCGAGGTGAACCTCCCCCTGGTGCGCTACGCCGCCGCCCGCTTCCGCAGCCGCAACGAGCCCATGGAGGACGTCGTCCAGGTCGGCACCATCGGCCTGATCAACGCCATCGACCGGTTCGACCCCGAGCGCGGCGTGCAGTTCCCCACCTTCGCCATGCCCACCGTGGTGGGCGAGATCAAGCGCTACTTCCGCGACAACGTGCGCACCGTGCACGTGCCGCGCCGGCTGCACGAGCTGTGGGTCCAGGTCAGCGGCGCCATCGAGGACCTGACGGTGCTGCACGGCCGCTCGCCGACCACCGCGGAGATCGCCGAGCGGCTGAAACTCTCCGAGGAGGAGGTGCTCTCCTGCCTGGAGGCCGGCCGCGCCTACCACGCCACCTCGCTGGAGGCCGCCCAGGAGGGCGACGGCGCCCCCGGCCTGCTGGACCGGCTCGGCTACGAGGACCCCGCGCTCAGCGGCGTCGAGCACCGCGACCTGGTCCGGCACCTCCTGGTGCAGCTGCCCGAGCGCGAGCGGCGCATCCTGCTGCTGCGCTACTTCGGCAACCTGACGCAGTCGCAGATCAGCGCTGAGCTGGGCGTCTCCCAGATGCACGTCTCCCGGCTGCTCTCACGCAGCTTCGCCCGGCTGCGATCCGCAAACCAGATCGACACATGACCCGCAGGGATTAGGCCACCTGCACGGATAAGTCGACATGACGCTACAGCGTGTTGCCGACATGTGACATTCTGCGGAGAGCGCGTTTGTGACGGCCGGTCCTCCGGTATCCCAGAGGAGGAACAACCCCGGCGTCCCAGGCGCCAGTCCGCGACCTCAAGGGGGTGGCATGTCCGTACAGGTGGGCAGTCCCAAGGTGCTCCTTACCGACGCATCCGGCGCCATGGACGCAGGTGAGACGGCCGAATCGGCCGTCATCGGCAGCCTCGACTCCGCCGACGCGGCCGATGTCGCCGAGGCCACCGGCGCCCTCGTGGCCGCCGAGGCCGAGGCGGAGGCCGCCGGCACCGACGCCGTCGCGCCGCACGACGCCCTGCCCGGCACCCGCGCCGGCGAGGCCATCGACACCCGCACGCTGTCCCGTTCGCTCTTCCTCCGCCTGGCGGAGCTGCGGGCCGACAGCCCCGAGCGGGCCTACGTGCGCGACACCCTGATCGAGCTCAACCTGCCCCTGGTCAGGTACGCGGCGGCCCGCTTCCGCAGCCGCAACGAGCCGATGGAGGACATCGTCCAGGTCGGCACGATCGGCCTGATCAAGGCGATCGACCGGTTCGACTGCGAGCGCGGCGTGGAGTTCCCCACCTTCGCGATGCCCACCATCGTCGGCGAGGTGAAGCGGTTCTTCCGCGACACGTCCTGGTCGGTGCGGGTGCCCCGGCGGCTGCAGGAGCTGCGGCTGGCGCTCACCAAGGCCAGCGACGAACTCTCCCAGCGCCTGGACCGCTCGCCCACCGTCGCCGAACTGGCCGGCTGCCTCGGCGTCTCGGAGGAGGACGTGGTCGACGGACTCGCCGTCGGCAACGCCTACACCGCCAGCTCCCTGGACTCCCCGCCGCCGGAGGACGACGGTGGCGAGGGCACCCTCGCCGACCGGCTCGGCTACGAGGACAGCGCCCTCGAAGGCGTCGAGTACCGCGAGTCCCTCAAGCCGCTGCTGGCCCAACTGCCGCCGCGCGAGCGGCAGATCATCATGCTGCGGTTCTTCGCCAACATGACCCAGTCGCAGATCGGCGAGGAGGTCGGCATCTCCCAGATGCACGTCTCCCGGCTGCTGACCCGCACCCTGGCCCAGCTGCGCGAGGGCCTGACCGCGGAGGCGTAGGAAGGGGAGGAGTGGTCGCCGGCCGCCCCAGGACAGCCGCGGCAGCCGCCGGGCCGTCCGCGCCAGGTGCCCGCGCGAGGCTACTTCAGCGCGAGCGCGACCACTCCCACGATGACCACCACGGCGATGATCACACCGATCACCAGGCCGGCCCGGCTACGGGTCTGGGCCTGCTGCACCTGCGCGGGCGCCGGCTGCTCGTCGACGAACGCACGGAACATCTGCGTGCTGCCCGCCGGGTCGTAGTTGTTCTCAGGGTTGGGCGTGGAGTTCGACATGCCGCCTGACCCTAGCGTGTCGGCGGAACAGCCCGCACCCCCCTCTTGTTGCCTTGACACATGGCACGCATCGGCAACTCTGAACTCGACGTCTTCCCGCTCTCGCTGGGCGGCAACGTCTTCGGCTGGTCCGCGGACGAGGCGCAGTCCTTCACCGTCCTGGACGCCTTCGCCGCCGCGGGCGGCGACTTCATCGACACCGCGGACGTCTACTCCGCCTGGGTCCCGGGCAACTCCGGGGGCGAGTCCGAGACGATCATCGGCCACTGGCTGGCCCGCCGCGGCCGCCGGGACGACATCGTGGTCGCCACCAAGGTCGGCAGCCACCCGGACTTCAAGGGCCTGAAGGCCGAGACGATCAAGAAGGGCGCCGAGGCGTCCCTGCGCCGTCTGGGCACCGAGTACATCGACCTCTACTACACGCACTTCGACGACCCCTCCACGCCCGTGGAGGAGATCATCACCGCGCTGGACGATCTGGTGAAGGCGGGCAAGGTGCGGGCCATCGGCGCCTCGAACATCTCGCCCGAACGGCTCGCCGCCTCACTGGACTTCTCCGAGCGCGAGGGCCTGGCCCGCTACGAGATCCTGCAGCCGAAGTACAACCTCGTCGAGCGCGACAGCTACGAGGGCCCGCTCGCCGACCTCGTCGCCGCCCGCGGCCTGTCCGCCGCCCCGTACTTCGGCCTCGCCTCCGGCTTCCTCACCGGCAAGTACCGCCCGGGCGGCCCGGCCGTGGAGAGCGTGCGCTCCGAGCGCGCGGCCGGCTACCTGCAGACCGCGTCCGGCCCGAAGGTGCTCGAGGCACTGGACCGGATCGCGGCCGCGCACGACGCCGAAGTCGCCACGGTGGCCCTGGCCTGGCTCGCCGCGCAGCCCACGGTGGTCGCCCCGATCGCCAGCGCCCGCACCCCCGAGCAGCTGCCCGCGCTGCTGGCCGTGGCCGGACTGCAGCTCACCCCGGCGGAGGTGACGGAACTCACGGAGGCGTCCTCCTGAGCCGTCCCGCACAGCCGGACCGCCGACCGTGAGGCCGCGGGGGCGCCCCGAGACGCGGGGAGCTCTTGCGGTGTACACGGAACGCTCTTACGGTTGCTTCAGGCAACCATGGAACGCGTCAGTGGGCCCTGCCCCGGGTAAACGGCAGGCAGGAGAAGCAGCACGACGAATCAGCTCCCGGCCGCCGCGCCCCTCGCCACAGCGGAGAGGCCCAGGGGCGCACGGCACGGGACGGGTCCTGGCGGCGGCGGAAGCAGGGGACGGCCGAGGCCGACCGCCGGGACCTATTCACGGGCGCCGCACTTTCCCTTCGGGGCGGCGCTCCGGCGGTACGGGGTTCTTCGGCCCGTAAGAGAGTTCTCGGTTCGTACACGGCTGCGCGAGGCTCGTACGGGGCCGCGCCCGGCTCGTACCGGAGTCCTCCGCCCCGTACGGGATCACGCCCGGCTCATAGAGGAGTCCTCCTGCTCGTGCGGGAGTCCTCGCGAGGCTTGCCCCCCGTGACCTGCCCACAGCCTTACGGACCGCCCGCCCGGGCCCGACGTAGGCTGCCGTCATGGCTCCCAACATCGCCACCAACACCACCGTCGGGCTCGACGAACTGCTGGACTTCGTACGGCCCCGGCACCGCGCCATCCTGATCACCACCCGCGCCGACGGGCGGCCCCAGGGCTCGCCGCTCACCTGCGGGGTGGACGACTCCGGCCGGATCGTCGTGTCCACCTACCCCGAGCGGGCCAAGACCCGCAACGCCCGCCGCGACCCGCGGGTCAGCCTCGTCGTGCTCTCCGACGACTGGAACGGCCCCTGGGTCCAGGTCGACGGCACCGCCGAAGTGCTCGACGTACCCGAGGCGCTGGACGCCTTCGTGGAGTACTACCGCAACATCTCCGGCGAGCACCCCGACTGGGCCGAGTACCGCGAGGCGATGATCCGTCAGGGCAAGTCGCTGATCCGCGTCACCCCCGAGCGGTGGAGCCCGGTCGCCACGGGCGGCTTCCCCGCCCGGCTGGCCTGACGCAGTCGGCGGAACGCCCCGACCGTCCACGGGGTGCGGCTTCCCCGCGCGGGCGGCGTGACTGCGGTCCCGGTTCCGTAGCCGTAGCCGGTACGGAAACGGGCGGCCCACCGCGCGGCTCCGGGCAGGGTCCGGGCGCGGGCCCATGCCGCGTACGGACCCGCGCCGCGGGCGCAGGCTTGGACACGCCTGCCGCGCGGGCCAGTTCGCGGGTACGGATAGAGGCACGCGCTGCCGCCGAGGCGCAGACCGGGCCCCCTGCCCCGCGGGTCGGTTCACCAGTACGCGCACGGGCTGCGTCCGAGTGCAGACGCGGACCAGCCCGGCGCCCGGTCGTTCGCAGGTGCGCGTCCGGGCTCGGTCTGCCATCCACGGGCAGCGTCGGACCCGCCTGCCGCGCGGTCGCTCACCGGTACGCCTACGGGCTCGCGCTGCCGTCCGGGCGAAGGCCCGTGCACCAATTGCCGTGCGGGCCCTTCGCCGTACGCGCTCGGGGTCACCTCGTATCGCGGGCGCATCACTCGTTCGTGGAGGCCGCGTCGGCTGTCATCAGCCGTTCGTGGCAGGTCCGTCGGGCGGGTGGACGCCGTGGGGGCCGCCCGGGCGCGATGCCGGCAGCGTGACGTGGAAGACCGTCCGGCCGGGCGCCGACGTCACGCCCACCTCGCCGCCGTGCGCGGCCACCACCGACTGCACGATCGCCAGGCCGAGCCCCGTGCTGCCGGCCGCCCGTGAGCGGGAGGCGTCGCCGCGGGCGAAGCGCTCGAAGACGTGCCGCTGCAACTCCGGCGGGATGCCGGGCCCGTCGTCCTCCACCCACAGCCTCACCGCCCCCCACAGCCGCCGCACCCGGGCGGTGACGGTGGTGCCCGGCGGGGTGTGGGTGCGCGCGTTGGCCAGCAAGTTGGCCAGCACCTGCTGCAGCCGCTGGGCGTCACCGCGGACCGTGGCCGGCTCGTCGGGCAGGTCGAGGCGCCACTTGTGGTCGGGGCCGGCCGCGCGGGCGTCGCTGACGGAGTCCACCACCAGCGGCGACAGGTCCGTCTCCACCCGGTCCACCGGCCGGCCCGCGTCGAGGCGGGCGAGCAGCAGCAGGTCCTCGACCAGCGTCGTCATCCGCGCGGCCTCGGATTCGATACGGCCCAGCGCGTGCCGGGTGTCGGGCCCGGCGGGCTCGTGGCCGCGGCGGGTGAGTTCGGCGTAGCCGCGTATGGCGGCGAGCGGGGTGCGCAGCTCGTGGCTGGCGTCGGCGACGAACTGCCGTACCCGGGTCTCGCTCTCCTGGCGGGCGTGCAGCGCCGAACCCACATGGCCGAGCATGCGGTTGAGCGCGGCACCCACCTGGCCGACCTCCGTGCGGGGGTCGGTGTGGGAGTCGGGGACCCGCTCGTGCAGCGCCACCTCGCCGCGGTGCAGCGGCAGTTCGGAGACGCGGGTGGCGGTGGCGGCCACCCGGCGCAGCGGCTTGAGCGCGATGCGCACCAGGGCGGCGCCGGCCAGCCCCGCGGCCAGCAGCCCGGCCACCGAGACCGACACCTCCACCCACACCAGGGTGGACAGGGTGTCCCGCACCCCGGCCGTGCTCAGCCCCACCAGGATGATGCTGCCGTCGGGGCCGGGGGCGGCGGAGGCCACCCGGTACTGGCCGAGGCCGGGCACGCTCAGGGTGTGCGGGTCGCCGTCGCGCGGCACGGCGGCGAAGGCGGCGGCCTGGTCCGGCTTGAGGTAGCTCGGGCCGAGCTGTCCGGTGCCGGGGTCGGTGGCGCCGACCGCGGCCTGGCTGACGCCGCCGTCCGCGCCGACGAGCGCGGCGACCGTCTCGCCGGGCTGCCCGCCGCCGGTGCGGAAGACGAACGGCAGCCCGCCGGGCCCGTCGCCCCGACCGACCGCCCCCCGCGCCTCCGGCGGCAGCCCGCCGGGGGCCTGCCCGCGGTCGCGCGGCCCCTCCGCCCTGGCCACCGCGTCGCGCACCTTGCCGTCGAGCTGGCCGTAGAGGAAGTCGTGCAGCGCGAATATCGTGACGCCGCCGATCACCGCGCACACCGCGGCGACCAGGGCCACGCAGGAGGCGACGAGCCTGCGGCGCAGCGACCAGGCGGGTCGGCGGCGCAGCGGCCGGGCAGGCAGGCGGCGGTGTGCGGCGGGGGCCGCTGGGACAGCGGGTGCCATGGGTGTCACGGGGCTGGCGAGGTCGCCGGGGTCACCGGGGTCGCCAGGTCTGCCCGAGCTGCCGGGGCCGGCTGCGGTCGGCCGGGGCGCGGGGGCCCCGGGCGGCTGCGGCGGCACCGGCAGCGCTGACGGCGCTGACGGCTCTGACGGGAGGCGGACTTGGGCTTGGCCTTCGGCCTCGGCTTCAGGGGAGGCCGTCCGGGGCTCGGCCGTCTCGGTCGGGGCGGCCTCGGCGAGGGCGGCTCTTCGTGCGCCGGGCTCACGCGAGGGCACATCCGGCGAGGCCAGTCCTCGCGAAGCCGCGTCTGGTAGGACGGGTTCTCGTGAGACCGCATCCGGTGAGGCTGCTTCACGCGAGGCCGCATCCGGCAAGGCCGCTTCGCGCGAAACCGCGTCTGGTGGGACGGGTCCACGTGAGACCGCTTCCGCTGAGGCGGGTCCACGCGAAGCCGCTGCCAGTGAGGCCGCTCCTCGTGAGACCGCTTCCGGCAGGGCAGGTTCACGCGAGGCCCCTGCCGGCAGGGCGGGTTCAGGCGAGATCGCATCCGGCAAGGCGGGTTCACGCGAGGCCCCTGCCGCTGAGGCTGCCTCCCGTGGGACCGCTTCCGGCGGCGAGCCTTCCGGTGGCGCGGCGGGCCCGGCGGTGGGCGGCGCGGTGTGCGGGGGGCGGGCCGGCGTCACGCGCCTTCGCCGGGCTTGATCAGGTAGCCCGCGCCGCGCCGGGTGTGGATCATCGGCGTGCGGCCGGCGTCGATCTTGCGGCGCAGGTAGGAGATGTAGAGCTCGACGACGTTGGCCTGGCCGCCGAAGTCGTAGGACCAGACCCGGTCCAGGATCTGCGCCTTGCTCAGCACCCGGCGCGGGTTGCGCATCAGGTAGCGCAGCAGCTCGAACTCGGTGGCGGTCAGGTGGATGTCGGTGCCGCCGCGGCTGACCTCGTGGCTGTCCTCGTTGAGCACCAGGTCGCCGACGATCAGCAGCGACTCGTTGCGCACGGCGGCGGCGCCGGAGCGGCGCAGCAGGCCGCGCAGCCGGGCGACGACCTCCTCCAGGCTGAAGGGCTTGGTGACGTAGTCGTCGCCGCCCGCGGTCAGGCCGGCGATCCGGTCCTCCACCGCGTCCTTGGCGGTCAGGAAGAGAACCGGCACGTCCGGGGTCTCGCGGCGCAGCCGGGCCAGCACCTCCAGGCCGTCCATGTCGGGCAGCATCACGTCGAGGACGACGGCGTCGGGCCGCTGCTCGCGGGCCGAGCGCAGGGCGCCGGCGCCGTCGGCCTCGGTGCGGACCTGCCAGCCCTCGTAGCGCAGGGCCATCGAGAGCAGGTCGGCGAGCGGGGTCTCGTCGTCGACCACCAGCACCTGGACGGGAGTGCCGTCGGGTCGGGCCAGCTCCTGGCCGGTGGACTGGGCGGGGACGGTGTACGCGGTGGCGGCCCGGGAGGCGGCCGCGGATGAGGTCGTAGCCATGGTGACCACCCTGTGGGCGCGCTATGAAATCCGCCTTGGCCGAATCTGTGAAAACTCTGAGAATCTGGTTCCGCCGGGGGCGGGACGAGGGGTCCGCGGGCCTGCGTCCGCCGGTGCGGGCGGTGTCCGCGCGCGGGTGGGAGCGCCGTTCGCCTGCGGGTGACGGCTTTCCCGACGTCCGTACGGTGGGGCGGCGGGCGCCCGGTGGCGTACGTCGCCGAGGGCGTCCTCTTCTACCTGCCGCCCGAGCAGGCCCGTGCGGTGGCCGCGCTCGGCGCCGGCTTCGGCCGTACGGCGGTGACCGCCGTGAGCTGCCAGCCGCCGCCTCTAGCAGCCGGGTGCCGGCCGGGCAGCGCGACTGGTTCCGCAGCCGCGCGCGGTCCGGAAGACGCGAGCTACCACCACGAACCGGCCACCCTCCTGGGCACCCCGTACCGCTGCCCCGCCAGGCGGCGCCGCTCAGCCGTCCACCCGGTAGTAGGCCGTCAGAGCCGTGAACGCGCCCAGCCACGCCTGGAGTTCGCCCGGCGAGCCGGCGGTGACCTCGCAGGTGTGAGCGGTGCCGTCGTACTGCAGCACCACGACGGACAGGACGCTCCGCCGCCCCTCCCGCCGCTCGGCCCAGGCCACTTCGACGTCCCCCCACGGAAGTTCGACGACGCGCCCGTCCTTCCCGAGCGAGATCCCGCCCCCGTCGGCAACGACCGCGTTCCGCCGATCCATGACCAGGAACTCGGGCCCAGCCGGGCCTGGTTGGGGCGGTGCGGCCGCAGGACCGTAAGGGGACGCGAAGTTGGGCGCCGCCGCGTACGGAGGGGTGCCGGGCGCGTACGGAGAGGGCCCGGGCGCGTACGGAGGGGGCGGTGGGAGGGAAGGCGTAACGGCTCCGGGCGCGGGCGGCGCGACGGCCGCAGGCGCCAACGGACCGGCGGGCGCCACGGATGCGGGCGTCGGCGGCACGGCAGCGGGCGTAACGGCCGGGCCTGTCAGCGGAACTGCGGGCGCCACGGGCGCGGCTCCCGGCGAAGTGGCCGCAGGCGCCGGCGTCACGGGCTCGGGCGTCAGTGAAACAACGGCCTCGTCCGAAGGCACGCCACCAGGTCCGCCCGCAGCGGACTCCGTCACCGCCCGGTCGCCGAACCCTTCACGCGGCTCCACCCTCCGGGGAGGCGCGAGCTCGTAATCCCCACGAGGCGGCGCGAGTTCGTAGTCACTCGCCCCGCCCTGCTCCCCGTACCCCGTACCACCGGTGCGCTCCACGCCACCCACCCCCTGAAAGACCCCCATCACCCCCAGTGTCCTCCAACGGTCATGGGGCGACCGCATGGACCAGCAGGGTTCCGATGTGTCCGGGGTGGGGTGCGTCGAGGATCCGCGCGCAGGCCGTGGCAAAGCCCGCGCGGGTGAGCAGGCGTTCCCAGACCGCCGGACGGTAGCTGTAGCGGTACGTGTACATGGCCTTCCCGGCGAAGCCGCCCTTGTACATGCCCTGCGGCCCGTACGCGCCGGGAATGGCCGGGGGCTGGGAGAAGACGAAGACCCCGCCGGGCGTGAGGCGCCGCCGGACCAGGGGGAACAGGCGTCCGGGGTCGGTGAACCAGGCGGCCCCGAAGATCGAGTAGACGGCGTCGTACGTATCCTCGTGCTCACCCAGGTACTCGAGCACCTCGGAGCACACGAACTCGGCCCCGCTGCCGGCCCACTTCGCGGTGGTCGCCTTCACCATGACGGGCGACAGGTCGACACCCCGAGCGGCGACACCGCGTCGAGCAAGGTACGCGAGCGCGCGGCCGGTACCGCACCCGATCTCCAGTACGGACCGCGGCTCCCCGAGCAGTTCCACCCCGGGCCCGTGCCCGGCGTACTGCGTCCAGCAGAAGCTCGCCTCCGCGTCCCCTTTCAACGCGGAAGCCGCGTAGGCGTCCCACAGCTCCCTTTCGGCGTCGATGTCATGTCGCACGGACACGCCGCTACCCCTCGCATAGGGCCGGCCCCGCCCCTGCTGACCGGGGACGGGGGCCAGCGTGGAATTGTTCAGTGGCTGTCGGGCACCTTGTTGTCGCACGGCGAGCATTCCGCCCCGTCGATCGCCCAGAGTTCCTGGTCGACGTCGAAGCCGATGGACACCAGGAAGTCCGCCGTCCGCAGGCACAGGCCGTCGCTCCGGCGCTCGATGAACGGCGCGTGGTGCTTGTAGCGCCCCTCGTTGTACACGTGGCAGAGCGCCCACCACACCGGCATGTCGAGAATGAGCTGGTGAACGCCGATGTCCACGAGCTTGCCGACGCCCAGGTGCACCTCGCTGTGCTCCATGCAGCCGACGGTGTACATGACGGCGTTGCCGAGGATGCGCTCGGCCATGTCGCGGACCATCGTGTTGTCGCGCAGCAGCAGGGCGACCTCTCGGTCCCAGAGGGTCATGCCGCGGTCCAGCACGTTGACCGTCAACTGCGTGACGTGGGGCTGGACGGAGTTGAGGAGTTCCTTCGGATCGCGCGTGCGCGTCCCTGCGGTCCGGTCGAGCGTGACGGTCATGGACTACCCCTTCGGAGACAGGTCGTGCCGTTGCGGTTCGGGGGCTGACCGGCGTCCCGGGTCTGGCGTGCGCCGGCCATGAACGGGACGTTAGGGAGCGGGCGTTGCCGGAGCCACGGAAGTTGCGCGAAGTTGCTCAGTCGTTCGCCGCGGTTGCGTAAGGTTGCTGATTCAGGGCAACTGAACCTGGGACGCAAGGCGTTGGCCTCGGGAAGGCTTGGGACATCGGCCCCCGAGGGAAGGACGTGATCATGGCCCGACGGCTGCGGTTCAACGGCACTGGCAGTGGCGTCAACGGGTGCCCGTCCGTACACGAGGACATCGACACAGGCGAGATCATCCTGCACGGCCCCGCCCTCACCGATCCCGGCGACATCGCGCAGCTCCGGCACCTGAACGAGGGCGAGGTGCCCATCGTGGTGCCACGCGGGTTGCTGGTCGACTTCGGTCCGAAGGAGGTCGTCCGGGTGGCCGACGTCATCGGGCTGGACGAGTTCGATCGGCTCTTCACGCAGTTCGAGCACACGGCATGGCGGCTGGAGACGCGCCGCCGCTATGCCTCGGACGAACTCACCGACACCTACGCCCAGTTCATGCGGGGTGAGCCGGTCGACTGGGAGGGAACCGACGCGGAGTGGTGCGCGGAACGCCGCGAGCAGGTGGCTCTGGGCAAGCGGTTCGAGCGCGTCCGCATCGTCGACGATCCGCCGACGGCCGGCCAGCTCTACCTGCTCGACAACGCACGTCGTAACAGCCTCGTCGGGGAGAAGATCCTCAACCTGCCGCGGGAGGACGCCGATCGCCTCGGTCTGCCCGCCGAAGACTTCTGGATCTTCGACTCCCGGTTGGTCGCACTGCTCAACTTCGATGACGCCGACAACCTGGTGGACGTCGAGCTGATCACGGAGCCCGCCGCGGTGCTGCGGTACGTCATGACGCGCGACGCGGCGCTGCACCATGCCCGTCCGTACGAGGAGTTCGCGGCGCGGCCGGCCGTGCGTGACTGAAACGGGCGCCCACCGGTGAGCACGGACTACCAGCAGGCACGGGAAGCACTCGGGGTACGGCTGCGCGAACTCCGGCTCTCCGCCCGTGGCGGCCGGCTCACCGGCGCCGACCTCGCCGAGCAGCACGGGTGGAACAAGTCCAAGGTCAGCAGGCTGGAGAACGGCAAGCAGACTCCGACGCCCGACGACCTGCGCAAGTGGGCGGATGCGACCGGCCGGCCGGAGGCGTACGACGAGCTGGTCGCGCGCCTCCGAGGATTCGAGTCCCACATCAGGTCGTGGCGGAGGCAGTTGGCCTCGGGACACAAAGCGGTCCAGGACACCCACCTGAACGCCCATGCCGACGCCTCGGTGTTCCGCGGCTGGGAGCCCGCGATGGTCTTCGGGATCCTTCAGACCCCGGACTACGCCCGGTCGCTCTTCACTCGGTACGCCGAGTTGCAGCGATCGCCACGCGACACCGAGGAGGCGGTGCGGTCCCGCATGAAGCGGCAGGAAGCGCTGTACGACTCCTCGAAGCGCTTCCACCTCCTCATGTGGGAAGCCGCCCTGCACGCTTTGGTCTGCCCGCCGTCGGTGCTGGCGGCCCAGCTCGACCGCCTCGCGGGAGCCGTCGGTCTGGACACGGTCGAGCTGGGGATCATCCCGCTCTCGGCCCCGCTCAAGATCCCCCCGGCCACCGCCTTCTGGCTCTACGACGACGCGCAGGTGATCGTCGAGAACTGGCACGCGGAGCTGTGGATCGACGACGGTCCCGCCGTCGCCACCTACCTGCGCACGTGGCGCACCCTCCGCGAGTCCGCCGTCTACGGCCCCGCCGCCCAGCACCTCATCACCGCAGCCCGACGATCCCTGCCGCCCACCTGACCTTCGTCCACCCACTCACAGACGCGCCCACCGAAAACCTCGCGGGCCTTTTGAACGAGAAGCCCCGGCCTCCGCTGGAGAGAACCGGTGCTCCGACCCATGTCCGACCCGACGATCGGTGCGGGCGCGCCGGCCGGGGGTCCCGTGGCCCTCTCCAGGGCTCCAGCCGTGATGGAGCACCGTCGTTCTCCCCGGTATGCGGTCGGCGGTCGGCTTCACGCGCGCCCGCCCAGCCCGCGCAGTGCCAGCCGGCCGCACAGCGCGGCCAGCGGCAGCTCGGCACCGAGCGCCATGGCGACCGCGGTGGCGAAGTCGCCGCCCGAGGCCGCGGTCGTCGTGTCGAACCAGGCGTCCACCGCAAGCAGCGTCGCGGTCGCCGCGGCCGTCAGGGTGTGCCGCCGGTCACCCCTGGCGGCGAAGAGGCCCCTGGCGATCAGGCCGACCGCCTCCAGCGTGTCGAGCCCGACCCAGGCGACCGGCCAGTGCGCCGCGGTCGCGGTGGCCGGCAGGCCGGTGGCCAGCACGTACAGCCAGGGCAGCAGGGCGAGCCCGCAGGCGACCAGCAGCCACCCGGCCCGCCGCACGCCCCGCGCCGGACGCGGCACCTGCGCCCCCTCGTACAACGGGATCACCTGGGCACCGGCCATTTCCTGCTCCCCCAAGGCGAGTTGACGCATCGCCTTCCCCCGCTCCCCGTCGGCTCTCCCCTTCACGCGCTCCACCCTCCGCCGCGCACCATGGCCCCGTCAGTCACGCAGGAACCCGAACCGGGGTGGAGACAAGTGCAGCCCCGAACCGGGTGGGAGCGTCATGGCACCGGGATGGCCTGCGGCTTTAGCGTGTGGCGCATGCAACTCAGGACGCGGCTGCAGCTGATGCCGGGTCGGCCGTTCCGCGGGGCGGGACACCGGACCGCGCTCGTCGCCGCCGGCGTGCCGCTCCATCTCGCCGTCATACCGCTGTGGCTCTGGCTGGCCGGCGCGCTCGCGGGGGCGCCGGCCGTGACTCCGCTGCCCGTGCTGCTCACGCTCGCGGTGACCCCCCTGCTGAACGTCGGGCAGCGGCGCCGCTACCGGGCGCTCATCGGCAAGGACCTCCCGCGCCCCGCCGCACCCGGGCCCGGACGCACCTGGACGTCGGCGCTACGCCGGCTGACCACACGGGCCCTGTGGCGGCAGACCTGCTACCACGCCGTGGCGGGTCCGCTGCTCGCCGTCCTGGACCTCGCCGTCCTCGCCGTCTGGGCCGCCGCTCTCACGGCCGCCTCCCTCTACGTGTGGATCTGGGCGCTGCCCCCGCAGTGGCGGGTCACCGACCTCGGGTACACCACGCAGGCCGCGTACATCACCGCCGGCGGCCTCGCCCTGCTGTTCCTCGCACCCTGGCTGACCCGCGCTCTGGTGCGGCTGGACACCCGGGCGGCCGAGGTCCTGCTCGGCCCCAGCCGCACCGAGAAGCTCGCCCGCCGCGTCGCCGACCTCGCCGAGAGCCGGGCCGGTGTGCTCGACGCCGCCGACGCCGAGCGGCGGCGGATCGAGCGCGACCTGCACGACGGCGCGCAGCAGCGCCTCGTCGCCCTCGCCGTCAACCTGGGCCTGGCCAAGGCGACCCTCGGCGACCTGCCGGCGGACGCCCGCAAAGTGATCGACGAGGCGCACCGCGAGGCGAAGGAGGCGATCGCCGAGCTGAACGACCTGGTGCGCGGCCTGCATCCGGCCGTCCTCGAGGACCGCGGCCTGGACGCCGCGCTGTCCGGGGTCGCCGCCCGCCTCCCGATCCCGGTGCGCGTGGCGGTGGACCTGCCACGGCGCCCCTCGCCCACGGTCGAGGCCGTCGCGTACTTCGTGGTCTCCGAGGCCCTGACCAACGTGGTCAAACACGCTCGGGCGACCCGGGCGGAGGTGACCGTGGAGGGGACCGGGGAGAGGATGCTGGTCGTCGTCGCGGACGACGGCGCGGGTGGCGCGGATCTCGCGGCGGCCGGCGGCACCGGGCTCGCCGGGCTCGCCAAGCGCGTCGCGTCCGTCGACGGCACGTTCTCCTGCCACAGCCCCGCCGGGGGCCCGACCGTCATCACCGTGGAGCTGCCGTGCGCGCCGTGATCGCCGAGGATTCCCTGCTGCTGCGCATCGGCGTGGTCAAGGTGCTGGAGGCGGCCGGCTTCGAGGTGTGCGCGCAGGTCGGCGACGCGGAAGGGTTGCTGGCGGCCGTCGAGGAGCACCGTCCCGACATCGCCGTGGTGGACGTGCGGATGCCGCCCGGCTTCACCGACGAGGGCGTACGTGCCGCGCTGGTGATCCGCCGCCAGTATCCGGGTACGGCCGTGCTGCTGCTGTCGCAGTACGTGGAGGAGCGGTACGCCGCCGATCTGCTCGCCGCCAACACCTCGGGCGTCGGCTATCTGCTCAAGCAACGGGTCGCCGATGTCGAGGAGTTCGCCGAGGCGGTACGCCGGGTGGCGGCGGGCGGCACCGCGCTCGACCCGCAGGTCGTCGCGCAGTTGCTGGTGCGCCGGCACAGCGATCCGCTCGACCGGCTGACCCCGCGCGAGCGGGAGGTGCTGGAGCTGATGGCGGGCGGCCGGTCCAACTCCGGCATCGCCGCGGAGCTGGTGGTGAGCGAGAGCGCGGTCGCGAAGCACATCAACGGCATCTTCACCAAGCTCGACCTGCCGAAGGCCGAAGCCGACCACCGCCGCGTCCTGGCGGTACTGCGCTTCCTGGGCGTGGCGACCGCGTAGTACGCGATCCTCCGCGTAGTCCGCGATCACGCCCGTGTGCCAGCTGGTGCGGCCTGCCGCGAACACCGCCCGGATCGGCCCCGAGCCCGGTTGCCGTCAAACGCTGCGGTCACGACATAAGCCGGAGGCCCCGTGGATCACTCCACAGGGCCTCGGACGTGCTGTGCACTCGGCAGGATTCGAACCTGCAACCTTCTGATCCGTAGTCAGATGCTCTATCCGTTGAGCTACGAGTGCGGGGCTTTCCGGCTGGTGGGCCGGTCGGCGTCGCGGGGACAACATTACATGAGGGGCGCCGGGAGGTGAAATCGATTGGGGCCGGGGGGCGGGAACGGGGGGTCGGGCGTACGGAGGGAGGGGGCCGGGCGTTCAGGGCAGGGGTGGTTGGGTACGTCACATTGACCAAGAAGTTAGGTATGCCTAACCTAAGTTCGTTCCCGTTTCCCGAGGTCAGCGAGGGGTTCCGCCATGCCCATGTCCGTATTCGCCGCGGCCGCAACGGTGGCGCCGCACGCGGGGCCGTACCTGGCGGGGGCCGCGCCCTCGACCCCGCTCGGGCCCTTCGCGGACAGCGCCGTCGCGTGGACGGCCTGGGTCACCCTCATGGGATTCGTCGGCCTCACCGCCCTCGCCCTCACCGCCGCGGGCCCCGCCGCCCACCGCCTCGGCCGCGGCAGCGCCCCCAGCAACGGCACGCCCAACGGCACCAGCAACCGCCACGGTGACGGTCACGGCACCCATACGAGCAGCGGTCACACCACCCACACGAGCAACGGCGACGGCACCCACACCCCCACCCCCCTCGCCACCGTCACCACCCGCCTCGCCCGCGCAGCAACCCTCCTCGGCGCCCTCGCCGTCCCCGCGATCCTCACCGACCTCGCCCACAGCGCCGCCGGCGGCAGCGGCTACGACTACGGCGCCGCCTGGCACTCCCTCTACGACGGCAGCAACGACGGCCTCCTCGCCGGCCTCGAGGTCACCCTGATCGCCGCCGGCGCCCTCCTCCTCGCCCCGCTCGCCCTGCGCTCCCTCGCCGGTGGCCCCGCCCGCCGCCCGCTGCTGGTCGCGGGGCTCGCCGCCGGCACCGTCGCCCTCGGCACCACCAAGTTCCCCGACGCCGCGCCCGACGACTGGGGCCGTACCGTCTTCGAGACCGCGATGTGGATGCTCCACCTGATCGGCGGCGCCGTCTGGCTCGGCGGCCTGGCCGGCCTGGCCCTGCTCGCCGCCCCCGGCGCGGTGGCCGCCACCGACCGCGGCGCCTTCTGGTCCCCCGCGATCCGCCGCTTCTCCGCCGCCGCCATGGGCTGCGTGGCCGCGATCACCCTCTCCGGCCTCTTCCTCTACTGGGAGCACGTCGACGGCCCGACGCAGCTGCTCACCACGATGTACGGGCGCGTGCTCGGCGTGAAGATCCTCATCTTCGGCACCCTGCTGGTTCTCGGCGCCTTCAACCAGTTCTGGCTGCACCCCCGGCTCGACGCCCTGCGCGCCGCCGGCGACGACCGCCCGCTGCGGACGCTGCTGGTACGGGAGTTCCCGGTCGTCGTCACCCTTGAGACGCTGCTCGGCTTGTCGCTGCTCTTCGTCGCGCCCTTCCTGCACGGCTCGGCGCGCAACCAGGCGTACCAGGCCGGCCTGGCGAAGCACTCCGACGTGGCGGCCGACGCCCTGCCCAAGCTGGCGCAGAAGACGGCGAGCACGTCCACGTGGCTGCTGGGTACGGCCGAAACGCTCGCGGTGGCCGCGGTCCTGGTGGCCGGCTACTGGTACTCGGGCGTCCTGGCCCGCCGCCGTACGTCCGCCGCAACCGCCGCAGCCGCCGGGCCGGTAGCGAACTCGGCGAACTCGGCGGCCTTCGCCAAATCCGCGAACTCCGTGTCGGCCGGGCCCACGGCACCGGGCGCCTCCACGGGGACCGCGACTCCCGACGAAGCCGGCGTCTGACGGAGGCGTGCGAGGTGGACGGGCGCGGGGGCCGCGCAACCCCTCGTGCGGACGTTCGCCGCCGGCCCTATCGCCCGGCCCTGGACCGGCTGGCGTCTACTGCGGAGGCCGACGCGACGTCCCCGAGCGCCTTGTGCCGCTTCCACGCCCACCGGCAGAACCGGCCGACGAAGGCAGCCGTCACGATCGGCGCGGCCGAATCGGCGCGTTCCTCGGCACCCGCCCAGCCGCCGCTCATCCACAGCATCGGCGCCAGTCCGACCACCACCCACGCCGCGGCGAGGCCGAAGACCAACTCCTTCGCCCGCTCGGTTGCCTGCGCTGCCCGTCTGCCCATGCGCGTCAACGTACTCGGCAACCCTGCACCGACGCGGATCGGCCCATGTCCCTGGCCGCCCTCGCCGGTGCGGCCCGCCCCGCGCCCCACGCCGCCGCCGTACTCGCGTCACTCGATCCGCCGGGTACGCCGTACCCACGGCCGTACCCCGGCCGCCGGATACATCGCCTCGTACCCCGGGCCGAGTGGCTGTGGGTGGCCGACTTGATGGAGCGGCGGTTGGTCGGAGCAACCCCCCGGCCATCGCAAGGCTGACTGTCACAACCCGATCACAACTCCGCGCTCACCCGGCGGCACCCGGCATGCTCCCCACGACCACATCAGGGGGGCACATGCCACACCACCGCGCCGCAACAGCGGCCGCCCTGCTCGTCGCCGGCCTTGCACTCACCGGCTGTTCGAGCAGCAACCACGGGCACGCCGAGGTCACGTTCAGCGGGAAGTACGCACCGCTGAACAGCGTCACCACGACACCCGCGACCGAGCCGCCCATACCGTCGGACTCGAAGCTGGCGACCGGAGCCAGGACTGCCGCGTGCTGGAAGGCCGTCCGCGACCAGTACACGCCCGGGACTGTGCAGCTCACCGGGGCGCCCACCACTCCGCCCGAATGCGCCGGCCTGTCGAGCGACGAGATCTCCGAGATCGCATCCGACGTCCTGGCCCACCAGCTCAGCGGCTGACCAGCCGCCGCCGACGCCACGCGCCGCATCGCGGCGTTCATCCCGCGCCGGAACCGCCTCACGGCGGCTGGTGCCGTCAGGGTGCCCTCAGGACGCTGAAAAGGGGCCCTGGAAGCAGATCAGGGAGCCTCCGCTATTCGGCGGAAACTCCCTGGTCAGGTGGCGGAGGCGGAGGGATTTGAACCCTCGATGGACGGTAAAGCCCAAACCGCATTAGCAGTGCGGCGCCATAGACCGGACTAGGCGACGCCTCCTTGGTCACGAACCCGTGCGAACGGGCGCGTGGGGGAATGATGGCACAGCCCGAAGGGCCGCGACCAATCCGAGAATACGGTACAAGGCCACGCCTGGGCAGGGCAAAAAGGGGTCGGCCCGGGAGTCGCCCGACCGCACCGGCGGGCACGCCCACGAACGAGTGGTTGCCCGGGGGTCGGTGCGGGCCGGGCGTAAGGAGTGGGGCATGCACCCCACGCACCCCGCGCACCCCACCGGCTCCGCGTCCCCGCGCCCCGCAAGGCGCCCGTCCCGCCGTACCGCGACCGGTACCGGCACCGCCAGCAGCTCCGCGAGGAGCACCACCAACAGCACTCCGGCCACCCCGAGCGGCCCCGCCACCACGAGCGGCCCCGCGAAGAACACCGTCAGCGGCACCCCGACCACCGCGGCCGCGGCCACCGCCCCCATCACGGCAGCCACCCCAGCCGACGCCCCCACCACGGCAACCACCGCCGCGGCCACCCCCACCGTCACGGCAACCACCCCACCCCCCACCGAAACCCCCGTGCGCGAAACCTCCCCACAACCCGCCCGTCTCGCCCTGCGCCGCTGGCCCGCCGTCCTGGTCCTCGCCGGCGCCCTCCTCGCCGTCCCGGCCGCCGCGTACGGCCAAGTGGTGCCCCACCACACGGCCCCGGTGCAGGACCTGGTCCCCGACAGCGCGACCCCCGCACCGAACATGGCGGCCGCAGGCGGCGCCGTACAGAGCACCCCGGTCACCGTTCCCGCGCAGGGCGGCCCCGGGAGCATCCCGGTCCCGGCCCTCGCCCCTGACGGTCAGGCCCCCGACTTCGTACAGTCCGCCGACCCCACCCCCGTACAGGGCCGCCTCACCGTCACCTACGACGACGGCTCCGGCCGCCCCCGCACGTACCGCCTCTTCTGCGGTGGCATGGCCGGCCGCGCGCACCCCGAGGACGACGCCGCCTGCGCGCGCCTCGCCGAGACCGGTGGGCCCGTGGCCGCGACCCCGCAGGGCCAGGCGTGCTCGATGATCTACGGCGGCCCGCAGACCGCCGAGGTCCGCGGCACCTGGCAGGGCCGCCCCGTCCACGAGTCGTACCGCCGCACCGACGGCTGCGAGGTGGCCCGCTGGCAGAAGATGGTGCCCGCGCTGCCCGACCCCGTACGGCGGCCCCCGCACCACCCCGTTGCCGCGTGACGCACACCACACCTTCACGGCACAACCCCCAACCCCCCACGCGGTGGCGCCACATGGCCGTCCTAGGCCACATGGCAGGACCCGACCCGTACACTCGGTCTAGTGACATGGCCCGGGGCCGGCGGCAAGATGGGCCGCCCGTGACGCAGGCCGACCGCGCCGAACGACCCCGCCGGGGCGGGGTCCGCCGGGGGTCGTCTGCGACTCGGCGCACCGCCCCGGCACTGCGCCACGCGGAACAGCACATGCGGTAACAGGGAGGAAGCGTCTCGTGAGCAGCAGGCCATCCCGAGGCGCTGCTCGCCTCGCTTCGATACTGGACGCCCTCCCGGACGCGCTGCTGCTGGTCAACGCCAACGGCACGGTGGTGAACGCCAACGCCATAGCGCTGGAGACCTTCGAGACGCCGGGCACCGCCCTGGTCGGGCGCGGCCTGCTCGATCTGCTGCCCGGCTTCGATCCCAAGCGGATCCCCGGCTCGATGCGCAGCCCGCAGGAGGCCGCCGAGGACACCCGCACCAAGCCGACCCGGATGACCGCCCGCCGTACCGACGGCACGGAGTTCCCCGTCCAGGTCACCAGCGCCAACCTCGACGACAGCCGCACCCCGTACGCCGACTACGGCGACGGCATGCCGCACTACACCGGCGACGAGCTGCTCATGCTGGTGGTCCGCGACCTGAGCGGCACCGTGGACACCGAGGCCGAACTCGCCCGCCAGCAGCGGCAGACGGAGATGATCCTGCGGGCCGCGGCCGAGGGCGTGGTCGGTGTGGACACCGCGGGCAAGGTCGTCCTGGTCAACCCGTCGGCCGCGCAGATCCTCGGCCACCGCGCCACCGACCTCGGCGGCAAGGAGCTGCACCCGCTGGTGCACCACTCCCGCCCGGACGGCTCGCCGCTGGCCTACGAGGAGACCCCGCTCGCCGACACCCTGCGCTCGGGCCGCAAGCACCGGGTGCGCGGCCAGGTGCTGTGGCGCAAGGACGGCAGGGCCGTGCCAGTGGACCTGACGACGGCCCCGGTCCGCGACGGCGACCAACTCGTGGGCGCCGTCATGACGTTCACCGACCGCACGCAATACGACGCCCTGGCCGCGCGCAACGGCCAGCTGCGCGCCCTGCTCGACACCTCGCTGCGCGGCCCGCTCGCCGAACTGCGCGGCGAACTCACCGGGTTGGCCGCCGACCCGGCCGGGCAGCTGTGGCCCGAGGCCAACCAGATCCTGCACCACCTGGCCGCCGGCTACGCCCGCATCACCACGCTCATCGACAACGTGCTCGACTTCCAGCGGCTCGACCGGGGCGACGACAAGCTGCGCCGCGAGGCCGTCGGGATCGACGAGGTGGTGGCCGCGGCCGTCGAGGGCGCGGTGGAGCTGATCGGGCCCGGGCGGGCGCAGTTCGCGGTGCACGCGGGCGAGATCGAGGCGGTGGTGGACGGCCCGCGGCTGGCGCAGGCGCTGGCCCACCTGGTCGCCGACGTCGCCGGGATCGACGCGGCCGGGAACGCGATGGCCTTCGCCGGCGACTCCACGATCGTGGTCGCGGCCGCCCAGCGCGGCGAGATGGTCCGCATCGACGTACGGGGCCCGAGCGCGGGCGGCGACCCGGTGCACCTGCCGCTGGCGCGCGGCATCATCGAGCGCCACGGCGGGGTGCTGCAGACGCACGAGGTGCCGGGGCAGGGCAGCGCGTACGTGCTCGAAGTGCCGCTGGGCGCGGTCCCGGACGGCACCCCGGAGAACACCGAGGGCTCCGGCGCGGAGGGCGCGGGCGCCCCGGTCCACGGCCGCCGGGCGGCACACGGCCGCGCGCGCTCGGCCGAGAGCGGTACGGGAGGCGCCGGCGCTACGGCCCCGGGCGTGCCGGGCGGCGGGCGCGCGGCGGCGCGGGCGCGGCAGGCGGCGGCTGCGGCGGAGGCGTCCTCGGGTGCGGCTGCCGAACCCGCCGAGCAGGTGCCCGCCGAGGCACAAGAGGGCGCCCAGGACGGGGCCGCGCGGCAGCCCCGCCACCCCGATGACACCGGTACGGTCGTGGCGCCGTGGGCGATCCCGGCCGCGGCCGACCAGAGCGAGGCCCCGACCGGGCGGCGCCGGGCCCTGCGGCGGCCGGGGGAGGACGGTTCCCGGGGCGGCCAGGGCGAGCGGGCGGAGCGCAACGGCCCCGGTCTGCGCAGCGTGCCGAGCGGCGAGTCCGCGGGCGGCCCGCAGGAAGTGGCGCCGCAACTCGGCCCGCAGGTGCCGCAGCCGGGTCCGCAGATCCCGCAGCAGGTCCCGCCGAACGTGACACCACAGATCCCGCATCAGGGGGCGCAGCAGTCCCCGCCGCAGGGCCCGCAGCCGACCGGTCGCCGGGCCCGCCGCGGCCGCCCGGCGGAGGAGGAGCCCCAGGAGGAGGGCGAGCTGCGGGAGTTGCCCGTCAGGCGCGTCCCCCACGCGCTGCCGTCGGCCGGCGAGGGTGATGGTCCCGTGCCGCAGGGCGCCCCCAACCCGCAGGGCGCGCGCGGCCTTCCCGCCGCTCCCCTCGCACCGGGCCAGGGCATTCCCAGCACTCTCCCCAACAGCCGTGCCCCGCAAGGCGCTCCGGGTCGGCCCGCGGGTCCGGGCGGCCCCGGGAACCTTCCCGCGCAGGGCGGCCCGAACGGCCAAGTCCCGCAGGGCGCACCAGGGTTGCCGGTCGGCCCCACCGGACTCGGCGCGCCCGGCGGCCAAGGCGCCCACGGCCGGGCCGGTCAGGGTGGTCCGGCCGGACCGAACGGCCAACTCCCGCAAGGTGCAGCGGGGTTGCCGGTCGGCCCCGGCGGACTCGGCGACGCCCCGGCGCCCGGGGGCCCCAACAGCCCGGCCGCCCCGGGCCTTTCCGTGGGCCCGGGCGGCGGAGCACCCCACGGCGCTCCGGGGCTGCCCGGCGGGCCGACCGCATTCGGCGACGCCAACTCCCAGGCCCCGCAAGGTGCTCCGGGTGTGCCCGTCGGCCCCGCCGGGCTCGGCTCTCCCGGCCGGCAGGGTGACGCCCAGAACCACCCGGGCACCCCCGACGCGGGTGCCGCCGGCGAGCAGCCGCAGCGGACCGGGCGCCGGGCCCGGCGTTCCCTGGAGGCCGCGCCTGTTCCCGGCCTGCCCTATCAGGTGGGTCCCGGCGGGGGCCCGGCCGCCACCGCGTGGCCGCAGCCCGGCGCCGAGGCGCCGCAGCAGCACGCGCAGCCGCAGGAGGACCCCAGGGGGCCCCGGGCGAACGCCCCGGCGCTCGCGCCCGCCGCCCAGGACCGTCCCACCCTTCCCGCCCCCCAGCAGCCCACGTGGCCGGACCCCGAGCGGCCCGCGCTCCAGGAGGCGCCCGCCCCCACGCAATGGCCGCAGGCCGGCGGCCCGCTGCCGCGGCCGCAGAACGGGCCCCATGACGGACCACAGCACGGGCAGCAGAACGACCCGCGGGTCCGCCCCGCCCCCAACGCCGGTCCGTCCCAGGACCCTTCGCACCAGACGCAGGGGCGGGCCATAAGCGTGCGCACCCTCGGTCAGGGCGTGCCCTACGGCGGCGACGCGGGCGACCAGACCCCGACGCAGGCCGCGCAGGCACAGCACCCGCAGGGCCTGCCCGCGCAGGTGGCCGCGGGTGGTTCCGGGCGCCGCCGCCGGCTGGCCGCGCCCCAGGAGGGCCCCTCGGTCAGCGCGCTGCCGCTGGTGCCGAGCCAGCCGCCGGTGCCGGGCGGCGAGTCGCTGCCCCGCCAGCACCCGCAGGCCGGCCCGGAGAGCGGCCAGGTGCCCGTACGCACGCCGGAGGGACGCGAGACGGCACGGCTGCGGGCTGTACCGGCCGAGGACCCGAACCCGCAGCCGGGCGCCCGCGCGTACGCGATAGGGGCGCCCGCGGCGGGCGCCGCCGAGGGGCCCGAGCCGCTGGACGGGCCGAACGGCGCGGTCGACGTCACCGACACCATGGAGCAGCCGCGGATCGGGGGCGAGGAGGCGCCGCTGGACGAGCCGCGGCGGCTGCTGGTCTGGCCCGAGCCGGACGTCTCCACCCGGCAGGCGCTCACCGACCGGGGCTACCGTCCGGTGATCGTACGGTCCCGCGAGGAGGTGGACGCGCAGGTCGCCGAGCCGCCGGCCGCGCTCTTCGTGGACCCGCTCACCGGGCCGATCACCCGTACGGCGCTGCAGTCGCTGCGGCAGGCCGCGGCGGCGGCGGAGGTCCCGGTGCTGGTCACCGCGGGGCTGGGCCAGGCGACCCGCGAGGCCGCGTACGGGGCCGACCCCGCGGTCCTGCTCAAGGCGCTGGCGCCGCGCGACAGCGAGCAGCATCCGCCGCGGGTGCTGCTCGTGGAGGGCCACGACCCGATCGCCATGGCCTTCGCGGGCACTCTGGAGCGGCGCGGGATGCAGGTCACGCACGCCGACTCCGAGGCCGACGCGATGACGAAGGCGGCCCAGATCCACCCGAACCTCGTGGTGATGGACCTCATGCTGATCCGCCGCCGGCGGCAGGGCATCGTGGACTGGCTGCGCGGCCACTCCCGCCTCAACACGACCCCGCTGGTCGTCTACACCTCGGCGGACATCGACCCCGCGGAGCTTCCCCGCCTCGCCTCGGGCGAGACGGTCCTCTTCCTCGCGGAACGCTCCACCAGCGCGGACGTCCAGTCCCGGATCGTGGACCTCCTGGGCAAGATCGGGGCGTAGCCCTAGCCCCTTTACGGGGAAGGGGTACTGCCCTGTCAGGCCGCCTCCCAGGCGCGCCACCGCGGTGGCCGGTCGCGCAGTTCCTCCCCCAGAACTTCGCCTGGGGGCACCCCCAGCGCCCCTTTCGGGTTCCCGTCTGCCCCACGGGGTCGTATGCCGACCCGGGGTGGTGGCCTCTTCCCGCGCAGTTCCCCGCGCCCCCATGGAGCTTGCCGTTCGCGCGTAGGGCGAGGCCGTACAACCCAGGGGCGCGGGGAACTGCGCGACCAGCCATCCTCCGGCCTGGGGCCGGGAAGGGGCAGAAGCCCCTGCGGCGGGTTGCCGTTTCTTGGGGGCGCGGGGAACTGCTCCCCCAGAGGGGGCACCCCCACAGCCACCTACCGGCCTGCGGCCGGGGACGACGGCGTACCCCCGACGGCGGGTGGCCGTCCCAGCGGGGGCCGGGGGGAACCCCGGGCGGCGGGGGGCCGTTCGGGCGGGGGCGGTCAGAGACGTGTCACGTCGAGTCGCCCTTCCGCGTAAGCCGTCCGCAGGACCTTCTTGTTGAACTTGCCCACACTCGTCTTCGGCACCTCCTCGACCAGCGTCCAGCGCTCAGGTACCTGCCAGCGCGCCATGCGCTCCGCGAGGAAGGCGCGCAGCTCCTCGAAGCCCGCGGCAGCGCCCTCGCGCAGGACGACCGTCGCGAGCGGCCGCTCGCCCCACTTCTCGTCGGGCACGGCGACGACCGCGGCCTCGGCGACATCGGGGTGCGCCATGAGGTGGTTCTCCAGGTCGACCGAGGAGATCCACTCGCCGCCGGACTTGATGACGTCCTTCGCTCGGTCGGTGAGCGTGAGGTAGCCGTCCTCGGAGATGACCCCGACGTCGCCGGTGCGCAGCCACCCGTCCGGGCTGAACTTGTCGTCCGGCCGCAGGGCCTCGCCGCCGGCCCCGCCGTAGTACGCGGCCGTGATCCACGGTCCGCGCACCTCCAGTTCGCCCGCGGACTTCCCGTCCCAGGGCATCACCGAGCCGTCGGGCCCGATCAGCCGCGGCTCCACCGAGGCGGGGAACCGCCCCTGCGTGAGGCGGTAGCCCCACTCCTCCTCGGGGGTGGCGTAGACCGGCGGGAAGGAGGTGGTGCCGAGCGGCGAGGTCTCCGTCATGCCCCAGGCGTGCACCAGCCGCACCTTGAGCTGCTCGTCGAACGCCTTCATCAGCGCGGGCGGGCACGCGGAGCCGCCGATGGTCACCCGCTTCAGCGCACCGATGTCGCGCGGCTTGGCGGTGAGTTCGGCGAGCAGGGCCTGCCAGATCGTCGGCACGGCGGCCGCGTGCGTGGGGCGCTCGGCCTCGATCATCTCGGCGAGCGGCCCCGGCTGCAGGAAGCGGTCCGGCATGAGCAGGCCGATGCCGGACATGAAGGCCGCGTGCGGGATGCCCCAGGCGTTCACGTGGAACATCGGGACGACCACCAGCGAGGTGTCGTAGCTGCTCAGGCCCATCGACTCGGTGCTGTTGACCTGCATCGAGTGCAGGTAGACCGAACGGTGGGAGAAGACCACGCCCTTGGGGTCGCCGGTGGTGCCGGAGGTGTAGCACATGGCCGCGGCCTCGCGCTCGTCCAGCTCCGGCCAGGGGTAGGTGGTGGGGCGGCCGGCGAGCAGTTCCTCGTAGTCGTGGACGGCGGGCGGGCAGCCCTCCAGCAGCGTCAGGTCGCCGGGGCCGACGACGACCAGGTGCTCCACGGTGGGCAACTGCGGCAGCAGCGGGGCGAGCATCGGCAGCAGGCTGCCGTTGACGAGGACGACCCGGTCGGCGGCGTGGTTGACGATCCAGGTCAGCTGCTCGGCGAACAACCGCAGGTTGAGCGTGTGCAGCACCGCGCCCATGGCGGGGATGGCGAAGTACGCCTCCACGTGCTCGGCGTTGTTCCACATCAAGGTGGCCACCGGTTCGCCGCGGCGGACCCCGAGTTCGTCGTGCAGGGCGTTGGCCAGCCGGACCGCGCGTTCGCCGGCCTCGCGGAACGTACGGCGCTGCGGCCGGTCCTGTCCGGTCCAGGTGGTGATCACGGACCTGCCGTGCACGTGGGTGCCGTGCACGAGGATGCGGGTGACGGTGAGCGGCACGTCCTGCATGGTGCTGAGCACGGGGGCCTCCGGCAGCGGGGGACGGATCGGTGCGGGCTCGGTGCTGGTCTGTCCTGGGCGGTGCTGTGCTGGATGTGTACTGGGCCCGTAAGAAGGTCGCTGCCGTGATTCTGGTGGCGTTCGGCGCGAAATGTCACTACCCCGCGGCCGATCGGCGGATCAGCCCACGCCGACCTCCAGCTCCGGGTCGTCGCGCAGCTTGCCGAGGGCGCGGGAGACCGCGCTCTTGACGGTGCCGACGGACACACCCAGGGTCTCGGCGGTCTGCACCTCGCTCATGTCCTCGTAGTACCGCAGCACGACCATCGCGCGCTGCCGCGGGGGCAGCCGGGCTATCGCGCGCAGCAGGGCGTCCCGCTGGGCCTGCTGCTCGGTCAGGTCGGGCCCGGACACGGCGGGCTCGGGCAGCTCGTCGGTGGCGAACTCGTCCACCCGGCGCTTGCGCCACTGGGAAGTGCGGGTGTTCACCAGGGTGCGGCGGACGTATCCGTCGACCGCCCGGTGGTCGTCGATACGGTCCCAGGCGAGGTAGGTCTTGGTCAGGGCGGTCTGCAGCAGGTCCTCGGCGTCGGCGGGGTTCGGCGTCAGGGAACGTGCGGTGCGCAGCAGGGTCGGGCCCTTGCTGCGTACGTAGGCCGTGAACTGCGCCGTGTGGGCGCTGGTGCAGACAGGCGTGGTCATGGCTCCACGCTAGGAGGTGGGGCGGGTGCGGCGAATCGGCCCCAGGTGCCGAAAGGGGATCACCCTCAGGTCGTAGGCCGGGGGCTGTCCCCACCACCCGGGGGTGGACCCGCGGGTGGTCGTCCCCGAGGGGATGCACCCCAGGGAGCACGGGGACGGCCCCCGCGGGGGCCCGTTCGAAGGCTCCTCGGCTCAGCCGACCACCGCGACGGGAGCGTCCAGCAGGTCCCGGTCGATCGTCAGCGAGCGGCCGCCGTGGGTCTCGGTGACGGCGCCGTGGTACTGGTGGACGCGCCGGTGCGGGGTCCAGGTGTCCGGGTCGAGCGAGGGCTCGGCGGTGAGGGTGGGCGGCACGCCCCAGCGGGCGTACCAGAGCGCCTGCGGCAGCTGGGTGGTGCCGGCCGCGCGGGCCCTGGCCATCTGCCGGATGCCGGAGTCGGCGCTGCTGTAGAACCCGGGGATGTAGCCGGCCGCGGTCACGCCCGTGTCCCAGGAGCGGACGAACTTCAAGGTGGCGCTCGCGCAGGGCCCGTTGCCGATGTCGTACGCCTCCATGTCGAGGTAGAGCGCGCTGCCCGGGTCGAGGCCGAGGGCCTGGGCGCGTTCGACCGCGTCCTGGGCCTCGTCGGCGCCCTGGGCGGTGGGGCGGGCGGTGTCGATGCGGTACGGGTTCTTGTTGGCGCCCGCCACGCAGGGGCTCTGCGAGCCGACATAGATCGGCAGCAGGCTCCAGCCGGCGGCGGTGGTGCGGCGCACCCAGGAAGGGGTCAGGTGGACCTGGGACTTGCAGGCGCGGGCACGGCCGCCGAAGTAGATGCCGGCGGCGCGGTAATCGGAGTGGGCGATCCACGCGTCCATGGTGGCGAGGTCGGGGGCTTGGCAGGTGTCGAAGCCGCGGCCCTGGAAGTCCCGGCCTTGGAGGGTGCGGCTTTGGGTGTCACTTCGTTGTACGTCGCTGCTGTGTGCGGCACTGCTTTGTACGACGCTGCTGGAGGCGTTGCGCGCCTGGGCGTTACGGGGTTGCGTGTCGCGGCTCTGCGGGTCGGCGCTCTGCCTGCCGGGGCTCTGGAGGTCGCGGTCCAGGAGGTCGCGGCTTTGCACGTCGCGCCCTTGGACGTCGAGCCCGAGGACGTCGCGGCGCGGGAGGTCGGTCGCGCCGGCGGTCCCTGCGGGCAGCACGAGCCCGGCGAGCGCCAGCGCACCGGTGACCATAAAGCGGATGAACGCACCTTTTTCGCTCATTCCGTGAGTCAACGACGGTTGACGGCAGCCGCCGAGCCGACACGCCGCCACCACCCGTCTGGCCGCTCGTACGTGAACTCGTCCGTGAAGAGGGAGGTGGGCGAACGGGGGCGTGGAGGCGGGGGTGCGGGGGCGGGGCGCGGGCCTGGGCGCGAGGCCACGGAGGCGCGACGCCACGGAGGGCGGAGGCGCGTACGAGCAGGGGCCGCGCATATGAAGAACGCGTGGGGCCGCGGACACAAAGGAGGGGCCGTTGTCCACAGCTTGTGGACAGCGGCCCCGGTGGGCACGGCGTGCGCGCCGGCACCCCCATGCTGCCGCGCACCCTTCCCCCTGTGCCCCCCGTTCCACCCCCGATCATCCCCGTCGCACTTCGTCCGGCGCCCTCGCGGCGCCCCCGCGCGGCCCCCTCTTCACCGCGCGGGAGCGGCGTTCAGCCCGAGGGGCGGGCCGGGGTCGGTGCGCGTCGGGCCCGGCTCACCAGAGCGGGGAGAAGTGGATCGCCACGGTGTTCTGGTGGATGGCGGTGAAGGCCGAGCCGGCGACGCTGGCCGTGTTGTCCTGGTTCGAGGCGCCGGCGCCGGTGGCCGCCTGCTGGGTCGTCGTGACGTTGCCCGAGTTGCCCAGCGCGTTGCCGCCGGAGTTGCTCACCACCGTCGCGTTCGAGTGGCCACCCGCGAACGAACCGTCGTCGGCCGCGGCCGTGCCCGCGAACAGCACGCCCGCCAGGGGCAGTGCCGCAACGGCGGCCAGGACACGGACGGTACGGATGCTTGCCATGGAGTTTCCCTTCCAGGGGACATTCTCTGAGCTCTGCAGGTGGTGGAGCGGCCGGCCGACCGCTCCGCCGGTGTTTCCTTCGGCGTCGCCACCAGCAGATTGCCCACCGCCCACGCCGGAATGCGGCCCCATGATCGCTTTCGCTCGCACGCGTGACGATCTGTCGATAAACCTGCCTTACGCCCGTTTTCCGCGCCGGTGTGAGCGGGCGCCCGGATGATTCACAGGGGGCTCACAGGAAGTACGGCGGGGCTCGTATGGCGAGGGGCGCCGGCGCGGGGAGGTGGGGCGGGGCCGGGGGTTCACGCGCGGGGCGCGGCTCGGGGCTTCGTATGCGGCCCGCATGGGGGTTCAGGCGAGGAGCGTCACGCGTCCGCGGGTGGAGGTGGGGGCGTACGCAACTTGGGACTTCGGGTACGACGTCCAGGAGAGGCGCAAGGGGGCGGCTTGGACGTCCGCGGGCGGGCACGCACGTCGCCGCACTCGACTGGGCACTTCGCGTACGACCCGCACGAGACCGTTCGAACGGAAGCCGCACGCAACCGCAGGCGAACACGCTGTTGTACGTAGCCGGCCCGGCGCCTCGCGTACGACCAACGAGGCGGCTAAAACGGACCGCACGCAACCGCCGGCGCACACGTCGCCGTACCCGACCCGGCGCTTCACGTACGACCCGCAGGAGACCGTTCGAGCGGAAGCCACTCACATCCCCCGGGCGGACACGTCGCCGTACCCGACTCGCGGCTTCCCCTGCGACCCGGAGGAGAGGTTCGAGCGGGAAGCTTCACGCGCCCGCGGGGAGGTGGGACGTGTCGCCGTACGAGGTCAGCCGCAGGTGCGTACCGTCGCCGTCCCAGCGGGAGAGGGAGGCGTTGGGGACGGGGGCGAGGTCGGGCGGGGGCCCGCCGATGCCGCCGAGTGCCTGGCGGACGGCGAGGACGACGGCGTCGTGCGCCACGAGCAGAACGTGCCGGCCGGCGGCGCCCGAGCGCGGGTCGCCGAGGTCACGCAGGAAGTCCCGTACCCGCAGGGTCACATCGGCCAGGGACTCGCCGCCGGGCGGCCGGTGGAACCAGTCCCCGACCCGCTCGCGCCGCTCGGCCTCCTCGGGAAAACGTTCGCGTACGGCAGGAGGGGGCAGCAGCTCCAGCACGCCGGCCTCGCGGTCGCGCAACCGCTCATCGCTGAGCGCAGGCGGACAGGGCACCTCCGACTCCCGTGCGACGCGGGCCATTTCATCCCAGGTCGCCACGGCCCTGACGTAGGGCGAGCACACCACGACCTCGGGCCGCTCCTCCTCGGGAAGCCCGACCAGCCACCGCCCCAGCTCCCGCCCTTGCGCGACCCCTCTCCCCGAGAGCCCGACATCGGCGTCCCTGCCGTCGGGCAGCCGCACGTGAGCGTCCCCGCGGCGCTCAGCATCCGCGAAGAGGACATTGGCGGTGCTTTCCCCGTGCCGCACGACGCTCAGCCGCGCCACCCCGCACGGAAACGCAATGCTCACACCGACCCCACCTCTCCCAACGCCAGGGCTTCCCTGCCTACCACGGCGCCCGCCGGCGCACCCGCCGCACCGCACCGACGCTCGACCCCGCCCCATTGTGCGAGGGCCCCCAGGCTCCGGTGAGTGCGGCTCCCCGAGCAGCCCCGGAACCGCCCCACTCGGGCGCTTGTAACTGCGCTGGGAAGCCAGGGAGCCCAGCAGATCCGCCCCCTACGCGGGGCCCAGAACAACCCGTCTGGGCACGGCGGGTACTCCTCGCAAAAGGCGCCGCCCACCCATGAAGCCGACGCCCAGTCATGTCTTCGGACAGCGTGGTTAACTCGACGCGATGACGCACATCGGAGCTATGCCCTCTTGCCCTAGTAATTCCAAAATGCCCGACCCTATGGAAGTAAGCAAAACCGCGCGTCCGGCGCTATAAACGCGCTGGTCACGGAGTGTGGTCCCCGCGCATGCGGGGCTGTTCCCGGTGGGTTTTCTTGTGTCCGGAATCGGTCTTCGTGGTCCCCGCGCATGCGGGGCTGTTCCCGGCGGCGGTCCTTGAACCCCCATCTTGGAGGCGTGGTCCCCGCGCATGCGGGGCTGTTCCCCCGGCCGGGTCGGTAAGCGCGGACTGGACGGTGTGGTCCCCGCGCATGCGGGGCTGTTCCTCAGCGGGAAAAAGGGGTTCGGCAAGAGCGTCCGTGGTCCCCGCGCATGCGGGGCTGTTCCCTCCGCCCGAAGGGGGTTGGATTGCGCGGACGTGTGGTCCCCGCGCATGCGGGGCTGTTCCCATTCCGCGCTGAGATCGACGGCGGGAAGGTGGGTGGTCCCCGCGCATGCGGGGCTGTTCCCATTCCGCGCTGAGATCGACGGCGGGAAGGTGGGTGGTCCCCGCGCATGCGGGGCTGTTCCCATGTACCTGAGAGAAGGGAGATCGCACGGAATGTGGTCCCCGCGCATGCGGGGCTGTTCCCGTGACCCCGCCCACGGTGAACTTCTCATCGGGGTGGTCCCCGCGCATGCGGGGCTGTTCCCCGCTGATCGCCGCCCGGGTGCGCGGACCCGCGGTGGTCCCCGCGCATGCGGGGCTGTTCCCTGCGCCGCGGACACGCGCAGGCGCTTGGCGGCGTGGTCCCCGCGCATGCGGGGCTGTTCCCCAGTCGTCCGGGCCCGGCTTGCCGGGCGTCTGGTGGTCCCCGCGCATGCGGGGCTGTTCCCATCGGCGCGCAGGGCGGGCGCCCTCCGACGCTGTGGTCCCCGCGCATGCGGGGCTGTTCCCCCCCGCTCGCCGTACTTCGGCCTGTTGAAGCGGTGGTCCCCGCGCATGCGGGGCTGTTCCCAGGCTGCGGGAGCACTGCAAGCAGGCGCGGGTGTGGTCCCCGCGCATGCGGGGCTGTTCCCACGACTGAGTGGGATGGCCTGACGGGCACCCTGTGGTCCCCGCGCATGCGGGGCTGTTCCCGTCACGGCCCGCAGGTGTGTGCCGTAGGCGGTGGTCCCCGCGCATGCGGGGCTGTTCCCTGCTCGACTCCAAGGGCCACGCAGCTCACAAAGTGGTCCCCGCGCATGCGGGGCTGTTCCCCCGGCGTCACCGAGTCCGGCCGTCCCGGGTGCGTGGTCCCCGCACATGCGGGGCTGTTCCCTCGGCGGCACACGCGTCCGCGTACCAGCGGCGGTGGTCCCCGCGCATGCGGGGCTGTTCCCCTGTACTCCACGGCGACGCTGTCGCAGCCGACGTGGTCCCCGCGCATGCGGGGCTGTTCCCATCGTGATCAGCGTCTGCGCCCAGGTGGGCACGTGGTCCCCGCGCATGCGGGGCTGTTCCCGTCGGCTCTCCGAGCAGACGGGCGTCAGCACCGTGGTCCCCGCGCATGCGGGGCTGTTCCCTGAACGCTGTACTCGTTAAAGGTGTCGAGCAGGTGGTCCCCGCGCATGCGGGGCTGTTCCCGTGGAGGGCGCAGCCGCGCACCTCGACAACCCGTGGTCCCCGCGCATGCGGGGCTGTTCCCGTCGGAGACGATCTTCTCCACCCGGGCACAGTGTGGTCCCCGCGCATGCGGGGCTGTTCCCATCGCGGCGGACCGCACGGGCATCAAGGGCCTGTGGTCCCCGCGCATGCGGGGCTGTTCCCGGCGTCTCCGAGCCGCCGCAGTCCTTCGAGGGGTGGTCCCCGCGCATGCGGGGCTGTTCCCAAGCGGGGCCTCGTGCCCTGCTACATCAACCAGTGGTCCCCGCGCATGCGGGGCTGTTCCCTTCTTCCCGAACTCCACCGGCAGCCGCCTGTGGTGGTCCCCGCGCATGCGGGGCTGTTCCCTCGTCGTGGAGCTGGTGAGCGTCGCGGCAGCTGTGGTCCCCGCGCATGCGGGGCTGTTCCCGAGTACGCCGTGCAGGCCGCCGAGGAGGAGAAGTGTTCCCCGCGCATGCGGGGCTGTTCCCTCGGGGAAGGCCGGGTGGCTTGCCGCGGCCCAGTGGTCCCCGCGCATGCGGGGCTGTTCCCTGCTCGCCGGGCTCCTTCTGGTTGTCGAACTGGTGGTCCCCGCGCATGCGGGGCTGTTCCCGCCACCGTCAACATCTCTCAGTAGGAGGCCCCGTGGTCCCCGCGCATGCGGGGCTGTTCCCATACACGCAGCGTCACGCGGCGCTACCGTGCCGTGGTCCCCGCGCATGCGGGGCTGTTCCCGCCACCGTCAACATCTCTCAGTAGGAGGCCCCGTGGTCCCCGCGCATGCGGGGCTGTTCCCATACACGCAGCGTCACGCGGCGCTACCGTGCCGTGGTCCCCGCGCATGCGGGGCTGTTCCCCGCTCCAAGCGATTGGTGATCCCACCCGTTGGGTGGTCCCCGCGCATGCGGGGCTGTTCCCCCGGGCCGCGCGGGGCAGGTTCGGCCCTTCGGGTGGTCCCCGCGCATGCGGGGCTGTTCCCCAGTCGTGGCCGTACCTCGCCGGGATCATCGAGTGGTCCCCGCGCATGCGGGGCTGTTCCCTCCAGGTGCTCCACCGTGCCGTCGGGGGCGACGTGGTCCCCGCGCATGCGGGGCTGTTCCCCTCACGCGCTCAGACTGCCACCCGCCGTACGTGTGGTCCCCGCGCATGCGGGGCTGTTCCCCCGGCGAGGTCGAGCACGATTCCACCGCCGATGTGGTCCCCGCGCACGCGGGGCTGTTCCCCAGTCCCATGCCGGACGTACAGACTTCGGCTCCACATAGTCAAAAGCGATCAACATCGTGCAGATAGCGACTTGCCGCCCATGGCGGCGACTGCATACTGTCCACTACTGCCGTGAACAGCACCGACCCGGCTTTCGATGAGGCGTTCGACCGCCTCCCGGCTGCCGCGCGGGCCGCGTGGGGGAAGCACGACCGGCCCACCGACGACTGGTTGCCCTTGTGGCGGCACATGGCCGACAGCGGCGCCGTGGCCGGTCGGCTGTGGGACGTGTGGCTGCCCCACAACGTCAAGGTGCTGGTCAGCGAGGCCCTGCCCGGCGGAATCGGGGACGGGCGAAAGCTCGCCGTGTGGCTGGCCGCGAGCCACGACGTCGGCAAGGCCACGCCCGCCTTCGCATGCCAGGTGGAACCCCTGGCGAACGCGATGCGGGACATCGGGCTGGCGATGCCGTACGAGAAGCAGTTCGGTGAGGACCGGACAATGGGTCCTCACGGGCTCGCCGGACAACTGCTGCTCCAGGAGTGGCTGACCGAACGCCACGGCTGGGCCGAACGCTCCAGCCGGCAGTTCGCCATCGTCATCGGCGGGCACCACGGAGTACACCCCGGCCCTCAGCGGATTCACGACCTCGACCTGCACCCGGAGCTGCTGAGGACGAAGGGCCCGAGCGAGGCCACCTGGAAAACCGTCCAGTTCGAACTCCTGGACGCGTGCGCGCGAGCCGCAAGCGCCACGGACAGGCTCGACGCATGGCGAGACGTGAAACTCCCGCAATGCGCCCAGGTGACCTTGACGGCCCTGGTGATCCTGGCCGACTGGATCGCCAGCTCGGCCGAACTCTTCCCCTACGTGACACGACACGCGAGCGGAGACAAAGGCGCGGGCCGACAGACAACGAAGCACAGGCTGGAGGCCGCCTGGCAGGGACTGGACCTGCCCGCCCCCTGGGAACCGGACGAACCCGACGACCCCGCATCGGAATTGTTCGCACGCCGCTTCGACCTGCCGGACGGTGCCACGATCCGCCCCGTACAGGAAGAGGCCGTACGGGTCGCCCGCGAGATGGACCCCGCGGGCCTGCTGATCATCGAGGCCCCGATGGCCGAGGGCAAGACGGAGGCGGCACTTGCGGCAGCCGAGATCCTTGCCGCACGGACGGGCGCGGGCGGCTGCATGGTGGCGTTACCGACCCGGGCCACCAGTTCACATCGCCCTGAGAATGTCCTTGAGAAGACGTGCGACCTTCCGCCAGGGAGCAGCGGTTGTACGCCATTTCTTCTCCGCCTCAACACTGGCACGGGTGACTGCCAGTTCGCGGCCCGTAGTGCGAACCATGTCGATCCGGTGGGTGACAGACGTCAGTGCGTTCAAGTGGTAGGGACCGATGCCCAGATAGGACGCGGCCTCCTCCTGAGTCAACCAGGGGCCGCCTGCCGGCAGCCCACGGTAGGGAAAAGGGATCTGCGGGAGGCTGTCCGTCCAGGTCTTCACCGAGACATTGTCGTCGGCGGCGAGCATCGAGCCCAGGGGCCCTGACCTAGCGGAGGCAGTACGGCACGGCTACTCCTGGAGGAACGTCGGGCGTCGACCCCGTCGAGGTCGCCAGGCGCGCCGGGCACAGCGTCGCCGTCCTCTTCCGCTTCTACGCCAAGATCCTGCGGGGCGTTCAGCATCACGCCAACGACCTGATCAGCCGCGCCCTCGCCGACCAGGACCGATAGCGGAACGTGGCCGCCGGCCTCGACGGCAAACCTGACCACAGGTTGACCACACGCACTGGTCGCAGACGGGATACGACGGCACAGCCGCGGGACAACGCAACAGGTGGGGGCGGCTCCCGTTCGTACGGGGGCCGCCCCCACCTGCGTGTTGGCTAGCTGCGCGGAGGCTGTGGGATTTGAACCCACGGTGACATCGCTGCCACGACGGTTTTCAAGAGGCCCCCGCCCCACGGGCCTCCTAACTCTCTGACCTGGACCGGAACCGAGACGAGCAGACCGGATCGGCTCGCCTGGCCCGTGCATGGCTCGTCAGCCAGCAGAAAGCGTTCCGCTCCACTGGGCCACCGCACGGAACATCAGACCCAAGCTCTATGCTCGGCGGGTGACCTCGCTTGCTCTCACCGACTGGAACAACAGCCGCCGAGGGAAGATCACTCTCCTCTGGAACTTGCACAGCCAGCTCTCAGGCCCCCAGTCCGCAGCGTGGCACGCTGAGGCGGCTCTCGCGATGGTCCTTCAGCGGATGGCCACGGAGTTCCAAGGGTTCGCCCGCGGACTACATGACGAAGCGACAGAAGTTTTTGTTCGCCACGTAGCAGCAGGGAGTACAAACCTAGAGACTATCCTTCGCGAGCGCATGACGGCAGATCGAGCACTCAATAAGGGCAACGCACACGATGACGCCGTAAAGAGGGATTTCTCTCGCCTTGGTTTAACTTTTTGGCCCACCATGCAAGCCGCAGACAAGCGCGCCAATACATGGGAAAAAGAACTCCGAAAAATTGTCGAAATGCGCAACGGGGTAGCTCATGACGACACAGGAAAAATACTACGGCTAAACGGCGATGGCTACAACCTCGACGTTCCAACCCTTCAATCATGGCACAAGATGCTAGACGAACTCTGCGTCTGCATGGACGACGTTGTCGGCACCTACCTATCCGCCCTTCTGGGAATCCAGCGACCGTGGTGAGGGTTGACATGACAGAAACCGACTACACGATCGGGCAGACGGTAGCCGTCCCCTGGGGGTTGGACGTCATTGAAGGTGTCGTGGTGGGCACATATGGCGAAGGGCTAGCTCGACGTATCCTCGTGGATGTCGCAGTTGCGGGCGAAGATGAGCCCCCCGCGACGCTACCATTTCCCGTGCATGTTCTAGATGCAGCGAAAGATTCCGCCCAGGAGAAAGTAGCTGGCAGCTGGCTTTCCGCCTACCAATATGAGCTAGCGCTTTACACAGCTCTCGAAAAGGTAATTTCAGCACTAGATCCTACCGGGTTTACCGAGCAAGGCGGCAGCCAAGGGGATCAAGAATACGACATTGCCGTGGTCACATCAGGCAAAAAACTGTTCGTCGAAGCCAAACATTATTCTCGCACAGACGCTTCGATTAGGAGCGAGGCTGTGTTGCAGCTTCAAGCGGCCCTCAGTCGTGCAAGAGATCGTAGTCGCGAAAAAATGGCGGGGTTGCTCGTCACGAGCGCAACGATTCCACCAAATCTGCTGGAATACGCAAATAGCATCACGCGCCAGGGGTTTGCGATTTTGATCGTTCGCTGGCATCCGGAAGACGGTTTCAAAAGCCTGATCCAACCCGTGCGCACTGCGCTCGCGGGCGCCCTCTGAAGTATGGGTCTGATACAGCTCATTCGCGCCGCAGCCTGGCCGGTGCTTTGCTCAGACTCGTCTCGTCGTACTTCGATGTTTCATTCCAATGCTCCAGGACTCTCGCTGTCGCTTGGGCTATCTCCGGTGGGAGGCTCCGGGCAACAGAGGATACTTCCCTTGAGCTTTGCGAGGTCCCCGAGAGCCATGCCCGTGACCTTGGCGTATTGCCAGGACCATTCGGCGACGGCCTGCCGGAACAGGTAGTCGCGGCGGCGGGCCTTGGGCTCTTCGCCGCGGTTCCGCAGCTTGGTGACAGATGCCCGCTCCAACCCCTGATCACCACGCTAACGAGCGAGAAGCGTCGCTTTCGCAAGTCGGGCTGGCTCGTCGTCGGTCGGCGTGAACGACCACTCCCGGTCCCCGGGGGGGGTGGGTGTCGGCCAGGAGTAGCAGCCCCGTGGGAGCCGCGGACGAAGTGTAGGGAGGACGGCCCGTAGCGAGTGACGCTGGCGGCGCCCGCGGGGGCGAGCGGGGCGCTGCCCGCCGGCCAGTGGGTCGGCGTAGTCCGTGTGGACCGTCCAGCCGAAGGCCGCCCGGTCGTAGCAGACCTTCCAGATTTCGAGAGCGTGGTGCACAGGCGTCATCGGATGAACCTCAGCTTGCCGCCATCGATGCTGGCGGGAGCCGTTCCGAGCAGTTCGACAAACTGATCGGCCATCCTTCGTACCGTCCAGGGGCGCATCACGAAGGCATGGAGGCGCTGCCCACGGCTCGCAGACCGACAAGACCAGACCACCGGGGCTCCTGTCAGTCTGCGGCCGTCCGAAGATCACTCACGGGACAGCCCCTAGTCAGCCCGACCAGCGAATAGTTGAACACTCGCCCTTCTATAACTCACCTGTTCTTCCGTGTGAAATTCGACCAGGTCGAAATTTCCGCTCGCCCAGTCCATAACAAAATCTTTCACTTCAGGACTGAGTTCCAGGTTTCGAATAGTTGCCGCCGCACTCCGACGGAAGCTTTGGTCAACACGTGCAGTCAGAAGCTTGAAGAGGATCTTACGCAAAAGACCGTACGTTCTGCCGCGAAATTCCGCGTACCCTCGGCTCAAATGTTCAAATTCTCCCGTCTTTTCCAGCATCTCAGCGACGGGCAAGAACATAAGGAATGCGCCGTCCTTATTAGTACCCAACCGTCGCCCTACGGGGCCGTCACAGGAGCGTAGGATATCGTAGGCAATCGCCTCGCGGAGTTCACTGTTAGACACCCACGGAGCCTCTAGCCTGGGTAGAATTCTACTTAGTTCACTAAAGCAGGAATCCTCAACATCTGACGAAATGAAATCGTCAGAGGGTGGCAGAGCCTGAGGATGGAACGAAGCATTCAGGAGTAGAGAACTCCATGTTGGCGCCCACAGAGACCTGCCGCGAGTGGTGAACCACAGGGATCCACTTCCGAACCCTTCCACCAACTGGTTCACCGAAACATCGCCACGAAGGACTCCCTTGCGGGTTGCCCAATACGCTTTCTCGTAGTGACGAGGAACAAGCGGCGCCAGGGAAAGGTTGATCTCTTCTGCAACGTCTCGCCAAATCTGTTTTCCCGGCCAGAGGAAACTAGCATCAATCATGTTTAGTGCATAGAACAACGGAACGTCATCGTTTGGCCTGCTTTCGACTACCTTTTCGAGAGTACTCTTAACGAACCTGACAACCATCTGCAGATTTTCTGGGCTACAGTTCATTAGCTGCTGGAGCAGCGTTACGCGAAACTCCTCATCGCGTACTTCTTCAATATCCAAACTGATGGCGATACGGCAGATTCGCTCTATAATGTCTGGACGCGGAACCATGAAACCGAGCGCGCGGACCGAAAATGCAGCAAGGTTGCGCTTGCTTGTAAACTCCTCCGTATCTTCAACAGCGGATAGTAGGAGATCCAGAAATTCATCTCCACCATCTTCAACATTCTGCCCGAGTGTCTGCACCGCCAACTGCGCTACCACCTCCCATTCTTGTTTTGCGATACGCTCGTGTAGTGCATCGAAAAGCATGTCGGGGCTTGAATTGGCGCGAACGATTTGATTTGCTGCAAAATATTCGAGGAATGTTCGGTGTGTAAATGCGTATAGGTTCTGCTGGGTATCTGACCCCATGTCTGTAAGCACCCAGGCTCGGCCAGTGCAGAAGTCCACAAACCGGTTCGCTGCGTCCTCTGCCTCGACCTCATCATCATATCTCTTTGAGAGCAAGAAACCTTTCACGAATTGAACAAGCCGCTGGCGATTTAGCCCCTTTTGTGCCTTCGGGTCAGAGTACATTTGATAAGCAAGGGCATTAAGAGCCAGGCGGACGTGCGCATTGAACGGCAGCGGAATCACGATACCGCGCTGCTTATCCCAGCGTTCAAATAGGAGCTCAGCACACTTTTGATATACGTCGGGCCTGTTAGAGGGGATATAATGCTCGCTGGCGTAGATGCCGCACATCAGAGACAGCATCAAGGGGTTCCTGCGAAGATCCTGTACAAAATTACTTTCGCGAACAAACGAGTCGGCCAGTTCAGCTCGGTTCTTCCTGTCGACACTTTGATCGAGAGAGAACCATTTCTTCGCGTATAGGGCGACTTGCTCTTCTTGAAGCTCGGCGAGCGTACAGGCAAAGAACAGTGAATCATCAAGTGGCGCTTCGCTATACCCAATCTTTCGCGAGGTTACCAGGACCGGCGTCGCAGGGTACCTATAAACAAAAGATTCAACGAAATCGGTCACCTTTCTACGAAGTGACGTATCAGTTAGCTCGTCGAGACCATCAAAAATAATTAGAGCGCGACCGTTTTCCAGGAGATAGTCTATTGCTCCAGCGGGCGGCTGAATATTGTAAGGATTCCGGCAAATTGACTCCAGAATCCCCGACATTGTTTCCTTACCACTCCTAAGGCCCTCGATGTGATCCCGCAGTACAAACAAAATCGGTACTCGTGCTGCGGACGCAGGAAAAGCATTCCTGGCAATGTCGTAAGCAAGCTTAAGAGACAAAGTGGACTTGCCGCCGCCCGGGTCACCAAGTACGACGACCCTTTGATTTGCCGCTAGAACTTCGTCGAGGTTTTTCAACTCGACTATGCGCCCATGTGCCGATTCGGCCTTTCCAATATCGAATTCAAGGCGAGGCTCCACAAATAGCTTGCTGTATGGAACCTTCCGTGTTGTTCCTGCGTGGGGGAGCCTCATAGTAGCGTGCAGGTTCTTCACTTGGTCCGCCAATTGTTGCTCGAAGTCCTTGAACCGCGCGAGATCAGTCAACTGCGTCAGATGCCCAGCGTTCTTAGCATCTGCAGCCGCAAAGGAAGCGGCTACCTTAACCAGAGAGGCCCGCGCTTCGGCGCTAAGTGAATCTGCGGCTCGCACTTCCTTCACTCGCTCGGCAACTTTTTGCAATAGCGCGCTCCACACAGCCTGAGAAACTTCAGACATCATGCTTTTGTCTGTAAGGCGAAGCGACAGCTGATTTTTAATAATTACGGGCGCCTGTGCGAACTCTGCGCTGATCTCACGAGCGCTCGAACCCGCGTACATCTGCGTTGCAACTGACAGTGCAATTGATTCAAAATCGGGAGATTCAAGGAAATCTACGACTTCACTGGCAGTCTCAAGTGGAACGTGAACCTTGAGGGCGTCAAATCCGCTCTCTTTTAGCGCCTTTCGCGCAGCTCTATTTTTAAATTTCCCCGCAACGGTCCCAAATGGAAGAGCTGCGACCTTTCCAACGGCGCTTCCAGCTGCGCGGGCAGCAGCTGGGAGAACGGCAGTCTCAATACCAGTAATCATGGCTACTCTCATTTTGTTGTAGGTGAGCAACTATCTAGACTGTGAACATTGCACTCACTGACTCTGACCAGTTTGGAAGGAGCGGCTTCGATCAGCAGGCAGGAGAAGATCCCGGTTAGGATGCGTCTCTCCTGTGACCGAGCCCGAGACGCCCAGATCCGTGCGGGCCGCTTCATGGAAGGCATTGATCGCCGTGAAGACCGCGCGGTTGCGTGCGCGCCAGTCGTCCAGCGTGCCCGCGGTCTTGCCCATCGCCTGCCAGTCCACTTCCAGCGAGGCCGCGTTCAAGGCGTGCGCCGCCTCAACGACCTCGTCGCCGGCCAGCAGCATCACCCGCTCAAAGGCCCGCCCTCGCAGGTGCGTCGCCTGCGAGAGCTGGCTGCGCAGGGAGGGCTCGGGGTCGTCGCTCACGCGGATGCCCTCACGGTGCTCGTACAGCTCTACGCCCAGGTAGACCGCCGCCCGTACCCGGTCGATGTAGTTCTCGTAGGACTCCAGTTTCTTGGTGTCCCACCGCGTCAGCAGCTCGCGACGGATGCGCTGCCGCTCGGTCCAGTAGTTCGTCACGTAGGTGGTGAGCGCGCCCACCAGGACGGCCACGATCGTCAGCAACTGCTCGGACGTGTCCACGCCCCTCCCCCACCCCGCGAGTCGTAAAGACGTCTTGAGGATTTTAGGAGGGCAGGGGAACAGACGGGGGCGATTCCGCAGCTTCGGGAAGAGCAGTGCTGCTGTCGGGCAGAGCGGTCCGACCGTAGTGTTACGGTGCCCGTGGCACCCTGCGGAGAGGCCAGATCATGAGCAACCCCACGTCAGAGGCCCTGGTCACCCTCGGCCGGTGGTACGTGCGCAAGGCGCCCGGCACGCTCGGCAAAGCCGCCCTCGCCGGCCGCTGGCTGAACCCGCACTTGCGCGACGAGCCCCGCGGCCGCGTCACCGAGACGACGTTCGGCGCCCGCTTCGCCGTGGACACCCAAGATCTCATCCAGCGTTACATGTACCTCTTCGGCGTCTGGGAACCCCGGATGACGCAGTGGCTACAACGCCGGCTCCGTCCGGGCGACACCTTCGTGGACGTGGGCGCGAACATCGGCTACTTCAGCGTCCTCGCTGCCCAACTCGTCGGTCCTGCCGGGCACGTTGTGGCCGTCGAGGCGTCCCGCCCCTTCATGGACCGTGTCGAGTTGAACGCCCGCCTCAACGGCATCACGAACATCCGGCCCGCCCATGTCGCCGTCTCCGACAAGCAGCAGACGCTCACCTTCATCCTGGCCAGCTCCCGCAACATGGGTGCCAACAGCATCGTCCCTTGGGACGGCCCCACCGAGTCCGTCTTCGACATCGAGGCGTACCCGCTCCCCGAAGTCCTGGAGTCCGACGAGATCAGCAAGGCCCGGGTCATCAAGATCGACGTGGAGGGCGCGGAGGGCAGCGTCGTACGCGGCATGGCGCCGATGCTCGACAAGCTCCGTCCGGACGCCGAGGTCACCGTCGAGGTCACGCCGGAGCGCATGGCGCAGCTCGGCGACTCGGTCGAGGAGTTGTTGGAGACGATGACCTCGCGCGGCTTCCACGTCTACCGCCTGGCCAACGAGTACGCCGCCGCCTCATACCCCTCCGCGCTGAGCGGCCCGTCCGCCGTACCCGTGCGCTGGCACGGGCCGGTCACGGACGAGAGCGACCTCGTGTTCTCCCGGATCGACGCGGACCGACTGCCGTAGGCGAACCGCGGACGGTGTTCAGGCTCCGGCCAGGCCGTGATCCATCGCCGTGGCGTCGAGGAGGTCGAGCGATTCGGCAGGCGGAAGAGCGGCGGCGCTCAGGAGCGTGTATCCGAGTTCGGCCAGAGCTGAGGACGCCGGATCGTTCACGACCTGGTCGCCATCGCGCAGGCTCGCCGCGACGACCGGTTGCTCGTCGGCAAAGTTCATCAGCGTGAAGGCCATGTCCCCGGCGACGTGTGGCTCGGCGTTGAGGGGCACCACCTGAAGAACGATGCGGCCGGTCCTGGCCAACGCAGCGATGTGGCGGAGTTGTTCGGCCATAGTGGCGGCACTGCCGATCGGACGGCGTAAGGCTCGCTCGGTCAGGACGGCGGCATAGCGAGGGCTGCCGTCGGCGTCCAACAGCGAACCCGGGGCCGCTGCACCCGTGGCGCTCGGCAGGGTCGGGTCCTGGAGACGGGCCACCGCATCGGCATAGGAGCCGAGTTGGAGCAGCCACGGGACGAAGGTCGTGTCCCACTCGCGGATGCTCTGGGCTTGCACGGCGAGCCGCGCGGGGTCGGACAACTGGGCGGGGATCAAGGCCGCGCGTCCGGCGCCAAGCTGGCGGACGAAGAAGCCGTCCGTGCGCAGGACCTTGTCCAGGGCCGCCGCAAGGTCGGGTTGGATGCGCCGAATCCCGCTTTCGAGGTTCGCAAGGTGGGCGGTGGTGATGTAGAGCATGCGCGCGAGCGCGGCCTGAGTCAGGCCGGCTTGCTCGCGGCGAAAGCGCAACTCCGCGGCGTAGAAGGCGCGAGGCGAGAGGGAGGCTGTGTCCTTCCGCCGGCGGTTGTGGTCGCGGTTGCGCATGCTGGCGCTCCTGGGCGTGATCAAGGGGTGGCTGGTGGAGGGATGTGCGGGGGCCGGCCGCACGCGCAGGCGCACGGCCGACCCCGTCAGGGAACGCGGCCGACTACTCAGCGCCGCTGTCGTGGGCGACGCAGTCCGGTCCGTGAGCTGTGGCTGTCGCAGTGGACGGGTGATGGGCGAGCCAGTCCGCGCGTGCGGCGGCCAACCGGGGCCGTACCTCGTGCTCCAACATGTCGGCCTGCGCACGCAACGCCTGTGCGAGGTCGGCGAGCCCGTCGGGATCGAGGTTGCCGACCCAGTAGTCGGCGACGAGGTGCACGGTCGCTACGGGCAGGGGCGGCGCGTGGTCCGCGTCGAAGGGCGTGCAATCGATGCTCGTGTGGAAGACCTCCGTCATGGCGGGCTCTTCCGCGAACTCGGGCGGGCTGACGTACAACTCCCGCCCGGGGAAGGTCACGTAGTGCGTGATGTCCGAGAGCCGGCCCTCAAGCCGGGCATCCGGAACCCCGTCCTCGCTGGGGTCTTCGGTCGCCCACGAGGGCAGATAGCCGGTGACCGTGACTCCGTGGGCGGTGGTGATCGTCCACGTGCGTCCGGGGTCTTCGGCGGTGGCCGTGATCTCGGTCGGCGGGAGTAAGGCCCCTTCCAGCGGGGTGGCATTGTTTCCGGGCATGCTTCGCTGCCTCTCTGTGCAGGGTGGTTGAACGGGGAGTCGGTTGGCCGACGATTAGGGCGTCCCGGGGACAGGCGGGCGCTGCACCTTCGGAGCCATCCCCTCACGACGTGCGATCTCGCGGTCAACGACCGCCCGCGCCTGGGCTGACAGTTCGTCCTCGCCGGAGGCCGGGAGCCGGTCTCCCCGACTGTGGGCGACACGGAGTACGTCGGTCAGCGCCGCGCACAACGACCGCGTCATGCTCCGCAGTTCGACGTCGGAGGCCCCATCCGCCAGGGACTGGCGTACGTCGCCGAGCAGTTCCTCAGCCATGCCGAGCTGGACCGATTCGAGGTTGTCGGCGAGTTGCCAGAGGAACGAGGGCTCGTCGGGGTCGGAATCGAGGTAGCAGGGCTTCCCCTCCGGGCCGAGCCAGGGAAGGAGACGAGTCAACGGGGCGCCCCCTTCCGGAAGATGTGGGTGACGAACGCTCCCTCGGCTCGGTCGCCCGCGAGAACGAGGTGGACGCAGGCGACGACGCGTTCCTCCTCGTCGCTCACCGTCCGGTGGACAGCAAGGACCGGTACGCGGGCGCTGATCCGCAACGACTGTGCTTCCGTCGGGCTCGGGAACCGGGCGGTGACTTGGTCGAAGCTGCTGAGCATCGCGCTATCGGGCCTGCGGGCAAGGTGGTTGAGGAGGTCGTCGCCCCAAGGCACCGCACAACCGCTCGGCTTGGTGCCCGCTGCAACATCGGCAGGCACGAAGATGCGCGCCAACCCCTGCGGCTGCTCACCTCGAACGCTGAGGCAGACGTACTCGACAAGCGGCTCGTCGGGCGGTCTGCCCAGGTGCGCGGCAAGTTCGGCGGTGGCCTTGATGTCAGCGGCGCTGAGGGTGACGTCGAGGTCGCCGGGCATCACGCCGTAGGGGAACCGCAGCCGTTCACGGGGCCGGCTGACGAAGTTGCCGCGGCCCTGGAACTTCTCCACCAGGCCCTCAGAGCGGAGGAGTTCGAGGGCATCGCGGAGGGTGGGCGTGCTGACGCGGTAGTGGTCGGACAGCTGCCGTTCCGGTGGAAGCCGCTCCCCTACCGTGAACTCGCCGGCGAGGATGCGGCGGCGCAGCGCTTCGGCGACTTCCTGATGGCGAGCGGTCATCGCGGCGAGGTCACCTCCCTTCGCCGTTTCTCGGCGACGAGGACGTACGGCCTGACGAGTGCGACGTCTTCGCCGCGGACGGTGCAGTGGCGCGGGTGCTGCCGTACCTGGGACAGCGAGGTGGGCAACGGCGCGGCGTGCACCCTCGTGCGCACGGCGCGGTGAGCGTGCCGTCCGGCCGGGCGGGGGCGCCGTCGTGGTCGCCACGTGGCAACTCGTTTACAGAGTCGGATCATGGGGTTGCTCCTACGTTGGGTATGACCTGGGATTTCACGGCGTCGACGTGCTTACGGAGACCTGCGGACGAGGGCCCACACGGTGCGGCCGCGGGCGGTCCCGTCGCTGAGTCCGAACCGGTCGGCGGACTCAAGGGCCGCGAGAACCGCAAGCCAGGCTTCCGGCGGGAAGTCGGGCGGCACGTCGGCCTCGATCCGTACCTCCTCGGCTCCGTCCTTTCGCACCGGTCTGAGACCGGCCGCGGCGAGGCCCGCGCGGATGTCTGCGATACGTGCTTCGGGTGGGGGCACAAGGCGGTCCTCCGTCGCCGATCAAGCACTCTCAGTAAAGCTAGTTAACTAGATTAGAGCTAGTGCACTAGATTGTCCACATGCCTGATCAGCCGCCGTACCTGCGGATCGCGGACCAGCTCCGCGGGCGCATCGCGCGTCAGGAGTGGACGCCGGGAGACCGCCTGCCCTCGCGCGCCGAGCTGGCCCAGGAGTACGGGGTCGGCGACAACGTCGTGCGCCGCGCACAGGAGTTGCTGATCTCCGTCGGCGTCCTCGAAGGCCGCGCGGGCTCCGGGACGTACGTCGCCGCACCGCGCGAACGGCTGCGCATCGTGCGGTCCATCTACCGTGAGCAGGCCGGCGGTTCGCCCTTCCAGGCGGACATGGCGGCGCTGGGCAGGCGCGGGACGTGGGAGAGCCGGACGGACGCGAAGGTGCCGGCTCCGGCGGAGATCGCCGAGCGGCTGGGCATCGCCGAGGGTGACTTGTGCGTGCGCACGGCCTACGAGTTTTTGGCGGACGGCAAGCCGGCGCAGCTCTCCACGAGTTGGGAGCCGTACGCACTGACGGGCGGCACGTTGATCGTCCTGCCCGAGGGTGGCCCGCACGCGGGCATCGGCGTGGTGCGCCGCATGGCGGAGATCGGCGTGACGGTCACCCGGGCGGTGGAGCAGCCCTCACCGCGCGCGGCCACGGCCGAGGAGGCAACCCTCCTCGGCGTTCAAAAGGGCACGCTGGTCACGCACATCACGCGCACGTACTACGCGGAAGACGGTCGCCCGGTGGAGACAGCGGACATCGTGGTCCCGTCCACGCTGTGCGAAATCGTCTACGAGGTGCCTGTGCATCAGTAGCCTTGAGATCTCAGAAAACAGAGAATTTCAACAATGGCACACGTGTTCTCGTTCATTGACGACATTGCTGCAGCAATGATCACCCTAGGGGTTGGTGCGCGAATCGGATACCTCTTGGGCGCCAAAAGAAGCCAGCATGACATCGAGATGATCGAGCGTCACTTCGAGACCAGTCGTCAAATTTTCGAGCGCCAGCACGAGTTGCAGCTTAATTCGGATCGAAAACGAGCGGCCCTCGATAGCCTAAAGAAGAGCTATGACGATCTGGCCGTATGGCTGCACGGCCTAGAGCGGAAAATCGATGAAATACACGCCGCGACAACAACAACTCGGAGAGAAGTGCACGTCAAGGCTTGCACCCTCATCGGTGACCGCCCATGGGAAACAATAAACCCTCCCGTCAGCCTCGCGGCCTCTGAATTTTACTGGAGCGATGAAGTCAGAAGACTGATTCGTAAACTGTCAGCCCCATACGGAGCATTCATCATGCGAGTCAAGGATGTCATGGCCACTATCAAATATTCAGAGTCCGAAAGTGGACCGATCATCGATGATCACTCTTGGGAAGCCAGAGACAGGCTGATAGCTGTAATCAACGAGATCAGGGCTCAAGCTCGAAGCGATCTGATGGATTAACAGTCAGTCTCGCGAATATCTTGACTATCTACCGCCCCTGACGCCAGATACTTCGACGTGGGCGAGAAGGCAACAAAACGGGGGATGACTCGACGTAAAGCGGGGTCGCAACAATGAGTCTATTGGACACCGGAGTACACTCGATATCCATCAGCACAATGGCATAGCCTCGAACTGAACCCCGCGCGGACGGTGGCAGGTCCCGGCTGATCCAGTTAAAAACACCGCGCGCCGTTTCCCCTATAAGGTTTTGACTCTTACGCGTCGGCAGGATCTCGGTCAGGAATTCCGGGATAACATTAACGCCGTTTTCCTCACGCTCCTCCACGGCAAGGATGAGATCGTGAAGCCAGGTGGTGTCAGATCCCATTCGCCCTGCTGGAATGGTTCGGCCTCTCAGATGATAGGCAGATCCACAAAGCATCAGGTCTATTTCACGCGTCTCCCCTTGAAACTCTGTCGGCGCGCTTCCAATGAATAGGGCTACGTCTTCGGGTGGCTCACTGCTATCCTCATGCACAGCAGCCTGGGCCATAGGTAGCTGAAATCTGACCCATTGGTTAGCAAGCAAGCCAGGTTGAGTAAAATCAACAGGGGACAGAGTTTGCTCGACCTTAATTGCAGCACGCCGCACCAGTTCATGCGAAGCCAAACCGTCGGGATCTTGCTGCCAACTCTTGGTGGCCGAAAAATCGATGACACCCGGAAATTTTGCGGAACCCTTGAACTCCCCCTCTTCGTGAACCCCCCACATGCCCAATCGTCCGCGAATCTTTTTTTCGGAGACGTACAGAAGATCAGTAATCTCACGGCCGCCCGCCCTTGCCATTTCGGCACGGCGCCTCATTAAGCCCTCCAGCGAAAGCCAGCGAGCTGCCTTACTCGCTCCGCCACCACGGCCATGCGGGCTTCGCGCTCTGCCTCATCTGTGTGGCTGGCCTGGGCCGTGGCTTGGCCGGGCCATTTGCGGTAGAGGAGGCCGTACTCGCGGGTGAAGTAGCCGGGGCTGATCGTGTTGAGGGACAGGAGAAGGCCCGTGTCCTCCGAAGCGGGGAGAGCCATCCAGCCGCCCAGGGCGAGCAGGAGGTCACGGCGGACGAAGAGCGTGGCCGGGTGGACCTGGGCGCGGAAGTTGTGGGCCTTCCAGTGCTCGACCACCACACCCTTGGCGAGGGGGCCGTCGTCCGGGTCCTGGTCGAAGCCGGCCGTGGAGCCGTCGGGGAGCAGGTCGAGGACGCGGGAGGTGGCCCAGCCGAGGGTGGGGTCGTTCTCCAGGAGGGCGAGGTCGCGGGAGAGGGCGCCCTCGGTCAACTGGTCGTCCGCGTCGAGAACTTTGACGTACGGGCCTGAGGCGTAGGCCAGCGCCATCGTGCGCGCCACGCCGGGCCCGCCGGGGCGGCCCTGGTGGAAGGTGACGCGGGGGTCTTCGGGAACGTGGGGACGGACGGCGTCGCCGTAGCCGTCTTCCTGGATGATCCAGTGCCACTCCCAGCCGTCCGGGAGTTCCTGCGCGCACAACGACTTGTAGGCGTCCGCCAGATAGGGCGCCGCAGGCGCGTGAACGGCCGTGATGACGTCGATCCGGCGATCCGCCACGGCGGTCACCACCTTTCCAGGGGAGTGGTGAAGTTCAGCTCCGTGCGGTCGCCGGGCAAGCGGACGAAGGAGTGCTCGACCACGCGGCCGGCGGTGTCGTACGACGTCTTGCCGAGGACGATGAGGGCCGTGCCAGGAGGCAGGCCCAGTTCCTCGGCTTCCTCGGCCGTGGGCGGCCTCGCGGAGACGCGCTCCTCGATCCGGTCCAGTTCGATGCCGATGGTGAAGAGCTGGTTCTGTGTCCCGCCCGGCCAGGGCTCGTTGCCCGCGTCCAGCAGCTCGGGATTGGCCGCCACAACCTCGCGGACGAGGTACGAGACGACCAGGCTGAAGGGGTGGTCCTCGGCGCTGTACCGGGTGCGGTAGGTCCGTTGGAGCATGGACGTCCCGGTCGGCACGCCGAAGATTTCGGCCAACTCCTCGTCCGCCTCAATGTCGGCGTACGCCGCGTAGAAGACCAGGTCATCCAGTTCGAGGCCGGTGTCGTGCTCGGTCGCCCCAGTCGCCTTGCGCTCGTCCTCCGGTTCGCGGGCGCGGTCCTTCTCCCACTGGTGGCGCAGGTTCGTGCGGAAGACGGGAGTGCGGGGCTGCCGGACGAAGTTGCCGCGGCCGTGCTGCTTCTCGATCAGGCCCTCGGTCTGCAGGAGCCCGAGCGCCTGGCGGAGCGTCGGCAGGCTCTTGCCGTACTGCTCAACGAGTGTCGTCTCCGGGGGAAGGCGGTCGCCTGGGCGCAGCTCACCTGCGTGAATGCGGTCGCGTAGATCGTCCGCGATCCGTTCGTATGCCTTCGCCATGCGGCCCACCGTCCTGGTCGTCAACGGGCCCAGCATACAAGTCCTCAAGAGGTCTTGACGAGTTGAGGACTCAGGGTTCATAGTGACTACTCCACTCCTCAAGAGGACTTGAGGACTTGATCTCTTGAGGAGTGGAGAACGTCAATGCGTCCGGAGGTCCGCCCACCGCGGTGCCGAAGGCAGCGCACGGACCTTGAGAACTCCACAGCGCGCCCGAACGAACGAGTGCTTTTGATCCCGGCACGGCCTGCCTCTTCGCAGGTCGGCGGTGCCGGAGGTCATGACCGCTCGTGCGTGATGTCCGCGGGCTCCTCCGGCCGCTCGTGCTGTGGATTCCGCATGTGCCGCGCTCGCGCGGCGCCCCCGTTCCTCGTCCGCCGTCGGCCGCGCGGCCGCATCGCGCAGCCGTCGGCCCCGTCCCGCTCGTGATCAGGAGAACCGATGTGTACGCCCACCCACCGTGGCAACGGTGACAACCTCGACTTAGCGGAGTTCCCGGAGCACTTCCGGGACCTGTTCCGCGGGCCGCCCGGAAGTGCCGAACCGCCGGAGCACCGGGCCGCCCGTATGGCCGCGGCGCGCGATGTCCTCGCCGAGTTGCTGATCGAGGGCGAAGCCGACGCCGTGGCGCTGGAAGACGCCTGGTACGCCGTGCTGATCGGCGGCCCGATGCTCCTGCGCGGGTGCCGGGCCCGCGTCCCGCGCGCTCATGGCCGGCGCACCCGGGAGGCGGCATGAACGCGCACCTGCCCGCGGCCTACGTGGTCGCTGCGTTCGCCGTCCTCGTGATCGGCTGGGCGATTGCCCGGCGCATCACGCGCGGCACCGTCGCAGTCCCGGTCGCCGCCCTGGCGGCAGCGGCCTGCACCGCGTACAGCGCGGACACCTCATGGCGGTTCGCCGCCGACTACCTCGACATGGCGGGCGCCGCCGAGCGCGCAGGCATGTTCGGGGCTGGTGAACTCGCCTTGTTCGCCACGGCGTTGATGGCCCGGCAGAACCTCAACGGTCCGACCGGCGCTCCCGGCGTCCCCGGCGTGCTCATCTGGATGATCACCGGTGTGCAGATCATCCCGGCGTACGCCGAGTCGGGCCCCGTCGGCGGTACGGTCCGCGCCTTCGTCGGCCCGGTGATGGCAGCGATGCTCTGGCACCTGGCCATGGGCATCGAACTGCGCCACCGCAGGCCCGAGGCGTCATCGAACGGCTTCGGCGCCCTCGTCGCCCGCGAACGTCTGCTCTCGCGGCTCGGCATCGCCGAGCGGCACCGGGACGCCGCCCAGATCACCCGCGACCGCGCCACCGCACGGGCCGTCGCGCTCGCCGCGCGTCTCGCCGAGCTGAGCCCGGCGCAGCGCAGGAGCCGGAGGAGCCGCCGCACGGCTCACCGCCTGGCTGTCGCCGTCGCTCGCGCGTCCGTCGGCACGGACGCCGAGCAGCGCCGCAAACTCCTCGACCAGCTCGCCGCCCGGCGCAACGCCGCCGCCCTGGCGACGATCGCGCTCGCGGCACCGTGGGAGCAGTCGAGCGACCCCGCCGCCTCGGCGCTGGCGAGCCACGTGCGTAGCCAGATGGCGCAGGCAACGGCGAACGTCCGCCGGTACCCCCGGCTCCTGTTCACCGAACTGCCGGGGGCGAACACCGCTGGCAGCGAGGGCCGTTCGCCCGAGCGTTCACCCGCCAAGCTCGACACTTCCGCCGCGCTGGAGGCGATCGAACGCGGCTGGGCCGCCGGTCTCAGCGTCCGCGAGACCGCCCGCCGCGCCACCCGCGCGCCGAGCTACGTGCACAGCGTGTTCGTCCGGCTGGACGCCGAACGCGGCCCGCGTCCGGTGAACGGCCCTGGTGAACAGCCGCCCGCGCCGAACGGCACCCCGAAGACTTCCTGACGCATCCGGAAGGAGGCATCCGTGCCTGACTCCGACGGCGAGCCCAGGACGCTGGTCGACGCCCCCGGCGTCCCGACCGCCCCAAGCCTGCTCGACCGTGCCCGTAAGGCCAGTCGTCGCCCCGTCGTCCCGGCGTGGGCCCGCTCGCAACGTGAACTCCGTTCGACAGCCCGGTGGTTGAGTACGTACGTCGGCCACGTCACCGCCTATCACGCGATCCGTACACCCTGGTACGTCGCTCGCCTCACCCTGCAAGCCCCGCGCGGCACCGCCCGGTTCGTCGCCGGCGTACTGCGGTGGACGTTCGACGCCGAGGGCGAGCCGCTCCGGCAAGTGGCCGCCACTCGCGAGGACATCGAGGAGTACCTGAAGCTCTCGCGGCAGCGGGATCGGCGGGTGCGGTGGCGCACGGTCGTGACGGTCACGGCGGCAATCGTCGGTATGGCAACGGCGCTTGCCTTGTATGTGCTCGGCCCACCGTGGTTGATCGCGCTCTGTGGCACGATGCTCAGCCTTGCTCTCGGCCGAATCGGCCGACCCGTTGGAGCAACTGTTGCCAACAGAGCCGTAGAAGTTCCACGGGCGACGGTCCTCACCAGCGACATCGTCCTACGCGCTCTCACTTCCCTCGGTCTCCCAGCTATTAACCAGGCCCAGGCGAAGGGAAGTCAGGTCCTCTCTTTCACTGCGCCCATCCTCCGGGACGGCCCCGGTTGGGTTGTGGAAGGCGACCTCCCCTACGGCGTCACCGTCACCGACGTCATCGACCGCCGCGAGAAGCTGGCCTCGGGCCTGCGGCGTCCACTCGGCTGCGTATGGCCCGAGGCCGTACCCGATGAGCACACGGGACGGCTCCGCCTGTGGGTCGGCGACCAGGACATGTCCAAGACGCGGCAGGCCAAGTGGCCGCTCCTGGACGTCAAGCCGCTCGACCTCTTCAAGCCCCAGCCGTTCGCCACCGACCAGCGCGGCCGGTGGGTCGCCCAGACGCTCGTGTACGTCTCCGGGATCATCGGAGCCGTCCCGCGCATGGGCAAGACGTTCCTCTTGCGCCTGCTCCTGCTGATCGCCTGCATGGACCTGCGCGCCGAGATCCACGCCTACGACCTCAAGGGCACGGGCGACCTGTCCACGGTCGGACGCGTCGCCCACCGCTACCGGGCCGGCGAAGAAGGGGACGACATCGCGTACGCCCTCCAAGACCTGCGTGATCTCCGCGTCGAGTTGAGGCGGCGCGCGAAGGTGATCCGCGAACTCCCCAAGGACCTGTGCCCGGAGTCGAAGGTCACTTCGCCGCTCGCGGACCGCCGGACACTCGGCCTGCACCCGATCGTCATCGGCGTGGACGAGTGCCAGAAGTGGTTCGAACATCCCCAGCACGGCGCCGAGTTCGAGGAGCACTGCACGGACCTCGTCAAGCGGGGCCCGGCGCTGGGGATCACGCTTCTCCTGGCCACCCAGCGCCCGGACTCCAAGTCGCTTCCGACGGGCATCTCCGCGAACGCCACGGTGCGTTGGTGCCTGAAGGTCATGGGCCAGATCGAGAACGACATGGTCCTCGGCACCGGCTCCCACAAGCGGGGCATCCGCGCGAACACGCTCGCCTGGACCGACAAGGGCATCGCCTGGTTCGTCGGCGAGGGAGCCGACGCGCGCATCGTCCGCACAGTGGGAGTCGACGTCCCCACGGCTGACGCCCTCGCGGCCCGCATCTTCGAACTCCGCAAGCAGGCCGGGCGGATCACGGGCCACGCCCTCGGTGAGGCCCCCGAGCCGGCCGCGTCCTCGTACGACCTCCTCACCGACGTCCTCACGGCACTCCCGCCCGGCACATCGAAAGCGTGGAGCGAGGACATCGTCGCCCGGCTCGGCGAACTCCGGCCCGACGTCTACGGGCAGTGGTCCACCGAGCAACTGGCCGCCGCCGTCAAGCCGTACGGCATCCGCACCGTGCAGGTGTGGGGTTCCGCCGACGGCAAGGGTGCCAACCGCCGCGGCCTGCGCCGCGCAGACGTCCTCGACGCGGTGACCCGGCGAGACGGCGGCAGCGCTGCCGCGTAGCCCGGCACCTCCGCCTAGCACCGCCACCCGCTAGGTCTAGCACCCCCGCTAGCGGCTCGCACTGCCTCTGACCTGGCCGCTAGCGCCTAGCGGCCCCACTCCCGCACACCCTGATTCCGCCCTGGAAGGGGTTCGCCATGTCCCAACTCACCGCCGCTATAGCCCTCTTCGCCCTCGCCGCGCTCTGCTACGCCGCTCTCTGCGCCGTCAGTCCGGTCGGCTCCTGCCGCAGGTGCGGCGGCTTCGGGTTCAAGGTCCGGCAGAACCGGCGGGGACGCATCGTCCGCGGGCGCGAGTGCCGGCGCTGCCACGGCCGCGGGCAGCGGCTCCGCACGGGACGCCACCTCTACAACGTCGCCACGCGGCTGCACCGCGACGGCACCCGCTGAGCAACCACCCACCCGAGAAAGGCACTTCGATGGCGTTCAGCATCTCCGCCCTCGTCCTGTTCGGCCTCCTCCTCACGCTCCTCATGCGCTACCGCGCCCTCGGCGCCGGGGCCGCCCTCGTCGCGCTGCTCTTCGGCTTCTACCTCGCCCGCAGCAGCGCGGCACCCTCCGTCGACCAGATCATGTCCGCCCTCCGCGACGCCATCCCCGCCAAGTGACCGGCAAGGAGACCGACATGTGCACCCAGCCCGCCACCGTCCCGCCCGCCTGCATCTCGCTGATGGCCATCGCCGAACTCCGCGACGTCCTCACCGCCCTCGAACTCGGCCAAGGCCCCACCGCCATAGCCGGGTTGATGGCCATCGACGCCGAGTCCTGGCAGGCGATCGAACACCGCCTGGCCACCGTCGGGGGAGACCTGCGCCGCCTCCTCGAACGGGCCGGCGCCGGTCCCCTCACCTGACACCGCCCCGCCCAACGGAGGAACCCCTATGCCCGAGACCGCCTGGCACGCGAGCCTGGCCGACAGCGTCCGCGCCCTGGGCGCCGCCGCCGACGAACTCCGCACCGCCCACCAGCACGCCCAACTCACCGCCCGCACCACCGACCCGGCCCGCATCATCCCCCTGCCCGGCACCCTCACCGTTCCCGGCGCCGCCGAGCCGGTAAGGCCCCACGAGGACGCCCTCTGGCAGCTCAGCGACCTCTACATGGTGCTCGAACACCACACGCGCGAGCTGTACGAGAACGCCGCCCTCGGCTACGCCGTCGGCACCGCCAGGGCCGTACGCGCCGTGCTCAGCAGCCAGCGCCCGCGCCACGTCGAACTCACCCGCGAGCGCAACGGCGCATACGTCCTCGACCTGGACGACCTGCCCAACCTCGCCCAGTCCCTCACTGTCCAGGCCGGCGCGCGCGACCTCGCCCGCCTGCGCACAGAACTCCTCGCGTGCTGGCACGCCCAGGACAGCGAGGGCAACGAGGAAACCGCAGACGAGCCGGGCGGTCAGCCGTCCGCGCTCGCCGACGCCGCGCACGCCTACGGCACCTGCGCCGAGCGCGCGCTGCACCACCTCATCCGCTTCGCCGACGCCCGCGGCTTCCTGCACGCCGTCTGAACCGACCCCCGACCGAACGGAGTTCCTTGCCCCACACCCGCCCCCTCAGGGCCCACATGATCCACTCCTGGGACGGCACCGAATGGCAGGTCTTCGTCGCGCTCCCCGACGAACCCCGCTGGCCCCACATCCCCTTCGCCACCACCGACGGCGTCCCCACCCTGCACGCCCGCACCGAAGCCCTCGCCGCCCTCGGCTACACCCCGCTCGACCCCGCCCACACCTGGGACTGGATGGAAACCCCGCTGGAAGGCGACCCCGAGGGCGTCGTCGCCCTGGTCGCCACCACCACCGTCACCCCGACCCACCCCGACACCCAAGACACCTGAACCAACCCAGAGCAGCAGCGATACCGCCCAGCACAGCAGCGGGACAACGCAACAGGTGGGGGCGGCCCCCGTACGAACGGGAGCCGCCCCCACCTGCGGGTTTGCTAGCTGCGCGGAGGCTGTGGGATTTGAACCCACGGTGACATCGCTGCCACGACGGTTTTCAAGACCGTTCCCTTAGGCCGCTCGGGCAAGCCTCCCCCGGGCGTTCCCCGCGGGAGGGGAAGACGCCTGGGGGACAGCGTATCGGGTCAGTTGGTGCTGTCGCCGGTGCGGCTGCCGAGGACGAGGGTGGCCGTGTGGGTCGTGCCCGAGCGGGTGTAGGTCAGGGTGACCTTGTCGCCCGGCTGGTGCTGCCAGATCTCCCCGATCAGCGTCTCGCCGCTGTCGATCATCGTGCCGTCGAACTTGGTGATCACATCACCCGGCTTCAGGCCCGCCTTCGCGCCCGGCCCACCCGGCGTGATCGCCGAGCTGGAGTCCGTGGAGATCTGCGCGCCGTCGCCCTCGTACTGCGTGTCCAGGCTCACCCCGATGACCGGGTACACCGGCTGGCCGGTGCGGATCAGCTGCTCGGCCACCCGCTTCGCCTGGTTGATCGGGATCGCGAAGCCGAGGCCGACGCTGCCGCCCTGGCTGCCCGGCGAGGAACTGCCGCCCGGCTGGATCGCGGAGTTGATGCCGATCACCGCGCCGTTCGCATTGAGCAGCGGGCCACCGGAGTTGCCCGGGTTGATCGAGGCGTCGGTCTGGATGGCGCTCATGTACGACGCGCTCGAGCCCTCGCCGTCACTGGACGCGACCGGGCGGTGCACCGCCGAGACGATGCCCGTGGTCACCGTGCCCGACAGGCCGTACGGCGCGCCCACCGCGATCGTCGCGTCACCGACCGCCGCGTCGTCGGAGTTGCCGAGCGGCAGCGGGGTGAGCTTGACCGAGCCGGCGTTCTTCAGCTTGATGACGGCCACGTCGTAGCCCTGAGCGCGGCCGACGATCGAGGCGTCGTACGTCTTGCCGTTGGAGAAGGTGACGGTGAGTTTGCCCTGCGCGCCGGGGGCGACCACGTGGTTGTTGGTCAGGATGTGGCCCTGGGTGTCGAAGACGAACCCGGTGCCGGTGTCGCTCTCCTGGCTGTTCTGCGCCTTGATGGTGACGACGCTGGGCAGCACCTTGTTGGCGATGCCGGCCACCGAGGTGGGCGCGCGGTTGAGCGCCTTGGTGCCGGCGGGCGCCGAGACCGTGGTGGAGCCGGAGTCGTCGTTGTTCTTGGCCGCGTAGTAGCCGATGCCGCCGCCGACACCGCCGGCCACCAGCGCGGCCACCACGACGGCGGCGACCAGGCGGCCCACCCCGCGGCGCTCCCGCCCGCTTCCCGAGGGGGAGCTGGGGGGCATCGGGGTGCCCCAGGCCGGGCCGCCGGGCTGGCCGGGACCGCCGGCGCCCGGCTGCGGGGTGGCATAGGCCGGGGTCGACGGCACCGCGTAGGGGTCGTGCACGGGAGCCGGGTCCGGGTGCTCGCCCTGCGGCCCGCCCTGGGGCGGCGGCTCGGCGCTGAAGGCGGCCGGGCGCGGGGCCTCGTACGAAGGCGCGGCAGGCGCGGCAGGTGTGCCGTAGGCCGGGGCGCCGTACGCCGAGGCGGGCGGCGCGGACTGCGGCACCGATTGCGGCACGGGCGGCGGGACAGGCTGGGAGGGCACCGCCGGCGGCTTGTCGTACCCGCCGCCGAGCGCGCTGGGCGGCGGCCCGTACGGCGACGGCGGACCCACCGGCGGCGGGGCCTGCGTGGGCAGCACCTCGGTGCGGTGCTCCTCGGCGGGCGCGGCGGGTGCCGGCACCCGGTCGGTGGGGGCGGGGGCGGTGGGCGCCGCGGCGGGCACGGGTGGGGCGGCGGGCGGCGCGGCCGGATCGGCAGGCCGGTCCGCCGGCTCGGCGGGCGAGCCGGCCGGCGGAACAGGGGCAGCCGAGGCACCGTCCGGCGCGGCCGCCGACTCCCCGGCCGGTACGGAGGAACCGGCCTCGTTCTCGGTGCTCACAGCTCTTCTCCTCAGGGTCATGACCAATCAGACAACGACAAGCAGAAACCAGGGGCCCATCACGTCATGGACCCAGCATTTCCCACGGCGTGTCGGACCGCCGTAAGACGGAGCTGTGCGCCGCCTCGGACGGTGTGCGACAGCCGGCCGGCCGCCGACCAGCAGCAGACGAGCGGCGGACGAGCAGCCGACGGGCAACCGACGAGCAGCCCGACGTGCGACCGCTCTGTGGCCGACGTGCGACGTGCCGCACACCGCGCGGTGGCACCATGGCCCGGTGACTTTTGCGCGCGTGGCCCCGGAGCCGTTCCCGGGAGGACGGCCGGTCCAGGTCGTCGCCCACCGGGGCGCTTCCGAGGACGTACCAGAACATACGCTCGCCGCGTACCGGAAGGCCATCGAGGACGGTGCGGACGCGCTGGAGTGCGATGTGCGGCTGACCGCGGACGGTGAGCTGGTGTGCGTGCACGACTGGCGGGTGAACCGCACGTCGAACGGCCGCGGCGCCGTCTCCTCGCTGGAGCTGGCCGACCTCGCGGCGCTCGACTTCGGCTCCTGGAAGGGGCAGGACGCCGACGCGGAGGCGCCCGAGCGGTTCGACCCGGGGGAGCGCAGCCGGGTGCTCACCCTGCGCCGGCTGCTGGAACTGGTCGCCGAGACCGACCGCAGGGTGGAGCTGGCGATCGAGACGAAACATCCGACCCGCTGGGCCGGACAGGTGGAGGAGCGGCTGCTCGACCTGCTCGCCGAGCACGGCCTGGACCGGCCGCCGCCGGACGGGCCCGCTCCCGTTCGGGTGATGAGTTTCTCCGCCCGCTCGCTGCGCCGGGTCCGCGCCTGGGCGCCGCAGCTGCCGACGGTCCAGCTCATGCAGTACGTCTCCCCCCGTTACCGCGACGGGCGGCTGCCGGCGGGGGTGGCGGTCGCGGGTCCGAGCATGCGCATCGTGCGGGCGAACCCCGGGTACGTCTCCCGGGTGCACCGGGCGGGCCATGCGGTGCACGTGTGGACGGTGGACCGGCCCGAGGACGTGGAGCTGTGCGCGCGGCTGGGCGTGGACGCGATCATCACGAACCGCCCGCGACAGGTGCGCGAGCAGCTCGGCCGCTGAGCGGTGGGGGCAGGGCGCGGGCAGCAAGCAGCGGGGGACGCGGGGCCCCGTATACGCCGGTGTACGGGCGGGGACGGGTGAGGCCGGACGCGCCGGTGCACGCCGGAGCGGGCGCCCGTACGCGCCGCCCGCGGGCCCGCATCACGCCGGGGCCTGGCCACTCTGGAGGCTTCTGGGCGAGCCAAGGTGCCAACGGTGCCCCGCTTGACGGTGCCACTGGCCCGCATCGGTTGCGCAACCCGCGTCACCGTGGCGTAAAAGATCGCGGCTGACCTGTTTCCGGCGCTGTCCCAGAGGGCATCCACCCTGTGGCGTGGGGTGAAGGAGGTCTCGGGGGTGTCGTTGATGGTGGCGCAAGGAGTGCCGACGTCCACGACCATGGCCCTGCCCCATGGTCCTACGGGCGTCGCGGACGCCAGGCGGCGGTTGCGTACGGATCTGTGCGCGCAAGGGGTGCCGGACCCCGTGACGGACGACGCCGTCCTGATCGTCTCCGAGCTGATCAGCAATTCCTGCCGGCATGCCCGGCCCTTGGGCGCGAGCACCGAGGGCGGCCGGGACCCGGCGGGCGCGCAGGCGCCCGCCGACTCGTTCGAGGCCGGGATACGGGCCGCGTGGTCGGTCGGTGAGGACGGGCTGCTGGTCCTGGAGGTCACCGACGGCGGCGGCTCCACCCGCCCGCGCCCGGCCAGCCCCTCGCTGACCGCGCACGGCGGCCGGGGCCTGGGCATCGTGGCGAAACTGGCGCTGCGCTGGGGCGTCCGGGACGCCCCCGGCGAGGTGACGGTCTGGGCGGTGCTGCCCGTCCGCGGCCGCCACGCCCGCCGGGACGACTCGATCGGCACGGGCATCCGCCTGCCGATGGGCGTCCCCCTGGACCTCCCCCTCGACCTGGCCGAGTCGCTGGACGACCTCGGCTGACAGGAAGAGGCGTACGGGGCCGGGTGAGAGGGTCCGTACGAAGGGTGGGCGAGCGACCAGCTGTTCGCTGCGGCGGGCGCATTGCGTACGCGGGGTGCGAGGTCCGTACGAGGCAGCCGACGTCGTACGAGCGACGCCCGACTCCGTACGGGACGGCCCACCTCGTACGACCAGGAACCCATTCCGCAGGAGAAGCGCCCAGCTCCGTATGGGGGCAACCGGCCTCGTACCCGCAGTGCCCAGCTCCGTACGGCAGCGGCCTGCTCCGTACGCGACGCGCCCGCCTCCGCGGCCGAAGGGGCGGGCCCCGTACGAGGCTCGCCCCCGTACGCGCCTCGCGGTGGTCGGGCCATGGCAGCTGCGGGCGCTAGGCTCGCGGCCGGAAGAACGCCGTACCGGGAGAGACCGGGAGAGATCGAGCCATGGCCAAGAAGCGCGCGACCGCCAGCAAGCGCAGCCCCAAGGCAGCGGCAGGCGATGCCGTTCCCGTCGTCGGCGCGCGGGAACCCTGCCCATGCGGTTCCGGCCGCCGGTACAAGGCGTGCCACGGGCGGGAGGCGGCGCACGCGGTCACCGAGCTGGTCCGCCGCCCCTTCGAGGGGCTGCCCGCCGAGTGCGACTGGGTGGCGCTGCGCGAGCTGGTGCCCGCGGCCACCGTGCCGCTCACGCTGAAGGACCCGCTGCCGGACGGGGTGCCCTCCGTCACGCTCGGCACCGTGCTCCCGATGGCCTGGCCGGGGCTGCGCCGCGACACCGGCGCGGTGCTGCTCGGGCTGCAGAACGACGCGTCCTCCGGCGACATCAGCCGCGACCTCGCCGACACCCTGGTGCGCGCGCTGTCCGCCGAGGCGGGCAACCCGGTCGAGGGCCGCCGCCCGGACCCCGACGGACCGCGGCTGCAGGACCTGCTCGACCTCGACGCGCCGTTCGTCCCGCAGGTGCACGCAGGCTTCGACTTCTGGCTGGAGGACGCCTCGGCGGCCACGGGCGAGGTCGCCGCGTCGCTGGAGCGGGCCAACGAGGCCGCGATCCCGACCGCCCGGCTGAACGGGGTGGACGCGGCCTACTGGTGCGAGACCCCGGAGAAGAACCACCTGCGCTGGGTGATGCCGCACCCGGAGGAGGCGCTGCTCGACGCGCTCGCCCGGCTGCACGCGGCCGGCGCGTCCTCACTCGGCGAGGGCACCCGGCTGGTCGGCTCGTTCCGCGCGCACGGGCTACTGGTGCCGGTGTGGGACCTGCCGGTCGGGATGTCGGCGGACGACGTGGAGAAGCCGGCCGCGGCCTTCGGCGAGCGGCTGGCCGAGACGCTCACCCGGACGGGCCCGCTGACCGCGGACGAGCGCAGGGCGCGCAGCGGCTTCACGAACCGCCAGATCACGCTGAGCTGAGAACGGGAGCCGCCGCCCGGTCCGGTGCCTCGCCGCCGGCCGGTCGGCGGCCCGCGATCCGGCCCGGCCGCTGGACCGGACCAAGCGGTTGCTCAGTGATTCCGATCACAACTCCCCTGAAAACACCGGGGAATGGGGGCGCTCCCCCGATCGGGGAATTTGCGATCGGACGAAGTCTTGTTACCGTTTGAACAGCCCGGTCGCTGGTGCATCCCCCGTCGCCAGCGGCCGGGCCTTTTCGTGCCCGCAGGGTGGCCGCAGCCGCGCGATCCGCGCCCGTACGGCGCCCGCGGCACCGTATCCGCAGCTGAGGGACGGTTCTTGCACCGGCGCCCGGGGACCGTCCACCGGTCGAGCGCCCCCGACCGCGTCCCGGCAGGCCGCACACCCGTTCGCCCAGGACAGATCAGCGGGACCGCTCAGTCGTCCGACGACGTCCTCGGCGCCGCAGGACTGCTGTGGCCCGCGTTCCCGCCGTGCGCCCGACCGTGTTCGGCGCTCGCGGTGGCGAAGGCGAGCGGCAGCACCACGGCGAGCGCCGCCACGCTGGCGACCGCGACCTTGCGCAGCCCGGCCGCGCGCAGCCGATCCTGCTCCTCGCGCGCCTGCCGCGCGGAACCGTTCCCAGGATGCTTCGACGTCACCGGAACCACCTGCACTTCCTCCGACCTCGATGTACCGCATCCCCCGCCCGGCCGAAGATAACCCGGAGGGAGGGGCGGTTGTCACGACACCCCGGCGGAACGCGGGGCACACCACCCCAGGCGGCGGCATGGAACAGCGCAGCCCGGCCGCTTTCCCACCGGCCGGGCCGAGCGCCGAAGCCCGCTCCGGGCCGGGGCGCCTCAGCAGCCCTAGCGTCCTCAGCGGCCTCAGTAGCGGAGCCGGTCCCCGTCCGGCGAGGTGCGGCCGGCCCGCACCAGCGCGTCCACCAGCGCGTCGATCCGCGGCAGCCAGGGGGTGTCCTCGCCTGCGGGCACGACCGGGCAGCGCACCCAGTGCACCGGCCCGGGCGTCTCGGTGGCCGAGGGCAGCGCCACGTAGCCGCCGTCACCGTGGTAGCGCAGCGAGGTGGGCACCCAGTCCTGGGTGTCGAGGAGTTCGCCGAGTTCGGGCAGCGAGTAAGGGGCCACGAGGAAGACGTAGCGGGTGGGGGTGGCCAGCACCGGGCCGAGCCGGCAGCCGAGGCGCTCCATCACCTCCAGCGCGCGGGCGCCCGCCACCGCGGGCAGGCTCGCGGCCGACACGCGGTCGCCCGTCGCGAGCACCACGGGGGCGTCCGGGCGGGAGGTGAACCACCAGCGGACCATGCGCGGGTCCCGGGTCGCGGCCAGCAGTCCGGGGTCGAGCGGGTGGGCGCCGGGCACGGCGCAGGCCGGTCTGCCGCAACCGCAGCCGGGGGCACCGGCCGTACGCCGCACGGGGCGGTCGAGTCCGACGCCGGGGACCACGCGCCACTGCCACCGGCCGGCGTAGACGAGCGCCGCGTCGAGTGAGGCGGTCCGCCCCCTTCGCCGAAGAGAGATCTTGCGTCGCCTTCCGAGGATCTCGCGCATGAGCGCTCGTTCCTTTCCGTTAACGCCCAGGGATCTGCCCACTGCACAAAGTAACTGTCGAGCACACCGCACTTGAGGCAGCTTTCCGCGCTGCCAGCCGAGCGTGGAACGTGGCGGAGGGTGGCGCGCACCTGGCGCTCCTGCCTGCTGAATCCTGGCCACGAGCCACTGGTCGTGGTTCGCGCCGGATGTGGCACCCCTCGCCACTCGGGGTTGGGTCGGCCGTCAACTGTATACGTACTACGACGCTTGAGCCGGACTTCGGGTTCCTACCCACCACCCGCGAAATGACGCGCTGTTGGCCGGGCTCAGTCGACCGTGCGCATGGCGCGGGGGTGACGCTTTCCGGCCAACCTACGGAAGTGACCGGTGCGTCGGAAGAGACGGGGACGTATCACCGACACCATTCTTGTACCGGGACAATCCTGGACATGCCCACGATCGTGCGTGTAGAAGTGGGGTCCTTGGCAGCAGCGCAGCACGACATGGGGGTTTGCGATGCTATTCCGGCTTGTGCTCCGCACACCGCGGGCGGAATGCCCTGATCACCCCACGCGTCGGCATGCAGCCACGGGCCGCCGGCCATGAGCCCCGCCGACGTAGGAAAAGTGGCCGGAAGCGAACCGTCGTCTTCTGTCAGGCCGCAGACTGCCGCACCCCCGGCGTCCCCAGCCTCCCCGGCGTCCTCGCCGTCCTCCGTCCTGGTCCCGCCCGCGCAGAGCGGCGGCCACGAGGCGCTGCCGCCGCGCGGCACCGGCGACCACTCCGGCGCCGTCCAGGACCGGCTCGCCGCCTGGGTGTGCGACTTGTCACTGCTGCACGAGCTCACCGAGCGCCTGGCCCGCACCAGCGGCCTGGACGACGCGGTGCACGAACTGCTGCGGGCCGGCGCCACCCTGGTCGGCGCCCGCCGCGGCCTGGTCGCCCTGGCGCCGGCCGACGGGCTCGGCCCGGAGACCACCGTGGCGCTCGGCCTCGGTCACAGCGACCTGGGCACCCTGGAGACGGTGCCGCAGGCTGCCCTGGCCACGGGGGGCGCCGGCGGCGGCCTCCACCGCGACCTGCTGCATGAGCCCGGCCTGGCCCCGCGCCACCGCGAGGTCGCCGCCCACCTCGGCCTCGCCGCCAGCTACGCGGTGCCGCTGACCGCCGACAGCGGCGGGCCGCTCGGCACCGCGGTCTGGTTCTACGACGAGCCCGCCGAGCCGCCCGACCGCCGGCGCCGCCTGCTCGCCCTCTACCTGCGCTTCGCCACCGAGTACGTGGCCCGCTGCCTCGAACTCGCCCGGGTCCGCGACGGCTCCGCCGCGCTGCGCGCCGAACTGCTGCCGGCGCGGCTGCCGCGGGTGCCAGGGGTGCGGACGGCGGTACGCCACACCGCCGGCCCGCGCGGCGGCGGCGACTGGTACGACGCGCTGCCGCTGCCCGAGGGCGCGCTGGGGCTCGCCGTCGGCGGGGTGACCGGCGCGGGACCGGGCGCGGTGGCCGCCATGGGCCGGCTGCGGGCCTCGCTGCGGGCGTACGCGGTGATGGAGGGCGAGGACCCGGTCGCCGTGCTCGCCGACCTCGAACTGCTGCTGCGGATGACCGAGCCCGCCCGCTCGGCCACCGCGCTCTTCGTGCACGCCGCCGCCCACTCCGCCGGCGGCCACCGGATCACGCTGGCCGGCGCCGGCCACTGCCCGCCGCTGCTCGTCGGCGACCGGCGCTGCGAGTACGTCGAGACCTCGCTGTCCGCCCCGCTGAACATGCTCAGCTGCTGGGAGGCGCCCGGCGTGGAGTTGCGAGTGCGGCCGGGGGAGAGCCTGCTGCTCTTCACCGACGGGTTGCTGCACCGTACCGGCGAACCCACCGACCGGGCCTTCACCCGCCTGCACGCAGCCGCCCGCAGCGCGCCGGCGGCCGTGCGGGCCGATCCCGAGCGGCTGGCCGACCACGTGCTGGGCGCGGTGCTGCCGGACGGGCGGGACCGGGCGGAGCACCCGGAGGACCTGGTGCTGCTGGTGGCGCACTTCGAGTAGGGCGGTCTGTGAGGGGGGTTTGCGAGGCGGGTGCCTTCGAGGCCGATGCCGTGCCGCAGTGCCGTGCCGCCGTGTTGTGCTTTGGCCCTGTGTCGCAGTGCCGTGTCGCAGTGCCGTGTCGCGGTGCCGCGTCGCCACACCGTATCGCCGTCCTGTGTCGCCGTGCCCTGTCGCCGTTCTGTCGTGCCGTGCCGTGTCACCGCACTCGCCGTGCCGTTTTCGGGCATGTGGGCGCGGGGTCGCCGGCCCGCCCTCCCCCATACGATGGACGAAACGTTCCGGTATGAGGAGGCAGCAGGTGGCGGAGGCCGAGGACACGCAGGACACCGCGGGGGCGGCAGCGGCACCCGGGGCAGGCACGGGCGCCGCCGGGGACGGAGCCGCGGGCGAGGCCGGCAAGCCCGCGGGCAAGCCGATCAAGCAGCGCAAGAACGGGCTCTACCCCGCCGTCTCCGACGAGCTGGCCGCCGTCATGAAGTCCGGCTGGGCGGACACCGAGCGGCGCGGCCTCGACCCGATCCCGCAGGCCGACCGGACCGCCGCCCGCCGCGCCGCGGTGTCCGCGCGCTTCCCGGGCGAGCGGATCGTGGTCCCGGCGGGCAACCTGCGCACCCGCTCCAATGACACGGACTATCCCTTCCGCGCCTCCACCGAGTACGTCCACCTCACCGGCGACCAGACGCAGGACGCCGTGCTGGTGCTCGAACCCCTCGCCGAGGGCGGTCACGCCGCCACCGCCTATCTGCTGCCGCGCTCGGACCGGGAGAACGGCGAGTTCTGGCTGCACGGCCAGGGCGAGCTGTGGGTGGGGCGGCGCAACAGCCTCACGGAGGCCGAGCAGCTGCTCGGCCTGCCCTGCAAGGACGTGCGCACCGCCGCCGACGACCTGCGGGAGGCCACCGGACCGGTCCGCGTCGTACGCGGCCACGACGCCGGGATCGAGGCGGCCCTGCACGACAAGACGACCGCCGAGCGGGACGAGGAACTGAAGGTCTTCCTCTCCGAACTGCGCCTCATCAAGGACGAGTTCGAGATCGGCGAGCTGCAGAAGGCGTGCGACTCCACCGCCCGCGGCTTCGAGGACGTGGTCCGCGTGCTGGACCGCGCCCAGGCCACCTCCGAGCGCTACATCGAGGGCACCTTCTTCCTGCGCGCCCGCGTGGAGGGCAACGACGTCGGCTACGGCTCGATCTGCGCCTCCGGCCCGCACGCCACCACCCTGCACTGGGTGCGCAACGACGGCCCTGTGAACGCCGGCGACCTGCTGCTGCTCGATGCGGGCGTGGAGACCACCACCCTCTACACCGCTGACGTCACCCGCACCCTCCCCGTCGACGGCACCTTCACCCCGCTCCAGCGCCGCATCTACGACGCGGTGTACGACGCCCAGCAGGCCGGCATCGCCGCGGTCAAGCCGGGCGCGGCCTACCGCGACTTCCACGAGGCGGCCCAGCGGGTGCTCGCCGAACGGCTGGTGGAGTGGGGCCTGCTGGAGGGCCCGGTGGAGCGGGTGCTGGAGCTGGCCCTGCAGCGCCGCTGGACCCTGCACGGCACCGGCCACATGCTCGGCCTGGACGTGCACGACTGCGCCCACGCCCGTACCGAGACCTACGTGGACTGCACGCTGGAGCCCGGCATGGTGCTCACGGTGGAGCCGGGGCTGTACTTCCAGGCGGACGACCTCACGGTGCCGGCGGAGTACCGGGGCATCGGGGTGCGGATCGAGGACGACATCCTCGTCACCGAGAGCGGCAACCGGAACCTGTCGGCGGCGCTGCCGCGACGGTCGGACGAGGTCGAGGCGTGGATGGCGGGGCTCAAGGAGTCCTGAGCGGGGCGCCGCAGGCCGGCCGGGCGGGGCGAGTCGGCGTCAGGACGCCTTGAGCAGGGCGTCCTCACGCCACTTCAGCACCTTGTCGAACGCGACGACAGTGCCGTGCCCCGGCCGGTCCTGGAACTGCACGTGGTCCACCAGGGCCTCGATCAGGAACAGCCCCCGCCCGTGCTCGGCGTGCCGGCCGCGCAGGGCCGGCGGCCGGGCGGGGTGGCGGAAGCGGTCACGGGGCAGGCCGGGACCGGAGTCGGCGACCTCGATACGGCAGCAGTCGCCCTCGATCCGGGCGGTGACGCTGTAGCCCGTGGCGGAATCGGCGTGTTCCACGGCGTTCGCACACGCCTCGGTCAGGGCCACCGACAGGTCGAAGGAGATGTCGGGGTCCACCCCGGCGGTCTCCATGGTGCCCATCAGCAGCCTTCTGGCCAGCGGAACGCTCGCAGCCTCGCGCCGCAAATGGAGTGACCACCAGATGCTCATGCTCCAGCCTCCTGGCTGCGGCTCGACATACGGTTACGTATTGCCACGAAAGGCTGTATGTAAGCGTGGTGTTGACGTGATGCCGCCCATTCGGCGGATGTGTCTTCGGCACGGGCCGGGGTAGGACGCACGCCCGAGCGGCGGCCGCGCCGCCAAGGAGCGCAGGTCGGACGGGTCCTGCCCGGCTTTCGGCCGCGGTCGCGCCGGCCGTCTTGCTTCCGCGCGGCTCAAACCCGCCGTCCGCCCGGTTTTTCCGCGGTGAGATGATGACGCCGTCATGTCTGCCATCCGCCCCGCCGGCACCTTCCGTACCCGCCGCACCGCGCCTGCCGTGCGCGCTGCCGCCGGTGTACGGCTGCTGCGCGCGGGGGTGTTCGCCGGGGCCTGCGTCCTGCTCGCCGCGGCCGGGCACGCCCTGGCGTCCGGGCGGGCGGTGCCGCCGGCCTCCCTGGCGGTGGCCTGGTGCGCGGTGTTCGCCTTCGCGGTGCCGCTGGCCGGAAGGGAGCGGCGGCTGCCGGGGATCACGGCGCTGCTCGGGCTCGGGCAGATCGTGCTGCACACGCTCTTCAGCACCGGGCAGATGTGCGCGAGCATCACCGCCTCGCCGCGGCACGGCGCGGCCGACAGCCTGGTGGCCGTGGCCGACCGGCTGGTGTGCGGCGGCCGGGCGGCGCACCTGACACCCCAGGCGGCGCGGCAGATAGTCGTCCAGGCCGGGCTCGACCCCTCGCACCTCGCGGGAGCGCACCTCGCCGGGGCGTCCTCCGCCATGCCGGGCATGTGGATGCCCGGTGACCCGTCGGGTCCCCTGCCGGCCGGCGCGCACAGCGCCGCCATGTCGCTGCCTTCGATGCTGCTGTCGATGTGCTCGCTGCCCATGCTGCTGGGCCACTTGCTGGCCGCCACGGCGGCGGGGTGGCTGCTGCGGCGCGGCGAGGTCGCGCTGTGGCTGCTGATCCGGCTGTCCCGGCGGGGTGTGGCGGGCCTGGTCGCGCTGACCGGCACCGCCCTGCGGTGGGCCTGCGCGCTGCTGGCCGCTCTTGCCGCCGCGGCGCCCAGCGCGCGGCTGCGGACGGCGGCGGCCGGTGTCCCGCGCGCCCGGCACCGTACGGTCTGGCTGCGGCACAGCGTGGCGCGGCGGGGTCCTCCGGCGTACGGCCTGGCGGCCTGACGCGGCGTCGGTTCCCCTGACGGGAGCGCCGGCGGACGCTTCGGCCGCCTGCCCGCTGTCCCGTATGCCACTCTTTGCGGCGCTTTGACGGCCCCCACGTGTGCTGCCCCGGCTCCGGCTCCGTTCGCGCGGATGCCGCGGTGCCGTGCCGGCGGCCGACGCGGCCTGCTTCGGGACGAGCGGTTCGCGCCCCACCGCGCCCTTCGTGCGCGGGTCCACCGTCAGCGCACCACCGTCACCTGTGGAGATCCACCTGCCATGAGCAGTTCCCGTATCCGCGGCCGGGCCGCGTCCGTCGCCGCGCTCGCCGGCGCCACCGTCGTCCTGGCCGCCGTGCCGGCGTTCGCCCACGTCACCGTGCAGCCGGACTCGGCGCCCAAGGGCGGCTACAGCACGGTCGCCTTCAAGGTGCCCTGCGAGGAGGACAACGCCTCCACCGTCAAGCTGGAGGTCGCCCTCCCGACCGACCACCCGATCGCCTCGGTGTCGATCCAGCCGGTCCCGGGCTGGACGGCCAAGGTCACCACGGCCAAGCTGAAGACGCCGCTGAAGACGGACGACGGCACCGTCGACAGCGCGGTCACCCGGATCACCTGGACCGGCGGCAGGATCGCGCCGGGGCAGTTCCAGCAGTTCCCCGTCTCGCTCGGCCCGCTGCCGGACGACGCCGACACCCTGACGTTCAAGGCGCTGCAGACCTACAGCAACGGCGATGTCGTCCGCTGGATCGAGATCCCGCAGGCCGGGCAGCCCGAGCCGCAGAACCCGGCGCCCGAGCTGAAGCTGACCGCCGCGGGCGGCGACGGGGCAGCGGCTCCGACCGGCAGCCCGGCGGCGGCTCCTGCCGCGGACACCAAGGGCGGTACGGCGCAGGCCGCGGCCTCCGGTGGCGGCTCCTCCAGCGATGACACCGCCCGTGCGCTGGGCGTGGCGGGCATCGCGGTCGGCGTGATCGGCGTCGGCTTCGGGGTGTTCGCGGGCCGCAGGCGCAGCGCGGACTGATGTCCCGCTCGAGGGGGCCGGGGGTTCAGCCCTCGACCGGAGCCCCGGCCCCCCTCGTCCTCCCGCTGCTTCCTGCTTCCGACGCTCCCGCGTGCTCCTCGGGCGGGCCCGCCCCCGCCGCCCACGTCAGCGAACTCCGAACGGAAACTCCATGCGCAAGACCGTCACCATCGGCGCCGCCGCCCTTGCCGCGTCCGCCTTCCTGCTCGCCGGGTGCGGCAGCTCCTCCGGGTCCGGGTCCGGCTCCGATGTCGCCGCCGTGTCCTCGGTGTCCTCGGACAACAAGCCGGGCACCGTGCTCGACACGCCGTTCACCAAGCCGAACCTGGTGCTGACCGACAACCACGGCAAGCGCTTCGACCTCGTCGAGCAGACCGCGGGCCACCCCGTCCTGCTCTACTTCGGCTACACCCACTGCCCGGACGTGTGCCCGACGACGATGAGCGACATCGCGCTGGCCAAGTCCAAGCTGCCGCCCGCCGACCAGGCCCGGCTGCAGGTCGTCTTCGTCACCTCCGACCCCGCCCGCGACACCCCGGCCCGGCTGAACGCCTGGCTCGGCCAGATGGACAAGAGCTTCATCGGCCTGACCGGCTCCTTCTCCACCATCCAGGCGGCCGCCCGCTCGGTCGGCGTCGGCATCGACCCGCCGGTGAAGGAGAAGGACGGCAGCATCACCGTCACCCACGGCGCCGAGGTGCTCGCCTTCTGGCCCAAGGACAACAAGGCGCACGTGCTCTACATGTCCGGCACCACCGCCGGCGACTACGCGCACGACCTCCCCCGGATCATCAGGAGCGAGAACCCGTGAACCGCCCCACCCGGGTCGGCTCCGCGGCCCTCATCGCCCTTGCCGCTGCGGCCACGTGCACCGCGGTGGCGGTCACCGGCTGCTCGTCGTCGTCCTCCGGCGGCGGCTCCTCGAAGGCGGCAGGCCCCGCGCGCCTGAAGGTGACCGGCGGCTACATACCCCGGCCGCTGCTGACCGACATGGCCGCCGCGTACTTCACCGTCACCAACACCGGCGGCACCGCGGCCCGGCTGACCTCGGTGAGCAGCCCGCTGGCCGCCCACGCCACCTTGCACATCACCAAGGACGACACCATGCAGCAGGTGCAGTCGCTGACCGTCCCGGCCGGCGGCACGCTCACGCTGTCCACCGGGGGCGACCACGTGATGCTGGAGGACCTCACGCGCAAGCCGGCGGTCGGCGACACGGTGCCGCTCACCCTGCACTTCGCCCAGGGCGCGCCCGCCACGGTGACGATCACCGTGCCGGTGCGCCCCACGTCGTACACGCCGGGAGGCTGAGCACCCGATGAACACACGGTCGTACGGACGGGGGCCGGGGCGAGGGGCGGGCCCGGCGTCGGGCGCGGGGCGGGGCCGCGGGCTCGGTCGGGGGGTTGGCCGGGCCGTTGGCCGAGGAACGGGCGGCAGGCTGAGCCAGGGGCCGGGCCGGCGGCCGGGGCAGGGGGCGGGCCGCTCGCCTCTGCGGCGGGTCGCGGCCCTGCTGGTGGCCGCGGGTGCGCTGGTCGGGCTGCTGCTGGGGACCGCCGCGCCCGCCTCCGCCCATGCCGCGCTGCTGCACACCGATCCGGGTGACGGCTCGGTGGTGAAGGCCGCCCCGCAGCGGGTGCTGCTCACCTTCTCCGAGGGGGTGCTGCTCTCGGGCGACTCGCTGCGCGTGCTCGACCCGCACGGAGCGAACGTCGCCGTGGGCACCCCCGGCCACGCGCAAGGCCGCGACTCCGGGGCGACGGCCACCGTCTCCCTCAAGCCGGGCCTGGGCAACGGCACGTACACCGTGGCCTGGCGGGCGATCTCGCAGGACAGCCACCCCGTCGCCGGCGCCTTCACCTTCTCGGTCGGCGCGCCCTCGCGCACCAGCGTCGACCTGTCGGGCGTGGCCTCGGCCGGCGGCGGGGCGGCCGGCACGCTCTACGGGATCGGCCGTTTCGGCGCCTACCTCGGCTTCGCCCTCCTCGTCGGCGCCTCGGTCTTCCTGTCCGTGTGCTGGCCGCGCGGCGCCCTGCTGCGGCCGATGCAGCGGATCGCGGCCACAGGGTGGGTGACGCTCGTGGTCTCCACAATCGCCCTCCTGCTGCTGCGCGGCCCCTACGTCAACGGCAAGGGGCTCGGCCAGGCCCTCGATCTCGGCGTGATGCGGGACCAGTTGGAGACCCGGCCCGGTGCCGCCCTGCTCTCCCGGCTGCTGCTGCTCGCGGCCGCGGCCGTCTTCCTCGCCGTCCTCTTCGGCTCCTACGCCAAGCGGGAGGACCCCGAGGAGCGGGCCGACCTCGCGTGGGGGCTGGGGATAGGCGGTGCGGTGGTCGCGGTCGGCATCTCGGCGACCTGGGCGATGGCCGAGCACGCCTCCGTCGGCATCCAGCACCAGGTGGCGATGCCGGTGGACGTGGTGCACCTGCTGTCCATGGCGGTGTGGCTGGGCGGGCTGGTCACCCTGCTCACCGCGCTGTGGGCGCCCTCGATGGCGGCCCGGCCGATCGAGCCGTTCGCCGTACGCCGCTTCTCGCTGCTCGGGCTCACCGCGATCACCCTGCTCGTCGGCACCGGGATCTACCAGGCCTGGCGGCAGATGGGCAGCTGGGCGGCCTTCACGGACACGCACTACGGCCACCTCCTGCTCATCAAGATCGGCCTGGTGTGCACGCTGGTGGCCGTCGCCTGGTTCTCCCGCCGCTGGACGGCCCGGCTCGGCCAGGCGGTCGTCCCCTCGCAGGGGGCCACCGCGGAGAAGCCGGGGCGGGTGGCGGCTTCGGCGGCGGGTTCGCCGAAGGGGGCGGCCGCGGGTTCGGCGGCGGGTACGGCAGGAGGTACGCCGAAGGGCACGGGCGCGGGTTCGTCGGCGGCCGCGACCACGGCTTCCGGTACGGCCTCGACTGCGGTCCCGGCGGCGGGTTCGGGGGGCGGTACGGCTGGAGGCGCGGCAGGAGGTGCGGCGGCGAGCGCGGCCCCGGCCGGCGGCGCCCCTGCCGCAACGGGAGACGGCAAGGCGCACGGTACGCCGACCGCCACGGGTGATGGCAAGACGGGCGGGACGGCTGGCGGTACGGCGGAGAACGCCGCCCGGGCCGCCCAGTTGCGCCGCCAGCAGGCCGCCCGCAGTGCGGCCCGCGCCCGCAAGGTCCTCACCGCCGACCCGGCCAGAGGCGCCCTGCGCCGTACCGTACTGGCCGAGGCAGCCGTCGCCGTGGTGCTGCTCGCCGTCACCACGATCCTGTCGGGCTCCCAGCCCGGGCGCGCCGCCGAGGAGCAGAAGGGCCTCGCCCCCGCGCCCTCGGCCTCCTCGGCGTCCGGCGCCCCCCGGCAGTTGTCGGTCACCGTCCCGTACGACACCGGCGGCGCGGGCGGGAAGGGTGTCGCGGGCATCACGCTGGCACCCGCGCAGGCCGGCACCCCCAACGTCGTGCACCTGCTGCTCACCGACGACAGCGGGGCGCCGGTGGACGTGCCCGAGCTGAAGCTGGCCTTCACGCTGCCCGCCCAGCACCTCGGCCCCATCCCGGTCATCCTGGACCACATCGGCAAGGGCCACTGGACGGCGAGCGCGGTGCAGTTGCCGCTCGCGGGTTCCTGGCAGATGTCGGTCACCGTGCGCACCTCGGACTTCGACGAGGTGACGGAGACGAAGAACGTGGAGATCGCGCAGTGAGCACCACCGGAAAGAAGACGGGCTCCCCGGCGTCCGGCACAGCGAAGGCCGGCGGTCGTAAGACGGCCGCGCGGAAGGCAGGTGGTCAGCAGTCCGGTGAGGGCGCCGCCCAGGTGCCCGGGCCGCAGCGGCAGAGCCCGGCCGCCGAAGCGGCGCCCACGGCCCCGGCCGCGAGTTCCGCGGCCCCCGGCCTGTCCCGCCGGCGGCTGCTCGGCACCGCCGGGGCGGCCGGCGCCGCGGGCCTGGTGGTCGGCGGCGGGGCGGGGGCCGCGGTCGCCGCCGCCGTACGGGACGACCCGGCGCCGCTGACCGGTGTCGGCGCCGCCCATGTCCCGTTCGAGGGCGTGCACCAGGCGGGGATCGTCGACCCGGCCCAGGCCCGCGGCCACCTCGCCGCCTTCGACCTGGCGCCGGGCGCCGACCGCCGGGCCGCGGCCGCGCTGCTGCGGCGCTGGTCGGACGCGGTGCGCGAGATGACCCGGGCCGGACGGCCGGCCACCCCCGCCGCCTACGACGACCAGGTCGCCGACGACGCCGGGCCCTCCTCCCTGACCGTCACCTTCGGCTTCGGCCGCAGTTTCTTCACCCGCACCGGCCTGACCGCGCAGCTCCCGGAGGCGCTCGCCCCGCTGCCGGACTTCACCGCCGACCGGCTCGACCCCAAGCGCAGCAACGGCGACCTGTGGGTGCAGATCGGCGCCGACGACGCACTGGTCGCCTTCCACGCGCTGCGGGTGCTGCAGAAGGCCGCCGTGGGAACGGCCTCCGTGCGCTGGCAGATGAACGGCTTCAACCGCACGCCGGGCGCCACCGACCGCCCCCGTACCGTCCGCAACCTGATGGGCCAGATCGACGGCACCAACAACCCCAAGCCGACCGACGCCGACTTCGAGCGCCGCGTCTTCGTGCCCGCGGACGGCTCCCCGGCCTGGATGGCGGGCGGCTCGTACGCGGTCTTCCGGCGGATCCGGATGCTGCTGGACTCCTGGGACCACCTGTCGGTCGCCGCGCAGGAGCGGGTGATCGGCCGCCGCAAGTCCGACGGCGCCCCGCTGTCGGGCGGCACGGAGACCACCCCGGTGCGGCTGGACGCCTTCGGGAAGGACGGGGCCGCCCTCATCGCCCCCGACGCGCACGTCCGGGTGGCGGCGCCGGCGTCCAACGGCGGCGCGGCCATGCTGCGGCGCGCGTTCTCCTTCCACGACGGGATCGGGTCCGACGGCACCCCGGACGCCGGCCTGCTCTTCGTCGCCTGGCAGGCGGACCCGATGCGGGGCTTCGTCCCGGTGCAGCGCAAGCTCGACGGGGGCGACGGCCTCTCGCGCTTCCTGCGGCACGAGGCGAGCGGCCTGTTCGCGGTGCCCGGCGGTCCAGGTCCGGGTGAATACGTCGGCCAGCGGCTGCTGGAGGGCTGAGCCCGGTGCGACGACTAGGCTGAACGCATGTCGGCCGGCCGCTACACCTACCTCGGTCCCGAGGGCACCTTCACGGAGGCAGCGCTGCGCACGCTGCCCGAGGCGGCCACGCGCGAACTCGTTCCCATGGTGTCGGTGCCCGCCGCCCTGGACGCGGTGCGCGACGGTACGGCCGAGGGCGCCCTGGTGCCGATCGAGAACTCCGTGGAGGGCGGGATCACCACCACCCTCGACGAGTTGGCGTTCGGCCGGCCGCTCGTGATCCACCGCGAGGTGCTGCTGCCCATCGCCTTCGCGCTGCTGGTGCGGCCGGGCACCGGGCTGACCGGCGTCAAGACGGTGACCGGCCACCCGGCGGCGCAGGCGCAGGTGCGGCAGTGGCTCTCCCGGCACCTGCCAGGCGCCGTCTGGGAGTCGGCGGCGTCCAACGCGGACGGCGCCCGGCTGGTGCAGGAGGGCCGCTACGACGGCGCCTTCGCCGGGGAGTTCGCGGCGGCGGTATACGGGCTGGAGCCGCTGGCCACCGGGATCCACGACGCCTCGAACGCCGCCACCCGCTTCGTGCTCGTCGGCCGCCCGGCGCGGCCGGCCGCGCCGACGGGCGCGGACAAGACCTCGGCGGTGTTCTGGCCGCGCGACGACCACCCGGGCGCCCTGCTCGACCTGCTCCAGGAGTTCGCCGTCCGCGGGGTGAACCTGACCCGGATCGAGTCCCGCCCGACCGGGCAGGGCCTGGGCCGGTACTGCTTCTCGGTGGACGCCGAGGGGCACCTCACCGACCGGCGGGTGGGCGAGACCCTGATGGGGTTGCACCGGCGCTGCCTGAAGGTGCGGTTCCTCGGCTCGTACCCGCGGGCGGACGGTGCGGCGCCGAAGGTGGCACGTGGCACCGGCGACGAGGAGTTCGCGGAGGCGGCGGACTGGCTGACCCGGATGCTGGACGGCCCCGGCTGAGGCCCGTGCCCGTGGCACCGGCTGTTCACCCGCACGTCCTCCACCAGCCAGGTCGGGCTTCGTCCACAGAGTTTTCCACAGGCTCCGTGCGCGGCCTGTGGGTAACTGGGGACAAGTCGACAGGAGAACCCGGCCAAGTCGACAAATGGGTACACAGACACCCGCTCCGCCCGGAGTGCGACACCTCATCGCCCGTCACCCCAATTCGCCCCGGCCATCCGTCCGAGGGAGCACTTCTCACTCGAAAGGGAGTGTGGAACGGGTTTGAGTGGGGAATCCATGGCCGAACGCCGGCCCCGGGAAATGATCACCGCGGTTCTCCACAGATCTTCCCCACACCCTGTGGACAACGTGCGGGAATTCACCGGCACCCTGTGGATAACTCGCCGCGGGACGGCCTTCGCGGCCCGCTCGGACGCTTGATCAACTCCGGTTCTCCACAGGGTGCGTGGCCCCCGGGAGGGACCGGAAGAATACCGTTGACGAGGCATTTTTCCGCCACCTTCCATGATTTACCTCGCTTTTCCAGCGAAGTGGACATAGGGAACATTACTCCTTTTCCTTGTCGCGGTGGGGGCCTGCTCCCGGTAGCCTGTGGATCGTGATCGACCTTCGCCTGCTTCGTGAGGACCCGGACCGAGTACGCGCGTCGCAGCGCGCCCGTGGAGAGGACGTCGGCCTCGTCGACGCCCTGCTCTCCGCCGACGAGCGGCGCAGGTCCTCCGGCACCCGGTTCGACGAGCTGCGCGCGGAGCAGAAGCAGTTGGGCCGGCTGATCCCCAAGGCACAGGGCGAGGAGAAGACCTCGCTGCTGGCGCGCGCCAAGGAGCTGGCCGACGCGGTCAAGGCCGCCGACACCGAGCAGCAGCAGGCCGCCGAGGAGGCGCAGGAACTGCTGCTGCGGCTAGGCAACATCGTCCATCCCGACGCCCCCGTCGGCGGCGAGGAGGACTTCGTCGTCCTGGAGCAGATCGGCACCCCGCGCGACTTCGCCGCCGAGGGCTTCACCCCGCGCGACCACCTGGAACTCGGCGAACTGCTCGGCGCCATCGACACCGACCGCGGCGCCAAGGTCTCCGGCTCGCGCTTCTACTACCTCACCGGCGTCGGAGCCCTGCTGGAACTCGCCCTGGTCAACGCGGCGATCGCCCAGGCCACCGCCGCCGGCTTCACCCCGGTGCTCACCCCCAACCTGGTGCGCCCGGCCGCCATGGCCGGCACCGGCTACCTCGGCCAGGTCGAGGACGACGTGTACTACCTGGAGAAGGACGACCTCTACCTGGTCGGCACCTCCGAAGTCCCGCTCGCCGCCTACCACATGGACGAGATCATCGACGCCTCGCGGCTGCCGCTGCGGTACGCCGGCTTCTCCGCGTGCTACCGGCGGGAGGCGGGCTCGTACGGCAAGGACACCCGGGGCATCTTCCGGGTGCACCAGTTCGACAAGGTGGAGATGTTCGTCTACACCGCGCCGGAGGAGGCCGAGGCCGAGCACCAGCGGCTGCTCGCCTGGGAGAAGCAGTGGCTCAGCTCCCTGGAGCTGCCCTTCCAGGTGATCGAGCTGGCCTCGGGCGACCTGGGTGCCTCGGCGTCGCGGAAGTTCGACTGCGAGGCGTGGGTGCCCACCCAGGGCAAGTACCGCGAGCTGACCTCGACGTCCAACACCACCCAGTTCCAGGCCCGCCGGCTGAACATCCGGCAGCGCGACGAGCAGGGCACCCGCCCGCTGGCCACGCTCAACGGCACGCTGTGCGCCGTCACCCGCACCATCGTCGCCCTGCTGGAGAACCACCAGCTGCCCGACGGCTCGGTCCGCGTGCCCGAGGTGCTGCGGCCCTTCCTCGGCGGACGTGACCTGCTGGAGCCGACCGCGGCCCCGGCCAAGTGACGGCCCGGGCGACCGCGGGCACCGCCGCCGCCCCCTCCGCCCAGGAGGAGGGCCGCGGCCTGCCCTACCGGCTGGTGGCCACCGACCTGGACGGCACCCTGCTGCGCAGCGACCGCACGGTCTCCCAGCGTTCCCGCGACGCCCTGGCGGCGGTGGCGGCGGCCGGCGCTGCGCACCTGGTGGTCACCGGCCGCTCGGTGCCCTGGACCCGGCACGTCCTGGCCGACCTCGACTACCAGGGCCTTGCTGTCTGCGGCCAGGGAGCCCAGCTCTACGACGCGGGCACCGGGCGTCTGCTGACGTCCGTCACCCTGGATCGCAAGGTCGCCGCCCTGGCGCTGGCCCGCATCGAGGCGGAGGTGGGGCCGCTCGCCCTGGCCGCCAGCCGGGACGGGCTCAGCGGCGAGGTGCTCGTCGGCGAGGGCTACATCTACAACCCCCAGCTGCCCGTCGTCCTCATGGAGGGGCGCGAGCAGCTGTGGGCCGAGCCCGTCAACAAGATCTACCTCCAGCACCACGCCCTGGACGACGACGCGCTGGCCCGCGCTGCCGCCGCGGCCGCGGGCGACCTGGTCGGGATCGTCATGGCCGGCGAGGGCATCGTGGAGGTGCTGCCGCTGGGGCTGACCAAGGCGACCGGGCTGTCGCTGGCCGCCAGGCGGCTGGGCGTCACCGCCGCGGAGACCATCGCCTTCGGCGACATGCCCAACGACATGCCGATGTTCGCCTGGGCCGGGCACGGTGTGGCCATGGCCAACGCCCACCCCGACCTCAAGGCGGTCGCCGACGAGGTCACCCTCTCCAACGACGAGGACGGGATCGCAGTCGTCCTGGAGCGGGAGTTCGCCTTCCTGGGCCTGGCGGAGTGAGCGCGTAGCAGCCCAGGCCCAGCAGCACGGCCGTGAAGTGGCCGAGGTCGGTGAAGGTGTCGACGGCGATCAGCCGGTAGCCGAAGGCGCCGAGCAGTGCCGCGAGGTAGAGCCAGCGCCAGGGCCGCGGCACCCGGTAGGTGAGCACCCCTGCGACGCCGGCCAGCCCGTAGCTGACGCCTATGTCGACCGTCTCGGCGAGCGACATGGGCAGCCGGTTGCCATTGATGCCGAACAGCACCGCGCGCTGGCTGATCAGGGTGGCGCCCACGTGCGCGAAGGCCGCCGTGGCCAGCCAGCGCGCCGTCCCCATCCAGCGCTCGGCGACGGCGTGCACCACCTCGAAGAGCACCGCGTACAGCGCCAGCGCCGCCGTGCCCTCGATCCACAGCGCGCTGGCCACCAGCACCTGGAAGGGGTGCCGCCGCAGTTCCACCAGGTTCGTACTGACGTGCTGCAGCAGGTGGGCGCGCACATGCGGCGGCAGCGCGACGGCGATCACGCTGGTCACCACGATGATGCCCAGCCACAGGTGCGTCCCCGGCGTGGAGCGTACCCACTCCAGGCAGAAGCGGTACGCCGCCGGCAGGGTGCGGCGGCGGGTACGCGGCAGGACGGCGGCTCCTTCGGCGGGCACCGCGCCGTCCGCAAGCGGCGCGCTCCCCAGGGGTACGAAGGGCACGCCCTGCTGAGACGCCGGAACCGGCGCTGCCGGCTCGGCGACCTGGGCCGGTGGTTCCGGCACCGTCGGGTGGTGCGAGGTCTCCTGGGCCATCGGCACCAGTCTCGGCCGGTTTGCTGTGTACCGCTTCCCCACCGTCACCAGCAGCCACACCCCCGCTCGACCCGTCACCCGGCGCTACGGCCGCCTGCTGGGAGTGGACGCCGCACCAGTCCGTGGCCGCGCCCGGCTCCCCAGCAGCCAACGCGGCCGCCTCGCCCTCCTATTCCTCGCTGTTCCCGGCCGTCCCTCCTTTGATTCCCAGCCGCTGCCGGGGTGCTCCTGGCCTCTTCGCCGGCTACTCGTCGCCGACCGGCTTCAAGGTGCTCAGCCGCCTGGCGGCGTACCAGGTGGCGGCCCCGGTGACGACCACCAGCAGCACCACGCCGGTGGTCAGCGACACCGCGGAGTGCACCAGGTCGCCGTGCGCCGCCTTGGCGCCGACCGCCAGCGCCCACTGCTGGACGCTGAGGGTCTTCGCGCCCGGCACCAGGTTGCCGATCACCGTCTCCCACACCAGCGCGTACACCAGGCCGGCGACGACCGCGTGCCGGGTGATGACGCCGAGCAGCAGGAACACCGAGGCGTAGGCGACCGAGGCCACGGCGGTCGAGATCGCGTAGGAGACCGCTATGTTCTGGCCGTTCCCGTTGAGCACGAAGCCCGCGAGCAGGGTGGGCACCGCCGAGAAGGTCACCGTGACACCCATGGCGACCAGCAGCTTGGTGATGATGATCGTCGAGCGCCGGATCGGCTTGGCCAGCAGATAGATGATCGAGCCGTCGTCGATCTCGGGGCCGATCGCGCCGGTGCCGGCGATGACGCCGATCAGCGGCACCATCGGGCTCAGCGCGAAGCTGCGCAGCATGTCCTCGGCCGTGCCGTCGTCCTGGCCGCTGAGCGTCCGCACCGCGACGACGATGACGAGCAGCAGCGCCGGCAGGCCGAGGAGCAGCAGGGCGCGACGGCGGCCGAGCAGCGCCCGGTAGGTGAGCCGGGCGACAGTGGGGTGGTAGAGCGCGGGGCCCGCGGCCGGTCGTGCGGCGGGTGGCGCGGTGGTGGTGGTCATCGTCTGCCGCTCCTCACGCCGCGACCAGATAGGAAAAGACACTCTCCAGGGACTCGTCGGAGGGCGAGACCTCGAAGAGCCGGATGCCGTGGTCGCGGGCGATCCGAGGCAGGAAACCGGTGAATCCGGCGAAGTCCACCGCCTGGATGCGCAGCCCGCCCTCGGCGCGGTCCAGCTCGATGCCGGCCGTGGAGTCGTGGGCGATGAGGGCGGCGGCCAGCGCCCGGTCGTCGCTGGAACGGACGAGGTAGCGGTGCGGGCGGTCGGTCATCAGGCGGCGGATCTTGCGGAAGTCGCCCGAGGCCGCGTGCCGCCCGGCCACCACCACCTCGATGTGGTGGGCGAGCTGCTCGACCTCCTCCAGGATGTGCGAGGAGAAGAGCACGGTGCGGCCCTGCGCGCCCATGGTGCGCAGCAGGTCCATCAGCTGCAGGCGCTGGCGCGGGTCCATGCCGTTGAACGGCTCATCCAGCAGCAGCACCGAGGGGTCGTGGACGAGCGCGGAGGCCATCTTGGCGCGCTGCCGCATGCCCTTGCTGTAGGTGTCGATCCGCCGGTCCTGGGCGTACTCCAGCTCCACGGTGGCCAGCGCGCGCCGGGCGGCCACGCCCGGCTCCGGCAGCCCGTGCAGCTCGGCGTTGGCCACCACGAACTCCCGCGCGGTCAGGAAGTCGTAGGTCGCCTCCGGCTCGGGGACAATGCCGATCTCGCGGTACGCCTGCTCGTTGCGCCAGATGGGGGTGCCGTCCAGGGTGACGGTGCCGGCGGAGGGGGCGAGGAAGCCGCCCATCATGTTGATCAGGGTGGACTTGCCCGCGCCGTTGGGGCCGAGCAGGCCGGTCACGCCGGGGCCGATCGACATCGTGATGTCGTTGACGGCCACCACGTTGCCGAACCAGCGCGAGACGGCGTTGATGCCGATGGTGCTCATGACAGGCCGGCCTTCCGGTAGCGGCGGACCAGCAGCGAGAAGCTGCCGGCGATGATCCCGGCGACGACCAGCAGGTAGGCGCAGCCGGCCGCCACGTCGGGCGGGCCCGCGGCGTGCGGGAAGGCCGAGGTGGCGCCGAGGAACCAGGTCTGCAGCCCGTCGATCAGCGTGATCGGCGAGAACAGGCCGACCCAGCCGATGACGTCCCACTTCTCCTGGGTGGACGCGACGCCCTGCAGCGCGGAGACCGCCCCGTAGGTGATCACGAAGAGGGTGATGATCGCGGCCACGCCGAAGCCGCGGCGCGGGGTGACGGCCGCTATGACCAGGCCGATGCCCGCGAAGAGCAGGGACAGCAGAATGACGGACACCAGGGCCTTCGCAAACCCGGCGGTCTGGTCGGTGAAGTCCAGCTTCCCGAGCAGGGCGCCGACGTAGAGGATCAGCAGCGGGAGCACCGTCAGCAGGAAGAGCGCCGAGGCGAGTGCCGCGAACTTGGCCGCCACGTAGTCGACGACCTCTATCGGGCGGGAGAAGTACAGCGGAGTGGTCTTGAAGCGCAGGTCGCGCGAGACGGACTGCGGTGCCTGCGAGGCGAGGAAGAGGGTGATCACGGCCTGGGTGACGACCGCGTACCGGGTGTACTGCAGGGGCAGCGAGGTGCGGTCGGTGAAGATCGTGACGGCGACGATGATCAGAGCCGGCACGCACATCGCGGCCAGCAGGATCATCGGCAGCACCTTGGACTTCGCGCTGCGGCCGAGCCCGTAGGCGCCGCGCAGGCTCTGGCTGTAGAGGGACATGCGCGCGTATCCGCGGCCGAGGCGGGGGCCGTCGTACGCCCGGTAGCCGATGTTGTGGATGACGTCCGCGGGACCGGCGGCGACGCCGGGCCGCGCGGCGGCCGTGGCTGCCGTGGCTGCCGTGGGGATCGGGTCAGGCTGCGTCACTGCCCTCTCCTTCCTTTGCGCCGGCGGCGAGCGCCTCGGCCAGCTGCGGCTCCGGTCCGGTGGAGCGGCCGCCGTCCTCCGCGGCGCCCTCACCGTCCTGCGTGTCGTCGATGAACAGCTCGGCGATGCGGTGGCGGCGCTGCTCCATGCGCACGAGGCCGACGCCGAGGCCGGCCACCGCGTCGCGCACGGTGTCGTACGTCTCCTCGCCCGCGATGTCGACCAGCAGCAGGTGGCCGGAGGGCCGCGCGGTCAGCCCGGCCGCGGTGAGGGCCTTCCGCAGCTCCTCCTCCCGGTCGGTGACCTCGACCGCGAGGGAGGCGGTGGCCTGCGTGAAGTCGCTGGTGGAGGAGGCCCGCAGCAGCCGGCCGCCGTCGATGACGACGATGTGGTCGCTGGTGCGCTCCAGCTCGCCGAGCAGGTGGGAGGTGACCAGGACCGAGATGCCGAAGTCGGTGTGGACGCGGCGGATCAGGCCGAGCATGTCGTCGCGCCCGACGGGGTCGAGGCCGTTGGTCGGCTCGTCGAGCAGCACCAGCTCCGGGTCGTGGACCAGCGCCTGGGCGAGCTTGACGCGCTGCTTCATGCCCGTGGAGTAGCCGCCCATCGGCCGGTAGCGCTCCTCGTAGAGCCCGACGTGGCGCAGGGTGTCGGCGGTGCGCTCGCGGGCGGCGGTGGGCGGCAGCCCCGACATCCGCGCCATGTGCACGACGAACTCGGTGGCCGACACGTCCGGCGGCAGGCAGTCGTGCTCGGGCATGTACCCGACCAGGGCGCGGATCTCGGCGCCGTCGGTCGCCACGTCGCGGCCGAGCACGGTGGCCCGGCCCTCGCTGGCGGGCGACAGCCCCAGGAGGATCTTGATCAGGGTCGATTTGCCGGCCCCGTTGGCCCCCACCAGCCCGGTCACGCCGGGCGTGATGTCCACGGTCAGCCGGTCGAGGGCGGTCACCCGTGGGTACCGCTTGCTCAGGCTCTCGGTAGCGATCACAGTCACGCTCCGACCGTAGAGGTCCGGGCGGTGTCACCGCGTCCCCCCGGGGTCTGCTCTCTGTGTACGACTCACGGCTTACCACCCGTAGGGGAAGGCACTCGGAAGAGTGAGATCTTCTCCGGGTGGTGCCGGAGGTCTTGACCCTGCCATCGCTCGATGTCACATTGATCACTGTCAGTGTTGATGCGGTGACCGGACACGGGGCCGGGCGGGACGGGGTGATGGCGATGGGCGGGGAACAGGCGGAGGTGCGCGAGCGGTTCGTGGCCGGCGCCGGGGTGCGGCTGTGCGTGACCGAGCGCGGTGCGCCCGCGCCCGGCGGTCCGCCGACGGTCGTGCTGCTGCACGGCTACCCGGACAGCAAGGAGGTCTGGAGCGCGGTCGCCGACCGGCTGGCCGGCCGCTTCCACGTGGTCTGCTACGACGTGCGGGGCCACGGCCGCTCCACCGCGCCCGCGCCGCTGCGCGGCGGCTTCACCCTGGAGAAGCTGACCGAGGATTTCCTCGCGGTGGCCGCCGCGGTCAGCCCGGACCGCCCGGTGCACCTCGTCGGGCACGACTGGGGCTCGGTCCAGGGCTGGGAGTTCGCCACGTCCGCCGCGACGAAGGGCCGCCTCGCCTCCTTCACCTCCGTCTCCGGGCCCTGCCTCGACCACTTCGGCCACTGGATCAAGGCGCGCACCCGCCATCCCACCCCACGCGGCACCGCCCAACTCGCCGCGCAGGCCGCCAAGTCCTGGTACGTGTACGCGCTGCACACCCCTGTGCTGCCCGAACTGGCCTGGCGCGGCGCCCTCGGCCGCGCGTGGCCGAGGCTGCTCGCCCGTGCCGAGCGTGTCCCCTCCGACGGATACCCGACGGTGTCGCTGCCGCAGGATGCCGCGCACGGCGCCTGGCTCTACCGCGACAACATCCGCCGCCGCCTCGGCCGGCCCCGGTCCGACCCCCGCGCGCACGTCCCGGTCCAGCTGATCGTCCCTACCCGCGACGCCTTCCTGTCCGAGCACCTCTACGACGACCTGGACCGGTGGGTGCCCCGGCTCACCCGGCACCGCCTGCCGGCCAGGCACTGGGTCCCCAGGTCGCAACCGGACCGCATCGCCGACTGGACAACCGACTTCGTCACCGCCGTGGAGCGTGAGGAGGCACAGCCGTGAGCCACGCGATCAGGCCCCGAAGGGTCGCGTTCGACTGGAAGCGGACACCGCTGCACTGGATTCCGGGCGAGCCCACGGCGACCCACGTCATCAACGTGCTGCACCTGCTGCTGCCCGCCGGCGAGCGCTGGTTCGTCAAGGTGTTCAAGGAGGCGCTGCCCCTGGTCACGGACGAGCAGCTGCTCAAGGACGTCAAGGGCTTCATGGGCCAGGAGGCCACGCACAGCGTCCAGCACGCGTATGTGCTGGAGCACCTGGCCGAGCAGCAGTTGGACACGGCCGCCTACACCCGGCACGTGGAGTGGATGTTCGACGTGCTCCTCGGCGAGCGCCCGCCGCGGGGCCTGCCGATACGCCCCCGGGAGTGGCTGCGGTTCCGGCTGTCGCTGATAGCCGCGATAGAGCACTTCACCGCGGTGCTCGGCGACTGGGTGCTGGACAGCGAGGCGCTGGACGACGTGGGCGCCGACGAGGTGATGCTCGACCTGCTGCGCTGGCACGGGGCGGAGGAGGTCGAACACCGCGCTGTCGCCTTCGACATGTACCAGCACGCGGGCGGCAAGGGCGCGGTGCGCTACCTGCGCAGGGTGGAGGGGATGGCCTTCGCCTGGCCGGCGCTGTTCTACCTGTGGGTGGCCGGGGCCCGCTACCTGATGCGGCACGACCCGCAACTGGACCGGGGGCGCTACCGGTTCAGGGACCACCGGGCCGCTGCCCGCCGCGGGCTGCTCCCTTCGTGGGCGTCGCTGAACGCCGCGATGCCCCGCTACCTGCGGCGGTCGTACCATCCGTCGCAGGAGGGTTCGCTCCGCCGGGCGGAGGAGTACCTGGCGGTGTCCCCGGCGGCGCGGGCGGCCGCGTCCGGCGAGAAGGGGACGGAGCAGGACGCGGCTTTGTGACCCGCCGGTGGTGCCCGGCCGGTGGCGCGCTGCCGGTGCCTGACGGGTGCTGGGGGCGCCCAGCTGGCACTGACGGGGCGCGGCCGGCGCCCAGCCGACGCACGACCGGCGCCCAGCCGACGCCTGACCAGCGTCCGGAGGGTGCCGGAGGGGAGCCCGAGGGGCGCCTCATCGGGGCCCGAGCAGCGAGGAGTTGAGGGTGACCACAGCGGAAGGGCAGCGCGGGTACCGCATCGAGGGCCTGTCCCACCTCAGCGGTACGACCGTGCGCACGATCCGCGCGTACACCGACCGTGGGCTGCTCCCCAAGCCGGTGCGGCACGGCCGGGCCAACGTCTACGACGACGGGCATCTGGCCCGGCTGCGTCAGATCGCCGACCTGCTGGAACGGGGCTACACCCTGGCCAGCATCAAGGAGTTGCTGGCGGCGTGGGATTCGGGCACGGGGCTGGGCGGGGTGCTGGGGCTGGTCGGGGAAGTGGACCGGCCGTGGTCGGACGAGCGGCCGGCGCGGCTCGGGCGGGAGGAGCTGGCGGCGGCGTTCGGCGGGGTGACGGACGAGGCGGCGATCCAGGAGGCGGTGCGGCTGGGCGTCTTGGTGCCGGTGCCTGACTCCGAGGAGTTCGAGGTACCGAGCCCCAGCGAGCTGGCGGTCGCGGTGGAGTTGCACCGGGCCGGGGTCCCGTTGCCGGCGATCACCGACCACCTCCAGGAGCTGCGCGGGCAGGTGGAGCACATCTCGCAGCGGTTCCTGGAGTTCACCACGGAGTACGTCTTCGAGCGCTTCCTGGACCATCCGCCGAGCGAGGAGGAGGCCGCGGAGGCCGCCGGGCTCATCCGCCGGTTGCGCCCACTGGCCCAGCAGACGGTCGACGCCGAGCTGGCCCGGGCGATGCGGCTGCGGGCCACCGAGCACATCCGCCGCCACCTCGGCGAGGCGGTCGCGGCTCCGGCCCCGGGCGCGTCCGTGACGACCACGGAGGCGGCAACGGTCACAGAGAGGGGGACGGGGACGGTCACGGCGGCTCCCGCGCCCGCCACCCCGCCGTCGACGGCCGACGTACCGCTGCCGGAGCCGACCGTGCGGGCAGTACGGGATCTGGTGGGTGCCGGGCAGGTGGCGGCGTTCGTGGCGGCGGCCGCCGAACGAGAGGTGGCCGCGCGCCGAATGGACGCCCTGACCGCAACGGCACGACGGAACGCAGCTGCAGCCGCGACAACAGCTACGGACCCGGACCCGGATGGCAATGGGCGGAGCCATCTGGGAAATTCGGGCACCTGACCTTACGCACCCGGCCAGCCCCCGTGCGGGATAGGAGGCGGCCGGGTAGTCAGCCGGTTGGGCGGGGTGTCGGCGCATACGGCAGCGTGCACGTTGCTGAGCAACACGGAGAGCGCGGGTACGGGAGCGAGGTAGTTGCCCGGCAGACGCGCCACGGCCCGCAGGGAGCGGTGCGGTTCGACCCGCGGCGCCCGATCCGACCAAGCGGCAAACCGGAGTCCCGTCACGGTCAGCAGTAGTCGCCTGGCGGTGCGCGACACGGTCCGCAGGGAGCAGTACGGCTCGACCCGCGGCGCCCGATCCGGCGGAGCGGTGAGCCGGAGCCGCTTCATCAGCAGGCGTAGCCCGAGGGGAGCGTGGCGCGGCGACGACGTGGCCGGGACCGTCGTTGGGCAGGGCAGTTGTGCGTGGCGGCCGTAAGCTCCGGGCATGAGTCTGCGTCTGAGCACCGTGATCCTGCCGATCTACCGTTGGGCCGATGGGCGGAAGGTGTGGGAGGGGGCCGAGGAGCTCGGGTTCCACGCCGCCTACACCTACGACCACCTGTCGTGGCGGGTACCGTTCCGCGACCGCACATGGTTCGGCGCGGTCCCGACGCTCACCGCAGCCGCCGGGGTGACCGACAGGATCCGGCTGGGCACTCTTGTCACGTCGCCGAATTTCCGGGAACCGGTGCCGTTCGCCAAGGAGTTGATGACGCTCGACGACATCAGCGGCGGCCGGGTGACGCTCGGGATCGGGGCCGGCGGGACGGGGTTCGACGCGACCGTCCTGGGACAGCAGCCCTGGACGCCGAAGGAGCGCGCCGACCGCTTCGCCGAGTTCGTCGAACTCCTCGACCGCCTCCTGACCCAGGGCGACATCACCTTCAGCGGCCGCTTCTACTCCGCTCTCGAGGCCCGCAACATCCCCGGCTGTGTGCAGACCCCCCGCCTGCCGTTCGCCGTCGCGGCCACCGGCCCGCGCGGCATGCGCCTGGCCGCGAAGTTCGGGCAGGCATGGGTGACCACCGGCGACCCGGCCCTGTACGAGACAGGCACTCCCGAGGAGTCCCTGGCCGCCGTTCGAGGCCAGATCGACCGTCTCTCGGGCGCCCTGCTGGACGCTGCGCGCGACCCCGACAGCGTCCCCAAGATCCTCCTCACCGGATTCACCCCCGACCGCGCCACCCCCTTCGAGTCCGTGGCCGCCTTCGTGGACTTCGCCGGCCGCCACGCCGAGGCGGGCATCACCGAGATCGTCGTCCACTGGCCCATCCCGGACTCCCCCGACTTCGCCTACGACCACGCCACCTTCGAACGCATCGCCACCGAAGCCCCGGGACAGCTCCGCTCCTGAGCGGGATTCCTGGCCCGCACGGGCGCGGACCCTTTCCGGCCGACCGCTGCGATGGACTTCCGGTCCGCGCAAAACAGGCCGAACCGGCGGGGTTCGGAACCCGCGGGTGTCGGGCTCAGGGTCCGACCTGCAGACCTTTGGGACGGGTTCGGGCCGGACCGCCAGTTCCTGGGCTATCGCTGCCCCGCGGCCGTCGTCATCGAGTTCCGCGGCCTCGGCTCCCTTGAGTCGTTGCCTCGTCGCCGACGGCCAGGGCGGGGGGCCAACGAACTGGAGCGCGTCGACTTCGACGTGCGCGGTAATCGGGAGCCGGGCGCACCCCGCGGCCGCGGGGAGTCGTCCCGGCACGTCAGCCATTGTCGGTGAGGAGGCGGCGCATGGTGGCTGCGGCGTGGGGGGCCGCGTCGGCGCAGCAGTTGTTGAAGAGGACATGGACCTCGTGGGCCCGCTCGGCCATCGTGCGGATGCGCGGCACCCAGGCGGCGAGCTCGTCCGGGGTGTAGGTGTGGCGGAAGCGGTCTTCCTTGGTGCCGGTGCCGAAGGCGCCGCTGCGGCCGTGGAAGCGCACCACCGCGAGCCGCGGTGAGGTGACCTGGGCGACGGGCGGGATCGATGCGGGCAGCGTCTGGATCATGTCCACGGCGACCGCGGCGGCGTCCAGCTCGGTGAGCAGCGCGGTCGTGCCGGCGATCCGGTCGGCGCCCCACCAGCCGGGGTGCCGGAACTCCACGGCCAGCGGCCAGCCCGCCGTACGCTCGCGGCAGCGGCGCAGGCTCTCCGCCGCGGGCAACCCCGGTGCGAACCACCGCGGGAACTGGAAGAGCACCGCCCCCAGCCGCCCGGCCTGCCGCAGCGGTTCGAGGGCGTCGGCGAAGCGGTGCCAGACCTCGTCGAGCAGGCGCGGGTCGGTGCCGCCGCGCCCGTGTTGCCGCGCGAAGGCCGCACGCAGGTCGGCCGGCAGTGCGCGCGGCTGCGTCGGATGGCCGGTGAGCAGGGAGAACGCCTTGACGTCGAAGCGGAAGCCGTCGGGCGTGCGCTCGGCCCACAGGGTGCTGTTGCGCGCGCTCGGCAGGCCGTAATAGGTGGCGTCGACCTCCACGACCGGAAACTGTTCGGCGTAGTACCGCAGCCGTCCCTCCGGATCGCGGTGGCCCGCCGGGTACCACCCGCTCGCCACGAGCGCCTTGTCCGTCCACGAGCAGGTGCCGACCCGGATCTCTCCCACGCCCGCCGCCTTCCCCGCCGTCCGCCGCCAATGCGGTGCGAGAAGCGCCCTGGTGACGGGCCGTCGCCCGGGCTGGCAAGAGTCGCCCGGACCGCCAAGGGTCACCCGAACCGCCAAGAGCCGTCCGGACTGCAAAAGGGCAAGAGCCGTCCGGACCGCGAAAGACCAAGAAGCCGTCCGGGCCGCAGAAGGATGAGGTCTACAGAGCGAAGAGGCGGGCGGCGTTGTCGTGGCAGACCGCGCGCAGCCAGGCCGTGCCCAGGCCGGTGCGAGCCAGAGCGGTGAGGGCCTCGGCGTAGGAGTAGGGGATGTTCGGGAAGTCGGTGCCGAGCAGGACCCGGTCGCCGAGGGCGGCCAGCCGGGGCAGGGCGGCGCGCGGGAAGGGCGCCTCCGCCTCGGAGAACGCGGTGAAGGCCATGGTCGTGTCGAGGAGGACGCCGTCGTGGCGCTCGGCGAGGTCGAGGAAGTCCTCGTACTCCGGCATGCCCAGGTGCGCGACGACCAGCCGCAGCCGCGGGTGGCGGGCCAGCACCGCGCCGATCGGGCCCGGGCCGGTGAACGCGGCGGGCACCGGGCCGGAGCCGCAGTGCGTCACCACGGGCGTACCGGTCTCGGCGAGCAGGCCCCACACGTCGTCCAGCAGCGGATCGGTGGGGTCATAACCACCCACCTGCAGGTGGCACTTGAAGACACGCGCGCCCTGGTCGAGGGCGCGCCGCACGTCCGCCGCGGCCTCGGGCTCGGCGAAGAAGGTCGCGGTGTGCAGGCAGTCAGGGGTGCGGGCGGCGAAGTCGGCCGCCCAGTCGTTCAGGCTCCGCGCCATCCCCGGCTTGTGCGGGTAGAGCATCGAGGTGAAGGCCCGCACGCCGAAGCCGCGCAGCAGCTCCAGCCGCCGCTGCTCCTCCTCGCGGTAGGTGATCGGCCACGGGCGGGCGACGAGCGGCCCGGCCGCGTCGAAGTACGCCCAGACCCGGGCCAGCAGCCGCTCCGGCATGAAGTGCGTGTGGACATCGATCAGCGCGTCCAGCCCCAACGCCCGCCGGAACTCGGCCACTTCCGCCTGCTCGGCCGCGTACGAGGCAGCGTCCCGACCCGTCTCCACCGTCTCCGCACTGCTCATACGACCACCGGACAGGAGCTGCGGAAGGACCGGCGATACGACATGCCCGCCAGCCTAACCACGCCCCGGAACCCCCGACCTGGGCGCCCGAACCACCCGAATTGCACCATCCGGGTGGCGTTGATGTGAATATCACCGATCCCGAGGTGCGGCTCCGTGAAATCTGTGCTGGCTTCCCCATGATCGGACTAGTCAGCAAACCGCACCACGACACAAGGAAGCGAGAGGTCGATGGCCGACATCAGGACGTTCTGGGGCGCGCTGCTCAGCGTGCTGCTCAAGTGCCTGGCCGCGCTGGGGTTCGCCCCGGCCGCCCGTTCCGCCGCCCGCCTGCAGGCCCCGGTCGCGCCGGCCGTGCCCGCGGCCCCCACCGCGGTCGCCGTCGCGGTCGCTCCCGCCGACGCGCGGGGCAGCGCGCACAAAGAGGCATCGGCAGAAGCACCGGCAGGAGGAGCACTCCCAGCCCTGGACGGCGGTACCGAAACCGCCGCGCAGCCCGCTCCGCCCCGCCGGCGCCGCAGCGACGCCCACGTTCCCGCGCCCCGCGCCACCACCGAGTCCCGCCTGAACCGGCGCAACCGCGGCCGCACCCTGCCGCCGACGATGAAGCAGCGCATCAGCGCCGAGGCCCACGGAGCCACGCCCAGCGCCCGCAGCCTGCCGGCCGAGCTCGACCCGTACGGCCTGAACGGGCTGGGAGCACTCGCCGACCTGGCCGTCGCAGGCAGCGGCAGCACCCGCGCCGACGACCTCGCGCTGTGCGCCTGACCGGGCCGTACGCGCGCCCGGCAGATCCGGCCCACGGCCGGCCGACACTTCGCGGCACCCGCACGACGAGCACGGCGCACATCACGCGCGCGACCCGCTCGCCCGGCACATCGCGGACGGGCAGCACCACCCGCACGACGAGGCTCCGCACCACGAGGCGCGACGACTCCGGGTACACCCACCCGGGACCCCGCGGCACCCGGCTCCCCGCCGAGCGCACAGCCGAGCGCACAGCCTCTGGGCCGCACCCAGGGCCCGGCACCGAGCCCCACCGGCACGACCGGCAGAACCCCCGGTCCGCACAGGACCCGCACGCCCCGCAGGACGGACAAGGCAAACAGCACCCACAAGGTGAGCAGTACCTGCCGGCCCCGCGGCACAGTGACGTATCGCACCCGCACCACCCGTACGCACGACGAGAGCCCCAAGAGCACCGGCAATCCCCGTACGAGCGCGAGCAAGCCACCACCGACGACCACCCGCGGAACACCCGGCTCCATTGAGCGGATGACCGCACCTGTGTGCAGGACAAAGCCGACGTAGGACAGGATGGGGCAGTGACCCCAGCCATCGAGCCGGCCGAGTCCTCCGGCATCCGCCACCCGTCCGACGCCCCCGAGGGCGCCGGGACCGCACCCGAGTACGACCGACAGACTTACGGAGAGACCTTCGCCGACTCCGGTCTGCGGCTGATAGCCACGGATCTGGACGGCACCCTGCTGCGGGACGACAGGACCATCTCGCAGCGCACGGTCGCCGCCCTGGCCGCCGCCGAGGAGGCAGGCGTCGAGGTCTTCTTCGTCACGGGCCGCCCCCTGCGCTGGATGGGTGTGGTCGCACAGCACCTCGCCGGACACGGTCTCGCCATCCTGGCCAACGGCGCCGCGGTCTACGACCTGCGCGCCGGGACGCTGGTCGAGGCGTTCCCGCTGCCCGACGACGAGGCGCTGGCGTTCGCCCACGCGCTGCGCGCGGCGGTCCCCGGCACGGCCTACGCGGTCGAGCGCGCCTTCGGCTTCCGGCGCGAGGCCGCGTACCCCACGTTGGAGCCGGACATCGCGGCCTTCGCCGACATCGACTCGCTGGTCGCCGACGGCCGCGACCAGCCCCTGCTCAAGCTGCTCGCCCGGCATCCCTCGCTCGACCCCGACGCCTTCCTGGCCACCGCGGTGGAGCTGGCCGGCGGCCGGGTCGAGATCACCCGCTCCGCCGAGGCGGCGCTGCTGGAGATCAGCGGTGCGGGGGTGAGCAAGGCCACCACGCTCGCCAAATGCTGCGCCGAGCGCGGGGTGACGCCCGCGCAGGTCGTCGCCTTCGGGGACATGCCCAACGACCTGGCGATGCTGACCTGGGCGGGCACCTCCTACGCGGTCGCCAACGCCCACCCCCGGGTGCTGGCGGCCACCACCCTGCACACCCTGTCCAACGACGAGGACGGCGTGGCCGTCGTCATCGAGCGCCTGCTCGCCGACCGGGCCCGCGCGGCCTCGCAGGCGTAGCCGGAGGCAGCCGGGACGGCGGAAGCAACTCCGGGGCGGCCCCCGCGCACAGGAGCCGCCCCGGAGCCGTACGGGCACCGCACGAGAGCGGTCCTCAGGCCGCGACCGCCGGCGCGGCGTCCGCCGCCCGCTCCCTGGCCAAGCCCTGCGCGAACGGCCCGTCCGCCGCGGCCAGCTCCGCGTAGGAGCCGCGCTGGACGACCCGGCCCGCCGACAGGACGAGGATCTCGTCCACCGCCCCGTCCGCCAGCCCGGCGAGCCGGTGGGTGACGAGCAGGACCGTACGGCCCCGGGTCGCGGCCAGCAGATCGGCGGTCAGGGCGTCGGCTGTCGGCAGATCCAGGTGCTCGGCGGGTTCGTCCAGCACCAGAACGGGGAAGTCGGCTAGCAGCGCGCGGGCGAGCGCCAGGCGCTGCCGCATCCCGCCGGAGAGCCTCGCCCCGTGCTCCCCGACCTCGACGTCCAGGTCCAGGTCGAGCCGGGCGGCGGCCAGCGCGGCCACCAGCTCGGCGTCCGAGGCTCCCGGCCTGGCCAGCCGCAGGTTCTCCCGCACGGTGCTCGCGAAGACGTGCGCGTCCTGCGCGCACAGCCCGACCAGGCGCCGCACGTCGTCGCCGTCCAGCGCGGTCGCGTCCTGCCCCGCGAGCGCGTAGGAGCCGCCCTCCGCGTCCAGGAACCGCAGCAGCACGTGCGCCAGTGTCGTCTTGCCCGCGCCGGACGGGCCCACGATCGCCACCCGCCGCCCGGGGGTCAGGACGAGGTCCACGCCGTCGAGCGCGGGCCGGGCCTGCCCCGGGTGCCGGGCGGTGATCCCGCGCAGCTCCAGGGGGAACGGGGTGGCCGGCGGCTCCTGCGGCCGCTCCGGCTCCCGTACGGGCAGTGGGGCGTCCAGCACCTCGCGTACCCGGCGGGCGGCCTGCCGGCTGCGGCGGCGCTGCTGCGCGGCCGCGGGCATCCCGGCGACAGCCTCGAAGGCGGCCAGCGGCAGCAGCACCAGGACGGCCAGCAGCACGCCGTGCACCTGGTGCGCGGCCACCGCCCGCACACCCACCCAGGCGCACCCCGTCACGGTGAGGCCGGTGACCAGGGCGGTCAGCCCGGCGCCGAGGCCCGCGGCGGCCGACGAACGGGCCGCGATACGGCGCAGCGCCAGGTCGGCCCGGGCCGCGTCCTCGCGGCGCCGCGGCAGCGCCCCGGCGACGGTCAGCTCCGCGGTGCCGGTGAACAGCCCCAGCACGCGGGCCGACAGCTCGCCCCTGGCCGGGGCGAGCCTGTCCTCGGTACGGCGGGCGACCGCCACGGACAGCGCGGGCACGGCGGCGCCCGCGAGCAGCAGCCCCGCGGCGAGGACCACCCCGGCCGCGGGCAGCAGCAGCCCGGTGAACACCGAGGCGCCCACGGCGGTCACCGCGGCCGTCACGGCGGGCAGCAGCCAGCGCAGGTAATGGTCCTGCACCCCGTCGACGTCGGCGACCAGCCGCGAGAGCAGGTCGCCGCGGCGGGCGTCCTTCAGTCCGGCGGGCGCGAGCCGCTCCAGCCGGCGGAAGACGGCCACCCGTACGCCGGCCAGCGCGCGGAACACCGCGTCGTGGCCCACCAGCCGCTCGCCGTAGCGGAAGACGGCCCGGCCGATGCCGAAGGTGCGGGTCGCGGTCACGGCCACCATCAGGTAGAGCACCGGGGGCTGCTGGGCCGCGCGGCTGATCAGCCACCCCGAGGTGCCCATCAGCCCGATCGCGCTGCCGAGTGCGAGGACGCCGAGCGCGCAGGCCCCGGCGAAGCGGCGCCGGAAGCCGGGAGCGGCACCGAAGCCCTGGGTACGGGCCGAGGCGGGAAGGAGCGACCGCAGCAGCCAGGCCGCGCGGCGCCTGAGGAGTACGGACGGGGACGCGGGCGCCGGGGCCGCCGCGGTAACGGCCTCGCTCCGGACACGGGCCTCGCCTTGACTCTCGCCTCGGGCCTCGCCCTGCTTCTCGCTCTGAACCTCGCCGTCCTGGTTCCCGCCCCGCACCGTCCGCAGGACGGGACCGGACGCGCCCGGCTGGGCCGGTATTCGCGCGGCAGAGGCGCTGGCGGCGGGCCTGTCCGAGACAGCGCCCACCAAGTGCTCGGCCTCCACCACGTGCACCCGGTCCGCCAGCGGCAGCAGCGCCGGGCGGTGCGCCGTCATCAGCACCGTGCGGCCGCGGGCGAGTTCGCGCAGGGATGCGATCACCGCGGCCTCGGTCTCGCCGTCGAGGTTGGCGGTCGGCTCGTCCAGCAGCACCAGTGGACGGTCGGCGAGGAAGGCGCGGGCCAGGGCGACGCGCTGGCGCTGGCCGGCGGAGAGGCCGACGCCGTCCTCGCCCACCGTGTCGTCCGGGTCCGCGAAGTCGCCTGCCCCGGCGGCGGCCAGCGCGGCGGCCACCTCGGCGTCGTCCGCCTCGGGCCGGGCCAGCCGGACATTCTCGGCGATGGTCCCGGCGAACAGGTGCGGGCGCTGCGGCACCCAGGCGATCTGCCGGTGCCAGGAGGCCGGGTCGATGGCGGCGAGGTCGGCGCCGCCGATCAGGACGCGGCCCTTCGCGGGGGTCGCGAAGCCCAGCAGCGTGTTGATCAGCGTGGACTTGCCTGCCCCGCTGGGCCCGGTCACGGCAAGGACCTCGCCGGGGGCGAGCGCCAGGGTCGTCGGGCCGAGCACCCCGCCCTCGCGCACCTCGACGCCGTCGAACCAGATCACGCTCGTACGCACGTCAGGCGCGGGCACCGGGGCGGGCAGCAGCGCGGCCTCATCCACCCCGGAAATTCCGGCAGTTCCGATGGCAGTTCCGACAGCGGCCCCGTCGGCCGAGGCAGCTGCACCGGCGCCCCCAACAGGGGCTTCGGCAGCGGCCTCATCGGCCCAGGCAGCTCCATCAGCAGCCCCGTCGACCCCCTCGCTGCTGCCGGCCCCCTCCGCCGGCTCGCCCCCGACCGCGCTTCCCGCCCGCGGCGTCTCCAGCACCGCGAACACCTCCTCCGCGGCCGCGAGCCCCTCGGCGGCTGCGTGGTACTGCGCGCCCACCTGCCGCAGCGGCAGGTACGCCTCCGGGGCGAGGACCAGCACCAGCAGCCCCGTGCGCAGGTCGAGTTCGCCGTGCACCAGCCGCATGCCGATGCCAACCGCGACCAGCGCGACCGAGATCGTGGCGAGCAGTTCCAGCACGAAGGAGGAGAGGAAGGCGATCCGCAGGGTCCGCAGGGTGGCCTTGCGGTAGTCGTCGGTGATGGCGCGGATCTTCTCCGCCTGGGCCTTGGCGCGCCCGAACACCTTGAGTGTCGGCAGCCCGGCGACGACGTCGAGGAAGTGGCCCGACAGCCGGGTCAGCAGCCGCCACTGGCGGTCCATCCGCTCCCGGGTGGCCCAGCCGACCAGCACCATGAAGAGCGGCACGAGTGGCAGTGTCACCAGGATGGTCAGCGCCGAGACCCAGTCCGCGGTGGCGATCCGGGCCAGCACCACCACCGGCACGACCACGGCGAGGCCGAGCTGCGGCAGGTAGCGGGCGAAGTAGTCGTCCAGCGCGTCGACACCGCGGGTGGCGAGCGTGGTGAGTTTGCCGGAACGCCGCCCGGTCAGCCAGCCGGGGCCGAGCGCGGTGGCGTGCGCGAGGAGCTTCTGCCGCAGCTGCGACTTGACCGCGGCGGCGGCCCGGTGGGCGCACAGCTCGGTGAGCCAGGCGACCAGACCGCGCCCGACTGCGACCGCGGCCAGGGCGACGAGGTCGCCGCGCAGCGCGCCCGCCCCCTTGCCTTGCTGGAAGCCGCCGACCACCAGGTCGGCGATGAGCACCGCCTGCGCGACCACCAGCACGGCCCCGACCAGGCCCAGCAGCACTGCCCCGGCGAGGAACCACCGCGTGGTCCGGGCGTAGCGCATCAGTCGGGGATCGACAGGTTTCACGTGGAACATCCCCTTTCGTGTTTCACGTGGAACATCACTTGCGGCCTCCCGCAGCCATGGGCGTATCCCGCAGCTGCGGCACGAGAGGTGGCCATCAGTGCGCGCCTTCCGCGATGTGCTGGGTGCCGATCCGCTTGCGGAAGACCCAGTACGTCCAGCTCTGGTAGAGCAGCACCAGCGGGGTGGCGACGCCCGCGCACCAGGTCATGATCTTCAGCGTGTAGGGCGTCGCGGAGGCGTTGGAGACGGTCAGCGACCAGTCGCTGTTCAGCGTCGAGGGCATCACGTCGGGGAAGAGGGTGAGGAAGAGCATCACCACGGCGGCCGCGATGGTCGCCCCGGAGAAGGCGAACGACCAGCCCTCACGCCCGGCCAGGTTGGCGCCGAGGGCGGCGGCCAGCGCGGCCACGGCGACGACCAGCGCCACCAGGCTGCGCCCGTTGCCGGTGTGGACCTGGGTCCAGATCAGGAAGGACGCCGCCGCCACGGCCGCCAGCAGCCCGGCCCGGGTCGCGTGCCGCCTGGCCCGCTCGCGGATCGGCCCGAGCGTCTTCAGCGAGGCGAACACCGCGCCGTGGAAGGTGAACAGGGTGAGTGTCACCAGGCCGCCGAGCAGCGCGTGCGGGTGCAGCAGGTCGAAGAAGCCGCCCGCGTAGTTCTTGTCCGCGCCGATCTTCACGCCCCAGGCGATGTTGGCGAAGGCCACACCCCACAGGAAGGCGGGCAGCAGCGAGGTCCAGAAGATCGCCCGCTCCCAATTGCGCTGCCAGCGCTCCTCCTCGCGCTTGGCGCGGTACTCGAAGGCGACGCCGCGCACGATCAGGCAGACCAGGATCAGCAGCAGCGGCAGGTAGAAGCCGGAGAAGAGGGTGGCGTACCAGTCGGGGAAGGCCGCGAAGGTGGCGCCGCCGGCGGTCAGCAGCCACACCTCGTTGCCGTCCCAGACCGGGCCGATGGTGTTGATGAGCACCCGCCGCTCGGCGCGGTCGCGGGCCAGCAGTCCGGTGAGGACGCCGATCCCGAAGTCGAAGCCCTCCAGGAAGAAGTAGCCGGTCCACAGGACGGCGATGAGGACGAACCAGACGTCGTACAGATGCATGTCGCGCTCCTCGGCTGCTCAGCGGCCGGTCAGTAGGAGAAGGCCATCGGCCGGTCGGCGCCCTCGCGGTCGCCGCCGATCCGGGTGGGGGAGCGGCGGTCGTCGTCGGTGAGTTCGGGCGGGCCGGCCTTGACGTACGTGGCCATCAACCGCACCTCGATGACCGCGAGCGCCGCGTAGAGCAGCGTGAAGACGGTCAGGGAGGTGACCGCCTCGCCCGTGGAGACGCCGGGGGAGACCGCGTCGGCCGTCGGCAGCAGTCCGTAGACCGCCCAGGGCTGGCGGCCGGTCTCGGTGAAGATCCAGCCCCAGGAGTTGGCCAGCAGCGGGAAGACCATGGTGAGCAGGGCGATCCGCCAGTACCAGCGGGAGAGCGAGGGACTGATCCGGATGCCGCGGGTGACCATCAGGTGCGGCACCTCGTCCTCACCGGTGCGGTGCTCGGGGGCCACCCACCAGCGGCGCCGGGTCAGCCACAGCCCGGCGGCGCCGACCGCGATGGAGACCGCGCCGAAGCCGATCATCCAGCGGAAGCCCCAGTAGGCGACGGGGATGTCCGGGCGGTAGTCGCCGGGGCCGTACGTGTGCTGCTCGGCCTTGTTGACGTCGTTGATACCGGGGACGTGGGAGCCGAAGTCGTCGGTGGCGAGGAAGGAGAGCAGGTCGGGGACCTCGATGGCGACCTCGTTGTGGCCCTTGTCGACGTTGCCGACCGCGAAGATCGAGAAGGGGGCGCCGTCCTGGCCGTCCCACAGCGCCTCGGCGGCGGCCATCTTCATCGGCTGCTGCTTGAACATGACCTTGCCGAGGGTGTCGCCGCTGATCGCGGTCAGGGCGCCCGCGACGACCGCGACCACCAGGGCCATCCGCAGCGAGGAGCGCATCACGGCGATGTGCTGCTTGCGGGCCAGGTGGTAGGCGCAGATGCCGATCATGAAGGCGGCGCCGGTGAGGAAGGCGGCGGACATGGTGTGGAAGAACTGCGCGAGCGCAGTGTTCTGGGTCAGCACCGCCCAGAAGTCGGTGAGTTCGGCGCGCTTGGTGACGGGGTTGTAGCGGTAGCCGACCGGGTGCTGCATCCAGGAGTTGGCAGCCAGGATGAAGTACGCCGACAGCAGGGTGCCGAGGGAGACGATCCATATGCAGGCCAGGTGGATGCGCCGGGGCAGCCGGTCCCAGCCGAAGATCCACAGGCCGATGAAGGTCGACTCGAAGAAGAAGGCGATGAGCGCCTCGAAGGCCAGCGGGGCGCCGAAGATGTCGCCGACGAACCGCGAGTAGTCCGACCAGTTCATGCCGAACTGGAACTCCTGGACGATGCCCGTGACCACGCCCATGGCGATGTTGATCAGGAAGAGCTTGCCCCAGAACTTGGTGGCTCTCAGGTACTTCTCGTTGCTCGTGCGCACCCATGCGGTCTGCAGTCCGGCCGTCAGCGCGGACAGCGAGATCGTCAGCGGTACGAAGAGGAAGTGGTAGACGGTGGTGACGCCGAACTGCCACCTGGCGACGTTCAGTGGCTCGAGCGCGAGCTGCACGACACGCCTCCTTTGCTGCCGCGCGGGGCACTTGCCCCGGGTTCACCGGACATGACCTGCCTTATGGGCACGACACGTTCACTTGTGAACGTGAATACATTCACAAGGTAGTATCGCGCACATGAGAATGCCCCCTGCCACCGGGGGTGGGTCAGGGGGCATCAGGGCAGGTCACAGGGCCGAACGGCCCTCACCGCCGGAGGACCTACAGCTCCTTGCGGAACTCCTCGGCGGCCCGGAGCAGCAGGTCGTTGGCCTCGGTCTCGCCGATGGTGATCCGCACCCCCTCACCGGGGAACGGCCGCACTGTGGCGCCCGCCCGCTCGCAGGCCGCGGCGAAGTCCGCGGTGCGCTCCCCCAACCGCAGCCAGACGAAGTTCGCGTGCGTCTCGGGCACCGTCCAGCCCTGCCCGGACAGCGCCTCGACCACCCGGGTCCGCTCGGCCACGAGCGCGCGCACCCGCTCCAGCAGGGCGGGCTCGGCGCGCAGGCTCGCCACGGCCGCGTCCTGGGCGAGCTGGCTCACACCGAAGGGCACCGCGGTCTTGCGCAGCGCGTCGGCCACCGGCTCGTGCGCGACGGCGAAGCCGACCCGCAGCCCGGCCAGGCCGTACGCCTTGGAGAAGGTGCGCAGCACCGCCACGTTGGGCCGGTCCCGGTAGAGGTCGACACCGTCGGGCACCTCGGGGTCGGTGATGAACTCGCGGTACGCCTCGTCCAGCACGACCAGTACGTCGGCGGGCACCCGGTCCAGGAAGCGCTCCAGCTCAGCGCGGCGCACCGCGGTGCCGGTCGGGTTGTTGGGGTTGCAGACGAAGACCAGCCGGGTGCGGTCGGTGATCGCGGCCGCCATGGCGTCCAGGTCGTGCACCTCGCCGGCGTCCAGCGGCACCTGGACCGCCCGGGCCCCGCTGATCTGCGTGATGATCGGATACGCCTCGAAGGACCGCCAGGCGTAGATCACCTCGTCGCCGGCGCCGGCGGTCGCCTGGACCAGTTGCTGGGCCACGCCGACCGAGCCGGTGCCCGTCGCCACATGGGCGGCCGGCACGCCGAACCGCTCGGCCAGCTCCGCGGTCAGCGCCGAACAGGCCAGGTCCGGGTAGCGGTTGAAGGACGCGGCGGCCGCGGCGGCCGCCTCCAGCACGCCCGGCAGCGGCGGGTACGGGTTCTCGTTCGACGACAGCTTGAAGGCGGGGCGGCCCTCGTCGCGAGCCGGGGGGCGGCCCGGCTTGTACGTCGGAATACCGTCGAGTTCCGCGCGCAGCTTGGGAGTGGTCATGCTCACACACTACGAGCAGGTCGCGCGGGCGGGGAGAGTGCGGCGCGTCACCTTGTGCCCTGGTGGCGCACGCCTGGCGCGCATCCCCCGTAGGAGTGAGTTGGCCGAATCGATCATGTGCGGCCAATGGCCCGCCGATCGACGCCGTCGGGCCCGCATCACCCGTCACACGGCCCCTGCCGCCTGCATATTCCATCTCGCTTGGCGAAGTAGATCTTGCAGAAACCGTTCAGCAGGGGCCCTGCCCGCCCCCCTGGTGCGTGAAGCCGGATGGACCAGCGTCGCCCTACTATCGGCACGCCATGACAGCAGCAGGTAACGACCAGGCGAGCCGACCCGTCGGACGCCGGCTCGAGCGGGCGGGGATCAGGGACGTCGCCGCCGCGGCCGGCGTCTCGATCACGACCGTCTCCGACGCGCTCAACGGCAAGGGCCGGCTGCCCGACGCCACCCGCCGGCATGTCCGCGAGGTCGCCGACCGGCTCGGGTACCGCCCGTCCGCCGCCGCCCGCACTCTGCGCACCGGCAGGTCCGGCCTGATCGGCCTGACGGTGACCACCTACGGCGAAGAACCGTTCACCTTCACGGAGTTCGCCTACTTCGCGGAGATGGCCAGAGCCGCCACCTCGGCCGCCCTGGCCCGCGGCTACGCCCTGGTGATCCTGCCCGCCTCCTCCCGCCACGACGTGTGGGCCAACGTGGCGCTGGACGGCACGGTGGTGATCGACCCCTCCGACCAGGACCCGCTGGTGAGCGAACTGGTCCGGCAGGGCGTGCCCGTGGTCAGCGACGGCCGCCCGGCGGGCAGCCTGCCGGTGCACGCCTGGGTGGACAACGACCACGAGGAGGCCGTGCTGAGCATCCTCGACCACCTCTCCGCGGCCGGCGCCCGCCGGATCGGCCTGCTCACCGGCACCAGCACCGACACGTACACGAAGCTGTCCACCACCGCCTACCTGGAGTGGTGCGAGCGCGTCGGCCAGGAACCGGTCTACGAGGCCTACCCCGCGCACGACCCGTGCGCGGGCGCCGTGGCCGCCGACCGGTTACTGTCCCGCCCGGACCGCCCCGACGCGGTCTACGGCCTCTTCGACCCCAACGGCACCGACCTGCTCGCCGCCGCCCGCCGCTACGGCTTACGCGTGCCCGACGACCTGCTGCTGGTCTGCTGCTCCGAGAGCGGCGGCTACGCGGGCACCGACCCGCCGATCACCACGCTCTCGCTGCAGCCGCGGCGGATCGGCACCGCGGTGGTCCAGTTGCTCATCGACGCCATCGAAGGGGTCGGCCCCGCGCACCCCGTCCAGCAGGTGATGCCCACCGAACTCATCATCCGCGCCTCCTCCCAGCGGCGCCCCCACCGCACGACGGTCAGCCCGCCGCGCGGGCCCGGGCGCGGGCAGGGGTGAGCCGGGCCTGAACCGGCACTGAGCCGGCACTGAGCCGGGACCGGGCAGGGGCCGGGCCAGGAGCCGCCGGACGGGGACTGACGGTGACTTACGAGGTGTTTTGTCTGGACCTGGCGAAATCCGAGTGCCTGGGTATGTCACAACGCGCCAGCCGCATTCCTATGATGGGCGGATGGTGGCGCGATCGTGGAGGGGTCGATGACTCAGGGGGCAGGTCAGGGGTATGAACCCGGTACCGGGTACGAGCCCGCGCCCGGGTATGGGAGCGCGCCCGCCTTCGAGCCGGTCGCGCCGTACGAACCGGGCTACCCCGGGACGTCCTCCTACGACGCCGCGCCGCCGGCGCCCCCCGCTCCGCCCGGCTACGAACCGACCCGCCCCGACACGCCGTTGGTCCCGCCGGAGTACACCCCGACCGCCCGCGACCTCCCGGTGATCACCGACACCTCGCTGCCCACCGACCGCCCCGGGCCGCTCTACGTGGTCGGCGATGTGCACGGCTACCTCGAGGAGTTGCTCGCCGCGCTGCACGCCTGCGGCCTGGTGGACACCGAGGGCCACTGGTCGGCCGGCAGCGCCCGACTGTGGTTCCTGGGCGACTTCACCGACCGCGGCCCGGACGGCATCGGCGTCATCGAGCTGGTGATGCAGCTGTCCGCTGAAGCCGCCGCGGCCGGCGGCTACTGCCGGGCGCTGATGGGCAACCACGAACTTCTGCTGCTGGGCGCCCACCGGTTCGGTGACACGCCGGTCAACTCCACCGGCGGCACCGCCTCGTTCCTCGCCGCCTGGCGGCTCAACGGCGGCCAGCCCTCCGACATGGAGCGCCTGGAGGACCGCCACCTGACGTGGATCTCCCGGCTGGACGCCGCCCATCTCACCGACGGCCACCTCCTGGTGCACTCCGACACCACCGCCTACCTCGACTACGGCAGCAGCATCGAGGAGATGAACGACGCGGTCACCGGTGTGCTGCAGCGCGGCGACGCCGACGAGTGCTGGGACCTGTTCCGCAAGTTCACCAAGCGCTTCGCCTTCCGCGGGGACGGCGGGCCCGACGCGGCCCGCGAACTGCTGGGCACCTACGGCGGAAAGCGCGTGGTGCACGGCCACAGCCCGATCCCTTACCTGCTGGCCGAGGGTGGGGAGCAGGTCGAGGGCGAGCCGTCGGGACAGAGCGTGCGCGGGCCGATGGTCTACGCGGACAACCTCGCGGTGGCGATGGACGGCGGGGTCACCATGGACGGCCGGCTGCTGGTCGCCCAACTCCCCTTGGTCGGCTGAGTCGGCTGAATACCCGACGGCACATCCTCCGCAGCACATTTACCGGCTACGCCCTGTCAAGGCCCTCCGGACGGCCCTACCATCGGCTGTATCCGTAGGCACACCGCTCCTCCCGCCGGCGAACCGGCCGGTTCCACGTGGAACACCGCACGTGGTGGGGGAGTCGGAGCATCGGGGGATGCACATGACCAGCGTTCCACATCTGCTCACCGAGGACCGCCCGGACTTCGAGCACGTCCTCGACGAAGCGCTGCGTATCGTCCTCGACGGGCCGGACGGTGACGGAAGAGGGCCGGGGGGCAGCACAGCAGGGCTGGGCCCGGGTGACGGGACGCCGCTGAACGCCGAGCAGTTGCGCACGCTGGCGCTCGCCGCCGCCGAGTCGATCAGCGCGAGAGTGGCCGAGGAGTACGACGCCTACCGGGAGATCCGCGCCGAGACCCGCGAGGCGGCGCGCGAGGACGCCCGCGAGCGGGAGAGCCGCGCCTTTGGCTACGCGGCCATGGGTGTGGCCGACCGCTCCGGCCGGGGCGCCGGCATCTTCGCCACGCTGGCGGTGCTCACCCCGATGCTGGCCGGCGCGGCCGCCGTGATCTTCCTGCTCATCGGGTACGCGCTGCGGGCGGTCTCCCCGGAGCCCGGCATCGCCTCGCCGCTGCGCACGGCGGGCTGGTTCTTCGCCGCGGTCGCGGCGGCGGCGATCCTGCTGGGCGCGGTGGGCCTGCTGCTCACCGCGCTGCGGGACGGCGCCACCGCGATCCACGACGCGCCCGAGTCGCTGCCGCCGGAGGTGGCCCGGGCGCGTGCCGCCTGGCAGCGCGCCCTGCTCGACCGCGCGATGGTGCCCTTCCTGGAGGACACCCTCGCCCACGCGCAGGCCGTGCCGCCGGCGCCCTCCCCCCGGGTCACGCGGATGCCTCACCTGGGCTACACCCGGCCCGACTTCTCCTCCCCGCAGGACCCGCAGGCCACAGCGCCGCGCTACACCTCCCCCGACTTCACCGGTCCGGACTTCGGCGGCCCCGAGCACCGCCCGCAGTGAGCCCGCCCGGATGGACGCCCCGGCTCGCGGAGCCGGGCGCGCGTTGTTTGACTTCGTTGCGTACCTGGCCGGCAAGGGTGCGGAACGGGAGAGCTCCATGCGCGTCCGTCGATCGCTGGTGGCCCTGAGCGCGGCCGCCCCGCTCGCCCTCGCGGCCTCGGGCTGCTCGGACTCCTCGGCCGGGCAGGTGGTGGGCACCCGGGGAGCGTTCGTCCGCTCGGTCGTGCAGAACCCCAGCCAGGGCAACGGGCACTGCCACTCCTTCGGGCCGCGTCCCGTCGACTCGGTCGTCAACAACACCGGGGTCGACATCTGGCTGCACAAAGGCGCCAACTGCCACGACCCGGAGGGGCTGCCCAGCTTCTACCTGCCGTCGACGCAGAGCGCCAAGACCGTCGGCACGGTCGGCCTGTGGCGCAGCTTCTCCACGGTCGGCTGGCCCCCGCCGGTCCCGCCGAACGTCAACGCCTCGGACGACTGAGGCCCGCGCGGCACGTCCCACCGGTGACCCCGGGCTGCCCGACACGGCGCCGACCGATCGCGACCACGCATGCGGGAAGGCCCCGGCAGGCAGCACCGGGGCCTTCCACGCAGAGCCGGCCGCGCACTCGCGGCGTCCGGCTACTCCGCCAGCGGCAGGTAGACGCGGTTGCCCGCGGCGGCGAACTCGGCGGACTTCGCCGCCATCCCGGCCGCGATCTCGGCGTCCAGCTCCGGATCAACCCCCTCGGACACCCCCGCGGAGGCTGCTCCGCTGTCGCCGCCGTGGGTGCGGCGGATGTCCTGGGAGATCCGCATCGAGCAGAACTTCGGACCGCACATGGAGCAGAAGTGCGCGGTCTTGGCGGGCTCGGCCGGCAGCGTCTCGTCGTGGAACGCGCGCGCGGTGTCCGGGTCGAGCGCCAGGTTGAACTGGTCCTCCCAGCGGAACTCGAAGCGCGCGTCGGACAGCGCGTCGTCCCAGGCCTGCGCGCCGGGATGGCCCTTGGCGAGGTCGGCCGCATGGGCGGCGATCTTGTACGTGATCACGCCGGTCTTCACATCGTCCCGGTCCGGCAGGCCCAGGTGCTCCTTGGGAGTGACGTAGCAGAGCATCGCCGTGCCCCACCAGGCGATCATCGCGGCGCCGATACCGGAGGTGATGTGGTCGTAGGCCGGGGCGATGTCGGTGGTGAGCGGGCCGAGGGTGTAGAAGGGCGCCTCTTCGCACACCTCCTGCTGCAGGTCGATGTTCTCCTTGATCTTGTGCATCGGCACATGGCCGGGGCCCTCGATCATGGTCTGCACGTGGTGCCGCTTGGCGATGGTGTTCAGCTCGCCGAGGGTGCGCAGCTCGGCGAACTGCGCCTCGTCGTTGGCGTCGGCGATGGAGCCGGGCCGCAGCCCGTCGCCGAGGGAGAACGTCACGTCGTAGGCGGCGAGGATGTCGCAGAGCTCCTCGAAGTTCTCGTAGAGGAAGCTCTCGCGGTGGTGGGCCAGGCACCAGGCGGCCATGATCGAGCCGCCGCGCGAGACGATGCCGGTCTTGCGGCGGGCGGTCAGCGGCACGTACCGCAGAAGCACGCCGGCGTGCACGGTCATGTAGTCCACGCCCTGCTCGGCCTGTTCGACCACCGTGTCCCGGTAGATCTCCCAACTCAGCTCCTCCGCCCGGCCGTCCACCTTCTCCAGGGCCTGGTAGAGCGGCACGGTGCCGATCGGCACGGGGGAGTTGCGCAGCACCCACTCGCGCGTGGTGTGGATGTTGCGGCCGGTCGAGAGGTCCATCACGGTGTCGGCGCCCCACCGGGTGGCCCAGGTCATCTTCTCGACCTCCTCCTCGATGGAGGAGGTGACCGCGGAGTTGCCGATGTTGGCGTTGACCTTCACCAGGAACCGCTTGCCGATGACCATCGGCTCGATCTCGGGGTGGTTGACGTTGGCCGGCAGCACCGCCCGGCCCGCGGCGATCTCCTCCCGCACGGTCTCGGGGGAGAGGCCCTCGCGCAGCGCCGCGAACTCCATCTCCGGTGTGACCTCGCCCCGTCGCGCGTAGGCGAGTTGGGTGACCGGCCGGCCCGGCAGGCCGCGGCGGGGGAGCCGGGGCCGGCCGGGGAAGACCGCGTCGAGGTTGCGCAGCCCGCCGCGGGGCGAGGTGTGCCGCAGCCCGTCGTCCTCGGGCCGCACCGGGCGGCCGGAGTACTCCTCGGTGTCGCCGCGGGCGACGATCCAGTTCTGGCGGAGCGGCGCCAGGCCGCGCCGTACATCGGTCTCGACGGACGGGTCGGTGTACGGCCCTGACGTGTCGTAGAGCGTCACGTCGTTGCCGTCGGTGAGGTGCACGCGCCGGACCGGGACCCGCAGATCGGGCCGCGAACCCTCCAGATAGCCCTTGTGCCAGCCGATTTCGCGCGTGCGTGCGTCCTGCATGGTCATATGAGACCCACTCCCTACGCCGGCATTACCCGGTAACAGGTTCAGCGGTCGGCGCAGCGCTCGCCCTTCACGGCGATGTCAGCGCCCTCTCAGCCCGGTGCTCCGAGCTCCCGCGTTTGCAAAGGTGCTGCCAACGGTAGCGGCTGGATACGGACATCCACCAGGGGCCCTTGCGATGATCGGCCGGTGGACACCCCCTGGCGCCCCGCGCCCGAACCGGCCGGCCGGCCCCCGCACGAGCCGTACGAGCAGCACGGCTCCGCGACCGGGCCCACGCACGACCCCGCTCACGGCCCTCACGGCCCGGCCCCGGACGGCCCCGCCCCGCACCTGCACGGCCACTCCCACGGGCCCGCGGCACCGGTCTCCCGGCACCTGCGGCGGGTGATCGCCGCGATCCTGGTGCCCTTCGCGGCCGCGGTGGTCGCCGGGCTGGTGCTGCTGTGGCCGGGCGGGGCGCCCGGCCACGCGCGCACCGGAGTCGGCTTCGACCAGCAGACCCGGGCCGGCCGGGTGGTCCAGCTCCTCGACGTCTCCTGCAAGATGGCCGGCGCCACTCCCGACCCGAGTGCCGGCGACGCCTGCCAGAAGGCGACCATCGAGGTGGAGGCGGGCCCCGACAAGGGCACCCGGTTCACCGAGATCGTCCAGCCGGACCAGACCCGCCGCTACACCAAGGGCGAGGGGGTGGTGCTGGCCTACGCCCCCGACGCGCCCAAGAACCTGCGCTACTCGGTGACCGACGTCGACCGCGGCCTGCCGCTCGCGGTGCTCGCCGGGGTGTTCGCGCTCGCGGTGGTGCTGGTGGGGCGGCTGCGAGGGGTGATGGCGCTGGTCGCGCTGGTCATCTCCTTCGCGGTGCTGACCCTGTTCATCCTCCCGGCGATCCTGCACGGCGACAATCCGCTGCTGGTCGCGGTGGTGGGCGGCAGCGCGATCATGCTCCTGGCGCTCTACCTGTGCCACGGGGTCAACGCCCGTACCTCCGTGGCCGTGCTGGGCACGCTCTGCTCACTGTTCCTGATCGGCCTGCTCGGCTCGTACTTCATCGGCTGGGCCCGGCTGACCGGGAACACCTCGGACGAGACCGGGCTGATCCACACGCTCTACCCGCACATCCAGATCAAGGGCGTGCTGCTGGCGGGGGTGATCATCGGGTCGCTGGGGGTGCTGGACGACGTGACGGTCACCCAGGTCGCGGCGGTGTGGGAGCTGAAGGACGCCGATCCCACGGCGGGCTGGCGCAAGCTCTACCGGGCCGGGATGCGGATCGGCCGGGATCACATCGCCTCCGTGGTCAACACCCTCGTCATGGCCTACGCGGGCGCGGCCCTGCCGCTGCTGCTGCTCTTCTCCATCGCGCGCAGCGGGGTGGTCCAGGTGGCCGGGAGCGAGCTGGTGGCCGAGGAGATCGTCAGGACACTGGTCGGGAGCATCGGTCTGGTGGCGTCGGTGCCGCTGACCACGGCGCTGGCCGCGCTCGTGGTCGGGGCCGACCGCGGTGCGCCGGCGGGCGCGCGGGTGCCGCGGCCGGCCCGCGGGGGCGGGCACAGCCACCGGCGCGCGCGGTGATCACCAGTCGCGGCGGTTGCCGCCCGAGCCGCCGGACGTGACGCGCTTCACGACGAAGACCAGGGCCCCGACCAGCACGACGAAGACGATGACCTTGAACAGCAGGCCGACGACGATGCTGATCAGGCTCGCGACCAGCCCGCCGAAGACGACCAGGGCGATGACCGGGATGCCGATCCACTTGACCCACCAGGGCAGGCTCTTCAGCAGATTGTCCATGACGCTCTTTCGCTCCTAGGTCGGCGCGCGCGGTGCGCATCGTCGGCAGGTGTGGTTGCCGTACTCACGACTGTAGGGCCACGAGGTGCCCGGACGGGGGCTCGGCGGTCCTGATCCCACCCTGATCCGCCCCCTAGGGTGCGTCTGGCAAATAGCGGCGTCCGCCCGAAAGGGCGGGGGCGGCGAGGTCTGGTGCGTGCTGTCGCAAGGCGGAGGGAGGAGAGCGCAGCGGGCTGCGCCGACGACCGACAACGCGGCGAGAGTGCGTGCCAGACCCCGCCGACCAGGCGGGATTTGTCAGACACACCCTAGGGGTGCCCGGACCGGCCGGATCGGGGCTCCACCCGCTGGTCAGGGCTCCGGCGTCCGGTCAGGGCTCCGGCGGCGAGAAGACCACGAGGACCCTGAGGTCCTCGCTGATGTGGTGGAAGCGGTGCGGGGTGCGGGCCGGTACGTAGACGACGCTGCCGCGGGCCACGGTGGTGGTCTCCTCCCCCACGGTGATCGAGGCCCGGCCGCTGACCACGACGTACACCTCGTCCTGTTCGTGCGGCTGCTGCGGGTCGCTCTGCCCGGCCTGGAGCGCGTACAGACCCGCGGACATGTGGGGCTCGCGCAGGAAGCGCAGGTACGCGCCCTGGTTCGCGGCACGCTCCGCGTCCAGGTCGTCCAGCCGGAACACCTTCATCGCCACTCCTCCGCTGCGGTACGGCCACGGTTCGGTCCCGTCCCTTGTGCGGGTGCTCGGACCTGCGACGATCACACCATGAAGAATTTCCTCGTCAAGACCCTGGCCAACGCCGGGGCCCTCGGCGTGGCGACCTGGGTGATCAAGGACATCACGCTCACCGGTGACTCCACCGCGCGCAAGGTGCTCTCGCTCATACTCGTCGCGCTGATCTTCGGCCTGGTGAACTGGCTGGTCAAGCCCGTGGTGAAGGTGCTGTCCTTCCCGCTGTTCATCCTCACCCTCGGCCTGATCACGCTGGTGGTGAACGCGCTGATGCTGCTGCTCACCTCGTGGCTGGCCGGCAAGCTCAGCCTCGACTTCCACGTGCACGGGTTCTGGACGGCCGTGGTCGGCGCCCTGATCGTCAGCATCGTCTCCTGGGCGCTGCACGTCGTACTCCCGGACGACGAGTGAGCGCCGCGGCATCGGGCGACAGCACCCGCAGCGTCCACGCCGGGCGGCCGCCGGCCACCGCGTACGAGCCCTCGCTGCCGGGCCCGGTCTTCGTCTCGCACTACCACCTGCCGGGCGAGCCGGTCGGCCCTTACACCTACGGGCGCGACGACAACCCCACCTGGGACGCCTTGGAGGCGGCCATTGCCGAGCTGGAGGCGCCCGGCGACGAGGCGGCCACCACCCTCGCCTTCGCCTCCGGCATGGGCGCCGTCTCCGCGGTGCTGCTCTCGCAGGTGTCCGCGGGCCAGGCGGTCGTGCTGCCCGCCGACTGCTACCAGACCACCCGCGCGCTCCAGGGCCGCCTGGAGTCCTACGGGGTCGAGGTGCGGCTGGCGCCCACCGCGGGCGACGCCCAGCTGGAGGTGCTGGAAGGCGCCCGGCTGCTGTGGCTGGAGACCCCGTCCAACCCCGAGCTGGACGTGTGCGACATCCGGCGGCTGGCCGACGCCGCCCACGCGGCGGGCGCCCTGGTCGCGGTGGACAACACCCTGGCCGGCCCGCTCGGCCAGCGCCCGCTCGCGCTCGGCGCCGACTTCTCGGTGGCCAGCGGCACCAAGGCGCTCAGCGGCCACGGCGACCTGCTGATGGGCTACGTCACCACCCGCGACCCCGAGCTGGCCGCCTCCGTACGGCTGTGGCGCAAGACCGTGGGGGCGATCCCCGGCCCGATGGAGGCGTGGCTCGCGCACCGCTCCCTCGCCACGCTCGCCCTGCGGGTGGACCGCCAGGCGGAGAACGCGCTCGCGCTCGCCCGGGCGCTGCTGGAGCGGCCCGAGGTCACCGGGGTACGCCACCCCGGGCTGCCCACCGACCCGTCGTACCCGCTCGCCTCCCGGCAGATGCGGCGCTTCGGCCCCGTGGTGTCCTTCACCCTGCCGGACCGCGAGCACGCCGAACGCTTCCTGGCCGCGCTGCGGATGACCTCGGAGGCGACCAGCTTCGGCAGCGTGCAGAGCACCGCCGAACGGCGGGCCCGCTGGGGCGGCGACGCGGTCGCGCCGGGCTTCGTGCGCTTCTCGGTGGGCGTCGAGGACCCGCAGGACATCGTCGCCGACGTCACCCGCGCGCTGGACGCGGCGCTCAGGGAAGCGGCAGGCGGCGGCACCGGCAGTTCACAGCACGGCAACTGAAGGGTGCGGGGGACGTTTGCCCCCGCGTCCTTCGCGGCAGACCTCAGGCATGCCCCCGGACACGCACCCCAGTCCCACCACCCGCCCGGTGGTCAAGCGCACCGCCCGCGCCATCATCCTCGACGGCGACCAGCTGGTCCTGATCAAGCGGACCAAGCCCGGCATGTCTCCTTACTGGCTGACGCCCGGCGGCGGCGTCGAGGAGGAGGACGCCGACGTGCTCTCCGCCCTGCACCGGGAGATCGACGAGGAGCTCGGCGGGAAGATCACCGACGCCGTGCCCGCCTTCATCGACACCGTCGAGCACATCACCGAGGACGGCGCGCACGGCGTGAAGGTGCAGTACTTCTTCGCCTGCCGGCTCGCCTCGATGGACCTCGACCGGCGGCACGGCCCCGAAGTCGAGGCGCCCAGCGGCGAGTACGAGGTCGTACGGGTGCCCTTCACCCGGGTCGGCCTGGCGTCGGTGGAGGTGGTGCCGCTCACCCTGCGGCACTACCTGGACGCCAACATCGAGGGCGTGCTCGGCCTCCTCGGCGACGACCTGGGCTGACGGCGGCGGCCCCGCCACCGAGCGCGGCCGCCGATGTTCCACGTGGAACACGCACGGTGACGAGTGAGCCACCGCGCCCGCCCCACCTCCCCGGCCGCGCGCGGCGCCGCGCCCGCCGTGTTCGGCGCCGGCGCTGCCGCTGCGGGGCCCGGGGCTCAGTGCCAGCCGGGGAAGCCCCCGGGCACCGGAGCCTGCGGATCGTAGGGCTCGCGTGTGAACACGAAGGACCCGAGGTCGAGATGGCCGACCGAGCCGTCCGCCCGGCGCACCACCCGCAGCGTCTCCCCGGCGTAGTAGCCCTCCAGGCCGGTCCAGGTGCCGTCCGGTTCCACGTGGAACCGGGTGCCGCGGCCCTGCCCGCCCATCCGGCGCAGCTCGGGCTGCCCGCCGACCACCCTGAGCAGGAAGCCCGCGGTGCCCCAGTACCAGGGGCCGGTCAGCTCCACCAGCGCCGGGTCCAGGTCCTCGGCGGGCTGCCAGGGCGCGGGGAAGGGCGGCTCGGCCTCGTCGGCGATCCGCATCAGGTCGACCGCGAGGTCGCTCACCGCGGGGCCCGAGGTGCAGTTGGCCAGCGCGATCCCGGCACTGCGGCGCTCGGTGCTCACCCACAGCGCGGCCAGGAAGCCGGGCATGGAGCCGGTGTGGCCGGCCAGCGCCCACCCGTTGCGGCGCAGCAGCTGCAACCCCAGCCCGTAGCCGCCGTCCGGCTGGCTGGTGTCGGCGGGGGCGGCCGACTCCCGCATGTCGGCGAGCGTCCCCGCGGCCAGTACGCCGTCGTGGCCGGCGGCGAGGAAGGCCGCCCAGCGCGAGAGGTCCGCGGTGGTCGACCACAACTCGCCCGCCGGCGCCATCCGCCCGGTCTGCTGGACGGCCTCCGGCACCATGGCGTCGGCCAGCGGATGGACGGCGAACCCACCGGCGGCCGGCGGCTGCGGCCGCAGCGAGGTCCGGTCCATGCCCAGCGGATCGAGCACCTCCTCCTGGAGCACCTCGCCCCAGGAGCGGCCCCGCACCTCCTCCACCAGGGCGCCGAGCAGGGCGAATCCGGGGTTGGAGTAGTGGTGGCGGCGGCCGGCCGGGTGCTTGACGGGAGCGGGGCCGAGGATGTCGGCGAGCTCCGGCCGCAGCTCGCCGGGGGTGCGCTCCCACCAGGGGCCGGGCGTCTCGGAGGCCAATCCGGCGGTGTGCGCGAGCAGTTGGCCGACCGTCACCCCGGGCACCGACAGCCCGCCCAGGTGCACGCCGATCGGGTCGGTCAGCTCCAGCCGGCCCTCGTCCCGCAGCCGCATCACCAGCACGGCGACGAAGGTCTTGGTGATCGAGCCGATCCGGTACTGGGTGCCGGCGTCCGGCGCGTGCCCCTCGACCATGCTCGCGGACCCGTTCCAGACCATCCGGCCGTCCCGGACGAGCGCGGCGCTCACCGAGGGCGCCCGGCCCGCGGCCTGCTCCACGGCGACGCGGTGCATCAGCGCCCGCCGGGTACCGGGCAGCAGCCCGTCCTGGTACGCCTGCGGGGAGTCGGTTCCAGCGGTCACTCGCGCCCTGCCCTTCCGCCGTCCCGTCCACCGGGCACGGCACCTGATCGACATGCGCCTCGACCGTACCCCGCCGGGGTCCGCCGGGCCGCCGGACGGGGGTTACGGCGCTCTTCGCAGTCAGAGGTGCAGGAGTGGTCTGAAACCGCCGGCCTCGAGTATTGACCGGGCGATGCAGCCGGTCAGGTTTCGGAACCCGAGCGCCGAGCCGCGGAGGTGTTCGAGCCGCCCGTCGATGGACTCGGTGGTCAGCCGGCCGGACACAGGCGGAGAACCGGTCGCTCCCTCAGCGGGGCGGTAGGTGGCACGGGGCGCAGGGGCGCAGTCACGTCCCGGAGTTCAGATGAGCCGGCGTTCGGCCAGGCTGCGCCCGGTCCGCTCGATCGCGTCGGGGATCGGTCGCAAGGGGTGTCCGAGGAGGGTCTCGGCGGTGGTGCGGTCGAAGCGCTGTTTCTGGCCGATCAGCCATCGGTTGTCGCGCAGTTGGGGCTCGAACACGCTGGCGAGCCTGGTGAACCAGGTCGGCATCGCCCGTGCGGGCACCTTCCGGCTCACTTCGGGAAGGCGTTCGCGGATGACTCCGGCGACCTCGATGAGCGACATCGGGTCGGTGGCGACGATCGTGCGGCGACCGGCGGCACTCGCGAAGGTCATTGCGGCGATGTGGGCGTCGGCGACGTCCCGCACATCGACCCACGGAAGCCGAAGGTCGGGAATCATCGGAAGCGCCCCGGACATGATCTGCTGGATCGCGGTGACCGAGGTCCCAGGATCGTTCGTCAGGAGTGGCCCGATCACCGCGCCCGGGTTGATGACTGCGAGCCAGTCCGGGACTCCACGTTGCTGGACAAGCTCCCGCGCGGCCCGCTCGGCCTTGACCTTCGAGACGGTGTACGCGTTGAGGCGCGGGTCGTCCGGGTCGGTCCAGTCGGCATCGGTGTAGACGTGCCCTCTGGGTGCGCGGGCGAACTGCATCGTCGCCAACGCCGAGGTCATGACCACTCGCTCCACGCCCGCATCCAGTGCCGCCCCGACCGCTCGGATTGCCCCCTCGACGGCGGGACGGATCAGCTCGTCCGGGTCTTTCGGTTTTGCCAGCACGAACGGGGAGGCCACATGCAATACGTATCGGCATCCGTCGACCGCTTCCGCCCACCCCTGATCCGACAACAAGTCGAGCCGGCAGATCTCGAACTCTGCGGTGTCGACGCCGGCTGCCGCCATCGCCGCATGCACCTCGCCGCTACGAGAGGGCGACCTCACCGAGCCACGTACCGCGTATCCGCGCCGCAACAGCTCGGCCGCGGTGTGACCACCGATGAACCCCGAGATGCCCGTGACCAGCACCATGTCCGACATAGCCACTCCATCCATCATCTTGACAGCGAGCAGTTTACGAATCATCTGCTCACTGTCAAGATGAGGGGATGGGCAAGGAACCACTCACCGGGGATCAGTACCATCACGGCAACCTGCGCGCCGCGCTGCTCGACAGCGCGCTCGTCGTGCTGACCGAGAAAGGTGTCGCCGGGTTCAGCATGCGCGAAGCCGCGCGACGGGTGGGGGTGTCGCAGTCTGCTCCCAAGCATCACTTCGGTGACGCGCGCGGGCTCCTCGGTGCGCTCGCGACCCGCGCCTACCGGCAACTCTGCGATCGGCTCGAATCACTCGAACTCGCTGGGCTCGATGCGCGAGGGCGTGTCACGCGCATTGCCGCGGAGTACGTCGCCTTCGCAGGTGAGAACCGTGCCCTGTTCGACCTGATGTGGCGGATGACCCAGTTCGACTTCACCGCACCCGAACTGGCCGAACAGAAGCACCGCGCCCTCCGCGCTCTGGATCGCAGCCTGCGCGGCGAGGACGCCGAACCCGCGGCTTCCGACACCGACCCCGCACTGCTGCCGAGCTACGCGGTCTGGTCTCTCGTGCACGGGTACACGACCCTCGCGTTGGAAGGTGCCATCGACAGCAGCAACCCCGATCCGCTGAACAGCGACCTGCTTCCCGCCATGCTCGCGCTTCTCGACGTGTCCGGCCCTCCGCGGACGAGCCTTCCGTAGGAGGGTGGGGGCGCCCCGGCCCGGCTCGCCCCGGCCCTCGGAGCGCTCCCACACCAACTGCCGGTCAAGGCAAGCGGTTTCGCCGATCGGCCTTTGTCGGAAAGGTTGACACCCCCTCGGGCGGGCGTGACTATCACGACGATCAGAGAGCGCTCTCAGCAGCGCACCCGCACCCGCACCCGCACCCGCACCCGCACCCGCACCCGCACCCGCACCACTGTCGGTCCCCCCAACAGCGAGCCGCACCCCGACACACAGGAGCACTCACATGAGGGTCACCCCACAAGGGCTCTCCGTCAGCCGTAAACGTTTCCGACGATCACCGCAGGCCGTCCTGCTGCTCGCCCTGGTGCTCATCGCCTCGGCGTACCTCTCCCTCGTCCCGACCTCCTCCCACGCGGCCACCCCGCAGCTGCTCTCCCAGGGCAAGCCGGCCACCGCCTCCTCGGTCCAGGACGCCTTCACCGCGAACGCGGCCGTGGACGGCGACACCGGCACCCGCTGGTCGAGCGCCGCCGCCGACCCCCAGTGGCTCCAGGTCGACCTCGGCTCCGTGCAGCCGATCACCCAGGTCGTCCTCAACTGGGAGACGGCCTACGGCAAGGCGTTCAAGATCCAGACCTCGAACGACGCCGCAAGCTGGACCGACATCTACTCCACCACCACCGGCACCGGCGGCACCCAGACCCTGAACGTCACCGGCTCGGGTCGCTACGTGCGGATGTACGGCACCCAGCGCGGCACCCAATGGGGCTACTCCCTGTGGGAGTTCCAGGTCTACGGCGGCTCCGGTGGCGGCACCCCGCCCGCAACATGCGGCACCACCACCGCCGCCCTGGGCAAGCCGGCCACCGCGTCCTCGGTCGAGAACGACGGCACCCCCGCCTCGGCCGCCTTCGACGGCAACGCCGGCACCCGCTGGTCGAGCGCGGCCTCCGATCCGCAGTGGATCCAGGTCGACCTCGGCAGCTCGCAGAGCATCTGCGGCGCCCAGCTGACCTGGGAGACCGCGTACGCGAAGGCGTACCAGATCCAGGTCTCGGACAACGGTTCCACGTGGAACACGGTGTACTCCACGACCAGCGGCGCCGGCGGCACGGAGAACCTCAGCTTCACCGCCACCGGCCGCTACATCCGCATGTACGGCACCCAGCGGGCCACCCAGTGGGGCTACTCCCTCTGGGAGTTCACCGTCCTGACCCCCGGCGGCACCGGCACCCCGCCCGGCGGCGGCAACGGCGACTGCCCGTGGGTCGGTTCCACCGCTCCGGTCGCGACCCGTGTCTCGCAGGTCATGGCCCAGATGACCAACGCCGAGAAGGTCTCGATCCTGCACGGCAACAACGCCTCCTCGCCGTACATCGGCAACATCAACGGCATCCCGTCGCTGTGCATCCCGGCGCTCGGGCTCCAGGACGGCCCGCACGGCGTGGGCGACGGACTCGGCGGCGTCACCCAGATGCCGTCCGCGAACGCCTCGGCGGCCACCTGGGACGAGGCGCTGGAGCAGCAGTACGGCGCCGCGATCGGCGCCGAGTTCGCCGGCAAGGGCGCGCAGGTGGCGCTCGGCCCGACGCTGAACATCGTCCGCGACCCGCGCTGGGGCCGGGCGTTCGAGACGTTCGGCGAGGACCCGTACCTCAACGGGAAGATGGCCGCCGCCGACATCCGGGGCATCCAGAGCCAGGGCGTGATGGCCGAGATGAAGCACGTGGCCGTCTACAACATCGAGAACCCGGCCGGCACGGTCATCGTCGACAACCGCACGCTGCAGGAGCTGTACCTGCCGGCGTTCCAGGCGGCCGTGGAGCAGGGCTCGCCGGCGGCGGCGATGTGCGCGTACAGCGTCGTCAACAACGTGCCCGCCTGCCAGAACCCGGCGCTGATGAACGTCGGGCTGTACCAGCAGGCGAACTTCGGCGGCTTCATCACCAGCGACTGGGGCGGCACGCACTCCACGCAGGACTCCGCGAACGCGGGCCTGACGGTGGAGATGCCCAACGGGTACTTCTACGCCGACTTCCTCGCCCAGGCCGTGGCCAACGGCACCGTCAGCCAGGCCACCCTGGACACGATGGTCAGCCGGCTGCTCACGCAGTACTTCGCCTTCGGCCTGTTCGACAAAGCGCCCAGCGGCAACCGGGACGCCACCGTCACCACCGCGGCGCACCAGCAGGTCGCGCTCCAGGGTGCCGAGGAGGGCACGGTGCTGCTGAAGAACAACGGCATCCTGCCGCTGTCCACCTCCACCACCAAGTCCATCGCGGTGATCGGCTGGGACGGCGGGGCCGGTGTGCAGACCATCGGCGGCGGCAGCGCCACCACCACGAGTTCCGGCACGGTCTGGCCGATCACCGGCATCCAGAACCGGACCGCGGGCACCGGCACCACGGTGACCTACAACGACGCGACCGACCTCAACTCCGCGGTCACGCTCGCCCGCACCTCCGATGTCGCGATCGTCTTCGCCTCCGACAACTACGGCAACGAGGAGCACGACACCACCACGCTCGACCTGCCGAACAACGGCGGCAGCTCGGTGGCCGACAACGACATGATCGCCCAGGTGGCGGCGGCGAACCCGCACACCATCGTGGTGCTCAACAACAACTCGGCGATCAACATGCCGTGGCTCAACCAGGTGGCGGGCGTCTTCGAGGCGTTCTACCCCGGCCAGGAGTACGGCACGGCCATCGCCTCGCTGCTCTTCGGTGACGTGAACCCCTCCGGCAAGCTGCCGGTCACCTTCCCCAAGTCGCTCGCCGACGTGCCCGCGAACACCGCGGCGCAGTGGCCGGGCACCAATGGGCAGGTGCAGTACAGCGAGGGCCTGGACGTCGGGTACCGCTGGTACGACGCGAAGAACATCACACCGCTCTACCCGTTCGGGTACGGCCTGTCCTACACCTCGTACGGCTTCTCCAACCTGCAGGTGGGGGCGCTGTCCGGGGGGAACGCGACCGTGCACGCCACGGTCACCAACACCGGGTCGCGGGCCGGCACGGACGTGGTGCAGCTCTATGTCGGCGATCCGGCGTCCACCGGTGAGCCGGTGCACCAGCTGCGCGGCTTCCAGCGCGTCACGCTCAACCCGGGCCAGTCGCAGACGGTCACCTTCACCGTCAGCACGCACGACCTGGCCTACTGGAACACCTCGAGCAGCAACTGGACCACCGCGGCCGGCACCTACCAGATCCTGGTCGGCGACTCCTCGCGGAACCTGCCGCTGACCGGCACCGTCACTGTGCCGACGACCGTCAACGGCAACCTGGCCGCCTCGATCGCCCCGAAGGCGGCCGCGGCGGGCACCGGGACGGCCGCGGCGCCGCTCACCCTGAGCAACCCGCACGGGATGAGCAGCCCGGTGCACAAGAAGGTGGACTGGGCGCTGGACGGCAGGACGTCGGGCGCCACCTACACCGCGACGGGGCTGCCGCCGGGGATCTCCCTGGCGGCAGACGGCACCTTCACCGGCGCGGCGAGCAAGGCGGGCACCTGGACGGTGACGGTCACCGGCCGGAACACGGCGGGCTCGCAGGGCTCGGTGACGTTCGTCTGGACGGCCATCTGACGGCTCCCGCCTGGTGGTGCATGGGCGTCCCCGGAGCTCCGGTTCCGGGGACGGCCCCTTTTCGGTGCCGCACCCGCGGTGCGGAGGCGTTTCCTCCGGGCGAGCGGAATGACAGCATCGTGGGTATGCGCGAGGTGCACGAGGCGGTGGCGCCGCTACTGGCGGAGTTCACCGGCAGGTTGGCGGACGTCGTCTCCCCGGTCGCGGTCTGGGCGCACGGCTCGCTCGCCCTCGGCGACTTCCGGCCCGGTATCAGCGATCTCGACCTCATCGCGGTCGTCGGCGCCGCTGCGGACGATGCCCAGCAGGACGCCCTCACGCACCTGCACCGATCGCTTGAGGCGCGCTTCCCGCCGGCGGAGAAGCTGCACTGCTCGTACCTGGCCCGCGACGCGCTCGCCGACACCCGGGCGCGGCATGTGACGTGGGCGCACCGCCGGCTGTTCGCCCGGCCGGTGACGGAGGTGACGCGGCGGGAGCTGCACAGCGGCGGCCTGGTCCTGCTCGGCCCGCCGCCGGGCAGGCTGCTGCCGCCGGTGAGCGACGCCGAACTGGCCGCCTTCGTACGGGCGGACCTGCGGGACTTCTGGCTGCCGGCGACGGCGGCCCCGCTGCGCTGGCTGCAGGACGTCTGGGTCGACCTCGGCATGCTCACCCTCGCCCGGGCCACGGTGACCCTCGCGGACGGCCGGCTCCTGACCAAGGGCCAGGCGCTGGACACCCTGACCGCGATGAACGCGCCGCCTTCCGTCGTCGCCGACATCCGCGCCCGCCGCTACGCCACCCCTCTCCCCCTCACCCTCCCCGCCCGCCTCCACCGCGCCCACACCACCCGCCGCTACCTCCGCCGCACCCTGAAGTCCACGCTGTCCGCCCCCTCCTGACGCAGACGCGGCACCGATCCGCCACCGCCCACTCCCGCCTCCCGGCAGCACCCCGCCGAGCCCGCCGCCTGCCGCGAGGGTCACGCTGCCGACGTGCCCGTCAGGCCCCCCTTGGCGCTCTGGCGCCCGCCGTGTCGGCCCGCGGCGGCGCGCTGGGTCACAGAGCGAGCAGGACGCGGCCGAAGGGGCCGCCCTCGGCCAGCAGGCGCTGCGCCTCGAAAGCCTTCTCCAGCGGGAAGACCTGCGCCACCTTCGGGTGGAGCTCACCCTGTGCGACCAGGTCGAGCAGGGCCGCGTTGGCGGCGTTGACCTGCTCGGGGGTGAACAGGGCGAACCTGAATCCGTGGATGTGGGCGTTCTTCCAAATCAGGTCGGTCACGTTGATCTCGGCACGCACTCCAGCCGCGTAGCCGATGCTGACGAGGGTGCCGTCCACGGCCAACGAGCCGAGTGCCTCCCCGGTGACCGAACCCCCGATGCCGTCCAGCACGATGTCCACGCCGTTGCCGTCGGTCAGCCGCGCCACCCCTTCACGCAGCGACTCCTGCGTGAGGTCGATGACCTCATACCCTGCGGTCCGGCCCAGTTCCGCCTTCTCGGCGGTGGTGGCCGTGGTGATGGCCTGCGACGCGCCCAGGACACGGGCGACCTCCACGCCGCCCTGGCCGACCGCACCGCCGACGCCCGGCGCCAGTACGCTCCGGCCGCTGCGGAAACCCGCCAGCTCCTTCAGCGCCAGGTAAGCGGTCAGGTAACCGGCGCCGGTGGTCAGCGCGGCGGCGGTCTCGTCGTCGACGCCGTCCGGGATCGGCAGCAGATGGGCCGCGTCGACCGCGATGTACTCGGCCCACGAACCGTCGGTGCTCACCCCGTACCGTCCTCCGCTCAGCACGACACGGTCACCTGCGGCCAGCCCCGAGGCGCCGGGCTCCTCGACCCGCCCCACACCGAAGCCACCCGGCCGGATCGGCAGCGGCTTGTGCAGGGCGGGTGCGAGCTTTCCCGAACGCACGGTCTCGTCCAGCGGGTTGACCCCGGCCACCGACATCCTGACGAGCACCTGCCCCTCGGTGGGCACCGGCCGGGGCCTCTCGCGCAGCTCCAGTACGTCATAGCCGCCGAACCGGTCGTATTCGATCGCGCGCATGGCCCGCTCCTCACCTCGACCTCACCGATCGGCCGGGTGACCGATGGCTCATAGCCTGAAAGAAGCGTAACCATTTTGATTCTGTTCCTCAAGTGGCCGGGTGGACTCCGCCCCCAAGTCGACTTCGCCCTACGCCTCAGGTGGCCAACGGCCCACTGGTCTTCTGGCCCGACCGGCCGACTTCCGTGTCGTGAACCCGGTTCGGTCCTCCGAGGGTGAGGCCGGTTCCTGCGAGGAATCCGTTGAGCGTCGGCGGCCGGCGCCGCGATGAGGACACAGCGACGCGGAAAGGGTCACTCAGACGCGGAACCGACAGGCCGGCTCACGTCTGGGCCATGTCGACGAAGCGGGAGTAGTGGCCCTGGAAGGCGACCGTGATCGTGGCGGTGGGGCCGTTGCGGTGTTTGGCGACGATCAGGTCGGCCTCGCCCGCGCGGGGGGACTCCTTCTCGTAGGCGTCCTCGCGGTGGAGGAGGATCACCATGTCGGCGTCCTGCTCGATGGAGCCCGACTCGCGCAGGTCGGAGACCATCGGCTTCTTGTCGGTGCGCTGCTCGGGGCCGCGGTTGAGCTGGGAGAGGGCGATCACCGGGACCTCCAGCTCCTTGGCGAGGAGCTTGAGGTTGCGGGACATGTCCGAGACCTCCTGCTGGCGGCTCTCGGGGCGGCGCGAGCCGCCGGACTGCATCAGCTGGAGGTAGTCGATGACCACCAGCCGCAGGTCGTTGCGCTGCTTGAGCCGGCGGCACTTGGCCCGGATCTCCATCATCGACAGGTTCGGCGAGTCGTCGATGTAGAGCGGCGCCTCGGTGACGTCCGACATCCGCCGGGCCACCTTCGTCCAGTCGTCGTCCGTCATCGTGCCCGAACGCATGTGGTGCAGCGCCACCCGCGCCTCCGCCGACAGCAGCCGCATCGCGATCTCGTTGCGCCCCATCTCCAGCGAGAAGATGACGCTCGGCATCTTGTTCGCGATCGAGCACGTCCGCGCGAAGTCCAGCGCGAGCGTGGACTTGCCCATCGCCGGACGGGCCGCGATGACGATCATCTGGCCGGGGTGGAGGCCGTTGGTGAGGGAGTCCAGGTCGGTGAAGCCGGTGGGGACGCCGGACATCTGGCCGCTGCGCGAGCCGATCGCCTCGATCTCGTCGAGCGCGCCCTCCATGATGTCACTGAGCGGGAGGTAGTCCTCCGAGGTGCGCTGCTCGGTGACCGCGTAGATCTCGGCCTGCGCGTTGTTGACGATCTCGTCCACGTCGCCGTCTGCCGCGTACCCCATCTGGGTGATGCGGGTGCCGGCTTCCACCAGGCGGCGCAGCACGGCCCGTTCGTGCACGATCTCGGCGTAGAACTCCGCGTTCGCCGCCGTGGGCACCGCGTTGACGAGGGTGTGCAGGTAAGGGGCGCCGCCGATGCGGGCGATCTCGCCGCGCTTGGTGAGTTCGGCGGCGGTGGTGATCGGGTCGGCGGGCTCGCCGCGGGCGTACAGGTCGAGGATCGCGTTGTAGATCGTCTCGTGTGCCGGGCGGTAGAAGTCGGCGCCCTTGAGCACCTCCACGACGTCGGCGATCGCGTCCTTGGACAGGAGCATGCCGCCGAGCACCGACTGCTCGGCGTCCAGGTCCTGCGGCGGCACCCGCTCGAAGCCGCCGTTCTCGGCGAAGCGGCCCTCGTCCTGGCCGGGGCCGCGCTTGCGGAAGGGGCTGACCCCCGGGCGCTCCTCGGTCGCGCGGTCGCCCCAGCGGTCGTCGGCGGGTTCGGGTTGGCTCATTACCGCCACCTCCTCCCGTCCGGCGGGTCCGCCGGGACCTCGCGTGGGTGCCACTCTTTCACGGCGCCGCCGCCGTCCCGCGGCGACTTCACCCTTCGTCCTCAAAGCTCCCGGTGGTCGCGCGGGGCGGGTCGGGGGCTCCACGCTAGGCCCCCGCGCGGTGCGGACCAAGCCGGTTATCCACAGGGGGTGTGGACGGCGGCGACATACCTGTGGAGAACTGCCTCCAACCTGTGCACAGTCCTTGGGACGGGCCTGTGGACAAGCCGCGCCGCCCACCGGAAAAGCGCCCATGAGCTGCGGCTTCTTCGTCCATAGCCTGTGCAGGAGAAAAACTTCCGCCCCCGATACAAGATCATGACAAACGACACGGAGGAGATCACGCTGCGCAGTCGCAAGTAATGACCCAGGATGGTATTTGCCTGTTACTTGTGGACGGTTACGCTGTATCCCCGTGAGCCCTGTGAAGCCGGTCGCCGGTCCGCCCCTGCCGCAACGGCCCGACCGCCTTCCCGCGGCGGTCCGCCGCCGCCACGACCGCGAGATCCTCGCCCTCGCACTGCCCGCCTTCGGCGCCCTGGTGGCCGAACCCCTCTTCGTGATGGTCGACAGCGCGGTTGTCGGCCATCTCGGCACCGCCGAACTCGCCGGGCTCGGCGTGGCGGCCGCCCTGCTCACCACCGCCGTCAACATCTTCGTCTTCCTCGCCTACGCCACCACCGCCGCGGTGGCCCGCCGGGTCGGCGCCGGCGACCTGCCCGCGGCCCTGCGCCAGGGCATGGACGGCATCTGGCTCGCCCTGCTGCTCGGCGCCCTGCTGATCGCGGTGGTGCTGCCCACCGCCCCCGGCCTCGTCCACCTCTTCGGCGCGTCCCACACCGCGGCCCCGTACGCGGCGAGCTATCTGCGGATCAGCTCGCTCGGCATGCCCGCCATGCTCGTCGTGCTCGCCGCCACCGGCGTGCTGCGCGGCCTGCAGGACACCCGCACCCCGCTCTACGTCGCCGTCGCCGGCTTCACCGCGAACGCCGGCCTCAACGTGACCCTCGTTTACGGCGCCGGCCTCGGCATCGCCGGTTCCGCCTGGGGCACGGTGATCGCCCAGAACGCCATGGCCGCGGCCTACCTCACCATGGTGATCCGCGGTGCCCGCCACCGTACGCCGGACACGTGGCGGGCGATGCTGCGCCCGGACGCGGCCGGCATCCGCGCTTGCGCCCGGGCCGGCGTGCCGCTGCTGGTGCGGACGATCAGTCTGCGCGCGGTGCTGATGATCGCCACGGCCGTGGCGGCCCGGCTCGGCGACACCGAGATCGCCGCCCACCAGATCACCCTCACCGTCTGGTCGCTGCTCGCCTTCGCCCTGGACGCGATAGCGATCGCCGGCCAGGCCATCATCGGCCGCTACCTCGGTGCCGGCGATCCCACCGGGGCCCGTGCCGCCTGCACCCGCATGGTCCAGTGGGGTCTGGCCTGCGGCGCCGTGCTCGGGGTGCTGGTGGTGGCCGCCCGGCCGCTGATCGGCCCCGTCTTCAGCGACGACCCGGCCGTACGGCACGCGCTGGCGGCCGCCCTGCTGGTGGTCGCCCTCGCCCAGCCGGTCTGCGGTGTGGTCTTCGTGCTCGACGGCGTGCTCATGGGCGCCGGGGACGGCCCCTACCTCGCCTGGTCGATGCTGGTGACCCTCGCCGTCTTCGCCCCCGCGGCCTTCTGCGTGCCCGTGCTCGGCGGCGGGCTGACCGCGCTGTGGTGGGCGATGGGCCTGATGATGCTCACCCGGCTCGTGGCCCTGGTGCTGCGCTCCCGCTCGGGCCGCTGGGTGGTCACGGGCGCGACCCGCTGACCGCGTCCGCGTTGCCCACTCCACCCCGCTGACCGCAGGCGCGTTGCCACAAGCGGCGAGGCCCCACATCCCGAAGGCCCGAACCCCACCCCGCCGCCACGAGCCCGGCCCGTACACGAAACCCGCATACGAAATCCCCGCATGAACCCGCACACGAAAAGGGCCGGAGCCCTGCACAGGGGATCCGGCCCTTCGTGTTCCACGTGGAACAAAAGCGGCGCGTTACGCGGCCACGACCTCCAGGTCGAGGACGGCCTCGACCTCGGGGTGCAGCCGCACCGACACCTTGTGGGCGCCGAGCGTCTTGATCGGCACCGCGACCTCGACCCGGCGCTTGTCGACCACCGGACCGCCCGCGGCCTTGATCGCCGCGGCGATGTCCGCCGGGGTGATCGAGCCGAAGAGGCGGCCGGTGCCGCCGGCGCGGGTGCTCAGCTTGACCTTGACGGCCTGCAGCTGGGCCTTGACGGCGTTCGCGTCCTCCAGCGAGTGGATCTCGCGGATGCGGCGGGCGCGGCGGATCTGCTCGACGTCCTTCTCGCCACCCTTGGTCCACGCGATGGCGAAGCCGCGCGGGATCAGGTAGTTGCGCGCGTAACCCGGCTTGACGTCCACGACGTCGCCGGCAGCGCCGAGGCCACTGACCTCGTTGGTGAGGATGATCTTGGACATGGTCGGTCACCCTCTCCTTAGCGAGCCGTCGAGGTGTACGGCAGCAGCGCCATCTCGCGGCTGTTCTTCACCGCGGTGGCGACGTCGCGCTGGTGCTGCGTGCAGTTGCCGGTGACCCGGCGGGCACGGATCTTGCCGCGGTCGGAAATGAACTTCCGCAGCATGTTCGTGTCCTTGTAGTCCACGTAGACGGTCTTGTCCTTGCAGAAGGCGCAGACCTTCTTCTTCGGCTTCCGCGGGGGCGGCTTGGCCATGGTGTCTCTCCTATGCGATCAAGAAGTGTGAGGGTGTCGCCCTTAGAAGGGCGGCTCGTCCGAGTAGCCGCCGCCGGAGTTGCCGGAGCCGCCGCCCCAGCCGCCTCCGCCGCCCTGGCCGCCGCCGGCCGGCGCGCTGGTGGCCCACGGGTCGTCGGCGGGAGCACCGCCGCCGCCCTGCTGGCCACCCCAGCCGCCGCCACCGCCGCCGCCCTGGCTGCCACCGCCGTAGCCGCCCTGCTGGCCGCGCCCGCCACCGCCGCTGGTCTTGGTGACCTTGGCGGTCGCGCTGCGCAGGCTGGCGCCGACCTCGTCGACGTCCAGCTCGTAGACCGTGCGCTTGACGCCGTCGCGGTCCTCGTAGGACCGCTGCTTCAGGCGGCCCTGCACGATGACCCGCATGCCCCGCTGGAGGGACTCGGCGACGTTCTCCGCCGCCTGCCGCCAGACCGAGCAGGTGAGGAAGAGGCTCTCGCCGTCCTTCCACTCGTTGGTCTGCCGGTCGAAGGTGCGGGGGGTGGACGCGACGCGGAACTTCGCGACCGCGGCACCCGAAGGGGTGAAGCGCAGCTCGGGGTCGTCGACGAGATTGCCGACGACCGTGATGACGGTCTCGCCTGCCATGGGATGACCTCTCGAGTGCTGTGGGCAGTGCTGTTGGCCGCTGCTCGGACGTCCGGGCCCGGCGAACCGGTACGGCTAGTGGAGTTCCGGACGCAGGACCTTGGTCCGCATGACCGACTCGTTCAGGTTGAGCTGGCGGTCCAGCTCCTTGACGACGTCGGGCGTGGCCTTGAGGTCGACGACCGAGTAGATGCCCTCGGGCTTCTTGTTGATCTCGTAGGCGAGACGGCGACGGCCCCAGGTGTCGACCTTCTCCACGCTGCCGCCGCCGTTGCGGACGACGGACAGGAAGGACTCGATCAGCGGGGCGACGGCGCGCTCCTCGAGATCGGGGTCGAGGATGAGCATGAGCTCGTAATGACGCATAGGGGAACCCACCTCCTTTGGACTCAGGCGGCCACGGCGTTTCCGTGGCAGGAGGGTCGTACTTGCGTCGCAACGGTAGCGCGGGCCACTGACAGAGCCCTCGGCGCCGCCGTCACCCGGCGAAAGACCGGTGCAGACCGTACAGCCTACCCGGCTCCGTCCCCCGGGTTGAAATCCGTCCGCTTATGCCGCCAATCTGGATACATCGGGTGAAGGGGCGCTACTCGGCGCCACGTCTCCGTCACGGAGGTGCCCCATGGCACAACAGCAAGCGGCACGTACCCACCACCTCACCTTCAACACCGACGGCCGGCCCCATCCGCTGGAGAACTCCCTGGTCGTCGTCACCCTGGTGCTCGGCGTGATCGCCGTGGCCACGGCCGGCTTCCACCACCTGCACGTGACCAGCTCGGCGACGGGGCTCGCGGGCATCATCACCGGCGGCCTCGGCCAATACCTGTCGGCGACCACGGCCGAGCGGTTCGCCTTCGTCATCGGACTGGGCATGGCCGCGCTCGGCTTCTACCTCGGCATGGCGCACGGCGGCTTCTCCTGACCGGCCCCAGCACCCGCCCCAGTACCCGGCACCGTCATCCGGGGGCGCCACCGGACCGCAGGTAGTAGCGGCGGCGCTCCCCCCTCGCAGTAGGCTTCGGGCCAGAAAACCCGGCAGTCGTGAGCATGGGGAGCGCCCCGCATGAGCCTGACCCTGAGGACCATCACCCGCGAGCAGCATCTGGCGTACATCCAGAGCCTGCCGTCGGCGAGCCACTGCCAGGTCCCGGCATGGGCTGATGTGAAGAACGAGTGGCGCTCGGAGAACCTGGGCTGGATCGACGAGTCCACCGGCCGGATCGTCGGCGTCGGCCTGGTGCTCTACCGCCAGATCCCCAAGGTGAAGCGGTACCTGGCCTACCTGCCCGAGGGTCCGGTGATCAACTGGTACGCGCCCAACCTGGACGAGTGGCTGCAGCCGATGCTCAGGCATCTCAAGCAGCAGGGCGCGTTCACCGTGAAGATGGGCCCGCCGGTGATCATCCGCCGCTGGGACGCCACCGCGGTCAAGTCCGGCATCGCCAACCCCGACGTCACGCGGCTGCGGGACGTGGAGGCCACCTTCATCGAGCCGCGCGCCTTCGAGGTGGCCGAGCGGCTGCGCCGGATGGGCTGGCAGCAGGGCGAGGACGGCGGCGCCGGCTTCGGCGACGTGCAGCCGCGCTACGTCTACCAAGTGCCGCTGGAGAACCGCTCGCTGGACGACATCCTGAAGAACTTCAACCAGCTGTGGCGCCGCAACATCAAGAAGGCCGAGAAGGCCGGCGTCCAGGTGATCCAGGGCGGCTACGACGACCTGCCGGTCTGGCAGAACCTGTACGAGGTGACGGCCGCGCGCGACCACTTCCGCCCCCGCCCGCTGTCGTACTTCCAGCGGATGTGGACCGCGCTCAACGGCGAGGACCCCAACCGGATGCGGCTGTACCTGGCGATGCACGAGGGCGAGGCGGTGGCCGCGGCCACCATGCTCACCGTCGGCCGGCACGTCTGGTACTCCTACGGCGCCTCGGCCAACCACAAGCGCGAGGTGCGCCCCTCCAACGCGATGCAGTGGCGCATGCTGCGCGACGCGTACGCCATGGGCGCCAGCGTCTACGACCTGCGCGGCATCAGCGACTCGCTGGACGAGAAGGACCACCTGTTCGGCCTGATCCAGTTCAAGGTGGGCACGGGCGGCCAGGCTGCCGAATACTTGGGCGAGTGGGACTTCCCGCTCAACAAGCTGCTCCACAAGGCACTCGACCTCTACATGTCCCGCCGCTGACCGGTCGGCGCTCCGCCCGGCCGGGAGCCGGGCGTACCCCAACAGAAAGGTCCTGAGCAGGCGATGGCGCTCACCCTGTACGTCGACACCGCCCGCTGGCGCGCCCACCAGCAGTCGGTGGTCGACCAGTTCCCCGGCATCGTGCCGGTCTGCAAGGGGAACGGCTACGGCTTCGGCCATGAACGGCTCGCCGACGAGGCGACCCGGCTGCGCGCCGACATGCTCGCGGTCGGCACGACGTACGAGGCGGCCCGCATCAAGGACTTCTTCGGCGGCGACCTGCTCGTGCTCACCCCCTACCGGCTCGGCGAGGAGCCGGTGCCGCTGCCGGACCGGGCGATCCGCTCGGTCTCCTCGGTGGAGGGCGTGCGCGGCCTGGTGGGCGCGCGGGTGGTCATCGAGGTGATGAGCTCCATGCGCCGGCACGGTGTCGCCGAGGACGACCTGGTCAAACTGCACACGGCGATCGACGACGTCCGCCTGGAGGGCTTCGCCATCCACCTGCCGCTGGACCGGCCCGACGGCAGCGACGCGGTGGAGGAGGTCTTCACCTGGATGGAGCGGCTGCGCGCGGCCCGGCTGCCGCTGCACACGATGTTCGTCAGCCATCTGAAGGCCACCGAACTGGCGGCGCTGCAGCAGCAGTTCCCGCAGACCCGGTTCCGGGCCCGGATCGGCACCCTGATGTGGCTGGGCGACCACGACGCCACCGAGTACCGGGGTGCGGTGCTGGACGTCACGCGCATCGCCAAGGGCGAGCGGTACGGCTACCGGCAGGAGAAGGCGGCCGCCGACGGGCACCTGGTGGTCGTGGCCGGCGGCACCTCGCACGGCGTGGGCCTGGAGGCGCCCAAGGCGGTGCACGGACTGATGCCGCGCGCCAAGGGCGTGGCCCGGGCGGGCCTGGCCACGGTGAACCGGAACCTGTCGCCCTTCGTGTGGGCGGGCAAGCAGCGCTGGTTCGCCGAGCCGCCCCACATGCAGGTCTCGATCCTCTTCCTGCCGGGCGACGTTGCGCCGCCCGCGGTGGGCGACGAGCTGGTCGCGCACCTGCGGCACACCACCACGCAGTTCGACCGCGTGGTGGACCGCCAGTCGGTCTGAGCCCGACCGGGCCGGCGGGTCCGCCCGCGGGAGGCCCGTACGCCCGCGGAGACGAGAAGGCGGCCGCCCCGGCAAGGGGTGGCCGCCTTCTCGGTTCTGCGGTCCTCAGTGGGCCTCCATGGGCTTCCGCGGGCGCCTGCGGAGCCTCGTACGGGCTCGTACGGGCCTCCCGGGCGCCCCTGCGCGCCCGTTCAGAGGCCCTGCTCGCCGCCGCTGCCCGCGTGCCGCGGCTCGTGCGCGGGGGCGCCCAGCGTGAAGACGTCCCGGGCCCCGTCGAGCACGCCGCCGGCCGGGTCGTCGGCACCGTCCTGCCGCAGCACGTCGTAGTCCGGCAGCAGGATGTCGCGCACCACCAGGGCGCAGAGGTAGAGCACGCCGAGCAGGTGGATGCCGATCGCCAGGTGATAGGCGTCGGCGGTCAGCCCGTGGTGCTTGGGGCCGGTGACGTAGGCCAGCCGGTACCAGATGCCCAGGAAGTACAGCACCTCGGCGGCCTGCCAGATCAGCAGGTCGCGCCAGCGGGGCCGGGCGAGCACGGCCAGCGGCAGCAACCAGAGCACGTATTGCGGGGAGTAGACCTTGTTGCTGACCAGCAGCGCGGCCACCACGAGGAAGGCCATCTGGCCGACCCGGGGCCGGCGCGGGGCGTACAGCGCGAGGGCGGCGATGCCGACGCACAGCAGCAGCATCAGCGCGGTGCCGTACTCGTTCACCCCGCTCAGCGAGTCGCCGGAGCGCTCCTTGATGATCAGCCACAGCGAGCCGTAGTCCGTGGTGCGGGACTGGCTGAAGGAATAGAACTGCGCCCAGCCGTGCGGGGCGAAGGCGATCACCGGCAGGTTCACCACGAACCAGGCGCCGGCCGCCGCGCCCAGCGCCGCGCCGAACTGCCGCAGCCGCCCGGCCCGCAGGCACAGGACGAACAGCGCGCCGAGCAGCAGCACCGGGTAGAGCTTGGCGGCGGTGGCCAGGCCGATCAGGACGCCGGCCCAGCCCGGGCGGCCGCGCGACCAGAGCATCAGGCCGGCGGCGGCCAGCGCGACGGCGAACAGGTCCCAGTTGATCGTGGCGGTCAGCGCCAGCGCGGGGGACAGGGCGACGAACAGGCCGTCCCAGGGGCGCCGCCGGTTGGTCCTGGCCACGCAGACCACGAGCACGACCGCGCAGATCATCAGCATCCCGGCGTTCACCAGCCAGTACACCTGGGCGCTGTGCGGGTCGGTGCCGGCCGGGGTGAGCCAGGAGGCGACCTCCATGAAGAGCCCGGTGAGCACCGGGTACTCCAGGTAGTGGATGTCGCCGTTCTGGCTGAGCGAGACGGGGATCTTGTCGAAGTACGGCACCAGGTCGGCGGCGAAGCCGCGCTGGGTGTACAGGTGCGGGATGTCGGAGTAGCAGGCGTGGATGTACTGCCCGTCGCCGGCCTGGAACCAGCCGGTGGAGTAGCAACTCGCCTTCTGCACCATGCCGAGGGCGAACATGCCGACGACCACCAGGACCATCACCCGCAGCGGGTTCCACCAGCGGTGGCCGGAGCGCGCCCACCGGCCGGCGGGGCCGCCGATGAACTCGCTGCCCGTCGCGGCCAGCGGATCGTCGTCCGTGGGGCGCACGGGGATGTCCCGCCGGTCGTCCTCTTCGCGGTGGCGAACGCTCGTCATGGCGCCATCCTGCCGTACGGGGCTGTGCGGGCCTAAGCCCCGGGCCGCAGTCGGCCGGGCCGGGGGCGCTCGGGGAGCCGCGGGCGCCCCTTCGACGCGACAGGCCCCGCGGGCTGTGCCACGGGGCCTGTCGGATAAACGTGCGGGGGGGGACGCTACGGGGTGCCGCCCCCGCCGCCCGGCCCCTTCCCGCCGGTGCCCCCTCCGTTGCTGGTGCCAGTGGGCGCGGTGGTGGTCGGCGAGGAGGTCGGGCCGCCGTTCCCGCCGCCGTTGGAGGAGCAGAACAGGCCGCACGGCGGGGTGTAGGTGTCGGTCGGGCTGGCCGGCGGCGTGGTCGCCGGCGGCGTGGTGGTGGCCGGCGGCGGCGTCGTGCTCGGCGGCGGCGTGGTGACGGTCGGCGTCGCGGTCATCGTGGGCGTCGGCAGCGGGGCGCCGGGCTCGTTCTGCGGCGGGCCGATCTTCGTCGCCTTCGGGAAGCCGGCGTCGGGCATCCCGCCGAGCGCGACCTTCATGTAGTCGGTCCAGATCGTCGCCGGGATGTCACCACCGTGCACGGAGGAGTTGCCGCCGGTGCCGGACATCGGCAGCAGCTCCTTCTTCTTGGTGTCCTGCCGGAACATCACGACCGTGGTGGACAGCTGCGGGGTGTAGCCGTCGAACCAGGCGGACCGGGTGCCGCCGGGGCTGTCGGTGGTACCCGTCTTGCCGGCCGCGGTGCGGTGCAGGCCGAGCGCCACCGTACCGGTGCCGTGCTGGACCACGTTCTGCAGCACGTTGGTCACGGTGTTGGCGATGTTCGGGTCGAAGACCTGGTGCGGCTTGGGCTTCTGGAAGCCGGCCACGTCGTTGCCGTCGTGCTGGACCCGGGTGACGGAGTACGGGTCGACCTGGACGCCGGACTTGGCGAAGGTGGCGTAGGCGTCGGCCATGCGGATCGCGCTCGGTGTCGAGGTGCCGATGGAGAACGAGGGCACCAGCGAGGCCATGCTGTCGTTGTTCAGCAGGCCGGCCTTGATCGCGGTGGCCCTCACCTTGTCCAGGCCGACGTCCTCGCCGAGCTGGACGAACGGGCTGTTGATCGAGTTCTGCATGGCCACCTTCAAGGTGAGGTAGCCGGGCATCGAGTTGTCCTCGTTCTTCTGCCGGAACGGCTGCCCGTCCTTGTCGAGGACCGGCTGCCCGTTGTGGTCCTTGATCACGATCTCGTCGTCGGCGTTGTACTTGCTGTCCGGCGTGATCGGTTTGCCGCCGCTGTGGTTCGTGCCGTACGTCATGGCCGCGGTGAGCACGAAGGGCTTGAACGTCGATCCGACCGGGACACCGGAGGTGTCGGCGTTGTTGTTGAACTCGTTGTGCTCGTAGCCGGCGCCGCCGTAGATGGCCACGATCGCGCCGTCGCCCGGCACCACCGACGCGGCGCCGAACTGCACATTGGAATCCGCGTCCGTGCCCTTGTACTGGGGGTCCGAGCCCAGGTAGGGGTGCGAGCCGCCGGGTTTGATGTTCTTCTTGCGGACCTTGTCGACGGCCTGGTTCAGGGCGTCGACGTCCTTCTTCTTGAACGTCGTGTAGATCTGGTAGCCGCCGCGGTCCAGGTCCTGGGCGGTGATCTGCGGTTTGGAGTGCTGCTCGACGTACTGGTTGGCCGTCGCCACCAGGTAGCTGATCTGCCCGGTCATGCCGACCTGCGCCTTGGGGCCCTGCGGCATCGGGAACTTGGTGTACTTCGCCCGCTCGCTCGCCGACATGTGGCCGAACCTGACCTCGTTGTCGAGGATCGAGGCCCAGCGGAACTTCGCCCGGGCGGTGTTCGCCGCCGCGGTCGCCGCCGGGTCGATGCCGGTGTTGCCGTTCGGGTCGTAGTACGTCGGGCCCTTGAGCAGGGCCGCGAGCACCGCGCACTGGCTGGGGTCGAGCTGCTCGGCGTTGACCCCGTAGTACGTCTGCGCGGCGGCCTGGATGCCGTAGGCGCCGCGGCCGAAGTACGAGGTGTTCAGGTAGCCGGTGATGATGTCGTCCTTGCTGACCTTCGCACCGACCTTGATCGAGATGAAGAGCTCCTTGAACTTGCGGCTGACCGTCTGCGACTGGTCGAGCATGGAGTTCTTCACGTACTGCTGGGTGATCGTCGAGCCGCCCTGGGTCTCGCCGCCGCGGGCCATGTTGTACAGCGCGCGGGCGATACCCATCGGGTCGACGCCCTTGTCCGTCTCGAAGGTCTTGTTCTCGGCCGAGATCACCGCGTAGCGCATCGCCTTGGGGATCTGGTCGTAGGTGATGTTCTGCCGGTTCACCTGGCTGCCGCCGGCCGCGACCATCCGGGTGCCGTCCGCCCAGTAGTAGACGTTGTTCTGCGCGGTGGCGATCTTGTTGACGTCGGGGATGTCCACCATGGCGTAGGCGATGCCCGCCACGCCGATGATGGTGCCGACGAAGCCGACGAACACCGCGGTCACCTGGCGCCAGGAGGGCATCCAGCGGCGCCAGCCCTCCTTGCCGAACCGCGGGTAGTCGATGAACCGCTTCTTGCCGGGGCCGCGACCGGGGCCGCGGCCGCCCGGGCCGGTCCCGCCGGGCCCGCTGCCCGCGCCGGCCCTGCGGCGGCTGCCGCCGCCGCGGCCCTGGGCGGCGCGGCGGGCGGCGGCCCGGCCCTCGTAGGGCTGGTCGCCCGAGGCCGGGCCCGTACCGGCGCCGGACGCGGCGGACGGCGGGCCGTCGGCGTACCCGCCGGAGCGGGAGCCCGTCGAGCGGGGGCCTGCTGCGGAGGACCCCCCGCTCGCCGGGCCGGCGGCGCGCCGTCCACCACCGGAGGGAGGGGGCGTCGGCGGCTGTCCCCCGCGTCGGGCGGCAGCACGGCCGCCGGATGGCGACTGCGGCGGCTTGCGACGGTGCTCGCTCATTGAACAGCTACTCCTCGACAGGCGGGACTGCCTGCAGGCATCGATGACATTGCGGTCGGGTCCCCCTTCGCGCGGCCGGATTCGGCCGCACCGCACCAAGGATCATGACGCCGCCTGGCGCCACAGGGTTCCCGGTGCTCTGCATGGCGAACAGAGTACGCACGGTCAAAAGTCGATCCGCGCGAACATCCATCGCAAACCGGACAGTTGGCCGTTCACAGGTTCGCGGATGTGACGCCGGTCACCGGGGTCGACCTTGCGTTGATGTCTCGGGCCGTTCTATCGTCACGATGTATCGACTCGATACATCAGGCCGAGACACCACGAGACGAGGGGACGAGGGGTTGAGCAAGCGATCCGGAATCCTCGAGTTCGCTGTCCTCGGCCTGCTGCGTGAGTCCCCGATGCACGGCTACGAGCTGCGCAAGCGGCTCAACACCTCGCTCGGGGTGTTCCGCGCCTTCAGCTACGGCAGTCTCTATCCCTGCCTGAAGACGCTGGTCGCCCAGGGGTGGCTGGTCGAGGAGTCGGTGCCGGAGGGAGACCCGCCGGCCACGGCCCTCGCCGGCCGGCGGGCGAAGATCGTCTACCGGCTGACGGCCTCCGGCAAGGAGCACTTCGAGGAGCTGCTCGCCGCCTCGGGGCCGGACGCCTGGGAGGACGAGCACTTCGCCGCCCGCTTCGCCTTCTTCGGCCAGACGTCGAAGGACGTCCGGATGCGTGTCCTCGAAGGGCGGCGCAGCCGCCTGGAGGAGCGTCTGGAGCGGATGCGCGCCTCGCTCGCGCGCACCCGGGACCGGCTCGACGGCTACACCCTCGAGCTGCAGCGGCACGGCATGGAGTCGGTCGAGCGCGAGGTCCGGTGGCTCAACGAGCTGATCGAGACCGAGCGGGCCGGGCGCACCGAGCGCCGGGCCGGCGAGCGGGACGACTAAAACAACCAAGAGAACGGCGGCCGACCCGGCGATCGGGGAACCGCGTGACGATTTCACAAGGAGCAACCGGTATGGGTTCGGTTCGCGTAGCCATCGTCGGGGTGGGCAACTGCGCCACGTCGCTCGTGCAGGGCGTCGAGTACTACAAGGACGCCGACCCGGACAGCAAGGTGCCTGGTCTCATGCACGTGCAGTTCGGCGACTACCACGTGCGCGACGTCGAGTTCGTCGCCGCGTTCGATGTGGACGCGAAGAAGGTCGGCCTCGACCTCGCGGACGCCATCGGGGCGAGCGAGAACAACACCATCAAGATCGCGGACGTCCCGCAGACCGGTGTCACCGTGCAGCGCGGCCACACCCTGGACGGCCTCGGCAAGTACTACCGCGAGACCATCGAGGAGTCCGACGAGGCCCCGGTCGACGTCGTGCAGATCCTCAAGGACCGCAAGGTCGACGTCCTCGTCTGCTACCTGCCGGTCGGCTCCGAGGACGCCGCCAAGTTCTACGCGCAGTGCGCCATCGACGCCAAGGTCGCCTTCGTCAACGCGCTGCCGGTCTTCATCGCCGGCACCAAGGAGTGGGCGGACAAGTTCACCGAGGCGGGCGTCCCGATCGTCGGCGACGACATCAAGTCCCAGGTCGGCGCCACCATCACGCACCGCGTGCTGGCCAAGCTCTTCGAGGACCGCGGTGTGGTCCTGGAGCGCACCATGCAGCTGAACGTCGGCGGCAACATGGACTTCAAGAACATGCTCGAGCGCGAGCGCCTGGAGTCCAAGAAGATCTCCAAGACGCAGGCCGTCACCTCGCAGATCCCGGACCGCGACCTGGGCGCGAAGAACGTCCACATCGGCCCGTCCGACTACGTCCAGTGGCTCGACGACCGCAAGTGGGCCTACGTCCGCCTGGAGGGCCGCGCGTTCGGCGACGTCCCGCTGAACCTGGAGTACAAGCTCGAGGTCTGGGACTCCCCGAACTCCGCCGGCGTCATCATCGACGCGCTGCGCGCCGCGAAGATCGCCAAGGACCGCGGCATCGGCGGCCCGATCCTGTCGGCGTCCTCCTACTTCATGAAGTCCCCGCCGGTGCAGTACTTCGACGACGAGGCGCGCGAGAACGTGGAGAAGTTCATCCGCGGCGACGTCGAGCGCTGAGTCCGCCGCGCCGCCCTCGCCACTGGGACCTCTCGGGGAGGCCCTCAGCGCAAGGCGCGTCGCCGGCACATCCATGTGGGGCCCCGGGGTGCATCCCCGGGGCCCCATGCGGCGTGTGAGGGTATGACCATGGGTTTCCTGCGCGACCTCCGTACGCTGCTGCGGCTGCCGGACTTCCGGCGGCTGCTGGCGGTGCGGCTGCTCTCCCAACTCTCCGACGGCGTCTTCCAGGTCGCGCTCGCCGCCTACGTCGTCTTCTCCCCGGAGAAGCAGGCGTCCGCCGGCGCGGTCGCCTCGGCGATGGCCGTCCTGCTGCTGCCGTACTCGCTGCTCGGCCCGTTCACCGGTGTGCTGCTCGACCGCTGGCGGCGGCGCCAGGTGCTGCTCTTCTGCAACCTGCTGCGGGCGGTCCTGTCCTGCGGCACCGCGGCACTGATCCTGCTGCATGTGCCGGACTGGCTCTTCTACCTCTCCGCCCTGTCGGTGACCGGGGTCAACCGCTTCGTCCTCGCCGGGCTGTCGGCCGCGCTGCCCCGGGTGGTGGGCGAGGAGCAACTGGTGACGGCGAACTCCGTGTCGCCGACCGCGGGCACGCTGGCGGCCTCCGCGGGCGGGGGCGCCGCCTTCGTCGTGCACCTCTTCCTCTCCTCGGGCGCGGGCGCCGACGCCGCCACAGTGCTGCTGGGCGCGGCGCTCTACCTGTGCGCCGGCCTGTCAGCGCTCACCCTCGGCCGCGACCTGCTCGGCCCGGACCGGCTGCCTGGACGCGCCCGCGTACGCACCGAACTCGCGGGCACCGCCCGGGGCCTGGGCGAGGGGCTGGGCCACCTCGCCCGGCGCCCCGCCGCCCGGCAGGCGCTGTCCGCGATGACGGCCATGCGCTTCTGCTACGGAGCCCTGACCGTCACCCTGCTGATGCTCTGCCGCTACGCCTGGTCCGACCCGGACGACACCGACGCCGGGCTCCGGCTGCTCGGCCTGGCGCTGGGCCTGTCGGCCGCGGGCTTCCTCGTCGCCGCTCTCGTGACCCCATGGGCGACCCGGCGATTCGGCACCTCCGGCTGGATCACCGGCTGCGCGGCGGCCTCCGCGGTGCTGCTGCCGCCCTTGGCGCTGCCGTTCCGGACCGCGCCGATGCTGCTGGCGGCCTTCGTCCTCGGCGTCACCGTCCAGGGCGCGAAGATCGCCACGGACACGGTGGTGCAGACACAGGTGGACGACGCCTACCGGGGCCGGGTCTTCTCCCTCTACGACGTCTTCTTCAACGTCTCGTTCGTGGGCGCGGCGGCCGTGGCCGCGCTGATCCTGCCGCAGGACGGGCGCTTGGCCTCGCTGGTCGTCAGTCTCGCGCTCATCTACGCGATGGTGGCGGGCGCGATGTTCCACGTGGAACATCCGGCGATGTTCCACGTGGAACACGAAGAGGGCTGAGCACAGGGGGCGCGTGACCGTCCCGGACGGGCCGTTGCCCGGACGGACCGCTTCCAGCACCGGGCGGCTTCACGGGCGGGCGGCTTCGCGGACGGCTTCAGGAACGAACGGCTTCGCGGGCAAGAGACTCGGCGGGCGATGTTCCACGTGGAACATCGCCCGGCCGTCGGCTCACTGCTGGGCGGCCCACCACTCCCGCAGCGCCGCCTCGGCACCCTCCTCGCCCAGCGGCCCGTTCTCCAGCCGCAGCTCCAGCAGGTGCTGGTAGGCCCGGCCGACCGCAGGCCCCGGCGGGATGCCCAGGACCTCCATGATCCGGTTGCCGTCGAGGTCCGGCCGGATCGCGTCGAGCTCCTCCTGCTCCTTCAGCTCGGCGATCCGCGCCTCCAGGCTGTCGTAGGTGCGTGAGAGCGCGAGCGCCTTGCGCTTGTTGCGGGTCGTGCAGTCCGAGCGGGTCAGCTTGTGCAGCCGCTCCAGCAGGGGCCCGGCGTCGCGGACATAGCGGCGCACCGCGGAGTCGGTCCACTCGCCGCTGCCGTAGCCGTGGAAGCGCAGGTGCAGCTCGACCAGCCGGGAGACGTCCTTGATCTGGTCGTTGGGGTACTTCAGCTGCGTCATCCGGGCCTTGGTGAGCTTGGCGCCGACCACCTCGTGGTGGTGGAAGGAGACCCGGCCGTCCGGCTCGAACCGCCGGGTCCTGGGCTTGCCGATGTCGTGCAGCAGCGCGGCCAGCCGCAGTGTCAGATCGGGGCCGTCGGTCTCCAGGTCGATCGCCTGCTCCAGCACCGTCAGGGTGTGCTCGTAGACGTCCTTGTGCCGGAAGTGCTCGTCGCGCTCCAGCCGCAGCGCGGACAGCTCGGGCAGCACCCGGTCGGCCAGGCCCGTGTCCACCAGCAGCCGCAGGCCCTTGCGCGGGTGCGCGGACAGCAGCAGCTTGTTCAGCTCGTCCCTGATCCGCTCCGCCGAGACGATCGAGATCCGGTCGGCCATCTCCGTCATCGCGGCCACCACCTCGGGCGCCACCTCGAAGTCCAGCTGCGCGGCGAACCTGGCGGCGCGCATCATCCGCAGCGGGTCGTCGGAGAAGGAGGACTCCGGGGTGCCGGGGGTGCGCAGGACCCGGGCGGCCAGGTCGTCCAGGCCGCCGTAGGGGTCGATGAAGTCCGGTCCGGGCAGGGCGACCGCCATCGCGTTGACCGTGAAGTCGCGGCGCAGCAGATCCTCCTCGATGGTGTCGCCGTAGGAGACCTCGGGCTTGCGGGAGGTGCGGTCGTAGACCTCGGAGCGGTAGGTGGTGATCTCGATCTGGAAGTCGCGGTCCTCGGTGTCCTTGCGGGCGCCGACCGTGCCGAAGGCGATGCCGACCTCCCAGACCGCGTCCGCCCACGGGCGCAGGATCCTCAGCACCTGCTCCGGGCGGGCGTCGGTGGTGAAGTCCAGGTCGTTGCCGAGCCGGCCGAGCAAGGTGTCGCGCACGGAGCCGCCGACGAGGGCGAGCTGGAACCCGGCGGCTCGGAAGAGCCGGCCGAGGTCTTCGGCGACCGGCTCGATCCGGTGGCGGGCCTGCGGGGTCTGGGCGGCATTGCTGGCATTCGGCACAACGACAAAGGGTACGGGGCGCGGGCCGGGCCCCGCTCCCGGTCTCCCGCCGCAGACGGTGCCGAGCTGTGACAGTCGACGACCGACTCCGTAGCACGCGGGCACACGCGCGATCGTTACGATGCCAGCACGCACAACCGTAGGGCACGACCGAACGACACGACCGAACGACAGACGACCAGTGAGGGACGGGCGAGCGCGTGGGCGAGGCGGCACAGGCAGCCGGTACGAGGCCGTCGGCACCACGCCGGCGGGGGCTGCGCGGCACGGCGCTGCTGACGGGGGCCGCGCTCCTGACCGGGCTGCTCCAGGCCACGGGTGCCGGCGCCCTCACCCCCGGCTCTGCGCCCTCGCTGGCCGCCGTCAAGAGCTCCAGGAACGGCACCGGGTCGCGTACGGCCGCGGTCACGCTGAACTCCATCTCCCCGCGCATCCCGGCCGCCGGCGACACCATCACGGTCAGCGGCTCGGTGGTGAACAACAGCCGCGTGACGATCGGCCCGGCCAAGATCGCCGTCCACATCGCCGGCACCGGCCCGCTGCGCTCCCGCAGCGCGATAGAGGCCGAGGCCACCCGGACCGTCTTCGACGCGGCCAAGGACGGCCCGGAGATCAACGGCCACACGGTCACGATGCCCGACCTCGCCCCCGGCCGCAGCGAGCCCTTCACCATCACCTTCCCGGTCAGCGCCCTCGACCTGGGCGCCACCGGCGTCTACGGCATCGGCATCGGCCTGGACGGGCAGGACAGCGCTGAGCCCTACGACCACGTGCTGGGCATCAAGCGCACCTTCGTGCCCTGGTACCCCTCGGGCGAGACGGCGAAGTCGACCCGGATCGGCTACCTGTGGCCGCTCACCGACCGCCCGCACATCGACCCGCGCGGCGACATCGACTCCCAGCAGAGCCCGATCTTCCTCGACGACTCCCTGGCCGCCGAGCTCAAGCCCGGCGACGCCGCGGGCCACGGCGGCGGCCGGCTGTGGCAGCTGGTGCAGACCGGCAAGCAGCTGCCGATCACCTGGGTCGTCGACCCCGACCTGCTGGCCACGGTGGAGGCGATGACCAAGCCCTACCGCGTGGCCGGCCCGCACGGGGACATCACCCGGACCACGGCCGGCACCGGCTCGGCCGTCGCCAAGCAGTGGCTGAACCTGCTGAAGACGGCGGTCGCCAACCAGCAGGTGGTGGCGCTGCCCTTCGGCGACCCGGACCTCGCCTCGCTCGCCCACAACGGCGCGGACGACCACAGCAACGTCAGCCTGGTGAAGACGGGCACAGCCCTCGGCAAGACCACCGTGGACACCATCCTTGGCATCCAGGCCACCTCCAAGGTCGCCTGGCCGCAGGACGGCGCCATCGACCCCTCGATCGTCTCGGTGGCCCGCGACGGCGGGGCCGACACGGTCATCGCCCGCAGCGACTCCCTCCAGGAGCGCGCCTCGCTCGTCTACACCCCGAACGCCGCCCGCCCGATCGGCCACGGCACCACCGCCGCGGTCGCCGACGCGGCCCTGTCGACCGCGTTCGAGGGCGACATGGGCAGCAGGCAGAGCGCCAACCTGGCAGTGCAGCAGTACATCGCCCAGACGCTGCTGGTGACCATGCAGGCGCCCGACACGCAGCGCACGATCCTGGTCGCCCCGCAGCGGATGCCGAGCGCCGCGCAGGCCGCCGCCATGGCCGAGGCGATCCGGCAGACCGACGCCGGCGACTGGGTGGAGCCCACCGACCTCAACGGGGTGCTGTCCGCGAAGGCGGACCCGCTGGCCTCCCGCCACGTGCCGTCCGCCCACGCCTACCCGAAGTCGCTGCGGGCGCAGGAACTGCCCGCGGACGCCTTCAGGCAGCTGCACGAGGTGCAGCTCAACCTCGACGACTTCGTGGTGATCCTCACCATCAAGGACCGGGTGACCGTCCCGTTCCGCAACGCGATGCTGCGGGCGACGTCCACGAACTGGCGGGGCGACGCCCGGGGCGAGAAGATCTACCGCAACACGATCGGCCGCTACCTCACCGACCTCATCGGCGCGGTCCACATCCTCAGCAAGTCCGATCTGACGCTCTCCGGCCGCAGCGGCACCATCCCGGTGACGGTCAAGAACGACCTGGGCCAGCCGATCACCGGCCTGGTGCTGCGGCTCAGCTCCGACTCCAACATCCGGCTGAAGATCAAGAACCCCCAGCAGCCGATCGCGATCGACGGCGGCCACACCCGTACTCTCAAGTTCGAGACCACGGCGAGCGCCAACGGTCCGGCGCAGATCACGGCGCAGCTCTACACGCAGAACGGCGCGCTCTACGACAAGGCCGTGGACTTCAAGGTCCAGCTGACCAACGTCACGGACCTGGTGATGCTCATCATCGCGGCGGGTCTGCTGCTTTTGGTGCTCGCCGGGGTACGCATCTACCGTCAGCGCAAGCGGCACGCCGCTGCAGGCGGCGGGCACGGCGGAGCGGACGGCGGGGTTGCGGACACCGACGGCACCGACCCCGGGCAGCCGGGTGACCCTGCCGCGAACACCGGACAGGAAAGCCCGGAGCGGTCTCCGGCAGGTGAGAAAGTGGACGGATAGCCAGCGGACAATAAGGTGGGGCACTGATGAACGCGCCGTATGACGGTGACCGCGACTCTGCGGGCCGGATGCCCCACTCGTCCGATCAGCAGCCCTCGCCACCCGACCCCTATCTGCAGGGCACCTACGCCTACGATCCCTACCGCCAGGACCCTTCGGCGCAGGGCCGGCAGGACGGTTTCTACGACCAGGCCGCGGACCCGTCGTACCAGCAGCAGCCGCAGCAGCCCTACCCCCCGCAGGCCCAGCAGCAGGCCCCACAGCAGGCCCAGCACCCGTACGCCGCCCAGCAGTGGCAGCAGACCACGTACAACCAGCCGTACGGCGACAACCCGGCCTCGCTCTACGTCGACGACCTCGGGCAGACCGGCGCGCTGCCGGTGTACGACGCCTACGAGCACCTCTTCCGCGACCAGCGGGGCGACGCGTACCCCCCGCAGCAGCAGGGCTACCAGCAGCAGGACCCGCGGCAGGGCTACTCCCAGCAGCAGCAGTACCAGCAGCAGCCCCCGCAGGGCTACGAGCAGGGGTACCAGCAGGGCTACGGCTACCCGCAGGCACCCGGCGACGGCGGCGCCGGTTACGCGCAGCCGCCGTACGGGCAGCCGACCACCTACCAGGGCGACCACCCCTACGGGCAGCAGCAGGGCTACGCGGGCCCGTACCAGGGCGACCCCCGGGCCGGGTACGGCCAGGCAGGCCCCCAGGGCGCCGGACAGGGACCCGCTCAGGGGTACGCCGACCCGCGCTACGGCCCGCCGTACCAGCAACCGCCCGGCGGACCCGGGGGGCCGCAGCCCGGCCCGGAGGCGCCGCCGCAGGACGCCACCGGCCAGATGCCGACCGTCGCCCCGCCGGCCCCCGCGAAGGGTGGCAAGGGCGGCAACGTCCTCAAATCCAGCGCGCTCATGGCCGCGGGCACCCTGGTCTCACGTGTCACCGGCTTCGTCCGCACCCTGGTCACCGCCGCCGCGATCGGCGTGGCCACCCTCGGCGACTCCTACGCGGTCGCCAACACGCTGCCGACGATGATCTACATCCTCACCATCGGCGGCGGCCTGAACTCGGTCTTCGTCCCGCAGCTCGCGCGGGCGATGAAGGACGACGAGGACGGCGGCACCGCGTACGCGAACCGGCTGCTGACCGTCGTCATGGTGGTGCTGGCCGGCATCGTGGCGGTCACGGTGTTCGGGGCGCCGCTGCTGATCAAGCTGATGTCCCCGAAGATCGCCCAGGACCCGGACTCCTACGCCACCGCGGTCGCCTTCGCGCGCTACTGCCTGCCGACCATCTTCTTCATGGGCGTCCACGTGGTCATGGGCCAGGTGCTCAACGCCCGCGGCCGGTTCGGCGCCATGATGTGGACCCCGGTCCTGAACAACGTCGTGGTGATCTTCACCTTCCTGATGTTCATCTGGGTCTACGGGCCCTTCAGCTCCACCAACATGGACGCCAGCACGATCACCCCGGAGGGCACCCGCCTGCTGGGCATCGGCACCCTGCTCGGCCTGGTGGTGCAGTCGCTGTCGATGCTGCCCTACCTGCGGGACGCCGGCTTCAAGTTCCGGCCCCGGTTCGACTGGCGCGGCCACGGCCTGGGCCACACCGCGAAGCTCGCCAAGTGGACGTTCTTCTTCGTGCTGGCCAACCAGGCAGGCCTGATCGTCGTCACCCAGCTCGCCACCTGGGCCGGCGCCGACGCCGCCAAGAGCGGCTACCAGGGCACCGGCATCACCGCCTACAACAACGCCCTGCTGATCTGGCAGATGCCGCAGGCGATCATCACCGTCTCGGTGATGGCCGCGGTGCTGCCCCGGATCTCCCGGGCCGCCGCGGACGGCGACCTCAGCGCGGTGCGCGAGGACCTCTCCTACGGCCTGCGCACCTCCGCGGTGGCGATCGTGCCGGCCTCCTTCGCCTTCCTCGCGCTCGGCGTGCCCATGTGCGGCGTGCTCTACGCCAGCACCGGCGCGGAGTCCGCGCAGAACATCGGCTTCATCCTCATGGCGTTCGGCGTCGGCCTGATCCCCTACTCCGCGCAGTACGTGATCCTGCGCGGCTTCTACGCCTTCGAGGACACCCGCACCCCCTTCTACAACACGGTCGTGGTGGCCGCGGTTAACGCGATCGCCTCGGTCCTCTTCTTCCTCGCGCTGCCCTCCCGCTGGGCCGTGGTCGGCATGGCCTTCTCCTACGGCCTGGCGTACTCCGTCGGCGTCGGGGTGGCCTGGAAGCGGCTGCGCAAGCGGCTGCGGGGCGACCTGGACGGCAAGCGCGTCATGCGGACGTACGCGCGGCTGGTGGGGGCGTGCGTGCCGGGCTCCGTGGCCGCCGGGATCGCCGTCGTGGTGGTCACCAAGGCACTCGGCGGGGGCGCGGTGGGGGCGCTCGCCTCGCTCGTCGTGGGCGGGGTGCTGCTGATCGTTCTCTTCCTCTTCGCCGCCAAGCGCATGCGCATCCAGGAGACCAACGCCATGATCGGCATGGTCCGGGGGCGTCTCGGGCGCTGATCGGGAGCCGCCCCGCACTCCACCGGGCATCCGCACAACCATCCCGGTCCGCTGTGTGTCGTGCATAGAGCCGGAGTGTGGGCACAATTGTCATCAGCCTGACGTGAGAGCGCACAACGGATGGGGAGGCAGGAACGACGGTGGCGGATCGGAGCACGGCCGCCGTCGGTGTGGCCAACGAGGGCGGCGCGACACCGTCCGCCGCCCAGGAGGACGGCGCCACATCCGACGGAACCACGACGGACGACCGGACCGGCGGCACCGCCGGCGACGACGCCAAGGAGGCGTCGTCGCAGCCGCGGACCACCACCATCGAACGGCCCACGGAGACCACGCAGCAGGCACACGCGCCGGAGCCGTCCGGGAAGAAGAGCGCCACCGACACCGCAAGCGGCACCTCGGCCGAACCCGCGGCCGACGCGAACGACTCAGCGACCGACGCAGCAACCGACACCACTGCCGAGACCGAGGTCCTGGACCCCGCCGAGGCGCAGACCGCACGCATCGACCCCACCGAGGCGGAGACAGCCGTCATGGGCAACACCGTGGCGGAGACCGCCGTCCTGGAGACACAGCCGGGAACCCAGCCGGACGCCGAGCCCGACCCCGCCCAGGAGGCCGCGCAGCCGGACGGCGGCGACTCGACGGCGGACGTCAGCGCGCTGGACACGGTGGAGGCCCCCATGGCCTTCATCGACGACGTCCCGGGCAACACCGCGGAGATCCCGAAGGCCGCGGGGGCGAACGGATCGCAGAGCGGCACCGCGCGCCCCGCGGAGGCGGCCGCCAAGAGCCCCCGGAAGGCGGCGGGCGGGAACGGGCAGAGGGCCGGTGGGAAGCCCGCTGAGGCGGCGCCCAAGGCCGCCGGGACGGCCGGCAAGGCTTCGGCCGAGCCCGCCGGGACAACCGACGGCAAGTCCGCCGGGAAGCCCACCGCCGAGCCCTCCGCCAAGGCCGGCGGCAAGCCCGCCGCCGAGGCAGGCGAGAAGCCCACCGGTACAGCCGCGGCCGAGCCCGCGCTTGCAGACGTGCCCGCCGGGAAGACCGCGACCGGACCCACCGACAAGCCCACCGCCACACCCGCTGCCAAGGCCACCGGCGAGGCCGGTGAGAAACCCGCGGCCGCGAAGCCCGCCGCGCGCCCCAAGGTCAGCGCCCCGGAGCTGCACAGCGGCCACAAGCTCGCCCGCCGCTACCAGCTCGCCGAGTGCGTGACCCGGGTCGACGGCTTCAGCAGCTGGCGCGCGGTGGACGAGAAGCTGCGCCGTGCCGTCGGCATCCACGTCCTGCCCGCCGACCACCCGCGCGCCCGCGCGGTGCTGGCGGCGGCCCGGGCCGCGGCGCTCCTGGGCGACCCCCGCTTCGTCCAAGTCCTCGACGCCGTCGAGGAGGACGACCTCGTCTACGTCATCCACGAATGGCTGCCGGACGCGGCCTCCCTGGCCGACCTGCTCGCCACGAGCGCCCTGGACCCGTACGAGGCGTACCAGATGGTCAGCCAGGTCTCCCAGGCCATGGCCGCCGCCCACCGCGAGGGCCTGGCGCACCTGCGGCTGGACCCGGGTGCGGTGCTCCGCACGGTCTCGGGCCAGTACCGCATCCGGGGCCTGGCCGTCGCGGCCGCTCTGCGCGGCCTCAGCTCGGACCACCCGCAGCGCCAGGACACCGAGTCGATCGGCGCCCTGCTCTACGCGTCGCTGACCCAGCGCTGGCCCTACGAGGACGACGCGCACGGCCTCGCGGGGCTGCCCAAGGGCGTCGGCCTGGTCGCACCCGATCAGGTGCGGGCAGGCGTGCACCGCGGCCTGTCCGAGATCGCGATGCGGGCGCTCGCCAACGACGGCGCCACCGCCTCGCGTGAGGACCCGCCCTGCACGACCCCTGAGGAGCTGGCCAAGGCGGTCGCCGCGCTGCCGCGGATCCGCCCGGTCGACGTGCACACCCCGCCGGCGTACCGCGTGCCGGCCTACCAGCAGCCGCCGCAGCCGCCGGGGGTGCCCACCCGCCAGCCCGTGGCTCCGCCGCCTCCTCCGCCGGCGCTGCCCGGCCGCACGGGGCAGTTCCTCAAGGGCGTCGTGGCCGCCTTGCTGATCGTGGCAATCGGCCTCGGCAGCTGGCAACTCGCGGACGCTCTCAAGTCCCGCGGGGGCCACTCGGCGAACCGCACGCCCAACGGCCAGAAGTCCGGGCAGCACACGTCGGCGCCGCCGGCCGCCCACCCGATCCGGATCGTCACGGCCAAGGACTTCGACCCGCTCGGCGACGGCAGCGAGAACTCGGAGCTCGTCCCCAAGGCGTACGACGGCAACCCGTCCACCTACTGGCAGACCAGCAGCTACACCCAGGCCGACTTCGGGGGCCTGAAGCCCGGCGTCGGGCTGATCCTGGATCTGGGCAGCGCGCAGCGGGTGACGTCGGTGAGCGTCGACTTCATAGGGAACACCACCTCGGTGGACCTCATGGCGGCGGGCAGGGACGCGACCTCGATGCCCAGCCGGCTCGCCGACTTCACCAAGGTGGCCTCGGCGACGGGCGCCAAGGTCAAGCTGACGCCCTCCTCGCAACTGACCGCGCGCTTCCTCCTGGTCTGGCTGACCAAGCTCCCGCAGACCTCCTCCGGCAGCCTGCCGTTCCGTGGCAGTATCTCGGAGATCGACGTCACGGGCTGAGCACCGGCCCGACGACCGCGGACGGGGAGGCTGCCTTGGAGGACGGGACCGCGCCCGGCGACGCCGAGCTGCTCGCCCGGCACGTGGCAGGCGACCCCGACGCCTTCGGTGAGATCGTGCGGCGCCACCGCGACCGGTTGTGGGCGGTGGCGCTGCGGACGCTCGGCGACCGCGAGGAGGCCGCCGACGCCCTCCAGGACGCACTGGTCTCCGCCTTCCGGGCCGCCCACACCTTCCGCGGCCAGTCGGCCGTCACCACCTGGCTGCACCGCATCACCGTGAACGCCTGCCTGGACCGGGCCCGCCGGGCGGCCTCGCGGCGGACCGCGCCGGTGGCCGACGAGCAGTACCTCGACGCGATCGTGGAGCCGCAGGAGTCCGCGGCGGCCCCCGCCGAGCGGCACGAGCTCCACCGCGAGCTGCTGGCCGCCCTGGAGACACTGCCGCCCGAACAGCGGGCGGCACTGGTGCTCGTGGACATGCAGGGATACCCGGTCGCAGAAGCCGCGGAGGTACTCGGCGTCCCGGTCGGCACCGTGAAGAGCAGATGCGCAAGAGGGCGGGCCCGGCTGCTGCCGCTGCTGGGCCATCTCCGGTCGGGCGCGGGGGAGAGCCCCGGCGGCGGACGACGGAACCGGACGGAGGGGACATCCGTCCCACAGACGGGCTCGGAACAGGACGGAGGTGGACACCGATGACATCGAACGCGGGCGGTACCCCGCATCCCGAGGACACGGTGCTCTCCGACCTCGCCGAGGACCTGCTCCCCGCCGACCGCGCGGCCGAGGTCCGCGGGCACATCGCGGGCTGCGAGGAGTGCGCGGAGGTGCTGGCCTCCCTGGCGGAGATCCGCAGCCTCCTCGGATCGCTCCCCGCGCCCGAACCCATCCCCGACGACGTGGCCGCCCGGATCGACGCCGCCCTCGCCGCCGAGGCACTTCTCGACGCCACCCGTGCCGATGTTCCACGTGAAACATCGCCCGATTCCACGGCACCGACCGGACCGGTCGAACCGCCTTCCCCGTCTGCGGGACACGAGCCCACGTCCGCACCCGCGCCCGTTAATGTTCCACGTGAAACATCGACCCGTCCGGCCGGGCACCCCGCGGCCGCCACCGGCCCGGGCCGCTCGCCGCGGTCCGGCTCGACCCGGGACGACGGGCCCGCCGGCCGCCGTGCCCGGCGCCGCCGGCGGGGGGTCCTCGCCGGCGTCTGGACCGCCGCGGCGCTCGTGCTCGGTGGTGCCGTCTACGGCATCACCGCGGCCGGTGGGAGCGGCGGCAGCTCCGCCGACACCAGTGCGGCGGCGAAGCGCACCGCGGGCTCCACGGGCCAGGAACAGGCGGTGGGCGACCAGGTGCGCCAGCTGCTCGCCGCCTCGGGTACGGCGAACCGGCCGAACGGCGGGACACCCGCCGTCCCGAACCGCGGCAACACCCCTATGCTCACCGGGCCGGGAGCGGCCCCGGGTGCGGGGGCCGCGGACGTGCCCTCCTGTGTGCTCAAGGCAGCCGGGCACGCGCAGCCGCCGCTGGCCACGCAGCGGGAGACCTTCGACGGCATCCGTTCCTATCTTCTGGTGCTGCCGCACCCCGGCGACGGCACCCTTGTGGACGCAGTCGTCGTTGACGCCTCCTGCGCGCAGGGCGGCACCGGAACGGTGCTCTTCCAGGCCACGTATCCGCGCTGACGACCGGCGTCGAGCCGCTGTGCGCGCCCTCACCCGCGAGCACGCGTGCGGCGTACTGCCAGGGGAATGCCGGGCCCGTAGTATCCGTTAGGCAGGACGAGAGTCCAGCCAGGGCCCCCGCAGCAGTTCGCAGAGACGAGGAATCACCCGTGACCGACGTCCGTAACGTCATCATCATCGGCTCAGGGCCCGCGGGATACACCGCCGCGCTCTACACGGCGCGTGCCTCTCTCAACCCGTTGGTCTTCGAAGGGTCCGTCACCGCCGGCGGCGCCTTGATGAACACCACCGAGGTGGAGAACTTCCCCGGCTTCCGGGACGGCATCATGGGCCCGGACCTGATGGACAACATGCGGGCCCAGGCTGAGCGCTTCGGAGCGGAGCTGATCCCGGACGACATCGTCGCCGTCGACTTCAGCGGCGACGTCAAGACCGTCACGGACTCCGCGGGCAAGGTCCACAAGGCGCGGGCCATCATCGTCACCACCGGCTCCCAGCACCGCAAGCTGAACCTCCCCAACGAGGACCAGCTCTCCGGCCGCGGTGTCTCCTGGTGTGCGACGTGTGACGGCTTCTTCTTCCGGGAGCACGACATCGCCGTCATCGGTGGTGGCGACACCGCGATGGAGGAGGCGACGTTCCTGTCCCGCTTCGCCAGCTCGGTGAAGATCGTGCACCGCCGGGACAGCCTGCGTGCCTCCAAGGCGATGCAGGAGCGGGCCTTCGCGGACCCGAAGATCTCGTTCGTGTGGGACAGCGAGGTCGCGGAGATCCACGGCGACGGCAAGCTCTCCGGTCTGACGCTGCGCAACACCAAGACCGGTGAGACGTCCGAGCTGCCGGTCACCGGGCTGTTCATCGCGATCGGCCACGACCCCAGGACGGAGCTCTTCAAGGGCGTGCTCGACCTGGACGCCGAGGGGTATCTGAAGGTGCAGGCGCCGAGCACCCGCACCAACATCCCCGGCGTGTTCGCAGCCGGCGACGTCGTGGACCACACCTACCGCCAGGCCATCACCGCGGCCGGCACCGGCTGTTCCGCCGCGCTGGACGCCGAACGGTACCTGGCGGCGCTGACCGACGCCGAGAAGGCCGCCTGACGCTCCGGCGCCCCGAGACTCTCGCTCTCCCTACCGCACCCAGACACTCCGAGGAGGCCGCCGTGGCCGAGAACATCAAGGACACCAAGCCGAAGCACGTGACCGATGAGACCTTCGCCGCCGAGGTGCTCGCCAGCGACAAGCCGGTGCTGGTCGACTTCTGGGCAGAGTGGTGCGGCCCGTGCCGCCAGATCGCGCCGTCGCTCGAGGCCATCGCCGCCGAGCACCCGGACGAGATCACCATCGTGAAGCTGAACATCGACGAGAACCCGGTGACCGCCGCCCAGTACGGCGTGATGTCGATCCCGACGCTGAACGTCTACAAGGGCGGCGAGGTCGTGAAGACCATCGTGGGCGCCAAGCCCAAGGCGGCCCTGGTGCGTGACCTGTCCGACTTCATCGGCTGAGTCCCGCCCGCCCAGGACGGCACAGCACGACGGCCCGTCGTGTTCCACGTGGAACACGACGGGCCGTCGTCGTTCTCCCGTCGCTGTTCTCCCGTCGCTCTACAGCGGCCGCAGCGCCGGCTCCTTCTGCACGGCGCCCAGCAGCCGGTCGAGCGCCATCTCCACGTCCTCCCGCCACGACAGCGCCGTCCGCAGTTCCAACCGGAGCCGGGGGTAACGGCGATGGGGGCGGACCGTCTTGAAGCCCACCGCCGTCAGATGGTCGGCGGGCAGCACACACGCCGGGGTCTCCCAGGCGGCGTCCCCGAACGCCTCGATGGCGCGGAAGCCGCGCCGTACCAGGTCCTTGGCGACGGTCTGGACGAGCACGCGGCCGAGTCCCTGCCCCTGGTAGCCGGGGAGCACGCGGGAGGTCATCAGCTGCACCGCGTCGGCGGAGACGGGGCTGGTCGGGAAGGCGGTGGAGCGGGGGACGTAGGCGGCCGGGGCGTAGAGCACGAAACCGGCCGGGACCTCGTCGACATAGACCAGCCGTCCGCAGGAGCCCCACTCCAGCAGGACCGCGGAGATCCAGGACTCCTTCTCCAGCTCGGGCCGGCCGGCCTGGACGGCCGCGGCCCCGCTCACCGGGTCCAACTCCCAGAAGACGCAGCGCCGGCAGGGCCTGGGGATGTCGGGAAGGTTGTCGAGCGTCAGCGGTACAAGCCGGCGTCCCATGCGGTGAAGCCCCCGTCTCTCTCGTGAACCAACCGCCCCCACAGGGCACCCCGATGGTCCACCGGGGTGCCCTCACCTCACTCGACGCCGTCCTCGGCGTCCTCGGCGTCGTCCTCCAGCCTGTTCTCCAGGACCTTGCCCTCGCCGGGGGCCATCGATCCCAGGATGCGCTCCAGATCCTCTATCGAAGCGAACTCCACAACGATCTTTCCGCGCTTTTGACCCAGGTCCACCTTCACCCGAGTCTCGAAGCGGTCCGACAGCCGCGACGCGAGATGGGTCAGCGCGGGCGAGACCCGGCGGCCGGCCCGCGGTGCCGCGGACTTGCGGGTCGCCTTCGGCTCGCTGTTCATCAGCGTGACGATCTCCTCGACCGCCCGGACGGACAGCCCCTCGGCCACGATCCGGTGGGCGAGCTTGTCCTGCTCCTCGGCGTCCTCCAGGGCGAGCAGCGCCCGGGCGTGGCCGAAGGAGATCACGCCCGCGGCGACCCGCCGCTGCACCGGTGCCGAAAGCTTCAGCAGCCGCAGCGTGTTGGAGACCTGCGAGCGGGACCGGCCGATCCGGTCGGCGAGCTGCTCGTGGGTGCAGGCGAAGTCCCGCAGCAGCTGGTCGTAGGCCGCGGCCTCCTCCAGCGGGTTCAGCTGGGCCCGGTGCAGGTTCTCCAGGAGGGCGTCCAGGAGGAGCTTCTCGTCGTCGGTGGCCCGGACGATCGCGGGGATGCGCTCCAGGCCCGCCTCGCGGCAGGCCCGCCAGCGGCGCTCGCCCATGATCAGCTCATAGCGGTCCGAGCCGATCGGCCGGACCACCACCGGCTGGAGCAGGCCCACCTCCTTGATGGAGATGATCAGCTCGTTGAGGGCGTCCTCGTCGAAGACCTCGCGCGGCTGGCGGGGGTTGGGCGTGATGACGTCCAACTCCAGCTCGGCGAAGTAGGCGCCCGAGACCGGGGCCGGCGAGGGCGAGAGGTCCGGCTCTGTTTCACGTGAAACAGGGATCTCCGCCACGGCGGTGCCGCCGTCCATCGGACGGCGCTCCACCAGGCCGGCCACCTTTGCCGCGGCCACCCCACGGTCCGGCACCAGCGCCGGCGTACCGCCCGGCGATGTCCCGGCCGGCTGCGGCGCGGCAGGGATCAGCGCGCCGAGACCACGGCCGAGCCCTCTGCGTCGATCACTCACTGGATCCCCTCCGACATGTGCGGGTTGTGCTCAAGGTGCTGCGGATCATGCGCGTCACCGTGCTGTGGGTCGTAATGGACGTTCAGGCCCTCGGGCAGGCCGCGCAGCGCCATTTCCCGCGCGGCTTCGAGGTAGGAGAGGGCGCCGCTCGATCCGGGGTCATAGGTCAGCACGGTCTGGCCGTAGCTGGGGGCCTCGGAGATGCGGACGGACCGGGGGATGCTGGTGCGCAGCACCTCCTTGCCGAAGTGGGTGCGCACCTCCTCGGCCACCTGGGAGGCGAGCCGGGTCCGGCCGTCGTACATCGTCAGCAGGATCGTGGAGACATGCAGCCGCGGGTTCAGGTGGGCGCGGACCAGGTCCACGTTCTTCAGCAGCTGGCCGAGGCCCTCCAGGGCGTAGTACTCGCACTGGATCGGGATGACCACTTCGGCACCGGCCACCAGGGCGTTGACGGTGAGCAGGCCGAGAGAGGGCGGGCAGTCGATGAGGACATAGTCCAGCGGCTGCTCGTACCCCTCGATCGCCCGCTGCAGCCGGCTCTCGCGGGCGACCAGCGAGACGAGTTCGATCTCGGCGCCCGCCAGGTCGATGGTGGCAGGGGCGCAGAAGAGGCCCTCGACGTCGGCTACCGGCTGGACGACGTCCGAGAGCGGCTTGCTCTCCACCAGCACGTCGTAGATGGAGGGGACTTCGGCGTGGTGGTCGATGCCGAGAGCCGTCGAGGCGTTGCCCTGCGGGTCGAGGTCGATCACGAGCACACGGCCGCCGTGGAGCGCGAGGGAGGCCGCCAGGTTCACGGTCGTGGTGGTCTTGCCCACCCCGCCCTTCTGGTTGGCCACCACCATCACCCGCGTCTGCGCAGGTCGTGGCAGCCCCTCACCGGCCCGGCCCAGGGCCTCCACGGCCAGCTGGGCAGCACGGCCGATGGGGGTGTCATCCATGGGAGGCAATGTTTCACGTGAAACATCGCTCCCGTACCCCGGGGGCCCGGAAAGGGGTCCGCCGGCGGTGTCGGCTGAGCGGGGACCCGGGACCGGATCGGTCATCGGCCCCGCGATGTTGGCGTCGGACCGCAAGGACTCACTCTCCTCGACTTCAGGGTCGCTATGAGAAGAGCCTGCCATGCCCGAGGGGTGCTGAACCAGCGAGCCCCGGCTGCCTGTGGACAAATCCCGGGAACTGTCCACAGGAGGAGTGTCCCTGACGGGTTTTTTGGCGTGTGCCTCGGCCGCGGCCCGCCCACGGCTGAGGACTCCGGGCAGTAGAGAGCGACGTTTCACGTGGAACACGATGCACAGCGGCAGTCGCCCGTGTCCGAAGACACTCCGATTTATAGCGGTTTGGCCGTTTGTATGGCGTACAGAGATTGACGGAAGCTCAGCGGCGGCGCCGACCGCCTCCACCTGAATGGCGGGACGCGCGGTTCGCCCGCGCCGCCTTCGCCCGCCGGGTCGCCGCCCGCACACCGCCCGGGCTCTCGCCGACCTGGACCCGCACCACGGTGGAGAGCGGATCGACCACTCCCTCGCCGACCTGGACCACGGTGGCGCCGACGGCTCCGAGGCGGCTGAGCGCGGCCCGTGCCGCCTTCAGCTCCTCCTCTGCGGTGTCGCCCTTGAGGACGGCCATCTCCCCGTGCGGCCGCAGCAGCGGCAGCCCCCAGCCGGCCAGCCGGTCCAGCGGCGCGACCGCCCGCGCGGTCACCACGTCCACCTGGGGCAGCGAGCCGACCATCTCCTCGGCCCGGCCGCGCACCACCGTGACATTGGTGAGCCCGAGCAGCTTGACCACCTCCTCCAGGAAGGTGGTCCGGCGCAGCAGTGGTTCGAGCAGGGTGATCCGCAGATCCGGGCGGACCAGCGCCAGCGGGATGCCGGGCAGCCCGGCACCGGAGCCGACGTCGCAGACCGACACGTCCTCCTCGATCACCTCGGAGAGCACCGCGCAGTTGAGGAGGTGGCGCTCCCACAGCCGCGGCACCTCGCGGGGGCCGATCAGTCCGCGCCGCACGCCGGCGTCCGCGAGCAGACCGGCGTAGCGCAGAGCGTCGGGGAACCGGTCGCCGAAGACCGTCCTGGCCTGCTCGGGCGGCGCGGGAAGCTCCGCTGCTGCCTCGGTCACGGGCCTGTCCTTTCCTGCGGGTGAGGTCCTCTGTGCAGAGGGTGCGGAGGGCTGGCGCGAGTGTGCACCATCAGGGTTACAAGATTCGGCCCCGCCTGCGAGCAGACGGGGCCGGACACGACATGAGGGGCGGCTGGCCGGTCAGGCCGGGAGGACGACCACCCGGCGCTGGGGCTCCTCACCCTCGGACTCACTGCGCAGGCCCGCCGCGGCGACCGCGTCGTGCACCACCTTGCGCTCGAAGGGCGTCATCGGGTCGAGCTTCACCGGCTGCCCGGTCTGCCTGACCTCCTCGGCGGCACTCGCCCCCAGCTTCGCCAGCTCGGTGCGCTTGCGGGCCCGGAAGCCCGCGATGTCGAGCATCAGCCGGCTGCGCTCGCCGGTCTCCCGGTGGACGGCGAGCCGGGTGAGCTCCTGCAGCGCCTCCAGCACCTCGCCGTCCCGGCCGACCAGCTTGGTCAGGTCGCGGCTGGGGCCGTCCCCGATGATCGACACCGAGGCGCGCTCGCCCTCGACGTCCATGTCGATGTCGCCGTCGAGGTCGGCGATGTCCAGCAGACCCTCGAGGTAGTCCGCGGCGATCTCACCCTCCTGCTCCAGCCGGCTCAGGCCCGCGGCCGAGCCGCTGTCGGGTGCCGTGGTCGTGTTGACGTCGCTCACGCCTGGACTCCTCTTACTTCTTCTTCGACAGGTTGCTCGGCTTGCCCTTGCCGCCCGAGGACTTCCCGGACGAGCCGCCCTGCTTGGTGGCTCCCGCCCGGGGCGCACCGGCTCGTGGCGCCCCCGCCCGGGGCGCACCGGGCTTGCCGGAGCCCGAACCGCCGCCCGAGCCGGACCCGCCGGACTGCTTGCCGCCGCCGGCCTGCTTGCCCCCCTGCTGCCCGGCGGCCGGAGCACCACCACCCGAGCCGCTGCCCGACCCGCCGCTGCGGGCCGTACCGCCGCCCGACGTGCGCTGCGACTTGCTCTGCCGCTTGGGCTGCGTGCGGTTCTGCCGCGCGACCTCGACGGCCTCGCGCGCCTTGACCTCCTCCGGCGGCTCCACCAGCTTGCCCTTCGCCCGCAGCCGCTCCTGGCGCTGCTTGAAGGCGAGGCTGCCCGGGGTGGGGTTGCGCCGGATGACGACCAACTGCTGGCACATCGTCCAGACGTTGGTGGTCAGCCAGTAGAGGAGCACGCCGACCGGGGCGAAGATACCGAAGACCGCGAAGATCACCGGGAAGACGTACATCAGCATCTTCTGCTGCTGCATGAACGGCGTGTTCACCGACATGTCCACGTTCTTCGTCATCAGCTGGCGCTGCGTGTAGAACTGCGACAGCGACATCAGGACGATCATGAGCGCGGCGACGACACGGACCGTGGTGAGCGAGGCGCCCAGGTTGCTCACGGTGGTGGAGGAGTCGAGGAACTTGGCCGCGAGCGGCGCGCCGAAGATGTGCGCGTTCTGCGCGCTCTGCACCAGGTTCTCGTGGATCACGCCCACCGTGTGGCCCTTGGCCACGTTGCTGAGCACGTGGTACAGGGCGAAGAAGAACGGCGACTGGACGAGGATCGGCAAGCACGAGGAGAGCGGGTTGGTACCCGTCTCCTTGTACAGCTTCATCATCTCTTCCGACTGCTTCTGCCGGTCGTTCTTGTAGCGCTCCTGGATCGCCTTCATCTTCGGCTGGAGCACCTGCATGTTCCGGGTGGACTTGATCTGCTTCACGAAGAGCGGGATCAGGGCCGTCCGGATCAGGATCACCAGCGAGACGATGGACAGACCCCACGCCCAGCCGCTGTCCTTGTCGAAAACCAGGCTGTACAACGAGTGGAACTGGACAATGATCCACGAGACAGCGTCATAGAGGGGGTTCAAGATCCCCACGGTCAGGCTCCTTGGGCGTGAGAGGGTCCGGTGGGCTCGGGCGTGACGGGCCCGTCGGAGCCGCCCCGCAGGTAGCGGCGCAGCAGTTCGTGCCATCGCGGCCGCTTGCGCGGCGGGACGTGGTCCACGCCGCCGGGCGACCAGGGGTTGCACCGCAGAATGCGCCATGCGGTCAGGGCCGTGCCCTTGATCGCACCATGCCGGTCGACGGCCGTGTATCCGTAGTGCGAGCAGGAGGGGTAGTAACGGCACACGGGCCCCAGCAGCGGACTGATCGTCCACTGGTAGAGCTTGATCAGTGCCAGCAGCGGGTATTTCATCGGGACACCCTCTCCTCGGCGTCGCCACGGGTGTCACGGCCCAGCAGCCGCTCCAGTGCGGCGTCCAGGTCCAGGGCCAGCTGTGCGTGGTCCGCGCTGCCCGCGGGTGGCAGCGCGCGTACTACCACAAGGCTACCGGGGGGAAGCAGTGACAAGCGGTCTCGCACCAGATGACGCAGGCGGCGCTTGACCAGGTTGCGTTGGACGGCGCCGCCGACGGCCTTGCTCACGACGAAACCCGCACGTGCCGGGGGAGCGCTTCCCCCTGGCGCGTGCGGGTCCGTGGCGGCGCGGCGCAGATGGACGACCAGCGACGGGCGACCCGCCCGGCGTCCACGGCGAACCGCTTCTCCGAAGTCCTGGCGCCGCCTCAGCCGATTCTCGGAGGGCAGCACGGCATGAGACCTGTGGTGATCAGGCGGACAGGCGGGCGCGGCCCTTGCTGCGGCGGGTCGCGATGATGGCGCGGCCGGCGCGGGTGCGCATACGCAGACGGAAGCCGTGGGTCTTCGCGCGGCGGCGGTTGTTCGGCTGGAAGGTGCGCTTGCTCACTCGGGGGCTCCAGGAAGATCGTGTTCGGCGGTGCGTCGCCTGGCTGTCACCGTGCGCCCACGAGAAAGCTCGCGGACCGATCGGATACACCGCTTTTCACGATCGCCCGGAGGCTCGGAGCACCCGGAGGATCTTCGCCCATCAGTAGGCAGGCGGCAGCAGCCATCGACAACTCGACCTCGATACGGTACGTGCGGCTAGGCCATCCGGTCAAACTCGCACCGCGGCCACCGGGTGTTTGTACACAGCCTGTGGACAACGACTTGAACCACACAGGCCGCCCTGACTACCGTGGCTGGACCCCGGGCCGATCCGCCGACCGAACCTCGTACTCTTCCCGCCCGCCCGGAGGATCACACGTTCGCGGGAGTTCTCAGCACCACCAAGCGACCGAGAGAGCGTGCACTGTGGCCGACGTGACTGCCGATCTTGCCGCAGTGTGGCCCCGGGTACTGCAGAAGCTGCTGGTCGACAGCGAGCTCAAGCCCAAGGACGCCGAGTGGCTGCAGCGCACCCAGCCGCTGACGCTGGTGGCCGGCACCGCCGTCTTCTCCGCGCCGAACGAGTTCGCCAAGAGCGTCCTGGAGGGGCGGCTGATGCCGCTGATCACCAAGGTGCTCAGCAGTGAGTTCGGTCACCCGGTGGGGATCGCCATCGCCGTCGCCTCCGGCGGCGAGCAGGAGCAGGCCCCCGCGCCGGAGCCCGCCGAGGAGCCCCGGGTGCGCCCGGCCTATCCCGAGCACGCCGACTGGCAGCAGCCCAAGCTCGGCAGCTGGGGCGTCCCGGTCGGCGCCGACTTCCACGGCCGCGACACCTATGAGGTCCGCCGCGACATCAGGGATGCCAGGGACGTCCGCGATGTCCGTGATGTGCGCGATGGGCGGGACGGCTACGACGAGCGCCGGGACAGTTACGAGGAGCGGCGCGAGCCGGCGTACGAGGAGCGCCGCGACTCCTACGACGAGCGGCGCGACAGGTACGAGTCCCGCGGCGACGCGGGAGACCCCGGCGGCTACGACGGCCGGCCCGAGCCCTACGACGAGCGGCGTTACCGCCCCGAGCCGCGCGACGGCTACCCCGGTGTCCCGCACCAGGGCCACCCGGGCGGGCACCCCGGCAGCCAGGGCGGCGGCCCCTCCTACGGGCAGGGCCCGGGTCCGTCCTATCCGCAGCCCGGCCAGGTCCCGCCGGCCCGCAGCGAGCAGCCCCCCGGCGGCCCCGGCTCCTCAGGTGTGCCTGGCGTGCCCGGGGCGCCCGCGGGCGGCAGCAGCGGCGGCGCCGTGGAGCCGACGGCCCGCCTCAACCCCAAGTACCTCTTCGACACCTTCGTGATCGGCGCGTCCAACCGCTTCGCGCACGCGGCCGCGGTCGCCGTCGCCGAGGCGCCCGCCAAGGCGTACAACCCGCTCTTCATCTACGGCGAGTCCGGCCTCGGCAAGACGCACCTGCTGCACGCCATCGGGCACTACGCGCGCAGCCTCTACCCCGGCACCCGGGTGCGGTACGTGAGCTCGGAGGAGTTCACCAACGAGTTCATCAACTCCATCCGGGACGGCAAGGCGGACGCGTTCCGCAAGCGGTACCGGGACATGGACATCCTGCTCGTGGACGACATCCAGTTCCTGGCCCAGAAGGAGTCGACGCAGGAGGAGTTCTTCCACACCTTCAACACCCTGCACAACGCGAACAAGCAGATCGTGCTCTCCTCCGACCGGCCGCCCAAGCAGCTGGTCACCCTGGAGGACCGGCTGCGCAACCGCTTCGAGTGGGGCCTGATCACCGACGTCCAGCCGCCCGAGCTGGAGACGCGCATCGCGATCCTGCGCAAGAAGGCGGTGCAGGAGCAGCTGAACGCGCCGCCGGAGGTGCTGGAGTTCATCGCCTCGCGGATCTCGCGGAACATCCGCGAGCTGGAAGGCGCGCTGATCCGGGTGACCGCCTTCGCCAGCCTCAACCGGCAGCCGGTGGACCTGCAGCTGACCGAGATCGTGCTCAAGGACCTCATCCCCGGCGGCGACGACTCGGTGCCGGAGATCAGCGGCACCGCGATCATGGCGGAGACGGCGGCGTACTTCGGGCTCGCGGTGGACGACCTGTCGGGCTCCTCGCGCAGCCGGGTGCTCGTCACCGCCCGGCAGATCGCGATGTACCTGTGCCGCGAGCTGACCGACCTGTCGCTGCCGAAGATCGGCGCGCTCTTCGGCGGCCGCGACCACACCACCGTGATGCACGCCGACCGCAAGATCCGCTCGCTGATGGCCGAGCGGCGCTCCATCTACAACCAGGTGACCGAGCTCACGAACCGCATCAAGAGCTGACGCCGGCCGCCCCGTCCCCGTCTGCACAAGCGCCCCGGAAGCCCCGCTCCCGGGGCGTTGCCGTGTCCCGCCGGGCTCGCCGATGGGCCGCCTGGCCTCCCGGCGAGGGTCCGGCGGGCGCCCTCGCGCGGGTCCGGTCGGCGTGCCCATGTGTCCGGCCTGTTCGATTCCCTCCGCGCCTGTGCCGTTTCTCCACAGAAACGGCGCGGATGCGCTGTCCACACCCTGGGGACGGCGGAGTTGTCCAGAGCGTCCTCCACAGCCGGGCCGCCCCGGGGACCGTACCCGCAGCTCAGCGGGCTGGGGAAATGTGGGCGGGCCCGATCCACAGACTGTGGACGGAGCAGGCGGCTCCCGGCCGCCCACAGGTGGTTGTCCCCAGCCCGCCCACAGGATGCCCGTCCTTGTGCACAGGAGGGGGCCGCTTCTCCACACCTGTGTCCACTGTTCGGCAAGTCGATGCCCCCACTCACACGATCGAGTGAAAGCCGTCACACCAAGGAGGTGGGTTGGGCTGGGGAGAACCTGGGTATTTCTGGGGACGCAGCTGGGGAGAACCCTGTGGAGCCTGTGCATCGGGTGTGCACAACTTTCCGCCGTCCACAGCAGGGCCTGGTTGTCCACCGGCGCCGCCCACAGGTGCGGTGGACAAAAAACGGCCCCTGACCTGCGGTGGAAGTGGTTATCCACGGTATCCACACCCCCTACTACTACGACTGCACAGAGAGAGCTGCGAAGTCGTTTCGAAGCGGGGGCTGTGCACAACTCGGCCCGGTGCCGACCGCCACGCATGTCACGGCTTGACGCCAAGGCGCACCTGCTGTCAGTCCGGTGCGTCAGACTGGACCCCGACAGCCAGCAACAAGCAGGAGGCGGTTCCGGTGAAGATCCGGGTGGAGCGCGACGTACTCGCCGAGGCAGTGGCTTGGGCCGCCCGCAGCCTCCCGGCCCGTCCTCCGGTGCCCGTCCTCGCCGGCCTGCTGCTCAAGGCCGACGACGGCAAGCTGAGCCTGTCCGGCTTCGACTACGAGGTCTCCGCCCGCGTCTCGGTGGAGGCCGAGGTCGACGAGGAGGGCACGGTGCTCGTCTCCGGCCGCCTGCTCGCCGACATCTCCCGCGCCCTGCCCAACCGCCCGGTGGAGATCTCCACCGATGGCGTGCGGGTCACCGTGGTCTGCGGCAGCTCGCGGTTCACCCTCCACACCCTGCCTGTGGAGGAGTACCCGGCGCTGCCCGCCATGCCCACCGCCTCCGGCAGCGTCCCCGGCGAGGTCTTCGCCGCCGCCGCCTCCCAGGTCGCCATCGCCGCCGGGCGCGACGACACGCTCCCGGTGCTCACCGGCGTGCGGATCGAGATCGAGGGCGACACCGTCACCCTTGCCGCCACCGACCGGTACCGGTTCGCGGTCCGCGAGTTCCTGTGGAAGCCCGAGCAGGCCGACATCTCCGCGGTCGCGCTGGTGCCCGCCAAGACCCTGCTGGACACCGCCAAGTCGCTCACCAGCGGCGACACCGTCTCCATCGCGCTGGCCGGGGCCGGGCAGGGCGAGGGCCTGATCGGTTTCGAGGGCGCCGGGCGCCGCACCACCACCCGGCTGCTCGAGGGCGACCTGCCCAAGTACCGCACGCTGTTCCCCACCGAGTTCGCCTCGGTCGCCGTCATCGAGACCGCCCCCTTCGTGGAGGCGGTCAAGCGCGTCGCCCTGGTCGCCGAGCGGAACACCCCGGTGCGGCTGAGCTTCGAGCAGGGCGTGCTCACCTTGGAGGCCGGCTCCAGCGACGACGCACAGGCTGTGGAAAGGGTCGACGCCAAGCTCGACGGCGACGACATCTCGATCGCCTTCAACCCGACCTTCCTGCTCGACGGCCTGAGCGCGATCGACTCCCCCGCCGCCCAGCTGTCGTTCACCACCTCCACCAAGCCCGCCCTGCTCAGCGGCCGTCCCGCCGTCGACGCGGAGGCCGACGACGCGTACAAGTACCTGATCATGCCGGTCCGCCTGTCCGGCTGACACCCGGCCGGAAGAAGGCCGCGAAAAGGCCGGAAACCGGCCGGGTGACCGGCTGCCGCCCCGCCGAAGTCCGCCCGGCGGCGCGGCAAGGGGCGTCCGGCGGAGATCCGGTCACCGGGCCGACGTAGGCTCGGGTCAGGTCAGGCAGGTATCAGGCAGGAGTCGCGGTCGCGTATCGCCGTGACGCGTCGACAGCTTCGAACGAAGGGTCTGTGATGGAGCTCGGTCTCATCGGTCTCGGCAAGATGGGCGGGAACATGCGCGAGCGCATCCGCCGCGCGGGCCACACCGTCATCGGGTACGACCGGAACCCGGATCTCGCCGATGTCCACAGCCTCAAGGAGCTTGTGGACTCCCTGCAGGGACCCCGCGTGGTGTGGGTGATGGTCCCCGCCGGCGCCGCCACCCAGGCCACCATCGACGAGCTGGGCGAGCTGCTCTCCCCCGGCGACCTGGTGATCGACGGCGGCAACTCGCGCTGGACCGACGACGAGCGGCACGCCAAGGAGCTGGGCGGGAAGGGCATCGGCTTCGTCGACTGCGGCGTCTCCGGCGGCGTGTGGGGCCTGGCGAACGGCTACGCGCTGATGTACGGCGGCACCGACGAGGACGTCGCCAAGGCGCAGCCGTTCTTCGACGCGCTCAAGCCCGAGGGCGACTTCGGCGCCGTGCACGCCGGCAAGGTCGGCGCCGGCCACTTCGCCAAGATGGTCCACAACGGCATCGAGTACGCCATGATGCAGGCCTACGCCGAGGGCTGGGAGCTGCTGGAGGCCGTGGACTCGGTCACCGACGTGCGCGAGGTCTTCCGCTCCTGGAAGGCCGGCACCGTGATCCGCTCCTGGCTGCTCGACCTCGCGGTGGACGCGCTCGACAAGAGCGAGCACCTGGAGAACCTCAAGGGCTTCGCGCAGGACTCCGGCGAGGGCCGCTGGACGGTGGAGGCCGCCATCGACAACGCGGTGCCGCTGCCGGCCATCACCGCCTCGCTCTTCGCCCGCTTCTCCTCCCGCCAGGAGGACTCCCCCCAGATGAAGATGATCGCCGCGCTGCGCAACGAGTTCGGCGGCCACGCGGTCACGGCGGCCGAGTAGCGGGCAGGCGCATGCACGTCGCGCACCTGTCGCTCGCCGACTTCCGCTCCTACGCCCGGGCCGAGGTCCCCCTCGACCCGGGCGTGACGGCCTTCGTGGGCCCCAACGGGCACGGGAAGACCAACCTCGTGGAGGCGGTCGGCTACCTCGCCACGCTCGGCAGCCACCGGGTCGCGGCCGACGCGCCGCTGGTCCGGCTCGGCGCCGAGCGGGCGGTGGTGCGCGCCCAGGTGGTGCAGGACACCCGGCAGCAGCTGGTCGAGCTGGAGATCAACCCGGGCCGCGCCAACCGGGCCCGGATCAACCGCTCCTCGCAGGTCCGCCCCCGCGATGTGCTCGGCATCGTGCGCAGCGTGCTCTTCGCGCCCGAGGACCTGGCCCTGGTCAAGGGCGACCCGGGCGAACGCCGCCGGTTCCTGGACGAGCTGGTCACCGCCCGCGCCCCGCGACTGGCCGGGGTGCGGGCCGACTACGACCGGGTGCTCAAGCAGCGCAACACCCTGCTGAAGAGCGCCGCCCTGGCCCGCCGGCACGGGGCCAGGACCGCGGCGGGCCCCGGCGGCCGCACCGGCGGCGCCGACCTGTCCACCCTCGACGTGTGGGACCAGCACCTGGCCCGGGCCGGCGCCGAACTGCTCGCCCAGCGGCTGGACCTGGTGGCGGCCCTGCAGCCGCTGGCCGACAAGGCGTACGAGCAACTGGCACCCGGCGGCGGGCCGGTGGGCCTGGACTACAAGGACTCGCTCGGCGAACCGGGCGCCCCGGCCGACCCGCAGGAGCCGGCCTCCCTCGGCCGCGAGGAGCTCTACGAGCGGCTGCTGGCCGCGCTCGGCGAGGCCCGGCGGCAGGAGATCGAGCGCGGGGTGACCCTGGTCGGCCCGCACCGCGACGACCTGGTGCTGCGGCTCGGCCCGCTGCCCGCCAAGGGCTACGCCAGCCATGGCGAGTCCTGGTCGTACGCCCTGGCGCTGCGGCTGGCCTCCTACGAGCTGCTGTGCGCGGACGGCCGCGAGCCGGTGCTGGTGCTGGACGATGTGTTCGCCGAGCTGGACGCCGCCCGGCGCAACCGGCTGGCGGAGCTGGTCGCCCACGGCGAGCAGGTGCTGGTCACCGCCGCGGTGGACGACGACGTACCGGACGTGCTGGTGGGGGCGCGGTTCTCGGTGGAGAACGGGACGGTGGAACGGCAGTGAGCGACAGTGACTGACGCGGAGCAGCTGGGGGACGGGGCCGCCGTACCGCGGCAGGAGGGCGCCTCGGGCGTGGACCTGGCCCGGGTGGCGCTGCGGGCGGCCAAGGAGCAGGCCCGCGCCCGGGGGAACGCCGCGATGCAGAAGAAGCAGGCCCGGCGCGGCGGGCTGCGCAGCGGAGCGCGCGCGGACGGCCGTGACCCGCTGCCGCTGGGCGCCGCGATCAGCCGGCTGATCACCGAGCGCGGCTGGGAGGCGCCGGCCGCGGTCGGCGGGGTGATGGGCCGCTGGCCGCAGCTGGTGGGGCCCGAGGTCGCGCAGCACTGCGCCCCGGACACCTACGACGAGGAGGCGCGCGTCCTCACCGTCCAGTGCGACTCCACGGCCTGGGCGACCCAACTGCGGCTGCTCGCCCCCACACTGGTAGCGCGGCTCAACTCCGACCTCGGCCACGGCACGGTGAAGCTGCTCAAGGTGCTCGGCCCGGCCGGCCCGCCCCGCTCGTACGGGCGGCTGCGCGCCCCCGGCAGCAAGGGACCCGGCGACACCTACGGGTGAGCCGCCGGCGCACGCGGGAGCGCGATCCGGACACGCGTACGGCGGGAAAACGGCGTGGAATCCGCGTGGGCTCGGCGTGGGCTGGAGGTGGACGCTCCTCATGGGTGGGCGCGGAGCCGGGAACCGGGGGTGATTTCGGTCATATCCCGGGCATTGCCGACGGGTCATGGGTGCCCCTGCTGTGCGTAGCCGGGCCTTGACAGCCGGAAGCCCGCAATGCCCGCGTGAGCCGTTTTGGCCCCGGGGCCGCGTGGAGGGAGTCCAGCGAGCGGGGATTCGGTCGGCACATGGGAACTCAGGTACCGCCAAAGCCCCATTCATGTCGGCGCTACCGGTAGACTGGTCGTACACCGCCCTCCCCTGGCAGTACCGGTGAGCCCGGCAGGGGTGACCCCAGCGGAACATGTCGAGCGACAGTTAGACGACACGGCCGATCCCGCCCCGGCGGGGACCGGCCCGTGCTGTGCCAGAAAGGGCGCTTCGTGGCCGATTCCGGCAACCCCAACGAGAACTCCAACAGGTCCTACGACGCCAGCGCGATCACCGTGCTGGAAGGGCTCGAGGCGGTGCGCAAGCGCCCGGGCATGTACATCGGCTCGACCGGTGAGCGGGGCCTGCACCACCTCGTCCAGGAGGTGGTCGACAACTCGGTCGACGAGGCCATGGCCGGCCACGCGGACACCATCGACGTGACGATCCTGCCCGACGGCGGCGTGCGCGTGGTGGACAACGGCCGCGGCATCCCGGTCGGCATCGTCCCCTCGGAGGGCAAGCCGGCCCTTGAGGTCGTGCTCACCGTCCTGCACGCCGGCGGCAAGTTCGGCGGCGGCGGCTACGCGGTCTCCGGTGGCCTGCACGGCGTCGGCGTCTCCGTGGTGAACGCGCTGTCGACGCGCGTCGCCGTCGAGGTGCGCACCGACGGGTACCGCTGGAGCCAGGACTACAAGCTGGGCGTCCCCACCGCACCCCTGGCCAGGAACGAGCCGACGGAGGAGACCGGCACCTCGGTCACTTTCTGGGCCGACCCGGACATCTTCGAGACCACCGAGTACTCCTTCGAGACGCTCTCCCGGCGCTTCCAGGAGATGGCGTTCCTCAACAAGGGCCTGCGGATCTCGCTCACCGACCTGCGCGCGGAGCACGTGGACGAGGAGGGCAAGCCGCTGTCGGCCACGTACCACTACGAGGGCGGCATCGTCGACTACGTCACGTACCTCAACTCGCGCAAGGGCGAGCTGGTGCACCCCACCGTCATCGACGTGGAGGCCGAGGACCGCGAGCGGATGCTGTCGGTCGAGGTCGCGATGCAGTGGAACACCCAGTACAGCGAGGGTGTCTACAGCTTCGCCAACACCATCCACACCCACGAGGGCGGCACCCACGAAGAGGGCTTCCGGGCCGCGCTGACCAGCCTGATCAACCGCTACGCGCGGGAGAAGAAGCTGCTGCGCGAGAAGGACGACAACCTCGCCGGCGAGGACATCCGCGAGGGCCTGACGGCGATCATCTCGGTCAAGCTCGGCGAGCCGCAGTTCGAGGGCCAGACCAAGACCAAGCTCGGCAACACCGAGGCGAAGACCTTCGTGCAGAAGGTCGTCCACGAGCACCTGGCCGACTGGCTGGACCGCAACCCCACCGAGGCGGCGGACATCGTCCGCAAGGCGATCCAGGCGGCCACCGCCCGGGTCGCGGCCCGCAAGGCGCGTGACCTGACCCGCCGCAAGGGCCTGCTCGAGTCCGCCTCGCTGCCCGGCAAGCTGAGCGACTGCCAGTCCAACGACCCGACGAAGTGCGAGATCTTCATCGTCGAGGGCGACTCGGCCGGCGGCTCGGCGAAGTCCGGCCGCAACCCGCAGTACCAGGCGATCCTGCCGATCCGCGGCAAGATCCTCAACGTGGAGAAGGCCAGGATCGACAAGATCCTGCAGAACCAGGAGATCCAGGCGCTGATCTCCGCCTTCGGCACGGGCGTGCACGAGGACTTCGACATCGCCAAGCTGCGGTACCACAAGATCATCCTCATGGCGGACGCCGACGTCGACGGCCAGCACATCAACACCCTGCTGCTGACCTTCCTCTTCCGCTTCATGCGCCCGCTGGTCGAGGCCGGCCACGTGTACCTCTCCCGCCCCCCGCTCTACAAGATCAAGTGGGGCCGGGACGACTGGGAGTACGCCTACTCCGACCGCGAGCGCGACGCCCTGGTGGAACTCGGCAAGCAGAGCGGCAAGCGGGTGCGCGAGGACTCCATCCAGCGCTTCAAGGGCCTCGGCGAGATGAACGCCGAGGAGCTGCGGGTGACCACGATGGACATCGACCACCGCGTGCTCGGCAAGGTCACCCTGGACGACGCGGCCCTGGCCGACGACCTCTTCTCGGTGCTGATGGGCGAGGACGTCGACGCGCGCCGCACCTTCATCCAGCGCAACGCCAAGGACGTCCGCTTCCTGGACATCTGAGTCGGCCCCGACCCACCGGCCGTGTGAAAGGACTTGAACGAAGCGATGGCCGACGACACCACCCCCGAGAACCCGCCCGTGCCCGACATCCCGGAGTCCGAGCAGGACCAGCGCAACTCGGCCGGCTCGCTGCGCATCGAGCCCGTCGGGCTCGAGACGGAGATGCAGCGCAGCTACCTCGACTACGCGATGTCCGTCATCGTCTCCCGCGCGCTGCCCGACGTGCGGGACGGCCTGAAGCCGGTGCACCGCCGCGTGCTGTACGCGATGTACGACGGCGGCTACCGGCCGGAGAAGGGCTACTACAAGTGCGCCCGCGTCGTCGGCGACGTGATGGGCACCTACCACCCGCACGGCGACTCCTCGATCTACGACGCGCTGGTCCGCCTCGCGCAGCCGTGGTCGATGCGGATGCCGCTGGTGGACTCCAACGGCAACTTCGGCTCCCCGGGCAACGACCCGGCCGCCGCCATGCGGTACACCGAGTGCCGGATGGCGCCGCTGGCCATGGAGATGGTCCGCGACATCGACGAGGAGACCGTCGACTTCACGGACAACTACGACGGCCGCAACCAGGAGCCGACGGTGCTGCCGTCGCGCTTCCCGAACCTGCTGATCAACGGCTCGGCCGGCATCGCGGTCGGCATGGCGACCAACATCCCGCCGCACAACCTGCGCGAGGTCGCCGAGGGCGCCCAGTGGTTCCTGGCCAACCCCGAGGCGGAGCCGGAGGAGCTGCTCGACGCCCTGATCGAGCGGATCAAGGGCCCCGACTTCCCCACCGGCGCCCTGGTGGTGGGCCGCAGGGGCATCGAGGACGCCTACCGCACCGGTCGCGGCTCGATCACCATGCGCGCGGTGGTCGAGGTCGAGGAGATCCAGAACCGCCAGTGCCTGGTGGTCACCGAGCTGCCCTACCAGGTCAACCCGGACAACCTCGCGCAGAAGATCGCCGACCTGGTGAAGGACGGCCGGATCGGCGGCATCGCCGACGTCCGCGACGAGACCTCCTCGCGCACCGGCCAGCGCCTGGTGATCGTGCTCAAGCGCGACGCCGTGGCCAAGGTCGTGCTCAACAACCTGTACAAGCACACCGACCTGCAGACCAACTTCGGCGCCAACATGCTGGCCCTGGTCGACGGCGTGCCGCGCACCCTGTCGCTGGACGCCTTCATCCGCAACTGGGTCACCCACCAGGTCGAGGTCATCGTCCGGCGCACCCGCTTCCGGCTGCGCAAGGCCGAGGAGCGCGCCCACATCCTGCGCGGCCTGCTCAAGGCGCTGGACGCGATCGACGAGGTCATCGCGCTGATCCGGCGCAGCGACACGGTCGAGACCGCCCGCGCGGGCCTGATGGGCCTGCTGGAGATCGACGAGATCCAGGCGAACGCGATCCTGGAGATGCAGCTGCGCCGGCTGGCCGCCCTGGAGCGGCAGAAGATCATCGCCGAGCACGACGAGCTGCAGGCGAAGATCAACGAGTACAACGCGATCCTCGCCTCCCCGGAGAAGCAGCGGCAGATCATCAGCGAGGAACTGCAGGCGATCGTCGACAAGTTCGGCGACGACCGGCGCAGCAAGCTGGTGCCCTTCGACGGCGACATGTCCATCGAGGACCTGATCGCCGAGGAGGACATCGTCGTCACGATCACCCGCGGCGGCTACGTCAAGCGCACCAAGACCGAGGACTACCGCTCGCAGAAGCGCGGCGGCAAGGGCGTGCGCGGCACCAAGCTGAAGCAGGACGACATCGTCGACCACTTCTTCGTCACCACCACCCACCAGTGGCTGCTGTTCTTCACCAACAAGGGCCGGGTCTACCGCGCCAAGGCGTACGAGCTGCCCGACGCCGGCCGGGACGCGCGCGGCCAGCACGTGGCCAACCTGCTCGCCTTCCAGCCGGACGAGCGGATCGCCCAGATCCTGGCGATCAAGGACTACGAGGCGGCGCCGTACCTGGTGCTCGCCACCAAGTCCGGCCTGGTGAAGAAGACCGCGCTGAAGGACTACGACTCCCCGCGCTCGGGCGGCGTCATCGCGATCAACCTGCGCGAGGCCGAGGGGGAGGCGGGTGGCGCCGGAGGATCGGACGAGCTGATCGGCGCCGAACTGGTCTCCGCCGAGGACGACCTGCTGCTGGTCAGCCGGAAGGCCCAGTGCATCCGCTTCACCGCGACCGACGAGGCGCTGCGGCCGATGGGCCGGGCCACTTCGGGCGTCAAGGGGATGAGTTTCCGCGAAGGTGACGAACTCCTCTCCATGAACGTCGTCCGGCCGGGTACGTTCGTCTTCACCGCCACCGATGGCGGGTACGCCAAGCGCACCCGGGTCGACGAGTACCGCGTCCAGGGGCGCGGCGGGCTCGGCATCAAGGCGGCGAAGATCGTGGAGGACCGCGGTTCGCTGGTCGGGGCGCTGGTGGTCGAGGAGGCCGACCAGATCCTCGCCATCACCCTCGGCGGTGGCGTGATCCGTACCCGGGCCGACGAGGTCAGGGAGACCGGCCGTGACACCATGGGCGTCCAGCTGATCAACCTCGGCAAGCGGGACGCGGTCGTCGCCATCGCGCGGAACGCCGAAGCGGAGGATGATCCGGAGGCGGCGGCAGTGGCGGACGGCGGCGAGCCGGCCGGCACCGCGCAGGACAGCGCAGCACAGCAGGACGCTGCGGCCCAGGACACCCCGTCCCAGGCCGCTGATTCGGAGGAGTAGGCCGTGAGTGGAGCCATGGGCGCCGCGGGCGGGGATCGATCCGGCAGGACGGGCGGTGCCCATGGCTCAGCCGGCTCGGCCGGCGGCAGCGGTCCGCAAGAGGGGGGATACACCGTGACGGACACCCGACAGGCGCCGCACCAGCCGCCGTCGGCCTACGCGCCGCCGCAGCCGCCGGGCACGCCCGGGTCCGCGGCCGCCGCGGGGGTGCGCAGACCGAGGCCGGCCGCCCGGTCCGTGCCGCGCACCCGCAAGGCGCGGCTGCGCGTCGCCAAGGCCGACCCGTGGTCGGTGATGAAGGTCAGCTTCCTGCTGTCGATCGCGCTCGGCATCTGCACGATCGTGGCGGTGGCGGTGCTGTGGATGGTGCTGGACACCATGGGCGTCTTCAGTACGGTGGGCTCCACCATCAACGACGCCACCTCCACCGACAACGGCAAGGGCGGCTTCGACCTGGTGTCGTTCCTCTCGCTGTCCCGCGTGCTCACCTTCACCACGATCATCGCGGTGATCGACGTGGTGCTGGCCACCGCGCTGGCCACGCTGGGGTCCTTCATCTACAACCTGTCGGCGGGCTTCGTCGGCGGTGTGGAGCTGACCCTCGCGGAGGACGAGTAACCGATTTTGGGGCTCGGCCTGACGTGCGCTAATCTTTCCGTGCAGCGCGGGGCTATAGCTCAGACGGTTAGAGCGCTTCCCTGATAAGGAAGAGGCCAGAGGTTCAAGTCCTCTTAGCCCCACAGGCATCGAAGGTGGTGCCGGTCTCCGGACCGGCACCACCTTCGTCGTTGTCCGGCTCGGTTGTGAGCGGGCGCGGTGCGCTGCTCCGCGGACCGATCACGGGGCCGGTCGCGTCAAACCGGTGGCAGGTAACCGTTCGGTATCGGTCGCTGTGTATAGTCGGGCGCGTCAGAGCCTGTCTCGCACTAGAAGGAGGAGGGTCACGGGATGAAGAAGATTCTCCTGATCGCACTGGCCGCCGTCGCCGGGCTGTTCGTGTACCGACAGATTCAGGCGGACCGCGCCGAGCAGGACCTGTGGACGGAAGCCACGGACTCGGTCCCGGGCGGTTCCGGCACGAACGTGTGAGACGCCGACGGTAGCGCCGCAAGGCGCGCGGGCGTCCTTTCGGGCCCCGGTCGCAGCGCGGCCGGGGCTTCGCCGTTCCCCGGCGCGGCCTGGGCGTTCGGGCCCACCTGCCGGGAGCGCCCTTGAGTTCCGCCGCACATCGCATACGGTGCTGGCTGACGCAGGGCGAGGGACGTGAGGGGGTGGACGCCATGGCAGCAGGGGCAGCCGGCACGGCCCGTACGAGCGGCGAGCGCCGCCCCCGCGGCCTCATAGCGGGCGCCGCCGCCCTGCTCGCCTCCTTCACCGCCTTATCCGCCGCCGGGCCCGCCACGGCCGCCCCACCCGGCACCTTCCCTGTCGCCGGGACCGCCGTCTCGGGCGGCCGCAGCGCCCGGACCGCCGCCATGATCGGCCCCGGCCGCTCCCGCGACACCATCGGCCCCGGCCAGACCCGCTGGTACCGGATCGCCCTGGACGCCTCCGCCACCGCCGACCTCGCCGTCACCGCCGTGCCCGAGCCGGGCGCCGCCACCGGCTACGGCGACGGCATCGATGTGGCGCTGACCACCGCCTCAGGCGACCCATGCGGCACCGGAACGGCGCCTTTCGGCCAGGATGCGGCCGCGGCTCCACTGACCGCCGCGGTCAGCCGCGTGCCGAGCCACGACGGCACCGATCCGTGCGACAAGGCCGGCCCGTACCTCCTCGCCGTCCACCGCACCACCGGCGACGGCTCAGACCGGGCCCGCTGGCCGCTCGCCCTGCTCGTCTCCACCGAGCCGCCGCTGCCCGCCGGCACCACCCCGGCCGCCGCCCGCACCGACTACGGCACCGCGCCCGCACCCGCCACCGGCACCCCGCGGGACACCGCCGGCGGCAGCGGCTTCGACGACGCCGCCCGGATCGGCGCCGGTGTCTGGCGGGACCGGCTGCGGCCCGGCCGCACCCGCTGGTACAGGCTGCACCTCGGCTGGGGGCAGCAGCTCAGCTATGCCGCGCAGTTCGCCAACGCGCCCGCGCTCGGCGGCCACGTGGACACCTACGTCACCACCGGCGCCTACGCCCCGGGCCGGCTGCCGGTCGCGGACGCCTCGGCCGGCGCGGCCGGGGGCACCGCCCACGCCTACGACGGCACCCCGGTCACCGCGGGCCTCGGCACCGTACCCGTGACCTGGACCAACCGCTGGACGGACGACGCCACTTCGCAGCCGGTGCACCAGGCGGGGGACTACTGGATCGCGGTCACCCTCGGCCCGGTCGCGTCCGGGCAGGACACCTCGGTGGGCGTGGTGCTGCGGGTGGAGGTCACCGGCACCGAACTGGCGGGGCCCCAGTACAAGGCGCCACCGCTGGCAGGACCGGCGGGCGCGCATGCCTCATCGACCGCTTCCCCGGCCGCCGGCAACTCCCGGGGTCCCCACGGCACTTCGGGCCGCACCCGGGAGGCCGCGTCCGATGGCGGCACGCTGCCCGGCGGTCTGCACGGGGCCGACCTCGCGGCCTTCGGCGTGGGCGGGGCGCTCGCGCTCGCCGGGATGACCGCCACCGCACTTCTGCACCGCGCACGGACCCGTACGGACAGGAGCAGGGCATGAAGCGCACGATGTTCGCCGCCGCGGCCGCGCTGCTGGCGGTGGCCGCCCTCCCGGGCCGGGCGGCCGCGGACACCACGGCCCCGCCGTCCCCCGCGGCCCCTGTCGTCTGGCAGCCGCAGGGCACGGCGATCAGCGGGACCGCCACGAGCGCCGACGCGCCCGCGCTGAAGCCCGGCACCACCTACCGGGACAGCATCCGGCCCGGCCAGACCCGGATGTACGGCGTCGCGCTGGACGCCCGGTCCTCCGCCTACGCCTCGGCGTTCGCCGTCCCGCCGGCCGGCTCCCGGGTCGCCTACAACGACGGCATCGAGATCGAGCTGACCAGCGCGGACGGCACGCAGTGCGACAGCGGCGAGGAACACTTCGACGACGACGGGGACGCCCGCCCGATCGGCACCGCGGTGGCCCGCACGATCACCGACCCGGACGACATCTGCCAGGACGCCAACGCCTACACGCTCCAGGTGCACCGCACCAGCGCGGGCACCTCCGATCCCGCGCCCTGGCCGCTGGAGGTGCGGCTCGTCCTCGAACCGCCGCTGGCTTCCGGCGCTGTACCGGGCCCGGTGCCCACGACCCCCAGCGCCTCCCCGACCCCGCTCACCGCCGGCACCCCGCGCCCGGCGAGCGGCGGGGCGAGCTTCGAGACGGCCGCCGCGGTGCGGACCGGGATCTGGACGGACCGGGTGCTGCCCGGTGAGACCCGCTTCTACAAGGTCCCCGTCGACTGGGGCCAGCAGGCCACCGTCTTCGCGGACTTCTCCAGCGCCCCGGACCGCAAGGGCTTCGACCTGGTGGGCGAGGGGACCCGGCTGACCGTCTTCAGCCCCACCCGGCAGTACGTGGACGGCGTCGACGCCGGGTACGACGGCGATCCGGCTGCGCTCGTCGAGCAGTTGGCGCCGGTCGCGTACGCGAACCGCACCTCGGACGACGACACCGTCCAGCGCGTCCGCTACGCCGGCTGGTACTACCTCGCGGTGACCGTGCACCCGGATGTGGCGCGGATGGTCAAGGGCGCGCTGCCGATCACGCTGCGGGTGGAGGTCGGGGGCGCGGCCCAGGCGGGGCCGCACTACTCCGGTGATCCGGCGTCCTCGGGCATCGGGCTGAGCCGCCGTGCGGCCGAAGCGGCGGACGGTACGGCGACGGGGGGCTCTTCGGCCTCCGCCGCGCCCTCCTCCTCCGCGTTGCGGCTGCTCGGGTTCGGGGCGATCGGGGCGGGGACGGTGCTGCTGCTCAGCCTGGCGGCTTGGTACGTACTGGCCCGCCGCCAGGCGCTCCGCTCGGGCCGAACGGCGTCGTAGGGCGGTTCGCGGGCCGGGCTGGTGGGGGGACGGGCTCGTGGGGCGGGTGCCTGGCAGGGCTGGCTTTGGGCGGCTTGTGAGGGGGCGGGCTTGTAGCGCGGTGCCGGCACACGGGTTACTGGCTGAGCCGTTCCTGGTGGGGCGGCATCGCGAAGCGGCCTTCGTGGGCGCGGCGAATTGCGGTCCGTCCTGGCCCCGGAGGGCCGCTCAGGACGCTGCCAGGGCCGCGATGCCCACGGCGAAGCAGATCAGCGCGAGGAGCAGGACGGGGATCGCGATCCTCGCCGGGGGGCCGGGGCGCGGACGGGTCGCGGGGAGCCGGGCGGAGGCGGTGTCGGCCTGGGCCGCGGGCGCGGGTGTCGGTGCCGCGGGCGGGACGGGGCCGGGGGCGGGGCTCGGCAGCGGGAGGGGCGCGGGCACGTCGAGGCGGGTGCGGGGGTGGGTCAGCGGCTCGCCGGTGGGGCTGCCCGCGGGGACGTGTGCGGCGGGGCCGCTGTCCGGCAGGGGCTGCTGGGCCGGGGCCGGGAGGAGGGGCACCCCGGAGGACGGCGCCTCGGCGGGCTTGGGCGGCGCGCTTCGTGGGGCGTTCGGCGGGGTGCTCGGCGGAGACGGCGGCGGGGCCAGTGGGGGCGTACGCGGGGGCGGCGGCAGGGCGCCGGCCGGTGTCGGGTCGGGCGGGGTGAGCGGGACCGGCGGGAAGGTCGGCGGGCCGGCCGGGGGCTGCGGACTCGGCGCCCGGTCGCCCGGCGCGGGCAGTTGCTGCCCCCCGATGGCCGCCCCGAAGGCCAGCGGCGGCCCCATCGCGTGCCGTCCGGAGCTCGCGGTCAGCGGGCCGTCCGGGCCGAAGCCCTCCGGGAGCGGGCCGATCCGGTCGAACACCTCGATCGGCGGCTCGCCCTCGGCATCCGGTAGCAGTTCCACCGCGGCGGCCAGCGCTTTGCGCGCCCCGGTCGCCGTACGGAACCGGGCGTACGGGTCCGGCTGGAGCAGCGCGCCGACCACCTGCCACAGCGGATCGGGGACGCCCAGCGGGGCCGGCGGCATGCCCGAAGCCAGGAACCGCTCCTGGATCGCCTGGGCGTCGGGCTTGCGGCCGCTGAGCAGGTACAGGGCGACGAGGCCGACGGCGTACAGGTCGGCGGGGAAGTCCGGCTCGGCGCCGAGCAGTTGCTCCGGGGCGAAGTAGCCGGGGGTGCCCACGACATAGTCCGCCTCGGTCAGCCGGGGGTCGCCCTTGCGCATGGAGATGCCGAAGTCCGACAGGCGTACGTGCGGGGTGCCGGTGCCGGTCGCCTCCAGCAGGACGTTGGCCGGCTTGATGTCGCGGTGGACGACGCCCTCGGCGTGCACGGCGCCCAGGCCGGCGAGCAACTGGTCGAGCAGGACGGTCACTTGGCGGGGCGGCAGCGGGCCGTGGTCGCCGATCAGGTGCGACAGCGAGCCGCCGCGCACCAGGTCCATCGTGAAGAGCACCTTGTCGTCGTCGGCGGCCCAGCTCGCGGGGGCGAGGACGTGCGGGTGGTCGATGCGCAGCGCCTGCTCGCGGACGAAGCGCAGCAGGGCGTGCGCGTCCCGTTGCTGGAGCACTTTGGCGGCCACGTAGCGGCGCCGGCGGTGGTCCCAGGAACGCCAGACCGCCCCGACCCCGCCGCGCCCGATCGGGTCCACCAGTTCGTACCGGCCCGCGAAGACCTCACCCATGGTCGGCCGCCCGCTCCCTTCTCCGCCGTCCGCGCGGCCCGCGGCGATCCCGTTGCGGTGCCCGCTCACTCCTGGTGCACGCACAAACTCTGCCAGGTACGCCCCCGCTCGGGCGAGGCCCCACGGCTTCCCGTCCCGCCCGCCTCCCCGTTCCCCCGCCCCGCACCCCCCGTTCCCCCGCCTCCCTCGCCGATACCGACTCGGCTCCCGCCCCGGAACCCGGTACGCTGTCTCCGACACGGGGCCTTAGCTCAGTTGGTAGAGCGCTGCCTTTGCAAGGCAGATGTCAGGAGTTCGAATCTCCTAGGCTCCACAAGCGGCTTGTGCACGTCAGCGACCCTCCTGCCCGATTCGGGCAGGAGGGTCGTCGGCGTCCGGGCACCCGCTGTGTCGGCCGCTGTCGGCCGCAGTCGGCTACGGACGTGCGGGGGCGATGGTGCGGGAGCCGGCGGCATAGCAGTGGACGGTCACGGTCTGCCGCGGGCTCCACTGCTGCTCCATCGTGGCCAGCCGTTCCCAGCCCAGCCGTTCGTACAGGGCCGCGGCGGCCTTGTCGGAAGCCGCCACGTCCAGCACCGGGTGCAAGCCCCGCCGCCGGGCCTCCCGTTCGGCCCTGCCGATCAGCAGCGCCCCGATCCCGTGACCCCGTGCTCCCGGGGCGACGAAGAGCCGGCTCACGACGGCGGCCCGCTCCGGCCCTGTGCCGTTCCGGTCGCCCCAGAGCACCGGGGCGAGGTCTCCCGGTCCGCTCGGGGACAGCCCGACGTGGCCTGCCAACCGGCCGTCGAGTTCGGCGACCCAGGCGCCGAGCCCACCGGCCTCCGCGATCCACTCGGCGGGCTGCTCGGGCCAGTTCAGCGGATAGCCGTCCTGCCGGTGGACCTCGGCGAGGGCGCGGGCGCAGTCCCCGAGGTCGTCCTCGGTTCTGGGTCGGATCAGGGGCTCCTGCTGCTCACTGCGTGCTCGGTGGTGCGTCATGGTCACTCCTGCGGGCCTTCGTACCCGTCCTCGGCCGTGGCGACGGCGGCGATCTCGACGGGACTGCCTCGATCCTGTGAGCCTGCTCCTCCGGAGCTGTCCGGCGAACACCGGCAGGTGGCCTTCCGATGCCTCGCCCTCGCTCCTCGCGTCCGCAGGTGATCGCGCCACCTTATCCGGCCGAGGCAACGTCTCTCCTGGTATGTGGATCACCAGGGGGCGGCACAGCGAAGATGAGAAGCATGGAGCTGCACGACCAGTACGGCCTGACACCGGTCATCAACGCGCGGGGGACGTTCACCCCGCTCGGTGTCTCGCGGAGTACGGAGGAGGTCGCCGCGGCTGCGGCTGCGGCGCTGTCCGGCTTCTTCGTCATGGAGGAGCTGAAGGACCTCGCCGATCGCACCATCGTCCAGGTCACGGGGGCGGAAGCGGGCACCGTCGTGCACTGCACGTCCGCGGCCATCACTCTGTCCGTCGCCGCGTCGATGACCGGTGCCGCACCGTCGCGGATCGCGGCCCTGCCGCACACCGAGGGGATGCCCGGGACCGTTCTCCTCCCGGCCGGGCACGCTGTCGACTACGGACATCCGATCGTCCAGGACATCCGGCTGACCGGAGCGACCCCGGTTCTCCTGGGGTCGGATGCCGGATGCTCCCTCGGCGAACTGGAGGACGGCCTCGCGCGCCCGGATGTGGCGTGCCTGCTGATGGTCTCCTCCCGGCTGACCCGGGGAGACGACCTGCCGATCGCGGAGGCGACGGAACTGGCCCACCGGCACGGCGTCCCCGTGATCGTCGACGGCGCGGCCCAGGACTTCCGGATCAAGGAACTGCTGGCCACGGGTGCCGACCTTGTGGCTGTCAGTGGTCAGAAGTACCTCGGTTCGCCCACCGCCGGGCTGGTCATCGGCCGTGCGGACCTCGTTCGGGCCGTCCGGGCGCAGGAGAAGGGGATCGGCCGGGCGATGAAGCCGAGCAAGGAGGCCATCGTCGGTGTGGTCGCCGCCCTGAAAGCACGGCAGGAGATGGACCGGCCCGCGTGGGAACAGGAGCAGTACGACAAGGCCGCGCGCTTCGCCGAAGCGGCAGGGCGGCTGCCGGGGATCAGCACCACGGTCGTCGCGGACCCGACCGGGCTGCCGTTCCCGCGCGCACGGCTCGACGTCGACTCCGCCACGGCGGGGCTGACCGCCGCCGCCTTGGCCGAGGCGCTCGCAAGCGGTTCCCCGCCGATCTGGGTCATGTCCGAGGCCAAGGAGAAGGGCGAGCTGACGCTCGAACTCGTCCCCCTCACCGACCGGGAGCTGGAGGTGATCCTCCGCAGGCTGGCGGAGCTGGTGGGGGACCGGGATGCCCCACGTGCTCCTCGGGGCGGGCGCGGAGGCCGTCGAGGATGAGGGTCAGCAGGCGGGTGGCGCGGGCTGCCGCGTCGTCGCCCGGGGGGATGCGCCACAGGACGCTGAGCTGGAGCAGGACGTCCTCCGCGTCGAGGCCCGGTTTCAGGTCGCCCAAGGCGGTGCCGGCGTCGAGAAGGGCCGTGATGGCGCCGAGAAAGGGCGCGTAGTTCTTGTCGTCCAGGCCGCCGTTGGTCGCCGCGTGGATGACCTCGGACACGCCGTACTTGAACGTGCCGTACCGGGCCACTTCCTCGAACCAGCGGCGCAGGGCGTCCAGCGGGGGCAACTCGGCGGCGAGAGTGTGGGCGAGGTCGATGACCTTCTGGATCTCGTGGTGGTAGAGCTCGACGATCAGCGCCTCGCGGGTGGGGAAGTGCCGGTACAGCGTCCCGACGCCCACCCCGGCCTGCTTGGCGATCGCGGTCATCGAGGCGCCCGAGGACGCGGCGAAGGCGTCGCCCGCGACGGCGAGGATGCGCGCCCGGTTGCTCAGCGCGTCGGTGCGCCTGGCGCGGGAGGAGGACGCGGTCACAGCTGGTCCCATCGGCTCGGTTGCAAAACGGAGAGGCTTCCGTTACGTTCGCGGGGAAGTACCGGAAGGGCTTCCGCTTAAGTTTGTCACATCACCTGGAGGACGGGCATGCCGGAAACGGTTCTGGTCACCGGAGGCACCGGCTATGTCGGCGGCTGGTGCGTCGCCGAGTTGCTGAGGCGCGGCTACCAGGTGCGCACCACCGTGCGCAGCCGCGGCAGGGAACAGGCGGTGCGCGACGCCGTGGCCGGCCAGGTGGACGCGGACGGCCGCCTGGAGTTCGCGGTCGCCGACCTCACATCGGACGAAGGCTGGGACACGGCCGTCAGGGGCGTGGACCATGTCCTGCACGTCGCCTCCCCCATGGGCGGCGCGGACGCCGACCCGGACAAACTCGTCGCCGTCGCCCGCGGCGGCGCACTGCGCGTGGTGCGCGCGGCCGCCGAGGCCGGAGTGCGGCGGGTGGTGATGACGTCCGCGGCGAACACCGCGAGCCCCTCCTCGTACGCCGAGGACGGCGTCACCGACGAGACGCTGTGGACCGACCCCGACGACCCGACACTGATCCCGTACCGCCGTTCCAAGACGCTGGCCGAGCGGGCCGTGTGGGACTACATGGCCACCTGTGACGGCCCCACCGAACTCACCACGATCCTGCCCGGCGCCGTCTTCGGGCCGATCCTGTCCACAAGCAGCATGGGCTCGACCGGCATCGTCCAGCAGATGCTCACCGGCGCCATGAGCGGCGTACCCCGTATCGGTCTGGAGATCGTGGATGTCCGCGACCTCGCCGACATCCACATCCGCGCAATGACCTCCGCCAAGGCCGCGGGCGAACGCTTCCTCGCCACGGGCGAGTTCACCTGGATGCTGGACATGGCCCGCGCCCTGAAGGAAGAGCTGGGCGAGGACGGCGAGCGCGTCTCCACGCAGGAGATCCCTGACGACGTCGTCCGCGGCAATCCCGCGATGAGCGAGATCGCCCCGGCCCTCGGGCGCCGCAACCGGCACAGCACGGCCAAGGCGCACAGCATCCTCGGATGGCAGCCGCGCCCGGCCCGCGAGACCGTGGTCGACTGCGCCCGCAGCCTGCTCTCCCACGGCCTCGCCTAGCAGGAACGCAGGCGACGGCCCGCTCCCAACCCAGGCGCCGGCCCGCTCCCGGAGACCGCGGCGGCAAGGAGTCAGCCGGTCGGCCCGGTGCGGGTGTCGTACCTCTCGCGGGCGGCGATGACCTCGTCCGTGTGCCGCACCGACCAGTCGGCAAGCGCCCGCAGCGGTTCCCGGACCGTCTGGCCGAGCGGGGTCAGCGCGTACTCCACACGCACCGGGGCCTCCGGATAGACCGTGCGCAGGACCAGGCCGTCGCGTTCGAGGGCGCGCAGCGTCTGGGTGAGCATCTTCTCGCTCACCCCCGCCAGTTGCTTCCGCAGTTGGGTGAAGCGGCACGCCCCGTGCCTGCCGAGTTCGCCCACCACGAGAACGGCCCACTTGCTGCCGATCTGGTCGAGCAGGTCGCGCGAGGGGCAGCCACGCGTGTACGGGTCCCATGGCGGTGTGGGCTCGGTCACGGCCGCTCCGGACGCCACGGCATTCACCTCGTTCCTTTCCCGCGGGTGGCCACCTTACCAAAAAGTGGTCACTTCCCTATGGAGAGCGCCCAGGTCAACGTGGGGAACGTGCCGCGGGAGGACGCGGCAGGAATGAGGAACACCCATGTCAACCGTCGTCACCGGAGCCACCGGACAGATGGGCAGGCTTGCCGTGGAGGCGCTCCTGCGGCGGGGAGTCCCCGCCTCCGAGATCGTCGCCACCGGCCGGGACATCGCGAGGATCAAGGATCTTGCCGACCGCGGCGTCGTGGTGCGCAGGGCCGACTTCGCCGACCCGGACAGCCTCGCGGCGGCCTTCGCCGGGGCCGACAAGCTGCTCCTGATCTCCACCACCACGGTGGACGAGCGCCTGGGCAACCACCGGCGCGCCATCGACGCCGCGCTGGCCGCGGGTGTGTCGCTGGTGGCGTACACGAGCATGGTGCACGCCGACACGGCCACCACGATCCTCGCCGCCACGCACCGCGCCACCGAGGAGTACCTGCGGGAGCGCGACGCGCCCAGCGTGCTGCTGCGCAACAGCTGGTACCTGGAGAACCACACCGGGCAGCTCCCCGTGATCCTCAAGCAGGGCGCGGTGACCGGAGCCGCGGGCCAGGGGAGGATCAGCGCCGCTGCCCGCGCCGACTACGCCGAGGCCGCCGCGGCGGTGCTGACCACCGAGGGGCATGCCGGCGCGGTGTACGAGCTGGGCGGCGACGAGGCCTTCACCCTGGCGGAGTTCGCCGCGGCCGTCTCGGCCGCCACCGGCAGGCGGATCGGCTACACCGATACCCCGGCCGCGGAACTCGCCCAGGTACTGACCGGCACCGGCCTTCCCGCCGCGCTGGCCGACGTCCTCGCCGACGCCGACCTCGGCATGAGCCGGGGCGAGCTGTTCACCGACTCGGGCGACCTGAGCCGGTTGATCGGCCGGCCCACCACGTCCCTCGCCGACGCGATCGCCGACGCCCTGCGCTGACACCACCGACGCCCTGCGGCGGCCACCGCCGACACCCCGCGCTGACACCGCTCACGCGCTGCGCCGGCCCGGCCCGCCATCGGCTGCGATCACCGCCCAGCCCGGCGGCATACGCGTCGCGGTCGCGAGAGAACGCACCCCTGTGAATCCCTCTGAATCTCTCCGAATCCCTCCGAGCACGTCAGAAGGCAACTCCTCATGTCCACCGGCACCACCGCGCACGCCACCCGGCGGCGCATGCTGTTCGTCTCGACCGCGACGTTCGCCGTCCTGGCCGCCCTCGTGATCCCCGCCTCCGCCACGGCCGCGCCGACGGGCCGCGAAGGCAGCGTGCGGACGATCGCCGTCGACGGCGACAACGCCTTCCCCGAGAGCGTCACGGCCGACCATCGCTACGTCTACACCGGCAGCATCGCCGACGGCACCGTCTACCGCGGGCCCGTCGGGGCGAAGACACTCGAGCCCTTCCTGCCCGGCGGCCAGGACGGCCGCACCCAGGTCACCGGGCTCAAGACCGACGGCGACCGCCTGCTGGCCGCGGGCGCCTTCACCGGGCGCTTCTTCGTCTACACCGGCACCGGGAGGCTCGTCTCCTCCTACACCGTCCCCGACACGGGGGAGAAGACCCTGGTCAACGACGAGGTCGTCGCGCCCGACGGGGATGTGTACATCACCGATTCCTTCCGCCCCGTGGTCTACCGGATCCCCGCCGCCGAGGTGAACGCCCCCGCCACCGGAGCCCACCGGACCCTGCAAGTGGCCTACCACCTGCCGGACTACGTGGCCGGCCAGTCCAACGGCAACGGCATCACCACGAGCCCGGACGGCAGGTCCCTGATCATCGGCTACTGGTACAGCGGCGCGCTCTACCGGCTCACCCTCGCCACCGGCGAGATCCGCGAAATCGCCGCCCCGGCGCTCACCAGCGCCGACGGCATCACACGGTGGGGGGACACCCTCTACATCGACCGCTCCGTGAACAACGAGGTCGCCACGGTCCGTCTCCAGGAGCACGGCAGCCGGGCCACCGTTGTCTCCGAGCGCACCTACCCGGGAGCCGATACGACCACCGGCGTCGCCGTGAGCGGGAACCGGCTGCTGGTGACCAACTCGCAGATGGACACCTACTTGTACGGCACCCCGCTGACCAGCCCGGCGTTCACGCTCGCGAGCCTGCCGCTGCACTGACCTCCGCGCCACTCGGGCCACCGCGGGCGGGACCTTCCGCCCGAGGCCCCGCCCGCCCGGGTACGGAAAGAGCGCCCACCCGGGTCCACCCGGGCACGAAAAGACCGAGCGCCCTGGGCTGCCGTCCCGCCGTACCGACAGGTCCGGCAACCCAGGGCGCTCGATGCGCCGGCACCGTTCACGAGCCGGCGGCGCTGCTCCTTGCCGAGCGGCGGCACCCTCCACGCGGAAGCGGCGCCCCTCCCCGAGCGGCCGCGCCACCCCTCGTGCAGGAGCGGAGCGCCCTACCCGCAGGAAAGGAGCCCCGCCTGCGCGGGAAGGACCCCGCCCGCACAAGAGAGGGCCCCGCTCAAGGGCACCGCCTCACTCGTCGCCCTTCTCGCGCTTGCGGTCGGCCTCCGCCTGCTTGGCCTCGACCTCGGGGTCGAGATCGCCCGCCCCCGCTGTCCCGTCGACCTTGTCGATCTTCGCCGACGAGCCGTTGACCGACTGCCCGCCCGTGTCCAGCGGGTCCACGACCGTGAGGGTCGCGCTGCCGTTCATGGCGGCACGGTCGCCGACCTCGGTGGCCTCGCTCGGCTCGACCACCCACTCCGGGCTGCTCTGCCGGGCCCACCACTTCCACACGGCGATGCCCGCCGCGGCGACCGCGGCCGCGAAGACCGCGTCCCGGGCGATCCGGCCGGCCTTCTGGCGGCGCAGCCGGCGCCGGACCAGGCGGTCGATGTCCTCCGCGGAGACCTGGCCGCGCAGGGCGTGCAGGGCGGCCGAACCGCGCAGCACGACCTCCTCGCGGGCCGGGCCCGCGGCCAGCCGCGTGACCGCGACCGCGGCGGCGGCCTTCGGCACCGCGAACTCCGCGGCCGCCCGCGCGCCCTTGCGGGTGCGGCGGGCCGCGGTCTCGACCGCCGCGGCGGCCTTCGGGGGCACGGCCGCACGCGCCTGGTCGCGGGCCTGCTCGACGCGGGCGGCGAGCTTCGCGTCGTACTGCTGCCGGGCGAGGACGCCGGCCTGGCGCCCGTACGTCCCGGCGTAGGTCCCGGCCTGCCGGCCGTAGACCACGGCGTTCTCCTTGGCCGCGCTCGCGTACGGTGCCGCCACCTCCGCGGCGTGCCGCACGCTGTCCTTCGTCACGTCGGCCGCGTGGCGCACGCTGTCGATGCGGGTCACAGGAACCTCCTCCTCGGTGGCTCGGTGGCGTACGGTTTTCGCCTATCCACCCGGTTTGAAATCATGCCCGGCCCCCTCCGGCCCGGCATGTGCGGCAAGCCATCCGGGTCAGGGCCGGGTGAGAGGCGGGTCAGCCGGGGTCATGTCCGGACCGGAGCCGGACCCGCCCCCCGTCAGCCGCGGCCGGAGCCGGCTCCGCAGGGGCGGGCGACCCCTATTTCCGTCGGTGCCGGCCACCGGTGCCGCCGGAGGGCCGCCCGGAGCGGTCGCGGCGTGCAAGGATTTGTCCCCTGTCAACGACTGTCGACGCCTGTCGGCCTGTCGGCAACTGACAGCGAAGACTGTCAACGAAGACTCCACGGAAGGTAGATCGTGGCCGAGCAGCTCTACGCCACCTTGAGGACCAACCACGGCGACATCGTGATCCGGCTGCTGCCGAACCACGCGCCCAAGACGGTGGCGAACTTCGTCGGGCTCGCGGAGGGCACCAAGGAGTGGACCGACCCGCGCACCGGCGAGCCGTCCACCGGCAGGCTCTACGACGGCACGGTGTTCCACCGGGTGATCTCCGGCTTCATGATCCAGGGCGGGGACCCGCTGGGGAACGGCACCGGAGGTCCGGGCTACGAGTTCCCGGACGAGTTCCACCCCGACCTGTCCTTCGACCGGCCCTACCTGCTGGCGATGGCCAACGCGGGCCCCCACACCAACGGCTCGCAGTTCTTCGTCACGGTCGCCCCCACCACCTGGCTGACCCGCAAGCACACCATCTTCGGCGAGGTCGCCGACGACGCCAGCCGGAAGGTCGTGGACGCCATCGTCGGCACCCCGACCAATCCGCGCACCGACCGCCCGCTGGAGGAGGTCGTCATCGAGACGGTGACGATCGAGAAGCGCGAGGGCTGACCCCCCCGCCGCACGATCCCGTACCCTTCGTCGGGAGCCTCCCGTACGGTACGGGAACACCGCGCCCCGCCCGCTCGTACTTCCGGTACGAACGGACGGGGCGCGTGAGTGCGAGGCCCGTCGTCAGGGGAGTGGGCGTCATGGAGCAGACTCTGTGCTGCTATCGGCATCCGGACCGGGAGACCGGCATCCGCTGCACCCGGTGCGAGCGGCCGATCTGCCCGTCCTGCATGGTCAGCGCGTCGGTCGGCTTCCAGTGCCCCTCGTGCGTCAGCGAGAGCAACTCCTCCCACCACGCCTCCCAGCCGCGCACGGTGGCCGGCGGCCGGGTCGGGCACGGCGACCCGTTCCTGGTCACGAAGATCCTCATCGGCCTCAATGTCGCGGTGTGGCTGCTCGAACTCGCCGTCGGCAACAAGCTGCTGACCGACCTCGGCCTCTACGCGTACTGCGACAGCCCGCCGTACAACAACGTGTGCGGCGGCGTGGCGAACGGCGAGTGGTACCGGGTGATCACCTCCGCCTTCCTGCACGACCGCACCAACCCCGCGCACATCGGCTTCAACATGCTCTCGCTGTGGTGGATCGGCGCCCCGCTGGAGCAGCGGATAGGCCGGTGGCACTACTCGGCGCTGTACCTGGTGGCGGCGCTCGGCGGCAGCGCGGCGGTGCTGCTGCTCGCCCCGGACTCGCTCACCATCGGCGCCTCGGGCGCGATCTTCGGCCTCTTCGGCGCCACCGCGGTCTACATGCGGCGCCTGCGCTACGACATGCGGCCGATCATGATCCTGCTCGTGCTCAACATCATCTTCAGCTTCACGTGGGCGAACGTCAGTTGGCAGGCGCACCTCGGCGGCCTGGTGGCCGGCACCCTGGTGGCGATCGGCATGCTCTACGCGCCCCAGCGGCGCCGGGTCCTGGTGCAGTGGGGGACCACCGCGGCCGTGCTGGTGGTCTCGCTCGCCCTCACCGCTGTCGCTGTGGCGCAGGTCACGTCATAGGGGTGCGGTCCGCCCGTGTCCCCTGGCGTTGATCACACGTTATCCACAGTGGGACGGCGCGCCTGTGCGTCATGTGCACAACCTGTGCGAGGCGTTGTGCGCAGGGTGACCTGTCAGGGTTTTCCCGCAAGATCCCTGCACGATCAAGGAAAGACCGGTGGCCGCGGTCTCGGCCACCGGTCGTACCGGCGTCAACCTCGTAGAGGTTATCCACAGATCGTCTGACCTTTTCCCCACTGTGGATACGGCTGTGGATAAGTGTGGGGAGCGCGGTCGCTACTTCCACTGCGTGGAGACGACGAACCCGCCCGCGATGAAGCCGAAGCCGACCACGATGTTCCAGTTGCCGAGCGCGTCCACCGGCAGATCGCCCTGCGTCACGTAGAAGAGCACGATCCAGGCGAGGCCGACCACGAAGAACGCGAGCATCAGGGGCGCCACCCAGGCCCGGTTGCCCAGCTTTATCGCGGTGCCCGACTTCGTGGGCGGCGGGGTGAAGTCCGCCTTCTTGCGGATACGTGACTTCGGCACGAGGGACTCTCCTGTCGATGCGCTGCGTCACCGCACGGTTCTGCGGGGTCAGCTTGGCGGTTGAGGGGCCAAGTGGAGGCGCTGCCGCTTCCGGGCGTCCGTTAGCGTAGTGCTTCCCCAGGTTGTAAGGAGCAGGGTATTTGGTGACCGGAGCCGGTGGCACCTCCCCCGCCCGTACGCCTTCGCGCGGGCGGCGGGCGGCAGGGCTGCGCGTGCTCAGCGGCGCCGTCTTCGCCCTGGCCGGCCTCATCTTCTGGACCAGCTTCGACACCGCCAAGGGCGTCGACATCCGCAGCGACGACCCGCTGCCCAAGCTGTCGGACAACGTGCGCAGCAAAAACGCGCAGAACGAGAAGCTGGAGAAGCAGGTCGCCGGCGTACGGGCCGACGTCGACCGGCTCACCCGGCAGGGCAGCGGCCTGAGCCCCGCCGAGCGCCGGCACATCGAGGACCTGGAGAAGGCCGCCGGCACCGCGCCGCTCACCGGCCCGGGCCTGCAGGTCACGCTGAACGACGCGCCACCGGACGCCACCGCGCTCGTCCCCGGCGTCCCCGACCCGCAGCCCAACGACCTCGTCATCCACCAGCAGGACCTGCAGGCCGTGGTCAACGCCCTGTGGCAGGGCGGCGCCCAGGGCATCCGGGTCATGGACCAGCGGCTGATCTCCACCAGCGCGGTCCGCTGCGTCGGCAACACCCTGATCCTGCAGGGCCGCGTCTACTCCCCGCCCTACCGCATCACCGCCGTCGGCGACCAGGACAAACTGCGCCACGCCCTGGACACCAGCCCCGCGATCACCAACTACCTGCAGTACGTGCGGGCGTACGGCCTCGGCTGGAAGGTCGCCACCCAGCACCGCACCACACTGCCCGGCTATGACGGGTCGGTCGGCCTGTCCTATGCGCAGCCTGTGCAGCAGCCGTGAAGCCGCCATGGGGTGACCCTGAAGCCGCCCTGAACAGCCCTTGCGCACAGGCCGATCGCGGGCCGGCCGGCGGCGGGCCCCATGCCCAACCTTTGTCCGGTGGACGCCCCCAGGTCGCCCATCTCCCCTTACCCTGTTGCGGGGACACCTAAGGAAGGCACACCGCATGTACGGCTGGATCTGGCGACACCTGCCGGGGAACGCGTGGGTGAGGGCGTTGATCTCACTCGCCCTGGTCGTCCTGATCGTCTACATACTCTTCCAGTACGTCTTCCCCTGGGCGGAACCGCTGCTGCCCTTCAACGACGTGACCGTCGACAACAACAACGACGGCCTCGGTGTCCTGTACGGAGTGGCCGCCGTCCGATGAGCACACGCATCCTCGTGGTCGACAACTACGACTCCTTCGTCTTCAACCTGGTCCAGTACCTCTACCAGCTCGGCGCCGAGTGCGAAGTGCTGCGCAACGACGAGGTCTCGCCGGCGCACGCCGACGACGGCTTCGACGGGGTGCTGCTCTCCCCCGGCCCCGGCACCCCCGAAGAGGCCGGGGTGTGCGTGGACATGGTGCGGCACTGCGCGGAAACCGCGGTGCCCGTCTTCGGCGTCTGCCTGGGTGTGCAGTCGATGGCGGTGGCGTACGGCGGGGTCGTCGGCCGCGCGCCGGAACTGCTGCACGGCAAGACGTCGCTCGTCACGCACGAGGGCGGCGGGGTCTTCGCCGGGCTGCCGACGCCCTTCACCGCGACCCGCTACCACTCGCTCGCGGTCGAGCGGGACAGCCTCCCCGACGAACTGCGGGTCACCGCCTGGACCGAGAACGGGATCATCATGGGGCTTCGGCACCGCGACGCAGCGGTCGAGGGGGTGCAGTTCCACCCCGAGTCGGTGCTCACCGAGTGGGGGCACCGGATGCTCGCCAACTGGCTGGCCGAGTGCGGCGATCCGGGCGCGGTCGAGCGCTCGCAGGGGCTGGCCCCGGTCGTGGGGGCGGGCGGTTCCGGCGGGAGGGCCGGGGCGTGACCACGCTCCGACCGGAGCGTCCCGCCGACGGCCCGATGTCCTACGAGGACACCGGGCAGTTCGAGGTCGTCGTGGGTCAGCTGAACGACCCGCTCAACGACCCCCTTCCCGGCCGCCCCCCGGCGGTCGAGGAACCCCCCCGGCCGCAGCCCGTCCAGCCGCAGCCCCTCCAGCAGGCGGCGCCGCAGCCGCCGCAGCCGGCCTCCCCGTGGTTCGCGGGGCCCGCCCCCCAGGCACCGCCCCGGCAGCCGGAGCCGCCGCAGCAGGCCCGCCCGCCGCGCCAGCACGCGAGACCCGCGCAGCCCCCGGTGCCGCCGCAGCCCGTCCAGGCGCAGCCGATCCAGCAGACAGTGCCGCAGCCGACGGCTCCGTCGCAGCCGGTCGTCCCGCAGCAACCTGCGGCACCGCAGCAGCCCGTCCAGCAGATTGCGCCGCAGCAGCAGGTGTCACCGCCGCTGGCCCCGCAGCCGCAGCAGCCCGAACCGCCGCGGCCGCAGGGCCGCCACAGCGCCGTACGTCCGGAGCCGCCCGCGCCCGCCGCGTCGACACCGCTCGCCGAGACCGACGCCACCGCGCAGCTCCCGCAGGTCTCCCTGGGCCGTCACAGTGCCGTACGGCCCGAGCCCCCCGCACCGGCCGCGTCCGCTGGGCCCACACCGCTCGCCGAGACCGACGCCACCGCGCAGCTCCCGCAGATCTCCCTGCCCGAGGAGCCGCCCGCGGCCGCTGTCGCCGACACCCCCGCCGACCCCGCGCCGCCCGTGCTCGGGCCGCCCTCCGTCGAGGGCGGGCGCGCCGCCCGGCGCAAGGCGGCCAAGGGCGGCCACCGGGCCAGGAACCGCGGTGTCCCGGCGGCGAACGCGAGCGCGGCCGCGGCCACGGGGGAAGGCACCGCGCCCGCGCAGCCGTTGAGCCGGGTCGAGGCCCGCCGTGCGGCGAAGGCGGCCAAGGACAGCCCCGCGGTCGTGGCCAGCCGGGTGGTCGGCGAGCTGTTCATCACCGCCGGCGTGCTGATGCTGCTGTTCGTCGCCTACCAGCTGTGGTGGACCAACGTCCGCGCCCACGCCCAGGCCAACAGCGCCTCCAACAAGCTCGAGCAGCAGTGGAAGACCGACGAGTCCGACCCGAACCGGGCGCCCGGTACCTTCTCGCCCGGCCAGGGCTTCGCGATCATGTACATCCCGAAGCTGGACGTCAAGGCGCCCATCGCGCAGGGCGTGAGCAAGACCAAGGTGCTCGACCACGGCATGATCGGCCACTACGACGGCGCCCTGAACACCGCGATGCCCTGGGACAAGACCGGCAACTTCGCGGTCGCCGCCCACCGCAACACCCACGGTGAGCCGTTCCGCTACATCAACAAGCTGGTCCCGGGCGACAAGGTGGTGGTCGAGACGGCCACCACGTACTACACCTACGAGATCACCAGCTCGCTGGCCTCCACCCCGCCGACGAACATCAGCGTGCTCCAGCCGGTGCCGGTCGGCTCCGGGTTCACCGGTCCCGGCCGCTATCTGACGCTGACCACCTGCACGCCGGAGTTCACCAGCACCAATCGGCTGATCGTCTGGGGCAAGATGATCGAGGAGCGCCCGCGCAGCAAGGGGAAGCCGGACGCGCTGGTCAACGGCTGAAAGCTGAAACGGCGGGGTCATGGCTGACACAACGCAGGAGTTGCAGGACGGCACGGGGGCCCCGCAGGGCGAAGGACCCCGCAGACGCGGCCCGATCGCGGCCACCGTCAGCGTCATCGGCGAGGTGCTGATCACCGCCGGGCTGATCCTGGCGCTGTTCGTCGTCTACTCGCTGTGGTGGACGAACGTGGTGGCGGACCGGCACGAGCAGGCGGCGAGCCGCAAGGTCCGCAAGGAGTGGGCGCAGACTCCCGCGAAGGGGGTGGCCCCCCGCGGCCTGGACACCAAGGACGGCATCGGCTTCCTGCACGTCCCGGCGATGGGCAAGCACTACGAGGTGCTGGTGAAGAAGGGCACGTCCACCAAGGTGCTCAACGAGGGCGTCGCCGGCTACTACACCGACCCGACGCCGGCCGCGATGCCCTGGGACGCCAACGGCAACTTCACGCTGGCCGCCCACCGGGACGGCCACGGCGCCAAGTTCCACAACATCGACAAGATCCACGTCGGGGACCCGATCGTCTTCGAGTCCAAGGACACCTGGTACGTCTACAAGGTCTACAACGTGCTCGACCAGACCTCGAAGTACAACGTCGCCGTCACCGACCAGGTCCCCAAGGAGTCCGGCAAGACCAAGCCGGGCCGCTACATCACGCTGACGACCTGCACGCCGGTCTACACCTCGCGCTACCGCTACGTGGTGTGGGGCCAGCTGGTGCGCACCCAGAAGGTCGACGCGCTGCGCACCCCGCCGCCCGAGCTCCGCTAGGGCGTGCCCGACAATCCCGCCTGGCCTGCGGGCCTGGCAGGCCGCGGACACGGAAGAGGGGGGCCGGCCCGCGGGCCGACCCCCCTCACCGACATCCGATCCCGGGCGGCTAGCCGCCCAGCCCACCGCCGGGTCCGCCGTTGCCCCCGCCGCCTCCGGCCTGGAAGGCGGTGAGGTTCACCGGCTCGCCCTCGGACAGCTGCTGGCCCTGGCCCGGGTTGGTGTTGATCACCTGGGCGTTGTCAGGTGCCGGCTGGCCGTTCATCAGCGTCGCGTTGATCTGCAGGTTGAGCCCCATCGCCTGGAGCTGGGCCTTGGCCTGGCCGACTGTCTGACCTCGAAGATCGGGCATCGTCTGCGGCGGGGCCGTGGTCTGCTGGCCGGTGGAGATGGTCAGCACGATCTGCGTGTCCAGGGTCTGCTTGCTCAGCGGCGCCGGGGTCTGGCTGATCACGCTGCCGGCCGGCACGGAGTCCGACGCCTGGCTCTGCTCCTGGATGTTGGTGAAGCCCTTGTCCTTGAGCTGGCTCTCGGCGTCCGCCTTCGGCAGGTTCTGGACGTTGGGCACCTCGACCTGCTGGGGCGCCTGCGAGACGGTCAGCACGACCTTGGAGCCCTTGGGCTTCTTGGTGCCGCCCGCCGGGTTCTGGTCCAGGACGATGCCCGGGTCCTGCGTGGTGGTCGAGGAGTACTTGACGTCGTACTCGAAGCCCTTGGCGGTCAGCTCGGCCTGGGCATCGGCGACCTTGTCGTTCTTCACGTCGGGCACCGCGACCGGGGCCGCGCCCTTGGAGAGGTTGACGGTGATCGTCTTGTCCGAGGGCACCGCGGAGTTCGCGGCCGGGTTCTGCTTGCAGACCAGGCCCTTGTCCACGTTGTCGCAGAACACGTCGGGGCCCTTGACCAGCTTCAGGTCGACGTTGCCCGCCGTGCGCTCGGCGTCGGTGAAGGAGGAGTTCACGAAGTTCGGCACGGAGTCGTTGCCGGACGGGCCGTGGCCGCCGAAGAGCGCCTTGCCGAGGAAGATCGCGCCGATCAGCACCAGGATCGCGGCCACGACGAGCAGCACCGTGGAGGTGCTGCCGCCCTTCTTCTTCTGCCGCCGGCGGTCCGGGCGCTCGTCGTAGCCGTAGCCGCCGTCGTCGTCGCGCATCGGCGGCAGCATCGAGGTGTGCGCGGCCTCCTGCTGCTGCGGCATGGCGGTGGTGGCGCCGCCGTCGCCGTAGCCGTGCGGGTAGCCGTAGCCGGCCGCGCCCATCACGGCGGTGGCGCCGACCGGCTGGCCGTCCAGCGCCGCCTCCACGTCGGCCCGCATCTCGTCGGCCGACTGGTAGCGGTAGTCCGGGTCCTTGGTGAGCGCCTTCAGTACGATGGCGTCCATCGCCGGCGTGACCTCGGGGTCGTACACCGACGGCGGCTGCGGCTCCTCGCGCACGTGCTGGTAGGCCACCGCGACCGGCGAGTCGCCGACGAAGGGCGGCCGGACCGTCAGCAGCTCGTAGAGCAGGCAGCCGGTGGAGTACAGGTCGGAGCGCGCGTCCACCTGCTCGCCCTTGGCCTGCTCGGGCGAGAGGTACTGGGCGGTGCCGATCACCGCGGCGGTCTGCGTCATCGTCATGCCGGAGTCGCCCATCGCGCGGGCGATGCCGAAGTCCATGACCTTGACCTGGCCGGTCCGGGTGAGCATGACGTTGGCGGGCTTGATGTCGCGGTGCACGATGCCGGCCCGGTGGCTGTACTCCAGGGCCTGCAGGATGCCGACGGTCATCTCCAGCGAGCGTTCCGGCAGCAGCTTGCGTCCGGAGTGCAGCAGCTCGCGCAGGGTGGAGCCGTCCACGTACTCCATGACGATGTACGGGATCGAGACCCCGTCGACGTAGTCCTCGCCGGTGTCGTAGACGGCGACGATCGACGGGTGGTTGAGGGAGGCGGCCGACTGGGCCTCACGGCGGAACCGGGCCTGGAAGGACGGGTCGCGGGCGAGGTCCACCCGCAGCGTCTTCACGGCGACGGTGCGGCCGAGCCGGGTGTCGTGGGCGAGGTACACCTCGGCCATGCCACCGCGGCCGAGCACCGAGCCCAGCTCGTACCGGCCGCCGAGGCGACGCGGCTCTTCCATAGCTCTGCCCTCTCCTCAATCCCGTTCTCGTGTCCACACCCGACCGGATCGTCCCGGATCGCGTCAACCCTTGCCCTGCGCCTGCACGGGCATACGCTACCGGGCGCGTCCTGCGCAACTCGGTCCCCGCCGGCCCCTGATACCTGACCGGTACCTGGCCGGGCCGAAAACCCGACGTGATGCTTGTCTCATCGTCCTCACTTGTTGAGGACCGCCTCCATCACGCTCTTGGCGATCGGGGCCGCGAAGCCGCCGCCGGAGATGTCGTCGCGGTTGGCCGAGGCGTCCTCGACCACGACGGCCACCGCCACGGGGGAGCCCTGGTCGGTCTTGGCGTACGAGACGAACCAGGCGTAGGGCAGGCCCTTGTTCCCGATGCCGTGCTGCGCGGTGCCGGTCTTGCCGCCGACCGTCACGCCGGGGATCCGGGCGTTGGTGCCGGTACCGGAGTTGACCACGGTCTCCATCATCTGCTGGAGCTTTTGGGCATTGTCCGGGGAGAGCGGCTTGCTCATCACCTTCGGGCTGGTCTGCGAGATGGTGCTGAGGTTGGGCGCCACCAGCTTGTCCACCTCGTAGGGCTGCATCAGGGTGCCGTTGTTGGCGATCGCGGAGGCGACCATCGCCATCTGCAGCGGGGTGGCCGCGGTGTCGAACTGGCCGATCGAGGAGAGGGCGACCTGGTCCGGGGACATCTTGGTGTCGAAGTTGCTGGCGTCCGCGCGGACCGGGACGAACTGCTGCTTGTTGAAGCCGAACTGCTCGGCTTCCTTCACCATCGTGTCCAGCCCCAGGTCGGCGCCGAGCTTGCCGAAGACCGTGTTGCAGGAGTACTTCAGCGCGTTCTCCAGGCTGGCGTTGCGGCAGGGGATGCTGCCCTCGTTGACCAGCTTGGTGGCGGTGTTGGGCAGCGTGTACGGGTCGGGCGAGTTCGTGGCCTGCTTGATGTCGGTGACCTTGCCGCTCTGCAGCGCGGCCGCCGCGGTGACCAGCTTGAACGTCGAGCCCGGCGGGTAGGTCTGGCGCAGCGCCCGGTTGAGCGTCGGGTCGTCCGGGTCGTTCTTCTTGTCCAGCGCCAGCCAGTTCTTCTCGTCCGTCGCCGAGTTCCCGGCGAAGGAGCCGGGGTCGTACGAGGGGGTGCTGGCCATCGCCAGGATCGCGCCGGTGCGCGGGTCGAGGGCGACCACCGCGCCCTTCTTCTTGCCCAGGCCGTGGTACGCGGCCGCCTGGGCCTTGGCGTTGAGCGTGGTCACCACGTTGCCGCCCTGCTTCTCCTTGCCGGTGAGCAGGTCGATGGTGCGGTTGAAGAAGAGCCGGTCGTCGTCGCCGGTGAGGAACTTGTCCTCCACGCCCTCCAGCATCGTGGTGCTGTACGCCTGCGAGGCGTACCCCGTCACCGGCGCCCACATCGGGCCGTCGGTGTAGGTGCGCTTGTACTTGAAGTCGCTGCCGGTGGTGGTGGTGTGCCCGGTGATCGCCTTGCCGTCGACGATGATGTCGCCGCGCGGCTGCTTGTACTGGTTGATCGCCACCCGGCGGTTGTGCGGGTCGTTGGAGAGCTGGTCGGCCTTGACGTACTGCACGTAGTTCACGCGCAGCAGCAGGGCGAGGACGAGCAGGCCGCAGAAGACCGCGACCCGTCGCAGGGGCTTGTTCACTGGGTACGCACCACCTGGGTCGCTTCGGCGTCGGGAGAGGGGGCGGGCGCGGGGGCCGGCCGGCGGGCGGTGTCGCTGATCCGCAGCAGGATCGCGACCAGCGCCCAGTTGGCGATCACCGAGGAGCCGCCCTGCGCGAGGAAGGGCATCGTCATACCGGTGAGCGGGATGAGCCCGGTCACACCGCCTGCCACCACGAACACCTGGAGCGCGAAACCGCCGGACAGGCCGATCGCGAGCAGCTTGCCGAACGGGTCGCGCGCGGCCAGCGCCGTGCGGATGCCGCGCTCGATCAGCAGCGCGTACAGCAGCAGGATGGCCATCAGCCCGGCCAGGCCCAGCTCCTCGCCCACCGTGGCCAGGATGTAGTCGCTCTTGGGGGCGATGCCGCCGATCAGCCGCGAGTAGCCCTGGCCCAGGCCGGAGCCGAACAGGCCGCCGGAGCCGAAGGCGTACATCGACTGGGCGGTCTCGGTGACGCCGCCGTTCTGCAGCGCCAGCGGGTGCAGCCAGTCCTGGACGCGGACCTTCACGTGCGGCTCGGTGGAGCCGACCACGAAGGCGCCGGCGCCGCTGAGCACCAGGCCGAAGACGATCCAGCTGGTCCGCTCGGTGGCCACGTAGAGCATGATCACGAAGAGGCCGAAGAAGAGCAGCGAGGTGCCGAGGTCGGTCTCGAAGACCAGGATCAGCATGCTCATCGCCCAGATCACCAGGATCGGGCCGAGGTCGCGGCCGCGCGGCAGGTACAGGCCCATGAAGCGGCGGCTGGCCAGCGCCAGGGCGTCCCGCTTGACCATGAGGTAGCCGGAGAAGAAGACGGTGATGATGATCTTGGCGAACTCGCCGGGCTGCAGCGAGCCGATGCCCGGCAGGGTGATCCAGATGCGGGCGCCGTAGCGGGCCGGGAAGAAGATCGGGGAGACCAGCAGCAGCAGCGCCAGGAACATCGAGATGTAGGTGTAGCGCTGCAGGATGCGGTGGTCCTTGAGGAAGACCAGCACGCCGGCGAAGAGCGCCAGCCCCAGCGCCGACCAGATCAGCTGCTTGGGCGCCATCGCCCCGCCGAGCTGCGGGGTGGTGATGGACGGCTCCTGGTCCAGCCGCCAGATCAGCACCAGGCCGAGGCCGTTGAGCAGGGTCGCGATCGGCAGCATCAGCGGATCGGAGTACGGCGCGAACTTCCGTACCAGCAGGTGCGCTATGCCCGCCAGGAAGCCCAGCCCCAGCCCGTACTCGGCGAGTCCGGCCGGCACCGAGCCGTGCTTGGCCAGCCCCGCGTCGGCGAATGCGTAGGTGGGGATCGCGACGGCGAAGAGCAGCAGGGCGAGCTCGGTGTTGCGCCGGTTGGGCGCACCGATCGACGTGATGGTGGTGGTGTTGCTGGCGCTCATGGCGAGCCGGTTCCTCCTGCTGCTCCCGCTGCTACTGCTGGCCCGAGCCGCACTGGCCGGCGAGCTTCTTCTCTTCGGGTGTCAGGGACGGACCGGGGTCGGCCGTGGGGGTCGTGCCCGTGGTGGTCTTCTTCGCGCCAGGAGTGCCCGTGGCCTTGCCCGCCGCGCCGCCGGAGCCGACCGAGTTCTCGGCGTTCTTGGCGGCGCTCTTGGCCTGGTCGGTGACGCTCTTGGCGGTGGCGACCTTCTTGCAGACGTCGGCCTGCTGCGCCAGCTCGTCGGCCTTGTCCTTGGCCTGGCCGAGGCTGCTGACGGCGATGGTGTCCTGGACCTGCTTGCGCTGGTAGGCGGGCAGGTACTTCAGGGGGATGTCCGTGCGGTCGTTGTGCACCTTCGACAGGCTCAGCCCCACCAGCTTCTGGTCGATGCCCTGGTAGACGGCGACGTGGTCGTCCTTGGCGCCGACGTAGTACTGCGTCTGCGTCCAGGCGTAGGCGCCGTACAGGCCGCCGGCCACGACCGCGAGCACCACCAGGGTGATCACGCTGCGCTTGACCCACTTGCGCTGCTTGCCGGGCTTGTCGAAGTCGGAGTCGTCGTAGGCGCCGAAGGAGCCGAGCGGGCCGCCCCGCGGCTCGCCGCTGCCGGGCGGGCCGAACGTGCCGCCGGGGCCCGCCTGGTGCGGGGCGCGGCCGAGTTCGGAGGCGCGGCCGGCCGGGGTCTGCAGGTGCCGCTGGTCGTTCAGCGGCGACTGGTGCTCGGCGACCGCGCCGACCACGACGGGGGTGTCGTTGAACTGGGCGGCCGGCGTGTCGTTGTCGTCGGTGTCCAGGACGTCGGCGACGATGCAGGTGATGTTGTCCGGGCCGCCGCCGCGCAGCGCGAGCTGGATCAGCTCCTGGACGGTCTCGTGCGGCGCCTGGTAGCCGGCGAGGGTGTCCTCCAGCGTCTGGTGGCTGACCACGCCGGACAGGCCGTCGGAGCAGATCAGGTAGCGGTCGCCGACCCGCACCTCGCGGATCGACAGGTCGGGCTCGACCCGCTCGCCGCTGCCGAGCGCGCGCATCAGCAGCGAGCGCTGGGGGTGGGTGGTGGCCTCCTCCTCGGTGATCCGGCCCTCGTCCACCAGCCGCTGCACCCACGTGTGGTCCTGGGTGATCTGGGTGAGGACGCCGTCGCGCAGCAGGTAGGCCCGGGAGTCGCCGACGTGCACCAGGCCGAGCCGCTGGCCGGTCCACAGCAGGGCGGTGAGCGTGGTGCCCATGCCTTCCAGCTGCGGGTCCTCCTGGACCATCTGCAGCAGCTGGTCGTTGGCCCGCTGCACGGCGGTGCCGAGCGAGGTCAGGATGTCCGAGCCGGGGATGTCGTCGTCGAGCGTGACGATGGTGGAGATCACCTCGGAGGAGGCGACCTCGCCGGCGGCCTGGCCGCCCATGCCGTCGGCGATCGCGAGCAGACGGGGGCCGGCGTAGCCGGAGTCCTCGTTCCCCTCGCGGATCATGCCCTTGTGCGAACCGGCGGCGAAACGCAGGCTCAGTGACATGCGTACCTCCCCCGTCGGTTCCGGGTACATCCGCACGCTGCCCACCCTCTCGCTCGCGCGTCGTGGCTTCGCTGCTGCCCCATTGTGCGACTACTTCCGCAGCTCGATGACGGTCTTGCCGATGCGGATCGGCGCACCCAGCGGGACCGGCGTGGGTGTGGTCAACCGGTTGCGGTCCAGATAGGTGCCGTTGGTGGAGCCGAGGTCCTCGACGATCCACTGGCCGTCGACGTCCGGGTAGATCCTGGCATGCCTGCTGGACGCGTAGTCGTCATCGAGCACGATTGTCGAGTCGTGCGCCCGGCCCAGGGTGATCGTCTGGCCCTGGAGCGCGACCGTGGTGCCGGCCAGCGAGCCCTCGGCGACCACCAGTTTGGTGGGGGCGTTGCGGCGCTGGCGGCCGCCGCCCTGCGGCTGCTGGTGCCGGGGCTGCTGCTGCACCTGCTGCTGCCGCTGCTGGGGCGGGCGGGAGCCGCCGTCGGCGCGGCGGGCACCGCGCTGGGTCACCCGCGTGCCGAACAGGTCGCTGCGGATGACCTGGACGGCCACGATGACGAACAGCCACAGCACGGCGAGGAAACCCAACCGCATGACCGTCAGGGTCAGCTCTGACATTGGCCCCGCTTCACCCTTCGGCTTGCCGGTAGACGATGGTGGTGCTCCCCACGACGATGCGGGAGCCGTCGCGGAGCGTAGCGCGCTGGGTGTGCTGCCCGTCCACCACGATGCCGTTTGTCGACCCGAGATCCTGGACGACCGAGGGGCTGCCGACCCGGATCTCGCAGTGCCGGCGGGAGACACCCGGGTCGTCCACCCGCACGTCGGCCTCGGTGGAACGGCCGAGAACGAGTGTTGGCCGGGTGAGTTGGTGCCGGGTGCCGTTGATCTCGATCCAGCGGCGGACGTCGGCGGTGCCGGGCGCGAAGCCGGTGCCCGGCAGGCGGGTCACGCCGGCGCCGCCGGGGGGCGGTGCGGCGGGCATCGGCGGGACGCCGGCCGGGCGCGGGGGGGCGCCGGAGCGGTCCGGGCGGGCGGGGCGGGCCGGCGGGTGCGGCGCGGGGGCCGGGGGCTGGTACGCCTGCGGGCCGGGCGGGGCACCGTAGGGCTGGCCGCCCGGCTGCTGGTACTGCGACTCGCTGGAGGCCAGGGTGCGGCTGCGCACCCGGTACAGGCCGGTGTCCAGGTCGTCGGCGCGCTCCAGGTGGACCTTGATGGTGCCCATGAAGGTGTACCGCTGCTGTTTGGCGTAGTCGCGGACCATGCCGGCCAGCTCGTCGCCGAGCTGGACCGCGTACGGGCTGAGCCGCTCGTAGTCGGGGGCGCTGAGCTCGACCACGAAGTCGTTGGGCACGACGGTCCGCTCGCGGTTCCAGATGGTGGCGTTGTTGTCGCACTCGCGCTGCAGCGCGCCCGCGATCTCGACGGGCTGCACCTCGCTCTTGAAGACCTTGGCGAAGGTGCCGTTCACCATGCCCTCCAACCGCTGTTCAAAGCGCTTCAGTACACCCATCGGGCACCTCCCTCCTACGGACCGTCCTGGCTGTCATTTCCGATACTGCTTACTGATCGTATCCACGCGCGGGAAAAACAGGCGGTTCCCCGATCTTGCTCCAGGAGCCGGTGTCATCACTCACATCCGGCCGTGTGCGCCGGCACGACCTGCTCGTGCGCCGGCTGTTCCCCGGGGCGTCCCCTGGTCTCCGCTGCCTTGTCCCCTGCCCTGCCGGTGGCCTGCGCGCGGCCGCGTCCGCGAATCGTCCGCGACGTGCCCGCTGCCTGCCTGATGCCTTCCCGCCCCCCTGCGATGGTAGAGGGGGCGCCTGTCCGCGGTCCCCGGTTCGGGGGGCCGCGTCCAGTGTCCCCAGTGTCCCGCACCGGCGGGGCGCATCCGCCGCGCCGCTCCCCTTGGGCGTGTGCCTCCGGCGGGCGCCTCGAAACGGATGTGATTCCACTCCGGGCGCCGTGCTAATCTTCTGCATGTCGGACGGAGCTCCTGCACTACACGGACCAGCTGGTCCAGGGGGTGTGTGAGATTCACAACGGCAGCACCCATGCGCGGGTGGCGGAATAGGCAGACGCGCTGGATTCAGGTTCCAGTGCCCGAAAGGGCGTGGGGGTTCAACTCCCCCCTCGCGCACAAGGCAGTACCGAGCAAGCGGGCCCCCGGTGGTGACGAAAGTCGCCCACCGGGAGCCCGCTTCTCGTTGTGCCCGCCCCCCGCCGCGGTTGCTCCCGGTCGCCGGGCGCTCACTACGCTGACCTCCATGGCGGACGGTATGCGTATCGGCTTGATCTCCTTCGGTGTGTCGGAGTTCACCGCTCTGCACGAGACGTGCGTCCGTGCCGGGCATTCGCCGGTCGTCTACGCCTACTCCCGCTCCATGCGGCCGCGGACGCCCACCGACAGTGGCGCGGCACGTGCCGTCGCGGCGATCACCGCGGCGCTGCCCGCGGGCATGGACCTGTTGCTGCCGGGCAGTTCCGAGGGGCTGGGCGCGGCGCTGCGCGGGTACGGGCTCGATCTCCTCGTCTGCTACGGGTTCTCGTGGCGGTTGCCCCGTTCCGTGCTGCGCATCCCGCGCCACGGCGTGCTCAACATCCACTGCTCGATGCTGCCCAAGTACCGGGGGCCCGCCCCGGTGCTGTGGGCGATCCGCAACGGCGATTCGCATCTGGGCGTGACGGTCCACCGCATGGACGAGCTGTTCGACACCGGGCCGGTCCTCGCGCAGCAGGACGGCGTCCCGATTCCGGACGACGTGACCCCCGAGAGCCTGTGGACGGGCCTGTCGCCGGTGCTGCGCGCCCAGTTGGCCGTCGCCCTGGACCGTGCTCCCGACCCGTCGGCCGGTGAGCCCCAGTCCGCCGAGGGCGTCAGCTACGCCGGCCTGATGGAACCGGAGTTCTCCGTGGTCGACACGGCGAGGACGGCCCGCGAGGTGCACAACCAGGTGCGGACGTTCCGGTTCATCGGCCCGGGGCGCGGCCCTGTCGTCACGATCGGGGGCCGCGGGCTGAAAGTGCTGCGCACCAGCCTCACGCCCGCTGACGGGCTCCGTCTCGACTGCGCGGACGGACCCCTGTGGATCACGGCGTCGGAGCCCGTCGAGGCAACGGAACCAGGCACGGACCAGGGCACCGTCTAGGCACCGTCGTCCAGGTGCCGGGCCACGCGCCGGGCCGACTCGACCGCCTGCGGGTCGTCGAAGGTGCCCAGGAGGCGCAGCGCCTCCGTGCGGGCGGCACGCGCGGCCTCGGCCCGACCGAGAGGCCCGAACGCGGCTGCGAGATGCTCCAGGGCTCCGGCGAGGCGCCAGGGGGCGTCGAGGGCGCGGAGAGCGGCGACCGCGCGGCTGTGCAGTTCCGCCGCTTCGTCGTGACGGCCGAGCGCCTGGTACGCCTCGCCGGCGCCGTCCAGTGCCGCGGCCTCCCGGGCGGCATCGCCGAGCCGTCTCTGTACGGCGGCCGATTCCTGGAACAGCCGCAATGCCTCCGCCGGATCTCCCTGTGCCTGCTTGACCTTCGCCGCCTCTGCCAGCCAGTGACCGCGCCAGACCTGGTTGTCCTCTCTCCCGGCGATCGCCAGGGCATTGCTGATCGCGCGATCGGCGGCATCCGGATCCCCCGCCTGCCGTCGCGCCCAGCTCAGCAGCCACAGGGCGTTGCCCTCGCCGAAGTGATCGCCGAGCCGGCGGAAATCGGTCAGCGCCCGCTCGACGATCTCCACTGCCTCTTCGTGGCGGCCCAGTTCGCACAGCGCCTCCGCGAGGTTGCACCGCATCAACGCCGTCCACCGGCTGTCGCCCAGCTCGCGGAAGATCTCGGCGCTCTCGGCGAAGTGGGATGCGGCCTCGTCCAGGCGACGGCGGCGCAGCCCGAGCAGGCCGAGGGCGTTGATGGACCTCGCGGTGCCGCGCCGGTCGCCGATGTGCCGGCGGATGGCGAGCGCCGCGCGGTGGGACTCCTCGGCCTCGTCCAGCCGCAGTGCCTGGAATGCGGCCTTGCCCAGGTTCTCGAGCGCTTCCGCCCGGCCCGCCGGCTCTCGGGCGCGCCCGGCGGCGTCGACGGCGATCCTGGCGGTCGCCACCCAGTCGTCGAAGGCGTTGTGGTGCATGTAGACGGCGCGCAGCACCACGGCCAGGCGCCAGGCGATCGCGGGGAATCCGGTGTCGGCGGCGGTGCGGACCGCGGTGACGAGGTTGGCCGACTCCGTCCGGTACCAGCGGAACGCGGCGTCGTGGCCGTCGAAGGCCAAGGTCGCGGCCGGTGCCGGGATCCGGTCGTCGAGGCGGTAGCGGTCGAAGGGCGCGAGGGTGCTCTGGGCCGCGTCCGCGGTGTGGAGGTACCAGGCGAGGCAGCGCCCGAGGGCTTTGGTGCGCTCGGCCTCGCTCTCCTCCCGCCGGACCAGCTCGGCGGCGAAGTCCCGCAGCAGGTCGTGGAACTCGTAGCGCCCGGCGGGGCGCCGCTCCAGCAGATGCGCACGGACCAGGGTGTCCAGCAGGGCGCGTGCCTGCGGTGGCGTGCTTCCGGTCAGGCTCGCGACGGCCGGGAGACCGAACTCGTTCCCGGGATGAAGGCCGAGGAGCCGGAACAGCCGGGCCGCAGGGGCGGGCAGGGCCTGGTAGGACCACTCGAACACGCTGCGCATCGCGTCGGCTCCCTCCTCCGCGTCGACGGTGAGCAGGTTCCACCGTGCCGACTCCTCGCGCAGGTCGTCGATCAACTCGCCCATCGGCATCGTCGCCCAAGTCGCCGCCCGCTCCGCGGCGATGCGCAGCGCGAGCGGCAGTCCCGCGCACAGCCGGGCCAGTTCCGCCAGATCGGCGCGCCGGTCGCGGGCCCGGTAGTCGGCGGTGGCCGCCCGCAGCAGCGCGACGGCGTCCGCTGTCTGCAACGTCGTCACCTCCAGCCGCAGCGCGCCCAGCCGGGAGACCAGGCCGGACAGGTCGTCGCGGCTGGTCACGACGACGAGGCAGCCGGGGGCGGCGGGCAGTAGTGGCCGGACCTGCGCGCTGTCGGCCGCGTTGTCGAGGACCACGAGCATGCGCCGATCCGCCAGCAGCGACCGGAACATCGTCTCCCGTCGCTCCGGTTCGGCCGGCACGTGTGCGGAGGGAACGCCGAGGTCCTGGAGGAAACCGCTCAGTACCGCTTCCGGCGACGCGGGTGAGGCAGCGGAGTGGCCGCGCAGGTTCGCGTAGAGCTGGCCGTCGGGGAATCGGGATCGCACGGCGTGGGCCCAGTGCAGGGCCAGCGAGGTCTTGCCGACGCCGGCGGTCCCGGTGATGACCGCGACGGGTACGGCCTGCGCGTCCTGGCGGTCTTCCGCCAGGAGAGTGCCGAGACGGCTCAGCTCCCGGCCCCGGTTGACGAAGTGGCGCACGTCGCCGCGCAGTTGCCGGGGCACCACGGTGGGCATGGGCTCCTGGTGGAAGTGCACTCCGCCGTGGACCTGCCCGGCCTGTACGACGGTGTGCGCCGAAGCCGAACCCTCGAACCGGTTCGTGTGCCCAGCGCCGCCGTCCATCCCTAGGCCCGGCGCGGTGGCGGGGGCGGGGGCGCCACGTGCTGGTCGAACCACCCTTCCAGCGGCTCGCCGTCGTCGTAGAGATCGGCGATGAACCGCCGGCAGCGCAGGACGAGGTCGGGGTCGGTGAACTTCCGCGCCGCTTCCAGGACGCCCTGTTCGTCGTAAACCGCTTCGTACATCACCTGCGAGCCGAGCGTGTAGATCTCCGGCAGGGGGCCGTCGTCCTCGTACCGCGCGACCTTGTCCGCGCCGATGACGCGGATCGAGCCGCCGCTCTGCTGCCGCACGTGCAGGGCGTGCAACTCCCACTGCATGTAGGCGCTCAGCGGCTCCTCGACCACGCGGATCCGGCGGGCCACGAACCCGTGCCGGCTGATTCTGCGGTGGTACTCCTCCAGGCCCGCGCGGCCCGCCTCCAACAGGCGCAGCGATTCCTCCCAGTCGCCGCGCGCGAACGCCTCCCAGCTGTCGTAGCCGGGTTCCTTGAAGTCCTGCTGCCGCTCCAGCTTCCAGAACCCGAGGTCGCCGCTCGCCCAGAAGTGCTTGTCGAAGTCGGGGTAGTAGGCGTCCAGTTCCAGGCGCTCACCCGTGGCACCGTCCAGCGGGCTAGGCATCGGGGATGTCCGCCTTGGCCGCCGTGATCGTCGCCCTCGGGATGACGACCAGCCGTTCCCCGGGATCGACGCTCACCCCGTCGGGCAACCGCCCCTCGTACGCGGCGGTCAGGTCCGTTCCGATGACGGCGACGTCACCGTTGTCCAACTCCCAGACGTCCGGGCAGCTCGCGTCGCCCGATGTCTGCCCCAGCTCATGCGACGACTTGCCCAGCCGTCGTGCGAAGGAGGCCGAGGGATCGGCCTCCCACTTCGTGGCCATGGGTTTCTCCCTGTGCCGGCAACTGCGGTTGGCCCAGCCCTGAGCGTGACGAGATTATCACCCAGGGTGTTTGTCTGGCTGCGGGTTGCCTCGGCAGAGGAGGAAGGCGGGGGCGGGGGTCAGGAGGTGGCCGGGGATGGGGTGAGGGACTGGATGTGGGTCAGGGAGGCGGTGGGGTTCAGGGCGGCCGCTGCCAGGAGGCTGTGGGTGAGGGCGGTGGCGGCGACCTCGTGGGGGGATTCGATCAGGCGGGGGGCGTGGGCGGGGCCCGCGTGGACGACGTCGGGGTGGCCGGCGTAGCTCCAGACGGTGAAGGGGCCGTCCAGGCCCGGGTGGTCGGGGGCGCTCAGGGGGACGACCTGGAGGGTGACGCCCGGCTGCTCGGCCGCCTCGGTGAGCCGGCGGAGCTGGCGGGCCATGACGGCGGGACCGCCGATGGGGCGGTGGAGCACCGCCTCGTCCAGGATCAGCCAGATGTACGGCCGGTCCGCGCGGTTCAGCACCTCCTGGCGGGCGGCGCGGGCGGCCACGGCGGCGTCCAGCTCCTGGCGGGTGATGCCCGGCCGGGCCCAGCGCAGCCGCGCGCGGGTGTACTCCTCGGTCTGGAACAGGCCGGGCAGGACGCAGGGCTGGTAGATCCGGATCTGCGTGGCCCGGCCCTCCTCCACGGAGACGCCCCTGAACCAGTTCGGATAGGTGTCGGCCAGCACCCGGCGCAGGATGCGCTGGAAGCGGTCGCCGGTGTTCAGCGTGCGGTCCAGTTCGCGGGCGAGGTCCTCGGAGGGCGTCCTGCGGGCCGCCTCCACATTGGAGATCTGCTGGAAGCTGTACGTCGTCCCGCGTGCCACCTCCCGCAGGGTCAGGCCCAGCGCCTCGCGCACGGTGCGCAGTTCCTCGCCGAAGAACCGCAGCCAGGAGCAGTCGGGGAGCAGGCCGTCCGCCGTGATCACGTTCCTCACACCTTTCCGTCGTGCGGGACGTCGCCGGCGACGCCGCTGGTGATGTCGCTGGTGATGTCGTGCGTTGCGTACGTGGGGTGCGGTGCGTGCGTGATGGCCGCGGTCGGTACGTCGAGGGCGGCCGCGTACCGGCGGATCGTCTCCGGGCCGGCGCCCGCGAGCCCGCGCTCCAGACGGGACAGGTGGCCCCGGTCGAGGCCGGTGAGCTGCTGCACCTGACGCAGACTCACCTTCAGCGCCACCCGCAGCGCCCGCATCGCCGCGCCGTTCGGCCGCAGCCGCCCGGCGGTGCTGCTTTGAGAGCCCTTGTGCGGGCCTTTTCGCGGGTGGATGCTCTGGTTCGGTAACGGACTAGGCACGGGAACGCACCGTCCCCCACTTGTCCCGCGGCGCCCCGCTCCGCGCCCCCTTCCGGCACCGCTCGCAGTCGCACGGCGGCAACGCGGTGGTCAGGGGCGGCGGCGTGGTCGCGGGGCGGACGTCATAGCGGTCCCGAACGGTAATGCGTTCTCCGGACGTTGCGTCGATCCGATATACGGCAATCGTCATACTCATGTCCGCACCTCTCTGTAGCGTTTCCACTACGGAACCCGGCCAGGGTGACGGAGGATCAGGCGATCCTTCAACTGGTCAACAGCGAAGGAAGAGTTGGGGACGACATGGTCAACCGCAAGGAACTTCACCCGGAGAGCAGCCCGCGAGCGGCCTTCGGCTACCGTGTGCGCAGCTTGCGCGAGGCTCGCGGATGGAGCCAGGAGGAGCTTGCCGAGGAGACGGAGTATTCCGGCCAGCACATTTCGGCGATCGAAACCGGCCGGAAGCCGCCAACTCTTACGTTCGCCCGGCGGCTGGACACCGTCCTCGGGACCGGCGGCGGCCCCGAGTCCTTCGAGCGGGAGTTCTACGAAATGCGCCGGGGCTCCCTGCTCGAAGGGTTCCCCGAGTACGTGGATCGTGAAGGGCGAGCCACCGAGATCCGGGTGTTCGAAGTCGGCATCATTCCGGGGCTGCTGCAGACGCCGGAGTACGCACAGGTGCTGGCGAACAGCGCGGTCAGGCGCGGAGCCATCACGCCCAAGCAGGCTGAGGAGCGCGTGGCGCTTGTGGCGGACCGGCAGAAGGCACTCGTACGGCCGCGACCACCGATGGTGTTCGTGATCATGGACGAGAGCTGCATCCGTCGGCCCATCGGCGGACCTGCCGTGATGGACGGCCAGTTGGCGCGGCTGATCGAGTTCGCCGAGCTGCCGAACACGCAGCTGCAGGTGGCCCCGTACGAGATCGGTGAGCGCAGGACGTTTGACCGGGCTGTCAACCTTCTGATGCTGCCGGACAGGTCCGTGGTCTGCTACGCGGAGTCCCATGCCCAAGGGCACCTCGACCGGGAAACGACGTCGGTACAGCCCATGTTGACGGCCTACCATCAGCTACAGGCCGAATCGCTGTCGCAGGCAGCCACCGTGGCCATGATCAGCAAGTTGCGAAAGGGCACCCCGTGACGACCGAAACCCCGCGTTGGTTCAAGTCCTCGTACAGCAACAACGGCGGCACCTGCGTCGAGGTTGCCGCAAACCTCATCGCTTCGCGCGGTGTGGTCCCCGTCCGTGACTCCAAGGACCCGAGCGGCCCCGCCCTCGCCTTCCCGACCGCTGCGTGGGCGGCGTTCGTGGCGGGCGTGAAGGCGGGCGACTTCCCGACCGTCTGAGGGCCCTCGGCCATTTCGGACGGGCACCGTTTGCCACGATCGGCGAGCTGCGAACGGGGCACTCCGTGACCACTGAGACTCCGCGTTGGTTCACGTCCTCGTACAGCGACAACGGCGGCACCTGCGTCGAGGTCGCCGCCAACCTCGCCGCTTCGCGCGGTGTGGTTCCCGTCCGCGATTCCAAGGACCCGAGCGGTCCCGCGCTGGCCTTCGCGCCTGCCGCGTGGGCCGATTTCGTGGCCGGCGTGAAGGCGGGCGAATTCCCCTCCGTTTGAAGATCGTGCCCGTCCGGCCAGCGGAATGCGTGGTGGCGGGTCGGCGGGTCGAGGGAGGGCGGTGCCGGTTGCCTTCCGGCGGTGGGCGAGACCACTGCCGGGGGGCTCCGCCACTAAGCGGTGGCTACTCGCCGTTGGGGTGGGCCGCCGTTGCCGACTGCCGGGCCGTCCTGGCTGGGCGCGCAGTTCCTCCCCCAGGGCTTCGCCTGGGAGGTACCCCCAGCGCCCCTTTCGGGCTCCCGTGTGCCCCACGGGGTGCGATGCCGTCGCCGGGTCTGTGGCCTCTTCTCGCGCAGTTCCCCGCGCCCCTTCGGCGATGCGTTTGCCCCGACCTCGGCGTTCCCGACCGCGGCCCGTCGTGGGCTGGGCGCGCGGTTCCTCCCCCAGAACTTCGCCTGGGGGGTGCCCCCAGCGCCCCTCGGGTACGGGGGTTGCCCCTGCCTGTCCGTCTCCGGCCGTAGGCCAGCCGGTGCGCGTGCAGTTCCTCCCCCAGAGCTTCGCCTGGGCGGTACCCCCAGCGCCCCTGCGGCAGCCCGTCTGCCCCGGCCTCCGCGTTCCCTGGTGCGGGCCGGCTGGGCGGGCTGAGGGGGCTGGGTTCTGCCGGGGGCGGAACATCCGTTGGGGTGGGGCGGCGATCACTACAGTCCGGGTTCATGACGACAGTCACCACGCGCACGGTCGAGTACGCGGCCGATGGGCTGACGATGGTCGGGCACCTCGCGGTCCCGGGCGGTGCCGGACGGCGGCCCGCGGTCCTGGTCGGGCCCGAGGGCGTGGGGCTCAGCGACGTCGAGCGAGGCCGGGCCGACGCGCTCGCCGAGTTGGGATACGTGGCGCTGGCGTTCGACCTCCACGGCGGGCGCTACCTGGGCGACCCCGAGGAGATGCTGGCCCGCTGCATGCCGCTGCTCGCCGACCCCGAGCGGATGCGGGACATCGGCCACGCGGCACTCGACGTACTCCGCGCCGAGCCGCGCACCGACCCGGACCGGGTCGCCGCCATCGGCTACGGCACCGGAGGCGCGATCGCCCTGGAACTCGGGCGCGACGGCGTCGACCTGCGCGCGATCGCCACCGTCAACGGACTGATCACGGGCCGGCCGGGCGAGGCGGCGCGCATTCGCTGCCCGGTGTGGTCCGGGGTCGGGTCGGAGGACCCGATCATGGCCCCCGCGCAACGGGACGCGTTCACCGCCGAGATGCAGTCCGCGGGCGTCGACTGGCGTCTCGTGGTCTACGGCGGCGCCCTGCACGCCTTCCACCACCCGACGGTCGGCCACGTCGTACTGCCCGGCGTCGGCTACCACCCCCAGCACGCCCAGCGCGCCTGGCGGGACGTCCTCGACCTCCTCGCCGAGTGCCTGCCCCTGGACTTAGGGTGAGGCCGCATGACGGCCACTTCGGTGACGGCGACGGTGTGGCGCGAGCGTCGGTTCCTGCTGCTCGCCTCGGCCCGTACCGTCTCGGTCCTCGGTAACGCCTTCGCCCAAGTGGCCCTCGCCTTCGCGGTGCTGGCGCTTCCGGGGGCCGGGCCGGGACGGCTCTCGCTCGTGCTGGCCTGCCAGGCGCTGCCGCAACTCGCCTTCGTCCTGGTCGGCGGGGTGATCGCCGACCGCGTCTCCCGCTCGCGGCTGATGGTGGGTTCCGACCTCGTCGGCCTCACCGCTTACGGCTGCCTCGCCGCCATGGTGCTCACCTCCCACGCGCCCCTAGCGGCGATGTGCCTGCTCGCCGTCCTCGCCGGGACGGGCACCGCCCTCTTCGCCCCCGCGGCAGCCGGCGTCGTCCCGCAGATCGTCCCCGCGGAACGGCTCCAGGAGGCCAACGGCCTGCTGCGGCTGGGCACCAATGGGGCGATGCTGCTGGGGCTCGCCCTCTCCGGCGTCACCGTCGCTTTCCTGGGCGCGGGTTGGGCGCTGGCGCTCAACGCGGCCTCCTTCGGGCTGAGCGCGTTGCTGCTGCGCGGGCTGCGGTTGCCGGCCCGGCCCCGCGGGGCCACCTCGGGGCTGCACGATCTGCGGGTCGGCTGGAAGGAGTTCGCCTCGCGGCAGTGGCTGTGGGCGGTCGTCGCGCAGTTCTCCTTCGTGGTGGCCGCGCTCAACGCGAACGCCGGGGTGCTGGGGCCGCTCACCGCGGAGCAGCACTTGGGTGGGGCGCGGGCGTGGTCGGCGATCGTTGCCGCGCAGGCGTTCGGGATGATCGCGGGGGCGGGGCTCGCGGTGCGGATCAGGGTGGGGCGGCCCGTCCTGGTGGCGGTGCTCGCGACTTTTCCCATGGCGGTGCCGATGGCGCTGCTCGCGCTGCCGGCCCCTGTGTGGACGATCTGCGTGGCGATGTTCTGCTCCGGGCTCGCCACGGACGTCTTCGGGGTGCTGTGGTCCACCACGCTGCAGCGCGAGATCCCGGACGAGGTGCTTTCCCGGGTCAGCTCCTACGACGCCTTCGGTTCCCTGTCGCTTGCCCCGCTCGGCCTCCTGGTCGCGGGACCGATCGCCGCGGCCGTCGGCACCCGCGCGGCCCTGGCGGGCTGCGCCCTCGTCGTCACGCTCGCGACCTGTGCGGCGCTCCTCTCCCCGGAAGTGCGTTCCGCTTGAGCGGGGGCGGCCGCTTGAGCGGGCGGGTGCGGCTTCTCGCCGTTGGGGTTCCTGTCTCGTCGCCGCCTGCCGCCCGGTGACCGGTTGCGCGCGCAGTTCCTCCCCCAGAGCTTCGCCTGGGGGTACCCCCAGCGCCCCTTTCGGGTTCCCGTCTGCCCCACGGGGGTTGTCTGCCGTCCAGAGGCCGGTGGCCTCGTCCCGCGCAGTTCCCCGCGCCCCTGAAAACCTTGCCCTTCGTGCGAACGGCGAGGCCGTATAACCCAGCGGCGCTGGGGGTACCTCCCAGGCGAAGCTCTGGGGGAGGAACTGCGCGACAAGCCACGATGGCGCGGCTGTCGGCGACGGCGGCGAACCCCAAGGGCGGGAAGCCGCCCCGTAGCCCCATTGCCGCGGCAGGCGGCGACGGCGGCGAACCCGGACGGCGGGAAGCCGCACCGTAAGAGGGGCGCGGCTCAGGGGATCATTACGCGGCGGCCCCTTGTGTGGCCGCTTTGGCTGTCGGTGTGGGCGGCTGCCGCCTCCGCGAGGGGGTAGGACTTCTCGACCGGGATGTGGAGCCGTCCTCGCGTGATGAGCGCGGCTGCCTCGGCGAGGGCGTCCGGGACGCTGCCGGCCACGCCGGAGAACCGGACGCCGAGCGCGGGCGCGTCGAGGTCGGCGATGGAGACCACCCGCCGCGGGTCCCCGGTCAGTTCGACGAGCTCGCGGATCACCCCGGACCCGGCGAGGTCGAGGGCGGCGTCGACACGGCCGAGCCGCCGCACCCGTTCCACCCAGCCCTCGCCGTACGTGGTGGCAAGGGCGCCCAGACCCCGCAGGTAATCCTGGTTCGCCGCGCTTGCCGTGCCGATCACGGCGATGCCCCGGTCGCGGGCGATCTGCAGCACCGCCGACCCGACTCCTCCGGCCGCGCCGCCGACCAGCAGCGTCTCCCCGGGCCGTACTCCGACCTCGCGGATGATCCGCAGCGCGGTCTCCACCACGGACGGATACCCGGCGGCCTCCTCGAACGTCAGCCCCCCGGGCATCAGCGCCCAGGCCGACAGCACGGCGAACTCCGCATAGGTGGCGGTCCCTTCGCCGAACACGCGGTCGCCGACCGCCACCCCGTCGACCCCCTCCCCGACCTCGTCCACCACCCCGGCGGCATCCTGCCCGACCCCGGCGGGCAGCACGACGGGATGGGCGCCCAGCACCTGGCCCTCGCGGAGCCTCCAGTCGACGGGGTTCACGCCCGCCGCCCGCACGGCAATGCGTATCCGCCCGGGGCCGGCGTGCGGCTCCTCGGCATCGATGAGGCGCAGGACCTCCGGACCGCCGAACTCGGCGAAGCTGACTTTCTTCATGCCGGCGACCGTAACACTAACGGTTAGCTTTTTAGAACCGATACAGGTTCGCACTTGGTAGTGTGAGCCGCATGACCGTGCCGACCGGCCGCCGTGAGCGCAAGAAGGCCGCGACCCGCCAGAAGATCGCCGACACCGCCCTGCGTCTCTTCCTGGACCGCGGGTACGACGCCGTGGGCATCCGCGAGGTGGCCGCCGAGGCCGACGTCGCCGTCACCACGCTCTTCTCCCACTTCGCCTGCAAGGAGGCCCTGGTCTTCGAGCAGGGCGAGGACTTCGAGCAGCGCCTCGCCGCGGCGGTCACCGACCGGGCGCCCGACGAGCCGCTCATCCCCGCGCTGCGCGGTGAGATCCAGGCCCTGGTGCGCCACTGCACGGCGGACAGCACCGCCCCGGTCTGGCGCATGATCGACGCGACCCCCGCCCTGCGGGCGTACGAGGAGTCGATGCGGCAGCGCTGCGCGCGCACCCTCGCGGCCGCCATCGCCGCCGACCCGGCGCTGTCGCGGACCGAAACGGCGAGCCGGACGATCGCGCGCTTCGTCATCGACGCCTACGCGCTGGCCCGCGAATCGGACGCGCCCGAGGCCACCGTGGACGAGGTCTTCTCGATGATCGAAGCCGCCTGGGAGGCCGCCGCCCCGTCCCGGCGGACGTGAGGGACCGTTCCCCGGATCGACGGCGTATGGATGGCCGTATCGATGGCGCGGTGGCGGGAACCGGGGCAGGGTGGTGAGCGTTGGTCCCATTGGGCAAAGGAATCGTCAAGCGGCGCGGCCCGCGCCGAACCGAGCAGGGAGATCCACCATGGGTGTCAGCCTCTCCAAGGGCGGCAACGTCTCGCTGACGAAGGAGGCCCCCGGACTCACGGCGGTCACCGTCGGTCTGGGCTGGGATGTGCGCACGACCACCGGCGCGGACTTCGACCTCGACGCGAGCGCGCTGCTGCTCGACGCCACGGGCAAGGTCGTGTCGGACAAGCACTTCGTCTTCTTCAACAACCTCAAGAGCCCCGACGGCTCCGTGGAGCACACCGGCGACAACCTCACCGGTGAGGGCGAGGGTGACGACGAGGCGATCAAGGTGAACCTCGCGGGTGTCCCCGCCGAGGTGGACAAGATCGTCTTCCCGGTCTCGATCTACGAGGGCGAGACCCGCCAGCAGAGCTTCGGCCAGGTCCGCAACGCGTTCATCCGCGTGGTGAACCAGGCGGGGGGCGCCGAGATCGCCCGTTATGACCTCACCGAGGACGCCTCCACCGAGACCGCCATGGTCTTCGGCGAGCTGTACCGCAACGGGGCGGAGTGGAAGTTCCGCGCCGTCGGCCAGGGCTACGCCTCCGGCCTGCGCGGTATCGCCCAGGACTTCGGCGTCAACCTCTGACGTGACGGCGGCCTGATGTCGGCGATGTCCGAGTGATGTCAGGGCGTTCCCGGCCCCGCAGCAGCTGAGCGGCGCCGATCGGGCAACGGGGCCGCGGCCACCTCCGGCAGTACAGCCGGCGGCCGCGGCCCCGAGCCGTATCCCGGGGCCAGGGCCGTATCCCGGCACTTGAGCCGTATCGCGACGCCGTACCGGGGCGACCCGCGCCGCCGCCAGACCGTCGCAGCGCGGCCGCAGCAGCCCGTGCAGCGCCTGCCTACGGCCGTACCGCTCCCCTCACTGCGGCAGCGGCAGCTCGAACCACACCACTTTGCCGACCGCCTTGCGGCTCGTACCCCAGCGGTGCGACAGGTGGGAGACGAGGGCGAGGCCGCGGCCCTGGACGTCATCGGCGTCGGCCCGCTGGAGCTGCGGCAGGTTGTGGTTGTCGTCGCTCACCTCGACCAGCAGCTTGCCGACCCGCATCAGGCGCAGCTCCACCTCGTAGTTCGCGGCCTTGATCGCATTGGTGACCAGCTCGCTGACCAGCAGCTCGGCCGTCTCGCTGAGCCGTTCCAGGCCCCAGGCGGCCAGCTGGCGCCGGGTCAGCTCGCGCGCCCTGGCGACCTCCGCGTAGTCGATGAGCAGCGTCCAGCGGATGACGTCCTGAGGTGCCACCCCCTCGAAGCGGGCGACGAGCAGAGCCACGTCGTCCCCGCGGTCCTCGGTGTGCACCCGGGCGAGGATCTGCGCGCAGACGTCCTCGGGCGACTGCTGCGGCTCGATCACGTGCGCGCACAGGGCGGCCAGCCCGGCGTCTATCCCCTGGCCGCGGACCTCCACCAGGCCGTCCGTGCACAGCACCAGCCAACTGCCGTCCGGCGCGGGCACCTCCACCGTCTCGAAGGGCACCCCGCCCACGCCGATCGGGGCGCCGCCGGGGATCGCCAGCAGCTCGCCGCGGCCGTCCGAGCCCGCCAGCACCGGCGGGATGTGGCCGGCGTTGGCGAGCGTCAGGGTGCGCAGGATCGGGTCGTAGACGGCGTACACGCAGGTCGCCAGGTGCTCGGTGCCCAGTCGGTGGGCGAGGTTGTCCAGGTGGCGCAGCAGCTGGGCGGGCGGCAGGTCGAGCCCGGCCATGGTGATCACCGCGGTGCGGAACTGGCCCATCACGGCGGCCGCCTGGAGCCCGTGGCCCATGACGTCGCCCACGATGAGCGCCACCCGGCCGCCCGGCAGCTGGATCGCGTCGAACCAGTCGCCGCCGACCTGGGCCTGCCGGTCGCCCGGCATGTAGTGGTGGGCGATGCGCACACCGGGGATGCGCGGCGGGCGGGTCGGCATCATGGAGCGCTGCAAGGTGGCCGCGGCCCTGGACTCCTGGCGGTGCAGCCGCGCGTTGTCCACGTGGACCGCCCCGCGGGCCGCCACCTCCGCGGCGATGGCCGCGTCCCTGGCGTCGAAGGGGCGCCGGCCGGGGCGGCGCAGGAAGCAGACCCGGCCGAGCACGGTGCCGCGCGCGGTGAGCGGCGCCACGATCATCGAGTGCCCGGCGAGCAGGTGGCCGAGCGCGGGCACCCCGAGGTCGACGGCGATGTCCTGCGCGATCGACGGGTCCACCACGGGCACCAGCAGGGGGTCGCCGATCCGGGGCACTATCCCGTCGGCGGACAGGGCGAGCAGCTCGCCCTCCGGCAGCGCCGTCTCCCAGCCCGGCGGCCGGTCGTGCTGCGCGGTGGCCACCCGCCGCACCAGCACGGTGCCGTGGCGGGGGTCGTCCTTGACCGGCTCGGCGTCCGAGAACAGCTGGTCGACGACGAGGACGGAGGCGAAGTCGGCGAACCGCGGCACGGTGACGGCGCACAGCTCGCGCGCGGTGGTGTCCAGATCGAGCGTGGAGCCCACGACGGAGCCGGCGGCCCGCAGCAGCGCCAGGTGCTCGTCCAGGGCGCTCCCCGCGGGCCGGGTTTCGGCGGCGGGGGGCGGCGAGTACGCCGCCATGGTGTCCGGCCGGCTCCGGCCGCCATGGAGGCCGGGCCCCGCGCCCTGGAGGCCGGACGGAGGCGACGCGGGCAGTGGCGGCGGCACGGCGGTGAGGGCCGAGGCGCTGGAGAGGTCGGCGCCGGCGGTGGCCGGCACTCCTCCGGGCCCCAAGGGACGCGGGCCGGGGAGCAGTTCGCGCTGCACGGGGGCCGGCGGGCGAGCGGGCCGGCCGCCCTGGTCGTGGGGGACGACGGGCAGCCGCACCCCGCCCTCGACCTCGAGCGCCGGGTGGCCCAGAGCGGCGATCTGGCGCACCACGCGGTCCTGCCGCCCGGGGCTGACCCCCGGCAGCACGCTTCCGAGCCGTGCGGTGAACGTCTGACCGGTGGCGGGGTCCGTGGCGGGCTCGGCGGACAGCACCGCGGCCACCGCGATGTCCTGGCGCTGCGGCCCCTCCGCGGTGTACGGGAGCAGCCGCCCGCCCAGCGCGATCCGCAGGCTGCCGGTGCGCAGCGGCTTGGCGTGCGTGGCGATGGCCAGCAGGCTGCGGCCGCCGGGCTCGACCAGCCGGTACGTCCACCACAGGACGTCCCGCAGGGTGCCGTCGCGGTCGGTGGCGGCCAGGGCGCCCGCCCAGGAGGGCTGCGTCAGCTCGTCCAGCACGTCGAGGGTGTCGTGGCGGACGGCGGAGCGGGCAGCCGACCCGGCCGGGCTGAGCAGCCCGGAGGCGCGCTGCCCGAAGACGTGCTCCCAGCGGTGGCCGAACAGCTCCTCGGCGCCCCGGTTCCAGTAGGCGATCCGGCCCTCGGGGTCCACGCAGAGCACGGCGAGGCGCAGGAGGGCGGCGAGGCCGGGGAGGGGGGCGGCCGCCGGGTGCGGCGCCGGTGCCGCGGCTGCCGTGGGTGTCCCCGGTGCGGCTGCGACCGCCGCGCCTCGGGCCGGGGCGAGCCGGACCTCCGGCCGCGGCGCGGGACTTGGCGCGCCCATGCCGGTCAGGCGCCTGCCGGGTGCGGGCAGGAGTCCGTCCGGGCGGCTCGCGGGCGGTCGCTCGTCGCGCGGTTCGTGGTCGGTGGGACGGTCGGTGGGACGGTCGGGGCGAGGGTCCTGGTCGGTGGCAGCGGAGTGCCGGGTGGTCTCATCCAACGTCGTGCACCTGCGGTTCGGCGCTGAGTAGTGTCCTGGCCCTCAAGGCAAGCACGAATCGGGCGGCGGGGTCGACCGAATAGCCGGATTGCCCCTCCGTCGTGGGACCGTGACGGGCTGTCGGGGGAGGGCGCGGCCGGCGGACGGTCAGGGGACGGTCGGCTGAGGTACGGCTTAGGTACGCCGGACGGTCGGCTGAGGTACGGCAGGGGTACGGCGGGCGGTCGGGCGGTCGGTCCGCAGCAGGGCTGTGGCGGCTTGCGCGGCGGTTTCTCCGACAGCTTGTGCGGGCGGACCGGGAGTCACCCGTTCGGCGGCTTCACTCGCCGCCTGGCAGCCGGTGGTAGGCGCCGTACCACCACAAGGCGGCCATCTGTGCCGCGAAGGCGGCGTCCCCGCTGCCGTCGTCGGTGGACATGTGGTGCGCGATGGCCTGCTCGCCGCCCCACACGACCACCCGGCCGGTGGCCACCGGGTCGATCGCCGGGTCGGTGCTCCCTTGTGCCTGCAGCTCCCGCAGGTCCTGGGTCACGCGGGCCTCGAAGGCGTCCAGGTCGGCGTTGTAGAAGCTGCGCACGGCCGGGTCGTAGGCGGCGGTCTCGGTGATCGCGGCCAGCAGGGGCAGGTGCTCGCGGTGCCGCCGCAGGATCTCCTCGAAGACGCGGACGAGCCCGGGTAGGCCCTCAGCCGGGTCCCAGCTCGCGGCGGACAGGAAGAAGCTCTCCCGGAGCGTCGTCGCGAGCCGCTGCAGCAGGTCGGACTTGTCGTGGAAGTAGCCGTAGAAGGTGGAGCGGGCCACGCCCGCCTCGGTGATGATCCGCTGGACGCTGATCTCGGTGTAACTCAGGCCCTCGCCGAGCAGCTTCTCCACCGCCGCGAAGACCCGCGCCTCGACCGCCTCGCGCCGCTCTGCGCTCTTCGCGGGCCTGCGGGTGACGGACGCCATGGCGATCAGTCTAGATGCGGTGCGGGCGCCGCCAGCGCCCGCACCTCTGCGACCTGGCGGTTCACGCCTGCGGGAGCCGGGAGGGGGCGACCTGCTGCTGGATCCACGCCGGGTAGGCGGTCGGCGGCGCGGTGGCCGCGTCCAGCTCGGCGAGGTCCTGCGCGGTGAGCGCGACCTCCACGGCGCCGAGGCTGTCCAGCAGCTGCGGCACCCGCCGCGCGCCGACGATCGCGCTGGTCACGCCCGGCTGCGCGATGTTCCAGGCGAGGGCGGCCCGCGCCACCGTGGTCCCGTGCCGCCCGGCCACCACCCGCAGCACGTCCACGGCGTCATATGCCTTCTCGCGGTCGGTCGGCGGCCAGTCGGTGGTGTTGCGGCGGGCGCCTTCCTCCGTGGCGCCGGAGCGGTCGAACTTGCCCGACAGCAGACCCGACGCCAGGGGTGCGTAGGACAGGAAGGCGACGTTCTCCTCCCTGGAGGCGGGCAGGATCTCGTGCTCGACGTCGCGGCCGACCAGCGAGTAATAGCACTGGTGCGACACGAAACGGGCCAGGCCCTCGCGGGCGGAGACGCCGAGGGCCTTGACGAGCTGCCGGGCGGCGAAGTTGGAGGCGCCGATGTAGCGCACCTTGCCCTGGCGCACCGCGTCGTCCAGCGCGCCCAGGGTCTCCTCCAGGGGCGTCAGCGGGTCGAAGCCGTGGATCTGGAAGAGGTCGATGCGGTCGGTGCCCAGGCGCGAAAGGCTCGCCTCGATCGAGCGCAGCAGGTGGTAGCGGGTGGCGCCCGCGTCGTTGGGGCCCGGGCCCGTCCGCGCGCTCGCCTTCGTCGCCAGCACCACGTCGTCGCGGCGCGAGCCGAGCACCTTGCCGAGGATCGACTCGCTCTCGCCGTCGCCGTAGACGTCGGCGGTGTCCACGAGGTTCACCCCCGCGTCCAGGGCGGCGCCCACGATGGCGTCCGCCTCCTGGGCGCCGAGGCCGCCTACAGTCCCCCAGATGGGCGAATCCGCGCCTCCGAAGGTCATCGCGCCCAGTGCGATGGACGAGACGAACACACCCGTGCCGCCCAGCTGCCTGTACTCCATGTCCCTGCCCTGCCCCTGCTCCGCTCCCGGCCGCGGACCGGTGGCCGCGCAGGTCACCGCGCCGCCGCCGGCTCCCGGCAAAGGTCGAACACCTTGTACGACACACTGTACGTCACCGTGTTCGCCCCGGCGCCCGGCGCCCGGCGGCACTACGCCCCCGCGGAGGCGCCACTACGCTGTCCGGGTGACCAACAGCTCCGGAACCGGTCCCGCCACCCCTTCCGCCGCCGACCCGGGTGCCGAGCCCGGCAACCTGTTCGCCGACGGCGAGGAACGGCTGGCGAAGGCGGTGCGCGCCGCCGAGCAGGCGCTCATCGAGTTCGAGATCGCCGTGGAGACCTTCCGCGTGGAGGTGGAGAACTTCTCCCGGCTGCACCACCAGCGGCTCGGCCCGATGTACGCCCGGCTCGACGAGCTGGACGCCCTGATCGCCGAGGCCGTGGCCGCCCACAGCGGCGATCGCGCCGACATCGAGCGCGCCTGGGAGGCCCGCGCCCTGGTGATGCCGATGCCCGGCGTCGAGGAGCTCTTCGGCGGCCTGCTCGGCTCCGACGGGGTGCGGCCCGTGGAGGACACCGACCCGCCGCGCCGGGTCCGCCCCGGCAAGGAGGCCCAGCGCCTCTACCGCGAGCTTGCCCGCAAGGCGCACCCGGACCTCGCCCAGGACGACGCCGAGAAGGAGCGCCGCAGCGCCTTCATCGCCCGGGTCAACGAGGCGTACGCCTACGCCGACGAGGAGGCCCTGCGCGCCCTTGCGGCGGAGTGGGAGGCGGGCCCGCCCGCAGAGGAGGAGCTGCCCAGCGAGGCCGAGGTCCTCTACGCGCGCCTGGAGTGGCTGGCCGAGCGCAAGGAGAAGCTCGCCGCCATGGCGGCGGAGCTGGACGAGAGCGCCATCGGCCAGATGATGAAGCTCGCCCCCGACGACCCGGACGCCCTGCTCAACGAGATCGCCGAGCAACTGCTCACCCAGGTCTCCCAGCGCGAGGCGCGGCTGGCCGAGCTCGTCCGCGACGCCCCGCCCGAGCCCGAGGGGGACTGACCGCCCGGGCGCCCGCGCGCCTGGGGTAGCTTGGCTGTGTTCTCGGCGTTCTCGGCGTTCGCTGTGTTCTCCGTGTTCCGTATTGCTCCGCGTTCCTCAGCGTTCCTCAGCGTTCCCCGCGGGCGAACCGCCGCAGTGGCGCCCGCCCCGTGTTCCCGTGTCCCAGGAGGCCCCGCCCGATGTTCCGCTCCCAACTGCCCTCGGTGGATGCCGCTTCTGTCCCGGCCGACGCGACCCTCCTGGACGTCCGCGAGGACGACGAGTGGGCGGCCGGGCACGCCGAAGGCGCGCTGCACATCCCGATGGGCGAGGTCGTCGAGCGGATCGGCGAGGTGCCCGAGGGTCGCGTGCACGTGGTCTGCAAGGCCGGCGGCCGCTCCGCCCAGGTCACCCAGTACCTGATCGCCCAGGGCGTGGACGCGGTCAACGTGGACGGCGGCATGCTCGACTGGGCCGCCTCGGGCCGTCCCGTCGTCATGGACGGCGGCGCCCAGGGCCACGTCCTGTAGCCCGAGGCCACCTCCCGCAGGGGAACTTCCGGACAGTTTCCGAAACCCCCTTCTCCTCCCTTTCCGCACTACGGCCCAGGCGACGGCCCCGCCGCGCCCGCAAACCCGCGTCCCGCCCGCGCCTGTGGATAACGCCAAGCCATTCCTGAGGCTGTGGACGACTCGGTAAGGTCGCCGCCGGAGCGTGTGGCGGGAGCGTGCCGGGCGGCAGCCGGGCACGCCGGAGAGCGGAGAGACGATGGAGCCAAGGGAGGGGCCGCCGCCCGGTGCGGCGGGGCTGTCACTGCCGGCCCGCATAGTCGTGGCCCTGACGGTGGGCGCGGTGACCGTCGGCGCCCTGTTCCACCTGGGGATGGTCTTCCTGCACGTGGCGCCCTCGAACACGCTCAGCAAGGAGCACGCCACCGCGGTCAACGACTACATCTACCCGGAGTTCGAGCAGAACTGGAAGCTGTTCGCCCCCGACCCCCTGCAGCAGAACATCCATGTGCAGGCGCGCGCCGAGGTGGTCAAGCCGGGCGGCGCCCAGGAGACCACCGGCTGGGTGGACATGACCGCCATGGACATCGCCGACATCCGCCACAACCCGCTGCCCAGCCACGCCAACCAGAACCAGCTGCGGCGCGCCTGGTCGTACTACAGCGACACCCATGACGCGCAGGACCAGCCGACCGCCGGCTCTGGCAGTGACCTGAGCCGCACCTACCTCCAGCGCATCCTGCAGGACCGTTTCGGCCCCACGCTCAACGGCGGCACAGTTATCCGCATCCAGGCCCGCGTGGCCACCACGCCGGTGCCGCAGCCCAAGTGGGTCGCCGGGACCACCGGCACCACGACCTCGTACCGCATGCTCCCGTGGTGGAACGTCAGCGCCGCGCCGTCCGGGCAGGAGAACGCCTCGTGAGCGCACCCCGTACGCACGCGGCGGCTGTGCCCGCCGAGCCCGCCGTGCCGGTCAAGCCCGCCGCGCCCGAGACGCCCACGCTGGCCGACCTCAGCGCCCGGCTCGACCGCGCCGTCACACGCGGCCTGACCGCCGTCACCGCCGGCGCCATCGGCCGCTACCAGAGCGCCGTCCTGCGCATCGGCATCTCGCTGACCTGGCTGCTCTTCCTGCTGCGCGAGTACCCCAACCGCGGCCGGCTCTACGGCCCCGACAGCCCCTGGGGCTTCGACCTCGCCAAGCAACTGGTCGCCGGCAACCACGCCTTCACGGTGCTGCTGTGGAGCGACAGCCGGGCCTGGTTCGAGCTGGGCTACGCCTTCGCCGTGCTCGCCAGCGCCTCGCTGCTGCTGGGCTGGCGCACCCGCACCTCGGCGCTGATGTTCATGGTCGGCGTGCTGTCGCTGCAGAACCGCAGCGTCTTCCTCGGCGACGGCGGCGACAACGTCGTCCACATCATGGCGATCTACCTGGCCTTCACCCGCTGCGGGCAGGTCTGGTCGCTGGACAGCAGGCGGGCCCGGCGGGCGGCGGAGAAGGCGGCTGCGGAAGCAGGTGCGGAAGGGGCCCCCGAAACGGCCCCGGAAGCGGGCCGACCGGCTGAAGCGGCCGAAGCGGGCGAAGTGCCGTCGGAGGGTGCCGGGAAGGGCCTTGCGGCGGACTCCGGCGCCGCCGGTGGGGTCCTGGCCCGGACTGCTTCGGCTGAGGGCTCCGCACCCGCCACAGCCGCTCCTGCGGCCGCGCGCGGCCGTGGGCGGGCCGGGCTGGACCCGGTCGGGATCGCGCTGTGGGTGGTGTTCGGCGCCGTGCTGGTGGGCGCGGGCGCCGCGGGCAAGCTCTCCACCGGCTGGGCGCTGATCTTCTGGGCCTGCTGGGTTGGCCAGGCCGTCTGGTGGGCGGTGCGGCGCTGGGCGCCGGGCGAGCCGCGCACCGTCATGGACATCATGGGCAACGTCATCCACAACGGCGCCATGCTGGTGATCGCCGTCGAGGTCTGCCTGATCTACTCGACCGCTGGCTGGTACAAGATCCAGGGCAGCCGCTGGCAGGACGGCACCGCGCTCTACTACCCGCTGCACCTGGACGACTTCACGCCCTGGCCCGCGCTCTCGCACGCGCTCGGCAGCAGCGACGTGATGGTGATGCTGATCAGCTACGGCACCGTCATCGTCCAGGTCGCCTTCCCCTTCACGCTCTTCAACCGCCGGGTCAAGAACGTGCTGCTCGGCGGAATGATGCTGGAGCACGCCTCGATCGCGGTCGTCCTGGGCCTGCCGTTCTTCTCGCTCGCCATGATCACCGCCGACGCCGTCTTCCTGCCGACGAGCTTCCTGCTCTGGCTGGAGCGGCTGGTGGTCGGCGCGGTCACCCGGGGCCGGGGACGCACGGCGGTCGTGCCCGCGCAGCGGGCGGGGGAGCCGGAGCCGGCGGCCGGACCGCCGCAGGGGGCCCACGATTCGGCCAGCGGTTCCGGAAACGGTTCGGCGCCAGGGGACGGCTCCGCATCGGAGGCGGAGCCCGCGGCGGGCCCGCACCCGCCCACGGCGCTCGCCTGAGGGGCCGCCGGCCCGTAGGCACCGTGCGAGGTCCAACCCAAGAGGCCCTGTCCGGCCCATGGTCCCGGCCCCCCTTGCGAGCGCAGGGGCGGCGGGACCCGCCGGACAGGGCCTGCGCCTAGGCTGGCGGCATGACCGAGCACCAGGGCGCCGGCCTGCGGACCGGACCGGCCGACGACGCCGAGGCGGCCGTGCGCCGGTGGCAGGCCGCCGCACCCCGGGCGGTGCTGCTCGACGGCTTCCACGCGCTCAAGCACGCCCTGCGCTTCGGGGCCGACGTCCTGGTCGCCGTCACCGACGACCGGGCGGCGGTGCTGCGGCTCGCCGAGGAACTGGCGCCCGACCTGGCGGCCGAACTCGCCGCACAGGTCACCGAGCTGCCCGCGCCCCGGCTGCGCGACCTGGTGCCGCGTCCCCATCCCACCGGGGTGGCCGCCCTGGCGCCCCGCCCCGACCGCACCGCCCAACTCGCCGTACTCGACCGGCTCCCCCGGCAGGCGCCCCTCGTCGTCCTGGACGAGCCGCGCAACCTCGGCAACGTGGGCGCGGTCGTGCGCCTGGCGGCGGGCTTCGGCGTCACCGGGGTGGTGACCACCGGCCCGCTGGACCCCTGGCACCCCAACGCCGTGCGCTCCGGCGCCGGGCTGCACTACGCGACAGCCGTCGAGCGGGCCGAGCCCGGCGCACTGCCGCCCGGCCCGCTCGTCGTCCTGGACCCCGAGGGCGCGGACATCCGCGGCACCGCGCTGCCCGACGACGCGCTCGTCGTCTTCGGCTCCGAACGGCACGGCGTCTCGGCCGCGCTGCGCGAGCGGGCCGACGCCCTGGTGGCGCTGCCCATGCGCGCCCAGGTGTCGAGCTACAACCTCGCCACCAGCGTGGGCATGGCGCTCTACCACTGGGCCGCGACCTCGCGCTCCCCGCGGGTACCCGGTGGACCCGGGGGCCGGTCCGGCGGGTCCCGCGGGGGCGCTTGAGGGGTGGACCGGGGAGGACCGTGGTGGATCGGCCTGAGCCGGGCGGACTTGGGGACCCCGATGGACGTCCCGCGGTGCCCGGGCGCCGGGACACCGCTAGATTAACCGAATGTTCGGTCGGGACACGAGGGGCGGACCCGGCCCTGTGGACAACGAGGAGTCAACCGTGACCGCAGTGGACCGCAGCAGCGCCGTGGCAGTCGTCGGCGCCGGCACCATGGGACAGGGCATCGCACAGGTCGCGCTGGTCGCCGGGCATCCGGTGCTGCTCTTCGACGCCGTCCCGGGCCGGGCGGAGGCGGCCGTCGACGCCGTCGCGGGGCGGCTGGACCGGCTCGCCGCCAAGGGGCGGATCGGCGCCTCCGAGCACAAGGCGGCGCTCGCCCGCCTGGCAGCCGCCGACCGGCTCGCGGATCTCGCGCCCGCCGCCCTGGTCGTGGAGGCCGTGGTCGAGGACCTGGCCGTCAAGCAGCGGCTCTTCGCCGAACTGGAGGACATCGTCGCCGCCGACTGCCTCCTGGCGACCAACACCTCCTCCCTGTCGGTCACCGCGGTGGCGGCCGCCCTGCGCCGCCCAGGGCGCCTGGTGGGCATGCACTTCTTCAACCCCGCGCCCCTGCTGCCGCTCGTCGAGGTCGTCGCCGGGGCGGCCGGTGACGCCCAGGCGGTCACCACCGCCTGCGACACCGCGGCCGCCTGGGACAAGGTGCCCGTGCGCTGCACCGACACCCCCGGCTTCCTCGTCAACCGCGTGGCCCGCCCCTTCTACGCCGAGGCGCTGCGCGTCTACGAGGAGCGGGCCGCCGACCCCGCCACCGTGGACGCGCTGCTGCGCGAGAGCGGCGGCTTCGCCATGGGCGCCTTCGAGCTGACCGACCTGATCGGCCAGGACGTCAACGAGGCGGTCACCCGCTCGGTGTGGGAGGCGTTCGGCCGCGACCCCAAGTTCGCGCCCTCACTGGCGCAGCGGCGCCTGGTGGAGTCCGGGCGGCTCGGCCGCAAGAGCGGCCGCGGCTGGTACCCCTACGGCGACGAGCGCGCCCATGGCGACGCCGTCCAGCCGCACACCGCGGAGCCGGCCATGGCACCCGGGTACGTCACCGTGCGCGGCACCCTGGGGCCCGCGGGCGCCCTGCCCGGTCTGCTGCGCGAGGCGCGGATCGAGGTGCGCGAGGAGCCGGCCGCCCCCGGCGAGCGGACCGGCGCGATCGTGCTGCCCGGCGGCACGCCCCTGCACCTGGCCGACGGGCGGCTGCCCGGGGCGCCGGCGATCCAGTTCGACCTCGCGCTGGACTACCGGGCGGCCGGCCGGATCGCCATCGCGCCCTCCGCCGGGGTGCACGCCGACGCGGTCGCCGAGGCCACCGGGCTCTTCCAGGCGCTCGGCAAGGAGGTCAGCGTCGTGCGGGACGTGCCCGGCATGGTGGTGGCGCGCACGGCGGCGATGCTGGTGGACTTCGCCCTCGACACCGTCGCCAGGGAGGTGGCCACCCCGCAGGACGTGGACACCGCGATGCGGCTGGGCGTCAACTACCCCTTGGGGCCCCTGGAGTGGGGCGAGCGCGTCTCCCTGACGTACGTGCGCGACCTGCTGGACGCCCTGCACGTCTGGTACCCCTCCGGCCGCTACGCCCCCTGCCCCGAGCTGAGACGGCGTGCCGCGCGGTCCGAAGATGTGATCTCCTCATGACCATGGCGAAGCGCGACACCTACACGCCCGACTCGCTGCTCGCGGTGGCCGTCGAGGTCTTCAACGAGCGCGGCTACGACGGCACCTCCATGGAGCACCTGTCCCAGGCAGCGGGCATCTCCAAGTCCTCGATCTACCACCACGTCCGGGGCAAGGAGGAGCTGCTGGAGCGGGCGGTGGGCCGCGCCCTGGAGGGCCTGTTCGCCATCCTCGACGAGCCCGGCGCCGTGCGGGGCCGCGCGATCGAGCGGTTGGAGTTCGTCACCCGGCGCACCACGCAGGTGCTGATGGCCGAGCTGCCCTACGTCACGCTGCTGCTGCGGGTGCGCGGCAACACCCGCACCGAGCGGCTGGCGCTCGCCCGCCGCCGCGAGTTCGACCAGCGGATGGCGGGCCTGCTGACGGCCGCGGTGGCCGAGGGCGACCTGCGCGCGGACATGGACGTCAAGCTCGCCACCCGGCTGCTGTTCGGCATGATCAACTCCCTGGTGGAGTGGTACCGGCCGGGTGCCGGGGCCCGCGCGGACGAGGAGGTGGCCGCGGCGGTGGTGCGGCTGGCGTTCGACGGGCTGCGCACGTAGCGGGCGGCCGCGTCCGCCCCCGTCCGGCTCCCGTCTGCCTGCGTCCGGCCCCGTCCGGCGGGCCGGCTCAGTCGCCGAGGACGAGGTCGGTCTCCTCGAAGACCAGCAGCGTGCGGCTGCTGAGCACTTCCTCGATCGCCTGCAGCCGGGTCAGGACCAGTTCGCGCAGGCTGCGGTTGTCGACGGTGTGCACCAGCAGCAGCACATCGAAGTCGCCGCTGACGAGGGCGATGTGGACGACACCCGGAAGGGTGACAAGTTTCTCCCGGACGGTCCGCCACGAGTTCTGGACGATCTTGAGCGTGATGTAGGCGGAGGCGCCGTGGCCCGCCCGCTCGTGGTCCACCCGGGCGGTGAATCCTCGGATGATCCCGTCCTCGAGCAGCCGGTTGATCCGCGCGTACGCGTTCGCCCGTGACACGTGCACCCGCTCGGCCACGGAGCGTATCGAGGCCCTGCCGTCCTCCTGGAGCAGGCGCAGGATCGTCCGGTCGATCGGGTCGAGAGGTCGGGCCTCTGCTTCGTCGGCGCCGTCTGTGGCCATCTGTTCGCTCGCCATCCCCCGGGGGCTCCATAGCATGGACGTACTGGCTCCATCTCAGGCTGTGCAGAACCGTTTGTCCACAGGCCGGACGACCCCGTAGCCAAAATGCCTCCGGCGACCGAACAATCGGTTGGGAGAGCGGGACCCGCTCGCCGTCCGACCGACCCCGGTCACCGATTCACGAGGAGGTGCTCTGCGATGACCGTGCTGGACACCCCCGCGTGGCGCCCGCGCACCGACGCCGCGCCGCTGATGCCCGATCCGGAGCCGTTCCGGCTGCTCGGCACCCCCGAGGCCGCCCGGCTCGACCCCGCGCTGCTCGGCGAGCTGTACGGGCAGCTGGTCCGCGGCCGCAGGTACAACCGGCAGGCCACCGCCCTCACCCGGCAGGGCCGCCTCGCGGTCTACCCGTCCAGCACCGGCCAGGAGGCGTGCGAGGTCGCCGCAGCGCTCGCGCTCGGCGCGCAGGACTGGCTCTTCCCCAGCTACCGCGACACCCTCGCCGTGGTCGCCCGCGGGGTGGACCCGGTCGAGGCCCTGACCCTCCTGCGGGGCGACTGGCACACCGGGTACGACCCGCGCGCCACCCGGGTGGCCCCGCTGAGCACCCCTCTTTCCACCCAGCTCCCGCACGCGGTCGGCCTCGCCCACGCCGCGCGCGTCAGCGGGGACGACGTGGTGGCCCTCGCCATGGTCGGCGACGGCGGCACCAGCGAGGGCGACTTCCACGAGGCGCTGAACTTCGCGGCCGTCTGGCACGCCCCGGTGGTCTTCCTCGTGCAGAACAACGGCTTCGCCATCTCCGTCCCCCTCGCCAAGCAGACCGCCGCCCCCAGCCTCGCCCACAAGGCGGTCGGCTACGGCATGCCGGGCCGGCTGGTGGACGGAAACGACGTGGCGGCCGTCCACCAGGTGCTCACCGAAGCGGTCGCGCGCGCCCGCGCCGGTGGCGGCCCCACCCTCGTGGAGGCGATCACCTACCGCGTCGAGGCCCACACCAACGCCGACGACGCGACCCGCTACCGCACCGACGACGAGGTCGCCGCCTGGCAGGCGCACGACCCGATCGCGCTCCTGGAGCGCGAACTGGCCGGACGCGGCCTGCTCGACGACGCGCTGCGGCAGCGCGCCGCCGACGAGGCCGAGGCATTGGCGGCCGACCTGCGCACCCGGATGCAGGAGGAGCCGCGGCTCGACCCGGCGGAGCTGTTCGCCCACGTCTACGCCGAGCCCACCCAGCAGCTGCGCGAGCAGGAGGCCATGCTGCGGGCCGAACTGGAAGCGGAGCAGCAGTCATGAGCGCGGCAACCCCCGGTGTGGCGGCGCGCCCGGCCCCGGCCCCCGCCCCTCCCAAGCCCACCACCATGGCGCAGGCGCTCAACCAGGCGCTGCGCGACGCCATGGCGGCCGACCGGTCCGTGCACGTGATGGGCGAGGACGTCGGGACCCTGGGCGGTGTCTTCCGGATCACCGACGGGCTGGCCGCGGAGTTCGGCGAGGACCGCTGCACCGACACCCCGCTCGCCGAGGCCGGCATCCTCGGCACGGCGGTCGGCATGGCGATGTACGGGCTGCGGCCGGTGGTCGAGATGCAGTTCGACGCCTTCGCGTACCCGGCCTTCGAGCAACTGGTCAGCCACGTGGCCCGGATGCGCAACCGCACCAGGGGCGCGCTGCCGCTGCCGCTGACCATCCGCATCCCCTTCGGCGGCGGCATCGGCGGCGTCGAGCACCACAGCGACTCCTCCGAGGCGTACTACCTGCACACCCCCGGCCTCCACGTCGTCACCCCCGCGACCGTCGAGGACGCCTACGGGCTGCTGCGGGCGGCCATCGCCTCCGACGACCCGGTCGTCTTCATGGAGCCCAAGCGGCTGTACTGGTCGAAGGCGGACTGGTCGGCGCAGGAGCCGGCGCAGGTGCCGCCCATCGGCCGCGCGGTCGTCCGGCGCACCGGGCGCTCGGCCACCCTGGTCACCTACGGGCCCTCGGTGCCGGTCTGCCTGGAGGCCGCCGAGGCCGCCAAGGAGGAAGGCTGGGACCTGGGCGTGGTGGACCTGCGCAGCCTGGTGCCCTTCGACGAGGAGACGGTCGCGGCCGCGGTGCGGGCTACCGGGCGGGCGGTCGTCGTCCACGAGTCGTCCGGGTTCGGCGGCGCCGGCGCGGAGATCGCCGCGCGGATCACCGAGCGCTGCTTCCACCACCTGTCGGCCCCGGTGCTGCGGGTGGCGGGCTTCGACATCCCCTACCCGCCGCCGATGCTGGAGCGGCACCACCTGCCCGGGGTCGACCGCATCCTGGACGCCGTGGGCCGCCTGCAGTGGGAGGAGGCGTGATGGCCGAGGTCAAGGAGTTCCTGCTGCCGGACCTCGGCGAGGGCCTCACCGAGGCGGAGGTCGTCCGCTGGCTGGTGGCGGTCGGCGAGGTGGTCGAGGTCGACCAGCCCGTGGTCGAGGTCGAGACGGCCAAGGCGGTGGTCGAGGTCCCGTGCCCCTACGGCGGGGTGGTGACGGCCCGCTTCGGCGCGGAGGGCGATGTCCTGCAGGTCGGGCGCCCACTGGTGACGGTCGCGGTGGGCTCGGGCGACGGCGCCGCCGAGCAGGGCGGCTCGCCGGGCCCCGGCGGCGGTTCCGCGGGGTCCGGGCCGGGCGATGGCGACGAGGGCTCGGGGAACGTGCTGGTCGGGTACGGCACGGGCGCCGCGAGCAGCAGGAGGCGCCGCCGGGTACGGGCGGTGAGCGCGGCGGTGGGGCACGGGGCGGCGGGAGCGGCGGGTTCGGGTGTGGCCGAGGCGGCGCCCAACGGGCACGTGCGGGACGGTGCGGCGGCCGCGGGCGCCGTACGCGGGGCACTTGCCGGCGGTGCCGGTTCGGGCGGTGCCGCCGCCGGTGCCGGGGATGCCGGGGGCTTGCGTACGGAGGGCGCGGGTGGCTCCGTTGCGGAGGGTGCGGACGGCGGGCCGGTGGCCGTGATCTCGCCGCTGGTGCGGAGGCTGGCGCGGGAGAAGGGGCTGGACCTGCGGCAGTTGAAGGGCTCGGGCCCGGAAGGGCTGATCCTGCGGGCGGATGTGGAGCGGGCCGAGCCCGCGGTGCTGCCCGGTGCGGGCGGCGCGGCGGAGCAGGCGGCTGCCGCGGACGGCGAGGTGCGGGTCCCGTTGCGCGGGATACGGGGTGCGGTGGCGGAGAAGCTGTCCCGCAGCCGGCGGGAGATCCCGGACGCCACGTGCTGGGTCGACGCCGACGCCACCGAGTTGCTGGCGGCGCGGGCCGCGATGAACGCGGCGGTGGACCGGGCGGGTGCGGGCGAGCGGATCTCGGTGCCGGCGCTGTTCGCGCGGATCGTGACGGCGGCGCTCGCACGATTCCCCGAGCTGAACGCGCGGGTGGACGTGGAGCGCGGCGAGATCGTCCGGCTGCCCGCGGTGCACCTGGGGTTCGCGGCGCAGACCGACCGGGGCCTCGTGGTGCCCGTCGTAAGGGACGCCCACAGCCGTACGACCTCGGAACTGTCCGCGGAACTGCGGCGGTTGACCGAGGCGGGCCGCAACGGCTCCCTGACGCCGGCCGACCTGACCGGCAGCACCTTCACCCTCAACAACTACGGCGTCTTCGGAGTGGACGGCTCCACGCCGATCCTCAACCACCCGGAGGCGGGCATGCTCGGGGTCGGCCGCATCACCCCCAAACCCTGGGTCCACCAAGGCGAACTGGCAGCCCGCCAGGTCGTCCAGCTCTCCCTCACCTTCGACCACCGCGTCTGCGACGGAGGCACAGCAGGCGGCTTCCTGCGCTTCGTAGCCGACTGCGTCGAATCCCCCGCGACCCTGTTGGCCTCCGTCTGACCACCCGCTCCCGCTCAGGCAGTGCGGGCGGGTGGGTGCCGCTCGCGCCGCGGGGGCGGGTGGGTGCCGCTCGCGCCGCGGGGGCGGGCGGTACCGCTCGGCGGCTCGGTGTGGGTGGTTGTGGGGGCGGTGGGTGGTGTCGCCCGGGGTGGGGGGCGGGTCCTCGCGTCGGCGGTCGGGTGGTGTCCTGGCCGGGCGCCGGCGCTCAGCGGGAGGCTTGGGCGGGTGGGGGGTGCTGGTGGTGGGGAGGGGGCGGATACTCGCGGGATGGTGAGTTTTGACGCGGTGGTTCTGGCGGGGGGTGCCGCGCGGCGGTTGGGCGGGGCGGACAAGCCGGGGCTGGCGGTCGGTGGGCGGTCGTTGCTGGACCGGGTGCTGGGTGCGTGTGCGGGTGCCGGGGCCACGGTGGTTGTCGGGCCGCGGCGGGTGACCGTGCGGCCGGTGCTGTGGGCACGTGAGGAACCGCCCGGGGGCGGACCCCTGCCGGCCCTCGCCGCCGGGCTCTCCGTGCTGGCCTCGGCGCTGCGCCCGTCGGGGCCGGTGGTGCTGCTCGCCGCCGACCTGCCGTTCCTGACGGCCGAGACGGTCACCGCCCTGGTCCGCGAGTTGCTCGCGATCACCGTGGACGGCGTCCTGCTCACCGACCCCACCGGCCGCGACCAGCCCTTGGCGGCCGCCTACCAGGCCGAATCCCTCCGCCGCGAACTCGCCCTCCTCGCCACGGAGCACGGTTCGCTCGCCAACCTCCCCCTGCGTTTCCTCACCGCCGACCTCACCCTCCACCGCCTCCCCGACCCCACCGGCGACGCCTCCTTCGACTGCGACACCTGGCCCGACCTCACCCGCGCCCGCGCCCGTTTCCCGGACGACCCGGAAAGCTAGCCGGGCCGCCGGCGGGCAGTTGCGCACCTCGCCGTGCGCGCGCAGGGCGAAGCCCCTCAGGGGGCCCGCGTGTGCTGGTTTGGGCCCGTGCCCGGACGGGGGTCGTGCGGACGGGCGGGGCGCAAAGCGAGGCCGTACGGTCCCGGGGCGCGGCAAGGGAGGTTGGGGGCGTGGGGAAAACGGGGTGCGTCGGCGTGTCGGCTGGGGGTGGATCGGGGACGATGGGCGTGTGTTGGACGAATGGATTGCAGCAGCGAAGAAGGAACTCGGGATCGACCTGGATGTCGACACCGCCGCCCTGCTCGATGTCGCGCGGGACGCGGCCCACGGGGTGGCGCGGCCGGCGGCTCCGCTGACGACGTTCCTGGTCGGCTATGCCGCGGCCCGCGCGGGGGGCGGTGCCGAGGCCGTACGGGAGGCCGCCGAGAAGGCCGCGGCCCTGGCGCGCGGTTGGGAGGAGCGCGGCGCCGCCTCCGCAGACGCGGAGCCGGCGGGATGACCGTGCCCGGAGCCGGTCCCGAGCCCGCCGACCGCGCGCTGGACGACGCCCTCGCGCTCGCCAACAGCCACCGGCGTACGCGGGATGCCCCGCGCCGCCCCGGCAACGACCCCCTCGACGTCGCGCTCGGCCTCGACGCCGACGAGGGGACCGCGGGACCCGCAGCGGCAGGCGGCGCCCGGCGGACCGGCTCCCGTACGGACGGGGGCCGAGCGAGCGACCGGTCGTCGGGACCTGCCGGCGTACGCGGTACGGCCGCGCCTGCCGAAGGCGTCGACTCCGCTGCGAGCGGCGGCCGTTCCACCGGGGGTGTACGGAAGGGCGCGGGTGCGTCCGGCGGCTCGGGGCACCGTAGTGAGGACGGCTCCGCACGCGAGCCGCATCCCGGAGCCGAGCCCTTCCGGTCCAAGGGTGCCCCCGCGTCGGCGGACTCCGGCGAGCCCTTCCTGCCCACGGGCGCCCCGGCTGCGAGGGGTTCCGGCGCGCCCTTCCAGCCGTACGGTGCCTCCGCGTCGAGCGATTCCGGCGAGCCCTCCCGGCTCAGGGGCACCGCTGCGGGCGGCCCCTCCGCATCCTCCGCGCCCAACGGCGCCGCCGCGTCGGCGGACTCCGGCGACCCCTTCCGGCCCAACGGCACCCCCGCTTCGAGCGATTCCGGCGAGCCCTCCCGGCTCAAGGGCACCGCTGCGGGCGGCTCCGCCGCACCCTCCGAACCCAACGGCGCCCCCGCCCCACCCGCCCGAAGGGGCCATCACCCGCACGCCATGCCCTGGAGTGAAGCCCGCCGCCTCGCCCGCAGTGCCGGGCGGGCCCTGGACGCCCGTGTCCTCCCCCTCCACCAAGCCCTCGGCTCCGCCCTCGCCGGAGAACTCCTCGCCCTCAGCGACCTGCCCGCCTTCGACGCCTCCGCCATGGACGGCTGGGCGGTGGCCGGGAAGGGGCCCTGGCGGGTGGTGGGCGACGTGCTCGCCGGGCAGGCGGCGCGGGCCCGGCTGCGGGACGGCGAGGCGGTCGGGATCGCCACGGGCGCCGCGCTCCCGCCGGGCGCCCTCGCGGTGGTGCGCAGAGAGCACGGGCAGCTCGAACACCGCCCGGAGGGCGAGTGGTTGGACATGCGGGCACCGCACCCGGCGCCCGGGCCCGGCCAGGAGACCCGCCGGAAGGGCCAGGAGTGCCGCAGGGGCGAGGAGTTGCTGCCCGCCGGCACGGTGGTGACGCCCGCCGTGCTGGGGCTCGCGGCCGCGGCCGGCTACGACGAACTCGCGGTGACCGCCCGGCCGGCGACGGAAGTGCTGGTCCTGGGCGACGAGTTGCTGGATCACGGGGTGCCCGGGGACGGCCGGGTACGGGATGCGCTCGGCCCGATGCTGCCGCCCTGGCTGCGGGCGCTCGGCGCCGAAGTCACCGCGGTACGGCGGCTGGTGGACGACGCGGCCGCGCTGGAGGCCGCCATCGGCGAGGCCGTGCGCGAGCGCGGGGCCGACCTCGTCATCACCACGGGTGGCACCGCGGGCGGCCCGGTGGACCACGTGCACCCGGTGCTGGCCGCGCTCGGCGCGCAACGGCTGGTGGACGGTGTCGCCGTCCGCCCCGGCCACCCGATGCTGCTCGCCGAACTCCCCTTCGGGCCCCGGCCGGGCCGCCGCAGCCACCTGATCGGCCTGCCCGGCAACCCGCTGGCCGCAGTCTCCGGCGTACTCACCCTCGTGGCGCCACTGCTGCGCACCCTGGCCGGACGGCCGGCCGCCGCCCCGTACACCGCGCTGTTCACCGCGCAGGTGCACGGGCATCCGGTGGACACCCGGCTCGTGCCGGTGGTCTTCGACGAGGAGTCCGCCGCGCGGCCGCTGCACTTCGTGGGCCCGGCGATGCTGCGCGGGCTGGCGGCCGCCGACGGGCTGGCCGTGGTGCCGCCGGGCGGGGCGCGGGCCGGGCAGGAGGTCGTGGTGCTCGACACCGGGATGCAGCCGGCCGGCGGGAACGGCTGGTGAGGCGACCGCGCAGGGCGTCCGGGCCTGCTGCGGGCGCGCCGCACGAAGGGTCCGGGCGCTCGGCGCCGCGCGGAGCTGCCGCACCCGAAGGGGGCCACCGCGACGTACGGTTCCCGCGCCCTGCGGGCAGGCGGCTGCGCGGAGCCCTGCGCGACGCCGGCGAGGCCGGCCCCGCCGCCCCGCACGACGTGCGGTTCCCGCGGCCGGCCGCGGGGCCGCTCCGCCAGGTCGCCCGCCGCCTGCTGCTGGCCCTGCTGGTGCTCGCGGTCACCGTGGTGATCGTCTACGCCGACCGCGGCGGCTACCACGACAACGCCAACGGCACGGTGTCCTTCGTGGACGCGCTCTACTACTCCACAGTCACGCTGTCGACGACGGGCTACGGCGACATCGTCCCGTACAGCACCGGCGCCCGGCTGATGAACATCTTCCTCATCACCCCGCTGCGGGTGATCTTCCTGATCATCCTGGTCGGCACCACGCTGGAGGTGCTGACCGAGCGCACCCGCGAGCAGTTCCGGCTCAACCGCTGGAGGAGCGCCTTGTACGAGCACGTGGTGGTCGTCGGCTTCGGCACCAAGGGCCGGGCGGCGGCGAAGACGCTGATGGGGCGCGGGGTCCCGCAGGACCGTATCGTCGTGGTCGATCCCGATCCGAAGGTGGTGCAGGGCGCGGCGGACGCCGGGTTCGTGGGCGTGGTCGGCGACGGGACGCGCAACGAGGTGCTGCTGCGGGCGGAGGTCGGGCGGGCCCGGCAGGTCGTCATCGCCGCCCAGCGCGACGACACCGCGGTGCTGGTCACGCTCACCGCGCGGCAGCTGAACAAGGGCGCGCACATCGTGGCCTCGGTCCGCGAGGAGGAGAACGCGCCGCTGCTGCGGCAGTCCGGCGCCGACGCGGTGATCACCAGCTCCAGCGCGGCCGGCCGGCTGCTCGGCCTGTCCATGCTCAGCCCGAGCGCGGGCCGGGTGATGGACGATCTGATCACCTACGGCAGCGGGCTCGACCTGATCGAGCGGCCGATCACCAAGGCGGAGGCGGGCCGGGCCCCGCGCGACCTCGCCGACCTGGTCGTCTCGGTCAAGCGCGGCCACCGGCTGCTCGACCACGACGACCCCGAGGCGGCCCCGCTGCAGCCCACCGACCGGGTGATCGCCATCCACCGCACCGGCCCGCAGGACACCCCCGCGGCCCAGTGAGCGCGGTGGCACGATGACCGCGGTGAGCGTGCCGAGCGGACCGGGCGGGCAGGCGGGCACGACGCGCGCGTGACCGGGCCGGCCGGTCCCCGCCGGAGGCAGGGCGCGGCCGGAGTAGCCTCCGGGGGCATGTACGCGATCACGATTCCCCAGCCCGGCGGCCCGGACGTGCTGACCTGGGCGGAAGTTCCCGATCCGGTGCCGGGCGACGGCGAGGTCGTCGTCCAGGTCGCGGCGACGGCCGTCAACCGCGCCGACATCCTCCAGCGTCAGGGGCACTACCCGGTGCCGCCGGGCGCCTCGCCGTACCCGGGGCTGGAGGGCTCGGGGCGGATCGCGGAGGTCGGCCCCGGGGTGAGCGGGTGGCAGGTCGGCGACGAGGTGTGCGCGCTGCTCGCCGGCGGTGGCTACGCCGAGAAGGTCGCGGTGCCCGCGGGGCAGCTGCTGCCGGTGCCGGCGGGTGTGGACCTGACGGCCGCGGCCGCGCTGCCCGAGGTGACGGCCACGGTCTGGTCGAACGTCTTCATGGTGGCCCACCTGCTGCCCGGCGAGACGCTGCTGGTGCACGGCGGGTCCAGCGGGATCGGCACGATGGCCGTGCAGCTCGGCAAGGCGGTCGGGGCGAAGGTCGCGGTGACGGCCGGCAGCGCACAGAAGCTGGCTGCCTGTGCCGAGCTGGGCGCGGACGTGCTGATCAACTACCGCGAGCAGGACTTCGCGCAGGAGGTCGTCGCCGACGTCATCCTCGACATCATCGGCGCGAAGTATCTGGAGCGGAACGTGGACGCGCTCGCGGTCAGCGGGCGGCTGGTCGTCATCGGCATGCAGGGCGGCGTCAAGGCCGAGCTGAACCTGGGGAAGCTGCTGTCCAAGCGGGCCGCCATCGCCGCCACCTCGCTGCGGCCGCGGCCGCCGGCCGAAAAGGCGGCGATCGTGGCCGCGGTACGCGAGCACGTGTGGCCGTTGATCGAGGCGGGGACCGTGCGCCCGATCGTGGACCGGACGCTGCCGCTGACCCGGGCGGCCGAGGGCCACCGCGTGGTGGAGGAGAGCGGGCACATCGGGAAGGTCCTGCTGACCACCTCGGCGTGAGGGCGGCTCACGGTCGTGCGGCCCGGGGGACGGGGCCGGGCGCGACCGGGCGGGGCGGCGTGCGGGACAATGGAGGGATGGAGATGCCGAGGAACGAACGGTCACCGGAGAACGCGCAGAATCCGCAGGTCCTGGTCGTCGGGGCCGATGGCATGGCGCTCGGCGGCGGCACCGGCGGCGAGGGCGACGAGCCCCGCGAGATCCCCGTGACGGAGATGGTCGAGCAGCCGGCGAAGGTCATGCGCATCGGCAGCATGATCAAGCAGCTGCTCGAAGAGGTGCGGGCGGCTCCTCTGGACGAGGCGAGCCGGGTGCGGCTGAAGGAGATCCACGCCAGCTCGGTGAAGGAGCTGGAGGCGGGCCTGGCGCCCGAGCTGGTGGAGGAGCTGGAGCGGCTGTCGCTGCCCTTCACCAACGACACCGTGCCCAGCGAGGCCGAACTCCGCATCGCGCAGGCGCAGTTGGTGGGCTGGCTGGAGGGCCTCTTCCATGGCATCCAGACCGCGCTGTTCGCCCAGCAGATGGCCGCGCGGGCCCAGCTGGAGCAGATGCGGCGGGCGCTGCCGCCCGGCGCGCTCGGCCACGAGGACGACCAGCAGGGACCCCAGGGCCGCACCGGCGGACCGTACCTGTAGACGGACCTGTTCGTCAGCGACCGCAAGCAAGCGCGAGGGGCCCGGAGCCGATCACGGCTCCGGGCCCCTTCGCCCTGACGGACGCGGTCTCAGCCCGCGCTCTTGCCCGTGGAGACCCAGATCGTGATCGGCGGGTCCGTGTGCGGGTTGTAGTCGTCGTCATAGGAGGGCGACTGCGCGGTCACCGCGCCCTTGCCCCACAGCTGCTCGTCGGTGTACTTGATCGTGTACTTCCAGTGCGCGGCCTTGATGCAGGCGACCACGGAGTCGACGTAGTCGGTCTGGAAGTTCGGCATCGTCATGACATCGGGCTTGTCCGGGTTGATCAGGTCGTTGTGCGCGTTCGTGCACTCGCTGGTCTCGATGGTGCGGGTCTGGTCGCCCTGCACGATGTCGCCGGAGCCGGAGGCCGCCGTGGTCGTGGCCGGCGCGCCGGTGGTGTGGGTGACCGGGGGCGTGCTCGGGCCGTCGTCGGCCGAGTTGCCGCCCCCGCCGGAGGACATCGCGGCGATGACCACCACGATCACCGCGATGGCCGCCACCGCCACGACCGCGCCGGCGATCAGCGGGGTGTTGGACCTGCGGCCGCCCCGGCCGGGTCCGCCGGAGCCGGGCCCGCCCGCCCCGGGACCGCCGAGGCCCTGCTGGTGCGGCATCGTCGGCTGCATCGCGTAGGCGGGCGGCGGGGTCTGCGGGGCCTGCTGCGGGTAGCCGTAGGCCGGCGGGGTCGCGGGGCCGTAGCCCTGCGGCGGCGGAGTGGGCGCGTACGGGGTCTGGAGCTGCGGGGCCGGCGCGGGCGGGGCCGGCTGGGAGGGGAAGACCGAGGCGGCGACGCCCTCGCCGCGGCTGCCCGTGGCCGGGTTGCCGGAGATCACCGGCATGGCGCCGCTCTGCGTGGCGGCCAGCACGCGGTCGAGCTCGTCGTGCATGGTGTCGGCGGTCGGAAATCGCTCGGCGGGGTTCTTGCGCAGTGCGCGGGCCACCAGGGCGTCGATCGCGGGGCCGAGCGCCTGGTTGACCGAGGACGGGGCCGGCGGGGTCTCCTGCACATGCTGGTAGGCCATCGCCAGCGGCGAGTCCGCGTCGAAGGGCAGCCGCCCGGTGAGCAGTTCGAAGAGCATGCAGCCGACCGAGTACAGGTCGGAGCGCTCGTCCACACCGCGGCCGAGGGCCTGCTCGGGCGAGAGGTACTGCGGGGTGCCGACCACCATGCCGGTCTGCGTCATCGACGTGACACCGGACTGCATCGCGCGGGCGATGCCGAAGTCCATCACCTTGACCACACCGCGCCGGGTGATCATCACATTGCCCGGCTTGATGTCCCGGTGCACCAGGCCCATCTCGTGGCTGACGGCGAGCGCGGCCAGCACGTCCCCGGTGATCTTCAGCGCCTTGTCGGCCGGCATGGCGCCGAACTGCGCGATGTCCGCGGCCAGGACGTCGCCGAGCGGCTTGCCCTCGACGTACTCCATGACGATGAACGGCACCAGCTGGCCGTCGATGACGTCCTCGCCGGAATCGAAGACGGAGACGATGTTGGTGTGGTTGAGTTTGGCCACCGACTGGGCCTCGCGGCGGAACCGCTCGCGGAACGACTGCTCGTTGCCCAGGTTGGTGTGCAGGGTCTTGACGGCGACCGGCCGGTCCAGAACGGTGTCGTGCGCCAGGTGGACGGAGGCCATCCCGCCCTGGCCGAGCAGCGCGCGCAGCACGTACCGCCCGCCGCCGACCGAGCGCCCCGTGTAGTCGCCGCCCTGTGTGGCGTCCCCGCTCATCAGTACCGCTACCCCCATGAAGGCCACCCCGGGGCCGACCCGCCCCCGGGCTTGCCCGGCCAAGTCTGGCTCATCGCGCGGGCACGTCAAGTTCGTTGACCATCTCGTCACCTGATACGCATCGCCCACGCACACACCCGTGACCGTCCCACGGCACTGACACGCGACGTCCGGGGTAGCCGAAAAGCGGTACGGTGGCGCACCGGGAAGGATTGCGCGGACGTGCACCCGCGGCCTGCGGCACCTCGACGGACGCCGGAGGACCCCTGAGGACCCCGAAGGACCCCGGAACACCCCGCAGTATCCCGAAGCACCCCGCACGAGACGTGACAGACGACGGCGAGGACTGATGGTCGACCCGAACGAGACGGCCGCCGGCGCCGGAGCCTCGCAGGCACCGGGCCCCCTGGGGACCGGCGCACTGGTCGGCGACGGCCGCTACCGGCTGACCCGGCGGCTCGGCCGCGGCGGCATGGCCGAGGTGTTCGCCGCGGAGGACGTGCGGCTGGGCCGCACCGTCGCCGTCAAGCTGCTGCGCACCGACCTGGCCGAGGACGCCGTCGCCAAGGCCCGCTTCGCCCGCGAGGCGCAGTCGGTGGCCGGCCTGAACCACCACGCGGTGGTCGCGGTCTACGACTCCGGCGAGGACATCACGCCGACCGGGCCCGTCCCCTACATGGTGATGGAGCTGGTCGAGGGCCACACGATCAAGGACCTGCTGACCGGGCCCACCCCGCCGCCGCCGGACCAGGCGCTGCTGATCGTCTCCGGCGTGCTGGACGCGCTCGCCTACAGCCACCAGCACGGCATCGTGCACCGCGACATCAAGCCCGCGAATGTGATCATCACCACGACGGGCGCGGTCAAGGTGATGGACTTCGGCATCGCCCGCGCGCTGCACGGCGCCGCCAGCACCATGACCCAGACCGGCATGGTCATGGGCACCCCGCAGTACCTGTCGCCCGAGCAGGCGCTCGGCAAGACCGTCGACCACCGCAGCGACCTGTACGCGACCGGCTGCCTGCTCTACGAACTGCTCGCGATGCGCCCGCCGTTCGTCGGCGAGACCCCGCTGTCGGTGGTCTACCAGCACGTCCAGGACGACCCGCTGCCGCCCTCGCAGGCCAACAAGCGAGTGCCGCCGGAGCTGGACGGCTTGGTGCTGCACGCGCTGGCCAAGCAGCCCGAGGACCGCTTCCAGACCGCCGAGGAGATGCGCGGCGTCGTCGCCTACGCCCACCAGTCGCTCACCCAGCGCGGCGGCTGGACCAACGGGGCCTGGGACACCGGCGCCGTCACCGCGGTCGCCCCGCGCCCGGCCACCGGCCCCACCATGGTCGCCCCGGCCGGCGGCTACGCCGGCGGCAACTCGGGCTCCACCGCCGAACTCGGCCCGCCGCTGCTCGGCGGCCTGTCCACCGGCGGCCCCGACGACGTGCACGGCTACGACGAGCGGCCGCCGGGTGGCCGCGGCAACCGGTGGGTCAGGCCGGCGCTGTTCGCGGTGGCCGCGGTGCTCGCCGTCGTGCTGGGCGTCTTCCTGGCCACCCACAGCGGCGGTGGCGGGGGCGGCGGCCACACCCCGGCCGACACCTCGCCCACCACCGCGGTGACGCAGGGCGGTCAGTCGCAGCCGTCGGACGAGCCCACCGACCAGCAGCCCGAGACGGGCGAGATCAGCACGGCGCCGTCCGAGTCCGCCACGAGCACCGCCACGGACTCCCCGACCGGCACGCCGAGCACCACGGCCACCAAGCCGACCACGCCGCCGACCACCGCGACCAGGACGCCGACCACCAAGCCGACCAAGCCCACGTCGACGCCCACCACGCCGACCGAGACGACGACGCCCCCGGCGGACCCGACCACGAGCGGCGGCACCGACGGCGGTCCCGGCGGTGGCGCCGGCGGCCCGGTGGGCGGCGGCGACCTCAGCCACCGCTGACCGGCGCTTACCGGTACCGGCCGGCGCTGACCGGCGCTGGCCGGAGCACGAGCACGGGGTGTGCAAGGGCCTTCAGGGGGCGTGCTGAGACGCGCAGCGCCGTTGAAGGAGCCGCTCAGCCCGTGAACGCCTCGCGCACCCGCCCGTACTCGTGCGTCCACCACACCGCGAGCGCGGCGGCGGCGGGGAAGAGCGGGTCGGAGCGCCGGTCGCGGTGCCGGTAGCGCCAGTCGAGCATCCAGAAGTCGTTCAGCCGCTCCCACCACACCCGGTGCACCGCGCCGGCCATCTCCCCGGCCGCGATGCCCGCCGCCTCCCGGTAGGCGCGGGCGTAGGCGCGGACCTTGCGCAGGTCGAGGCTGCCGTCCACCGGGTGCACGAAGAAGATCACCGCGGCCCGTACCGCCTCCTCGGCCCGCGGCCGCACGCCGAGCCGGTCCCAGTCGACGATCGCGGCCGGCTCCTCGCCGCGGTAGAGCAGGTTGAGCGGGTGGAAGTCGCCGTGCACCCAGCCGCTGACCTGCCCGGCCGCGGCCGGCGGGCGGCGGTGGGCGTACTGGCGCAGCAGGGTGCGGCGCTCCAGGAGGCGCTGCTCGGCCAGGGCGTCGAAGGCGTCGCGCGGGCGGTGGCCGCGGACCAGGGTGAGCAGCCGGTCGATGTGGGTGTGGGTGCGCTCGGGGTCGGCGCTGGGGTGGTCGCTCGCCGGAGGCGGCGGCTGGACGTCGGCGAGTGCGGTGTGCACCCGGCCCAGTAACGCCCCCAGCCGCCGCGACTGGCCGACCGACAGCTCGGTGCCCTCCCGGTGCCGGCCCTCGACCCAGCGGAACAGCGCGTGGCCGCGGCCGCCGGCGACGACGACGGTCTCGCCGTCCGTGGTGGGCAGCGGGGCCTCGGCCGGCAGCCCGAGCCGGGCGAGGCGCCGGGTGGCGCGGTGCTGGCGCAGGATCACGCCCGGGTCCGCGGTGTCGGCGGCCAGGTACTCCTTGAGGAAGAAGCGGCCCTTGCCCGTGCTGATCATCCAGCCCCGGTTGAGCAGCCCGCGCGGGACGCGCTCGCAGGTCTGCGGGGTGCCGAAGTCGTAGCGGCGCAGCAGGGCGGTCAGCGCAGGCGGCCGCGGTGCCGTGCCCGTCACGCGGCTCAGCGTAGATCATTTGGCGGCCCGTCCCGGCGCGGGTGGCGCGCCACCCGGTACGTCTGCTATGTGCCTGTACGACCGCGTTGGGGCACGGGTGGCGGACAGTGACCTCCGAACGGCCGCACCCATGGGTTCACCCCTTACGGAGTTTTCGTAATCGGGATACGGTGCCTGGTGTCCCGGCCATGGCCTGCGAGAACGCAACGGTACTAGGAAATCCAACAAAACCGCAGGTCAGAAAGTGTCCCCTCCGCGTACGCGAGGGCGTTCCGTTGTAGGTAACGTCTTCTGCAGCAGGCCATTCGCCGGGCGATGTCACACCTGGGTCGGTTCTGCCGCACACACCCCGTGCGTCACGCCGGAGCAGGTGAGCCGCACTGGCTGCCCGGCGGATCCCGGGGGCCGGACAGACGGAGGAGCGAACGTGAGCGTGAAGAGCACTGCCGCTGGGGGTCCCCCCGCGAAGGGCAGGGGGAGGACCACCCGCGCGGCAGGCGCGAAGCGCCGTGGCGAAGAGCCCGAGCTCGTACAGCTGCTGACGCCGCAGGGCGAGCGCGTCGAGCACAGCGGGTACTCCCTCGACCCGACGCCGGACGAGCTCCGGGGCCTGTACCGCGACATGGTGCTGACCCGCCGGTTCGACGCCGAGGCGATCACCCTGCAGCGGCAGGGCGAACTCGGCCTGTGGGCGTCCCTGCTGGGCCAGGAGGCCGCCCAGATCGGCTCGGGGCGGGCCACCCGCCCGGCCGACTACATCTTCCCGACCTACCGCGAGCACGGTGTGGCCTGGACCCGCGACGTCGACCCGCTGAACCTGCTGGGCATGTTCCGCGGGGTCAACAACGGCGGCTGGGACCCGGCGGAGAACCACTTCCACCTCTACACCATCGTCATCGGCTCGCAGACCCTGCACGGCACCGGGTACGCAATGGGCCTGGCCAAGGACGGCGCGGACGCCGCCGTGATCGCCTACTTCGGCGACGGCGCCTCCAGCCAGGGCGACGTGGCCGAGGCGTTCACCTTCGCCGCGGTCTACAACGCGCCGGTGGTGTTCTTCTGCCAGAACAACCAGTGGGCGATCTCCGAGCCGACCGAGAAGCAGTCCCGGGTGCCGATCTACCAGCGGGCCGCGGGCTTCGGCTTCCCCGGCGTGCGGGTGGACGGCAACGACGTGCTGGCGGTCCTCGCGGTCACCCGCGCCGCCCTGGAGCACGCCCGCAGCGGCCAGGGCCCGATGCTGGTGGAGGCGTTCACCTACCGGATGGGCGCGCACACCACCACCGACGACCCCACCCGCTACCGCTCGGACGAGGAGCGCGAGGAGTGGGCGTCCAAGGACCCGATCGCCCGGCTGCGGACCTACCTGGACAAGGAGGGCCTGGCCGACGAGGACTTCCACGCCGAGCTGGCCGCGGAGTCCGACGCCCTGGCCAAACGGGTGCGCGACGGCGTGCGTGCCATGCCCGACCCGGGCCCGATGGCGATGTTCGACCACGTCTACGCCGACGGGCACGCGCTCGTCGACGAGGAGCGGGCGCAGTTCGCCGCGTACCAGGCGTCGTTCGCCGACAGCGCCGACAGCGCCGAAGGTTCCGGCGCCTCCCGGACCCCTGCCGCCGCCCACGGGAAGGGGCACTGACATGACGCAGACGGCAACCCAGGCAACGCAGGCGGCCCGGTCGTCCGGGGCCACCACCTCGATGCCGATCGCCAAGGCGCTCAACGAGTCGCTGCGCAAGGCGCTGGAGAACGACCCCAAGGTCCTCATCATGGGCGAGGACGTGGGCCGGCTCGGCGGCGTCTTCCGCATCACCGACGGGCTCTACAAGGACTTCGGCGAGGACCGGGTGATCGACACCCCGCTCGCGGAGTCCGGCATCGTCGGCACCGCGGTCGGCCTGGCGCTGCGCGGCTACCGCCCGGTGGTGGAGATCCAGTTCGACGGCTTCGTCTTCCCCGCCTACGACCAGATCGTCACCCAGCTGGCCAAGATGCACGCCCGCGCGCTGGGCAAGGTGCGGATGCCGGTCGTGGTGCGCATCCCCTACGGCGGCGGCATCGGCGCGGTGGAGCACCACAGCGAGTCGCCCGAGGCGCTGTTCGCGCACGTGGCCGGCCTGAAGGTGGTCAGCCCCTCGAACGCCAACGACGCCTACTGGATGCTCCAGCAGGCCATCGAGTGCGACGACCCGGTGATCTTCTTCGAGCCCAAGCGCCGCTACTGGGACAAGGGCGAGGTGGCCGTGGACGCGGTGCCGACCGGCCTGCACCAGGCCGTGGTGGCGCAGCCGGGCACCGATCTGACGCTGGTCGCCTACGGCCCGATGGTGAAGGTGTGCCTGGAGGCGGCGGCCGCGGCCGCGAACGAGGGCCGCAGCCTGGAGGTCGTGGATCTGCGCTCGCTCTCGCCGATCGACTTCGACACGGTGCAGGCGTCGGTGGAGAAGACCGGCCGGCTGGTCGTCGTGCACGAGGCGCCCGTCTTCTACGGCGCCGGCGCGGAGATCGCCGCCCGGATCACCGAGCGCAGCTTCTACCACCTGGAGGCGCCGGTGCTGCGGGTGGGCGGCTTCCACTCGCCCTACCCGCCGGCCCGCCTGGAGGAGGAGTACCTGCCGGGACTCGACCGGGTGCTCGACGCCGTCGACCGCTCGCTGGCGTTCTGAGGAGAGGGCCGTGACTGTCATGACCGCAGCTGGTCAGCGCTTCCGCGAGTTCAGGATGCCGGACGTCGGCGAGGGCCTGACCGAGGCGGAGATCCTCAAGTGGTACGTGGGCGTGGGCGACACCGTGGCCGACGGCCAGGTGGTGTGCGAGGTGGAGACGGCCAAGGCGGCCGTCGAGCTGCCGATCCCCTACGACGGGGTGGTCAGCGAGATCCGCTTCGACGAGGGCACGACGGTGGACGTCGGCACGCCCATCATCGTGGTGGATGCCGGGGAGGGCGCGGGCGGCGCACCCGCCGCTCCCGAACCGGCCGCGGCCGCCGACCCCGTTGCGTCCGCCGAGCCCGAGCAGCCGGAGGGCAAGCGGCAGGCGGTGCTGGTCGGTTACGGGGTCGCGCCGTCCTCGACCACCCGGCGGCCGCGCAAGCCGCAGGCCGGGGTGCCGAACCAGGCAGCGCCCGCCGCGCCTTCCGTACCTGCCGAGTCCGCTCAGCCCGCTGAGCCCGCCGCACCCGCCGCGCCCGCCGAGGTGAACGGGCGGTCGCAGCCGGCGGTGGCCTTCGAACGGCCGCTCGCCAAGCCGCCGGTGCGCAAGCTCGCCAAGGAGCTGGGCATCGACCTGGCGACCGTGGTGCCCACCGGACCGGGCGGCGTCGTCACCCGCGACGACATCCGCGCGGCCGCCGCGCCCCCGGCCCGGCTGCCCTCCGCGCCGGAGGAGGCCGCTCCTGCGTCCGCCGCAGTGCAGCCGGCGTTCGCGCCCGGCGAGCGGGAGACCCGGGTGCCGATCAAGGGCGTCCGCAAGGCCACCGCGCAGGCGATGGTGGCCAGCGCCTTCACCGCGCCGCACGTCACGGAGTTCGTGACCTTCGACATCACGCGGACGATGAAGCTGGTGCAGGAGCTGAAGGCCGACCCGGCGTTCGCCGGGCTCAAGGTCAGCCCGCTGCTGCTGGTCGCCAAGGCGCTGCTGGTCGCGATCCGGCGGCACCCGGAGGTCAACGCGGCCTGGGACGAGGCGACTCAGGAGATCGTCCACAAGTCCTATGTGAACCTGGGCATCGCGGCCGCCACCCCGCGCGGCCTGATCGTGCCCAACATCAAGGACGCGCAGGCCAAGACGCTGCCGGAGCTGGCGGCGGCCCTCGGCGAGCTGGTCGCCACCGCGCGCGAGGGGAAGACCTCGCCCGCGGCCATGCAGGGCGGCACCGTGACGATCACGAACGTGGGCGTCTTCGGGGTGGACACCGGCACGCCGATCCTCAACCCCGGCGAGTCCGCGATCCTCGCCTTCGGCGCCGTCAAGCTCCAGCCGTGGGTGCACAAGGGCAAGGTCAAGCCGCGCCATGTCACCACCCTGGCGCTCTCCTTCGACCACCGGCTGGTCGACGGCGAACTCGGCTCGAAGGTGCTCGCGGACGTGGCGGCGATCCTGGAGACGCCGAAGCGGCTGCTCACCTGGACCTGACGGCAGGGCCCCGGGTCCGGTCGCGGGCCCCGGCGACGGGGCCTGCCGCTGGGCCTTGTTGTGGGGACCCGCCACCGGGTCCCGAGGGTGCGCTTCACCCGTGAGGGCGGAGGTGCCGCGGCGCGTGGACGCCCGGAACCTCCGCCCTGCGTGTTCTCCCGCACTTCCGTCCGGGTTTGTGCTGCCATCGGCCTTATGGCCGTGTCCATCTCCGTGATCCTGCTGCTGGCCGTGCTCGCCGGCATGCAGATGCGCAACCGCACCCTCAAGCCGAGCCACGCCATCACCTGCGGTCTGCTCGGTTTCTGCCTGGCGTCGTCCTCCCTGGCGCCGACCATCCAGTCCACCCTCACCTCGACGGCGTCCCTGGTCAGCACCATCCACCCGTAGCCGGCCTCAGCCCGCCGGTGGCCCGGGGAGCGGGGCGGCCGGTCCCCAGGCCGGTGGGCGGTTCTTGCGGCGGGACGACAGGAACGTGGTCAGCGCCAGGGCCGCGCCCACCAAGGCGACCACGATCCCGGCGAGCGCCGCGACGCCGTACGCCGCCACGCTGCTCCTCTTCGACGCCTTGCCCCGCACGTCGGAGGCCGCGAGCGTGCCCGACTGCGCCTCCAGGTGCATGCGCGAGTCGATGGAGTCCGCGCGGTGGTCGCCCAGCAGGAACAGCCGGCCGGGCGGCACCGTGATGTCCACCGGCGCCAGCAGGTTGGACTCGCCCTGGTACAGGTACGGTTCGGCCACCTGCTGCCCGTTGACCCGCAAGGGGCCGCCGGCCGGGAGCTCCACGTGGTCGCCGCCGACGCCGATCACCCGCATGATGTGCAGGTCGGGCCGCTGCCACTCGGGCTCGGCGAGCATCACGACGTCACCGCGGTGGACGTCGGAGCCGGCCGCCTTCTCGAACGTGACCTGCGCGCCCACCCGGTAGGTCGGCAGCATGTTCTCGCTCGGCACCGTCACCCGGGTCCAGTGGCCCCGGCTCTGGGTGAGCGCCCCGATAGCGACGGCCGCGCCGGCGACGGTCACGGCCAGCCAGAGCGCCAACCGCCCGCGGCGCAGCGGCGGCCGGCCGGCGGGACCGCTCCCGGGCGGCGGTGTCCCGGGTATCCCGGGTATCTCATGCGTCATGTCCCCTCCTGCCGCGGAGCGTAGCGGTGCCGTATGACATGTCCGCGATGCGGGACGGGCTTTCGGGTGCATACGTGATGTATCTATGATGTGCGCATCATGGACACCGTTGTAGGCACCAAGAATGTCGAGGACCGGGCCGCGCACAAGGCGGCACCCGCGGCGGAGCGGGTCTATCTGCACGTCAAGAGCGGGGTGCTGGACCGCAGTTACGAAGGCGGCACCCTGCTCACCGAAGGGGACCTCGCCGAGGCGGTCGGGGTCTCGCGGACCCCCGTGCGCGAGGCGCTGCTGAGGCTGGAGGCCGAGGGGCTGCTCAAGCTCTACCCCAAGAAGGGCGCCCTGGTGCTGCCCGTCTCCGCCCAGGAGATCGCCGACGTCGTGGAGACCCGGCTGCTGGTGGAGCGGCACGCGGTGGCCAAGGTGGTGGGCGATGTGCCGGCCCGGCTGATCGAGCGGCTGGAGGCGTCGCTGGCCGAGCAGCGCGCGCACGCGGCCACCGGCGACCTCGCCGCCTTCGCCGCCGCCGACCGCACCTTCCACGCCGAGATCGTCCGCGCCGCCGGCAACCGCATCCTCGCCCACCTCTACGACCAGCTGCGCGACCGCCAGCTGCGGATGGGCGTGGCCACCATGAACGCCGAGCCGAGCCGGGTCGCCAAGAACATCACCGAGCACACCGAGATCCTGGACGCGCTGCGCGCGGGCGCGGCGCAGTCCGCCGCCGACCTCGTGGAGCGGCACGTCTCCTGGGTGAACACCCTTGCCCGGGGCGAGTCGTGACCGCCGGAACGGAACCGGTCGGCGCCCGCGCCGGCCGCGCCCTGCCCGGCGACCCGCCCGGCGGTGTGCAGGCCGGTGTCGTGTGGGGCGTCGGCACGCTGGTCTACCTCGTCGCCGTCGTCCACCGCACCAGCCTGGGCGTGGCCGGCATCGACGCCGCCCACCGCTTCCACATCGGCGCCTCGGCGCTGTCGACCTTCTCCATCCTGCAGGTGCTGGTCTACGCCGGCATGCAGATACCCGTCGGCCTCCTGGTGGACTCCCTCGGCACCAAGAAGGTGCTGATGCTCGGCGCGGTGCTCTTCACCGCGGGCCAGGCGGCGTTCGCGCTGTCCCACTCCTACGGCATGGCGCTGGGCGCGCGGGCCGTGCTCGGCTGCGGCGACGCGATGACCTTCGTCAGCGTGCTGCGCCTGGGCTCGCGCTGGTTCCCCGCCCGGCGCGGGCCGATGGTCGCCCAGGGCGCGGCGCTGTTCGGCGTCGCCGGCAACCTCGTCTCCACCGTGGTGCTCTCCCGCCTGCTGCACTCGGCCGGCTGGACGCCCACCTTCCTCGGCACCGCGGTGGGCGGCGCCGGCGTGCTGGTGCTGGTCGCCCTCTTCCTCAAGGACCACCCCGAGGGCCACGAGCCCGCGCCCCGGCAGCACGCCGGGGCCGCCTACGTACGGCGGCAGATCGCCGACGCCTGGCGCGAGCCGGGCACCCGGCTGGGCATGTGGACGCACTTCAGCACGCAGTTCCCCGGGATGGTGTTCCTGCTGCTGTGGGGGCTGCCCTTCCTCGTCGAGGACCAGGGGCTCTCGCGGGGGGCGGCGGGTGCGATGCTCACCCTCGTCGTGGTCGCCAACATGGTCTTCGGCCTGGTCTTCGGGCAGGTGATCGCCCGGCACCACGGCGCCCGCATGCCGCTCACGCTCGGCGTCGTCGCCGCGACGGCCGCCTCCTGGGCGCTGACGCTGACCTGGCCCGGCGGGCAGGACCCGATGTGGCTGCTTGTCGTCCTGTGCGTCGTCCTGGGCGCCTGCGGCCCCGCGTCCATGATCGGCTTCGACTTCGCCCGGCCGGCGAATCCGCCCGAGCGCTTCGGCACCGCCTCCGGAATCGTCAACATCGGCGGCTTCACGGCCTCGATGGTGACGCTGCTGGCCATCGGGGTGCTGCTGGACGCCACGGGGGACGACTACCGGGTGGCCTGGAGCAGCATCTTCGTCCTCCAGCTCCTGGGCACCGTGCAGATCCTGCGGCTGCGCCGCAGGGCCGAGCGGCTGGAGCGGGAGCGGATCGCCGTCAGCCGGATCGAGAGCGTCCACCGCTGCCGGGCGGCGGTCCCGGACTGACCCGGACCGACCCGGGCTGACCCGCACTGAGACACCCGCCGCTCGGCTGCGGGCCGGGCCCGCAGCCCGGGGGCGGCGTCTCAGGGAGCAGTGAAGACGGCGGGCAGCGTCGTGGGGGCGCGCTGCCACAGGGACTGGCGCCAGGGGAGCGGCGGGGCCGGCGTGGGCAGGGCGAGGTCCGGCAGCCGGTCGAGGAGCACTTCGAGCGCGGCGGTGGCGATGGTCTCGGCGAGCGCCGGGGCGGGCGCGGGGCAGCGGTGCGGCCCGTGGCTGAAGGCCAGGTGCGCCTGGTTGTGGACGAGCGCGCCGGGCCCGGTGCCGTGGGAGATGTGCGGGTCGGCGTTGGCCGCCGCCAGGCTCAGCACCAGGCAGTCGCCGCGGGCGATCCGCCGCCCGCCCAACTCGGTGTCCCTGGTGGCCCAGCGGCCGATGATGTTCTGGGTGGGCGGCTCGTTCCACAGCACCTCGTTGAGCGCCTGGCCCACGCTGTGCCGGCCGCCGGACAGGGTGAGCGCGAACCGCTCGTCGGTGAGCATCAGCCGCAGGGTGTTGCCGATCCAGTCCGCGGTGGGCCGCCGCCCGGCCGCGAAGATCGTCAGCAGGTCGTGGACGATCTCCTCGTCCGTGAGCTCGGCGGGGTGGGCGAGCAGCAGGGCGGGCAGGTCGGGGCCGCCGCGGGCGGGCTCCCGGCGGGCCCGGTCCACCAGGGTCTGCACCAGCGCGCGCACCCGGGCCGCCGCCGCGTCCGTCTCGTAGGGCCGCCCGCCCGCGGACGGGCCACCGCCGGTGCGGTGCCCGCCGGTATCCGGGTCGGGCGCGAACGGGCCCGCGCCGGGCGGGCGGCTGCCGGGTGCGGGTTCGGCGGGGCGGTAGGAGCCGTACGGGCCGGTCGCGGAGGTGCGGTGGCCACCGGTGTCGGGGTCCCCCGGGCCGGGGTCCGCGGCCGGCGGCCGGCCGGGGTAGGGGGCGTGCGGGGCGGCCGTGTCACGGACCAGGTCGGCCGTCTCGTGGCCGCGCAGGCCCAGCAGGCCCGCCATCACCTGGAGCGGGACGACCTCGGCGTAGTCGGCCATCAGGTCGGCGCGGCCGGCCCCGGCGAAGCGGTCGACGGCCGCGTCGGCGGCCTGCTCGCTGCGCTGCCGCAGCTCGAACTGGTCCACCTCGGCCAGCACGTCGGCGATCGCCCCGGCCCGGCGCCGGTGCTCGGCGCCCTCGGTGAAGCGGACCGACGGGGTGTGCGCGATGTCGGCGAGCAGCGGCCAGTTGGGCGGCAGCCGGTCCCAGGCGTGCCAGCGGCGCGGGTCGCGCCCGAACAGCTCGGGGTTCCCGGCGACGTAGTGCACCTCGCGGTAGCCGAGCACGAGCCAGGCGGGCACCTCGCGATGCAGCAGCACGGGCGCGACCGGGCCGTACTTCGCCCGCAGCGCCCGGTAGTACGCGGCGGGGTCGGCGTGGTCGAAGTCCGGCTGCGGCTCGGGGCCCGCGGTCCCGTACGGCGGCACCGGCCCCCAGGGCGGTACCGGTTGCGGCGGGCCGGGCAGCTCCAGTGCCCGCCCCTCGGCCCGCGTGCCCTGCGGCGGCACCACGTCCTCGGGCCGCTCTCCCCCGTGCATCCGGCTCACACCGCCACCCTCCCCTGCCGCAGCGCCCGACCGATCCCGCCCGCGCCGGCGCACGGCCCGAAGATCCGCTGCTCGGTGGGGGGTTGCGCGCGGGGTCCGGCGTGCGCCGTGACAGCGCGGGCGGCGCGGAGGCGCACATTCCGCCGCCCGCCGCACAGAGGGGCGTACCCAGCGGGCCGCCCGATGATGCCGCTCGGATGTGAGGGCGGTGTGCGCGAAATGTGCGCCTTCCCCGGTGGCCCCAACTGCCGGTTCTCCGCCGGGTGGTGGCCGCCCTCGTGCGCCCGCCGGTGCGCCGCGGGGCAGGTCGCTCGCATGCGGGCCCTAGAGGTTCTGCAGCGCACGGAGCACCTTCTTGAGCGTGTCCGGCGGGGGGAGGGCCGCCGTACCCGCCGGGACCGGGGCCGGGCGGCGCACGGTGACGCGGCCGGCCGCGATGAGGTCGCCCAGCAGTATCTTGACCACCCCCACGGGCAGCCCGACCCGCCCGGCCAGCTCCGCCACGGCGACCGGGCGCCCGCACAGCTGCAGGATGCGCACGTGTTCCGAGGGCATCCCCGGCACCGGCCCGCTCTCCCGCACCACCCGCGTGAGCAGGTCCAGACGCGGCGCGGACGCGCTGCTGCGGCCACCGGTGAGGGTGTAGAGCCGGTCCGGTACGCCGCTGTCGACCGGCCCGCGGCTCATGCCGGGGACTTCCCGTACGGGCCGACAGGGCCGGCCGTCCCGGCGGGGCCCACCGTGCCGTACGGACCGTTCCCGGCGTCCTCACGGAGCGGGCCCAGCGATTGCAGCGGCCCCAGGTCGTCCACCCCGTCCCTGGCGAAGTGGCGGGCGCCCGCGCGCGGGTCGGCGCGCACGAGGTCGGCGACCGTCTCCACCAGGCGGCCCATGCCGCGGCCGATCGCCCCCGCATCGGCGAACTCCTCGCCGATCACCGCGAGATGGGCGCCGGAGCCGGCGGCCACGATGAACAGGGCGCCGCCGTGGAACTCCGTCATGGACTGGCGCACCCCGCCGCTGCCGTCGCCGAACTCCGCGGAGGCGCCGTGCGCCAGGCTCTGCATGCCGGAGGCGACCGCGGCGAGCCGGTCGGCGCGGTCGGCGGACAGCTCGGGGGAGCGGCCCAGTCTCAGGCCCTCCGCCGACAGGACCAGGGCGTGCCGGGCGCCCGGCGTTGCCGCCACGAACTCCCCGAGCAGTGCGTCGACTTCGGACCCGCTGGTGGTCATCGGCCGTTCTCCCCTCCCGTGCTGGCGGTGCCGGGTTCCCCCGGCGCTGTCCGGCCGGCCGCGTCGCCGCCGGCCTCCCCGGGCGCCGCGACGCGCTGCCCGCCGGAGGCGGCGTCGCGGAAGGCGCCGAACCGCTCCCCCGCGGACGGCTCCGCCTCGGCCCGCGCCCGGGTGGTGTGCTCGTGCTCGTCGAGGACCGGGATGGTCCAGGTGCCGGAGGCGTCGGCGGGCTCCCCGGCCTCCAGCGCCGCGTCCATCGCCGCGGCCAGCCCCCGTCCCCGCGTCCGCTTCGGCAGCGGGGTGCCCGGGGACGCCTCGGGCCCGATGCCGGTGGGCGGCACGGTGAAGGGCCGCTCCTCGCGGCCGCTGTGCCGGGTCTCCTCCGGGGCCGCGGTGCCGGCGAACTCCCCGTAGTGCGCGGCCTCCTCGGCGCCCGGCACCCCGTACGGCCGTGCCGCCGGGGCCTGTGGGTAGGCGTCCTCGAACCCGGTTCCGGGCTGCGGGGGCCGGCGGGTGATCAGGCTCGCCGGTATGAGGACGACGACGCCGGTGCCGCCGCGCGAGGAGGGCCGGAAGGAGACCCGCAGGCCGTGCTTGCGGGCCAGCCGGCCGACGACGGCCAGGCCGAGCCGGGTGCCGGTCGGCGCCCCGCCCCCGCCCGCGACGAGCTGCTCCGCGCGGGCCAGTGTCGCGTCCGGCATCACCAGGCCGGCGTCCTCGACGGTGACGACGACGCCGGCGTGCGTCTCCTGCACGTAGACGTGCACCTCCTCGCTGGGCGGCGAGAAGTTGCAGGCGTTGTCCATGAGTTCGGCCAGCGCGTGCATCACGCCCTCGGCCGCGTGCCCCGCGACGGCCGCGGTGCTGCTGGAGTGCAGCCGCACCCGCTGGTAGGCGGGGATGCGGCCCATCGCGCCGCGCAGCACGCTCTCCATGACGATCGGCCGGGTCCAGCGCCGCCCGGAGCGGGCGCCGCTGAGCACGGCGACGCTGTCGGCGAGCCGTCCGGCCTGCGCGGTGGAGTGGTCCAGGCGCAGCAGGTCGTCCAGGACGTGCTCGTCGTGCCGCTCCTCCATCTCCCGCAGATCGGCGAGCATCGTGGTGGTGAGCGCCTGGACGCGGGCCGCCGCGCCCGCGACGGCGGCGAGCCCCGCGGCCCGCGCCCGCTCGGCCGCGGCCAGTTCGCGGACCACGGCCGCGAGCAGCAACCGGTGGGCCTCGGTGGCGGGTTGGGGCAGGTGCGGCAGCACCGCCTCGGCCGAGTCGCCGGCCCGCAGCCGGGCCGCGGCCAGCGGCACCGCCTGCTCGGCGAGCCGCACCGCCTCGGCCTCCAACTCCGCGGTGCGCGCGGTCTGCTCGCGCAGCGCGGTGCGCACGGTGGTCTCGGCGGCGGCCGCGGCCCTGCGCCGGGCGTCGGCCTGGCGCACCCCCCGCCTGGCCGCCTCCAGTTCGGCGGCCGCGCGCCGGGTCGCCTCGGCATGCAGGTTCAGGGTGCGGGCGGTCTCCTCGCGCAACTCCGCGACGCCGTCGCGCAGTTCGCGGGCGAGCCGGCGGCGGGACAGGCCCAGCGCCACGGTGGCGCCGAGCAGGGCGGCGGCCGCGGCTCCCACCGCGGTGACCAGCGGGCGGTCGGCGGCCGTGGCGCGGCCGGCCGCCCAGGCGCAGGCCGCGCCCGCCGCCAGCACGGCGGCGCAGGCGGCCGCGGCGGTGCGGACGACGGCGGAGCGGTGGTGCGGTGCCTCGGGCGGTAACTCGTGCGCTGGTGACGTGCCTTGCGATGACATCACTTCGTACCTCATCGCGGCCGGGCCGCAGCCCGACCGCCGTTCCGGGAACGTTGACGTGCACACGTGAGCAAAGGTGGGTCCGCCACACCCTACTCGCCAAACTCGTCTTTAACGCCCGGAACGCGAGGGATTGCTCATCGGAACGTCACTGGATCATCACCGCCCGTGCCCTGCGCCGCCCGTGGCACCCCGATGACCCGACTCGCCCTGTGACAGCCCGTGTTCAGGTGGTGAAGGTGATGGTGGACAGGATGGCGTCCGCCAGGTCCTGGTCGCCCTCGATCTTGAGCTTGTCGTCACGCACCGCGGTCGGCTTCACCCGCCCGGTGAACAGCCGCAGGAAGGTCTCCCAGTCCACGACGAAGGTCACCGCGGGGCCGAGCGAGACCGCCGAGTCGATGGTGCCGCGGCCCTCGGCGTCCACCCGGACCGTCCGCATGAACTCCAGCGGCCCGTGCACGTCGAAGACGACCGCGGAGCCCGGCTTGGCGCCGGCGTCCTGCGCGACGGTCTTCGGCAGCGGGCGCAGCAGCCAGTCGCGGGCGAGCACTCCTGCGGCCGAGGCGAGGTTGGCCGGCTTGTCCAGGGCCCGCCGCAGATCCTGCTCGTGCACCCACACATCGAACACCCGTGACCACAGCTGCTCTTCGAGAGTGATCTCGCCGCCGCCGATCGCGCGCACCTTGGCGTCCGGCTGGCGCGACTCGTTGCGCAACTGCCGGGCCCGGCGCAGGATCGTGTAGTCCAGCTCCGCGGTCATCTCGGGCGCGGTGTGGTGGCGGCGGATGTCCACCGGCACCTCGGTGTAGCGGGCCAGCTCGCTGGTGATGTGCCGCAGGTCGCTGGGCAGGCTGTGGATGGGCCGGGGGTCGCCCAGCAGTTCGCACTCGAAACCGATGATGTGCGAGACGACATCGCGCACGGACCAGTAGGGGCATTCCGTGGGGCGGTTCCACTCCCCCTCGGAGAGCGGCGCGACCAGGTCGTTGATGGATTCGATGGAGTGGGTCCAGGCGTCGATGTACGGCTGGATCTTGCTGTGGACGGTCACGGGACCCCTCGACGGTCGGAGCGCGGTCGTGGTGGTTTGGCGCCTAAGTTAGTCTTCGCGCGGGCGCCCACGCAGTGCTTTCGAGTGACGATGGTAGGCCCGACTTGACGACACAACGTATGGGCGGTGTCCAGATGCGCGCAACGCTTCTCCAGATCGACGTGGACCCGGACGAGAAGATCACCCGTCGGCGGGAGCGCGTGGCGGGTCTGGTGCGCGCCCAGCGGGGGGCCGATCTGGTCGTGCTGCCCGAGCTGTGGCCCGTCGGGGCCTTCGCCGCCGAGGAGTTCGGGGCGCAGGCCGAGTCCGCCGAGGCCGGCCCGACCGCCGAGGCGATGGCCGCGGCCGCGCGCGACGCCGGGGTCTGGCTGCACGCCGGCTCGGTCGTCGAACGCGCCCCGGGCCCGGACGGCAAGGACGCGCTCTACAACACCTCGCTCGTCTTCTCCCCCGACGGCGCCCTGCAGGCGACCTACCGCAAGATCCACCGCTTCGGCTTCGACCGGGGCGAGGCGACCTTGATGTCCGCCGGCGCCACTCCGGTGACCGTGCGTCATCCCTCCGCGGTGCTCGGCCTCGCCACGTGCTACGACCTGCGCTTCCCGGAGCTGTTCCGCCTGCTGGTGGACGGCGGGGCCGAGATCCTGGTGGTCCCGGCCGGCTGGCCCGCCCGCCGGCTCGCCCACTGGCGGCTGCTGGTCCAGGCACGGGCCGTGGAGTCCCAGGCGTACGTGCTGGCCTGCGGGACGGCGGGCACCCACGCGGGCGTCGAGCAGTCGGGGCACAGCATGGCCGTGGACCCCTGGGGCGAGGTGCTCGCCGAGGGCGGCACCGGCGAGGAGGCGGTCACGCTCGACCTCGACCCCGCCCGCGTGGCCGCCACCCGCCGCGACTTCCCGGTCCTGCGCGACCGGGTCCTTGGCCTGCCGCTCCCGCAGGTGCGGTAGCCGGAACAGCCGGAGCAGCCGCAGGAGCCGACGGGCCGCGGCGGGGGAGACCGCACCGGCCCGTCGTCCCCGCGGCCCGGCAACCGTGCGGTGCCGCCCCCTGCGGCCCGGCAACCGTGCGGGCCCGCTGTCACCCGCCCCGCGGGCAACAGCCGGCCGGCCGTCACCCCCAAGGGTCAGTCGTCGTGGTCCTCGTGCTCCTTCTCCACCAGCCGGTCCACGCACACCGCCACCGCGATGAGCATCGCGGCGTCGGCGTCCTCGCGCTCGATGTCGATCGCGTAGGCGTCGCGCAGCGAGAACCAGCGCCGGGAGATCCGGGCGAGGCGCTCGCCCTCGTACTCGATGTCGTACTCCTTGTCGATCAGGTCGCCCCTGATCTCCAGCTCCTCGCCCGAGGCCAGCTCCGCGCGGTAGACGTCCCGCAGCAGGGCGAGCCGCTTCTTGCGGACGGTCACCAGGACCTCGCCGTCCCGCTCGATCGTCATCGCGTCCCGCAGGCTCAGCAGCTTCTTGTGCACCGTGGCCAGCACCTGCCCCGAGGGGTCCTGGAGCTCCAGGGTCTCGCGGACCCGCAGCACCTTGCCGTCCACGTAGAACGCGCGCCGCCCGTTCTCGTCCTCGACCCAGTAGTCGTCGCCGACCGCGAACATCTTCTCTCGCACCACGTATTTCATGGGGGAATGTCTACCCCCGGGAATGCGGTTGGATGGGGTCATGACTGCACGTGCACGCGTCCGGGCGCCCGAGCTGGTCGGCAAGGGCGGCTGGCTGAACACAGGCGACAAGCAACCCACCCTCGCCGACCTGCGCGGATCGATCGTGATCCTCGACTTCTGGACGTTCTGCTGTGTGAACTGCCTGCACGTCCTGGACGAGCTGCGCGAGCTGGAGGAGCGGCACCGCGACACCGTGGTGATCGTGGGCGTGCACTCGCCGAAGTTCGTGCACGAGGCCGAGCACCAGGCCGTCGCCGACGCCGTGGAGCGCTACGAGGTGCACCACCCGGTGCTGGACGACCCCGAACTCACCACCTGGCGGCAGTACGCCGTCCGCGCCTGGCCCACCCTCGTGGTGATCGACCCGGAGGGCTACGTGGTGGCCCAGCACGCCGGCGAGGGCCACGCGCACGCGCTGGAGCGCCTGGTCACCCGCTTGGAGCAGGAGCACGCCGCCAAGGGCACGCTGCGCCGCGGGGACGGCCCCTACGTGCCGCCGGAGCCCGTCGCCACCGACCTGCGGTTCCCCGGCAAGGTCGTCGCGCTGCCGGTCAGCGGCCACTTCCTCGTCTCGGACTCCACCCGGCACGCCCTGGTCGAGCTGGCCGCCGACGGCGAGACCGTCGTGCGCCGGATCGGCACCGGGGAGCGCGGCCTGGCCGACGGCGACGCCGGCACCGCCCGCTTCAGCGAGCCGCAGGGCCTGGCGCTGCTCCCGGACGGCAGCATCATCGTCGCCGACACCGTCAACCACGCGCTGCGCCGGCTGGACCCCGACACCGGCCGGGTCACCACCGTGGCCGGCACCGGCCGCCAGTGGTGGCAGGGCTCGCCCAGCTCCGGCCCGGCCCGCGAGGTGGACCTGTCCTCGCCGTGGGACGTGGCCTGGTTCGAGGACCGGGTGTGGATCGCGATGGCCGGCGTGCACCAGCTGTGGACGTACGACCCGGCCACCGAGCGGGTCGAGGTGGCCGCCGGCACCACCAACGAGGGCCTGGTCGACGGCCACGCGGCCGACGCCTGGTTCGCCCAGCCCTCGGGCCTGTCGGCGGTCGGCGGCCGGCTGTGGGTCGCGGACTCCGAGACCTCCGCGCTGCGCTGGGTGGAGCGGGCCCCCGACGGTGACGGCGGCTACGTGGTGCGCACCGCGGTCGGCACCGGCCTGTTCGACTTCGGGCACCGCGACGGCCCGGCCCGGCAGGCGCTGCTCCAGCACCCGCTCGGCGTCACCGGCCTGCCCGACGGATCGGTCGCCGTCAGCGACACCTACAACAACGCGCTGCGCCGCTACGACCCGGCGACCGGCGAGGTCTCCACGCTGGCCACCGACCTGCGCGAGCCCTCGGACGCGGCCGTGGTGGACGGCGACATCGTGGTGGTGGAGTCCGCCCGCCACCGGCTCACCCGGATGCACCTGCCGGAAGAGGCGGTACGGGTCGAGGCCGTCGCCCACCGCACCCAGCGTGCGGCCACCGACGTGGCGCCCGGCCCCTTCCGGCTGGACGTCGTCTTCAGCGCCCCGATCGGCCAGAAGCTGGACGAGCGCTACGGCCCCTCCACCCGGCTGCTGGTCAGCGCCACCCCGCCGGAGCTGCTCCGGCAGGGCGCGGGCAAGGGCACGGACCTCTTCCGCGACCTGGAGCTCGACCCCTCGGTGCCCGAGGGCGTGCTGCACGTCTCGGCGATGGCCGCCTCCTGCGACGACGACCCGACGAACCCCTATCCGGCCTGCCACGTCCACCAGCAGGACTGGGGCGTGCCGGTGCGGCTGGTGGACAGCGGCGAGTCCCGCCTGGCACTGGTGCTGGCGGGACTCGACCAGAAATAGCGTCCGGCATCCGGCGGTTCAGTACCGCCGGTCGCTCGGGTAGTAGCGCTCCTCGACGACCGGCGGGATGTCGCCCTCCGAGGTCGGCGGGACGCGGCGCCGCTTGAAGATGCTGACGTAGGCGGCGAGTCCGATGACGCCGACGGCCATCATGATGAGCCCGAGCAGGTCCATGTTGACGCCCTTGGCGTGCCAGTCGGTGGCGAAGGTGATGATCGCACCCACGCCGATCAGGATGATGCAGCCTCCGATGCCCACAATGTCCGCCTCCATGGCTCGACTTCACGGTGTGGCTTCGGCTGTCGCCTACCCCCGCGACGCGGGCACATGCAGCACGTCCCCGCAGGTCCGGCCCGAACGCCTCCCCAACTACCCGGCCAGGAAGGCGTACAGGGAGTTGGCGAGGAGGAAGGGGTCGTCCACGGCGCACAGTTCGCGGGCGGAGTGCATCGACAGGATCGGCACGCCGACGTCCACGGTGGTGATGCCGTGCCGGGCGGCGGTGATCGGGCCGATCGTGGTGCCGCACGGCATCGCGTTGTTGGAGACGAAGTGCTGCATCGGCACCCCGGCGCGCTCGCACGCGGCGGCGAAGAGCGCCCGCCCGACGCCGTCGGTGGCGTAGCGCTGGTTGACGTTCGTCTTCAGCAGCGGGCCGCCGCCGGCCCGCGGCCGGTGCGTCGGGTCGTGCCGCTCCGCGTAGTTGGGGTGCACGGCGTGGCTGACGTCGGAGGAGACGCACACCGAGCCGGCCAGCGCGCGCAGCGTGTCCTCGGCGCCGCCGCCGCGGGCCAGCACCGAGCGCTCCAGCACCCGCCCGAGCAGCGGCCCCTGGGCACCGGTGTCGGCCTCGCTGCCGTTCTCCTCGTGGTCGAAGGCGGCCAGCACCGGGATGTACGGCAGCGCCTCGCCCCGAGCGGCGGCCGCGACCAGGGCCGCCGTGCCGGCGTGCACCGAGAGCAGGTTGTCCAGCCGTGGGGCGGCGAGCAGTTCGCGGTCCCGGCCGAGGCGGGCGGGCGGCTGCAGGTCGTACGCCATCAGGTCCCAGCCGAGCACGTCGGCCTCGGGCAGGCCGGCCTGCTCGGCGAGGAAGCCGATCAGGTCGCCGTCCGCGGCGTCGCCCAGCCCCCACAGCGGCTGCATGTGCTGCTGGCGGTCGAGCTTGAGCCCGTCGTTGGCCTGCCGGTCGAGGTGGATGGCGAGTTGGGCCACCCGCAGCAGCGGCCGGTCGACGTCCACCAGGCGTGTGCTGCCGTCGCGCAGCGCGAGCCGCCCGGCGATGCCGAGGTCGCGGTCGAGCCAGCTGTTGAGCAGCGGCCCGCCGTAGATCTCCACCGCGACCTGACGCCAGCCGTTCGAGCCGAGGTCCGGGCGCGGTTTGACCCGCAGGTTCGGCGAGTCGGTGTGCGCGCCGACGATCCGGAACGGCGTCTCGGGCCCGGCGCCCTCGGGCACGTACCAGGCGACAACGGCGCCGCCGCGCAGCACGTACCGCCCGCCGGGTCCGCCCGCCCACCGCTCGCTCTCGGCGACCTGCCGGAAACCGGCCCGCTCCAGCCGCTCGGCGACGGCCGCGACGGCGTGGTACGGCGTGGGCGCGGCCTGGACGAACGCGGCCAGGTCGTCGGTGTGGGCGCTTTCGAAGGGCGCGGTGGTCGGCTCTGTGGTCATGCCCGACAGCTTATTTCGGCCACCGGTGCGGCAGGCCGCACGGGTGGCGGCCCGCCGCACTCGGCGTGGGGGGAGGCGGTCTGCGGGGCCCCGGTGCGGCGCCGGCGGGAGCGGGTCCCGGGGCGCCGTTGCCGCGCGGCCCGGGCCGGCCGGGTCAGGCGGCGGGGGCGAGGAGGGTCAGAAGGACTCCTCCGGCAGGTCCATGACGTCGAGCGTGACGGCCTCGGCTATCGACCGCTGGGTGCCGACGCCCGGCAGGACGGTGGCCGCGAAGAACTTCGCCGCCGCGATCTTGCCCGCGTAGAACGCCCGGTCCTTCCCCGTGGCCGAGGGCAGCTTCTCGGCGGCCACCGAGGCGCCGCGCAGCAGCAGGTAGCCGGTGACGACGTCGCCGGAGGCGAGCAGCAGCCGGGTGGTGTTCAGGCCGACCTTGTAGATCGAGCGGACGTCCTTCTCGGTGGCCGCCAGGTCGTTGAGCATGCCGCCGACAATCGCCTCCAGGTCCGCGGCCGCCCGGGCGAGCTGCTCGCGGGCCGCCGACAGCTCCTGGCCGCCGGTCTCCTCGGCGAGGAACTTCTTGATCTCCTCGCTGAGCGTGGTCAGCGCCTCGCCGCGGTCGCGGACGATCTTGCGGAAGAAGAAGTCCTGGCCCTGGATCGCGGTGGTGCCCTCGTAGAGGGTGTCGATCTTGGCGTCCCGGATGTACTGCTCGACCGGGTACTCCTGCAGGTAGCCGGAGCCGCCGAAGGTCTGCAGCGACTGGGCGAGCTGCTCGTAGGAGCGCTCGGAGCCGTAGCCCTTGACGATGGGCAGCAGCAGGTCGTTGAGGCCGTGCAGCTGGCGGGCGTCCTCGCCGCGGGCCTCGGCGGCCTGGATGGCGTCCTGCACGCTCGCGGTGTAGAGCACCAGGGCGCGCATGCCCTCGGCGTACGCCTTCTGCGTCATCAGGGAGCGGCGGACGTCGGGGTGGTGGGTGATCGTCACCTTCGGCGCGGCCTTGTCGGTGAACTGCGCCAGGTCCGGGCCCTGCACGCGCTCCTTGGCGTACTCCAGCGCGTTGAGGTAGCCGGTGGACAGGGTGGCGATCGCCTTGGTGCCGACCATCATGCGGGCGAACTCGATGATCCGGAACATCTGCCGGATGCCGTCGTGCTTGCCGCCGACCAGCCAGCCCTTGGCCGGGTGGGAGTCACCGAAGGTCAGCTCGCAGGTGTTGGAGACCTTCAGGCCCATCTTGTGCTCGACATTGGTGGCGTACACGCCGTTGCGCTCGCCGAGTTCGCCGGTCTCGGGGTCGAACTCGTACTTCGGCACCAGGAAGAGGGACAGGCCCTTGGTGCCGGGCCCGGCGCCCTCGGGGCGGGCCAGCACGTAGTGGAGGATGTTGTCCGACAGGTCGTGCTCGCCCGAGGTGATGAAGCGCTTGACGCCCTCGATGTGCCAGCTGCCGTCCTCCTGGGGCAGCGCCCGGGTGCGGCCGGCGCCGACGTCGGAGCCGGCGTCGGGCTCGGTGAGCACCATGGTGGAGCCCCACTGCTTCTCCACGGCCAGCGCGGCGATCTTCTTCTGCTCCTCGGTGCCCTCCTCGAAGAGGATGCCGGCGAACGCCGGGCCCGAGGTGTACATCCACACCGCCGGGTTGGCGCCCAGCACCAGCTCGGCGTAGGACCAGATCAGGGAGCGGGGGGCGGTGGTGCCGCCGATCTCCTCGGGCAGGCCCAGCCGCCAGTACTCGGCGTCCATGAAGGCGCGGTAGCTCTTCTTGAACGTCTCCGGGAGCGGCGCGGTGTGCGTCTTGGGGTCGAAGACCGGCGGGGTGCGGTCGGAGTCGGCGAAGGAGGCCGCCAGTTCGCCCTCCGACAGCCGGGCGATCTCGGCGAGGATGTCCTTGGCGGTGTCCACGTCCATGTCGGCGAAGGGACCCGTGCCGTAGACCGCGTCGCGGCCCAGGACCTCGAAGAGGTTGAACTCGATGTCGCGGAGGTTGGACTTGTAGTGGCCCATGACGACGGCTCCGTATCGCTGCTGCTGGTGACGACAGGTCGTTAGGTGAACGCGCAAGAAGAGGCGGCTGTCCCCACATGATGCTACCCGCCGGTAATAAGAGGCAACCCCCACCGGTCCGATGTGACGGCCGCCTCGCCGCCCGCGGGGGCGCGCGGAGTCGATACCCTTGGGCGCGTGTACGGCTACGAGCAGAGCGTGAATACGGGGATGGGGCAGCCCATGGGCGGCGCCCCGATGGGCGGGGGCTACCCGGAGCCGTCGCCTGCCTACCCCGAACCGTCCCCGCCGTCGCTCGCCGACGCGGTACGGGCGTTCACCACCGGGGCGATGATGGCCGAGGACTTCCAGGCGGTCTTCGCCACCTCCAAGGTGTACTGCCCGCGCGGTGAGAACCCCGGGTTCCTCGCGCTCCACGACACCCAGCAGCCGGTGATCCCGATGTTCACCTCGCTGAAGGAGCTGCGGCGGTACGCGGGCAAGGAGTCCAAGTACTTCGTCATCACCGGCGCCGAGGTGCTCGACCTGCTGCCCACCGGCTACGGCTTCGTGCTCGACATCGAGGGTCAGCACCGGATGGTGTTCGACGCGAAGGCGGTCGAGCAGATGGTGGACTTCACGATGCGGCGGATGTACGGCTGAGGCTCCCTTCCGGTTCCGTGAGGGAACAGTCACGGCTTGCTAGATGTTCAGAGTTCAACTAACTTGGACGTCGAGCGTCCAGAAGGAGGCCTCGCCATGCCCGCCGTGACCGTCGAGAACCCGCTGGCCCTGCCCCGGGTGACCGCCCCCGCCGATGCCCGGCCGCGCCCCGCGCTGTCGGTGAGCACCGCGCCGACCGGCCTGGAGGGCGAGGGCTTCCCCGTCCGCCGCGCCTTCGCCGGGATCGACTACCGCCACCTGGACCCCTTCATCCTGATGGACCAGATGGGTGAGGTCGACTACGCCGCCGGTGAGCCCAAGGGCACGCCCTGGCACCCGCACCGCGGCTTCGAGACGGTGACGTACATCATGGACGGCACCTTCATCCACCAGGACTCGCACGGCGGCGGCGGGACCATCACCAACGGCGACACCCAGTGGATGACCGCCGGGTCCGGCCTGCTGCACATCGAGACCCCGCCGGAGTCGCTGGTGCTCAGCGGCGGCCTCTTCCACGGCCTGCAGCTGTGGGTGAACCTGCCGAAGGCGGACAAGATGATGCCGCCGAAGTACCAGGACCTGCGGGCCGGCGGGCTGAAGCTGCTCACCTCCGGCGACGGCGGCGCCCTGATCCGGCTGATCGCCGGCGACCTCGACGGGCACGTCGGCCCCGGTGCCACCCACACGCCGATCACGATGATCCACCTGTCGGTGAACCCCGGCGCCACGGTCACGCTGCCCTGGCGGGCGGACTTCAACGCGCTTGCCTACGGGATGGCCGGCCACGGCTTCGCGGGTCCCGAGGCCCGCCCGTTCCGGATGGGCCAGGCGGTCGTCTTCGGCCAGGGCGACTCGCTGACCGTCCGCGCGGCCGAGGACCAGGACTCCCGGTCGGCCAACTTCGAGGTCGTCCTCCTGGGCGGCCTGCCGATCCGCGAGCCGATGATGCAGTACGGCCCCTTCGTGATGAACACCCACGCCGAACTGGCCCAGGCCTTCGAGGACTTCCAGGCCGGCCGGCTGGGCACGATCCCGGCCGACTCCCCGTACGGGCGCTGATCCCTCCGGGGGTCGCGACAGGGGGCCCGCCGGCGGTTCGTCCGGCGGCTCCCGCCGCGGTCCGCCGAGTGGTCCCTACGACGCCTCGGCCGTCGGGCCGGCCCCGGACGGGGCGGTGGTTCCGATGAGTTCGAGGAGGTTGCCCTCCGGATCGGCGACATACGCGTAGCGCATGCCGTCGGTCACGCCGGGCGCGGGGGAGGACACGGGGGCGGCGCCGCATTCCCCGGTCAGGCGGGCGAATGCGGCGTCGAGGTCCGCCACGTGCAGGGCGAGGTGGGTGTACGTCTGCACGGCGGTGGCGGCGAAGGCATCGGCGGGGGCGGCCGGTTCCGACCCGGGGCGCTGCACCAACTCCACCCGGAGCCCGTCGGGGTCGCCGGGGTTGCTGAGCACGACCGTGCGTACGCCGGCGTCGGGCAGTTCGAGCCGCTCCTCGACGCGGTCGAGGCCGAAGGCGCGGCCGTACCAGGCCTCCAGAGCGGGCAGGTCGGCGACGGACAGGCTGATGTGGTGGAAGCGGACGGTGGGCGCGGTGCTCATGGGGTTCTCCTTGCTGCGGCGGCGCGGGCTCGTGCCGTGGTGGACCGGGCTTGGGGGCGCGGTGAGGGCGCGGGCTCGCGGGCGTCGTGAGGGCGCGGGTCTGCGGCCGCTGTGAGGTTAATGGTGTTTACCTGGTAAGCGATGTTAACCTTAGCCGCATGAATCCGCCCGTCAAGCGCCGTCCGAGTGGCCGGCATCACGGGAACCTGCGCAACGACCTGCTGCGGGCCGCCCTCGAACTCGTCGGGGAGCGCGGCCCGCACGGCTTCACTCTCGCCGAGGCGAGCCGCCGGGCCGGGGTGAGCGTCGCGGCCCCGTACAAGCACTTCGCCGACCGCGAGTCGCTGCTCGCCGAGCTGGCCGTGCAGGGCTACCGCACCCAGCGGGAGCGCTTCGCCGCGGCGCTGGCGGGCGACGACGACCCGGTGGAGCAGCTGGGCCGGTTCGCCGCCGCGTACGTGCGCTTCGCCGCCGAGGAGCCCGCGCTGTTCGACGTCACCTTCCACGCGGGCATCGACAAGTCCCGCTTCCCCGGCCTCGCTTCGGCCGGCGACGAGGTCTCGGCGCTCCTGCTCCCCGTGGCCCGCCGCCTCACCGCCTCCGACGAGGCCGCCTTCGAACTCCTCCTGCGCGTCGCCTCCGCCGCCCACGGCCTCGCCGAGTTCCTCCGCCAGGGCCTCTTCGGCCTCCCCGCCGAAGCCCTCCCCGCCACCGAATCCCGCGCCACCACCACGGCCCGCACGCTGGCCACCACGTGAAGGCGTCTCGGTGACCCATCGGTCCGCCGAGGCGCGGCCGGGGATCCCGGCTGCTGTCACCTCGCTGACGGCTCGGTGATACGCGGGCAGGGCCGGAACAGGTCGCCGCCGTCCGCGGGGGCTGCGCGACTTCGCCGACCACCTCTCCGCCCTCGCCAAGGAGCGCGGCGGGGACCGGGTGACGGGCGGGTGCGGCCGCGCTCCGCCGCGTGGGCCCCGGGATGCGGTTTGATCGGGGCGAAAGGTGCCTTACGGGACGAAGGCGCCCGCGCGAGAGAGGCGGCATCCGTGAGCGGGAGCACTGCGGCCGGCGGCACCTACGAACCCCGCCGGATCTCACGCCAGCAACTGCTGTTCGGCGGGGTGTACGGCACCGTGCTCGCCAGCGCCCTGGCCGCCGCGCTGGACGAGAACGGCACTCCCAACGCGAGCTACGACGCCCTGTGGATCTTTTTGTCGGCCGTCGCGGCCGCCGCCGCCCACGGCTACGCCCACGCCATCGCGCACTGGGCCCCGCACACCCGCCGGGTCACCGCGCAGACCGTACGGTCCGTGCTCCACGAGTGGCCGCTGGTCGCCGCGGTGCTGCCCACCGTGGCCGCGTTGCTAGGCGCCGCCTTGCACTGGTGGACCGAGGACCACGCCGTCAACACCGCCATGGCGATCAACACCGCGGCCCTGTTCGGCTGGGGGCTGTGGACCGCCCGGGTCGCCCGCCAGAGCTGGGCCACGGCGTGCCGGGTCGGCGCCATGGACGTCCTGCTCGGCCTGTTCATCGTGGCGGCCAACATCCTCAGCCACTGAGCACGCGAGCCGACTCGGCCCGCCGGCCGCGTCCGCCGTCAGGCGGCCTGCCGCTTCTCGAACAGCTCGAACCAGATCGCCTTTCCGTCGCCCCGCGGGTCCACGCCCCAGGAGTCGGCCAGCTCCTCGATCAGGAACAGGCCGCGGCCGGAGGAGGCCAGCTCGCCCGGGGTGCGGCGGTGCGGCATGTCGTCGGAGGTGTCGGCGACCTCCACGTGCAGCCGCCGGGTGCCCGGCATGCCGGTGGCCGTGATGCTCAGCACCGCGTCGTCGTCGGTGTGCACCAGCACGTTCGTGATCAGCTCGGAGACCAGCAGCACCGCGGACTCGAACTGGTCCGGCGAGGCCCAGTCGTGCAGCAGCGCGCGCACGTCGTCGCGGGCCGAGCGGATCTGGCTCGGGGCGGACTGCGGGATGGTGAGCACGGCCCGCCGCTCCGGCATCGCGCAGGTGGGCCCGTCCGGGTCCCGGCGCAGGAGCAGCAGCGCGATGTCGTCCTCGCGGCGGTCGGCGAGCGGGCCCGTGGTGTGGTGCGAGGCCGGGCCGTGCACCGCCCGCACCATCGCGTCGGCCAGCTCCTCCAGCTTCTCCGCCGGGCCCGCCTCGAAGACGTCGCACAGCCGCCGCCACCCGGTGTCCAGGTCGTGCCCACCGGTCTCGATCAGCCCGTCGGTGCACATCAGCAGCACCTCGCCGGGCTCCAGCACCAGCCGGGTCGTCGGGTAGTCGGTGTCGGGCCGCACGCCCAGCGGCAGGCCGCCGGCGGTGCGGCGCAGGATCGTCGTCCCGTCACTGAGCCGGATCGCCGGCTCGGGGTGCCCGGCCCGGGCCACCTCCAAGGTGCCGTCGGCCGGGTCGACCTCCATGTAGAGGCAGGTGGCGAAGCGGGCGTCGTCCGGGCCACCGTCCCGGGCCGCCTGGTCGGCGAGGCCGGCCAGGAAGCGGGAGGTGCGGGAGAGCACCGCGTCGGGGCTGTGGCCCTCGGCCGCGTACGCCCGCAGCGCGATCCGCAGCTGGCCCATGATCCCGGCCGCCCGCACGTCGTGGCCCTGCACGTCGCCGACGACCAGCGCGGTACGGCCCGAGGGCAGGTCGATCACGTCGTACCAGTCGCCGCCGACCTGCAGACCGCCGCCGGTCGGCACGTAGCGCGCGGCGAGCGCCATGCCGTCGATCTCGGGCTCGCGCGCGGGCAGCATGGTGCGCTGCAGCCCGTCGGACAGGGCCCGCTCCGACTCGTGCAGGTGGGCCCGGGACAGCGCCTGGGCGAGCATCCGCGCCACGGTGGTGAGCACCGAGCGCTCCTCGGGGCTGAAGTCCACCTGGTCGCGGAAGGCCGCCATCCACGAGCCGATCGTGGTGCCGGCCACGACGAGCGGCAGGTACGCCCACGAGGAGCGGCCGTACGGCTTCACCATGGGCCAGCTCTCCGGGTACTGCGCCCGGTAGGACTCGGGGCTGGTCAGGTAGATCGCCCGGCCGGTGCGCACGGCGGCCGCCGCCGGGTAGTCCGTGCTGAGCGGCATGTCGACGGCGAAGGAGTCGGCGAGGTCCTGGCCGTGGTGGCCGATCAGGGAGAGCCGGTCGCCCTCCACGCCGAAGACCGCCAGGCCGTCGGGGGAGAAGCCGGGCATCGACAAGGTGGCCGCGACCCGCAGCACCTCGGCGGTGGAGTCCGCCTCGGCGAGCGCCCGCCCGGCGTCCAGCAGGAACGCCTCGCGGGCCCGCCGCCAGTCGCCCCTGCGCAGCCGGCCGCCGCGGGCCTCGTCCGCCCCCTGCGGGTGCGGCAGGCCGCGGTGGGCGCTGTCGGGCACGCTCTCGTGCCCGCCGGCCAGGTGCACGCCCTCGGGCAGGCGCACCCCGCCGACTGCGTCCGCACTGCCCGCGATCCCTGCCGCCATGTCCTCCTCCATACCGCCGCCCACGTCGTGTGCCTCGCGCACTTCGTGGACGGTGCCGGTGAGCAGGGGGCCCTGCGGCCGCAGCCTGACCCGGACCGCCCGCTCCACCGTGCCCTCGTCGCCGACCACCCGCAGGACCGATTCGGCAACGGTGCCCTCGGCGATCGCCAGGGAGACCGCACCGGCCAACTCCACGTAGTCGCTCGGGTGCAGCCGGGCACGCACGGCCGCCGACCGGTGGGTGGCCGCGCCGCCGGAGAGCCCCAGCAGCCGCGCCGCCCGCCCGTCGACCGTCACCGTGCCGGTGGACTCGTCCCACTGCCACAGGCCGCAGCCCACAGCGGCGAGTACGTCCTCTGTGCGCATTCCGCCAGTTTATGGCGTTCAGCGTGTTATGGGCGAACCTGGGCGCCGTATCCCCCGAGGGCCGCACGAGGCCGCGCCGGTACGCTGTGACCACCCACGACCCACCCACGCCGAGGACGAACCTGATGCACCGGTACCGGTCCCACACCTGCGGAGAGCTGCGCGCCACCGACGTCGGCACCGACGTCCGCCTGTCCGGCTGGCTGCACAATCGCCGCGATCTGGGCGGCATCCTGTTTGTCGACCTGCGCGACCACTACGGCTTCACGCAGCTCGTCGTCCACCCCGGGTCGCCGGTCTACGAGCAGCTGAGCAGCCAGTCCAAGGAGTCGGTGCTGCGGGTCGACGGCCGCGTCGTGGCCCGCTCGGCGGAGAACGTCAACCCGGAGCTGCCCACCGGCGAGGTCGAGGTCGAGGTGACCTCGGTCGAGGTGCTCGGCGCCGCCGACCCGCTGCCCTTCCCCGTCTTCCCCGAGGACAACGCCAACGAGGAGATGCGGCTCACCAACCGCTTCCTCGACCTGCGCCGCCAGCGCATGCACCGCAACATCATGCTGCGCACCCAGGTGATCTCCTTCCTGCGCCGCGAGATGACCGCGCTCGGCTTCAACGAGATGGCCACGCCGATCCTGTCGGCGACCTCCCCCGAGGGCGCCCGCGACTTCCTGGTGCCCTCCCGGGTGCACCCCGGCAAGTTCTACGCACTGCCGCAGGCACCGCAGCAGTTCAAGCAGCTGCTGATGATCTCCGGCTTCGACCGATACTTCCAGATCGCGCCCTGCTTCCGCGACGAGGACTCGCGCGCCGACCGCTCGCCCGGCGAGTTCTACCAGCTCGACGTCGAGATGAGCTTCGTGGAGCAGGAGGACGTCTTCGGCGTCATCGAGAAGGTGATGACCGACCTGTTCACCGAGCTGGGCGGCGGCCGCCGGGTCACCTCGCCCTTCCCGCGCATCCCCTTCCGCGAGTCGATGCTCAAGTACGGCAACGACAAGCCGGACCTGCGCACCTCGCTCGAACTCGTCGACGTCTCCGCGGTGTTCGCCGACTCCGACTTCAAGGCGTTCGCCGGCAAGCACGTGCGGGCGCTGGCCGTGCACGACACCGCGGACCAGCCGCGCAAGTTCTTCGACTCGCTCGGCGAGTACGCGGTCTCGCTCGGCGCCAAGGGCCTGGCCTGGGTGCGGGTCGGCGACGGCAACGCGCTCACCGGCCCGATCGCGAAGTTCCTCACCGAGGCGGACACCGCCGCGCTGCTGTCCGCGGTGGGCGCCAAGCCCGGCACCGCGATCTTCTTCGGCGCCGGCGAGTTCGACGAGGTCTCGAAGATCATGGGGCCGGTGCGGGTCGAAGCGGCCCGGCGGGCCGGGCAGTTCGAGGAGGACGTCTTCCGCTTCTGCTGGATCGTGGACTTCCCGATGTTCGAGCGGAACGAGGACACCGGCGCGATCGAGTTCTCGCACAACCCGTTCTCCATGCCGCAGGGCGGCCTGGAGGCGCTGGAGACGAAGGACCCGCTGGACATCCTCGCCTGGCAGTACGACATCGTGTGCAACGGCATCGAGCTGTCGTCCGGGGCGATCCGGAACCACGAACCGGACGTGATGTACAAGGCGTTCGAGATCGCCGGGTACTCCCGCGAGACGGTGGAGGCGGAGTTCGGGGGCATGCTGCGGGCGTTCCACTTCGGGGCGCCCCCGCACGGCGGCATCGCGCCGGGCGTCGACCGCATGGTCATGCTGCTCGCCGACGAGCCCAACATCCGCGAGACGATCGCGTTTCCGCTCAACCAGAACGCGCAGGATCTCCTCATGGGGGCGCCGTCCTCCGTCGAGGACACCCGCCTGCGCGAACTCCACATCCAGCTCCGCAAGCAGCAACCGAAGTAACCCCGCCTCACGCCCTGCGGGCAAGTACCAAGGGGGCGCCGGGGATACCCCGGCGCCCCTGAAGTGTCACGGTGTGCCGCAGTGCGCAGCGGGACCTCGCGGGGGCGACAGGGAAACCCGGGTACGGATCGGCGCCCCCGTGAGGCAACCGCAGGGACTTCGCACCGCGTTGGAAGGGTGTGGAGAGGACACACGGTGAGCGAACCCGGGTTCGAGGAGTGGGTCGCGGCACGGAGCCCGCGGCTGCTCCGCGTCGCCTGGCTGCTCACGGGCGACGCCCATCTCGCGGAGGACCTGCTGCAGACCGTGCTCGCCCGGATCTGGCCCAAGTGGTCCAAGATCGCGGGGGAGAACCCGGAGGCGTACGCGCGCGCGGCGCTCGTGCACACGCACGCCTCGTGGTGGCGGCGACGATGGCGGGGCGAACTCCCGCACGGCGAGGTGCCCGACCGGCCCGCGGACGCCGACCCCTTCTCGGCGGTGGACCTGGAGCACGCCCTCGCGGACGCGATCCGCGCGCTGCCGGTGCGGCAGCGCGCGGTCGTCGTGCTGCGCTACTTCGAGGACCTGACCGTCGCGGAGACCGCGGCGGTCCTGCGCTGCTCGGAGGGCACCGTCAAGAGCCAGGCGTCCAAGGCCCTGCACAACCTGCGCGGCCGGCTGCCCGGCATCGTGGCCGTGGACGGCGGTGAGCGGCGTTGAGCGGCATGGCCGATGAGTCCGCCCGCGGGCCGGGCCGGACCGGCGCCGACGGCGTGCAGGCAGGCGAGGAGGACGAGCTGCGCGTGCTGCTGGCCCGGGTCGTCCCTCAACTCGCCCCGCCCCCGCAGCGGATGGCGCGGGTGCGGGAGCGGCTGCGGCGCCGCAGGCGGCGCCGGGCGGCCGGTGCCGTGGCGGTCGTGGCGGCGGCGGTCACCGCGGCCGTCCTGCTGCCGGGGGCCGGCGACGGCCCCGGCTCGCTCGGGCCCACCCCGCCCACCTCTCCCCAGGCCGCCGGGACACCGACGGCCGTCGCCGGGCCCGCCACCGGGCCGAGTGCGTCGACCCAGCCTCCCTCGTACGCCGCCGACGCCCGCGTCTTCGGCGAACTCACCGGCCTGCGGCTGGAATTGCCCAAGGGCTGGCACACGCTGACCGCCCCGAAGCAGTCCACCGCCTTCGTCTCCTCGCAGGCGCTCGGCCTGCCGGGGGACGGCTGCTTCCACCCGCTCGACGACTTCTGCACGCCGCTGGTGCGCCAGCTTACCCCGGGCGGCACCCTCATCCAGTTCGCCCTGGAGCACAACCAGGGCATGGCCGACAAGGCCCGCCTGCGCGGCGACCTGCCCGGCGCCCGCCCACTGCTCACGGCCTGCCGCACGGTGGGCGGCACCAGCCAGTTGGCCGCCGAGATCGCCGACGGCTCCGGCTCCGACGTGCTGGTCGTCGCGACGGCGTGCCTGTCGCACCCCACACCGGAGCAGGACGCGCTGGCCCGCCAGATCCTGTCCTCCGCCGACTTCTCCTGAAGGGCACCACCCCGAATGCCTACCGCACGCGGCCGCAACCGCGCCGTACTCGCCGCCGCCGCGCTCGTGGCGTCCCTGGCCCTCGCCGGGTGCATGTCCAGCGCGTCCGGCGCGCGCCCCTCGCACCTGTCCGAGCAGGCCCCCGTCGGCGGCGCCTCGCACGCGGCCGACGCCGGCCGGGCCGGGCGCTCCGCCCCGGAACCGGACCCGACCACCCCCGCCCCGGCCGGACTGCCCGGCGTCGGGCCGCGCACCGCGGCGCGGATCCCCGCCGACGCCCGGCAGGCCGTGCTCGTCACCGGCAAGGGCCGCGACTCCTCGACGTCGAAGGTGCAGCTCTTCGTCCGCGACCCGGTGACCGGCTGGTCGCCGGCCGGCCCGGTGTGGTCCGCGCACAACGCGCTCAAGGGCTGGACCGCCGACCACCACACCGGCGACCTGCGCTCCCCCATCGGCGTGTTCACCCTCACCGACGCCGGCGGCCGGTTCGCCGACCCGGGCACCAAGCTCACCTACGACCACGCGCCCATCGGCTTCTCCTCCCCCGGCACGGGCTTCCACGGCGAGTCGCTGCGCGACGCCTTCGACTACGTGATCGCCATCAACTACAACCGCAAGCCCGGGACATCACCGCTGGACTGGACCCGGCCGCTGGGCCAGTCCCGCGGCGGCGGCATCTGGCTGCACGTGGACCACGGCGGCCCCACCCAGGCGTGCGTCTCGCTGCCGCTGTCGGTGATGCGCACCCTGCTGACCACCCTGGACCCCGACGAGCACCCGGTGGTCGTGATGGGGGACGCGGCGGACCTGAGCCGTTGAGCCGCTGAGTCGCCGGCCTGGTTCATGACGAAGCCGCCGGACTCCCCGTGCGGGGGAGTCCGGCGGCTTTTGCCGGACCGGTGGGGACGGGCCCGGCGGTGCCTACGCGCCCGCGGCGGCCGGCTCGCCGCCGAATCGCTCGACGTACCCGGCCAGTTCCTCGTCGGTGATCTTCGCGAAGAGCACCGGCGGCACGGTGAAGGCGGTGCCGGCCGGTACGAAGGCCAGCGCGCGGGCCTCCTCGGCGGTGACCCAGGTCGCGTCGTCGGCCGGCAGCGCGAACGCGGCGCGCACGGCCCGGGCCGACGTGGGGATGAAGGGCTCGGAGACCACCGCGTACAGGTGGATGAGGTTCATCGCGGTGCGCAGGGTGAGCGCGGCCGCCTCCGGGTCGGCCTTGATCTGCATCCAGGGCGCCTTCTCCTCCAGGTAGGAGTTGCCGGCGCTCCACAGCGCGCGCAGCGCCTGCGCGGCCTTGCGGAACTGCAGGGTCTCCAGGTGGCCCTCGTACTCGGCGAGCAGGCCGGCGATCTGCTCGCCGAGCCGGGTCTCGGCCTCGCCGGCCGGGCCGCCGTCGGGCACCTGGTCGCCGAACCTCTTGCGGGAGAAGGACAGCACGCGGTTGACGAAGTTCCCGAGGGTGTCGGCCAGGTCCTTGTTGACCGAGGAGGCGAACAGCTCCCAGGTGAAGGAGGTGTCGTCGGACTCCGGCGCGTTCGCCATCAGGAAGTAGCGCCAGTAGTCGGCCGGCAGCAGTTCCAGGGCCGCGTCGGTGAAGATGCCGCGCCGCTGGGAGGTGGAGAACTTGCCGCCGTAGTAGTTCAGCCAGTTGAACGCCTTCACGTGGTCCACCCGCTTCCACGGCTCACGCGTGCCGATCTGCGTGGCGGGGAACATCACGGTGTGGAAGGGGACGTTGTCCTTGGCCATGAACTCGGTGTAGCGGACGGGGTGTTCACCGCCGTCCGCCTCGTACCACCAGGACTTCCAGTCGCGGTGGGCGGGGTCCTGGTCGGCCCACTCCCTGGTGGAACCGATGTACTCGATCGGCGCGTCGAACCAGACGTAGAAGACCTTGCCCTCGGCGGCCAGTTCGGGCCAGGTGTCGGCGGGCACGGGCACGCCCCAGTCGAGGTCCCGGGTGATCGACCGGTCCTGCAGCCCCTCCGTGAGCCACTTGCGGGCGATCGAGGAGGCCAGGGTCGGCCATTCGGCGCTGTTCGCGTCGATCCACGCCTCGACCTCGCCGGCCAGCTTGGACTGGAGGAGGAAGAGGTGCTTGGTCTCGCGGACCTCCAGGGCGCTGCTGCCGCTGATCGCCGAGCGGGCGTCGATCAGGTCGGTGGGGTCGAGCACCCGGGTGCAGTTCTCGCACTGGTCGCCGCGGGCCTTGTCGTAGCCGCAGTGCGGGCAGGTGCCGACGATGTAGCGGTCGGGCAGGAAGCGCTCGTCGGCGAGCGAGTAGACCTGGCGGATCGCCCGCTCCTCGATGAAGCCGTTCTCGTGCAGCTTGCGGGCGAAGTGCTGGGTGATGTCCCGGTTCTGCGCCGAGGAGCTGCGGCCGAAGTGGTCGAAGGCGAGGGCGAAGCCGTCGTAGACGGCCTTCTGGGCGTCGTGCGCCTGGGCGCAGAAGACGTCCACCGGCAGCCCGGCCTCCTTGGCGGCCAGCTCGGCGGGGGTGCCGTGCTCGTCGGTGGCGCAGATGTAGAGCACCTCGTGGCCCCGCTGGCGCAGGTACCGGGCGTAGACGTCCGCCGGGAGCATGGACCCCACCATGTTGCCCAGATGCTTGATCCCGTTGATATAGGGCAAGGCAGAGGTGATGAGGTGACGAGCCATTGCAGGCTGCTCCCAATTCGTTGCGAGGAGTGAGGAATTCGTCGACGGATCGTGAATATCGTATCGGACCGGCCGGGTGCTAACGGACCGGATTTTCCGGCTCCGCATCCTGGGCAACAGCGGCGAAGTGGGGCGGGGGACATCACTCCCGGTGACTGCACGTGCACATGCACGTGCAGATGCACGGGACATCGGTACGAGTTATCATCGCAGGTACCGGACAAGGCACTTAAGTAGGAGCGAGCGATGCGCCGGACGGAGAACGGAATGGCCGCGCAGGACCTTACGGGAGTGGTCTGGCAGAAGAGCCGTCACAGTAATGCCAATGGCACGTGCATGGAGTTTGCCGCACTGCCCGACGGCGAGGTGGCGGTCCGCAATTCCCGCTTCCCGGAGGGTCCGGCGCTGATTTACACCAGAGCCGAGATCGAATCGATGATCATCGGAGTGAAGGCCGGGGAGTTCGACCACCTTGTGCAGGAGCCGGCGCTGTAGCCGGAGCGGGGAACTCGAGGCGGCACCGAAGAACGGCGCGACGGGGACCCCCGTGGACGGCGGGGAAACGAACAGTGAACGGCAGTAATCGGCGGTGATCGGCCACGGCTGGCGGTGGCCGACGACAGCCGACAACGGGGAAACACAGAGGAACGGCGACAACGGGGCGGGGCACGGCCGGACACGCGGCCGGGCCCCTGCGGGCTGTCAGTACCCTGTGCCGGGCGCCATGAACAGCGCCCAGACCACCTTTCCGGCGGCGCCGAGCGGGTGCCAGCCCCAGCTCTCACTGAAGGACTCCACCAGGTGCAGCCCGCGGCCGGTCTCGGCCACGTAGTCGGGGTCCTTGGCGACCGGCGCCACCCCGCTGGGGTCGCGTACGGCGCACACCACGCGCGAGGTCCAGCGCACGACGCTGAGCCGCACCGGCACGCCGGGGGTGCCCAGCGGCACCGCGTACCGCAGCGCGTTGGTGACGAGTTCCGAGGCGACCAGTTCCATCGACTCGCGCAGCATCGGCAGGTCCCAGCGCTGCAGCGTGGCGCGGGTGAAGCGGCGTGCCTCGCGGACCGACTCGGGGGCGGCGGACAGCTCGCAGGTGGCCCCGTTGGCGGCGGCAAGGCGCTCAGGCGCGAGGACGCCCTGCCATAACGGTTCCAGCACTGCCTCTGTCCTCATACGAGCCCCCGAGGAGGTATCTGCACGGGCACCATGCTCATGGATCGGGACCCCCGTGTGCAAGAGCGTCTGCACGTGCATCTGCAAGGAATTTATGCACGTGACGATGGAGAGTGACGGAATGGGTACTGCCCGCAGCCCATTAGTGGCAGACTGCTGATGAACCAAGGGCGGAGCGTGACTCATGAGCGCAGGGCAGCCGGGAGGCGGGTCCATCGTGCGACGAATGCTGCTCGGGGCGCAGCTGCGGCGGCTGCGGGAGTCCCAGGGCATCACCCGTGAGACCGCGGGGTATTCGATCCGGGCCTCCGAGTCGAAGATCAGCCGGATGGAGCTGGGCCGGGTCAGCTTCAAGGAACGGGACGTGGCGGACCTGCTGACGCTCTACGGCGTGACCGAGGACGCCGAGCGGCTCGCCATGCTCGGGCTCGTCCGCGAGGCCAACGCGGCCGGCTGGTGGCACGGGTACGGCGAGGTGATGCCGACCTGGTTCCAGACCTATGTGGGCCTGGAGGAGTCGGCCGCCCTCATCCGCACCTTCGAGGTGCAGTTCGTGCACGGCCTGCTGCAGACCGAGGACTACATCAGGGCGGTGATCCGCCTCGGCCATCCGCAGGCGGCCGACCCCTGGGTGGAAAGACGAGTCGGCCTACGCCTGGAGCGGCAGAAGCTCCTCGTCTCCGAGCGGGCACCCCATTTCGTCTCGGTGATGGACGAGGGGGCTCTGCACCGGGCGTTCGGCGGCAGCCAGGTCATGCGGGGCCAGATCCAGCACATCCTCGAAACGGCGGAGGCGCCCAACGTCGATGTGCGCATCCTGCCCTTCGCCACCGGCGGGCACGGAGCCGGCGGCGGTGCCTTCACGCTGCTGAGCTTCCCCGAGTCGGACCTGCCCGACCTGGTCTACCTGGAGCAGCTGACCGGGGCGCTCTACGTGGACAAGCACGACGAGGTCGTGGAGTACACCAAGGCGATGGACGCGCTGGACCGGGTCGCGCTCACGCCCGCACAGTCCCTCGACTGGCTGCGGGCCTACCAGCGGGAGCTGTGAGCACAGCTTAGCGATCTTCACCCCCGGTGCGCTGTCACCCTTGGGGGTGAATATCGGCGGACAGTACCCCGGGCACCCTCCCGTGCGGCAGCGCCGCCCGGCTACGTTTGCTGCAGGTCGCGCAGGTGCCCGTCGACGAGGGGAACGCGGGGTGCAGCAGGGGGAGCAGCGGCCCGAGCAGGCGGTACGGCCGGGTGACGCGGTCCCGGCGCCGACCCGCTGGGCCCGCACGTACCGGCTCCGGGACGTCACCGTCGTGGAGTTGAGCGGCGAGATCGACCTGGCGAGCGAGGCCGAGGTCACCCCGCACCTGCTGGCGGCCGCGCTGTGGCCGCGGCCGCCGCGGGTGGTGCTCGACCTCGGCCCGGTGGAGTTCATCGACTGCTTCGGCCTGTCGCTGCTGGTGCGCACCCGGCGCCGGGTGGCCGAGCGGGGCGGGCGGCTCGCCATGGTCTGCGACCGCCCCCAGACCCGCCGGCTGCTGCGGCTGACCGGCCTGGAGCCCCTCTTCAGCCCCGTACCCACCCTGGACGACGCGGTGGCGGGAGCGGCGGGCGACACCGGCACGCCGTAGGGACGCGGGCGGCTGTTCCGCGCGGCAGTTGGGGTTCTGCGGCGGTTCGGCGGCGCACGGCACGTTGCCGCGGCGGCCGTTGGCGACGGTTCTCCGGCGGGCCGCCGGCCGCGGACAGGAGTTGCCCCAGTGACGGTTCCGCGGCGCCGCTCGGTGGGCTCGTCCGTGAGGGGGCGGCGGCCCGAATTGCCCGGAGTGTCCCGGGTGGGAGCCCGCGCCGGGTTCGCCGCCGGGCACATGGCGACGCCGTACAGTGGCTTGCCGTACCTCGGCCCGATTCCCGGTGGAATGCGTGTTCTGTGACGTGCGGACGCCGGCCGGGCCGCGGGAGCCGGCGGGCCGGGGCTGCGACGCGGCAGCCGCCGACCCGAAGTGGACCCGGGGGGACCCGGAACGGACCTGGAGATGTGCGCATGGGCGTTCGTGGGCGGAAGCGCAGGCCCGGCCGCAAGCGCTGGGTCCTCGCGCTCGCGGGGGCCTTCGTCCTGCTCGTCGTCGGCGGCGCCGGCGCGGTCTACCTGAAGCTGAACGCCAACATCTCCACGTTCGACTCCGCCGGGCTCAGCAAGGACCGCCCGGACGCCGCGCAGGCCGACGCCGAGGGACACCGGGCCGTCAACGTGCTGTTGATCGGCTCCGACACTCGATCGGGTGAAAATGCCGCGCTCGGCGGCAAGGGCACCTCGGGCAGCATCGGCCGCTCGGACACCACGATCCTGCTGCACGTCTACCCCGACCACCGGCACGCCGTCGGCGTCTCCATCCCGCGCGACTCCCTGGTGGACATACCGCCGTGCCTGCTGCCGAACGGCACCTGGTCGCCGAACCAACCCTCCGCGATCTTCAACTCGGCCTTCTCCATGGGCGACACCGCCCAGGGCAACCCGGCCTGCACGCAGAACACCGTGGAGCGGCTGACCGGGATGCGGGTGGACCACACGATCGTGGTCGACTTCGAGGGCTTCGCGGCCATGACCTCGGCCGTCCACGGCGTCGAGGTGTGCGTGCCGAGCGACATCTACTCCTGGGACATGAACCCCGAACTGCGCTCCCGCGGCAAGCTGCTGCTCCGCAAGGGCATGCAGAACCTGTCCGGGCAGCAGGCGCTGGACTACGTGCGGATGCGGCACGGCATCGGCGACGGCTCGGACGTCGGCCGCATGATGCGCCAGCAGGCGTTCCTGTCCGCGCTGATCGCCAAGGTCAAGGGCGAGGGCATGAACCCGGGGACGCTGCTGCCGCTCGCCGACGCGGCCACCAAGGCGCTCACGGTGGACCCCGGGCTCGGCAGCGCGGCCAAGCTGGTGTCCTTCGGGCTGTCGCTGAAGAACGTGGACCTGAAGAACATCCAGTTCGTCACCGCGCCCTGGAAGTACGCCGGCTCGCGGATAGACCTGGTCCACCCGGACGTCGACGAGCTGTTCGCCGAACTCGCCGCCAACCGCACGCTGGAGGGCGGCAACGCCTCTGGCAAGGGCGGCTCCGGCCAGGGCGGGAAGCCCCGGCCGCTGCCCAGCGTGGACGGCACCGGCATTCCCGTCGCCGTCTTCAACGGCACCACCACCGACGGCCTGGCCGGCAAGGCGGCCGCCCGGCTCACCGCCTCGCACTTCACCGTGACCGGCACCGCGACCGCCCGCTCCCAGGACCACACGACGACCCTGATCGAGTACGGCCCGGCCGAGGAGGCGCAGGCGCGGACACTCGCCAGGCTCTTCCCGGGCGCGCAACTCGAGGAGTTCGCGATCCAGGGCATCAACCTGGTGGTGGGCGACGACTTCGCCAAGAGCGCCGCCGCCCCGCCCGAGTCCCTGCCGAAGTCGCTGACCGCGCAGGCCCGCAGCGCCGACACGAACCCCTGCGCCAAGCTCTCCTACGGGTGAGCGTCAGTCGGCAAGATTCGCCTGGGCCGTGACGCGGTCCACGCGGGCCCGCACCAGGTACTCGCCGGGCACCGCGTTGCGGGCGCCGAACTCCGCACCGCGCTCGGCCCCCATGTAGCGGGCGCCGATCCGGGTGCCCCAGTCCAGCAGCGCCACCGGGTCCTCGCTCAGCTCGGCGGTGCACTCCAGCAGGACGAAGGAGAACGGGGGCTCCTCGTCATCGACGCACAGCGCGAAGTGCGGGTCCCGCCGCAACGCCCGTCCCTTCAGCGAGGTCGCCCCGGTCATGAAGACCACATGGGCGCCCTCGGGATCGCTGTCGTCGATCAGGAACCAGACCGGCGTCACATGCGGCCGCCCGTCCTTGCGCACGACGGCCACCTTCCCCGTCCGCGTCCCACGCCCGGCAAACGCCCGCCACTCTTCCTCGCTCATCTCAGCCATGCCCCCAGGCTAGGGCCCGGCACCCCCCGGAGGGCCGCGGACGCGGCGGCGTCCGCCCCCGGTACGGCGCGGTACCGGTACGCCCGCGGGCGCGGCAGGGCCGCTGAGCCCGGCGGGCCGCTTCGGCATGCCGCCGGGCTCGGCGGGCATCTGGGTGGGGGCGTTTCGGCGCAGGGTTCCCGGAGCGCAGGCGCGGATAGCGCCGCCTGCTGTCGCCCCGCCGGGGGCGGCTCGCCCGCGGGCGCGGGCCCGGCGGGGACCGACCGGTGTCAGGCGGACTTCGCGGGGGCCCCGCCGCGGACCTCAAGGGTGGAGAGGAGGTCCGCGGTGGCGGCCGTCACCGCGTCGACCGCGCGGTCGAACGCCTCGCGGTTGTGGGCGGCCGGGGCGCGGAAGCCGGAGACCTTGCGGACGTACTGCAGGGCGGCCGCGCGGATGTCCTCGTCGTGGACCTCGGGCGTCATCGGCGGACGGAGAGTCTTGATGCTTCGGCACATACGTCCAGTGTGCCGCGGGGGGCTTACGGGGCGGCTTCTCGCCGCGGGGGTTCCCGTACGCCGCCGGGTGCCGCGCCACTGTGGCTGGTCGCGCCGTTCCCCGCGCCCCTTTCGGGTTCCCGTCTGCCCCACGGGGGTCGTACGCCGTCCAGAGGCCGGTGGCCTCTTCCCGCGCCGTTCCCCGCGCCCCTGAGGTGCTCGCCCTTCGCGCGCAGGGCGAGGTTTTTCAGGGGCGCGGGGAACTGCGCGACCAGCCATCCTCCGGCCTGGGGCCGGGAAGGGCGGAAACCCCTACGGCGGGTTGCCGTTCTTGGGGGCGCGGGGAACTGCGCGAGTAACCCGGGGACGGGAGGAGGTCCGGAGGCGGCGGGGAGCGCCCCGTCGGGGCGGGGGCGAAGCGTGACGGGGCGGGCGTCGAGCCCGAAGCGCACCGTGCGACCCCCTTGGCGCGCGGCACGCGAGATGCTTCAATGCTCGCGTTGGTTAGGAACCTTTCCTAACTGAACCGACTGCCCATGCGGCAACCGACGTTGGCCCGTCGCTCGCACCCCCTCGCGGGCAGCGACAGGCGGAAACGGAGACGCACGTGCACGCATCCCCCCACCACTCCCGTCACCCCCGTCACCCCCGCCGTCTCGCCCTCGGCCTGGCGGCAGCCGTCCTCGCCGGCGGAGCCTCCCTCGCGGTGAACGCCGCCGCGGGCGCGTCCACCCCGGCCGGGCTGGACGACCCGCACAAGAAGGAGATCGCGATGGAGCTGGTCTCCTCCGCCGAGAACTCCTCCCTGGACTGGAAGGCCCAGTACAAGTACATCGAGGACATCGGCGACGGCCGCGGCTACACCGCCGGCATCATCGGCTTCTGCTCCGGCACCGGCGACATGCTCGAACTCGTCCAGCACTACACCGACATGGAGCCGGGCAACCCGCTGGCGAAGTACCTCCCCGCCCTGGAGCAGGACAACGGCTCCGACTCGCACGCCGGCCTCGGCTCGGCGTTCGTCAGCGCGTGGAAGACGGCCGCCAAGGACACCGTCTTCCAGCAGGCGCAGAACGACGAGCGCGACGACGTGTACTTCAACCCGGCCGTGAACCAGGCCAAGTCCGACGGCCTGGGCACCCTCGGCCAGTTCATCTACTACGACGCCATCGTCATGCACGGCCCCGGCGACGACCCGGTCAGCTTCGGCGGCATCCGCAAGACGGCGATGAAGAAGGCGAAGACGCCCGCGCAGGGCGGCAACGAGACGACGTACCTCAACGCCTTCCTCGACGCCCGCAAGGCCGCGATGAAGACCGAGGACGCCCACGACGACACCAGCCGGGTGGACACCGAGCAGCGGGTCTTCCTCAACGCCGGGAACCTGCAGCTCGACCCGCCGCTGCACTGGAAGACCTACGGCGACTCCTACGAGATCCTGACCCTCCCCTAGTTCCTCCCCGCTCCGGGCCCCGCGCGGTCGCCCGCCGTGGGGCCCGGAGTGCGGCAGGGGTTGCCCTGGAGCGCGCTCCAAGGTGTTGGCTGGAGCGATGAAGTACACGGAGCTGGGGCGGACCGGGGTCAGGATCGCACGCGTGGTGCTGGGGACGATGAACTTCGGCTCCTACGTGCCCGCCGAGGAGAGCCACGCGCTGATGGACACCGCGCTGGAGGCCGGGGTCAACTTCTTCGACACGGCCAACATCTACGGGCGGGACACCCACAAGGGGCTCACCGAGGAGATCGTCGGGGAGTGGTTCGCCAAGGGCGGCGGGCGCCGGGACAAGGTCGTGCTCGCGACGAAGCTCTACGGCAACATGACCAACGACGGCACGCCCTGGCAGGAGCAGTCCTGGCCGAACCACGACCACCTCTCGGCGCTGAACATCCGGCGCGAGGTGGAGGCGAGCCTGCGGCGGCTGCGGACCGACCACATCGACGTCTACCAGTTCCACCACGTGGACCGCGCCACGCCGTGGGAGGAGATCTGGCAGGCGATCGACGTACTGGTCGCCCAGGGGAAGATCCTCTACGCGGCGTCCAGCAACTTCGCCGGCTGGCACCTCGTGCAGGCGAACGAGGCGGCGGCGCGGCGGGGTTCGCTCGGGCTGGTCAGCGAGCAGTGCCTGTACAACCTCTTCGAGCGCCGGGCCGAGCTGGACGTCCTGCCGGCCGCGCAGGCGTACGGGCTCGGCGTCATCCCCTGGTCGCCGCTGCACCAGGGGCTGCTGGGCGGCGCGCTGCGCAAGGAGCGCGAGGGAGGTGGGGCGCGGACCTCCGCGGGCCGCTCCCAGCGGGGCCTCGCCGACCCGGCCGTACGCACCCGCGTGCAGGCGTACGAGGAGCTGTGCGCCGAGCACGGGTTCGAGCCCGGCGAGGTCGCTCTCGCCTGGCTCCTCACCCGGCCTGGCGTCACAGCCCCCATCGTCGGCCCCCGCACCCCCGCCCACCTCACCTCGGCGCTGCGCGCCACCTCGCTCGAGCTGTCGGCCGAGTTCCTCGCCGCCCTCGACGCGATCTTCCCGGGCCCGGGCCCCGCCCCCGAAGCCTTCGCCTGGTAGCCCAAGGGCGAGTTTTCGAGGGGGGTTGGGGTTACCTCCCGGGTGAAGCTCTGGGGGCGGAACTGCGCGACCAGCCCTCCACCGGCGGGTGGCCCGGGGCGGACCGGGCTGCCCCTTTCGGCCGGTGGCGAAGCGCGACACCGTACCCATTGCGCGCGCCGTTCCCCGCGCCCCTATAGGGCTCGCCCTTCGCGCGTACGGCGAGGTTTTCAGGGGTGCGGGGGCGGTGGCGAAGCCCGACGGGGCGGCTGGGCCGCGGGGGCCCGGGGCCGCCCCGGGAGGAGGGGCGTGGTCAGCTCGGGGTAGTGGTGGGCCGCTGCGGAAGAAGCGCCTTGCACGTGTCGTACGCCTTCGCCGTCTTCGGGTCCGCCGTGTTGAGGCCGCGGAAAGCGCCGAAGCCGCGGCCCGCGCCGGGGGCGTTGGACGCACCGGGGGACGCCGTCGGGAGAGTGACGCCGTGGTCCTTCAGGCAGCTGGTGAACGCCTGGAAGGCGCTGCTGTTGGCGCCCCCGCCGGGACCGCCGCCCCGCCCGCCGAACTGCGGCCGCTTCGACGCGCACGCCTGCAGCGCCTTCTGGGTCGCCGGGTCCGGCGAGGCCCCGCCGAACCCCGGGAAACCGCCGCCGCCGAAACCGCGCCCGGCGCCCCCGGAGGGACGACCGGAGGGCCGCGCACCGCCCGAGGGCCGCTGGAAGGTCGGCAGGTTGAGGCCGTGCTGCGCGAGGCACTGCCGGTAGGCGTCCATCGCCTGGGCCCCGCCGCCGGCTGCCGACCCCGTCGCCGCGGCCGAACCCGTCGCCGTACCGGAGGGCTTGGCGTCCGCGGAGGAGGACGAGCCCGAGGAGCAGGCGGTCAGGGCGAAGGCGCCCGAGGCGAGCGCGGCGACGAACGCCCCCGCGCGGACCGCGGTGCGCCCCGCGGACGGCCGGCTGGTGGTCCAGGTCATGTCCGTGGGTCTCCTCGGGATTGCCGCGCCGGGTACGGGAAGGTTCGTGAAGGGCGTCGCCCGCGCGCACGCGCGGGACACGGGGACGAGCGGGCGACCGTCGAAGTGAACCCCCCGCAGGTGGGCGCTGCCGGGGACCCGGCTGTGAGTTCCCGGGGAGCCTCCCCACGCAGCGGCCCCGTACCGCGGCACACGCGGCCCGCTTCCTCCACGGAAGAACCGTTTTGCCGGGCGGCGGGGCCCCGGCACGGGCGGCGCCGCTCCCAGTGAACTCCCAGGGTTCTCCCAGGGGTTCAAAGGCGTACGAGGCCAGGATGCGCGGCATGAAGGTGCTCCCACGGCGGCGCAGGGCCGTCCTGATCAACTCGGTGCTCGGCGTGGTGGTCCTCGCGGGCGCCGGCGGCGCCTACGCGGCGGTGCACGACGACGGCAGCAACGCGTCGGGCGCGGGATCGGCCCGTACCGCCACGGTCACCACCGGCACCGTGCTCGCGACGGTCTCCGGCTCCGGGACGCTCTCCTCCCCGAGCGACGCGGGCGTGGACTTCACCACCGGCGGCACCCTCACCGAGGTCGACGTCAAGCCGGGCGACAAGGTGACCAAGGGCGAGGTGCTCGCGAAGGTCGACCCGACCGCGGCGAAGGAGACGCTCGCCCAGGCGCAGGCCTCGCTCACCGCGGCCGACGCGAACCTGACGAAGGTCGAGGAGGGCGAGACCCCGGCCTCGACCGGCAGCACCGACACCAGCGGCCGCGGCGGCTCGGGCACCCCGGTCGTGACGGCCACCCCGACCGTCGACCCGGCCCAACTCGCCTCCGCCCAGGAGCAGGTGACCGAGGCGCAGAACTCCGTGGACTCCGCGCAGCGCGCGGTCGACGGCTGCGTGCTCAAGGCCCCGGTGGCCGGCACGGTCGCCTCGGTGGCCGGCGAGAAGGGCGACACCGTCGCGGGCACCTCCGGCAGCGGCGGCGGCTCCGGCTCGGGCGCCTCGGGCGGCGGTTCGTCGTCGTCCTCGTCCACGAGCTCGTCGGCCTCCGGCGGCAGCACGCCGACCGGCTTCGTGGTGCTCACCAACCCCTCGGGCATGCAGGTCAAGGCCGACTTCTCCGAGGCGGACTCGCTGAAGATCAAGCCCGGCCAGTCCGCCACGGTCACGCTCAACGCCGAGTCCGGCACGGTGCTGCAGGCCAAGGTGCTCTCCATCAGCTCACTGCCCGTCAGCAGCGGCTCCAGCGGCGGCAGTTCGGGCTCCAGTGCGGTGCAGTACCCGGCCGTGCTCAGCATCACCGGCGACACCTCCGACCTGCGGACAGGGCTGTCCGCGAGCATCCAGGTCACCACCGGGCAGGCGAGCAACGCGCTGACGGTGCCGACCGCCGCGGTCTCCGGCACCGGCAGCAACCGCACCGTGCTCGTCGTCAACCCCGACGGTTCCACCACCCGCACGGCGGTCACCGTCGGCGTCGAGGGCGACACCACCGACCAGATCACCAGCGGGCTCAAGGCAGGCCAGCAGGTGCAGATCCCGCAGGTTGCCTCCGCGGGCAACGGCGGCTTCCCCAGCGGCGCCTTCCCCGGCGGCCTCGGCGGCGGCGCCAACCGGTTCGGCGGCGCGGGCGGCGGCGGTGGCTTCCGCACCGGCGGCTTCGCCGGCGGGGGTGGCCGCGGATGAGGCAGGCCCTGAGCAGCCGCCTGGGCCGGGCCGGCACCGGGCTGCACCGGCTGCGCGCCCGCACCGCGCCCGCGCCCGAGGCGCCGGAGGAGGCGGGCCCCTGGGGTCCGGCCCCGGTCATCGAGGTGCGCGCGCTGCGCAAGACCTACGGCACCGGCGACGCGGTCGTCCGCGCGCTGGGCGGCCCGCCCGACCCGGCCGGCGGCGAGCCCGCGGGCGTGGACCTCGTCGTCGAGCAGGGCGACTACGTCGCGGTGATGGGCAGTTCCGGATCCGGCAAGTCCACGCTGATGAACATCCTCGGCTGCCTGGACGTGCCGACCTCCGGCCGCTACCTGCTGGACGGCATCGACGTCGGCGGCCTGGACGAGCACCAGCTCTCCCTGGTCCGCAACCGCAAGATCGGCTTCGTCTTCCAGTCCTTCAACCTGGTGCCGCGCACCCCCGCCCTGGCGCAGGTCGAACTCCCCTTGGCCTACGCCGGGGTGAAGGCCGCCGAGCGGCGCCGCCGGGCGCTGGCCGCGCTCGCCCTGGTGGGTCTGGCCGACCGGGTGGACCACCGGCCCAACGAGCTGTCCGGCGGCCAGCAGCAGCGCGTCGCCGTCGCCCGCGCCCTGGTCACCGCGCCCGCGATGCTGCTCGCCGACGAGCCGACCGGCAACCTCGACAGCCGCAGCACCGAGGACGTGCTCGCCGTCATCGACCGGCTCAACGCCTCCGGGCGGACCGTCGTGCTCATCACCCATGAGGACGAGGTGGCCCGGCACGCCAAGCGGGTGCTGCGGCTGGTGGACGGCCGGATCGTCGCCGACGTCCGGCAGGCCGCCGCCGACGGCCCGCCGCCCGCCCTGCGCGACCCGGCGGCCTTCGCCGGCCACGCGCCCACCGCCCTGTCGGGCACCGCGGGGGGTGCGCTGCGGTGAACCCCGTCGAGATCCTGCGCTTCGCCGTGGGCGGCCTGGCCGCCAACAAGGTGCGCTCGGGCCTGACGATGCTGGGCGTCCTGATCGGCGTGGCCGCCGTGATCATCCTGCTCGCGGTCGGCAACGGCTCCTCGCAGTCGGTCAAGGACTCCATCGAGAAGCTCGGCACGAACGCGCTGACGATCAGCTCCGGCGGCGGCTTCGGCGCCTCCTCCGGCTCCGACACCAAGCCCCTCACGGTGGACGACGCCCGCGCGCTGGCCGACCCGGCGAGCGCCCCCGACATCTCCACGGTCGCCCCCGAGGTCACCACCTCGCAGACCGCCGTCTACAACGGCACCTCGCACACCGTCGGCCAGGTCGTCGGCACCTACCCGGCGTACTTCAAGACGTCCAACTCCAAGGTGGACAAGGGCGACTACTTCAGCGCCGACGACGTGCTCAACTCCCGCAAGGTGGCGGTGATCGGCTCCACCACCGCCACCGACCTGTTCGGCACCGCCTCGCCGGTCGGCAAGAAGCTCGTCATCGGCGGCACGCCGTTCACGGTCGTCGGCGAGCTGGCCACCAAAGGCGGCACCGGGTTCCAGGACCCGGACGACACCGTGATCGCGCCCCTGCCGACAGTGCAGAACGCCTTCACCGGCTTCGGCCCGGTCAGCCAGATCCTGGTCGAGGCGAAGTCCGCCGGCGCCACCACCCGCGCGCAGAACGAGATCACCACCGTGCTGATGGGCACGCACGGCATCAAGGACCCGAGCGCGCTGGACTTCCGGGTCTCCAGCCAGCAGTCGCTGCTGAGCACCCAGTCCGACACCAACAAGACGTTCACGGTGCTGCTCGGCGCGGTGGCCGCGATCTCGCTGCTCGTCGGCGGCATCGGCATCACCAACATCATGCTGGTCACCGTGACCGAGCGGACCCGCGAGATCGGCATCCGCAAGGCGATCGGCGCGCCCCGGGGCGTCATCCTCGGCCAGTTCCTCGCCGAGTCCACCCTGCTGTCGCTGCTCGGCGGCGGGCTCGGGGTGGTGGCCGGGCTGATCGGGTCGCGGTTCACGATCGTCGGCATCAAACCCGTGGTCATCCCGGCCTCGGTGTGGGGCGCCTTCGCCATCGCGGTCGCCATCGGCCTGTTCTTCGGTGGCTACCCGGCCAACCGCGCGGCGGGCCTGCGGCCCATCGAGGCCCTGCGGCACGAGTGAGGCCACCGACGCGGCGCCGCCCGGCGGCACCGCACGAGACATCGCAACGGACGAGGGAGAAAGCCGAGATGGCGCGACGCCGCACCGAGCTTGTCAAGGCAGACGCCGAGAACCGGCTGCCTGCCCCCGCGGCCCCGCCGGTGGGCGGGATCGAGATCCTGGAGCCGGCCGGGCACGAGGCGGCCGTACCGGAGGGGGCCGAGCTGATGACCGGCCCCGGCGGCCCGCCCGCCGAGCGGCCCGAGGACGTGCTCGCCGAGCCGCCCGACGCGCGGGACATCAGCGCGGAGCTGGCGGCGCCGCCGCGGCGCAAGCTGCCCTGGCTGACGCTGGTGCTCTCCGCCTGCGTGGTGGCCGCGGCCGCCTTCTCCGGCGGGGCGCTGGTGGAGAAGCACCACCTGAACGGCACGTCCTCCGGCGGGCGCGGCGGCTTCGCGGCCGCGGCCGGGGGCGGCACGGCCGCGGCGGGCCGCGCGGGCGGCGGCCGGGGCTTCGGCTTCGGCGGCGGCGCCGGTGGCACCGCGGGCGCGGGTTCGGGCACCGGTACCGGCGGCGGGCAGATCCCCGGCGTGACCATCGGCACCGTCAAGCTCGTGGACGGAAAGACGATCTACGTCGCCGACGCCCAGGGCAACATCGTCAAGGTCACCACCGGCGCCGGCACCAAGGTGACCGAGTCCAAGAGCGGCAAGGTCTCCGACCTGAAGGCCGGGCAGAGCGTCACCGTGCTCGGCAGCGCCGGCTCGGACGGGAGCGTGGCGGCCACCACCGTCACCGAGGGCAGCGGCACCGGCGGCTTCGGCGGGTTCCGCGGCTTCGGCGGTGGCGGGGGTGCCGGTGGCGCCGGCGGCGGTTCGGGCACGGGCGGCTGACACCTGGTTCACAGCATCACGACGTACGGTGCCGCCACCCGCCCCGCGCGGGCGGCCCACCGCATCCGACCCGGGCCGGGAGGAGTCCATGGACGCACCCGAGGCCAGCCTGCTGGTCGTCGATGACGAACCGAACATCAGGGAGCTGCTCTCGGCCTCCCTGCGGTTCGTCGGCTTCAAGGTGGCCTCGGCCGCCACCGGCGCCGACGCGCTCGCCGCCGTCGCCCGCGAGCGGCCCGACCTGGTCGTGCTCGACGTGATGCTGCCGGACATGACCGGCTTCGCCGTGGTGCAGCGGCTGCGCGAGGAGTCGGGACCGCGGCCGCTGCCGGGCGCCCCCGACCGGCTGCCGGTGCTCTTCCTCACCGCCAAGGACGGCGTGGAGGACAAGATCAGCGGGCTGACCGCGGGCGGCGACGACTACGTCACCAAGCCGTTCAGCCTGGAGGAGCTGATCGCCCGGATCCGGGCGATCCTGCGCCGCACCGGCGGCCCCACCGGCGACGGGCGGCTCGTCGCCGGCGACCTCGAACTCGACCCCGTCGGCCACCAGGTGCTGCGCGCCGGCCGCCCGGTCTCCCTGTCCCCCACCGAGTTCAAGCTGCTCGCCTACCTGATGGCCAACGCCGACCGGGTCGTCTCCAAGCTGCAGATCCTCGACCACGTGTGGGCGTACGACTTCGGCGGCGACCTCAGCATCGTGGAGTCCTACATCTCCTACGTCCGCCGCAAGGTCGACTCGGGCGCGGACGGCACGGCGAAGCTCATCCACACGGTCCGCGGAGTCGGCTACGTCCTCCGCCGCCCCCCGCTCCCCGCCCAGGCCTGACCGATGACGACGCCTGCCGGCGGGGCTGTCGGAACGAGCGGCGCGCGCCGCGCTGAGCACGGGGCCCCGGGTTTGCCTGCGGCCGGCATGCCGCCTGTCCCGGCGGCTGCGGGCGAGCCTTCCCTGGAGAGCGAGCGGAGCCGTCCGCACGAGACGGCGGACAGGCGGACCGGGTCGGTGGCCGCGGGAGCGGACGGGTCCGAGGAGTTCCGGCGGCGGGTGGAGGGCGCGGTGCACGGCTCGGCGGACGGGCAAGGACAAGCGTCCGCGCCGGTGGCCGGGGAGTGAGGGGTGGGGAGCGCGGCGGGCGAGTCGGTGGGTGGGTCGGGAGGAGTGGCCGGGGAGCTTCCGCGGCGGGTGGAGGGCGCGGTGCCTGAGCCGGTGGAAGGGCCGGCGGTCGGGCAGGGAGGGTCCGGGCCAGTGGACGCGGCGCCTTCGCGGTGGGTGGATGGCGCGGCACCTGGGGCGGTGGGGCAAGGTCCCGTGGGCGGGGTGGGGGCGTCGGCTGAGGGTGTTCCGCGGGCGGTGGGGGGCGCGGTGCACGGGTCGGCGGGTCCGGGAGGGGGCGGGCCCTTGGGCTCGGGAGCCCCGGGAGCTACCGGGGCCGAGGTGGGGCCGGCGGTGCCGGCGGCGCCTTCGTATCCGGCGCCGGGTGCCGGGGGGCGGGGCGAAGGGTTGGGGCGGCGGTTGCGCCGGGTGCGGTGGGCGGCGGTGCCCTTGCGGACGCGGCTGGTGCTGCTCTGCCTCGTACTGGTGCTGCTGGGGCTCGCGGTCAGTGACACGGTGGTGCTCGGGTCCGTACGGGGGCAGCTGGTGCAGCGTGCGGACCAGCAACTGCAGCGGTACGGCGACCCGTTGGCGCGGCGGCTCGGCACGGACGGGGTGCCCGCGCAGCGCTACCTGCCACCCGGACCGGGGACGCCCGGCGGCGACCGCTCCGGCGGCGCCCGGCCGTGGCTGCCGAGCCAGTTCGTCGTGGCCTTCGCCGGCGCGGACGGCCGCCTCGCCGAGCAGTTCCGGCTGCCGGTGGCCGCCGACGACCCGCGGCCGCTGTGGCCGCGGATGGACGCCGCCGAGCTGCGGGCCCGGATGGACAAGCCCTTCGACGTCGGCAGCGACCACGGCGGGGGCCGCTGGCGGGTGCTGATCGTGCCCGTCACGCCCCAGCCGGGCGCCGCCGTCACCCGCGACGGCACCCCGGCGGCGGACCTGCCGGCCGGCGTCGTGGTCGCCACCTCGCTCGACGACGTCTCCACCACGACCAGCCGGCTGAGCCGGGCCTTCTGGATCATCGGCGCGGTGGTCGCCGCCCTGCTCGGCCTGGCCGGGTGGTTCGCCGTACGGGCCGGGCTGCGGCCGCTGCGGCGGATCGAGGCCACGGCGGCCGAGATATCCGCGGGGCAGCGGCTGTCGCACCGGATGCCCGACGCCTCGCCGCACACCGAGGTCGGGCGGCTGTCGGCCGCGCTCAACGGGATGCTCGCGCAGATCGAGTCGGCGTTCGCCGCGCGGGCGGCCTCCGAGGAGCGGATGCGGCGGTTCGTCGCCGACGCCGGGCACGAGCTGCGTACGCCGCTGGCGGGCATCCGCGGCTTCGCCGAGCTGTACCGGATGGGGGCGCTTCCCGACGAGGCCGACGTGAAGCGGACGATGGCGCGGATCGAGAGCGAGGCCGTACGGCTCGGCGGGCTGGTGGAGGACCTGCTGACGCTGGTGCGGATGGACGAGCAGCGGCCGCTGCAGCTCGCCCCGATGGACCTGCGCACGCTCGCGGTGGACGCGCTGCACGACACCACCGCGCTCGACCCCGCGCGCACGGTCACCCTCACCGGGCTCAGCGGCCCCGGCACCGCGCCGGGCCCGGCGCCCGTTCTCGGCGACGAGGCGCGGCTGCGGCAGGTGGTGGCGAACCTCGTGGGCAACGCGGTCGCCCACACCCCGCCGGGCAGTCCGGTGCGGATCGGTGTCGGCACGCGCGCGGGCCACGGCGTCCTCGAGGTCGCCGACCAGGGGCCCGGCCTCGCGCCCGACCAAGCCGCGCGGGTCTTCGAACGGTTCTACCGGGTCGACGCGTCGCGCTTCCGCGGCAAGGGGGGTGGCGCGGGGCTCGGTCTCTCCATCGCCTCGGCGCTCGTCGCCGCCCACCACGGCACGGTCGAACTCGACACGGCCCCCCACCGCGGCTCCACCTTCCGCATCGTCCTCCCCTCCGCCCGCACCTCACCTTGAGCCCTAGCCTTGAGCCTTACGGGGCCGCCTTGAGCTTTACGGGGCGGCTATGCGCCGTTGGGCTCCCCTCTCGTCGCCGCCTGCCGCGGCGATTGGGCTGGCCGCGCAGTTCCTCCCCCAGAGCTCTTCGCCAGGGGTACCCCCAGCGCCCCCACGAACGGCAACCCGCCGCTGGAGCTTCTCCCCTTCCCGGCCTCAGGCCGGTCAGTGGCTGGTCGCGCAGTTCCCCGCGCCCCTGAGGTGCTTGCCCTTCGCACGAAGGGCGAGGTTTTCAGGGGCGCGGGGAACTGCGCGGGAAGAGGCCACCGGCCTCAGGACGGCATCGGACCCCCGTGGGGCAGACGGGAACCCGAAAGGGGCGCTGGGGGTACCCCCAGGCGAAGCTCTGGGGGAGGAACTGCGCCCGCAACCGGCCACCGGGCGGCACCCGGCGGCGTACGGGAACCCCCGCGGTGGGATGCCGCCCCGTAGCCCGATCGCCGCGGCAGGCGGCGACGAGACGGGAACCCCCGCGGCGGGGAGCCGCCCCGTAGGTCAGGCCCGGCGGGCCCGGCGCGCTGCCACTATCGCCGCGGCGACGATCAGCGCGGCGGTGGCGCCCGCCACCGCGGGTGGGGGGACCCGGCGGGAAGAGGAGGAGGCCGCGGGTCCGAGGCGGGCCCGGTGGGAGCCGGACTCGACGGAGAGCGGGACGGTCGGCGTCGGCTCGGAGGCGCCCCCGGGGCGCAGACGGGAGGCCGCCTGGGTCGCACGGGTACGCGTCTGCGCGGCCGCCTCCTCCGCGCGCGAGCGCGTCTCGGCCGCGGCCTGCGTGACACGGCTGCGCGTGTGGTCCTGGGCCTCGCGCAGGCGCGCCGCCGTCTCCCGCGCCTTCGCCTTGGCCCGCGCGGGCACGTCCACCTTCGCGGCCAGCTCCTCCACGGTCTGCCCCAGCGCCTCGCGCGTCCGCGCGATCTGCTGCTCCAGCTCGGCGAGCTGCGGGTCCGTACGGCTCATCGCTTGGCCCTCTCCTTCAGGATCACCAGGTCCTGGTGCACGCTGTCCACCGCCTCGCCGGGCACCGGCGGCACCGCCCGCTTCATCTGGCGCCGCCCGAGCAGCGCCGCGATGCCCGCGACCAGCAGCAGCCCGCCGGCGATGATGAGCGCGGCCGCCCACAGCGGCAGCGGTATCGCCACGGCCACGATGGCCGCCGTGATCATGGACGCCAGGGCGAAGAACGCGAGCAGCCCGGCGGCCCCGAAGAGCCCGCCGCCGACACCGGCCTTCTTCCCCTTCTGCGCCAGCTCCGCCTGCGCGAGCTTCATCTCCTGCCGGACCAGCTCGGAGAGCTGCTCCGTGCCCTCCTTGACCAGGGTGCCCACCGACCGGGCCGACCCGTTTGCATGCGCCACGTCCGTCACCTCCGCAACAGGGGGTCCCTGTCCGTGCGGGTTGCCCGCTTCGCGGATCGGAAACCCGGCGCCGCCGGTGGAGGGGCGTACGCTCAGGAGTGAAGCACTCAAAAGGTGCGAAAGACGCGGAAGGCGAGGCGAGCCATGACGCTCCACGGCTCCGACGCGGTCCATCGCCGCGCCCTGGTCCTCAGCGAAGTCGCGGCCGAGGGCACCACCGGCCTGAAGCGGGTGCTGCGCCGGGCCGTCTCGGGCGACGAGGACGCCGCCGCGCTCCCCGTCGCGTCCCTCGTGCGGGCCGTGCGGCCGCTCACCGCGCTCGACACCTACTCCCTGCTGCGGTACGCGCACATCCGTGAGTCCGATCTCGCCGGTGAGATATCCGCAGGCCAGCGCGTCGCACTTGTCGCGGTGATCGACCGCATCGCGCATCTGCCGCAGGTGCGGCCCCCGGCGCCGTAGCGCTCGGGCGGGGACGTAGGGTCGGGGGCATGGAGAAGCGCGTATTGGGTCGCACCGGGCGGGACGTCTCGGTGGTGGGTCTGGGCACCTGGCAGCTGGGCGCCGACTGGGGCGAGGTCCGGGAGGAGGACGCCGTCGCGGTGCTGGACGCCTCCGTGGCGGCGGGGGTCACCTTCTTCGACACCGCCGACGTCTACGGCGACGGCCGCAGCGAGCAGCTGATCGGCCGCTACCTGAAGTCCCGGCCGGACGCGGACATCTTCGTGGCCACCAAGATGGGCCGCCGCATGGACCAGGTCCCCGAGAACTACGTGCTGGACAACTTCCGCGCCTGGAACGACCGCTCGCGCGCCAACCTCGGTGTCGACACCCTCGACCTGGTGCAGCTGCACTGCCCGCCGACGGCCGTCTACTCCAGCGACGCGGTCTACGACGCGCTGGACACTCTCGTCGCCGAGCAGCGCGTCGCCGCCTACGCGGTGAGCGTCGAGACCTGCGCGGAGGCGCTGACCGCCATCGCCCGCCCGGGCGTGGCCAGCGTGCAGATCATCCTCAACCCCTTCCGGCTCAAGCCGCTGGAGGAGGTGCTGCCCGCCGCCGCCGAGGCCGGCGTCGGCATCATCGCCCGCGTGCCGCTCGCCTCCGGCCTGCTCACCGGCAAGTACACCCGCGAGACCGTCTTCCCGGCCGACGACCACCGCAGCTACAACCGGCACGGTGAGGCGTTCGACCAGGGCGAGACCTTCTCCGGGGTGGACTTCGAGACCGGCCTGGAGGCCGCCGCCGAGTTCGCCGCGCTCGCCCCCGAGGGCGCCACCCCGGCGCAGACCGCGCTGCGCTGGATCATCCAGCAGCCCGGCGTCACCTCGGTGATCCCGGGCGCCCGCTCCGTCGCCCAGGCCCGCGCCAACGCCGAGGCGGCCGCCCTGCCCGCGCTGCCGCCGGCCGTGCTCGACGGGGTGCGCGACCTGTACGACCGCCGCATCCGCGCCCAGGTGCACCACCGCTGGTAGCAGGGGCCGGCGCCGGCGGCCGGCGCCGCGGTTGAACGTGCCTGCCGGGGCCCGGCGATCCGTACCGTATGCCACCGGGGTGTGACGGTCCGGGCGGGGTGGGCCGGGCCGTGCCCCGCCCCCGGCCGTCGCGCCCGGTGCCATACGGTACGGGCGTGACGACCTTCGCTGAGAACCACGCCGACTTCCCCGGGGCGAGCGGCCCCCACGCCACCACCGAGGCCGATCCGCGCGAGGTGGGCCGGGTGCGCACCGAGTACGCGCCCGCCCACGACGGCGACCCGGACCCGGGCGAGATCGTGTGGACCTGGGTGCCCTTCGAGGAGAACGACGGGCGGGGCAAGGACCGGCCGGTCCTCGTCGTCGCCCGCGAGCCGCGCGGCACGCTGCTCGCCGTCCAGCTGTCCAGCAAGCGGCACGACCACGACCGCGAGTGGGTCGCCATCGGCGCCGGCCCGTGGGACCGCGAGGGCCGCGACTCCTGGGTCGCCCTCGACCGCGTGATGCGCCTGCACGAGCAGGGCATGCGCCGCGAGGCGTGCGCGCTGGACCGCGGCCGCTTCAACCTGGTGGTGAACCGCCTCAAGGAGCTCTACGGCTGGAGCTGACCCCGGCCGGCGGAACGGACGGCGCCGCGCCTCGGCGTAGGGCCGGGTGCGGGGGCGTACGGCTGCTCACACCAGCTCACGGCTGTTCACGTCAGCTCACGTCAGCTCACGTCAAAGGGCCCGGCCCCCCTCACGGGGAGCCGGGCCCTTTCCGGTGGTCACGCCTTGCGGGACGCCCGCGAACGGGCCGGCTTCGCCGGGGACTTCTTGACGTCCTTGGCCGCGCCCGCCGTGGCCGCCGCGGGAGCGTCCGCCTCGTCCTCGGCCTTCCCGTCGGCCTTCTCCTCGGCGCTGTCCGACGCCTCGGCAGCGGTGCCGTCCGCGGTCTCGACCGGCTCCGGGGCCGCGTCCTCCGGCGCGCTCTCCGCCTCGGCCGTCGCCTCAGCGTCCGGCGCGGATTCCGTCTCCGCCGACTCGTCGGCCGCCGTGTCCTCGGACCCCTCGGCGGCCTCGGCGTCCTCGTCCTTCGGGGACTCGTCCTCGAAGTGCCGGTCCAGGACGGCGTCCAGGTCGGCGGCCCACTGCTTCAGGGTGCCGCGGGAGGGGGCGTCGACCTGGGCCTCGTACCAGCGGCGCTCGGTGGTGTAGACGGTGACGGTGAAGCGGCGGCCGAAGCGCGGGGTGTCGATCTCGACGGCGCCGAGTTCGTCCCAGCGGAAGTCCGCCTCCTCCTCGTCGAGGCGGAAGCGGACGCCCTCGCTGTCGACGGTGATGGACGCGCGGCGGTCCGAGCACACGAAGTCAGGCTCCGGCTCCTCCTCCTCGGCGGTGTCGGTGGCGTCGCCGCTCCCGGTCTTCTCGGCGTCGGCGTCGTCCGCGGTGGCTGCGTCCTCCGCGGCCGCCACGGCGCTCCCGGTCGGCTGCTCGGCCGACTCCTCCTGGTGCTCCGGCGCCGCTTCCTGCTCCGGCGCGGTCTCCGCGGCCTCCGGGGCGGCCTCGTCCGCCGCCGCGGCGGGCGGGGGCGTGAGGCCCGGGATGTACGCCGGGTCGACGCCGGCGGCGGGCACGGACGGGGTGATCGAACCTATGCGCTGCTCCACGGCAAGCAGTATGGCCGATGAAGCTGTGCCGACCCCTGCTGAACCAGGTAACAACATGGCTGCCGTTGGGTTTATGCCCGCCGTATCCGGTGCGGGTTGCGGAGGGGGCGGATGGTCCGGGTGATGTTCCACGTGGAACATCACGCCCCAACCGGGCGTCAGCGGACGACGCCTGCCGCGCGGGCGGCCCGCAGCCAGGCCGGGAAGCCGGCCATCAGGCAGTCGTAGAGGTCGGCGTCGCCGCGCTCGCGCGGGTCCTTGCCCGCGGCGAAGAACCCGGCGTTGTCCAGGGCGCGGTCCTTGAGGGTGTCGAGGGCGCAGGAAGCGCAGGCCGCGGGGGTTGCCGAAGCCGACGAACTGCCAGTAGATCGGCAGTTTGCTGCTCTGCTGCAGCAGCCGCTTGGTCTCCGAGCGGTCGAAGGGCTCGCCGTCGGTCTGGAACACGACGAACGCCGGGTCGGTGGCGCCGCAGCCGCGGTAGTGCTCGATGACGGCCTGCATGGCGGGGGCGTAGGCGGTGCCGCCCCACGGGAGGTTGCGGTGCACGGCGTCCAGGCGGCCGTGGTGGTTGTCGAGTGAGATCTCGGAGACGAGGTTGACGCTGCTGCTGAAGAAGACGAGGGGGACCACGCCGTCGTCGTCCAGGTTCGCCGAGAGCCCGAGCACCTGCTCGGCCAAGTGCTGCATGGTGCCGCGCCGGTAGTAGCTGCGCATGCTCGCGGAGTGGTCCATCACGAGGTACACCGCCGCCCGCTGCCCCGTGATGCCCTGCTTCTGCAGCGAGATCCCCGCCTGCTTGTACAGGTTCACCAGCGCGGGGGCGGAGCGCTGCACCTTCTCCAGGCTGATCGCCGGGGCGGCCGCCTGCGGCACGTGCGGCTGCGGCGGCTGGGGCGCGTACGGTCCGCCGGCCGGCGGCACTGGCGGGGGCCCGTACGGGCTTGCGGGGGACGGGGGTCGCTGGGGCGGGTACGGCGCAGGAGGTGCCGGGGGCGCGGCGGGGGGTGGGGGCAGGGGGGCCGCGGCCGCTCCCGAGGGCGGGGGCGCCCAGCCCTGCGGCCCGGTGGCCGTCTGCGGGGGCCCGAACCCCTGCCCGCCGGCGGGTGGCACCGGTGCGTACGGGCTCGGCGGCACCGGCGGCTGCCCGTACGAGGGCGCCGGGTCCCCGGCGGACGGCACTGGGGCACCACCGGCGCCGGGCGGGCGACCCGCGGACGATCCGGCCGCGGGCGTCCGCGGCTCGCCGTTCACGCCCGGACCCGGCGTTGCCGCCGCGGACGGCACCGGGGCAACACCGCCGCCCTGCCCGCCGGGTGCCGGTGCCTCGTCCACCGTCACGCCGAAGTCGCGGGCCAGGCCCGCCAGGCCGTCGGCGTAGCCCTGGCCCACCGCGCGGACCTTCCAGCCGGGGCCGCGGCGGTAGAACTCGGCGACCACGACGACGGTTTCGCCGAGGCGGGCGGGCGGCGGGGTGAAGGTGACGGCGGCCTGGCCCGAGGTGACGGCGGCGTGCAGGCCGCTGCCCGCGTCGAAGGTCGTGCCCGGGCGGTTCGCGTCCACGCTCGCCACCACCGCCACGGTGTGCACCGCGGCGGGCAGGCGCGGCAGGTCCAGGCGGACGGTGCCGCCGGCGACCGTGACGCCGTCCTGCGCCGGGTGGTTGTAGAAGACCAGGTCCGTGTCCCCGCGGACCTTGCGCTCCGCGGTGAGCAGCACCGCGGAGACGTCGATGGCCGTCCCCCGGGCGGTGACCTCGGCCCGGGCCTCGGGGCCGTCGAGTGCCGCGTTGCCGCCGGGTGTGAGCGCGATACCGCCGTCCATGGTCCAACTCCCCCTGTCGCCCGGAATGTTCCGCTCCTGCGCCGCCGTGCCGGGGCGGAGGAACTTCCCATTCTTGTCACACCTCGCGGCTCCGGGGCGGTTCCCGGTCCCGAATATGTGATGATCACGGGGTGAGCACACGGTGGGGGAGCACCCACGGCCGTCTCGTCCGGGCCGCACCGGTCGCCGCGGCGGCCGCTGCCGCCCTCGCCCTCGCGGGCTGCGGCGCGCACACCACCCCGGGCGCCGCCGCGCCGTCCGGGCCCGCGACCTCGTACCCCCCGCGCTCCGCGACCCCGCCGGGCATCGCACAGTACCCCGGGCCGCCGGTCGACGAGCCGACCGGGACGGCCGGACTGCCGTGCCCCGCCTCGGGGTTGCGCGCCGCGCTCGGAGTGCCCGACGCGGCCATGGGGCTGCGCGCGGTGACGGTCAGCCTGACCGACTGCGGCACCGCGCCCCGTACCATCAGCGGCTACCCGCGGCTGCGGGTGCTCGGCCGTGACGGGCGCGGGCTCGACGTCGAGGTGCACCACGGCGTCACCGTCACCGGCGGCATCGACGACCCGGCGCCCACCACGCTGACGCTGCGGCCGGGCGAGCGGGCGATCACGGCCCTGGTCTGGCGCAACCTCGTCACCGACTCCACCGTGACCGCCGTGACCGGCACCGCGGTGGAGCTGACGGTCGCGGGCGCCCCGCAGAAGGTGCCGCTCACCGTGGACCTCGGCACCACCGGCACCCTCGACGTCACCGCCTGGCACCACCCCGACGCGACCGAGGCCCGGCAGCCGACGGACCCGCCGAGCAGGCCCTGACCCCTTCCGGGTCCGGGCGCTGTCCGACGGGTCCGCACGGCAAGGGCAGCGGACGGCCGCAGACGGCTGCGGCCGCTCACAGCCGAGGGGGCCTCGCGGCTACTCGACCTCCACCCAGTCCAGGGTCCGCTCGACCGCCTTCTTCCAGCCGGTGTAGCCGTGGGCGCGCTGCTCGTCGCTCCACTGCGGCTCCCACCGCTTGGACTCGTGCCAGTGGGCGCGCAGTTCGTCGGTGTCCTGCCAGAAGCCGACGGCGAGGCCGGCCGCGTAGGCGGCGCCTAGCGCGGTGGTCTCGGCCACCACCGGGCGGCTGACCGGCACGCCGAGGATGTCGGCCTGGGTCTGCATGCACAGGTCGTTCGCCGTGACGCCGCCGTCGACCTTCAGCACGTCCAGGTGCACCCCGGAGTCCTGCTCCATCGCCTCCACCACGTCGCGGCTCTGGTAGCACATCGACTCCAGCGTGGCCCGGGCCAGGTGGCCGTCGTTGTGGAAGCGGGCCAGGCCGACGATCGCGCCGCGGGCGTCGGAGCGCCAGTAGGGCGCGAACAGGCCGGAGAAGGCCGGCACGAAGTAGATCCCGTCGCTGCCGTCCACGGTGCGGGCCAGCCGCTCGCTCTCGGCGGCGTTGGTGATGACGTGCAGCTGGTCGCGCAGCCACTGCACCGCCGAGCCGGTCACCGCGATGGAGCCCTCCAGCGCGTAGACCGCGGGGGCGTCGCCGAACTTGTAGGCCACGGTGGTGATCAGGCCGTGCTCGGAGCGCACCGCCTCCGTACCGGTGTTCAGCAGCAGGAAGTTGCCGGTGCCGTAGGTGTTCTTCGCCTCGCCCGGGGTGAAGCAGACCTGGCCGACGGTGGCCGCCTGCTGGTCGCCGAGCACGCCGGCGATCGGCACCTCGGTGCTGGTGGGGCGCGAGGCGCGGGTCTTGCCGAACGCCTCGGGGTGCGAGGAGGGGTTGATCTTCGGCAGCATCGCGCGCGGGATGCCGAAGACGCCCAGCAGTTCGTCGTCCCAGTCCAGCGTCTCCAGGTCCATCAGCATGGTGCGGCTGGCGTTGGTGACGTCGGTGGCGTGGATGCCGCCGTTGGGGCCGCCGGTGAGGTTCCACAGCACCCAGGAGTCGGTGGTGCCGAAGACCGCGTTGCCCGCCTCGGCGGCCTCGCGCACGCCGTCGACGTTCTCCAGGATCCACTTGATCTTGCCGCCGGAGAAGTACGTGGCCGGCGGCAGGCCGGCCCGCTGCCGGATCAGGTCGCCGTGGCCGTCGCGCTCCAGCGCCTTGGCGATGGAGTCCGTCCTGGTGTCCTGCCAGACGATCGCGTTGCCGTACGGGCGCCCGTTGCGCGGGTCCCAGACCACCGTCGTCTCGCGCTGGTTGGTGATGCCGATGGCGGCCAGGTCGGCCGCGGTGATGCCCGCGTTGCGGATCGCGGTCTGGATGACGACGTTGGTGCGCTCCCAGATCTCGGTCGGGTCGTGCTCGACCCAGCCGGGGCGCGGCAGGTACTGGGTGTGCTCCAGCTGGTGCCGGGCCACCTCGTTGCCGTCGTGGTCGAAGATCATGAACCGGGTGCTGGTGGTCCCCTGGTCCACCGCGCCGACGAAGTCCGGCATGGTGTGCTGCCTCTCGTGGGTCGAGGTAATCGGGCGCGCGGACGGGACCGTCCGCGGCTGGGCGCGCGCCGGGTGGGGCGCGCGCGGGAATGCGGGCCGCTGCGGCGCGGGCCCCGTCCGGTGGGTACGGCGCGGGGCCCGGGCCGGGCCCGGTGCTCAGGCCTCGTCGGGGATCGGCGCGCGGCCGGGCGGCTCGGGCGCGGCGGTGGGCAGCCAGAAGCCGACGAAGAGCTTGTAGAAGATGCCGCCGACGATGCCGCCGACCAGCGGCCCGACAATGGGCACCCACCAATAGAGGTTGCCCCATTGATCTCGCCATGCGGTGCCGTAGCCGGTGATGTAGCTGGCCAGCCGGGGACCGAGGTCACGGGCCGGGTTGATGGCGTAGCCCGCGTCGGTGCCCCAGGCCATGCCGATCGCGACGACCACCAGGCCGATGATCCACGGGCCGAGGTTGGCCCGCGGCGGGTTGTTGAGCACGTCCGTGATCGCCAGGATCAGGATCAGCAGGATCGCCGTGCCGATCACCTGGTCGCGGAAGGCGCCCCACTCGTGGATGCCGGTGGCCGGGTTGCCGTTGCCGGGCAGCGTGGAGAACACCGTCTGGGTCTTGATGGTGTGTCCGGGATCGGCCCGCGCCAGGACCTCGGTGTAGTTCCACCGCACCAGCAGCGCCGCCACGAAGGCGCCCAGGAACTGGGCGGCCCAGTACGGCACGATCTTCTTCCAGGAGAAGCCCTTGAAGACCGCGAGGGTGAGGGTCACCGCGGGGTTGAGGTGCGCACCACTGAGTCGGGCCGCGGTGTAGACGCCCAGCGTGACGCCCAGGCCCCAGGCCCAGGCGATGCTGTCGTGGTTGCCGAGACCGCCCGGCGGGACGGTCAGGGCGCCGCCCGCGACCACCTGGGCCACGACACCGACGCCGAAGAGGATCAGGATCATGGTGCCGGCGAACTCTGCGGTCAGTTCGCCGAGAAGCCCTGATCTGAGGTCACGTTCCGCCATGGATGCCTGCTTCCCGCCGGCTCCGTGCGGGCCGGCTGTGGCTTGTCACGCGCTTGTGCTCCATTCACGGAAGCACGGGGTGGCCCCTGGGGGCCTGTGAGGCTGAGCCGTTCGGGGGTGCCTCGGATACGGCGGTACGTCAGTTCGGTTCCCGCTGCGAGGTTTCCTACACGTTTCGCGCGTTGACGCGTGCCGGACAAAATCGGCGATGATCCGGACACATCCGGCGGGCAACCGGGCCGGATCGAAAGAACGCTGAAGAACGCCGAAGAACGCCGAAGGACACCGAAGAGCATCGGAGAGAACCGGCGGGCGCCCGGACACGCAAGAGCGCCCCCGCGGCCGGCCGGCCGCGGGGGCGCTCCTCGCGCGAGAGGTCAGTTCTGGTACGGGTTCGCGCCCTGCTGCTGCGGCTGCTGTGCCGGGGCCGCGGGGGCGGCGATCTGCGCCTGGAGGGCGAGGGCCTGCTCCTTGGGCACCTGGCTCTGGGCGCCGCAGAAGGTGCACTGCGTCGAGTACTTCGTGCTGATCGGGAAGAGCGGGATGAAGAACAGCGTGAACTTCATGACCCGCTTGCGCAGCGCGTGCGCCGCGGGGTTGCCGCAGCGCCCGCACAGCAGTGTCAGCATCGCCAGCTGGTAGATGTAGCTCCTGGTACCCCAGATGATCATGATGGGTTCCTCCCGCCCCTCGAGCCCCGCCCCAGCGGCGGACTCCGTGCGAAGCAGAGTGTGCCGCACGGAGATGTCAGTCCGACCCGGGGGCAGCCCTTTTACCCAGCGCTTTACCCACCGTCAGGTCGGAGGCCGGCCGCCGGCCCGGGGCGCGTGGTGCTGGTGGTGCCGGCGCTGCTCATGGGGCCGTCGCCGGGCGGGGCGGGGCCGGCTCGTGGTGCACCGGCAGCGGTGGCGGCGCGGTGCCCGGCGGCGTCGTGGCGTAGAGGGCCAGCGCCAGCGGGCGGACGCTGGACAGGCGGTGCTCGCTCTCGTCGGGCGCCTGGTCCGGCAGGTTCGCCACCAGGTCGCGGCGCAGCAGCGGTTCGGCGGCGCGGATGTGCGAGCGGACCGTCTTGGTGGCGATGCCCAGCTCCGCCGCGGCCTGCTCGAACCGGCAGCCGTGGCCCACCCACACGCGCAGCGTGCGCAGCAGGTCCCTGCGGTCCCCGGCCAGCGGCCGCAGCGCCTTCTCCGCCCAGCAGCGCACCTCGGGTGCGGTCAGCAGCGCGTGCAGGCCCGGCCCCTCGGGCGCCGGGCCCACCCCGTACCGCCCGACGACCTGCGCGGCCAGCGACAGCACCACCCGGTGCAGGATCAGCTCGTGGTCCAGCCCCACCGCGTCGAAGACCTGCTGCACCCGGCGGGTGACCGTGTTGCGGTGCACCCCGACCACCCGGGCGGCCGCCGACCTCTCGAACTCCACGGCGAGCGCGGCCGTCTCCAGGATCTGCCGTCCGCCGCGCGGCATCGCCAGCACCGGCCGCAGCAGCCGGATCGCCCAGGCCCGGGTCTCCTCCGGCGGCAGCACGTCCAGCACGCCGGTGGTGCGGGAGGCCGTCGCGTGCCGGGCGGGGGTGCGGGCGGCCAGTGCCAGGGCGTCCATGGCCTCGCCGTACGCGTCGGCCACCGCCTCCATCGGGTGCGGCAGGCTGCCGCCGAGCATCACCCGCTCCTGCGCGAAGACGCCGAGCAGCCGCAGCAGCGCGGGCTCGGGGTCCCGGCCCGGCAGTTGGGGGGCGACGATGATGACGTGCCGGTTGAACGCCGGGCAGCGCACCGGCAGCGCCGCGTCCCGCAGCGCCCGCTCGGCCTCGGTGAGGACCGCGTCACGGGGGGCGCCCGCGCAGTCGATGATGTAGACCCGCGCGGTGTCGCTGTCGAGCAGGTCGCCGGATATGCCCTGGATCACCCGCTGGGCGGGCACCGGGTGGCCGCTCATGAGCAGTTGGAGCGCGGAGACCCGCACCCGCCGCACCGCTTCGTCCACCGCCTGCCCGGCCTGCCGCTCGCCGAGCCCGGCCAGGGCGAGCCCGATCGCCTTGGCGGTGTAGGCGGCCAGGCCCCGGTCGGGTGCCGCGGCCGGGCGGTCGGTGGCCACCAGCAAGGTCGCGTCGCCGTTCAGGGGTATCGCCAACCGCCCCTGCGTGTCCGCCTCTTGATCCCGTGGCGGGCGGGCCTCGGGGGCCGCGGCGAGCACGCCGCCGGCGCCGCGCACCAGCACCTGGGCGTCGAGCTGTTCGGACAGGTAGGCGGCCAACTTCCTTACGGTGCCGCGCTCGTCGGCGGCCGCGCCGCCGGTGCCGGGCGCGGGCAGCCGGTCCAGCAGCCCGGCCAGCCGCGCGTACTGCCGCTCCAGCAACCCGGCGCGCAGGGCGGCGACTTGTGGGGCCAGAACCTCCCACTCGGCGAGGGTGCGGCCGGAGGCGAGCAGCGGCAGGCCGGACTCTTTTGCCGTCGCGGCCAGTTCGGTGGCCGCTGGGTCGTCCGGGGCGGTCCCGGCCAGCACCAGGCCCGCGGCGCCGCTCTCCGCCAGAATCCGCACCAGGCGGGCGACTGCGGGGTGTTCGAGACCGGGGCCGACGACGACCAGGGCCCCCTCGCAGCCGCCGGCGGGCACCTCGGCCCCGGCCAGGACCAGGGCGCGCTCGAGTTCGCGCTCCCCGCCGACGACGACGGCGGCGCCGAACTCCTCGTAGCCGGCCAGATCCTGCGACGTCAGCACGGTCAGCACGTCATCCCCCGGGGTGTGCGGGTCTTCGCGGGGTCCCCGCGGGTTCGCGGGACGCCCGCCGACCGGCTGCGCCCACCCCCGGCCCGGGGGCGCGGGACATTCCGGTCGGGCGTGCACCGTACAACACGCCGTGTCGGCCCGGACACGAGCGGGAGCGGTCGAAGATGACGGCCGGAGCACCCTCCTTGCAGGGGCAGCCGATCGGGGCGGCCGCCCGCGCGGCCATGAGCGCAGGCGCGCGGGGAGGGGCGGCAACGGGCGAACACGCAGCGGGACTGCGGCCGATGGGGCGGGTACCGCGCAGGGCGGGTGGGCAAGGCGCTTGCGTCGAGGGTGCGTTCCGGGGTCGGTCCGCGCCCGGGGCTCTTCACCAGGGCGGGCAGCCCGTCGGCCCCGCGGTCCGGCGAGGACGCGCGGCTGCCCGATTCGCCGCGGGCAGTCGGCGAGGGCGTCGGCCCGCGAGGTGAGCGGCGTGGGGCGGGCGCGCGCCAGGAGGTGCCGGGCGGGCGCAGGCGTCTGCGACGGAGCGTGTAGCGGGGCCCGAGCTACGCGGTGCCGGGCGGGCGCAGACGTGTGCGGGGAGCGCGCGGCAGGGCGCGCGCCAGGTTGTGTCGGCCAGGCATGGGCGTCTGCCACGAACCGTGGAGCGGGGGCGCCGCCATCCTCCCCCGTCGGATGGCGGCGCCCGGTCCGATGTCCGGCTGCACAGTGGGCCGACCGTGCAGCCGGATGGCGGCGGCGAAGGACCTCCGCGCCCGAGCGACCGGAGGCCCCCCTCCCCTCGGCGTGGCCGTCCCCCGTTCCGGGCCACCGGTCTGACGTCACCGTACGGCCCGATCGGCCACCCCACTACGTCACCGGTGCACCAATTGCCGCCCGCGACCTGCCACCTGTGCACCATCGCGGCCCGCGCCGGTCGGCCGGCGCCGTGGCGGGTGCGGTGGGCCGGGCCGGAGCGGGCACCATGGCCTGCATGAACACCGCGTCCGCCGAAGCCCTCAGCGCCCTCCTGCTCGCCCTGGTGCTGGGGTGCGCGGTGGTGCGGCCGTGGGGGCTGCCGGAGGCGGTCGTCGCGGTGCCGGCGGCCGCGATCGCGGTGGGCACCGGCGCGATCAGCCTGGACCACGCACGCGACGAGGCGGCCCGGCTCGGCCCGGTCGTCGGGTTCCTCGCGGCCGTACTGGTGCTGGCAGCGCTGTGCGACGAGGAAGGACTGTTCCGGGCGTGCGGCGCCTGGGTGGCGCGGGCCGCCCGCGGCAGCACCCAGCGGCTGCTCGGGCAGGTCTTCGTCCTGGCCTCGGTGATCACCGCGGTGCTGAGCCTGGACGCCACGATCGTGCTGCTCACCCCGGTGGTGTTCGCGACCGCGGCCCGCCTCGGCGCCCGGCCCCGGCCGCACGTCTACGCCTGCACGCACCTGTCCAACACCGCGTCGCTGCTGCTGCCGGTCTCCAACCTGACGAACCTGCTCGCCCTCGCCGCGAGCGGCCTGAGCTTCACGCGCTTCGCGGCCCTGATGGCGCTGCCGTGGCTGGCCGCGATCGGCGTGGAGTACGTGGTGCTGCGCCGCTTCTTCGCCGGCGACCTGGCCGCGGGCGCCGACCCGTCGGCAGCCGGCACGGCCGACGCGGCGCACGAGCGGCCGCCCGTCCCGCGGTTCGCGCTGGCCACGGTCGCCGGCACCCTGGCCGGTTTCGTCGTCGCCTCGGCCTTCGGCGTCAACGCCGCCTGGGCCGCCTTCGCCGGGGCCGCCGTCCTCGCGGTGCGCGCCCTCGTACGGCGCCGCACCACCCCGCGGAAGCTGCTGGCCGCCGCCTCGGTGCCCTTCCTGGCCTTCGTGCTGGCCCTCGGCATCGTGGTGCGCGCGCTGGTCGACCACGGGCTCGGCACCGCCCTCGGCCACGCGGTCCCCTCCGGCACGGGCCTGCCCGCGCTGTTCGCGCTGGCCGGCCTCGCCGCGCTGCTGGCCAACCTCATCAACAACCTGCCCGCCGTGCTGGTGCTGCTGCCGCTGGCGGCGCCGAACGGCGAGGGCGCCGTCCTGGCGGTGCTGCTCGGCGTCGACATCGGCCCCAATCTCACCTACGCCGGCTCGCTGGCCACCCTGCTGTGGCGGCGGATCGTGCACGAGCACGACAGCGAGGTGGCGCTGGGCGAGTTCAGCCGGCTCGGCGCGCTCGCCGTGCCTGCCGCGCTCGCCGTGGCGGTTCCGGCACTGTGGCTGTCGCTGGCAGTGTTCTAGCAGTGCTCCAACACCCCCTCGCTCCGGCCGAGGAGCGAAGGGGCCGAAGCCGACGCCCCATCAGTTGCCGCGGGGCCCGCACACCATGGGAGGCGGATACGGCGTGACGACCGTGATCGCGTGGATCGTCGAGGCCACCTGGCCGGCCTGCGTCGAGGCGGTGCGCAGGCACGCGCCGGACGACGCGCGGGTGGTGCTGCTGCACGTGCCCGACCCCGAGGCGCCCGCCGCCGCGCACGGCGCCTTCGCCGGGCTGCTCGGCCGCGGCGGCGGCCACGACCCGGGCGCCGCCCTCACCGAGGCGGCCGCCGCCTCCGGCCGGGACCTGCTGGCCGCGGCTGCGGAACGGCTGGGCCGGCCGTGCGAGACGCGGCAGCGCACCGGCCGCGTGGAGCGCGAGGTGGTGGCCGCCGCCGAGGGCGCCGACCTGCTGGTGCTCGCCCGCGACGGCGACCGCACCCGGCTCGGGCCGCACAGCCTGGGCCCGCACAGCCGCTTCATCGTCGACCACGCGCCCTGCCCGGTGCTGCTCGTCTGGCCGACCGCCCACCCGCCGAGCCCCGCCGACATCCCGCCGCCCCCGGACCACCCCGGCCATCCGCATCGGCCGCACCACCCGCATGATCCGCATCAGCCCCCGCCCCCACCCCCGCCGCCGCATCGGCCTCCGCCCCCGCCGACACCCTGAAGGCGCCCTGAAGGCGCCCTGAACCGACTCCGAACCGACTCCGAACCAGCCCCGAATCGGTCCTGAACCCGTCCCGAACCACCCCCTGCACCCCCGAACCAGCCCCCGAACTCGTCCCGGCCGGCAACCCCTCGATGTTTGCGCGTTGTTACAGAGCTGTGGAGATACGGCGAAGGGGCCGTCCGGAAGCACCCATAGGGTCGAACCGACCGAGGCGGGGGAGAACGCCTGTTCCATACGGGGTCATGGGGGTGGGGGATGTCAGTGCGTCCGATGGTGCGCAAGTGGCGGGTGTTACAGCGCAAGGGGATACGAGGGTGGGCGGCCGCGCGGGGAGCGGCCGCCGCCCGGCTGTGGCGGCCGCTGCGCGGCTCTGCAGCCGCGCGCTGGGCCGGCCGGGTGCGGCGCTCGTCCGTGGTGCGGCGGATCACCCCGCGCTATCCCCGGCCCGGCCGGACCGGGGTGCGCCGCTGGCTGCCCTCGCCGCGCCAGTGGCTGCTGGCCTGCGTATGGGGGCTGCTGGCGCTGACCGCGCTGGTCGCCGTCGGATACGAGCGTACGAAGATCCCGGCCGACCTCAACGCCTTCGCCACCCAGCAGGACAACGTCTACTACTGGGCCGACGGCACCGAGATGGCCCGGGTCGGCCCGGTGGACCGGCAGGCGATGCCGCTGGACCGCATCCCCCAGGGCGTGCAGTGGGCGGTGCTCGCCGCCGAGAACGCCTCCTTCTACTCCGACCACGGCGTCTCCCCGAAGGGCATCGCCCGCGCGGTGACCACGATGGCCTTCGGCGGCAGCGTGCAGGGCGGTTCCACCATCACCCAGCAGTACGTGAAGAACGTCTACCTCGACCAGGACCAGACGATCTCCCGCAAGATCTCCGAGATCTTCATCTCGGTGAAGCTGGACCGCAGAACGAGCAAGCAGCAGATCCTCGACGGCTACCTGAACACCAGCTGGTTCGGCCGCGGCGCCTACGGGGTGCAGCGCGCCGCCAAGGCGTACTACGGCGAGGATGTCTCCCAACTCAACCCCAGCCAGGGCGCGTTCCTGGCCTCGCTGCTCAAGGGCGCGGGCCTGTACGACCCTTCGGTCAGCCCGGCCAACCACGCCCGGGCGGTGCAGCGGTGGACGTGGGTGCTGGACCGGATGGTCAAGACCGGCCACCTGTCGGCCGCCCAGCGGGCCACGTACACGACGTTCCCCGAGCCGATACCGCCGCCGCGGCCGGCCGGGCTCGGCGGCCAGACCGGCTACCTCGTGGACACCGCCCGCGCCTACGTCACCGCCCACAGCGGCATCTCGGCGGCCCGGCTCGACCTCGGCGGCTTCCAGATCTACACCACCTTCGAGAAGCCCAAGGTGGACGCGCTCGCCGACGCCGTCAGCGGCAAGCTGGCCACCCTCGACCCGGCCGGGCGCGCCGCCGACCGCAATGTGCGGGTGGGCGCGGCCTCCGTGGCCACCGACGGGCGGATCCTCGCCCTGTACGGCGGGCCCGACTACATCAAGCAGGGCTTCGACGACGCCGACATCGCCATCGTGCCCGCCGGCACCACCTACGGCCCCTTCGTCTACGCGGCCGGGTTGCGCGACGGGGTGGTCAGATCCCGCGACGCGCCCCGTGCGCGGGTCACCCCGGAATCGCCCTACAACGGCGACGACAAGGTGCCCATCCAGACCCCCGAGGGCCCGTACTGGAACCGTGACGGCCGGATCGTCACCACCGCGAACGCCGGCCACCGCAGCTACGGCACGATCACGCTGCGGCAGGCGGTGGCCGAGCAGGTGAACGGGCCGATCATGCAGCTCGGGATGGACGTCGGGCTCAACCAGGTGCGGCAGGCGTCGGTCGACGCCGGGCTGCTGCCCGACAGCGGGTTCGGCGAGCAGGTGCCGCAGTTCTCGCTCGGCACCGCCACGCCGAGCCCGATCCGGATGGCCGGCGCGTACGCCACCTTCGCCGCGGCCGGCACCCACACCGAGCCGTACTCGGTGCGGCGGGTCACCCTCGACGGCGCCGACGTCCCCGTGCGGCACGGCACGGTGACGCACCCCTTCACCCCGAAGGTGGCCGGCGAGGTGGACCAGGCGCTGCACGACGCGGTGCGGTCAGGGGCGGCCACGGCGGCGGCGAAGGCGGGCCCCGACCTGGCCGGGCTGCCCGGCACCGCGCCCGACAACACCTCGGCGTCCTTCGTCGGCTACGACCGCACCATGGCCACCTCGGTGGAGCTGTTCCGCATCGACCCGAAGTCCCAGCAGCTGATGCCGCTGGACGGGATCGGCGGCAGATCGCCCAAGCAGCCCGGCAGCGACCTGCCGACGTCGATCTGGACCCAGTACATGGGGTCGGCGCCGGTCTCGCAGGCCCCCTCGGGCCGCGCGGCCGCGCCCACCGCGAAGGACGACGCGAAGGACGGGAAGGACGGGAAGGACGCCAACTCGGAGAAGTACGCGGGCGGTTCGCCCGCGCGGTGAGTCGAGATCGGCCTAGGAGGCCGAACGAGAGGGCCTGTCCGGCGGGGTGATCCGCCGGACAGGCCCTCGTCGTCGCCTACTTGGTGATGAAGGTCGACCAGTCCGGGGACTCGCCCGGGTCGAGGTCGCGCAGTTTGGCCAGGACCGCCGGGTCCTGCGCGTCCAGCCAGTCGCACAGCTCCTTGAAGGACACGCAGCGCACCCCCTTCTTGGTGCACACGTCCTTGACCACGTCCGCGACGGCCTGCATGTAGATCTGGCCGTTCCAGTCCTCGAAGTGGTTGCCGATGAACAGCGGGGCGCGGCTGCCGTTGTAGACCCGCTCGAAGCCGTTGAGGTAGCCCTCGCGGGTCTCCTTCTCCCACTGCGGGTACTTCGCCGGGTCGCCCTCGGTGACGTCGCCGCCGGACTGGTTGTAGAGGAAGTTGAAGTCCATCGACAGCGCCTGGAAGTCCTTGCCCGGGTAGGGCACCAGCTGCAGCGGGAAGTCCCAGACGCCGTCCTTCTTCGCCGGCCACAGCTGGAAGTCGCCCGGCGAGCTGGCGTCGTACCGCCAGCCCAGCGACTTCTCGGCCGGCAGCAGGTTCTTCTGCCCCTCCAGGCACGGGGCCCGGCCGCCGACCAGCTCCTGCGCGTAGTCGAAGGGCAGCGCCGGCAGCTTGGTGAAGCCGGTGTTGGTCTTCCAGTTCTGCACGAAGGAGTACGCCTGGGAGATCTCGCTCTTCCACTCCTGCGTCGACCAGGTGCCGCCGGCGCCCGGATCGGGGGCGCAGAAGTGGCCGTTGAAGTGGGTGCCGATCTCGTCGCCGTCCTCCCACGCCTGACTCAGCTGGGACAGCGTCCACTTGATGTGCTGGTCGGTGGGGAAGTCGATGGCGGAGGCGCCCGGCGCGTGCCGCGGCGGGTGGTAGAGGGTGCGCTTGTCCTTCGGCAGCAGGTAGATCCCGCTGAGGAAGAACGTCATGTTCGCGTGGTTCGACTTCGCCAGCTCGCGGAAGCGGGAGAACATGTGGTCGTCGCCCTCCAGGGCGCCGTCCCAGGAGAAGACCACGAACTGCGGCGGCTTCTCGCCCGGTTTGAGCTTCTGCGGCACCGGCTGGTGCGGCTGCGGCCCGGTGTACGAGGTGGAGCCGTCGCCGATCAGCTGCGTCGTGCCGTCCCACGAGGGGGTGCTGCTCGCGGTCGGGGCGTGCCGCACCGGGGTGCGGGGCGGGTGCTCGGCCGCGTGCGCCTTGCCGCCGCCGTCACCGCCGGTGCCGGTCGCCACCAGGACGACCGCGATCGCGATGGCGAGCCCCGAGGCCGCGGCCCCCGCGACGGCCCCGCGCTTCCACCGGCGCCGCCCCGGCCCGGCCGCTTTCGCGGGAGCGGGTTCCTCGGGCGCTTCGGCCGCGTGGGCTGCCGCTGTTGGTTCCGCCGCTGTTCCCTGTGCCGGTTCCCCTGGTGCTTCCTCTGCTGCTTCCCCGCCGGGCTCCGGCTCCTCCGGCTCCGAGTCGGCTTGCTCCGGCCCGGGTTGCTGCCGCGCGTCCGGTCCCGGTCCCCGTTCCTCTCCCCGTCCCCGCGTCGCTTCCGGCTCCCCCTCGTGTTCCCGGTTCCGCGCCTCTTCCTGTTCCCCTTCCTGTCCTGGGTCCTGCTGCGTCTCGCGGTCGTTCGTCCCCACTGGCCTACGGCCCCCAGCCTGTCGCTGTCGCGTGGCGCTCCTGGTCGTGGCCCTTGGGGCCAAAGCACCACCGTGGGTAAGACGGTCGCCGGGCGGGGGCGGTTTCGCCGCAGGACGCAAGAGGACCCCGGAGGACACAAGGGAACGCAAGAGAACGCCGAGGGCCCCGGCGGAAACGCTCCGCCGGGGCCCTCGGTCCGGTGCCGCTCGCGAGGTGCCGCGAGGGTTACCGGAAGGACCGGAAGTAGTCCAGGTTCGGGGAGCCGACACCGGTGGCGTCGTCGTACCCGCGGACCGCGTTGAGCGAGGTGTCCTGACCGTAGGCGATCAGGCGCGCCACCAGGGTGCCGTTGACCAGACCGGCGTCGTGGACGCTGCTCAGCGGGGTCGTGGAGTGCTGGGCCTGCCGGTCGATGACGTCGGTGACCACGTGCGAGCGCGCGTAGATCGACGGGTTGGCGAAGCCGACCGCGTGGTGGCGGGCCTGCAGCACGTCGGCCTGGACCGCGGCGAACTCCGGCGAGGAGACGCTGGTGCCGCCGTAGCCGCCCTCGCTGTAGGGCGCGCCGTCGGAGAGGCCGACCAGCACCGAGGTGTAGAGGTCGCCGACCATCGAGATGTCCGGGGTGACCCGCTGCGCGGTGCGCACCTTCTGGCCGGTCATCAGGGTGTGCGACAGCGAGCCGGGCACCACGCCGCGCTGGTAGAACGGCTGCGCGAAGTCCTCGCTGGTACCGCCGCCACCGCCGAAGTAGAACGGGCCGGGAACCGACGGGGTCCAGCTCTTGCCGTCCGCGGACAGGCTGGAGCGCAGGGTGCCCATGTCGGTCTCGAAGCCGTAGCTGCCGGTCTTGTTCGCGATGCCGAGCGCGGTGCCGCCGACCGAGGTCACCCACGGGTCGGAGTCGGGCCAGTTGGCCTGCGCGCGCGAGGTGTCGGCCTGGCAGTTGGCGCCGGTCGCCGCGGCGGCCGGGCTGGAGTCGCCGCAGTCGCCCGCGGAGAAGCCGATGCCGATGCCCTCGACGGCGGCCTGCTTGAAGACCTGCTCGTAGGCGGCGATCTCCGAGGCGGTCACGTCCGCGTCGTCGGTGGTGTGCATGATCTCGCCCCAGGAGTTCGAGATCACATCGGCCAGGTGGTTGTCCACGATGGTGCTGATGGCGGCCAGCAGGTCGCTGTCCTCACAGGAGTTGGCACCCACGTAGACCACGTTGGCGTCCGGCGCGAGGCCGTGCGCCATCTCGACGTCCAGCGCCTCCTCGGGCGCCCAGCCCGCCGCACCGCTGCACAGGTCCTCGTTCGTCCACTGGGACGGGTCGACGATCTCCTTGTACTGCCCGCTGCGGAACGGCTTGTCGCCGTGGTTCGTGGCGTACTGGTTCGCGTCGGCCAGCATCGTGGAGCTGCCGTAGGCGTCCACGATGGCGATGGTGGCGCCCTTGCCGGTCAGGCCGGAGGCGGTGATGCCGTACGCCTTGCGGATCTGCGACGGGTAGAACGAGCACTGGTCGTAGGGCACCGGGCTCTTGGTGTAGCCGGCGGGCGCGCCCGTGGCGAGCTTCTGGCCCCAGTAGTCGGAGCAGGTCGCGGTGGTCGGCAGGCCACTGTTCGGCGTCTTGTGGTCGCCCGTGGCGGCCGGGGCCGCGTCCGAGACCTTGGTCGAGTCGGGCTTGACGACGTTGGCGCCGGCGGAGGTGAAGCCGGTCACCCCGAGCACGTCGGCGGAGACCTTTGACGGCACGACGATGTTCCCGGCGGGCGCGTGCCGCACCGTGCCGGAGACCCGGTAGTTGTGCACGGACGTACCGAACGCCTTGGTGATGGCGGCGTTGGTGCCCTTGACGGTGAGCGCGTGCGCGGTGGACTTCACCACGGTCAGGCCCGCGTCCTTCGCCCACTTGCTCACGGCGGTGACCTGCGCGCCGGTGGTGCCGAAGCGCGCGTCGAACTGGGCCGGGGTCAGGAACTTGCCGTAGGCGGCGTTCGACGGGTCGGAGACCGCCGTCGCGTACGCGGTCAGGCCGGCCGCGTCGCGGCCGGCCAGGTAGACGGTTCCGGTGAGCTCGGTGCCGGACGACAGCGCGCCGGCGTCGGCGGCGGCGGTCGCCCAGGACGGGTGGCTGCCGGTGATCGTCTTGGGCGTGGCGGCGGGGGTGGACGCCTGCGACGGGCCGGCGAGCATCAGCGAGCCGGACAGTGTGGCGAGCGACGCAGCCGCGACCACACCGACGCGCGCGCTGAACGCACGGGGTTTGTGTATGCCGGTAATGACGACTCCAACGTGAAGGTTCATCAGGGGAACGGGAACCGAAGCCGCCGGCCGTGCACGACCAGATCGCATGGCCGACGCTGGCCTGTAGTGTGCACGCCACGTGAGGATTGTGGGAATACCGGGCAGGCCCCAAGTGGCCGCCCTTTACCCAATCGCGAGGAAACGGGGGGTCCGATAACGCCGCAGACCAGGGCGTTCGGTGTGGCCTGCGGTGGGCCGGCCGGCGGCGCGGGACGGTGGTTTTGCGCCTGCCGGGATTGTGCGTCCGCAGCGCTGAATTCGTTCGCTTTCTTCTATTGGACGGTTCAGCGCCCGCGGGGGAATGCTGGTTGGTGTGTGCGTCCCCCCGGCGCACCCGGTCCCCCCGTCCGGAGAAAGGCAGAGCCATGCAGAGCCGCCGTATCGGTGACGTCCAGGTGAGCGCGATCGGTCTGGGCGGAATGCCCATGTCGATCGAGGGCCGCCCGGACGAGGCCCGGTCCGTCGCCACGATCCACGCCGCGCTGGACGCCGGTGTGCGCTTCATCGACACCGCGGACGCGTACCACCGCGACGCGAACGAGGTCGGGCACAACGAGTCGCTCATCGCCAAGGCGCTGGCCTCGCACCCGGCCGGCGCCGAGGTCCTGGTCGCCACCAAGGGCGGCCACCTGCGCCCCGGAGACGGCTCGTGGACGCTCAACGGCGACCCCGACTACCTCAAGCAGGCGTGCGAGGCGTCGCTGCGGCGGCTCGGTGTCGAGGCGATCGGCCTCTACCAGTTCCACCGGCCCGACCCCAAGGTCCCCTACGCCGACTCCGTCGGCGCCATCCGCGACCTGCTCGACGCGGGCAAGATCCGGATGGCCGGCATCTCCAACGCGAACCCGGAGCAGATCCGGCTGGCGAACGAGATCCTGGGCGGCCGGCTGGTCTCCGTGCAGAACCAGTTCTCGCCCGCCTTCCGCTCCAGCGAGCCGGAGCTGGCGCTGTGCGACGAGCTGGGCATCGCCTTCCTGCCCTGGAGCCCCTTCGGCGGCATCAGCCGGGCCGGCGACCTCGGCTCCACCTTCGCCCCGTTCGCCAAGGTCGCCGCCGCCCACGGGGTGAGCCCCTACCAGGTCTGCCTGGCCTGGATGCTCGCCCTGTCCGAGCAGGTCGTCCCCATCCCCGGTGCCAGCCGGCCCGCCTCGATCCAGGACTCCGTGCAGGCGGCGGAACTGACGCTGACCGCCGAGGAGATCGCGGAGCTGTCCGCCCACGCCTGAGGCCGCTGCCGCTTCTTGCGGCTTCTTCCGGCTTCTTGCGGCCGCCTCCGCCTGACGGGCGGTCCCGAAGGGGCACGCGCGTGTGCCCCTTCGGGTGGCCGTTCGGGTGATGGGCCGCACGGTTCTGCGTATCGTGGGAAGGGTGATTGGGGAGGACACGTCCTCCCAGCCCGGGGGAGAGTCGCCGCTGTGGGGCGGGCAGTGGGCCGAACCCGTGCCCGAGGCCAAGCTGCTGACGGACCCCGTCCTGCCCGAGCACCGGCGTGTGTGCGGCAATTGCGGTTCGTACGTGGACCGTTCCTACCGTGGGCAGCCCGGCAGGACCGAAGGCTTCTGCCCCTCGTGCGGCACCCCTTTCTCCTTCCGGCCCCAACTCGCCCGGGGCGACCTGGTGGCAGGCCGCTACGAGGTGCTCGGCTGCCTGGCCCGCGGCGGCCGCGAGTGGCTCTACCTGGCCCAGGACCGCTCCACCGGCACCCATGTCGTCCTCAAGGGCCTGCTGGACAGCGCCGATCCGCAGGCCCGCTCGGCGGCCCGCGCCGAACGCGGGTTCCTGGACGCCCAGGACCACCCGGGCATCGTCCGCATCCTCGACTTCGTCCGACACCACGACGCGCGCACCGGCGAGGCGTCCGAGTACCCCGAGTACATCGTCATGGAGTACGTCGAAGGACCCTCCCTGCGCGAACTCGCCCAGGTGGGGCTGACGTTGGCCACCCTGCTCGCGGTGCTGCGCGACGCCGCCGCGATCCTCGCCCACCTGCACGACCAGGGGCTGCTCTACTGCGACCTGAAACCGGACAACGTCATCGTCGGTCGCCCGCTCCTTCGCCGCCGAGCAGGGCAACCCGCTCGGCCTGATCTTCTCCCTCTACCGCGGGATGGACGTGCACCTGTGGCCGGCGACGGACAGCTGACCGGACGGGCCGCAGCCCCCCACGCGGTGGTCGACCTCGACGAGTGGGGCGACCTGCTCGACCCGGACACCGGCGCCGCCGTGCCCGCGGCCGCCGCCGGCGACTTCCTCGCCCGGCACCTGCACGTGCCGCAGGACGCCACCGACGTCGTGGTGTTCGTCCACGGCTGGCGGAACACCCGTACCCAGGCGCTCACCCGCGCCACCCGCTTCTTCTCGCTGGTGGAGGCCGCCTGCGCCGCCGACCCGCGCCGCTACCCGACGCTCGGCGCCTGGCGCGGGCACTACGTGGCGGTGCGCTGGCCCTCCACCAGCGACCCCTTCCTCACCGGCTACCGGCGAGTGCGCGAGCGCGCCCACGCCATGACCACCACCGGTCACGCCGGGCAGGTGCTCGGGCAGCTGCTCGGCTACCTCAACTCCCGGCGCAGGACGCCCGGCCGGCCGCCGACCCTGCGCGGCGCCGGCGGGCAGTACCTGCACTGCGTGGGCCACTCCTTCGGCGGGCGCTTCCTCACCGAGGCCGTGCAGGCCGCCGCGGGCGAGCGGCCCGCCGTGCTGGGCTGGAACCGGGCCGACCCGCGCTACCCCTACACGGTGGACACCCTGCTGGTCTTCCAGATGGCCGCGCCGCCCGCGATCTTCGCCGACCGCTTCGCGCGCATCCTGCACGACGCCCCGATCAACGGCCCCGTGGCGCTGACCTCCTCGCGCGCCGACCGGGCCACGGGACTGTGGCACCGGCTCGCCGAGGGTGCCCCCGGCATCGGGTTCGCCGGCGCCACCGCGCCCGCCGAGCACATCGCCGCCGCGCCCCTGCTGCGCTCCCACGAGCCCTACGTCCGGGCGCACTTCGGGGAGCGGATCGTCAACGTGGACGCGACCTGGCGGTTCCGGCGCGGCCGCTGGTGGCACCCCTCGGGTGCCCATTCCGACTTCCAGCACCCGGAGTCGGCGCACCTGCTGCTGTCGCTGGCGGGCTTCGCCCGCTGAACCGCCCTACGGCGCCCTACGGGAGGCGGGGGCTCGCCGCGGGGACGGTGCGGCGGGGCCGGTGTGCCGCGGTGCCGGCGGGAGGCGGGGGTGTTGCGGGGCCCGGGGACGTGGGCCCCGCAACGGTCAGTGGACCGGCGGCTGTTGGCGCCGCTCAGGTGTTGTTCGCGAGGTTCTTCAGGCCGCTGATCGGGCCGTTGAAGTAGTCCTGGTCGCCGGGGAAGGTGCCCGAGTCCGAGTGCTGCCAGAAGCTGTAGAAGGGCCAGCCGGCCGGGAGCTTGCCGGCGCTGGAGGCGTAACGGGCGATGAAGAGCGGGTGATTGGCGGCGAAGGCCGAGGTGTTGCCGGTGCAGGTGGTCCACCAGTCGGTGGTGGTGTAGATGGTCGCCCAGCGGGTCGTCTTGGCGTGCACCTCGTTGACGAAGTCGCTGATCCAGTCGCGCATCGCGCTCTGGCTCAGGCCGTAGCAGGTCGAGCCCGAGGGGTACTCGATGTCGAGCAGCGGCGGCAGCGTCTTGCCGTCCTTGGACCAGGCGCCGCCGTGGGCCACGAAGTAGTCGGCCTGGGCCTTGCCGCTGGAGGTGTTGGGCGTGGCGAAGTGGTAGGCGCCGCGGATGAACCCGGCGTAGTAGGAGTTGACGTAGTTGGCGTTGAACTGCGGGTCGCGGTAGGTGGTGCCCTCGGTGGCCTTGATGTAGGCGAAGCGCGCGCCCTTGGCGTAGGCGGCCGGCCAGTCCACCGTGCCCTGCCAGTTGCTGACGTCCATGCCGGGAGTCTGCGGCACGCGCGTGGTGGAGCGGACCCGGTTCAGCGAGCGGCCCTCGTGGGTGGCCACGCTGGAGCCCATCCAGTGGTAGTTCTCGATCCGGCCGCGGCCGTGCAGGCCGGGCTCGGCGGTGGCGGTGCCGGCCGCCGGCAGCGCGAGCAGGGCGGCCAGGGCCGCCGCGAGGGCGAGCATCGTGCGGCGGCGGGCCGCCCGCCGGGGCCGGGTGCGGGCGTGGGGCTCGGCACCGGCGTGCGCACCGGGGCGCGGACGGTGGTCCGGGCGGTCCATGGGGTACCTCCAGGGTGTGGGGGGCTCGGGCGGCCCCGCGCGGGACCGCACCTCTTGCCTGATGAGCTTTTTGTCTGCTTTTGGGACGGGAGTGACCCCAGCGTCGGTCCTCGGACCGCCCGGCCCGCGCTGCGGCGCGGCCTGCCGGCGGCTGCGACCCGAATGCCTTACGCCCTCCCTCACTCGTACGGCCCTACGCGGGTCCGGGTGGCCCCTTCGGCGCGGCCCCGGTGCGGCCCCGGTGCGGGCTCGGTGCAGCGGCGGTGCTCGTCGCTGCTCGTCGGCGTGCATCGGCGTTCATCGGCACCCACGGGCGCCGCCTCGCGCGGGCGCACGGCGCTCGTCGGCGCCGCCTCGCGCGGGCGCACGGCGCTCGTCGTCACCGCCTCGTGCGGCCGCGCGGCACTCATCGCCCGCGCTTCTGAATGCCTTCGGTTTCTTCTATTGGACGGTGCCGCCGGTCGCCTACGAAGCTGGGGCCGTCGTCGGAACCCAGCAGGAAAGGATCACCGTGCGCTATCGCGAACTGGGCCGCAGCGGGCTGTCGGTGTCGGAGATCGGCTACGGCGCCTGGGGCATCGGCGCCTCGGCGTGGATCGGCGCCGCCGAGGACGAGTCGCTGCGCGCCCTGCACCGCGCCGCCGACCTCGGCGTCAACCTGATCGACACCGCCCGCGGCTACGGCGAGAGCGAGCGGATCGTCGGCCGCTTCGTCCGCGAGCGGGCCGGCCGCGACGGCGGCGAGATCCTGGTGGCCACCAAGGTGCCGCCGAAGAACGGCCGGTGGCCCGCCCCCGCGGGCGTCGCCCCCGCCGACGCCTTCCCCGGCGCGCACATCCGGCAGAGCCTGGAGACCAGCCTGAGCGCCAGCGGGCTCGACCACTTCGACATCCTGCAGTTCCACGTGTGGAGCGACGAGTGGGTCGGCCGCGGCGACTGGCTGGAGACGATCGCCGACCTGAAGGCCGAGGGCAAGATCCGCCTGTTCGGCGTCTCGATCAACGACCACGAGCCCGACAGCGCGCTCGCCCTGGTGCGCAGCGGCGCTGTGGACACCGTGCAGGTCATCTACAACATCTTCGACCAGGCTCCGGCCGACGCGCTGCTGCCGGCCTGCGAGGAGCACGGCGTCGGCGTCATCGTCCGCGTCGCCCTGGACGAGGGTGGCCTGACCGGCGCGGTGACGGCCGGCACGACCTTCCCCGAAGGGGACTTCCGCAACCGCTACTTCCGCGGCGACCGCCCCGCCGAGGTCGAGCGCCACGTCGAGGCCATCGCCGCCGACCTCGCCATCCCCGTCGCGGACATCGCCGAGACCGCCCTGCGCTTCGTCCTGAGCGCGCCTCAGGTCTCCACGGTCATTCCGGGCATGCGCACGGTCCGCAACGTGGAGCGCAACGCGGCGGTGAGCGACGGCCGCACCCTGGGCGCCGACCAGCTGGCGATCCTGGCGCGCCACCGCTGGCAGCGCAACTACTACTCCTGACGCCGGATCGGGCGGGGGTGTGTGATTTTCGCCGCCATCCGCCCCGCCCCGGCCCGGCGCCGCCCACCGCGGGCGGCCCCCTGACAGGGTGGGGACATGTCGGAGATCACCGGAACCCTCGTCCGCCCCCGGCCGCCGCACGGGACGGGACCGGACCGCGAGGCGCAGGCCCGGCGGGCCGGGCGGTGGGCGGCGGCCGTGGCGGCGGTCTACGGGGTGGTGCAGCTCGTCGCGGTGGTGCCCGGCAGCGGGCTCGGCTGGGACGAGACCGTCTACACCAGCCAGGTCAGTGGCTCGGTGCCGGCCGCCTTCTTCAGTGCCCCGCGCGCCCGCGGCATCTCCTTCCTCGCCGCGCCCATCGCCTCCTGGACCGGCTCCACCACCGCGCTGCGCGTCTGGTTCGCCGTGCTGTCCGCGCTGGGCCTCTTCCTGGCCCTGCGCGCCTGGCGCACCCTCGTCCCGCCGGCCGTCGTCGCCCTGGCGGGCGGGCTGTTCGCCACCTTGTGGATCAGCCTCTACTACGGCCCGCAGGTCATGCCCAACCTGTGGAGCGCGTACGGCGCCCTCGCCGCCGTCGCCTTCTTCCTGCGGCTGCTGCGCGACCCCGGTGACCGCCGCAGCGCCGCCGGCCTCGCCGCCGCGGTCACCCTCTCCGGGCTGATGCGGCCGCCGGACGCCTTCTGGCTGGTACTCCCGATCGCCGCGACCGCCCTGCTGCTGCGGGCCGGGCGGCGCCCCCTGGTCTGGTCCGCGCTCGCCGCCGGGGTCGTGCTCGGCTGCGCCGAATGGGTCATCGAGGCGTACGTGCGCTACGGCGGACTGAGCGAGCGGCTGGACCGGGCCAGCGCGATCCAGGGCGGCACGGGCTGGAACTTCGCCGTGGACGACCAGGTCAGGGCGCTCGACGGCCATACGCTGTGCCGCCCCTGCACGGTGCCGTGGCGCCACCCCGCCGACTCCATCTGGTTCTTCGTCCTGCCGGTCCTGGCCGTCGCGGGACTGTGGGCCGCACACCGCGCCGGCCGCCGCGCCACGGCCCTGCTCCCCCTGCTCACCGCCGCCTCGACGGCCTTCCCCTACCTCTTCCTCATCGGCTACGCGGCCCCCCGCTTCCTCCTGCCGGCCTACGCGCTCGCGGCGATCCCGGTCGCCTGGTGCCTGCGGGCCGCGTTCCTCTGGGCGGGCTCGCCGGGGACCGTGGGGACCGGCTCCCGGACCTCCGCGGCGCCGGAGCGCCCACCTGCGGCGCCGTCGCCGGCCGACGCCGCCGCGCCCGGCACACAGCGGACACCGCTCCCTCACCCGCGGCGACGGGCCCTTGTGCTGCGTCGCTCGGCGGGCGCCGTCCTCGCCGTGCTGCTGTGCGGGCACCTCGCCGTCCAGGCCGCCGTCCTCACCTCGGACGTCCGCAGCAACCGGACCATGCGGCGGGACTACGGCACTGTCGCCGCCAGCCTGCACAGCGCGGGCGTACGGCCGCCGTGCGTGCTCAGCGGCGACCACGCGGTGCCCATGGCCTTTTACGCGGGCTGCTCCTCACGCCAGGTCGGCGGCCCCGACGGGAGCATCACCCCCGCGGGCCTGCGCCGCACCGCTCTCCACCGCCCGGTCGCCCTCCTCGTCCGGGGCGGCCGGCCGTCCTATGCCCGCGGCTGGCGGCTGCTGCGGCTGCCCGACCTGCCCGCCTTCCACGGTTACCGGGCGTACGTCGCCCGCCCGGCCGGCCGTCAGTAGGTGGCACCCTGGCGCAGGCTCGCCGCGGTGCGCCGTATCCAGGGCAGGGCGGCGTAGAGGGCGTCGCCGGGGCAGTCGGTCTCGTAGGCGTCGCGGTGGCCGGAGATCGCGTGCAGCTGCGCGGCGGTGCCCTTGCGGAAGCGGCTGCGGCTGTCGGTGGACACCAGGCGGACCTTGCCGCGCGGGTCGATGCCGGGCGCGAGCTTCCAGGCGGCGATCCGGGCGATCGCCCGCAGCATCGGCTCGGGCACCTTGCGGCCGGGGCCGAAGTTGCCCAGGGCCGCTATTCCGACGGTGTCCACGTTGAACCCCTCGGTGTGGGCGCCGCGCACCGCCCTGCCGATGCCGCCGGCCCGGCCCTCGTACACGGTGCCGCACCGGTCGACGACGAAGTTGTACCCGAGGTCGTCCCAGCCGAGCGCGATGTGGCTGCGCTCCATGGCGAGCAGCATGGCGGGGACGTCCTTGCGGCAGTCGTAGGTGTTGGGGTTGTCGGTGTGGTGCACGAAGACGGCCTTCACGGTGCCGTCGTACTCGGGCTTCTCCTTGACGGCCCGCTCGTCCGCGTGCCACATCCGCCGCCCCACGACGGCGGGCTCCAGCGCGGCCACGTGCAGCACGGGCGCCCCTCTGGGCGCCGCCCGCACATGCCGCCCCGCCGCGGGCCCGCACGTCACCAGGAACACGAGCGACACCGCGAGCGCCGCCCCCTTCACCCAGCGACCCCGCATCCCCCCACGATGCGCCCCCTCCCCCCGCACCCCCACCCCACCAGCCATTCGAGTGACCCCCAGCCCGCCGACCAGCCCCGTCATACCCCCAGGGGCCCGACCGGCCTTCGGCCGGGGACGGCGGGGCGGGGGCAGCCCCGTACCCCGTAGGGCCGACCGGCCTTCGGCCAGGAACGGGCGGGGTGTGGGCAGACGGGGTTGCCGTTTTTGGGGGCGCGGGGAACTGCGCGAGCAACCGGCCACCGGCCTGCGGCCGGGAACGGCGGGGCGGGGGCAGCCTCGTGCCCCGTAGGGCCGACCGGCCTTCGGCCGGGAACGGGCGGGGTGTGGGCAGACGGGGTTGCCGTTTTTGGGGGCGCGGGGAACTGCGCGAGTAACCGGCCGCCGGGCTGTGGCCGGGAACGGCGGGGTCGGGGCAGCCTCGTGCTCCGTAGGGCCGGCCGGCCTGTGGCCGGGAACGGCGGGGTCGGGGCAGCCTCGTACCCCGTGGGGCCGACCGGCCTGCGGCTGGGGAGCGAGGGGGCCGGCCGGAGGGCCGGGGAGACCGCGGGGGGTACCGCCGTACCCCCGCTAACCCTCGGAGAGGATCGCTGAGACGGCCTCCACCACGACAGCCCGCCGCCGCTGACCAGCGTCAGCGCCAAGGCTGACGTCGAGCTCGGGCGTCTGCGTGCTCCAGAAGCCCGAGAGGTGGACGACGAGCCCGAGCAGCTCGGGCGCGGAGAACCGCGTCGGGAGAAGCCCCTGCTTCTGGGCGGCGGCCACCGCCTCGATCTTCGCGGCGTAGCTGTCCATGACGATCGGCAGCAGCGTCCCGGTCCCGGCCCGCTCCAGGCGGTACCAGGTGGCGAGGCGCTGCACCCAGGGGCGGGCCAGGTAGGAGTCGTGCAGCCGGCCCGCGTACTCGGGCAGGTCCGCGGGGTCGATCGGGACGGCGTCGAGCGTCTCGCGGCACATGACGTCGAAGACGGCGTCGAAGAGCCCGTCCTTGCTGCCGAAGTAGTGGTAGATCTGCGCCTTGTTGCTCTGGGCCGCGGCCGCGATCCGATCCACCCGGGCGCCCGCGATGCCGTACTGCGCGAACTCCTCGGTCGCCGCGTCGAGCAGTCTGCGGCGGGTGGCCTCGGCGTCCCTGTTCATGACACCCATGCTATCCGGCCCCGTACCGGTTATCGACTAACCGGATAGTTGACAATCGCGGCCACCGGGTGTCCCATGGGAGCAGGTGCTAATCAACCGGTTAGTAAGTTAGCCTCTCGAACGGAGCCCTCCCATGCCTTCCGTCTTCCTCGTCAGCGGCGCCTCGCGCGGCCTCGGGCGCGAGATCGTCGTCGCGGCGCTGCGGGCCGGCCACCAGGTGGTGGCGGGCGCGCGCTCGCCGAAGGTCCTGGACGACCTGGCCGCCGAGTACGGCGACCGGCTGGCCGCCGTCCCCCTCGACGTCACCGACGACGCGCAGGCCGCGGCCGCCGTACGCACCGCCGTCGACCGCTTCGGCCGGCTCGACGTGCTGGTCAACAACGCCGGGTACGCCAACGTCGCCTCGGTCGAGGACATCGACTTCGACGACTTCCGGGCCCAGATCGACACGAACCTGCTCGGTGTCGTCCGGCTGACCCGGGCCGCCCTGCCGGTGCTGCGCGAGCAGCGCTCGGGGCACGTGGTGCAGGTCTCCTCGGTCGGCGGCCGCCTGGCCACACCGGGCCTGTCCGCTTATCAGACGGCCAAGTGGGCGGTCGGCGGCTTCTCGTCGGTGCTCGCGGCCGAGGTCGCGCCGCTGGGCATCAAGGTCACCGTGCTGGAGCCGGGCGGCATGCGCACCGACTGGGCGGGCTCCTCGATGCGGGTGGACCCGATCCGGCCCGAGTACGAGCCGACGGTCGGCGTGATGGCGCGGATGCACAGTGACGATTTCACGGAGGCGAGCGACCCCGCGAAGGTGGCCCGCCTCGTCCTCGACGTCGTCGCGCTCCCCGAGCCGCCCCTGCGGCTGCTGGTCGGGCCGGACGCTTTCGCCTACGCCACGGCGGCGGGCCGCGCGCTGCTGGCGGAGGACGAGAAATGGCGCGACCTGAGCGTGTCCACGGCCGCCGACGACGCGACGCCCGAGCAGATCGATCCCCTCGGCCACGCGTCCTGATTACGCGGGTGCGGCTTCTCGCCGTTGGGGTTCCTGTCTCGTCGCCGCCTGCCGCGCCGATGGGGCTATGGGGCGGCTTCTCGCCGCGGGGGTCCTGTCTCGTCGCCGCCTGCCGCCCGGTGGCCGGTTGCGAGCGCAGTTCCTCCCCCAGAGCTTCGCCTGGGGGTACCCCCAGCGCCCCTTTCGGGTTCCCGTCTGCCCCACGGGGTTGTATGCCGTCGCAAGGACGGTGGCCTCTTCTGGGGGTCCCCCCTCTGGGGGAGCCGTTCCCCGCGCCCCCAAACACCTCGCCCTGCGCGCGAACGGCAAGGTTTTTCAGGGGCGCGGGGAACTGCGCGACCAGCCCAGGACCGGCCTGGCGGCCGGGAGCGTCCGGGACTACCAACGGCGGGATGCCGTAGGGTGGAGGTAAGCGGAAAGCCGTTCCGGAAGTGTTCCGGAACGCGGTTCCGGCGCGAGGAGGGTGCTTGGTGGCGGACGAAGCAATAGACACGGCGGCCGAAAGCGGCGCACGCCGCATCCGCGCCGACGCCCGCCGCAACGTCGACGCATTGCTCGAAGCGGCCAAGACCGTCTTCGTGACCTCCGGGGTGGACGCCCCCGCCAGGGAGATCGCCGATCGGGCCGGTGTCGGCGTCGGCACCCTCTACCGGCACTTCCCGCAGCGTTCCGACCTGGTGCAGGCCGTCTTCCGGCGCGAGGTGGACGCCTGCGCCGACGCGGGCCCGGCGCTGGCGGACGTGCACGAGCCGGCCGCGGCCCTGGCCGCATGGCTGCACCGCTACACCGAGTTCCTGGCCACCAAGCGCGGCCTGGCCGGGGCGCTCCACTCGGGCGACCCCGCTTTCGAGTCCCTGCCCGGCTACTTCATGCAGCGCCTCGGCCCCACCCTCGGCGCCCTCCTGGACGCGGCCGCGGCCACCGGCGAGGTGCGCAAGGACGTCACCCCCAAGGACCTCCTGTACGCGGTGGCCGCCCTGTGCGTCCCCACCGACGACGAGGGCCTGACCTACAGCCGCCGCATGGTCACCCTCCTGATCGACGGCCTGCACTACACGGAGTGAGCCGTGGGGCGCCCCGGCCCCCGTGGAGCGACAGCCGGCCGCGGCTGGGGGAGGATGGGCGCGAGGCCGACAGAAGGGGCGCCCTGATGGATGCGCGGCAGCGGTGAGCGGGGCCGGGTACCGGGGGTTCGTGGAGGTCAGGGGCGCGCGCGAGCACAACCTGAAGAGCGTGGACGTCGATGTGCCGCGCAACGCGCTCGCCGTCTTCACCGGTGTCTCCGGCTCGGGCAAGTCCTCGCTCGCCTTCGGCACCCTCTACGCCGAGGCCCAGCGGCGGTACTTCGAGTCCGTCGCCCCCTACGCCCGGCGGCTGATCCACCAGGTCGGCACCCCGAAGGTGGAGGAGGTCCGCGGCCTGCCGCCGGCCGTCGCGCTCCAGCAGCGCCGTAGCACGCCCGGCTCGCGCTCCACCGTGGGCACCGTCACCACACTGTCCAACCTGCTGCGGATGCTGTTCTCACGCGCCGGCTCCTATCCGCCGGGCACCGAGGAGCGGCTGGACAGCGACGCCTTCTCGGCGAACACCGCGATCGGCGCCTGCCCGGAGTGCCACGGCCTGGGCCGGGTGCACCGCGTCACCGAGCAGTCCCTCGTCCCCGACCCCTCGCTGAGCATCCGCGAGCACGCCATCGCCGCCTGGCCCGGCGCCTGGCAGGGCAAGAACCTGCGCGACGTGGTCGCCGCCCTCGGCTACGACATCGACCGCCCCTGGCGCGAACTCCCGCAGAAGGACCGCGACTTCATCCTCTTCAGCGACGAGCAGCCCGAGGTCACCGTGCACCCCGTGCGCGAGGCGGGCCGCATCCAACGCCCGTACCAGGGCCGCTTCATGAGCGCCAAGCGCTATGTGCTGCGCGCCTACTCGGAGTCCAAGAGCGCGGCGACCCGGCGCCGCGTGCAGCGCTACCTGGAGAGCGCGCCGTGCCCGGTGTGCGGGGGACGCCGGCTGCGGCCCGAGGCGCTGGCGGTCACCTTCGCGGGCCACGACATCTCCGAGTTGACCGCGATGCCGCTCACCGCGCTCGCCGGGGTGCTGCGCTCCACCGCCGAACTCACCGCGCCCGGCGCGGCGTTCCCCGCCGCGGGCTCCGGCGAGGGCACCGAGGCCGCCGTCGCCCTTGCTGCCGACCTCGTGGCCCGCATCGATGTGCTGCTCGGCCTGGGCCTGGGCTACCTCAGCATGGACCGCACCGCTCCCACCCTCTCCCCGGGCGAGCTCCAACGGCTTCGGCTGGCCACGCAGTTGCGCTCCGGCCTGTTCGGCGTCGTCTACGTCCTGGACGAGCCCTCCGCCGGGCTGCACCCCGCCGACACCGAACCGCTGCTGGACGTCCTGGACCGGCTGCGCGCGGAGGGCAACTCGCTCTTCGTGGTCGAGCACGACATGGCCGTGGTCCGCCGCGCCGACTGGGTGGTCGACGTCGGCCCGGGCGCGGGGCGGTACGGCGGGCAGGTCCTCTACAGCGGGCCGGTGCCGGGTCTGCGGGACGTGGAGGCGTCGGTCACGCGGGCGTACGTCTTCGAGACGGACGCGGCCCCGGTGGACGGCGGCGGGCCGCCGCGCGAGCCGTCGGGGACGTTGCGGCTGCGCGGGGTGGCCCGGCACAACCTGCGCGGCCTCGACGTGGAGGTGCCGCTCGGCGTGCTCACCGCCGTGACGGGCGTGTCGGGTTCGGGCAAGACGAGCCTGGTCGACGTCCTGGCGCAGGTGCTCACCGCCCGGCTGGAGCCCGGCGTGCCCGCCGAGGAGGGGGACGGCGACGAGGAGGACGGCTCCGCGTGGGAGCCGGAGGAGGTGACGGCCGAGCCGGTCGTGGCCGCGGCCGAGGGACTGGACGCCGTGGACCGCCTGGTCCGGGTGGACCAGAAGCCGATCGGCCGCACCCCGCGCTCCAACCTGGCCACGTACACGGGGCTGTTCGACGCCGTGCGCGGTGTCTTCGCCGCCACCGACGAGGCCCGCGCCCGCGGGTACACCCCCGGCCGCTTCTCGTTCAACGTCGCCGACGGCCGCTGCCCCACCTGCCAGGGCGAGGGCTTCGTCGCCGTCGAACTCCTCTTCCTGCCCGGCACCTACGCGCCCTGCCCCACCTGCCGCGGCGCCCGCTACAACCCGGCGACGCTGGAGATCACCTACCGCGGCCGCAGCATCGCCGACGTGCTGGCGATGCCGGTGGACACCGCGGCCGACTTCTTCGCCGACGTGCCCGCCGCCGCCCGCGCGCTGCGCGCCCTGCGCGATGTCGGCCTCGGCTACCTCGCGCTCGGCCAGCCGGCCACCGAACTCTCCGGCGGCGAGGCCCAGCGCATCAAGCTCGCCACCGAACTCCAGCGCGCCCGCCGCGGCCGCACCCTCTACCTCCTGGACGAGCCCACCACCGGCCTCCACCCCGCCGACACGGCCCTGCTGATGCGGCAGATCCGCGCGCTGGTCGAGGCAGGCGGCACGGTGGTCGTCGTGGAGCACGACATGGACGTGGTGGCCGCCGCCGACTGGGTGATCGACCTCGGCCCGGGCGCGGGGGAGGAGGGCGGCCGCGTGGTGGCGTCGGGCTCACCCCGGGAGGTCGCCCGCGTGAAGGAGAGCCGCACAGCGCGGTATCTCGCGGAGCGGTTGAAGGGGTAAGTCCCGCGGGCGGGTGCCAAGTGCGGGGGCGCCGTGCGGGGGCCGGGGGTACGGCACGTCGGTGGCAACCCTCCGGGTCGGGGAGAAGCCCAGTGCCTGGGCTTCGCGCCCAAGGTGCCGCTGTGCGGGGGCGGTTGCCTCGCTTCTGGCGCGCGTGCGGGCAAGGGAGCATTCCGCCCTGCGGGCGGGCGCAGGCCGCCGTCGGCGAGGCGCCGTCGGCCGAGTGCGGCGGAGTGCTGGCCGAGGGGGCGAGGCTGGGCTGGTGGCGCGGTCACAGGCGGGTGTTCGGGTCGCCGATCAGGACGAAGGCGGACCACGCCGCCGGGTCGGCGCCCGTGGCCCGGGCGGACAGGACGGCGGTGCGCAGCGCCTGGGCCGCGGGTTCGCCGGCGCGCAGGCGGGCGTAGAAGGCGGACATGAGGGGGCCGGTGTCCGCGTCGGGGATGTCCCACAGGGAGACCACGACGGTGGCGGCGCCCGCGGTCAGGAAGGCGCGGGCCAGTCCCAGGTTGCCCTCGAAGGTGGCGCGGCCCAGGCCGGAGCTGCACGCGCTGAGCACCACCAACCGGCAGTGGGCGAGGCTCAGCCGGGCGAGGTCGTCCGCGCGCAGGTAGCCGTCGTCGCGGTCGGAGGGGGCGAGGCAGAGCATGCCGGGGACGAAGGCGTCGCCGCCCTGGAGGGCGTGGGCGGCGAAGTGGGCGAGGTCGCAGCCGGGCAGCCCGGCCGTCACCGCCGCTCGGGTGGCCGCGGTCCCGGTGAGCGCGGTGGTGCCGAACTGCTCGGCCAGGGCATCGGCTTCGGCGCGGGCGCCGGGCAGGGACGCCAGGCCGGGCGCGGGCATCGCGGGGGCCGGTTCGGCGGTGGCGGGCGCCGGGTCGCCCACGGCGAGGAGGACCGGCGGCCGGTCGAGCGGCGCGGGAGCCGTACGCCGCAGCAGCCGGGGCGCGGGCAGCACCGACACCGCGCAGTGCTCCACCAGCACCTTGCCGTCGGGGAGTTGCAGCGCGGGGAAGGGCACGGTGTGCAGGAAGCCGTCCGGCAAAATCACCAGGCGCTGCCCGCATTCGGCCGCTGCCTGCGCCGCCTTGGCGAGCGGCATCTCCAACACCCTGCTCATCAGATCGCGATGGGCCTCGGTCGCGGCGGCCCCGGCGGGCCGGTAGCCCGCCCGCCGCCACACGTCGAGCCCGGTCGGCTCCGACTCGGCCTCCAGGGCGACGAGTTCGCGGGCGAGGCCGTCCAACGAGACGCGCTGCAGGGCGATGTCCCGTCCCGGCGCCACCACCCAGGTATCGACGGCGACCGGTATCCCGAACCGGTCGCCCTCCGCCGGCGCGCCCAGCAGTCCCGTCACGAGGAACACGGTGCCGCTGCGCTCGGCCTCCTCGCGCAGCAACCGGGCGGCCGACTCCTCGTGCGCGGACGGCGGCCCGGCCGCCGGGTCCGCGTACCCGCCGACCGGAGTCGCGGGCGCGGGCACCGCGACCGCCGGAGGCAGTCCCCGAGTTGCCAGCAGCCCGGCGACGAAACGGCGCCCGAGCCGCCCGGCTTCCACAAGCGCGCCTCCGCGCTCCCGCACGAGCGGTTCCGTCCCCGCCGGCGCTCCCACCCGCACTTCCGCGGGGTGGTCCGGGGACGTGGGGTCACCGGCGTGTGCGGGGGAGGGTGTGCGTTCGCGTGCCGCGGGCGCGGGTGAGTGGGTTTCGGTTGTGGTGCTGGTCCGTTGCCCTACGGCCGCGTGTTCGTCTGCCGTCGCTGTAGGAGCCGTGCGGTCCCGCGCTGGGCGGTCCGCGGCGGCGGGTTCGCCCGCGTGTGCGGTTGGGGGTGCCGGCTCGCGTGCGGGGGGCGTGGTCTGGTCGGTTTCCGTTGTGGTGCTGATCTGTTGCCCTGCGGGTGCGGGTTCCTCTGTTGTCGCGGTGGGGGCCGTGCGGTCCCGCGCGGGCTGGTCCGGGGACGTGGGGTCACCGGCGTGTGTCCGCTCGCGTGCCGGGGGCGTGGGCCGGTGGGTTTCCGTTGTGGCGCTGGTCCGTTGTCCTGCCAGCGCGGGTTCGGCTGCTGCCTGTGTGGGGACCGTGTGGTCCCGCGCGGGGTCGTCCGGGGAGACCGGGTCGCTCGCCCTCGCTGTAGCGGCTCGTGCGGGGGTGTTCGCGGGGGGTCGTTCGCCCGTGCGGTCCTGGTGGGCGGAGCCTTCGTCGACGCGCTCTCGTGTCAGGGACTCGCCGCGGGCGCGCAGGGCCGCGTCCAGGGCGCCGGGGGCGTCGCCGCGGGCGGCGCGGGCCAGTTGGAGGGAGCGGTAGACCTGGGCGTGGACGTCGAGCATGCCGATGTCGTGGCGCTCCAGGGACGCGGCGGCGCGGATGTGCTCCAGGCGGCGTACGGACTCCAGCAGCAGGGTCTCCGCCTCCTGGGCGCGGCCGGTGCCGACCAGCAGCGTGCCCAGGTTGTGGAGGGCGCCCGCCAGGCCGAAGGAGTCCTCGCCCGCGGCGAGTTGGTCCACGCCGTTGCGGGCCCAGCGGGCGGCCTGCGCGTCGTCGCCCAGCATCGAGCAGCAGGCGGCGAGGTTCATCGCGATACGGCCCGCCAGCGGGCGCGGTCCGTCCCGTTCGGCCCGGCGGAAGTCGGGCACCATGATGCCGACCGCGGCCTCGGGCTGCCCGGCCTCGGCGAGCGCCAGGGCGAGCGTGATCCGGGTTTCCACGCTCTGCTCCGCCGCGCCCATGCGTTCGGCCTGCTCCACGGCCGCACGCGCGTAGGTGAACGCGGCCTCGGTGTCGCCCCGGTGGCGGGCAAGCATGGAACGCAGGGTGAGCAGGGCCAGCTCCGGCTGCCCGCGCTCGCCTCGGGGCATGCCGTCCAGGAGCGCGGCGGCCCGGTCGCAGGCGTCCTGCGCGGCCGCGGCGTCCCCCACCCCGAAGGCGGCCAGCGCGAGGTCGCACCAGGAGGCGGCCGCCAGGACCGGTACGCCCAGTTCCCGCGCGGCCGCCACCACCAGGCCGGCGGTGCGGTGCGCGGCCACCGCGTCGCCGCGGCGGTGGTGCACCTGGGCCAGGACGCCGAGCGCGGCCAGCCGGTCCTGGGGCGCCTCGGCTGCGGCCAGGGCCCGGCGGGCCGCCGCCTCCGCCTCGACCAGCCGGCCGAGCGCGGTGAGCGCGTCGGCGAGCAGCACCAGGGCGTCCCGCCGTACCTCGCGGCCCAGTCCGGTCAGCCGCCTGCGAGCCGCCAGCGGCGCGAGCGCCTGCCGGGCGCACTCCTCCTGCTCGGCGCGGTGCTCGATCGCCGCCGCCTCGGCCGCGGCCTGCACCCAGTACCAGGCGGCCAGCACCCGGTCCGGGTGGAGCAGCGCGGCGGCCCGGAAATGCCCGTACGCGGCCTCGGCCCGCCCCTCCGCCCGGGCCCTGCTGCCCCGCCGCCGCTCCGCGACGGCCCGTGTCGCCTCGAACATGCCTTCCCCCTCCAAGGTGTGCGGGCTCCCGCCAGGTCCTCGCGCTCACGCGTCGGGCAGGACCAGGACCAGGTCGGACAGTGGCTCCGCCGAGCCGTCGGCCGCCGCGACCGTCACCCGGTGCCAGCCGGGTGCCGGCCGGGGCAGGACGGCGTGGCCGTGCGGCAGCACGGTGGGCGGGAGCAGCGGCGCGGAGCCGTCCGCGGGCCGCACTGAGGCCACCAGCGGGACATCGGGCCCGTGGGCGACGTGCGCGGAGAACTCCAGGACGTCGCCCTCGACGATCTCCGGGCAGTCCAGCGCGAGAGCGGTCCGCGGGCCCGGTCCCGCCGCGCGGTCGGCGTGGCTCCCGCCGGCGCCGCGGTAGACCCGCAGGTCGGGGCCGCGACGCAGCCACCACACCACCTGGTCGAGGGTGGCGGTGGCGGCGGCGAGCGTGGTGTGGCGCCCGGCGACGCGCGCCGAGCGGCCCGCGGGCGCGGTGTCCCACTCGATCGGGTAGGCCGGCGGGTGGGGGACGGTGCCGTCGCCGTCGCCGATCCCGGCGGGCTGCTCCGCGTGCGGCCGCAGCGCGCCGCCGGTCCACTCCAGCATGCCGACGGTGCTCTGCCGCACCCCGGCGACGGCGTACGTGGCGACGTCCTGCCGCCGGTAGGCGGGCGTGCTGCGGTTGACGGTGGCCGCCCACTGGATCTCCCGCAGGAACGCCTCGCCCGCGCGGACCGCGGCCGGCCGCAGCCCGGCCAGGGCGGCCTCCTCGGGCAGTGCGGTCAGCCGCAGGGGCGCGCGGGCGCCGGGCACGGTCACGCACGGGTAGACCGGCAGCAGTTGGTGGACCGAGGGCATCGAGCGCAGCGCCTCGGTCAGGCGGCTCGCCAGTCCGAGCCCGGGCAGGCCGTGCGCGAGGGTGCGGGCGGCCTTCGGGGTGCCGCGGTGCGGCGTCCCGATCGTCACCACCGCCGCGGTGTGCTGCCACAGGCCCAGCACTTCGACGGCGTACCGCGCCACCAGGCCGCCCATCGAGTGCCCGACGAGGACGAGCCGGGCGGCCGTGTTCCCCGAGTGGGATCGCCACCGGTGCAGCCACTGGGGGGCCTCTGCGGCCAGCCGGCGGGCCGCGACCCGGTTGTCCAGCCGCCAGTCGTAGGGGAACTCCTGGTAGTTCAGGCCCCGTTCGAGGCCGAGCCCGGTGCACAGGGCGGTCTCGGTGCGGCCGTAGAGGTCCAGCAGCGCGATCCCGGGCAGCCCGGCGGCGCCCTTGAGGACGGCGGTCGCGGAGGTGCCGGCCTCCTCCGAGGTGCCGTCGCCCGCCAGGGCGAGCCCGGTCCTCGCCCGCAGCGCCGCCAGGGGGTTCACCCCCCAGACGGTGCGCCCGTCCCGCTCCAGCGTGCTGCCCCCGATGCCCGGGACGAGCACGACCACGTCCCCGAAGGGCTCCATCCCGCGGTCACCTCTCTCTTCTCGCGGGGCACCCCCGGGGACGTGCCCGGGGGTGCGCAGGGCTGTGCTCAGGACTCCTCGTTCGCGTCCGAGGACGTGCCGGGGCCCTCGAAGAGGGCCTGGGCGGCGAGGGAGGCGCGGATCGCGGCCGCGAAGTCCTCCGTCGTGGCCGGGCCCGGGGCGGACTCCCAGCGGTGGAGCAGGGCGAGGCACACCTGGTAGGCCGCGTTGGCCAGGTCGCCGCCGCTGCACCCCTGGCTCATCGCGCCCAGGGCGGCGAAGTCCAGCGCCTCGGCGCCGGGCAGGAGCCGCGGGGTGTGGGCCCGCAGGATGCGCGCGCGGGCGGCGGCGTCCGGCAGCGGGAATTCGATGTGGTCGAGGATGCGGCGCCGGAACGCCGGGTCGTAGTTGGTGACCAGGTCGTCGCGAAGAGCGACATCCCCGCGAACTCCTGGAGTTCCAGCAGCATGACGGCCCGCGTGCTGTTGACCGCCGTGTCGTAGGACTGGCGGACGTCCTGCACCCGCCGCCCGAGGAAGGAGTCGGCCTCGTCGAAGAAGAGGACGGCGCCGTGCTCGCGGGCGGCGGCGAAGACGGCCGTGATGTTCTTCGACGTCTCGCCGACGTACTTGGACTCCAGGCGCGCGTAGTCCACCCGTAGCAGCGGCCGGTCCAATTCGCCGGCGATGGCCTCCGCGGTGAACGACTTGCCGGTCCCCGAGGGGCCGACGAGGTTGAGCGAGCCGCCCAACCGCCCCGCGAAGCCCGGCACTTCGCCGACGCCCCAGGAGGCCAGCAGGTCCCGCCGCCGGAAGACGGCCAGCGCCCGCAGCACCCGGTCGCGCACCTGCGCGGGCAACTCGACGTCGCTCAGCCGCACCCGGGGCGTGAGGAGCGTGTACGCGGGAGAGCTGTCCGGGGGCGGGGCCGCACCCCCCTGCCCCCCGCCCCCGCCCCCGGCCTCCGCGGCTCCCCTCAGGTCCGCGAAGTGGACGTGCAGCCACGGCAGTTCCTCGCCGAGCTGCACAGGCTGCTCCAGCAGCCGCGCCAGCAGCCGCCGGCCGCACTCCTCGTCGGGGTGCCCGGAGACCGAGACCGCCCGCAGCTGCGAGCGGCGCGGGCTGAACGCGGTCTGCGCGGCCATCACCTGCAGCGTGCTGCCGCCGCGCACCACCACGGCGGCCTCGTCGGCGGAGGCGGCCAGCACCAGGTGGGTGCGCTCGCGCACCGCCCACTGCGGCAGCCGGTCGCGCAGCGCGGCCACCAGCTGCCGGGTGGGCTCGGGGTCGAGCAGCGAGACCGTCCGCGGCCCCTCGGGCACGACGGCGGTCACAGCCCCTCCATCGGGTTGTGCACGTCGATCATCAGCGAGCCGCCGTACGTGTCCCGCATCGCCTTGGACTCGCGCCAGTTCATCGGCACCCGGGTCTGGCTCGCGGCCGGCGCCATCGCGATGGCCTGCCGGTACCGCCGGGCCATCTCGGCGTCGGTCGACGCCCCCTGGAACTGCGAGTGCTGCAGCAGCCGCGCCACCTCGCGCTGGTCGACCACCCTGATCAGCCCGTTGGTGATGTGCACGGTGAAGTCGCGGATCGCCAGGATCGTGTCCAGGTTCGCCGCCAGCCAGTCCAGCACCCGCGAGTCCAGCAGGCGCCGCAGCCGGTGGTCCACCCAGTCGGTCAGCCGCCGCCACATCTCCCGCAGCCAGTCCACCGCCCGCTCGAAGAGCTCACCGAAGTTCATCGCCGGACACCCCCTCCGCCGAGGCCGAAGTGCCCTGCGCCGGACGGGAATCGGCGGCGGACGCGTTCTGCCCGGCGGCCGCCTTCCCTGCCTCCTCGGGCTGTTCCTGTCCTTCTTCCGGCAGGAACCACACCTCCGCCTCGGGCGATCCCGTCTGCGGCCACAGCTCCAGCCGGGCCCGCGACCAGCCGGCGGTGTCCACCGCCACGTGCGCCACCACCAACGGCCCTCCACCCGGCGCCTGATGACTGACCGTCAGTACCGGCCGCCCGTCGCTCAGCCGGGCCTGCGCCACGCTCACCCGGCCCGGGCCGTGCCGCCGCGCCTCGGCGACCGCGTCGTCCAGCTCCACGCCCGAGCCGATCGGCCCGCCGCGCCGCTGCAGCAGCTCGCCGGCCAGGTCCCGCAGCCCCCCGAGCACCCCGCCGAGCGCGTCCTTCACCTCCTCCCGCCGGGCCGCCCGCTCCCGCTCCCAGCGCGGCACGTTCCCCGGCGCGACCTCGCCGCTGTGCTCCCCGTGGACGACCACCCGGGCCCGCACCGTGGGCTCGAAGGGGACCGGGACCAGCGCCCGGCCCTGCTCGTCGGCCGCCCGCGCCGGGCACTGCGCCAGCACGCCGCGCCCCCCGCGGTCCCCCACCAGCCGCACCCGCACCGGTTCGCCGGGCCGGGCCCCCCGCACCTCCACCAGGGTCCGCCCCCCTTCCTCGACGAACCGTGCGACCATTCCGCTTCTGCTCGCCACGACCTGCGCCCCCCTTCACTTCCGTGTGTCCGGTCGGCTCCCGTCACGTACGGCGACTGCCGTACCGAAAGCGCGGCGGGCTTCCCCGGTCCGCCGCGATCCCCGGGATCCGACACCCACGGTAGGCGGGCATTTGTGCGGTTCCCATCCCAGATGTCTGGGGGTACGCCGTAGCCTTTTCGTGTGACCGAAAGCGATGGCAGACGGCGCTCGGCCGCTGCTTCCCGCGCGGCGGCCAGCCCCGCCGCCGCCCGCAACGAACTGTCCCGCACCCTCACCTACCGGCTGCGCAGGTCCGGCTCCACGGGGGCTCTCGACGTCCTGCGGACCGCTGCCGCCACCCTCGTGGGCGCCGTCTCAGCCGACATCTGGTGCGCCGTGATGCTCGATCCGGCGACCTTCCTCGACACCGGCGGCGAACACGAGCACGGTTTCCCGCAGCGCGTCATGCCGCGGCTGTTCGAGATCGAGCACACCGAGCAGGCCGGGGTCGACAACATCCGTGCCCTGGCGACCCGTTCGACACCCGCGAGCCTGCTCAGCCGCTCCTCCGGCGGGCGGATGGACGACAGCGTCTACTACCGGGACGTCCTGCGGCCGCTGGACCTGGCCGACGAGTTACGCGTGCTGCTGCGCGACGGCTCGCGCACCTGGGGCCTGCTGGTGCTCTGCCGCCACAAGGACTCGCCGCCCTTCACTGCCGCCGAGGTCGCGCTCGCCGGGGCGTTCAGCACGCCCGCGACGCTGGAGTTGCGCCGCTCGCTGCTGGTGTCCGGCATCGACCGGGGCGACGTGCCGGACGCCGCGGGGCTGGTCGTCCTCGACGCGCGGCACGAGGTGCGGCTGGTGACCGCGACCGCCGAGCGCTGGCTCGACCTCGTCCAGGAGTTCCACCCCGCCGCGGGACTGCGCCACCCGCTGGCGCTCACCGCCCTGGTCAGCCGCGCGTCGGCCGCGGCCCCCGGCGTCCAGGTCCAGTCCCGCGCGATCAGCCACACCGGCACGTGGATCACGCTCAGCGCGTGGCGCGAGCGCAGCGGCGGGGACGGAGGCGAGATGCTCACCTACGTCTCGCTGGCCGCGAGCAGTTCCGACGAGCTGACGCCGATCGTCCTCGACGCCTACGGGCTCACCCCGCGCGAACGGCAGGTCGCCCAGCAGGTGCTGATGGGCCACTCCACGACCGAGGCGGCGGCGCGGCTGCACATGGCCGAGTACACACTCCAGGACCACCTGCGCCAAGTCTTCTCGAAGGCCGGGGTGCGCAGCCGGCGCGAGTTCACCGGCGACCTCTTCCGCCGCTTCTACCTCCCCCACCTGGAGGCCGCGCCGCTCACGAAGGACGGCCGCATGCGCAGCGAATAGCCGCGCGGCGCACACGGGGGAGAGGGTCCCGCCGTGTCACGGTGGGGCGGGCGCACACGGCGCGGATGCTCGCCTCGGTAAGCCGTGCCCGTGGGCGTGGAGGGTGCCGCCGTACGGATCACCCGGCGCGTGTGTGGCATACGGTGTCCGCTGGATCGGCGGCGCGGTGAGGAGGGTGACGTGAGCGGGGTGAAGGAGGAGCTCGGGCGCGCGGGGGTGCGACACGTGGAGACGGGGTCGCGCCGCCTCGCGGAGTACTCCTCGGACGCCTCGAACTACCGCGTGCTGCCGCAGGCCGTCGTCTTCCCGCGGCACGCGGACGAGGTGGCGGCCGCCCTCGAGGTGTGCCGCGCGCGGGGCGTGCCGCTGACCGCCCGGGGCGCGGGCACCTCGATCGCCGGCAACGCCGTCGGCCCCGGCATCGTCCTGGACTTCTCCCGGCACATGGGCAAGGTGCTGCGGGTGGACCCCGAGGAGCGCACCGCGGTGGTGCAGCCCGGCGCCGTCCTGGACGCCGTGACCGCGGCCGCCGCGCCGTACGGCCTGCGCTTCGGGCCCGACCCGTCCACGCACGCGCGGGCCACCGTCGGCGGCGCGCTCGGCAACAACGCCTGCGGGGCCCGCGCGCTGGCGTACGGCCGCAGCGCCGACAACGTCGTGGACCTCGACCTGCTCACCGGCACCGGCACCCGGATGACCGCCGCCGCCCCCGAACCCGCCCTGCGAACAGCCCTCGACACCCTCGTACGCGACCGTCTCGCCCTGATCCGCACCGAGTTCGGCCGTCTGCCGCGCCAGGCGTCCGGCTACGCCATGGAGCACCTGCTGCCGGAGAACGGCGCCGGCCTCGCCCGCTTCCTCGTCGGCACCGAAGGCACCCTCGCCCTGCTGCTGGAGGCCACCGTGCGGCTGGTGCGGCCGCCCCGGCACACCGCGCTCGCCGTGCTCGGCTACGCCGACATGGCCGAGGCCGCCGACCACGCGCCCGCGGTGCTGCCGCACCGCCCGATCGCCCTGGAGGGCATGGACGCCCGGCTGGTGGAGGTGGTGCGCGCCCGGCGGGGGGCCGCCGCGGTGCCCGCGGGGCTGCCGCGCGGCGGCGGCTGGCTGTTCGCGGAGACCGGCGGCGAGAGCGAGGCGGCGGCGGTGGCCGCGGCCGGCCGGCTGGCCGCGGCCACCGGCTGCCTGGACTCCGCCGTCGTCACCGGCCCGGCTGCCCGCGCGCTGTGGCGGATCAGGGAGGACGGCGCGGGCCTGGGCGGCCGCACCCCGGCGGGCGCGCCGGCCTGGCCCGGCTGGGAGGACTCCGCGGTGCCGCCGCAGCGACTGGGCGGCTACATCCGGGAGTTGAGGACCCTGATGGGCCGGCACGGCCTGGACGGGCTGATGTACGGGCACTTCGGAGACGGCTGCCTGCACGTGCGGATCGACTTCCCGTTCGCCGAAAGGCCCGCCGTCTTCCGGGAGTTCCTGCACGAGGCCGCCGAACTCGCCGGGCGGCACGGCGGTTCGATGTCCGGCGAGCACGGCGACGGCCGGGCCCGCGGCGCCCTGCTGCCGCACATGTACTCGGCCGCGGCCATCGACACGATGGCCGCGGTGAAGCACCTGTTCGACCCCGCCGACGTGCTCAATCCGGGCGTCATCGTCCGCCCCCGCCCGCTCGACGCCGACCTGCGGGTGCCGGCCGCCGCCTCCCCGCCCGGCCGGCTGGCCCTGGCCCTCCCGCACGACCGCGGCGACTTCGCCACGGCCGTGCACCGCTGCGTCGGCGTCGCCAAGTGCCGGGCCGACACCACCGCGACCGGCGGCGTGATGTGCCCGTCCTACCTGGCCACGCGCGACGAGAAGGACTCCACCCGCGGCCGCGCCCGCGTGCTCCAGGAACTGGCCGGCGGCAGCCTCGGCCCGGCCGGCTGGCGCGCCCCGGAGGTCGCCGAGTCGCTCGACCTGTGCCTGTCCTGCAAGGGCTGCTCCTCGGACTGCCCGGCCGGGGTGGACATGGCCGCCTACAAGGCCGAGGTGCTGCACCAGAAGTACCGCGGCCGGCTGCGGCCGCGCAGCCACTACGCGCTCGGCCGGCTGCCCCGCCTGCTGCGGGCGGCCGCGCCGCTGGCCGGCCCGCTCAACGCGCTGCTCGCGCTGCCGCCCGTGGCCGCGCTCGCGCGGTGGGGCGGCGGCATCGACCGGCGCCGCCCGCTGCCGCGCCTGGCCCGCCGCACCTTCCGCCGCTGGTTCGCCGGCCGCGCCCCCGCCGGCGGTACCGGCCGCACCCCGGTGCTGCTGTGGGCGGACACCTTCACCGACCACCTCTCGCCGCAGGTCGGGCAGGCCGCCGTCCGCGTGCTGGAGGACGCCGGCTACGCGGTGCACCTCACCGACCGCGCGGTGTGCTGCGGCCTGACCTGGATCTCCACCGGCCAACTCGACGGCGCGAAAGCCCAGTTGCGGCGCAGCCTGGACGCCTTGCAGCCGGCCCTGGACGCCGGCTGGCCGATCGTCGGCCTGGAGCCCTCGTGCACCGCGGTGCTGCGGGACGAGGTCGCCGCGCTCCTGCCCGACGACCCGCGCGCGGCCCGGGTGGTCGCCGCCACCAGGACGCTCGCCGAACTGCTCGCCGTCACACCCGGCTGGCGGCCGCCGGACCTCACCGGCGTCCAGGCGGTGGCCCAACCGCACTGCCACCAGCACGCGGTGCTCGGCTGGGACGCCGACGCGGGCCTGCTGCGTAAGGCCGGCGCCGAGGTGGCCGCGGTCGGCGGCTGCTGCGGACTGGCGGGCAACTTCGGTATGGAGAAGGGCCACTACGAGGTGTCGGCGGCCGTGGCGGACACCGCGCTGCTGCCCGCGGTCCGCGCGGCGGGCCCCGGCACGGTGTTGCTGGCCGACGGCTTCTCCTGCCGCACCCAACTCGACCACCTCGCCCACCGCCCGGCCCTCCACCTGGCCGAACTTCTCGCCTCCCGGCAGGAGTAGGGCGGATCGGCAGCTGCAAACGCCGACCGGCACAAGGAACGCGGACCCGTACCCGGCCCACCAGTGAACCCGCAACCAGGAGTTGTCCCCATGCAGTTGGCCACGATCCTGGAGGGCGGCGAGGAGATCGCCGTGGCCCTCGACCCGCCGCGCGGTCTGGTGCGGCTCACCGACCTCGCCGAGCCGATCGGCGGCGGGGCGCTGGACGTCATCGCGGCCGTGCCGCCGGGGGAGTTCACCGACCGGGTGCGGGCCACTCCCACCGCGCGCTTCGCACCGGCCGAGGGCCGGGAATTCACCGCGCCCTACCGCAGGCCGCACAAGATCTGGGGCATCGGCCTCAACTACCGCGCCCACGCGGACGACCTGTCGGCCGTCCACCCCGACGAGCCGGCGTCCTTCATCAAGGCCGACCACACCGTCATCGGCCCCGGCGAGCCGATCCCACTGCCCGCGCAGAGCGAGCGGGTCACCGCGGAGGCCGAACTCGGCCTCGTCATCGGCCGGCCGACCCGCGATGTGGCGGAGGCGGACGCGATCGGCGCCCTGTGGGGCGTGGTCCCCGTGCTCGACCAGACCGCCGAGGACATCCTGCAGCGCAACCCGCGCTTCCTGACCCGGTCGAAGAACTTCCCGGGCTTCTTCTCCTTCGGCCCCGGCATCACACCGATCGGCGAGGTGCTGGAGCGGTTCGGCTCACTGGCCGCCATCGAGGTCGCCACCGTCGTGGACGGCGAGGTCAGGCGGGCCGACACGGTGGCGCACATGATCTTCGGCCCCGCGCACCTGATCGCCTTCCACAGCGCGATGATGCCGCTCCACCCGGGCGACATCATCTCCTCCGGCACCCCGGGCGCGGCGGTGATCGCCGCGGGCGACACCGCCGAGTGCCGCATCCCCGGCATCGGCGTCCTCACCAACCCGGTGGTCTCCGGGCGGAGTTAAGGCCGGCGGTCCAGCGGTCCCGGTAGCTCCGGCGGTCCGGCACGTGCGGTGGGCCCGGGATGGCGGTCCGGGTGCTGCGGGCGGGGTGGGGGCGGTGCCGCGTCATAGGCTGCCGACGAGCCCGCCGTCGCAGCGGACGGCGGTGCCGGTGACGTACGAGGCGCGGGCGCTGCTGAGAAAGGCCACGAGGGCACCGAACTCCTCGGGCGTGCCGTACCTCCCCGCCGGAATGGACGCCTCGGCCGCCGCCCGCACCTGCGCGGCGTCGCGCCCGGTGCGCTCGGCGGCCTGCCGGTCCAGGCCCGCCACCCGCTCGGTCGCGATCCGTCCCGGCAGCGCCAGGTTGACGGTGACGCCGTCCGCGGCGACCTCGCCGGCCAGCGTCTTCAGGTAGCCGGCCAGGGCGGCCCGGGCCGCGTTCGAGGACACCAGGTGCGCCAGCGGCGAGACGATCCCGCTGGAGCCGATCGCCACGATGCGGCCGAACCCGCGCTCGCGCATCCCCGGCAGCACCCTGCGCACCAGGGCCACATGAGGGGCCACCAGCCGCTCCACGGCCGCGGCGAGCCCTTGCGGGTCCAGGTCGGCGGCGGTGCCGGGGGCGGGGCCCGGTCCGTTGAGCACCAGGACGTCGATCGGGCCGAGCGCGGCCGTGACCTGGTCGACCAGCGCGTCGGGTGCGCCGGGGGCGAGCAGGTCCGCGCCGATGCCGACCGCCTGCTCCATGCCCGCGGCGATCCCGGCCGCGACCTCGCCCCGGCGGCCGGTGACGGCCACCGCGGCGCCCTCGGCCGCCAGTGCCTGCGCGCTGGCGAGTCCGAGCCCGCCGGTCGAGGCGCACACCAGTGCCACGCGCCCCGCGAGTCCCAGATCCATTCCGGCCTCCCTGCGGCCGGGAGGGGACACCGGCCATTCCGTCCGGCGGGTGCTGCCGCCGGCCACCTTGCGTCGTGACTGCCCTGGGAAGGGCCGTCCATGTACCAGATACCAGATAGGGAATCCGAGACGCCGTCCGGCCCTCGCCCCGGACGACGACCCCGTGGACCAGGTACGGCGGTGCCGCGGACCTCGGACCGCCTTCCATGCGCCGGTCGCCCGCCTGGGGGAGGGGACCTCGACCTCGCACCCGCCGCGGAGGCGGCAATCACGGTGCGCGGCACCCGCGCACAGCTGGAGCACGGCCGAGCAGACTGTGGGTGCTCACGACTTCTTGACGGCACCCGCCTGCCTCCGGCACGCCGTCGCCGGTTGCGGGGGTTGGGTGGCACTGACGGCAGCCTGTCCGCCCCGGCCTCGCGGGTGCCGTTGCCGTTGCGGGGACGTTGTGGCTGGTCGCGCGGCTCCTCCCCCGGAGCTTCGCCTGGGGGTACGCCCAGCGCCCCTGACCTTGCCCTTCGTGCTCGAAGCGGGCTCCGTACACCCCTGGGCGCCGGGGGCACCCCCAAAGCCACCGACCGGCCTGCGGCTGGGAACGGCGAGGGCGAGGTGGACCCGTTGCCGGTGGTGGAGGTGATGGCGAGACGCGGCTCCGGGGTGCTGCGGCGAGGCTCTGGAAGCGAGGCTCAGCCGAGGGCCCGGTCGGCGGCGGCGAGCCAGGCGTCTACGGGGCCCAGGGTGAGGACCGCGCTGCCCGCGCCCGCGAGTTGGCCCGCGGCTGGGGCCAGACGGTCCCGTGCCTGCCGTAGCCGCGGCAGCGCGCCGAGTTCGAGGGCGGCCGCGATCTGCAGGCAGCACAGGGCCTCGTAGAAGAGGTCGGCCGGCGGCTCCGGCAGGGCGTCGAGCGCGGCCCGCGCCTGCCCGGTCCGCCCGGCGGCGAGCCGCAGCAGCGGCTCCACCCAGCGTCGGTACGGCCCGAAGTCGTGGTCGGCCCGCAGGTACGGCACGGCGCTCGCGAAGGACCCGGGGCGGAGCCGCAGGCTGAGCAGGGCCAGGGGGAGCAGTCCCCGCTCGACGCCGGGCATCCCGGAACCCGCCAGCGCCGCCGCGGCCTCGCGGTACGCCGCCTCCGCCGCCCCCGCATCGGGGCCCGCAGCCACCCGCATCGCCCGGTACCACCGCGTGAACACGCCCGCGAGCGGCAACTCGTACCGCTCGGCGAGCGCGTCCACCGCCGCCGCGTGCCCGTCCGCGCCGGGCAGGTCGTCCAGCGCGGACCGCGCCTGCATCCGGATCAGGTGACCCAGCACCTCGTACGTCACCAGGCCGTACCGCGCGGCGAGTCCGACCAGCTCGGCCCCCACCTCGTCCCGCCGCCCGGCCAGCCCGGCCCGCCCGCAGGACTGCACGAACACACCGTTGAGCGCGAAAGCGAGCAACGCGGGATCGTCCAGCCGCCGCGCGATGGCCTCGGCCTCCCGAGCCGCCCACCCCGCACGCCCCTCACCCGAACCCGCCCCGCCCGGCCCACCCTTGGACGGTTCGCCTCCGTACCCGCGGGACGGCTCGCTTCCGCGACCGCGCGCCCGGGCCGCCGCGGGATCGGCAGCGGACCCGTCGCGCGCGGAGCCGCGTGCTGGGGGCGGGGCGTTGCGGAGTTCGGCGGGCACCGGTTCTTCGGCGGTGGCGGGCGCGGTCGTCGGGTCCGCGCTGTGCGGGGAGCCGTGTGTTTCGGGTGCGGTGCCGTGGGGCTCGGCCGCGCCCGGTTCTTCGGGGATGGGGGCGCGTTCGGGGCTCGGCTTGTGCGTAGAGCCGCGCGGCTCGGGCCGGGTGTGGTGGGGGTCGGTCGGTGCTGACTGCTCGGGGGTGGGGGCGAGGTCCTTTCCGAGGAGCGCGTCGGGCGCGGAGCCGTAGGTTTCGGGCTCGGGTCCGTGGGGCTCGGCGGGCCTCGGTTCTTGGGCGGCCGGGCTCGGTTCTTCGGGGGTGGGGGTGGACGGGGTGGCGCGGGATTCCAGGGCGATCGTGGTGAGGAGGCGACAGCGGAGCGCGGTGTGTGCGGGGGTGCGGGGGAGCGCGGCGAGGGTGCGTTCGGCCGCGGCGACGATCTGCGCGGCCTGGTCCGGGTCGTCGCTGCGCGGCCAGATCGCGGGGACGTCGTACGCCCCGATCACCCGGGCGGTGAGCACGGGGTCGCCGAACTCCTCGGCCGCGCGGATCGCCGGCAGGCGGTGCTCGCGGGCCGCGGCGAGGCCGTCGCCGCCGGTCACCGCGAGGTTGCGGATGAGGCCGACCGTGGACTCCAGCCGGGCCCGGGCGCCTGCCGCGACCGCACGGTCGTACGCCTCGGCGGCCCTCGTCCACAGGCGGGCCGCCCGCGCGGCGGCCCCCGGCGGCTCGTCCAGGCGCGGGTCCTGGGCGAGGACGTCCGCCTCCAGCCGGCGCAGGGCCGGGCCGGGATCGACGCCGAGCCCGTCGACCAGGGCCTCGCGGGCCCGGCGCAGCACGGCCAGCGCCTCGCCCTGCCGGGCCGAGCGGTAGAGGGCGAGCGCCAGCAGCCGCCAGGCGTCCTCGCGCCAGGGGTGCTCGGCGACGTGGGCGTCGAGGTCCGGTACGGCCTCGGCGGCGAGGCCGAGCGCGAGCTGGGCCCCGGCCCGCTCCTCCACGGCGCGCAGCCGCAGTTCCGCGAGGCGGGAGCGGTCGGCCCGGGCCCACTCCTCGTGTGCGAAGTCGGCGTAGGCGGGGCCGCGCCAGAGCGCCAGCGCTTCGGTGAGACGCTCGCGTGCCTGCTCGGGCGGTGCCTTCGCCGCTGCCGCGACGGCGTCCTCGAACCGCCAGGCGTCCACGGCGTCGGGCGCCAGGCGCAAGGCGTATCCGGGGCCCTCCGTGACGAGCAGTTTCGCCGGGGCTCTCGGGGGACGGTCCGGCTCCAGCGCCTTCCGCAGCTCCCCGACGAAGGTCTGCAGGGCGCCCACCGCTCCCGGTCCGGGCTCCGCCCACAACTCCGCGACGAGCCGCCGCACAGGTACGACCCGGCGCCGCGCGACCACCAGCCGCGCCAGTACCGCCCGCTGCCGCTTCCCCTTGAGCCCCAGCTCGGCCCCGTCGTGCCCCCAGGCCACGACGGCTCCCAGAACCCCGAGGGTTGGCTGCGCCATGCCTCCCACCCTGCCGCACTCTTTTTTACGGAGCGGGTCGGGGTGGGCCGTTCGCGTCCGCCCCGGGCCGCAGCCGGGCTTTGGGCTGGCCGCGCAGTTCCTCGCGCCCCCAAGAAACGGCTACTCGCCGTAGGTGCTTCTGCGCGTTCCCGCCCCCAGCCCGGCTTTGGGCTTGTCGCGCAGTTCCCCGCGCCCCTGAAAAACCTCGCCCTTCGCGCCCAGGGCGAGCACCTCAGGGGCGCGGGGAACTGCTCCCCCAGAGGGGGCAGCACCCCCAGAAGAGGCCACCGTCCTTGCGACGGCATCGGACCCCCGTCGGGCAGACGGGAACCCGAAAGGGGCGCGGGGAACTGCGCGACCAGCCACAATGGCGCGGCAGTCGGCCACGGCGGCGAACCCCTACGGCGGGATGCCCCCTCTGGGGGAGGAACTGCGCGGCCCGCCGGGACGGGGGAAGGTCCGGGGCGGAGGGGTGCGGCCCCTTTGGGCGGTTGGGTGGGACTGATTCGGCACTGATTCGGCCGCGGCAGGCTCCTCACCCGGACCCCGTCACGAGGAGAACCTCATGGAACCCCGCATCCCCGGCTTCGCGTATCGGCACGTGGACGTCGCCGAAGGCGTCGCGCTCAGGGTGGCCGTGGGGGGTGAGGGCAGCCCCGTCGTCCTGCTGCACGGATTCCCGCAGACCCACCTGATGTGGCGGCACGTCGCCGCCGAGCTGGCGCGCGAGCACACCGTGATCTGCCCCGACCTGCGGGGATACGGCGGCAGCGGGAAGCCCGAGACGAGCGGGCCGGAGGTGTACGCGAAGCGGACGATGGCCGCCGACGTGGTGGCGCTCGCCGACGCCCTCGGCTTCGGACGCTTCGCCCTGGTCGGGCACGACCGCGGGGCGCTGGTCGCCTTCCGGGCGGGGCTGGACCACCCCGACCGGGTGAGCCACCTGGGATGCCTCGACGTGCTGCCCACACCGGAGATGTGGGACGCCCTGCACGGCACCGCGGCAGCCGTCGGCTTCCACCTGTACCTGATGGCCCAGCCGCCCGGCCTGCCCGAGAAGATGATCGCCGCGGCCCCCGACGACTTCTTCGGGTACTTCCTGGACGCCTGGACGCGGGACCCGGAGGCGATCGGACCGCAGGCGCGGGCGGAATACCTGCGGGCGAGCCGCGCCGCGGTGCCCTCGATCGTGGCGGACTACCGCGCCTCGGCGACCATCGACCTCGCGCACGACCTGGTCGACCGCGAGCGCGGCGCCCGGCTGGCGATGCCGGTCACCGTGATCCAGCAGGACTGGGGGGCCGCCCTCGGCTACGACGCCCGCGCGCTGTGGCAGCGGTGGTCCGGCGACCTCGTCCACCTCACCCTCGACCGCGGCCACTTCATGCCCGAGGAGGCGCCCGCCGAGGTCACCGCGGTGCTCCGCGACCTGCTCGCCCGCTGAGCCGGCGGGTCGAACAGGCCGCGGACAAGGGCTGGTTCACGGTGTTGCCACCAACGGCCGTGCAGGCTGCGCCACTTCGTACAGCGGCCACCAACTCCCGCGTCCAGAAACGGACTTCACACCCCGCACCCCAACCATCAAGGAAATCGCCCTACTTCACGTCGTGAACCCGAACCCCCGTCACAGCGAGCCTACTTCAGAGCCACGTCGCCAACACCCGGAGCCCGGGCCTCCCTTGGCCCGGGCCAGGTCAACGCCGGTCAAGCGGGGTGCACATGCGTCATACGACCTCAAGGGATCCTCAAATCACCCGGAAAGCAGGCCGCTTCACGCCTCCTCGGCGGGCTCCTCCTTCTCACCCGTCACGATCCGGCGGATCACCGCGATCGGCAGCTTCGGCGAACCGTCGCTGAAGAGGAGCCCGTTGGTCTCCTGGGCGGTGTCCATGAACTGCGTGTAGCAGAAGCCCGCGACCGCCGTCCCCGACCGCAGAGCGGCGAAGAGGTCGCCCAGCAGCGCCGCGTACTGCGTGTCCGAGCTGGTCCGCGTGTAGGTGAAGTCGCCCGCGTCGGCACGCAGCGACAGTCCGCCGAACTCCGTGACCATCAGCGGCGCTTCACCGGCCGCGTACCGCTCCAGCTGGCGCTCGGTGACCGCCAGCACGCGGCCCTGCGGGCCGGGGCCCGCAAGCACCTCGGCGAAAGCGGCGGCGTCGCCGTAGCGCCGGGTGAGCACCTCGGGGTCGGCGCTGTAGTCGTGGACGCCGAGGATGTCGCTGTCGGTGTGCTCCCACCCTTCGTTCGACATCACCGGGCGGCTCGGGTCCACCGCCCGGGTGAGGTTGGCGAGCGCGATGGAGTAATGGCGCTGCGCGGGGTCGGCCGGGATGTCCGAGGCGCCCCAGCTCTCGTTGATCGGCACCCAGGTCACGATCGACGGGTGGCTGCGGTCGCGCCGCACCAGCTCCAGCCACTCGCGGGTGAGCAACTCCACCGCGTCGGCGCCGAATTCGTACGCGGCCGCGGTCTCGCCCCACACCAGCAGGCCGAGCCGGTCGGCCCAGTACAGGAAGCGAGGGTCCTCCGCCTTCTGGTGCACCCGCACCGCGTTGAAGCCCATCGCCTTGATCAGCTCGACCTCGCGGCGCAGTTCCTCGGTGCCGCGGTTGGCCAGCAGGGTCTGCGGCCGGTAGCCCTGGTCGAGCACCGAACGCACGAAGTACGGGCGGTCGTTGAGCAGAAAGCGGCCGCCGCCGACACCGGCGCTGCGCACTCCGACGTAGCTGCCGACCGTATCGAGGACATCGGTGCCGGCCGGGTCACGGAGCGTGACCCGCGCGTCCAGCAGCGTCGGCCGCTCGGGGCGCCACAGCAGGTCCTCGCGGTCGATTCCGTTGCGCAGCGCGGGAATCGGGACGTCGAAGCGGCCGCGCGCGGTGCGCAGCACCGTGGAGCTCTCGGCGAGCACCCGCTCGCCGAGGCTGATCACGACGTCCACGGCGACCGGGCCGGCCGGTGGGCGGGCGAGGGTGATCTCGGCGCGCACCCCGTGTGCCGGGTCCGGGGTCCAGGCGAGGTCGGCGATGTGCTGCGCGGGCACGTTCTCGGCCCACACGCTCTGCCAGATGCCGGTGGTCCGCTCGTACCAGACGGCGTGCGGCCGCGGCTGCCAGTCCTGCTTGCCGCGCGGCTGCACCAGGCTCTCCGGGTCGTCCTCGGCGCGCACGACCAGGACGTGCTCCTCGGCGCCGGGGAGCAGCGCGTCGGTGATGTCGGCGGTGAACGGCGTCTGCCCGCCGGTGTGTTCGGCGACCAGCCGGCCGTCGAGCCAGACCCGCGCCCGGTGGTCGACGGCGCCGAAGTGGACATGCGTGCGGGTGCCGGGAGCCGCGGCCAGCACCTCGTGCGGGATGCCGCGGCGGTACCAGACGATCCGGTGCGGGGCGGTCTCGCCGACGCCGGAGGCGGGGGCCTCCGGCGGGAAGGGCACGGTGATGGTGCGGTCGAAGCCGGCCGCGGCGCCGGGGGCGTACCAGCCGTCGCGCTCGCCGGTGTCCGCGTCGTCGTAGCCGAACTCCCAGGCGCCGTCCAGGCTCTGCCAGCCGGGCCGGCACAGCAGCGGCCTCGGATACGTCCCGTCCTGCTCGCTCGCCCTCACGGACCCTCCTTCTGCCCTGCAGGCACTTTTCCGGCGCCGACACATTCCTATAATCGAAGCCCTGACATCATGAGTGATCCTTTGCAACGATGCAAGGGCGGGCAGGCGGCTCGGGCATGCGCGCGGAGCGCGTACGGGCCGGCCGGGGCCGCGCGGTGCGGCAGACTCCGGGGAGCCGACGGGACCCGGCGGCGCCGGAGGCCGCCGCGGCGCGCGGCCCGGGCGCGAGCCCCATGGAACCCCACGGACAACCCAGAAAAACCCGAGAAAAACCCGAGAAAAAAAGGAGCCGCCGGTGGCCAGGGTGCGGATGCGGGACGTGGCCGAGCACGCCGGGGTGTCCGTGCGGACCGTCTCCAACGTCGTCAGCGGATATCCGCACGTCAGCCCGGCGACCCGGGAGCGGGTGCAGCGCTCGCTGGACGAACTCGGCTACCGGATGGACTACCTCGCCCGCGGCCTGCGCTCGGGCCGCACCGGCTTCGTCGCCCTCGCCGTGCCCTTCCTCGCCGAGCCCTACTTCGCCGAGCTCGCCCAGGCGGTGATCTCGGCCGCCGCCCGGCGCGGGATCACGGTGCTGGTCGAGTCCACGGCCGGCGACCCCGAGGTGGAGCGGCGGATCCTGTCCGGCGGGCTCACCAACGTGGCCGACGGGGTCCTGCTCAGCGCGCTCACCGTGCCGGCCGACGACGACGCGGCCCGCGCCGCCGACTTCCCGCTGGTCATGCTGGGCGAGCACAGCGTCGGCGACCGCTTCCCGCGGGTCGGCATCGACAACGTGGCCGCCGCCCGCACGGCGGTGGGGCACCTGGTCGAGCAGGGCTGCCGCCGCATCGTCGCCCTCGGCCGCAACGGCAGCGAGAACGGGCGGCAGCGGACGGAGGGCTACCGCCAGGCGCTGTCGGCCGCGCAGATCCGGCGGGTGAACTGGCTGGTCGTGCCGGTCGAGGACTGGACCCGCGAGCACGGCCGGGCCGCCGTCCGCGAACTCCTGGACGGCAGCGGGCCGCTGCCCGACGGCATCTTCGCCTTCAACGACGCGCTCGCGGTGGGGGCGCTGGCCGCGCTGGACGAGTCCGGGGTGCGGGTGCCCGACGACGTCGCCGTCGTCGGGATCGACGACATCCAGGAGTCCGCGTACACGCATCCGCCGCTCACCTCGATCGCGCCGGACCTCGACGTGATCGCCGAGCGCGCGCTGTCGCTTCTCGCGGAGCAGGAGGGTGCGGCCGGCGTGGCCCCCCGCGAGGAGGCCACGCCGTACCGGCTGGTCGTCCGCGCGTCCTCCCTCCGGGCTCGCCCGGGATCCCCGACCTAGCCGCCACCTCGTTACGGGGCGGCTTCTCGCCGTCGGGGTTCCTGTTTCGTCGCCGCCTGCCGCGGCGATTGGGCTACGGGGCGGCTTCTCGCCGCTTGGGCTCCCGTGTCGTCGCCGTCTGCCGCCCGGTGGCCGGTTGCGCGCGCAGTTCCCCGCGCCCCTGAAAAGCCCGCCCCGTCTGCCGGGTTCCGAGGGTCCCCGGACCTCCGCCCGGTGCCTGGCTCGTCGCGCGCAGTTCCCCGCGCCCCTTTCGGGTTCCCGTCTGCCTCACGGGGGTCCGATGCCGTCCTGAGGCCGGTGGTCTCTTCTGGGGGTACCCCCTCTGGGGGAGCAGTCCCTCCCCCAGAGCTTCGCCTGGGGGTACCCCCAGCGCCCCTGAGGTCCTCGCCCTGCGCGCGAAGGGCGAGGTTTTTCAGGGGCGCGGGGAACTGCGCGACCAGCCAGAGGGGCCCTGCAGGCGGCAGCGTCGGCGAACCCCTACGGCGAGAAGCCGCCCCATAGCTCATCGCGGCGGCAGCCGGCAGGTGCGGGGGCCACCCCGAGTGGGGGGTGGGCGGACCAGGGGGCGCAGCCCCCGGTTTCGGGCTGAGGTATTGCATCGATGCAAATCGTGTGCCAAGGTTCCCGCCATCGAACCCGTTCACACCGACGTAACGAGGTGATTGCTCTTATGAGCGGAGCGTTGGCGCGCCGGCGGTTCCTGGCGCTGGGCGGACTCGCCCTGTCCGGCGGCCTCGCCGCCGCCTGCTCCTCGCCGCTCGCCTCGGGCCTCACCGGCTCCCAGCCGGACACCGCCGACGTGATCTTCTGGAACCTCTTCACCGGCGGCGACGGCGCCAACATGGTGCTGATGGAGGACGCCTTCCGCAAGGCGTACCCGCGCACCTCGGTGGAGGCGACCATCCTCGGCTGGGGGAACCCGTACTACACCAAGCTCGCCCTGGCCACGGCGAGCGGCACACCCCCGGACGTCGGCATCTCGCACCTCTCGCGGCTGCCGCTGCTCGCCGCCTCCGGCCTGCTGGAGCCGATCGCGGACACCGGGCTGACCGGCATGGGTGTCACACCGGACCGCTTCACCCCGGCCGCGTGGAAGAAGGCCACCGTCGACGGCACGGTGTACGCGGTCCCGCTGGACACCCACCCCTTCGTGCTCTTCTACAACATCGACCTGGCCCGCAAGGCCGGGCTGCTGAACGCGGCCGGCGACGACCTGAAGCCGATGAGCGGGGCCGAGGACTTCACCGGCGCGCTCAAGGCGATGAAGGACGCCGGCGCCCAGTACGGCGCCGCGATGTCGATCACCGCGGACCCGTCCACCGCCTGGCGGTTCTTCAGCATGATCTACTCCGGCCTGGCCGGGCCGGTCGTCACCGACTCCGGGACGAAGATCTCGATCGACGCCGCCGCCATGGAGGAGACCTTCGCCTTCATGCGCAGCCTCACCTCCGGCGGCCTGATGCCCAGCAGCCTCAACGGCTCGGGCGCCAACGCCCTGTTCAGCACCGGCAAGGCCGGCTTCCTCTTCGACGGCGAGTGGCAGATCCCCTCGTACCGCCTGGTCAAGGGGTTCCGGTTCAACGTCGTGCCCTTCCCCGCGCTGCTCGGCCCCAAGCCGGTGGCGTACGCGGACTCGCACGCCCTGGTGATCCCGCACAACCCGCGCCGCTCCGCCGGCCGCACCCGCAATGCTGCGCTGTTCGTGCGGAGCCTGCTCGACAACAGCGCGATCTGGGCGCACGGCGGCCACGTCCCGGCCTGGCTGCCGACCCAGCGCAGCAAGGCGTTCCTCGACCAGTCGCCGCAGCGCAACTACGTGCAGGCCGCCTTCAGCGCGGTCTACGACCCCGTCGCCTGGTACACCGGCGCCGGCTCGGACTTCCAGAACACCGTGGGCGCCACGATCATCGACGTCCTCGCCGGGCGGACCGGCCCGAAGGCCGCGGTCTCGGCGATGCGCGGCGACCTCAAGCGGTACACCACGGCCCGCCCGCCGGTCCGGATGAAGTAGGAGGCAGCCCCATGACGACCGTCGCCTCGACGCGACCGGCCCCGGCCGCCGCCGTCCCGGCCGCCCGCCCGGGACGCCCGCCCCGCTCGGAGCGGCGGGCCGGCCTGCTGCTCAGCGCCCCCTTCCTCCTGGTCTACCTGGTGTTCCTGGTCGGCCCGCTGCTGGTCGGCATCGTGCTGAGCTTCTTCAACACCACCACCGTCAAGTCCGGCCTGGGCGGCTGGGTGGGCGTGTCGAACTACACGAAGGTCTGCGCGGACCCGCTGTTCTGGGAGGCGATGTGGCACTCGGTGCTCTTCACGCTCTTCACCACCCCGCCGCTGGTGGTCCTGGCGCTGGCCGCCGCGATCCTGGCCGGCCGGATGCGCCGCGGCCGCACCTTCTACCGGCTGGCGTTCTTCGCGCCCTACGTCGTGCCGTCCTCGGTGGTCGCGCTGATCTTCCTGTGGATCTACACCCCGCAGGTGGGCCTGGCGACCAAGGTGTTCAGCGCGGTCGGCCTGCCGGTGCCCGACTTCATCGGCAGCACCTCGGGCGGCTGGACCGCGGTGACGCTGATGACCCTGTGGTGGACCTTCGGTTTCAACTTCGTCCTCTACACCGCCGCCCTGCAGGACATCCCGCCGGAGGTCTACGAGGCCGCGGCGATCGACGGCGCCGGTCCCTGGCAGCAGATCCGCCACCTGACCGTGCCGCTGCTCGGCCGCACCACCAGCCTGGTGCTGATCCTCCAGATCCTCGCCTCGCTGAAGGTCTTCGACCAGATCTACCTGCTGCTCGGCGGCGGCCCGAGCCAGTCCACCCGCCCGGTCATCGAGTACATCTACGACACCGGTTTCACCTCGTACCGGGGCGGCTACGGCGCCGCCGCCACGATGGTCTACTTCGTCGTCATCGTCGCGATCTCGGCGGCCTGGTACGGGCTGCGCCGCCGCCGCGCGTCCCACGCCGCGGCCTGAGGGCCGATGAACAGCCGGCAGAGCCACCCGAACACACGGAAGGGGAGGACCCCTTGAGCACCATCACCCAGCCGCGGCCGGCCGCCCGCACGGGCGCGTCCGCGGTCGACGGCGGACGGCTCTTCAACCGGCTGTGCGGCACGTGCCTGACACTGTTCGCCCTGATCTGGCTGGTGCCCTTCGTCTGGGCGCTGACCACCTCGCTGCGCAACGACGGCTCGATCACCCAGCACCCCACCTCGCTCTTCGCGGGCGGCTGGTCGCTGCACGCCTACTCCTACGCGTGGGACACCTACCCGATCGGCTCGTGGTACCTCAACAGCCTGGTGATCTCGGTGCTCGCGGTGCTGTTCACCGTGGCCTTCTGCTCGATGGCCGGCTTCGCGCTCGCCTTCCTGCGGTTCCGCGGCCGCGGCGCGGTGATCGCGCTGGTGATGGCCGGGCTGATGCTGCCCAGCGAGGCGCTGGTGCTGCCGCAGTTCATCGAGTACCGCTCGCTGCACCTGCTCGGCACGTACTGGGCACTGGTGCTGCCCTCGGTCGCGGCCCCGGTGTCCGTCTTCGTCTTCCACGCCTTCTTCCGCGGCATCCCGCAACCGCTGATCGAGGCCGCGCGGATCGACGGGGCGAGCTGGTGGCGGGTGTACGCGGCGGTGTGCATGCCGATCTGCCGCCCGGCGATCTCCACGGTGGCGATCCTGACCTTCATCACCTCCTGGAACTCCTTCCTGTGGCCGCTGCTGGTGCTCAACCAGACGAAGATGCAGACCATCCCGGTGGGCCTGGCCTCGCTGGTGAACAACAGCAACATCCAGTACGCCGAGGTGATGGCCTCCTCCGTGCTCGGCTTCCTGCCGCTGATCGCCGTGTTCCTGCTCTTCCAGCGGCAGATCACGCAGGGCATCGCCACCACCGGCATCAAGTAGGGCGCCCCGGCGGCACCGGGCAGGCGCCTGCCCCGGCCGCGCCTTGGCGCAACCCGCCCGCCGTAGCCGACGGGTTGTCCTACTTACGCCGGGCCACCGCGGGCCCTGCGTGGCGAAAGGTCCGGAATGCCCGAAGTTCAGGATGATTCCTTTGTCGCAGGCGCGTCGTACGCGGCCGTAATCGGCTCGTGCGCGCGCCCTTCACGGCCGCCGGCGGCGGCCCCGGCGAAGGAAGTGCAATCGTGCCGCAGCCCGTGCCCCCCTTCCCGTCCCGCGGTGTGGACCGCCGCGCCCTGCTGCTGGGGGCGGGGCTCGGCGCCGGGATGCTCGCCGCGGGGACCGGCCGCGCGGCCGCCGCCGGCCGGCTCGCCCCGGCGGACCCGCCCGCGCCCGGGAGCCTGCCGCTGACCGGCGGGGACGACTTCCCGATCGGCGTCTTCTGGCCGCCGCCCCCGTACGAGAGCACTGCCGCCCGCTACCAGGAGATCGCCGACGCCGGCTTCACCTTCGTGATCACCGGCAACTACCTCTTCGACGCCCGCAGCGCCGCCCACGCCCTCGGCCTCGCCGACCAGGTGGGCCTGAAGGTGCTGGTCGCCGACGACCCGCGGATGCTGGCGATGGCGCACTACCTGACGGTGACCGACGACCGCTCGGTGCCGTCCTCGCTCACCACTGCCGACGCCACCGCCTGGACCCGGGCCGCCCTCGACGCCTACACCGCCCACCCCTCGTTCGCCGGCTTCAGCCTCTACGACGAGCCGCCCGCCACCCGCTTCCCGACCGTGGGGGCGCTCGCCGCGATCCTGCGCGGCCTCGCCCCCGGCCTGCTGCCGTACGTGAACATCAACCGGGGGAACGGCAGCGCGTACGCGGACTTCGTGCAGCGGTTCGTGAATGCGGTGCGTCCGTCGTTGATCTCGTTCGACCGGTACCCGATCCTGGCCGACGGCAGCATCGACACCGCCTACTTCGACACCTGGGCCATCATCCGCGAAGCCGCCCTCACAGCCCGCATCCCCGCCTGGACCTACATCCAGTCCACCGGCTTCAACGGCCACGCCGTCCCCACCGCGTCACAACTCGCCTGGCAGATCAACACCTCCCTCGCCTACGGCTGCAAAGGCATCCAGTACTTCACCTACTGGACCCCCGACCCCGCCCGAGGCGAGGGCTACACCCAAGCCCTCATCACCACCGACGGACAGCAAACACCCCTCTACCAAGCAGCCCGCACCCTCAACACCACCTGGCTCCAACCCACAGGACGC
>NZ_FNIE01000020.1 GCF_900103985.1 Actinacidiphila guanduensis | reverse complement strand
GCCCATTAAAGCGGTACGCGAGCTGGGTTTAGAACGTCGTGAGACAGTTCGGTCCCTATCCGCTGCGCGCGTTGGAGTCTTGAGAAGGGCTGTCCCTAGTACGAGAGGACCGGGACGGACGGACCTCTGGTGTGCCAGTTGTTCTGCCAAGGGCATGGCTGGTTGGCTACGTTCGGGAGGGATAACCGCTGAAAGCATCTAAGCGGGAAGCCTGCTTCGAGATGAGGGCTCCCACCTACTTGATGGGGTAAGGCTCCCAGTAGACGACTGGGTTGATAGGCCGGATGTGGAAGCCTTGTGAGGGGTGGAGCTGACCGGTACTAATAGGCCGAGGGCTTGTCCATATGTGTTCGCGTCCACTGTGTGGTTCTGAAGCAACCAGCACCCCACCCACCCCTGTGACAGGGGTGCGGGTGTGGGTTGGTGTGTTTCACTGTGTTTCGGTGGTCATAGCGTGAGGGAAACGCCCGGTTACATTCCGAACCCGGAAGCTAAGCCTTTCAGCGCCGATGGTACTGCAGGGGGGACCCTGTGGGAGAGTAGGACACCGCCGAACAATCATTCAGCTCGGGTCCTCCGAAGAAATTCGGAGGACCCGAGCTTTTTTTGCGTTGTGCGGGCGCCGGCGCTATCGGTCGAGGAACATCGCCGCCACGGCGCCGGCAACCGCCAGAGCCGCGGCCGCAGCGAGGGCGGCACGGAAGCCGTCGGCAAACGACGCCCCCGAACCGTAGGAGCCCGCGGCAGTGAAGGCCGCCGACAGGATGGCCACGCCGAAGGCGCCGCCGAGCTGGCGGGTGGTGCTGTAGGCGCCCGAGGCCATGGGGATGTCGGCCGGAGCGCTCGTGCTGACCACGGCCTTGGTGACCGCCGGAATGCCCAGCGCGAAGCCGATCCCGGCCAGCGACATCGGCACCACCATGGACAGGTACGAAGCACCGGAGGTGCACGCCACCGCCAGCCAGGCCATGCCGGCACTCTGGAAGACCAGACCCGCGACGGCGAGCGGCCGCTCGCCCAGGCGGTCGGTCAGCGCCCCGGAACTCGCGGCCAGCAGCACCGGCGGCACCCCCCAGGGCAGCATCCGCAGTCCCGTCGCGAAGGGGCCCTCGCCCAGGCTGATTTGCTGGTACTGCGTCATGAGGAACACGGCCCCCGTCATCGAGCTGCTGAGCAGCAGGATCACCGCGTTGCCCGCCGAGAAGGAGCGCGAGCGGAAGAGCCGCAACGGCAGCATGGGGGCGGGCGTACGGGCCTCTATCGCGACGAAGGCCACCGCGAGGACCGCGCCACCGGCGAGCGTGCCGACCACCTCCGCGCTGCCCCAGCCGGCGGCCCCCGAGCGGACCAGGCCCCAGACCAGGCCGACGGCTGCGAGGGTGAAGACGGTCAGGCCCGGCAGGTCGACGGGGGCGTGCCGGTTGCCGTAGCCCTCCTCGGTGCGGCGCAGCACAGCGGGGATCGCCAGCAGGCCGATCGGCACGTTCAGCCAGAAGATCCACTCCCAGGCGAGCCCCTGGGTGAGCACCCCGCCGATCACGGGGCCCAGGACGACGGCGGTGCTGCCGAGGCTGCCGTAGATGCCGATCGCCCAGCCCCTGCGGGCCGGCGGGAAGGCGGAGTTCAGCAGGCCGAGGGCGAGCGGCATGATGGCGGCGGCGCCGACACCCTGCACGGTGCGGGCCGCGATGAGCACGCCCGTGTTGGGTGCGAGCGCGCAGGCCACCGAGGCGAGCGAGAACAGGGCGAAGCCGGCGGCGAGGAAGCGCCGCCGGCCGTAGCGGGCGCCGAGCGCGGCCGCCGTCATCAGCAGGACGGCGAAGCTGAGCGTGTAGGCGTTGACCGTCCACTCCAGGTCGGTCATGGAGGCGTGCAGGTCGCGCTGGATCGCGGTCAGGGCGGTGGCCACCACGAGCATGTCGAGGATGACCATGAACGAGCCGACGGACGCCAGGCCCAGGGCCCACCGCTGCTGCGATGTCAGGGGCAGCCGTCCCGGTGCGGTGTCGTTCGGCGGCACGACACCGCGCGGCGGTGCCTTGTCGGGCGATGCAGGGGCGGGTGTTGCTGGGGAACTCACGTGTCCTCCGAATACGGTGTCGAGCGGTCGTGTCGTACGGACACCGCGCCGCCCGGAAACGTGTCGCGGGCCGCGACCGTGGCATCGCGGCACATCCCCTCCGATCGGCTCCCTTCCGGGGAAGCCCCTTCTCGCCGGCCGCCCCGATCCCCGCCCCGCCCCGAAAGCACCGTCCGCGGCGATGACTTCCGCACCCCGTCGGTGTCTGCACACGTGCAGAGGCGTGAAGGAGGCGCGGGGTATGGCGGCGACACAGGTGGCGGCGAGTGTGCTGGCGCGGGCGAGGTCAGGGGACGGCGAGGCGTTCCGGCAGCTCACCGAGCCCTACCGGCAGGAGTTGCAGGTGCACTGCTACCGCATGCTCGGCTCCGTGCAGGACGCCGAGGACCTGCTGCAGGAGACGCTGCTGGCGGCCTGGCGCGGCCTCGCGGCCTACGAGGAGCGCTCCTCGGTGCGCACCTGGCTGTACCGCATCGCCACCAACCGCTGCCTGAACGCGCTGCGGGACAGCTCCCGGCGCCTCGCGCGGCCCCCGGTGGCCGCCAAGCCGTGGCTGCCGGAGCCGACGCACCGCGGCAGCGAGCCGGTCTGGCTGGAGCCGTACCCCGACCTCCTCATGGCGGACCTGCCGGATCGGGCGCCGGGTCCCGCCGCCCGCTACGAGCAGCGCGAGTCGGTCTCCCTGGCCTTCCTGTCCGCGCTGCAGCACCTTCCGGCGCGGCAGCGGGCGGTGCTGGTGCTGCGGGACGTGCTGGGCTATCGCGCGGCCGAGGCCGCCGAGATGCTCGGTACGACGAGCGCCGCGGTGAACAGCGCGCTGAGCCGGGCACGGGCAACGCTCGCGGCCGAGGTGCCCGCGGGTCCGGACCGGGAGGCGGCACCCGCGCCCGGCTCGGCGCTGGAGCGGCAGGTGGCGGCGCGCTTCGTGCGGGCCTTCGAGAGCGGCGACATCGACGCCGTGGTCGCCCTGCTCACCGACGACGTGCTGCTGACGATGCCGCCGCTGCCGCTGGAGTACCGGGGTGCCGCGGCCGCGGGGAACTTCCTGCGGGCGCCGCAGATGGCCTCGTGCCACCGCTACGTGCTGGTGGCGACGCGGGCCAACGGGCAGCCGGCGTACGGGTGCTACTTGCGTACCCCCGACAACGCGATCCTGCACGGGCACGGGGTGATGGTGCTGACGCTGGCGGGCGGGCGGATCTCGGGGCTGACCCGCTTCACGGACAACGCCCTGCTGCCGGTGTTCGGCCTGCCCCGCTCGCTGCGCTACGGCGGCCCGGCCCGCAGGCCCGGCAACACCCTTACAGCTCCGGCATCTTGAGCTTCGTCATCACCGACCGCACCGTGCTGATCAGCGCCGGCCGGTAGCGGTCGATGTCGGGCTGGGAGTAGGGCGTGGTGTCGTAGGTGACGGTGGGGTCGCCGTCGTCGGGCTCGGTGCGCTGGATGGTGAGGCCGACCACGATGACGGCGCCGCCCTGCAGCACCTTGAGCTGGATCTGGCTGGGGATCACCGTCAGCAGGTAGGCCTGGTCGCCGAGGCCGGGGACGGTGGTGACGGTGTCGGCGCGCTGCACGGTCTGCCAGTCCAGTGCCCGCTCGTCGTGGAACTCCGGGCCGGGGTCGGTCTTCTTGTGCAGTTCGACGGAGACGGTGGCGAGGTATTCGAACTGGGCGTGCTTGGCCTCGGGGTCGGTGGTGGAGACGGCGGTGCAGTCGACGCGGTCGAGTGCGGGGCCGGTGGACTCGTTGGCCGGCCAGGGGCTGAAGCCGTCGGCGGGGGTGGCGTCGAAGAGCGGCTCGAGGGCGCTGCCGATGCAGGGGCTGCCGACGATGCGGTAGCCGTGCAGGTCGGGGCCGTGGTGGTGGGCGCGCTCGGCGAGGGTGCCACCGGCCGCCCATCCGGCCGAGGCGACGAGGGCGCCGGCCAGCGCCCAGGCCCAGGGGGCGCGGGCGAGGGGCCAGGTGCCGGGCGGGCGGGGGGCCCGCGGGGTGCGGCGGGGCGGGCGCAGCGGTTCGGTGCCGCCGCTGAGGACGTCGCCGCCGAGGACGCCGGGCGTGAGAGCGCCGGTGCCGTCGAGGACGTCGGGGGTGGCCGCTCCCGGGGTGTCGCGGCTGTGCTGCCCGGCGGGGTCCTCGCCGGACCCGCCGGTCATCTCCGGTTCCGAGATCACGGGCGTGCCCCCTTACGGCTGCCTCGGCGTCATGCCGGTGACGGCTCAAGTATGGGGAGGGAAACGGCCGCGGTGACAGAGGCCGCGTGCCCGCGCGGTGCGGGCGCGGCGCGGGTCAGGCGATTCTGGCCAGGTCGGCGGCGTGGACGGCGCCGAGCAGCGGTTCGCCCCGGATCCACCGTTCGACGTCGTCCACGGCGTGGCGGCCCAGGCGCTGGACCTCGGTGCCCTGGGCGCCGGCGATGTGCGGGGTGATCAGGACGTTGCGCAGGGCGAGGAGCCGGTGGCCGCGGGGGAGGGGCTCGGGTTCGGTGACGTCGAGGTAGGCGTCGATGCGGCCGGTGGCGCACTCGCGGGTGAGGGCGTCGGTGTCGACGAGGCTGCCGCGGGCGGTGTTGACCAGGGCGGCGCCGTCGCGCAGCAGACCGAGCCGCCGGGCGTCGAGCAGGTGGCGGGTCTCGGGCAGGTCGGGTGCGTGGACGGTGACGACGTCGCTGCCGCGGCACAGGTCGTCCAGGTCGGTGAGGGTGGCGCCCAGTGCGGCGGCCTCGGCGGGGGTGACGTAGGGGTCGGCGAGCAGGATGCGGAAGCCGGTGGGGGCGGCGCGCAGGCGGGCGATGACACCGCGGCCGATGCGGGAGGCGCCGATCACGCCGATGACGGCCCCGTCGGCGCCGCGCCGCTCGGTCAGGGCGGGTTGGCGGCCCGCCACGTAGTCGGCGGCGGTGCCCAGGGCGCGGCGGGCGGCGAACCACACGGCGGCCATGGTGTAGTCCACGACGGGGGCGGCGTTGGCGTCGGCGGCCGAGGAGACGGCGATGCCGCGGGCGAACACCTCGGGCCGGACGTGGCCCTTGACGGTGCCGGCGGCGTGCACGACGGCGGCCAGGCGCGGGGCGCGGGCGAGGGCGGCGGTGTCCAGGACGGGGGCGCCCCAGCCGGTGAGCAGCACCTGGGCGTCGGCGAGGGGGGCGGCCGCGGCGGGTTCTGCGGTGTCGGTGACGAGGACCGGGTGGACGTCGGCGAGGGCGTCGAGCCGGGCCCGCAGCGCCGGCGGGAGGACGAGGGCCAGGACGTCGGGGGCCATCGCCAGCACCAGCTTCGGGCGGTCCGCCATGTGCGCCCCTCGGGTCTGATCGGCAGGTAATCGTTTTCTTTCCGGCGAGGGGAGCCTAAGGCGGGTCGGGGGTGCCGTCAACGCCCGCAGAGGGCCGGGACGTTGTGCGACGGTGGTTCCGGGAGGGCGCGCGAGGGGTCCGGCGGGGCACAGTAAGCGTTTCCTTTCCGTGGGAGGCGGCGGTCGGGAAGGCGCGGGCGGGGTGAACGCGGGCGCGGCCCGGTCCGTACAGGTCTTACGGATCGGTGAACGGGCGCCAGGACGGCGCCGGGGGCGTGGGCGCGGGGTTAGCGTGAAGGCCGCAGGGCCGCCCGCGCGAGTGCCGGCCGAGCCGTGCCGAAAGGGTTCGTACGTCGTGGTCACGCTGGTGCTCATCGGGCTGGTGGGCGGCTTCCTCACGGGCATCTCCCCGTGCGTGCTGCCGGTGCTGCCCGTGGTCTTCCTCACCGCGGGCGCGCGGCCCGCGGGCTCGGCCCGCGGCCGGGCCGCCGTCCGGCAGGAGGCACGGCAGCGCGCGGACCGGCGCCGCCCCTACCTCGTGGTCGCCGGACTCGCGCTGAGCTTCGCGGTGTTCACGCTGCTGGGCACCCTGGTGCTGGGCGCGCTGCCGCTGCCCGCCGACAGCATCCGCTGGGCGGGCCTGGCGGTGCTCACCGTGCTGGGCGTGGCGATGATGGTGCCGCGGGTGCAGGACCTGCTGGAGCGGCCCTTCGCCTACCTGGGGCGGCGCCAGGTGCCGGGCGGGCGCGGCGGGTTCGTCCTGGGGCTGGCGCTGGGCGCGGTGTACGTGCCGTGCGCGGGCCCGGTGCTGGCCGCGATCACCGTCGCCGGGGCCACCCACCGCATCGGCGTCCAGACCGTCGCCCTGACCGCGGCCTTCGCGGTGGGCACGGCGGCCCCGCTGCTGTTCTTCGCGCTGGCCGGGCGGGGCGTGGCCGAGCGGGTGCGGGCCTTCCGGGAGCGGCAGCGGGCGGTGCGCTTCGCCGCCGGCGTGGTCGTCATCGCGCTGGCGGTGGCCCTGACGTTCAACGTCACCGACGCGATCCAGCGGGCGGTGCCGGACTACACCGCGAGCCTGAACAAGGCGCTGGACGGCACCAAGGCGGCCAAGGAGCTCGCCCCCAAGCAGGCGGCGGGCCTGCAGAAGTGCGCGGCGGCGCCGGCGATCGACCTCGCCGACTGCGGCCCGGCGCCCGCGGTCTCCGGCATCCAGCAGTGGCTGGACACCCCGGGCGGGCGGCCGCTGACGAAGGCGGACCTCGCCGGGAAGGTCGTCCTGGTCGACTTCTGGGCGTACTCGTGCATCAACTGCCAGCGGGCGATCCCGCACGTCGAGGCGTGGTACCGGGCCTACCGGGACGACGGGCTGGTCGTCATCGGCGTGCACACCCCCGAGTACGCCTTCGAGCACGTGCCCGCGAACGTCGCGGCGGGCGTGAAGCGGCTGCACATCACCTATCCGGTGGCGCTGGACAACGCGTACACGACGTGGAACGCCTTCGGCAACGACTCCTGGCCCGCGTCCTACCTGATCGACTCCCGGGGCCAGGTACGGCACGTGGCGGTGGGAGAGGGCGGCTACGGCGACGACGAGACGCTGATCCGCCAGCTGCTCGCCGCTGCCCACCCCGGCCACGCCCTGCCGAGGCCGACCGATGTGCCCGACACCACACCGGGCGACGATGACCAGTCCCCGGAGACCTACCTCGGCTCGGACCGGGCCCAGTTCGGGGCGGACGGGCCGCTGGACAACGGCACCCGCACCTATCCGCCGGCCGCGCCGCCGGTGCCCGGCTCCTTCGCGCTCTCCGGCACGTGGACGGTCGGCGGCGAGGCGATCACCTCGGGCCGGCAGGCGTCGATCGAGCTGAACTTCTCCGCGGACGACGTCTACCTCGACGTCGGCGGCACCGGCACGATCACCGCGCGCTTCGGCAGCACGACGAAGACCTTCCACGTCTCGGGCGCACCCGACATCTATCCGGTGGTCAGCGGCAGCAGCCCGCGGCAGGGCGTGCTCACGGTGACCTTGAGCCCGGGGCTGAGCGCGTACTCCTTCACCTTCGGATGACGGCCTCGGGCACGCCCGGGGCGCCTGGAGGGCGCCTGAAGCGTGCCCGGGAAGTGCCGGCAAGGCGCCTTGAGGGGCCGTCAGCGGATGCGCAGGGCGTCGGGGACGGCCGGGGCCAGCGCCTCCGCGGTGGCGTCGCCGAGGGCGAGCCGCAGGTCGGCGTCCTGCCACAGGGGGGCCTGCCAGCGGGCCAGCGCCTGCTCGGGGGAGCGCAGGACGGCCAGCGCGGGCAACCCGGCCTCGCGCCCGTCGGCGAGCAGCGCGGGCAGTTCGGGGACGGGCGCGAGGGCGGCGACGTCGTCGAGGACGAAGGTCAGTGGTGGGTCGAGCCGACCGGCGGGTGACCCTGCGGCCATGCGCCGGCCGTGCTCGACCACGCTGGAGACGAGCGCGGTGAGCAGCGGCATCGCGCCCGGGTGGGAGCGCGGGTCCTCGATCCGCTCGCCCACTACGTACAGCGTTCCCCGTTCGGCGGCGAACGATTCCACGTCCAGGCCCCCGGAACTGCCCGGGCTGCACGCGTCGCGGATGTGCACGGCGTTCAGCGGCTCCAGCGCCCGGCGGATCAGCGCCTGGGCGGCGTCGCGCCGCTCGGGGTGGGCGTGCAGCACCGACTCCAGCTCGCCGCTCCACCCCGAGGCGGCCGCGCGGTCGGTGCGCAGCACGCGGACGGCCTCGCCGGCCGCCGCGCCGCCGGCCGCCCAGCGCTGCACCTGCCGGAAGGGCCGCCCGTCGACGGCGGCCGCGTGCAGCCAGCAGCGCAGCAGCGTCACCGCGGTGTCGTGGACGACGGCCTCCTCCGCGCGGGCGGTGCGCAAGGGCGCCAGCAGGGCGGCCGCCCGAAGCCGGGCCGTGCCGGGCAGTTCGCACTCCCCGTGCGGGGCCCAGCGCAGCCGGCCGGGGACGTCCACCAGGTGCGCGGGGTCGTAGACGAGCACCGGGCCGAGCTTGGCGCGGTTGCCGGCGGTCTGGTGGTAGGTGTCGGGGTCGGCGGTGGTGACGAGGACGGGTCCCGCGGCGGCCAGCACGGCCGGCTGCACCAGGCGCTTGGCCTTGTCGCCGCGCGGCTCGGCGAACAGCGCGTAGGTGCCGGTGATCTCGCCGTCGGCCAGGGCCGCGAGGCGTGGGTCGGACGGCGGGGCCGGCGGGCTCTGGGGGGCCGGGGACAGCACGGCCGTGGGCGGGTCCTCGGGGTCGCCGGGTGGGACGGCCCGCGGCACCGTACGGAACCAGGCGTCCAGGCTCTCGTCGCCGCCCTTGGCGTACGGGGCCGGGCGGCGGCGCGGCGCGGGCACGGCGGTGGCGTCCGCGCCGTCCCGCGCCTCCTCGTCGCCGTAGGCGGCCTCCTCCCCGTACGGCGGGGCGGGCCTGGGGCGGCGGGGTTCGCGGCGTTTCGGGGGGCGGGTGCCGCGCAGCCGGGCGACCGCGTTCATCACCCGGACCGCGGCGACGACCAGCAGCACGGCCTGCCCGACGAACACCCACCAGAACAGCCCTGCGCCCGGCAGTTGGCGGGCCGGGGCCTGCGGCCAGGCGGCGGCCAGGTCGTGCGGCTGGGTGACCAGGGAGCGCATCGCGCGCGGGGTGCGGGTGAAGTGCACCGCGTCCGGCCAGGCGCCGTGGGCGAGCACGGCGGCGATCCCGGTGGCCGTCCACACCAGCAGGGTCACCGCGAGCAGGAGGCCGATGATCCCGATCAGCAGGCCGTCGGGCAGGCCGCCCGGTGACTCCTTCCGCCTGGCCATGACCTCACGCCACCGCGTCGTCTGCCATGTGCTCGGCGAGCGCGGCCTGGGCCGCCGCGTGCGCCTCCGCCCGTGCCTCGGCCTCGGCCTCCAGGTCCGCGTCGTGGTCCGCCGAACTCTCCGTCATGGCCCGGTCGGTGAAGACCAGCGGCCGCTCGGTCTCGGTGACCAGGTGCTTGACCACCTGCACGTTGCCGTTGACGTCCCACACCGCGATGCCCGGGGTCAGCGTCGGGATGATCTCCACCGACCAGCGCGGCAGGCCCAGCACCCGGCCGGTGGCTCTCGCCTCGTCGGCCTTCTGGGCGTAGATGGTGCGGGTGGAGGCCATCTTCAGGATCGCCGCCGCCTCCTTGGCCGCGGCGCCGTCCACCACGTCCGACAGGTGGTGCACCACCGCGACGAACGACAGGCCGAGCCGGCGGCCGAACTTCAGCAGCCGCTGGAACAACTGCGCCACGAACGGCGAGTTGATGATGTGCCAGGCCTCCTCGACCAGGAAGATGCGCTTCTTGCGGTCCGGCCTGATCCAGGTGTGCTCCAGCCACACCCCGACGATCGCCATCAGGATCGGCATGGCGATCGAGTTGCGGTCGATGTGCGAGAGGTCGAAGACGATCAGCGGCGAGTCCAGGTCGATGCCGACGCTGGTCGGCCCGTCGAACATGCCCCGCAGGTCGCCGTCGACCAGCCGGTCCAGCACCAGCGCCACGTCCAAGCCCCACGCGCGGACATCGTCGACCTCGACGTTCATGCCCTCGGTGGACTCCGGGACGGGGTGCCGCAGCCGGTCCACGATGTCGGTGAGGATCGGCTGGCGGTCCGTCACCGTCTCGGCGACGTAGGCGTGCGCGACCTTCAGCGCGAAGCCCGACCGCTCGTCCAGGCCGCGACCCATCGCCACCTCGATGATGGTCCGCAGCAGCGCCAGCTGGCCGGTGACCGTGATCGAGGGGTCCAGCGGGTTGAGCTTGATCCCGCCGTCCAGCGCCGCCATCGGGTCCAGCCGGATCGGGGTGATGCCCAGCGCGTTGGCGATCAGGTTCCACTCGCCGACGCCGTCCTCGCCCTGCGCGTCCAGCACCACCACCTGGCGGTCCTTGAACCGCAGCTGGCGCAGCACGTAGGTCTTCTCCAGCGCCGACTTGCCGTTGCCGGACTCGCCGAGCACCAGCCAGTGCGGGGCCGGCAGCTGCTGGCCGTAGAGCTGGAAGGGGTCGTAGATGTAGCCCTTGCCCGAGTAGACCTCCCGGCCGATGATCACCCCGGAGTCGCCCAGGCCCGGCGCGGCCGTCGGCAGGTAGACCGCCTGCGCCTGGCCCGTCGAGGTGCGTACGGGCAGCCGGGTGGTCTCCACCCGCCCGAACAGGAAACTGGTGAACGCGTCCGTGATCGCCGCAAGCGGGTCCGGCATCTGCATCGGTGACCTCCTCTTCTCGGCTCTTCCCGGCTCTTCTCAGCCCTGTCGTGTCCTGCCCTGTCCCTGCCCTGTCCTGCCGCGTGCCGTCCGGCTCCTCCCGGAGTCTTCTTCCCGCTCCCGGCGCCCCGGCCGGATCAGCGGCGGATGCCGGTGGCGAAGGGCAGGGTGTTGACGAAGGCCCGGTGGTGTTCACGATCGCACCATTCGAGCTTCAGATACGACTTTCCGGCCGACGCGCGGATGGTGCGCTTGTCGCGCGCCAGCGCCTCGGGGGAGCGCGAGGAGACCGTGATGTAGCCGACCAGGTTCACCCCGGCGGCGCCGCTGGCCAGGTCCTGGCCGCGCTGGTCCACCCGGCCGTGCTGGGCCACATCCCGCGGGTCGATCACCCGGTTCATCTTCGCGGCCCGGCTCGCCTCGGCGTCGTCGTTGGTCTTCTCCGTCAGCATCCGCTCGATGGCGACATCGGTGGGCTCCAGGTCCATCGTCACCGCGACCGTGCGGATCACGTCGGGGGTGTGCACCAGCAGCGGAGCAAGGAAGTTCACCCCGACGGGCGTCATCGGCCACTCCTTGACCCAGGCGGTGGCGTGGTGCCAGGGCGCCCGGGTCGCCGACTCACGCGTCTTGGCTTGCAGGAACGTCGGCTCGGTGGCGTCCATCTCGGCCGGCCAGGCGTTGCGCCGGGTCATCGCCTGGATGTGGTCGATCGGGTGGTCCGGGTCGTACATCGAGTGGATCAGCGAGGCCAGACGCGCCTGGCCGAGCGGCTGGCGGACCCGGATGTCGGCCTCGGCCAGCCGCGCGCAGATGTCGTTGAGCTCACGGGCCATCACCGCGGCCAGGCCGCTGTCCTTGTCCACCTTCGCGCCGCGCACGGTCGTCGCCCGGGCCATCGCGTTGCCCTCGGCGGCCAGCTCCCGGGTGAAGTGCATGCACGCCACCAGGTAGGCGCGGTGCTGCTCGGAGGAGGTGGACACCATCGACTGCAGCTGGTCGTAGGAGTCCTTCAGCCACTGCTCGGCGGCCGGCTCGCCGCGCTGGGCCACGTCCTTGGCGTGCGCGTCGGGGTCGGCGGGCAGGGTGCGGGCGAGCATCTGCAGCCGCGTCACGAAGCCGTCCCCGTTGGCGACATGCTTGAGCAGGGTGCCGAAGCGTTCCACCAGGGCTTCCTGGTCCTCGCTGTCGCGCAGGCCCACGCCCGGGCCCTCGATCTCGATGGCGGCGGTCACCGTGCGGCGGTCCACGTGCAGCAGCACCGCGATCTCGTCCGGGCCGAAGGGCGCCGACAGCCAGGTGATCCGGCCGATCCCCGGCGGCGGCCCCACCTCGACCTCCCGCCCGTCCAGCCGGGTGCCGGCCTCCTGCACCGAGGAGCGGTAGGTGGGCGCGACCCGCAGGGTGCGGCGGTAGGTGCGGTTGATCTCGAACCAGCGGTAGAACGTGCGCCGCCGGTAGGGCATGTAGACCGCGGCCAGCGCCAGCAGCGGCCAGCCGACCAGCCCGACGATCCGCAGCAGCAGCACCGGGATCAGCAGGCCGCACAGCATGCCCAGACCCGCGCCCGCGATGATCAGCGCGATCTCGCCGGTCTCCCGGTTCTTGCCGACGATCGCGTTCGGACGCGACTTGCCGATCAGATACGTCCGGCGCGGCTGGGCGAAGGGCTGGGTCGTCACCGGCGCTCACCTCCCTGCGAAGAGCCGTTGTTCGTTCCCGTACCCGGTCCGCGGCCGGGGCCCGACCGGTACGGGGAGCCGCCGAGCGGACCGCTGCCGGAGCGTGGGGCGGCCGGGCCGTCCGCGCCGCCGGAGCCGCCGCCGCGGGCGCTGTGGGCGGCGATGCCGCCGGAGACCGGGTTCGCCGGCTGGCCGCCGCCCTGCGGCTGCTCCGCACCCCGGGCGCTGTGGGTGGTGATGCCCTGGCGGACCAGCGCGGCCGGCGAGGAGATCACCGCGGCGGCCTGGCTCTGGCCGCCGGCCTTGCGGCCGGCCCGCAGCGAGACCACGTCGTCGCCGAAGCCGGGCACGAAGCGGTAGATCATGAAGCTGGCGAAGATGGCCAGCAGGATGATCGCCAGGCCCGAGACGACGGCGGAGAAGGCGTCGGGGCCGTCCTTCGTCGACGACAGCGCGCCGGCCAGGCCCAGCACCACCACGATCACCGGCTTCACCAGGATCACCGCGATCATGATGCCGGCCCAGCGCCTGACGTGGTGCCACATGTTCTTGTCCACCAGGCCCGCGTACACCGCGGTGCCGAGCAGGGCGCCCACGTAGAGCAGGGCGGCGCGGATCACCAGCTCCAGCCAGAGCACGCCGGCGGCCAGCACCGAGACCAGCGAGACCACGATGAGCATGATCGGGCCGCCGCCGATGTCGGTGCCCTTCTGCAGGGCGCTGGAGAAGGAGCCGAAGAAGACGTCGGTGTTGGACTTGGTGCCCGAGGAGATCACGTCGGTGACGGCGTCGGTGGCCGACACCACGGTGTAGAGCACCAGCGGCGTGAAGGCCGAGGCGAGCACGGTCAGCCACAGGAAGCCGACCGCCTCGGTGAGCGCCTCGGTCATCGGCACCCCGCGCACCGCCCGCTTGGCGACCGCCAGCAGCCACAGGATCAGCGTCAGGATTGTCGAGGCGGCGAACACCACGGCGTACTGGCGCAGGAAGGCGGTGTTGGTGAAGTCGACCTCGGAGGTCTTGGTGACGGCGGTGGAGAGCTTGTCGATGGTCCAGGAGGCGGCTTCGGCGCAGCCCTTGCCGAGCGAGGTGAGGGGGTCGAGCGAACTCGTCGGGTCGGAGCCGCCCTTGGGCGCCACGGGAGTGGTGCCGCTGGAGCAGTACTGCTTGGTGGGGCCCGACAGCAGGCGGCACGGGTCGTCGGAGGGCGTGGCCCCCGGCACGGTCCCGGTGGGTGTCGGTGTCGGGGCGGCCGCGGCCCGGGCCGCCAGCGACCAGAGCGCCGCCTGCGCGGCGAGGACGAGCGCGGGCAGGCCGACCGCCCGGCGGACGCGGGCGCTGCTACCTGGCATAGGTGAACCCTCCGTACTGCTGTACGGCACCCGCGATCTGGTCTGCCGTGGCGACCTGCTGGTCCCCGCTCACCGGAGCGGGGCCCTCCTTCTGGCTGGAGGCGCCGATCTTCCAGTCGCCGCCGCCCGCCGCGGTCCACACCAGCTTCTCGGTGATGGTGAACCACGACGTCGTCACGGGCTTGGTGGAGCCCTGCCCGGCGAGCCCGGACAGCGCGGTGCACCACACCTCCACGGTGGCCGCGTCCGCCGACTGCGCGGTGACCTTCGTGCCCACCGGCACCGTGCGCGAGACGAACGTCAGGCCCTGCGGCGCGGTCCCGTCGGCGTCCAGGCCCAGCGCGCGGATCGCGCTGCTGGAGTACGCCTGGTCGAGCTGGCCCTGGAGCGTCGCGGTGGCCTGCGGGGTGTAGAGGTCGGCCACGATCCGGTGCCGCGCGGCGGTGTCGAACATGTCGGTGCCGCCGAGCGCCACCGCGTAGTTCGCCGCCGCGGACTGGGCGCCCTGGGCGGTGTGCGGGAAGCCGGAGGGGATGCCGTCGGCCTTCGTGGTGACCGGTGCCGTGCCCGAGGGGGCGGTGGCGGTGCTGTGCCCCGCCGAGACGTGCGTGCCGCTGTCGGTGGCGCCGCCCGCGTCGTCGCTGGAGGAGGAGCTGCCGCCGCCGCGGGTGGCGAAGGCGAGCGCGGCGATCAGCACGACCACGACGCTCACCACCGTCACCAGGGCGCGCCGGGGCTGGGGCCGGCGCCCGGCGGTGCCCGGGCCGAGGTGGCCCTCGGGCATCCGGGTCCGGGTCGGCGGTCCGTCCGGGTCCTGACCGAAGCTCATCGCGCGGTCGCCCCCCGGCGCGCGGCGGGCAGGCCGCATCGGCGTGTGTCGCGGGCGACACCGCTGCTTGATCGAGTGGGCATCAGCACGCAGCCTCGGTCGGGACGGTCGGAACGGCTCATCGGGTACTCGGATGCTCAGGGGCGGTTCGGGGCCGGGGACGGGCTCCGGAACGCCGCCGGGGTACGGGCGCGCCGGCCGGGGCGGCCACGGTGCCGCCCCCGGGCGGGCCCTGACGGGACGTGAGGGCGGTCAGGGCTCAGATGGCCATCCCGTACACGATGGTGAAGAGCGTGCCCAGGGAGCCGATGATGAACACGCCGGTCAGCCCGGCGATGATCAGGCCCTTGCCCTGCTCCGCGCTGAAGGTGTCGCGCAGCGCGGTCGCGCCGATGCGCTGCTTGGCCGCGCCCCAGATCGCGATGGCCAGGCACAGCAGGATCGCCACGGCCATGACCACCTCGACCATCACACGTGCTTCGTTGCCCAGGGACCCGAAGGGCCCCCAGTCCGGGGCGATGCCACCGATGATGGTGTTGATGTCGCCCTTCGCCGCTGCCAGAAACATGTAACTCACCACCCCGCTCGATCAGTTGGCTCCCTCGCCGGGGCGCAAGGGGCCATCATCTATCTTGACGGAGGATTCCGCTGTTGGATGTCGACTGGGCGACTTTCTCGGCGGATCGTCCGTGTGATCCGGGCCGCAGCAGTCAGACTGTGACACGGACCGGTGTTCGAGAGACGCAGTCGACTACTCTGTGTATCACGAGCATCACCGTAGGGCAACGATAAGGACGGGAACGTACGGACCGTACGGAACCCGCGCCGAGCGGAGGGTGGGGCCGTGGGACGCCGGGTCTGGCTCGTCGTCAGCATCACCGTCGGCCTGTGCTTCTCGTTCATCGCGCTGCTGGTGGTCGGCACCTTCTCGGCGGCCGCCGGGCTCGCCGGCGGCAGTGGCCGCGAGGTGACGCTGGCCAAGGGCGCCGTGCCGGAGGAGTACGCGGCCCTGGTGCTCAAGTGGGGCGACCTGTGCGCGGCCCTCAACCCGGCGGTACTCGCGGCGCAGCTGTACCAGGAGAGCGGCTGGAACGCGCACGCCCAGAGCCCGGCCGAGGCACAGGGCATCGCGCAGTTCATCCCCTCCACCTGGGCCACCCACGGCATCGACGGGAACGGCGACGGCAAGGCCGACGTCTGGGACCCGCAGGACGCGATCCCCTCGGCGGCCACGTACGACTGCGAGCTGGCCGACTACGTCAAGGACGTGCCCGGCGACACCACCGACAACATGCTCGCCTCCTACAACGCCGGTGCCTACGCGGTGATCCAGGCCGGCGGCATCCCGCCGTACGCCGAGACGCAGCACTACGTGAAGTCCATCCGCACCCTGGCGGAGAGCTTCGCGGCGCCCGTCTCGCGCCTCGCGCCCTCCGAGCAGGCGGCGGGGGCGATCAACTACGCGCAGTCCAAGCTCGGCACGAAGTACCTGTGGGGCGGTGAGGGGACGGCCGCGCAGGGCGGGCGGTTCGACTGCTCGGGCCTGACGCAGGCCGCGTACCGCTCGGTCGGGATCACGCTGCCCCGGGTGGCCAACGACCAGTGGAACGCCGGCCCGCACCCCTCCCGCGCCGAACTCCTCCCCGGCGACCTGGTGTTCTTCGCCTACGACCTGAACGACCCGCGCTCCATCCACCACGTCGGGATCTACGTCGGCGGCGGCTACATGATCGACGCGCCGCACACCGGGGCGGTCATCCGCTTCGACCGGATCGACAGCGCGGACTACATCGGGGCGACGCGGGTCACCGACGACGGGGCGCAGGCGCTGCCGACGCAGGCGGGGGCCTGAGGGGCCCTCATTCCGTCCGGGAACAGGTTGAGTTGCCGTCATTCCGCCCGGTGCGGGTGTTCCTGCTGCGCAGGGTGATGTTCTGGCCCAAGCGTCGGGCCCTTGCGGCCCCCGGGCCGTTCCTCCTGGTCACCCTTGCATAACAGCCTGGTGATCATCCGGCGAATACCGGAACGCCACGTACCGTGCGGGCCGTTGTACGGGGAGAATGAAGCGAGACGCATGCGACGGAGGTTGCGCAGGAGCCACCTGCGAACACGCGACACATGCGGGACAAGGGGTACGCCACCATGGCCAAGGTCGCGAGCAGTAGCGTCCACCCCGACATCAGCATGCTCCGCGGTATCAACGGCCTCGCCCGGCACGCCCCCCATGGGGTCGACCGCGTGGTGGAGGCGGCCGGGGGGTACGGGCTGGTGGTCCTGACGGGGCTGCTGGCGCTGGCGTGTTGGTGGCGGGTGGCCCGCCGCTCCGCCGACGCGCCCGCCGCCGTCGCCGGCGTGCTGTGGGCGCCGCTGGCCGCCGGCCTCGCCCTGCTGCTCGACATCCCGGTCCGCGCGCTGGTGCAGCGGCCCCGGCCGTATGTCGAGCACGACGGGCTGGAGGTGCTGGTGCACGGCGGCAGCCGGTACTCCTTCGTCAGCGGCCAGGCCGCGGTGACGGCGGCGGTCGCGGTCGCCCTGTTCATGGTGAGCCGCCGGTACGGGATCGCGGCGCTGCTCGTCGCCCTGGCCGAGGGCTTCTGCCAGGTCTACGTCGGCGCGGACTACCCGACGGACGTGATCGGCGGCTACGCGCTGGGGACGGCGACGGTGCTGCTGCTCGCGCCGCCCGCGGTCGCGCTCCTCACCGCGCCGGCCCGCGCGCTGGCTCCTACCCGGCTGGGGCCGCTGATCCGCGCTCCCCGACCGGCCGCCCCCCAGGGCGACTTGGACCCGCCGCGGCGGATGCGGCACAGCGCGACCGACAAGGATCTCGCGGCCTGACGAGCTGTGACGGATGTGTCACAGTAAGCAGCCCGTGCTTCCTGTGCCGCGCTACCCGAAGGTAGCGTCGGTCCGCGCTGTGCCCGATGCCCATGTCTTCTACGGGGGTTGTCCTACGTGTCCCGCACCACCCTCCCGACGGCCGCCGCCGTCGCCACGACCGCCCTGACCGCGGCCCTCCTCCTGACCGCCTGCAGCAGCAACTCCTCGACGAACTCCGACAAGATCACCACCTCCCCCGCCACCCCCACGGCCGCCACCACGACCTCGGCGCCGCCGGCTTCGAGCGCGGCACGGCGCCCGGTGATCGCGCTGCCGCACGGTGCGCAGAATGTCTTCGAGGACCAGCAGACCGGCGACCCGAAGAAGGATGCGGTTCTCGCCGACAATCAGCAGTGGGTCAACTCGATGGACGAGGCGATCCTCAAGCGGTCGTCGGACACCTCCCATATCGCCTTCTACAGCACTGGCCAGGGGTATGAGTCCGCTGTCAGCTTCGTTGACGGCTACCTCGGCAAGAAGGACACCTGGATCGGCACGACGCGCTTCTTCCAGCGCAAGGTGACCTTCCTCAAGTCCGGTGAGGCCTCGGTGGTCTACTGCAGCGATGAGAGCAAGGCGTTCATCAAGCACAGCAACGGGAAGGTCGACAACACACCGACGACAGCCGACAGTTACGTGCTCTACAACACTCGGCTGGCCAAGGACAAGCAAGGCGTCTGGCAGACCGACTACGTCGTGTCCCAGCGCGGCGCGAAGGAATGCCAGCCGTGAGGTTCCGCAAGGGGTCCCTGGTGGTCCTGGTGCTGGCCATGGCTGTCTCCCTCAGCGCGACCGACGCGTACGCGGGCGGTAAGGGCGGTGGCGGAAACGTAGGTGGCGGAAACGTCGGTGGCGGAACCGACGACGGCGGCACCAGCATCGACGCGCACGCCCATGCGTACGAGGTGACCTACAGCCCGGCTGCGGTGCCGCAGGGCCATCCACTCGCGGCTACCACGCAGTGGACTCCACCGCCTTGTTGGATGGCACCCGTTGCCGACCCGCAGGAGTTGAAGACCGAGCGCGAGGGGGTCTGGGCCGAGGAGTCCACCGGGTACGTCTGGGACCAGAAACAACGGGACTACTACGTCAACGGCCACCCGCACAAGGACTTCGAGATCGCCGAGAGCGGCAAGGGCATGTGGTGGAACGGCCAGGTGAATCCCAATCGGCTGGCCGATCCGGCGTCGACCAGTTGCTTCAAGGAGTACGACGACTGGGTGCTCAACGGCAGGACCCCGCCGCCCGGCCCCGGGCCGACCGTCACGCCCGAGATCCTCGCCGAATCCGCCTACGACCGCCTACGCGTCCCCGACAAGGTCGTCGAACTCTCCCCTGACGCACAGCACACGCAGACCGTGAACCTCAACACGTGGGCGTGGCTGACCAAGAGCGACATTCACCCGGTCTCCGTCACTGCCCGGCTCGCCTCCCTGGGTATCTGGGCCCGGACGACTGCCGAACCGGTCGGCCTGCATCTGGAACCCGGCACCCCCGATGCCGACGTCTACCCGGCCTCTGGTGACTGCCCGTTGAACCCGGACGGATCGGTCGGTCGGCCTTACACGCGTGCGGACGGCAACGACGTGCCGCCGTGTGGTCTGACCTACCGTCGCTCATCGGGGAGCGGCACCTTCCCGCTCTCGGCCACCATCCGCTGGAAGGTCACCTGGACCGGCAGTGGCGGCACCGGTGGTGATCTGCCGGGCGGCACCTTCGAGTTCAACCAGGACGTCACGGTCCAGGACATCCAGTCCGTCAACCGGTGACGGCCGCGGCGGTTCGGCGGAGTGCTGAAGCCAACAGCTGCCTCACAGCGCCTGGGGGAAAGCGAAGAGGCGGGTGGGGTCCAGGGTGTGTTTGAGGGCGGTCAGGCGGGGGGCGTTGGGGCCGTAGTAGGCGGTGCGCCAAGTGGTGAGGGCGGGGTCGGTGTAGTTCTGGTAGGCCCCGCCCGAGGCGTAGCGGCGCAGGGCGGCGTACGTGGTGGAGAGCCAGGACGTGGTGGACAGGCCGTCGGAGGCGAGGTACTGGGCCAGGAAGCGCGAGCGGCGGTGCGGGAATGCGGTCGCCGTGGGCGCCACGCGGTTGACGGCTCCGCCCAGCGCGGTGAGCGCGATGCTGCCCGCCCCGCTCCCCGACCGCGAGGGCAGCCGCTGCATCTGGGCGAGAAGCGTCTCGATACCGCCGGCCGGCAGGTTCGCGTCGTAGAAATCCGAGCGCGCGGTGTACGTCTCGCGGCCGAGCCCGCCCGCCGGCGGCAGGTGGCACTGCGCGGCCGACAGCCCGCTGCACCCCGCGTAGGCGAACATCGCGTCCACGTACGCGTGCGGGTGCAGCGACACCGATGACGCCGGCGCGCCCGCCGAGTCCGCCAACCGGTCGCACGCCGCCGCGAGATCGGCTCGGCTGCCGGAGGAGAGCGCCGCCACCGAGACCGCCGGGGAGCCGCCCGCGTCGCAGTCGAGGTGGAGCGAGGACCAGATGTGGTCGGGCTGGTCGGGACCCCAGCTCTGCCAGGCCCGCACCACAGCGGCGGCCCGGCTCCACGGCCAGGTCAGGTACCCGGTGACGACCTCCGGCACCGGGTGCGTGGCGAAGGTGAGCGAGGTGACGACGCCGAACTGCCCGTTGCCCGCGCCCCGCAGCGCCCAGAAGATGTCCGGCTCGGCGTCGGCGGACACCTCGTGGCTGCGGCCGTCCGCCGTGATCAGCGTGGCACCGGTGAGGTTGTCGCAGGTCAGACCCATGGAGCGGCTCATCACGCCGTGTCCGCCGCCGAGCGTGAGACCGGAGATGCCGACCGAGGGGCACGAACCGCCGGGGACGGTGCGGCCCTGCCGGCCCAGCGTGCTGTAGACGTCGATCAGTTTGGCGCCGGCCCCGATCACCGCCGTGGTGCCATCCAGGCGGATCGAGTTCAGCCGGGAGACGTCGATGATCAGCCGCCCGTCGCCGCTGGACCAGCCGGCGTACGAGTGGCCGCCGCTGCGGATGGCGAGCGGGGTCGCGGTGCGGCGGGCGAAGTCCAGGCAGGCGCGGACGTCGTCGGCGCCGGCGACGTACGCCACGGCGGTCGGCCGCAGGGAGTCGAAACGGGTGTTGTAGAGGCGGCTGTCGAGGTCGAACGACCGGTCCTGCGGGCGCACCAGCGTGCCGTCGAGCGAGCGGGCGAAGGCCGTCCAGTCCGGCTTGGCGGGCGGCGCCGTGGTACGGGAGGCGGTGGCGCGGGCCGTGGTGGAGGGCGCCGCGCTCGGGGCGGCGGCCCCGCCCTTCGCGTCGTCGCCCGACCCGTCCCCGGTGCAGCCGGCCAGCCACGTGGCGGCCAGCACCGCCCCGCCCGCCCGCAGCGCGCCCCGTCGCTCCAGCCGCCGGGCCGGACCGGGGAAGTCCCCGCCGCCCGAGTGGTCCTGGTGCACGCTCAGGCCCATGCGCTTCACCGCCACATCCGTAGAAGGGGGCCCGTGCGGGCCCCGCGAAGGAGGTGCGACCGGTTCACACCCGCACCGTCGGAAACCCAAGACGCCGCAGCCATGCCATCGGTTGCCGAGATCATGACGGGGGCGCGCGGCGGCGGGAAACAGGCGCGTAGGGCGCACGGGCGGACATCCGCGCGCGGGGCGTACGAGTGGGGGCGCGCGAAGGGCCCAACGCGCCCGACGGATGGCCGAATCGGCGTACGAGCGGGGCCACTTGCTCAACACCACCGTCGCCGCGGGCAGGCCCAACTTCCCTCGGAGCAAGGCCCCGTGTCAGGGCGTCGCGTGTGCCGCCGCGTCACGGCGGGCGCGGTCACGGGCCCGCCGGGCCGGGCCCTTCCAGCCGCAGCTGCACCGGGCCATCGCGAAGGAGCCCTTCTCGATCACGGAGGTGGTGTGCTCCCCACCCGGACCGCCCGAGCCGGCGGAGCCGCTCGGCCTGCCGCCGGGGTAGCTTCCCGATCGGTCCGAGCCCCCCGATCCGGAGGGCGACGACGGGGTGGCGCGTGTGGTGGCGCGTGCGGTGGGGGTTCCCTGAGGGGGCACGACTCCACGGTAACGGGCGTGACGGCCTGCTCAAGACCGTCGTTATCGGGGTGAGACCCCGGGGCGGCAGGACCGCGGGGAGAGCAAGGCGAGGGCGGCAGCGGTGACCTCAGCGGCGGCAGCGGCATCACGAACGGCACCACCGAGCACGGCGGCGCCACGGCACCCCGCCCGTACGCAGCCCGCCCCGCCGCCCCCACCGCTCCGCGCGACCCGAACCGGCACGCGCCCACCAGCGGTGGGGGGCCGCGCGACCCGTACCGCCGCCGGCGTGCCCGCTACCGGCCCCGGCGAGGTCACGACCAGCGGCCGCGCGCTCGCCGGCACCTTCCGGACCCGTCCCACCGGGAGCCGCGCGCCCCTCGCGGTCTCGCTGCTGTGCCTCGCCGTGTTCGCCGCCGGGTGCGGGGGGAGCGCCGCGGGGAGTTCGGCCGATGGCGGCGGTGCGGGCGGCGCTCGGGCCCGCGCGGTCACGGACGCCGCCGACGCGCTGGTCAGGGCGGGCAGCTCGCGGGTGACCACCGCGATGCGGATGGCCAGCGGCGGCACCTGGGTCACCGTCACCGGCACCGGCGGCTTCGACTACGCCCGCCACCGCGGCCGCCTCACCCTGCTGCTGCCCCGCGACGCCCTCGGCAAGGAGGAGCACCGGCCGGTCACCGAACTGTTCACGCCCGGCGCGCTCTACATGAAGAACCGGGGCGCGGGCGTGCCGGCCGCCAAGTGGGTACGGGTGGACACCACCCGCCTCGCGGACGGCAACCTGGTCACCGGCGGCGCCACCGAGCCGCAGGCCGCCGCCGAACTGCTGCGCGGGGCAACGGACGTGCGCTACGTCGGGGCCGGGGAGAGCGGCGGTGTCCAGGTGCGCCACTTCCGGGGCACCATCGACCTCGCCCGCGCGGCCGGCGCCGCCTCGGCCGCGGACAAGGCCCCGCTCACCGCGGCCGCGAAGGGCTTCACGGTGACCCGCGTCCCCTTCGACGCCTGGCTGGACGCCCAGGGCCGGCTGCGCCGGCTCACCGAGCGCTTCACCTACGGCCCCGGCGCGCAGGCCCCCGCCGCGACGCCCGCCGGGCGCACATCGCGCGGGACCGGAGCGGCAGGCAAGGGGGGCGCGGCCACGAAGGGAGCGCGGCCCTCCTCGCACATGTCGCCTTCGTCACTCTCCACCTCCTCGCCCGCGACCCCCGCCCCGGACGTGACGATCGTCTCCACCACCACGTACTCCGCCTTCGGCACCCCCGTGCACATGACGCTCCCGGACAGCTCGGACATCTGGACCGGAAAGATCGTTTCTGCCCAGCCCTGACGGGGCCCGGCCGGATCGGGCCCGCTGGAAATGGTCCTTCCGTGCCATGCGCCGGGGCACGTATGGTCCCTACGCTTGTTGACGGCCGTTCGCAGGCGTACGGGGATGCGTAGAGGAGGTGGTGCGCGTATGGCACCGTCGCCCATGGCATCGGTGCAGGACGATCCGGTGGCCCTGGCGGAGATCGATCTGTGCGGTGAGCTGATGATCGCCGCGTCCGCCGCGGTCGAGGAGCGCCTGAGCTTCGCCCGCATCGACGAGGTCCTCGAGGTCGCCCGGGTCCCCGCCCAGGCCAACTGAACCCGGGCCGAGCCACCCGGCCGACGCTGCCGAAAGGCCGTCGGCCCGCCGTCCGCCCCGGTCAGGACGGTGCAGAACCCCTCGGGACGCCTCGGGCCCGCCCTGGTCAGGACGGTTCAGGACCGCTCCGGACCGATCCGGACCGCTCGCGGAGACCACTCGATCCGCTGTAGCCCCGCCCCCGCTCAGGTCCGCAGCAGCCGGGCTATCGCCGCCGTGGCCTCGGCCACCTTCTCGTCGATCTCCGGCCCGCCGCCGACCGCGGCCGCGGCCACGCAGTGCCGCAGGTGCTCCTCCAGCAGTTGCAGCGCGAAGGACTGCAGGCCCTTGGTACTCGCCGAGACCTGGGTGAGGATGTCGATGCAGTAGACGTCCTCCTCGACCATCCGCTGCAGGCCGCGGATCTGTCCCTCGATCCTGCGCAGCCGCTTCAGATGGGACTCTTTGTCATGGCTGTAGCCATGCGGACCGACAGGCCGCACCATGTCCCCCGCGACACCTTCCGTGGTCATCCGCCTGCCTGCCCTTCTGTCCCGTTATACCCCCGGTGGGTATATCTTACCGAATCGGTACCTTGTGCGAGGCATCCCCCGTCAGAGGGACTTCGCCCGATGGGCGACACTGGGGGAGCCGGTTAGCCGTGGCCGGATGTTGCGCCTAGCATCAACCAGACCGACACCCCATGTATCCGAGGACCCCACGTGCGCTTTCGTCTGACCCCCAGGGAGACGAGCTTCTATGACATGTTCGCCGCATCCGCGGACAACATCGTCACGGGCTCCAAGCTCCTGATGGAACTGCTCGGGGCCGATTCCGCGACCCGCACCGAGATCGCCGAGCGCATGAGGGCCGCGGAGCACGCCGGTGACGACGCCACCCACGCGATCTTCCACCAGCTCAACTCCTCCTTCATCACCCCGTTCGACCGCGAGGACATCTACTCGCTGGCCGGCTCGCTCGACGACATCATGGACTTCATGGAGGAGGCCGTCGACCTGGTCGTCCTCTACAACGTCGAGGAACTGCCGAAGGGCGTCGAGCAGCAGATCGAGGTGCTGGCGCGGGCGGCCGAGCTGACCGCCGAGGCGATGCCGAACCTGCGCACCATGTCCAACCTGACCGAGTACTGGATCGAGGTCAACCGCCTGGAGAACCAGGCCGACCAGATCCACCGCAAGCTGCTGGCGCACCTGTTCAACGGCAAGTACGACGCCATCGAGGTGCTCAAGCTCAAGCAGATCGTGGACGTCCTGGAAGAGGCGGCCGACGCGTTCGAGCACGTCGCCAACACGGTGGAGACCATCGCGGTCAAGGAGTCCTGACCTTCGTGGACACCTTCGTTCTGGTCGTGACCGTCGCGGTCGCGCTCTTCTTCACCTACACCAACGGCTTCCACGACTCCGCCAACGCCATCGCCACCTCGGTCTCCACCCGGGCGCTGACCCCCAAGGCCGCGCTCGCCATGGCCGCGGTGATGAACCTGCTGGGCGCCTTCCTCGGGCAGCAGGTGGCCGGCACGGTCAGCAAGGGCCTGATCGCGACCCCGCACGGCCGGGCCGGCATGGGCATCCTGTTCGCGGCACTGGCCGGGGCGATCGTGTGGAACCTGATCACGTGGTACTTCGGGCTGCCGTCGAGTTCCAGCCACGCACTGTTCGGCGGACTGGTCGGGGCCGCCCTGGCCGGCGGCACCGCCGTGCACTGGAACGGCGTGGTCGACAAGGTCATCGTGCCGATGTTCCTGTCGCCGGTGGTCGGCATCGTTGTCGGCTACCTGGTGATGCTGGGGATCCTCTGGTTCTTCCGCCGGTCCAACCCGCACAAGGCCAAGCGCGGCTTCCGGATAGCCCAGACCGTCTCGGCCGCGGCCATGGCGCTCGGCCACGGCCTGCAGGACGCCCAGAAGACGATGGGTGTCGTCGTGCTCGCGCTGGTGATCCACGACCCCTCGCGCGGCTTCGGCATCCCGGTCTGGGTGAAGCTGGTGTGCGCGGCGATGATGTCGCTGGGCACCTACGCCGGCGGCTGGCGGATCATGCGCACCCTGGGCCGCCGGATCATCGACCTCGACCCGCCGCAGGGCTTCGCCGCCGAGACCACCTCCGCGGCCATCCTCTACACCACGTCCTACGTGTTCGCCGCCCCCGTCTCCACCACCCACGTGATCACCTCGGCGATCATGGGCGTCGGCGCGACCCGCCGGGTCAAGGCGGTGCGCTGGGGGGTGGCGAAGAACATCGTCGGCGGCTGGTTCATCACGATGCCGGCGGCCGGCTGCGTCGCCGCGGTCTGCTACTACCTGGTCCGCCTCGCCTTCGGCTGAGCCCCCCGCACGGGACAGCACCCGGAAGCGATGCGGCCCCGGTCCCCCTCGCGGGGGGCCGGGGCCTTTTCTCGCCCTGCGGTGGCACCGCCATGCAGCACCGCACGGCGGCCTGTGTCACCCGAAGCGGCCGGAGATGTAGTCCTCGGTGGCCTGGACGGACGGGTTGGAGAAGATCCGCTCGGTGTCGTCGATCTCGATCAGCTTGCCGGGCTGCCCCACGGCCGCGAGGTTGAAGAACGCGGTGCGGTCCGAGACGCGCGCGGCCTGCTGCATGTTGTGCGTGACGATGACGATGGTGAAGCGGCTCTTCAGCTCGCCGATCAGGTCCTCGATGGCGAGGGTGGAGATCGGGTCGAGCGCGGAGCACGGCTCGTCCATCAGCAGCACCTCAGGCTCGACCGCGGTGGCGCGGGCGATGCACAGACGCTGCTGCTGCCCGCCGGACAGGCCGGAACCGGGCTTGTTGAGCCGGTCCTTGACCTCGTTCCAGAGGTTGGCGCCCTTCAGGCTCTTCTCGACGATCGAGTCGAGCTCGCCCTTCTTGCGGATGCCGTTGAGCCGCAGGCCCGCCGCCACGTTGTCGTAGATCGACATCGTCGGGAACGGGTTGGGCCGCTGGAAGACCATGCCGACCGTGCGGCGCACGGTGACCGGGTCCACGTTGGCGGCGTAGAGGTTCTCGTCGTCGAGCAGCACCTTGCCCTCGACACGGCCGCCGGGGGTCACCTCGTGCATCCGGTTCAGGGTGCGCAGGAAGGTGGACTTGCCGCAGCCGGACGGGCCGATGAAGGCGGTCACCGAGCCCGGCTCGACGGTCATCGAGATGTCGTCGATGGCCTTGTGGTTGCCGTAGAAGGCGGACAGGCCGCTGACGTCGATTCGCTTGGCCATGGGGAGATCACTTCTCTTCTGCTGGGTCGCTGGGTGGCCGCGTCAGCGACCTGAGTGCTTGGGGGCCTTCCACCAGGCGATGGCCCGGGCCAGGAGGTTGAGGATCATCACGAACGCGATCAGCACCAGGGCCGCGCCCCAGGCCCGCGAGTAGCTCGCGGTGCTGCCGCTGACGTACTGCTCGTAGATGTAGTACGGCAGCGAGGACTGCGGTCCGCTGAACGGGTTGGTGTTGATCACGTTGCTGCCGAACACCAGCAGGGCGATCGGCGCGCTCTCGCCGGCGATACGGGCCAGGGCCAGCATGACGCCGGTGGTGATGCCGCCGATGGCGGTCGGGACGACGACCTTGGTGATCGTCCGCCACTTCGGGACGCCCAGCGCGAGGGAGGCCTCACGCAGCTCGTTGGGCACGAGCTTGAGCATCTCCTCCGTGGAGCGGACCACGATCGGGGTCATCAGGATCGCCAGGGCGAGCGAGCCGGGGAAGCCGGAGTGCGGCGCGTGGCCGAGGAGCACGAACCACAGCGACAGGATGAACAGGCCGGAGACGATCGACGGGATGCCGGTCATGACGTCCACGAAGAACGTGACGACGGTGGCCAGCCGGCCCTTGCCGTACTCGACCAGGTAGATCGCGGTGAAGATGCCGATCGGGGTGGCGATGGCACCGGCGATGCCGACCTGCTCCAGGGTGCCGATGATGGCGTGGTAGACGCCACCGCCGGGCTCGATGGTGAGCACGTTGTTCATCGAGTGGGTCAGGAAGGTGCCGTTGACGACGCCGGCGCCCTTCTTGATCGTCGTCTCGATCAGCGAGTACAGCGGCAGAACCGCGAGGATGAAGGCGGACCAGACCAGGCTGGTGGCCACCTTGTCCTTGGCCTGGCGGCGGCCCTCGACGCGGGCGGTGACGGCGTAGTTGCCGAGCACGAACAGGGCGAGCGCGATCAGGCCCCACTGGATGTGGCTGGACAGGCCCGCGCCGGCGCCGATGCCGACGGCCACACCGATGGCGATCACGGCGACGGCGAGCGGGGTCCAGCGGGGCAGCCGGCGCGAGGCCAGCAGTGACGAGGGGGCGGGGACCGCGGAGGAGGTCGCGTCCATCACGGTGTCGGTCATGCGTTGGCCCCCGAGTACTCCTTGCGGCGGGCGATGATCACGCGGGCCGCGCCGTTGACCACCAGGGTGATGACGAACAGGACCAGGCCGGAGGCGATCAGCGCGTCCCGGCCGAAGTCGGTGGCCTCGCCGAACTTCGCGACGATGTTCTGCGAGAAGGTGCCGCCGCCGATGTCCAGCAGGTGCGCGGACAGCTCGGAGTTGGCCGACAGCACGGTGGCGACGGCCATGGTCTCGCCGAGCGCGCGGCCGAGGCCCAGCATGGAGGCGCTGATGATGCCGGAGCGCGCGAAGGGCAGCACCGACATGCGGATGACCTCCCAGCGCGTGGCGCCCAGCGCGAGCGCGGCCTCCTGGTGCATCCGCGGCACCTGGCGGATGACCTCGCGGCTGACGTTGGTGATGATCGGCAGGATCATGATCGCCAGCAGGATGCCCACCGTGAACAGCGAGCGGGGCGAGGAGTTGGGGTCGGACTTGTCGAAGATGACCGTCCAGCCGAAGTACTTGTCCAGCCAGAGGTTGAGGCCGCTCAGGTGCGGCACGAGGAAGAGCGCGCCCCACAGGCCGTAGATGATGCTGGGCACGGCGGCGAGCAGGTCGACCACGAACGCGATGGCGCCGCCGACCTTGCGGGGCGCGTAGTGCGTGATGAACAGCGCGATGCCGACGGCGATGGGCACCGCGATGACCATGGCGATGATCGAGCTGACGGCCGTGCCGTAGGCCAGGACCGCGACGCCGAACTTCGGCGGGGTCAGGGCGGCGTTCCACTCGAAGGTGGTCAGGAAGTTGCCGTGGTCCTTGGCGATCGCGTGGACCGCGCGGACGGTGAGGAAGACGGCTATCGCAGCCATCACCACGAGCAGCAGGACGCCCGAGCCCGTGGACATGCCGGCGAAGATGCGGTCGCCGGGCCTGGTGACGGTCCGCGCCTTGCGCGGAGGTGCGGTGGGGGGTGGTGCGGTGGACGGTGCGGTGGATGTCATCGGGAAGTCTCCGGTCTGGGGTGGGGGAGGAGGACTCCCCCGGCGGCGGTGCACCGGATGTGCGACGGGCCCCGCGGTGGTCGGAGGACCACCGCGGGGCCCCTCGCGTGGATCAGGAGAGGGCGGAGATCGTGCTGCGGACCTTGGAGATGATCGCGTCCGGGATCGGGGCGTAGCCGGCGCTGGTCAGCGCGGACTGGCCGTCGGCGCTGGCGATGTAGTTCAGGAACGACTTCGTCAGCGGGAGGGTGTCGGCCTTGTTGCCCTTGTCGCAGACGATCTCGTAGGTCGTCAGGACGATCGGGTAGGCGTTGGGCGCCTTGGTGGTGTAGGCGGCGCTCAGGTCGAGGGCCAGGTCGGAGCCGGTGCCGACGACCTTGGCCTGCGCGATGCCGTTGGAGGCGTTCGCGGTGGTGGCCTCGACGGGCTGCGGGGCGCCGGTGGCGATCTTGACCGTGGGGATGCTGTCGGCCGTGGCGTAGGACAGCTCGAAGTAGCCGATGGAGCCCTCGGTCTGCTTCACCAGGGAGGCGACACCGGAGGACTGCGCGACGGCCTGGCCGCCCTTGCCCGCCCACGCCTTGGCGTGCGGGTAGGGCCAGTCGGCCTTGGCGGCGCCGCCCAGGTACTTGGTCAGGTTGTCCGTGGTGCCGGAGTCGTCCTGGCGGTGCACGGTCTGGATCTTGGTGCTGGGCAGGCTGGCGCCCGGGTTCAGCTTCTTGATCGCCGGGTCGTTCCAGGTGGTGATCTTGCTGTTGAAGATCTTCGCCAGGGTGGGCGCGTCCAGCACGAGGTTGCTCACACCGGGCAGGTTGTAGCCGATGGCGATCGGGCCGCCGACCATCGGCAGGTCGATGCCCTCACCGCCGGAGCAGACCTTCTTGGACGAGGTGATCTCATCGGCGGCGAGCGGGGAGTCGGAGCCGGCGAAGGCGTCCGTGCCCTGGTTGAAGTCGATGACGCCCTGGCCGGACGACGACGGCTTGTAGTTGATCGTCGCGCCCTGGCACGCCTGCTGGTAGTTCTTCACCCATGCCTCGATCGCGTTCTGCTGCGCGGTCGAACCGGAGGAGAGGATCTGGCCCTTCGCGCAGGAGATCGACGAGGCGTTCGAGCTGCTGCCCGAAGACGAGCTGCTCGGCGACGACGAGCTGCTGCTCGAGTTGTCGCTGTTGTTGTCCGAACCGCAGGCGGTCAGGACAAGAGCGCCGGTGACGGCGACCGCGCCGACGGTCAGTGCCCGCAGGCCGCTCTTCCGCTGAAGCTTCACCTTCGTGTGTTCCTTCCAAGAGCCCGCCGGTGTGGACGGCGAAGCAGAGGGTTGGGGTATCTGCATCCACCCGGCGGCTGGTGCGCACCGGTACGGCCGAAATTAGGCAGATCAGGTGAAGCGACCTCCGGGTGGAGGTGAACGCGCGGTGAACCTCGCCCGTCGGTGTGGTGGCGCGATGTGGCGAAAGGTGATGATGCGGCCACGCGGTGCTCCCGGCATGCGGCCGCCGGGATCACCCCAGCGCGGACAGCAGCGCCGTGATCAGAGAAGTGTCGCGTGGGTGGGTCAGCCGCCGGCGGGCCTCGGCGGGCGGCAGCCACACCATGCGGTCGACCTCGCGGGAGGGGGCGAAGGCGCCCCCGACCGCCTCGGCGGCCCAGTAGCGGACCTCCTTGGGCCGGCCGGCCGTCCAGTAGTACGTGGCCGGCAGGGGGCTGCCGAGCACGCACTCCATCCCCGTCTCCTCCGCGGTCTCCCGCCGGGCGGCGGCCGCGAAGTCCTCGCCGTGCTTGAGCTTTCCCTTGGGCAGGCTCCAGTCGTCGTAGCGCGGCCGGTGCACCAGCGCGACCTCCAGGCCGCCGTGCGGCGCGCGCCGCCACAGCACGGTGCCGGCTGCCTTGACTGCCGTCTCCTCGCTCATCGGACCGCCGCCTCCTCCCTGGACACCCCGGGCCGTACGGGCCGCCTCCGCACCGGCCCGTGAAGGACCGTCACCTCACGCCTGCCACAGCCGCGAGAAGGCGAACCTGGCCGCCTCCACCTCGTGCCGCTGGTCGGCGTGGAGCACCCCGAGGGCGTACGCGGTGGCCGGCGCTATCCGCGGGGTGCGGGCCGCCGCGGCGACCGCGGAGGCCGACTCCGCGGCCTCGTGGTGCCGCTGCAGCACCGCCGCCGCCTCGGAGAGCCGGGGCGCGGGCACCGCGACCCGCCCGCCGGAGCCGGGCACCTCGGCGGCGTACCGGCTCAGCCGCAGCAGGATGCGCACCTGGTGCCAGGGCGCGTCCTGCAGGTCCGCGGTGAGTTCGGCGCCGAGCGCGGCCTGTACCGCCTCCGCGTTGTACGGGTGCCCGGCCCGCCGCAGCGGCAGGGTGCCGGCCGCCTCGGCCAGCCGGGTGTGCGCCTGCGCGGCAAGGGGCGGCAGCACCTCGGCCACGGGGCCGGCGGCCGCGGGCGTCAGCGGCACCTCGGAGGCGAGCACCGCGATGGAGTCGGCCAGGGCGTGGAACCGTGCCGAGCCCATGGCCTGCAGGGTCGCCGAGTGCGCGCGGGTCCTGGCGAGGGTGAGCTGCCGCTCCAGCAGCGCGGCCGCCCGGGCGGCGCCGACGGCCAGCGGGGCGGGGGCGGCCGTGGCCCGGCCGGCGCCGGGACCGGCCGCCGCCTGCACGGCCGCCGGGTCCTCGGCGGGCATCGCGGCCGACAGCCGCCGCAGCGCGTCCAGCAGCCGGGTGAGCCGCCCCACGTACTGCGGCTCGCGGCCCAGCGTGGCGGCCAGCCAGCTCAGCTCGGCCCGCATCGGCTCGGCCCAGGCCGGGTCGGCGAGGTCGGCGTAGGTGTGCAGGGCCCCGGCGATCCGCCGGGCACTGGCCCGCAGCAGGGCGTCGGCCTCGGCCTCGGCCTCCCCGCGCATGCCCAGGCCGCGCAGGAACGCGGTCGCCTGCGTCCTGAGGTAGCCGGCCAGTGCCTCGCCCGCGCTCGCGTGCTCCGCCCCCGTGCTGACGATCACCGCTGTGCTCCCCGTGTCACTACCGTCGCCCGGCTGGCCGGGGATCTCCTGCGCGAGCAGGTCGCTATGTTGCTGCTGACGGGCCACGCCGGCGCCTCCGGGCGTCGATGAGCATTTCCTGGACGTTGCGCAGCGGGCGGCCGTCCGGATCGGTGGCGTGCCGGGTCCACTCCCCGTCCGCTGCCAGGTGCCAGGACGAGGTGGTGTCCGACATGCCCGTCTCCAGCAGTTGGTTGAGCGTGGCCCGGTGGCCGGGGTCGGCGACCCGGACCAGCGCCTCGATCCGCCGGTCGAGGTTGCGGTGCATCATGTCCGCGCTGCCCAGCCACACCTCGGGCTCGCCGCCGTTGCCGAACACGAAGACCCGCGAGTGCTCCAGGAAGCGGCCGAGCACGCTGCGCACGCGGATGTTCTCCGACAGCCCCGGCACACCCGGGCGGACCGCGCAGATCCCGCGAACCCAGATGTCGACCGGCACCCCGGCCTGCGAGGCCCGGTAGAGGGCGTCGATGACCGTCTCGTCGACGATCGAGTTGAGCTTCATCCGCACGTGGGCCGGGCGGCCGGCCCGGTGGTGGCCTATCTCGGCGAGTATCCGCTGCACCAGGCCGTCGCGCAGGCTGCGCGGGGCGACCAGCAGGCGGTTGTACGCCTCCCGCCGGGAGTAGCCGGACAGCCGGTTGAACAGGTGCGAGAGGTCGGCGCCCACCTGCGGGTCGGCGGTGAGCAGGCCCAGGTCCTCGTACAGCCGCGCGGTCTTGGGGTGGTAATTGCCGGTGCCGACGTGGCTGTAGCGGCGCAGGGTGTCGCCCTCCTGGCGGACCACCAGCGACAGCTTGCAGTGCGTCTTGAGGCCCACCAGGCCGTAGACGACGTGGCAGCCGGCCTCCTCCAGTTTGCGGGCCCACTTGATGTTGGCCTGCTCGTCGAAGCGCGCCTTGATCTCCACCAGCACCAGGACCTGCTTGCCGGCCTCGGCGGCGTCGATCAGGGCGTCCACGATCGGCGAGTCGCCCGAGGTGCGGTACAGGGTCTGCTTGATGGCCAGCACGTCCGGGTCGGCGGCGGCCTGGTCCAGGAATGCCTGCACCGAGGTGGAGAAGGAGTCGTACGGGTGGTGCAGCAGGATGTCCCGCTCCCGCATGGCGGCGAAGATGTCCGGCGCGGAGGCGGACTCCACCTCGGCCAGGTCCCGGTGGGTGCCGGCGACGAAGGGCGGGAACTTCAGCTCCTCGCGGTCCAGCCGGGCGATGGCGAACAGGCCGGTCAGGTCGAGCGGGCCGGGCAGCGGGTAGACCTCGGTGTGCTTCATCTTCAGCTCGTGGACGAGCAGGTCGAGCACCCGCGGGGCGATCGACTCCTCGACCTCCAGGCGCACCGGCGGGCCGAAGCGGCGCCGCATGAGCTCCTTCTCCAGGGCCTGGAGCAGGTTCTCCGCGTCGTCCTCCTCGACCTCCAGGTCCTCGTTGCGGGTGACCCGGAACATGTGGTGGTCCAGGACCTCCATGCCCGGGAACAGCTCGTCGAGGTGCGCGGCGATGACGTCCTCCAGCGGGACGTACCGCTGCGGGCTCGCCTCCAGCAGCCGGGACAGGATCGGCGGCACCTTCACCCGGGCGAAGTGCTCGTGCCCGGAGACGGGGTTGCGCACCACGACCGCGAGGTTCAGCGACAGCCCGGAGATGTACGGGAAGGGGTGCGCGGGGTCCACGGCCAGCGGGGTGAGCACCGGGAAGATCTGCTGCCGGAAGAGGGTGGCCAGCCGCGCCTGCTCCTGGCCGGTCAGGTCGCCCCAGCGGATCAGGTGGATGCCCTCGTCGGCGAGCTGGGGGGCCACGTCGTTCTGGAAGCAGGCCGCGTGGCGGGCCATGAGCTCGCGGGACCGGGTGAGGATGAGGTCCAGCACGTCGCGGGGCTGCAGGCCCGAGGCCGAGCGGGTGGCCACGCCGGTGGCCATGCGGCGCTTGAGGCCGGCCACGCGGACCATGAAGAACTCGTCCAGGTTGCTGGCGAAGATCGCCAGGAAGTTCGCCCGCTCCAGCAGGGGGGTCGCGGGGTCCTCCGCGAGTTCCAGCACCCGCTCGTTGAAGGCGAGCCAGCTGCGCTCGCGGTCCAGGAAGCGGCCCTGCGGCAGCTCCTCGCCGAACTCCTCGCCGGCGGCGTCCAGGCCGGGCGGTTCGGGCTCCAGGTCGGGGACGACGCGTGGCCGGAACGCGCCCTCGCGGGCCGTGCCCGTTCCGCTGCGGCCGCTCTCGCCGGTGGCTTGCGAGTGCTGGGTGGGAACGCTGGGGTGGTTGGTCTGGGCCATGAGTTCCGAGCCCTCCTCCGTGTCCGGCGCGTCAGCCCCATGGGCGGCACGCGGACGGCGGACGTCCGCTGTCGCTCCATTGTCCCGTGCACCTGAGGGTTCCGGCAGGTCGGGCGGGTGGGAGGGGTGTGGGACATGGGGCTGCATCCCGTGATGTTTGCAAGCTTTTTTGAACCAACAGTGAATAGCCCATGGCCGCCAGGCGACCGACATGCCCTCCGCGGGCGGCGCTTTTTGGCCGAGCGGGCCCCGCCCGGGGGCTACGGTGCCGCTCCCGACGGGGGTTCCGGGCTCCCGCCCGGAGTGCGGTGCCGCTGCCGCAGGCAAAGGTTCAGTGCTCCCGCCCGGGGGTACGGTGCCGCTGCCGCGGAGGGTACGGGGTGACACCTAAGGGGCGCGGGGAACTGCGCGACCAGCCATGTTCCGGCGGGTGGTCCGGAGCGGACCGGGCTGCCCCTTTCGGCCGGTGGCGAAGCCCACCACCGTCCCCATTGCGCGCGCAGTTCCTCCCCCAGAGCTTCGCCTGGGAGGTACCCCCAGCGCCCCTCAAAAAACGTGCCATCCGCGGCAGCGGACCCCCCCGGCGGGAGCCGCGCCGCACCCCGGCGGTCACCGGGAAGTCCCCGCGGGAGCCGCACCGTGCCCCGGCGGTCACCGGGAGCCCCCGGCGGGGGCCGCGCCGTGCCCCGGGCGGTCACGGGAACCCCCCGTGCGGCCCGAGCGGCTAGCTCTCGGTGCGGTACATCAGGTCGAGCTCGTGGGTGTGGAAGCCGAGCCGTTCGTAGACGGCGACGGCCGGCCCGTTGTCGGCGTCGACGTAGAGCATGGCCGTGGGGAGGTGCCGGTCGAGGGCGAGGTGGCGCAGGCCGATCGTGGTGAGGGCGCGGCCGAGGCCGCCGCCCTGGGCGCCGGGGGCGACCCCGACGACGTACACCTCGCCGAGCCGCTCGGCGGCGTGCACCTTCGTCCAGTGGAAGCCGACGAGCTCCTCGCCGCGGAAGGCGAGGAAGAAGCCCGCGGGGTCGAACCACGGCTCGGCCTGCCGGTCCCGCAGGTCCTGGAGGGTCAGCGACCCCTGCTCGGGGTGGTGGGCGAAGGCCGCCGCGTTGACCGCGAGCCACGCCTCCTCGTCCCGCCCCGGCACGAAGGTCCGCACGGTGACGCCCTCGGGCAGCACCGGCTCGGCCAGCCCCTCGAGCCCCTCCGTGTCCGGCCCCAGCGGCCGCCGCATCTGCCGCAGCTCACGGAAGAGCTTCAGGCCGAGCTGGACGGCGAGGTGCCGGGCAGCGGGGTGCCCGCCGTGCGCCCACACCCGCAGCCGCTTGCCGGTGGCGCCCAGCATCTCCTGGCCCAGGGCGCGCCCGTGGCCGTGCAGCCGGTGCCGCGGGTGGACGACGAGTTCGCCGGCGGGCGCCTCCACGGGGTCGGTCGCGTCGATCTGCCCGTACCCGGCCAGCTCCTCGCCGGCCTCGCCCGGCACCCACAGCAGCAGGTGCTGCACACCCGGCCTGGCGCCCCCGCGCAGCCGCAGCCGGCCCTGCTCGGAGACGGCCGGCTGGCCGTCCTCGGCGGCGGCCTCCCCGATCAGCGCGAGGACCGCCCGCCCCTGCTCGTCGGTCGGCTCGGCCCGCGTCTCGATACGACGGTCACTCATGCCGTGATCGTACGACCACCGCCGGGCCCGATTCCCGGGCGGCCCTGCTCCGATCGGCCGAAGCGGCCGGAAGCGGCACCAGGGCGGCCGAGACGCATGCGGTCAGGGCGGCCAGCGTGAAGGCCGGCCAGTAGGCGGTGGCGGAGATGACGGCGGCCATCACCGGCGGGACCAGGGCCGCGGTGAGGTTCTGGCCCGTGTTGTGCACGCCGAGCGCGCGCCCGGACCAGGCGGGCCCGGCCCGCTCGGCGGTGGCGGTGAAGGACAGGCCGTTGGTGCTGGCGGTCAGCGCGATGGCGGCGACCAGCAGCGGCGGGGTCAGGGCCGAGGGGAAGCCGGTGGCCAGCGCGGTCGCCCCGACCACGGCCGCGGTCAGCAGGGCGAGCTGCCGCATCGGCCGCAGCCTGCTGCCCACGGCGTCCGACCAGCGGCCGACCAGGATGCGGGACAGGGCGCCCAGCCCTTGGGCGACGGCGATCAGCTGCCCGGCGTGCACGGGCGACCAGCCGCGGACGTCCACCAGCAGCACCAGCGCGAAGGCACCCGCGGTGAACTGCGGGATCACCAGCAGCGCGGCCGAGCCGTGCACCCGCCACAGCACGGTGGAGCCGCGGTACGGGTTGGGCGCCGGCTCGGCGGCGGCCTTGGCGGTACGGGCGGGGTCGGCGGCGAAGAGCGCGATCAGCACGGCGATCACCCCGCAGGTCACCGCGAGGAACCCCATGGCGCCGCCGACGCCGTGCGCGTCCGACAGCGGCGGCATGGCCAGCGCGGCGACCCCCATGCCGAGCGGGGTGGAGGTCTGGCGGATGCCCATCGCCAGACCGCGCTCCCTGGCGGAGAACCAGCCCATCACCAGGCGTCCGCTGGCGGAGTAGACCGAGGCGCCGGCGGCGCCGGCGAGGACCAGCAGCAGCCCCAGCGCGACCATCCCGTGCGCCGCCCAGGCGGCCGCGGCCAGCGCGCCGGCCGCGGCGCCCAGGCCGACGGCGATCACCACCCGCTCGCCCCAGCGGTCGGCGGCCGCGCCCCACAGGTAGAGGGCGAGCACCAGGCCCGCGGTGGGCGCGGCCACCAGGAGCCCGACCTGCGTGAGCGAGAGGTGCTCCTTGGTGCGCAGGGTGGCGGCGAGGTACGGGATGCCGTACACGAACGCGCACGCGGCGGTCTGTGCCGCGGTGCCCAGGGCCAGCATCAGCCAGCGGCGCATGGGGTGCACCTCCTCGGTGGATGGTGCATCCAACTATGGCGAGGATTCACTCTGTGAGACAGAGTGTTCCGTATGGTGAGACATTGTGAGACGCGGTCCACCGTGATCCGGCCACCCGGCCGAGGGGGCTACGCGCCGCCGATGCCCTCCGCGCTGCCGGGCCCCTCGCGGCCCTCCGGCCCGTCCGGTCCGTCCTCCGGCGCGCCGCCGGAATCCTCGCCCGCCCCCGGCGGGGTCGGCGGCGGGGCCACCGGGGCACCCGGCAACCGCAAAGTCGCCAGGGTGCCGCCGCCCGGCGCCCGGGAGAGCGAGACCTCGCCGCCGGACTGCTGGGCGGTGCGGGCCACGATCGACAGGCCCAGGCCGCTGCCGGGCAAGGAGCGGGCCGAGGGCGAGCGCCAGAAGCGCTCGAAGACGTGCGGCAGCTCCTCCTCGGCGATGCCCGGCCCGTGGTCGCGCACGGTCAGCACGCCCTGCTGCAGCCGCACCTCGATCTCGCCGCCGGGGGGCGAGAACTTCACCGCGTTGTCCAGCAGGTTCACGATCGCCCGCTCCAGCGCGGGCGCCTCTGCGCGGACGAACCAGGGCGCCACGTCCGCGCTGATCCGCAGGTCGCGGCCGCGCAGCCGGGCCCGGGTCAGCGCGGTGTCGGTCACCTCGTGCAGCGCCACCACCTGGAGGGTGCGCCCGGGGTCGGGACGGGAGAGCTCCTGCAGGTCGCCGATGAGCGCGGCCAGCTCCGTCACCTGCGCCTTCACCGAGGACAGCAGCTCGCGGCGGTCCTCCGGCGGCAGTGCCCGGCCGGTCGCCTCGCTGCGCTCCAGCAGCTCGATGTTGGTGCGCAGGCTGGTCAGCGGGGTGCGCAGCTCGTGGCCCGCGTCGGCGATCAGCTGCTGCTGGCGGTCGCGGGAGGAGGCGAGCGCGGCCGTCATCGCGTTGAAGGACGCCGACAGCCGGGCGATCTCGTCCTGCCCCTCCACCGGGATGCGCACGCTGAGGTCCTCGGTGCGGGCGATGTGCTCCACCGTCCCGGTGAGGGCGTCCACCGGCCGCAGCCCGGCGCGGGCGACCAGCAAGCCGGTGCTCGCGGCGCCCAGGACACCGACGCCGGTCACCGCGAGCAGCACCCACGCCAGCTCGGTGAGCGGCCCGGTGACGTCGCTGAGCGGGCGGGCCACCGAGAGCGCCAGCGGCCGGCCGTCCAGCAGTTCGAGGTTCGTGCTCGCGGTGTAGACGCGCAGGGTGTGCTGGTGGGCGGCGCGCACGGTGTGGATCTCCGAGCGGGGCTGCTGCGCGGAGGCGGCGGCGATGGCCCGGTCGGTGGCGTTGACGGCGAAGGTGCCGCCGCCGGTGACCGGGCAGGCGATGCCGTCGGAGGTGACCAGCTGGGCCAGCACGTTGGAGGGGTTCACGCCGTACTGGTTGGACTGGCCGACGATCTGGCTGGGCGCGCAGTGGCCCACCCCGCCGCTGGGCAGGCTGTCGCGCAGGGCGCGCAGCGCGACCTGCTGGCTCTGCCGCAGCGAGCTGTCCATCTGGGAGTTCAGCTCATTGCGGGTGATCAGCCAGCAGGCCAGCGCGGCCACCGCGACGGCGACCGCGACCGCCGCGGCCGTCAGGATCGCCAGCCGCGAGCGCAGGGGGAGCCGGTTCACGAGGAGGAGCCCTCCGGGGCACGCAGCACATAGCCGACCCCGCGCACGGTGTGCACCACCCGCGGCAGCCCGCCCGCCTCGGTCTTGCGCCGCAGGTACATCACGTATACATCCAGGGAGTTGGAGGAGGGCTCGAAGTCGAAGCCCCACACCGCCTTGAGGATCTGCTCACGGGTGAGCACCTGGCGCGGGTGGGCGAGGAACAGCTCCAGCAGGGTGTACTCGGTGCGGGTCAGCTCCACCGGGCGGCCGGCCCGGGTGACCTCGCGGGTGCTGGTGTCCATCCGCAGGTCGGCGAAGGCGAGGACGTGGCTGTCGTCGTCGGCCGGGCGGCCGGCGGCGCTCGCGTAGGAGCTGCGCCGCAGCAGGGCGCGCAGCCGGGCCAGCAGCTCGTCCAGCTCGAAGGGCTTGACGAGGTAGTCGTCGGCCCCGGCGTCCAGGCCGGTGACGCGGTCGCCGACGGTGTCGCGGGCGGTGAGCATCAGGATCGGCGTCATCACCCCGGCCGCGCGCAGCCGGCGGGCGGTGGTCAGGCCGTCCATCCGCGGCATCAGCACGTCCAGCACGATGGCGTCGGGGCGGTACGCCTCGGCCTGCTCCAGGGCGGCCATGCCGTCGGCGGCGAGCTGCGTGTCGTAGCCCTCGAAGACCAGGCTGCGGCGCAGCGCCTCGCGTACCGCGGGCTCGTCGTCCACGATGAGGATGCGGGCCGCCGCCTCGCCCTCGCCACTGCTCATCTCGCCGTCCGTCTCCTTCGTGTGCGATCCGTGCCCGTGTGCCCGGCCCCTTCAGCGTGACATGCCGCGGGCGGGGGACGGCGGGGGAGTGTACCGGGGCGTCCCCGTGCCCCGGCGGCACGCTCCCGCCGTCCCCCGCCGCGCCCGCGGTCCCGGTGCGGCCCCTGACGGCCCCGGCCCCGCGGTGTCCTTGCGGTCCTCTCCCCGTCCTCCCGCGGGGGTCAGCCCTGGTCGCCGCCCGCCCGCAGGTGCGCCAGGTCGGACTTGACCGTGTTGATCGGGATGGCGAAGCCGAGGCCGACGCTGCCGGCGTCCGAGGAGGAGCTGCCGCTGTCGGAGGAGCCGGCGAACATCGCCGAGTTGATGCCGATGATCTGCCCGCTGAGGTTGATCAGCGCGCCGCCGGAGTTGCCCGGGTTGAGCGAGGCGTCGGTCTGGATCGCCTTGTACGTGGTGGTGGAGCTGCCGGTGCTGCCGTTGTACTGGTTGCCGCCGAAGGAGAACGGCCACCGGTCGCCGCCGCCACCGCTCCCGAAGGGCGACTGGTCCTGCTCGCCCTGGCTCTGGCCGTCCTCGACCGGCACGGTGACGTCCCGGTTGAGCGCGGAGACGATGCCGCTGGTGACGGTGTCGCTCAGGCCCTCGGGCGAGCCGATCGCCACGACCTGGTCGCCGACCGCGACCGCCGAGGAGTCGCCGAGAACGGCCGCGGGCAGCTTGCCGGCGCCGCTCACCTTGATCAGCGCCAGGTCCTTCTTCGGGTCGGTGCCCACCACCGTCGCGGTGGCGGTCTTGCCGCTGCTGAAGGTCACCGAGACGTTGTCGGACCCGGCGATCACGTGGTTGTTGGTGATGATCTGGCCGTCGGAGGTGATGATCACCCCGGCGCCGGTGGACTTGCCCTCGCCGGAGGTGGCGTTGATCTCCACCACGCTGGGGTTGACCGCCTTGTAGACGCCGGCCACCGTGCCGTTGATCGCGGCCGCGTTCACCGCGGCGGTGGTCGACGCGGTGGTGGAGTGGCCGCCGGAGCGGCCGATCAGGGCGCCGGCGCCGCCGCCGATCACGCCCGCGGCCAGGGCCACGGCGGCGAAGAGGGCGAGCGGCCGGCCGGCCCGCCGCCGGTGCTGGGGGGCGGGGTCGCCGGCCGGCGGCGGGTAGCCGCCCGGGCCGTGGCCGCTGTCGCCGTGGCCGCCGGAGGCGAAGCCGCTGCCGTCACCGGAGCCGCTGCCCGAACCGTCGCCGGAGCCGGGGGTGCCGCCCTCGCCGAAGCCGTTGCCGAAGCCGCCGCCGGGGCCGTACGGGGGCGGCGGCGGGTAGCCGGCGCCGCGGTCGGCCTGCGCGTAGGGGCCGTACGGCTGGTCGTGCCGGCCGACCACCGAGCCCTGCACGACGGGCGGCTGCGGCTGCTCGCCGTAGCCGGGGCCGGCGGGAACCGGAGAGTGCGGGTACTGGGAACCGTCGCCCGGGGTCTCGCCCCAGGGGCTCTTGGGGAGGCTGCTCTCGCTGGTCATGTCTACGACTGTGACCGCGTTTCATGAGAGCCGCCTGAGCGGACGCTGAGAAGCCCGACAGAAGTAGGTATGCCCGATATAAGGATGATCGGCGGCGGGCCGTCCGGGACCTTATCCGGCCTGTACTCCACCGTTCTCGACCGGCTGCCGCAGCGGTGCCGCGGCCGGTACGCCCGGATGGGGGCCGCAGCCGCACGAGCCGCGCACCACCAGGCGGGACGGGAACTGCCGCACCCGCTCCCGGCGCGAGCCCGGCACCCGCAGCGAGTCGTCCAGCACCGCGTCCACCGCGGCCCGCGCCATCGCCTGCCGGTCGGAGGCCACCGTGGTGAGCGGCGGGTCGGCGAGCGCGGCCTCCTTGACGTCGTCGAAGCCGGCCACCGCGAGGCCGCCGGGGACATCGATGCGCAGCTCCCGGGCGGCCCGCAGCACGCCGATCGCCTGGTCGTCGGTGGCGCAGAAGATCGCCGGCGGCCGGTCCGGGCCCGCCAGCAGGTCGAGCGCGACCCGGTAGGCGTCGTACCGGTTGTACGGGGCCTGGAAGAGGCGGCCTTCGGTGGACCGCCCCGCCTCCTCCATCGCCCGCCGCCAGCCGACGACGTGGTCGGTGACCGGGTCGCCCACCACCGGCGTCTTCTCGATGCCGCCGAGGCAGGCCACATACGGGTGGCCGTGCTCCAGCAGGTGGCGGGTGGCCAGTTGGGCGCCGCCGATGTCGTCGGTCACCACGGCGATGTCGTCGATCGCCTCGGGGCGCTCGTGCAACAGCACCACGCGCGCGTCCCAGGCGTCGATCTCTATCGCCGCGTTCTCGCTCGGGCCCTGGCTGATCAGGATCAGCCCGGAGACGCGCATGCCGAGGAACGCCCGCAGGTAGTGCACCTCGCGCTCGTCGAGGTAGTCGGAGTTGCCGACCAGCACCATCTTTCCGCGCTCGGAGGCGGCCTGCTCCACCGCGTGCGCCATCTCCGCGAAGAAGGGCTGGCGCGCGTCCGGGACGATCAGGCCGATCAGGTCCGTCCTGCGGCTGGCCATCGCCTGGGCCACGCGGTCCGGGCGATAGCCGAGCTGCTTGATGGCCGCGAGCACGCGCTCGCGGGTGGCCGGGGCTACCGGCCGGGGTCCGTTGTTGATGACGTAGCTGACGACCGCGGTGGAGGTCCCCGCCAGCCTGGCCACGTCGTCGCGCGTCACCTTGGGCACGTCGCGCAGTCTACGCGTGTCTATCCCGCCGTCACACGGTTGTTCAGACGGTCTGCTCGACCGACGTCAGGCCGGCCGCGTGCTGGTCAGCGGGCTCCGCGGCGGCCGGCGCCGGCTCGGTGCGGCCGGCCTCCTCGCCCGCCCGCTCGCTCTTCTCCGGAGTGACGAACCGGTAACCCACGTTGCGCACGGTGCCGATGAGGGACTCGTGCTCCACGCCGAGCTTGGCCCGCAGCCGCCGGACGTGCACGTCCACGGTCCGGGTGCCGCCGAAGTAGTCGTAGCCCCACACCTCCTGCAGCAGCTGGGCCCGGGTGAAGACCCGGCCCGGGTGCTGCGCGAGGTACTTCAGCAGCTCGAACTCCTTGAAGGTCAGGTCGAGCACCCGGCCCTTGAGCTTGGCGCTGTAGGTCGCCTCGTCCACCGACAGGTCGCCGTTGCGGATCTCCATCGGGCTGTCGTCCCCGGTGATCTGCTGGCGGCCCATGGCCAGCCGCAGCCGCGCCTCGACCTCGGCCGGGCCCGCGGTGTCCAGCAGCACGTCGTCGATGCCCCAGTCCGCGGTCACCGCGGCCAGGCCGCCCTCGGTGACGACCAGCACCAGCGGGCAGCCGGGGCCGGTGGAGCGCAGCAGCTGGCACAGGCTGCGCACCTGCGGCAGGTCACGGCGGCCGTCGATGAGGATCACGTCCGCGCCGGGGGTGTCCACCAGGGCGGGCCCCTCCGCAGGCGCCACCCGCACGCTGTGCAGCAGCAGGCCGAGCGCGGGGAGCACTTCGGTCGAGGGCTGAAGGGCGTTGGTCAGTAGCAGCAGAGAACTCACCGGGCGCTCCCGTCGGTCGTCGTCCGGCAGCCTTGCACCACGGCGGGGGAGGCGGGCTGTCTCAAACCTGACCCTCCTCGGCCGCCGGGCGGCGGTGCGTGGTCTGCCGGAAAGCACGAAAGGACCCGGGGGCGACATTGCCCAGGTCCTCTTCCACGGAAGAATAGCCCACATGAGCAGCCCTGCCGAGACCGGCGACCAACATCCGCGAAATCTCGTGGTCACATCGGGTGACTCCCGCAGTGGTTCCGAGACCGGTTCCCGGGGCGCTCTGCTGACCACCGACGGAGTGCCGATCGAGGCCGGGCACCTGCCCGCGGCGGACGGATCGCGCCGCCTGGCGATCGTCGTCGCGCACGGTTTCAGCGGCTCCATGCGGCGCCCGGCGCTGCTCCGGGCCGCCCAGCGGCTGCGCGCCCACGGCGGGGTGGTCGTCTTCTCCTTCCGCGGCCACGGCGGTTCCGGCGGCCGCTCCACCGTCGGCGACCTCGAAGTGCTCGACCTGGACGCGGCCGTGCGCTGGGCCCGCCGGCTCGGCTACGAGCGGATCGCCACGGTCGGCTTCTCGATGGGCGGCTCCGTGGTGGTCCGGCACGCCGGGATCGTCGGCGTGGACGCGGTGGTGGCCGTCAGCTCGCCCGCCCGCTGGTACTACCGCGGCACCGCGCCCATGCGGCGGCTGCACTGGGTGGTGATGCGCCCGGCGGGCCGGCTGGTCTCCCGGCTCGGCCTGCGCACCCGCATCCACCCCTACGACTGGGACCCGGTGCCGCTCTCCCCGGTCGAGGCGGCACCGCTGATCGCGCCCGCCCCGCTACTGGTCGTGCACGGCGACCGCGACGCCTACTTCCCGCTGGACCATCCGCTCTCGCTGGTGGACGCGGCCGGCGACAACGCCGAGCTGTGGATCGAACCGGGCTTCGGCCACGCCGAGAACGCCGCCGGCCCGGAGCTGCTCGCCCGCATCGGCGCCTGGCTGACCTCCCGCTTTCCCGCCGGGTGAGCGGGACGGGCCATGATGGACGCACTAGGGTCTGTCCGGCGAACAGCGGCGTCCGCCCGTGCGGGCAGGGCCGGCGGGGTGCGCCGGACGGCCCCGGGGTGCCGCCGGCCGGCACCGAGGGGCCCCGCCGGGGACTCCCACCGAGACGGGACGGAGCGATGACCGCATCTGACACGGATACGGCCCCCGCGGCGGGCACGATCCGCTACTGGGCCGCCGCGAAGGCCGCCGCGGGCACGGCCGAGGAGCCGTACCGCGCGGCCACCCTCGCCGACGCCCTCGCGGCCGCCCGCGAACGCCACGCCCGGCAACCGGAGTTCGCCCGCGTGCTGCTGCGCTGCTCCTTCCTCGTCGACGGCACCCCCGTCGGCGCCCGCGACCACGCCGCGGTCCCCCTCCCCGAGGGCGGCACCGTCGAGGTCCTGCCGCCCTTCGCAGGAGGCTGAGCCGCCGATGAGCGACACGCAGAACCCCCAGGACCCCGAGCAGTACGGCTACGCGCCCGCCGAGGCCGCGAGTTGGGACACCCCGCAGCCGCCCTACGACCAGGGCGACCCGCAGACGTACGGCCAGGACGGCCCGACACCCCCGCAGCCCCCCGCCCCCGGCAACGGGTACGCCCAGTACGGCCCATACGCCCAGGACGGGACCATGCCGATGGGGTCCGGGTTCGATCAGGGCGGAAGCATGCCGACGGGGTCCGGGGCCGGGTACGGCCAGGACGGGGCCGTGCCGCCCGCGCATCAGGGCGGTTACGGGCAGGGCGCCGCGGAGTACGGCGGACCGCAGCCGGGCTTCGGGCCGGACGGCCGGATGCGGCCCGGAACACAAACCGGCGCGCAACCGGGGGCCCAACCCGGCTACGAGCACGGCGGATACGGGCAGCCCGCGCAGCCCGACCACGGCCGGCCCCCGCAGTACGGCCACCCCGGAGGCTACGAGCAGGCCGCCTACCAGGCCGGTTCGGCCGATTCGTACCCCGCGGGCGGCCACGGTCACGCGACCCCGCCACAGCCCGGTGCCGACGCGTACGGCCAGGGCGCCCACCCGGGTGCCCAGAACTCCCAATCCGGTTACGCCGGTTACGGCACCTACGTGCCCGAGCCGCTGGCTGCCCAGCTGCCCTCCGAGACCGAGCCCGGCGCCGAGTACGGGGTGCCCACGGCAGGTGGGGCCTGGACGGGCGCCGGCTACGGCGGCCCGCAGCCCGCGCAGGGCTGGGCCGGACCGCCCGCTGCCGCCGCGCAGGCCGCGCACACCCATGCCCCGTACCCCGCTCCCGGCCGGGACCACCCGGCGCAGGAGGCGAACGCCGGTGCCGCGGCCGAGCCGGAGCTGGAGCGCACGGCCGCGCTGCCCGTCGTGGAGGAGCAACCCCAGGCCCCGCACCGTACCGGCTCGCCGATCATCCCGCCCGGCATCCAGCCGGCCGCGCTGACCGCGGTGCTCGGGCTGCTGCTCGCCGGGGGAGCCGCCCTCGGCAAGCCGGCGCTGGCTGTGGTGCTGGTGCTGCTGGAGGGCGTGACGGCCGCGGGCTGGTTCCGGCTCAACGGCATGTGGCCCGCGCGGCAGGGCATCGTGCTGGCGTTCCTCGCGGGCGTCACCGCGGACGCGGCGGTGCTGGCGGTCAACGGCGCCCACGGGCCCGTCGCCCTGCTCGGCACCCTCGGCGTCTGGCTGCTCTTCGTCCTGGTGCTGCAACTGCGGCACCACGGGTCCGCCGACGAACGGCTCTCCTCGCTCACGGCGACCTCCGCCTCCACCCTGCTCACGGTGGTCGCGGCGGGCTACCTCGCCACGGCCACCTCGCACGCGGGCTCCGACCCCGTGGTGGTCGCGCTGATCGCCGTGGCGGCGGCCACCCTCGTACGAGCCCCCCGCCTGCCCGGCGGCGAGCCCGTCTCCCTGGTCGCCTCCCTTGCGGTGGCCACCGCCACGGGCGCCCTGACCGGCCCGGCCACCGGCTTCGGCACAGGCCACGCCCTGGCCCTCGCCCTCGCCGCGGGAACCAGCGCCCTCATCGGCCTCCGTGTCGCCAGCTACGACTGGCCCTCCCGCTTCGTCCACTTCACCGCAGGCGTGGCCCTCCCCCTCACCGCCGCCGCCCCCGCCACCTACGCCCTGGCCCAAGCCTTCACCTAGCCACCAAAGGCGCGCGGGGAACGGCGCGCCCAGCCCCCCACAGGCCGGTGGCCCGGAGGCGGCGGCCACCGCCCCACCGGTCCGGTGGCGAAGCGCACGGCGGGTCCGGCTGAGTGGGGGCGGCGCCCCCGTACGACCCAGGGGCGCGGGGAACGGCGCGAGGAACCACTCACAGGCCGGTGGCCCGGGGCCGGGCGGCCACCGCCCCTCCGATCCGGTGGCGAAGCGCACACAGGGTTCATTGAGCCACCCCGTAAAAGCGAAAGATCGCAAAATACGGGAACCGTACTGCCCCGTTCGCCCGTCAGGCGTTGCGGAACCCTTCAACGGCGACCTGCCCCCGAGGAGAAGCGAACCGCATGCGCACCGCCCGGATTACCCTGATCGTCGTCGTGATCCTCGGCGTCCTCTTCGTGGCCGCCGACCGGATCGCGCTGGCGATCGCCCAGGGCAAGGCGGCCGAGCGGGCCCAGGCGACCGAGGGCCTCTCCGACAAGCCCAAGATCTCGATCAAGGGCTTCCCGTTCCTCACCCAGGCCGCCTCCGGCACCCTGGACCACGTGACGATCAGCGCCGACGGCGTCGTCGCCGGCGGCGCCGGCCGCACCGTGGAGGTCCAGGACTTCCACGCCGACCTGTACCACGTGAAGCTCTCCGACGGTTACCGCAGCGCGAAGGCGGACCGCGCCACCGGCCGCGCCCTGATCACGTACGACGAGCTGACCAAGGCCGCCGGCGGCGTCACCGTCTCGTACGCGGGGCCGGGGAAGACCGACGAGGTGCGGATCACCGGGTCGGTGAGGGCGGCGAAGCTGAGCGTGCTGAGCAAGGTGACCGTCGCCGACGGGCAGGACGACACCGTGCGGCTGCGGGCGGAGACCGTCCCGGAGCCGTTCGAGAGCCTCGGCCTGGGCGACGAGGTGCGGCACGCGATCGACTTCAGCCCGCAGCTCAGCCACCTCCCGGTGGGCCTGCACCTGCAGAGCGTGACGACCGGCAAGGACGGCGTCACGGTGACCTTCAGCGGCACCGGCGTCGTTCTCGCCAACTGAGACGCGGGCGTCCACGCCGGGCTCCCGCAGCGGCGTCGCGAACCCGTACGGACCGGCTCGAACGGGCGCCCGATCGTCCCGCCGACACCCCGCGTGACCCCTGTTCCAGCATACGGACCCTTCTGTCTCAGCATGCGACATACCGGTGACACTCGACCGCCCGCTTGCCTACGATCGGTGGTTATGGAGCAGCAGGCGGACCTCACGAAGCGGCGGGCAGTGGACCTGTGCCGCGTGGCCGCCATGCTCTGTCGACCGTCCTGAAGGCGGCGGCCGTCGCACATCCGGGTGCCCTTCCGGGCGATCCACCCCGATCGGGAGCGATCCGGCCTGCCTGCCCCGCGAGTCCCCCGCCGCAAGGCATCCTCGACGCGTTGCCGCTGTGCGCGCACCGCGCCACCGCACCTGGCACATCCGTACTGCCCCGGAGGAGAACAGCATGAGCCGCAGTGACGTCCTGGTGGACGCCGACTGGGTCGAGGCCCACATCGACGACCCCAAGGTGGTCATCGTGGAGGTGGACGAGGACACCTCCGCCTACGACAAGAACCACATCAAGAACGCGGTGAAGATCGACTGGAAGCAGGACCTCCAGGACCCGGTCCGCCGCGACTTCGTCGACCAGGCCGGTTTCGAGGCGCTGCTGTCGGCCAAGGGCATCGCCAACGACGACACGGTCGTGCTCTACGGCGGCAACAACAACTGGTTCGCCTCCTACGCCTACTGGTACTTCAAGCTCTACGGCCACGAGTCGGTCAAGCTGCTCGACGGCGGCCGCAAGAAGTGGGAGCTGGACGCCCGCGAGCTGGTCGAGGAGGTGCCGGTGCGGCCCGCCACCACCTACACCGCGAAGGCCCAGGACACCTCGATCCGCGCCTTCCGCGACGACGTGGTCGCCGCCATCGGCGCGCAGAACCTGGTCGACGTCCGCTCGCCCGACGAGTTCTCCGGCAAGCTGCTCGCCCCCGCGCACCTGCCGCAGGAGCAGTCGCAGCGCCCCGGCCACGTCCCGAGCGCGCGCAACATCCCGTGGTCGAAGAACGCCAACGACGACGGCACCTTCAAGTCCGACGAGGAGCTGACCGCGCTCTACGCCGAGGAGCAGGTGGACCTCGCGAAGGACACCATCGCGTACTGCCGGATCGGTGAGCGCTCCGCGCTGACCTGGTTCGTGCTGCACGAGCTGCTCGGTGTCACCAACGTCAAGAACTACGACGGCTCGTGGACCGAGTACGGCTCCCTGGTCGGCGTGCCGATCGAGCTCGGCGCCAACTGAGCACCAGTTGTTCGGCTGCGGGCCGCGGACCGGCCCGCAGCCGAACACCGACAAGCGCAGCACAACGCGACCCGGAGGACTGAAGGTTATGTGTGGAGCCAAGGCCGGCGGACCGGATCTGGCAGGAGTCGACGTGTCCAAGGAGACGATCATCCAGGGGTCGGTGACCCGCGACGGCGAGCCGGTCAGCGGCTACGTCCGGCTGCTGGACGGCGGCGGCGAGTTCACCGCGGAGGTCCCCACCTCCGCCACCGGCCAGTTCCGGTTCTTCGCGGCGCCCGGCACCTGGACGCTGCGCGCCCTCGTGCCAGGCGCCACCGTGGACCGCACGGTCGTCGTGGCCCAGCAGGGCACCGCGGCCGAGGTGGCCATCGCAGTCTGACGGCGGCCTGACGGCGATCCGGCAGGGCGAGCCGGCGGTGCGGTGGCGGTCCACGTGACCCGCTGACCGCACGGACCGGACCCCGCCCCGGGCCCGCACGAACCGACGCAAGGGCCGTACCCCGCGCAAGGGGGTGCGGTCCTTGCGTCTGCATGCTTCCGCCGGGTGCTCATCGGGCCGTCCGGACGTACCGTTGAAGGGTGAACGCACGTCGCCGACACTGGTACTTCGCCATGATGGGCACTTGCGTAGTGCTCTTCGTCCTGGCGTGGGCCGTGGTGCGCCTGTGGTCGGTGCCCGCGGCGATCGGGATGTGCGTGGTGGCCATGGTGATCCCCCCGTTCGCCGCGATCGTGGCCAACCGGCGCGGCCCCGAGGACCGCTGGTTCGACGAGACGGACAGTGCCGGCAAGGACACGGAGAGCACCCGGCGGACCCCCGCCCCGCCCGGCCGCACCGCGGCCGACCGGCCGCGCACCTCGCCGAAGTCCCGTGCGTCGAGCGGCAGTTGCGGCGACCCGGAGTCCGACGCGTGGTGGGCCGAACTGGACGAGGGCAACCGCAAGAACCGCCACGAATAGTCGCCGGCACCGTCTTGCGGCGCCTTGACCAGCGCACATCGAGTGCTCAGTACACGAGCGCCTGCACGCCGTCCTGCATGATCTCGCTGACGAACACCTGCGAGCCCGCGATCCGTACGCCCTCGATCACGTCGGCCTCGGTGATGCCGCGGCGGGCGGCGCACTGCGTGCACAACGTGACGGTGCCCGCGGCCAGTACGGAGTCCAGCAGCTCCGGCAGCGGTGCGGCGTGCGGGAGTTCGAACTCCGCGGCCCGGCCCGGCAGCGCGAACCACGCCGACTCCCCGGTCAGCCACAGCGAGACGTCCACCCCGCTGGCGACGGCGACAGCGGCCACCGTGAACGCCTGCGAGCAGCGCTCCGGCGCATCGGCCCCGGCGGTCACCTTCACGACCAGTTTATTTTGCATATGCACACACTAGGCGGTGGTATAACTCAGGTCCGCGTGTATGGGACACGCGACGTGAGGTTCATGCCCGGGGGGGCAAAGAAGTGCATATCGATGACGGCCGAGGCCGTCCTGGGGGCCCGGCGGCGGATTCCGCCCCGGAGAGCGCGCCGGATCAGGCGCCGGACGTCCCCGAACCGCCGCACGACGCCCGTGCGGAAGCGACCGGGGCGCAGCCCGCTGCGGACACCGCTGTCGCCGCTGCGGGGCTCACCGCAGAGCCGGCCGCAGGGCCGACTGCCGAGCCGGTCACCGAGTCGGGTTTCGGGCCGGCCGAGCCGATCACGGAGCCCGCAGCCGAGCCCGCGGCACAGGCGCCGCCAGGACCGCCCGCGCGCAAGCCGCGCCGCCGGGGCCGTACGACGCTGCTCATCGCCTGCGCCGCCGTCCTGGGCGTGCTCGCCGGCGGCGGCCTGGGCTACCGCATCCAGTACGACCGCAAGCCGACACCGCTGCCGCCGCTGACCGGCGCCGCGCTGCCCCAGCCCAAGGGCGCCGCCCCGCCCGCACCCGCGCTGCCCGCCTCCGAGGACGGCGGCCTGGTCTTCCACAAGGACCTGACCAAGCTGCTCGTCCCCACGCCCAAGGGCGCCCACGAGACGCAGCGCGGCTGGGAGTCGCTGCTCGACTACTCCGAGGAGTACAACGACCCCGCCTACATCTTCACGGAGATGGCCGGGTGGAACTTCCAGCGCAGCGCGCTGGCGGAGTGGAAGCAGCACGACGAGTACTACACCGTGATCCTCACGCAGTTCCGCGACGAGACCAAGGCCAATGCGCGCTCCGACTTCGCCGCCCAAGTGATGACCAACGACGAGAATCCCGAGGACGGCTCGTCCGTCGACATCCCCGGTGTGGACAACGGCTCGGTGTGGCCCTCGGCCGCGCCGCACCGCGAGGCCGGGTACCTGCCGGAATACCTCGGCCGCGGCGCCGCCGAATACGGCAACTTCGATGTCGAGGTGTATGTGGACGGGCTGCACCCGGTGAAGGCCGCGACGGTGATGACCCTCATCCGCAAGCAACTGGAGCGGCTGTGAGCGACCAGACGCCGATGCCCGACGACGCTCCGGCCGCCGTGAACGCTCCGCAGGAGCCCGCGCCCGAGTCCGCGTCCGAGCCGGCCCCCGAGCAACCCGCACCGTTGCAGCACGCGGTGTTCTCTGCGGAAGCGCCCGCTCCCGAGGCCCCCGCCGCCTTCCCGGCACCCCTGCCGCCGCTGCCGCCCGCCCTGCCACCCGAGCCGACCGCGACCGCGCGGCCCCGGCGGCGGACCGCCCTGGTCACCGCCGGCGTGCTCGTCGCCGTGGCGGCCTGCGGCGGGGTCGGTTACGCGGTGCTGCACGGAGGTGACGGCAAGAACGGCACGCACGTGGCGGCGCCCTGGACCGCCCCGACGCCCACCGCCACCAAGGCGTTCGGTGCCAGGTCCGGCGGCAGCCACTACGGCAGCCTCCGCTTGCTTCTGCTGCCGATACCCGAGGGGTACGGCCCGGGTGAGGACGTCGATGCCTACGGCAACGACGTGGTCCTCGGCGTCAAGCAGGCCACCGACCTGTTCCGCGGCGACCTCAGTGACCTGAGCGCCAAGGAGCGCAAGCAACTGGACAAGTCGATCGACGCCCTGCACATCGAGGGCGCCGGCATGCGCACGTACAGCAAGAACACCAGCGACATGGAGGTCCAGATCCGGCTGGTGCAGATGAAGAACGAGGAGGGGGCGCGGGCGCAGACCGACTTCTTCCGGGACTTCTCCAAGGCGCTCGGCGTCTTCCGTGACGGCCCGAAGATCAAGGGCTACCCGAAGGCGGCGTGCTTCCTGCCGCCGGCCGACAAGAGCGACAAGCTCGACGAGATGACCTGCGAGGCGACCGAGGGCGACCTGATGGTCGAGCTCGAGGTCGAGGGGGTCAAGCCGCTGCAGAAGAACGAGGCGGCCGCGCTGTTCCGCAAGCAGCTGGACCGGGTCAGGGACCCTGGGGAGGCCGTCTGATGTCCGAGCACACCCCCCAGCCGGTCCCGGGCGCCGAGCCAGGGCCGCTCACGCAGACGGTCCCGCCGATGCCGGCCACGGAGCCCGCGCCGGTCGCCGGGACCGTCCCGGCTGTCCCGGCCACGGAGCCCGAGCCGGTTGTGGAGACCGTCCTGCCCGTGCCGGTCACGCAGACCGCGCCCGTAGCGGAGACGGTTCCGCCCCGGCCTGCCGCCGAGCCTGCCCCCGCAGGCGCGGAACCGGTCGCGCTCCTCCCGGTCCCGGAGCAGCCCGGCGACCCGCTCACGTCCCCGTCCGCGCAGCCCCTCGTACCCGACGCCGACGTCCTGGCCGGTCACGGGGACGCGGAGGCGCCCGCCCGGCCGCCGCGGCGGAAGCTGCGGGCCGTCGCGCGCTGGACCGCCGCGCTGCTCGTGTTCGCCGCCTTCGGGGGCGCGGCCGCCTACGGCGTCACGCAGCCCGAGCGGACGCACATTCCGGGGCTCAGGACGCCCGACGACGGCCGCTACACGTATCCGCCGGTCGCGCTGCCCCGGCTGCCCTCCGGCAGCCCGCGCCCGCTGGCGTCCTCGAACACGGCCGGTATCCACTACGCCGACGTGCGCTCGCTGCTGCTGCCGGCGCCCGTGACCGCGACGGCGGATCCGGCCTTCCCCGGGGCCAAGGGCTTCCTGCCGACGAAGGACTTCCTGAAGACGTTCGACCTCGGCTCGCAGTGGTTCGTCGACGACGCGGCGACCATCGCGCGCGACGCCGGGCTGCGGCACATCGCCGCCCGCGCCTGGACGATGCCGGACGGCACCCGCACCGAGGTCTACCTGCTGCAGTTCATCACCGCCGGCTACGCGGAGACGTACCAGGACGACATGCAGGGCATGACGCTCAAGGCCGCGCCCGAGGCGAGCGAGGACGTCGGCCCGCAGCGCACAGGTGTCCCGGTCGGGGTGTCCGTGGACGGCCAGGCCGAGGACAAGCCGTACGGCGCCGCGGCGGTGAAGTTCGCCCGTCTGCGTTCGGGCGACGTGGTCGGCCTGGTGGTGCAGACCCGCAAGGGCGCCCTGGGCGCGGTGCCCGAGGTGCCGTTCGAGCAGACGGTCCGGCTGCAGGCCCAGCTGCTCGGCTGAGGCCGGGCCCGGTCCCGGCAGGGGTCCGGGCGGGGCCGGGGCGGCCGCGACCGCCCCGCCCCCGCCCACTAGACTGGTACAGCCCGCCCGACCAGCCGCTAGGAGCACGTCCGTGGAGATCCAGTACTTTTTCGACGCCCTGCTCATCCTGGTCTGCCTGGGCGTCGCCGCCTTCACCTTCTACGCGGTGAAGAAGCTGTACCAGGGCCAGCGCTGACATGATCGAGATCCCCTCCGACCTGCACCCGGAACTCGTCCCCCTGGCCTTCCTGCTCGGCCGCTGGACCGGCGCGGGCGTGCACGACTTCCCGGGCGCGGAGAAGTGCAACTTCGGCCAGGAAGTCGTCTTCAGCCACGACGGCCGGCCGTTCCTGGAGTACACCTCGCACACCTGGGTGCTGGACGACAAGGGCAACAAGGTCCGCCCGCTGGAGTCCGAGAGCGGCTGGTGGCGGATCGACGCCGAGCGCAAGGTCGACGTGACCACCACCCGCGACGAGGGCGTGGTGGAGATCTGGACCGGCGAATTGGCCGAGGGCAAACCGCAGATCGACCTGGTCACCGACGCCGTCGCCCGTCTCCCGCAGGCCGCCGAGTACAGCGGCGGCAAGCGGCTGTACGGGTACGTCAACGGCGACCTGATGTGGGTCGGCGAGAAGGCCACCCCGGCGGTGCCGTTGCGCGCCTACATGTCGGCCCACCTGAAGAAGGTGGTCGACCCGCGCGAGTGGGCGGCCGATCTGAAGGATCTCCCCGACGACGGGATCGCCTTCTTCAAGTAGGGCGGTCCTACACTTGCGGTGTGGCGAGCACCGACTGGAAGAGCGACCTGCGGCAGCGCGGCTACCGGCTGACCCCGCAGCGGGAGCTTGTCCTGGAGGCGGTCGACGCCCTTGAGCACGCGACGCCGGACGGCATCCTGTGCGAGGTGCGCAAGACCGCCTCGGGCATCAACATCTCCACGGTCTACCGCACCCTGGAACTGCTGGAGGAGCTGGGCCTGGTCAACCACGCCCACCTCGGCCACGGCGCGCCCACCTACCACCTGGCCGACCGCTACAACCACATGCACCTGGTCTGCCGCGACTGCGACGCGGTCACCGAGGCCGACGTGGAGCTGGCGGCGCCGCTGCGGGACACCCTGCGCGAGCGGTTCGGCTTCGAGACCGACATGAAGCACTTCGCGATCTTCGGCCGCTGCAAGGACTGCGCCGGCAAGTCCGGGACGGGGACCGGGGCCGGCGGCCGGGCCGAGGCGTAACCGGGTGACCCGGCGGTCGTACGCTTGACGGCATGACGAAGAGCCCTTTGCTGTCGCTTCCTGGCGCCGTCCCCGCAGAAGGCCCTGACGAGGGGGTCGCCGCCCACTACGGCGACCTCTTCCGCGAGCAGCGCGCCCTCGCCGACGGCACCGGCTTCGTGGACCTGTCCCACCGCGGTGTCGTGGCGGTCTCGGGCGCGGACCGGCTGTCCTGGCTGCACCTGCTGCTCACCCAGGCCGTGGAGCAACTCCCGCCGCACCAGGCCACCGAGGCGCTGATCCTCTCCGCCCACGGCCACATCGAGCACGCGCTCTACCTGGTGGACGACGGCGCCACCACCTGGATGCACGTCGAGCCCGGCACCCAGGAGGCGCTGCTCGCCTATCTGGAGAGCATGAAGTTCTTCTACCGGGTCGAGGTCGAGGACGCCACCGACCGCTACGCGCTGGTGTTCCTGCCGGCCGGCTCCATCACCCGGGTCCCGGAGGACTGGCCGGTGCGCGAGACGGCGTACGGGCGGGACGTGTTCGTGCCGCGCGCCGAGCTGGAGTCCTTCGCCGCGACCGCCGGGCCCGCGATCGGCGTCCTCGCCCACGAGGCGCTGCGCATCGAGGCGCACCGCCCGCGGCTGGGCCTGGAGACCGACCACCGCACCATCCCGCACGAGCTGGGCTGGCTGGACTCCGCGGTGCACCTGCACAAGGGCTGCTACCGGGGCCAGGAGACGGTCGCCCGGGTGCAGAACCTGGGCCGGCCGCCGCGCCGGCTGGTCTTCCTGCACCTGGACGGCAGCGAGGTGCGGCTGCCCGCGCACGGGGCTCCGGTGCGGGTCGCCGAGGAGGGCGCCGAGGGCCGCGCGGTCGGTTTCATCACCTCGTCGGCCCGGCACTGGGAGCTGGGGCCGATCGCGCTCGCCCTGGTCAAGCGCAGCACCCCGGAGCGGGCGACGCTGATCGCGGACGAGAACACGGCCGCCGCCCAGGAGACGGTCGTCGCGCCCTGAGCCCGCTGTCCCGGGTTGCTGGAGGCCGATGAGGTCCTTGGGTGAGGTTCTAGAGGTCGATGACCACCGTGAAGGGGCCGTCGTTCGTCAGCGACACCTTCATGTCGGCGCCGAAGACGCCCGTGGCCACGGTGGCGCCCAGCGCCCGCAGCTGGGCGACGACCTCGTCCACCAGCGGCTCGGCGACCGGGCCGGGCGCGGCCGCGTTCCAGGTGGGGCGGCGCCCCTTGCGGGCGTCACCGTAAAGCGTGAACTGGCTGATCACCAGGAGGGGCGCGTCGATGTCGGAGCAGGAGCGCTCCTCGGGCAGGATGCGCAGCGTCCACAGCTTGCGGGCCAGCGCGGCGGCCTTCTCCTTGGTGTCCTCGTGCGTCACGCCGACCAGGACGCACAGCCCCGGCCCTCCGATGGCGCCGACGGTCTCGCCGTCGACCACGACGCTTGCCTCGCTCACCCGCTGTGCCACCGCTCGCATGGCGTTCATTGTGGCGCCTGGGTCCCGGCCTCCCTCACACGGGTGGGGGCGGGGGCGGTTCGGCCGGTCGGCGGCGTCGCACAACTGTTGCGACGGCCGTTCGGGTGCAGGGCGCCTGCGCGGCGCCCGCGGCAGGTGGCAGCATCGAGCCGGGCGGTGCGCACATACGCCCGGAGGGGACCGAGAGGCATGATCACCACCGGCGCCGGAGAGACTTCCGGCACCGCACAACCGGCGGTGTCCGGCACTGCCGCGACCAAGGCCGCCGCCTTGGCGGCGCCCAGCAGGAAGGGTCAACCCATGCTGAAGGCCGACGCGACGGGCCCGCTACGGCCGCCCGCCCCGCGCAGCCCGCTCGCCGACCCGCCGGTGCCGGACTTCGGCGCCCTGGGCCTGGACGCGCTGCGCGCCCTGCGCCGCGACGCCCAGCGCGAGGAGGCCGACCTGTCGTACCTGCGGCGGATGCTGCACGGCCGGATCGACATCCTGCAGGCGGAGCTGCGCCGCCGGGACGGGGCCGCCGAGCCCTCGCAGGGACCGGCGGTCGTGGACCGGCTCTCGGAGATCCTCACCGACGGCCCGGCCCCGGTACGGTCCTCCGCGCGGCACGTCACGCTCGGCACGCCGCTGACGGAGGGGGTGCGGGGGCTGGCCGAGGAGATGCTCTCCGAGGTCGAGCTCTCCGACCTGGCCGCCCGCACCGACCCCGAACTGCGGGCCGCGATGGCCCGCCTCGCCCGCCACGAGCAGCAGGTCTCCCGCCGCCGCCACGTCCTGCAGCACACGGTGGACGCCTGCTCGGCGGAGATCACCCGCCGCTACCGGGAGGGCGAGGCGCACGTGGAGGACCTGCTCTCCGGTGAGTGACACCGCCGGCTCCCCGGCGCTCGCCGGCCCGGTACTCCCCGGGGCGCCCCCCGGTGCTCCCGGCTCCTGCGGGCGCCCCCCGCTCCTCCCCGCGCGCTACCGGGCGAGCAGCAGGGCCAGGGCCACCAGCCCCAGCGCCGTGCACACCGTGTTCTTCGCCCGGTGCCCGATGCCGATCAGCGCCACGGCGAGCGCGCCCGCCGTCCCGTAGCGGTACTGCACGACCTCTTCGGCGACGTAGGCGCACACATTCAGTGCGAGCACGGCTGCCACCTCCTCCCCCGTACGGCCGGTTCCCGCTGCCGGCCGTGACTCCATGGTCGCGGGCCAAGGGGCCGGCCAACCATGGGAGAAGTGCGCCTGACCTGCACGTTCTTGGTGGTGCACGCAGTGACAGGGGAGGGTCAGGGCAGCAGCAGGGAGCCGACAGCGGACGATCACGCCGGTGCCCGGCACCGCCATGGCGGGCGGTGCCCGGGCCACATCCTGCGCAGGGTGCGGACAACCGGCCGGGGATGCACCCCAGTTGGCTCCTGCAAGCAGCCAAGTGGCAGTCATCTGGCTGAGGTTGGCCGCTGCATGTACCGTCGCGACATGGAGGTCTACACGGAGGCGATCGACGCCGGCCGCACGTACCAGATGGTGGCCAACGTGCTCCGCTCCGGCATACGGGACGGGACCTACCCGCCGGGCAGCGAACTGCCCAAGCAGGAGCTGCTGTGCCGCCGGTTCGCCGTCTCCCGCTCGACCGTGCGGCGCGCGGTCAAGCAGCTGGAGACCGACGGCCTGGTCACCCTCGGCGGCCGCGGCCGCTCGCCGGTGGTCCGCGGCGGCGGCTCGTCCTCGTACACCTCGGGCGAGGCGGGCGTGGTGCTCGCCGCGGCGCTGAAGGACGCCTTCGAGGCCGAGCACGTCACGATCGACGCCTATTCGCTGTCCGGCGAGACCCTCAACCACGCGATCGGCCGCGAGGTCATCCGGATCCGGCAGAAGAAGCAGAACGGCGAGCCGATCCCGGTGTCGGTGACCGTACGCGCGCTGCTCGCCGACTCCGAGGCGCGGCTGCTGGTCGGCGAGCCGGTGGACGACCCCGCCGACACCCGGCCCCGGCAGCGGATCACCGCGTTGCTCCGCCGCCAGGCGCCCTACCTGGCGAACTGCTTCGAGTCGCTGACCGACTCCGGGCCCGAGCCGCGGGTGTCGGTGCAGATCCGCACGCTGGCCGCGACCCCGCTGTTCAAGGTCTACCTGCTCAACCGGGGGGAGCTGCTGCACGGCCACTACTCCTTCCAGCAGCGCTCGGTGCCGATGCGGCCCGGCGAGCCCGAGGTGGCCTTCTACGACGCGCTCGGCACCGAGTCGGTGCTCTTCCGGTTCACCGCGGCGGGCGACGACCCGACGTCAACGGCGTTCGTGCGGCAGACCCAGACGTGGTTCGATCAGCTCTGGCAAACGGTCGCCAAACCCGCAACACTCGACCGGTGACCGATCCCTCGCACTCCGCTGCCGGGCTCCTGGACAACGTCCGCTGCCTGCTCTTCGACTTCGACGGCCCCCTGTGCGGGCTCTTCGCCGGGCACCCGGCGGAGGTCGTGGCCGAGCGCATGGTCGCCTGGCTGGAGGAACGCGGGCTGGACTTCTACGCCGGCGCCGCGCCCACCGACCCGATGGAAGTGCTGCGGGACGCGGGCCACAAGCTCGGCGAACAGGACGTGGCCCGGCTGGAGGAGTTCCTGACCGGCGAGGAGGTCGCCGCCGTCGACGCCGCCGAGCCCACCCCGGACGCCGACCGGGTCGTGCGGGCGCTGGCCGCCGGGGGCGTGCGGCTCGCGGTGGCCTCCAACAACGGCCGCGCCGCCGTCGCCCACTACCTCGACCGCCGGGGCCTGACCGCGTACTTCGGCGACCGCCTGCACGGCCGCGCCGCCGACCCCGCGCTGATGAAGCCGCACCCCGACTCCGTGCGGCGCGCCCTGCGCTCCGCCGGCACCGCCCCGGCCGAAGCCCTCATGGTCGGCGACTCGGCCACCGACTTCCAGGCCGCCGACCAGCTCGGCATCCCCTTCCTCGGCTTCGCCAAGTCCCCCCGCCACGACCTGGCCCTGCGCCACGCGGGCGCCACGCACACCATCTCCGCCTGGCGCCCGCTCCTCACCGCCCTCGCCCCCGCCTGACCTCCGCTCGCGGCCCGGCCGCCCCGTGCGTGGTAGACAGGGGCTTGTGTGGAAGCGGTACCTGCGGGCGCACAAGGCCGAGGGGGACGAGTTCTGGCTGCGGCGGAAGCCGCCCGCGCTCGACCCCTCGTACGGCGACGCGCGGCTGGCCCGGGCCCGGAAGGCCGCTGGGCGGCGGGACTGGGACGGGGTGCTGGCCCAGCTGGCGGCGGCCGGGGACGGCGAGGAGACCGCGTTCCTCGTCCAGGGCGTCGGGCAGGTCGCCGGGGTGGAGCGGTGGATCGGGGAGCACGAGGGGACCCGGGCCCGGCTGGTGGGCGGCGCCCGGCAGATCGCGTGGGCCTGGCAGGCACGGGGGCGGGGCCCAGAAGAGGCGGTGCCGCGGCCGCAGTTGGAACTGTTCCGGCAGCGCCTGGAGACGGCCGAGGCACTGCTGCGGGAGGCGGCGGACAGTGCTCCCGGGCAGTCCGCGCCCTGGTACTTCCTGCTGATGAGCGGGCACGGCCTGGACCTCGGGGCGGACGTCGCGCGTGAGCGGTTCGAGGCCGTACGGGCCCGGGACCCCCAGCACCACGCCGCCCACCGCGAGCGGCTGCTGCAGCTGCCCCTCGCGCAGATGCCCGCCTTCGCCCGGGAGGCCACCGCGTCGGCGCCCGAGGGCAGCCCGCGCGGGGAGCTGGTGGCCAGGGCCTACCTGGAGCAGTGGCGCGAGCGCGGGGCCGACCCCGACTCCGCTTTCCTGGCCGAGCCGAGCGTCGCGCAGGAGCTGTACGAGGCCGCGGGCCGCTCGGTGCTGCATCCGGCGTTCGCCCGCCGGCTGGACTGGCCGGTGCCGTTCAACACCTTCGCCCTGGCCTTCGCGCTCGCCGGCGAGCGCCAGGCCGCCCGTCACCTCTTCCGCCAACTGGGCACCCGGGCCACGGAGTTCCCCTGGCGCTACCTCGACGACCGCTCCCCGATGGTCCCCTACCTCGCCTGGCGCACCCGCCTCCGCCACTGACCGGCCGCGTTGAGTTCGCCGGGGCAGGGGTGGGGGCGGCGCCTTGGTCAGGGCGCCGCCCCCTGGGTGGGTCAGCCGGGGGTGTCAGGCGGATGGGCCGTAGGCCGACAGTTCGCTGACGGCCATCTGGCCGCCGGTCTGGCCGCCCTGGTCGGGGCGGTCCACGATCAGGCGCAGGTAGCGGGCCTTGACCGGGTGGTCGAGCTGGATTCCGGTGAGGCCGCCCGCGCTTCCGCCGTGCCGGGCCACGGTGTACCAGCTGGAGCCGTCCGCCGAGACGTCCACGTGGAACTGCGTGGCGAACTTGTCGTCCGGCTGGAGCAGCGTCACCAGGTCGATCGAGCGCTGCGCGCCGAGGTCCACCTGCGAGATCCACCGGTACTGGCCGGTGGCCTGCGCCCAGGTCGAGGCGTCGCCGTCGGTGGCGTACGAGGGCAGCGAGTTCGGCTGCATGTCGGCCTGCGTGCGGTCGATGAACAGCGCCTGCGCCGGCTTGCCCAGCGCGAGGTTGCTCAGCCCGGGCGCGTAGGCACCGATCTCGCTGATCGCCATCTGGTCGCCGCGCTGGCCCCAGTCGTCCGGCTTGTCGGCGACGACCCGCAGGTAGCGGGCGGTGACCGGCGAGCCGAAGAGGACCGGCACGGTGCCCCAGCCGCTGTCGTGCACGGTGCCGACCGTCGTCCAGGCCGAGCCGTCCGTGGAGGCGTCGACGTGGAAGTCGGTGGCGTAGTGCGGCTGCGGCATGCCGACCGTCACCGAGCCGAGGACCTGCGGCTGCTGCAGGTCGACCACCAGCTGCCAGCGGAACTGGCCGCTGGCCTGCACCCAGGTGGAGGGGTCGCCGTCGGTGGCGCTGGCGACCTGGTTGCCCGGCTGGAGCTGGGCCGGGCTGCCGTCGAGGAACTGCGCCTGCGCGGGCTTGCCCGTGGCGAGGTTCACCGGCGCGCTGCCGGCGGGGGCGTCGGCCAGGTGCGCGTAGGGCGCCTCCAGCCCGGCGGCGGCGAGCAGCGAGGCGGGCACTCCGCTGCCGTCCGAGCCCACCTTGATGTTGTCGCCGGTGAAGTCGTCGGGCGCGCCGCACGGCCAGTCCGGCGTGGTGTTCTCCACGTAGTTGCCGGTGAAGACGAAGTCGCCGTACGGGGTGCCGTCGCTCTCCCGGCAACCGCCCATCGAGAACTCGTCGTTGCCGTACATCGCGTTGCCGGTCATGGTGATGTACTGGCTGCCGCCGTCGGTGTAGATGGCGTGCCCGCCGCCGACACCGTCGTGCACCACGTTGCCGCTGATCAGCAGGCCGTCGGCGAGCGAGTCGCCCTCCTGCCCGAGGACGTAGATGCCGCCGCCGTCATTGCGCTGCTGCATGGCGTCGAAGACCAGGTTGTCCAGGATCTTGTTGCCGGCGGTCTTCGTCGGGGTGCGGCCCCAGCCCCAGTTGGAGCTGATGCCGCTGTAGGGCACGTCGTTGACCTGGTTGTGCTCGATCACGTCGTCGCGGGCGTAGCCCTGGAAGATGCCGACGCCGCCGGTGTACTCCACCGCGACGTTGTGCACCCAGTTGTCGGCGACCGTGTTGTCGTGCGGCAGCAGCGAGACGTCGTCGGGGTTCGCGTCGGTGCCGTTGCCGATCTCCAGGCCGTTGCCGGAGATGTCGGTGAAGACGTTGCCGCGCAGCGTCGATCCGGCGACATTGCGGCCGAGTTGCAGGCCCGCCGCGCCCAGGTGCTGGAAGGTGCTGCCGGTGATGGACAGGCCCTGGGTGTGGTCGAAGACGACATTGCCGGGCGTCATCGTCCAGTTGCCGTACGGGCAGGTGCCCGGGTCGGTCGTCGAGAAGCGGTCGCAGGAACCCTGCTTCTGCCACGCGTCGTCGCCGGTCAGGCGCATGTTGGCCTGGACCTCGGAGAAGCCGTCGGCGGTGTCGGAGCCGGTCCAGTTGCCGTAGGCGAAGGTGATGCCGCTCAGGGAGAGGCCGGTCAGCGGGTGCGCCTCGGTGCCGGTGCCTGACACCAGGGTCTGCAGGCGCGGGAGTTCGACGTCGGCGGTGCGCAGGTCCTGGCCCTCGCGGGGCTTGTAGTAGAGGGTGTGCGAGGATTTGTCCAGATACCACTCGCCGGGGTCGTTCAGCAGCTCGCGGGCGTTCTCCACGAAGCTGGGCAGGTCGGCGTTGACGCCGTACTGCTTCTTCGTGGAGTTGTCGAAGCAGGGCTGGTCCATCACCACGGAGGTGCCCGAGACGGAGGCGACCCCGCATCGCATCTGCGTCCAGCCGACGTTGTAGACGAACTCCACGTCGCTGATGTTCTTCCAGCTGTCGAGCGTGGTGTCCGAGGTGGTGTAGCCGGTGGCGGTGCGGGTGAAGCCGGTGGGGTCCGAGCCGCGGGCGCGCTGGGCGCGCACGCCGTCCACGTAGAGCTGCCGGGCGTCCGCGGTCGCGGGCACCTTCGCCGACCACACGCCGTCGGCGCCCTGCTTCCAGCCGGACACCTGCTGCCCGCCGCTGAGCACGGGCTGCGCGCCGGGCGCCGCCTCGTAGGTGACGGTGTGCCCGTCGCTGCCGCCGTCGCCCTTGGCGGCGTCGAAGGCGAGGGTCTGGTCCAGGCGGTACGTGCCGCCGGCCAGCACCACGTCGATGTCGGTACCGGCGGTGCGGCTCACCGCTCGTACCTTCGCCTGCGCGGCGGTCAGCGTGCAGGGATTGGCCTGAAGGCAGGCGGCGCCGTTCCCGTCGGGGGCGGCGTAGATCCTCAACGCCGCCGCGTGCGGGCTGCCTTCGGGGGCCGGGGCGGCCACCGCGGCCGTGCTCGCCAGCGCGGCCACGACGGCGGTGGTCGTGCCGATGCCGAGCGCTCGCGCGAGGCGGCGGGGGCGCGCCGAGCGGCGGTTTTCGGCCGTACGGGGGGTGTCGTCGGGTGTATGTGCACGCGAGCGCGCAACAGGGGGTCTTGCCTTGGTCGCCACGGGCGGTCCCTTCGCCGGGTGAGACGCGTTTGACGAGCGATGAGTATGGATGGGGCAGGGGATGAATACAACTCATCGGACGGCAAAGATCGGGTCTTACGGGGGGTTCGGGGCTGGGTCTTGCGGTTCTTGATGTGCTTGCGGGGGTGTGTGGTGCCAATAGATCGGATTCTTTGGGTGCGGGGGGAGGGGAAGATGCGGGTTCTTTGGCGCGGCTCGGTATACGGCGACCGGTTCTCGCCGTTCGTGGTTGCGGTGCCTTTCCGGCCGCAGGCCGGTGGCCGGTTTCTCGCGCCGTTCCTCCCCCAGCGCTTGGCTCGCGGGCACCCCCAGCGCCCCTTGGGGGGCGACCCGTCTGTCCCGTTCCGCCATGGCCGGCCGCGGGCCCATGGGCGTGGGTGCGACCGGGGGTAAGGGGTGGGAATCGGTCTTTGTGCTGGTGGGGTTGGGCCTTTTCGGGGCGGTGCCTACTTGACACGCCGTCAACCCTGAAAAGAATCTGTGCGCAGCGCGCAAGCGCTGATCGTAGGGCGCCCTCAACTCCCTGTAACCGCAGAGCAAGGAGCACCGATGCGCGGGCCAGACGCGTACCCGACGGTCTCAGGGATCGCGGCCGCCGCGCGCGTACTGGCCCTGCGGCACCCGGACCTGTGCCGGATGCGGCTGGCGGGGGAGTCGCGGGCCGGGCGGCCGCTGTGGCTGCTGTCGGTCGGCCACGGCCGCCGGCACGTGCTGGTGGTGGCCGGGCCGCACCCGGACGAGCAGGCCGGCGGCGCCACCGCGCTGTGGCTCGCCGAGCAGGCCGTGCACGACCGCGAACAGCTCAAGGACGCCGACCTCACCTGGGACTTCCTGCTCTGCCTCGACCCGGACGGCGCGGTGCTCAACGAGAGCGGACCCGCGGGCCCGCGCCCCCCTGCCGTGCACTACCGCCACACCTACCGCCCGGCGCCCGCCGAACAGCCCGAGTGGGCCTCCTCCTTCCGCGAGCCGCTCGACCAACTCCCCGAAACTCTCGCCCTGTTCGCGCTCATCGACGAGCTGCGTCCGGTGCTCCAGTGCTCGCTGCACGGCACGGATGTCGGCGGCGCCTGGGTGCAGCTGACCTCCGATGTGCCGGGCCTGGCCGAGCCGTTCGGGAAGTTCGCCGCCGAACTCGACATCCCCGTGCAGTCCGGCACGTACGACGCGCTGTTCTGGCAGGAGGCCGGGCCCGGCGTCTTCGTCCGGCCGCCCGCCGGGGTGCCGGACCGGCTGCCCAGCGAGCGGGAGGACGTGGAGGGCTCGACGTGGATGCGCCCGCACCGCTACCGCGGCCGCACCCTGGTGGTCGAGGTGCCGATGTGGGCCACCCGCCGGGTCGCCTACGCCGAGCCGCACCCCGACCCCGGGCACGCGCTGACCGTGCTGGCGGTGCGGCTGCGCAAGGAGGGCGCCACCGCCGCGGAGTTCCTGGAGCGGGCGCTGCCGCTGCTGGAGGGCGCCGGCCTGCTCGCCGCCGACAGCCCCGCGGCCCCGCTGCTGCGCGGGGTCCGGCACGCCGTGGCCGTCTTCCCCTCGCTCGCCGACGACTTCGAGGGCCTTGCCGACGCCTCCCCGGTGGCGCTGACCATGGCGCACGTGGCCGCGCTCGACATCGCCGCCCGGCGCATCCCGCTGCGCGCCGACGGCATGCTGCTGCGGCTGCTGGACACCGCCCGGCTCGACGACGCGCCGCTGAGCGCTCCGGCCCGGCTGCGCTCCCGGCTGGAGCGCCGACTGGACGCGGGCGCACGGGAGTTGATGGCCGCGATGGATGCGCGCTGGGTACCGATAGCGGACCAGGCCGAGTTGCAGGCCCGTACCCTGCTCGCCGCCGTGGATCTGCTCAACTGACCGTGGCTTCCGATGAGTTGACCGTATCGCCGGCGCGGGGGCGGCCGATGGGCGCCGTCCGCCCGCTTCGGCTCGGCCGGTTGCCCGCTTCCGTGCGCGGCGGCAGAGCCGAAGGGCCTCTTGACAGTGCCTGCGCGCCCGCGCAGCCTTGGCAAGGCACCGGGCCAAAACGGGGGTAAACCACCAACTACCGCGCGTCGCCGCCGTCCTGGACTGGAAGGAGATCCCGTGCCGCACACGGCCGATCCCCACCAGCCGGACGAGCCGAGCACCGCGGGCGACAGCAACTCCGACGGGACGTGACATCGGCGATGGCCGACGCTTATCCGAGCGTCGCGGGGGTCGCGGCTGCGGCCTCCGCGTTCGCGGGCTACCACCCGGGCCTGTGCGACCTGCGGGTGATCGGCAGGACACGGGAGAACCGGCCGATGCACCTGCTGACCGCGGGCCGCGGACGGCGCAACGTCCTGGTCGTGGCCGGGCCGCACTCCGACGAGCGGGTCGGCCCCGCCACCGCCCTGCGGCTGGCCGAACTCGTCGCCCAGGACCCGCGGTTGCACGCCGGCGCCGACACCACCTGGCACTTCCTGCTCTGCCTGGACCCCGACGGCAGCGTGCGCAACGAGACCGGCCCGGCGGTCCGCCGCACCCCCGCCGCGCACTTCCGGCACGCCTACCGCCCGCCGGCCGACGAACAGCCCGAGTGGGCCCCCTCGGTGCGCCCCGCCGACGACCAACTGCCCGAGTCCCGCGTGCTGGTGGACCTCATCGACGAGCTGCAGCCCTTCCTGCAGTGCTCGTTGCACGGCAACGACGTCGGCGGCTCGTGGATCCAGCTCACCCGCGACCTGCCGGGCCTCTCCGAGCCGCTGGGCAAGCTGTCCGCCGAGCACGACGTGCCTGTGCAGACGGGGACGTACGACGCGCTGTTCTGGACCGGCTCAGGGCCCGGGGTCTTCGTGCTGCCCGAGCCCGGCGAGCACGACCGCTTCGACAGCCTGCCCGAGGACGTCCACCGCTCCACCTGGGTGCGGCCGCACCGCTACGGCGGGATGACCGCGCTCTTCGAGGTGCCCATGTGGGCCGGGCGCAAGGTCGCCGACCCGGGCCTGCACCCGGCGCCCGAGCCCGCGCTCGCCGCTCTCGCCCGGCTGCTGCGGCGGCAGAGCGAGCGCACCCGGGTGCTGCTCGCCGAGGTCCGCGCGGTGCTGCCGGCCGGGACGCCCGGCCGGGCGCACCTGCTGCGGGTCGTCGACACGCTCGCCGGGGTGTGCCTGCGGGTCGCCGACGACTGGGAGCGGCTGTACCCCTCGCCCGTACCGCTCACCCAGGCGCACCTGGCCGCCCTCGACATCGCCGCCCGGCGCATCCCGCTGCGGGCGCTGGGCATGCTGCTGCGGCTGCTGGAGGGCCGCAGCGGGATCGCCCAGGACCAGGTGCGGGCGGTGTGCGAACGCCAACTCGCCCGCTGGGCGGACGAGTTGGAGGAGGGGCACCAGCCGGTGTGGGTGCCGGTGTCCGCGCAGGCCGAACTGCAGGCGCAGGCGGTGCTGGCGACCTTCCGGCACCTGACCGAGGCGTGAAGGCGAGCGGGGCCGAGGTGCGGCCCCGCTCGAACCGCACGGCTCAGGCCGTGAGTTCGGCCGCCACCAGCTCGGCGAGCTGCACCGCGTTGAGCGCGGCGCCCTTGCGCAGGTTGTCGTTGGAGACGAAGAGCGCGAGGCCGTTCTCCACCGTCTCGTCCACCCGGATGCGGCCGACGTAGGAGGGGTCCTTGCCCGCGGCCTGCAGCGGGGTGGGGATCTCGGAGATCTCGACACCGGGCGCGGCGGCCAGCAGCTCGTAGGCCCGCTCGACGCTGATCGGGCGCTCGAAGCGCGCGTTGAGCTGCAGCGAGTGGCCGGTGAAGACGGGGACCCGCACGCAGGTGCCGGAGACCTTCAGCTCGGGGATCTCCAGGATCTTGCGGGACTCGTTGCGCAGCTTCTGCTCCTCGTCGGTCTCGAAGCTGCCGTCGTCCACGAGGTTGCCGGCGAAGGGGAGCACGTTGTACGCGATGGGCCGCTTGTAGACGGCCGGCTCGGGGAACTCCACGGCGGCGCCGTCGAAGGTGAGGGCGTCGGCCCGGTCGGTGACCTTGAGCGCCTGGCCGTGCAGTTCGGCGACGCCGGACAGGCCCGAGCCGGAGACCGCCTGGTAGGTGGTGGCGACCAGCGCGACCAGCCCGGCCTCCGCGTGCAGCGGCCGCAGCACCGGCATGGCAGCCATCGTGGTGCAGTTCGGGTTGGCGATGATGCCCTTGGGACGGTGGGCGAGCGCGTGCGGGTTGACCTCGGAGACGACCAGCGGCACCTCGGGGTCGCGGCGCCACGCGGAGGAGTTGTCGATCACCACGACGCCCTGGCCGGCCACCCGCTCCGCCAGCGCCCGGGAGGTGGCGCCGCCGGCCGAGAAGATCGCGATGTCCAGGCCGCGGTAGTCGGCGGTGGCCGCGTCCTCGACGGTGACCTGGCCCCCGGCCCAGTCCAGCGTGCGGCCGGCCGAGCGGGCCGAGGCGAAGAGACGGAGCTCGGTCACCGGGAACGCGCGCTCGGCCAGCACCTTGCGTACGACCCCGCCGACCTGGCCGGTGGCTCCGACGATTCCGATCCTCATCGCGGCGTTCTCCTTCTTACGGGGCTGCGGGTTCCCTCGGTACGGTGCTCGGCGCGCCTGCCGTGCTGCCGTGCCGGCCTGTCCGGCTGGTGCGGACTGCGTGGCTCATGCAGTGTGCGGTGCTTGCCGTGCTCGCCTTGCTTGCCGTGCTTCCGGCCGAGGGTTCCTTCGTGCGTGCGGGTCCGTTCGAGTATCCCTCGCCCCGCGAACCCCGCGCCCCCCGTTTCCACGCTGCGAGACGGCCCCGCCCGCACGGGCCCGCCCACCCCCCCTGCGAGGCGGCTCCGCCGGTCAGCGGGAAGCGGGTCCCGGCTCGGGCCCGTCGGCCAGCACCGCGTCCAGGGTGCGGCGGCCCACCGCGGCCATCAGCGGATTGTCGGCCGAATGGGTGAGGAAGACGAGGGCCAGGGCGAGTGCCCAGCCGCGGGCCCGGAGCCAGGTGGCGCCGTCCGCCCGCCCGTACGCGCGGCGGAACTCCTCGCGCGCGGCCCGCGCCGGCAGCAGCATCCACGCCACCGCCAGATCGGTGGCCGGATCGCCCCCGGTGACGTCGCCGAAGTCGATCACGGCCGCCACCGCGCCCGCGTCGATGAGGACGTTCGCCGGATGCAGGTCGCCGTGCAGCCAGAGCGGCGGGCCGTCCCAGGCGGGGGCCGCGACCGCCGCCTCCCACAGCCGCCCGGCGGCCGCCCGCTCGGCGCCCTCCAGGTGCGGGAGCTGCCGCCCGACCCCGGCGGCCCGTCCGGCGAGCGGGATGCCGCGCACCGGATTGGCCGGGGCGTCCGGCGGCGCCGGCACGTGCAGGGCCCGCAGGAAGCCGCCGAGCGCGAGCGCGGCCGCGTACGGGTCGGCCGGCGGCGTACGGGCCGCGATCTCCCCGCGCAGGTAGGGCACCACGCTCCAGGCCCACGGGTACCCCGCGCCGGGACGGCCGGTGCGCACCGGCGCCGGGACGGGCAGCGGCAGGCGCGCGGCCAGCTCCGGCAGCCAGCGCTGCTCGTGCGCCACGAGCGCGGCGGAGGCGGCCCGGCGGGGGAGCCGTACCAGCAGGTCGTCGCCGAGCCGGCAGACGAGGTTGTCCCACCCGTTGGCCAGCACCTCGACCGGCAGGTCGGCGAGGTCGGGGTGCTGCTCGGCCAGCAGCCGCCGCACGAGCGCGGGCGAAAGGGGCAGCTCTGCGGCGGGCATGGCGCGAGGGTCCATCGGATCATCCTGGGGCTTATGCGTGGCCGGGGCGACGTGCCTACGCCGGTTTCGGCGACCAGACGTACGGGGTGGTGGTCGTCACGGCGTGGAAGCCGAGGCGGCGGAGGATGGGGGCGCTGTCGTCGGAGGCGTCGACCTGCAGGTATTCCACCCCGCGGGCGGCGGCGAGCCCGGCGCGGGCGGCGACCAGCGACCGGTAGATCCCGCGACCCCGCCAGGCGGGCAGGGTGGAGCCACCCCAGAGGCTGGCGAAGCGGGTGCCGGGCCGGTGGACGAGCCAGGCGGCGCAGACGACCTCGCCGCGGGGGCCGGCATCGGGGGCGAGTACGGGCGCGGCCGAGGGGCCGGACCCGGTACGGGCTTCCGCCGCTCCCGGTGCGGCCCCCGGTGCGGCTTCCGCCACCAGCACCGTGATCTCGTCGGGAGTCGCTGCCACGCGGCCGATCAGGTCGTCGGCGAGCCAGCTCCAGTCCTGGCCCCAGACGGCCGACTCCATCGCGGCGATGCGGTGCATGTCCGCGTCCGCGGTGACCTGGCGCAGGGTGACGCCCTCCGGCGGGGCCGCCGGCCCGGCCAGCTCCGCCGTGCGGCCGATGAGGACCGTCTCCTGCTCCTCGGGCACGAAGCCGGCCGCGCGCAGGCGTTCGGGCAGGTCGGCGGGCAGGTCGTGCCCGCGGGTCTTCCACTCCACGGCCTCGCCGCGGGCGGCGAACCAGTCCCGCTGCCGGGCGATCAGCCGGTCCAGCTCCGCGCCGCGCAGCCCCAGATCGCGCGGACCGGTGACGAAGCCGCGGTGCTGCCCGACGATCCGCAGCAGCGGTCCGTCCTGCTCGTGGGTGACGCCCGCGGGGGGATGCGGAGGCACGCCGCGCATCTGCTCGTCGTACGCGGCGCGCAAGGTCTCGATGTCGGTCATGCCTTCGACGCTACGGAGCGCCGCAAGTGGTTTTCCTCAGCGCGGCCGCACGGTGTACCGCAGCACGTGGGAGTCGCGGGGCTCGAAGCCGAGGCGGCGGTAGAGGCGGTTCGCCGCTTCGCGGGAGGGGCGCGAGGTGAGGTCCACGGTGCGGGCGCCGGCCCGCTCGGCCAGGCGCAGCGCCTCCTCGGTGAGCGCGGCTCCCACGCCGTGCCCGCGCGCGGCCCCGTCCACCACCACGTCCTCGATCCGGGCCCGCGTCCCCGTGAGCCCGGGGACGACCACGAGCGTCAACGTCCCCACGATCACGCCTTCGACGCGGGCGACCAGCACGGTGTTCGCCGCCGCGGCCGCCACCCGCGCGATCGCTTCGGCGTCGGGAACCGTCCCCTCGGGGGACAGTTGCGGCAGCAACTGCCGCAGCGCTGCCACGAGTTCGTCGCCCGCCTCGCCCGCCACCTCGACCACGACACCCATGCCGCCGACCTTACGGGGCCGCGGCGGCGAAGTCGTAGACGTCGATCGGAGCGATCGGGCGGTAACCGATGCGCCGGTAGAGGGCGTTGGAGGTGGGGTTCGCGGCGTCGCCCATCTCGCCGCCGGCCCCTCTGCGAGAGGAGCCTCAGGCGCCAGGGTCAGGTCGCAGCCGACTCAAGGCCGAGCCGGGGTGGAGGGTCGCTTCGGCTATTTCGCGGACGCGCTGCGTGGTGATGCCCGTGCGCTGGTCGACGGCCAGGGGGTGCGACGTCGGTTCGAGTTCGATCGTGGGGCGCCGGCCGACCGGCATGGTGTGGACGTGCGTCTTGAGATGGATGGTGGTGGGGGAGTAGAAGGGCAGGTCCGTGCACAGCCAGCCGAAGTACGGGGGCTCGGACTCGCGGCCGGGGGTGTCCCAGAGTTCTGCCGCGCGGGCGAAGTTGGAGCGGCTGAGCGAGACCCAGACGCCCCAGGAGAAGACCTCGTCGCCGTCGAGGACGGGTATCTCGATGAGCCCCTTGACGAAGTAGTGCTCGTCGTTGATGACGCACTGGTCCGCCGACAGGAGGCACCCGGGCGCGTCGGCAAAGCCCGGCTGCCAGACATAGGGCGCGGGAGCCGTGAAGCTCATGGGCACCTCCGCGTGGTACTCCCCGCAACACGAACAAGTGAACCCGGCATCCATGCTCATGCCGCGCACCCTACTGAGCAGCGCGCGGGGTCCACGCCTCAGCCCGGCCTTCCGGTCCTCGGGGCGCCTTCAGCCCGGGGCGTCCTCGGGTGGTACAGGGGAGGGCGGCTCGCTCGGGAGGGCTACAGTTGCAAGCGGGGTGCTTGCAAAAGTTAGCGGGGTGGGGGATCGTAGGGGGATGGGTGCGTTGAAGGTCGGGGAGCTCGGGGAGTTCCTGCGGGAGCAGCGGCGCAGCGCGCAGCTGAGCCTGCGGCAGCTGGCGGACGCCGCCGGGGTGTCGAACCCCTATCTGAGCCAGATCGAGCGCGGCCTGCGCAAGCCGAGCGCGGAGATCCTGCAGCAGCTCGCGAAGGCGCTGCGGATATCCGCCGAGACGCTGTACGTGCAGGCCGGCATGCTCGACGCCCGCGAGCGGCAGGAGCTGGAAGTGCCGGCCGCCATCCTCATGGACCCCTCGATCAGCGAGCGCCAGAAGCAGGTGCTGATCCAGATCTACGAGTCCTTCCGCAAGGAGAACGCGGCCGCCGCCGACCCGGCCCCCACCGGCGGGCCCAGGAACGGCCCGGGCGGCCCGGACGACCCGAAAGCACCCGACGGCCCCGACGACGCGGCCGCCACCGCGTGACGAAAGGAACGGAACGACAGCCATGGCTATCACCGACGACATCGTGAAGGGCCTGCGCAACCCGACCCCGCTGTACGCGGTCGCGGGCACCGCCGACCTCGCCGCCGAGAAGCTCAAGGAGGTGCCCGCGCTGCTGGACAAGTTCCGCGAGCAGGCGCCCGAGCGGATCGGCAAGCTGCGGGCGACCGACCCCAAGGAGGTCCAGCAGCGCGTCACCGCGAGCGCCAAGGACGCCCAGACGCGGCTCAACGAGACGTTCTCCGACATCGACCTCAAGGAGCTGCGGGACCTCCGCAAGCTCGGCGAGTCCGTGCAGGGGATCGCTCTGCAGGGCGTCGGCCGCGCGGCCGAGTACGCCGTGCGGACCCGTGAGACGTACGACGAGCTGGCCGCCCGCGGCAAGGGAGCCGTCGCCAAGTGGCGCGGCGAGGAGGCCGACCCCAAGGGCGAGCTGAGCGCGAAGCCCGCCGCCAAGCCGGCCGCGAAGCCCGAGGCCAAGCCGACGCCCGCAGCGGCGAAGAAGCAGGCCCCCGCGAAGAAGACGACCCCGCGCAAGCCGTAGGGCTCCCGCCGGGCAGGAGGGTTCCCCCGCTGTAGGGGGTTCCCCGCCGTTCCCGGCCCCGGAACCGCCGTGGCCGGTCACGCAACCCCCCGGAGCGTCACCCGGGCCCGACCCCGGCGCCCCTTGGGCGATACGCCGCACCCTTCGTACGAAGGGCGCCGTCCAAGGAGCGCCGGGGGGTGCTTGCTAGGCGAGGCTTCCGGGAAGGAACCGCGCCACCCGTTCCTGCGAGAGGTTCCACAGCCGCTGCGCCCCCGCCGGGTCGACGGCGTACCGCGCCACGCCGTGCAGCGTGCCGGAGCGCCGGTCGACGACCTCCGTCTCGTTGCAGTCGACGAAGTAGCGGCCGCCGATGCCCTCCAGGAGCGGCGAGGCCGCGAGCAGGACCGAGGTCGCCGCGCCCTGTTCGACGGTCTTGATCAGCTCGGCGGGCACCCGGCGGCTTCCCCCGCCGCCTGTGTGGCGCTGCAGATTGGTGTAGATCGCGCCGGGCATCACCGCGTTGGCGGTGATGCCGTCGCCGGCCCAGCGCCGGCTCGCCTCCACCGCGAAGAGGACGTTGGCCGTCTTGGACTGGCCGTAGGCGAGCCAGGGGTCGTAGGGGCGGAAGGCGAAGTCGATGTCGTCCCACACGATCGGCGACCGCTGGTGCCCGGACGAACTCACCGCCACCACCCGGGCATTGCCGGCCGCGGCCAGCGCGCCGTGCAAGGCGGTGGCGAGGGCGAAGTGACCCAGGTGGTTGGTGGCGAACTGCCACTCCCAGCCCTGCTCGGTGTGCTGCTCGGGGCAGGCCATGACGCCCGCGTTGTTCACGAGGATGTGCAGCGGCCCCTGCCAGCGGCCGGCGAAGGCGGCGACCGACGCCAGGTCGGTCAGGTCGAGGGGCGCCACGCGCACGTCGTGGTTGCCGGTGGCCGCCGTGATCTCCTTGGCGACCTTCTCGCCCGCGGCCGTGTCCCGCACGGCGAGGGTGACCTCCGCTCCGATGGCGGCCAGCGCGCGGGCCGTCTCCGCGCCCAGCCCGGACGAGGCGCCGGTGACGACCGCGCGGCGGCCGGTGAGGTCGATCCCTTCGGTGACCTCGGCCGTGGTGGTGCCGAAGCCGAAGGGGGTGGTGAGGGCAGTCACGGGGAGAACTCCTTGCAGTGGTGCGGTAGGGGTGCGGTAGGGGCGCGGTAGGGGTGCGTCGGACGCGGGGTCACGGGACGAGCAGGTCGTTCTGGGCAGTCGGCGGAGTGCCGGCGTGCCAGTCCAGGGCGTGGCCGAAGCGGACCAGCTCCCCGTACAGGGCCGGGTCGACGTGCTCGGCGAGGATCAGGTCGAGGACGGCGGCGGCGGCCTGCTCGGGGGACTGGGCCTGGCTGTAGTCGTCGAACCAGGGGCGCGAGGTGGGGGTGTCCACCATCCCCGGGCACACGGCGGCGACCAGGGTGCCGGCCGCCAGGTCGCGCTCGCGGCGCTCGGCGGCGACCGCGCGGACCGCGGCGACCTGGGCCACCTTCGAGGGCACGTTCAGCCACAGCGGCCAGCCCTCCTCCACGGCCGTCCCCCGGTGGACGGCCGTGCGCCAGGACTCGACGGCGTACTCGACCTGGTCGAGGCTCGCGCCGTCGAAGAGGGGGTGCAGCCGCGCGGGGAGGTGGCCGAGGGTGCCGAGGCTGCTGGCCACCACGATGAGCCGGCCGCCCGGACGCAGGATGGGGCCGAAGGCGCGCAGGATCGTGTGGGTCGCGGTGTTGGAGACGTCGATGAACTCGTCGGCCCGCTCGGACTGCGACTCGCCGGGCAGCAGGCGGGCCACCGCGTTGGACACGACGATGTCGACCCCGCCGTGGCGGGTCCGCAGCTCCTCGGCGAGGCGGGCGACGGCGCCGGAGTCCGTGACGTCGAGGACCCGGCCCTCGACGCGGGCCCGGGTCGCGTCCGCCTGCGCGGTCTCGCGCGCCGCGTCGGCCACCCGCTGCGGGTTGCGGCCGGTGAGCAGGACCAGGTCGTCCGGCTCCATGCGGGCGGCCAACCCCTCGGCGAGGGCGCGGCCGAGTCCCTGGTTGGCGCCGGTGACAAGGGCGATACGGGAAACGTTCATGCCCTCCACGCTAAGAACGCCGCGTCCATGTCGCCAACGAAAGTTCGGCACACGTGCTATGCGTAAACGTCATGGACTTCACCGATGTGTCGCTCACCGCGCTGCGCGTCCTGCGGGCCGTGGCCGAGCAGGGCACCTTCACCGCGGCCGCCGTGTCGCTGGGCTACACCCAGTCCGCCGTGTCCCGGCAGATCGCCGCGATCGAGCGCGCGGCGGGCACCGAACTGCTGGAACGGCGGCGCGACGGCGTCCGGCTCACCGACGCCGGCCGTATCGTCATGCGCCGCGCTGCGACAGTGCTCGACGAGATCGAGGCCACCGCGCGCGAGCTGTCCGGCCTGCCGGAGCAGGGCGGGACGGTCCGCCTCGGCTGGGTGCCCAGCGCGGGCGCCGTCGTGGTCGCCCGGGCTCTCGCGGAGCTGAGCCGGACCGACCCCGGCCTGCACGTCGTCGGCCGCGAGGGCGGCACCCCCGCGCTCGCGCGCGCCCTTCGCTCCGGCAGCATCGACCTCGCCCTGCTCGGCTCCGCGCCGCCCTTCCGCGCGCCGGACACCGAGTCGCCCCCGCTCGCCCTGCAGACGCTGAGCGAACGCGCCCTGCGCATCGCGGTCCCGGCCGGCCATCCGCTGGCCCGCGGTACCTATGTGGACATCGCCGACCTGCGCGGTCAGCGGTGGATCGCCGGCTCCGCCTCGGAGGAGGAGCGGGTGATGGGCGTGTGGCCGGGCCTGGACGAGAGGCCCGAGATCGTGCTGACCGCGCGGGACTGGCTGGCCAAGCTCCACCTCGTCGCCGCGGGCTGCGGGCTGACCACCGTGCCTGCCACCCTCGTGTCCGTCGCACCGCCCGGGGTACGCGTCCTGCCGGTCCGCGGCGGCCCCCAGGAGCAGCGGCGCCTGCTGCTGGCCCGCCTGCCCGGCCCGCCGACGCAGCAGATCAGCCGCGTGGCCGCGGTGCTGCGCGCCGAGGCGATCGCCTGGCAGTAGCGATCGCCTGGAAGTAAGGGGTGCGGGGAAAGCTCAGCGGCGGCCGTTGTACGGACCGTAGGGGCCGTCCGAGCTGCTGCCGCCGCTGCGGGAGCCGCCACGGCGCCAGCCGCCCCGGCCCGAACCGCCGCCGCGGCCGCTGACGTTGCGCAGCGCCGGGCGGACGTCGACCATGTACACGATCACCGCGATCAGGCCGATGATCGGCAGGAACGACATGATGCTGAACAGCTTCATCACCACGGCCGCGATGCCGAGGATGATCAGCCAGAACCCCTTCGTGTTCTTGTCGGCGGCGCGGTACGCGTCCTCGCGGTGGATCGCCGCGTCGATGAAGGCGAAGATCGCCAAGAGCAGCAGTGCCCAGGAGATCAGGGCGATCACCGAGTAGAACCCTGTTACCAGCACGCCGTCCACCGCCTCACTTCACCATCGGAACCGTCGGGTCATGCAACCGTACCCGTCCTACCCCGACAACGACGCCTTCGCACCCAAGGTGCCCGTGCGGCCCGATTCGATCCCGCGCAGCCGTCCGGCCCGGCCCCGCCCCACCGGCGGCCGCCGCGCCCCAGCCCTCCGCACTCGCCGTCCCGGCCCGTACAAGGGGGTCCCATCCGGCCCGTACGCGACCTGCGACGGCCCCTACACACCCTCCAGCAGCACCATGGCCACGTCGTCCGTCAGCTCCCCGCCGTTCAGCTCGCGCGCCCGCGTCACCACCGCGTCCAGCAGCCCCTCGCCACGCAGGCCCGCGGCCAGCCGGTCCGCCGCGATCTCCAGCATCCCCTCCTGGCCCAGCCGCCCCGTGCCCGCGCCGATCCGCCCCTCGATCAGCCCGTCGGTGTAGAGCATGAGCGACCAGGGCCCCTCCAGAGCGATCGGCACCGGGATCCACTCCGCCTCGGGGAGCAGCCCGAGCGCCGGGCCGCCCTCCTCGTACGGCAGGATGCCGACCCCGCCGGGCGAGGCGAGCAGCGGCGCCGGGTGCCCGGCGAGGTGCAGGGTCGCACCGCGACCGCCGGGCGCGATGTCCACCACGCACAGCGTGGCGAAGATCTCCTCGTCGGCCCGCTCGTGCACCAGCACGTCCTGGAGCGTGCGGAGCAGGTCGGCCCCGCCGAGCCCGGCGAAGGTCAGCGCCCGCCAGGCGATGCGCAGTTCGACGCCGAGCGCGGCCGCGTCGGGCCCGTGCCCGCACACGTCGCCGATCATCGCGTGCACCGTGCCGTCCGGCGTGCGCACCGTGTCGTAGAAGTCGCCGCCGAGCAGGGCGCGGCTGCGGCCGGGGCGGTAACGGGCGGCGAACCGCAGCCCGGTGGCGCCCTCCAGCAGGGGCGTGGGCAGCAGGCCCCGCTCCAGCCGGCGGTTCTCCTGGGCGAGCAGCCGTGTCTCGCTGAGCTGGCGCTGCGCGAGGTCGGCGCGCTTGCGCTCCACCGCGTAGCGCACGGCCCGGGTCACGGCCCCGCCGTCCACCTCGTCGCGCGCCAAGTGCTCCTGTGCGCCCACCCGTACGGCCTCGGCGGCCTTGGCGTCGTCGGAGCCGTCGGTCAGGACCAGGACGGCGGTGCCGGGCGCGAGCCGCATGACGTACCGCAGGCCGTCCAGGACGTCGGGCAGGTCGAGCAGGATGCAGTGGACGTCATCGGTGAGCAGCCGCCCGGCCGCGGTGAGGGTCCGGGCCCGCAGCACGCGGATGCGCGGCCCGTTCGGCTCCTGGAAGTACGGCGCGGTGAAGGCGCCGGTCGCGTCGTCGCCGATGACGAGCAGGGTCAGCGTGGGCGGGGCGGCGTCCTCGGCGCGCGGATGCGGCAGGAGGAGCGCGCCTTCGCCGCCGCGGGTCTCCCCGGCGGGGGCATGGTGCCGCTCTGTGCGGTGCCCGGTGGTCGACATCACGGCTCCTTTCGCCTCCTGGTCCGGCGGGACGTTCGACGGTGCTCGGTCTGGTGACCCTAGTGGCTCACATGGGCGGTACGGGAGTGCCGCAAGTGAACGTGTCCTGTCATATGCCGCTCATTTGCCGTGGTGGGCGGGGGATTTCGGCACGGATGTGGGCGTCTGCACATGACCAAGCTCACGTGTATACGGTGCAACCGTGCGTCCTGCCCGGCCCTTAGCCGGACTTACGGCGTGCGCGGGCCGCGGGTGCGGCGCGCGATGCCGTGCACGTCGAGGCTACGGACCGCGGGTTATGGCGGCCCTAAGGACGCCTGAGAGGAGCCTGAGGGTTGATCGCCGCGGCGGAAGGTCGTGGTCGTACGGTCGGCTTGTCGGGCTTGCGGTGTGCCCGAGTTGCTGCTCGCCCTGGTAACGGTTTGTCCTGCTTACGGCTTGTCCGTGGCTACGGTCCGCGCGGCTGCTACGGCTTCTACGGCTTTCGCGGCTTGCAGCTCGCGCGGCTTACGGCTTACGGGGCTTGCGCGGCGCCAGCGCGTCCCACGCCACTGTCAACTCGCCCTGCCGCCAGCGCGCGGGACCGTCGAGCACGGGCCAGCCGGCCTCGCGCAGGTCCAGCGCCGTACGGATCCACCGCTGCCGGGCGCCCAGCGCGGACAGCGGCGCCGCCGAGGCCCAAGCGCGGTCGAACGCCGTGAGGAAGGCGTGCACCGGCTCACCGGGGACGTTGCGGTGGATCAGTGCCTTCGGGAGCCGTTCGGCCAGGTCGGAGGGGCGGTCCAGGGAGGCGAGGCGCGTGGCGAAGGTCACCGAGCGGGGGCCCTCGGGGCCGAGCGCGACCCATACGTGGCGGCGGCCGATCTCGTCGCAGGTGCCTTCCACCAGCAGGCCGTTGGGGGCCAGCCGCCGGCACAGCAGCGACCACACGGCCTCGACCTCGCTCTCGCCGTACTGCCGCAGCACGTTCGCGGCGCGGATCAGCAGCGGGCGCTCCGCGCGGGGGAGGGGCAGTTCGAAGCCGCCGCGTACGAAGCGGAGCCCTTCACGGGCGTACGGTGCCGCGGCCGCCACCCGCGCGGGATCGATCTCGACGCCGACCACCTCCGTACGCGGGTTCACCCTGCGCAGCCGCTCCAGCAGCTCTACCGCCGTCCAGGGCGCCGCCCCGTACCCCAGATCCACCGCGACGGCCCCCGCCCCGGCCCCCCGCAGCTCCCGCCCCAGCCGCGCCGCCACCCAGCGATCCATCCGCCGCAACCGATTCGGATGGGTGGTCCCCCTGGTCACCACCCCCACAGCCTTCATGCCCCCGAGCGTAGCCGCGCCCAACCGAGCCCCCAGGGCCACGACCCACCCGCCCCCGCGGCACCCGGCAACGTATGGAAGCCCCCGCGGCGGGCAGCCGCCCCGTAGTAACAACGCGGCAACATTCAGCCCACACGGAAATGCGCCGCCCCGCCCCACCGTTAGCCAAGGTTGAAGCGAAGGTTCCGGCCGCGGGAAGGAAATACAGGGTGACCACGTACACATCCCGGCCGAGGGGCACCGCCACGCCGAAGGCGGCCCCTCCTGCGGGGAGCCCACGTGGACCCCTCCTCATCCCCGAAGGCCACCGCCGGGCAATCCGCCGGGTCGCCATGCTGAGCGTCCACACCTCCCCCCTGCACCAGCCCGGCACGGGCGACGCCGGCGGCATGAACGTCTACATCGTCGAACTGGCCAAGCGCCTCGCCCAGCAGGACATCGAGGTCGAGATCTTCACCCGCGCGACCGCCGCGGGCGACCCGCCGAGCGTGGAGCTGGCCCCCGGCGTCCTCGTCCGGCACATCGCCGCCGGACCGTACGAGGGCCTGGCCAAGGAGGACCTCCCCGCCCAGCTGTGCCCCTTCACCCACGGCGTCATGACCGCCTGGGCGGGCCACCACCCCGGCCACTACGACCTGGTCCACTCGCACTACTGGCTGTCCGGCCACGTCGGCTGGCTCGCCTCCGAGCGCTGGGGCGTCCCCCTCGTCCACGCGATGCACACCATGGCCAAGGTCAAGAACGCCGCCCTCGCCGAGGACGACCGGCCCGAGCCGATGGCCCGCGTCATCGGCGAGCAGCAGATCGTCGCCGCCGCGGACAAGCTGATCGCGAACACCGAGGAGGAGGCCGCCGACCTGCGGCGGCACTACGAGGCCGACCCCGGCAAGCTCGCCGTCGTCCACCCGGGCGTCAACCTCGAACGCTTCCGGCCGGAGGCCGACGGCCGCGCCGCGGCCCGCCGCCGCCTGTCGATCCCGCAGAACGCGATCGTCCCCCTCTTCGCCGGCCGCATCCAGCCGCTGAAGGCCCCCGATGTGCTGGTCCGCGCGGTCGCGGTCCTGCTCGACCAGGAGCCCGCGCTGCGCGACCGGCTGGTCGTCCCCATCGTCGGCGGCCCCAGCGGCAGCGGTCTGGACAGGCCCGAGGCGCTGCACAAGCTGGCCGCGCGGCTCGGCGTGTGCGATGTCCTGCGGTTCCAGCCGCCGGTGGACCAGCAGAGCCTCGCCGACTGGTACCGCGCGGCCACCGTGCTCGTGATGCCCTCCTACAGCGAGAGCTTCGGGCTGGTGGCGATCGAGGCGCAGGCGTGCGGCACCCCCGTGGTCGCCGCCGCGGTCGGCGGCCTGCCGGTCGCCGTACGGGACGGCTGCACCGGCTACCTCGTACGCGGCCACGACCCGCGCGACTACGCGCAGGTGCTGCGCCGCTTCGTGGAGAACCCGGGCCTGAGCGAGAAGCTCGGCGCCGCCGCGGCCCGGCACGCCCGCTGCTTCGGCTGGGAGGCCGCCGCCGCCGACACGGCCGAGGTGTACGCGGCAGCGCAGGACGCGCACCGCCGTCACCTACGATCGGCCCATGGCTGACCAGCACGAGCCGCAGGGGCCCACGGCCGCCGGGGCGACCGCCCGCGCCTGCGAGGCCGTCGAACAGGCGCTGCGCGAGGCCGAGTTGACGTACGAGTCGCCACAACCGGGCACGTACGTCACCCAGTTGCCCGGCACCCGCAAGCTCTCCACGACCTGCCAGTTGATCGTCGGGGCGCACACGCTCTCGCTGAACGCCTTCGTGGTCCGCCACCCCGACGAGAACCACGAGGCCTTCTACCGCTGGCTGTTGGAGCGCAACCTGCGCATGTACGGCGTCGCCTACGCGATCGACCGCCTCGGCGACGTCTACCTCACCGCGCGCCTCCCCCTCGCCGCCGCCACCCCCGACGAGGTCGACCGCCTCCTGGGCGCGGTGGTCGAGCACGCGGACGGCTCCTTCAACACCCTCCTCGAACTCGGCTTCACCACCGCGATCCGCAAGGAGTACGCCTGGCGCGTCTCCCGCGGCGAACCCACCCGCAACCTGGACGCCTTCACCCACCTCACCAAGGACCTCACCCCACCTGACCCCACCTGACCCCGCGTCAGGTTCCGGCTTCTTCCGCACGCCGCCTCTTCTGCGGCTCCTGCTCAGCTGCCGCTTCCACGGGGACACTTCATGCCGTTGGGGCTTTGGGGTGGGGGCGGAGGAGGGTGGCGTAGCCCGTTGCCGCTGCCGTGCCGAGGACCGCGCAGGCGGACCAGACCGCTGTGCGGCCCAGGTGGTCCAGGGCGAGGCCGCCCGCCAGGGGGCCGGCGAAGGCGGCGCCGGACCAGGCGAGGGAGTACATGCCCTGGTAGCGGCCGCGCGCGTCCGCCGGGGCGATCTCGGCGACCACCGCCATCGCGGCCGGGGCGTGGACGATCTCGCCGAGCGTCCACACGACGACCGTCACCGCGTAGACGCCCGCCGAACTCGCGAGGACGGTGAGGCCGAAGCCCCAGCCGATCAGGAGGGAGCCGGCCGCGAGCAGGGTGCCGCTGCCGTGACGGCGCAGCATGCGGGTCAGCGGGATCTGGAGCAGCACGATGACCAGCCCGTTCAGGCCGATCACCAGGCCGTACCGCCCGGTGGACAGGCCGCTCGCGCCCATGTCGACCGCCAGGGTGGACGAGCCCTGCTGGAGGACGGAGCCGAGCAGGAAGGTCAGCGCGACCAGGGCCATGAAGCGCGAGTCGCGCAGGACACCGCCGAGGGTGGCCGGCCGGGGCGCGGGGCCGGCCGCGTCCAGGGGGACGGGCGGCGGCAGCGTCTCGCGCACCTTGGCGAAGACGACGAGCGCGCACAGCAGGGTGGAGGCCGCGTCGCCCAGGAAGAGCCAGGTGTAGCCGACCGTGGCGATGAAGCCGGCGGCGGCCGCGGAGACGCCGAAGCCGATGTTGACCGCCCAGTAGTTGACGGAGAAGGCGCGGGCGCGGTCCTCGGGCCGTACGAGGTCGGCGATCATCGCGGAGGTGGCGGGCCGCGAGGCGTTGCCGACCAGGCCGAGGCCCGCGGCGGTGGCGGCGAGGGCGGCGGGGTGGGTGATCAGGGCGAGCGAGGCGGTGAGGGCGGCGGCGCCGAGCTGCGAGGTGAGGAGGGTGACGCGGCGGCCGAGGCGGTCGGCGAGGACGCCGCCGACGACCGCGCCGGCGGCGCCGCCGAGACCGTAGAGGGCGGCGACGAGGCCGGCGTAGGAGGGGGAGTAGCCGCGCTGGACGGTGAGGTAGAGCGTCAGGAAGGTGGCGACGAAGCCGCCGAGGCGGTTGACCAGGGTGCTGGTCCACAGCCACCAGTAGGCGCCGGGGAGGCCGCCGAGGGTTTCGGTGAGGGGTTCGGTGAGCTTTCCGGTGAGTTTTCCGGCGAAGGGGCCGCGCAGGGTGGTGGGGAGGGAGCGCTTCTGGCGGCGGGTCGGGGAGGTTGTCCCTCGGGGCGGTCCCGGAGACGTCACTCGAGGCGTTCCCCGGGGCGTCGGGTGAGGTCTCCCCGGAGGCTCTTCCTGAGGTGTCGGCGGAGGCGTCGGTGTAATAGGTGCGGGCACGCCGTGATGATTACAGAGGGCCGCTCGGGGGCGCCACGGGATTTCCCCTTAAGCTCAAGGCATGGCTGCTGCTGCGTACAAGGTGATCCTGCTCCGCCACGGCGAGAGCGAGTGGAACGCGAAGAACCTGTTCACCGGGTGGGTGGACGTCAACCTGAACGACAAGGGCGAGAAGGAGGCGGTCCGGGGCGGCGAGCTGCTCAAGGACGCCGGCCTGCTGCCCGACGTCGTCCACACGTCGGTCCTGAAGCGGGCGATCCGCACGTCCCAGCTCGCGCTGGAGGCGGCCGACCGGCACTGGATTCCCGTCCGGCGCTCGTGGCGGCTCAACGAGCGGCACTACGGTGCGCTGCAGGGCAAGGACAAGGCGCAGACGCTGGCGGAGTTCGGCGAGGAGCAGTTCATGCTCTGGCGCCGCTCGTACGACGTGCCGCCGCCGGTGCTGGCCGACGGCGCCGAGTTCTCGCAGTCGGACGACCCGCGCTACGGCTCGATCCCGCCGGAGCTGCTGCCGCGCACGGAGTGCCTGAAGGACGTCGTCGAGCGGATGCTGCCGTACTGGTACGACGCGATCGTCCCCGACCTGACCGCGGGCCGCACGGTCCTGATCGCGGCGCACGGCAACTCCCTGCGCGCCCTGGTCAAGCACCTCGACGGCATCTCGGACACGGACATCGCGGCCCTGAACATCCCCACGGGCATCCCCCTGGCCTACGACCTCGACGCGTCCTTCCGCCCCCTCACCCCGGGCGGCACCTACCTGGACCCGGAAGCGGCAGCAGCATCGATCGAAGCCGTCAAGAACCAGGGCAAGAAGTAGCTTTCGGGTCGAACATGCCCCTTACCTCTGGCGAAGCCGCGAGGTAAGGGGCATGTGTGCGTCCGGGGCTGTGCGAGTGCCGTAAGCCGTTCAGGGGCGGCGGATGCTTGGAGGTGTCGGTGCCGCCCTGGCGGTTCGGACAGGTCAGCGCTGACGCGGGGGCGTGAGGAGCGAGCGCAGAACAACAGCGACGACGGCGACCGAGACGGCCGCCACGGCGACGGCGACCAAGAGGGCGGTCAGGAGGACGGCAACCGTGACGGCGACGGCCGCGGCTCCGGCGATGGCGCCGAGGGCGGGTGCGGTAGGACGGACCGGGGCGGGTGCCTGGCAGGGGCAAGCGGGAGCGTGCGGGTGCCGGAGGGGAGGCGCCGGCAGGGCGGGCTGGGACGTCGGGATGGTCGGGGGCGGGGCGTACTTGGGACTGAGGAGCACCTCGAAGACTCCTCTCAGCTACTCGTCTAGGTGTGTTCGCCATTCGCTACCTGAACACCGCCGCTGGTACTGGCGTTGATGGCAGAGGTGAGGACGGCGTGGGCGAGGCAGAAGGAACAGGGCTATGGCGACGGCGCCCCACAAGCGGATGCCGAGGAATTTGGTGGCAACCCAGGCGATGACGCCAAGGACGACGACCAGGGGCAGGCTGACAGTCACGGGCGGATGGGTTCCTTTCGGTCGGCGGGGCGGCGGGTAGGGAACTGCCAGTTCGTCTGGAACGAGCCTTGGATGGAATGCAAATGCCACGTCTTCCATCCCATGACGACTAGTCGTCTAGACGACTGTGATCCGATGCCCCGGGGAAGCGGGTACGAACTCCACTGTGCCACACAACCCAGCTACTCGTCTATATGAGTTGGCGGGTTGAGGTGTACGAGTCGGCGGAGACGGGCTCCCCGCCGCACGTCACGCACCCCATCGGCCCTGGCCACGGGCCCTGTCACGTCGCCGGGAGTTGGTACGACAGGACGTACGCGTCCGCAGCCATGACGGTGTCGCAGACCTCCACGGCGCGCCCTTCGGTGTCGAAGGCGGTCCGGACGAGGTGGATGACGGGCACGCCGGCGGCCAGGTGGAGGGTCTTGACCTCGCCGGGTGCGGGCATGCGGGCGCGGATCTCCTCCTCGAAGTGGTCCAGGCGGTGGCCCAGTTCCTCCAGCCGGGCGTAGATGCCGCCGGGTCCGGGGTTCGGTTCGGCGATGGGGGTCCCGCGCGCCAGGTCCAGCGGGAGGTAGGAGGTGGCGAATTCCACCGGCCGGCCGTCGAGCAGGTACCGGCGGCGTCGGGCCAGCACCTTGCGGGGTCCGCCGAGCCGGGCGGCGATGTCGTGGGTCGGCCGTTCCTCCTTGATCTCCAGGCTGTCCACGCTCGGGTGGCTGCCCGCCGCGTCGGCCTCCACGATGAACGCGGACCTGCCCTGCTCGCGGTGGCGGCGGGCGAACCGGTCCGAGGCCAGGCGCCGCACGGGCGGGCGGGGGCGGACGAAGACGCCCTTGCCGTGCTCGGACACCACCAGGCCCTCGCCCTGCAGTACCGACAGGGAGTTGCGGACGGTCATGCGCGAGACGCCGTAGTGGTCGACCAGCTCCGTTTCGGAGGGCAGCTTGTCGCCCTCGGCGAACTTGCCGCGGTCGATGGCGTCGCGCAGTTGGTCGGCGATCTGGCGGAACACCGCACGATCACTCGTGGGGTCCAGCGCCCCGAGCGTGCTGGAGGGGATACCGGGCACAGGTACTCCTTTGGATATCTAGACGAGTGGCCGACCGTTGTTGCTACGGTGGGAAGCCTAGCCACCCGCGAGGACCGGTTCGGAAGGATCACGCACGTGCCGATGGAGCGCCCCCACTCGGTGAGCGTCGCCGGGGTCATCGTCGATGACACCGGCCGCGCCCTGCTGATCCGGCGCCGCGACAACGGCCACTGGGAACCACCGGGCGGAGTCCTGGAAGCGGGGGAGACCATCCCGGACGCGCTCCAGCGTGAAGTCCTGGAGGAGACCGGCATCAAGATCGCTCTTCCGGCGACCCTGACCGGCGTCTACAAGAACATGACCGGCCTGATCGTCTCCCTGGTCTTCCGCTGCGAGGCGATCGACGGTCAGCCCGTCACTGGGGACGAGACCAGCGCCCTGCGCTGGGCCACCCGCGACGAAGTCACCGAACTCGCCGACGAGGCGTACGCGATCCGCGTCCTGGACGCACTCGACGCGGCGTCCCCGCCGGCCGTCCGCGCCCATGACGGCGTGAAACTCATCTAGCCCGCACCACCCTTCCATAGCCGCCCACCAGCAGAAAGCAACTTGTATGGACGAGTATACGAGTAGGCATCGGATGTGGGAACTCACCTGCGCAGGTTCACCCGAAGAAGTGGGCCGCGCACGCCGCTGGACCCGTACCGTCCTGCGTGGCTCCCCGCACGCGGAGAACGCCGAGGTGATCGTCAGCGAACTGGCGTCCAACGCCGTTCTCCACTCCGACAGCGGCAGGCCCGCAGGCACCTTCCGCCTACGCCTGGCCGTCACCTTCGACGCCGTGGAGATCTCCGTCACCGACGCCGGAGGCAGTCCGAGCGCCCCTCGTCTGGCGTGGCCGGACGAGGAGGACACGCACCACCGCGGGCTCCTGGTCGTCAACGCCCTTGCCCAGCATGTGGAGATCCGCGGCGACCGCGCGGGCCGCACCGTGACCGCCCGCCTCTTCCACGACCGGGGACGAGCGGTGCTCCCAGCAGAGGACGGACAGCGAACAACGCCGGGGAGGGACCCTCGCCCCTTATCCGGACCGGGAGGGCGCCGGCAGTCCGAGGCGGCAAGCGCCGTCCGCAGTTGCTCAGCGAGTCGAACGGCTCTTCTGCGGGTTTCGGCAGGTGCGGCATGAAGCACCGTACGGAGGCGCTGCCGGTCGGTGTGTTCCCGCAGCGCGGGTTCGACCCCTAATCACCGCCTGGTCCTCCGAGCGTGGGCGGCCGGTCACGCTCACCACCCGGGGCAGCGGACTGGGCTACGCCGATGAGGACGCCTACGACCGGGACCGTGACGGCATCCTGTGGCGCCGTGTCGGCATCAGCCCCGGCAAGGGCCGCCCGACGTTCGGCACCGTCCACAGCATCCGCCAACGCCGCGCCATGCAACGCGTCCTGTGCCAGGTGTGCAGCGACACCATGAAGGACGACCCCGAAGGGGTGCTGTGGCTCATGGGCACCGACGAGTACGAGCAGGACCCCTGGCCGGCACCGATCGACACACCCCACCCGCCGATCTGCCTCCCCTGCGCCGAACTGTCCATCAGGGCCTGCCCGTTCCCGCGCACCCAGTACACAGCCCTGCGCGTCACCCGCTACCACCTGTCCGCCGTGTACGGAGCCCTCCACCAGCCCGGCCTCTTGGGCCCCGAACCCATCGACGTCTGCTCCGTCGCCCTGGACGACCCCCGCGCACGCTGGATGCAGGCCAGCCAACTCCTCACCCGCCTCACGGAATACCGCGTCGTGGACCTCGACGCGGAGATCGGCGCCTACAGAAAGGAGAGGCGCCGCCGCTGAACACTGCTCGGCCGCAGGAAGCCGGAACCAGCACATGAGCCAGCCCAGGGATGCACCAGCTTGTTCCGGCCCAGCCGCCCAGCCATCACAGTCACCTTCCGCGGCGGACTTCCGAGCGCGTCGGCGACGCCGCAGACCCGCGGACCAAGGTGCGAGTAACAATCTTCTCTACAGGTTCAAGGCCCCGGCTCCGCTACCGCTCGCCGCGCGCTCCCCGGCTCACCGCGAGGGACGCCGCTCCTGTCTCCGCCCCGCTCGGCCCGGCCGACACCGCGCGCGCCCACGAGGCACAGCCGGGCTTGAGGCAGGACCGCACAGCCGAGGCCAAGACGATGCCTCCGGCGGGGGCGCTCAGGCTCCGGGATGGACCGGGCCCGGCCGGCGCCTGCGCGTTCGTCGTGGGAGGGGTGCGGGTGCTCCCATCCCGCCTGCCATCGACCCGGGCAAGCCGAGCAGTCGCGGCCCAGGGCGTCAAGGTCGTTCGTACAGTGGCGCGCTCCACCTGGACGCCAGGAACCACGCCCGCTCCACTGACGTGCGGGCCGACGGCACACGGGATGGGAGCTGGGGACGCTGGTGGTTGTTGTAAGGACGTCGGCCAACCGTGTGTGAGATCATCGGGTCGCTGCTGGGTTGAACTCGATCCCCGAACTGTGCTTGCTTGTTGCTCTCTGCGCGATCTCTGCCACCACCATCAACACGTCCTTCGATCTGACGAAGCGACTCAAGAGGGGCAAGGTGATCGCTATGAAGTTGATGATCAAGTTCAGTGGCCGGACGGCGGCCGCTGCGTCTCTGCTGGGCGTTCCTGCCAGGAACCTCGTCGGTACCGCAGGATCGGGTTGAGCCCAGCAGCGCGTGCCCGTCGCGTGCCCAATAGGGCGGGGACCCACGGGGAAACACAGTGGTCAGCAGCGCCGAAGCGAGCGGCCACCATCAGGACGTTTCCGCAGGTCAGCTGGCACACGCTAGGCGAAATCGCCCGCGATTCATGAAGCTGATGACGTCTTCACCAACAAGCAGGTTCGGTGTCTCAATCTCTCACCCAAAGCCGCCCCACCAACCTCAGACGCAACAGGTGTGTACCACACTGTCTTAATTTTCCCGATCATGCCTGCGGAATCGCCGAATCTTCGGGCTCTGTTGGCTTGGAGGTAAAAAACGCGCCCACTCCGCCAAGAAGACTCAAGAGAGCCAACACTCCAAGCGCGACTACAGGTATCCACATGAATCCATGCACGGGCCAGAACTCCCGAATGCCAGCCGCGGATCCAGCAGCAATCACCACACTCAAGATCAAGCTGCCCCAGTTGTACGTTCTCTTCGCAGCTTCCTCTTGGCGCGAACAGTAGTCATCAACCTGCTTGTTCACTAGGATCTCTACTCGCTCCGCCGCCGTGGAAAGATCCCGTTCCTTTAGCAAGGCATGCAGCCTTACTTCGCGACCAATTGCGGCACGGCGACGAGCCGCCGGAGAGAGCCCCAGGGCTCCGGTCACGAACTTCAGAGCGGCACCTGACAGAGTGGCCAATTCCACGGTGACCTCCACTAACACCTTGGCCCAGCCTAGACTACACGGCACCCATGTGATCATTTGACTACTACGGAATTCGCCGTGAGAGAGTCCATTGAGAGTCGGCGCCAGCAAGATGAGGGACTATCGCCTCCGGGGTCGTCTCTGGGTCGTCCTAGGCCGCACAATGACGACCACCGCTGACAACCATTGACGGCTCAGCCGCAGGTTATAGCGTTGATCGTTGGTAAGGCCCCAGGTCAGCGGGGCCCCACGTCACTTCTTCGACTACTGAGTCCCAGTTCAGGTCAAAGTGGGCTTGATCTCGCCCTACTACTCTCCGCGCACATGTACTCACACCCGAACCTATGGGGAGAGAACGCACCAACCAGGAGCTTGTGTGCGAGGAGTGCCACGACCCCGCGCGGCCGGCGTACGCGCGGGGGGTCATACCGCTAGGTGTGGTGCGGTGCGACCCGTGTTGGCAACGCTTGGCCAACGAGCTTGGGGAGATCGACGGCATAACGGACTCACCCAGGCCCGACCCCGATCCGGAAAGCGTCGAGTGGATCGAGCCCGAGGGGTGCCCCGGTGCGGCCCGGTGGGTGCATCTCTCGACCGTCCCCATGCGCGCCAAGGAGGTACCCCGGCGGTACCGGTGGCGCGTGGAGACACGCCCCGCACGGCACTCGTCGTACCCGGTCGCCATGATCGCGGTACGGGTTAGCGGACTCGATCCGTTGCCGGACGACATGGTGATCCCGGCGCACACCGTCGAGTGCCAGCACCCGGCAGCAATGGCCGAATTGGAGGAGGCATGGCGGGCCGACCGCGCACGGCAGACATGGTTGCCCCCAGCCATCGAGGAGTTCGAGGACGACGAGTAGCCGGCGTGCCCCGCGTGCCCGCCACGTGCCCGTCTGAGGGGAGAACGAGGGGGAACCACGGGAAACAACAGCGGGCCGGGCGCCCCGTAGGCCCTACGCAGGGCCGTAGGAGGTCACCACGGGGCCGCCGCACCCGTCTTCCTTGTGCTGTACAGCTGAGAAGTACCGCAACCTCGGCAACCACTACCACACCGCGGTGCCTCTCGGCGTACCAGCCGCAACCTGTATGACCGCCCGCGCCCCTTCCGGCCAGAGCTACGGATCAAAAGATGACGCCCTCGGCATGCCAGGTGCTTATGCGACTTGCGACCACGGCCCCTCGGTGTCGGACTTTTGGATCCAGAGCAGCGGTTGGCTCCTGCGGCAGTAGTGGTCCACCCCGTCCTCCCAGGGGAAGCGGCCGGACTTGTCGGGCCAGAACAGTTGCGTGACGGGCCAGGGTGGGGCCTGGCAGAAGTCGACGCCGGCACCGAAGAAGTCCAGGTACCAACTGGGGTGGACCGGCCGTACGGCGACCTCGTAGCCGTTGAGCACGTCGTCCCTGCGCTGATCCGGTTCCAGCGGTCGGCCGCCCCGGATCCCATCTCCGGCTGAATTCACGATCGGCATACCCACGGGAATAGGCAAGCCGAAGACGCAGACCTCGGGGCTGCGCAGCGTGTGCCACAGTCCGATTGAGTACGCCCAGTCGGCGGGTGCTTCGTCGCCGGCGCCCACGCCCATGACGTGCCAGCCATGGTCGGTGACGCTCTGGGCTATCTGGCTGTCTCGCTCTGCCCAGGCCGGGCCTTCCGCGGGCGGTGCGCAGAGGAGACAGAAGCAAGGGGGGTCGTCCATCACAGGAGAGTAGATCACGGCGGGGCCTGGGCCGTCGCTGGGCCGTGCGAGGGCGCTCGTGGGTAGCCAATAGCGACAAACGACGACGGAGGGGGAGTGGTCGGCAGGCCGTCTGAGCAGGGGTGACGCAGGTGGCAACGTCCCCCCGCAACAACCAGGGCAAGAAGTGAGCCGGCCTTCGGCTCTTGCCTGAAGCCTTTGCACGAAAGGGTGCCCCCTCTCCCGCGGAAGTTTTCGCGTGGGTGGGGGCACCCTTGTGCGTTGGGGAGATCGGTCAGAGGGTGAAGTGGGCTGTGGTCGAGGTGGTGGGGGAGACGCCCTGGGGGAGGAATTCGGCATCCACCGGGGGGATGTCCGCGGAGGTGTTCGCGGGGACGCTCGCGTCGGGGGCGCCCGAGTCGTCGAAGACGTACCAGGTCTGGTCGGTGGCGTTGTCCACGCTGTGGATCGAGGCGCCGCTGATGTCGAAGGCGCCGACGCTGTCGTCGCCGGTGAAGATCAGGATGGCCTGCCCGGTCTCGCCGTCCCCCGTGTAGGCGGTCAGCGTGCCGATGCCGTCCGCCGCTGCCAGGGTGCGGACCTCCTCCACGGCGGCGGCCGGACCCGTGACGGCCTCCCACCCGTTGCTCACCTGCACGCCCAGCTCCTCGGCGGCCTGCCGCACGTCCGCCGGCAGCGCCGGGCCGGCCGCTTGCGCGCCCGCGGCGCTCAGCAGCACGTACCCGCCGAGCGCCCCGAGAGTCCCGGCCACGGCGGCGCCCCGGCGCACCCACGTCCCCATCGTCGTGCTCATCCGCACCCACCTCCGGCGGTTCCGCACCGCCCTGGAAGACGTCCCGCCCTCGATCGGGGCGGCTGCCGATGCGTCAGTGGATCAACATCCCCGCTCACGGCTTCGCGACGCACCGCCGCCCGTAGCCGAAAGAGCCCTACCGGCCCAGCGGCCCACGAGGAAAGGGCTGGGTTTCGGCGCGGGGGTCTGTGAGGGTGGGGGGATGGATGGAACGGGTGAGTGGGAGCAGCGGGTCGGGGCCCTGTGGGGGGAGTTCGACCGGCTGGAGGCGGGGGAGTTCCGGGCGCGGGCCGACGCGCTCGCGGCCGAGCTCGGGGAAGGGCACCCGCTGGGGTACTTCGAGCGGGCGTCCGCTCGGGACGCCACCGACGAGGGGGCCGAAGCCGTGCCGCTCTACCGGAAGGCGCTGGCGGCCGGGCTCGACGAAGGGCGCCGGCGGCAGGCCGTGATCCAGCTGGCCAGCACGCTGCGGGCGCTCGGCGACGCCCAGGCCGGCGTGGACCTGCTCCTGGCCGAACAGGCCGCCGGCTCCGACCACTTGGACGACGCGGTCACCGCCTTCCTCGCCCTCGCCCTGATCGACACCGGCCGCCCGCGCGAAGCCGCAGCCCTCGCCCTGGCCGCCCTCGCGGCCCATCTCCCCCAGTACAGCCGCTCCGTCACCCACTACGCGACATCCCTCCTCACCGACCAGTCGGCAACCTGACCCGCAGAGAGGGGACTTCGCCTCGCCGTAACGGCTCGGCGCGCCTCACCTCCTGCGGCATATCGGACCGCACGAGGGCAACTCGGGCGCAGCCTACGCCGGGAGGGCTGAAGTTTTCGTTATCGGGGGTGCCGGGCCGGCGTCTCCTGGGCATGGCGAACGGTAAGAGGCGCAGAGCGCACCGGCAGAGGTGGCGCGCGGCCTGGGTGGCGGGCGTGGCGACCGCCGTCGTACTCGTCGGCCTCGGCAGCTGGGCCGTCCGGGGCAGCGGCGACGGGCACCCCGGCGCACCCGTCGCGGCCGGCGCCCCGAGCGGCACCAAGTCCCCTGCTCCCACGGTCACTTCGACCACGAACAGCCCCGCCGTCGAGGCCGGCGAGGCAACCAAGGGCCTGCACAAGGCCAAGTCGACCGCGACCCCCACGCACTCCGCACCGGCGAACACCGGCGGAAAGGGCACCACGGGCTCGGACGCGAAGGCCCCCGCCCAGCAGACCGCCCCCGCCGGCATGCGCAACATCACCGTGGTCAACCGGACCTCGCAAACCCTCTGGGCCGTCGTCACCAACTCCCCGCTCTACCCGCGCGGAGCGCACCTCGCCCCCGGCCAGAGCGCGTCCGTCACGGTGGGCAACTCCTGGGGCGGCCGCATCTGGGGGCGCACCGGATGCTCCGGCGACGCCTCCGGCCACTGCCTCACCGGCGACTGCACCACCACCTGCGGCGGGCCCACCACCCCCACCACGCTGGGGGAGTTCAGCTTCAACGCCTACGACGGCATGGACTTCTACGACGTCAGCATGGTGGACGGGTCCAACCTGCCGATGTACATCAACATCTCGCACACCTCGACCACCGATCCGCTGAGCGCGAGCGGCTGCTACCAGGGGAAGTGCACCTTCGCGGTGGATTGCCCGGCGGCGATGCAGGCGAAGAACGGTTCGCAGGTGATCGGGTGCGAGCCGCCGTGCGCGGCGTTCGGCGGCGATACCTACTGCTGTCGCGGGGCGTGGGCAGGGCGGGACAACTGCGTTCCCTCGAAGTGGCCGGTGGACTACACGCAGGTCTTCAAGAAGGCCGAGCCGTACGCCTATTCGTACGCCTTCGACGACGGGGCGACGATGCCGTGCAAGGGCTCTTGCTTCTACCGCGTGACCTTCGGTGTGACGTAGCGCGGCGCCCGGTTCCACGGCGGTGCCCCCTCGTGGCCGAGGGGGCACCGCCGTGCTGTGTACCGCCTAGCTCAACGCGCCCTTCAGGGTGGAGATCGCGAGCTGGATGGCCGACTCCGCGGCATGGGTGGGGCGCAGGGCGTTGACCATGACGAAGTCGTGGATGATGCCCTGGTAGCGAACCGCGGTCACCGGCACCCCAGCGGCGCGGAGCTTCGCCGCGTACGCCTCGCCCTCGTCCCGCAGGACATCCGCCTCACCGGTGATGACCAGGGCCGGCGGGAGGTCGGCGAGCTGCTCGGTGGTGGCCCGCAGCGGCGACGCGGTGATCTCGGCCCGCTCGCCCTCGTCCGTCGTGTACTGGTCCCAGAACCACTGCATGCCCTCGCGGGCGAGGAAGTACCCCGTGGCGAACTGCCGGTAGGACGGCGTGTCGAAGTTCGCGTCCGTGACCGGGTAGAAGAGCACCTGCGCCTTCAGTGGCACGTCCCCCCGCTCCTTGGCCTGCAGGGTGAGCGCGATCGCCATGTTCCCGCCGACCGAGTCGCCCGCGACGGCCAGCCGCGACCCGTCGAGGTCCTTGCTCGCGCCCTCGGTGACCACCCAGCGGGCCACCGCGTAGTTCTGCCCGATCGCTATCGGGTAGCGCGCCTCGGGCGAGCGGTCGTACTCGGGGAAGACGACGGCCGCGCCGGTGCCCACGGCGATCTCGCGCACCAGCCGGTCGTGGGTGTGCGCGTTGCCGAAGACCCAGCCGGCGCCGTGGATGTAGAGGACGACGGGCAGCGGGCCGGCCGCACCCTTGGGCCGGACGATGCGGGCCTTGACGCTGCCGGTCGGGCCGCCCTCGACGGTGATCCACTCCTCGTCCACCTCGGGCTTGGCCACCTCGCCCGACTGCACCTCGTCCACGGCCGCGCGGCCCTCGGCGGGCGGCAGCTGGAAGAGGAACGGCGGCTTGGAGGTGGCCTCGGCGAAGGCGGCGGCCTCGGGCTCCAGGACGGGCGTCGGGGCTTCGAACAGCTCGGACATGGAGGTGTCCTTCTCTCTGGGAGGGGGCCTCCTGCGGAGGAGGTCCCTGGCGAACCCTGCAGGCGAGATACTAGGACACGATTCCCTCGCGTGCAAGGTAAGTGTGGGCGAGGGGATACAGGGCGAGGAAATCGTCCGATGGGGGCTACAGTGGGGAGATGGACGCGATCGAGCCGCGAGGAGGAGAAATGGGCCAGAACGAGAACCAGGACGGGCAGGAGTTCCCCCTGCTCCTGGACGACCAGCTGTGCTTCGCGCTGTACGCGGCCTCCCGCGCGGTGACCGCCCGCTACCGCCCGCTGCTGGACACCCTCGGGCTCACCTACCCGCAGTACCTGGTGATGCTGGTGCTCTGGGAACGGCAGGAGGTCTCCGTCAAGGAACTCGGCGCCGCCCTCCAGCTCGACTACGGCACCCTGACCCCCCTGGTCAAACGCCTTGAAAGCAACGGGCTGGTACGGCGCGAGCGGCGCCCGGACGACGAGCGCTCGGTCCGGGTCCTGCTCACCGCGGAGGGCACCGCCCTGCGGGAGAAGGCGGAAGGGGTGCCGCCGGCGATGGGCGCCGCGATGGGCCTGGCCCCCGAGGAGTTCGACGTCATGAGCGGTCTGCTGCGCAAGCTCACGGCGAACGTGACGGCGTGACGCGGGCCCGGGCGACAGACCGGCAGGCGGCAACGGCCCGGCAGATGACAGGTGGCGCGCCCGTAATAAAAGGGGACGCGCACGCGGGACGCATAAGAGGGGACGCGTAAGAGCGGCGGCCCCCTTGCCCAGGGGCCGCCGCTCCGGCGTGTTCAGGGCTGCCGCTCCTACGCGCTCAGCCCCGTTCAGCGCGGCTCCCGCCTCAGTGCGAGCAGCCCCCGCACTGGCAGGGGCCGCCGGACTGGCAGCCGCAGCCGCACCCCGAGCCGCACCCGCAGGCACCGAGCAGCGGCAGCGGGGTGCGCACGGGGGCGACGGGTTCGGGAGCGTGGGTCGGCGGGGGAGTGGGCGAATCCGGCATGTGCACCCTCCTGTGAACGTGGGGTCACCACCAGTGAACGCCGCCGCCCTCGCCCGCAGCAAGGGCGCGCGAACGCATCGGCGCACTGCGCCCCGGCGCACGCGCCCCCGGAGCGACCGGAGCGACCCGCGCACACCACGCCGGACCGTAGGAGAGAAGCCTCACACGCCTTCGACGGGCGTCGGCGCCGGCGTCAGCTCGTCCGCGTGCTCGCCTGTCACCAGGTAGACGACCCGCTTGGCGACGGAGACCGCGTGGTCGGCGAACCGCTCGTAGTAGCGGCCGACGAGCGTGACGTCCACGGCCGTCTCTATGCCGTGCTTCCACCGGTCGTCCAGCAGGTGCTGGAAGAGGGTGCGGTGCAGCTCGTCCATGCGGTCGTCGTCCGCCTCCAGCTGGAGGGCGTCGTCTATGTCCTTGGTCACGATGACCTCGGCCGCCTTGGCCATCAGCCGCTGCGCGAGCTGGCCCATCTCCAGGATCGTGCTGTGCAGGTCGCGCGGCACCGCCGACTCCGGGAACCGCAGCCGGGCGAGCTTGGCCACGTGCCGGGCCAGGTCGCCGGCCCGCTCCAGGTCCGCGCTCATCCGCAGGCTGGTGACGACGATCCGCAGGTCGGTGGCGACCGGCTGCTGCCGGGCGAGCAGCGTGATCGCCCGGTTCTCCAGGTCGCGCTGCAGGTCGTCCACCTTCTCGTCGGCCGCGATCACGCTCTCCGCCACGTTCAGATCGGCGTCGAGCAGCGCGGTCGTCGCCCGCCCTATCGCCGAGCCGACCAGGCGGGCCATCTCGACGAGCTGCTCACCGACCGAGTCGAGCTCCTCGTGGTATGCGTCGCGCATCGCTTTCCTTCCGTAGCCGGCCGCGCGGGGCAGCGCGCATGCCATGGCCGAAACATGTCCACGGAGGCTTCTCCTCCAGCTCACACGCTGATGGGCCTACGCGTACCGGCCGGGCATCGCAGGTGAATCCGCACCTTCGTCGAGGTGAACTCTTGGCAACGTACATCCGAGAGCTCTCTTCCGGGGTTGTAAAGCAAATGAGCCGCACACCTACCCTGGATGCGTGGACGTGAACGCGGCAGTCGCCGCAGCCAGCGGGATAGTCGGTCTCCTGACCGGCGCCAGCGCCGTGCTCGCGTTCCGGTGGAGCGAGCGGGAGCAGGCCCGCCCCACACGCAAAGCGCAACGGACCGAGACCATGACAGCCGTACTACCCCCGGGCGTGGACACCGTACTGTCCGTGCTCCGGTCCTCCGCCGTCGTCCTGGACGAGGGCGACACCGTGGTGAAGGCCAGCTCGGCGGCGTACGCGCTGGGGCTGGTGCGCGGCGGCCGGCTCGCCGTCGACCAGATGCTCCAGATGGCCCGCGAGACCCGCAGGGACGGCGAGATACGCCAGGTCGAGCTGGATCTGCCGCGCCGCGGCGCCGGCCGCGGCGAGGGCCTGGCGGTCTCCGCCCGGGTCGCCCCGCTCGGCTCGCGCCTGGTGCTGCTGCTGGTCGAGGACCTCACCGAGGCCCGCCGGATCGAGGCCGTCCGCCGGGACTTCGTGGCGAACGTCAGCCACGAGCTGAAGACCCCGGTCGGCGCCCTGTCGCTGCTGTCCGAGGCCGTGATGGACGCGGCCGACGACCCCGAGGCGGTCAACCGCTTCGCCGGCCGGATGCAGGTGGAGGCGACCCGTCTGACCAGCCTGGTCCAGGAGATCATCGACCTCTCCCGGGTCCAGGACGACGACGTGCTCACCGACGCCGAACCGGTCACGGTGGACGACCTGGTCGCGGAGGCCGTCGACCGCTGCCGCCAGCGCGCCAACTCCAAGCAGATCACCATGGCCACCGGCACCACCCCGGATCTGGTGATCTGGGGCAACCGCGGCCAGCTCGCCGCCGCCCTGGGCAACTTGGTGGAGAACGCCGTCAACTACAGTCCGGCCCGCACCCGGGTCGGCATCGCCGCCCGCCGCATCGCCGCCCCCGGTTCCGGGGGCGGCGATCTGGTGGAGATCTCCGTCACCGACCAGGGGATCGGCATCTCCGAGAAGGACCGCGAGCGGGTCTTCGAGCGCTTCTACCGGGTGGACCCGGCGCGCTCGCGGGCCACCGGCGGCACCGGCCTCGGACTGTCCATCGTCAAGCACGTGGCCGCCTCGCACGGCGGGGAGGTCACGGTGTGGAGCGCCGAGGGGCAGGGCTCCACCTTCACCCTGCGCCTGCCCGAGGCCGGGCGCGCCCGCCCCGCAGAACCCGACCCCGGTCCCGACGACGACCTCGACGAGCCGCGGGACGACCAGCTGTTCCAGACCCTCCCCGAACACATCCCCGCCCCGGAGGTCCTTCCGTGACCCGCGTACTCGTCGTCGAGGACGAAGAGTCCTTCAGCGACGCGCTGTCGTACATGCTCCGCAAGGAGGGCTTCGAGGTCGCGATCTCCGCGACCGGGCCCGACGCACTGGACGAGTTCGAGCGCAACGGCGCCGACCTGGTGCTCCTGGACCTCATGCTGCCGGGCCTGCCCGGCACCGAGGTCTGCCGTCAGCTGCGGCTGAAGTCCAATGTCCCGGTGATCATGGTGACCGCCAAGGACAGCGAGATCGACAAGGTCGTCGGCCTGGAGATAGGCGCGGACGACTACGTGACCAAGCCGTTCTCCTCGCGCGAGCTGGTCGCCCGCATCCGCGCGGTGCTGCGCCGCAGGGGCGAGCCGGAGGAGATCTCGCCGGCCGCCCTGGAGGCCGGTCCCGTCCGCATGGACGTCGACCGGCACGTGGTCACCGTCGGCGGCGGCAAGGTGGACCTCCCGCTCAAGGAGTTCGACCTGCTGGAGATGCTGCTGCGCAACGCCGGCCGCGTGCTGACCCGCATGCAGCTCATCGACCGGGTCTGGGGCGCGGACTACGTCGGCGACACCAAGACCCTCGACGTCCACGTCAAGCGCCTGCGCGCCAAGATCGAGCCGGACCCCGGTGCCCCGCGCTACTTGGTGACGGTCCGCGGCCTGGGCTACAAGTTCGAGCCGTAAGCCGGGCCGGCCGCCGGACGGAGTCCGGCACAGCGCTCCGAAGCCCGCGCAGCGGTGCGAGGGGTGCGTCGGGGATGTTGTTCGTGCCGGACCCCGGTGCCCCGCGCTACCTGGTGACGGTCCGCGGCCTGGGCTACAAGTTCGAGCCGTAGGCCGGGTCGACCGCCGGACGGAGTCCGGCACAGCGCTCCGAAGCCCGCGCAGCGGTGCGAGGGGCGCGTCAAAAGCCGTAAGGGGCTTGCCACCTGGTGGCGAGCCCCTTACGGCGTCTGCTTGCGCGGCCCTTACGAGGTCGGCGTGGCCGTCCCGGTCGGCGTCGCGGTGCCCGTGGGAGTCGCCGTGCCGGTCGGCTTGCCCGTCGGAGTGGCCGTGCCCGTCGGGGTGCTCGGAGTGGTGGGCGCGGCCGTCGTCGGGAGGGCGCCCGGGCCGTACGGGGCGAAGTAGCGGGCCGCCGGCATCACGGTCACCTGCATCTTCACCGCGCCGGCCTGGCTGAAGGTGAAGGCGGCGTTCTGCACGTCGCCGTCGCGCAGCGACTCGCTGCTGTTCTCCAGCACCGCCGCCGGGTTGCCCTTGCCGCCGAGCAGCACGCTGCTGTGCGCGGGGACGGCCACGGTCGAACCGCCGTCGGCGCCCTGCAGCTTGGCCAGCAGGCCGCTGCCGATCTCCACCGACTGCAGGTCCTGCTCGGAGTTGCCGTTGTTGAAGAGCCGGGCGGTCACCGTGGCGGGGCCGCTGGTGTCGGTGAGGACGAACGCGTTCTGCACCTTGACGTCGCCCTTGGCACCCGATTCGGTGTCCGGCTTGACCTCGGTGCTCGCCGCGTTGCTGCCGGCACCGCAGGCGGCGGCCAGAGGCGCGAGCGAGAGCACGAGTACGGCGGCGACGGCGCCGCGACGGATGCTGCGGACCACGGCGGGGCATCTCCTCGGTCGGGTACGGACGATCTTCCGGCGGCCATAGATTACCGACGCGGTCCCCGCCGCCCCGCACCGCCCCCGGCTTTGACGGCGCGTCGATTACCCGGGTGAACCCGTGGAGGCCGCGTGAACCGCCGTGAACGCGCACCCGTGGGAGCCGTGTGAACCGCCGTGAACGCGCCCGCCGGACGCACGGCATTCGCCGTTCACCGGAGTTCGGGCAAAATTCGATCTTCGGCCGCCGGTATCCGGCCACGCGTCCGAACGGCGTAGCGATGATCCACTCTTGTGGGAGGGGCAAACCGGGACGTACCGACCTCTGTTCGGGGCTGTTCGGGGCTGTAACGGCGGCGTTTCAAGCTCCCCGCATACCCGCTCCGACCTGCGGATACCTCTTCCGGGCCGCCCCCTCCAGCACGTTCCGGGGGCGGTTGTCAAGCCCTGAGATATGCCCTGACCTGCGGAAACGCCATTCAGATGAGGGCGTTCCCGTGTTACCCTGGATAGCCACGGAAGGGGTACCTGTCACATGACGTTCAAGGTTGGCGACACCGTGGTCTATCCCCATCACGGGGCCGCGCTGATCGAAGCGATCGAAATTCGCCAGATCAAAGGCGTGGACAAGACCTACTTGGTGCTCAAGGTCGCCCAGGGCGACTTGACGGTACGCGTGCCCGCGGACAATGCGGAGTTCGTCGGCGTACGCGACGTGGTCGGTCAGGACGGTTTGGACCGGGTCTTCGAGGTGCTGCGCGCGCCGTACACCGAGGAGCCCACCAACTGGTCCCGCCGCTACAAGGCAAATCTGGAGAAGCTGGCCTCCGGCGATGTCATCAAGGTCGCGGAAGTGGTGCGCGACCTGTGGCGCCGGGAGCGCGAGCGCGGCCTGTCGGCCGGCGAGAAGCGCATGCTCGCCAAGGCCCGGCAGATCCTGGTCAGCGAGCTCGCGCTCGCCGAGAACACCAACGAGGACAAGGCCGAATCGCTGCTCGACGAGGTCCTCGCGTCGTAAGACCGTCCCCTTTCGGACGTTCTCGTGATCGCGTCTCCTGACGGAGTGCCACCGCACGCCCCATGTGACGTCACGACCTACGCAGACGCACCCCCCGGTTCCTCCCCGGCTCCCATCGGCCGCGAAAGCGGCTGAAAGGAGCCCCCAGGGACCTTCCGGGGACATGCCGCGGCACCCGGCCCAGCACGACGGCCGGGTGCTGCGGCATGCTGGTGCCGCGGCACGGCCCGCCGTCGCGGCGGACGGACCGCGGGGCGCCGGCCGCGCTCCTCCGGATGTCACGGAAGGGGTCCGAAGGAGCGGCGGACCGGGCGGGCGCGCTCGCGGCCGCACCGTACGGCCCGGGGTCCTCCCAGGCCATACCCACCTCATGCAAGGACACAAACCTGCGTACCGCTGCTGTCATTCCCGCCGCCGGACGAGGAGTCCGGCTCGGCCCCGGCGCGCCCAAGGCGCTGCGCACGCTGGGCGGGGTGCCGATCCTCGTGCACGCCGTGCGCGCGATGGCCGCCGCCCGGGCCGTCCAGGTGATCGTCGTGGTGGCGCCGCCCGACGGCGCCACCGAGGTCCGGGCGCTGCTGGATGCCCACGGGCTGCCGGAGAGCACCGACATACGCGTCGTCCCCGGCGGCGAGCAGCGCCAGGACTCCGTGCGCCTGGGGCTGGCCGCCCTGCCCGACGACGTGGACGTGGTGCTCGTCCACGACGCCGCCCGCCCGCTGGTGCCGGTCGAGACCGTCGAGGGCGTGGTGGCCGCCGTACGCGGCGGTGCCCCCGCCGTCGTGCCCGGGCTGCCGCTCGCCGACACCGTCAAGAGCGTCGACCCCGCCTCCGGCGCGGTCACCGGCACCCCGCAGCGCGCCCTGCTGCGGGCCGTGCAGACCCCCCAGGGCTTCGAGCGCGACCTGCTCGCCAAGGCCCACGCCACCGTCACCCAGGACGTCACCGACGACGCGAGCATGGTCGAACAGCTCGGCGTCCAGGTCCTGGTGGTGCCCGGCCACGAGGAGGCGTTCAAGGTGACCCGGCCGCTGGACCTCGTGCTCGCCGAGGCCGTACTCGCCCGCAGGAGGGCCCATGGCCACTGAAGGGGCCACTGAAGGGGCCACTGAAGGGGCCACTGAAGGGGCCACTGAAACAGCTGCTGGAGGAGCCACTGTGGAAGCCGCCGGGGACGCCGCTGGGGAAGCTCGCCCTGCTGCCGAAGAGGCCGCCGGGCCCACGTCGGAAAGGGCCCTCCCGGTGCTGCCCCAGGTGGGCATCGGCACCGACATCCACGCCTTCGAGGAGGGCCGCGAGCTGTGGTGCGCGGGTCTGCTGTGGGAGGGCGAGGGACCGGGGCTCGCCGGGCACTCCGACGCCGACGTGGTTGCCCACGCCGCCTGCAACGCCCTGTTCTCCGCCGCCGGCCTCGGCGACCTCGGCGCCCACTTCGGCACCGGCCGCCCCGAGTGGGCCGGCGCCTCCGGGCTGACCCTTCTCACGGAGGCCGCGCGGATCGTCCGGGCGGCCGGGTTCACGGTGGGCAACATCGCCGTCCAAGTCGTGGGCGTGCGGCCGAAGATCGGCAAGCGGCGCGACGAGGCCCAGCGGGTGCTCTCGCAGGCGTGCGGGGCGCCCGTCTCGGTCAGCGCGGCCACCACCGACGGCCTGGGTTTTCCCGGCCGCTCCGAGGGCCTGGCCGCCATCGCCACCGCCCTGGTGGTCCGCACTCCGTAGGGCGGTGCCCGGCCATCTGCCCGGTGCGGACCCCGGGCCGGGGCCCGGCCGATTGCTTCAGGAGTGTGTGCTCTGTGCCAACCGCACAAGGCACACGCTCCGGGCCACTACCCTTGAGGGGTGACCATTCGCCTGTACGACACCGACGCGCGCCAGGTTCGTGACTTCGTCCCGCTCACGCCGGGCTGCGTCTCGATCTACCTGTGCGGCGCGACCGTGCAGGCCGCCCCGCACATCGGGCACATCAGGTCGGGACTGAACTTCGACATCATGCAGCGGTGGTTCCGCTACCGCGGCTACGAGGTCACCTTCATCCGCAACGTCACCGACATCGACGACAAGATCATCCGCAAATCCGCGGAGCAGCACCGCCCCTGGTGGGCGATCGGCTACGAGAACGAGCGGGCGTTCACCGACGGGTACGACGCGCTCGGCTGCCAGCCGCCCACGTACGAGCCGCGGGCGACCGGCCACGTGCCCGAGATGATCGAGATGATGCAGGGCCTCATCGAGCGCGGCCACGCCTACGCCGCCGACGGCAACGTCTACTTCGACGTGCGCTCCTTTCCCGGCTACCTGGAGCTGTCCAACCAGGAGTTGGACAACCTGCGGCAGCCCGAGGGCGAGGGCGAGACCGGCAAGCGGGACCAGCGCGACTTCGCCATGTGGAAGGCGGCCCGGCCCGGCGAGCCGTCCTGGGACACCCCGTGGGGCCGCGGCCGCCCCGGCTGGCACCTGGAGTGCTCGGCCATGGCGCACAAGTACCTCGGCCGCGCCTTCGACATCCACGGCGGCGGCATCGACCTGATCTTCCCCCACCACGAGAACGAGATCGCCCAGGCCCGCGCGTTCGGCGACGAGTTCGCCCGTTACTGGGTGCACAACGCCTGGGTCACCATGAGCGGCGAGAAGATGAGCAAGTCGCTCGGCAACTCCGTGCTCGTCTCGGACATGGTGCAGCGCTGGCGGCCGATCGTGCTCCGCTACTACCTGGGCACCCCGCACTACCGCTCCATGATCGAGTACAGCGAGGAGGCGCTGCGCGAGGCCGAGGCCGCGTTCGCGCGGATCGAGGGCTTCGTGCAGCGGGTGGTGGAGATGGCCGGCGTGGTGGAGCCGGCCGCCGAGGTGCCGCCCGCCTTCGCCGAGGCGATGGACGACGACATGGGCGTGCCGCAGGCGCTCGCCGTCGTGCACACCACCGTCCGGCAGGGCAACAGCGCGCTCAACGCGGACGACAAGGAGACCGCGGTCGCGCGGCTCGCCGAGGTCCGTGCGATGCTCGGAGTGCTGGGCCTGGACCCGCTCGACCCGCACTGGGCCGGCGCCGACCGCGGCGACGACCTGCACGGCGTGGTGGACTCCCTGGTCCGGCTGGTGCTCGACCAGCGCCAGGGTGCCCGCGCGCGCAAGGACTACGCCACGGCCGACGCGATCCGCGACCGCCTGGTGCAGGCCGGTCTGGAGATCGAGGACACCCCGACCGGCTCCCGCTGGACCCTGCGGGGCTGAGCGTCCACCCCACGGTGCCGCCGCCCCCGACCGGGCCGGCGGCACCTGCCCGTGTCAGCCGCCCGGGCCCGAACCGACCGGAGAAGTGAGAGACCCATGGCCGGCAACAGCCAGCGCAGGAACCGCCGTACGACCAACAAGAAGGGCGCCACGGTCGGCAGCGGCGGCCAGCGCCGCCGGGGCCTGGAGGGCAAGGGCCCCACGCCGCCGGCCGAGGCGCGCAAGGGACACAAGAAGAACCGGGTGGCCAACGCGCAGGCGAGGCGGTCGGTCTCCGCGCAGTCCCGCCGGCCGTCCGGCCGCGGCGCCAAGGACACCTCCGAACTCGTCGTCGGCCGCAACCCCGTGGTCGAGGCGCTGCGCGCGGAGATCCCCGCCACTGCCGTCTACGTCCAGCAGTACATCGACAACGACGATCGGGTGCGCGAGGCGATCAAGGCCGCCACCGAGCGCGGGGTGCCGCTGCTGGAGGCCGCCAAGCCCGAACTCGACCGCATCACCGCCGGGCTCAACCACCAGGGCCTGGTGCTGCAGATCCCGCCCTACGAGTACGCCCACCCCGACGACTTGGTCGCGGACGCGGCCGAGGCCGGCGAGGACCCGCTGATCGTCGCGCTCGACGGCGTCACCGACCCGCGCAATCTGGGCGCCGTGGTGCGCTCGGTGGCGGCCTTCGGCGGCCACGGCGTCGTCGTCCCCGAGCGGCGGGCGGCCGGCATGACCGCCGGTGCCTGGAAGACCTCGGCCGGCACCGCCGCCCGCGTCCCCGTGGCCCGCGCCACCAACCTCACCCGCGCCCTGGAGTCCTACCAGAAGGCGGGCCTGACGGTGGTCGGCCTGGCCGCCGACGGCGAGGTCGAACTGCACGAGCTGGAACTGCTGTCCGGGCCCGTGGTGATCGTCGCGGGCAGCGAGGGCAAGGGCCTGTCCCGGCTGGTCGGCGAGACGTGCGACCTGCGGGTGCGCATCCCCATGCCGGGCGGGGCGGAGTCGCTCAACGCCGGTGTGGCCGCGGGCGTCGTGCTCTACGAGGCCTCGCGCCGCCGCGCCCGCTGACGCCCCCGCGGCCCCCGCCGGCCGCCGCCGCTACGCAGTGCATATGACGGGGCACTGTCAGGCAGCGTCAGGCAGTGTCCTAACCGGGGTTCACTCGGTTAGATGAGTGTGGACACCAGAACACCCCGCACCACCACGGGGGGAGGGACACCCGGGTTCGACGAGCGCGTGCTGACGATGGCGCGGGTGCCCAGCGATCCCGCCCAGGTCATCGTCAACCACGCGAGTTTCCGGGTGCAGCTCGGCGCCTCCTCGGCGCGCTCGCTCGGCCTGGACGACACGGTGCGGATGCCCGCGGTGCGCCGCCGGCCGGTGGTCTGGTCGGGCAGCTCGGCACCGGAGTTGACGCAGGCCGTGCGCGAGGCGGGCGCGAGCGCGGGAGCCGCCACGCAAGTGCTGCCGCGGATCGGCGACACCGCCGTCCTGCCGCCGGCCGTGCCCACCGTCGTCGGCCAGCGGGCGCCCCACGACGAGCCGCTCGTCTCCCGCCAGCCCCAACCGGCCGGCTATGCGGGCGGGTTCGACACCCCCGGCGACCCGCTCCCGGACGAGGACGAGCGGCGCTCCGAACGCTCCGAGCGGCGCTCGGTGCGCCACGCGTACTACCCGCACCGGCGGATGAACCTCGGCATCGTGCTGCTGCCGCTGCGGGTGTTCCTCGGCTTCATCTCCATCTACGCCGGCATGGGCAAGCTGTGCGACCGCGTCTACTTCGACGGCGGCAAGCGCGGCTCCATGGTCACCTGGCTCTCCTCGCTCCACCCCTGGGCGGCCGCCGAGCCGTTGCGCGACGCCGCGCTCAACCACCCGGTGGGCGCCGGGCTTTCCATCGCCTTCCTGCAGGTCGTGGTCGGCGTGCTCACCGTCTGCGGCCTGTGGCAGCGGCTCGCCGCGTGCTTCGGCGCCGCCTTGTCGGCCGCGCTGCTGGTCACCGTGAGCTGGCGGACCGTACCGGTCTACGACGCGCCCGACTTCATCTACCTGGCCGCCTGGAGCCCGCTGATCATCGCCGGGGCGCCGGTCTACTCCGTGGACGGCCACCTGGCCGGCGACGCCTGGCGGCGGCTCGGCCCGCGGGTCACCCTGTGGGACCTGCGCCGCCGGGTGCTGCGCAGGGGCGCGGTGCTCGCCACGGTGACGATCGGCCTCACCCTGCTCGTCGGCTCCGTGCTCGGCGCCGCCGTCCGCGCCACCAGCACCCCGCACGGCCACGCCGGGCCCGCGACCACCCCCACCAACAACCTGCCGGGCTCCCCGCTGCCCGAGGTCACCGGCCCGGGCGGCTCCGACGACTCCGCCGGCGGCGGCACGCCGACACCCACCCACCGGGCGTCCACGGCGCCGGGAACGACCGCCCCCTCGGCCACCCACCGCCCCCCGGCGACCCACACCACCATCCCGGTCGGCGGCGGCTCCACCACCGGCTCCTCGCCGTCCTCCGGCGGCAGCCCGGCGACCCAGGCGCCGCCCCCGCCGCCGCCCGTCACCCAGGCCCCGCCTCCGCCGCCGCCCCCGGCCGAGACGAAGCCGACGACGGGCACGATCGGCGGGCTCCTCGGCAGCGGGCCGCTGCTGGGCCTGGCCGCTTCGAGCGCCCCGCCGCCGATGGCGTAGCCGGGCCGGACGGCCACCGAGGTGCCTCCTGCGTGCGACCGGCAGGGGGCACCTCGCCGTTCACGGGCTCACCTCGGTCCGGGCACCCCGGGAGTGGCCGGGGACAGCTCGCGGAGCCGCGCTTCGAAGTCCCGCACTGCCGGCTCCTCGGCTCTCGGGCCCAGCCGGGAGCGGAACACCTCCATGTGCTCCCTGACGATGGCCGAGCGCAACCCGGCCGAGAGGGCGGCCGCCTCCGACGCGAGGGCGCAGCCCTCGTCCAGCGTCCCGGCCGCCACATGGGCGGTGGCCAGGAGGAACAGGCCCACGGCCCTTCTGCGCACCAGGTGCTCGGGATGGGCGGCCAGGGCCTGTTCCGCGCAGCGCGCCGCCTCCTGCGGCCGGCCGAGATCGAGGTGGCAGTGCGCGAAGTCGTCGGCGAGATAGCCGGGGCCGAAGTGCCGGATCCACAGCGGCTCCTGGTCGGGTTCGGCCTGCTCCAGGGACTCCTCGGCCCGTGCCATGGCGAGATCGCACTGCCGGGCGTCCCCCAGCAGCGCGTAGCCGCGGGCCTCGGCCGCGAGCAGGCAGGACCGCACGGCGCCGCCGATGCGGTCGCGGCTGCCCTCCCGCGCCGCACGGGCCAGTTGCGCCACCTCTCGCGGGTGGCCCAGTTCCGCGGCCAGCCGGCCCAGGCCTGCGGCCAGGACGTAGCCACCGAAACCGCGGTCGTCGGCCGCATGGGCCAGCCGCAGGGCCTGGATGTAGTAGCGGTGGGCCAGGGCCGGCTTGCCGCTGTCCACGGCCATGTAGCCCGCGAGTTCGCTCAGCCGGGCGGCGGCCCCGCACAACTGCCTGCCGACGCCGCTGCCGTAGCCGCCCCGGAGCTGGGCCGACACCACCGCGTCCAGGTAGTGCACGGCGAGTGGGCGGACGTCTCCGCTGCCGAAGCGGTGGTCGAGGTCGGCGATGCTGCGGGTGACCTGGGTCGTGGTCTCGATGTCCGCCGACGTGACCACTCGCGTCCCCTCGTGCGCGGTTCCGCTCTCCGGTTCGGCGATCAGCCAGTCCCTGCTGGGCTCCAGGAGGGTCGAGATCGCCAGCCGGGGAGCGGACGGCAGCCGCCTGCCCGCGGCGTCGGTCCGCCAGAGGCCGGTCGCCTCCTCGACGGCCGCCGCCAGGGTCGGCGCGAAGGTGAGGCCCACCTGCGGGACGTCCTGGTGCTCGGCCGCGGTCATGCCGATCTCCTCCACGGAGACCCGGCGGCCGAGTTTCTGCCCGAGGACCTCGGCGATGATCAACGGCGTCTGACCGCGGGGCCGCTGTCCGCGCAGCCAGCGGCTCACCGACGTCTTGTCGTAGCGCAGGTCGAGTCCGCGTCGGCTCCCTTCGAGGTTCACTCGCCGGGCAAGACCCACGTTCGAGCAGCCTGACTCGGTGATGAGTTCCTGCAGGAGCTCGTTGCGTGCACGGGAGTCCAGTCGTCGGGCGGCCAACGAGGCACCCCATTTCGTTCGGAGGGGGGAGTCGGAGACGGGTGGCAGAACGGTTTGTGTCAAGTGGGCCCGCCGCTTCCGCGGCACGCGTGGGGGAACCGGCCGCCACCCGGACCGTCCCGCAGGGTGCGCTCCCCGGCAGGGCGGGATCGTCAGAGCCCGGCGCGGAGCGCACCGAGTCCGGTACTCCGCGGAGTACCGGACCCGCTTCTGGTGCGAGCCGCCCGTCGGGGCGGCGGGGCGACGGCAGGACAGAACTCGGGCCGCGGGAGAGCGAGTGGTTTTCGGAAGGTGTCGATAGAGCAGCCCGCGGTCGTGAGGAGTTATCAGTGGTCCCACAAACGGGCACCGACGTGGCCCCGTCGGTGCCGGAACGTTCTCGATACGGTTACCCGGCTGCCCGGGACCGGACAGGCTTACGGTGCCGCGGCCCCTGTCCCGGGGTCAGGAGGGAGAAGCCCTGCTGGTACTGCTTCCGCGGGTCGGGAGAACCGGTTCCGTACCTGTGGAATATTCCGCGGGCAAATGTAACGTAATCGCGATTCCCGTTCAAGCGCGGGTCAAGAGGGTCGATCTTTGAATTGATATGGATCACAAAATTCCCCGCACGGTTCGGTTCTGCCTGTGTTTTCTCCTCGCGGCACCGGTTGCACCCCCGGCCGAGGGAGCGCGCGCCGTTCCGTGCGCGCTCACCCGCCCCGCCGCACCCCGTCGCCGCGCTCACCGCGGGGCGATGTCGCAGACGACGACACCGATGCCGACTGCCATCCCGCACGTGGCAGTCAGACCAGTGACCCGGCCCGCGCAGGGCGCCGTCAGCAACTGCTCGGTCTTCATGGCTTCGAGGACGACGATGAGATCGCCCTCGGAGACCTGCTGGTTCTCCTCGACCGCGACCTTCACGATCGTGCCCTGCATCGGCGCGCGTACCAGGGTGTCCGCCGAGGGACGATCGGCAGAACCGGGGGCATACCGTGCCGGTCGCCGGCCCGGCGGCGGCCCGGCGGCACTCAGGTGGGCGGGCAGCGACACCTCCAGACGCTTGCCGCCCACCTCGACGACGACGGTCTCGCGCTGCCCCTCGTGCCCGTCGTCGTCGCCTTCGCCTGTGCCGGTGGGGGTGAAGGGGGGGATGGTGTTGTCGAACTCGGTCTCGATCCAGCGGGTGTGGACGCTGAACGGGCCGCCGTCCTTGGGGGCGAACGCCGGATCGGCCACCACCGCGCGGTGGAAGGGGAGTGCGGTGGCCATTCCTTCGACGGTGAACTCGCCGAGTGCGCGGGCGGCGCGTTGCAGGGCCTGCTCGCGGGTCGCGCCGGTGACGATGAGTTTGGCGAGCAGGGAGTCCCAGGCGGGGCCGATGACACTGCCGGACTCCACCCCCGCATCCAGACGCACACCCGGCCCGCTGGGCGGCTGGAAGAGGGTGACGGTGCCGGGGGCGGGCAGGAAGTTCCGGCCGGGGTCCTCGCCGTTGATGCGGAACTCGAAGGAGTGGCCCCGCAGGGGCGGGTCGTCGTAGCCGAGGGCCTGGCCGTCGGCGATCCGGAACATCTCCCGCACCAGGTCGATCCCCGAGACCTCCTCGGTGACGGGGTGCTCGACCTGGAGGCGGGTGTTGACCTCCAGGAACGAGATCGTGCCGTCCTGCCCCACCAGGAACTCGCACGTGCCCGCCCCCACATACCCCGCCTCCTTCAAAATGGCCTTGGACGCGGAGTACAACTGCGCGGTCTGCTCGTGGGTGAGGAACGGTGCGGGGGCTTCCTCGACGAGCTTTTGGTGGCGGCGCTGCAGGGAGCAGTCGCGGGTGGAGACCACCACGACGTTGCCGTGGGTGTCGGCCAGGCACTGCGTCTCCACATGCCTGGGGCGGTCCAGGTAGCGTTCCACGAAGCACTCCCCGCGGCCGAA
>NZ_FNIE01000006.1 GCF_900103985.1 Actinacidiphila guanduensis | reverse complement strand
ACCGTCGTTTCGAGTGCGGGATGGGCCCGCAGGAAGGTGCCCAGCGGGCGGTCGGCGCCCAGGATGAGGAGACAGCCGGGCCCGGTCTCGGGGGCCTTCGCGCCCCACAGGGTGGGCAGAGCCACCCCATCGGCAGCGGTCAGCCAGGAGGCGTCTTCCACAGCGAGCGGGCCTACGCCGGTGGCCACCACCGCATAGGGTGCGGTCAGCCGGGGACCGCTGTCGAGGGTGACGGTGACGTGGTCGTCGGAGGCGTTGATCTCGGTGGCGCGTACGCCGAGTTCGACACTGCAGAGGCTGGCACGGGTGACGTCCTTGGCGATCGCGGCGGCGAGTTCGGGTCCACTGGCGTGGCCGCCGACCACGTTGGTGACCGCCGCGATGTGCTGGAGCTTGGCGCAGAGAGCGTCCGCCTCGATCAGGACCGAGCGCATGCCGACGCTCGCAGCCATCAGCGCGGCGGCGCAGCCGGCCGGACCGCCGCCGACGATGATCAGATCGGTGCTGTCGTCGCGGGGTGCGTTCGCTGCCATGGCGTCTATTCCAGCACCGGTTCCTGGAGGTCTGTCGCGGAACACCGACGTCGCTACGGCGTGCAGCGGCTGTGCATCGTTGTCCTCCCGATCCTGCTTCTGCTATCGGCATGTCGCGGCCGCCCTCCGTCGCGCGGCCGGAGCCGTGGTGCTGCTCACGGCGACGGCAAGGACGGACACATCTCGTGGATGTTCGGACCTGGCGCCGGGGCGAGGCCACCGCGTCGGGGGACGGGCGGGCAGGGTGGGGGAGGGCCGCACGGGCGCGGCCCGCGCAATCCCCCGAAAGGATCGGACATGAACAAGACGGTCGTCGTCACGGGTGCGGGGTCGGGCTTCGGGCTGCTCACCGCCCAGGCGCTGGCGCGCGCCGGACATGTCGTCTACAGCGGCATGCGGGAAACCCGGGGGCGCAACGCCGGGGCGGCGGAGCAGGCCGAGGCCTACGCACGCGCACACGGGGTGCACCTGCGCCCGGTCGAACTCGACGTGAGTTCGGAGGAGTCCGTGGCGGCGGCGATCGGCACGGTCATCGGTGAACAGGGTGCTGTGGACGTGGTCGTCCACAACGCGGGACGTCTGATGGTGGGACCCGCCGAAGCCTGCACCCCCGAGGAGATAGCCGCGGTCCTGGACACGAACGTCCTCGGGCCGCAGCGGGTGAACCGCGCGGTGCTCCCGCACATGCGGGCCCGGGAGCACGGCCTGCTCGTGTGGATCGGGTCGTCCAGCACCAAGGGCGGCACTCCGCCCTACCTCGCTCCCTACTTCGCGGCGAAGGCGGCCATGGACGCCCTGGCGGTCTCCTATGCCGCCGAGTTGGCCCGCTTCGACATCGACACGTCCATCGTCGTCCCCGGTCCGTTCGCCCGGGGCACCGACCTGTTCGCGAAAGCCGCCCGCCCCGCGGAGCAGGACCGGCTCGCCGCATACGACGCGCGTTATCCCCGGCTGGCCGAGCACGTGGGTGCCAGGCTCGCGGCCCTGTCACCCGAGGATGCCGATGTGGCGCAGGTGGCGGCGGCCGTGGTCGAGGTCGTCGGCATGCCGCACGGCCGGCGGCCCTTCAGGGTGCACGTCGACCCGGTGAACGACGGTTCGGAGGAAGTCAGCAAGCTGGCCGACGAGAAGCGGGCCTGGTTCCTGGAGCGGATGCAACTCGCCGATCTGCTCGCGCCGCACCGGGGGATCAGCGATCCCGCCTAGTGGGGGCCGCAACCGAAGCGGGACTGCCCAGTTCCGACGAGGGCGACGTCCACGCGGTGGTCCGGGGCAAGGGGCAGAGGATGGTGGAGACGCCGGAGCCCGATGCCGTGTCGAAGTCCGGCGTTCCCAGGGGCATGAACCTGCTTCGTTCGCCTGGCAGCCGCTTCGCCCCCGCCGTTCACGGCCGACGGGAGGGCGGGCCCCGCGGCCGGACGTCCTCAGCCGTCGGACCAGGAGCGGATGAGCGCGGCCTGCCCGTGCACTTCGCCGTCCGCGTCGGCAAGGTTCCAGATGGTGACGTCCTCGATCCAGAACCGCTTGCCGGTGCCGGACTCCCGCAGCCCGCGGTAGCCCTCGGCGTAGCCCTTGCTTCTGACACCCGCCATGAGACGGTCCCGCGACTCCCGGTCGGCGACCGGGGCGGACAGGCGGGAGGGGAGACCGACGAACTGCTGCCACGTGTACGCGAACAGCCGTTGCGCCGTGGTGTTGGCGTAGACGAAGGCCGGATCCTCGGCGGCGTCCTGGGCGAGGACCGCGTACGGCGCGTCCCGGTACAGCCAGTCGGCGGCCTCCGCGTCATCCGGCAACCCGGATGTCAGAGGCCTCCCGCACAGTCGTTGATGACTGCCGCTCAGCAGGGAGAAGAACGCGGTGTCAAGCGGTGATGCAACGGATATCACGCTGTTCCTCATGGCGTCGGGATTCACCGTTCGGAGAAAAATACCCTGCCACTCCGGAGCGCGGCTCACCGCCGGAGGAGGTGGCTCGGCTTCCTTCCTCCGCCTGGAAGGGGCGGACGCCGACTGCCTGCTGCACGATGGCGCACCGTCGTGGGCGCCGCATGAACCTCGGCGAGTCAGGACAGCACCCGCCTGGCCGCGGAGAGCGATACCCCATGCCGGCCGGACTGTCGACGGGCCCGGCTGTCGTGGCGGCTGCGGTCCGGTGACGGCTGGTCCTGGGGGACGTGCCGGTGCTGGTGCCAGCGCTGCGCGACGACGCCGCACACGGCCCCGTTCGGCCTCGCCGCCGACGAAACCGTTATCCGGCGGCGCCGGGGACCGTCTCCGAAGGGAAGCCCTCACCGGCTCGGGCCGTCGCGGAGCGGTACCCCGAGTGGTGGGAGGGAGCGACGTCCGGGAGTGGTGGGATGCATCGTCGTGAGGCGCGGGGCCGTGGGCGGGAGCCGGTGACGGGACGGCGCGGGAGTGCGCGCCGGAGCAGGGGACGGCGAAGGTCGCCGCGCGGGCTTTGGGGGCGCGGCGGGATACCCGTCCTCGGGGTCGTCCTCTTCGCGTGCCTCGCCGTGGTCACCGGGGTGCTGGTGGCCGGCCTGCAGGGCAACGGCGGCACCACGGCGGCGGACGCCGCCGGGCCGCGGCCCTCTGCCGCCCCACCGGCGGCCACGCCGCCGGCGGACGCCACGAGCACCGCCGCGGCGAGCCCGACGCCGGCCCGTACGTCGACGCCCTCGCACGCGGCAACCGCCTCCCCCAAGGCCACGGCCGGCGCCCGCCCGCACCAGCCCGCCCCCGCTTCCGGCAAGGCCCCCGCGCCCGCGGGGAAGGGGAAGCGGACCATGACCCTGGTCAACCGGCTCGACCAGACCATCTGGCCGGCCATCGCAGCCGACCCCAACCACCCGGTGGCCGCCACCGGTTGGGTGCTGAAGCCCGGTGCCAGCCTGTCGTTCGCGATCCCGGACCACTGGGACGTACGGGTGTGGGCCCGGAACGGCTGCTCCTTCGACGCCGCGGGCAACGGCCACTGCACCAGCGGCGACTGCGGCCATTTCCAGTGCGGCAGCACCTGGGGCGAGTTCCCCTCGACGCTGGCCGAGTTCAATCTCAACGCCTGGAACGGCATGGACTTCTACGACGTGAGCCTCGTGGAGGGCAACAACCTGCCCATGTGGATCAACAGTTCCGGCGGCTCGTCCACCGACAAAATCGATTCCAGGGGCTGTTCGGCGGCCGGCTGCACCCACGACGCCAACGCGTCCTGCCCCACCAAGCTGCAACGGGTGCGCGGCGGCAAGGTCGTGGCCTGCCTCAGCGCCTGCCTGGCCTTCGGCACCGACCAGACGTGCTGCACCGGCGCCTACGCCGCCCGCTCGGCCTGCGTCCCCTCCTCCTGGCCGATCGACTCCGCCGCCGTCTTCAAGAAGGCCGAGCCCTTCGCCTACTCCTACGTCAACGACGACGCGACCAGCGTGCTGACCTGCTCGGGCGAGTGCGACTACCGCATCACCTGGGGTGTCAGCCCATAAAGGCCCTGGTCGTCCCGCAGCCGTCCCGCTCAGTGCCGGTTCCCGTCGGCGGCCCGCCCCCGGCACGCCGGACGGCCGGCATCCGCTCGTCCCGTCAGAGCTTGCGCCTGCGTCGCCACAGCACCAGGGGGACCGCCCCCGCCACGCCCACCGCGGTCGGGGCAGTCGCGGCCGCCGCCGAGATGCCCGGCTGGCTGAAGGTGTGGGGGACGGGCAGGGTGGACCACCGGTCGAGGGGCCAGGCGACGACGACGGCGCGGCCGACGACGTTGCCGACGGGGACGAAGCCGTGCGTGGTGTCCTGCTGGTGGTAGCGGGAGTCCAGGGAGTTCTGGCGGTGGTCCCCCATCACCCAGATCGTTCCCTTGGGCACGGTGACCTTGAACTGGCCGCCCTGGCCGTCCTCGGTGCACGGGGTGTTGCCGGGCATCAGGTACGGCTCGTCCAGCGGCCTGCCGTTGACCTTGACCGGGCCCGTCCCCTGGCACTCCACCGTGTCGCCGGCGACGCCGATGACCCGCTTGATCAGGTCGCGCTCGCCCGCGGCCGGCATGAGGCCGATGAATCCGAGGGCCTTCTGGATGACGTTGGGGTGCGGGGCTTCCTCGTCGCCCAGCCAGTCGGCGGGGTCGTGGAAGACGACGACGTCGCCGCGCTCCGGCTTCGACCCGAACCACGGGGTCAGCTTGTCCACCAGGACACGGTCGCCCGGCTGCAAGGTGTTCTGCATCGACTCCGAGGGGATCGAGAACGCCTGCAGCAGGAACGTCTTCACGATCAGCGCGAGCACCAGGGCGACGACGACGAGGACCGGCAACTCCTTCCACAACGGGCGCTGCGGGCGCCCGCCGCCCCGCTCCCGCGGGGCCCGCCGGCGCCGACCGCGCCCGCCGCGATGCCCGGACGCGCCCTGCTGCCCGGCCGCCCCGTCCTCCTCGGGCGCCCCCGCATCCGTCCCGGCCGGCCCGGAAGCCTCGGCCGCGGGCCCGCCCCCGGCCTGCGCGGCCCCGTCCATCCCCAATGCGTCCACCCTCGGCTCCCTCGTCCGCGGGTCCGGCCGTGCAGCCGGCCGGCACCCGGCGTGCCCGTGCCGTGCCCGTCGTCTTTTCCGTATCCTGCCACGTTCCGCGCCCCGCCCGGTGCTGTGCACAAGGCGTACCCGGCATCGCCACTTTCACCCAGTGAAAGTTTTTTGCCGTCCTGCGGGCCGGCGGTACCCTACGCACATTCGTATTCCCCTCCGGGAGCGGAGCCGGGCTTCAGTGGATTTCGTGCACGGTCGTGGTGGCTGACTGGAGTGTGACGGTGGAAGGTTTTCCGGAGGAGAATTTCTCCCCTTCCCTGGTGGGCCGTGAGCGGCAGGTCAAGGACATCTGCGGCTTCCTGGCCACCACCCACCGCAGTGGTGCGCTCCTGCTGTCGGGACAGCCCGGCGTGGGGAAAACCGCTCTGCTCGACGCCGCGGCGGAAACGGTGTCCGCAAAGGGGACGCGCGTGGTGCGGGCCGCCGGAGTCGAATTCGAAGCCGATGTGAGCTACTCCGGACTCCACCAGCTCCTTTTCCCTCTCACTGAATTCTTCGGCCGGCTCGACGACGTGCACGGCGGGGCGCTGCGGACGGCGCTCGGCCTCGACAGCGGGCCGCCACCGGACCGCCTCGTCGTCTCCAGCGCGACCTTGCTGCTGCTGCGGCGGGTGGCCGCCGAGAGTCGGCTGCTCCTCGTCATCGACGACCTGCCGTGGCTCGACCAGGCCAGCGCGGCCGTTCTCGGTTTCGTCGCACGCCGGCTGGAGGGCAGTCCGGTCGGCTTCCTGGGAGCCATGCGGTCGGGGAGCCCCACGCTGTTCCACCGCCTCGGGCTCCCCGAGTACGAAGTCCCGCCCCTGGACCGGACAGCGTCGGGGGAACTGCTCGACGCCCGCTTCCCCAGCCTCGCCGACCAGGTACGGGAGCGGTTGCTGGTCGTGGCGGAGGGCAACCCCCTGGCGCTGATCGAGCTGCCGACGGCGCTCAGCGGGCAGCAGCTCGCGGCCACGGAGAGCCTTCCGCCCCTGCTGCCCCTCAGCCGGCGGCTGCAGGCGCTGTTCGTCTCCCGGGTCTCGGCACTTCCCGACGCCGCACGGCGCCTGCTGCTGGTCGCGACGCTCGACGGGACCGGCGACCTCGGTGTCCTGCAGGCATCGGCGCGGGAGGCCGGGTGCCCCGCCGGTATCGAAGCCCTCACCCCCGCCGAGGAGGACAGGCTGGTGCGCTTCGACGAGGGCACCAGACGGCTCGTCTTCCGGCACCCCCTGATCCGCTCGGCGGTGATGGAGGCGTGCACCACCGCCCAGCGCCGTGCCGCCCACCGGGTCCTCGCCCAGGTGCTGCTGGACCACCCGGAGCGCAGGGCCTGGCACCTCGGCGAGGCGACCGTCGAACCGGACGAGGACGTGGCCGTCCTGCTCGAACGCTCCGCTCGCCTCATCTCCGCCCGGGGCAACGCCCGCGGCGCCGTGGCGGCCCTCGTCCGCAGCGCGGACCTCAGCCCCCGCGGCGAGGACCGGGCCCGCAGGCTCAGCGAAGCCGCGTACATCGGAGCCGACGCCACCGGGGACCTGCTCGGCGTGTCGGACCTGCTGGCCCACGCGCGCCGGGCGGATCCGGATCTGACGGACTCCCTGCACTCCGCCGCCGCTGCCGTCTACCTGACCATCAACGGCGGCGGGGACATCGACACCGCCCACCGCGTGCTCGTCGGCGCGATCGAGTCCGGCGCCCACCGCTACGACGCCAGGGACGCGGCCCTCGTCGACGCGATCCACCTGCTCCTGCTGTTGAGCTTCTACAGCGGCCGCGCCGAACTCTGGCCGCCCTTCTACGCCGCGCTCGCCCGGTTGCGCCCGGAGCCGCCGCCCCTGCTGGCCGTGGCCGGCCGGACCTTCTCCGACCCGGCGCGCACGGGAGTCGCCGCACTGGAGCAGCTGGAGCCCCTCCTGGACAGCCTCCCGCAGGAGAGCGACCCCGGGCGGATCGTGCGGATCGGGACCGCGTCGCTCTATGCCGACCGGCTGGCGGACCTGCGCGAGCCCTCCTGGCGAGTCGTCCTCCAGGGGCGGGACGGCGGGCCCCCGCGGAGGACCATCGGGGCGCTGATGCACCTGTGCCTGGGCGACTACCTGAGCGGCAGGTGGGACGAGTGCGACGAACTGGCCACCGAGGGGCTGCGCTTGTGCGAGGACTCGGGATACCGCTTCTTCACCTGGTACTTCTGGTACTGCCGGGCCGTCGTCGCGGCCGCGCGCGGTGACGACGGCCCGGCCGGTCGTCTCGCCGACCGGATCAGCGCTTTCGCCACCCCGCGGGGCGTCGGGACGGCACTGCACTACGCCCGGCACGTGCGCACGCTCGCCGGCATCGTCCGCGGTGACTTCGAGGCCGCCTACCAGCAGGCCGCGGCCGTCAGCCCCCCGGGTGTCTTCGCCTCCCATGTACCGCACGCGCTGTGGGTGGCGATGGACCTCGTCGAAGCGGCGGTGCGTACCGACCGCCGTGCCGAGGCGGCCGCGCATGTGCGCGCCATGGCGGACATCGGCATGGCGGAGCTCTCACCCCGGCTCGCCCTTCTCGCGGGCGGCTCGGCCGCCCTGTGCGCCGAGAGCGACGAGGAGGCGGTGCGCCTGTTCGCCGAGGCCCTGGCGGTGCCGGGCGTCGAGCGCTGGCCGTTCGACCTCGCCCGGGTGCGACTCGCCTACGGCGAACGGCTGCGGCGGGCCCGGGCGAACGCGGACTGCCGGGGGCAACTGAGCCAGGCCCACGACGCCTTCGCCCTGCTCGGGGCGGGGCCCTGGAGGGAACGCGCGGCCAAGGAGCTGCGGGCCTCGGGCTGGACCGCCCCGCGGACCGGTACGGCGGAGCGCTCGGTGCTCTCCCCGCAGGAACGGCAGATCGCAGAGCTGGCCGCATCCGGCCTGAGCAACAAGCAGATAGCCGAGCGGCTCTACCTCTCCCACCGGACCATCGGCGCGCACCTCTACCAGATCTTCCCGAAGCTCGGCATCTCCTCCCGTGCGGCGCTCCGCGACGCACTCGCCGCACTGGACGAGCAGGACGGGCCGGACGGGCAGGACGTGACCGGCGGCGGGTTCAGCGGTCGTCGGTGAGGGACCGCAGGAGGGTGTCGAGGGTGGCCTCCAGGGCGGTGTGGGCGTCGTCACCCGGGGGGAGGGCGCGGGCTATCGTGACCGCGCCGACGATGGAGGCGATCAGGGCCCAGGCGTGCCGGGTCTGCTCCTCCGGCGTGCCCGGCATCGCCGGGGCCAGGTTCTCGACGAGGTCGACCATGCGACTGCGATAGGTCTCGCGGACGGAGTCCCCCGCCCGTGCGACGTCGGCGCTCAGCGACGGCATCACGCAGCCGGTGGCGACGTCGGTGCGGTGATCGTCGCTGAGGTAGAGGCGCAGGACGTCGACGAGCCGGCGGCGCCGCTCGGCGGGGTCGGGGTCGGCTATGCCGGCGAACTGCAGGCCCACCTCGTGGGCGACGACCTCTTCGAGCAGCCCTTCCTTGCCGGCGAAGTTGGAGTAGAGCGCGCCTGAGGTGACGTGGGCGGCGGCGGCCAGCGCGTCGACCCCCACGGCGTGGAAGCCCTTCTCCTTCAGCGTGCCGGACGCCTCCCGCAGGATCGCCGCCTTCGCGTGGACCTTGTGGTCCTTGGGGTATCGCATCGCGTCTCACTCCTCCTGGTCCGGGGCGCCGGCCGTCCCTTGCCTGTTATAGGGTAGCGGTCGTTATATAGCGAGCGCTATCCTAAGAACGTCCGGCGCCCGCCGGCACCCATCGCGAGGGAAGGACTCCACCATGTCCGCAGCAACCGCAAGCTCCGCCCCCACCAAGACCGTCGACGTCGCGGGCACCCCCTTCGCCTACCGCGAGGTGGGTACGGGCGAGGGTGTCCCGCTCGTCCTGCTCCACCACGTCACCGCGGTGCTGGACGACTGGGATCCCGCCGTGGTCGACGGACTGGCGGCCGAGCGGCGCGTCGTCCTGGTCGACCTGCGCGGGGTCGGCCGCTCCGGCGGGACCACCCCCGACACCTTCGAGGCGATGGCCGACGACACCGTCGCCTTCCTCGACGCCCTCGGCCTGGGCGAGGTCGACCTGCTCGGCTACTCCTTGGGTGGCATCGTCGCCCAGGTCGTCGCCCAGCAGTACCCGGACCGCGTCCGCCGGATGATCCTGGCCGCCACCGCGCCCGCCGGCGCCGAGGGGCCGGCCGCCACCGGCGCCACCCTCCAGGCGGCCGTCCAGAAGGCGACCGAGCAGGGCAAGCACCCCAAGCACTTCCTGTTCTTCGAGCCCTCACCGGCCGGCCAGGCGGCAGCGGACGCCTTCCTCGCCCGCCTCGACGAGCGCACCGCCGACGACCGCGACACCCCCATCTCCGACCAGGCCGTCGGCGCCCAGCTCACCGCACTCACCGCATGGGAGCAGAACACTTCGCCGGCCGGCCTGGCAGCCGTGAAGCAGCCCGTGCTCGTCGTCAACGGCGACCACGACGCGATGTGGCCCACGGAGACCGGCACCCTCCGCCTCGCCCAGTTGCTGCCCCACACCAAGCTGGCCGTGTACCCCGACTCCGGGCACGGCGGCATCTTCCAGTACCACGAGGTGTTCGTGCGGCAGGCGCTGGACTTCCTGCGCGACTGAGTACGCACCACGCCGGCGTCCGTACAGTCCCCGGCGACAGGCCAACGGGGGCCGACAAGGGACGACGCGGAAAGAGGTCGGACGACGTGGGAAGGGGAGGACGATGAAGATCGAGAAACGCCTGGAGGAGCTGGGGTTGCACCTTCCCGAGCCGATGCGGCTTCCTCCAGGAGTCAGCCTGCCCTTCCCCTGGGTGAGGATCCACGGCGACCGGGCCTTCGTCTCCGGGCACGGGCCGCTGACGCGGGACGGGTCGCTCCCCTCCCTGCTGGGCAAGGTCGGCGCGGAAGTGTCGCTGTCGGACGCCTACGACGCCGCACGCTCCACCGCCCTTGCCGTGCTGGCGAGTCTGCGGGCGGCGCTCGGCGACCTGGACCGCGTCACCGCCTGGCTCAGGGTCTTCGGCATGGTCAACGCCGCGCCCGGGTTCACCTCGGCACCGGCGGTGATCAACGGTTTCTCCGACCTGGTCCTGGAGCTGTGGGGGCCGGAAACCGGCAGTCACGCCCGTTCGGCAGTGGGCCTCGCGGAGCTCCCCTTCCGTATCCCGGTGGAGATCGAAGCCGAGGTCGCGATCCGCTGAGCCGGGCCGCGGGTTGCACCGCGCACCGGGGTACGCGCACCTCGTGGCGACCCCGCAAGCAACGACGTACGAAGGGTGATCAGGATGCCGGGCGAGGAGAGCATGTCGGTCACGGGCAAGGCCCTGGCCCTGCTGGAGGCTTTCTCCTACGAGAACCCCGCGCTGACACTCACCGAACTGTCGCGCCGGACGGGGCTGTCGCTTCCCACCGTGCACCGCCGTGCCGCCGAACTCGTGGCCTGGGGTGCTCTCGAACGGGGCGTGGACCGGCGGTACAGGGTGGGCCTGAAACTGTGGGAGCTGGCCACCCTCTCCCCGCGCGGCCACGGCATGCGGGACATCTCGCTGCCGTTCATCCAGGGCCTCTACGACGCGGCGCGCCAGCAGCACATCCACCTCTCGGTCCGGAACCACCTGGACGTCGTCATCCTGGAGCGGCTCAGCGCGCCCGGGGCTCCGCAGGCCGTCGGCCGGGCGGGCGGGCGCTTCGGCACCTTTGCCACCGGGGCCGGACTGGTGCTGCTCGCCCACGCCCCCGAGGAGGTGCGCGAGGAGTACCTGCGGGGCCCGCTGCCCCGCCACAGCGAGAACACGGTCACCGACGCCGGCCGGCTCCGGTCGATCCTGGCCACCGTCCGCAGGCAGGGGTATTCCTCCAGCGAGAAGATGATGGGCCCGGACATCCACTGCGTGGGCGCTCCCGTGTACGGACCGGACGACTCCGTGGCGGCTGCGGTCTCCATCTGCTTCCGGGCCGGCACCCGGTCCGTCCAGGACGTCGCCCCTTCCGTCCGGGCGACCGCCCGCCGGATCTCCCGGGCCCTCGCCGAGCCGTTCCCCGGGCCCACGCTACCCTCGGCGTGACCCGACGCGACCTGTGCGCGCACCACCGGGCGGCGGGGTGACCCCGGCCGCCCGGCGGTGCCGTCGCGGGTTGCGTCGCGGAGGGTCAGCCGGTGGCGCGGGCGGCCTGCTCGATGAGGCCGGTGACGGTGCCGGGGTCGGTGACCTGCGCGGCGTGGGGAGTGTCGGCCTCGACGGTGTGGGCGTGGGCGCGCTCGGCCATGAAGCGTTCGGCGGCCGGCGGGATCACGTGGTCGTCGTCCGAGACGAGGTACCAGGAGGGGATGGTCCTCCAGGCGGGGGTGCCGGAGGGTTCGCCGAGGGCCTGCGGGGTGGCGGGGCTCTGGGTGGCGGCGAGTTCGGCGGCGGTCGTGGTGCTCACGCGGTTGCTGAAGAACAGGCTGCGGTACTGGTCGGGCTTGGCGTAGAGGTCGACGCCGGTGGTGCCGTCGGCCTTGGTGAAGGGGACGGGGGTGAGGGCCGTGGGGATGGCGGCGGTGGGGTCGTCGGTGATCTGCGTGCCGGGGAACTTCGCGGTCAGGGTGTTGGCGTCCTCCCCCTTGTCGGGTGCGAAGGCGGAGATGTAGACGAGCGCCTTGACGTTGCCGTTGCCGGTGGCGGCATCGGTGATCACCGAGCCGCCGTAGGACTGGCCGACCAGGACGACCGGGCCCTTGACGGTCTTGAGGTAGGAGGCCAGGTAGGCCGAGTCGTCGGACAGGCTGCGCAGGCCGGTGGGCGGCGCGGCGACCGGGTAGCCGGCGGCCTGCAGACGCTCGACGACGCCGCTCCAACTGGCCGCGTCGGACCAGGCGCCGTTGACGAGGACGACGGTCGGCTTGGGCGCGGCCGCGTTCCGGTGGAAGGGTGCGGCCGCGGCGATCGTGGTCACACCTGCGGCCAGGGCGACGGCAGTTGCGCCGAGAACGGCGATACGGAAGGTACGACGGGTGGACATGACTCTTCTCCTGATTGCGGTAGTACGGCCCTGAGCGGGCCGGGTGGGGCGAGGCGGGCTCGATGGGCGCGATGGGCGCGATGGGCTCGGCCGGGGGCGGGCGCGCCGGTCCGCGGAGGCGCGGCGGCGGAGTCGGCCGGTGGTCAGGCGTGGGCGAGGAGGTGCGCCTCGGCCCAGTCCAGCGCGTAGTCGGCGACCTCCTCCCAGCCCTTCTGGCCGACGGTGAAGTGCGAGCGCCCGGCGAACTCCCGGTAGTCGGTGACGGCGGGCGACTTGCGGTAGAGGCGCCAGTTGGCCTTGTTCACCTTGGGCGGCACGATGTGGTCGGCACCCCCGGCGATGAACAGCAGCGGCGCCCGGCGGCCGTTGCGGAAGTCGATCCGGGTGGCCGCCTTGGGATGGAAGTTGGCGAACGCCCCCTGGAAGAGGACCCGGGCCGAGCCGGGGACGGCGTACCGCTCGTACTGGGCGGCCGACTCGGACGCGCTGAGGGTGTTGGTGACGGCGTAGTGGAACTGTTCTGCCGTCAGCGGGACCGCCTTGTTCCGGTTGGCGGGGTTTCCCAGCACCGGCCAGGTCGATCGGAGGGTGGACAGGGGCAGCGGGAGCACTCCCTTGACCGCGGCCGAGTCGATGGCGACCCCGGCGCTGCCCAGGCCGCGGTCGAGCAGGATCTGCACGATCGTGCCGCCGAACGAATGGCCCATGATGACCGGCGGCCGGTCCAGGGCGCGGATGATCCGCTCGTAGTGGTCCGCCACCTCCCGGACGCCGACGCCCGCGATGCCCGCGGGGTCGCGCCGCAGGTCCTCGACCTCGCGGTCGAGGCCGGGCCAGGCCGGGGCGAGGACCCGGTAGCCACGCGTCTCGTAGTGGTGTCTCCACCCCTCCCAACTGCGCGGGTTCACCCAGAGGCCGTGGATGAGCACGATCGTGCCGGCCTCGTTGTCGGGGGACTCGTTCACGCGGAACTCCGTTCTGCAGGGGTCGTGTGCGTCCGGCGGTGGGCCCGAAGGCGGCGCCGGGGTGCGGACGGCGGGGGACGGCGGGGGGACGACGGGGAAGGGACGCGCGTCCCCCCCCCCCGCTGTGTCGCCGTGCGGGGCGGCCGGTCCGTCGCGGTGCCGCACGCTTCGCGGTCGGACGGTCCGGAGCCGCGACCCGACGATCCCCCGGCCACGCCGGGCGCCGCATCGGTCGATCGACCGTCGCTTCGTCACCTGGGCGGCAGCCGTTTGCCCGGCCACGGCGCGCGGCGGTTCCCGTTGGCGTAGGTAGCGGGCGGCCCGGACGCCTTCCTCCGCGCGGAAGCAGAACGTGGCTGGTGCCGTCCCGGCCGTCGCCGCCGGGGAGGGCCGCCGGGACCGTCCCCACGCCGCGGACAGCGGTGGGCAGCCCTCCGCGCGAGGCGACGCTGCGACCCGGGGGCTCTGCCCGCCGTGCGCGGGGGCGGTGCCGGGGCGGGGCGGCGGAAGACGACGAAGACGCGGAAGACGAGGAAGACACAGTCATGCGGAAGACACAGTCACGCGGACCGTCATTCGACCGAGGCGGAAGGGCACGGCTCACGGCGATGCTGGCCATCTGCTGGCCATCTGGTCAGGTGCGTCCCGCACCTTCGCAGCCCGGCCGGTACCCGCGGCCCGACCTCCACCCGCCGACGCGCCCCACCGCCCGCGTCATCCGCAGAGGAGCCCGATGTCGAAGACCGTTCTTGTCGCCGCGGCTGCCACGGGACTCGGCGCGACGACCGCGTTGGCGCTGGCCCGCGCCGGTCACACCGTGTACGCCGGGTTCGGGCCCGTCCGCGCGGTGCTGCCGGACGCACTCACCGCGCTCGGGGACCAGGTGCTGCCGCGGGACGCCCGCCTCCACCCCCTCGCGCTCGACACCGCCGACCAGCACTCGGTCTCCGCCGCGATCGGTGAGATCACGAACCGCTGCGGCCGCGTCGACGCCGTGATCCACGCGCCCGGACCCGTCCCGCGCGGACCGGTCGAATCCTTCACCCCTTACCAACTCGCGCAGATCTACGACGCGCACGTGCTCTCCAGCCAGCGGATCAACCGCGCGGTCCTGCCGGCGATGCGCGAGCGGCAGGAGGGGCTGCTCGTCTGGGTAGTGCCGGCTCCGCGCCGCGACGAAGCGACTCCTTACCTGGCGCTGTACGCGGAGATCACCGCGGTGGTCGACCACTTGGCGGCGAGCTACGCGCGGGAACTGGCCGGCTTCGGCGTCGAGGTCTGCACCGTCGCGTGCGGATCGCTCGCAGCCGACCCCGGCCGGTACCCCCGGCTGATCCACCCCGACGACACCGAGACGTTCGCCGCCTACGACGCCCGGCACCCCGGCCTCGTGGACGGCGCGGACGCCGTCCTCGCGCCCCGGGCGGCCGGGGACGCGGAGATCGCGCGGACGGCGGAAACGATCGTGCGGGTGGTCAACGACCCCACCGGAACGGGGCAGTTCACCTGAGCACGGCCCGGTTGCGCCGCGCACGTCCCTTGTTACAGTGCGCCGGTGCCTGCCTCATCTTCCCGCGACTCCGCGGCCGGCGCCGGATGGCGCAGCGAACGCCCCGGCGCGTACCGGCAGTTGATGCCCAGCCGGGTCCGCAAGGTGTTCTGGCTGAACCCGGCCACCCTCTGGGCCGCCCGCAACGGCCCGCTCGCCTCCCTGTTCGGCGACCCGACCGGCGCCGACCGGAGCCGCTGGGTCCGGGCGCAGGCCGAGCGCGGCGCCGATCCCGCCCGCCCCATCCGGCGCGAGGACCCCGAGCACTACTCCTTCCTCCTGCTCGGCGACACCGGCGAGGGCGACGACCCGCAGTACGCCGTCGTCCCCGGCATGCTCGCGGCGGGCGCCGGCACCCGCTTCGCCCTGATCTGCAGCGACGTCCTCTACCCGGTGGGCAGCGCCAACGAGTACGGCACCAAGTTCTTCCGCCCCTACCGGGACTACGCCGCGCCGATCTACGCGATACCCGGCAACCACGACTGGTACGACGGCCTGGTCGGCTTCATGCGCGTCTTCTGCCGCGCCCCGCAACTGCCGCCCGGCCCCAAGCCCCGCGCGCTGACCGCCGCCTGGTGGCGCGGCCTGCTCTGGAAGAGCCCCGACACACCCGACGACGCCGCCCTCGACCGCCCCCGGCAGATGCGCGCCGCTCCCGAGCAGGCCGCCGAACAGCCCGGCCCCTACTGGGCGATGGACACCGGCCCGCTGCGCATCATCGGCATCGACACCGGCCTGCTGGGCGACCTCGACGCCGAACAGGGCGCCTGGTTGCGCGAGGTCGCCCGCGGCCCGCGCCCCAAGATCCTCATCACCGGCTCACCGCTCTACGTCGACGGCGAGTACCACCCCTGCGCCATAGCCGGCGGCGGCACCGTGGACGACATCGTCCGCGACCCCGCCAACACCTTCGTCGCGGCCATCGGCGGCGACATCCACAACTACCAGCACTACCCGGTCGACGTGGACGGCCGGCGCATCGAGTACGTCGTCTCCGGCGGGGGCGGCGCCTTCATGCACGCCACCCACACCATCCCCAAGGTGGCCGTCGGCGGCGTCGGCGAGGACGACTTCCGCTGCTATCCCATGCGCGGCGACTCCCTCGCCTTCCACAGCCGGCTCTACGCCCGCCGCCTCCACCTGCCGATGCTGGAGCTCACCCCCGAGGAGGCCACCGCCGTCATCGCCCGGCGCCTGGGCACCACGCCCGTGCGCGCCACCGACGCCCCCGTCACCTTCCGCGCCCACCTGGTCGCCACCCTGCTCGGTGTCGCCCACCGGCCCGACCGCGGCGCCCGGCTGCGCCTGCCGGTCCGCAAGACCTACACCCAGGTGCTCTCGCCCGGCTCCGCCACCTACAGCCCGCCGTTCTTCAAGAGCTTCCTGCGCCTGGACGTGACTCCCACCACCGTCCGGGTGCGCTGCTTCGCCGCCACCGGCATGCGCGAGCAGGAGCTCGACCCCCCGGTCGAGGACGACTTCACGATCACCCTCCCGGCGGCCTGAAGGCGTCCTCGCCCGGGAGGAGCCGGCGAGGCGTCGTATGCCCGGGGCGCAGAAGCCCCGGGGCGGACCACGTACCCTGGGGCCGGTGGGGAGTGCGGGGTTCGGGAGTCCGTCCGACGGCGAGCTGGTGCGCGGTGCGCGCACCGGGGACGCGGCGGCTCTCGGGGCACTGCTCGGCCGGCACCGGGCCGGGATGCAGGCCGTGGCGCTGAGCGTGCTGGGCAACCGGCCCGATGCCGAGGACGCCGTCCAGGACGCCTGGCTCATCGCCTTCCGGCGGATCGGCGACCTGCGGGACCCCGAATCCGCGGGCGCCTGGCTGCGCATGATCGTGCGCAACGTCTGCCGCTCGCGGTTGCGCTCGGCACCCCCCACGACGCCGTTCGTGGACCTGTCCCTGCCCGTGACGGAGTCCGGACCCGAGCAGGTCGTCGACCGGCATGCCCTGCGGGACTGGATCTGGCAGGCGGTCGACCAGCTGTCCCCCACGCTGCGCATGACCGTCATGCTGCGGCACTTCAGCCCGCGCAGCCCCTCCTACGCCCAGATGGCAGCCCTGTGCGGCGTCCCCGTCGGCACCGTGCGCAGCAGGCTCAGCGAGGCCAGGAGGAAACTCGTGGAGGCGATGGCCGCGACGGCGGACGCGGCGCACGCCGATGTCCTGGCCGCGTCCCGGCGAAGCGCCCGGGAGGCGGTGGAGACGCTGGCCGCGGCCGAGCAGGGGCGGTTCGCGGAGCTGACGGCCGAGCGCTGGACCCCGGACGCCGCCTACTACGTGGGGCGGCAGCGCGTGGGCGACCAGGACTTCCTGATCCGCGGTATGGCGTGCGATCTCGAAGCAGGGGTGCGCCAGCGTTTCGTGAGCGCCGTCACCAGCCGGGACACGACCATCTGGGAAATGGACCTGGTCAGTCCGCCGGACGCGCCGGACCACTGCCCGCCGGCCGTGGCCTGGGTCATGACGACGAAGGACGGCCGGATGCACCACCTGCGCCTCTTCCACGCGAGCGGGGTCCGCGACGAGCGGACACCGCCCCAGGACGCGTGACCCGCATCACCTCTCCGTGGTCGAACTTCTCCGGACGCACTGCGTCTTGCGGGTGTTTTCAGCCCTACCCACACGGAGAACCGATGCAGAACGAAACGGCCGGCCTCCTGTCGCCCGGAGCCCACGAGGTCGTGGTGGACGGCCTGGACCAGCGCTACCACGTCCACGGCTCGGGCCCGGTCTGCCTGGCGCTGCCCGGCGGTCCTGGCGTCGTCTGGCAGTCCCTGCGGGCACCGGCCCTCGAAGAGTCCCTGACCATGGTGTACGTCGAGCCGCTGGGGACCGGCGGTTCGCAGCGCCTGCCGTCCCACCCGCACGGCTACACCCGCGAGCGCCACACACGCGCGCTGATCGGGCTGCTCGACCGGCTGTCGCTGCCCCGGGTGTTCCTGCTCGGGCACTCGTACGGCGGTTTCGTGGCCCAGTACGCGGCGCTGCACCACCCGGACCGCCTCCGCGGGCTGGTGCTGTACGAGAGCGCCCCGGTGACCGGGCCCGAGCACATGGCCGAAGCCGCGGCCAGGGTCGAGGAGTTCGTCCACCGCAACGAGGGCCGCGAGGAGCTCCCCGTGGCGCTCGCGGCGCTCCAAGGCGTCGGAGCCGCCACCGACGACGAGACGGTCACGGCAGCATTGCGCGGCCTGGTGCCGATCTACTTCGCCCGCTACTGGGACCGCGAGGAGGAGTTCCGCGGGTTCCGGGAGATGCTCACCTGCACCTACATATCGTCCCTCGACGAGAACGGCGAACCCGACACCATCGACGACCGGGCGACCCTCCCGGGGCTCGACCTGCCCACCCTGGTCGTCGTCGGGCGGCATGACGTGATCTGCGGACCGCGGTGGGCCCAGGAACTCCACACGCTGATCCCCGGATCGCACCTGGTCGTTCTGGAGGACAGCGGGCACTTGGGCCACGTCGAGGAGCCGGAGGCGTTCGCGGACGCCGTGCGCGCATTCGTCGCATCGGCATCCGCGTAGCGGCGGTCCGTCCGGCATGAGGTCCGCCGACGCAGTCGGCGGACCTCCTCGGACACCTCCCGGGAGGCCGGGAGCCGGCAGCGCCGACTCCTTTCGCCGTGCGTGGCGGGCATCAGAACCCCGGGAACAGCGCCCGGAGGTCCGCCAGGGAGGCGGCGCCTGTGACTTGGACGTGGTCCGCGTCCTGGCTGCGGCCGTAGACCAGGCGCAGTACCGCCTCGGCCGTGCCCGACACGGTGCCCGCCGGTTGCGCGGGCTCGCACGGATACAGGTGCAGTTCGGCGTCCAGGTCGAGCAGGACCACCCCCGGCGGGCCGGTGAGGTCGAGCGCCAGCTGGGCCGGTGCCAGGCGGCCGAGGGTCACCGGATCGCGGAAGCGGGTGGCGACCAGGTCCAGCCGCCGCCACAGCAGCGCCACCTCGCCGGCCGGGATCACCGCCGCCGCGTCGAGAGCAGCTTCGACGTCCCAGGCGTGCACCGACTGCTCCGAGAGCCGGTAGCCGGCGTACGCGGGGAGGTCGAGCAGGCCGGCGAAGTACGGAACCCGCACCTCCTGCCCGGGTCCGCCCCGCAGGGAGTCCAGCAGTTGCAGGTGCCGCGCGTCGGCGCTCCGCCACGCTTCGCGCCGGGCCGGTGCTGTCATGGCGTCCCAGCGGGCCCACACCGGCTCCACCTCCTCCCGCGTGGGCCCGCCCGTACCGCCCGCGACACCGCGTTCGAGCAGGCCCGTGCAGATCTCGGCGGCGCTGCCCAGGTGGGACAGGACCTGCGCGATGCTCCAGCCCGCGGCGCGCGAGGGACTGCTCAGCTCCCTCTCCGGCAGCGCGTCCACGACGGCAGCCAGGCGCTCGGAGGCGGCGTGCAGTGCCGCGAGCCAGGGCCCCAGACCACCGGGGGCCTCCGTCTGCGCCCGCATGCCGTCCCTCACTTCCCCTGGTACGCGAGGTCGGCCGCGGTGAGCCCCTCCAGGGCCATGCCGAGCTGCACGCCCTCGGCCATGCGGCGGCTGATCCGCTGGCGGAGCGTGACGGCGAGGTAGCGGGTCAGCAGCTGCGGCCTGGCCGCCAGTTGCTCGGCGAGCTCCTGCGCCCGGGGCAGCACCTCGGCCGGCGGCAAAACCTCGGCGACGGCACCCCAGCGCTCGGCCTGCTCGGCGGTGAAGGACCCCTGGGTGAGGGTCAGGTAGCGGCTGCGGTTCAGGCCCAGCGCCTCCTCCCAGACGATCTGCAGACCGTCGCCGGGGACGATGCCGAAGGTCAGGTGGGGGAAGTCGGAGAAGACGGCGGTCTGCGCGGCGATGACGATGTCGGCCAGCAGCACGTACTCGCTGTGCACGGAGGCCGGGCCGTTCACGGCGGCGACGATCGGCATCTCCAGATCGACCAGGCGCTGCAGCACCCGCCGGCCCTCGCCGAGGGTGCGGTCCCAGACGGCCGGCTTGGTGATGTCGCCGAGGCTGGCGCCGTCGATGTCGGTCATGAAGCGGTCGCCCGTCCCGGTGAGGACCAGCACCTTGTTGGCACGGTCCTCGCCGATCTCGTACAGGGCGCGGGGGAAGTCGGTGTGGGTCTCGCCGGTGAAGGTGGCCGGCCCGCCGTCGGTGTGGAAGCGGAGGGTCAGCACACCCGATTCGGTCCGGCTCATCGCCAGGTTCTTGAAGGCCGTGAAGTAGGACGGGGTCTCGGACATGGAAGGTGCTCCTCGTGCGCCGGGCGGTCGTTCCGCCCTGGCGCCCTCCATTCGACCGCCACCGCCCGGGGACGCAAAGCGCCTGGCCAGACGGGCCGCCGGGGGGTGTCATAAGCCGCGGAAATAGGTCCTGGCAGGGGGCCCGGAATGTGCCGGACCGCACACGGCCGCCCCCGCCGGGGGCACGCGGCGTCCCGGGGATGTGGTGCGATGGAGGCATGGAGATCCGCACGATGCGCGCGTTCGTCGCGGTGGTCGAGGACCAGAGCCTGTCCGCCGCGGCCCGGCGGATGCATCTCAGTCAGCCCGCCCTCTCCCAGACGATGAACGCCCTCGAGCGCGAGTTCGGCGTGCAGTTGCTGAACCGCGGCCGCTCGGGGGTCCGGCCCACCGAGGCGGGTACGACCCTGCTCACCGAAGCCCGTGCCGTGCTCGCCCGCTACGAGCGCGCGCTGACCGCCATGGCCGCGCACACCGCCTCCGCCGGCACCGTGCTGCGCATCGGCATCCCCCTGGAGCTGCCGACCGACCTGCTGTCCAACGCGCTGCTCGACGTCGTCGGCGCCCATCCCGGCACCCGGATCCAGGCCCAGCACCTGTCCACCACGGCCCAACTGGCGGAGCTGCGCCGGAACGGGCTCGACCTGGCGCTGGTGCGGGAGCGCCCGGTGGGCAACGAGTTCGACGCCATGCTCGTCGTGGAGGAGCATCTGGGCGTCCTGCTCGCGGCAGAGCGCGCCGCCGAGTTGGGGAAGGAGGAAGGCGTCCGGCTGGACGCCCTCCAGGGACTGGAATGGGTGGGATTCCCCCGCTCCGGCAGCCCGGCCTGGTACGACGAGCTCACCGCCGTCCTGCGCACCCACGGCATCGACCCCGGCCCGGTCGTCCCGGACGGGCAGACCCTCATCGCGGAGGTGAAACTCGCCGCAGTCAGCGCCGACCGCGCCTTCGCCCTCGCCCCGCCGGACTGGTCCCAGCCGCTCCCGGACACCGTCACCTGGCTCCCCCTCGTCGGCCGGCCCCTCACCCGCCGCACCTGGGCCGTGTGGGACGCCGCCTCCCACCGCCGCGACCTGGCGCACCTGGTCTCCGTGCTGAACCGGCCTGCCGGTTAGCCCGAGCGCTACCGGGCCACCCGCGGCCGCACGGACGGCCGCGGGCGTCAGGGGGTGACGGTGCTCGTCTCCGCCGGGGCGGTCACGCGGGGGCGCAGCGTCACCACGGCGGTCGCGGCGATGAAGGCGAGCCCGGCCAGCGGGTAGATCGCGGCGACCCGCACAGCGCGACCGCCACTGCGGCGGCCAGCCACAGCGGCGTCGGGTGCGGCGTGTGCTGCAACCGGGCGACGACACCGCGCAGGGACTGGTTGGCGATGTTCACCGCCGAGCCGGACCGGTCGGGGTCGAAGGCGCAGCCGGTCCAGTAGCGGAACGAGTCGTACGGCAGCAGAACGGCGGTCAGCAGGGCCACGCATGCTGCCCGTGCACGGCCCCCCGGGCGGCCACTACGGCGCCGAACTGTTCTCCTCCTGCGGGGTGGCCGGGGGCGTGCTGTACTGGGCAAATGGAGCGCATGTCTGGGAAGGCGCCTGCCGGCCGGGTCGGGCAGCGGGGGCGCGCCGCCGGGCACCGGGGGCCCCGTGGCGTGTCCGGCGGGATCGGGCGGGCCCTTCGCGGCGCGCACGCCGTACCCGCCGGGGAGGAGGCGCGGGCCGACGAGATGCGGACCCGCGTGCGGCTCATGATCGAGATCACCGCCCGGGCCGGGGAGTACCGGCGGGGGCTGGTGAAGGCGGCCGGCCGGCTCAGCCCGGAGGAGGCCGTGATCCTCGCCGACCTGGAGCAGCACGGGCTCCAGGTCCCCCAGCTGCGGGACGTCCTGCGCGGCGGCCACGTCCTCGTCGACGAGCCCGCCCTCTACGAGAAGTGGCGGGCCGGCAAGGGCAGCCACCCGCGGCTGTCCAGCCACCACCGCGACATCGACAAGAAGCGCTACCCGGACTTCGGCATGCGCGGCCACGTGGTGCGCGAGAAGCTGCACGGGCGCACCGCGCAGGGCACCTGGGTCCAGCTGGAGAAGACGCCGGCCGCCTTCGGCGGGAGCAAGCTGCCCAGCGTGGACGACCTGCGCCACCTGTGGGACTACCTCGTCTACCGCTTCACCGGCAGCAACGTCGGCCCCTGGGGCCTGTCGCGGATGACCGAGCGGCGCCCGATGTACCTCTCGCCGATCGTTGCCGTCCCCACCACGCTGACGCCGCCGGTCGCCCGTCAGCTCACCCAGGCGCTGCGCCGGATCGAGGCGGACGACGACACCACCGCCGTCTCCCGTGAGCTGGCCGCCCGCTTCCCGCCGCCCGACCGGCCGGACCTCGGCGGCGAACTCGGGCAGGCGCTGTCGGGCCGCGGCGGGCGCGGCCTGTTCGGCAACTCCGAGGTGTGGGTCACGCAGGCGCCCTCGCGCACGGCGGCCGCGGTGCTGCGCGAGCGGCACGAGCCGCTGACGCGGGAGCACTGGCGGACGGGAGGCACGCGGTGAGCGAGGAGCAGCAGGGCGGGGGGAGCGGGTCGCCGCGGGGCGAGGGCGACCGGTACGGCGAGGCGACACCGGCCGACGCGTCGGGCAACCGGAACGGTCCCGGCGGCGACGGTCCTGGCAAGGGCTCCGGTGAGGGTGCTGGCTCCGGCGGCGGTCCGGGTCCCGGTTCCGACGACGGTAACGGCTCTGGCGACGGCGGCAGCAACGGTCGCGGTTCCGGCAACGGCGGCAGCAACGGTGACGGCAACGGTCCCGGTCAGGCGTCCGTCCCCGAGGGGCTCGTCGCCGCCGTGGTGAACCTCGTGCACACCGGACCCGTGCTGCTCGGCGCCTACACCATCGCGGAACTCACCGCGGTGGACGCCATCGTGGACTTCCTGGAAGCGCGCCCCTCGGACGACGAACTCGCCGAGGCCGTACGGTCGCTGGCCGCCCGCGAACTGCTCCTCGCGGGGGACGGCGACGAGGTGCAGGTCCGCGGGGACCTCGGCATCGCCGTCGCGTTCCAGCAGCGGGCCCGCAAGGTACTCGACGCCCGGACGACGGGTACGCAGGCGGGCGAACCCTGGCGCATCCTGGTGCTGCCGCAGCCCGAGCGGATCTGCCTGATGGTGCGGATCGACGCGCTCGGCGTCCACCAGATGGGCCTGTACAAGCTGGACGAGGCGGTGCGCATCCTCGTCGACTGGCTGCCGCGCGGCCAGTCCGCCGAACCCGAGCCCGACTCCGACGCCGTGCTCGACGGCGCGGAGCGGGCCGCGCTGCTCACGGTCACCGAGTACACGGCGGAGGGCTCGGCCGAGATCGCGGGCGCCAGTACCGACATGGTGCTGGCCCGCAGGGACGGCCGGCTGCACCTGTACACACGGGAGCCGGAGCAGGGGGACCGGCTGGTGCCGGGGGCGGTTGAGGGCAAGGAGGAGGTCCGCGAGCGGCTGGCGCGACTGCTGGCGTAGGACGGTGGGGTGCGGGGGACGCCCGTACGGCGAAGGGTGGTGGCGTAGGGCCCTGGGATACGGGGGACGGGCCCGTACGGCGAGGAGTGGTGGCGTAAGGCGCCGGAGCAGCCGAGCGGCGGGGACCCTGGAGCGCCGGACGTGGGTGCCGGCCGGGGCGGGCAGCGCTCACTGCCCGGCGGGGCGAACACTGTCCGCCGGCCGCGGAACACCGTTCGTACCGCTCGGTACACTGCCCGTATGCCACCCACCCCGCAGGAGCGGCGCGCCGCCCGGCACCGGGCCGACACCGGCGCGAGCGCGCCCGCGGGCCGGCGCGGTCCCTCCGGCGGCCGCAAGAAGCCGATCACGGTCGACGCGATCGTCGACGCGGCTCTCGCCCTGGTGGAGCGCGAGGGCTACGAGGCCCTGACGATGCGCCGGGTCGCCACCGCGCTGGAGACGGGCCCGTCCTCGCTCTACGCGCACGTGGTCAACAAGGAGGACCTGGACGAGCTGCTGATCGGCCGGCTGTGCGCCGCGATCGACCTGCCCGAGCCGGACCCCGCCCGCTGGCGGCAGCAGATCGTGGACGTCTGCACCCAACTGCGCGACCAGTACCTGCGCTACCCCGGTATCTCCCGAGCCGCCTTCGCCGCCGCCCCCTCCAACCTGGACACGCTGCGGGTGACCGAGGGCATGCTCGCGATCCTGATCGCCGGCGGCGTCGAGCCGCAGACCGCCGCGTGGGCGATCGACTCCCTCACCCTCTACGTCAACGCGCACAGCCTCGAAGTCGCCCTGGCGGACCGCCGCAGCACCCGCGCCGACGACGCGTGGGTGGTGAGCCGCGACGAACTCCTGCGCCGCTTCGCGGCGTTGCCCCCGTCCTTCCCCCACACCCGCCACTACGCCCGCGAACTCACCGCGGGTACCCCCGAAGACCGCTTCACCTTCACCCTCACCCTCCTCACCACCGCCCTCCCCACTTCCACCGCCCCCTGATCCGGCGACGGCGGTTCGCCGCCGCAGCTCCCTCAGGAGCCGTTCGCGTCAGCGGAGGTGGGTGTGGAGGAAGGCGGCGGCGCGGGTGAGGGCTTCGGCGGCCTCGTCGAGGATCGAGGCGAAGGCCTGGAAGACGTGCGGGACGTGGGGGGTGACGTCGAGGGTGACCTGGACGTGGTGGGCGGCGGCGCGGGCGGCCAGGCGGATCGCGTCGTCGCGCAGGTACTCGGCCGAGCCGGCCTGGATGAGCAGCGGGGGCAGGCCCGTGAGGTCGGCGTGGACGGGGCTGGCCAGGCCGTCGTGCGGGTCGGCGCCCTGGAGGTAGTCCCGCGCGCGGGTGCGCAGGGCCCGCGCGGTGATCACCGGGTCGAGCCCGGGGTCGTCGGGCAGGTCGGGGACGGTGAGGTCGGCCCAGGGGGACAGGAGCACCGCGCAGGCCGGTTGCGGCAGGTCCGGCTCCTCGCGCACGGCGAGCAGGAGCGCGGCGGCCAGGTTGCCGCCCGCCGACTCGCCCACCACCGCGATCCGCCCCGCCCCGCCCTGCTCGCGGACCAGGGCCCGGTAGGCGGCCAGGGCGTCCTGGAGGGCCGCGGGGTAGGGGTGCTCGGGGGCGAGGCGGTAGTCCACGGACAGGACGCGGACGCCTGCCGCACGGGCCAGGTGGCCGGCCAGCCCTATCGAGGACTCGGCCGACCCGACGGCGAAGCAGCCGCCGTGGAAGTACAGGACGGTGCCGTCCGCCGTGTCCGCCACTGGGTCGGGCCCCGCCGGGCCCGAATCAGCCGGTACGGACCCCGCCGGATCGGGCCCCGCTGGTACGGAGCCCGCCAGGACCGAATCAGCCGGGACGGACCCCGTCGGGAGGGACCTCACAGAAACGGGCCCCACCGAAACGGGCCCCACCTGTACGGGCCCCACCGAAACGGGCCCCACCGAGACCGACACCGCCGGGACGCCGCCGAGCACGGCGGGCCCGACCGTGACGTCCTCGGGGACGGGCTCCGCGCCGATCAGCTCGCGGAAGAGTTCGCGCTGCTCGGCCACCTCGCCGCCGAGGTCGATCGGGGACTCGCGCAGGATCCGGGCCACGATGTCGCGCTGGAGTTCGCTCATGGATGCTTGCCTTTCGACACGGCCCGCCCGAGGGGCGGACCGGAGAAGTAGATTACTGCTAATCTAGTTAGAGCTTACTCATGTGGCAAGAGGAGGCGTGGTGGAGCTGCGGCAGGTGTTCGACGACCTGGTGCGTTTCGAGACGGATCTGTGGAACGCGATCGACGCCCGGCTGCGGCGGGACGGCGAGGTGCCGCTGGGCAGCCTGAACGTGATGCTCGTCGTGGAGCGCACGCCCGACTGCCGGGTCAACGACATCGCCGCCGCGCTGTCGATCACGATCGGCGGCGCCAGCCAGGCCGTGGACCGCCTGGAGAAGCGGGAGTTGTGCGCCCGGCAGCCCAACCCCAACGACCGCCGCTCCTCGATCGTCCGCCTCACCGCCGAGGGTGCCCGCCTCACCCGCTCGGCCGCCCGCCTCTTCGACGCCGAGTTGGCCGCCCGGCTGGCCGCGCCCCTGTCCGAGCCCGAGTTGGCCGCCTTCGCCTCCGCCCTGACGGCGCTGCGGGCGGCCGGCCCGGGGACCGCCGGGACGGGCAACACGCCCTGATGCACGGGTAGTCGACGCCAAACGGAACCCAGGAGTCACTTGCCGCCGCACCAGCACCAGGGCACTCCTCCTGGAACTCCGGGCACATCCGGAGGGGAACCGGGGCCCGCGGCACCCCCGAACGGGGGCTGTTCCCCGGGGAGTTCCCGTACGGCGGCGCCCCGGCCGCGGGGAAAGCGGTGAACCGTTCGCCGCAGGGGGCAACCGGGGCCCGTGAGCTGGGAGTTCGCGGCGGGTCCTGGACGGTGCGGACGCGGGGCCGTATGCCCGGGTGGCACTGCCGGACGGGGTGCGGCGGCGGAGATTCCCCGGCTCGCGGGAAGAGTTCCCCTACCGACCGGGAAGCCGCGAACCCTAGCCTCGTGCCGCGGTCCTGCCGAACTCCGGGCCTGCGCCTGCTCCGTCGCACCACGCACCATCGCAATTCCCTGGGAAGCGGAATCACACGAGGGGGGCAGTGTGGCCGGCTGCGACGCGGGTGTCCCGGTGGTCCTTCCGGCACCCTTCAGGGCAACGCCCCCGCCAACTCGCGGGACGCCCCCGGCACTTCACCCGGGCCGCGGGCGGGCACGCCGGCAAGCGGCCGGCACCGCGAGCCCGCCCGCCGCGTAGGCCGGGCCCCGCAAGCCGCCCGGAGCACCCCGAAACCAGGGCCGCCCTGTGGGCCCCGGCGCCCCCGAGGCCAGGGGCCAAGATGCCGAGGCCCGCCCCGGAGCAGCACCCGTCCCACCACCGCGCACCCCACCCCACCAGCAAAGGACCGCCTGATGGTACGCACGATGGTGATCGCCCCCGGCCCCACCGCCAACGGTGACCTGCACCTCGGCCACCTGGCCGGGCCGTTCCTGAGCGCCGACGTCTGCGCCCGGTTCGCCCGCGCCGCCGGTCGCGACGTGCTCTTCGGCACCGGCGTGCACTTCACCCAGAACTACATCGTCACCACCGCCAGGCGATTGGGCGTCCCGCCCGAGGAGTTGCGCACCCGCTCGGGCGCGCAGGTCGAGGCCACCCTCGCCGCCCTCGGCATCGCACCCGACGGCTTCGTGCACTTCGACGACCGCTACGTCAAAGGCGTGCAGGCGTTCTTCGACCGCCTCCACGGCGTCGGCGCGCTGAAGCGGCGCGCGGTCCCCTTCCCGTACGTGGCCCGCACCGGCGAGTTCCTCACCGACGCCTATGTGCGCGGCGGGTGCCCCGTCTGCCTGTCGGAGGGGTGCGCGGGCCTGTGCGAGGGGTGCGGGCACTGGAACGGCTCCGGCGAGCTGCTCGACCCGCGCTCCACCCTGGAGCCGGAGGACGAGGTAGAGGTGCGCGAGGCGGAGGTGCTGGTGCTGCCGCTGGAGGAGTACCGCCCGGCGCTGACCGCGTACTTCGCCGGGCTGAGCGCGACCATGCGGCCCCGGCTGGCCCGCCTCGTGGAGGAGCTGCTGGCGCGGCCGCTGCCGGACTACCCCGTCACCCTGCCGATCTCCTGGGGCATTCCGGCGCCCTTCGCCGAGACGCCGGGCCAGGTGCTCTACGCCGACGCCGAGGTCGTCGCCTGGAGCATGCACACCTCGGCGCTGGCCGCCGAGCACCGTGGCGAGGTGACGGCCGCGGACGACGCGCTCTGGTACGCCGAAGCCGCCCCCGAGGTGGTGTACTTCTTCGGCTCCGACGCCAGCTTCGCCTTCGCGCTCGTCGGCGTGGCCATGCTGATGGCGCTGGGCGGCTACGCCCTGCCCGCGCACTTCGTCACCAACGAGTTCTACGAGCTGGACAACGACAAGTTCTCCTCCAGCCGCGGCCACGTGGTCACCGGGCAGGAGCTGGCCGCACAGGTGCCGCGCGACCTGATCCGCTACTACCTGGCCGCCACCGGGCCCGACTTCCAGCGCACCAACTTCACCCGCGACGCCATGGCCAAGGTCACCGGCGAGCGGCTGCTGGACCCGTGGAACCGGGTGGCCGAGAAGGCCGGGCGGTTCGCGGGCGGCGGGGCACTGCCCGTCTCCGAGGCGTCCCGGCAGGCGGCCGCGCGGATGGTGGAGCGGTTCGCCGGCGGCTACGACCCGCGCCGCTTCAGCCTCACCGCGGCCGCCTTCACCCTGACCGAGCAGCTCGCCCGGCTGGACCGCTGGGAGGTGACGGCGGCCGACGCGGGCGACTTCTGCCACCAGGTGGACGTCTTCCTGCGCTGCGCGGCCCCGCTGCTGGTCGACCTCGCCGGCAAGGCGCTGCCGGACCTCGCGATCCCACAAAAGGGCACGGCGGGCGCGGCGGTGGAGCAGATCGTGCCCCGGGTGCTGCCGCGGCTGACCGGGACGGTGCGGTGACGGCGGCAGGGGATGTGACGGGCGCGGGGAAAGGGGAGTCGGCGGGGGCAGGAGCAGGGGCCGGGCAACGGGTGGCGGGAGCAGACCGCCGAAGCCGCAGGGCCCCCGCCACCCGGGCCGCCGCCCGCGTGCTCGTCGTGGGCGCCGGGGTCACCGGGCTGCTCACCGCGGTGGAGTGCGCGCTGGCCGGCCACCGGGTGACGGTGCTGGAGCGCGGCACCGTCCCCGACCCGGCGGCGACCTCCCACGACCAGCACCGGGCGCTGCGCACGCTCGCCGTCGGCAACCCGGGGCGCAGCCGGGAGCTGGCCGGGGCCGAGCGGCGCTGGCGCGAGCTGGCGGCCGTGCTGGGCGGCGGTTTCTACCGCCGGGTCGGTGTGGTGACGGCCTGGCCGCGTGAGCGGGTGGCCGAGGTGCTGGCCTGCGCGCGGGCGGCCGGGCTGCCGGTGACGGCGGAGGCGGAACTGCCGCCGGTCGGCGCCCCCGAGGGCACCGTGGCGGTGCGCGAGGAGGCCGCTGGGGTGCTGCTCGCCGAGCAGGTGCTGCGGTCGGCGGCCGCGTGGCTGGCCGGGCACCCCGCGGTGGAGCTGCGCCCCGGCTGCGAGGTCGCCGCGGTCTCCGCCGACGACGGCCGGGTGCGGCTGCGCGGCGGCGAGGTCGTCCACGGCGACCTGGTGCTCGTCGCGGCCGGGCCGTGGACGCGCGAGCTGGCCGGCCACCCGGTGGTGGTGTACCGGCAGACGATGCTCTACCTGCGGCCGCCCTCCGCCCTGGCCGCCCGGTGGCGCGGGGCGCCGGCCGCGGGCGGCCTCGGCGCCGACGGGCGCGGCTGGGCGCTGCCGCCGGGCGGGGGCGCGCTGCTGAAGATCAGCTCCGACGCGGTGTGCCGGGCGGTGCCCGGCACAGGGGGCGCCGCGGAGGAGGACCAGGAGCCCTGGGCGCTGCGGCTCGCCGGGTCCGGGGTGCTGCCGGACATCGAGGCGTACGAGGTGGTGGGCGCGCGCGCCTGCCACTACGCCGCCGACGCCCGCGACGGCGGCGCCCACCTGGCCCGGATCGGGCCGCGCCTGTGGTCGCGCCCGGCCTGCGGGGGCACCGGCTTCGCCGAGGCGCCGCTGGTCGCACGACGGATCACCGAAGCTGCCAGGGAGGCCGCGGCATGACGGACGACGCCCACGTCGGCGTCCTGGAGACGCTGAAGTCCACACCGCTCGCGGTGCGTTACCTGCTGGGCGGCATGCTGGTGAACCAACTGGGCGCCTTCGTCCAGACGTTCCTGGTGCTCTACCTGACCCACCGCCACCTGTCGGTGGACGACGCCGGCCTGTCGCTCGTCGCCTACAGCGCGGGCACGGTGCTGGGCACCATGCTGGGCGGGGAGGCCACCTCGCGGTTCGGGCCGCGCGCCACCATCGTGATGGCGATGGCCGGCTCGGGCCCGCTGGTCGCGGTGATCCCCGCGCTCAGCCGCTCCTCGCTGCTGGCCCCGCTGCTGGTCGTGGTGGCGCTGGCCGGGCTGCTCGCGCAGGCGTACCGGCCCGCGGCCTCGGTGCTGCTCAGCGACCTGATGCCCGAGCGGCAGCAGGTGATGGGATTCTCCATGATGCGGATCGCCATCAACACCGGTGCCGCGCTGGCCCCGTTGATCGCCGCGGGCCTCATCCTGGCCGATTGGGACGCGCTGTTCTGGCTCGACGGCGCCACCACCCTGCTGTGGGCCCTGCTCGCCTTCGCGCTGCTGCCGCGCCACGCCGGGCCTGCGGAAGCGGCGACGGCCACCGAGGAGACCGAACAGGTGGCGGCAGAAGTCGAGTCGGCGAAGAAGGACGGCGAAGGCACCCCGGAACCTGCCGAGTTGACCGGACGCGCCGCCTACGCCGCCATGCTGCGCGACCGCAAGTACGTCTTCTACCTGCTCGCCGTGCTGCTCGGCACCATCACCTATGTGCAGTCGATGATCGCGCTGCCGCTCCAGGTCCGCGCGGACGACTACCCGACCGGCCTCTACAGCGCGGTGCTCACCGTCTCCTCGGTGGTGCTGATCACCTGCGAGCTGAAGGTCACCACGTACATCCTGCGCATCCCCACGCACACCGCGGTGATGATCGGGCACCTGGTGAACTCCGCCGGCTTCGCGGTGTACGCGCTCGTCGCCCACTCGCCGGCCTTCTTCCTGATCGGCGCGGTGCTGGAGGTCGGCGGGCTGATGATCGCCGGGCCCAGCATGTTCGCCCACCCGGCGACCTTCCCGGCGGCGCTGAAGGCCCGCTACATCGGCACCATGCAGGCCATGGCCGGGCTCGCCTCCGCGGTCGGGCCGCTCTTCGCGGTCTTCGTGTGGACCCGGCTCGACCACGGCTTCTGGGTGCTGTGCGCGGCCGTGAACGCGGTGGCGGGGCTGCTCGCCATGGCGGGGCTCAACCGGGGAGCGCGGCCGCGCGACCCGGAGCAGAAGATCGCCCCAGGAGGGGGCGGCCAGGGCGAACCCGAAGTCGTGGGAGGTACGGCATGAGCACGCAGCACACCCCGAGCGGACCGGCGGTGGTCGTCGGATTCGTCGGCCTGGCCATCCCGTTCATCGAGCGGTTCCAGCCGCCCGGCTCGGTGGTCTACGTCGAGGAGCCCGATGTGGCCCGCAAGCGGCAGGCGGCCGAGAAGCTCGCCGAAGTGCCGTACGCGCGCGGGCTGATCGCGTGGGAGTACCACCGACAGGGGCAGGCGGACGCCTTCTTCCACGCCCACCGCGACCTCGACCCGGCCGCGATCGTGCCCGCCGTGGAGTACGCCACCCCGTTCGCGGCCCGCCTCGCCGAGCGCTACGGGCTGCCGGGCGCGAGCCTGGGCGCGGCGCAGATCCTGCGTGACAAGGCGCTGCTGCGGCAGGTGACCTCGGCGGCCGGGATCGCGAACCCGGCCAGCCGCCGGGTCGAAGGGCCCCAGGACGTACGGGCGTTCATGGCCGAGCACCCCGGTCCCGTGGTGCTCAAGCCCGCCAACCGGCAGGCGTCGATCGGCGTGCAGGTGCTGTACGGCGGCCCGGCCGAGGCGGAGGCCGCCTGGGCGCACTGCGTGGTCCAGGACGAGGGGATCTTCGTGCCCGACCGGCCGATGGAACTGGCCATGCTCGCCGAGGAGTTCGTCCAGGGCCCGGAGTTCAGCGTGGAGATGCTGGTGGGCGGCGGCGAGCCGCTGTTCACCAACGTCACGCGCAAGGAGCTCTATCCCGGGCCCTACCCGGTGGAGTTGGCGCACGTCGTGCCGGCCGACATCCCCGCCGAGCTGACCGCGCTGCTGGGCGAGCGGACCGCGGCCGTCGTCGAGGCGACCGGCTTCCGTGACGGTGTGGTGCACTGCGAGTGGATCGTCTCCGGTGGGGAGCCCCACCTGGTGGAGTGCGCCGGGCGGATGCCGGGCGACGCGATCGTGGACATCATCGAGGCCGCCTACCCGGTGGAGTTCTTCCGCGCCTACTTCGCCGTCATGAAGGGCGAGCGGCCGGACGACCTGCCGGAGAAGGCCGAAGGCGGCGCCGCCGTACGGTTCCTGGCGCCGCCGCCCGGCACGGTGGTCGCCGTCGAGGGCGTGGCCGAGGCGGCGAAGGCCGAGGGCGTCTTCCACCTGGACTGCGGGGTGCCGCCGGGCACGCGCGCGACCGGCGTGCGCAACTCCTGGGACCGGGTGGGGATCGTGATGACGCGCGCGGGCAGCCCCGCCGAGGCGTACCGGCTGGGCGAGCAGGCCGCGGCGCTGGTGCGGATCGAGACGGAATAGCGCACGGGCCCCACTCAATTCACCGGCCATTCACAGGAATTCACCGAAGGGAAGCGGCAGGGCGTGGGTCCGGCAGACCGGAGAACCGGTGGTGCCGGCGCCGCGTCCTGCCCTTTTCCGTATTTCCGGCCACGGCTTCACGGGAGAGAATTCCGGCGTCTTCGCCGGGTGTTCCACGCGCCACCCCGAATTTCCCCGCCGACCGGGAATTTCGCCCCTAGGGGCCGGGAACGGCGGCTTCCTATGATGAACTCCGGTTCGATCTCGTTGCTTCGTTCCATTAAAGGGATCACTGTCTTCGAGGGGGAAGTGTGGCTGACCGCGAGGTTGGTGTACTGGCGATCGGTGCGGGGCCGGCGAACCTGGCCCTGGCTGCCGCGATCGAGGAGTCCGGGTCGCCCGAACTTGCCGAGGGCACCCTGCTGCTGGAGCAGGCCCCGGACATCAAGTGGCAGCGCGACCTGCTGATGCCGTGGGCCCGCAGCCAGGTGTCGTTCCTCAAGGACCTGGTGACGCTGCGCAACCCGCGCAGCCGGTTCTCGTTCCTGAGCTTCCTGCACGACCAGGGCAGACTGGACGCGTTCGTCAACCTGGGCACTTTCCACCCCTACCGGTGGGAGTTCTCCGACTACCTGCAGTGGGTGGCCGCCTCCCTGGAGCGGGTGCGGATCCGCTACAGCGCGCGGGTGACCTCGGTCGTCCCGCAGTACGACGGGCAGGGCCTGCTCACCGGCTGGAAGGTGCAGCTCGCCGACGGCGACACCATCGCCTGCCGGGACCTGGTGATCGGCGGCGGCCGCGACCCGCGGGTGCCCGAGGTCTTCGCCGGCCTGCCCGCCGAGCGGGTGGTGCACAGTTCGGCGTACCGCTCGCGGATCGCCGGAATTCCGAAGGACGACCCGGTGCGCGCGGTCGTCGTCGGCGGCGCCCAGTCGGCCGCGGAGATGTTCTACGCCCTGCACGAGAACCTGCCCAACAGCCGTATTCTCATGGTCGTCCGCTCGGTCGGCCTGCAGAACTACCAGACCAGCAAATTCGTCAATGAGCTGTTCTTCCCGTCCTTCGTGGACGAGTTCTACGACGCGCCGAAAGACGTGCGCGCCCAGGTGCTGGACGAGATGCGGCTGACGAATTACGCCGGCCTCGCCCCGCCGTTCCTCGACCAGCTCTACGAAATGCTGTACCGGCAGCGGATGCTCGGCGGCGGTGTGGCCCGCTCCGAGATCCGGGCGATGACCGAGGTGGTGGACGCCCGCGTCGAGGACGGCGAGGTGGTCCTCGACCTGCGCGACCGCAGGACCGGCAAGGAGTGGCCGCACCGCTGCGACCTGGTGCTGCTCGGCACCGGGTTCGACGGGCGGATGCCCGCCCTGGTGCGCGACCTCGCCGAGCGGGCCGGCCTGGACGAGGTGGCGGTCAGCCGCAACTACCGGGTGGACCTGGGCGCGGCCACCCCCGGCGCGCTCTACCTGCAGGGCGTCAACGAGGCCACGCACGGCATCGCGGACTCCCTGATCAGCGTGCTCGCCAACCGCAGCCACGACATCGTCACCGACCTGCTGGCCCGCCGCACCCCGACCGCCGTGCCGGCCGCCGTCCCCGCCGCCGAGCAGGGGGTCGCCTGATGGGCCGGGCCACCCTGCTCGTCATCGGCAGCGGGCTGAAGGTCTACCGGGAGTATCTGGTCGCGCCCATCAGCCGCCGGGCCCGCGCGGCGGGCCTGGACCTGGTGCTGCTCAACAACCTCAAGCCGACCTGGCAGAAGGAGTACTTCGACGAGGTCGTCGTCGCCAATGTCTTCGACTCCGAGGTGATGGCGCGGGCGGCCCGCGAGGTCGCCGCCCGCCGCGATGTCGTCGCCCTGATGTGCTGGGACGAGCCGCTGGTGCTCGACGCGGGGCTGCTGGCCGCCGAGTTCGGGGTGCCGGGGCTGTCCGCACGCGGGGTGCGCGGCTGCCGCGACAAGGAGCTGACCCGGGCGGAGCTGACCGCAGCCGGCCTGCACCAGCCCGGCTTCGCGCTGACCACCACCGTCGCCGAGGCGCGGGCGGCGGCCGCGCGGATCGGCTACCCGGTGGTGGTCAAGCCGCGGGCGATGGGCGCGAGCATCGGGGTGGTGTTCGCCGCGGACGAGGCCGAGCTGACCGGTGCCTTCCGGGTGGCCCTGGCCGCGAGCGAGGTGGACCCGGGGCCCTACCGGGCGAGCGTGATGGTGGAGGAGTACGCGCCGGGGCCGGAGATCAGCGTGGACGGCGCCGTGCACAAGGGCGAGTACCTGCCGCTGTTCGTGGCCCGCAAGTACAGCAGCGACCACCCGTACTTCGAGGAGGTCGGCCACATGGTGGACGCGGCCGACCCGCTGCTGCACGACGCCGAACTGGTGCGCACCCTGGCCCGGGCGCACCAGGCGCTCGGCGTCGAGGACGGCATCACCCACAGCGAGGTCCGCCTCACCGACCGCGGCCCGCTGATCATCGAGGTCAACGGCCGGCTCGGCGGCGACCTCATCCCCTTCCTGGGCCGGATCGCCACCGGCATCGAGCCGGGCGAGGTGCTCTTCGACGTGGCCACCGGCCAGCGCCCCGACACCGCCCCGACCCGCCGGGCCGTGGCCGGCATCCGGTTCGGCATCCCCGACCACGACTGCCTGCTGCGCGCGATCCACCTGCCCGCGCCCGGCGCCTCCCCGGGCCTGGTCACCGCGGCGGCCATGGCCGACCCCGGCACGGTGCTGCGGCTGCCACCCGGCGGCTACCTGGCCCGGCACTCCTTCGTGGTGTGCGAGGCGGAGGACACCGCGGGCTGCCAGGAGCGGCTGGCGCGGGCCGCGGCCCTGGTCGAGCCGGTCACCGAACCGGTCGGCCCGGCCGACCCGCGGGCGCCGTTCGCGATGCCCGCCGGACTGCTGGACGTGGACGAGTGAGCGGCCTGAACGGCGGGGTCGGCGCCGCCCGGACGGACAGCGGGGGCGCGCGCGGGGACGAGAGGCAGGCGGTGCCGGCGGACGCGGTGCCCAACACCGCCGCCGGCATCCTCAAGGCGGCCGAGCAGCTGGTGCCGGTGCTGCGCGAGCGCGCGGACGAGATCGAGCAGGCCCGCACGCTGCCCGCCGAGGTGGTCGAACTCCTGCGCGGCACCGGGGTGTTCCGGATGGGCTGGGCCCGCGAGTGGGGCGGGCCGGAGCTGACCTCCATGGAGCAGACGCACGTGGTCGAGACCCTCGCCCGCGGCGACGCCTCGGCCGCCTGGGCCGCGGTGATCGGCGCCAACACCGGGCTGATCGCCAACTTCCTGGACCAGGGCGTGGTCAAGGAGGTCTACCCGCGCCTGGACATGGTCACCGCGGGCGTGCTGGCACCCGCCGGGCACGCCGAACGGGTGCCGGGCGGCTACCGGCTGACCGGCCGCTGGTCGTTCGGCAGCGGCATCGCGCACAGCGACTGGGTGACCTCCGGTGCCTTCGTCTTCCAGGACGGGGAGCCGTATGCGAGCCCGGACGGCAGCAACCCGCACGAGTCCCGGCAGTTCATCGTGCCCTGCGTGAACGTCGAGGTCGTCGGCAACTGGGACACCACCGGCCTGCGCGGCACCGGCAGCAGCGATTACACGATGACGGACGTCTTCGTGCCGGAGAGCCACACCTTCACTTTCTGGGAGGCCCGCGGCAGGCGCAGCCCGCTCGCCCAACCCGAGTCCTACATGCGGCCGTTGTGCGGGGTCCCGCTCGGGACCGCCCGGGCCGCGCTGGACCACGCGCGGGAGGTGGCGCTGAGCCGGGTGGACCGGATGACGGGCACCGCGTGGAAGGACAGCCGGCGTGTGCAGGTGGCGCTCGCGGAGTGCGAGGCGGACCTGAACGCCAGCCGCGCCGGGGTCTACGGCGCCATGTCCCGGCAGTGGGAGGTGCTGGCCGCGGGCGGCACCCTGGACGACCTGACGGTGGAGGAGCGGGCCGCCTCCCCGCTGGCGTGGCGGCATGCCTTCCGCACCGCCCGCTCGGTGGTCGAGCGGCTCTACGACCTGCTGCAGACCTGGTCGATCGGCCACGGCTCGGTGCTGGACCGCGCGCTGCGCGACACGGCCACGATGTGCCAGAACCTCACCGCGCAGGAGGCCGTCCTGGAGTCGGTCGGCGCCTACCTGCTGGGCGGCACCCCCCGCTTCCGCATCAGCCTCGGCCTCGACGTCTGACCACGCGGGCCCACCGCCGACGCGCCACCCCGCACCGACCTCGCGCACCCGTGAGCACTGTGCGCGCAGCCTGTGCGACCCGACCTACCACCTGAGGGGCGATGACATGACGTTGAGCCGGGCCTCGGCCGCCGAGGAGCAGAGCGGCGCCGGGCGGATCCTCGCGGCGGCCGAGCGGCTCGCGCCGGTGCTGCGCGAGCGGGCCGGCGAGATCGAGCAGGCCCGCCGGCTGCCCGCCGACGTGGTCGAACTCCTGCGCGGCACCGGGGTGTTCGGCATGTGCTGGGCCCGCGAGTGGGGCGGCCCCGAGCTGACCTCCATGGAGCAGACCCAGGTCGTGGAGGCGCTGGCGTACGGCGACGCCTCGGCCGCCTGGTGCGCGGTGATCGGCGCCAACAGCGGTATCTACGCCAACTTCCTCGACCAGACCGCCGCCAAGGAGATGTTCCCGCGGCCCGACATGGTCACCGCGGGGCTGCTGCAGCCCTCCGGCCGGGCCGAACGGGTGCCCGGCGGCTACCGGTTGACCGGCCGCTGGTCCTTCGGCAGCGGCATCACCCACGCCGACTGGGTGACCTCCGGCGCCTTCGTCTTCCAGGACGGGCAGCCGTATGCCAGCCCGGACGGCAGCAACCCGCACGAGTCCCGGCAGTTCATGGTGCCCCGCGAGCAGGTGGAGGTCATAGACACCTGGCACACCACGGGCCTGTGCGGCAGCGGCAGTTGCGACTACACGATCACGGACGTCTTCGTCCCCGAGAGCCGCAGCTACACCTTCGACACCGTGCACGGCCGGCCCTCGCCGCTCGCCCAGCCCGACTCCTTCACCCGCGCCATGTGCGGGGTGCCGCTCGGCGTGGCCCGGGCCGCGCTGGACCACGCGCGGGAGGTCGCGCTGACCCGGGTGGACCGGATGACGGGCACCGCGTGGAAGGACAGTTGGCGGGTCCAGGTGGCGCTCGCGGAGTGCGAGGCGGACTACAACGCCACCCGCAGCGGTGTCTACCGCAGCATGACCCGGCAGTGGGAGGTGCTGGCCGCCGGCGGCACCCTGGACGACCTCACGCCCGACGAGCGGGCCGCCTCCCCGCTCGCCTGGGTGCACGCCTTCCGCACCTCGCGCTCCATCGTCGCCCGCCTCTACGACCTGCTGCAGACCTGGTCCATCGGCCGCGGCTCGGTGCCGGACCGGGCGCTGCGCGACACCACCACCATGTGCCAGCACCTGGTGGCCCAGGACCGCATCCTCCAGTCGGCCGGCGCCTACCTGCTGGGCGCCCGGCCGGAGTTCGGCATCGCGCTCGGCATCGTCTGACCGGGCCCGCAGGCGCCCGCCCCCCTCTGACACCCCTTACGGAGACCCGATGAGCAGAGGTCTTGTGCTTCTGGTCAACCCCAACAAGGTGCACCCGCCGATCGCGCCCTACGCGCTCGACGTGCTGACCACCGCGCTGGAGGCGGACGACTTCGAGGTCGAGGTCGTGGACCTCACCTTCCACCGCGCGGACTGGAAGTCCGTCCTCGCCGAGTACTTCGCGCTGCGCAGCCCGCTGCTGGTCGGCGTCACCGTCCGCAACACCGACACGGTGTACGCCTTCGAGCAGCGGCCCTTCGTCGGCGAGCACAAGGAGATCGTCACCGAGGTCAAACGGCTCACCGACGCGCCCGTGGTGGCCGGCGGCATCGGCTTCTCCACCATGCCCTTCGCGCTGGTCGAATACTTCGGCGTCGACTACGGCGTGAAGGGCCCCGGCGAGCGGATCCTGTGCGACCTCGCCGACGCCCTGGCCACCGGCCGCGACCCGGGCACCGTGCCCGGCCTGCTCGTCGCCGGCCCCGACGGCGTGACCCGGGTGCCGCCCGCGGTGCTCGCCACCCGGCACGGCAAGCCCGCGGTCCCGCTGCCCACGGGCCAGTTCGAGCCGCGGGTCTGGCAGGTGGACGGCACCGCGAGCTACGTACGGCGCTCGGCGACCCCGTACAAGGTGGACAACCTGCGCTACTACCGGCACGGCGGCCTCGGCAGCATCCTGACCAAGAACGGCTGCGCCTACCGCTGCTCGCACTGCGTGGAGCCCGACGCGAAGGGCACCGCCTTCGCCCAGCGCTCGGTGGCCGCGGTGGTGGACGAGATGGAGTCGCTGGCCGCCCAGGGCGTGCTCGACCAGCACACCACCGACAGCGAGTTCAACCTGTCGATCGCGCACGCCAAGAGCGTGCTGCGCGAGGTCGTCCGCCGCCGGCACGCCGACCCGGCGGGCCCGCTGGCCGCGCTGCGGCTGTGGGTCTACTGCCAACCGAGCCCGTTCGACGAGGAGTTCGCCGAACTGCTGGCCGAGGCCGGCTGCCGCGGGGTGAACGTCGGCTCCGACCATGTCCGTCCCGACCTGCTGGCGGGCTGGAAGGTCACCGGGAAGGGCACCGCCTACTACGACTTCGCCGACACCGAGCGCCTGGTGCGGCTGTGCCGGCAGCACGGCATCCTCACCATGGTGGAGGCCCTGTTCGGCATGCCCGGCGAGACACCGCGGACCATGCGGGCCTGCGTGGAGGCGTTCATGGCGCTGGACGCCACCGTCACCGGCTTCTCGCTGGGCCTGCGGCTCTTCCCGTACACCCCGATGGGCATGGCGATGGCCGAACGCAGCGGCGGGGTGCGGCAGGTGCCCGGGGTGCAGTCCGACACCGCCACCGGGCCGATCCTGCTCAAGCCGCTCGCCGCGTGCTCGGGCCCGGCGGAGTACGAGCGGCAGTTCATGTTCGACGAGCACGGCGACTTCCGGCTGGTGTGCTACTTCTCCCCGGACCTGCTGCCCGCGGGCGCCGACGCCAACGGCCCCTCCGCGCTGTGGGGCGATGCGGTGCGGCAGCTGTGGGACCTGGTGCCCGAGGGGGAGCGGCACCGGGTGATGCTGCCGACCCTGGCCGGCATGAGCGAGCACGACAACAACTACGCCGACAACCCGTTCCTGACCGGCCTGGCCGGGCTCGGCTACACCGGCGCCTTCTGGTCGCACTGGCGGGAGCGGGAGGAGATCATGCGGCAGGCCGCGGAGCGCGCCGCGGCGCCGGACCCGGCGGGCACATGAGCGCGGCGGAATTCGGATCGGCCCGGTAACAGAATTCGGTTGAACCGTGGACCAGTCCGGTGGAGAACCGCGGGCCATTACCACGGAACTCCGCCGGCAGGGGCACAATTCCCTGCCACGGGGGCCTTTTCTACGTCGCCGAACGGGCGCTTTCCGGGCGCCCGGCGTATCCCGGAGGGCACCCGTGGCCCATTGCGGTCCGCTGTTCCCTGCCCCATCCTGGTACGTGGCCGACAAGTGCCGCCGTGACCGGTCGCATTGGTGGTTATCCATTGTCGAGGGGCAGATGAACCAGCAGGAGAACATCAACAGATTACATCGGCCACTCTCGTCACACCAAGAGGTGCGGCAGGAGAATAGCGAAGGCCGATCCGGGAACGGTTCGGGGAACCAGCCCGGGAACGGCACCGGGAACGGCACTGACCACCACGCGGAGAACGGCGCTGAGAACCATGCCGGGAACCGATCGGCACACCGGTTCCCGGACGGCTCCGGCGGCGGGGGCGAACTCCCCTCCGGCGCGCGGGAAGACGCGCCGCACACCCGCCCGCTCACCGTGCTGCTCGCCGACGCCCAGCCGGCGATCCGGCACGGCGTGCGCTCGGTCCTGGAGGGCCCGGGCGGCATCCGCGTGGTGGGCGAGGCGGCCACCGCCCAGGAGGTGCTGGCCGAGGCCGCGCGCTGGCGGCCCGACGTCCTCGTGCTCGACCCGCTGATGGACGAGCCCGCCGGCACCCAGCTCATCGCCCGGGTGCTGCGGCTGGTCCCCGAGACCGGCGTCCTGGTCTTCAGCTCGGTCGACGACGACAAGGCCATCACCTCGGCGCTGCACGCCGGCGCCCGCGGCTACATCGTCAAACGGGCCAGCGCCGAGCAGATCCTGCGCAGCATCCAGGCCGTGGCCGCCGGCGACGCCATCGTGGACCGCTCGATCGCGGGCCGGCTGAGCGCGCTGATCCGCCCGGCCACGGGACAGTACTACTACCCGTTCCCCCAACTGACCAACAGGGAGCGGGACGTGCTGGAGCGCATCGCGGCCGGGAAGTCCAACTCGGCCATCGCCCGCGAACTCGCCCTCGCCTCCAAGACGGTGAGCAACCGCGTCTCGGCCATCTTCGGCAAGCTCGGCGTGGCCGACCGGGCGCAGGCAATTGTACTGGCCAAGGACGCCGGACTCGGGCACGGCTGACCGCGGGGGCGAATTCCGGGCCGCGCGGCCCGATCCGCCCCGCCGTGCCGCCGCGGCAATGGCGCCGCGGGAGAGCCTCGGTGCAATTGCTCGCGGATTTTCCGGTGAGTTGCCGGTCAGTTGCCGGTGACGTGCCGGTGCGCCGACCGGAGTTGCCGGTCCGCTGCCGCTGAGCCGGCTGTGAGTTGTCGGCGAGTTGTGGGTGAGTTGCCGGTGGGCTGCCGGAAGAGCTGCCGGGATGCTGCCGGTCCGGACGGGAACTTTTCCCGGCGCAGATTCCCGTGCGGGAGGGAAGAGTTCCCCTGTCGGGAGGGAGCCGGCGGAATCTAGCCTGAAAGCCATCGCGCACGGCCGACCCCAAACGAACACGTCGATCGGAGTGGGACGTTGACCGACCACGAGCACCCCGGCGTGACCATCCGCCCCCGCGAGCCGGAGCGCCTGGAGCGCGCGCACGGCCTCGACCTGTCGCTGCTGCACCCCTGGCCCGGCCTCAACACCCCCTTCCGCGGCGCCTGGTGCGTGCTGCGCCCGGGCGACGTGTCCGAGGCGCACGCCCACCACGACCGGGAGATCTTCATCGCCATGTCCGGCCGCGGCGTCCTGCTGGCCGGCGGCGACCGCCGCGAGATCGCCGCCGGCGACCTCGCCCTGCTGCCACCCGACGTGGAGCACCGCGTCGCCAACGAGTACGACGAGGACTTCTCCTACTACGCGATCTGGTGGGAGCCGGGGATGTCCGAGCAGTACCTCGCCGAGGAGCCCGCGTGACCGGCCGGGCGGGCGCGGCGGAGGCGAACGGCCCCACCGGCACCGAGTCCGGCACCGGGGCCGTGGGCGCCGGGCGCGGGGACGGCGGCCCCACCGGCAGCGCGTCCACCGGCACGACGCCCCCCGGAGCCGGGCCCGTGGACTACGAGGGCCGCCGGTTCCGGCAGCCCGGCGACGACGCCGGCACCGTCGCCGTCTACCACCAGCAGGACGACCTGGTGTGGGGCGAGGTGGCCGGCGGCAGGGTGCGGCGCGGCTGGACGGCCGGCACCCGCAACCCCGACGGCACCCTGTCGATGGGCTACACGATCGTCTTCGCCACCGGCGAGGTCGTCTGCGGCCGCAGCGAGAACACGCCCGAACTCACCGGCGACGGCCGGCTGCGGCTGCGCGAGACCTGGGAGCGCTACGGTCCGCACGCCGCGACCGGCGTCTCGTACATCGAGGAGGTGGCCTGAGCGTGGCAGCGGTGGACACCGCCTCCGAGGCGGACTGGCGGCACCTGGAGCGGTCGGTCTCCGGGCGCGTGCTGCGGCCCGGCGCGGCCGGCTTCCAGGACGCGAGCGCCCCCTTCAACAAGCGCTTCCCGCACGGCGGTCCGGCCGGCGTGGTGAGCGTCGCAAGCGTCGCCGACGTGCAGCGGGCGGTGCGGTGGGCGCGCGCGACGGGGACGCCGATCGTGCCCCGCGGCGGCGGCCACAGCTACGCCGGCCACTCCGTCAACGACGGCCTGGTGGTGGATGTGCGGGCGCTGTCCGCGGTCACCGCGGACGGCTCGGCCGGCCGGGTCACCGCGGCCGGCGGCGCCTCCATGGCCGCCCTGTACGCGGCGATCGAGCCCGAGCAGATCGCCTTCGCGCTCGGCAACGGCGCCTCGGTCGGCATCGCGGGCCTCACCCTGGGCGGCGGCTCCGCGGCCACCTCCCGCTCCTTCGGCCTCACCGCCGACGCCCTGCTGAGCACCACGCTGGTCACCGCGGACGGCGAACTCGTCACGTGCGACGCCGAGCACCACCCGGACCTGTTCTGGGCCTGCCGCGGCGGCGGGGGCGGCAACTTCGGCATCAACGTCTCCTTCACCTACCGGGCCTTCCCCGTCGCCGACTGCGCCACCTGCCTGCTGCTGTGGGACGGCGCGGACGCGCCCAAGGTGTTCGCGGTGCTCCAGGACGTGATGCGGCACGCCCCCGACGAGCTGTCGATCCGGCTCGGCGCGAGCACCGCGGACGGCGCGCACATCACCGTCTCCGCGATCGGCCTGCACCTGGGCCCGGCCCGCGAACTGCGCGAACTGCTCGACCCGGTGCTCGCCGTGGCCCGCCCGGTGCGCGAGGACATCGCCGACCGCACCTTCTGGCAGGCCCAGCAGTACCTGCTGCACGAGACCTCGGCGGGCGCCTTCGCCGTACGGACCAACTTCGCCGCCGAGCCGCTGCCGCCCGAGGCCGTCGCCGAGGCGCTGGCCCACCTCCACCGCTGGCCGGGCGGCACCAACCCCGACGGCGGCGGCCTGGCCCTGTTCGGCTGGGGCGGCGCCGTCAACAAGGTGGCGCCCGACGCGACGGCCTTCCCGCACCGGGACGCGCACTTCCTGGTCAACATGGACACGTCCTGGGGCGAGCAGGACGGCCCCGCCGCCGTGCCCGCCCATCTGCGCTGGCTCGGCGAGCTGCGCGAGATCGTCGCGCCCCACGTCCTGCCGGGCGCCTACGTCAACTTCGCCGACCCCGACCTCGCCGACTGGCGCACCGCCTACTACGGCGCCAACTACCCGCGTCTGGTGGAGGTCAAGCGCCGCTACGACCCCGACGCCCTGTTCACCTTCGCGCAGGCCGTCGGCTCGTGAGGCGGTCGCCCTTCGGCCTCGTGGGTCAGGGGGCCGCCGGGCCGACGTGGAAGAAGCCCGCCGTGCGGCTGTCGCCGCACGGCGGCGCGGCCGCGGGAATGCCGCGGCCACCTCGCGAGGGCGGCGAGGTGGCCGGAGGGGGGAGGCACGTGGGGTCCGGTGTCGGGTCGGGTCAGTAGCCGAGCGGCACCGGCTCCAAGGTGGCGCGGAAGTGGCGCAGGATCGGCGACTGCTCGGTGATGCGGAAGCCCTGCACGCTGCCGGCGTGCTTGGCGATGACCGCCAGGGTCTCCCCGACGTGGTCGTAGTGGCTGCGGGTGTAGACCCGGCGCGGCAGCGCGAGGCGGACCAGCTCGTAGGGGGCGCTCTTGGTCGGGTTGCCCGCCTCGTCCTCCTCGCCGAGGTACAGCGAGCCCAGCTCCGCCGAGCGGATGCCGCCCACCAGGTAGAGCTGCACGGCCAGGGCGTGGCCCGGGTAGTTGTGCGGCGGGATGTGCGGCAGCAGCCGGCCGGCGTTGAGGTAGAGGGCGTGCATGCCGGGCGGCTCCAGGATGTCCACGCCGGCCGCGTGCACCCGGTGCGCCAGGTAGGAGGCGATCTCCGCGCGCTCGGCGAGGTAGGAGGGCTCGGTGACCTCGGTCAGGCCCTGCGCCATCATGTCCAGGTCGCGCCCGGCGAGACCGCCGTAGGTGGCGAAGCCCTCGGTGGCGATCAGCAGCAGCTCGCAGCGCTGGGCGAGTTCGCCGTCGTTGAGCCCGATGAAGCCGCCGATGTGGACGATGCCGTCCTTCTTCGCGCTCATCACGCAGCCGTCGGCGAGCCGGAACGCCTCCTCGGCGACCTGGCGCGGGGTGCGGTCCTGGTAGCCCCACTCGTTGCGGGTCACCAGCCACGCGTTCTCGGCGAAGCGGGCCGCGTCCAGGAAGAAGGGGACGCCGTGCGCCCGGCACAGTGCCGAGGTCTGCTTGATGTTCTCCATCGAGACGGGCTGGCCGCCGCCGCCGTTGTTGGTGATGGTGGTGACCACCATGGCGACCCGGTGGCCCTCGGGGCCGGTGAGTATGCGGCGCAGCTCGTCGATGTCGATGTTGCCCTTGAACGGCGAGGGGCTGTCGATGTCCTTCGCCTCGGGGCACGGCAGGTCGCGCGCCTCGGCGCCGGCCAGCTCCACGTTCGCCCGGGTGGTGTCGAAGTGGGTGTTGGACAGGGCGAGTTTGCCGGGCTCCAGCAGCGTGGAGAACAGCACCCGCTCGGCCGCGCGCCCCTGATGCGCGGGCAGGATGTGCCGGTACCCGGTGAGTTCGGTGACCACCTCGTGGAAGCGGTAGAACGAGCGGGAGCCGGAGTACGACTCGTCACCCGCCATGCCCGCGGCCTGCTGGGCCGCCGACAGCGCACCGGTCCCCGAGTCGGTCAGCAGGTCGATGGTCACCTCCTCGGCACGCAGGTCGAACAGGTTGTAGTTCACTCGCCGCAGCGCCTCTTCGCGCTGCTGCCGGGTCGTGAAGGGGATGGGCTCGACAACCTTGATCCGGTACGGCTCCATGCTGACGGCTACTCCTGTCTTTCCGTGGTACGGGGGTGTTCCGGGCGCGGCTCCCGGCGGCCGGTGGGCCCCGGGGTCCCGGAGGTGCGCGGGGAGGCGGGTCAGCGCCCCACCGGGTGGCGGGCGCGCGCGGCACCCGTGCGCGGTGGCTGGACCGCGTACGCCTCGGAGGAGACGTAGACGGTCGCCCGGGGCTGCCGGCCGCGCTGGTGGACCAGCGCGACGTAGGCGACCAGTCCCACGCCGTCGCTCAGGCGCCGCGAGGTCACGGCGGCCAGTGCGCGGTCGAGGGCGTCGGCGTCCATCCCGTGCGAGCGCAGTACGGCCACCGTGCGGTCCCGGGCCAGGGCGTCGTCGCCGACGTACTCGCGCAGGGGCACGTGCAGGGTGTAGCCGCTGGGCAGGCCGGTAACGGTTTCGGTGAAGGCATGGCAGGTCAGGGCGCGGCCGCGGAAGAGGCGGTCGGCGTCGTTGCCGGTGGCGCCCAGGAGGTCCAGCGTGGACGGCCCGGCCGGATCGAGGGATGCGGCGAAGTCCCCGCCGGGGGCGGGGAAGCCGCTCACGGTGCGGAAGAACGCCCGCATCCGCTGCTGCTCCTGCGGGCTCGCTCCGGGGGCCAGCGAGCCCGCGTCCTCGGCTGTCAGGGCGCGGTGGGCGACGTACACCTTGACCCGCGGGGTCTGCCAGTCGCCGAGGTCGAGCGCGAGGAAGGGGTAGCCGTCACCGGCCGGCAGGGTGTCGAACGCCTGGTGGTGGCCGAGCCGGTCCAGTGCCTCGCGCAGGGTCTCCGCCGCCCGGTCGGCGCCGTTGGCGGCCGGGTTGAGGTAGACCTTGACGCCCGGCACGCCGCCGGGCCGCAACTCCAGGGCGCACCACAGCGCGAGCGGCCCTTCGGGGTCGGGCGGCAGGAACAGGTCCGCCAGCAGGTCGAGTTGGCCGGTGCCGAACTGCCAGCGCTCGGCCATGGCGTGGATCGCCGCCAGCCCGGCCCGACCGTTGCCGGCCAGATCGGGGCTGGCATGGCCGGGTTCGAGCAGCACGCGTAGACCGGGCGCTTCGCCGGGGACGAACGCCAGGGAGAACTCCACCGGCGTGTGGTCGTCGGACAGGAAGCTCGGCGAGGCGGGCGGAAGGGCGAGCGACCGCTCGGCGACCGGGCCCAGCGCGTCCGCCACCGCCCCGGTGTAGGTCTCGGCGTCCGCCGGGGGGAGCCCGGCCACCTCGGCCAGCCGCTCCAGCTGACCGGACACCAGGTCGCGCAGGCGCAGGGAGCCGTGCCGCGCGTCCTCCACTTCCGCCGTCCCCGCCGCGGTGCCCGCCGCTCCGAGTGGCCCGCGCTGTCTGCCGACCAGGGGGTACCGGTCCGTCATCGGACCTCCCGGGGCAGCAGGGGGAACCGTGGGAACAGGGGCCGCTGGGGCCGACGACAATCGCGCGAAATGAATGAGGGCATGCGAAGACGTACCCGCCCCTCGGGGGCGGGTACGGATTCTCCTGTCAGACAGAGGCTGTTGTGGGTGGAATCTGTGTCACGTATTCCGTTGCGGTTGTGTAGTCCCGAGTGGATTAAAGCTGCGATTCGACGGTGGGCGGGGCTGTCGACGCCGGGACAGACCACGACTACTCCTTTTCGTCCTGGTCGACATGAAATTCCGCCCTACTCACTACCCATTCGATGGAATGGTCATGTGAACATAGAACAATCTACGCTGTGACCTGGGTCACACCTTCCACCAGGCGAGGAAGGAGCTCCACAAACCGCCCTTTTCCTGCTTTGCCGACGGACGGGGGTGATTGTCCGGCGCTGCCTGCTGTCCGACGCCCTGCGGTCTTTGCGGTCCCTTGTCCGTGCGGACCGGGGAGAAACGGGCGGGGAGCGCGGCGAGCGCGCGGTTGAAGGGGCCAGGGCGCCAGGTGAGGCTGTCGGCCGGCACCGCCAGCTCGATGTCGGGCAGCGCGTTGAGCAGGTTCTCGATCGCCGAGATGGTGATGAGCTGGGCCGGGTCCTTCGCCGGGCACCCGTGCGGGCCGGTGCTCCAGGCCAGGTGGGCGCGCTTGCTCAGCATCTGCCGGGACTCCGACAGGGCCGGGTCGGTGTTGGCCGCGGCGAAGCTGACCAGCACCAGTTCGCCCGCGTCGATACGGCGGCCGGCGAACTCGATGTCGGCGACCGGATAGTGCGGCGCGTAATTCGACATCGGCGGATTGTTCCACAGCACCTCGTCGATGGCGTCTTCCACCAGCAGCCCGCCGCCGGAAAAGCGATCGTCCGAGAGAATGAGGCAGAGGCTGTTTCCGATGAGGTTCCGCAGGGGTTCCGCTCCGGCGCCGAGAAGGAGCACCAACTGGTGCACCATCTCTTCGTCGTCGAGATTTGCGGGGTGCTGCATGAGCCAGGACGTGACATCGTCGCCCGGCTTTGCCCGGCGCAGTGCGACGAGTTCCGCGACGCTCTGGCCGAGCACCTCGTTCGCCTTTTCCGCGTTGATGCCGTCGAAAATACCGTTGATGCCGAAGATGACCCGGTCGCCGATATCGGCGGGGCAGCCGAAGAGTTCGCTGAAGACGAAGAGCGGCAGCAGTTTCGCGTAGTCGTTGAGCAGGTCCACCGAACCGCGGGAGCTGAACTGCTCGATGAGGTAGCGGGATATGCGGTCGACGTTCCGGCCCAGCTGGTAGGAGTCCACCCGGGCCATCGTGTCGGTGACCGCCTGGCGCAGCCGCAGGTGCTCGGCGCCGTCGGTGAACATGCAGTTGGGCCGGTAGGCCAGCAGCGGCACCACCGGGCTGTTCGGGCTGACCTTGCCCTCGTTCAGCGCCCGCCAGCGGCGGGAGTCCTTGCGGAAGGTGTCCGGGTCCTGGAGCAGTTGCAGCGCGGCCGTGTAGTCGGTGACCAGGGTCGCGTTCACCCCCGGGGCCAGCTCCACGGGCGCGGTCGGCCCGTAGTTGCGCATCCAGGCGTAGTAGGCGTCGGGGTCGGCCTGGAACTCCGGACCGTACATGGGAACCCGCCCGTGGGCGGGGCAGCCCGGGGGCGGGGAGGGGAAGCCTGAGTCGGTGCTCACGTCGTACTCCTTGCAGTACGCGTCTGCAGATACCGGACCAGGGTGATCAAGGCGTCGGCGGATGACTTCTGGTCTCGGGCATCGCAGGTGACGATGGGGGTTTCGGGCAGCAGGTCGAGCGCTTCGCGCAACTCGCTGTCCGGACGGATCGGCGTGTCGTCGAAGTGGTTGACGGAGATCGCGTAGGGCAGACCGTACTGCTCGACCAGGTCGATGATCGGGAAGGATTCCTTGAGCCGCTCGGGGTCGACCAGGACCAGTGCGCCCAGCGCCCCGCGCGTCATGTCCTCCCACACCTGGACGAACCGTTCCTGCCCCGGTGTGCCGAACAGGTAGAGGACGAGCTTCTCGCTGAGCGTGATCCGGCCGAAGTCCATCGCCACGGTGGTGGTGGTCTTGTCCGGGACGCCCTTGAGGTCGTCCAGGTGCGCGCCCGCCTGCGTCATCTGCTCCTCGGTGCGCAGCGGCGGAATCTCGGACATGGTGCCGATGAACGTCGTCTTTCCGACCGCGAAGTGCCCCACGACCAGGATCTTGGCCGCGGTCTTCACCGCGTCGTCCAGGTAGACGCCGTCAGCCGAAGCGGGCCTGGAGCCCATCCAGCACCTCCTGCAGGAGCGAAACGTCCGCGAGCTGGGCGCGCGGCACGGGCGGGCGGACGACCAGGTAGCCCTCGGTGGACAGGTCGGAGAGCAGCACCTTGACGATGCCGATCGGCAGCCGCATGTGACCGGCGATCTCGGCGACCGACAGCATGCCGCCCCCGCACAGGTCGAGCAGCCGGTGCTTCTCCGGGTCCAGGTGGGCCGGGCGCGGCCGGTCCGCGGCGGTGACGAGGGTGATCAGGTTGAACTTCTCGGTGCCCTCCAGCCCGCGCCCGTTGGTGATCACGTACGGGCGGACCAGTTCGGGCGACTCCCCCGGGGAGCCGGCCGCCTCGGCGAGGTCGAGCGGCTCGTCGGGCGCCGGCGTCGCCGGCTCGACGGCTCCGGGGACACCGAAGGGCTCGAACGGCCCGGGCGGGACGGGCGGTTCGAACGACTCGAACCCCTCGAACGACCCGCCGGCCTCGAACGATCCCGTGGCCTCGAAGGAGCCGGGGGCCTCGAACGGTGCCGGCGGGGCGAACGGCGCCGGGGACTCGAAGGGCCCCGGCGGGTCGAAGGACGCCGGGTCGAACGGGGCCGGCGGCGGGTCGAACGACCCGCCCTGCTCGGGGGACTCCGCGGGCTCGGACGGGCCCGAGGAGTCCGCGCGCTGGTTGCGGCGCCTGAACCCGTTCATAGCTGACTGCCGGAGTTCTCGCGCGGCGGCGCGGTCAGCGCCTTTCCGAGCTGCCCGACGAGCTGCTGCATCCGGAAGGTGATGGCGGCCATGTCGACGTCAGGCGCGGAGGACACGGCGAGGTAGGCGCCGGCGCCGGCCGAGATGAGGAAGACCCAGCCGCCGTCGAACTCGACCAGGGTCTGCCGCCAGTGCATCTGCGGGTCGCCGCAGAAACCGGCCATGGTGCGGCTGAGCGACTGGATGCCGCTCATCGCCGCCGCGATGGTGTCCGCCTCGTCCTTCTTGACGTCCTGGGAGCGGGCCATCAGCAGGCCGTCCGCGGAGATCAGGATCGCGTGGCGGGCCCCGGGGACCTCGAGCGCGCTACTGAGCATCCATGACAGGTCGTTGTTCACTGGGGATCGTGCCCTTCCCTGTGTGCTGAGCGCCCGGACTGGGTGCCGAGCTGGAAGGCGCCCATGATCGAGGCCGTCTCCTCGTACGTCCGGGTGGGTGCGGGGGTGGAATCTGGCGTCGGCACGATGGAGATCGAGCCCTTTCTGCTGCGCTTCGGCAGCCCGCCGGCGGTGGAACCGTTCTGCAGCGGCCGGGGCTCGGGCTGCGGTGCGGGCGTCGCGGTGGCGCGCGCGGCCGGCGGCTGCTCCTTCGGCTCGGGCATGGAGGTCAGCAGCTCATCGGGAAGGAGCACAACCGCACGGACACCACCGTAGGGAGAGGACGAATCGACGGACACGCTGAAGCCGTAGCGGGCGGCGAGGACGCCGATCACGGCGAAGCCGAACTGCGGGGGGCTGCCGAGGCCCGCCACGCCCGGGCCCTTGCCCGACAGCAGCTCCTCGGCGCGCTTCTTCTCCTCCTCGTTCATGCCGACGCCGGCGTCGTCGATGATGATGCAGACGCCCTTGGGGACGGCGCGGGTGGTGATGTCGATCGGGGTGTCCGGGGCCGAGTAGCTGGTGGCGTTGTCCAGCAGCTCGGCGAGCGCGAGCGCCACCGGCTCCACGGCCCGGCCGACCATGGCGAAGTTGGTCTGCGAGCGGATCTCGACGCGCTGGTAGTGCCGGATGCGGCCCTTGGCGCTGCGCACCACGTCGTACAGCGACGCGGCCGTGCGCTGCCGGCCGAGCCAGCCGTCGCAGAGCACGGCGATGGACTGCGCACGCCGGCTGAACTGCGAGTTCATGTGGTCGATCTCCAGGAGGTCCTGGAGGACGTAGTGCTCGCCGTGGGCGTCCTGGGCCTTGGAGATGGCCAGCTGCTGCTCGTTGGCCAGACCCTGCAGGGTGCGCATGGCGGACTTCAGCGCGTTCTTGGTCGCGTCCTCGGCGCGGATCTGGGCGGCCTGGACCGAGGCGGCGAAGTTGCTCTCGAGGTCCGCGTACCGGTTCTCGAGCTCCACCTTCTCCTTCTGCACTCTGGCTCTCGCCTTGCGCTGGCGCAGCAGAGCGGTGGCGGCCGCGGGCGCGCCGGCGATCAGAGCCCAGAGCGCGGGATCTTGTATGTAATGCGTCATGAGACTCTCTTTAAACGACTAGACGACCGCCAGGGACGGAAAGGGCTGTGCCGGCGCCTCGGGTGCTTTTCGCGTCCCGGGCTGCCGCCGGGTCCGGGGCGTCGTACACGTGTTGCCGGCGGCAGCGCAGAGGCGCTGATTGCCGATGGGTCCCCGTATGCCCGACTGCGGCATGGTGCTCCTCGGAGTTGGACCCTCTCGATCGGATCGCCGTCTGTCCTGCGCGCTTTTGGCTGGCCTGGCAAGCCGGGTGATCATATCACCGCCGTCGCGACTGCCGAGGGCAAGTGACAGCCGGGCGCGGGAATTTGAGAACACATCAGGAATAGGTGGTAGGATCCGCCGCCCTGCCTGCGGGAGGGGGGCTTTTGCGTGCGACGGTGCGAAATTGCCCCGCTCGTCGCGGGCGTGTGCGCAGGTTGTGCGCCGGAGTGCAATTGCCCTTGCGTCGCGTGCAGGGTGCACACGTGACCGAATCCGGGTGCGGTATGACGGCATACGGCCGGAGTTCGGCCGGGGCATTGTTGCGGCACGCCGGGGGGTGCGGAGGGGGCGTGGCGGTGTTGTGGGGGTCCTGTGGGGACAGTGTGGTAAGACTGGTCGGTTGAGCTCCTGCTGATTCCCGGGCGGGGGCACGACCAGGGGTTCGGCAGCCGGGCCGGCCCGGTCAGGTGCCGATCGTGACGACTTTCGCCCAGGACGGCGGTTCGGCGGGGACGTAGGGCACGTTCTCGGAGACCGGGCGCGGGAAGAGCCCCACGACCGTGCGGCACGGCGGGCGGCGCCGCGGCCACGGTGTCTGCCCGTCGGTGAGGACCACCACGACGTCCGGCACCGGACGGGTCCGCACCGCCCGCTCGATCCCCGCCCGCATGTCCGTGCCGCCGCCGCCGACCAGCGGGATGTCCCTGGCGTCGCACACCGCGCGCACCGAGCCCGCCGAGGCGTCGCAGGAGAGCACCGAGACCAGGTCGCGGCGGCCGCCGACGGCGCGGGTGATCGCCGCCACCTCGTTGAGCGCGGCACCCAGTTCGGCGTCGCTCACCGAGCCCGAGGTGTCCACCACCACCGTCACCCGCGGCGGCCGCCGCCGCAGGCTCGGCAGCACCGCGCCGGGCACGGCGGCCGACCGGCGCGAAGGGCGGCCGTAGGAGTAGTCGTCCGCACAGCCGGCGGCCGCGGCCGCCGCGCGCACCGCGGAGCCCAGCAACTCCCGCCAGGGCTGCGCCGGCTGGACGACCTCCTCGGCCCACCGGCGCCACCCGCTCGGCGCGGTCCCCGGCGCGCCGACGATGCCGCGCGCCACCCGGAACCGCACCGCGTCCCGCTCCTGCGCGCTCAGCCCGTGCGCCCCGTCGGGGCCCGCGTCCCAGCCGCGCTCCAGCCCGTCGGCGCCGCTGCCGCAGTCCAGCCAGGCGAGGTGGTCGGTGAGCGGCCCCAGCGAGATGTGCGGCAGGTACTCCTCCATCAACCTGCCCTCGGGCAGGCGCAGATGCGCCGGCTGCACGGCGCCCTCGGGCCGGACCAGGCCGTCGCCGTACACGTCGTCGTTGATCTCGCAGTCCGCCGCGATGTTCATCCGCAGCCGGTCGGCCCTGCTGGTCAGCCCCTGCTCGTCGGCGACCCGGTCGCCGCGCCCGTGGTGGTCGCGCAGCAGGTGCGACGCCTCGTGCACCCACACGCCCGCCAGCTCCGCCACGGGGGTCCGCGCCACGAAGCCGGCCGACACGTAGCACCGCCAATGGCGGTCCACGGCCATGGTGGGCACCCGCGCGGACTCCACGACGTGCAGCGCGAACAGCGCGGTGGCCAAGTACGGCCGGGCACGTACGGCCTGCAGCCGGGCGGCATAGAGCTTCCCGAGGTCCACGCGGGTCGCGGGGGCGGTGGGTTCGGGGGTGGCGCGGGCGGTCATCGACGGATGCCCCTTCCCGAGCCGGCGAACCGGGCGGTGCCGAGGGTGCGGGCCGCCGCCTCGTCCGCGCGGCGGGACAGCGCGGCCGCGCCCGCGAGGCGGTCGATGGCAGGCGGGACCGTCCAGTCCTGGGTGCGCAGGGCGGCCAGGGTCTGGGCGGGGACGACCACGAGGTCGGGGGCGCCGGTGTCCAATGCCCTTACCAGCACCGCCCATGCGGCTTCCCACCGCTCCCGCGTGGGCCGGGCCCGCACGGCGGCGACCACCGCGTCGAGTACGGCCTGCCGCAGGTCGCCGCGCTCGGGCAGTTCGGCGGCGGCCGGGTCGGCGAGCAGCGCCTCGGGGTCGGGCAGGTCCATCCGGTCCATGCTCGCCAGCAGTTCGAGCCCTGGGCCGTCCCCGACGGTCCCGCGCACCAGCAGCGAGAGCACGTCCCTGGGCACGTCGGCCGCGGTGGCGAAGGCGACCAGCCGCAGCGTCATCTCCCAACTGCGCGGCGACGGCCACGGCCCGCCCCTGCGCGCGTCGTTGCCCGGCAGCCGGTGGACGAGGCCGGGCCGCGCGGCCAACAGCCCCGTCACCGCGCGGCGGGCGAACTCCACAGCGCCGGGGAGCCGTTGGGGATCGAGCCGGGGCAGTTCCGGGCGCGGCCAGACCCCGCCCAGGCCGCGCACCACGACCTGCGGGTCGTGTGCCCACTGGAGGTGGACGAAGCGGTTCGCCAGCGGCGGGCTCAGCTCCCAGCCGTCCGCCGCCGAGGACGGCGGGTTCGCCGCGGCCACGATCCGCACGCCGGGCGGCAGTTGGAGCGCGCCGACCCGGCGCTCCAGGACCAGCCGCAGCAGGGCCGCCTGCACGGCGGGCGGCGCGGTTGACAGTTCGTCCAGGAAGAGCAGGCCCCGGCCGGCCCGGACCAGCCGGACCGCCCAGTCCGGCGGGGCCATCGGTACGCCCTGCGCGGCGGGGTCGTCCCCCACGACGGGCAGGCCGGCGAAGTCCGAGGGTTCGTGCACGCTGGCGATCACGGTGGTGAGCGGCAGGTCCAGCGCTGCCGCGAGATGCGTGAGCGCGGCCGTCTTCCCGATGCCGGGTTCGCCCCACAGCACCACGGGCAGGTCCGCGGCCACCGCCAGGGTCAGAGCGGCCAGTTGCTCGTCCGGGCGGGGCTCGCTCCTGCGCTCCTTGAGCATCCGGCTCAGCTCGTCGGCCAGCGCCATCTGCGAGCTTTCTGCGAATACGGTCACATGTATCACCTTTCGTGTGAGGAGGTTCGGTTCTTCGGTTCGCAAGAGCCCCGGGGTGGTAACGGGGCTTGCTGTGCGCGGCAAGGCAAGTTGAGTAGAGGCGCTGGAGGACCCCCAGGCGAAGCTCTGGGGGTGGGGGTACCTCCCAGGCGAAGCGCTGGGGGAGAACTGCGCGACCAGCGCAACGCCGGGCCTGGCGGCCTGATACAGCCGGGTGGGCGGACGGGACGGAACCCCCGTAGGACGGGGAACCGTTCAGGCGCGGAGGGTCCGCCCCCGTACGTGGCCCGCGCGCGGGCGCGGAGGGGGAGCCGCCCGTAGGGAGCCGGGCGAACCCCCGCGTGAATGCGGCAGCGCGCGTACGGAGCCGGCGGTGCCCGGGGGCGTACGGGGAACCCCCCGTACGGAAAGGCCCGCGCGGAAGAGGCCGTAGGCGACGCGGCCGCGCGCGGCCCCCGCCAAAGCCTCCCGCAGGGACCCGTTCCGCAGCACCGCCCCGCGCCCCAGCAGGGACTCGACCACCGCGAGCGCCCCCGCCACGTCGCCGTGGTCGAGCCGCGCCCGTACGTCGTCGAGCGCTTCCGGCCGCCGGTGGACGGCGTCGATCGCCTGGAGGCAGGGCATCGGCGTCCCCGTCAGCTCGGCCAGCAGCTCCTCGCGGCGGATCTCCTCGGGTGTGTGGTCGAGCGGTACGAGTACGTCGTCGACCAGGCCGATCCGGTGCCGGGCCCCGTGGCATTCCACGAACCGAGGGCCGCCCGGCGGCTTCGGGCCGGGCCGCGGACGAGTCGGCCGGTACCCGGGCACCAGAGCCTCGGCCACCAGCGGATGCAGCTCGCCGGGGGTGAGGAGCCCGGCCCGCAGCAGCTCCAGGTCGGGCAGCACCCAGGTCGCCGCGTCGGGCAGCACCGGCAGGCCGTGCGGGTGGCCTGCGGCGGGAGCGGCCGCCCGTATCCCGCCGGCGTCCACCTCCCGCAGCAACCACCGCCCGGCCCCGAGCCGTACGGCGACGGCCCCCACCGAACTCCCCCCGGCGGCCAGCAGGATGCGAGCCTCGTCGGCCCAACGCCCCACCGCCCAACCCGGATCCGGCAGCGGCAGAGTGCCCTCGCCCCATGGAAGCCACCCGTCGCGCGGCGGGTGCGCCCAACTGCCGTCACCCCGAGCCCCGTCGAGAGCCGGCCCCCCGAGGCCGTCCCCCGCGGCACCGCTCTCGCGGGGGCAGGTGAGTCCCCAACCGTGAGTGAGGCCAGCGGCGTTCGGGGGGAGCGCCCCCAGGCCGAATCCCGCGGCGCCGTTCTCGCGGGGGTGCGAGCCGTCCGGGCCCCACCGCCGGTTCGCCTCCTCACCCCTTCCGCGGGGGATCGCGACGCCCCAACCGGCCTCCCAACCGGCCTCCCCCGACCGCTCGTTCGTCGGCGTACCGCTCTCGTGGGCGCTCCATGTGCCCGCGCGGTCGCGCAGTTCCTGGGTGTGGGAGGCGTCCCACAGGTGGCGGTGGAGGTCGAGGCGGAAGCGGGGGCGGGGGTGCGGGTGGGGGTGGAGCGGCGGGGCGGGTGAAGGGCTCTCGCGGGAGGGGTCCCACAGGGCGAGGCTGATGCGCTGGCCCGCGGCGGCCCACGCGGGTGGGGTCCGGGCGACGAGGTGGACGGTGGCGCGGCCGTCGTAGCCCGCGTCCTCGTACCGCGCCAGCGACACCGTCAGCGCGGGTCGCAGCAGCCCGTCGGCCGCTCTCGGGAAGTGCCAGCGCAGCAACTCGGGTGCCAGCAGGCGGAGATCGGACCGTACCCGGTCGGCCAGGTCGCGGCCGCGTGCGCGGGCGACGGCCCGTGGGGTGAGGTCGGTGTCGACGGCCGCGGCGGCGCAGGCCCCCGCCCAGTCGCCGGCAAGCCGGCGGGCGGTCGCGGTCTCGATCATGGTGGCCGGTACGGCGTAGCGCCGCACACGCAGCCAGGCGGTGAGCCGGGTGTCCCCGTACGCGTCAGGAGTGCTCATCAGCACTCACCTTGCGTGGACGGGTCCCCCAATCTGTTGCCAGAAGGAGTAGTCATCGGCGAGAGCGTAGCTCCCTCGCGGCCACCCGCGCCAGAGCCGACCAGCGGCGTACGGAACGGGACGCGGCGGTGGCCGGCCGACGGATGCGGCCCTTTTCCAGCTGCCGGGATTATCCGGAACCGCACCTGCAAAACCCGCGTACGCGTAATTCCGTATTCGGCTACGGGAAGGGCGTACAAGGGGCGGCGGGGAAGGCGCGCACCGGCAATGACAGGGCCGGAAAACCCTTTGTGTCCGAGGCGTGCAACCGGGTCGGCGGCCGCTCTGACCTGCTGCTTCGCCGACTGTATCGCGTCGCGCTGCCGAACCGGGGCGGCCGTGGCACGCTGGAGGTGGTGAGTCGCCCCGGCCGGTCCAGGCCGGTGCCGTGGGCTCTGCGAGAGGAATCGACATGACCTCCTCCGACGTCCGGCGCAATTCCGGGTACAGTAGCGGTCCCCCGATGTGGCGATCCGGCTGGATACTTTTCGCCGCCGTCATGATGATCTTCGGCGGGGTGATGTCGATCCTGGAGGGGATCGCCGCGATCGCCCATGACGACGTGCTGGTCGTCACGCACGGCTACGCGTACCAGTTCAACGTCACCAGTTGGGGCTGGATCCACCTCGTCCTCGGCTGCCTGGTGGTGCTGGCCGGTCTGTCGCTGATCCGCGGGGCCCTGTGGGCCCGGCTGCTCGGCATCTTCTTCGCGGGCCTGTCGGTCGTCGCCAACTTCATCTGGCTGCCGCACTACCCGCTGTGGGCGATCGTCCTCATCGCCATCGACGTCTTCGTCATCTGGGCGCTGGCGACCGCGGACTCGCACGGGCACCAGACGAGGTGACCACTCAGGCGCCCTCGCGCACCCCGCAGGAGCGGGCCGCCCTCGGGCGGGCGGCCCGCGCCGTCGCGCCCCGCTCCAGCCACGCCGAGTACGCCCCGGGGCCCGGCCGCCGCGACCCGGTCGACCTGCTGGAGGAGCAGTCGGCCAGCCGCGTGCCCGAACTCGTCCCGATCCGCTACGGCCGGATGACCGAGTCGCCCTTCCGCTTCTACCGCGGCGCCGCCGCCCTCATGGCCGCCGATCTCGCGGACACCCCGCGCACCGGTGTCACCGCCCAACTCTGCGGTGACGCCCACATGCTGAACTTCCGGCTGCTCGCCTCCCCGGAGCGCCGGATGATGTTCGACATCAACGACTTCGACGAGACGCTGCCCGGCCCCTGGGAGTGGGACGTCAAGCGCCTCGCCACCAGCCTGGTGATCGCCGGGCGGGCCAACGGCTGGGACACCAAGGAGCGGGCCGCGGTGGTACGGGCCACCGTCCGCTCCTACCGCGAGCAGATGCGGCAGTACGCCGGGATGGGCAACCTCGCGGTCTGGTACGCGCGCTTCGACGAGGAGTGGGTGCGGCAGCGGTTCGCGCCGCGGGTCAGCGCGCGGGCCCGCGGCCGCTGGCAGCGCGAGGTGGACAAGGCGCGCGGCCGCGACACGCTCCAGGCGTTCGGCAAGCTCACCGAAGTCGTGGGCGGCGAGCGGCGGATCGCGGCCGACCCGCCGCTGATCGTGCCGCTGCAGGACCTGCTGCCGGACGTCGAGCGCGGCGACCTGGAGGAGGGCATCCGCCTCCTGCTCGACCGCTACGCCCGTACGCTCCCCTCGGACCGGCGGTTCCTGCTCCGCCAGTACCGGGTGGTGGACATGGCGCGCAAGGTGGTCGGGGTCGGCAGCGTCGGCACCCGCTGCTGGATCGTGCTGCTGCTCGGCCGCGACGACCAGGACCCGCTGCTGCTCCAGGCCAAGGAGGCCGACACCTCGGTGCTCGCCGCCCACCTCGGCGGCGGCGACCACGCGACCGAGGGCGAGCGGGTGGTCTCCGGGCAGCGGCTCATGCAGGCCACCAGCGACATCTTCCTCGGCTGGGAGCGGGCGGACGGGATCGACGGGAAGCGGCGCGACTTCTACGTCCGGCAGTTGCGGGACTGGAAGGGCATTCCGCAGCCGGAGGTCATGGTGCCGGCGGGGATGCGGGCCTTCGGCGAGCTCTGCGGGGCCACTCTGGCGCGCGCGCACGCGCGCTCCGGCGACCGCGTCGCGATCGCCGCCTACCTCGGCGGCGGGGAGGTCTTCGACCGAGCGGTCTCGGCTTTCGCCGAGGCGTACGCGGATCAGAACGAGCGCGACTTCGCTGCGCTCCGCGAAGCGGTGCGCAGCGGAAGGGTCCTCGCAGCTTCTGCTTGAACGGGGGTGGCTTCCCGCCGCGGGGGTTCGCCGCCGTTGCCGCCTGCACCTCGCCGTGGGCTTGTCGCGCAGTTCTCCCCCAGCGCTTCGTCTGGGAGGTACCCCCACCCCCAGAGCTTCGCCTGGGAGGTACCCCCAGCGCCCCTTTCGGGCTCCCGTCTGCCCCACGGGGTTCGATGCCGTCCTGAGGCCGGTGGCCGCTTGCTCGCGCAGTTCCCCGCGCCCCTGAAGAACCTTGCCCTTCGCGCGTGAGGCGAGCCCCGTACAACCCAGGGGCGCTGGGGGAGGAACTGCGCGACCAGCCAAGGTCCCGCCTGCGGCCGGGAACGCGGAGAACCCCCTGCGGCGGGTTGCCGTTTCTTGGGGGCGCGGGGAACTGCTCCCCCGGAGGGCGCGCCCCCAGACGAGGCCACCGGGTGGTGGCCGGGAATGGTGGGGGCCGCGACGGCGAGTGGCCGTTCCCGCAGCAAGCGCAGCGAGGTAGTTTCGGGGGGTGACGCACGGTGAGGGTGGAGTGACTGTGGGTGCGGGGGACCCGCTGGGCGAGGTGGTGCGCAGGAAGCCGTATCAGCGGGGGCTGGTGTTCTGCGGAGTCATCGGCATCCCCGTCTCGCTCGCGGCATTCTGGTTCCTCGCCGGGCTCCACGAGCTGGAGCACCTGTTGTGGCAGGCCTGGCCGAAGTCGCTCGGGTGGGACCAGCCGCCGTGGTGGTGGCCGTTCCCGCTGCTCGGGGTGGGCGGCGTGGTGGTCGCCGCGGTGGTGACGCGGCTGCCGGGGCGCGGCGGCCACGTACCGGCCCAGGGGCTGCAGCCCGGCGGCGCCTCCGTCGCGGCCCTGCCCGGCGTCGCCCTGGCCGCGGTCGCGAGCTTGCCGATGGGCGCCGTCCTCGGCCCGGAGGCCCCGATGATCGCGCTCGGCGGCGGGCTGGCCCTGCTCTTCCGCGACTTGGCCCGCGCCCCCGCCACCGAGCAGGGCAACGCCGTGGTGGGCGCGGCCGGCTCCGCCTCGGCGATCGCCGTGATCTTCGGCAACCCGGTAGTGGCCGCGGTGCTGCTGATGGAGGTCTCGGGGATCGGCGGCCCGCAGCTGCTCGCGGTGATGCTGCCCGCGCTGCTGGCCAGCGGCGTGGGCGCGGTGCTGTTCACCGGGTTCGGGCACTGGACGGGGCTCAAGACCGACAGCCTGGACCTCGGCCTGCCGGCGCCGCCCCTGCTGGACTGGGGCGACGTGGTGTGGGGCATCCTGCTGGCCGCCGCGCTCGGGGTGCTGCTCAACAGGGTCGTGCTCGCCGGACGGTTCACCGCGCGGCTGGTGGAACGACGGCCGTTCCCCGTGATCGTGGGGTGCGCGCTCGCCGCGGCCGCGTGCGGGGCGGTGTACGCGGCGGCGACCGGCCGCTCGCCCGCGGATGTGATGCTCTCCGGGCAGGCCGCGCTCGGCGAACTCGGCACGCACCCGCACGCCTGGTCCGTGGGCGCGCTCGTCGCCGTCCTCGCGTTCAAGGGCTTCGCCTACGCGGTGTGCCTCGGGGGTCTGCGGGGCGGGCCGGTGTTCCCCGCGCTGTTCCTGGGCGGGGCCGCAGGGGTGTTGCTCGCACCCCTCCCGGGGTTCGGCCTCGTCCCGGCGATGGCCGCGGGCATGTCGGCGGCGGTCGTCTCCGTCCTACGGCTCCCCGTCAGCTCCGTGATCCTCGTCGCTCTCCTCCTGGGCCACCCCGGCTCCCTCCCCATCGTCGTCCTGGCCGTGGTCGTCTCCCTGGTCACCACCGAACTCCTCTGACGGGACCCAGCCTTCGCCACGAGGGTTCCTCTACGGTGCCGGGTGCTGCGCCGTCGTGGCTGGTCGCGCAGTCCCCCAGCGCCCCCAAGGTGCTCGCCCTGCGCGCGAAGGGCGAGGTTTTCAGGGGCGCTGGGGGTACCTCCCGGGCGAAGCTCTGGGGGAGGAACGGCGCGCGCAACAGGCCATCCGGCCGGCCATCGGCGACGAGACAGGAACCGCTGCGGCGGGAAGCCGCCCCGTAACGACAGCGGCGCGGCCATCGGCGACGGGCCGGGAACCCCAGCGGCGGGAAGCCGCCCCGTAGCGAATCAGCCCGCGTTGACGAGGGCGTCGGCCAGCGCCTTCCACGCCTCCGTCGCCAGGTCCAGGTTCCCCGAGGACTGCAGCGACTCCGCCACCGAGCGCAGCGCAGCGACCGGCTGCTCCGAGCTGCCGAGCACGATCTCGGCCTGGTGGAGCAGGATCTCCGTGCGCATCCGGTCGTGGTGGGCGAGCGCGTCCGGTTCGGCGAGGACCTTGCCGGCCAGTTCGGCGGCCCGCCGGGCGTCCCCCTGGATGAAGGCCATCCGCGCCTGGATGGCGAGCAGTTCCGCCTGGTGCACCCGGTTGCCGATCAGCCCGACCACCGTCTCGGCCTCGCGGTACCACTGGGCGACCTGGTCGGTGACCTCGTCCTGCAGCCGCAGCCGCAGGCTGACCGCGGCGAGCCGCAACCGGCCCCACGTCAGCAGGTCGTCCTTGCGGTCGGCCACCTCCAGCGCCTCCTCCAGGAGTTCGAGGCCGCGCTCACCGGAGCCCTGCCGTACCGCGACGGTGGCTGCCGTCCACAGCACCCGCACCCGCAACGGGCCCAGCTCCTCCGCCGGGATCCGCTGGGCGAGTTCGGCGTGCCGGACCGCCTCGGCGAGCCGCCCGGCCTCGGACTCGGCGGCGACCAGGGCGAGCAGGGTGCGGGCGACATCGGCGCGGGGGATCTGGGCGTGCTGCTCGCCGAGCGCGAGCGCGCGGGCGGCGAAGGCCACCGACTCCTCGACGTCGCCGGCGACGCGTGCGCACACGGCGAGTTCGACCAGCGCCTTGACCTGGAGCACGGGGGAGTCCAGCACGTCGCCGACCTCCAGGGCGCGGGTCAGCACCTCGCGCTGCTCGGTCCGCTCGCCGAGCTGCTCGTGGGCGCGCGCGAGGTTCCACAGCACCTGCCACAGCAGCTCGGGTGCGGCGTCCTTGGCCTCGACGGCGGCCACCCGCAGCGCCTCGACGGCGGCGCGCGGCCGGGAGTCCTCCAGCGCGGCGGTGCCCTCGGCCTGGAGGGTGGCGACGACCTGGGGCGATCTGGCCTGGAAGGTGTCCTCGGGCACCCCGAGCCGCGCGGCCAGGTGCCGCACCGCCTGGGGGGTGGGGGCGCGGTGTCCCGACTCGAGCCGGGAGACGTAACTGGAGGAAACGCCCTCGCCGGAGATGTCCGCCTGGGACATCCCCCGCTCACGGCGCAGGCTGTTGACGAGCTTTCCGAAGGCGGGCTGCTCCAGGTACTGCATGCGAACCACTTTCCTCGCTCATCCGCGAACAGGAGTCCGGGGTGTCGGCGCGTCCCCTCGGGCCCCCGATGGCCGCGTCGTCGTGCTGTGTGCTCGGGCAGGTCCCCGCTGCTCGACCACGGTGTCATCATACTTGACTGGATGCTATGAGTCATGACTAAAGTTGCCAAAAACCGTGATGGCCTTGTGAGGGGCGTCTCCATCGACCCCTCACCTTGTGTGGTCCAACGGTCGCCCGCTGCACAGGAATCCGCCGGGCGAAGTGGCGCACTCCACTTGTCATCAAGGTTGTCAAAATATGTAGCGGTGCAACCATGTCGCGGCGGCCCCATGGGGGCTGTGACCTGCGGGTCTGCGGTGACGAGTGGGTCACGTTTGGCGTGTACAGGTAAATGACAGGCCCCCGGCGCCCTGTCACGGACGGCGGGGGCCTGCGGTACGGGGCGGTGAAGGCTCCTACTCGGGCCAGGCCGCCCGCGCGATCTGCGGGTCGCGGACGCCGTAGAGGGTGACCGCGCCCTGCACCACCGCCAGCACCAGGATCGCCCAGTCCACGCTCGCGAACTGCATGAGCAGACCCGAGGCGAGCGTGCCCAGCGGCGGGCCGACGCTCAGCACCGTCATGGTCGCCACGATGGTGCGGCCCCGCCGGTCCTCCGGCACCTGGCGCAGGATCATGATGTCGATCAGCACCCGCAGCGCCGGCAGCGTCAGGTGCGCGAGGAGCAGCACCACGAAGACCCACCAGGGGCCCCACGGCAGCGCGAGCAGAGCCACGCAGACGGCCGCGACCGCGGAGACGGCGACCAGCAGCCGGCCCGGCTGCAGTGCCGCGTGCAGCCACTTGACCAGCAGCGAGCCGGCCAGCATGCCCACCGCGCCGCCGGTCAGCGCGAGGCCGACGGTGCCGGCCGAGGCGTGCTGGTCCTCGCGCAGGCTCACCACGACCACCAAGGTCACCGCGGTGACCACCAGGTAGAAGGTGGCGATCAGGGTGAGCGCCCCGCGCAGCGCAGGCTGCCGCCACAGCTCCAGCACGCCGGCGAACATCCCCCCGGCGCCCGCCTCTTCGCCCTCGGCGGCGTCCTCGGCGCCCTCGGAGCCCTCGGTGGCGGCCGACTCGTCCGCTTCCGGCTCGTCCCCGGCCCCGACGGCCCCCGCGGCAACGCCCGTTGCCCCGGCCTGCGCGCCCTTCGGGGGCAGCCGGATGACGAGCGCGCACAGCAGCGAGAAGACGAAGGTGGCGGCGCCCACCACGAACGGCAGGGTGCGGGTGATCCCGTAGAGCACGCCGCCGATCGCCGGACCGGCCAGCGCCGCCGTGCCCTCGCGGACCTCGTCCTGGGTGAGCGCCTGCGTCAGTTGCTCCTTGGGCACCACGCTCCGGACCAGCAGCATCCGCACCGGGCCGCCGATGGCCGCGCCGGTGCCCAGCACCGCTGCCACGACCATCAGATGGACCATCGTCACCCCGCCGAGCGCCAGCGCGAGCGCCACCGAGCCGGTGGCGGCCGCGCGGAAGCCCTCGGCGAAGAGCAGGGTCCTGCGGTGGTCGAGCCGGTCCACGAGCTTGCCGATGGGCAGCCCGAGCAGCACGTTCGCGGCGGCTTGGACGAAGGCGAACAGGCCCGCCAGGCCCGGCGATCCGCTGATCGCCAGCACCAGCAGCGGGTAGGCGACGTCGACCGCCTCCACCCCCAGCGTCATGCTGGTGGCGCCTATCCACAGCACCTGGAAGTTCCAGTTGCGGCGCAGCGGCGGCGGTGCCGCGGGCGCGGTCGAAAGGGCTTCGGCGACAGGTGAGTTGGCCATGGGGGAGACCTCCGGTCCGGGCGGCGGTGGGCGCGGGGCCGTGCGGGTGCGGGCGGGGCCGGCTGCCGGTCGTCCGGCGGGCTGCGCCGAGGACCGGCACCGCGGCCGGGGAACCCCCGCGCACGGCGGGGGCGTTGTGCCGGGAGCGGCCGGCCGGCGGGATCCGCCGGCCGGGCCCGCGGCGGGGTCAGACGTGGGCCGCGTCGTAACCGACGCGCAGCCGCCCGGACTTGACCTTGATCGAGCGGATCGAGGCATCGGTGAGCAGGGACAGGTCGCGCACGTGGGTGCCGCCGCAGGGCTCGGAGTTCAGGCCCTCGATGGTGACGTGCCGGACGCCGTCGCGGTAGCCGGCGGTCACCGGCAGGGCGGCGCCGACGGACTCCGCGAGGTGCTTGCCGAGCTGCTCGGTGAGTTCCGCGCGGTCGATCGCGCGGTCTTCGACGAGGTAGTCCACCCGGGCCTGGCCCGGGAAGTGGCTGTTGCCCGCGTGCGGGAGGCCGAGCCTGCGCACGTAGGCGTCGATGAGGTGGCCCGCGGTGTGCAGGGCCGCGTGCAGCCGCCGCGCCTCGGCGTCGATCCGCGCGGTCACCGCGTCGCCGACCGCGAAGGGCTGCTCGGCGGTGTCGGAGCCGTCGGGTGCCAGCAGGTCGACCACGACCCAGCCCTCGTCCTCGCCCTTGCGGCCGCGGCCGGCGTGGCCGTCCACGGTGCCGAGGTCACTGGGCTGGCCGCCGCCCTGCGGGTGGAAGATGTTGTCGGCCAGGGCGATCCACGGGCCGCCGTCCTCCCCGCGGCCGACACGCGCCACGGTGGTGGCCTGCTCGGTGAGGTAGGTGTCGGTGAAGTAGAGATGGCGCTGCACGGCGGTGCCTTCCTTCGTCTGCTGGGATCGCCGGGTGTGCGGGGCGGTGCGGGCGGTACGGGGTGGTGCGGGCTGAACCGGGCGGTACGGGTGGTACGGGCCGTGCGGGTGCGGGCGGGGCCCGCGTGCTGCGAGGTGGTGCGCGAACGAGTGCTGCGTGCGGTGCCGGTCGGTCCATTCCGGTCCGAACTGCGGCCGTACACCCCGGTGTTGAGGGTTCCGGCGATCGTACGGGCGGCGCGGCCCCCGGCGGGAGTACGCCGGGGCGCCCGGGGCGGGTGGTGCTCGCCCGGCCCCTCGACCGGCGATGCGAGCGGCCCGTCCGCCCGCCCCGCCCGCCCCGGCGCTCCCGGTGGACCTGCGGCCGGGAACGCCGGGCGGGGCAAGCCCGGCACGGGCAGGTACCCGTTCAGGACCAGACGACGAGCGGGCCGCGGGCGGTGACGCCGATGAAGAACGACAGCGTGACCCGCCGGCCGCCGCCCTGGACCGGCCGCACCAGGTGGTAGTTGCGCGGGTCGAAGAAGACGGCGTCGCCCAGGCCCGCGCGGACCGAGGCGGCGGGCTCGCCCGCCACCAGCGACCGGTCGTAGCCGTAGCCGTCGCGGTGCTCCTCGTCCCCGGGGTGCCAGCGGCGCCGGTAGGCCACCGCCTCGCCGCCCTCAAGACCTGTGGACAGGTGGCAGTTGAAGGCGATCTGGGCGATCGGCTGCTGGTCCAGCACACCGTTGAACTCCCGTATCACCTCGTCGAAGTGCATCCGGGCGCCGTTGTTGATCTCGCGGATCATGCCGGCGAACAGCGGGCGGCCGCCGGAGGTGGCGGGGTCCACCCGGTCGCCCCAGGCGGCCGCGATCAGCCCGGTGGCGGCGTCGAGCGGGTCCTCGCCGTGGAGCAGGCCGGAGCGGGCGGCGGCGGACTGGGCGGCGTGCTCCCAGTACTCCCGGCGCAGCCCGCCCTCGCCGTAGAAGTCGTAGGCGGCGGGGCCGAGTTTGGCGATGCGCGGCTGGACCAGCTGCTCGTCGTAGCTGCCCATCTCGCAGGTCTCCAGCGCCCGCATGATCTCCATGCACTGGTCGACGCCGAAGAAGTCGGGGATGCGGACGGAGCCGACGGAGCCGGCGGCGAGCCGGGTGAGGTGGTCGGCGGTGAGGTGGTCGGCGGTCTCGCTGTCGAACAGGGTGGGTACGGCCGGTGCGGCGATAACGGTGGTGCTCACGGTACGGGTCCTCCTTTCGGTCTCAGCGTGCGGCGGCGACGAGGCTGAGCGGACGCAGGTCCGACCAGTGCTCCTCGACGTAGGTCAGGCACTCCTGTCTGGAGGCGCCGGACAGGACCGGGGTCCAGCCCGCCGGCACCTCGGCGAAGGAGGGCCACAGCGAGTGCTGGCCCTCGTCGTTGACCAGGACCTGGTAGCGGGCCGAGTCGTCCTCGAACGGGTTGGCCACGATCGTCCTCCGGGTGTGTGCGGCCCCGCTGGCGAAGTGGGTTGCGACGGGTGCGGGGGTCCCGCCTGCCGCGCCCACGCTACCCGTACTTGACAAGTCATGTCCAGCTTCTTGTCAAGGTGATGGATGTGACGTGGCAAGTCAGGAGTGATGATTGGCTACGATCTTGACGGCCATGACAGTCATGAAGGAGTGGGAGTTCTAGCAAATCAGCAGCTCACAGCACGTTCGGTCGCTGCGCCATGACGAGCTTGTCATCAAACTTGCTCGTGTTTGACAAATTCTCTGGACTGGGGTGGTCGGTGGCGGCTACGGTGATGACAACCGCGAGGGCGCCGGTTCTCGTGCTTTCCACCGTCCACGTCGATGGAGTGACCGAGCATGTCCCACCTTCCCGAGCTCCCCCCGACCCGCTGGAACGCGACCGCCGCCGACGTACCGGACGCCGGTCTCGCCGCCCTCTTCCGGGCCCGCGTCGCGGCCCACCCGCAGGCGCTCGCCCTCGTCGGCGACCACGTCGAGCTGACGTACGCCGGCCTCGACGCCCGCGCCAACCGGCTCGCCCACCGCCTGATCGCCCTGGGCGCGCGGCCCGAGACCTCGGTCGCCGTCCTGATGGCGCGCTCGGCCGATGTCGTCGCCGCCACCCTCGCCGTCGTCAAGGCGGGCAGCGCCTATGTGCCGCTGCCCGCCGGATACCCGGTCGAGCGGATGCGCCTGGTGATGGCCGGCACCGACGCCCGCATCCTGCTGGTGGACCGCGCCAACGCCGCCCACCCCGCCGCCGAGGCCGCCCGCGCGGCCGGGATCGCGGTCCATCTCGTCGACGGCGAGGCCGGGTTGGCGGACGAGCCCGCGCACGACCCCGCGGTCCGCGTCGACCCGGCGCACCTCGTGTACGTCATCTACACCTCCGGCTCCACCGGCGTGCCCAAGGGCGTGGCCGTCAGCCACCGCAACGTGGCCGCCTTCGCCGCCGACCCGCAGTGGAGCGGCCCCGCCCAGGCCCGCGTGCTGCTGCACTCCGCGCACGCCTTCGACGCCTCCACCTACGAGCTGTGGGTGCCGCTGCTCACCGGCAACCGCATCGTGCTCGCCCCGCCCGGCGCCCTGGACACCGCCGACTACGCGCGCGTCATCGAGCAGTACGGCGTGACCTGCGCCTTCTTCACCACCGCGCTGTTCAACGTGCTGGTCGAGGAGGCCCCGCGGGCGCTCGCCGGGCTGCGCGAGCTGTGGACCGGCGGCGAGGCCGTCTCGGCCCGCGCGATGCGCCGCCTGCTGGCCGCGGCCGGACCTGACCTGCGGCTCTTCCACGTCTACGGCCCCACCGAGTCCACCGTCTACGCCACCCGCAGCCAGGTCCGCGAGGTCGCCCGGGACGCCGCCCCCGTGCCGATCGGCGGCCCGATGGCCAACACCCGCCTGTACGTGCTGGACGACCGGCTGCGGCAGGTGCCCGTCGGCGCGGCCGGCGAACTCTACATCGCGGGGGAGGGCCTGGCCCGCGGCTACCTCGGCAGGCCCGGCCTGACCGCCGGCCGCTTCGTCGCCGACCCCTTCGCCGAGGTGCCGGGCGCGCGGATGTACCGCACGGGCGACGTGGTGCGCTGGACGCCCGGCGGCGAGGTGGAGTTCGTCGGCCGGGTGGACGGCCAGGTCAAGCTGCGCGGCTTCCGGATCGAACTCGGCGAGATCGAGGCCGCGTTGGCCGCCGACCCAGGAGTGGCCCAGGCGGTCGCCATGGTCCGCGAGGACCGGCCGGGGGACCGGCGGCTGGCCGGCTACGTCGTGCCCGCCGCGGGCCGCACCCTCGAACCGGAGGCGGTGCGTGCCCGATTGGCCCGCTCGCTGCCCGACTACATGGTGCCGCAGGGCCTCGTCGTCCTGCCCGCGCTGCCGCTCACCCCCAACGGCAAGGTCAACCGGCAGGCGCTGCCCGCCCCGCAGTACGCCGCGGGCACCGGCCGGGCGCCGCGCACGCCCCAGGAGGAGCTGCTGTGCGGGCTGTTCGCCGAGGTGCTGGGCCTGCCCGGCATCGGCACCGAGGACGACTTCTTCGCCCTCGGCGGCCACTCGCTGCTCGCCACCCGCCTCGCCAACCGCATCCGGGCCGCCCTCGGCGCGGAGGTGGGCGTACGGGACGTGTTCGCCGCGCCCACCGTGGCCGCCCTCGCCGCGGTCCTCGACCGCCCGCGGCAGCAGGCGGCCCGCCCGGTGCCCACCCGCCGGGAGCGGCCCGCACGGTCCCCGCTCTCGCCCGCCCAGCAGCGCGTGTGGTTCCTGGAGCGGCTGGAGGGCCCCGGCGCCACCTGGAACATCCCGCTCGTGCTCACCCTCGCCGGCCGGCTCGACCCCGAGGCGCTGGCCGACGCGCTGGCCGACGTCGCCGACCGCCACGAGACGCTGCGCACCCTGGTCCGCGACGCCGAGGGCGAGGACGCGGCCCGGCAGGTCGTGCTGCCCGCGGGCACCGCCCGCCCGCCGCTGGAAGTGACGGACACCGCGGCAGCCGACCTCCCCGCCGCCCGCACCGCGGCCGCCCGCCGCCCCTTCGACCTCACCACCGAACTCCCCTTGCGGGCCCACCTGTTCAGGACCGGGCCGGACGAGGCGACGCTCCTGCTCGTAGTGCACCACATCGCCGCCGACGGCTGGTCGCTCGTCCCGCTGGGCGCCGACCTCGGCACCGCCTACACCGCGCGCCTGGCCGGATCGGCGCCGCGGTGGACCGAACTCCCGGTCCAGTACCGGGACTACGCCGACTGGCAGCAGGAGCTGCTGGGCGCCCAGGACGACCCCGGCAGCCTCGCCGCCGACCAACTCGCCTACTGGCGCGAGCGGCTGGCCGGCCTGCCCGAGGAGATCGAGCTGCCCCGCGACCGTCCCCGCCCGGCCGCCCCCACCCGCGAGGCCGGCGTGGTGACCCTCGACCTGGACGCCGAACTCCACGCGCAGCTGCAGGAGTTGGCCCGCGACCGCCGGGCGACCCTGTTCATGGTCCTCCAGGCGGGCCTGTCGGCCCTGCTGAGCCGTCTCGGGGCGGGCACCGACATCCCGCTGGGCTCTGTGGTGGCCGGCCGCACCGACGAGGCACTGGACGACCTCGTGGGCTTCTTCGTCAACACCCTGGTGCTGCGCACCGACACCTCCGGCGACCCCACCTTCGCCGAACTCGTGGACCGGGTCCGGGAGTCCGACCTCGCCGCCTTCGCCCACCAGGACCTCCCCTTCGACCAGGTGGTCGAGGCGGTCAACCCCGAGCGCGGCCGCGGCCGCCACCCGCTGTTCCAGGTGGCGATGGTGCTGCAGAACAACGCGGCCGCCCGCTACGACCTCGGCCGCGACGCCCGGGTGACCGCCGTGGACGTCCCGGCCACGGCGGCCCAGTTCGACCTGTGCGTCAACGTCCTGGAGCGGCACGGCGAGGACGGCGCCCCCGCCGGCCTGCGCGCCGAACTGGAGTACGCGGCCGAGCTGTTCGACCGTGACAGCGTCGAGGCGCTGGGCGGCCGGCTGGTGCGGCTGCTCGGCCGGGCCGCGGCCGACCCGGACCGGCCGGTCGGCGCCGTCGACCTGCTCGACCCCGCCGAACGCGCCCTGCTCCTCGACGGCTGGAACGACACCCGCGCGGGCGCGGCGGACGAGCGGCGCACCGTGCCCGGCCTCATCGCCGAGCAGGCCGCCCGCACCCCGGACGCGGTCGCCGTCGAATGCGGCGGGCGGACCCTCACCTACGCCCGGCTGGAGGCGGACGCCGCCGAGGCGGCCACCGTGCTGCGCGAGCACGGGGTGGCCGCGGGGGACACGGTGCTGCTGGCCGCTCCGTCCTCCGAGCAACTGGTCGTCGGCGTCCTCGCGGCCATGAAGGCCGGTGCCGGTTTCCTGCCCGTGGACCCCGAACTGCCCGCCGCCCGGCTGCGGGTGATCCTCCAGGACGCCGCCCCGGCCGCCGTCCTGACCCTCACCCGGCTGCGCCCCGCCCTCGCCGATGCGCTGGACGGCACCGCCGCCCCCGTGCTCGACCTGGACGCGATGCCCGCGCGGAAGGGCCCCCTGCTGCCGCCCGCGCAGCCCCACCCCGAGGCCCTGGCCTGCGTCTTCTACACCTCCGGCTCCACCGGCCGGCCCAAGGGCGTGATGTTCGCGCACGGCCCGCTGCTCAACTACACGCTGGCGATGGCCGACGCCTTCGCGCTGACCGCCGCCGACCGCATCCTCCAGGTCGCCTCCGTCGGCTTCGACGTGCTCATCGAGGAGCTGCTGCCCACGCTCGCTGCCGGCGCCACCGTCGTCGTCCCCACCGCGCCCGTCCTCACCTCCGGGGCCGACCTCGCCGACTACGTCGCCGAGCACCGCGTCACCGGCCTGGAGCTGACCACCGCCTACTGGCACGAGTGGGCGCACGAGCTGGAGACCTCGGGCCGCACCCTGCCGAGCGGCTTCCGCTTCACCGCGATCGGCGGCGAGCGCATCCTGCCCGAGCGGATGGCCGCCTGGCAGCAGCAGCCCGCCGAGTTGATCCACGTCTACGGCCTCACCGAGGTCACCTGCACCTCCACCACCGCCCTGCTCGGCCCGGCCGCCGGGCGCCGCGAGCCCTTCGCCGCGCCGATCGGCCGCCCGCTGCGCAACACCCGCGCCTATGTGCTCGACCCGCGGCTGCAGCCGGTGCCCGCGGGCGTCGCGGGCGAGCTCTACCTCGGCGGCGGCGGCCTGGCCCGCGGCTACGTCGGCCGGCCCGCCCTGACCGCCGAGCGGTTCGTGGCCGACCCGTTCGCGCCCGAGCCGGGCGCTCGGATGTACCGGACGGGCGACGTGGTGCGCTGGACGCCGGACGGCGAGCTGGAGTTCGTCGGCCGCGCGGACGAGCAGGTGAAGATCCGCGGCTTCCGGATCGAACTGGGCGAGATCGAGGCCGCGTTGGGCCGGATCGAGGGCGTGGCACAGGTCAAGGCCGTGGTCCGCGAGGACCGGCCGGGCGACAAGCGGCTCGCGGCCTACGTCGTCCCGGCCCAGGGCGCCGCCTTCGACGCCGGGGCCGCGCGCGGCGCGCTGGCCGCGGTGCTGCCGCCGTACATGGTGCCCGACGCGCTGGTGGTGCTGGACGCCTTCCCGATGAATCAGAACGGCAAGGTGGACCGCGGGGCGCTGCCCGTCCCCGAGTACCCCGCGAGCGCGCCCGGGCGGGCCCCGCGCACCGCCCAGGAGGAGATCCTGTGCGGGCTGTTCGCCGAAGTGCTGGGCCGGCCCGAGGTCGGCGTGGACGACGACTTCTTCGCCCTCGGCGGCCACTCCCTGCTCGCCACCCGGCTGGTGAACCGGGTGCGGGCCGCCCTCGGCGCCGAGCTGACCCTGCCGGTGCTCTTCGAGGCGCCCACCCCCGCCGCTCTGGCGGCGGCGGCCGCCGGCGACACCGGCCGCCCCCCGCTGCGGCCCGCCGTGCGGCCCGAGCGGCTGCCGCTGTCCTACGCCCAGCAGCGGCTGTGGTTCCTGACCCGGATGGAGGGCCCCGCGGCGACCTACAACATCCCGCTGGCGCTGCGGCTCCGCGGCCCGGTCGACTCCGAGGCGCTCGCCGCGGCGCTGGCCGATGTCGCCGACCGGCACGAGAGTCTGCGGACGGTGTTCCGGGAGGTCCGAGGGGAGGTGCAGGGGGAGGCCCCGGCGGAGGCGCAGGGGGCCGTCCACGGGGAGCCGGTGCAGACCGTCCTGCCCGCCGGCACCGCCCGCCCGCCGCTGACCACCGCCGCGCTCTGCCCGGCCGAACTGCCCGGCGCGCTGCTGCGCGCGGCCCACCGGCCCTTCGACATCGCGACCGAACTCCCGCTGCGGGCCTGGCTGTTCAGCACGAGCCCGCAGGAGTCCACGCTGCTGCTGGTGCTGCACCACATCGCCGGCGACGGCTGGTCGATGGGCCCGCTCGGCACCGACCTCGGCACCGCCTACACCGCCCGGCTGGCCGGAGCGGCCCCGCAGTGGCCCGAACTGCCGGTGCAGTACGCCGACTACGCCCTGTGGGAGCGGCGGGCACTCGGTGCGGCCGACGACCCGGAGTCCCGGTTCGGCCGCGGACTGGCCTTCTGGCGGGAGCGGCTGGCCGGCCTGCCCGAGGAGATCGAGCTGCCCCGCGACCGTCCCCGCCCGGCGGTGCCCAGCCACAAGGGCGCCTTGGTGCGCACCGAACTGGACGCCGAACTCCACCACAGACTCGCGGAGTTGGCCCGCGAGCGCCGGGCGACCCTGTTCATGGTCCTCCAGGCGGGCCTGTCGGCCCTGCTGACCCGTCTGGGGGCGGGCACCGACATCCCCATCGGTTCGGTGGTCTCGGGCCGCACCGACGAGGCGCTGGACGACCTGGTGGGCTTCTTCGTCAACACCCTGGTGCTGCGCACCGACACCTCGGGGGACCCGTCGTTCGCCGAACTCGTGGACCGGGTAAGGGAGTCGGACCTTTCGGCCTTCGCGCACCAGGACCTGCCCTTCGACCAGGTGGTCGAGGCGGTCAACCCCGAGCGCAGCCGCGGCCGCCACCCGCTGTTCCAGGTCGCCCTGTGCCACGAGGACACCGCGGACCTGGAGATCGGCGGCCTGGCCGCCGAGGCCGTCCCCGTCGACTACCGCGCCGCCAAGTTCGACCTCACCTTCTTCGTCCGCGAGCGCCGCGGCCCTCAAGGCGCCCCGCTCGGCATCGACGTGAGCGTGGAGTACGCCGAGGACCTGTACGACCGCGGCACCGCCGAGCAGTTCGCCGCGCGCTTCGGCCGGCTGCTGGCCGCCGTGTCGGCCGCGCCCGCCCGGCCCGTCACCGCCGCCGACGTGCTCTCCGCGCAGGAGCGCACCCTGATCGTCGAGGACTGGAACGACACCGCCGTGGCCTACGAACAGGCCGGCCTCGCCGAGCTGTTCGCCCGCCGGGCCGACGCCCGGCCCGACGCCCCCGCCGTCACCGGCGGCGGCACCACCTTGACCTACCGCGAGCTGGACGCGCGGGCCAACCGCCTGGCGCACCGGCTGATCGCGGCCGGGGTGCGGCCGGACAGCGCGGTGGCCCTGCTGCTGGACCGCTCGCCCGACCTGCTGGTCGCCACCCTGGCCGTCGCCAAGGCGGGCGGCGCCTATGTGCCGCTGCCCGCCGGCTACCCCGTGGAGCGGATGGACCTGGTGCTCGCCGAGACCGGCGCCCGCGTTCTGCTGGTGGACCCCGCCCACGCCGGCCACCCCGCCGCGACCGCCGGGGAGCGCGCGGTGCTCGTCGTGGACGGCACGGCGGGCCTGGCCGACCAGCCGGCCGCCGACCCGGGCGTCGCCGTCCACCCCGACATGCTGGCCTACGTCATCTACACCTCCGGCTCCACCGGCGTGCCCAAGGGCGTGGCCGTCTCCCAGCGCGCGGTGGCCGCGCTCGCCGCCGACCGCCGCTTCGCCGGACCCGGCCACGACAAGGTGCTGCTGCACTCCGCGCACGCCTTCGACGCCTCCACCTACGAGCTGTGGGTGCCGCTGCTCACCGGCCGGCATGTCGTCGTCGCCCCGCCCGGCAGCCTCGGCACCAGCGCCTACGCCGAGGTGATCGAAGCCTCGGGCGTCACCGGCGCCTTCTTCACCACCGCGCTGTTCAACCTGCTGGCCGAGGAGATCCCCGACGCGCTCGGCCGGCTCCGGGAGATCTGGGTCGGCGGCGAGGCCGTCTCGGCACGGATCATGCGCCGGCTGCGCGAGCGCCACCCCGGCCTGCACCTGGTCAACGTCTACGGCCCCACCGAGGCCACCACCTTCGCCCTGACCGCCCCCGTGCGCGCCGGCGAACGCGAGGCCACGGTGCCGATCGGGCGCCCCATGGACACCATGCGGGCCTACGTCCTGGACGACCGGCTGCAGCCGGTGCCCGCAGGGGTGCTCGGCGAGCTCTACCTGGCCGGCGACGGGCTGGCCCGCGGCTACCTCGGCCGGGCCGCCCTGACCGCCGAGCGGTTCGTCGCCGACCCGTTCGCGGCCGTCCCCGGCACGCGGATGTACCGCACCGGCGACGTGGTGCGCTGGACACCCGGCGGCGAGGTGGACTTCGTGGGCCGCGCCGACGGCCAGGTGAAGATCCGCGGCTTCCGGATCGAACTCGGCGAGATCGAGGCCGCGCTGGCCGCCGACCCGGCCGTCTCCCAGGCCGCGGTCGTGGTCCGCGAGGACCGGCCCGGCGACAAGCGGCTGGCCGGCTACGTCACCGCCCAGCCCGGCATGGTGCCCGACCCGGCCGCCCTGCGCGACCGCCTCGCCGCCACCCTGCCCGACTACATGGTGCCGCGCGCCCTCATGGTCCTGGCCGCGCTGCCGCTCAACCCCAACGGCAAGCTCGACCGGCGGGCGCTGCCCGAGCCGGTGTACGAGGCCGCCGCCGAGCGGCGCGCTCCGCGCGACGACCGCGAGGCCGCGCTGTGCCGCCTCTTCGGCGACGTGCTCGGCGTGCCCGAGGTCGGCATCGACGACAACTTCTTCGCCCTCGGCGGCCACTCGCTGCTCGCGACCCGGCTGGTGGGCCGCATCCGCGCGGCGCTGGGCGCCGACCTGCCGGTCAGCGCGCTCTTCGAGACGCCGACCGCGCTGGCGCTCGCCGAACGGATCGCCGCCGCCCCGCCCCGCCCCGCCGCGGCCCGCCCGCCCCTGACCCGCCCCGCGCTGCGCCCGCGCGCCCGGGCGTGACGCGCGCTCGCGAAGACCCAAGGAGACCGATCCCGATGACGACGCTCCCGCTCTCCCACGCCCAGCAGCGGCTGTGGTTCCTGCACCGCCTGGAGGGGCCGAGCCCGACCTACAACCTCCCGCTCGCCCTGCGCCTGCGCGGCCCGCTCGACGTCGCCGCCCTGACCGCCGCACTCGGCGACGTCGTGGACCGGCACGAGGTGCTGCGCACCGTCTACCGTGAGGCGGACGGCGAGGCCGAGCAGATCGTCCTGTCCGGCGTCCGCCCGGGCCTGACCGTCCAAGCCGTCGAGGACGAGGCGGAGTTGGCCGCCCGCATGGAGGAGGCCGCCGGGTACGCCTTCGACCTCGCGGCCGAGATACCCCTGCGCGGCACCCTGCTGCGGCTCGGGCCGGCCGAGCACGTGCTGCTCCTGCTCATCCACCACATCGCCGCCGACGGCTGGTCGCTCGGCCCGCTCGCCCGCGACCTCGGCGCCGCCTACACCGCCCGCCTCGACGGCCGCGCCCCCGACCTGCCCGAACTGCCCGTCCAGTACGGCGACTACGCCCTGTGGCAGCGCGAACTCCTCGGCGACCCGGACGACCCGCGGAGCGTGGCGGCCACCCAACTCGCCTACTGGCGCGAGCACCTGGCCGGCCTGCCCGAGGAACTGGAGCTGGACACCGACCGGCCGCGGCCCGCCGTGCCGAGCCACCGCGGCGAGATCGTCCGCCTCGCGGTGGACGCGCCCACACACGCCGGGCTGCTGGCCGCCGCCCGCGAGCGCGGCGCCACCTTGTCGATGGCCGTGCAGGCCGCCGTCGCCGCCCTCCTCACCCGCCTGGGCGCGGGCACCGACATCCCGCTCGGCTCGGTGATCGCCGGCCGCACCGACGAGGCGCTGGACGACCTGGTCGGCTTCTTCGTCAACACCCAGGTGCTGCGCGCCGACACCTCCGGCGACCCCACCTTCGCCGAACTGCTGGACCGGGTCCGCACCACCGCACTGTCCGGATACGACCACCAGGACCTGCCGTTCGACGCCCTGGTCGAAGCCCTCAACCCGGCCCGCTCCCTCGCCCGCCACCCGCTCTTCCAGACCATGGTCGCCCTGCAGAACACCGCGCCCGCCGACTTCGGGCTGCGCGGCCTGGAGGTCACCGCCGAGGACGTCCGCCCGGCCATCTCGCAGTTCGACCTGTCGGTCACCCTGCACGAGAACCACGGCGAGGACGGCGAGCCCGGCGGCCTCACCGGCTGGATCGAGTACAGCACCGACCTGTTCGACGCCGAGCGCGCCGAGGCGCTGGCCGGGCGGCTCACCGCCCTGATCCGCGCGGTCGCCGCGGACCCCCGGCTGCCCATCGGCGCGGCCGGGATCCTCACCGACGGCGAGCGGAGCAACCTGCTCGCCGGCTGGCAGGGCCCCGCCGCCGCGCCCACCCCCCACCCCACCGTCACGGCCGCCTTCGCCGCCCAAGCGGCGGCAACCCCCGAGCGCACCGCGGTCAGTTGCGGCGACCGGGCGCTGACGTACCGCGAACTCGACGCCGCCGCCGACCACTTGGCACGGCACCTGCGCGGCCTCGGCGTCACCCCGGACAGCCGCGTCGCCGTGCTCCAGGCCCGCTCGGTGGACCTGGTCGTCTCCCTGCTGGCGATCCTGAAGGCCGGGGCCGCCTACGCACCCCTCGACCAGCGCGCCCCCGCCGCCCGCATGACCGCGGTGCTCACCGGCACCGGCGCCGCCGTCCTGCTCACCGACCGGGCGAGCGCCGCCGCACCCGTCCTCGCCCAACTCCCGCCCGGCGTACGGCACACCGTGGTCGTGGACGGCCCGGCACCGGCCGGCCCGCAGCTGCCGCCACCCGCGGAGATCCACCCCGAGCAGCTGGCGTACGTGATGTACACCTCCGGCTCCACCGGCACCCCGAAGGGCATCGGCATCACCCACCGCGACGTCGTCGCCTTCGCCCGCGACGGCCGCTGGCTGGAGCGGCCCGCCGAGCGCGTCCTGCTGCACTCCCCGGTCGCCTTCGACGCCTCCACCTACGAGCTGTGGGTGCCGCTGCTCACCGGCGGGCAGATCGTCGTCGCCCCGCCCGGCGAGCTGGACGCGGCGGCGTACGCGGCGCTGATCCGCGAGGAGCGGCTGACCAGCGTGCTGCTGACGGCCGGGCTGTTCCGGGTGATCGCCGAGGAGGCCCCCGAGACGTTCGCGCCGCTGCGCGAGGTGCTGACCGGCGGCGACGTCATCCCGCCGGGCGCGGTGCGGCGCGTCCTGGACGCCTGCCCCGGCACCCTCGTCCGTCCCACCTACGGCCCCACCGAGACGACGCTGTTCGCCACCCAGCACGTCCTGCGCGCCCCGCACACGACCGGCTCCACCGTGCCGATGGGCCGCCCGATGGACGGCATGCGCGCCTACGTGCTCGACGAGCGGCTGCGCCCGGTGCCGCCCGGCACCACCGGCGAGCTGTACCTGGCCGGCGCGGGGCTGGCCCGCGGCTACCTCGGCCGCGCGGCCCTGACCGCCGAGCGGTTCGTCGCCGACCCGTTCGCCGCCGCCCCCGGCACGCGGATGTACCGCACCGGCGACCTGGTGCGCTGGACCGCGGACGGGCTGCTGGACTTCGTCAGCCGCGCCGACGGCCAGGTGAAGATCCGCGGCTTCCGCGTCGAGCCCGGCGAGATCGAGGCGGTGCTCGGCCGCGTGCCGGGCGTGGCGCAAGCCGCGGTGCTCGCCCGCGAGGACCGCCCGGGCGACAAGCGGCTGGTCGCCTACGTGGTGCCCGCCCCCGGCGCCGCCCCGGACACCGACCGGTTGCGCGCGGCGGCGGCCGCTGCCCTGCCCGAGTACATGGTCCCCGCGGCCTTCGTCGTCCTCGACACGCTGCCACTGACCGCCAACGGCAAGCTGGACCGCAGGGCGCTGCCCGCGCCGGGACCGGCCCCCTCCGCCGCCGGCCGCGCCCCCGCCACCGCGCTGGAGCGGCAGGTGGCCGCGCTGCTCGCCGAGGTGCTGGGGCTGCCCGCGATCGGCGCCGACGACGACTTCTTCGCCCTCGGCGGCCACTCGCTGCTCGCCACCCGGCTGGTCGGGCGGATGCGCACCGCGCTCGGCGCCGACCTCGGCATCAGGGCCGTCTTCGAGGCCCCCACGGCGGCGGGCCTGGCCGCGCGGATCGAGGCGGCCAGAAGCGGGGCCGGCGTCGAGGGGACCGGCGCGCAGGCGCACGGGGCCGAGCAGGCAGGCGCGGCCCGGCGCCTGTCGCCCGCCCGCATGGTCCGGCCCGAGCGGCTGCCGCTGTCCTTCGCCCAGCAGCGGCTGTGGTTCATGCACCGGCTGGAGGGCCCGAGCGCCGTCTACAACCTTCCGATGGTGCTGCGGCTGTCGGGCCCGCTGGACCGGGCCGCGCTCACCGCCGCGCTCGGCGACCTCACCGCCCGGCACGAGGTGCTGCGCACGGTGCTGGCCGAACACGAGGGCGAGGCCCACCAGGTCGTCCTGGCCGATGCCCGGCCGCAGGTGACCGTGCACCACTTCTGGTCGCAGCCGCTGGCCGACGTCCTGGCCGCGGCCGCCGCCCACCCCTTCGACCTCGCCGGCGAACTCCCGCTGCGGGTGGACCTGTTCGAGGTCGGCCCGCAGGAGCACGTGCTGCTCCTGCTGGTCCACCACATCGCCGCCGACGGCTGGTCGATGGGCCCGCTCGCCGCCGACCTGGCCACCGCGTACGCCGCCCGGCGGGACGGCTCGGCCCCGGACTGGGCCGAACTTCCCGCGCAGTACGCCGACTACGCCCTGTGGCAGCGGCAGCTGCTCGGCTCCCCCGAGGAGCCCACCGCGCTCGCCGCCGCCCAGGCCGAGCACTGGCGCACCGCGCTGGCCGGCCTGCCCGACGAGCTCGAACTGCCCCTGGACCGGCCCCGCCCGGCCGTGCCCAGCCACCGCGGCGACCTGGTCGAGTTCGCCCTGAACGCCGAACTCCACGCGAAGCTACTGGAGTTGGCCCGTAAGCAGCGCGCGACCCTGTTCATGGTCCTCCAGGCGGGTCTGTCGGCCCTGTTCACGCGGCTGGGCGCCGGAACGGACATCCCGCTGGGCTCGGTGGTGGCCGGCCGCACCGACGAGGCGCTGGACGACCTGGTCGGCTTCTTCGTCAACACCCTGGTGCTGCGCACCGACACCTCCGGCGACCCCACCTTCGCCGAACTCGTCGACCGGGTACGGGAGTCCGACCTGGCCGCCTTCGCCCACCAGGACCTGCCCTTCGACCGGCTGGTCGAACTCCTCAACCCCGCGCGCAGCCGCGCCCGCCACCCCCTCTTCCAGACCACGCTGGTGCTGCAGAACAACGCCGCCGCCGACTTCGCCATGGCGGGCCTGGAGGTCGCGGCCGACAGCGTCGGGGTGGACACCGCGCAGTTCGACCTGCAGTTCAACCTCACCGAGAACGTCACCGGCGACGGCCGCGCCGCCGGTGTCGAGGGCGGACTGGTCTTCGCCACCGACCTGTTCGACCGCGAGAGCGCCACCGCGCTCGCCGGCCGGCTGGTGCGGCTGCTCACCCACGCGGCCGCCGACCCCGGCGCCGCCCTCAGCGGGCTGACCCTGCTCGCCCAAGCCGAACACACCCTGGTCACCCGTACGTTCGCCGGCCCCGCCCGCCCGGTCGCCGACCGCGGCCTCGCCGAGATCTTCCAGGCGCAGGCCGCCCGCACCCCCGGCGCCGTCGCGGTCACCGCGGGCGAGCGGCAGCTGACCTACGCCCAGCTCAACGCCCGGGCCAACCGGCTCGCGCACCACCTGCGGTCCCTCGGCGTCGGACCCGACCGGCCCGTCGCCACCCTGCTGCAGCGCTCCGCCGACGTCGTGGCCGCCACCCTGGCCGTGACCAAGGCGGGCGGCGCGTACGTCCCGCTGCCCTCCGGCTACCCGCTGGAGCGGATGGCCTTCGTCCTCGACGGCACCGGGGCCGACGTCCTGCTGGTGGACGCCACCACCCGCGACCACGACCTGGTCGCCCGGCAGCGCGCCCGCGGCACCCGCGTCGTGGACGTCGGCGACCTCGACACCGCGGCGCTCGCCGCCCTCCCGGAAGGAGACCCCGCCACCTGGACCCATCCCGACGACCTCGCCTACGTCATCTACACCTCCGGCTCCACCGGCACCCCCAAAGGCGTCGCGGTCACCCACCGCAACATCGCCGACCTGGCAGCCGACCGCTGCTGGGCCGGGGGCGCCCAGGAGGCCGTCCTGATGCACGCCCCGCACGCCTTCGACGCCTCCACCTACGAACTGTGGGTGCCGCTGCTGACCGGCGGCCGGATCGTCGTCGCCCCGCCCGGCGGGCTCGACTCGGCCGACTACGCCCGCCTGATCACCGAACACGGCGTCACCTCCGCCCTGTTCACCCCGGTGCTGTTCAACCTGATGGCCGAGGAGGAGCCGGCCGCGCTGGGCCGGCTGCGCCAGGTGTGGACCGGCGGCGACAACGTGCCGGCCGCCGCGGTCCGACGAGCCCTGGACACCTGCCCGGACACCGAGGTCGTGGCCACCTACGGGCCGACCGAGACCTCGGTGATCTGCTCCTGGCACCCGATGCGCGCCCCGCACACGGTGGGCAGGTCCGTGCCGATCGGCCGGGCCATGGACAACACCCGCCTGTACGTGCTGGACGAGCACCTGGCGCCGGTGCCGGTCGGCGTCCCCGGCGAGCTCTACATCGCGGGGGAGGGACTGGCCCGCGGCTACCTCGGCCGCCCCGGGCTGACCGCCACCCGGTTCGTCGCCGACCCGTACGCCGGCGAGCCCGGCGCGCGGATGTACGCCAGCGGCGACCTGGTGCGGTGGCTGCCGGACGGGGCACTGGAGTTCGTCGGCCGGGCCGACGGGCAGGTCAAGGTGCGCGGCTTCCGGATCGAGCTGGGCGAGGTCGAGCAGGCGCTCGCCGCCGACCCGGCGCTGGTCCAGGTCGCCGCCGCGGTCCGCGAGGACCGCCCCGGCGACCGCCGGCTGGTCGCCTACCTGGTGCCCGCGCCCGGCGCCACCGCCGACCCCGCGGCCGCCCGCGAGCGGCTGGCGGCCCGCCTGCCCGACTACATGGTCCCCTCCGCCTTCGTCGTCCTCGACGCGCTGCCGCAGACCCCCAACGGCAAGCTCGATCGCAGGGCGCTGCCCGCGCCGCCCACCACCGCGGCCGCGGGACGCCCGCCGCGCGACGCCCGCGAGAAGATCCTCTGCGAGCTGTTCGCCGACGCCCTCGGGGTGCCCGAGGTCGGCATCGACGACGACTTCTTCGCCCTCGGCGGCCACTCCCTGCTCGCCACCCGGCTGGTGGGCCGCATCCGCCGCGCGGTGGACGGGAAGATGGCGGTCAGCACCCTGTTCGCCGCGCCCACCGTCGCCGCCCTGGCCCAGGCCCTCGGCAGCTCGGCGGGAGCGGAGGACCGGCAGGGCGGCGGGCAGGACGCGACCGGGCCGGGCGACGGGCAGGACCCGGCCGAGGACGGCACCTTCGCCACCGTCCTCGCGCTGCGGCCCGAGGGGACGGGCACCCCGCTGTTCTGCGTCCACCCCGGCGGCGGCATGGGCTGGTGCTACGCGGGACTGGCCCGCCACCTCGACCCGGCCACCCCGCTGTACGCCTTCCAGTCCCGCGGCCTGGCCCGCGCGGTCCGGCTGCCGGACAGCGTCGAGGAGATCGCCGCCGACTACCTGCGGGAGATCCGCCGCATCCAGCCCACCGGCCCCTACCAGCTGGCCGGTTGGTCCTTCGGCGGAGCGGTGGCGCACGCGATCGCGTCGCTGCTGCACCGCGCGGGGGAGGAGGTGGCCCTGCTCGCCCTGCTCGACGCCTACCCCGGCGGCAGCAACGGCGAGCACGAGGTGATGGACGAGCGCTCGGTGCTCACCCTCGCCTTCGACGGCGTGGACGTCCTGGAGGGCACCGAAGGGGCGGACCAGGAGCGGGGAGGGGCCGGCCTGCCGGTCTCCCCGGCCCTGGTGCTGGCCCGGCTCCGCGACCGCGGCAGCGCGCTGGCCGGGCTCGACGAGCGGGCCGTCACCGCGCTGATGGCCGTCACCGTCAACAACGTCCGCCTGATGCGGGCCTTCACCCCGCAGCCCTACCCCGGCGACGTGCTCTTCTTCCAGGCCGGCCGCGAGGAGCTGACGCCCACCCAGGCCGCCGCGCTCTGGCGCCCGTACACCGGCCGGCTGGAGCACCACGTCGTCGACGCGAGCCACGCCGGGATGACCGGCGCGGCCGCGCTGGAGCTGATCGGCCCGGAGATCGCCCGCCGCACCGGCCCGCGGGCGGCGGACCGGGAGCCGGCCCCGGCGGCGCCCGGCCTGGTCCTGACCGCCTGACGGCCCCTGACCACCCGGACTCCCGGCGCACCGGCGCCCTGAATCCGTGCCGCCTCCGCAGTCCGCAGGTCCGTACGTCCGCACGTTCTTCACGGGCCGGGGGCGCGACCGCCCGCGCCCCCGGCACCGCACCCACCTTCCGCACGTCCGAATCGGAGACGCATACCCATGTCCAGCCAGACCCTGCTCGCCCCCGCCCCGGTGCGCGTGGCGCCGATCGCGCCGTTCGTCCCGCAGGTCGCCGAAGCCCCCGCACCCCGCCGGGCGGCCGTGCACCGCTATCACCTCAGCCCCGCCGAGGCGAAGGCGGCCCTGGCCCTGGCCGAGCGGTGCCTGGCGGAGTACCAGCGGGTCACCGACCCGCGCTTCCTCGCCGAGGCCTCCGTGCTCGCCCACGAACTCCCGCGCGGGCTGCGGCTGGCCGTCAACGCGGCCCGGCTGGACGACCGCAAGCACGGCCTGGTGGTCGGCGGCAACCTCGTCGACGACGCCGCGCTCGGCCCCACCCCGCTCGGCTGGCAGCAGGCCGACACCGACGCCAGCCGCACGTACGCCTTCCTGATCATGCTCTACGGCGCGCTGCTCGGCGACGTCATCTCCTGGGCCACCCAGCAGGACGGCCGGGTCGTCACCGATGTGGTGCCCGCGCCCGGCATGGAGCACAGCCTGGTCAGCTCCAGCAGCACCAGCGAGCTGGGCTGGCACACCGAGGACGCCTTCTCGCCCTACCGCGCGGACTTCGTCGGCCTGCTGTGCCTGCGCAGCCCCACCCTGACCGCCACCACCATCGGCCACCTGGACCTGGCCGCCATGCCCGACCGGGTCGGCCGGGTGCTGCGCGAGGCGCGCTTCCACATCCTGCCCGACACCTCGCACGAGGCCGCCCTGAACACCGATCCGGGCGAGGACGGGCGGGCCGAGGCGTTCGGCCGGCTCGCCGAGGTCCGCAGAAAGCCACCGCTGATCGCCCTGCTCGAAGGGCACCAGGACGCGCCCGTGCTGCGCATCGACGGCGACTTCGTGGCCGCCGCCGACGGCGACACCGAGGCGGCCGCCGCGCTCGCCTGGCTCGTCGACCACCTGGGCACCAGCCTCTACGACTTCCCGCTGGCGCCGGGCGACATGGGCTTCATCGACAACCGCAACGTCGTGCACGGCCGCCGGCCCTTCACCCCCCGCTACGACGGCACCGACCGCTGGCTGAAGCGGGTCAACGTCGTGGCGGACCTGCGCCGCACCCGCCCCGGCCGCGCGTCCGCGGCGACCCGCGTGATCGGCTGACCCAGACCCCTCCGGAGGACCAGTGACCAACGAACCGACCCGCGGCGACGGCGACGTCCCCGCCGCGGCCGCCCAGGCCCTCGGCGACATCGAACCCGCCCTGCTGGAGGACTGGTTCCGCACCCGCTACTTCGACGCCCGCATCGACATCTCCAGTTCGGGGATGCAGAACTACTCGCTCGGCCGGCTGCGCGCCATGCTCGGCATCGACGTGGCGGACCTCGACCGGCTGCCGTTCCGGGACAGCCCGTCGCTGGGCTGCGAGCCGCTGCGCGCGGCCATCGCGGCCCGCTACGCCCCCACCCGCCCGGAGCGGGTGATGGTGACGCACGGCTCGACCGAGGGCATCTTCCTCGCCCTGTCGGCGGTCGTCCGCCCCGGCGACGAGGTCGTGGTGCTCAGCCCCGTCTACCAGTCGCTCTCCTCGGTCGCGGCCGCGCTGGGCGCCAGGCTGCGGGTGTGGCGGCTGTCCGGCGAGCAGGACTTCGAGCCCGATCTGGCCCACCTGGCCGCGCTGATCACCCCGAAGACGCGCGCGGTGGTGGTCAACTTCCCGCACAACCCGACCGGCGCCATGCCCGACCTGGACGGCTACCACCGGCTGCTGGCGATGGTGGAGCAGGCCGGCTGCTACCTGTTCTGGGACGCCGCCTTCGGCGAACTCGTCTACGAGCGCAGCCCGTTGCCCGACCCGGCCGGCTTCCTCGACCGGTGCGTCTCCTTCGGCACCATGTCCAAGGCGTTCGGCCTGCCCGGCCTGCGGATCGGCTGGTGCGTGGCGCCACAGGACGTGCTGGCCGCCATGGTCAGGCTGCGCGACTACGTCACCATCAGCACCTCGCCGCTGAACGAGCTGCTGGCCACGCGGGTGATGGAGCGGGTGGATACCGTCGTCGGCCCGCTGCGCGAGCAGGCGCGGTTCAACCGGCTGCTGCTCACCTCGTGGGCGGCCGAGCACGCCGGGCTGGTCCGGCTGCCGTTGCCGCACGGCGGGGTGAGCGCCTTCCCGGCCTTCCCCGGGGTGGACGACACCGTGGCGCTGTGCGACAAGCTGCTCGACGAGCACGGCGTGCTGCTGGTGCCCGGGGTGTGCTTCGGCCACCCGGACCGGGTCAGGCTCGGCTTCGGCGGCCCGACCCAGGACCTGCAGGACGGCCTGGCGGCGGTGGCCCGGGCGGTGGGCGAGCTGAGCCGGCCCGCGCTGGACGTGAGGTGACGGTCCGGTGACGGGCACCCGGCGAGCGGACGGCCGGGCCCGTCGGCGGGCAGGTCAGCGGCCCGGTCGGCAGGTCCGCGGCAGGCGCATGACCGCCGTGTGGTCCGCCTCCGGCACCCCGCCATGACAGCGAACCGGGGTGTCATGCCAAGCCTTGTCATGACGCATTGCCTGGTCCATCCGCACCATTAGAGCAGCAGAAATCCGGATATCCACCCCCGCCGAACCTCCCGCCAGGAGGTGCCGGCGGGGGAATCTGGCATGTCCGCCAAGAAAATTTGTCAACTGACGGCATCAAGCTTGGCAAGCTGTGCTTAGATAGTTGTCATCGCAAGGGCGGGCCGCCCGGGGAACCGGGCGGCTCTGCCATCGGCGGACGGCGATGCCACCCACGGAGGACTGAAGATGAACCAGGACACGGCGACGGCCCGGGCGGAGTCACTTCCGGGTGAGCACCAAGGCCTCGGCGAGGGCCTTCCACGCCTCGGCGGCCAGGTCGAGACTGCCGGCCGCGCGCAGTTCCTCGGCGAGGGCGCGCAGGGCGGCGAGCGACTCGCCGGACCCGCCGTCCCCGCCGGCCCCGCCGCCCAGACCGGCCCGGACCTGGTGCAGCAGGATCTCGGTACGGGTCCGGTCGTGCAGGGAGAGCGCCGCGGCCTGGTCCAGCGCCTTGGCGGCGAGCTCGGCGGCACGCTGCCGGTCGCCCTGGTGGAAGGCCAGGCGGGCCGCGACGGCCTGGAGCTCTGCCTGGTGGCCGGCGGTGCCGACCAGCTCCAGGACGGTCTCGGCCTCGCGGAACCAGCGCAGGACCTCGACCCCGGCGACGGGGCGGACCCGCAGGCTCAGCGCGACGGCCGCCAGCCGCAGCCGGCCCCACGTGAGGACCGGGACGCGGGACTTCAGGGCGAGGGCCTCCTCCAGCAGGGCGAGGCCGCGCTCGCCGGCCCCCTGGCGGACGGCGACCGCGGCCGCGGTCCACAGCACCCGGACCCGCAGCGGCCCCAGTTCCTCTGGCGGGATCTGCTGGGCCAGCTCGGCATGGTGGGCGGCGTCGGCGAGACGGCCGGACTCGGTCTCGGCGGCGGCGAGGGCGACCAGGGCCCGGGCCCGATCGGCCCGCGGGACCTGCGGGTCCTGCTCGCAGAGCGCGAGCGCCCGTCCGGCCTCGGCGACCGCGGCCCCGACATCGCCGACGAGCCGCGCGCAGACCGCTGACTCCGCCAGCGCCTTGACCTGGAGCGTCGCGGAGTCCAACTGCTCCGCGACGGCCAGGACCCGGGCCAGCACCCGCCGCCGCGCGGCGTGCTCGCCGAGCTGCTCGTGGGCCCTGGCCAGATTCCACAGCACCTGCCACGCCATCTCCGGCGGTGCGTCCTCCGCGTCCTGCGCCGTCCCACCGAGCACGGCGACCGCGGTCTCGTAGTCCATCTCCTCCAGAGCAGCCACCCCTTCCGCCAGCCGCGCCGCGACGACCTGCGGCGAGCGTGCGGCGAAGGTCTCCTCGGGAACTCCCAGCCGCTCGGCGAAGTGCTTCACCGCCTGCGGGGTCGGCGCACGAAGGCCCGCCTCCAGCCGCGACACGTAACTGGACGACACGCCCTCGCCGGCTATCTCGATCTGCGACAGGCCCTGCCGGCGCCGCAGCCGGCTCACCAGCCGCCCGAACGCCGGCTGTTCCAGGTAGCCATTCACGTGGCCCACGCCCTCACCGTTTTCCTGCCAAGACATAAGGAGCAATGTCATGAACCGCTCGCTGCGCACCTTCGCCGTCTCCGCCGTGGCCGCCCTCGCCGTCGCCGGGGTCGGCGCGGTCAGGGCCGGAATCGAGTGGCCGGTGCCCCCCGCCTCCAACTCCGCTGCCGCAGTATGGGTCACGGGGGAGGGAAGTGACACGGGTAACATCGAGTGGCCTGTGACACCCGCGGCGGACGCGGTCGTCGCGGCCGATGACAGCGAGGGCATCGAGTGGCCGGCCGCCCCCGCCGGGATCGAGTGGCCGGCCGTGCCCGGTACCGGCGCGGCTGTGCAGGCCGACGACGGCACGAGCACGACGGGCGGCACCGGTGACATCGAGTGGCCGTAGCCACCACCCGGTCACAATCGCTCGACCAGGCGCCTGACCTTCTCGGCCACCTGCTATGACTTTACCGTCCAGCAGCTTGACTCTGATGTCAAGTCAGCATGCACGGTACATATTCCCGAACTCCGGTCGCCACCAACCCCGTTGACGATCCATCTGCCAGGCTCTCGCACGTCCCGCTACTTGCCAAAAACTGCCAGAGTGATTGACAACATCTGTCATGAACGGATAGTGTCCCCGCCAGATGAAGTCAGATCAACCGCCGACCGTCCTCGCACCACCCGTCCCGAGGGGATCAGCAATGCTCGACCACGGCAGGGCTCCCGGCGCCGGCACCGTGTCCTTCCCCCGACTGCTCGGGGTGGGCACCGCCAACCCGGCGACGAGCTACACGCAGGAGGACATCCTCAGGATCTACGGCATCGACGACCCGACGATCGTCTCCGTCTTCCGCAACAGCCACATCGCCAAGCGCCACCTGCAACTGCCGCCGCCGGGACCGGACGGCGCCCCCGTCCAGGAGACCCAGGCCCAACTGCTGCGCAAGCACCGGGACAAGGGCATCGAGCTGGCCGCCGAGGCGCTTCGCGCCTGTCTGGCGGAGATCGGCGCCGGCCTGGACGACCTCGGCTACCTGTGCTGCGTGACCTCCACCGGACTGCTCACCCCCGGCTTCAGCGCCCTGCTCATCAAGGAGCTGGGCATCCCCGTTACGTGCAGCCGGCTCGACGTCGTCGGCATGGGCTGCAACGCCGGGCTCAACGGGCTGAACCCCACCGCCGCCTGGGCCGCCCGCAACCCCGGCCGGCTCGCGGTGATGATCTGCGTGGAGTCCTGCTCGGCCGCCTACGTCTTCGACGGCACTATGCGCACCGCGGTGGTCAACGGGCTGTTCGGCGACGGCGCCGCGGCCGTGGCCGTCCGCTGCGACGAGGAGCCGCAGCAGCAACCCGGGCCGCAGGTGGTGAAGTTCACCAGCCTGATCATCCCCGAGGCGGTGGACGCCATGCGCTTCGACTGGGACGAGGACCACGGCAAGTACAGCTTCTTCCTCGACCGCGACGTCCCCTACGTCGTCGGGGCCCACGCCGAGCAGGCGATCGGCAACCTGCTGGCCGGCACCGGACTGCGCCGCAGCGACATCGCCCAGTGGATCGTCCACTCCGGCGGCAAGAAGGTGATCGACGCGGTGAAGATCAACCTCGGCCTGACCTCCCACGACGTGCGCCACACCACCTCGGTGCTGCGCGACTACGGCAACCTCTCCAGCGGCTCCTTCCTCTTCTCCCTCGACCGGCTGCGCGCCGAGGGCCGCGTCGAACCCGGCGAGTACGTGGTGCTGATGACCATGGGCCCCGGTTCGACGATCGAGAACGCCCTGGTCCGCTGGTAGCCGCCCGCGTCCCCCCGTAGCCGCCCGCAGTCCCCACGTCCCCTTGCGTCCCGCTCCGCGTCTCTACGCGTCCCTTCGTATCCCCCCCGCGTCCCCCTGCGTCCCCCTTCGTCCCCTCGGCACCCCCGGCGCCCGCACGCCCCGGCATCCACTCCTTCCCGGACACCTCGCGACAGGACGGTACTTGTGATGGCTCCCCAGATTCAGATCGCCCCCGCGCGGGCCCACCTCACGCTGGCGATCGACGGCGCCGACCCGCTCACCCCCGAACTCGTCCGCACCGTCACCGAGGCGTGCGGGCGGGCCGAGGACGCGCCCGACGGCGGCGCCCTGCTGATCCGGCTGACCGGCCGCCGGCCGCTCGACGCCGGCCCGGCCGCCCCGCACTACCCCGCCGTCCACCTGGTCAACAAGTGGGAGCGGGCGCTGCGCCGGCTGGAGCAGCTGCCCACCGCCACCGTGGCCACCCTCACCGGCGACTGCTTCGGCCTGGCCGCCGATGTCCTGCTCGCCACCGACTACCGGATCGCGGGCACCGGGTTGCAGCTGCGGTTGGCCACCGCCGGCGGGACCACCTGGCCCGGCATGGCGCTCTACCGGCTGGCCCAGCAGATCGGCGTCGGCCGGGCCCGCCGGATCGCGCTGTTCGGCGGCGAGCTGTCCGCCTGGCAGGCGCTGGAGCTGCGGCTGGTGGACGAGGTCTCCGACGACGTCGAGGCCGCGCTGGCCGCCGCGCTCGACGGCCTGACCGGCCCCCGCGCGCACGACGTCGCCGTCCGCCGCCGGCTGCTGATGGACGCCTCCTCGATCAGCTTCGAGGACGCCCTCGGCCCGCACCTGGCCGCCTGTGACCGCGCGCTGCGCCTGACGGCCGCGGCCTCGTGAGGCGCCGGCCATGCCCAGAGACCTGGCAGAGCAACTGAGGGAGAACATCATGGCGGCCAGCGGCCACACCCCGCCCCGCACCGCGGCCGGGCCCCTCCGGCTGAACGGGGTCTTCGACGCGGACACCGCTGCCCTGCGCGCCCACCTCGCCCGCCACCAGGAACGCGTGGACGCCCTTCCCGCCCGCCCCGACCGCGGCTCGGAGCAGCAGGCGGCCGCCGAGCGGCACCTGACCGCCGGCCGCACCGCCCGGATGGCCTTCATGCGGGTGCACGGCGAGCGGCTGCACCGCGAACTCACCGACGACGGGCGGCAGTCGGCCCGGATCGAGCAGCTGGCCCCGCTGGCGGCGGAGCTGGTGCCCGGTCTCGCCCCCGGCCCCGAACGGCTCGCCGCCGAGCGCGCCAACTCCCAGTCCGGCAAGGACGGTTACGAGGTCGACCAGGGCATCCTGCTGTGGGGGATGCTGCGTTCGCCCGTCGCCGGCGGCCGCATCCTGGACGCCATGCTGGCGCCCACCGTGCGGGCGCTGGCCGCACTGCCGGCCTTCCGCCGTACCGGGGTGCTCGACCTCGGCACCGTGCACCTGGCCCGCGAGGGCGGCGCCGCCCACCTGACCGTCACCAACACCCGCTACCTCAACGCCGAGGACGACACCCTCGCCGAGGACCTGGAGACCGCCGTCGACCTCGCCCTCATGGACGAGCAGGTGCACGTCGGCGTCGTCCGCGGCGGCGTCATGGACCACCCCCGCTACGCCGGCCGCCGCGTCTTCAGCTCCGGCATCAACCTCACCAAGCTCTACCACGGCCGGATCTCCTTCGTGGACTTCCTCATCCGCCGCGAACTGAGCTACATCCACAAGCTGATCCGCGGCATCCGCTGGCCCGAGGGGGCCGAACCGCTCAGCGCCGACGGCGTGGTGGAGAAGCCCTGGATCGCCGCCGTGGACGGCCACGCCATCGGTGGCGGGATGCAGCTGCTGCTCGCCTTCGACCGGGTGATCGCCGACACCGGTGTCCACTTCAGCCTGCCCGCGCTGCAGGAGGGCATCGTGCCGGGCGCCGCCAACCTGCGGCTCGGCCGGATCATCGGCCCGCGCCCGGCCCGCCAGGTCGTCCTCGGCGGCCGCCGGATCGAGGCCGACGACCCCGCCGCCCGGCTGATCTGCGACGACATCGTGGCGCCCGAACTGATGGACAAGACCGTCGCCGGTGCCGTCGAGGCCCTGGACGACCCGTGCGTGGTGCCCAACCGGCGGATGATCAACCTCGTGGAGGAACCGGTGGACCAATTCCGCGCCTACATGGCTGAGTTCGCCCTGGAACAGGCCAAGCGCCTCTACAGCCGGGACGTGCTGGCGAACATCGAGCGCACCTGGCTCAGCCGCAAGCGCCGGGCGGTGGACTGACGATGACCACCGCGACAACCACCGCAACAACGCCCGCGCGCACCACGGACGTCACCGGCTTCCCGGCCACCGGCTCCCCGGTCGTCCTGGACCGCGCCGAACTCCACGCGGCCGTCGGCGACCCCGTGCTGACCTCCATGAACTTCCTCAACGAAGTGATGGGCCGCTTCCCCGGCGCCATCTCCTTCGCCCCCGGCGCCCCGCACGACAGCTTCCTCGCCGACGTGGACGCCGGCCGGCACATCGCCACCTACCTGGACCACCTCCGCCGCACCGCCGGCCTGCCCGAGGGCGAGCCGGAGCGCCGGCTCTACCGCTACGGGGCCGCCGCCGGCCAGATCAACGCGCTGGTCGCCCGCCAACTCCGCCTGGACGAGGGCATCATGGCCGCCCCCGAGGCGGTGGTCGTCACGGTCGGCTGCCAGGAGGCGATGTTCATCACCCTGCGCGCCCTGCACGCCGGGCCCGACGACGTGCTGATCGTCCCCGAGCCCTGCTACGTGGGGGTGATGGGCGCGGCCAAGCTGCTCGGCATCACCGTACGCACGGTCGACCAGTCGGAAGGGACCCTCGACCTCGACCGGCTCGCCGCGCTCTGCGCGGAGATACGGGCCGGGGGCGGGCGCCCGCGCTCCTTCTACCTGGTGCCCGACTTCGCGAACCCCTCCGGCGCCCGGATGGACCTGCCCGCCCGCAAGGCGCTGCTCGCCCTCGCCGAGGAGCAGGACCTGCTGCTCCTGGAGGACAACCCCTACGGCTTCACCGCCGCCCCCGGCAGCGAACTGCCCACCCTCAAGCTGCTGGACCGCTCCGCCCGGGTGGTCTACCTCGGCACCTACGCCAAGGTGTGCATGCCCGGCGCCCGGGTGGGCTTCGTCGTCGCCGACCAGCAGGTCCGCGACGCCGACGGCGGCACCCGGCTGCTGGCCGACGAACTCACCGCGATCAAGAGCATGGTGACCGTCAACACCTCGCCGATCAGCCAGGCCGTCATCGGCGGCATCCTCGTCGAGAACGGCGGCTCCCTGCGCGAACCGGCCGCCCGCAAAGCCGCGTTCTACCAGCACAACCTCGCGGTGCTGCGGCGCGCGCTCGAACGGCACTTCCCCCGGTCGCTGCGCCGCCGCGCCGGCATCGACTGGCACGCGCCCGACGGCGGCTTCTTCCTGATGATGGACGTCCCCTTCGACGCCGACGAGGACCTCCTGGAGGTCTCCGCCCGCGAGTTCGGCGTCCTGTGGACCCCGATGCGCCACTTCTTCGCGGGCCCCGGCGGCACCCACCGCCTCCGCCTCTCCTCCAGCTACCTCGACCCCACCCAAATCGAAGAGGGCACCACCCGCCTGGCCGCCTTCATCCAAAGCCGCCTCTGACACCCAACGCCCCAAGGGGCGCTGGGGCACCCCCAGCCGAAGCTCCGGGGGAGGAACTGCGCGAGAAACCCAGACGGTGCGGCACCCGGCACGCGGGGCGAACCCCCGCGGCGGGCAGCCGCACCGTAAAAACTTAAAGCTCCGCCTGGGCCTGTGCCTCGGCCTGCGCCCTGGCCTGCGCCCCCGAAAGCCTGCGCAGCGGCACCTCCTTGATGGTCAGCATCAGCAGGAACGCCAGCGCCGCGACCCCGGCCACGATGATGAAGACCAAGTGCATCGACGAGGCGAACCCCTGCTTGAAGGGCGCGGCCAGCGCCGGATCCAGCTTCTGCAGGAACGACGAGTCGCTGATCACGCTCTTCGCGCTGTCCGGCGAGATCGCGTGCGGGTGCGCCCTGCGCGCCGCCTGGAACGCCGGGTCCGACTGGGCCTTCCCCAGCGCCGTGGTGATCTTGCCGCCCACCGTGCTGAAGAGCACCGACAGGAAGATCGCGGTGCCGGCCGTACCGCCGAGCTGCCGGAAGAACGTCGCCGAGGCGGTCGCCGTACCCATGTCCTGCGGCGGCACCGCGTTCTGCACCGACAGCACCAGCGTCTGCATGGTGAAGCCGAGGCCGACGCCCATCAGCGCCATGAAGACCATGGTCTTGGGCAGCGGGGTGTTCCACTGCACCTGGTAGTGGAAGAGCAGCATCGTCACGCACATCAGCGCGGTGCCGATGACGGGGAAGATCTTGTACCGCCCGGTGCGCGAGGTGACCTGGCCGGTGGCGATCGAGGCGACCATCATGCCGAGCATCAGCGGCAGCATCAGCAGACCGGACTTGGTGGGGCTCGCGCCCTTCACGATCTGCAGGTACTGCGGGATCATCAGCAGCCCGCCGAACATCACCATGCCGACGATCAGGCTGAGCAGACTGGTGCGGCTGAAGACGTTGTTGCTGAACAGCCGCATCGGGATCAGCGCCTCGTCACCCATCCGCTTCTCCACCAGCACCCAGGCGATGACGCCGAGGACGCCGATGACATAGCAGGAGACGGCCGCGGCCGACAGCCAGCCCCACGACTCGCCCTGCTCGGCGACGAGCAGCAGCGGCACCACGCCCAGCACGATCGTCACCGCGCCCCACCAGTCGATCCGGTGCTCGCGCCGGCTGTGCGGGACGTTGAGCACGCGGGCGACGACGAAGAGCGCGATGATGCCGATCGGCACGTTGACCAGGAACACCCAGCGCCAGCCGGCGATGCCCAGCACGCTGGACTGCCCGGCGAGGAAGCCGCCGACGAGCGGCCCGGCGACGCTGGAGGTGGCGAAGACGGCGAGGATGTAGCCCTGGTAACGGGCCCGTTGGCGGGGCGGCACGATGTCGCCGATGATCGCCAGGGCCAGCGACATCAGACCGCCGGCGCCGATGCCCTGGAAGGCGCGGAAGACGGCCAGCTCCACCATCGAGGTGGAGAAGGTGCACATGATCGAGCCGACGACGAAGATGCTGATCGCCGCGAGGAAGAACGGCTTGCGCCCGTAGATGTCGGAGAGCTTGCCGTACAGCGGGGTGGCGATCGTCGAGGTGATCAGGTACGCCGTGGTGGTCCATGCCTGCTGGTTCAGGCCGTGCAGGTCGTCGGCTATGGTCCGGATCGCGGTGCTGACGATGGTCTGGTCGAGCGCGGCCAGGAACATGCCGAGCATCAGGCCGCTGAGGATGGTCAGGATCTGGCGGTGGGTCAGGCCGCCGGGTGCGGTCTCGTCCCCGGCGGAGGCGCTGCCGCCCGGGCCCGATTCCGGCCCGGACGCGGGTTGGGTCCGGCTGCTGGTGCTCACTTAGGGGTTCTCCTGGGTCTGACCCGGCGTGCGGGCCCTGCGGTGGTGCGGAAGCGGACGGGTGTCCTCGGGCGGGTGCGGTCCGTGCGCCCCGTTCGGGGGCACCCCGCACACGGCGCGGACGCGCTGCTCGGCGAAGTCGTCGTTGAACCGGCCGAGCAGCCGGACGAGGGCGTGCCGGTCCTCGGCGGGCCAGGCGGCCAGGGCCTCGGCGAGCATCCGGTCGCGCTGGGCGCGGTAGCGCTCCACGGCGGCGAGGCCGAGGGCGGTCGGCGAGAGCAGGGCGCCACGGCCGTCCTCGGGGTCCGGTCGGCGCTCCACGAGCCCGCGCTCGACCAGGGAGCGGATCTGGCGGCTCACCGTGGACAGGTCCAGCAGCGTGTCGGCGGCGAGGTCGGTGGCCCGGCGCGGCCCGCTCTCGGCGAGCCGCCCGAGCAGGACGCGGTCGCCCCAGCTCTCGTCCTTCACCCGCTGCTTCCAGGCGGCGGCGAGGCGGATGAGCCTGTTGATTTCGTCCCCGATGGCCCGAGCGGTGGGCTCCGCCGGTTGCGGGGGTTCCGGGGTGCGTTCTCGCGTGTGCGGCCCCGTGGATTCCGCCGGTTGCGGGGTGCGCTCCTGCGTGTTGGGCACTGTCGCTCCCGCCTCCTTCGTCACCCTATTTGCTTGCCTACGGCAACTTATATTACTTGCTTCGCCCAAGCAACTTGATTTTTGGGGTGTTACGGGGCGGCTTCCCGCCGCCTGGGTTCCCGTTTCGTCGCCGCCTGCCGCCCGGCGTATGGCTGGTCGCGCAGTTCCTCCCCCAGGGCATCGCCTGGGGGTACCCCCAGCGCCCCTTTCGGGCACGCGTCTGCCCCCACCCTGCCGTCCCCGTCCGCGCCCCGGTGGTGGGTTGCTCGCGCAGTTCCCCGCGCCCCTTCGGCTACGCGTCTGCCCCCACTCCGCCGCCCCGGCCACAGGCCGGTCGATGCCTGGGCGCGCAGTTCCCCGCGCCCCTGGGTGGTACGGCCTCGCCGTGCGCGCCAAGGGCAAGCTGTATAGGGGCGCGGGGAACTGCGCGCCCAGCAGGCCACCGGCCTGCAGCCGGGAACACGCGGAAACCCCTACGGCGGGTCGCCGTTCTTGGGGGCGCTGGGGGTACCCCCAGGCGAAGCTCTGGGGGAGGAACTGCGCGACAAGCCCAAATGCGGGCGGCAGGCGGCGACGAGACAGGAACCCCCACGGCGGGGACCGGAACCCCGCCTGCTCAGGGGACCGTCTCGCGGGTGATCTCGGTGGGGGGTTTGTCGTCGCGGAGGCCCAGGAAGCGGGGGTGGCGGAGCAAGCCGTCGCGGGTCCACTCGCCGAAGGCGACCTGGGCCACCAGGGAGGGGTTCACCCAGTGGGGGCGCGGCTCGCGGACCCGGTCCGCGAAGGGCGAGGTGTCACGGGTGAGCCCGTCCAGCCGGGAGCGCAGCTCCCTGAGCACCGCCTGGCTGTAGCCGGTGCCCACCTTCCCGGCGTAGCGCAGCTGTCCCGCGGCGTAGTAGCCGAGCAGCAGCGCCCCGAAGCCGATCCGCGAGCCGGCCGGCTCGGTGAACCCGCCGATCACGAACTCCTGCCCGGCCGCGCACTTGAGCTTGAGCCAGTCCCGCGACCGCCGCTGCTGGTAGGTGGCGTCGGCCCGCTTCGCGATCAGGCCCTCCCAGCCGCGCCCGCACGCGTCGGCGAGCAGATCGGCGTCAGGGCGGTCGCGCGGGTGGTTGCGGTGCGGGGTCCAGCGCAGCGGGTCCTCGAAGCCGAGGGCGTCGCGCAGCAGTGACTTGCGGGTGCGCAGCGGCAGCCGCGTGGTGTCCCAGCCGGCCAGCGCGAGGACGTCGAAGACGTAGTAGTGGACGGCGACGGGGCTGGCCCGTACCGCCCGCGGGTCGGTGAGGCCGAGCCGCTGCTGGAGCAGCCCGAAGTCGGTGCGCCCGTCCCGCAGGGCGACGACCTCGCCGTCGACCGTGAAGTCCGCGCAGTCCTGCGCGGCAAGCGCCTCGACGACCTCGGGGTAGGTCGCGCCGATGGAGCGCCCGGTGCGCGAGAGCAGCCGTACCCCGCTCGCGTCCCGCACGGCCAGCACCCGCACCCCGTCCAGCTTGCGCTCGAACAGCCAGCGGTCGTCGAAGTCGCGCCGGTCGCTGAGGGTGGCGAGCATCGGCCGTACGGCCACGTCCGCCCGGTCCGCGGGGGCGGGCCGCAGCAACTCCCGCGGTACGGCGGCCAGCCGGGGGCTCACGACCGTCCTCCCGGCACCGCGCCGGCCGCCCTCATCGGTCCGAGTGCCAGACGGGGCCGCCCGCGCGGGCCACCTGGCGCAGGGTGCGGCCGGTCCTGATCGAGCGGGCCCGGCCCGGGTCGGGGGTGCCGCGGCGGCGCGCCGGTGCGGCCGGGGCGCGGCTGCCGCCGGCCCGGCCGGCGCCGCCCGCCCGCCGCGCGGGCCCGCGCTCCTCGGACCTCACCAGCAGCCACGCCTCGCCCTTGGCGTGCCCGCTCTCGTCCGGCTCGCCCTCGCCCTTGCGGAACCGGGTGAGCGACCATCGCCCGTGCAGCTTGCCGTCGAACAGCCGGAAGGAGGCGTGGCCGCGGCGCAGCGCCTCGGCGAAGGGGATCTCGCGGCCCGAGCGGTCGGTGCTGGCGTTGCGGTAGCGCCCGGCGTCCCAGACGATCACCGTGCCGCCGCCGTACTCGCCCGCCTCGATGACGCCCTCGAAGTCGCGGTAGGCCATGGGGTGGTCCTCGGTCGGCATCGCGAGGCGCTTGTCGTGCGGGTCGTCCGAGGGGCCCTTGGGCACCGCCCAGGACTTCAGGACGCCGTCGACCTCCAGCCGGAAGTCGAAGTGGAGGCTGCTGGCGTCGTGGATCTGGATCACGTACGAGGGCGTCCCCGCCCCGTCGGCGCCCGGCGCCTCGTCCCCGCTCGGCTCGGCGGTACGGGCGAAGTCCCGCTTGCGCCGGTACGTGCCGAGCGGGTCCTTGCCCGCCCGGCCCGAGCTGGTGCCCGAACTGTTGCCCGAACTGGCCGCCGGCTTCCCGCCCGGCTTCCTGCCCGGGGTCCCCGCTGCGGCCCGGGCTCCCTTCGCGGCTGCTGACACGGCTGCCCTCCTGCTCCGGACGTTCTCCGGCGCGGGCCGCGCGGGCCCGCTCCGGGCGGTGGCCCGGGACCGTACCACCGCCGTACGGGCCCGGGAAGCGGACACCCCACGGCTCACCCGTAGGGGGCGCGGCAAACCACCGGTTGACTTGAACAGACAGGTCTGTCTAATGTAGATGCTCGCACCACACATCCGTCCCAGGGGAGCATGCCATGTCCGTCGCACAGACCACTGACGCCACCCGCCGAAGGCCGAGCCCGAAAGAGGCCGCCACCGGTCCGGCGGGCGCCGGCGCGGCCGCCGGGCGGCGCGGGCTCGGTCCCGGCGCGGCCATGGCGCTGCTCGCCTCGATCGTCGTCACCCTGCTCGCCGCCTCCAGCGCCCCCACCCCGCTCTACGCGGTCTACCAGCGCGAATGGGGCTTCTCGCCGATCACCACCACCGTCGTCTTCGGCGTCTACGCCCTGATGGTGCTGGTCGCCCTGCTGATCTTCGGCAAGATCTCCGACCACGTCGGCCGCCGCCCGATGCTGCTGGTGGGCCTGGCCGGCCAGGTGGTCGCCATGGTGGTCTTCGCCAACGCGGGCAGCGTCGCCCTGCTGATGACCGGCCGCGTGGTGCAGGGCGTGTCCACCGGCGCCGCGCTCGGCGCCATCGGCGCGGGCCTGCTCGACATCGACCGGGCCAAGGGCGCGCTCGCCAACTCCTTCGCCCCGCCGATCGGCACCGCCACCGGCGCCCTGGTCTCGGGCCTGGTCGTGCGCTACCTGCCCGCGCCCACCCACTTCGTCTACTACGCCCTGCTGGCGATATTCGTGGTCCAGGCCCTCGGTGTGCTCGTGCTGCGCGAGACGGTGACCCGCAAGCCGGGCGCGCTGGCCAGCATGGTGCCCGAGATCAAGCTGCCCAAGGCCACCCGGGGGGCCGTCGCCGTCGCCGTGCCGGTGCTCTTCTCGGTGTGGGCCCTGGCCGGCTTCTACGGCTCGCTCGGCCCGGCCCTGATCGACGGCCTCGCCCACTCCGACTCCGTGGTCTACGGCGGTCTGCCGCTGTTCGTCCTCGCGCTGCCGGCCGCCCTGTCGGTGCCGCTGCTGCGCCAGGTCGCCTCGCGCACCGTCATGGTGGTGGGCGTGGCCGCCCTGATCGTCGGCGTCGGCCTCACCGTGCTGGCGATCGGCTCCGGGGGCGGCGGCACCGGTCCCGAGACGCTCTTCCTGATCGGCAGCGCGGTGGCCGGCTTCGGCTTCGGCGCCGGCTTCCAGGGCGGCATCCGGCTGGTCGTGCCGCTGGCCGAGCCGCACGAGCGGGCCGGCGTGCTCTCCTTGCTCTACGTCGTCTCCTACCTCGGCATGGGCCTGCCGGCCGTGATCGGCGGCGTGCTGGTGGTGCACGGCGGCGGGCTGCTGGACACCGCCCGCGAGTACAGCGCGGCGGTCGTGGTGCTGGCCGCCGGCGCCCTGGCCGCGCTGCTGCTCGGCCGCCGCACCCCGCAGGCTGTCCAGGAGAGCTGACGTTTCCCGGACGGTCCCGAGTGCTCGTGGACGGTCCTCTCGACGGCGCCCGCCGGGAGACCCTGGCCCCCGGCGGGCGCCGTCGAGAGGACAGCCGTACGATAGACAGACCTGTCTGAGAGGGATCGACGATGATGCCGAAGTCTGCGGCCAAACCGTCCGCGCGTGAGCGCCTGCTGGCGGCGGCCAACGAACTCTTCTACGCCGAGGGCGTGCAGTCGACCGGTATCGACCGGGTCATCGAGCGCGCCGGCGTCGCCAAGGCGTCGCTCTACAACAGCTTCGGCAACAAGGACGGGCTGGTCCGCGCCTACCTGGAGCTGCGCCGCGACAACAACCTCGCCCGCATCGACCGCGCGCTGACCCGTTTCCGCACGCCGCGCGAGCGGCTGCTCGGCGTCTTCGACGCCCAGGGCGAGCAGATCACCGACCCCGGCTACAACGGCTGCGCGTTCATGGCCGCCTGCTCCGAGGCGCCGCACGGCAGCACCGCCGAGGAGGTCACCGCCGTCTACCGCGGCCGGATCCGCGCGCTGTTGACCGAACTCGCCGCCGACTGCGGGGTCGCCGACCCGGCCGGCCTCGCCCGCAAGCTGCACCTGCTCTACGACGGCGTCACCTTCTCCGGCCGGATGGACCACGACCCGACCGCGTCCTCCTTCGCCCGCGAGGCCGCGGCCGCGCTGCTGGACGCCGCCGAGAAGGCCCCCGCGGAAGCCCTGCCGGCCTCGCAGGCGCCCGCCGCCACCTGAACGGATGCGCGCACCTGGACAAAACGTCCCGCTTCGGGTGGCACCAAGGCGGTCAGCGGTTTTACGCTGAGTAAGGATGCGGCAGCTTCGGAATGGAGAACCGAAGGACATCCGGCGTAAGAAGCGACTGCACATGCGAAAGGGAGGTGGCTTAGATGGCCACCGATTCGACTCATTCGCCGACTTCTCCGTCGACGCACTCCGCCATCGACCAGCACCCGGACATCATGGGGCTGCGGGCCCGGTACGCGGAGGTCTCCGACAAGCCGTTCGCGGGCGTGATCGAAGGACTGTGCCTGCTCACCGGCCTGTGGCTGGCGATCTCCCCGTGGGTGGTGGGTTTCGACAACATCGCCAGCCTGCGTGTGAGCAACCTGGTGGTCGGCCTTGCGCTGGCCGTACTGGCCATGGGCTACGGCTCTGTCCTGGAGCGCACCCACGGCCTCGGCTGGGTGGCCGTGGCGATCGGCATCTGGACCATCATCGCGCCATGGGTGGTGACGGGGAACGCCAACACCCACGACACGATCTGGAACAACTGCTTCACCGGCGGTGCCGCGTGCTTGCTGGGGCTGCTCACCATGGGCCTCGGCTTCATGCGGCGGCGCGCCCGCTGAGGGGCGCGGCCCCGCCGCAGGCAAGGCCCGAAGGGGCGGCTCCCACTGCCGGGACCGCCCCTTCGGCGTGTCCGGAACCGCGCCGCGATCCTCAGCCGGCACGGGCGGCGTCAACCGGCGCCGGGTCGCTGCTGATGCGCGTCGGCCCGCGTCGGTCTGCGTCGGCCCGCGTCGGTCTGCATCGCCCTGACGCGCCCTGCCGCTAGTCGAGGCCGTGCTCGCGCGCGTAGCGGGCGGCGGCCGCGCGGTCGCGTGAACCCGTCTTCGCGAAGACCCGGTTGATGTGGGTCTTCACGGTGTTCGCGCTCAAGTAGAGCTCGGCGGCGATCTCGGCGTTGTTGCGGCCGCGGGCGATCAGCGCGAGGATCTCGGCCTCGCGCGGGGTCAGCCCGTCGGGCAGCTCCTCGCGCCGGGGCGGCCCCGGCCGGTCGGCCGCCGCCGGCTCCGGCTCCCGGCCGCCCGCCGGGCCCTCGGCGGCCGCGGCCAGCAGCGCGGCCTGCACCTGCGGATGCAGCACCGTCAGGCCCGAGACGGCGCTGCGCAGTGTCTGGGCGATGTGCAGCCGGTCGGCGTCCTTGGTCAGGTAGCTGCGCGCGCCGGCCCGCAGCGTCTCCAGCACCGAGCGGTCGTCGGCGTACGTGGTGAGCACCACCACCGCCACCTGCGGGTGCTCGGCGGTCAGCCGGCGGGTGGCCTCGATGCCGTCCATCACCGGCATGTGCAGGTCCAGCAGGATGGCGTCGGGCCGCTGCTCGGCGACGACCTCCAGCGCCTGCCGCCCGTCGGCCGCCGAGCCCACCACGTCGATACCGGGCAGCAGGTCGAGCAGCAGCACCAGCCCCTCGCGCACGGCGGCCTGGTCGTCCGCGACCACCACCCGCAGCGCGGGCTCGCCGCCGCCCGCGGCCCCCTCCTCGCTCGTGTTCACGCGGTGGGCCGCCCGTTCGCCGGCACGCTCGCGGTCACCGTCCAGGTGCCGCCGGAGGCGCCCGCGGTCAGGGTGCCGCCGAGCAGCAGCAGCCGCTCGCGCATGCCGGTCAGGCCGTAGCCGCCGTCGACCGTGGCGAAGGCGGCCCCGGGCGGGGGCGCCCCGTCGGCGAGCGGGTTGGCGAGGGTCAGGGTCACGGTCTCCTCGCCGTACTCCAGGCCGACGGCCACCGGGCGCCGGGGCGCGTGCTTGGCGGCGTTGGTCAGCGACTCCTGGGCGGTGCGGACCAGGGCGAGCGCCTGGTCCGGCGGCAGCGGCAGCGGCTCGCCGGCGACGGTGAGCCGCACGGTGCCGCCGTGCCGCTGCTCGTGGATGGCGGCCATCCGCGTCAACTCCTCGGTCAGGGGCGGGGTGTCGGATCGCAACGCGTGCACCGCGCGGCGGGTCTCGGCCAGGCCGTCGGAGGCCATCCGCTGGGCGACGGTGAGTACCTCCACCGCCCGGCCGGTGTCCTGATGGTCCGTCAGCAGGGCGCGGGCGGCCTGGATCTGGATGCCCAGGGCGCCCAGCGAGTGCGCGAGCACGTCGTGGATCTCCCGGGCGAGCCTGGCCCGCTCGTCCAGCACCGCGCCGCGGCGCTGCTCGGCCCGCAGCTGCTCGGCCTGGGCGAGCAGGACGGCGCTCTGCTCGGCCTGCGCCCGGTACGCCCGCCGGTTCAGGCCCACCAGCAGGCCGGCGACGAGCAGCAGCGGCACCCCGAGCAGCGTCGCGGTGTCGGCGCCGACCACGGCCGAGGCGACCAGCGAGGCCGCCGCCGCGATCCCGTACACCGCCCAGGCGGCCGCCCGCCGGGAGTGCACGGCCATCTCCAGGACGGCGATCGTGCCGAGCGCGGCCAGCGAGGTGAGCCCCGGCTGCACGGCCACCACCGCGGAGACCACGGCGATGCCGCCGAGCACCGCGGTCCTGGTGACCTCCCCGGCCACCGCGCCGGACCGCTGCCGCCGCAGGTCCAGCAGCCCCCACACGGCCAGCAGCAGGCCGCACAGGGCGTACGCCGCCGTGGTCACCGGCAGCGCGACAGGACCGAGCGGGCCGCCCGCGAAGACGTCGATCCCGATCACGACGTACGCGCACGACCGGACCAGCCACGAGACCGCCTGGAGCACGAGAGCACGATAGCCCCGCGGCGCCGGCCGGGGCGCGGTCGCTCCGGCCGGCCTGTGGACAACCGCGCGTCCGACCCGGCGCAGCCCGTACGTGGCCGGGCCTGTCACCGGAACCGCCGGGAGCCGCGGCGGCGGTCCGTCCCGCGGTCGCGGCCGCGCGGAGAGGTGCCCAGGGGGCCGTTCTGCGTCCCGTTGCGCACGCCGTCGAGGAGCCCGTCCAGAAGACCGCCGCGGCGGCCGCGGACACCCGAGAGGCCCGACAGGTTCGAAGGGCGCGGGTGCGAAGTGCCCGAAGGGTTCGCCGTGTTCGCCGTGCCGGGGGAGAGGCGGTCGGCCAGGAAGACCGAGCCGTCCTTCTCGCGGGCGAAGGGGATGCCCGCGCTCCACGCCCGGTAGGTGATGGCGGCGGCCTGCCCGAGCCGGTTGACGCCGAGCAGGAACACGATGGGCGCGCTGGATGCGGCGACGTGCGCGCCCATGGCGCCGGCCAGCAGCGTGCTGAGCAAGCGGACGGCGACCAGCGCGACCCACAGCAGCAGCCCGCGGACCGGCATCCGTCCCCACAGGCCGCCCTCGCGCGCCTCCAGCCGCATCATCGCGCCCTGCCCGGCGCCGATGGCGGCGGCGACCAGCGCCCCCGCGGCGAGGAAGGCGACGTCCAGCGGCCGCACCGGGTGGCCGCTGCTGCCGAGCCGGGTCAGCCCCACGACGGTGAGCACCAGCGGCAGCACGACCACCCGCTTCCCGCGCAGCGACTCCCCGAGCAGCTGGCGGCCGATCACGTACGCCACGATCGCGATCACGGCCAGGACTTCCAGCATGGCGTCCTCCTCCTTCTACGGGGTTCGACGGGGGTTCGACGGGGTGGGACGGGGTTCGACCGGGGTCTGCGGCGGGCCCCGCACGGGCTGCCACCGGGGTCTTTCGGCCGGGCCCCGATCCGCGGCCCGGCCGCCGGTCCCCGTGGGGTCCCGGCTCCGACGACGCTACGGAGCGGGGCCGGAGGCGGGCGTCACACCGCGGGGTGAGGCGCGGGGTGATCCGCCCGGCACGACGGGCCCCGCCAGGGGTGACGGCCCGGGGTGAGGACGCCCGGCGGCGGGGTGAGGGGCCGCCGGCGGGTCACCCCGGAAGTCGCCCCCTGCTACGGCGCCCCGGCACCCCCCGCGGCCGGACGCTGTGCGAGCCGGGCGAGACGGCCCGGCCGGCCCCGGCCGCGTCCCCGACCCGTGAGGGAACCGCTCATGTCCACGCTCACCCAGGCCCTGGTGATCAACGTCGCCGTGCTCTTCGCGGTCCTGGAGGCCGACCTCGGCCCGCACCGCAAGATCGGCCCCTTCCGCCTGCTGCGGCCGGTGGTGCTCGCCGGGACGATCGTTCCCCTCTTCGCCAAGGCCCTGGTCACCCAGGGCGACGGCCTGCGCATCGAGGTCGGCGGCACCCTCGCCGGGATCGCCTGCGGCCTGGCGGCGGCCGGCCTCACCCACGTCTACCGCAGCCCGCGCACCGGCCGCCCGGTCAGCCGGGCCGGCCTCGGGTACGCGGCCCTGTGGGTGGCGGTGGCCGGCGCCCGCACGGCGTTCTCCTACGGCTCCGAGCACTGGTTCTCCGCGCAGCTCGGCCGCTGGATGGTGCGCCACGCGGTCACCGGCGACGCCATCACCGACGGGCTGGTGCTCATGGCGGTGGCGATGACGGTCACCCGCACCGCCGCGCTGGCCGCCCGCGCCTACGGGGTCCGGCGGAGCGAGCCGGTGACGGCCTGAGCCCCCGGCAGTCCCGGCGCAGTCCCGCCGAAGCGCCGAATCCCCGCCGCAGTCCCGCCGACGCGCCCGCGCAACCCCGCCGCAGCGCTCCACCGTCCTGCACAACGTCCCCGTGCGGCCGTCACATTCGCGTCCGCCGCTGCGTCAGAGGAGGGTGATCCCCATGACGAGTGACGACGTGGAATCCCTGGCGGCGCGGTTCGAGGAGCACCGCGGGCACCTGCGGGCGGTCGGCTACCGGATGCTCGGCTCGGTGAGCGAGGCCGAGGACGCCGTCCAGGAGGCGTGGCTGCGCCTGGACCGCACCGGCGCGGAGGGCATCGGCAACCTGGGCGGCTGGCTGACCACGGTCACCGCCCGGATCTGCCTGTCGATGCTGCGGGCCCGCGGGCAGCGCCGCGAGGAGCCGCTGGAGATCCACGTGCCCGACCCGCTGCTGACCGCGCCCGCGGCCACGGGCCCCGAGGAGCAGGCGGTGCTCGCCGACGCGGTGGGCCTGGCCCTGCTGGTGGTCCTGGACACCCTCGGCCCGGCCGAGCGGGTCGCCTTCGTGCTGCACGACATGTTCGGCGTGCCCTTCGACGACATCGCGCCCGTCGTCGGCCGCAGCCCGAGCGCCGCCCGGCAGCTGGCGAGCCGGGCGCGGCGCCGGGTGCAGGAGTCGGGCACCGAGCCGGACCGGGACGCGGCCCGCCAGCGCGCTGCGGTGGACGCCTTCCTCGCCGCGGCCCGCGGCGGCGACTTCGAGGCGCTGATGGCCGTCCTCGACCCGGACGTGGTGCTGCGGGCGGACGCCGGCACCCGCGGGCTCGGCTCCTCGCGGGTCGTCCGCGGCTCTGGCGAGGTCGCCCGCCAGGCGATGCTCTTCCGCACGCTGGCCGAGACCGTCACCGCGCGCCGGGTGCTGGTCGGCGGCACGGAGGGGCTGCTCGGTGTGGCCGGCGGCACCCCGGTGTCGGTGATGTCCTTCACGATCAGGGACGGCCGGATCACCACCATCACGATCCTCGCCGACCCCGACCGGCTGGCCGCGCTCCCGGTGCCGCCGCTGGAGCCGTAGCAACCGCCGCTCCTGCGCGGCCGGTTCGGGGGATTCAGCGCCCCGCGTCCTCGGCCGGCGGGGTGGGGACGCCGCGCAGCGCGGAGGCGGTGGCGGCCAGCAGCGACATGACCGCCGCCGTGGCGAAGACGATCACCAGGCCGTGGTGGAAGGGCGAGGAGATCAGATCGGGGAAGAACTCCTTGCCGGTGAGCACCGCCCGGTTGTGCGCGGGCAGGGTGGGCAGCGTGCCGGACGGCTTGAGCAGGGTCTCCACCGGGTTCACGCCGAGGAAGGCGGAGAAGACGGTGGAGACCGGCGGCAGGGTGGCCGCGTGGTGCGCGACGCCCGCGGGGACGCCCTGGGCGCGCAGCCCGGACTCCAAGGTGCCCGGCAGCCGGTCGGCCAGGCCGATGATGAGCAGCGAGAAGAACACCCCGATGGACAGCGAGGTGCCCGAGTTCTGGAACGTCGAGCGCATCCCGGAGGCGGCACCGCGGTTGGCGGCGGGCACGCTGCTCATGATCGCCGAGGTGTTGGGCGCGGAGAACATGCCCGAGCCCATGCCGTTGAGCAGCACCAGCAGGGCGAACGCCCAGTAGGGGAAGTCGATCGGCAGCAGGAGCAGCCCGACGAAGCTCAGGCCGAACAGCACCAGCCCACCGGTGGTGAACCAGCGCACCCCGAACCGGTCGGACAGCGTGCCCGAGACGGGCCCGGCGAGCAGGAAGCCCGCGGTCAGCGGCAGCAGGAAGATGCCGGCCCACAGCGGCGCGTCGGCGTAGTCGTAGCCGTGCAGCGGCAGCCAGATGCCCTGCAGCCAGATGATCAGCATGAACTGCAGGCCGCCGCGGGCCACCGAGGCGAGCAGCGCGGCCGCGTTGCCCGCGGCGAAGTGCCGGTTGCGGAACAGCCCGAGGTTGAACATCGGCTGCCGCACCCGGGTCTCCACGAAGCCGAACACCACCAGCAGCACCGCGCCGCCGATCAGGCCGGCGAGCACCTTGGGGCTGGTCCAGCCCATGGTGTGACCGCCGTAGGGCTGGATGCCGTAGGTGATGGAGACCAGGATCAGGCCGCAGCCCAGGGCGAAGGTGAGGTTGCCCCACCAGTCGATCCGGGCGGGGTTGCGGGCGGAGATCTCGCGCAGCGAGCGGTAGGCCCAGATGGTGCCGAAGACGCCGACGGGGACGTTCACCCAGAACACCGCCCGCCAGTCCCAGGCGGACAGCAGGCCGCCGAGCACCAGGCCGATGAACTGCCCGGACAGCGCGGAGATCTGGTTGACGCCCAGCGCCATGCCGCGCTGGTGGGCGGGGAAGGCGTCGGTGAGGATCGCGGCGGAGTTGGACATCAGCATCGCGCCGCCCAGCGCCTGCACGATCCGCCAGCCGATCAGCCACAGGGCGCCGTGCACCCCGTGGAAGGGGTCGAAGGACAGCGCCACCGAGGCGAGGGTGAAGACCACGAAGCCCAGGTTGTAGATGCGCACCCGCCCGACGATGTCGCCGAGCCGCCCGAGCGAGACCACCAGCACCGCGGTGACCAGCAGGTAGCCCATGATCATCCACAGCAGGTACGTGATGTTGCCCGGCGCGAAGGGGTCCAGGTGGATGCCGCGGAAGATCGCCGGCATCGAGATGATCACGATCGAGGCGTCCACCATGGCCATGAACATGCCGAGGCTGGTGTTGGACAGCGCGAGCCACTTGTAGCGGTCGGGCCGGCCCTGCCCGCCGGGGGCGCCGTCGGCGGCGGCCGGGTGGGCGCCTGCGGACCGCGCGGGCTGCTCAGACACGGCGGGTGATCCTCTCCAGCAGCGGGATCGCCGCCGCCAGTTGCTCCTGCTCCTGCTCGGTCAGCTCCTCGGCGATGGCGGCCGTCAGCCGCCGCGCCCGCTCCTGCCGGGCGCCGTGCAGCCCCGCGCGGCCGGCCGCGCTCAGCGCCACCACGATCCGCCGGCCGTCCGCCGGGTCCTGCGTGCGCTCCACCAGGCCGCGCTCCGCGAGCACGCCGACGATCGTGCACATCGACTGCGGCCTGATGCCCTCGCGCGCCGCCAGCTCCGAGGCGGTCGCCGGGCCCTCGCGGTCCAGCAGCACCAGCGCGGACGTCTGGGACAGCGTCAGCTCGCCGCCGGGCCGGTACTGCCGCAGCCGCCGCACCAGGGGGCCCAGCGCGGCCCGCAGGTCAGTGCCGAGGCGGGCGGCGCCCCCGGCGGGGTCCGGGGCCGGTGCGGGGCCTTGTGCGCGCTGCTCTCCCGTGGATGACATGATCTTCAGTATAAACTGATCAGTCCAGGCTTATGGTATAGCTGAGGCTCATGAGCGCATCCCCTTCCGGATCAATGACCGCCACCACGATCACCATCGCCGGGCACGGCGGCGACGAGATCGAGGCGTACATCGCCCAGCCCGAGGGCGACGCCGCACGCGGCGGAGTCGTCGTCATCCACCACATGCCGGGGTACGACCGGGCCACCAAGGAGATCACCCGCCGGTTCGCCGAACTCGGCTACGACGCCATCTGCCCCAACCTGTACTTCCGCGAGGCGCCCGGTGCCGCGCCCGACGACGCCGCCGCGGTCGCCCGCGCGCAGGGCGGCGTGCCCGACGAGCGCCTGATCGGCGACGTCGCCGGCGCCGCCGCCTACCTGCGGGCGCTGCCCACCTCCAACGGCAAGGTCGGCACCATCGGCTACTGCTCCGGCGGCCGCCAGTCCGTGCTGTCCGGCACCGCCCTCGACGTGGACGCGGTCGTCGACTGCTACGGCGCCTTCGTCACCGGCACCGTCCCCGAGGGCTTCCCGCTGAAGGTCACCAACCTCGTGGACCGCCTGCCGGGCCTGAAGGCGCCGGTGCTCGGCCTGTTCGGCGCCGAGGACCAGTACCCGAGCCCGGAGCAGGTCGACGAGTTCCGCCGCATCCTCACCGAGCAGGACACGCCCTTCGAGTTCCACTCCTACGAGGGCGCCGGCCACGCCTTCTTCGCCGTGGACCGGCCCAGCTACAACGTGGCCGCGGCGAACGACGGCTGGGAGCGGATCGAGGCCTTCTACGGCGAGCACCTGGGGAGCTGACCATGTGCACCTACACCACGGTCCGCGACACCGTCGACGGCAGCGCCAAGGGCCCGGGCGGCTCCTGGTTCCACGTCACCGACATCACCGTCTACTTCGACCACCCCTTCCACGCGATGGCCGAACACACCCTGAACATCGACTTCGCCGCCCCGGAGAAGGGCCCCGCCGCCCGGGTGGCGGTGGAGCTCACCGCCGACTCGGCGAGGCGGCTCATGGCCGCGATCCAGGAGGCGCTGGACGCCGTTCCCGTGGAGATGCAGGCCTGACACGGGACACGTGAGGCATCTCACCCGGGGCGCCGGAGGGCCACCTCCGGCGCCCCTTCGTGTGATCGGCACGGTGGGAGGGTCTTCCCGTTCACGAGCTTTTTGCGCATGCTTTGAGTACCCGGGTTGCCGCCGACGCGGCCTCGCGGGTGACAATGCGACAGTCGAAGCGTTGAGTTCGGCCTGAGAAATGAGGATGGTCCCATGTTGCGAAACGGGCTGGAGCCCTGGCACCTGATCGTGGTGGCGATCGTCGTCATCGTGCTCTTCGGTTCCAAGAAGCTGCCGGAGGCCGCGCGCGGGCTCGGCAAGTCGATGCGCATCCTGAAGTCCGAGGCCAAGGCGATGAAGAACGACGACACGCCGGCCGGCGGCACCACGACCGCGAGCGCCACCCCGACTCCCGAGGCCATCACCCCGACCGACGTCGTGACGGCCACCGAGGCCCAGCAGCCCGCCCCGGCCACCGGCTCGGTCAAGTAACCCGGCCCCGCCCCGGAGGCGCCCACCCCGGCGCCCCCCGGGCCCGCCGGGCCCCACGGGGGCACTGGGCGCCGGCCTGCGGCCGGGATGAGGCGGAACTGTCTACGGCGGTAGCCCGCAGGGGCGCTGGGGGTACCCCCAGGCGAAGCTCTGGGGGCGGAACTGCGCGCTCAGCAGGCCACCGGCCTGCGGCCGGGAACGGCGCGGGTGGGGGCAGACGGTCTGCCGTTCTTGGGGGCGCTGGGGGTACCCCCAGGCGGAAGCTCTGGGGGCGGAACTGCGCGACAAGCCCCCACCGGCCTGCGGCCGGGAACGAGACGGAACCCTTACACCGAGGAACCCTTCACTCGCATTCTTCGGCCTCGCGCCGAGCCTCGGCGCACTCCGTACGCAACCCCGCCGTGATCGCCCGCCCGATCTCCCGCAGCGCATCGAGCTGCTCAGCCGTCAGCACGTCGAACAGATGCGCCCGCACCGTACTGACATGCCCCGGCGCCGCGGCCGCCAGCGCGGCGAACCCCTCGTCGGTGAGTTCGCACACCCACCCCCGGCGGTCCGCGTCGGCGGGCCGCCGCACCACCCACCCGTTCTTCTCCAGCGCGGACACCGCGTGCGACAACCGGCTCCGCGAGAAGAGCGAGACCTCCGCGAGGTCGCTCATCCGCAGGCACCGCTCCGGCGACTCCGAGAGCCGCACCAGGATCTCGTAGTACGCCATCGGCATGCCCGCGTCCCGCCGCAGCTGCCGGTCCACGTGCGCGGCGAACTCATTGGTGGCGGTCATGTACGCCCGCCAGATCTCCTGCTCCGCCGCCGTGAGCCACCGCACCTCGTCCATAAACCCAGCATAAGGGTGGTTGAAGTTTCAACTCCAGAGCGCTAGGGTCTGTGAAAGCTCAATCATTCTCGCGATTCGCCGTGCACCCGCAAGGAGCCCCACATGACCACGCAGACCGAAACGATCGACGGCTACGTCGCCGGCACCTGGACGATCGACGCGGTCCACTCCGACGTGTCCTTCTACGTCCGCCACCTCGGTGTCTCCAAGGTCCGCGGCCACTTCGCGACCTTCGAGGGCACCATCGTGACGGCGGAGAACCCGCTGGAGTCCACCGTGAACGCCGTCATCAAGACGACCTCGGTGAGCACCAACAACGAGATGCGTGACAACCACGTGCGCGGCGAGGACTTCCTGGACGTCGAGAAGTTCCCGGAGCTGACCTTCTCCTCCACCGGTATCCGGCAGAAGACCGCCGAGCTGTTCGAGGTGGACGGCGACCTGACCCTGCACGGCGTGACCAAGCCCGTCACCCTGCAGCTGGAGCTCAACGGCTTCGGCACCCACTACGAGGGCCACCCCATCGCCGGCTTCTCCGCCGCCACCGAGATCAGCCGCTCGGACTTCGGCGTGACCGGCGGCGCCGCCGGTGCCGCGGTCAGCGACAAGATCAAGATCGCCCTGGAGATCGAGGCCGCGCAGAGCGCCTGACCACCGTCCGGCGCCCGGCGCCGGAGGTACGTCCCAAGGGCCTGGCACGGCGGCCGCCCGCGCGGGGAGCGCGGACGGCCGCCGTGGTGTTTTCCGCCGGGGCGGACGCGGGCTCAGCCGTTGCCGGAGAGCACCGCGTCGTCGGACAGCAGGTGCGAGAGCGGGCCGTCGCCCTGGATCTGGCTGGAGTTCTGGGCGCACTGCTGGTTCTGCGACGAGTCCAGCACATTGATGTCCTGCACGGTGATCGGCACCAGGCCGACCAGCGAGCCGAGGTCGGCGTTGACCGGGACGGCCACACAGGGCTTGTTGAGCGAGCCCTGGACCAGGCCGATCTGCGGGCTGAGGTTGCCGCCTGTCGTGGTGTTGCCGAAGGACTCGCTGGAGCCGTTGCCGTTCACGGTGGTCGGCCCGCTCTGGGCGGTCGCGGCGCCGGCGGTCCCGGCGAGCACGGCGGCGGCGAGGGCGCAGGCGGCCAGTAGGGTGCGGGTGCGCATGGCACTCCTTCTGCTAGGCGTGATCCCGGTAGAGGTGATCCGGAAATCCGACGATCACACCCCCGGGTGGGCGCCCCCCGTCATTGCGCCGAACGGCGGCGCGCCCCCGCCTGCGGTCGGCCGCACCAGCACGCCGAAGGCGCTTGGACGGCACCCGCGCCGGGATCGGGCCGCCGTCGGTCGGCACCTGGCCGGCAGCCGGCCAGCCTTTCCGAAGCGGTCGCCGGGCACTTCGGGCGCACCCGTCCGGCACCCGTCCGGCGCTCCCGAAGCGGTCGCCGATCACTCGGGACGCACCCGGGAGGGACCCGAACCGGGCTCAGGAGTCGGCCAGCACCGGTCGCAGCCGTGTCACCCGCAGCCGCGCCACGAGCGGCGCCGCGAAGTGCGTGAGCGACATCAGCGGCCAGGCGACCAGCACGCCCACGACGATCCCCGCCAGCACGTCGTGCGGGTAGTGCACGCCGATCCACACCCGCGACAGCGCCAGGGCGAGCGCGAACGGGGCCGCGACCAGCCCGAGCCTGCGGTCGGCGAACAGCAGCGCCACCGCCGCGGCCACCGCGATCGCGGCGTGGTTGCTCGGGAAGGAGTAGTCGCCGAGCCCCGGGCACGCCTCGACCGTCCCGGTCACGTGCAGCGTCCGGCAGGGGCGCTGCTCGCCGACGATCGACTTCACCACGTCGTTCGCCCCGTAGGCGACCACCACCACCAGCGGCACCGCGAGCACCGCGGCCATCCGGCCCTCGTCCGCGGGCCGGGCCCGCCACCACGCGAGCAGCATCAGCACGGCGAACAGGCCGAGCCCGTAGTCGCTGAAGAAGCGGACCGTGTCGTCGAGGGGGGCCGGGGTGTGCTGCGAGGCGTGCACCACCCAGCGGTAGAGGCCCGCGTCGACGCTCGAGTCGAGGACCGCGCTCATCGCCGCTCTCCTTCCGTCGTGCCGGAGTAGCCGGGAGCGCCGGTGCCGTACTCCGCGCCGTGCTCGTCAGGGCCGTACGCGCCCCCGCCGTACCCGGGCTCCGCCGGGCCCGTGCCGGCTCTGCCCGCCGCGTGGCGCCCCTGCGTGCCGGCGGCGGCCGGGGCAAGGCGGGAGCGGCGTACCTCCAGGGCGAGCGGGACCAGCGAGACCACGACGATCAGCGCCACCACCGGCAGCAGGTAGGTGTCCACGCTCGGGATCGAGGAGCCGAGGCCGTAGCCGGCCAGCACCAGGCCGACCGTCCAGACCGCGCCGCCCGCGCACTGCCACAGGGCGAAGGTGCGCCCCGGGACGCCGAGGGCGCCGGCCAGCGGGTTGAGCACGGTGCGCACCACCGGGATGAAGCGGGCCAGGACGACGGCCTTGGCGTGGCCGTAGCGGTCCAGCAGCTCGCCGGCCCGCTCGGCGCCCTCGTGCAGCCGCCGCGACCGGCTCCTGGCCAGCAGCGCGGGGCCGCCGCGGCGCCCGAGCACGTATCCGGCCTGGGCGCCCAGCAGCGCGCCCGCCACCGCCGCGAGCAGCACTTGCCACAGCGACAGATGCAGCGAGCGGGAGCCGCCGGGGACGCAGAGCAGGCCCGCGGTGAAGAGCAGCGAGTCGCCGGGCAGGAAGAAGCCCACGAGCAGGCCGGTCTCGGCGAAGAGCACGGCGGCGATGCCGAGCGCGCCGAAGGACGACAGCAGCGAGGTCGCGTCCAGCGGATTCAGGGCCAGGTCCGGCAGCGGCAGGGGCATGGCGGTGGAGCCCTCCCATAATGGTCTGCGGGGCGCTTTCCGGCGCCCGTCCGTCTACAGTCGTGTAGACGGTCTACATCACTGTAGACGAATGAGTGGGAAGGGGCGATCGACCGATGGATGAGGCGAGCGCGGGTCGCCGCCCTGCGGGGGAGCTGGAGGCCAGCGTGCTGGCCGCGCTGTGGGCGGCCGGCGGGCGCGCCCTCACCCCGTCGGACGTGCAGCGCGAGCTGGGCACGGCCCTGGCGCGCACCACCGTCACCACGATCCTGGCCCGGCTCCACGAGAAGGGCTCCGTCAGCCGCACCCGGTCCGGTCGCGGCTACGCCTACCTGCCGGTCCAGGACTCGCCGGGGCTCGCGGCCCGCCGGATGCGGACCGAGCTGGACAAGTCGGCCGCCGACGACCGCGGCACCGTGCTGGCCCGCTTCGTCTCCGAACTCAAGCCGGAGGACGAGCAGTTGCTGCGCGACCTGCTCGGTCAGGCGGGCGAGGACGGGCTTTCGGGCGGCGCCGGCACGGCTCAGGACGGCGGCGCGTGATCTACGCCGTGTGGGTGCCGCTGCTGCTGCCGCTGCCGGCCGTCCCCGCGGCCCGGCGGCTCGCCGAGGCGCTGGCCCCGCGGGCGGCCGCCTGGCTGCTGGCGGGCACGGCCGTGGTGCTCGCGGTGTGCAGCACCGCCGCGCTCGGGCTGCTCGCCGGGGCCGGGGCGCTGCGGCTGCGGCCGGTGGCCGCGCTGGGCCACCTCGTGCTGCCGGTGGCCGCCGACGAGGTCACCGTGCCCGCCGCCTGCGGGGCCGCCGTGCTGCTCGCCGCGGTGGCCGCGGCACTGGTACGGGCGGGCCGCGCGCATGTGCTGCTCGCCGAGCGGGCCCGGCGCACCGCGGACGCGGCCGGCACCGTGGCCGGCGACCTCACCGTCCTGGACGACTCCGCGCCCGACGCCTACGCGCTGCCCGGCCGCCCGGGGCGCCCCGGGCGGATCGTGGTGACCGCGGGCATGCTGCGGGCGCTCGACCCGGCCGAGCGGGAGGCGCTGCTCGCGCACGAACGGGCCCACCTGGCCGGGCGGCACCACGTCTTCCTCGGCGCGCTCGCGCTGGCCTGCGCCTGCCACCCCGCACTGTGGCTGCTGCGGGCACCACTGTCCTACGCGCTGGAGCGGTGGGCCGACGAGAGCGCGGCTTGGGCCGTCGGCGACCGGCGGCTGGCCGCCCGGGCGATCGGCCGCGCGGCCCTCGCGGGGCGCTCCGCGGGCCGTCCGCTCGCCGCGCTCTCCGCCACGGCCGGCCCCGTACCGCGCCGGGTCGCCGCCCTCCTCCACCCCCCGGCGCCCGCGCGCCTGCCGCGCCCCCCGCGCCTCCTGGCCGCCGCACTGGCCGCGGCCCTGGCCCTGTCCGCCGCCTCGGCCCTCCACGCGGCCTACGACCTCCATGGCGCCATCGAACTCGCCCAAACGGTCCGCTGACCGCAGAACGCCCCACCGGACCCCGCACCCGGGGCTTCCGGCGGGGCGCCGGGTGCCCTCCCGCGCCCGCGTGGCCTACGGGCCCGCCCGGGTCACCCCAGGCACATCCCGTCCCGGCCGGGTGCCGTCCGGCGAGTGCCGGCCCGGCTGAGGGAACTGCCTGCTCCCCTCGGCTGGCCACTGGCCGCCTCGGCCTTGGGCGTGTAGTCGGCAGGGGCCCCGCGCTCGGCCGATACCGCTGGCGGCGGGAGCGCTGTGCCTGGCTGTCCTGCCCTCGCGGGCACCGTCCGGCTTTCGTGGCACGCCCGGCCGGGCATGGCATCCGGCGCGGGCGTTCGCCGGTACGCCGGGCGCGGACGCGGGACCTGCCCCCGCGGGTGTCCGTCGGCTCGGCCCCGCCCGGACGGCAGCGGAGAGCGCCCTCGCGCGGGCATGGCGGGGGTGGGTCAGATGCCCAGGGGGGAGAGGGCGATGGGGCGGACGCGGCCCTCGATCATCGCGCCCAGGCCGCGGACGGCGACCGTGTCGGGGTTGGGGGCGATGTGGACGGGCATGTCGGTGGCCTCGCGGAGCATCGTGTCCAGGCCGGGCATGTGCGCGCTGCCGCCGGCCAGCATGATGCCGCGGTCGGCCAGGTCGGCGACCAGGTCGGGCGCGCACTGCCGCAGCACGGAGGTCATCGCGTCCACCACCGAGGTCAGCGGCGTCCGCATCGCGTCGCGCACGTCCGCGGTCCGCAGCGTCACCGCGCGGGCCAGGCCGCTGGCGACGTCCCGCCCGTAGACCTCCGTCGTGGTGGTGGCGTGCGAGCCGGGCCCGCTGAGCACCTGGTGCAGCCGCCGTACCGACTGGCTCGGCAGCATCAGCTCGTGCCGGCTGCGCAGGTGCTCCACCACCGCCCGGTCGATCGCGTCGCCGCCCACCGGCACGCTCTCGGCGGCCACGATCGAGCCGAGCGAGAGCACCGCGACCTGCGTGGTGCCCGCCCCGCAGACCACGATCATGGTGGCCTCGGGGTGCTCCACGGGCAGGCCGCAGCCCACCGCCGCCGAGATGAGGGTGTCCACCATCTCCACCCGGCGGGCGCCGAGCCCGTACATCGTCTCCACCGCCGCCCGCCGGGCGATCGGCGCGCTGCCGTGCGGCATGCACACCGCCGCCCGCAGCACCGCTGAGCCGCGCAGCAGCGACATCCGGTTCCAGCGCCGGCCGAGCTTGTCGCCCAGGACGTTGCGCATCATCCGCTGGGCCATCTCGACGTCCACCACGGCGCCACCGGCCACCGGGCGGGCCACCCGGATGTGGTCGGGCGTGCGGCCGGCCATCGTCTCGGCCCGCTTGCCCACCGCGATCAGCGCGCCGGTGCGCACGTCCACCGCGGCCACGCTCGGCTCGTCCACGACGAGGCCGCTGCCGCGCAGGTAGACCCGGGTGCGGGCGGCGCCGATGTCCACCGCGATGGTGCAGCGGCGCAGCTGGTCCAGCGTGGGAGAGAGCACCTCGGGCATCACCGCGGGCTCCCGGGGCGCTCCGGAGGGGCGGGGGGCGTGGCGTGGCGGCTCATGGCGGCTCCCGGGGCGTCGTGGCGGCGGGCCCCGCCCGGGCCCGCGGGCAGCAGCGCGGGACCGGGCGGAAAACCCGCCCTCATGACAAGAGGATTTGACGGATCGTCGGATTCTGCGACCGAACGTGAGCCATACGGGCCGCCGCCGTCCGGGCAAACGCCCCCGGACGGAGCAGTCCCGCTCCCGCTGGGGGAACGGAACCTGCCCCGGCCGGCCCGCCGTACCGCGCCTGCGGCGCTTACCGCGCCTGCGGGGTGGGCGCCGCGTCTTCGAGGCGGAAGCCGACCTTCAGGCCGACCTGGTAGTGCTCGATCTCACCGTCCACGATGTGGCCGCGGACCTGGGTCACCTCGAACCAGTCCAGCTCCCGCAGGGTCTGCGCGGCCCGGCGGATGCCGTTGCGCACGGCGGCGTCGATGCCCTCGGTGGAGGTGCCGACGATCTCGGTGACGCGGTAGGTGTGCTCGGTCATGGCTCGTTCCTCTCCTGCGGACGGCGGGTGGTGGCGGGTTCGTACGGTCGGGAGCCCCGGTGGTAGAAGGCTCGGTGGCGGAAGGCTCAGTGGTGGAAGGCGGTGGCCACCGATTCGGGGCGGTTGAGCGGGTGCGGCTGGCGGCGCAGTTCGGGCAGCAGCCGGCTCAGGTCGTCGGTGAACAGGTCGGCGAGGTCCTGCGAGAAGCCGTTGCGGCAGACGACCCGCAGCACCGCGAGGTCCTGCCGGTTCGCCGGGTAGGTGTAGGCCGGGACCAGCCAGCCGTGCTCGCGCAGCCGCCGCGAGACGTCGAAGACGTCGAAGGACGTCACATCCGGCGTGGTGGTGACCGCGAAGACCGGCAGCTGGTCGCCCGAGGTGATCAGCCGGAAGTCCGGCAGGTCGGCGAACCGCCCGGCGAGCGTGGTGGCCACGTCCCGGCTGGTCTGCTGGACGGCGCGGTAGCCGTCGCGGCCCAGCCGCAGGAACGTGTAGTACTGCGCGACGACCTGCGCGCCCGGCCGGGAGAAGTTCAGCGCGAAGGTGGGCATGTCGCCGCCGAGGTAGTTCACCCGGAAGACCAGCTCCTCCGGCAGCGCCTCGGCGTCGCGCCACAGCGCCCAGCCGACGCCGGGGTAGACTAGGCCGTACTTGTGGCCCGAGGTGTTGATGGAGGCCACCCGCGGCAGCCGGAAGTCCCAGACCAGGTCCGGGTCGAGGAAGGGGGCGATCATGCCGCCGGAGGCCGCGTCGACGTGGACGGGGATGTGGACGCCGGTGCGCTGCTCGTAGTCGTCCAGCGCGGCGCAGATCTCGGCGACGGGCTCGTAGGAGCCGTCGAAGGTGGAGCCGAGGATCGCCACGACGCCGATGGTGTTCTCGTCGCACAGGGCGAGCGCGGCCTCGGCGTCCAGGTGCAGCCGGTCGCCGGTCATCGGGGCCAGCCGCGGTTCGACCTCCCAGAACGTGCAGAACTTCTCCCAGCACACCTGCACGTTCGCGCCCATCACCAGGTTCGGCCGGGCGGTGGCCGGATAGCCGGAGGTGCGGCGCATCCAGCGGCGCTTGAGGGCCATGCCGGCGAGCATGCACGCCTCGGAGGAGCCGGTGGTGGAGCAGCCGACCGCGGCGGCGGGGTCGGGCGCGTTCCACAGGTCGGCGAGCATGGCCACGCAGCGCCGCTCCAGCTCGGCGGTGCGCGGGTACTCGTCCTTGTCGATCATGTTCTTGTCGGTGCATTCGGCCATGAGGACGGACGCCTGGGGCTCCATCCACGTGGTGACGAAGGTCGCCAGGTTCAGCCGCGCGTTCCCGTCGAGCATCAGCTCGTCGTGGACGATCTGGTAGGCGGCCGTCGGTGCGATCGGCCCGTCCGGGAGCCGGTGCTTGGGCGGCGCCGCCTCCATCCCGCCGACCGGGTCGGCGGCCCCGTAGAACGGGTTGACGGACACCTCGCGCGAGGTGCCGGAGCCTTTGTGCAGGGGCATGCGGTTGTCCTTCCACCCGGGATTCCCACCCCGACGCTACGTTCCCCCCGCCCACCCCACCACCGTGCGCTCCCCCCGAAGGGTCCTCCCGGGGCGTGCGGCCCCGCCCCGCGCGTGAAGGGCGCGGTTCCTCCGGGGCGGGACCGCACGCGTCCGGGGAACGGGCTCAGGCCGTACGGAGCTTGGCGGTCTGCGCCGCCACCACCTCCTGGGGGATCCGCGCGCGCTGCCCCACGGCGGCCTGCACCCAGTAGACGGCGATCACCGAGCCCACCCGCACCACCTCGCACGTGTAGGGCACCCGCGCCGTCCCACTCGGGGCGTCGCCCGTGATGGCGTCCACCGAGGGGTCGTCCTCCAGGACGGTGGTCAGGTCGTACACCACGGAGTCGTCACCGATCCGCTTCGACGGCACGACGTGCGGCGCCGTGTAGTGATCGGTGTCGGTCTCCCCGGCGAAGGAGGTGCACGACGCCAGGGCGGCCCGCAGCTCGGGCAGCACCTTGAGCGCGTCATGCGGCTCGTAGGCGGTGAGCTGCACATTGGTCCCCGGGACGGAGTCGTCGTCGCTGTCCCGGTCGGCGACGACCTCCGTCAGGGCGTGCACCTGGTAGTTGCTCATGCCGCTCGTGGTCATCCGGCTGAGCGGCTGGCACGCCGCCGGCTTCACCGCGGGGAACCGGCGGACGTCCGCCAGGGCGGGCGTGTTGCCGTCACCGTCGGCCGTGTGGCCGACGATGGTCATGAAGGTCCAGCCCGGCAGCTCCGCCCGCCCGGCCGCGGCCTTCTCCAGCTCCTGCTGGCTGAGCAGCCGGGTCGGGCCGGTGGCGGGCGCGGTGCTCGCCGCGGCGGACGTGCCGGCGGACTTGGCGGCGGCTCCTCCGCCGTGGTCGTCGCCGCCGCACCCGGCGACGGTGGCGGCAAGGACGGTCAGGCAGAGCGCGGCAGCGGTTCTCGGCGCGAAAGCGCCCATGGTTCCCCCCAGGGTTCTCGATCGGTGCGAGCCCGTCGCCGCGAGGCGCGGGCGGGGCCGTGGCGGTGGCGATCGTCGTGACGACGGCTGTGGACGGCGGCAGACGACGTGGGACGGCGTCAGGTGGCGGCGGCCCCGGTGACGGCCGGGACGGCCGTGGTGGCCGTCCCGGTGGGGGTCGCGCGGGCGGGTGGGGTCAGAGCAGGGCGGTGATCTCCTCGGCGTTGGCGCGGGTGATGCGCCAGAGCTCTTCCTGGCGGCCCAGGACGTCGGCCACCGCGGCCCGGTGGTCGGTGAGGACCGCCAGGGCCTTCTCGGTGAGGACGGCGGCCAAGTCGCGGTCGTGGACCGAGACGCCCCACTCCGGGCGGTCGATGTCGGCGAGGAAGTACGCCATCTTCGGGTGCGAGATCAGGCTGATGATCGGGGTGCCGCAGCCGAAGGGGATCATCCCGGCGTGGCCGCGCATGCCGATGACCAGCTTCGTGCGGGCGTAGGCGGCGCGGATCGTGTCGCAGTCGTGGTCGTACATCGGGATCACCGGCAGCGAGATGCCGTGCTCGCGGCGCAGGTCGAAGGCGATCCGCTCGTCGTCCAGCGCGTGGGCGGCGCAGCGCACCTCGGCGTGCCGCCCGATCGCGCGCACGGCTCGGGCGAGCTGGTCGAGGAAGTGGCCGTAGTCGTGGCCGAAACGCAGCCCCGCCCGGTCGTAGGCGGCGTTGAGCAGCACCGTGTCCTCGCGCTCCGGCGCGTCCTTCCAGCCGGCGACCAACTGCCGGGTGACGGTGGTCGGGCAGGGCTGGAAGCGCACCTTGCCGTGCAGGCCCCGCGGCAGCAGCCGCCGCACCTGCGCGATGGAGCCGTGGTTGCGCAGCCCGAAGAACGCGGACTTCTCCACCAGTTTGCGCACCGCCGTGGCGAACCGCTCCTGCCGGTACGACTGGCCGTCGAAGGCGTTGAAGCCCACCGCGTAGACCACCACGGGGACGTCGATGCGCTCCAGCACCTCATCGGTGACGTTCCACTGCCACGCGCTGTTGCCGTTCGGCGCGGTGTCGGGGATGAACAGGCCGCCGCCGCCGATCACCACCGCCCGGCGGGCGTTGACCCGCTCCAGCGCGGCCTCGTCGAAGAGCCGGTGCGCGTGGACGGAGTGCCAGCGGCGCGGCCCGATCTCCCGGTCGAAGGCGAGCCGCACCGACTCCGGCAGCAGCTTGTCGCCGGCGTTGCCCTGGCGCGGCATGTAGAAGGCGACGTGCGCGAACTGCTTGTGCGCCGGGCCCTCCTTGACCACCACGCCGCCCGCGGTGCCGGGCAGGTCCAAGGTGGCGCGTTCGACCATCTGCCGGCTGGGCCCGTGCGAGGGGTCGGCGGACAGACCGGCCCGGGCGTAGGCGGCCGCGGCCTCGTCGTCGTTGGTCACCCAGGCGATGTGGGCGAGGCGGGCGAAGGCGGTGGCCGCGCGGTTGGGCACCGCGGTGGACAGCAGCAGGTGCGCGCGGGCCTCCTCGTAGCGGGAGATGCTCATCAGCGCGTGCCCGTAGACCTCGTGCGGCCACGCCTCGTCCAGCGGGATGTCCACCGAGCGCAGCAGGTCCACGGCCTCCTGGTACTCGCCCGCGTCTATCCGGGCGGTGGCCACCCGGCGGGCGGTCTGCAGGTCGCGGGTGCGGGCGACATGCGCGGTGCCGTAGTGCACGAGCAGATCGTGGTGGGCGGCGGCGCTCAACGCCAGGAAAGCGGCGTGGAATTCGGCCTCGGACGGCTCGTCGGCAGGGTCCGTGCCTGCCGCCGCGGGGGCGAACGGGCCGCCGTCCGCGGGGCCTTGCAGCGGTACGAAGTCGCCGCCGAGTGCCGCCTCCAGTACGCCGGCGGCGCCGCGGGCCCGGTCGTGGGCGCCGCTGCGGGCCACCGCTTCGAGGCGGGCGCAGAAGCCGTCGGTCAGGTACTCGGCCTGCACCACGAGCACGCGGGCGTCCAACCGCCGCTGCCCGTCGGGGCCTTCGCCGTCCAGCGGGGCCGCGGCCAGCCCGTCGCGCAGCCGCAGCAGCGGCTCGATGCCGCCGCGGGCGGTCAGTTCCGGGTCGAGGACGACCAGGGTGCCGAACTCCCGTATCCGGAAGGCCTCCAGGAGGGCGTACGCGAACGGGTCGGCGGTCCCGCTGCCCGCCGTGTTGGAGCCGGCGGTGGCCAACGCGGCCCATCCGCCCAGCCGTTCGGTGTCGATCGCGCGCAACCGCGCCCGGGGGTGCACCGCGTGGATACGGTCGGCCGCGTCGGCGGGCAGGCTGCCGTCGTGGAGCACGACGTAGTCCTCGCACACGCCCGGGTTGGTGAGCGCGAGACTGCGCAACAGGCCGAGGAAGGCGGGCAGCCGGTCCGCCGTGACACAACTGGTGAACGCGATAAGGCGCTTGCCGGTCACGCCGCCCCGCGCGGCCGGATCGGTGGTGCCCGCGGGGCCGGCGTCGGTGCCGGTGCTGAATGAGGTGCCGGGGTTCATCGGAGGGAGATCACCGGGCCGTTGACGTGCTGGGCGCGTTCCATGACCCAGGCCCTCTCGCGGGAGTGGTCGGCGGCGGCCGGGACCGGCAGCCGCATCGCCTCGGGCAGCCGCCAGGCGCCGGAGGCGAAGAAGTCGAAGCCGATCAGGTCGAACCGCGGGCTGACGTCGAGGAAGTCGACCAGCCACATCAGGTTGAAGCCGGTGGTCGGCACCTGCGGCCACACGTCGGACTGCATCCGCCCCACCGCCCGCACCGGCCAGCGCACCGAGTCGTCCCCGACCCGCCGCTGCGCGCCCGGCACCAGCCGTCGCACCGCGTGCCGGTAGTCCGCGGACTCGCCGCAGATGATCAGCCGGGTGTCCACCGGGCGGTCCCAGTTGTGCAGGTGGCGGTGGCCGGTGGCGTGGATGTCGGTGCGCTCGCCGGTCTCGCCGGGCTCGATGCGGAAGGAGTTGAAGCGGACCACCAGGTCGTAGGAGTCGATCTCCTTGCCCAGCGAACTTCCTTCGAGCACGGGGGAGTTGGCGACCATGCACAGCGAGCGGCCGGTGATCAGGTTGCGGAACTCGCCCAGGCTCAGCCACTCCACCCCGCCGAGCGTGGGGTCGGCGAGCGGGGCCCGCCGCCGGTCCCGGCGCTGCCCGGCGTAGTGCTCGGCCACCGCGGTGAGCAGCGCGGGGCCGTACCCCTCGTCGCGCTCGGCGGCGGCCAACTGCCCGGTCAGGAACCGCTCGGCGGCCGCCTCCATGGCCTCGACCGGGTTGCCGGGGCCGGTGCCCGTACCCGCGGTGGCGGCGGGTACGCGCTCCAGCAGCCCGGCCAGCGCCTCCTCGTGGCGGAGGGCGGCCGACAGGGCGGCCACCCGCTCGGCGACGCCGAAGGAGTCCCGCTCGGTACGGGCCAGGTAGCGCTCGTAGGCGTCGACGGCGCCCGCGGTACGGCCGGTCGCCTCCAGCACCCGGCCGCGCAGCCGCCAGCCGGCCCGGGAGCCGGCGCGGTGGGTCAGCACGGTGTCGCTGATCAGGACGGCCAGGCGCAGCTCGTCGGGCCCGCAGGCGAGCGCCTTGGAACCGGCGTCCAGCAGGGCGTCCAGCAACTCGGGGGTGAGGGGGTCGTCGGCTCCGTCCGCTCCCTCGACCCCGTCGGCGCCCGCGGGCTCCGCCAGTTCCTCGGCGCCGGGCAGCGCGGCCAGGGCGTCCGCGAGGACGGCGTGGTCGCCGCCGCGGCCGGCGGCCGTCAGGGTCCCGCAGTGCTCGGCGCAGGCCCGCAGGCAGTCGGCGAGCAGGGTCGGGGCGATCGGGGTGACCGGGGCGGTCGCGGCCGCGTCCTCGGCGGTGTTCTCTGCCGGGCCGCTCTCGTCACGTACCGCGGGGGCCGCCTGCCGGCCGGTCCTGGCACGAGGCCGGAACCAGCGGCTGCGGGTGGTGGTCATGGTGCTCCAAGCGTCCGGTCGTCGACGGGGAAACTAGGCCCTCGGGGTGAAGCGGGGGTGAACTGGTCCGGACGTCTGAGCGAAACTCGTTTTTTACGGGGGCTTCTCGTCGTTGGGGTTCGCCGCCGTTGCCGGCGGCCGGGCCGGTTGGTGGCCGGGCGCGCAGTTCCTCCCCCAGAGCTTCGCCTGGGAGGTACCCCCAGCGCCCCTCGGCTACGGGGCTGCCCCATCCTCGCCGTTCCCGGCCACCAGGCCGGTCGGAGGCTTGTGGGGGTCCCCTCTCTGGGGGAGCAGTTCCTCCCCCAGAGCTTTGCCTGGGAGGTACCCCCAGCGCCCCCAAAGGGCGGCGACGGTTGCCCGGGCTACTCCAGGTGGGGTTGTTCTCTGGGGAGGGGGCAGATGCGGTGGCCGTTGCTGTCGAAGACGTAGAGGTGGGCCAGGTCGACCAGGAGGGGGACGTGGTCGCCGCGGCGGACGCGGATGTCGGGGCCCGTACGGACCACGAGGTCGCCCGTGTCGGTCTCCGGTGCCGCGGCCGGGCGGTCCATCACCGCGGACGGCGTCTGTGGGGGCTTGGGCGGCCCGCCGTGGGCGCTGTGGGCGCCGTGGGAGCCGCCCTCGCGGTCCGTTACCGTCGCCTGCAGCCGCCGGGCCGCCTTCTGCGCCAGCTTGCCGAGGCCGCCCGAGCCGGTGCCGTTGCGTCGCGGTCCCGGCTTGGCCGGCGCGGGCCGCGGCGCCTCCAGCTCGGGCACGATGGCCGGCCGCGACCCGGTGTTCAGGTGCACCAGCGACTCGTGGCCCAGGTACTCCACGTGCTCGACGATCCCGCTGATCGCCACCTCGCCCGGGTGCGCCTGGCTCGCCCGGGCGATCCGCACCGCCTCCGAGCGCAGCCCGACGATGATCGTGCGGCCCTGCTGGATGCGCAGCATCTGGTGGTCGTAGCCGAGCGGTTCCGGCAGGCCCAGCCGCTGGCGGCCGAAGTCGATCCACATCCCTCCGCTGAGTGGAGCGATCACGGTCGCCTGGAGCAGATTGATCCGCGGGGTGCCGACGAACGCGGCCACGAACACGTTCTCCGGCAGGTGGTACACGTCCCGCGGGGTGCCGATCTGCTGGAGCACCCCGCTGCGCATCACCGCCACCCGGTCGCCCAGCGACATCGCCTCGGCCTGGTCGTGGGTGACGTAGACGGTGGTGACGCCCATCCCGCGGGTGAGCCGGGCGATCTCGGCGCGCAGGTGGGCGCGGAGCTTGGCGTCCAGGTTGGACAGCGGCTCGTCCATCAGGAAGACCGAGGGGTGCCGGGAGATCGCCCGGCCCATCGCGACCCGCTGCCGCTCGCCGCCGGACAGCTGCCCGGGGTAGCGGTCCAGGATCTCCTCGATGCCGAGGATGCGGGCGGTCTCGTCCACCCGCGGGCCCGGCTCGGTGCCGGGCATCTCGAACCGCAGCGGGAAGCCGATGTTCTCCCGGCTGGTCATGCTCGGGTACAGGGCGAAGTTCTGGAAGACCATGGCCATCTTCCGGTCGCCGGGGGCGAGGTCGTTGCCGTACTCGCCGTCCAGTAACAACTCCCCGGTGGTGATGTCCTCCAGCCCGGCGATCATCCGCAGCACCGTGGACTTGCCGCAGCCGGAGGGCCCGAGCAGCACCAGGAACTCGCCGGGCGCGATCTCCAGGGAGAACCGGTCCACGGCGGGTGTGGGCTGCTTGGGGTAGTACTTCGACACTTCGTGCAACGTGATCGCGCGAGACATTTCCTTGGGCCGCCAGGTGGGTCGAACAGACGCGGTGTCGGTGCGGATACGGAAGAACGCGGGGGGAGTTGCGGCACAGTCGGGGCCTGTGGGACCTGTGTGACTTGCCGGACTTGCGAGGATGCGTGCGGGACGCTGCGCAGACGGTAGTGCACCGTGCGCAGGTTGCGGAACGCTTGTATCAACACAGGATTGATACTTTTGGCCCGTGACGTACATCGCGCTCGGACCGAGCTGGCTCGACCCGGACCACCTGATCAACACCTACGGCCTGTGGGGCGTGCTGCTCGTCGTGTTCGCCGAGTCAGGCCTGCTGATCGGCTTCTTCCTGCCCGGTGACTCGCTGCTGTTCACCACCGGCCTGCTTGTCGCGTCCGGGACCCTGCACCAGCCGCTCGCCCTGGTGGCCGCGCTCATCGCGGTGGCCGCGGTGGCCGGCGAGCAGACCGGCTACCTCTTCGGCCGCAAGGTCGGGCCCTCGCTGTTCCGGCGGCCGGACTCGCGGCTGTTCAAGATGGAGAACATCGAGAAGGCGCACGCGTTCTTCGAGCACCACGGGCCGAAGGCGATCGTGATGGCCTGCTTCGTGCCGGTGGTGCGCACGTTCACCCCGATCGTGGCCGGTGTCAGCCGGATGAACTACCGCACGTTCCTCACGTTCAACCTCATCGGAGGGAGCCTGTGGGGTGCGGGTGTGACTCTGCTGGGCTACTGGCTCGGCCAGATCGCCTTCGTCCGCGACAACATCGAGGCGATGCTCGTCCTCGTCGTGCTGGTCTCCCTGGTGCCGATCGGCATCGAGTACCTGCGCTCGCGCGGCAAGGCGGCCGCGACCCCGGCGGGGGAAGGCCCCGCCGCCACCGGCGACCTCGGCGCTGAGGCCGTCGCGGCGGCGCCCTCGCGTGGCGGCCGCCACCGCGCCCAGAAGCGCTGACGCCTTGACCGACCGGCCCGCCTCCGACGGCGCGGGGGGTTCCGGCGCTGACCGCAACGGTGCCGGGGCGCCCGGCGGGCGTGAGTGGTCCGGCGGGTCCGCCGCCAACGGTCGGGGTGCCTTCGGCGGGTCCGGCTCCGCCGGTGCTGCGGGGGCCTCCGGCGCTGCGGCGCCGGGTGGCGGGGGCGGGTCCGGCGCTGCCGGGGCCTCGGGCGGGACGGGGCAGGGGCCGGGGTATCGGAGTGGCGGTGGCGAGGTGCCCATGGCGCACGGCGGGCAGCCGGGTGCCGGGGGGTGGGGGGAAGGGGCGGTGACGCCTGCGGGAGGTTTTCCTGTCGTCGTGCCGCCCGAGGGGGCGCTGTGGCAGGACCGGATGCGGGCGCTGTTGCGGATGCCGTCCACCGAGCGGCCGGGGCCCGCCGTCGAGCGGGCCGGCGCCGTGCCCCGCGTGCTCGACCTCACCCTGCGCATCGGCGAGCTGCTGCTGGCCGGCGGCGAGGGCGCCGAGGACGTCGAGGCCGCGATGTTCGGCGTCGCCTACGCGTACGGCCTGGCCCGTATCGAGCCCACCGTCACCTTCACCCTGCTCGGCATCTCCTGCCAGCCGGCCCTCACCGACCCGCCGCTGACCATGAGCCGCACCGTGCGCCGCCGCGGCACCGACTACACCCGGCTGGCCGCCGTCTTCCACCTCGTGGACGGCATCACCGCCCACGAGGTGACGCTGGAGGAGGCGTACCGGCGGCTCGCCGGCATCCGCCGCAACCGGCACCCGTACGGCACGTGGGTGCTGACCGGGGCGTCCGGGCTGCTCGCGGGCGCGGCGAGCGTGCTGGTCGGCGGCGGGCCGGTGATCTTCGCGGCGGCCGCGGTCGCCGCGATGCTCGGCGACCGGCTGGCCTGGCTGCTCGCCGGGCGCGGGCTGCCGGAGTTCTACCAGTTCGCCGTGGCGGCGATGCCCGCGGCCGGGATGGGCGTGCTCGTCGACCGCTACGCGCACTGGATCCCGGGCGCGACGGGCGTGCAGTCCTCGGCGGTCATCACCGGCGGGCTCTTCGCGCTGCTGCCCGGACGGGCGCTGGTGGCAGCGGTGCAGGACGGACTGACCGGCTTCTACATCACCGCCTCGGCCCGCCTGCTCGAAGTGGTCTACCTGGTTGTCGGCATCGTGCTCGGCGTCACGCTCGTGCTCTACCTCGGCTTCCGGTCCGGCGGCGGGATCGACCCGGACCAGGCGCTGCGCTCCTACGACCGCCCGTGGGTGCAACTGCCCGCGGCCATGGTGCTCACCCTCGCCTTCGCGGTGCTGCTCCAGTGCGAGCGGGCGGTGCTGCTGCTCGCCACCCTCAACGGGGGCGTGGCCTGGACGGTCTTCGGGGTGCTGCACCAGTCGGCCGGCGGCAACCAGGTGGCGGCGACGGGGGCGGCCGCCGGGCTCGTCGGGCTCTTCGGCCAGCTCATGGCCCGCTACCGGTACGTCTCCGTGCTGCCGTACGTCACCGCGGCGATCGGGCCCCTTCTCCCGGGCTCCGCCACGTACTTCGGCCTGCTCGCCCTCACCCAGCACCACCCCTCGCTGGCGCTCACCCAGCTCACCAAGGCCGCGGCCCTCGCGCTGGCGCTGGCCATCGGGGTCAACCTCGGCAACGAGATCGCCCGCCTCGCCCTGCACACCCCGCCCCCCACCCCCCGCCGCGCCGCCAAACGCACCCGCGGCTTTTGAGCACGAAGGGTTTTTCACGGGGGAGCGGGGGCGCCCCCAGTCCCCCCGCGGGGGCACCGCATGGCTTGGCGGTGCCCCCGTACGCCACCGTCAGTGGGAGCCCTGCTCCTTCAGGCGGCGGTAAGAGCGCTCGATCTCCGCCTCGGCGTCGCTGCGGCCGACCCAGTCGGAACCCTCGACCGACTTGCCCGGCTCCAGGTCCTTGTAGACCTCGAAGAAGTGCTGGATCTCCAGCCGGTCGAACTCCGAGACGTGGTGGATGTCGCGCAGGTGCTCCACCCGCGGGTCGGACGCCGGCACGCACAGCACCTTGTCGTCGCCGCCGGCCTCGTCCGTCATGCGGAACATGCCGATCGCCCGGCAGGTGATGAGGCAGCCGGGGAAGGTCGGCTCGTCGAGGATGACCAGCGCGTCCAGCGGGTCGCCGTCCTCGCCGAGGGTGTTCTCGATGAACCCGTAGTCGGCCGGGTAGCTCGTGGACGTGAAGAGCCTGCGGTCCAGGCGGATGCGACCCGTCTCGTGGTCCACCTCGTACTTGTTGCGCGAACCCTTCGGGATCTCGATCGTGACGTCGAACTCCACGGACCTACTCCTCAGTCATCAGCACACGGTGTGGGTGGTTAAGTGTCTCCCACGCATTGGGGTGGTCGCGAAAGGGGCTGGTCGGCAGTGCCGCTCGGCAGGACGTGGCAGGTCGTGGCGGGCTCGGCCGCGACAGGACTGGTGGTGGCCGTGGGCCTGGTCGCCGCCGTGGGCCCCTGGTCGGGCGGTCAGCGGACGGCCGAGCGGTCGTTCGCCGCCGCCCGCGACGCCCGGGCCGCCGGGCAGCGCCCGGCCCACCACGCGGCCCCGGCCTACGGGTCGGCGCCCGCCGCGGCACCCGTCCTCGCCGCGGCCGGCGGCGGCACCGCCCCCACCGCGGCCGCGCTGGACCGCCGGCTCGACCCGCTGATGGCGGCGTACGGCATGGGCCCGGTCCGCACCGGCGCGGTCGTCGACGTGACCAGCGGCAGGGTCCTCTACGACCACAAGGACGGCACCGCCACCACCCCCGCCTCCACCACGAAGCTCGCCACCGCGACCGCCGCGCTCGGCCTGCTCGGGCCCGACGCGCGGCTGACCACCACGGTCGTGAGCACGGGCAAGGGCCGGATCGTCCTGGTCGGCGGCGGCGACCCCACGCTCGACCTCACACAACTCGCCGCCGACACCGCGGCCGCGCTGAAGTCCCGCGGCACCACCGCGGTGCACCTCGGCTACGACACCTCGCTCTACAGCGGCCCCGACCTGCACCCGATCGGCCACAACGAGAACCTCGCGCCCGTCACCGCGCTGATGGCGGACGAGGGGCGGCTCGACGGCAGCACCAGCGGGCCCGCGACCCGCGCTTGGGACCCGGCCGCCACGGCCGCCGCCGACTTCGCCGCGCTGCTGGCCAAGCACGGCATCACCGTGCAGGGGCCGCCCGTGCCCGGCAGCGGCAAGGGCGGCACACAGCTGGCGGTCCATCAGTCGGCGCCGCTGTCGGACCTGGTGGAGCAGATGCTGACGTACAGCGACAACGATCTCGCCGAGGCGCTCGCCCGTCAGGTGGCCCGCGCGTCCGGGCAGCCGGCGAGCTTCGCGGGCGGCGCCCGCGCGATCCGCACGGCGCTCACCCGCTACGGCATCCCCCTGCCCGGGGCTTCCTTCCACGACGGCAGCGGGCTCGACCACGACGACGCGCTCGCGCCGATCACCCTGGCGCGCATCCTCGCCCTGGCGGCCTCGCCCGCCCACCCCGAACTGCGGCCGATCCTCACGGGTATCCCCGTCGCCGGCTTCACGGGCACGCTCAGTACGCGCCTGAAGAACACCGCGGCGGCGGGTCTGGTCCACGCGAAAACGGGCACCCTGACGGGCACGAACACGATGGCTGGCACGGTGGTGACCCCTTCGGGCCGCATCCTCGCCTTCTCCTTCATGACCCAAGGCACCACCGACGCGGCAGCGGCCGAGGCCGCCCTGGACGGCTTGGCGGCAGCCCTGGCTTGATCGGGTGCGGCATCGCTTGTACGGGGCGGCTTCTCGCCGCGAGGGTTCCCGTACGCCGCCGGGTGCCACCCGGTGGCAGGCTGAGCGCGCAGTTCCCCGCGCCCCTTTCGGGTTCCCGTCTGCCCGACGGGGTTGTCTGCCGTCCTGGGGCCGGTGGCCTTTTCTCGCGCAGTTCCCCGCGCCCCTGGGTTGTACGGCCTCGCCGTTCGCGCGAAGGGCGAGGTTTTCAGGGGCGCGGGGAACTGCGCGCTCAGCAGGCCACCGGCCTGCGGCCGGAAACGGCGAGGGTGGGGCAGACGCGTAGCCGTTTTTGGGGCGCTGGGGGTACCTTCCAGGCGAAGCTCTGGGGGCGGAACTGCGCGACCAGCCCATGGCGGGCCGCGGCCGGGAATCCTCGGAACCCCTAACGGCGGGGAGCCGTTGCCCGGGGACGCGGGGCTGCTCGCCCAGCGGGGCACCCCCACAGCCCGAAGGGGTGCGGCTCCCGGCCGCAAGGAGAACCCCCGCGGTGGGATGCCGCACCCCCGTACTGACCAGCCGTACTGCTCAGCGGCAGCGACTAGCGGACCGTGACGGGCGAAGCCACCGGCTCCTCGGGGAGGGAACCCTCGCCGGCGGGCCGCCGAAGCGCGCTCTCCAGGGCGAAGGCGCCACCACCGGTGGCGGCGAGGAGCAGGAACGCCCAGCAGAACATCACCGCGGGTTCACCGTGGTTCTGTATCGGCAGGAGCGAGTGGCGCTGGTGGACGTCGAAGTACGCGTAGGCCATGGAGCCCGAGCAGGCGAGGGCGGCCAGGCGGGTGCCCAGGCCGACCATCACCAGCAGGCCACCGACGAGTTCGATCACGGAGGCCCACCAGCCCGGCCACGCGAAGGCCGCGGGGCCGGGGCCGCCGCCCTCGGGTCCGCCGAAGATCCCGAAGAGGGTGGCGGCACCGTGGCAGGCGAAGAGCAGGCCGACGACGATCCGGAAGAGGCCGACGACCAGGGGACGCGCGCGCTCGAGGTCGAGCGGTTTCATGACGACTCCTCGAAGGGGTCGGTCCCGTGCGGCGGGTTACGGGAGGGGGAGGTGGAGCAGGGGACGACACGAAGGTGCCGCCCCCCGGAAACCCCTCGCAACACCGCCCTTTCAGCCGCCCCACCGGTTTCCGGACAACCTCCACTCCCCATGAACACCCCCACCCCTGCCCCCGTACCAAAGGGTTTCGCCCCGGCCTCCGACCGGCCTGCGGCCGGGGACGGCGGGGTCGGGGCAGAGGGCCCCGTGGAGGCCGCCGACCTGGGGTCGGGAGCGAAAGGGGGCCCGGACGGTGAGAAGCCGCCCCCCGCAACAGCGCGCGGCAACGTACCGTAAAAGACATGACGAGCATCGGTGGAAGCGAGATGGTCGACTGGAACCTCGCCGTGGCGACCGCGCAGCGGCTCACCCGCCCCGGCCCGGAGGTGAGCCGGGACGAGGCACGCGCGATCGTCGCCGAGCTGCGTACCCATGCCCGGGACTCCGAGGCCCACGTGCGGGCGTTCACGAAGATGTACGGGGACGATGACGGGGCCGGGGACGGCGAAGGGGGCGGCGACGCGCCCCCGCACGGCACCCCCGTCCTCATCGTCGACCGCCCCGGCTGGGTGAAGGCCAATGTCGCGGGGTTCCGCGAGGTGCTCGCCCCCTTGCTGGCCAAGATGCAGGCCCGCCGCCCGGGCGGCGCGGGCGGTGTGGTGCTGGGCACCGTGGGCGGCAAGGTCACCGGCGTGGAGGTGGGGATGCTGCTGAGCTTCCTGTCCTCGCGGGTGCTGGGCCAGTACGAGACGTTCGCCCCGCCGAGCCGCGAGATGCCGGCCGGGCCGGTGCGGCCGGGGCCGGGGGAGTCGAAGGCCGGGCGCCTGCTGCTGGTGGCGCCGAACATCGTCCACGTCGAGCGCGAACTCGACGTGGACCCGCACGACTTCCGCCTCTGGGTGTGCCTGCACGAGGAGACCCACCGCACGCAGTTCTCGGCCGTGCCGTGGCTGCGGGACCACATCGAGGGCGAGATCCAGAGCTTCCTGGGCGAGACCGAGCTCGACGCGTCCACGGTGGTGGAACGCGTACGCCAGGCGGTGCAGAGCTTCGCCGGGCAGGGGGGCGGCAAGGAGAGCGAGCCGGAGGAGGAGGCCGCGGAGGACGGCGGGCGGAGCCTCATGGACCTCGTGCAGACGCCCTCCCAGCGGGAGATTTTGGGCCGGCTGACGGCGGTGATGTCCCTGCTCGAAGGGCACGCCGACTACGTCATGGACGGGGTGGGGCCGGACGTCGTCCCCAGCGTCGCCGAGATCCGGGAGAAGTTCGGGCAGCGCCGGGCGAGCGGGGCGGGCCGCCTCGACCAGGCCCTGCGGCGCCTGCTCGGCCTCGACGCCAAGCTCCGCCAGTACCGCGACGGCGAGCGCTTCGTCCGCGCGGTCGTCTCCGAAGTCGGCATGGACGGCTTCAACCGCGTCTGGACCTCCCCCAACACCCTCCCCACCAAATCCGAGATCGCCACCCCCTCCACCTGGCTCACCCGCATCCACCCCTGACCCCACGCTCACGCCGAGCGATGCGGCCCCGTCCAAGGCCGCCACTACGCGCGAGGCCAAGGCGTACCGCCCCAGGGGCGCTGGGGCTACCTCCCAGGCGAAGCTCTGGGGGAGCAAATGCGCGCCCAGCCGCCGACTGGCCTGTGGCCGGGGACGGTGGGGCGGGGGCAGACGGGTTGCCGAAAGGGGCGCGGGGAACTGCGCGCTCAGCCACCGTCCGGCCTGTGGCCGGGGACGGCGGGATCGGGGGCAGACGGGTTCCCGGAAGGGGCGCGGGGAACTGCGCGCTCAGCGACCGACTGGCCTGTGGCCGGGGACGGTGGGGCGGGGGCAGATGGGTTCCCGGAAGGGGCGCTGGGGGTACCCCCAGGCGAAGCTCTGGGGGAGGAACTGCGCGCCCAGCGACCGACCGGCCCGTGGCCGGGAACGGCGGGATCGGGGCAGATGGGCTGCCGGAAGGGGCGCGGGGAACTGCGCGCTCAGCAGGCCACCGGCCGGTGGTCCGGAGCGGACCGGGCTGCCCCCTTCGCCCGGTGGCGAAGCGCGTCACGGCTCCAATTGCGCGCGCAGTTCCTCCCCCAGAGCTCTGCCTGGGAGTTACCCCCAGCGCCCCCAGGTGATACGGAGGACCCTGAGCCCCCGCAGGCACCGCCCCGCGGGCCAGGCGGGGGAGCCCTCCGTGCCGGCCAGGCACCGTCCCCGCGGTGAGGTGGGGGAGCCCCGTGCCGGCCAGGCACCGCCCCGCGGGCCAGGCGGGGGAGCCCTCCGTGCCGGCCAGGCACCGCCCCGCGGGGGAGCCGGGGGAGCCCCCCGGCCGGCAGGCACCCCCCCACGGGGGTGGGTACCCCCGCAACCCGCGGAGCGACGTTCACCCGTCCGAGGGACCGTTGGCGTGGGCTGCCGCGTGCGATGCTCGGGATGTGCCCGGGTTTCTGTCACCATCTGAATACCCTGCGTCAATACGTGAACCCAGCGCGTGAACCGCAAAGCCGCGCGCAGCGCAACCCCGCCCCCTGGAGGGAACCGGACATGGGACCCCATCCCACGGTCGCAGCGATACGCCTGGCCGTCCGCCGCGTCCTGCACGACGTCCTCGCCGAAACCACGGCCCGAAGCACCGCCGACAGGACAGCCCGAAGCACCGCCGGAAGAACAGCCGGCGGCCCCGGGGCCGCCGACGACGACCCCCGCCCCCTCGTCCTCGCCGCCTGCAGCGGCGGCGCCGACTCCATGGCGCTCGCCGCCGCCCTCGCCTTCGAAGCGCCCCGCCTCGGCGTGCGGGCCGGCGCCGTCACCGTCGACCACGGCCTGCAGAGCGGCTCGGCCGGCCGCGCCCAGGAAGTGGCCGCGCGGCTGCGCGCGCTCGGCCTCGACCCGGTCGACACCGTCGGCGTGACCGTGGGAGCCCACTCTGCCACCGCCGCCCACGGCGTCGCGTACACCGGCGGCGCCGCCCGCCGGGTCGGCCCCGAGGCCGCCGCCCGCGACGCCCGCTACGCCGCGCTGGACGCCACCGCCGAGCGCCGCGGCGCCGCCGCCGTCCTGCTCGGCCACACCCGCGACGACCAGGCGGAGACCGTCCTCCTCGGCCTCGCCCGCGGCTCGGGCACCCGCTCGCTGTCCGGCATGGCCGCCGTCTCCGGCACCGGCGGCCGCTACCGCCGCCCGTTCCTGCTGCTGGACCGCGACACCGTGCGGCAGGGCTGCCTTGCCCAGGGCATCACCGTGTGGGAGGACCCGCACAACCACGACCCCGCCTACACCCGCTCCCGGGTGCGGCACGAGGCGCTGCCGGTGCTGGAGAAGTCCCTCGGCAAGGGCGTGGTCGAGGCCCTGGCCCGTACCGCCCAGCTCTCCCGGGACGACGCCGACGCGCTCGACCAGTGGGCCGCCGACGCCCAGGCCGACGCCGCCGGCGACGACGGCAGCCTGGAGGTGACCCGGCTGCGCACCCTCCCCGCGGCCGTCCGGCGCCGGGTGCTGCGCCGCGCCGCCGTCGCCGCCGGCTCCCCGCCCGGCTTCCTCTTCGCCCGGCACATCGAGGAGGTGGACCGCCTCGTGACCGACTGGCGCGGGCAGAAGGCGCTCAACCTGCCGGGCGGCGTCGCCGTTCTCAGGGCCAATGGCAGACTGTTCTTCTCGCCGTCGTAAAACCTGAGGATGTACCGCGCGTGAACGAGATCGACATGGGCGCCGACCTGGAGAAGGTGCTCCTCTCCAAGGCCGAGATCGACGCCAAGCTGGTGGAGCTGGCCGCGCAGATCGACCGCGACTACGCGGGCCGGGACCTGCTCATCGTCGGTGTCCTCAAGGGCGCGGTCATGGTCATGGCCGACCTGGCACGGGCGCTGTCCAGCAACGTGACGATGGACTGGATGGCGGTGTCCTCCTACGGCGCCGGCACCAAGTCCTCCGGGGTGGTCCGCATCCTCAAGGACCTGGACACCGACATCGCCGGCCGGCACGTGCTGATCGTCGAGGACATCATCGACTCCGGGCTGACCCTGTCCTGGCTGATCAGCAACCTCGGCTCGCGCGGCCCGGCCTCGCTGGAGGTCTGCACGCTGCTGCGCAAGCCCGAGGCGGCCAAGGTCCGGATCGATGTCAAATACACTGGCTTCGACATCCCCAACGAGTTCGTGGTCGGCTACGGCCTGGACTACGCCGAGAAGTACCGGAACCTGCCCTTCGTGGGCACCCTCGCGCCGCACGTGTACGGCGGCTGAGGGAACCACCGCCGGTTTCCCGCCGTTGGAGCAGGGGAAAGCGGGATTGTTAACGGTCGGCGGCAACCTCGGGGGACAATGCTGAGGTACCGTCCGAAGGTCGGGTCATACACCGGATGCACAGGTCGCACACCAGCGGCCGTGCCTCATTGCGGCAGGAGGGACGGGGCGAAACCGCCCCGCATGGATGGACGTGAAGCGCTATTTCCGTGGGCCGGTCATGTGGATCGTGCTGGCTGTCCTTGCCGTGGTCGTGTTGATGCAGGTCGTCGGTTCCGGCGGCGGGTACAAGACGGTCGACACCGGCCAGGTCCTCCACGCGATCGACACCAACCGCGCCAGTTCCGCCCAGCTGACCACCGGAGACGACAACTCCATCAAGGTCCAGCTGAAGGACGGCTTCAAGATCAAGGGCAGTGACAAGGTCCGCGCCAGCTACATCGGCGACCAGGGCGCGGCCATCGCGGCGAACCTGCAGCGGATCCAGAACGGCGACGTCAAGGGTGTCTCCCTGCCCGACGGCTACACCGTCTCGCCGTCGAAGCAGAACGCCTTCGTCGGCATCCTGCTGTCCCTGCTGCCCTTCGTACTGATCGTGGTGGTCTTCCTCTTCCTGATGAACCAGATGCAGGGCGGCGGCTCGCGCGTCATGCAGTTCGGGAAGTCCAAGGCCAAGCTGATCACCAAGGACACCCCCAAGACCACCTTCGCGGACGTCGCCGGGTGCGACGAGGCCGTGGAGGAGCTGCAGGAGATCAAGGAGTTCCTGCAGGAGCCGGCGAAGTTCCAGGCCGTCGGCGCCAAGATCCCCAAGGGCGTGCTGCTCTACGGCCGCCCCGGCACCGGCAAGACCCTGCTCGCCAGGGCCGTGGCCGGCGAGGCGGGCGTGCCGTTCTACTCGATCTCCGGTTCGGACTTCGTGGAGATGTTCGTCGGTGTCGGCGCCTCCCGGGTGCGCGACCTGTTCGAGCAGGCCAAGGCGAACGCCCCCGCGATCGTCTTCGTGGACGAGATCGACGCCGTCGGCCGGCACCGCGGCGCGGGCCTGGGCGGCGGCCACGACGAGCGCGAGCAGACCCTCAACCAGCTGCTGGTCGAGATGGACGGCTTCGACGTCAAGGGCGGTGTGATCCTCATCGCCGCCACGAACCGGCCCGACATCCTCGACCCGGCGCTGCTGCGCCCGGGCCGCTTCGACCGGCAGATCGCGGTCGACCCGCCGGACCTGCAGGGCCGGCTGGAGATCCTGACCGTGCACCAGAAGGGCAAGCCGATCGCGCCGGACGTCGACCTGATGGCCGTCGCCCGCCGCACCCCCGGCTTCACCGGTGCCGACCTGAGCAACGTGCTCAACGAGGCGGCGCTGCTCACCGCCCGCAGCGACAAGAAGGTCATCGACAACAGCGTGCTGGACGAGGCCATCGACCGTGTCGTGGCCGGCCCCCAGAAGCGCACCCGCATCATGTCGGACAAGGAGAAGAAGACCACCGCATACCACGAGGGCGGCCATGCCCTGGTCGCGGCGGCCTCGCCGAACTCCGACCCGGTGCACAAGATCACCATCCTGTCCCGCGGCCGGGCGCTCGGCTACACCATGGTGCTGCCCGACGAGGACAAGTACTCCACCTCGCGCAACGAGATGCTCGACCAGCTCGCCTACATGATGGGCGGCCGGGCGGCCGAGGAACTGGTCTTCCACGACCCGACCACCGGCGCCTCGGACGACATCGAGAAGGCCACCACCACGGCCCGCGCGATGGTCACCAAGTACGGCATGACCGAGCGGCTGGGCGCGATCAAGTTCGGCTCCGACAACTCCGAGCCGTTCCTCGGCCGTGAGATGGGCCACCAGCGCGACTACTCGGAAGAGGTCGCCGGGCTGGTGGACGAAGAGGTCAAGAAGCTGATCGAGACCGCGCACAACGAGGCATGGGAGATCCTGGTCGAGAACCGGGACGTCCTGGACAACCTCGTGCTGGCGCTGCTGGAGAAGGAGACGCTGAACAAGGAGGAGATCGCCGAGATCTTCGCCCCGGTCGTCAAGCGGCCGCCGCGTCCGGCCTGGACCGGTTCGGCCCGCCGCACCCCCTCCACCCGCCCGCCGGTGCTCTCGCCGAAGGAGCTGGCGCTGACCAACGGCGCCCAGCAGGCGATCAACGGCTCCGGCGGCCCGGTCTCCACCACCAAGCCGGTCGAGCCGGTGGACCTGCCGGAGGACCGCCCGGAGAGCTGAGGCGACCGCCCGGCCCCGCCGTCAGGGGGGGCGCCGGGCAGCCGCCGGGTGAGGAAGAACACGGAATGTGTGCCGCGGCCCCAGGGTTCTCGCCTTGGGGCCGCGGCCGCGCTCCGGACAGGAAACGAGGTGCTCCATGGTTGATCCCGTGACGCTGGACGGCGACGGCAAGCCGATCGGTGAGTTCGACGAGAAGCGCGCCGAGGCCGCGATCCGCGAGCTGCTCTACGCGGTGGGCGAGGACCCCGAGCGCGAGGGGCTGCGGGAGACCCCGGCCCGGGTCGCGCGCGCCTACCGGGAGATATTCGCCGGGCTGTGGCAGCAGCCGGAGGACGTGCTGACCACCACCTTCGACATCGGCCACGACGAGATGGTGCTGGTGAAGGACATCGAGGTGATGTCCTCCTGCGAGCACCACCTGGTGCCCTTCGTCGGTGTCGCGCACATCGGCTACATCCCGGCCACCAGCGGCAAGATCACCGGCCTGTCCAAGCTGGCCCGGCTGGTCGACGTCTACGCCCGCCGCCCGCAGGTGCAGGAGCGGCTGACCACGCAGATCGCCGACGCGCTGATGCGCATCCTGGAGCCGCGCGGGGTGATCGTCGTGGTGGAGTGCGAGCACATGTGCATGACGATGCGCGGGGTGCGCAAGCCCGGCGCCAAGACCCTCACCTCGGCCGTGCGCGGCCAGCTGCGCGACCCGGCCACCCGCTCCGAGGCGATGAGCCTGATCATCGGCCGCGGCTGAGCCGGGCCGGCAACCTGAGCCGGCGCCCCTGTCGTACGATGCCCCGCAATGTCCCGCGACGGGCCTGCGGGCCCCCGATCGGTGTAGCTTCCCTGTCGGTCCACAGTCGGTCTACAGTCGGGCCGCATCGCGCCGAAACAGGGGGAACCGGAAGCCACCGGTTGCCGTCCTAGGGGGCGCGAATCGTCGGAACCGGAGCGCGTCGCGGGGGAGAGCCCTGCCGGCTGCCGGTCAGCTCGGGGTTTGGTGTCGATGGCAGCACAGGAAGAGGGGCGGCGCCGCTGGGTGCCGCAGGCGTCCGCCGTACCGAGGATCATCGGCAGCGCCGCGGCGGTGATCGGCCTGCTCGACGTGGTCTCGGCGGTCTTCCCCGCCTTCCGCAACGGCCGAATGCACCACATGGCCGCCGTCTTCCCCGGCACCGTCAGCTCGCTGGCCGCCGCCACCTCCGTCGTCACCGGCATCCTGGTGCTGATGCTCGCCCACGGCCTCAAGCGCGGCAAGCAACGCGCCTGGTGGGCCACCGTGGTGCTGATGCCGGTGGGCGCGGCCACCCAGCTGATCTACCGGCACTCCACCTTCGGGGTCGCGGTCTCGCTGGGGCTGATGGCGCTGCTGATCGTGCACCGCGGGGAGTTCACCGCCCTGTCCGACCCGCGCACCCGCTGGCGGGCGCTGGCCAACCTGGTGGGCCTGAGCGCCTTCGCCTTCGCCCTCGGCCTGGTCATCACCAGCGCCCACCCGGCCTCCGAGCGCGGCAACCCCGGCTTCGGCGACCGCTGCCGCCACGTGCTCTACGGCCTGTTCGGCTTCGGCGGCCCGGTCCACTACACCAGCGACCGGGTGGACGACGTGGTGAGCTTCTCGCTCGGCGGCCTCGGCCTGCTCATCGTCTGCTCCACCGTCTACCTGGCGCTGCGCCCGGCCCGCCCGGTCGCCGAACTCGGCGAGGCCGACGAGGAGCGGCTGCGCTGCCTGCTGGCCCGGCACGGCGCCCGCGACTCCCTCGGCCACTTCGCGCTGCGCCGGGACAAGTCGGTGGTCTTCTCGCCCAGCGGCAAGGCCGCGATCTGCTACCGGGTGGTCTCCGGGGTGGCGCTGGCCGGCGGCGACCCGATCGGGGACGTGGAGGCCTGGCCGGGCGCCATCGAGTCCTTCATGGAGCTGGCCCGCGCCCACGCCTGGCTGCCGGCCGTGGTGGGGTGCAGCGAGACCGGCGGCCAGGTGTGGACCCGGGAGACCGGTCTGGACGCCCTGGAGCTCGGCGACGAGGCCGTGGTGGACGCCGGCGCCTTCAGCCTGGACGGGCGGGCGATGCGCAACGTGCGGCAGATGGTCAAGCGGATCGAGCGCTCCGGCTACACCTGCCGGGTGCGGCGGGTGCGCGAGCTGACCGAGGACGAGAAGGAGCAGGTGCGGCTGGCCGCCGACGCCTGGCGCGGCACCGACACCGAGCGCGGCTTCTCCATGGCGCTGGGCCGCTTCGGTGAGGCGGCCGACGGCGACTGCGTCGTGGTCACCGCCCACAAGGAGCGCGAGAGCGGCGCCGCGCACCCGGAGCTGGGCGACCTGCGGGCGGTGCTGCACTTCGTGCCCTGGGGGCCGGACGGGATGTCGCTGGAGCTGATGCGGCGCGACCGCGCGGCCGACCCGGGGCTCAACGAGCTGCTGATCGTGGCCGCGCTGCGGCAGGCGCCCGAGCTGGGCATCCAGCGGGTGTCGCTGAACTTCGCGATGTTCCGCTCGGCGCTGGCCCGCGGCGAGCGGATCGGCGCCGGGCCGGTGCTGCGCGGCTGGCGCGGGCTGCTGGTCTTCCTCTCCCGCTGGTTCCAGATCGAGTCGCTGTACAAGTTCAACGCGAAGTTCCAGCCCGAGTGGGTGCCGCGCTTCCTGGTCTTCCCCAACTCCCGCGACCTGCCCAGGATCGGCTTCGCCATCATGCAGGCCGAGGGCTTCGTCACCCTGTCGCTGCCGCTGCCGGCCGCGCTCCAGCGGTTCCTGCCGCGCCGGGCCGGCCGCCCGCCGCACCGGCACAACCCCGGCTACGCCTCGCCCAGCGGGACGGGCGCCCGCCAGAAGGCCGCCGCCTGACCCGTACGCTGGGCGCATGAGTACGTCACAGGGCCGCCCCCCGGGCCGGCCGCAGGGCAGGAGCGGACCTGCCGGGCTGCCGCGGTGGGACCGGTGCGCCGTGATGGGCGTGGTGAACGTCACCCCCGACTCCTTCTCCGACGGCGGGCAGTGGTTCGACCCGGAGCTGGCCGTCAAGCACGGCCTGGACCTGGTCGCCCAGGGCGCGGACCTCGTCGACGTCGGCGGGGAGTCCACCCGGCCCGGTGCCGCCCGGGTGGACGCGGCCGAGGAGCTGCGCCGGGTGGTGCCGGTGGTGCGCGAGCTGGCCGCCGCCGGTGTGCTGGTGAGCGTGGACACGATGCGGGCCGCCGTCGCCGAGCAGGCCGTCGCGGCCGGCGCCCGCCTGGTCAACGACGTCAGCGGGGGCCAGGCCGACCCGGCGATGGTGCCGGTGGTCGCGGCCGCCGGGGTGCCCTTCGTGGTGATGCACTGGCGCGGCCAGAGCATCGACATGAACAACCGCGCGGTCTACACCGACGTGCTCGCCGAGGTCGTCGCCGAGCTGCGCGCGAGCCTGGACCGGGCGGTGGCCGGCGGGATCGCGCCCGAGAGGATCGTCGCCGACCCGGGCCTGGGCTTCGCCAAGAACGCCGACCACGACCTGGCGCTCCTGGCCCATCTGCGGGACCTGGCCGCCCTGGGGGCCCCGCTGCTGGTGGCCGCCTCCCGCAAGCGGTTCCTGGGCCGGGTGCTGGCCGACGCGACCGGCGCGGTGCCGCCGGCCCGCGAGCGCGACGCGGCCACGGCCGCGGTGACCGCGATCGCAGCCCGCGAGGGCGCCTGGGCGGTGCGGGTGCACGAGGTGCGGGCGAGCGCGGACGCGGTCCGGGTGGCCCACGCCATCCAGCAGGCCGCGGATCAGGCCGCGGAACCGGGAACAGAAGCGGCCGCGGATCAGGCATCCGGGCAAGCCGGGAAGGCAACCGGGCAGGGGCCCGCGGGCGGGGTGTCCGCGTGACGGCCCAGACGGCGGAGTCGCGCGCGGTCGAGCGCGCCAACCAGGCCTTCTACGACGCCATCGAGACCTCCGACCTGGACGGCCTGGAGGCGGTGGTGCTCACCGGGCCGCTCGCGGAGTCGGTGACCACCGTGCACCCGGGCTGGCCGGTGCTGCGCGGCCGCCGCGAGGTCATGCGCTCCTACGCGCTGATCATGGCGAACACCGAGTACATCCAGTTCTTCCTCACCGACGTCGAGATCGCCGTGGACGGCGACACCGCGCTGGTCACCTGCACCGAGAACATCCTCACCGGCGGCCCCGCCGAGGAGGACGGCTCCGCGGGCGCCCTGGTGGGCGGCCTGGTGGTGGCCACCAACGTCTTCCGCCGCACCACCGAGGGCTGGCGGCTGTGGGCGCACCACGGCTCGCCGGTGCTCGCCGACGACTCCGACGAGGAGGACGGCGACGGCGGCGACGACGGTGACGGCGGCGGTGGTGGCGGCGGGGGCGGCGGCGGCGGGGGCGGCGCCGGGCTGCTGGACGGGGACGGACCGGCCGGTCCGCCGGCCGCGGTCGGCGACGAGACGGAGGAGTGAGCGCCATGCGCGGCGGCACCGAGAACGGCACCGGGAAGGCCGCGGAGAACGGCACCGGGAACGGCACGGCCCGCACGCTGGACCGCATCGGCCTGCGCGGACTGTCGGTCCGCGGCCGCCACGGCGTGCTCGCCCACGAGCGCGAGGGCGGCCAGGTCTTCGTGGTGGACCTCGTGCTGGGCCTGGACACCGCCCCCGCGGCCGCCGCCGACGACGTGACGCTGACCGTGCACTACGGTGTGCTGGCCGAGCAGGTCGCCGCCGTCGTCGCCGGCGAGCCGGTGGACCTGATCGAGACGCTGGCCCAGCGGATCGCCGACACGTGCCTGGGCCACGAACGGGTACAGGAGGTGGAGGTGACCGTGCACAAGCCGCAGGCACCGATCACCGTCCCGTTCGACGACGTGACCGTGACCATCACCCGGAGGCGCCCGTGAGCGCGCGCGAACCCGAGACCCCCTACGGCGCCGCCGACCCCGTGGTGCAGCCCGTGCCGGCCGCGGTGACGGCCCAGGTGGACGCCGCCGACAGCACCCTGCAGAACCCGAGGACCGCCGTGATCGCCCTCGGCGGCAACCTGGGCAACCGCCTGGAGACCCTCCAGGGGGCCGTGGACGCCCTGGAGGACACCCCAGGGGTCCGGGTGAAGGCGGTCTCCCCGGTGTACGAGACGGAACCGTGGGGCGTGCCCGCGGGCAGCCAGCCCGCCTACTTCAACGCGGTGGTGCTGGTGCGCACCACGCTGCCGCCGTCCGCGCTGCTGGAGCGGGCCCAGGCGATCGAGGAGGCGTTCTTCCGGGTGCGCACCGAGCGCTGGGGCCCGCGCACCATCGACGTGGACATCGTCAGCTACGACACGGCCGTCTCCGACGACCCCGAGCTGACCCTGCCGCACCCGCGGGCGCACGAGCGCGCCTTCGTCCTCGTACCGTGGTACGACGTCGACCCCGCGGCCGCGGTGCCCGGGCGCGGGCCGGTCGCCGAACTTCTGGCCGTCGTGGGCCGCGAGGGGGTGCGGCGGCGGGAGGACGTGGAACTCCGGCTGCCGGAGTAATCGTTGGGACCTTGGCCGGCGCAGTGCGGGCAAAGGGCGGCGAACCAGTCGGAACGTGTGGAGGCGGACACCCGGTGAGGACCCTGCGGATCAGGCAGCTGGCCGGAATCTTCGTGGTCGCGGGCGTGCTGTCGTGGGCCGCGGCGCGACTGTGGGACACCTTCGGCACCCTGCCCGGCGTGCCCGTCGCCGCCCCGATCGTGCTCGCCCTGATCGCGGTGGCGCTGTTCGCCACGGCCCTGTCCATCCGGTCCCGGCTGCGCGCCCAGCGCGAGCGGCGCCCCGGCGCCAAGGGCGTGGACCCGCTGGCGGCCGCGCGCGCGGTCGTCTTCGGCCAGGCGAGCGCGCTGGTGGCCTCGCTCGTCGTGGGCATCTACGGCGGGGACGGGGTCTACCTGGTGATGTACAAGCTGGACATGGACCCGCGCCGGCAGCAGGCGATCTACGCGGGCCTGGCGGTGCTGGCGGGCGTCGCCGTGGTGGCCGCGGCGATCTTCCTGGAGCGGGTCTGCAAGCTGCCCGAGGACGACGACCGGCCCACCGGCGCCTCCGGTTCGCACCTGCACCGCACCCGCTGACCACCCTGCTGACCGCCCCGCTGGTCACCCTGTCGGCCGCCTCGTTGCCGCCCCGCTGACCCCGGCGGACCCTCCGGTGACCGCCGGCTCGCCCCGGCACAGGTCACCCACCTGCGCGCTTGACCGGCGGCCGCCGCTCGTGGTTCAGTCCGTCCTGTGGTGAGGGTCAAGCGCTTGCATCTGCACCGGAGGGTCCACCTGGACCTCGTCCGGTACGCGAGCTGCGTGTGTACCGCCGCGCGTCGCTGCCCCGTCTGACACGTCTTCCCGACCGATCACGACGGATGGCCGCACGCGCTCCCGGTCCGACACTCACCTCGCGTCCGCCCTCCGTGCACCGGCCCGGCGGCGCACTCATCCAGGGTGGTCACCCCTTGTCTGCCGCATCCCGTACCCCGCACACCCAGAACCCGGCCTCCGCGCCCACCGCCGCCGAACTGCTCGACTTCGCCCGCTCGGTGGCCGCCGACGCCGCCCGCGTCGCCGCCCTGCCGCTGGACGCCGAAGGGCGCACCTGGCAGCGTCTCGAAGGCCCCGGCGGGGCCGAGGCGTGGCTGATCGGCTGGCCGCCCGGCGCCGAGACCGGCTGGCACGACCACGGCGGCTCCTACGGCGTCTTCGTCACCGCCGCCGGCGAACTCACCGAGGACTCCCTGGCGGTGCCGCTGCCCTCCGAGGGCTGGCGCTCGCTGGAGCTGGCCGAGGACCTCGACCGCCGCCGGGTGCTGCCCGAGGGCAAGGGCCGTGCCTTCGGCCGCAACCACCTGCACCAGGTGGTCAACGCCTCGCCGGCCACCCACGCCGTCTCCGTGCACGCCTACTACCCGCCGCTGCCGCTGATCCGCCGCTACAGCCGCAAGGGCAGCACTCTGCGGCTGGAGTACGTCGAGCGGCCCGAGGAGTGGTGACGCCGGGCCGGCCGGTCTCCATAGACGAGCACCTGGCCGCCGTACGCACCCGATTGGACCGGCTGGAGCCCGAACAGGCCGCCGCGGCCGTGCGCGAGGGCGCCCTGCTGGTCGACATCCGCTACGCCGCGCTGCGGGAGCGCGACGGCACCGTGCCGGGCGCGGTGGTCGTCGAGCGCAACGAACTGGAGTGGCGGCTGGACCCCTCGGGCAGCCACCGGATCGCCGGGGCGACCTCGCACGACCGGCACGTGGTGCTCTTCTGCAACGAGGGGTACGCCTCCTCGCTCGCGGCCGTCTCCCTGCACGAGTTGGGGCTGCACCGGGCCACCGACCTGGTCGGCGGTTTCCAGGCATGGCGGGCAGCCGGCCTGCCGGTGACGCCGCCGGACGGGCAACCGAGCCTGCCCGAACCGCCGTTGGCCCACGGCTGAGCCCGGAAGGCGACGGCGCCGGGGCCACGCCGGGACCAGGGGTCCGCGCCGGTCCGCGGGCGGGTGGCGGGATTCCGCCCCGGCGGGCGGGGGTGCGTTCTCGGCCACGCCCCTGCCCCGGCCGGACGGCCGCCCGCAAGTCGGCCGCCAAATACCACGAAAGTTGGGCCCCCGGCGCCCCACGCGGGCCCGGCGCGCGCTAGATTTCTGGCCATGCCCCGTGGACGCCACCGCCATTCCCAGCCGTTGCACCGTCTGCTGCCGCCGCTGACCGTCGGCGGCACCGCGGTCGTACTCGCCGCCGCGTCGCTGTTCTCCGGTGATACGGCCCTGCTGCGGGTGCTCGCGGCCGCCACGGCGCTGACCGCGGTGGCCGGCGCCGCCCTCGCCCGCACCTGGGACCGCTCCGCGGGCCGCGAGGTGGCCGAACTGACCGCGCTGCGCGCCCGCGACGAGTGGCGCACCGACGAGCGGATCGCGGAGCTGGAGACCGACCTGGAGGAGTCCAGGGAGGTGCGCGGACGGCTGGAGAAGAAGCTCCGCGCCCGGCGTACCGAACTGGGCCGGCTGCGCACCGAGCACGCCGACCTGCTGCGCCGCTACGCCACCGCCGAGGCCGAGCGGGCCCGGGCGCTGGAGGCCCGCCGCAAGGTGCAGCGCGAGGGCGCGGCGGGCACCGCGCCCGCGCTCGGCACGGGCACGGCGCCGCTGGGCCCGGCCGCCTTCCTCAAGGCCGACGACGCCCTGCGCAACCTCGCCCGCAGCGCCGCCACCCAGCAGGCGCGGCGCACGGTGGCCGACGCCCGGCGCCGCGAGGCCGCGGCCGCCGAGGAGCCGCAGGGCAGGCACGCCTCCGGGGCGGCGCCCGCGCTGCCGGTGCGCGAGCACCGCACCGAGCCGGCCTCGGCGGTCCTCCCCTACGCCCAGCAGCCCTCGCGGGGCGCGGGCGCCGCACACCGCACGGTCGGCGGCTTCGACTTCTTCGGCACCCAGAAGGCCGCCGCCGGGCCGCACCGGCACGAGGAGGAGCAGGCGCCCGCGGAGGGAACTGCCGGTACGGAGGACGCGCGCGAGCACGGCGATGAGCAGGAGGCCGTCGTGGAGCGCGCATCCGCCGCGCAGGAGCAGGAGCCGGCCGAGCAGAGCGGCGCCGGATCCGCCGAGCAGGGCGCCGAGGAGCACGGGCAGGCCGACGCCGAGGTCATCGACCTCACCGCGCACGACGAGACCGAGCAGCTGGACATGTCGGAGCTGCGCGCCCAGGCGTGAACCCGCGGCCGGCCGGCGGCGGGGGCCGTTCGCGGCCGCTGCGCGGCTGGGCCGGAACGGCGTGAGCTTCGGCCGCTGCTGCGGTGACCGGGACCGGCCGCTGCCTGGCCGCTGACCGGCTCCGACCTGTCGGCTACTGGGCTGCTGTGTGGCCGCTGCTCGGCTTGCTTCCGGGCTGCCGCTTGGCGGCTGCCCGGCTGCTGAGGAGCTGCTTCCGGGCTCCTGCTCGGCCGCTACGTGCCTGCTCCTTGGCTGCTATTTGGCTGCTACTTGTCGATGTCCCCGACCACGAAGAACATCGAGCCCAGGATCGCCACCATGTCGGCCACCAGCGTGCCCGGCAGCAGTACCGTCAGCGCCTGGATGTTGTTGAAGGACGCCGAGCGCAGCTTCAGCCGGTACGGGGTCTTCTCGCCCTTGGAGACCAGGTAGTAGCCGTTGAGGCCCAGCGGGTTCTCCGTCCAGGCGTAGGTGTGGCCCTCGGGGGCCTTGAGCACCTTCGGCAGCCGCTGGTTGATCGGCCCGGGCGGCAGGTCGGCGAGCCGGTCCAGGCAGGCGTCGGCGAGGTCGAGCGCGTTGGTCGTCTGCTCCAGCAGCACCTCGAACCGGGCCAGGCAGTCGCCTTCGGTGCGGGTGGCGACCTTCAGGGTGCCGGCGAGGTCGGCGTAGCCGAGGTACGGCTCGTCGCGGCGCAGGTCGAAGTCGACGCCCGAGGCGCGGGCGATCGGGCCGCTCACCCCGAAGGCGTGCACGTCGGCGGCGCTGAGGACGCCGACGCCGCGGGTGCGGCCGCGGAAGATCTCGTTGCCGAGCACCAGGTCGTCGAAGCGGCCCATGCGGGAGCGGACGGCGGCGACCGCGGCCCGGGCCCGGCCGGTCCAGCCCGCGGGCAGGTCCTCCTTCAGGCCGCCGACACGGTTGAACATGTAGTGCATGCGCCCGCCGGAGACCTCCTCCATCACGTGCTGCAGCTCTTCGCGCTCGGTGAAGGCGTAGAAGATGGGGGTGATGCCGCCGAGCTCCAGGGGATAGGACCCCAGGAACATCAGGTGGTTGAGCACCCGGTTGAGTTCGGCGAGCAGGGTGCGGGTCCACACCGCGCGCTCGGGCACCTCCATGCCGAGCATCCGCTCGACGGCGAGCACGACACCGAGTTCGTTGGAGAAGGCGGAGAGCCAGTCGTGGCGGTTGGCGAGCATCACGATCTGGCGGTAGTCGCGGGCCTCGAAGAGCTTCTCCGCGCCGCGGTGCATGTAGCCGATGATCGGCTCGGCGGACCTGATCCGCTCGCCGTCCAGCACGAGCCGCAGCCGCAGCACGCCGTGTGTCGAGGGGTGCTGCGGCCCGATGTTCAGCACCATGTCGGTGCCTTCGGCCGCGCCGCCGATCCCGACCGTCGTCTCCGTCATGGCCCCATCTTCTCAGGACCGACGGGGGCCCGTGGTCCAGGGCGGCGACCGTCGTGGGCCGTCACTCGGCGGTGGGTGAGGCGGGGGAGCGGAGGGCTTCAGGACCATGCGGGCCTCCGGGGCCCAGGGCTGCGGGCGTCGCGGGGCGTCACTCGGTGGTCGGCGGAGCCGGGGCTGCGGACTGCGGGTCGATCGCTGTGGTGAGCCACAGGAAGTCGCCCAGGCCGCCGCGGGCGGTGAGTTCGGCGGCCTCGCCGGCCGCGGCGAGCGCCCGTACGTAGCCGGCGGGGTCCTGCCCGGCCAGGGCGAGGGGCGGCCGGGTACCGCTGACCCCGAGGGCGCGCAGGGCCTCGCGCTGGGTGGTGAGGGTGCCGCCGCGGATGCCGGCGACGGCGTCCATGGCGACGTGCGCGGTCACGTCCCTGCTGCCGTCCGGGATCGGGGCGACCTGGCGGCCCTTCCGGTAGCCGGTGAGGGTGCCCCAGCGGGGGCGGCCGGTGCGGGTGTGCCCGTAGTCGGCGGCGACGGCGAGCCCTGCGGCCATCCCGTCCACCGCCCGCGCCCAGGCTGCGTCCCGGCTGCGCCCGATCTCGGCCCGCCAGGCGAAGGGGCCGTCCGCGGGCGGTACGAGCAGCTCCCCGGGGGACTCGGGTACGCGATCGGGTACGCCGTTCGGGCTGCCCGGTTCGCCGTCGTCGGGGTGCGGCCACCAGCGGGCGAGCCAGGCGCTGTCGTCGGGTTCCAGGGGCTCGCCGAGGCGTTCCTCGCCGGTCTCGGGATCGACCTCGACGTAGCGGGGGGTGCCGTGGGGGTCGGGGGCGGCCACGTCCAGGGGTACGTTGTCCAGCCATTCGTTCGCGAAGAGCAGGCCGCGGGCCCCGCGGGGCGGTTCGGCGCTCCACGTGACGCGGTCGTCCAGCCCCTCGGGCCGGGGCGCCACGTCCACGGCGTGCACCCGCACCCGTGCGGCGACCTCCGGCGGCAACGCCGCCACCACGGCAGTCCCCAGTTCCCCGCCGCCGGCCCCCATGTCCACGAAGTCCAGTGCCTCGGGCCGCCCCAGCCTCACATCGACCTCTTCGAGCAACCTCGCCACACCCGCCGCGAACACGGCCCCCACATGCACGGACGTCCTGAAATGCGCTCCCGCCCGCTCCCCCCGCCCGAAGAACCCGCGCCCCCCGTAGAGCCCCGCCCGCATCCCCACCCGCCACCGTACGAACACCCCTCCATCTTCCCCCACCCGCTCCGGCGGCACCGAAGCCGGCCGCGTGCGCGGGCATCACCCGGCGGGCCCGCGCCTTCGGCAGGTGGGTCGGGGTGTCACACGGGTGCCGGGGTTCCCAGCAGGGCTGCCGCGGCCTGGAGTCCGGTCAGGGCCGGGGCAGGTGCCGGGACGAGGCCGGGGGCGGGGCGGCAGGTGAAGCCGAGGCGGCGCATCGCGCGGGTGACCTCGCCGGCGGAGAAGTCGCGGCGGTCCTGCCGGGTGAGCTTTTCGCCGACCTGCTTGACCGGGTAGGTGCGGCGGCCGATGATCACCGATTCACCGGTCACGGGTTCGGGCGCGATGCCCTTCATCGATGCGAGCACTTCGCTCTTGATGAGGTCGAAGGAGAAACGGGCGATGACACAGCGCATGACGCCTCACAGGTTGACGTGGAGCCTTTGACCGCGGGGGGTGGGCGAGTCCGGTGGGCGCCGGCCGCCCCTCAGGCGATGGTGCCGAATGCCTTCCGGCCGGAGGCCGGGGGCGCCGTGCGGGGCGTGACAGTGGCGCGCCGGGTCCGGGCGGTGCCGCTTCGCCGGGCACGTGACGTGGACGGCCGGCGCTGGGGGCGTTCGGTGACCGGTGCGGCAATGGTGACCGGGATGCCCGTCGGGGTCCGGGCCCCGGTGATGCGGCTCAATTCGGCTTCCCCTGAGCGCACCTGGGTGGTGAGCGGGGTGATGCCGGCGTCGGCCATCAGCCGGGTCATGGGGCGCCGCTGGTCGGGCGTCACGAGGGTGACGACGCTGCCGGACTCGCCGGCGCGGGCGGTGCGGCCGCCGCGGTGGAGGTAGTCCTTGTGGTCGCTGGGCGGGTCGACATTGACGACCAGGTCGAGGTGGTCGATGTGGATGCCGCGTGCGGCGACGTTCGTGGCCACCAGCACGGTGACGTGCCCGGTCTTGAACTGCGCCAGGGTGCGGGTGCGCTGCGGCTGGGACATTCCGCCGTGCAGTGCCGCGGCGCGCACCCCGCTGTTCAGGAGGTCCCTGGTCAGGCGGTCCACCGCGTGCTTGGTGTCCAGGAACATGAGGACGCTGTCCTCGCGTGCGCCGATCTCGAGGGTGGCGGTGTGCTTGTCGGCGGCGTGGACGTGCAGCACGTGGTGCTCCATCGTGGTGACCGCTCCGGCCGAGGGATCGACGGAGTGGACCACCGGGTCGTCGAGGTAGCGGCGCACCAGCAGGTCGACATTGCGGTCCAGGGTCGCGGAGAACAGCATGCGCTGGCCGCCGAGGCGCACCTGGTCGAGCAGTTCGGTGACCTGGGGCATGAAGCCCATGTCGGCCATCTGGTCGGCCTCGTCCAGCACGGTGATCCCCACCTGGTCCAGGCGGCAGTCGCCGCGCTGGATCAGGTCCTTCAGACGTCCCGGGGTCGCGATGACGACCTCCACGCCGCTGTTCAGGGCGCGGGCCTGCCGGCCGATCGACACTCCGCCGACCACGGCGGCCATCCGGAGCTTGAGCGGCCGAGCGTAGGGGGCGAGCGCGTCGGCGACCTGCTGGGCCAGTTCCCGCGTGGGCACCAGGACCAGAGCCAGCGGCTGCCGGGGCTCGGCGCGCCGGCCGGTGGTGCGGGCCAGCAGCGCCAGGCCGAAGGCCAGAGTCTTGCCCGAGCCGGTGCGGCCCCGGCCCAGGACGTCCCGGCCGGCCAGCGTGTTGGGGAGGGTCGCCGCCTGGATCGGGAACGGGACGGCCATGCCTTCGGCGCGGAGGGCGGCCAGCAGTGGGGCGGGCATGTCGAGAGCGCCGAACGTCTCGACCGGGGAGAGCGCCGGCGTGCGGGTCACCGGCAGCGCGAACTCCCCTTGCGGCGCCGGGCGGCGGCCATGGCTGCCGGAGCCCCGGGGGCGGGAGGACCGGGGGGAACGGCCGCCCCACGAGGAGCCGGTGGAGCCACCGGTGCGGGAGTGGCGGTCGTTCCTGCGCGTGGTGCGATTCATGCGGGACCTTCCTCGATGCGGCACGTATCGAGGAATTCCGGGCAGCGGTGATCCGCAGGGGGAATCGCACGTACGAACCGAAGAACAAACGAAAGGGGGAAGAGTGGAACTTCCCATGGCTGCCGGAGCAGCGGCGGGAGCCGTCGAAAAGTTCTCAAAGCCCGGACGGAAGACCGGGGCGGCTCTTGTTTCTCTGTGATGCGCCGGGCGCTGTGCCACCCGGACCTGAGTTCCCCGCCGTCCCCGTGAAGCCGTTGCCGTGCACGGGGGGCGGTGAAGCACAAAAGCTGGGGCCCGCACCCTCAGGTGCGGGCCCCAGCTTTTGTGGAACGTGCGTCGCCGTCAGGCGGGAACGATGTTCTCCGCCTGCGGGCCCTTCTGGCCCTGGGTGACGTCGAAGTTCACCTTCTGGCCCTCCTGCAGCTCGCGGAAGCCGGAGGCGGCGATGTTCGAGTAGTGGGCGAACACGTCAGCGCCGCCACCGTCCTGCTCGATGAAGCCGAAGCCCTTTTCCGCGTTGAACCACTTCACGGTGCCGGATGCCATGTCATATCTCCTTCGGGGCGGTGCCCTGTGCCCGCACTGTGCGAGCCCAGTGTCGCCGTGATGATTGCCCCGTCCGGAGTGAACCGGAAAACAAAGTGACCCTGCCGGACCGAAAATCCGGTGAGGACACTTGAAGCCTTGGGAACCACTACTGCAACTGGTCATCAGGCTAGCACAGGGCGGGCCGCAATGCCGCGAACGGAGGTGATTTCGTGGCGCACCCCCCGGAATTACGTCCTCGCGAGGCACGATTTCTCATACCGCCGCACCAGGTATTCGCACCGGCGCAGGGGCGGAGTGTGCCCGTCCCGATGAGGGTTTCCCCGGGGAACCGCGTGCGCAAAGGGGGATCGCGTCAGTGGAGGCCGGGAGCGCGATCCCGCCCGGCCCCCGCCGCGCCCGGGCCGGGTGCCTCCGTCACCCTCGGGTGGCGCAACCCCGGCTGCGGCGCCCCGGCCTGTCCCTGCCGCCCGGCTCGCGCGCCCTGCCGCTGTGTCCCCTGCGCCGGCAGGGCTGCTCGGTTACCTCGCCGCCGGACACCAGAAAATCTGTGATCGCCAGAGTAGACATTGGGTGGGGAGGGGGCTAAGGTATCTCTCGTAGTCGAGATCAGAAGGGCCCGGCAGAGACGAACTGCCGGGCAGCAGTACCCGCAAGTGCAGGACGGTGCGGTGGTGGAGTTCCGAAGCCAGAGCGGTTGCCTGACGGCGACGGGGCTGACGACCGCACCGGGTGGCCCGCAGTGCTCAGGGGCCGCCGTGAGCAGTGACGCAGTTCAGTGAGTGCAGTTCGCAGTACCAGTAGTCGCAGTACCGATTGGTGAGTTCATCCAGAGGAAGGAACGGAGGAGCCGAACGCCATCAGGATCGCCCGGGTGGAACGTCGTGAGCCCGGGTACCGCAGGACATCGTTAGTGAGGTGGTCTCCGGTCGAGCAACCGCGATCCCCGTATCTGCCGTCACCCCCCCTGCGGCAGTGCGGACACAGTAGGCCGGTCCGGTACGAGGACCGGTAGATGGTGTGGTAGTTCCTTCGGGGCCCTGGCGCAGGACAGCGCCAGGGCCCCTCGAGCGTGTTCGACAGAGAGGCAAGATGACAGCAGACGATTCGTTCAACCGGCTCGATGACGACGACTACCCCGCCTACACCATGGGCCGGGCCGCCGAGATACTCGGCACCACCCAGGGCTTCCTGCGCGCCATCGGCGAAGCCCGCCTGATCACCCCGCTGCGCTCCGCGGGCGGACACCGCCGGTACTCCCGCTACCAGCTGCGCATCGCCGCCCGCGCCCGGGAACTCGTCGACCAGGGCACCCCGATCGAGGCCGCCTGCCGCATCGTCATCCTCGAGGACCAACTGGAAGAAGCCCAGCGCCTCAACGCCGAATACCGCCGCGCCGCCGCCCAACCCAAACAAGACACCTGACCGCCCGCGCCAACGGGCAAGGCCCGACACGGTGCAGATACGCGGGGACGGTTCGCGGTGACACCTCAGGGGCGCTGGGGTACCTCCCAGGTGAAGCTCTGGGGGAGGAACTGCGCGCCCAGCCATCCACCGGCGGAGGGTCCGGGCGGGACAGGCGCCGCCCCTTCGGGCCGGCGGGCGCAGCCCGACGTGGTGCAGATACGTGGGGACGGTTCGCGGTAACACCTCAGGGGCGCTGGGGGTACCTCCCAGGCGAAGCTCTGGGGGAGGAACTGCGCGCTCAGCCATCCTCCGGCGGAAGGTCCGGGCGGGACCGTGCCGCCCCTTTCGGCCGGTGGCGAAGCGCGACAGGGTCGCAAAGGGAAGCGCGGCTCCCCGGCGCCCGGGGCGCGGGCGGCCTCGCGGAAGGGCGGACGGTACCCCGTCACACCCCGAGTCCCAGGGAACCGCAGAGCACGGAGTTGTCATCTTCGCCCGGTAGGGTGCGGGAAGCACAGTGGCGAGGGAGTGGACGAAGGATGACTGCCGGAAACGACGGCACCCCGGAGAACGACGACCCGTTCGCGTATCTCTACCGGTCGGAGAACGGTGAGCAGCCGGACCCCGCCGCGGGGCAGCCGGGCGTGCCCCGGACCTCGTACCACCAGGTGCAGCGGGTCGGAGAGCGCCGCAGCCCCCAGGGCGGCCAGCAGGGCGGGTACGGCTACCCGCCGCCCCAGCAGGGCCAGCAAGGCCAGCAGGGCGGTTACGGGTACCCGCCGCCCCAGCAGGCACCGCCGCAGAGCGGCTACGGCTACCCGCAGCAACAGCAGCAGCCCCCGCTGCCGCCCCAGCAGCCCGGCGGCGGCCGCCGCGCCGCCCAAGGCGGCCCCCAGAACCGCAAGGGCCTGCTGATCGGCGCCGTCGCGGTCGTGGCCGTCGTCGCGATCGCCATCGCCTTCGCGATGACGAACAGCTCCGGTGACAGCGGCGACAAGGCCGACGGCAAGGCGACCGCCTCGGCGAGCCAGCCGGCGAGCACGGCCCCCTCGCAGGAGCCCTCCGCGACCCCGACGAACTTCGACTCGCCGAAGACGGACGCCGCCACGCTCAACCTGGCCGGCGGCGCCCAGCCGAGCACCGAGCACCCGGGGGCGAACGCCGCCGGCGGCACGTACGTGGACCACATGGCCACCCAGGGCGCGACCGTGACGTGGACGGTCACCGTGCCCAAGGCGGACCAGTACACGTTCTTCATCAGCTACGGCAACGCGGGCCCGGACGCCACCTTGACCCTCGCGGTCAACGGCAAGCCCCGCACCGACCCGGTCAACATGAAGAACTGGGGCAACGCCACCGACTGGGCGAAGGCCTGGAACATGACCACCTTCTCCTGGGTGGACCTGAAGAAGGGCGCCAACACCCTCTCGCTGAGCTGCACCCCGGCGAACCAGAACTGCGGGGTCAACCTGGACCAGTTCTGGCTCAAGGAGGGCCAGGTCAACAAGTAGCGGGCCCCGGGACACGGCGATGATCGGCGCACGGCCGTCCCGTAGCGGTGAGCCTCGGCCCGCGCGATGCCCGCGGCGGCAACCCCCTCAGCCCGCGGCAGCGACCCGCACCTTCGGCAGCAGCTTCGCGTACGCCCCCCGGTCGTACTCGCCCGCCGCCGGCGCCAGCACTGTCGCCGCCGACAGGGCCACCGCGCGGGCCAGCCGGTCCGGCCACGGCAGCCGCTCGGCGTGCCCGGCGAGCAGCGCGGCCACCGCGGAGTCGCCGGCCCCGGTCGGGTTCCCCGGCAGCGGCTCGGGCGGCAGCGCCTGCCACGTGCCCTCCTCGCCCACCGCGAGCATCCCCTCGGGCCCGAGCGAGGCCGCGACCGCGCGGGCGCCCCGCCGGCGGGCGTCGTGGGCGGCCTTCGCGGGCTCGGCGAAGCCGGTGAGCCCGGTCAGCTCGGCGGAATTCGGCTTGATCAGGTCCGGCCGCGCGGCCAGTCCCCGGCGCAGCGGCTCCCCGCCGGTGTCGAGCAGGACGTACACCCCGGCCGCGCGCGCCTGCCGCACCAGCCCCGCGTACGTGCCGACCGGCAGCCCCGGCGGCAGGCTGCCGCACAGTGCCACGGCCCGCACCCCGTCGGCCGCCAGCAGAGCCCGGTAGCGGTCGAGGAAGGCGCTCCACTCGGCGGGCCGCACCGCGGGCCCCGGCTCGTTGAACATCGTGGTGTCGCCGGTGTCCTCGGCGACGACGGCGACGGTACGGCGGGTGGCCCCGTCGATCGGCACCAGCGCGTCGGTGAGCAGGTCGGCGTGCGGCACGGCGGCCAGCGCCCGCCGCAGCTCCTGGCCGGTCGCACCGCCCGCGAAGCCGGTGACGGTCGTGCGGTGCCCGAGCGCGGCCAGCACGCGGGCGACGTTGACGCCCTTGCCGCCGGGCCGCTCGGCGACGTCGAGCACCCGGTGGGTGGTGTGCGGCACGAGCGAGGGGACCCGGTAGGTCACGTCCAGCGCGGTGTTCAGCGTGACGGTGATGATCACCTGATGATTCTGGCAAACCGGCGGCCGGTCGGCCCAGGGCCGACCGGCCGCCTTTACGCACCCGTTGAACATGCAACCGGTTTCCGCACCCCGCCGACGACCGGCAACGCGGCCGCGGGTACCCCCCGAAGGCAGGGTCAGCGTGCCGGACGCCCCCTACGCCGGCCGCACCACCCACTCGCCCTTGCGCATCACGCCCACCACCTCGTAGTCCCCGTCCAGCACCACCAGGTCCGCGTCCTTGCCCGGTTCCAGCGAGCCGATCCGGTCCGACAGGCCCAGCAGCCGCGCAGGGTTGGCCGAGATCGCCTGCACGGCGTCCGGCAGCGCGATCCCGTCGAGCGTGACGGCCCGCTTGAACGCGGTGTCCAGGGTGAGCGTGGAGCCGGCGATCGAGCCGCCCTCCACCAGGCGCGCCACGCCCTGGCGGACCTCGACCTTCAGCGGCCCGAGGTCGTAGAGCCCGTCGCCGAAGCCGGCCGCGTCCATCGCGTCGGTGATCAGCGCGACCCGCGCCGGGCCCGCGCTGCCGAAGGCGAGTTCGAGGACGGAGGGGTGCAGGTGGGTGCCGTCGTTGATGAGTTCGACGGTGACCCGCTCGTCCTCCAGCAGCGCGGCGATCGGGCCCGGCTCGCGGTGCTGCAGCGGCGGCATCGCGTTGAACAGGTGGGTCGCGACGGTCGCCCCCGCGTCGATCGCCTCCACCGTCTGCTCGTACGTCGCGTCCGTGTGCCCGACGGCCGCGATGACGCCGAGGTCGGCCAGCAGCCGTACCGAGTCGATGCCGCCGGGCAGTTCGGCGGCGAGCGTGACCATGCGGGCGGCCCCGCGCGCGGCCGCCACGAGGGCGCGCACGTCGGCCGGGTCGGGGTGGCGCAGCAGCGACTCGTCGTGCGCGCCCTTGCGGCAAGGCGAGATGAAGGGCCCCTCGAAGTGGATGCCCGCCAGGTCGCCCTGCTCGACCAGCTCCGAGAGCAGCGCGGCCTGCTTGGCGAGGAAGTCCAGGGACTCGGTGACGGTGGAGGCCACCAGGGTGGTGGTCCCGTGCGCGCGGTGGGTGCGCACGGCCGTGAGCACGTCCTCGGCGGTGCCGGAGGTGAAGGAGGCGCCGCCGCCGCCGTGGTTGTGCAGGTCCACGAAGCCGGGGACGATCGTGCAGCCCTGCCCCGCCAGGTCGTGCGTGGCCTGCTCGGCCTGCTCGTTCGGGGCGATCCGGGTGCCGTCGACCGTGATCCGGCCGCCCTCCACCACACCGGACGGCAGTACCACCCGGGCGCCGGTCAGCACCGTGCGCTGCGTGGTGGTTGTCGATGTCGTCGTCACGGGGGCCATCAGGCCGATACCTCCACGGAGATCAGGTCCCAGGCGAGCAGGCCCGCGCCCAGGCAGCCGGCGGTGTCCCCGAGTGCGGCGGGGACGATGAGCGGGAGTTTCTGAAAGGTGATGCGCTCCTCCACGGCCGCCCGCAGCGGTCCGAAGAGGGTGTCGCCGGCCTCGGCGAGGCCGCCGCCGACGATGAGCATCCGGGGGTCGAGCAGGGTGAGACCGGTGACCAGGCCGTCGGCGAGGGCCTCCACGGCCTCGCGCCAGACCGCTGCCGCCGCCGGGTCGCCGGCCGCCACCGCCCGCGCGCACCCGGCCGCGTCGGCGTCCGGGTCGCCGCTCGCCCGCGCCCAGCTGCGGGAGACCGCGCCGGCCGAGGCGTACGCCTCCAGACAGCCGTGCTGCCCGCAGCCGCACGCGCGGCCGCCGGGGCGGACCACGATGTGGCCGATCTCGCCCGCGTAGCCGTGCGCGCCGGCCTCGATCCGGCCGTCGATGCCGATGGCGCCGGCGATGCCGGTGCCCAGCGGCAGGAAGAGGAAGCGGTCGGCGCCGTTGCCCGCGCCGAGCCGGCCCTCGGCCAGGCCGCCGCTGCGCACGTCGTGCCCGAGGGCCACCGGGATGCCGCCCAGCCGCTCGGAGACCAGGTCGCGCAAGGGGAGGTCGGTCCAGTGGAGGTTCGCCGAGTAGACGGCGATGCCGCCCGCCTCGTCCACGATGCCGGGCACCGCGACACCGGCCGCGGCGGCGCCGGTGCCGTACGCCCGCTCGCCGTGCGCGTACAGCTCGGCGGCGAAGTCGAGGATCGCGGTGACCACGGCCTCGGCGCCGCGCTCGCGGTGGGTGGGGCGGCGCGCCTGGTGCAGCAGCGTGCCGTCCGCGCCGACCAGCGCCGCTTTCATCCCGGTGCCGCCCACGTCGAGGGCGATGACATGTCTCACGGGGACAGTGTCGCTTCTTACCCCGCGAAAGGTCTAGTCCACTCCCCAGGGAGATCGCCGTGCCGCAGGCGCCACAGGAGGCGGCGGGCGCCTCGCGGGTGCGCGGGAAGGCCGTACGGGGGGGCACTTCCGCTCGCGGTCGTGCGCGCGCGGCGGGGTGCGGTCGGCGGGGCGCCGGCCGGGGCGCTCGCGCAGCGGGGGAGGACCCGTCGGCAAGCGGAATTCACTCATGGTGTAGACCTTGGCTAACGATATGGGGAAGACTCGTCCCTTCGGCGGCGAACCCCGAGATCATCTGATCGGCACACCGGAGGCGGCCCCGTTCGGGCGATGCCGGTGGCGATCCGGGTGTTCCCCGGTCAATAACGGTCATTTCCAAGGGTGGTAGGGAACAGTGCAGCGGCGACGACTTCTCGGCATGGCGGCCGGCCTCACTTCCGCGCTCGCGCTGACCTCGGTCAGCGCCTGCGGCGGCAGCTCACCGCTGAGCAAGGACGTCACGATCCACATGATCGCCGCCGACTACGGCGACCCCAAGACGGACAACAGCTCCCTGGGGTACTGGAACGACATCGTGCGCGCCTTCGAGAAGGACAACCCGCACATCACCGTCGACATCCAGGTGGTCGACTGGACGCACGTGGACGACAAGGTCGCCGCACTGGTCAAGCAGGGCAACCCGCCGGACATCGCGCAGATCGGCTCGTACGCCCAGTACGCCGCCGCCGGCCAGCTCTACAGCGCCGACGAGCTGTTCACGGTGAGCGAGGAGGCCGACTTCATCCCCTCGCTCGCCCAGGCCGGCTCGGTGGACCGCACCCAGTACGGCATCCCGTGGGTGTCCAGCTCCCGGATGTTCTTCTACAACAAGAAGCTCTTCGAGAACGCCGGCATCACCAAGGCGCCCGAGACGTGGGCGCAGTTGGCGACCGACGCGAAGCTGCTCAAGGACAACGGGGTCAAGGTCCCCTACGGCCTGCCGCTCGGGCCGGAGGAGGCGCAGGCGGAGTCCCTGATGTGGATGCTCGGGGCGAGCGCGTCCGCCGGTACCGGCGGCTTCACCGACTCGGTCGGCAACTACAACTTCGACAACTCGGCGAACGTCGAGGCGTTCGACTGGGTGAAGAAGAACCTGGTGGACGCGAAGCTGGTGGGTCCGAAGGACCCGGCGGTCACCAACCGCCAGGACGTCTTCGACGACTTCCTCGCCGGTGACGCCGGCATGATCAACGGTCACCCGACGCTGCTCGCGCAGGCGAAGGCGAAGGGGATCGACGTGGGGGTGGCGCCGCTGCCCGGGCAGGACGGGCCCGACCCCGACACGCTCGGCGTCGCCGACTGGATGATGGCGTTCAACCACAACAAGAACCGGGACGCGGACGGGAAGTTCCTGCAGTTCGTGTACCAGGAGAAGAACACGGTCAAGTTCCTCGACGAGTACGGGCTGCTGCCGGTGACGACGTCGGCGTCGAACGCGATGCTCGCGGACCCCAAGGACAAGGACCTCGTCCAGTTCCTGAACCTGCTGCCCGAGGCGGTCTTCTACCCGGTCAACAAGACGTCCTGGACGCCGGTGAGCGACCGGGTCAAGAAGGTGATCGGCAAGGCGGTGCACGAGGACCCGAAGTCCGTACTCTCGGATCTGCAGATCTATGCCGAGCAGCAGGACCAGTCCAAGCCGGCGTCTTCGTAGCGAGCAGAAGGGTTTCCCGCGTCCGGTGACTCCCCCCGCCCCCCCGCCCCACCCTTCCGCCACCCCCGGCGGCCCCCCGGCCGACCCGTCGCCCAACGCCGCGGACCCCGGCGGGGCTTCGGTCGGGGTTGAGCTTGAGGGTGCCGTGCCCGGCGGGGCTTCGGGCGGGGTTGGGCTTGAGGGTGCCCCGGCGGGCGGGAGTTCGGGCGAGGTTGAGCCTGAGGGTGCCGTGCCCGGCGGGGCTTTGGGCGGGGTTGAGGCTGAGGGTGCCGTGCTCGGCGGGAGTTCGGGTGAGGTGTCGCCCGAGGGGATCCCTGCGGGGGAGAGTTCGGGCGAGGGGGAGGAGAGTGGGCTCTCCGAGCTGGACTTGGCGGTGCTGGACATCGCGGGACGGAACTGGTTGGGGCCGGGGCCGCGGGATCGTGCGATCCGTGAGCGTCTGGGGATGTCCCCGACGGCGTACTTCCAGCACTTGAACGTTCTCCTCGACGATCCGCGCGCCCTCCGCCACGCCCCTGTCACGGTCAACCGCTGGCGCGCCACCCGCTCCCGCCACGCCTCCACTCGCTGAGCGCTTCCGCTTGTACGGTGCGGCACCCCGCCGTTTGGGTTCCTGTCTCGTCGCCGACAGCCGCGCCGATGTGGCTGGTCGCGCAGTTCCCCGCGCCCCTGAAAACCCTGCCCTTCGCGCGAACGGCAAGGCCGTACAACCCAGGGGCGCTGGGGGTACCTCCCAGGCGAAGCTCTGGGGGAGGAACGGCGCGCCCAGCAGGCCACCGGCCTGCGGCCGGGGACGCGGAGAAGCTCTTACGGCGGGTTGCCGTTGTTTGGGGGCGCGGGGAACTGCTCCCCCGGAGGGGGGACCCCCACAAGCCACCGACCGGCCTGGCGGCCGGGGACGGCGGGGATGGGGCAGCTCCGTAGCCGAGGGGCGCTGGGGGTACCCCCAGGCGAAGCTCTGGGGGAGGAACTGCGCGACAAGCCATCGACCGGCCTGCGGCCGGGAACGCGGGGGACCCCGTCGGTGGGGGGCCGTACTCGCGCACCGGCGGAGCCGTACGCTCGGGGCATGGCCATCCCCACACCTCAGACGGCAGTCGGCAAGGCCGCGCTGGAAGCGATCCTGGCCCGCCCGGAAAAAGCGGTCCTCGCCCTCGATTTCGACGGCACGCTCGCCCCGATCGTCCCCGACCCCGAGCAGGCCCGCGCGGACCCGGGCGCGGCCCCGGCCCTGGCCGCGCTCGCCCCCCGCCTGGCCGCCGCAGCGATCATCACCGGCCGCCCGGCCGAAGTGGCCGTCCGCTACGGGGGCTTCGACGGTGTCGAGGGCCTGGAACACCTCACCGTCCTGGGCCAGTACGGAGCCGAACGCTGGGACGCCCGCACCGGCGAGGTGCACTCGCCCGGCCCCCACGAGGGCGTGACCGCGGCCCGTACCGAACTCCCCGCGCTGCTCGAACGGTTGGGGCCCTGGGAGGGTACGTGGATCGAGGAGAAGGGCGGACGGGCCGTCGCGGTCCACACCCGCCGTACGAATGACCCGGACGGCATCCTCGAAGCGCTGCGGCAGCCGCTCGCCGACCTCGCCGCCGCGCACGGCCTCGTGGTCGAACCGGGGCGCTACGTCCTGGAGTTGCGGCCGCCGGGGATCGACAAGGGGGTGGCCCTGGAGGCGTTCCTCCGTGAGAAGGGGGCGGAGTCCGTTCTCTACGCGGGCGACGACCTCGGCGACCTCGCCGCTTTCGCCACGGTCACCCGCCTGCGCAAGGAGGGCATCCCGGGCCTGTGCGTAGCCGCGGCGGGCACGGCGGAAGCCCCGCCGGAGCTTGCGGCTGCCGCCGACCTCACGGTCCCCGGCCCCGCGGGCGTAGTGGCCCTCCTCGCCTCCCTGGCCGCAGCCATGCGCTAGTACGGTGCGGATCCTCGCCGCGGGGGTTCCCGTACGCCGCCGGGTGCCGCATCGATTCGGCTGTTCGCGCAGTTCCTCGCGCCCCTGAAAACCTTGCCCTTCGGCGCAAAGCGAGCCCCGTACCACCCAGGGGCGCTGGGGGTACCCCCAGGCGAAGCTCTGGGGGCGGAACTGCTCCCCCCCAGAGCCCAAGCCGGCCTGCGGCCGGGGACGCGCGGAACCCCCACGGCGGGAGGCCGGCTAGCCGAGGCGGAGGAGGGTTTCTTCGATGTCGGTGCCCCGGGCGGCCGCGTAGGAGACCTCCGTACCGGTCGGCGTGAACCCGGCCTTCCGCAGGACCGTGAGCGAAGCGAGGTTGTCGCTGGCGGCGCGGGCGTGCAGCGGCCGTGTCCCGACCACCCCGAGGAACAGCGCGAGCGCCCGGCTCGCGACCCCGCGCCCCCAGACCGAACGGTCGAGCCAGTACGTGATCTCGGTCTCGCCGTCCACCACGAAGCTCGCAATGCTGCCGACCAGCCGCCCCTCGCAGGTCACCGCCCGCAGCGTCCCGTCCCGAGCGGCCCTCACCTTCGCCATGTGGGCGTCGAAGGCCGCACGGTCGTCGGGGTCCTCGGCAGTGAAAGCGGCCATCCGCACCGCCTCGGGGTCCCGCATCATGTCGAACAGACCGTCGAGATCGCCGTCCTCGACCGCCCGCAACGCCACCTCTCCCACCGCAGCTCCCCGTCCCCCTCGACCACCGGAGCCGCAACGTACCACCACCCCCCGACACCGCCGGCCCGCGAGCCGGAGCCGTGTCGGTGGGGTGTGGTGGGGTGGGGGGATGGAGATGCCCTGGGGTGCTGTCAGCGCGGGTGGATGGGAGCCGTTCCTGCGGTTGTGGAGTGAGGAGTGGGTGCGGGCCCACGATCACGAGCCCGAGGCGGGCCGGCCGTTGGAACCCGAGGTGCGCCGCAGGCAGTGGCTCGGGTTCGAGCCCGCCACCGCGGAACAACTCGCGGCCGCGGAGGCGCGGCTCGGCCGCACTTTGCCCCCTTCCCTGCGGACGTTCCTGGAGGTGACCAACGGCTGGCGCGACGCCGGCTGCTTCATCTACGAACTCGCCGGCACCGAAACCCTGGAATGGCTCGCCGACACCCCGGACGCGCACTGGATCACGGCGTACGCCTGGGCGGACGAGGACCCGGCCGAGGGCGAAGCCGGCCTGCTGCGCCGTTCGCTGCGGCTCTCGCTGAGCGGCGACGTCGCCGTGATGTTCCTCGACCCCGACGACGTGGACGACCGCGGTGAGTGGGCCGCGTACTGGCTCTCCTCCTGGTCCGGCGAGGGCCCGCGCCGCTTCGGCTCCTTCGCCGCGCTCCTCTACGACCAGTACGCCTCCTTCCACGCGCTGCGCCGCCCCCCGGGGGCCACCCGGGACCACTGGGACGCGACTGTGGAAACCGCCCGGCTCGCCGCACTCGACGGCGAGGTCGCGAACGCCCTCACCCTCCTTGAGGAGGCGCAGCGCTTCGGCCGCCCCCGCGCGGGCCTGCTCCGCGCCCAACTCCTCGGTATGCGCGGCCGGTGGTACGAAGCGCGCGTCGGCGACCTCGTCCACCCGCGCAACGCGGTCGACGGTCTCTTCGAAAGCCCGCTGTTCACTGAGGAGTTGCTGCCGCTGATCTGCTTCGAGGAGCGCCTGCCGAACTCCACGGGGAACCGGGGGCTGCGGGCGCTTCGCCGGTTGGGGCCGCCGCAGATCAACGAGTTGGCGGACGCATATCTCGACGGTTCCCGGCAACCCACCTTCGGCAACCCCGAGTTCGACACGGCGGTACGCCGCATCCTCGACCGCCTTCTCGCCGAACCGGCCTTTCAGGTACCTGAGCCCGAGCCGGTTTCCGACGCGGTGGTGGTACGGAGGTCGTCAGGCATCAAGGGTGCCGGGGCGCCCCTGTCCCCGTTCGAGCGTCAGCGCGCAGCGCGCGAGGAGCAGAAGCGGCTCGCCGCCGCCGCGTGGCCCGACCTGGCGGCCGCCCTCGAACTCTGGCGCCCCCGCACCGCCGACCATGTGGCACCGATCGCCCTCTACAGTCACCCCGTCCTGGCAACCCTCCTCCAGCACGGTCCCTCGCGCACAAAGTGAGGCCCGTACAAGCCGGAGCGGCTAGCTCAATGCGGTGAGTTGGTCGAGGAACCAGCGGGAGGGGGGGAGGGAGGTCGCGGCGAAAGCGAGGCGCTTCGTGCGTTCGGCCCGCTCCGCCTCTGGCAGGGTGAGTGCCGTGTTGAGGGCCGCGGCCGTGCCGCGGACGTCGTACGGGTTGACGACGATCGCCTCGTCGCCCAGCTCCTCGAACGCGCCCGCCTCGCGGGAGAGCACCAGGGCCACCCCGTGGTCGGAGACGACGGGGACCTCCTTGGCGACGAGGTTCATCCCGTCCCGGATCGGGTTGACCAGAGCGACGTCGGCCAGCCGGTACGCCGCGAGCGAGCGCGCGAAATCGTCATCCACCTTGAGGATCACCGGCGTCCACCCCGGCGTGCCGAACTCCGCGTTGATCGCCTCGGCGACCCGCGAGACCTCCGCGGTGTACTCGCGGTAGGACGCGAGGTCCTGCCGCGAGGGGTACGCGAAAGCGACGTGCACGACCCGCTCGCGCCACCCCGGGTGCTCCAGCAGCAGCCGCCGGTACGCCAGTAGCCCCCGCACGATGTTCTTCGACAGCTCGGTGCGGTCCACCCGCACGATCAGCCGCCGGCCCGGCCCCGCCTCGGCCCGCAGCGCCGCCATCCGCTCCTCGACGTCCGGCCGCCCGGCCCGCTCCCGCAGGAAGTCCGCGTCGGCGCCGAGTCCGTGCACGCCCAGCCGGGTGGTGCGGCCGCCGTGCGTGACCGCGGTGCCGTCGGGGGAGACCTCCGCGCCGAGCACGTCGGCGCAGCACGCGGCGAAGGCGGCGGCCCAGCGGCGGGTGAGGAAGGCGGCGCGGTCGCTGCCGAGGATGCCTTCGAGGAGCTGGGCGGAGATGTCGTCGGGGAGCAGCCGGAAGTAGTCCGGCGGCGCCCACGGGGTGTGCGAGAAGTGGCCGATGCGCAGGTCGGGGCGGTGGGCGCGGAGCAGCGCAGGGACCAGGGCGAGGTGATAGTCCTGCACGAGGACCGCGGCGCCGGGCGCGGCCTCCTCGGCGAGCGCGTCGGCGAAGGCGCGGTTGTAGGTGGCGTACGAGGCCCACTGGGCGCGGAAGTCCTCGTCGAAGGAGGGCTCGAACGGGGTCTGGTAGAGCATGTGGTGGACGAACCACAGCACGGAGTTCGCGATGTCGTTGTAGGCCGCGTGGAAGACGGCGGGGTCGACGGCGATCATGCGGGTGCCGGGTTCGGCGGTGCCGCGGCGGACGGCCTCGCGGTCGCCGTCCGACAGGGCCGCGCAGACCCAGACGGCGCCGGCGTCCGGGCCGATCGCGCTCAATCCGGAGACGACGCCGCCACCGCCTCTGCGGCTGGTCAGCTCGCCGTCCGCGCCCAGCGTGTACGAGACGGGGCCGCGGTTGGAAGCGACCAGGACACGTGCGTCACCCGACATACCCGAACCATTAGCCTCGCGGCACGCCCCCCAAACGTGCGCTACCTCACTGTGAGCCGGGCGGCTCCGCCGGTGCGGGGGCGGCTCCCCGCCGTTCGGGTTGCCCGCCGTTGCCGCCTGCAGGGCTCCTCTGGCTGGTCGCGCAGTTCCCCGCGCCCCTGAAAACCTTGCCCTTGTGCGCAAGGCGAGCCCCCGTACCACCCCGGGGGAACCCCTCAGGCGGCGCGGCGGGCCGCGTATTCGGGGATGGTGACCGCCGGGGGGCGTTCGGCTGTGTCGACGGGGTACGTCGTGGGGGCGAAGCCGGCTGCCGCTCGGGCGAATTGGGTGAGGTGGGGGCGGACCAGGTGGGCGCGGGACAGGCGCAGCTGGGCCGTGCGGTAGATCGCCGCGGCCATGCGGCCCAGCGCCTGGTCCGGCTGGTGCCGGTGGTGCCGTACCCCGACATCGACCTGGCCGAGTGCGGAGAGCCCCACCGCGTCCAGCGCGTCGATGAGCATCGCCAGCTCCACCCCGTACCCGGTCGGAAAGGGGAGCCGTTCCAGCAGGGAGCGCCGGGCGGCGTACTCCCCGCCGAGCGGCTGGACGAAGCCGGCCAGCTGCGGCCAGTGCAGGTTGAGCAGCGGGCGCGCCACCAGCTCCGTCACCCGACCGCCGCCGGCCGGATGCACCGCGTCCCCGGCTTCCAGCGGCCGGTCGTACATCGCCTTGACCAGCCGCACATCCGGCTCGGTGAGCAGCGGCCCGACGACCCCGGAGACGAAGACGGGGTCGAACTCGCGCAGATCGGCGTCCACGAAGCAGACGATCTCGCCGCTGGTGACGAAGAGGGACCGCCACAGCACCTCGCCCTTGCCGGGCAGCGCCGGCAGCCGCGGCAGCACGTCGTCGCGCCGTACCACCCGCGCCCCGGCCAGCTCGGCGACCCGCGCGGTGCGATCGGTGGAGCCGGAGTCCACCACGACCAGCTCGTCCACCAGCGGAGCGTCCGGCCCCATCAGCTCGCGCCGGATCGCGGCCACGATGTCGCCGACGGTCGCCTCCTCGTCCAGCGCCGGCAGCACCACGCTCACCGTGCCCTGCGCCCCGGCGGCCCGCTTGGCGGCGAGCAGGTCGTCCAGGCTGCGGTCCGCGGCCGACCACGAACGGCTGCGCAGCCAGTGCTCCACCTCGTCGAGCACAGGTGTCCTCTCCCTTGGCGCGCCCGCTGCGAGCAGCAGCGATCCGCGTGTGATCCGTCTCGCGTTCCGGACGGCCTCTCTCCACCGTCTCGTATGTCGGTTACAGTCTTGAACAACGCGTGAGCCGACCGCATGCCGGGGGCCCACCGCGGGACAAACGCATCGGCAGCCCGTCCGCGGGCCCGGCGCCATACCGCTCATCCAGAGGGGCAGAGGGAACGGCCCGTTGAAGCCCCGGCAACCCTCCCGCCGACCGCGAGGTCAACGCACGGTGGGGAAGGTGCCAATTCCGTCTCGTGGCGCGCCCGCGTCACGAGGAAGATGAGGAGAAAGGGCCTCGCCTGTCATGGCTGCGCAAGTGACCGCCGCAAGTACCACGACCCCCGCGTCCACCCCGTCGAGCAGCGCCTCCGGTCCGGCCGCGGAACCCGAGCTCCCGCCCTTCGGCCCCGCCGCCGCCCTCTCCTGTCGCGAGTGCGGTACCCGCTACCCGCTCAGCCCCGTCTTCGCCTGCCTGGAGTGTTTCGGGCCGCTCGAAGTGGCCTACGACCTGCCGACCGGCGACCCCGAGGCCCTGCGCAAGCAGATCGAGTCCGGCCCGACCAGCATCTGGCGCTACGCCCCGCTGCTTCCGGTGCCCGCCGACGTGGCCACCAAGCCGAACCTGCACCCGGGCTGGACCAAGCTCGTCAAGGCCGACAACCTCGCCCGTGAGCTGGGCATCACCGGCGGCCTGCACGTCAAGGACGACACCGGCAACCCGACGCACTCCTTCAAGGACCGGGTCGTCGCCATCGCCCTGGAGGCCGCCCGCACCTTCGGCCTGACCACCCTGTCCTGCTCCTCCACCGGCAACCTGGCCGGCGCGGTCGGCGCCGCGGCCGCCCGCGCGGGCTTCCGTTCCTGCGTGTTCATCCCGCACGACCTGGAGGCCGGCAAGGTCGTCATGGCCGCGGTCTACGGCGGCGAGCTGGTCGCGATCGAGGGTTCGTACGACGACGTGAACCGCTTCTGCTCGGAGCTGATCGGCGACCCGATCGGCGAGGGCTGGGGCTTCGTCAACGTGAACCTGCGGCCGTACTACGGCGAGGGCTCCAAGACGCTGGCCTACGAGATCGCCGAGCAGCTGGGCTGGCGGCTGCCGGACAACCTGGTCATCCCGATCGCCTCGGGCTCGCAGCTCACCAAGATCGACAAGGGGCTGCGCGAGCTGATCAAGCTCGGCCTGGTCGAGGACAAGCCGTACAAGATCTACGGGGCCCAGGCCGAGGGGTGCTCGCCGGTGTCGGCGGCCTTCAAGGCCGGGCACGACGTGGTGCGGCCGGTCAAGCCCGACACCATCGCCAAGTCGCTCGCGATCGGGAACCCGGCGGACGGGCCCTACGTGCTGGACATCGCCCGGCGCACCGGCGGCGCGGTGGAGGACGTGACCGACGAGCAGGTGGTCGAGGCGATCAAGCTGCTCGCCAGGACCGAGGGGATCTTCGCCGAGACCGCGGGCGGGGTGACCGTCGGCGTGCTGAAGAAGCTGATCGAGACCGGGCAGCTGGACCCCACCGAGGAGACCGTCGTGCTCAACACGGGCGACGGCCTGAAGACTTTGGACGCGGTGGCGCCGACGACCGGCCCGACCGCGACCATCCGCCCCACCCTTGCCGCGTTCCGAGAGGCTGGCCTCGCATGAGTGCTTCCGTCCGTATCCCCACCATTCTCCGCACCTACACCGGCGGCCAGGCCGAGGTGCCGGCCGACGGTTCCACGCTGGCGGAAGTCCTCGAATCCCTGGAGCGCAACCACACGGGTATTTCCGCGCGGGTGCTGGACGACACCGGAAAGCTGCGGCGATTCGTGAATGTGTATGTGAACGACGACGACGTCCGGTTCTCCGAGGGGTTGGCGACGGCGGTGCCGGACGGTGCCAGCGTCTCGATCATTCCCGCGGTGGCCGGCGGCTGAAACGCCGGTCGGCGGGTTCTCACGGTTTGTGCCCCGTTCACCCTTTGGGGTGGATGGGGCACGCGCGTGTCCGGGCGGTAGTTGAAAGGTTGTACAGTTGCGCGCACATGATCGTGCGCGACGCGACCTCGGCGATTTATCGCCAAATTCACGAACGAATTGCGGTGTTGGTCCGGTATGCCCGGTCCGTATTGTCCCGCCTTATCGTTTTTTCCCTGGTTATATACGATGCTTCCGGCCCAGATTTCTCGTCCGAATGACCTGTTGCACAGGGCGTTCGGGCAGATACATTCAGCCGCGGTCGACGCGTTCCGGCGCACGCCCCCCAGGGACCCCACCTGCCTGCCGGTAAGGGGTGCTCGGGCGGGTGAGGTCTGACCCGGACCCGTGAAGTGCGGGGCCGCGATAGGGCCAGCAATAGGGGAGTTAGGAATGGCTCAGGGCACCGTCAAGTGGTTCAACGCGGAGAAGGGCTACGGCTTCATCGCGGTCGACGGTGGTGCGGATGTCTTCGTCCACTACAGCGCGATCCAGATGGACGGGTACCGCACCCTCGAGGAAGGCCAGCGAGTCGAGTTCGAGATCTCGCAGGGTCAGAAGGGCCCGCAGGCGGACATGGTCCGTCTCGCAGGCTGAAGTCCCGGCGCGTTCGGCCATCGACGCGACCAGTTTTGCTCCACTCTGCAAGGAGCCGCACCTCCCGAGGTGCGGCTCCTTTGCGTACTCCCGCGTGAGTCTTCGGGTGGGCCGTGACACCCAGGGGCGCGGGGGGTACCCCCAGCGCCCCTTGAGGTGTCACGCCTGGCCGCCGCGCCCAGCGGCATCCGGCCCCGTAAGCACGGGCGCAGCCCGAAGCGCTTGCACTCGTAGGGGGAGAGTGCTAATCATTGGCATTAGCACTCTACGAGCGAGAGTGACAGTCAGGGTCGGGTCGGTGAGGTCCGAGCGGGTGCCGGGAAGGAACCGGCGGCCCTCGTGCCGTCCGTCGCGGGCACCACCTGGTCCCGAGCGCACACAATCAAGTCCGCGGAGGACACTTCACCATGGCCAAGATCATCGCGTTCGACGAGGAGGCACGGCGCGGCCTTGAGCGCGGGATGAACCAGCTCGCCGACGCCGTCAAGGTCACTCTCGGCCCCAAGGGCCGCAACGTCGTGCTCGAGAAGAAGTGGGGCGCCCCCACGATCACCAACGATGGTGTCTCCATCGCCAAGGAGATCGAGCTGGAGGACCCGTACGAGAAGATCGGCGCCGAGCTGGTCAAGGAAGTCGCCAAGAAGACCGACGACGTCGCCGGTGACGGTACGACGACCGCGACCGTCCTCGCCCAGGCCCTGGTCAAGGAGGGCCTGCGCAACGTGGCCGCCGGCGCCAACCCGATGGCGCTCAAGCGCGGCATCGAGAAGGCCGTGGAGGCCGTCTCCGCCGCCCTGCTGGAGCAGGCCAAGGACGTGGAGACCAAGGAGCAGATCGCCTCCACCGCCTCCATCTCCGCCGCCGACACCCAGATCGGCGAGCTGATCGCCGAGGCCATGGACAAGGTCGGCAAGGAAGGCGTCATCACCGTCGAGGAGTCGCAGACCTTCGGGCTCGAGCTGGAGCTCACCGAGGGCATGCGCTTCGACAAGGGCTTCATCTCCGCCTACTTCGCCACCGACCTGGAGCGGATGGAGGCGTCGCTCGACGACCCGTACATCCTGATCGTCAACTCCAAGGTCTCCGCGGTGAAGGACCTGCTCCCGCTGCTGGAGAAGGTCATGCAGTCCGGCAAGCCGCTGCTGATCATCGCCGAGGACGTCGAGGGCGAGGCCCTGTCCACCCTGGTGGTCAACAAGATCCGCGGCACCTTCAAGTCGGTCGCGGTCAAGGCCCCCGGCTTCGGTGACCGCCGCAAGGCCATGCTCGGCGACATCGCCATCCTCACCGGCGGCACGGTCATCTCCGAGGAGGTCGGCCTGAAGCTGGAGAACGCGGGCCTGGACCTGCTGGGCCGCGCCCGCAAGGTCGTCATCACCAAGGACGAGACCACGATCGTGGACGGCGCCGGCGAGGCCGACCAGGTCGCCGGCCGGGTCAACCAGATCCGCGCCGAGATCGAGAACAGCGACTCGGACTACGACCGCGAGAAGCTGCAGGAGCGGCTGGCGAAGCTGGCCGGCGGCGTGGCCGTCATCAAGGCCGGTGCCGCGACCGAGGTCGAGCTCAAGGAGCGCAAGCACCGCATCGAGGACGCCGTGCGCAACGCGAAGGCGGCCGTCGAGGAGGGCATCGTCGCCGGTGGTGGCGTGGCCCTGCTGCAGGCCACCTCGGTGTTCGAGAAGCTGGAGCTGGAGGGCGACGAGGCGACCGGCGCCGCCGCCGTCAAGATCGCGCTGGAGGCCCCGCTCAAGCAGATTGCGGTCAACGCCGGCCTCGAGGGCGGCGTCGTGGTGGAGAAGGTGCGCAACCTGACCCCCGGCCACGGCCTGAACGCCGCGACGGGCGAGTACGTCGACCTGGTCGCCGAGGGCATCATCGACCCGGCGAAGGTCACCCGCTCCGCGCTGCAGAACGCCGCCTCGATCGCGGCGCTCTTCCTCACCACGGAGGCGGTCATCGCCGACAAGCCCGAGAAGGCCGCCCCCGCGGCCCCGGGTGGCATGCCCGGCGGAGACATGGACTTCTGAGAAGCCCGCTCTCCACGCACGAACGGTGCCCCGTTTCCCTCCCGGGAGGCGGGGCACCGCCGCGTCCGCCCGAGGGGTCCCTGCGCGTGGGTGGGATCGTCGCCGAAGGCGATGCCCAGTTCGGCGGTCAGGGCTTCGGCGAGTCGGACGGCCTGGGCTCGGTCGATGGGGCAGCCGAATCCAGCCCACCCCGCTCCTCCGCACCCGTGCGAGGATCACCCCGGAACCCGAAGCCGCAGCACGACCGGGAGACACACATGGACAAGATCGGCTACTACGTGAAGTTCCGCGCGCGGACAGGACAGCGCGACGCCCTGGTCAAGATCCTCCTGCAGGCCGCAGAACTCACCCAGGACGCCCCCGGGTGCGAGCTGTACATCGTCAACACCACCCCCAGCGAGGACGACGTCGTGTGGGTCACCGAAATCTGGTCCAGCGCAGCCGACCACACGGCCTCACTGTCCGCGCCCGGAGCCAAGGAACTCATCGGACAAGCCCTCCCGCTGCTGGCAGGACCACCCGAGCGGATCGACCTCCACCCCACCGGAGGAGTCGGCCTGCACACCTGAAAACCGGGCAACGATCACCTCATTGCCGCGCAGATCGAGGCCGCGGTGTCTCCCGCCGGCGAACTCGGTCAGTCGGAGATCGCATTCTGTGACCAGCACGGCCCCCACCCGGATCGGTGCTCAGATGGTGGGGCGTGAGAAGGGCCACTCCGGGGAGCGGGCTATTCCGTGGTGCCGCCGCTGCCGTCGGAGCGCCAGTGGAGGACGGCGGGCTCCTCGGTGGGGACCTCGAACCAACCCTCGGGCTGCTGGGGGCGGGGGATCTCGGCGCCCACCCGCAGGATGCGGCTGTCGCGGATGTGGCGGCCGACCAGCGCGCCGCCGAAGACCACGAAGCCGACGCCGACGAGCCAGCTCTCCACCGTGAGCACTGTGCCCACCGGCCCGTACGCGCCCGCGTTCGACAGCATCAGCCGGGCGAAGAACAGGTGCGAGAAGATCCGCAGCCCCGCCAGGCCCAGCATCGTGCAGACCGCCCCCGGCAGCGCCGTGCGGAAACTCACGCCCCCGTAGAGCAGGAACTGCTGGCCCCACGCGAAGAAGGCCACCCCGAGCAGGAATGTGAGCACGATCCGCAGCAGCGTCCGCGACTCCCCGCTGCCGAGCACCGCCGCGCTCTGCGACTCGCAGAACAGGTAGCCCGTCATCACGGCCAGCCACACCGTCCGCCGCCAGTCGCGGTGCCACGGCCCCGCCGGCAGGTCCCAGATCTTGCGGTAGCCGGTCTCCACGCTCGCCGCGAACGACAGCCCGAAGTACGCCACCGACGCCAGGCTCCACGCGCTCGTCGCGCTCAGCACGTTGCGCGGCGCCGCGAACAGGCTGCGCACCTCGTGCGCCCCGTTCGGGCTCAACCCCATGCCGTCCACGACCCATTGGGCGAAGCCCGGCCGGTTCTCCCACGGCGTCGCCGCGGCCACCACGACCAGCAACGGCATCAACGTGACGAAGCCCAGCGCGGCGAAACCCATCGAACGGTGCATCAACTCGATATGGGCCGCCTGCTTCGAGAAGCGTCCGATCGCGGACCGCTTCCAGGCGCCCTTCAGCCCGGCCATGGAGTCACCTTCCCCCAGCGTTACCGCTGTGGATACCGGGCCGGGTCCCCGACGCGCAACTCGATCGCGGCGTCCTGCACTTACACCCCGGCGGAACGGACCACCAGCCTATTCACCGTCAGCCGCCAACGCAGCAGGGATAGGTGGGTCCCGTGGGTTCGGGTTTCCTTGAACACCTGCACCGAACGCAATTCACTCGCTACTGTCGGTGCGGAAGGCTCGCAAAACGGCTCTGGTGAGGCACGGAGGAGACCCCCATGGCGAACATCCGCAAGTTCAACGGCAAGAAGCTGGACCCCTCGCTCTCCACGCGGGCGATGTACGGCGCCGAGATGCGCTACCAACGCGAGAAGGCCGGCTTGAGCCAGGCGGAGCTTGCCGCGCTGCTCTACGTGACGCCGTCCTTCATCGCGAACCTGGAGACGGGGCGCCGCCGCATCCACCCCGACATGGCCAAGATGCTCGACCGGGTGCTGAAGACAGACGGCTTCTTCCTACGGAACGTGGAAGCGGGCCGCGCCACGCCGTATCCCGAACACTTCGCCGACGTGGCCGAGTTGGAGACGGTCGCGACGGAGATCCGTGAGTGGGAGCTGTCGCTGGTGCCGGGGCTTCTGCAGACGGAGGCGTACGCGCTGGCGCTGATCCGCGCGTACGACCCGCTGCTGTCGGAGGAGTTGGTGCGGGTCCGACTGAATGCAAGGCTGATTCGCGCGGGCGTCTTCGACAGCGCCACGAGTCCGATGTACTGGGCTGTGCTGGACGAGTGCGTGCTGCGCCGTCCTGTCGGAGGCATGGCCGCCATGGCTGAACAGTTGCGCCACGTGGCGGCGATGATCCGGCGCAACCGGGCTCTCGTGCAGGTGCTGCCCCTCAACGTGGGTGCTCATGCAGGTCTGCACGGCTCGTTGCGGCTGATGGAATTCGAGAACGATGCCCCTATGGCCTACCTGGCGGGTCTCGGCACGGGCAAGATCGAAGACGATCCGGCCACCGTCAGGCGATACAAGCTGGCATACGATCTTCTCGGAGCGGCGGCACTGTCGCCGGAAGCTTCTTTGACGCTCATCGAAGCGGTAGCCGAGGAGTACGAGCATGGAGCCCAATTCGAGCCTGCGGGTGATCGCTTGGCGTAAGAGCAGCTACAGCGGCGGCGATGGCGGCAATTGCGTCGAGGCCAGCGACAGCCTGACGTCGGCTAGCTGGCGCAAGAGCACGTACAGCGACGGTAGTGGCGGCAACTGCGTCGAGATGGCCGACAACCTGCCCGACGTCATCCCCGTACGGGACAGCAAGGACCCCCACGGGCCCGCCCTGGCCTTCTCGCGGGACGCGTGGACCTCGTTCGTCGGAGCCGTCGCCCGTGGGGAGTTCCCCGGCGCTTGAGCCGACGGCGCCCGCCCGGGCGGCTGGTGAGGTCGCCCGGACGAGACGCGGTGCCGATCAGACGGGGTGGACCGTGCCGGCGTAGCGGCGGGTGAACCGCGTGCCCGTGGCCGCCGTGACGCTCACGTCGTAACGGCCCTGCCGCGTCGGCCAGTTCACGGTCGTCCGCGAGCGCGGGGCCACCTGGACCGTACGGGACTCGTCGCCGAAGTCGTTGGCGGTGAGCGCGAAGGTCGCGGCGGTGTCGCCGTCGTTGACCAACCGCAGGTCCACCGAGGCGTGTTCGGCATGCCCATCGGCCCGCAGCGCGGCCGTCACGGTGGGCAGGGCCACGTCCGTCTGGCCCTCGGGTACGACCGTGCCGGAGAAGCGGCCGACGAAACCGTCCGCGCCGTACACCGAGAAGTCGTACCGCCCGTCCGTCTCCGAGGCTTCCCACACGTAGGTGCGGGTGCTCTTCGGCTGGACGAGGAACGGCGTGCCCGTGAACGGCTTGATCACATTGGGCAGCACGGTGAACACGTAAGCAGCCGTGCCGTCGTTGGTGAGCGTGCAGGTGACCTTGCCGGTGGCGCGGTCCACGGTGACGTCGGCCCACGGGCGGTAGGGCAGGGCGCGGTGCGGGCGCTCGCCGGGCTCCTGGGACGGCATGGACTGCTTGCCGTCCGCGGGGGCCTGGACGGCCGGCAGGCTGTGCTGGGCGGTGGCGCGGGCCTTCAGCTCGTCGGTGTCGGGCATCCTGGGGATGCTGTAGTCGGGGCGGGTGAAGTCGAAGCAGGTGGTGAGGTCGCCGCAGACGCTGCGGCGCCACCGCGAGATGTTCGGCTCCTGCACGCCGGTGACGCGCTCCAGGAACCGCAGCACCGAAGTGTGGTCGAACACCTGGGAGTTGACCCAGCCGCCGCGCGACCAGGGCGAGCAGACCCACAGCGGCACCCGGCTGCCCAGCCCGATCGGCTGGCCGCCCACGAACTCCTCTGGTGTGCCCGGCTCGGGGTACGGCGGGATCACGTGGTCGAAGAAGCCGTCGTTCTCGTCGTACATCACCAGGAAGACGGTGTTCTTCCACACCTCGGGGTTCGACATCAGCGACTGCAGGGCCTTGTTGACCCACCAGGCGCCCCAGTCCGGGCCCGCGCTCGGGTGCTCGCAGTAGTTGAAGGGGGCGACCAGCCAGGAGACGGTGGGCAGTTCGCCGCTCTTGCAGTCGGCGTCGAAGGCCGTCAGGTCGTACTTCGTCATCGCGTTGATGTGCAGCGGCGAGTCCGCGGGGGCCTTCGCGAACTGCTGGAAGTAGGAGAGGGCGTTGTCGTCGTAGTCGCCGTTCTCGTTGTCCGATCCGTCCGGGTTGTGGTAGACGCGCCAGCTGATCCCGGCGTCCTGGAGCCGCTCGGCGTAGGTCGTCCAGTCGCCGACCGGGTTCTCGGTGACGATGGAGTTGTCCGTGAAGGGGCCCGTCGTGCCGTCCTTGCCGGGGCCGGGCGTGCCCGTCCACAGGTAGAGGCGGTTGGGGTCGGTCGGGCCGTTCAGCGAGGTGAAGTAGCTGTCGCAGACGGTGAAGGCGTCGGCCATGGCGTACTGGAACGGGATGTCGTCCCGGGTGAAGTACCCCATCGTCAGGCGGCCCTTGGCTGCCACCCACTGGTTCTGGGCGCCGTTGTTGACCGCCTGGTGGCCCGAGGCCCAGCCGTGGTCGAGGCCGCCGAAGTCCTGGGCGCGGAAGGTGGTGGTGTCGAAGCGGAAGGGCAGCGAATAGCCCTCCGCGCGGCCGGTGTCGGGCTGGGCGAACACGCTGGTGCCGTCGGGGAATTCGACGCCCTGCTTGTCGTCGAAGCCGCGCACGCCGTCGAGGGTGCCGAGGTAGTGGTCGAAGCTGCGGTTCTCCTGCATGAGGATCACGACGTGCCGGACGTCCTTGATCGAACCGTGCTTCTTGTCCGCGGCGTCGGCCTCGGGGGTGAGGCCGGGGAGCCCTGCGGCGGCGGTGGCCGCACCGGCGGCTGCGGCGCCGACGAAGGTGCGGCGGGATATGGGGGTCATGCGGGGTCCTTCTGTCTCGTGTGGTGCGGGCTCAGTGAGCCGGGCGCAGGGTGAAGGTGGCGACGGCGGCCGCGTGGTCGGAGGGCCAGCCGTTGCCACTGGTGTCCGGGACGGGCTGGGGCCAGCCGGTGGTGAGGGTGTGGGCCTCCACGAGCGTCAGCGGGCCCGCGAACTGGACCTGGTCGATGCGGTCCTGGGGCTCGGGGGTGCCGTCCTGCTGCTGCGTGCGGACCGGGGACCACGTGGTGCCGGGGGTCTTCGCCGGGTCCGGGTGCGCCGCGCGGAAGGCGTCGATCAGGCCGGCCTTCTCCAGCAGTTCGGTGACCGGCCACGCAACCGGGCCCAGGCCGAAGTGGCTTGAGGCCGTGGCGCGGGTCCAGTCCAGGTGCGAGGGGGAGGCGAGGCCGGCGGCGAGGATCACGGGGGTGGGGGAGGCGAGGTCCTTGCGCAGGGCGCCGGTGAGGGCCTGGGCCTGGGCGTAGCGGGTGGTCGCCTTCTCGGCGGCGACCAACTGGGCGGCGCTGGGGTGCTTCTGGGCCGCGTACGGGCCGTAGTCGGCCTCGTCGAGCTGGACGGCCCAGATCCGTACGGCCGCCGCGCCCTTGCCGTTCTTGGCGTCCTTGCCGCTCTTGCCCGCTTCGGTGCCGCCCGGCAGCTGCAAGGTCGCGGCCAGGGCGGGGAGTCGGTCGGTCGGCTCGGTGATGTCGGTGAGCGGGAAGCGGCTGACCAGGGCGAGGCTGCCGGCGGTCTGGTGGGCGTACCAGCCGAGGGCGTCGGCGAGTTGCTGCCCGACGGTGCCCTGCGTCTCCTGGAGCGCGAGGACGTCCAGGTTCTGGGTGAGGGTGAGGCGGAGCAGCTTCTCCAGCGGGCCGTCCACGTGGGTGGCGGCGTCCCAGAGGTTGAGGCTCGCCACCTTCAGGGGGCCCTCGATCGCGTCCTTCGCGGTGCGGACCGGGACGTCCAAGGTGATGGTGTCCTTGGCGCCGGTGCTGTCGGTGACGGCTGCGACGAGCCGGCCGGGGTCCTTCGGCGGGTGGGCCGGGGCCTTCACGGTGACGGTGCCCTTGGCGTCCACGGTGAGCCAGCCGTCCCCGGCCGTCTTCGCGAAGGCGGGGGTGCCGGGCTTGTTGCCGTCGGGCCGTATCCACAGCTTCGCGAGGTCGACGGTCGCCGTCTGCCCGGCCTCGGCCGGGGCCGTGAGGGCGTCCACGGCCGCGTGCGGCGGCACCACCGGGGTGAAGCCGAAGGGCTGGGTCCTCGCGAGGATCGGGTAGAGGTCGTCGTAGAGCAGGTAGGCGGTGTAGGGGCCGCCGGTCAGGCCCGAGGTGTCGAGCGTGAGGGTGCCCGCTGCCGCCGCCGAGTAGGCCCACACCAGCGAGCTGCCGGTGCCCGGTTGGCGGTCGCCGTCGTAGATCCCGATCCAGTTCTTGGCGTTGGGCACGCCGGTCTTCCAGGTGAAGCTCAGCTTCTCGCCCGCGCGGGGATGGGGGTCGCTGACGCTCAGGCCGGCGGCGGCGTCCGTGAAGGTGAGCGGGGCCGCCCGGGCGAGGATCTCGTTCCCGTCGTCGTAGAGCAGATAAGCGGCGTACGGGCCGCCGGCGAGCTTCGAGGTGTCCAGGGTGGTGGTGCCCTGCGACGCGTTCGTGACGTACGTCCACACCCAACTGCTGCCGTTCCCGGGCGAGCCGGCGGGTCCGTACACGCCGATCCAGTTCTTCCCGCTGGGCCTTTGCGTGGCCCAGGAGAAGGTGACCTTGTCCCCTGCTTTCGGGTCGGCGGGTGAGGTGAGGGTGAGCGAGTCGGCCATGTGGTGCGCCTCTTTGCTGGGTTCGCTTCGAGCAGTTGGCTATACAACTTGGCCGACCTCGGGGTCGGCCGGGCGAACCCTGCCTGACGCGGGGATTACGGTGTGATGCCGCTCCGCTCCCGGGCGGCCGGCGCCGACAGCTCCGTGTTGATGATCGCCTCCACCAGCGTCTCGCCCGTCGGCGTCAGCGTGACCGTGCCGGCCGCCTCGTCCGCGGTGAGCAGCCCGCGGGCCTCCAGCGAGGCGAACGCCGCACGCCGGGCCGGCGAAAAGAGCGAGCTGCCGGGGAAGCGGGCCCGGTGGACCTCCTCACGCAGCGGCTGCAGCGTCGTCAGCGCCATGTTCACCGCCCGGGTCTCCTGCGCCTCGTCGGTGAACGCCGTCGCCGACCCCAGCGGGATGCGGCCCGCGTCGACCGCCTCGCCGTAGCGGCGCCAGTCCACCTCCGTCATCCCCTCCGAGCGGCGGCAACTGGAGCTGCCGCCCAGCCCGATCGCCACCTCCGGCAGCTGCAGGTCCTGGTCGGCCATGATCGCCTTCCACTTCTCCGGCCCCGCGCCCGGCTGCGCGAAGTACATCGTCGGGTGCTCCGTCCACCCCGCGGCCCGCAGCCCCCCGGTCAGCACCTCGCGCATCTGGTACTGCTCGCCGAGCGTCGGCCACCGGTGCCCGCGCGACTCCAACCGCGCGCGGTAGGACGGCAGTTGCCAGGCCGCCGGCTGCACGCCCGACACGCCTGTGCGGGTGTCGCTGTAGTCGCGCAGGTGCAGCTTCGTGCACACCACCGCGGTGGGCCCCTCGGCGAGCACCGTCTCCAGGTCCTCCCGCACGGTGTCCAGCGACTGGTCCAGCAGCCCGTACATCAGGTCCACGCTCACCCAGTCGAAGCCCGTCGCCTTCGCCCGCCGCACGAACTCCCGGCAGGCCGCCCCGGTGTGCTCGCGCCCGCTCATCGCCAGCACGTGGTCGTCGAAGGACTGCACCCCGCTGGAGACCTTCGTGCAGCCCAACTCGGCGAGCAGCTCCAGCTTGTCCGGCGTGAAGGTGGTCGGGTCGCCCTCGAAGCGCACGGTGGTGTCGGGGCCGAAGCCGAAGTGCTCCCGGTAGAAGTCCAGCAGGCGGCGGATCTCCTCCGGCGGCAGCAGCGAGGGGGTCCCGCCGAACACGTTGAACTCCCCGACCGGCGCCCCCGCGAGGTGCGGCACCCGGCGCAGCCACAGCCGCGCCTCCGCGATGTTCCAGTCCACCCACTGCGCCGCCCGCCGCGCCACCGCCTCCTGCGGCCCCTTCGCGATCACCACGGGGTACTGGCAGAAGCGGCAGCGGTAGGAGCACGTCGGGATGTACGCCCACAGGTGGATCGGGCCGGTGGCCGCCAGTTGGGCGTCCAGGTCGTCCAGGAAGCGCTCGGGGTCGTAGCCCTCGATGTTGCCTGGGAAGACGTGGGCGCCGAAGGGGTCCTCGCGGACGTACTCCAGCAGGTGGCGGTTCTCGGGCGCGGCCAGGGCCTCGACGGCGGCGGGCGTCGGGGCCGAGGGGTCGAGGGCGAGGAGGGAGGTGAGAGCGGTGTCGGTGGCGGTGGCGGATTCGGGGGGTGCAGGCGTGGCCGAACGTGCGGGCTGCGCGGGCTCCGCGGGTCGTGCGGGCTGTGCGGGTCGTGCCGGCTGTGCGGGCTCGGTCATCAGAACACGCCCCCGTTTCCGAAGTAGTCGTGGGCCTCGCCGGACTCGCGGTCCTCGCAGTAGTAGTGCACGAACTCGCGGAAGCGCTCGCGCGGCACTTCCGCCAGGCACTCCGGCAGCGGCGGCGGGTAGCCGATGTCCTCGCCCACCGTCCGCCGCAGCACCGCGAACAGCTCGTCGGCGAACTCGAAGTACAGCCGGAAGGACGGCGTCTTGTACGCGTGGATCGGGGTGAAGTCCACGATCCGCATCTCGTCGACGATCTCGGCGATGCGCTGCCCGAGGGCGTCGGCGAGGTCGGCGCCGAAGAACTCCCGTACCGGCGGGGCCGTGAGCAGCGCCGGGTCGAGCAGCAGGGGCAGCAGCAGGTTCTTCGGCAGGAAGTCCTTGACCGAGAAGTCCCAGGCGCGGCGCGCCTCTTCCTCGGTGAGGTCCCGCACCCCGGGCTCGCCGAGGCCGCCGGGTCCATCGAGTCCATCGGGTCCGCCCGGTTCGACGGTTTCGCCTCGGGCGCCGATGCCCCGGGCGGGGCGGATGTCCCGCATCACGATCGTGCCGCCCGAGCCGTACGCCTTGCCCTCGATGACCTCCTCCAGCGCGTGGTCCACCCGGCGCGGGTTGATCTCCACCCGCGAGGCCGGCGCGTAGACCCGGCTGCCGCCCAGCGCCGACACCTTGATGCCGAAGTCCCAGTCGTCGGACAGGTGGTTGACGAAGCGGCCGTTCTCCAGCTGGTAGAAGATCTCGATGCCGCCCGCCCGGTCGTGCGCCTCCCGCTCCACCGCGAAGCCCTTCCCGTCGGGGAAGCCGCCGAAGAGCGCGAAGGCCACCGAACGGCAGCGCAGCGTACGGGAGATGGCGTCCCACAGCCGCGGGCGGCCCGCGAAGTGCTCCGCGCGGTAGTAGTAGTCGCAGACCCCGATGTCCGCGCCCGAGCCGTCCATCGCCGCCAGCAACTCGGCCAGCCAGTGCGGGTCCACCCGGCAGTCGGCGTCCGCCGAGACCAGGTAGAAGCGCTGCCCGGCGGCCGGCGCCTCCTCGGGGCGGCCGGTGCTGCGTTCGGCGGCGAACACCATGCCGGTGCGGCGCGCGCACGAGACGCCCTGCTCCGGCTCGTGCACCACGTGCAGCGCCAGGTCCGGGTGCGCGGCCGCGAAGCTCTTTGCCAACTCCACCGTGTCGTCCGTGGAGTTGTTGTCCACCAGCACGACCTCGTACAGCTCCGGGTCCAGCCGGCCGCCCGCCGGGTCGCGCTGCTCGTGGAGGGAGGCCAGCACCGCGGGCAGGTTCGCCGCCTCGTTGTAGACCGGCAGCACCACGCTCATCCGGGTGCGCGGGCCCATCGGGGTCAGCACCAGCCGGTCCAGCAGGGCGGCCGCGCTGGAGCGGCCGAAGTGGCGTGCGCCCAAGCGGTGGTTGTGCTCCGCCGTGGCCGTCCGCAGGGTGTCGTCGTTCACCAGCTGTGCCACCTCGTTCACGAAGGCCGGAGTCGGGAGGTCGTCGTGCAGGACGGGCGCGCGGAAGCCCTTGTCGCCGTACACCGTCGGGTACAGCTCGTAGCCGCTCGTCACATAGGGCACACCGGCGGCGATGGCCTCGCCGATCGGGTTGCCGTAGCTCTCGTAGTCGTAGGAGGTCAGGAAGGAGACCAGGTCGGCGTGGGCGAGCAGGTCGCGCACCGACCAGCCGCCGCCGGCGGGGGCGCCGGTCGCCTCCGGGTCGGGTGCGAGCCAGCCGCCGAACACCACGCGGCCGGCGACGCCCAGCTCCTCGGCGAGCGCGGTCAGCCGGCCGTACTCCGCCGGGTCCTCGGTGGTGTCGCCGGCCACGAAGAGCCAGGCGTCGACGTCCGGCACGAGGGCGGCCACCAGGTGGATGTCGCGGTCGACGCGCTTTTGGGGGATCACGCGGGTGGTGCGGGCGATGAGGCGGGCGCGGGCCGGGATGCCGTAGTGGGCGCGGAAGTCCGCGTTGGCGGCGGTCACTTCGGCCGGGCGGTGCGGGAAGGCGTTGGGCAGCACGTCGATGTGCCGTACGTGGGGGGCCCATTGGCGGGTCAGCCCGCGGGCCCTTTCGTGCAGGGCGAGGTAGCGCACGTGCGGATCGGCCAGCAGCGGCGGCACGTTCGGGTACGGGGGCCGGCCGTACTTGCCGCTGCCCGGCTCGCTCTGCCACATCAGGTCGTGGTCGCGCCACAGCGCGAAGCGGCCGAGGCCGTGCCGCCGTCCGTGGGCGGGGATGGCCTTCTGCAGGGCGCGGGTGAGGACGATGTTCTCCGGCAGGGTGCCGTTCTCCACCAGGACGCGGGTGACACCGAGGTCGTCCCACAGGCGCAGCAGCAGCTCGCAGACCGCGTCGCTGAGGCGCTCCACCTCCGGCAGCAGCCGTAAGTCGCCCTTCTCCACGACCTCTTGCAGGACTTCGGTGACGAGGTCGGCGTCGTATCCCGCCAGGTCGGCCAGGCCCGGGACGCGGGCCAGGCGCACCCAGGGCGGGAGCAGGCGGGGTTCGTCGGTGTAGGGGCGGAAGAAGCGGCCCTTGTCCGCCTTGATGTCGTAGCCGAGGTCGAGGTGGACCTCGTACCCCCGCTCGTGGAAGTGGCGGGCGGTCTTCACGAACTCGACCACCACCCCGGACAACGGGGTGGCGTCGAAGGACACGCCCCACAGCGCTGCCATGTCCCGCCTCCATCCCCCCGGCGGCTCTGCCGGGGCGCGTCGGCCAACTCCTCAACGGCGTACGGGTTCCGCACGGGCTCCCCGAGGGTTCCCGCGGCGGTTCCGCGAAAGGGTTCCCGCACGGGGTTCCTCGAACGGTTTCCCAACAGGGCGCGTACGCCCCAGGAACCGCAGCAGAACCTTCGGGCACCGTACCCCCGCAAACCGGACCTGCTACGCCGCGGAAGCGGTCTCTGCACGGCTGTACCGCGGTACGTGCCCGGACGTATCGTCCACTTCCGGCCAATCCGTGCACGTAAGGGACGTGCGCGGGGCTCTGCGGGTGAGGGCCGCGGCTGCCGCGGGGGCGGGGTGCGATCCGCTCGTACGAGGGATGCGGCTTCGTGCTTGAGGGGGATTGGGCGCCCCCGGGGAGGCGGTCTGGTCCAAGGGGGCCCGGGTTGGGGATAGTTGCGGGCGGTGTGTGCGACTTGAAGGCTCGCCAGCCGACGTTCACGGGAGGTACGCAACGTGCGCAGGACCGATCGAAGGCGCGGGCTCTTGGTTGCGGGGCTGGCTGTTCTGGTGGTGGGGGCGGCGTCCTTGAGCCCGGCGGCGGGCGTCACGCCCGCGACCCCGGGCACCCCCGGCAAGGCCGTCCGCGCACCCGCCTCGGCGGCGGCGCCGCTGCGCCTGACCGAGCACCAGGTCTCGGCCACCACCCTCCAGACGATGAAGGACACGTACGCCGACAGCAGCGTCCACACGATCGTCAACTCGGTGAACCACCACCTGCACCCCGACAGCAGCTCCGACTGCGCGCAGGAGTCCACCGCCGAGCCCCTGGACCCGGCCGTCTCCGGCGACGACGCCTTCTGCTGGGACGAGGGCGACGCCACCACGCAGTACTGGTCGCCCCAGGGCATGACGTCCTCGGGCGACGCCGACGCGGACGGGGTCTGGGGCACCGACCGTGTCCTCGTCTCCGGCTGGGGCAGCGCCAACCAGCAGGACCACTTCGGCCGGATGGCGCTGATCAACGACACCGACGGCTCGGCGGACAAGTACGGCTACCGCTGGGTCCTCCCGGTCATCCCCACCGACGGCGGCAACGACTTCGGGATCTTCGGCTCGCACATGGGCGGCATGGTGTGGTGGGGCGACAAGCTCCTCGTCACCGGCTCGCTCGACGGCGACGCGCACCACAACGCGATCTACGTCTTCTCCACGAAGTACATCTACCAGGCCAACACCGACGCCGACTGGGTCGGGCACCGGGGGGACCAGGTCTCCGCCCACGGCTACCAGTACTTCTGGCCCGCCATCGGCTCGTACAGCGTCCCGGCGTCCTGCACGTCGGCGGACCGCAGCGCGGACCGGCAGCCGTGCTTCGACGCGCTGTCGATGGACAGGTCCGTCAGCCCCTTCACGCTGGTCGCCAACGAGTGGGTGTCCACCGGGTCCACGGGAACGGCGTCGCGGATCTGGCGGTACGCGCTGAACAGCGCCGACGCGGCGATGCCCATCACCACGGACAGCTCGGGCCACGCCGATCCGATCGACATCTACGACACGGACATCGTCGGTATCCAGGGCACGCTCGACCGCACCGAGAACGGTGAGAAGGTCATCTACACGGCGGACTCCGTCGGCAGCCCGGCGACGCACGGCATCCCCTGGCGGATCCCGCTGCCCGCGGCGGGCGAGCAGACCGCGGCCCACGCCACGACCTCGACGGGCGGCTCGGCGACCGCCCAGCACGAGTGGGCCCAGCACTCCGAGGGCATGACGTTCATGGCCGACCAGGACCGCCTCTGGTCCCAGACGGAATGGGCCGCCGACGTGAACGGGGTCTGGCCGACCACGAACCCCATCCGCCAGCGCCTCGTCTTCTCCCTGCCCACGACCGCCCTCCGCAGCTCCCTGACGTAAAAACAGCCACGCCGCGGCCGTGCGGGGGAGCCGCACGGCCGCGGGGTGGGGGAGTCAGTGGGTGTGGTGTGCCGCGGTCTCGATGACATCCGTCACCGTGTCCGGGTGGGAGATCATGGACAGGTGCGAGGCGTGGATCCTCGTCACGTGCGAGCCGGCGCGCTCGGCCATGAACTCCTGGGCGGCGGGCGGAATCGCGTGGTCGGCGGTGCCGATCACGTCCCAACTCGGGATGCTGCTCCAGGCCGGCGCTCCGGACGGCTCGTCGAGCGCGGATGCCGCGAGCGGGCGCTGGGTCGCGGCCAGTTGGGCGGCCGTCCGGGCCGGCAGGTCGTTGGCCATGATCCCGGGGAACTGCGCCTGCTTGAGGTAGGCGTCGACGACACCGCCGGCCGACGGGACGAAGGTGAGCGCGTCGGGACCGATCAGGCTGCCCGGGAACTGCGAGGTCAGCCCGTTCAGGGTCTCGCCCTGGGCCGGGAGGAAGGCGTCGACGTACACGAGCGCCTTGACGTCGGGGTCGCCGGTGGCGGCGTTGGTGATCACGAATCCGCCGTAGGAGTGCCCGACCAGCACGATCGGTCCGGGGACGGTCTTGAGGTAGCTGGCGAGGTACGCGGAATCGCTCGCCACGCCGCGCAGCGGGTTCGGCGGGACGTCGACGGTGTACCCGTCGTGCTGCAGGTCGCGGACGACACCTTGCCAGCTCGACCCGTCCGCCCAGGCGCCGTGCACCAGCACGACCGTCGGCTTGGCCGGCTGCCGGCCGGCGTCGGTACCGGTGGCGCCGGAGGCCGTCGCGGCGGGGACGACCGCGGCCGCGAGGGCCAGGGCCGCGCCCAGTACGGCGAGCCGGACTCCGCGGGTACGGGACTTCAGCGGTGACTTCATGGCTCTTCTTCTTTCTGAAGGGGTGGGCGTTTCGGGAGTGGTGGGCGCGCCGAAGGAACGGCGGGCGTGAGGGCGGTCAGATGCCCTGGCTGTCGAGCCAGGCGAGGGTGAAGTCGGCGATCTCGCGCCATCCGTGGTCGAAGACCAGGGAGTGGCCACGGTCCGGGAACACCTGGTAATCGGTGACGGCGCTGGAAGCCGCGTACAGCCGGTGGGCGGCCCTGGCGACGACTTCCGGGACGGTGTGGTCCTCGCCCCCGCCGATGACGAGCAGCGGACCGCGGTCGCTCTTGCCGGTGTCCACCTTCGCCGGCGAGGTCCGGCTGAAGTTGGCGGTGCTCGCCTCGAACAGGGGCCTGCCGGGGCCGGGGATGGCCCAGCGCTCGAACAGTTCGTCCGACTCGGCCTGCGGTATCGCGTTGCCGAAGCCGTAACGGAACTGCTTGCTGGTGAGCGAGACGGCCTTCTTCCTGTTGCCCGGGCGGGAGAGGACCGGCAGGGCCGAGCGGATCTGCGCAAGGGGCAGCGGCTTGACGCCCTTGATCTGGGCCGGGTCGATGGCGACGGCGGCCGCCGCGTGGCCGCCGGCCAGCAGCTTCTGGGCGATCAGTCCCCCGAAGGAATGGCCGATGACCACGGGCTCGGCATCGAGCCCGTCGATGACCCGGATGTAACCGGCGGTGATGTCGTCGATGCCCTGGCCGGCGAGCGCGGCGGGGTTCTGGCGGGTCGCGGTCACGGTGGCCGCGTCGCCCGGCCAGCCGGGAGCGATCGGTGCGTAGCCGGCCTCCCGGTACAGATCGGACCAGTTGTGCCACGAGTCCGCGTGGATCCACAGGCCGTGGACGAAGACGACCGGGGTTGCTGTCGACATGGCGGGGCTCCCTTCCTGACGAGCAAGGTAGACTAACTAGTAACTCCACATCAAGGTAGCACGCTGTGGCGGCGCTGGGAACGCCCGGAGTGGCCCGGGATCGGGGGCGTAGGGAATGGTGGATGACATGACACAGCAGCACCCAGAGCCCGTCGGGGCCGTGCCGGAGGAGACCGGGACGGCGCCACCGGGCAGGAAGCCGATGCGCGAACGTCTCCTCGATGCCGCGACCGAGCTCTTCTACGCCCAGGGCATACGCGCGGTGAGCGCGGAGAAGGTCATCGCGAAGGTCGGGACCACCAAGGTGACCTTCTACCGGCACTTCCCCACCAAGGACGACCTGGTCGTGGCCTATCTCGAACGGCGCGCCGAGTGGGAGCGCCGGGCGGTCGGCGGCGCCCGCGAGGCAACCGCCGGCCGGACCACGGAGGCGTTCCGGCTCATCGCGGAGGGGATCGGCGCCGAGAGCTGCTCGCCGGGGTTCCGCGGATGCCCGTTCATCAACGCCGCGGCGGAGTACCCCGAGGCCGATCATCCCGTCCGGCGGGTCGTCGACGCCCATCGCCGCTGGTTCAAGGGCACGTTCGAGGAGATGCTCGCGGAGATCGGTGTGACCGACGTCTCCGAGGTCGCCGACCAGCTGGTGATGCTGCGGGACGGCGCCATGGTCGGCGGCTACCTCGGCGATCCGCAGGCCATTGCCCGGTCTCTCTACAACGCGGGGCGCGCGGTGGTCAGGTCAGCGAGCTGACCGGTGGCGGGTCGGTGCGGCTCCGCCGGGGCCGGGGACGGCTTCCGTAGGGAGGCGCGGTTTCCGTGCGTGGGGTGCGGCTTCCGCCGGGGAGCGCACCGGTCGGGGGTGCGCGGGGGTGCACGGTTCGGGGGCGCGCGGGAGCGAAGATGCCGCCGCCGGGACGGGAGCGGTTCACCTGGAGGTCATCGGGGGTGGGGAGGGTGACGCCGTTCGGTTGCGCTGGGTCCGGGTCCCGGTAGGGAAGGCGGTTGGTCCGTGGGTGGAAGAGATCCGCACGGTCTCGTGTCCGTTCGTGCGTCCGCGCGGGGGCGCCGAAGGGCCCTGAGGGGCGGCGCGCTCGTCGCCGCGGCCGCGCTCGGAGCGGTCCTGGTGCCCGCTGTCGCCCAAGCCGGCGGCCCGGCAACGGGGTTCGCGCCCGGCGACGTCGTGGTGTACCGGGTGGGCGACGGGAGCACCTCGCTCACCGACAACGCGGCGCCCGTGTTCCTGGACGAGTACAGCCCCGCCGGCAGCCTCGTGCGCTCCCTCGCCCTGCCGACCGCCGACAGCGGGGCCACCCATGAGCTGACGGCCTCCGGCAGCGCCTCCTCCGAAGGGCAGTTGACGCTCTCGGGCGACGGCCGCTACCTGATCGTGCCCGGCTACCACAAGGCCGTGGGCACCGACAGCGTCGCCACCACGGACGACGTGACGCTCGCCCGCGTCGGCGCCGACGGCAGCGTGGACACCTCCACGGTGGTGGACGAGTTCGCCGGCGACAACAACGTACGGGGCGCGGCCAGTTCGGACGGCACCCACCTGTGGGTCTCCGGCGCGGCCGGCGGCATCGGCTCCACCACCCTCGGATCGAGCGGCTTCACCCGGCTCACCGACGACAACATCCGCGACGTCCAGGTCAGCGGCGGCCAGTTGTACGCCTCCTCGGACAAGGACGGCATCGGCGTCTCGACGGTCGGCACCGGCACCCCCACCACCTCCGGGCAGAAGACGGCGAACCTGCCGGGCAGCCCCGAGAGCAGCGGCGACCCCTACGGCTTCGTCCTCCTCGACGTGGCGGGACACGGCACCCCCGACACCCTGTACGTCGCCGACAGCAATGCCGGAAAGATCGAGAAGTTCGGCCTCAGCGGCGGCAGTTGGAAGGCCGAGGGCAGCAAGAGCGTCTCGCACGTGACGGGGCTCACCGGCTACGTCGGCGGCGGCCACGCCGTCCTCTACGCCACCGGCTCCGGCTCCTCCGGCACCAGCGGCACGCTGTCCACCGTGACCGACACCGCCGCCCCCACCTCCTCGATGAGCGGTTCGGTGACGACGCTGGCCACGGCGTCCTCGAAGAAGGCGTTCCGGGGGGTGGCCCTGGCCCCCGGCACGGGCGGTACGGGCACGACCCCGCCCACCACCCCGCCCACGACACCCCCCACCACTCCGCCGACCACTCCGCCCACCAGCCCGCCGCCCACGACGGCCGTGCCCTGGCCCGGCAGCAGCAGCGTCACCACCGCCGACGCCTCCAACGTCTTCGGCGAGGACCTGAGCGGCCTCTACCAGGAGGGCGGCGTCATGTGGGCCGCCCAGAACAGCGGCAAGTTGTGGCGCCTGGTCCCCAACGGCTCCGGCGGCTGGCAGCCGGACACCGCGAGCGGCTGGGGCTCCGGCAAGTCGCTGCACTTCCCCGGGGGTTCGGGCACGCCCGACGACGAGGGCGTCACCCTCACCGGCGCCGGCTCGGCCGGCGGGGTCTACGTCTCCAGCGAGCGCAACGCCGACTCCAGCGGCACCAGCCGGCTTTCGGTGCTGCGGTACGACGTGTCCGGCAGCGGCAGCACGCTCACGGCCACCAAGGAGTGGAACCTCACCGGGGATCTGCCCGCCGTGGGCTCCAACCTCGGCCTCGAAGGCGTCACTTGGGTGCCCGACGGCTACCTGACCGGCGTCGGCTTCCAGGACGCGGCCACCGGCGGCACGTACGACCCCTCGGCGTACGGCTCCCACACCGGCGGTGTCTTCTTCGTCGGCGTCGAGGGCACGGGCATGGTCTACGGGTACGTGCTCCAGGACTCCGGGGCGTTCACCCGGATCGCCTCGATCAGCAGCGGCATGGACGGGGTGATGGAACTCCAGTGGGAGCCGCAGGCTTCGCGGATGTGGGTGGTGTGCGACGACACGTGCGACGGCCAGCACCGGACCCTTCGGGTGGACGGGACGGGGCGGTTCGCCCTGTCTGCGATCTACGAGCGGCCGAGCGGGATGCCGAACTACAACAACGAGGGCTTCTCGGTGGCGGGTTCGGACGAGTGCGTGAACGGTTCCAAGCCGGTGTACTGGTCCGACGACAGCAACGACGCCGACCACGCCCTCCGCAAGGGTTCCCTGAGCTGCTGAGGTCTCGGGCCGCGGGGGGAAGGCGGACCTGCCCCGTCGGGTCGTCCTCCTCGCGGACCGCGCCCACCGGGGGCGTCGGCGCCACCTTCCGCGGCCCATAGCACCACCACCGCCAACAGCCCGAGGTCCCGAGACAAAAAGGTGGCACACCGGCAGGATTCGTCTAGCGCGGCGTAGCTTGCTCCTGGATGTGGGCGATCACGGTGTCGAGGGCGGCCTCCAGGGCTTCGGTGGTGCGCTGTGCCTGGGCGAGCACGAGTCCGCCCTGGACCGCGGCCAGGAGCGCGAGGGCCAGCCGGTCGGAGTCGGTCCGCGGGCGCAGGGTGCCGTGGGCGATCATGCCGAGCAGGCCTTCGCGGATCGCTGTGGCCCACGCGGTGAAGCTTGCGGCCAGGGCTTCCCGTGCCTGCGGGTTGTGGTCGGACAGTTCGCTGGAGAGACTGCCCAGCGGGCACCCGCCGGCGCCGTGCTGTTGCCGTGCGGCATCGACGACGACGTCGCGCCATGCCCGGAGGGCGTCGAGGCTGTCGAGCCGGGCCAGCAGCGGGGCCTGATGCGCGAGGATCGCTTCGGTCTGGAAGGCGATGACCGATCGGGTGAGATCGTCCTTGTCCTCGAAGTAGTGGTAGATCTGCGACGAGCTGACTCCGGCCGCATCCCGCAGCGCCGGAGTGCTGGTGCCCGCCACCCCGTGCCGGTACATCAGATCTGCCGCGGCCGCGACGATCCGCTCGCGGGTCGCGCGCCCCTTCCTGGTACTCACCGTGTCCTGCCGCGCGGCCTGCGTGGACATTGCTCACCCCTGAAACTGGATTTGACGATCCAATTGTAGCCCCCCTAGATTGGATAGCCCAATCCAATGCATCAGGGGGCGGCAGCATGACTTCCACACCCACGGCCGTGCTGATCACCGGCGGAACGTCGGGCATCGGCCGAGCCGCGGCACAGATGTTCGCCCGCGAAGGGCGAGATGCTCGACACCCTCGCGGCCGCCGGCCCACTCGGCCGGGCGAACGAGCCGGACGAGGTCGCCGACGTCATCGCCTGCCTCGCCGGTGAACAGGCCCGGCCGATCACCGGCACCGTCCTGGCCGTCGACGCCGGGCGCGTCTACGCACTTTGACCTTTCACACGGGAGAACGTCATGATTCTGGTAACCGGCGCGTCCGGAAACGTCGGGGCCGAAGCCGCCCGGCTGCTCGGCGCGCAGCACCACCCCGCCAGGGCCCTGGTACGCGACGCGGCCCGCGCGCCCAGGGCCGACGTCGAGATCGTCACCGGCGACTTCGAACGTCCGGACACCCTGGATGCGGCCATGCGCGGCATCGAGACCGTCATCCTGGTCAGTCCGGCCGTTCCCGCCCAGGAGATCGCTGTCATCGCCAGCGCCGTGCGTGCGGGCGTGCAGCACATCGTCAAGATCACCAGCAAGGCTTCGGACGACTCACCGGTCGAGCGCCGGCGCGGTCAGGCGCGGATCGAAGCGTATCTGGAGACCTCCGGAATCGCCTGCACGCTGCTGCGAGCCAACGCCTACATGCAGAACCTCCTCGCCCTGGCGCCCATGATCAAGCAGTCGCGCGGATTCGTGATGTCCGCCGGCGACGGCCAGGTCGGCATGATCGATGCCCGCGACGTCGCCGCCACCGCCGCAGCGGTGGCCGCCAAAGCGGCGGCACACGCCGGCCGGACCTACTGGCTGACCGGACCGGACCTGATCACGTACCACGACGTGGCCGAGGCACTGTCCGACGCGCTCGGCCATGAGATCGAATACCGGCAGACCACTCCCGACGCGCACCGGACGGCGATGATCCGAGCCGGCGTACCCGAAGCTGTCGCGACCTCCAACGCCAAAGCCTTCGAACTGATCGCCGAAGGGGACGCCGCATGGCTCTCGGACGAGGTCGCAGCGATCACCGGCGCCGCACCGCGCTCGCTGCGCACCTTCATCGCCGACCACATCGCGGCATTCACCTGAGCATTGACACCAGCATTCTTTTCGACATCGGCCGTCGTCAGCGTTCTTGCGAGGACACGCCGCGCAGCCGACGCCAACGGATCAGGGCGCAGCCGATGGTGACGAACGCCTGGTGAAGAACGAGGGCCCCGCAACCCCATGGCGGGGCGGCACTCGGCACCGTAGCGGGAGCCCTGCGGTGGGGGGCCGCGAACCATACGGGCGTCAGTGGAGGTTGAGCAGGACCACGCCGGCTATCACCAGGGCTATGCCCGACCACTGGGGAATGCCCAAGGGCTCACCGAAGGCAACCGCCCCGATCGCCGCCACCGCCGCCGTGCCCGCGCCCGACCAGACCGCGTAGGCGACCGAGACCGGGATGCGGGTCAGGGCGCGGCCCAGGAGGAGGAAGGACAGGACGTAGCCCACGGCGACCGCGACCGTCGGCCACAACCGCGTGTAGCCATCGGTGAGTTTGAGGCAGCTGGTGGCGCACACCTCGGAGGCGATGGCCAGGGCGAGGAGCAGGTAGGGCACGGGGAACTCCCGGAAGGACGGCGGGGGGTTGGCGGGCGGAGCCGAGCCCCGGCGGGCGGGGCCGAGCGCAGCGGCTACGTACCGGCGGGCACGCAGCGGCTACGTACCGGCGGCCGCCAGATCCGCGAGCACCGCCAGGCTCACCTCGGCAAGACTGCCCAGCACCAGCACCCCCGGCCCCTCTTCGATCGGCACCGTGGACGGCACCGCCAGCACCCGGCACCCGGCGGCGAGCCCCGCTGTCAGACCGACCGGGCTGTCCTCCACGACGACGCAGTCGGCGGCCGGCACCCCGAGCCGCGCGGCGGCCAGCAGATACGGGTCCGGGTCCGGCTTGCTGCGCGCGGTGTCCTCGGCGGCGACGGTGAGCGCGAACCACTCGGCGCCCAGCGTCCGCAGGACGACGTCCACCACCCGCCGCGGCGACGCGGTCACCAGCGCGGCCGGCACCCCGGCGGAGCGCAGCTCGGCGAGGAGCCGCAACACCCCTGGACGCGGCCGCACTTCGGCCGCCACCCGCGCGACGAACGCGGCATCCAGCTCGCGGGCGATCCGCGCCTCGGGCACGGCGCCGCCGCTCACCCGGGACAAGTGCGCGGCCGTGTACGCCGCCGGACGCCCCAGCACCTCCGGCACGTCCGCGTCCGAGAGCCGGTACCCCAGTCCGCCCGCCGCCTCGGCGACGGTCTGCCACCACAGGTGCTCGGTGTCGACAAGGGTTCCGTCCATGTCGAACAGGACGGCGGCGGGCGGGGCGGAAGCGGCGGGAGCTGAGTGCACTGTTCCTCGATGGGTTCGAAACTCGACGGGTTCGCCGAGGGCCGCTACGGGCCTTGGCGGACTGGCAAGGGCAGGGGGCGGCCGCGGTCCGGGAGGGGCCGCGGCGGTCGGTGGGCGGGCGGGAGGGGGTGCCGGAACGATACGGCCCGGCACCCCGGGTGCGCCCCGCGGGTGCGCCGACGACCGGCGAGTACGGCCTGCCCCGCCGGAAGGACGCGCGCCAGGGCACGCCGCCCGGGCAGGACGCGTCCGGCGTGCCCCGGGCGTGCCCGCGAAGTCCCGCCCGGCCGGCGGCTCCCGGCCCGCGGGCTCGCTGCGGAGGCGCAACGGGGCTTCGCGGGCAGGGAACGGGACTTCGCGGACGCGCTCTACGGGACGCGGCGGTGGTCCACCAGCACCGGCCGTTCCGGCAGCGCGAGCGCGGCCCGCGAGCCGATCGGCAGCGCGGCCGCCGTCTCGGTCGGCAGGTCCGCCTTGACCTCGGTGCCCTCGGGCAGCCGTACGGTCAGCCGGGTGGTCGCCCCGAGGAAGGCGGCGGCCACGACGGTGGCCGGGCCGTGCGGGTCGGCGGTGAGCGCGACGGCCTCGGGCCGTACCAGGGCGTCGAGTTCACCGGCGGCGGGCAGCTCACCGGAGACCGGCAGCCGCATGCCGAGGACGTCCACGGTGCCGGTGGACGAGGTGCGCTCGGCCGGTACGCGGCTCATCGTGCCGACGAACTCGGCGACGAACGCGGTGGCCGGCCGGGCGTACAACTCCCCGGGCTCGGCGACCTGTTCGACCCGCCCGGACCGCAGCACGGCCACCCGGTCGGCCATCGACAGCGCCTCCTCCTGGTCGTGGGTGACGAACAACGTCGTGATCCCCAGGTCCAGTTGGAGGCGGCGGATCTCCTCGCGCAGCGAGAGCCGCACCTTGGCGTCCAGCGCGGACAGCGGCTCGTCCAGCAGCAGCACCCGCGGCCGCAGCGCCAGCGCCCGGGCGAGCGCGACGCGCTGCTGCTGGCCGCCGGACATCTGGTGCGGGAAGCGGTCGGCGAGGTGCGACAGGCCCACCAGGTCCAGGAGTTCGGCCGCCCGCCGCTGCCGCTCGGCCCGCCCGGTGCCGCGCATCCGCAGCCCGAAGGCGGTGTTCTCCAGCGCGGTCAGGTGCGGGAAGAGGCTGTAGGACTGGAACACCATGCCGGTGCCGCGCCGGTGGGCGGACACCGCGGTGATGTCGCGGCCGTCGACCAGGACGTCCCCGGCGTCCGGCTGCTCGAAGCCCGCCAGCACCCGCAGCGCGGTGGTCTTGCCGCAGCCGGACGGGCCCAGCAGGGCGAGGAGTTCGCCGGGATGCGCGGTCAGGTCCAGGCCGTCCAGGGCGACAGTGGTGCCGAACGCCCGCCGCAGGCCGCGGAACTCGACGGTGGCGCCGCCGGTCCTCCCGGTCGGCGCGGGCGCTTCGGCTTCGGTGGCGGTCACGGCTTCTCCGGGAGGGTGTCGGGGTCGAGGGGCGGCGTGCCGCCCGTACGAGGGGAGTTCGCGCTGCCCGGCAGGGCGTCCTCGCGGCCGGGCGTACGGCCGGAGGCGGCACCGGGCGCGGTGCGGGACGGGCGGCGGGCCGCGCGGCGGGATGTGGCGCGGGGCGTGCGGTGGGCCCGGCCCCGGCCGGCGGCCGCGAGCAGCAACAGGAGCACCCACGTCAGCACCAGGCTCAGCACCGAAACGGCCACCGACACCTGCGCGTTGCTGCCGCCGAGCGAGACGATCCACACCGCGAAGGGCTGGTAGCCCAGGATCGAGGAGACCGTGTACTCGCCGAGCACCAGCGCCAGGGTGAGGAACGCGGTGTTGAGCAGGGCCCCGCGCAGGTTCGGCAGCACGACCTGCAGCACCGTACGCGGCCAACTGGCGCCACAGTTGCGCGCCGCCTCCACCAAGGTGGCCAGGTCCAGGGCGCGCAGGCCCGCGTCCAGCGTCCGGTAGGCCAGCGGCAGCGCCATCAGCACGTACGCCAGCAGCAGCACCACCGGGAAGCCCGGCTCCTGGAGGGAGTTGAACGTCTGGAAGAGCGGGGTGTCCGCGAAGTCGTCCGGGCCCCACTGCAGCACCGAGCCGAGGCCCGCGGTCAGTGCCACCGCGGGCACCACCAGCGGCAGCGAGCACAGCACCTCGACGAGGGCCCGCAGCCGCGGCACCGACAGCCGCACCGCGATCAGCGCGGGCACGAGCAGCAGCAGGGTGACCGCGATGGTGGCCGCGGCCAGCTCCAATGTCAGCCGCAGGCTCGGCCAGAAGCCCTCGGCGTCGAGGATGCCGCGGTACGAACTCGCGGTGAGGCCCTCCCGGGGGACGTCCACGGTGAAGAGCACCGAGAACGCCATCGGGCCGAGGAAGTACACGGCCGCGACCAGCCCGACGAGCCCGCGCCACAGGCGGGGCCGGGGCCTGCCGGGCCGGCCGGGGCGGCGTACGGCGGGGCCCGCCGGGCCACTTGACGGGCTCCGGCCCGACGTCCTGTCGGCCATCGGCGGGTTCAGCGCAGCCATCGCGCGCTCCTTCGCTGCAACGGGATGTAGAGCGCCATCACCACGCCCGCGATCACCACCATGTCCAGGCTGAGCGCGAGCGCCACGTTCCCCTGCCCGGCGAGGACATTGCCGGACAGGGCGTTGGCGATCTGCAGCGTGATCAGCGGCACCGAACTGCCCACGATCGCCGCCGCGGTGGCGTACGCGGCGAACGCGCTGCCGAAGAGCAGCACGAACCCGCCGAGCAGGGAGGGCGCGAGGATCGGCAGGGCGACGTGCAGCCAGTACTGCCGGGTGGTGGCACCGGAGTTCTGCGCGGCCTCGCGCCACTGCACCCGCAGCCCCTCCAGCGCCGGCGTGATGGTCAGCACCATCAGCGGCACCAGGAAGTACAGGTACACCACGGTCAGGCCGGTGAAGGAGTACAGGCTCCAGCCGTGCTGCGTCAGGTCCAGCGCCTTCGTCAGCTCACCGGAGTTGCCGAGGGTGGCGACGAACGCGAAGGCCAGCGGCACCCCGCCGAAGTTGGCGAGCACTCCGGAGGCGGCGAGCACCGCCTCCCGCAGCGCCCGGAACCGCGAGGTGACGACGGCGTGCGCGAGCGGCAGCCCCAGCACCACGCCGAGCGCGGCGGTCAGCGCGGACAGCTTCACGCTGCCCCACAGCGCCGTGCGGTAGGCGCCCTGCACGGACGCCGTGAGGTTGGCCGTGGTCCAGTGCACGCCGCCCGGCGCGCCCGGCGCCGTCTTGAACGCGCCGGTCACGATCGCGAAGGCGGGCAGCCCGAAGACGACCGCCACGAAGACGATCAGCGGCAGGACGGCGAGCCCGCCGCCGGCCTGCGGCCGGCGGCGGGCAACAGCCCTGCCCTTGGGGGGAGTCGGGGCGGCGGCCGAGCCGCCGGCCTCCTCGGGGGAGGGGCCGGCGGGCAGCGGCGCCGCCGCGGGGGCCGTGGTCATCGCCGGGTCAGCCCACGGCCTTGGACCAGCCGGCGAGCACGGCCTTCTGCGCCGCGTCCACCTGCGCGGTGGTCGGGAACTGCGGGGCGCCGGTCACCGGCGGCAGCTTGGCGGCCGCGGCCTGGTCGATCGTGCCCTTCTGCTGCATGGCCTGCATCTCGGCCGGGCGCGAGAAGCCCTGGAGCCACAGGTTCTGGCCCTCGGTGGAGTACAGGAACTCCTCCCACAGCCGGGCCGCGGCCGGGTGCGGGGCGTACTTGTTGATCGCCTGGCTGTAGTACTGCGCGTACTGGCCGTCGGAGGGCACGGTGACCTTCCAGTCCAGGCCCTTGGCGGCGAACTCCTTGGCGTAACCGGCGTTCAGGTAGTCCCAGTCGATGCTGATCGGCGTCTCGCCCTTCTCGACGGTCGCCGGGGTGGACTCCACCGGGTTGAAGTTGCCGCTCGCCTTGAGCTTGTGGAAGAAGTCCAGGCCGGGCTGGATGTCGTCCAGCGAACCGCCGCCTGCGAGGGCGGCGGCGAAGACGCCGCCGAAGGCCGAACCGGACTTGGTGGGGTCGCCGTTGAGCGCGACCTGGCCCTTGTACTGCGGCTTGAGCAGGTCGGCGAAGGTGGTCGGGCACACCTTGACGGCCTTGGCGTCGCAGCCGATCGAGACGTAGCCGCCGTAGTCGTCGTAGCGCAGGCCGTTCGGGTCCTTCTGGGCGGCCGGGATGTCGTCCCAACTCGCCACCTTGTAGGGGGCGAGGATGCCCTGGGAGGCGGCCGACAGCGCGAAGGAGTTGCCGAGGTCCACCACGTCGGGGGCGCGGCCCTGGCCCTTGCGGGAGGTGATCGCGTTGATCTCGTCCTGGCTGGCGCCGTCGGGGTTCTCGTCGGCGACCTTGATGCCGTACTTCTTCTCGAACGCGGCGATGATCGCGCCGTAGTTGGCCCAGTCCGGGGGCAGCGCGATCGCGTTCAGCGTGCCCTCCTTCTTGGCGGCGGCCACCAGCGCGTCCATGCCGCCGAAGTCCGCGGCGGAGGTCGCCTTGGCCGCGGACTTGCCGCCTCCGGCACCGGAGGCGGCGCTGCCGGAGGCGGAACCGCAGGCGGTCAGCGCGAGGGCCGCGGCGGCGGTGAGCCCGGCGGCCACGGCGGCGGCACGGACACGGGGGACAGTCACGGGGATCTTCCTCCTGGGGAGAGCGGCGTACGTACGGTGCACCGAGGTTGGCTATACAACTCGGGTGCGACATGGTCAGTACGTCGGACCGCGGTGGCCGGGAGGTGAACGCCGCCGCTACGGGAGGCGGAGCGCGGAGGAAACCCCGCGTCCGCTTGTAGCCGGTTCGCTACCGGATGACACCTGGTGTCGGAGGGCAGATAGGGTGCGGGTGTGGTGACGGGGTCGGAAGCGGACGCGGTGGCTGGAGCGGGTGCCGGAGCGGGGGCTCTGTACCGGCGGGTGGCCGCCGATCTCCGCGAGGCGATCGCGGCGGGGGAGTACGGCTCGGGCGGGCGGCTCCCCGCGGAGCAGGCGCTCGCCGCGCACTACGGCGTCTCGCGCGGGACGATACGGCAGGCGCTGGCCGCCCTGCGGGCCAACGGGCTGGTGACCTCGCGGCGCGGCACCCGGCGGGTGGTCCTCGGTACGACCCGGGTGCAGAGCTTCTCGGAGCTGGTCAGCTTCACGAGCTGGGCGCGCTCGCTCGGCGAGGAGCCGGGCGGGCGGGTGGACCGCATCGAGCGGCGCCCGGCCACCGCGTACGAGCGCGAGCAGTTGCGGCTGCCGGCGGACGGCGAGGTGATCCTCGTCCTGCGGGCCCGTACGCTGTCGGGTCAGCCGGTGATGGTCGAACGGTCCGTGTACCCCTTGTGGGTGGGCGAGTTGGTGGCCCGCATCCCTGCCGACGCGGTCTCCCACACCGAGCCGCTGCAGGAGCAGGGCGTCGTCTTCGCCGACGCGGACCACACGATCGACCTCGCGGCGGCGGACGCGGACGACGCGCGGCTCCTCGGCTGCGACCTGGCGGCGCCGCTCCTGCGGGAGCGCCGCCGCTCGACCGACCCTTCCGGCGCGCCCCTCGAATGCTCCGAGGACCGCTACATGCCGGGCACGGTCGCCTTCACGGTCCACAACTCCCTCGCAGGCTCCGCCCTGACCCGCCGCCAAGCGGCGCCGTGAAGCGGGGTTCCGCGTGAAGCGGCACGGGGGCGGCTTCTCGCCGTAGGGGTTCCTGTTTCGTCGCCGACAGCTCCCCGGTGGCCGGCAACGGCGGGAAGCCCCTACGGCGGGGAGCCGTTACCCCCCGAGCCAGAGGTCGCGGTTGCCGGCCAGGAGGACGCGGGCGTCGGGCAGGGTGACCGCGGCGGTGGGCGGGTTCTCGCCGCAGCCGAGGCTCACGCGGGCCCAGCCCGTGGTCGTGCCGTTGCCGCGCCAGAGCGAGGAGCAGTACACCGTACGGGAGTTCGGCGAAGCCTTGTGCTGCGGGGCCGACCCGACGAGCAGCGGCCTGTCCTTCGCGTCCACGGTCGCCGCCTCGATCACGCCGTCCCCCATCGCGGGAGCGTCCACCCGGGTCCAGTGCGTACCGTCACTGCTGGCCAGAACGAGCGGCAGGGAATCGTAGAACGCCCCCTTCGCCGCGTAACCGCCGAACGCGAACCAGTGCCCCGAAGCGTAGAGCAGCGCGTGCACCTGGGTGCCCGGCGGCATCCCGCCGAGTTGCCCGGACGTCCAGTGCGTACCGCCGTCCGCACTGTGCCAGAACGGCAACGTGCCGGCGTTGCCGTGGAAGTCGTACGCATTGCTCGCGGCTCCGCCGAAGCCGACGACGTCGTTACCGTGCGCGGCCAACTCGCTCAGCGGCGTGCTCGGTTGCACTCCGCCGACCGGCGGCAGCGGAACCCTCCGCAGGGTCGTCCCGCCATCGTCGGAGGCGAACAGGTAAGGCGTCTCGACCTGTTGCCGCGTCTCGCTGCCACCGATGAGCAGGCGCGAGCCCACCCGTACGGCCGTGTTGACGGTGGCGTCGTCCGCGGTCTCCTGCTCGGGGTGGTCGTTGAACGTCAACGGCAGCTCGGCTCGGGGGTGTTGCTTGCCGTTCTCGGTCATGAGGGTGACGCTGCGGCCCACTCCGAGCAGCGAGCCGTCCGTCCAGGGCACGACCACGTCCCCGGGCAGTCCGCCGCCGAGCCACCCGTGCCGCATCGAGTACGGCACGTCCGCCTCGCCGGAATCCTCGGGCTCGGGGGTGATCGTGAGCTTCGTACAGCTCTTGCCCGAGGCCCAGTTGACGTTCACGTACGCGTACCCGTTGGCGTAGGTCCCCTCCCCGAGCGCGCACGCCCCGTACGGCACGAGCTGCCGCAGCCCCTCCCCGGGCGCCACGTACCCCTTGTCGCCGGGCCCCGTCACGGACGGATAGTCCACGCCCCCCGCGTACTTCGTGAACCCGAACCGTCCACTCTCGTCCTTGCTGCCGCCCTGCCCCTTCCCCCCGCTGCCACAGCCCGCCAGGAGCAGACCCACCAGCCCGACCGCAACCCCGAACTTCCCCCCAGGCACTCGCATCCCCCCAACCTATCCCCGCCGCTGCATCGGAGGCAGGGAATCCCCGACCGGGCGGCGGGGTGGGAGAGGACGGGAGCCGGCCCGGCTCAGAGCGGGGCGGGCTGATCCGGCCAGGGGACCGCGTAGGCGGTGGTGCGGGTGTAGCGGAGCAGTTCGCGAACAATGCCGGCGTTGCCCATGGCCCAGCCGGTGGCGGGCTCCAACTCGGGCGGCACCGCGCGGTGCTCCGTGTTGGACCAGCGGACACCCGTGGCGTCGCGCGTCGCGCGGGCGAGCAGATCGGTGACGAGGACATCCGCGAAGTGCAGGTCGCCGCCCTGCTCCTCGTGGCGGTCGAGGGCGAGGGCCAGGACGCCCGCGGTACCGCAGCAGCGCCCGTTGTTGTCCCAGAAACCCGGGCGGAGCCGCTGCGGCAGCCCCGAAGCGGTGACCGTGCGCCAGCAGCGTTCGGTCAACTCCGCCCAGACGGCGGCCTCTTGCGGGGGAGCGGTGGACCGCAGCAGCCGGAAGACCTGGGCGTCGCCGGCGGGGCCGTTGCACCAGCCGTAGCTGTGGCGCTCCACGAGGTCCGGCTGGTCCTGGGGGTCGGAGTGCGGGACGAGAAGGCCGTCGGGGCCGGCTTCGTTGCGGGCGAGGACATCGGCGGCGCCTGCTTCGGCGAGGGCGCGCATGTCGGTTCGGCCGGTGGCGTGGGCGACGGCGGCGAGGGCGCCGACGACGCCGAGGGTGCCGTGGGAGAGGTGGTGGAGGCGGGCGGGTCGACCGGTCCGGGTCTCCCAGGTCACCCCGTGCGGTGTGGACTCAGCGCTGCGGACGAAGGGTTCGACCGCGCGGACGGCCAACTCGGCGTCCCCGTCGGCGAGTGCGGCGAGGGCGATGCCCGCGTTGCCGCCGAGCAGGTCGAGTTGCGGGCCCCAGCTCTCCCCGTCGAACCGCTGCCGGACGAGGTCCCAGGCGCGGTCGGCGGCGCGGCCGGATTCGCCGTCGCCGAGGACGCGGTCAACGGCCCTGAGGGCGAAGGCGATTCCGGCGAGGCCGAAGTAGAGCGAGCTGTACTCCCAGCCGTCGTGGACCGCCCGGCGCAGGCCGAGGGCGCCGCGCCGGGCCACTTCGGCGTACCGCTCGTCACCGAAGTGCGCGTAGCCCTCCAGGAAGGCGATCACGATTCCGGCGCCGCCGTTGTAGAGCATCGGGTTGACCTCGACCTCGCTGGGCCGCGTCCCCCACACCAGCTCCCCGTCGTCGCCGGCCCGTCCCGTGGACGCGAGCCACTCCAGCCCGCCCCGAGCCGCTTCTTCCGCCGCCGCCATCCCCCACCTCGCCCTCCCCGGCCACCGGCCCGGCGGCCGACCGAGCACCCAGGTTTCCGCAGCCCTGGCTTGTCCCTAGCTTGTACGGTCGCGCCGTGCGTGCAAAGGGGCCCTGGGATACCCCGGGGGCGGTACGGCGCGGGAAGCCGCCACCGGGCCGGGGGCGGCGCACAACCTCGTCGGGCAGATGGGAGCCGTGGGGGCGATGGAGTTCTTCGTGCGGGACGGGGCCGCCGTGGGCGGGCGGTTGACGTACGCCGAGGAGGATCACGGCTTCCGCTTCGAGGCGGGGAGCCGGGAGGAGTTGGCCGGGCGGTTGGGGGACCGGGGGGTGACGAGCGTGGTGCTCGACACGCTGCAACTGGAGGTGGACATCGCGTCCGGCGACGTGCTGTTCGCGTGGGGGTACTTTCCGCTGGAGGCCGCGGAGACGGGGGAGTTGGTGGTGCCCGAGGCCCGGGAGGGGCGGGTGCGGGTGGTGGACGAGGAGCCGTTCGAGCCCGGGGTCTCGGTCGGGGTGCCGGGGGAGCGGTGGCGGACGTCGTACGACCGTACGACCGGCGTGGTCGCCGTACGGCTGCGGGAGGCCGCAGACGCCGTGTTCGTGCGGATCGCGGACGGGGTGGTGCTCGGGGTGGACGGGGCGGAGCTGGTCGCCGTGTGGCTGGGGGAGGAAAACCGGTTGGCCCGGGGAGTGGGGGGCGGGACGATCCGGGGATGACTTCGATGGGTGGGTGCCGGGGGACGGGCTGGTCGGGTGCGGCGGGGCGGGGCGTGCGGCAGCAGGGGGGCCGGGCGGGGGTGAGGCGCCGGACGTGAGCGGCGGGGTCGTCGCGGGCCTGGTCGCCGGGTACGGGATCGCCGTGCCCGTCGGGGCCGTCGGGACGTATCTCGTGGGGCTCGCCGCCCGGACCTCGTGGCGGGTGGGGGCCTGCGCCGCCCTCGGGGTGGCCAGCGCGGACGGCGTGTACGCGCTGCTCGCCGTCGGCGGCGGCTCCGCGCTCGCACCGCTCATCGAGCCGCTGGCACGCCCGCTGCAGGCGCTCTCGGCGGTGGTGCTGCTCGCGCTCGCGGCACTCGGGGCCGTACGGGCGGTCACCGCGTACCGCAGGCGGCAGGGCCCCGGCGCCGCCCGGGGCGACGCGGTGCGGCCCGTACGGGCCTACTTCGGGCTCCTCGGCGTCACGCTCATGAACCCCGTCACGGTGCTGTACTTCGCCGCTCTCGTCCTCGGCGGCCAGGGCACCACCACCGCCACCCCCTGGGACAAGGCGGGCTTCGTCGCCGCCGCCTTCGCCGCCTCCGCGAGCTGGCAACTTCTCCTCGCCGCCGGCGGCACCCTCCTCGCCCGCACCCTCACCACCCCCACCGCCCGCCTGACGACGGCCCTGGTCTCCAGCGCGGTGATCGCCGCCCTCGCCCTGCACCTGGCCGCGGGCTGAGGCCGAGCACCGGCCCGCACGCCGCTGTCCCGGCGCCATGGCCGGGTGCTCCGGGTGCCCCGTGGGCGGTGCGCCGGGCCCGGAGGCGCCCGCGTGGTGCCTCGCGGCCAAGGCGCCCCGGAGGCCGGCGGCAGCGGTCAGGGCGCCGGGGTGTACTTGCGGCGGCGCAGGCCCGCGGCGGTCAGGCGGTGGACGATGTCCTTCGACGTCGTCTCGACCGCGCCCAGGCGGACCGCTTCGGCGTAGCGGTGGGAGGGGATGTCGTAGTGGTCGCGCTCGAAGGCGCGGGCAGGGGCGCCGAGGCGGGCCGCGAAGGCGTGGAGCTCGGCGTAGGAGGTGTCGCTGACCAGGTGGGACCAGAAGCGGCCGTGGCCGGGCCAGGTGGGCGGGTCGATGTAGACGGTCATCGGGCCGGACCGTACTGCGTGGGGCCGCCCTCCAGCGAGCCCACCGCGGCGACCGGGACGCCGCGGGCCTCGCACACCCAGTGCGGGTCCTCGCCGAGTTCGGGCTCGACCGCCAGCGCGTGCGGCTCCTCGCACAGCGGGCAGAGCGGCCACCGGCCGTACGTCTCCATCAGCGCGTCCTGCACGTCCTGCGCCAGCAGGCCCGGGACAAAAGCGGCCCCCTCCTGCCACTGCTCCAGCCACCAGCGGCGCCGGCTCAGCGCGTCCTCCACCAGCGAGACGATCTCCGGGCCCGCAACATCCCGCGCGGTGAGGTCGGCGAGGATGCGGGCGCGGGCGGTGTGCAGCACGGTTTCGGAAGTCACGGTTCCATTGTGTGACGAGGGCCGGCGGAACCGTCGCCCCCCCCCGTCGTCCACAGCCGCGGCACCCTTGACTGCCACCAGGGGCTGAAAATAGATTTCACAAGGTGACCTACAGCGTGAAGGAAACTTTCTCGCCGAGCGTCCGTGCCCTCCGTGGCGCGCCCGGCCCACCCGCTCCTCCCGTCGCGCCCCCCGACCCGGGGGCCCTCGCCGCCAAGGTCCGCACCCTCGCGCCCTCGATGACGCGCTCCATGCAGCGCGTCGCGGAAGCCGTCGCGGGCGACCCGGCCGGCTGCTCGCACCTGACCGTCACCGCCCTCGCCGTCCACACCGGCACCAGCGAGGCCACCGTGGTGCGCACCGCGCGCCTGCTCGGCTACCCCGGCTACCGCGACCTGCGGCTCGCCCTCGCGGCGCTGGCCGCCCAGCAGGCCACCGGCGCCGCCCCCGCCGTCACCGCCGACATCGCCGTCGACGACCCGCTCGGCGACGTCGTCACCAAGCTGGCGATGGAGGAGCAGCAGACGCTCGCCGACACCGCCTCCCAACTCGACACCGTCCAACTGGAGGCGGCCGTCTCGGCGTTGTCCGGCGCCCGGAGGACCGACGTCTACGGGATCGCCGCCTCCGGACTCGTCGGCCAGGACCTCGCCCAGAAGCTGCTGCGTATCGGGCTGATCGCCCACGCCCACACCGACCCGCACCTGGCCGTCACCAACGCCGTCCAACTCAGGTCCGGCGACGTGGCGTTGGCCATCACCCACTCCGGCACCACGCACGACGTCATCGAGCCGCTGCGGGCCGCCTTCGAGCGCGGCGCCACTACCATCGCCATCACCGGCCGCGCCGACAGCCCCGTCACCCAGTACGCCGACCTCGTACTGACCACCGCGTGCTCCCGCGAGAGCGAGCTGCGGCCGGCTGCCATGTCCAGTCGCACCGGCCAACTCCTCGTCGTGGACTGCCTGTTCATAGGCGTGGCGCAGCGCACGTACGACGACGCGGCACCCGCGCTGTCCGCCTCCTACGAAGCCCTCGCGCACCGCCACACGCCGCGGGCCGCCCGGCAGGCATGAGTCCGCGGGCCCGGGTCCAGGGGAAGGCCCGTGCCCGTCCATCCCCCCACACCGCACCGACCACGCGCAAAGGATGAACGAGCCGCACATGACCGACCAGTACACCGATCTCCGCCGCGAGTTGGAGACGCTCACGACGGAGGCGTTCCGGCCGGACCTCGCCGAGATCGACCGGCTGCCCACGCTGGACATCGCGCGGATCATGAACGGGGAGGACCTGACCGTGCCGGCCGCCGTGGCCGGCCAACTGCCCGCCATCGCGGCGGCGATCGACGGCATCGCCGAGCGGATGGGCCGTGGGGGACGGCTGGTCTATGCGGGCGCGGGGACCGCGGGGCGGCTCGGCGTGCTCGACGCGAGCGAGTGCCCGCCGACGTTCAACACCACGCCCGGGCGGGAGGTCGTCGGCGTCATCGCGGGCGGCCCCGAGGCGATGGTGACCTCGATCGAGGGCGCCGAGGACAGCCGGGAGCTGGCGGCCGCCGACCTCGAAGGGCTGGGCGTCGGCCCGGACGACTCGGTGGTCGGGATCTCGGCCTCCGGCCGCACCCCGTACGCGGTGGGGGCCGTGCAGTACGCCCGCGGCCGGGGCGCGTTGACCGTCGGCCTGTCCTGCAACGCCGGTTCGCCGCTGGCGGCGGCGGCCGACCACGGCATCGAGGTCGTCGTCGGACCCGAACTCGTCGCCGGCTCCACCCGGTTGAAGTCCGGCACCGCGCAGAAGCTGGTGCTGAACATGCTCTCGACGATCACCATGATCCGGCTCGGCAAGACCTACGGGAACCTGATGGTGGACGTGCGGGCGTCCAACGAGAAGCTGCGGGCCCGCTCCCGCCGGATCGTGGCGCTGGCGACCGGCGCGCCGGACGCGGCGATCGAGGACGCCCTGACGGCGACGGACGGCGAGGTCAAGCCCGCGATCCTCACCCTGCTCGCCGAGGTGGACGCCTCCACGGCCACGCGCCTGCTCGCCGCCTCCGGCGGCCACCTGCGTGCGGCCCTGGAGTCCGCCCACCCGTAAGCCCACTCGTGCGCCCACCGGCGCGACGGCCGGGACCGGGCGGTGGCGGCCCTGCTCAGGCGAGCAGCGCCTCCACCGCCGCACGGACCTCGGGCGCGTCCGGGGTGGTCCGGGGGCGGAACCGGGCCACCACCTTGCCGGAGCCGTCGACCAGGAACTTCTCGAAGTTCCACTGGACGTCGCCGGCCTCGCCGTCGGCGTCCGGGTGCCCGGTCAGCTCGCCGTACACCGGGTGCCGCTCCGGGCCGTTGACGTCGATCTTCGCGGCCATCGGGAAGGTCACGCCGTAGGTCGCCGAGCAGAACTCGGCGATCTCCTCCGACGTGCCCGGCTCCTGGCCGCCGAACTGGTTGCAGGGGAAGCCGATCACGGTGAAGCCGCGGCCGGACAGCTCCTCGTGGAGCGCTTCCAGCGCGGTGTACTGGGGGGTGAGCCCGCAGCGGCTCGCCACGTTGACGACCAGCGCGGGCCTGCCGCCGGTCAGCTCGCCGAAGGTGGTCCGGTCGCCGGCCAGGGTGGTCACGGGGGTTGCGTTGAGATCGCTCATACCCCCATCATGCGGCAGCGTCCTCGTGCCGCGGTGGCGCCCCCTCGGGTCGCCGTCACCCCGGCCGGGGACATGGCGCACAATGATCCGCATGCCTGAGAGCCGAGCTGCAGCTCATCCCCGGTACGAAGCCCTCCTCGCCGAGTGGTGCGAGCTGCTGCGGCGCTGCCAGGAGGCGACCGCCCCGCACGGCGGCCCGGCCGAGCTGCCCGACCCCGCGCCCTACGGCCGCGACCTGCTGGAGCGGTGGGCCGAACCGCAGCGGCGCTACCACACGCTGGACCACCTGGTGACAGTGCTGGCCCGGACCACGGAGCTGACCGTGTACGCGCACGACCCGGACACCGTGGCGCTGGCCGCGTGGTTCCACGACGCGGTCTACCGGCCCGACCGCAGCGAGAACGAGGAGCGCAGCGCGGCCCTGGCGGTGCGGGCGCTGACCGAGGCCGGGGTGGGCCAGGACCGCGCCGCCGAGGTGGCCCGGCTGGTGCGGCTGACCGTCGACCACGACCCGGCCGACGGCGACGCGGACGGCGAGGTGCTCTGCGACGCGGACCTGGCGGTGCTGGCCGGGGACCCCGCGCAGTACGCCGCCTACGCGGCCGCCGTCCGCGAGGAGTTCGCCTTCGTGCCCGACGACGCCTTCCGGGCCGGCCGCAGCGACATCCTGCGCCGGCTGCTGGACCTGCCGCGGCTCTTCCGCACCGATTACGGCCGCGACCAGTGGGAAGGCGTCGCCCACCGGAACATCGCCACGGAGCTGGAGCTGCTGGAGGCGTGAGCGCCGCACGGGGCGTGCGGTGCATGGGGTGTGCAGGGGTATCGCGCGAGGAGGGCCGTCTGTGGCACCCTTGCTCATATGTCTAGACCAATCTTCGAGGTGATCGCCCTCGGCCCCGAGGACGCCGTCGCGGCCCAGAGCGGCGGCGCCGACCGCCTCGAACTGGTCACCGACATGGCGGCCGACGGGCTGACCCCCTCGCGCGAGGTCTTCGGCCGCATCCGGGCCGCGGTGGACCTGCCGCTGCGGGTCATGCTGCGGCTGTCCGACGGCTTCGGCGCCGGGGACGCCCGGGAGTTGGACGCGCTCTGCGAGGCGGCCCAACTGCTGCGCCGCGAAGGGGCCGAGGAGTTCGTGCTCGGCTTCCTCGACTCGACCGGGCGGGCCGACCTGGACGCGGTGTACGCGGTGGTGGACGTCATCGAGGGCTGCGCGTGGACCTTCCACCGGGCCATCGACCGCGCCTCCGACCGCGACGCGGTCCGCCTCCAACTCGCCGGGCTGCCGGGCCTGGACACCTTCCTGACCGCGGGCTCGCCCGACGGTGTGGACACCGGCCTGCCCGTCCTGTGCGAGGAGGCCGCGCGCCTGGGCGAGCCCGGCTACGAGCCGCGGCTGCTCGTCGGCGGCGGCCTCCACCTGCACCATGTCCCCGCGCTGCGCGCGGCCGGCCTGGACGCCTTCCACGTCGGCGGAGCGGTCCGCTCCGCGGGCTGGGAGGGCCCCGTGGACCCCGAGGCGGTCCGCGCCTGGCGCGAGGCGCTGGACTCGCCGCTGCCGTAACCCGTCGCTGCCGCACGGCAGTTCGGCTGCCGGCCGCCGTACCGAGCGCGGCCGGCCACAGGCCGGTGGGGGGATCTGATGGGCCCGAAAGTATAGGTCTGTACCAAAGCCGTCAATGGTTGTTTCGCACAACCCGGCGACGCGCCCCCGCGAGGCGTACTCCCCGGCTCACCCGGCGAGTTCGGCCGGCAGCGGGGCGCTGTGGAGGACCGTGAGGCCGGAGACCGCCCGGGTCAGGGCGACGTAGAGGCGGCGCAGTCCGGTACGGGCGTCCGGCTCGGCGGCCACGATCGCGGCCGGCTCGTCCAGCACCACGTAGTCGTACTCGAGTCCCTTGGCCAGCGAGGCCGGTACGAGGGTGAGCCGGGCGTCGGCGGAGGTCTCCTCGCCGGGCGCGAGGTGGGCGAGCCCGGCCGCGGTGAGGGCCGCGGCCAGTTCCGGCACCCGCGGATCGGCCGCGATCAGGCCGATGGATCCCTCGTTCCCCAGCGACTCGCGGCAGGCGGCGACCACCGCCTCGTCCAGCTCCTCGGCTGCCACCGGCCGTACGAACAGCGCGCCGGGCGACTCCCGGACGGAGGTCGCGGGCGCCAAGTCCGGTGCGATGGAGGGCAGCAGACGCGAGGCGTACGCGATCACCTCGCGCGGCACACGGAAGCCGCGCGTCAACTCCTCGATCCGCGCCTCCGGTTTGCCGAGGTGGGACAGCGCCTCGGCCCACGTCGCCGTCGCCCAGGGCGTCGTCCCCTGCGCGAGGTCGCCGAGGATCGTCGCCGAACCCGTCGAGCAGCGGCGCCCGACCGCCCGGTACTGCATCGGCGAGAGGTCCTGTGCCTCGTCCAGCACGACATGGCCCAGCGACCCCGTCCGCTGCACCAGGTCCTGTGCCTCGTCCACCAGCACCGCGTCCGCCGCGGACCACTTGGCCGAGGCGAGGCCCCGCGCGGGCTTGGCCCACAGGATCTCCCGCTGCTCCTCGGGCGACAGCAGCCCTTGCGCGCAAGAGGTCATGAACTCCGGCTCGGAGAGCAGCCGCAGCACCAGCTTCGCCGGATCGACCGGCGGCCAGCACTCCTTGACCGCGGCCTTCACCGCCGCGTTGCGCGCCACCGCGTCCTGCACGCGGTCGTCGGGCGCCTCGCCGGCCTGCTCCATCCGCACCAGCACCGCGTGCGCGATCCGCTGCGGCAGCGCCTCGCGCGCGGCCCCGTAGCGGATGTCGCGGTCGGCCATCTCCCGGACGATCTCCTCCAGTTCGTACGCCGGCACCCGCCAGCGCCGCGAGCCGCGCACCACCACGACGGGCTCCTTCGGCATGCGGATCCCCGAGCGGACCGCCCGCCGCAGCACCTGCGCCATCCGCGCGTCGCCCTTGATCCGCGCGGCCTGCGCCGAATCGGTGCCGCGGATCGGGACATGGGCCACCAGGTCGTCCACGGTTGCCTGCTTGACGTGCAACTCGCCGAGCGCGGGCAGCACTTGCTCGATGTACTGCAGGAAGGAGGCGTTCGGCCCGATGACGAGGGTGCCGGTGCGGGCCAGCCGCTCGCGGTGCGCGTAGAGCAGATAGGCCACCCGGTGCAGGCCGACGGCCGTCTTCCCGGTGCCCGGCGCCCCTTGCACGCACACCGAGCCCGACACGTCCGCGCGGACGATCTCGTCCTGCTCGGGCTGGATCGTGGCCACGATGTCGCGCATGGGGCCGACGCGCGGCCGCTCGATCTCCGCCTGCAGCAGCTTGCTCGAGGTGTCGGCCTCGGCGGCGTCGGACAGGTGCTCGTCCTCGTACGCGGTCAACTCGCCACCGGTGTAGCCGAACCGGCGGCGCAGCCGCACGTCCATCGGCTCGGCCCGCGAGGCGCGGTAGAAGGGCTGCGAGACCGGCGCGCGCCAGTCGATGACCATCGGGTCGCCGACCGCGTCGTGCACGTGCCGCCGCCCGATGTAGAAGCTCTCGCCCGCGGCGCCCTCGGCGAGATCGCCACCGGGCGCGTGCAGGTAGTCCAGCCGCCCGAAGAACAGCGGGGTCCCCGCGAGGTCGGCGAGCGCTTTGATCCGGGCCTCGATCTCACCGGCGAGGATCTTGGCGTTCACCCAGTTCCCGGTGACGTCGCTGATGTCGAGGGCTTCGACGTCGTGCCGCATGGCTTTGAGCGCGGCACGCGAGGCGGCAAGGTGCGCCCGCTCCCGCTCCAGGGGCCCGGGGGCGGGGGTGCCTTGCGGGGGCCGGGCGGGGCTGTCGGTGTCAGGGGTGCCTTGTCGGGGCCGGGTGGAGGTGCCGGTCGTGCCCGCCGCGGCCGCTCGGGGCTGAGTGGAGGTGTCGGTGGGCGCTTCGAGCGGCTCGACGTGCGGTGCGACGTGCGGTTCTACGGTTGGCTCGGTGAACGGTTTTCGGGCGTGCGAGGGCACGGCGAAGCCTCCGGCTGATACGTGGGGCGCACCGAGGGTGCGCGCGGCGGTGTCACGAAGGGGCCGGCCGGTTTCCGTCCGGGCGGCGGCTCTCCCAGGGCGCGATTCACGGCCGGGAGGCGGCAGACGCGCGAGTTTACGCGCCGGCCCGCGAGGGTTCCAATCGTTTTCCGCGGAGGTCCACGGTGGGCGTGCGGCCGGGGACCCTATTCGCTTGGGGGCGAGGCGGAGCCGCCATGGGCAGCCGGGGTGCCGTGGAGGCGCGCCCAGCCCGCCGACCGGCCTGAGGCCGGGGACGGACGGGTCGGGGCAGACGGTTCACCGAGTGGCGCGGGGAACGGCGCGGGAGGAGGCCACCGTCCTTGCGACGGCGAAGGTCCCCGTGGGGCAGGTGGTTGGCCGAGGGGGCGGGGAAGTGCGCGCTCAGCCATGGACCGGCCTGCGGCCGGGGACGGACGGGTCGGGGCAGACGGTTCGCCAAGGGGCGCGGGAAACTGCGCGAGCAAGCACCGACTGACCTGCGGCCGGGGCGGACCGGCTGGGGCAGACGGGACCCGAGGGCCCCGGGGAGCGCCCACGGTCCCCGAACCGTGCAACCCCGCGGGGACCCGTAGGGGCCACAAGGGCTACCCCGAGATGACCCTCAGGGTCCCACCTCACCCCCTAGTCGTACACGCAGCGTGAAAAAAGTCAGCCCCGAGCCCGACGTCCGAGCGGCAGCGATTACGTACCGTGGAGACATGGCCTCCACGACACTCACCCCCGCACCCGCCCCCAACGGCGGCACGGCCATCGGGCCGCACCCTCGCCACCTGATCGGCAACGCCCTGCGCGCCGCCCGCGTCTACCTGAAGACGGCCGTCGAAGTGGTCATACTCGGCGCGGACGCGAAGCGCTTCTGAGCCGCACGGGCCCGCCGACTCCTGCCTGTCCCAAGCAGGACGCAGCCCCGTCCGCCGACGCAGCCCGCCCGCGTCCGCCCCAGAGCCACGACACCGCCCCATGGCCCTGACCACCCCCGCGCCGCCCGCACAGAGGGAAGTCGCCCAGCCGCATGGCGCCGACGCGCTGCCGAACGGCGATGACGGTCCTCCGCGGCGGCCGCCGGGAGGTTCACCGGACAGACCGGGGTACCGCAGCAGCTCCGCGACGGCTGACCGCAGCCGAGGTACGGCTGCACGGAGGGATGCCGCCCGGTCGAACGGCGCCGACGCGCTGCCGAACGGCGATGGCGGTCCTCCGCGGCGGCCGCGGAGAGGTTCACCGGACAGACCGGGGGTACCGCAGCGGCTCTGCGACGCCCACTGGAGTTCAGGGACAGCCGCGAGGCAGCCCCGCCCAACCTGCCGAACCCCGCAGCGGCCCGCTCGGGGGCAAGCCGCGAGGCAGCTCGCCCTGCCTCGTAGCCGCCCCGGGATGAGCCCCTGAGCGCCCTCGGAATGAGTACGTCCGCTCATGCGGGAGGGCCCGTGCGCGGGGTGCCATGGGGAGCATGACGACATCCCCGGGCGGGCACGGTTACGGCTCCGACGTCCCGGAGGGCGGCCGCCCCCACCCGCAGGAGCGGCAGGAGGAGCAGGCGCGGCCGTGGCCGTATGCCGTGCATCTGGTGCCGGGCAGGGTGCCCCATCCGGACCAGGACCGTCGTGCCTATGTCGCGCCGCTGGTGGCCACCGTGTTCGGGGTACCGCTGATGCTCGTGGACGGCCTGATCGTCATGTTCTCCCCGATGGCGACGGACTCGTGCTCTGCCGGCGGCTGCCACGCGCTCTACACGGCACTGACCATCGGCCCCTGCCTGCTGGCAGCAGCCGTGCTCGCCCTGATCGGCGCCTGGCAGATCTCCCACCGCCTGCGCCACCGCCTGCTGCGCACGGCGCTGTCCGCGGCGGCACCCTTGCTCGCCCTGTCCGCCCTGCTGCTCTACCTCCATCTCCCCGCGGCGAGCTGAGCCGCACGCCGCCCACCCCGGCGCTCCCGCCCGGCCCGGGGCGCTATCGACGCCGGCGTGCGCCCCGGCTCGCCCAGCCGGGGGGCGGCCGCCGGGGCGGGCTGGCCCGTCGGTGCTCCGTGAGGCGCGCTTACAGGTCGCTGGCGTCCATGATCCGGTAGGCGTAGCCCTGCTCGGCGAGGAACCGCTGGCGGTGAGCGGCGAAGTCCTGGTCGATGGTGTCGCGGGCGACCACGGAGTAGAAGCGGGCCTCGTGCCCGTCGGCCTTCGGGCGCAGCACCCGGCCCAGCCGCTGGGCCTCCTCCTGGCGGGAGCCGAAGGTGCCGGAGACCTGGATCGCCACGGTGGCCTCGGGCAGGTCGATGGAGAAGTTCGCCACCTTGGAGACCACCAGGACGGAGATCTCGCCGTTGCGGAAGGCGTCGAAGAGCTTCTCGCGCTGGGCGTTGGTCGTCTCGCCCTTGATCACGGGCGCGCCCAGGTGCTCGCCCAGCTCGTCGAGCTGGTCGATGTACTGCCCGATGACCAGCGTCTGCTGCCCCTTGTGCTTGGCCACCAGCGCCTCGGTGACCTGCCGCTTGGTCGCGGTGGTGGCGCAGTAGCGGTACTTCTCCTCGGGCTCGGCGGTGGCGTAGGCGAGCCGCTCGGAGTCGGTGAGGTTCACCCGGACCTCGACGCAGTCGGCCGGCGCGATGTAGCCCTGGGCCTCGATCTCCTTCCAGGGCGCGTCGAAGCGCTTGGGGCCGATCAGCGAGAAGACGTCCGACTCGCGGCCGTCCTCGCGCACCAGCGTGGCGGTCAGCCCGAGCCGGCGGCGGGCCTGCAGGTCCGCGGTGAACTTGAAGACCGGCGCCGGCAGCAGGTGCACCTCGTCGTAGACGATCAGGCCCCAGTCCCGGGAGTCGAACAGCTCCAGGTGGGGGTAGATGCCCTTCCGCTTGGTGGTCAGCACCTGGTAGGTGGCGATGGTGACCGGGCGGATCTCCTTCTTCGTGCCGCTGTACTCGCCCACCTCGTCCTCGGTGAGCGAGGTGCGCCGGACCAGCTCGTGCTTCCACTGCCGGGCCGAGACGGTGTTGGTGACCAGGATCAGCGTGGTGGCCTTCGCCTCGGCCATCGCGCCCGCGCCGACCAGCGTCTTGCCCGCGCCGCACGGCAGCACGACGACGCCGGAGCCGCCGTGCCAGAAGTTCTCCACGGCCTGCTGCTGGTACGGGCGCAGCTGCCAGTCCTCCTGGCGCAGGTCGATGGGGTGGGCCTCGCCGTCCACGTAGCCGGCATAGTCCTCGGCGGGCCAGCCCAGCTTCAGCAGCACCTGCTTGATCTGGCCGCGCTCGGAAGGGTGCACGCTGACGGTGTCCTCGTCGATCCGCGCCCCCACCAGCGGCTGGATGCGCTTGGAGCGCAGCACCTCCTCCAGCACCGGGCGGTCGGTCGTGGTGAGCACCAGCCCGTGCGCGGGGTCCTTGGCCAGCCGCAGCCGCCCGTAGCGGTCCATCGTCTCGGCGACGTCCACCAGCAGGGCGTGCGGCACCGGGTACCGCGAGTACTGCACCAGCGCGTCGACGACCTGCTCGGCGTCGTGCCCGGCCGCCCGCGCGTTCCAGAGCCCCAGCGGCGTCACCCGGTACGTGTGGATGTGCTCGGGTGCGCGCTCCAGCTCGGCGAACGGGGCGATCGCCCGCCGGCAGGCGTCGGCGAGCTCGTGGTCGACCTCGAGGAGGAGCGTCTTGTCGCTCTGGACGATCAGGCACGACATATGGCCTCCGGCGGAAGGGGAGTGTGTGCGGGGAACATGCAACTGTACTGCGGCCCCGGTCCGGCACGGCCGGCCCGACGGCGCCGAGGCCCCTGAGCAGGGGGCGGGGCCGCCGGGTGCGGGTGCGCAGCCGTTGGGGGGAATCTGGGCCGAGGACGGCCGGTCATAAAGGATGATCAGTCGTATTTGATGTTTTCTGCCCCCATGAATCAGCAGACGCATCCCCCCACCGAGCCGCGCCGGCGGGGGCCGTTCCGAGCCGTCGCGGCATCCACCGCGGTCGCCGGGGCGGCAGTGATGGCCGCGGCCGGCCTGCTGCTCCCCGGCTCACCCGCGGGAGCCGCAACGGACGACGGCCAGCCGTCCTCCGCCCTCGGCCTCTCCTCGTCCGCCCACGACTCCGCCCACACCTCTGGCCACGGCACCGGCCAGTCCCTGTTCGGTGCCGCCCCGCAGCACGCCCTCGACGTCAACGCCCTGGTCTCCCAGCAGCTCGCCGCCATCGGCTTCGGCCCGAAGGGAACGGACGCCCAGGGGTCCGCCCAGCAGGAGGGTTCCCAGCAGAACGGTTCCCAGCAGTCCGACTCCCAGCAGTCCGCTGAGGACGGCTCCCAGGACTCCGGTGCCACCAAGGCCGGCGCCGAGGACGGCGCTGCCCACGGCGGTGGCTCGGGCAGCCACGGCTCCGGCGACGGCGGCTCCTCGTACGGGGGCACCACCGCCCCCGGTTACGGTGGTGCCCCCGAGACCACCCCGCCCACCACCCCGCCCACCACGCCGCCCACCACGACGGCACCCGGCTACGGGCACGGCTCCGGCGGCAGCTCGGACGGCGGCTCGCACGGGTCGGGGAGCAAGCCCACCGCGGACTCAGGCTGGCCCAACGGCAGCCAGTGGCCCAACGGCAGCGACTGGCCGAGCGAGGAGCCGAGCGGGCACCCGCAGCCCAGCGACACCAGCTGCCCGCCCTCCACCCCGCCGACCACGCCCCCCACCACCCCGCCGACGACCCCGCCGACCACTCCGCCGGGTCACGGCCACCACCCGGGCCATGGTCACCACCCCGGCCACGGCCACCACCCGACGCCTCCCCCCACGTCCCCGCCGACCACGCCCCCCACTACCCCGCCGACGACCCCGCCGACCACTCCGCCGGGTCACGGCCACCACCCGGGTCACGGTCACCACCCCGGCCATGGGCACCACCCGGGTCACGGGCACCACCCGACCACGCCTCCCACCAAGCCTCCGACGACTCCGCCCACCACTCCGCCCAGCACGCCTCCGACCACCCCGTCCCACCACCCCTCGCACCACCCGAGCACTCCCCCCTCCACCCCGCCGAGCCTCCCGCACACCGGAGCCTCGGAGCAGGTGGAGTGGGCTGCGGCCGCAGCCGTGGCCGTGCTCGGCGCGGGCGGTGCGCTCGTGCTGTTCACCCGCAGGCGCGGCAGCCACAGCTGACGCCCAGCCCCACAGCGCCCGGCAGCAGCCGGCAGTGCTGACAAACGGCGGCCGCCGTACGTCCGTTCGCGGCGTACGGCGGCCGCCGCCGGGTACACGTCCGAGACAACGGCACCTACCCGGAGGGCGGTTCGATGGCCCGGCAACGCACCCCCACCGCTGCGACGGCCGCATCCGACAAGAGCCCCGCCACATCCACGACCACCGAGGGCTCCTCGCGTCGGTGGCTCTGGGGCCGCGCGGAGGCCGCCCCGCCGGCCAAGGGCCCCGCCTCCCGGAGGAGTTCGGTCCGGACGACCAAGTCCGCGAAGGCCGCCCAGCGCAAGAGTCCAGCGAAGGCCCCGGCGAAAGCCCCGACGAAGGCTTCTGCCAAGGCTCCCGCGACGGCGGGCGCGCCCGCGGCCTCGTCCTGGCGGTGGCCCTGGCAACGCGAGGCGCCCACCGCCGCGCAGGCGACGAAGGGCACCACGAGGAGCGCGAAGGACCCGGCGAAGAAGACGGCGAAGCCCGCCGCAAAGAAGCCCGTGAGCCCCGCGCGCAAGGGCACCCCCAAGACCTCAGCCACGAAGGCATTGACCACCAGGGGCGCCCGCAAGCCCGCACCGGCACCCGCGCCCACCGCCCCCGCCGACGCGCCCCCGCGGCGCCCGCTCCTCCAGCGCCGCTCGCTCGGGTCCGTCCTGGCGCGCACGCTCGTGCTCGGGGTGGCCCTCGTCGGGATGGTGGCCTTCGCTGTCGCGCTGGCAAAGGTGACCCTCGTGCCCTCGCCCTCCTCCGACGCGCTCGTGCACACCAACCTGCGGCCGGGAGCGTCGATCCGGGCCTACGTCGAACAGCCCGAAGTCCGCGACTCCGTGAAGCAGATCGGCGGCAATGTCCTGCTCGGCGTGCCCTTCGGCATCCTGCTGCCCGCGCTCTTCCCGCGCAGCCGCGGCCTGCTGCGGGTGAGCCTGCTGACCGCCCTGGTCATGGTGATGGTCGAGACCGCGCAGGGCTTCTTCGTCGAGGGCCGCGCCTTCGACATCGACGACGTCATCCTCAACACCCTTGGCGCGCTCCTCGGTTACCTGCTGCTCGGCCGCCGCATCGGCCGCGCCCTGCACCCGCGCCGCCACCACTGGTGGCACACCCTCGGCTACGGCACCCCGCCCCCGGAGGACCCGGCCCCCTGAACACGCCCGAGACCAGGGCCTGTTGGCACGAGCGGACCCAACTCCCGTACAGGCGGCCCACCTCCGTGCCGCCGCCTGACGCCCGCCACTGTAACCCCCGTACGGGCTACGCCGGGTCGTCCGCCAGGGCCGACACGCCCGTGATGCGGTGGAGCGCCAGCGTGCGGATCTCGTCGGCCGTGTGGTCGTACGCCGTCACATAGCCGCCCTCCACACGGGTGGGGGTGATGACGCGCTGGGTGGCGCTGCCCTCGGCGTTGACGTAGCCGATCCACAGCGACTCGCCGGCGAGCGTGGCCGCCTGGACGGTGGCCAGCGTGTCGGCTGCCGGGGTACGGGGCAGGCCGCCCTCACGGGGGGAGGGGGCGCGGCGGGCGGCGGTGGCCGCGCGGTCCCCGGCGCGGATGGCCTTGACTGCCGCGCCCAGGAGCGCGTCGTCGGGGGCGGGCGGGCCGTCGACCAAGGGCGCCGGCGCGGTGCGCGGCGGGGTGCGGCGGGCGTCGGGGCGGCTGATCAGCACATCGCCGTCGGCCGACTCGGCCGCAGGCGCCAGGCCCATCGCACGCAGCCGCTCCAGCAGCGTCGACGGATCGGCCTGGGCGGCGAGGACGGTGGGGGCGAGGCGGCGCAGGCCGAGGCCGTTCGCCCGGCGGTCGGCGAGGAGTTCGGTGAGCACGGCGTCGTCGTCGCAGCGCAGGTACGCCGAAGCGGCGCCCACCCGCAGGGTGCCGTGCCGGCGGGCCACGTCGTCGATGAGGTAACTCAGCGGCTGCGGAACGGGGGTGCGCGAGTGCGCGGTCAGGAATGCCTGCAACTCCGATGCGGTGCGCCCCGCGTCCAGCGCCCGCCGTACCGACTCCGGCGTGAAGCGGTAGACCGTCGCCCCGCCCTTGGACTCGATGTCGGCCAGCACGCCCAGCGTTTCGGCGAGCGGCGCGACCAGCGGGCCGGGCGCCACAGCCGTCAGGTCGGCCTGGAGCAGCACATGGTCCAGCGGTTCGGGCAGCAGGGGCGCGAGCGCGGCCGCGGCGGCCCTCGGGTCGCCGGGCACGGTCTCGCCCGAGCGCACCGAACGGTCGTACGCCGCCGCCGAGTTGACGCCCGAGGCGGCGCTCCGGCCGCCGCGTGACCGGCCCTTGCGGCCCGCCACCTCCCCTTCCCCCGTCCCGTCCTGCGGTGCCGGGCGCGGCAGCAGGTGCCGGGCGTGGGCGGCCAGCGCGCCGCGGCCGGTGAAGCCCAGCGCCTCCGCGTCGTGCAGGGTCCAGCGCAGCAGATCCGCGCGCAGGGCGTCGGCACCCGGCCGCAGCGGGCGCTCCCAGCGCAGCCGGGCGAGCAGCGCCTCGGCGTCGGCGGCGGAGCCCTCGGGCAGTTCGGCGAGCAGGGCCAGCACGGTGCGGCGGACCTGCGGGGTCAGCGCCCGGTCCAGGTCGGGGCCGAGCGCGGACAGGGCACGGCCCTTGGCGTCGCGGCTGCCGACGAGGCCGGGGGTGCGGGTGGTGGCCAGCCACGCCGTGGCCAGCGCCGCCCACTGCTCGTGCGCGGGCTGCCCCGACCACACGTCGGCCGCGGGCGTGGGCGCGTACGCCTCGTCCACCTCGCCGTCGGCGGCCACCAGCCCCGCGGCGTAGGCGAGTTCGAGCCAGAACGCGGTCTCGGACTCCGGCAGGTCGAGCGTGGCGGCGGTGCGCTTGAGGTCGCGCACGCTGATCCCGCCGGCCCGCAGCACCGGGGGTCCGCCGGTCTGCCAGGCGGTGAGCAGTTCGGTGACCGTGCGGACCGCGGTGAACGCCTGCCCGGCCGCCGTCAGGTCCACCGTGCGGGCGGTGCGGGCGACCGCGGCCACGGGCGGCGGCGCCGGCTCGGGGAAGCGGTGGGCCCGGCTGCCGCGCAGGGTCAGCGCGGCCTCCCGGGGCAGCACCACATTGTGCGCGCCCGCGGGCAGCAGCAGCCCGCGCGCCAGCAGCCACTGCACGGGCGTGGCGGCCGCGGCGGCCCGCACCGGCTCGGTCGCGTCGCGCACCTCGCCGTACGGCGGGCCCCACACCAGGCGCTCCAGCACCGCCCGCGCGCCCTCGGGCGCCTCCGCGAGCAGGGCACGCAGCCGCACCGGGTCCTGGAACAGGCCGGTCAGCGCGCCGATCGCGCTCACCGAGTCGTGCGTGGCGGCGAGCCCGGCGTCCACGACGATCTCCTGCAGCCGCGAGGGCGACATCCCCGCGGTCGCCTCGCCCACCGACGGGCCGAGCCCGGTCCCCGAACCGGCGGCCGGTGTCGGCCCCAGCACGTCCCGGGCCGTGCGCACCAGCCGCAGCCGCTCCTCGCCGCCCCAGAGCACTCCGCAGTCCCGCAGCGTCGCCACGGCCCGCGGCAGCGCCTGCGTGACGGCCCGCGCGAGCGCGGGGTCCAGCGGCTCGGCGAACCCGTCGGAGGTGCCGGGGCTCTCGCCGGGTTCCTCGGCGGCCGGCTCGCCCGTCATCAGGACCAGCAGCGTCCCGTAGTCGCAAGGGTCCGGGGCCACCGCCAGGGTCTCGGCGACCTGCCGCGGGAAGGCCGGCAGGTGGTCGAGCGTGCGGAGCACGGATGTGCGGGTCGCGGCGCGGGTGGCGAGCTGGGTGATGTCGTTGGGCACGGGCGTGAGCAGGTCAGGGCGGGCGCGGAGCAGGCGCGCCAGCTCGGTGTCGTCCCGTGCGCGCAGGTCCTCGGCGAGGGTGCGCGGCTCTCCTGTGTCCATCCGTCCCACATTAGCCGCACGGGCCGCGGCCGTACGGGTACGGTCGTCCTCACGGAGCGGAAGGGGACGGGGACGGAAGGGGACCGGGGCCGTGGGCGTCGAGAGTGACCGGCTGGTGTTCGACTACCTCAGCAAGGTAGGCGACCTGGCGCAGACCGCCCTGCCCGCGGCCGAGCGGATGCGGCTGGTGGCCCAGTTGCGGCAGGACATCGAGAGCCAGCGGGGCGAGACCGACAGCCCCGCGGCCGTCGAGCGCATCCTCGGCCGGATCGGCACGCCCGACGCCGTCGTGGAGGCCGCGGCCGGTTCCGGCGGCGGGGCGGGGCGGGCCCGTGACGCGGCCGCCGAGGAGCCGCCGGCCGGCCCGCCGCCCCCCGGCTCCTACGGGCCCCACGCCCGCACCCGCGGCCTGCGCAAGGACACCGCCGACGTACCGCCGCCGCGCGGCGGGCGCGCCGGGCGGGACAGCGACGAGGCGGACTGGTGGGGCACCGGCGGCGGGCTCGGCGGCGGCGTCTTCGGCGACGAGGTGCCTGGGCTGCCCGGTATGACCGGAGGGGTGTTCATCCCCTTCGGCGACGAGGAATTGGGCGACAGTGGGCAGGCCCGCGAACCGCGCGGGAAGGACGAGGCCGAGGCGGAGCCCGTCGCGGAACCGGCGCCCGCCAAGCGGGGCGGGGGCCTGCCGCGCCTCCTGCGGGGGGCCGCGGGGGCCGGGCTGCGCGGCTGGGGCAGCCCCGTGCTGCTGATCTCCGCGGCGCTGCTCGTCGCCGGGGCCGCGATCGGGTCCTTCGTGCCGCTGGGGCTCGGCTGGCTCGGCGCCTACCTGACGCGCGCGCTCAGCCGCACCCAGGCGAAGATCGCCGTCTTCGGGATCCCCGGCGCCGCGGCGGCGGGACTCCTGGTCTGGCTCTGGGGCCGCGATGCGGGCAAGTGGGGGAGCCGGGTGCCCTCCGGGCAGCTCGGGCGGGCGATCCTCGATGGGGTTCCTTTTACGGTGCGTGCGGCGGCGCTCGCCTCGGCGGCGTATCTCCTCCTCCGGGCGCGGCGCCGCGCCGGGTAGGCGGGCGCGGCGCCGCGCGGGGCGGCCGCCCGCCGTCGGGGTTCCTGTCGCGTCGCCGACAGCCGCGCCATCTGGGCTTGTCGCGCAGTTCCCCGCGCCCCTGGGGTACGGGGCTGCCCCGTCCGGTCCGTTCCCGGCCGCAGGCCGGTCGGTGGTTGCTCGCGCAGTTCCCCGCGCCCCTTTCGGGTTCTCGTCTGCCCGACGGGGTTGTCTGCCGTCCTGAGGCCGGTGGCCTCTTCTGGGGGTGCCCCCTCTGGGGGAGCCGTTCCCCGCGCCCCTGGGTTGTACGGCCTCGCCCTGCGCGCGAAGGGCAAGCTCAATAGGGACGCTGGGGGCACCTCCCAGGCGAAGCTCTCGGGGAGGAACTGCGCGACCAGCGCAATCCGGCCTTTGGGCGGGGACGGGGAGAAGCTCCTACAGCGGGTTGCCGTTCTTGCGGACGCGGGGCACCCCCCAGCCGCTATGGCGCGGCTGTCGGCTGCGGAGGGGGACCCTCTACGGTGGGAAGCCGCACCGTAGAGAGAGGGAGGGACCGTGGAGCCGAGCGGCACGCTCACCGTGGGGTTCGATCTGGACATGACGCTGATCGACTCGCGGCCCGGGATCAAAGCGGTGTACGAGCGGCTCGCGGTGGAGTCCGGCGCGTACATCGACACCGAGCTGGTGGTCTCGCGGCTGGGGCCGCCCCTGGAGGACGAGCTGGCGAACTGGTTCCCGCCCGAGCAGGTGGAGCCGATGGCCGACCGCTACCGCGCGCTGTACGAGGAGCACGCCATCGCCCCGACCCCCGCGATGCCCGGCGCCGCGGCGGCCGTGGCCGCGGTGCGCGCCGCCGGCGGCCGCCCGGTCGTCGTGACGGCGAAGTACGCCCCGAACGCCCGCCGCCACCTGGAGTACGTCGGCATCGAGGCCGAGCTGCGCGGCTGGCTGTGGGCCGAGGCGAAGGCGGAGGCGCTGGTGGAGTTCGGCGCCTCGGTGTACGTCGGGGACCACGTCGGCGACGTCCGCGGCGCCCGCAAGGCCGGCGCCGTGTCGGTGGCGGTGGCCACGGGTCCCTGCGACGTGCACGAGCTGCGCGCGGCCGGCGCGGACGTCGTCCTGGCCGACCTCACCGAGTTCCCCGCCTGGCTCACCGCGCACCTCGCGGCCTGACCCGGGGGCAGGGCGCGGAAAACGCGCAGGAGCGGGCGGCAGGCAGGGAAGCCGCTAGGAGGACGACGGCTCCGAGGACGCCCGCTGCGCCATCGCGGCCCGCAGCAGCCCGAACAGCGCCAGCGCGAGGCCGACACCCATCAGCATGCAGACGAAGTACGCGGGCGTGGGCAGCGGGCTGGTGCCCAGCAGCAGCGGCATGACCGTCACGATGGTGCCCACCGCGCCGACGACGAAGACGACCGCACCGATCCGTACCAGCAGATCGCCGGGGCCCATGGTTTGTTTGCTCACCCGACAAGGGTAGGTCGCAGGGGTGGACGGTGTGGAACGGCATAGCGGCACCTTGGCGTCTTGCCACACGGCGGCAGGCCATTAGCCTGGTGCCAGGCGGGTCGGCCACGGCCCGCTGACGTCGTATTCGGCGGGGTTTCGGGAGGGGTTCCCGTACCGTGCGGCCGAACCCAGCCAACCCCAGCCGAACCCCAGCTCATGCAGCCCCACTCCATTCCCACGCACCATCCAACAGCGAGGACGAGGTCGGACGTGCCTACCGGCAAGGTCAAGTGGTTCAACAGCGAGAAGGGCTTCGGCTTCCTCTCCCGCGACGGCGGCGGCGACGTCTTCGTGCACTCCTCCGTACTGCCCGACGGCGTGTCCGCCCTCAAGCCCGGCCAGCGCGTGGAGTTCGGCGTCGTCGCAGGACAGCGCGGGGACCAGGCGCTGTCGGTGACGCTGCTGGAGCCCGCGCCCTCCGTCGCCGCGGCCCAGCGCCGCAAGCCCGACGAGCTGCTGCCGATCGTGCAGGACCTCACCTCGCTGCTGGAGGACGTGGCCCGCTCGCTGCAGCGCGGCCGCTATCCCGACAAGGCGCACGGCCACAAGATCGCCGCGGTGCTGCGGGTGGTCGCCGACCAGCTCGACGTCGGCTGACGGAACGGCCGATCGGCGGGCGGCCGTTCGCCCCCCGCCGCATCACCCGCCTTTAGCTCTCCTTTGCCCGCGCCTTCCGCCGGGCAAAGGAGGCCGCGGCGAATTCACGTCCCACGCGTCACAAATCCGCGCCGCCCGCCGCCCGTTATCCGGTTTCCCGCACCGGCGGGCACGGCAGGCACGGCAGGCACGGAGGGGCGCCGGACGGCACGAGCCGGCAGCAGTCGGCGGCAGCCGCGCCGAGTGGCCGGTACGGGCGGTGCGGGCGGCGTTCGGATGTCGGGGGCATCCCGGACGTCCCGGAGGACTCAGAAGGCGAGCGCGTCCGGGGCGAGCGGCGGCACCAGGCCCTCGGCGGCCGCACGGGTGAGCAGCCCCCGTACGGCGGCGTAGCCGCTCTCGCCGAGATCGGCGGTGAACTCGTTGACGTACAGCGCGATGTGCTGGTCGGCGACGTGCGGGTCCATCTCCTGGGAGTGCTCCAGCACATAGCCGCGGGAGAGCTCCGGCTCGTCCCAGGCGCGGCGCACCGAGGCGCGCGCGGCGTCGGCCAAGGCGTGCAGGCGCTCCTTGCCCAGCGAGCGCTTGGCGATGATGGCGCCCAGCGGGATCGGCAGCCCGGTGGTGGCCTCCCAGTGCTCGCCCATGTCGGCGAGCTTGTGCAGGCCGTACTGCTGGTAGGTGAAGCGGGCCTCGTGGATCACCAGGCCCGCGTCCACCCGGCCGTCCCGCACGGCGGGCATGATCTCGTGGAACGGCATCACGACGACCTCGCCGACGCCGCCGGGCACCTGGTCGGCCGCCCACAGCCGGAAGAGCAGGTAGGCCGTGGAGCGCTCGCTGGGCACCGCGACGGTCCGCCCGGACAGGTCGGTGCCCGGCTCGCGGGTGAGCACCAGGGGGCCGCAGCCGCGGCCCAGGGCGCCGCCGCAGGGCAGCAGGGCGTACTCCTGGAGCACCCAGGGCAGCACCGCGTAGGAGACCTTCAGGACGTCCAGCTCGCCGCGCTCGGCCATGCCGTTGGTGATGTCGATGTCGGCGAACGTGACGTCCAGCGGCGGGGCGCCCTCCACCAAGCCGTGCGCCCAGGCGTGGAAGACGAACGTGTCGTTGGGGCAGGGGGAGTAGGCGATCCTGAGCGTCCCGCCGGGCACCTGCCCGTCCGCGGCCTGGTCCGTCGTCATCCGTTCCTCACCCATGCTCGACCTCGCTTCGTCCTGCCGTGGATTGCCCCCGTACGTCCGTGCCTGCCCGCGCCAGCGCGTCCGGGACGGCGGCGAAGGCCCGGGTCAGCGCCGCCAGTGCCTCGCCGATCCGCCAGGCCGCCCGGTCGCGGGGGCCGACCGCGTTGGACACCGCGCGGATCTCGGCGACGGGCAGCCCGGCCGCCGCGGCCGCCTCGGCCACCCCGAAGCCCTCCATCGCCTCCGCCACGGCGCCCGGGTGACGCGCCGCCAGCTCGGCGGCCCGCTCGGCGGTGCCCGTCACCGTGGAGACGGTGAGCACCGGGCCGAGGGCCGCGTCCAGGGCCGCCGCGAGCGTCTTCGCCAGGCCGGGCGGGGGGACGTGCCGCGAGGTGCCGAAGCCGAGTTCGGCCACGGGGGTGAAGCCGTCGGCGGTCTGGGCGCCCAGGTCGGCGGCCACGATCGCGCTCGCCACCGCCACCGAGCCCACCGGCGCGTCCGGTGCGAACCCGCCGCCGATCCCGGCGCTGACCACCAGTCCGTACGGCCGCCCCTCCGCCTCCGCGCGCGCCAGCGCCCGCGCGGTGGCCGCTGCCGCCGCTGCCGGGCCGACCCCGCCGGCCAGCACGTCGCCGGCCGCGCCGAGCCCGGCGGCCACCGCGTCGCGCTCGACGGCCACCGCGGTCACCACCAGCAGCCCGGGCAGCCCGGGCAGTTCGGGAGCCGTCGGGCCGTCGCCGGACGTCACTTGCCCCGGATGAGCTTGACCTGGATGACCCGGTAGGACTCCTGGCCGGTGGTGTCGGAGGACTCCACGATGTTCAGGGTCACCGACTTGGCGACGGTGGTGGAGCCGGTCTGCGGGTCGGACTGCTGGAAGAGCTGGGCACTGTCGAGCGACCAGTACGTCTTGTCCTTGAGCACCTCGTTGGTGACCAGGGTGGTGTTGGCCGCGATCAGCCAGCCCTTCTTGCCGATCGACGGGTCCACCCCGATGCGCACCTGGTCGCCCACCGGCACCGTGATGTGGTGCTTCGGGGTGTTCTGCAGGCAGGTGACGAAGACGCTCTCGGGGAGCTTCTTGCCGCCGCTCTCACGGCACGCCGCGGTGGCCTCGGCCTGCACCGACTTCGACCCCACGGTGACCGTGGCCGCGGGCGTCGGCTTGTCGCAGGCGGAAAGGGTGATCAGCCCCAGGGAGATGGCACCGAAAGCGGTGGCGGCGCGGCGAATGCTCATGGGGGTGAGGCTACCGGGCTGGTGCCCCGGCCCTGCGCGGGGGTACGCCGTGTCACCCGGGGCGGGCGGGCCGGGACGGTGGTACGGCTCGTGCCGCGCGGGCTCGTTCGGCTCACGCCACGCCGGCCGGTTCGGGCCAGGCCCCGCGGACCGGTACGGCTCACGCCACGGGGCCCGTTACGGCTCACGCCACGGCGATCGGTACGGCGCATGCCACGGGGCCCGTTCGGCTCACGCCACGCGGGCCGCCGTCGTACCGCCGCGGCGGGCCGAGCCGAGCAGGCCGCGCACCGACACCAGGAAGGCCACCAGCACCAGGCAGGCGGCGACCGCCATCCCCAGCGAGCCGTTGAGCGGGAGGATTATGCCGAGGCCGCCGCCGACCACCCACGCCAGCTGCAGCACCGTCTCGGAGCGGGCGAAGGCGGAGGTCCGCACCGTCTCCGGTACGTCCCGCTGGATCAGCGCGTCCAGCGACAGCTTCGCCAGCGCCTGCGAGATGCCCGCGGTGGCGGCGACCGCGGCCACCGTCAGGACCCCGAACCAGCTCGCCGCGACCACCGCCACGGACAGGGCGATGATCAGCACGGTGGTGATGATCACCTCGGGGCCGCGGGCCTTGAGCCAGGCGCCCAGCGCCGTGCCCAGCGCGTTGCCCACGCCGGCGCCCACCGCGACCACGCCCAGCGACAGCTCGGGGGAGAGCCCGCCGACGGGGTGCTCGCGCAGCATGAACGCCAGGAACATGGTCAGGAAGCCGGACAGCGCGCGCAGCCCGCAGTTGCCCTGCAGGGCGTGCAGCACCGAGGAGCCCACGCCCAGCAGGCCGGGCGGGCGGCCGGGGATGCCGGTCGGCTCCGGCGGCGCCTCCTCGTCGGCCGTCAGCCGCGCCTTGGCCTCGCCGCGGGCGGAGTCCACCTTCGAGGGCAGCGCCATGCACATCAGCGCGCCGCACACGTAGATCACGAACGCCCCGTACAGCGGCCACTGGGCGCCGAGCTGGTGCAGCCCCGCGCCGAGCGGAGCCGCCACGGCGGTCGCGAGCAGGCCCGACAGGGTCACGCGGGAGTTCGCCTTCACCAGCGTGGTGCGGTCCGGCAGCAGCCGCGGCACCACGGCGCTGCGCAGCACCCCGTACGCCTTGGAGGCCACCAGGACGCCCAGCGCCGCCGGATACAGGCCCAGGCCCGCCGTGGCGACCGTGCCGGCCATCGTCCAGGCGAGCACCGCGCGGGCCATCATCGACACGGCCATCGACGCTCTGCGGCCGTGCTGGAAGCGGTCCAGCAGCGGGCCCACCACCGGCGCCAGCAGCGCGAAGGGGGCCATGGTGATCAGCAGGTAGAGCCCGACGCGGTCGCGCGCCTGCCCGCTGGGCACCGAGAAGAAGACGGTGGACGCCAGGGCGACGGTGATCAGCATGTCGCCCGCGGAGTTCACCGCGTGGAGTTCGATCAGCTTGGCAAGGCCCGACTCGCCCGCGCCCCCGGCGTGGGTGGTCCGGCGGATACGGCGGCGCAGCGCCCCCGCCGAACGTCCCACGCCGCTCGCGAGGGCGCGCCCGGCCCTGCGTGCGGGCCCAGGGCCCGCGGTCACGGTTCGTGCCACGTCGCAATCCTGCCCCAATTGGAAGTCGCCGCACCCCCTCCTTTGCGGCCAGGGTGCACACCGGTAGCGTGCGATCGCGCAGAATAGGCAGCAACAGGTGCGCCCGAGGACGCTCGGGCAGGTCCGGGGAGGCAGGGAAACGAGGCGTCGCAGCGGCCCGCAGGTCCGCTCCGCCCCGGCTCCCGGCACCCGGGTCCGCCCGCCCCCGTGCGTACACGTGAGACGGCGTAGAGAGAGAAACGATTTCTGTGAGTCCTGCGATGCGAAGCCGTACCCCTGACCGCCTGTGCGCCGAGGCGGTCGATGTCGCGCTCGCCGCGACGCGCGAGGCGGCGGGCGAGGACTCGGTGGGGGAGCACGCCGGCGTCGTCGCCGAGGGCGACCGTGTGGTCACCCACCTGTTCGCCTGCACCGAGCCGGCCTACCGGGGCTGGCACTGGGCCACCACGCTGACCCGGGCCTCGCGGGCCAAGACGGTCACCGTGGACGAGACGGTGCTGCTGCCCGGGCCCGACGCGATCCTGGCACCCGAATGGGTGCCGTGGAGCGAGCGGCTGCGGCCGGGTGACCTCGGGCCGGGCGACCTGCTGCCCAGCGAGGCGGACGACCTGCGGCTGGAGCCGGGCTGGAACGCGGCGGGCGAGGCGCTCCAGCCGATCGCTTCCGCCGCCTCCGATGAGGACGCGGAGGACGGCTCCGGGGCCGACGCGGTGGTGCCGTCCATCGCGACGATCGGGGCGGTCGCCGAGGAGATCGGCATCGGGCGGCGGCGGGTGCTCTCGCGGTACGGGCTGCACGCCGCGGCCGACCGGTGGGAGGAGCAGTTCGGGGCGAAGACGCCGATGGCACAGGCAGCGCCCGCGCACTGCGTGAGCTGCGGCTTCCTCGCGCCGATCGCGGGCTCGCTGAGCCAGGCGTTCGGGGTGTGCGCGAACGAGTTCTCGCCCGCGGACGGCCACCTCGTCTCCCTCGCCTACGGCTGCGGCGCCCACTCCGAGGCCGCGATCATGCCGAAGACGCCCGAACCGGCGCCGATGGTTCTCGACGAGTTCCACGAAGCGGAATCCGCCCCCGAATAGGGCCCCGCTCGCCGCGGGGGCTTCCACGAGCTGTCGGCCGCAGCCCGGCCGCGGGCTGGCGACGGCTCCCGCCGCGAGGGTTCCCGTAAGCCTCCGGGTGCCGCCCGGCGGAGGGCTGGTCGCGCAGTTCCTCCCCCAGAGCTTCGCCTGGGAGGTATCCCCAGCGCCCCTGGGTGGTACGGGGCTCGCTTTGCGCGCGAAGGGCAAGGTTTTCAGGGGCGCGGGGAACTGCGCGACCAGCAGGCCACCGGCCTCGGGACGGCATCGGACCCCGTGGGGCAGACGGGAACCCGAAAGGGGCGCGAGGAACTGCGCGCTCAGCAGGCCACCGGGCGGCAGGCGGCACCGTGGAGGAACCCCCGCGGCGGGGAGCCGCACTCGGCCGCGTTCAGCAGTCGGCAGGGGCGGCGAACCCGAACGGCGAGGAGCCGCCCCCGTGAAGCCGAGCGCAGCGGAGCGGTACGGTCGTGCCCCGAAACGAAGCCGCAGGGGAGACGAACCGTGAGCCGCCCAGCAGTGGTCAGCACCGCGCCCGAGGGCCGACCCGACCCGTTCCGCACCGCTGACCTGCGCCGCGCAGTGCTGACCGCGTGGTCCACCTCGGCTGCCCGGTTCCGCGAGGACGCCAACGCCGAGGAGGACCTCGCGCTCGGCGGCCACCGTGACCGCCTCGTCGTCGAACTCGCCCAGAACGCCGCTGACGCCGCCGCCCGCGCGGGCGTGCCCGGCCGGCTCCGGCTCACCCTGCACCCGGCCGAGGCCGGCGCCCCCGCGGTGCTGGCCGCGGCGAACACCGGCGCCCCGCTGGACGCCGCGGCCGTGGAGTCGCTCTCCACCCTGCGCGCCTCCGCGAAGCGGGACGACGCCCCCGACGCGGTCGTCGGCCGCTTCGGCATCGGCTTCGCCGCGGTGCTCGCGGTCAGCGACGAGCCCGCCGTGCTCAGCCACACCGGCGGCGTCCGCTGGTCGCTCGCCGAAGCCCGCGCACTGACCGCGGAACTGCCCGGCCTCACCTCGGAGTTGCGCCGCCGCGACGGCCATGTCCCGCTGCTGCGGCTGCCCTTCGCCGCCGAGGGCACCGCCCCCGAGGGCTACGACACCGTCGTGGTGCTGCCCCTGCGGGACGGCTCCGCCGAGGACCTGACGCGGCGTCTGCTCGCCGCCGTGGACGACGCGTTGCTGCTCGCGCTGCCCGGCCTGGCCGAGGTCGTCGTCGAAACACCCGACGGCGTACGGACGTTGACCCGCCGCGTGCTCGACGGGGGCGACGTGCTGATCGAGGACTCCGCCCGGCCGGCACCGGGCCGCTGGCGGGTCGACACGGCCGGCGGCGCCCTGGCCCCCGAACTCCTCGCCGACCGGCCCGTGGAGGAGCGGCTGCGGCCCGTGTGGTCGGTGACGTGGGCGGTCCCCGTCGACCCCGAGGGCGCCCCGGCCGCGCCGGCCACGGCCCCCGTCGTCCACGCGCCCACCCCCACCGACGAACCGCTCGGCCTGCCCGCGCTGCTGCTCGCCAGCTTCCCGCTCGACCCGACCCGCCGGCACACGGCGCCCGGGCCGCTCACCGACTTCCTGCTGGAGCGGGCCGCCGAGGGCTACGTACGGCTGCTCGCCGGATGGCGCCCGATCGGCACCGGCGTGGTGGACCTCGTCCCCGGGCCGCTGGGCAAGGGCGAGTTGGACGCCGAACTGCGCCGCAGGGTGCTGGCCGCGCTGCCGCGCACCGCGTTCCTGCCGCGCGCCGCGGAACCCGAGGCGGAGGGCGGTCGAGGGCCGGCGGCCGAGCCGTGGGACGAGGGCGGCCCGCTCGCCGGCGACGGCCGGGCGCTGCGCCCGGTCGAGGCCGAGATCGTCGAGGGCGCGACCGCCGAGGCGGTCCGCGTGCTCGCCGAGGTGCTGCCCACACTGCTCCCCTCGGCCCTCGAACGACGGCCCGCACTACGGCAGTTGGGCGTCGCCCGGCTCTCGCTCGCCGACGCGGTGGACCGGCTGGCCGGCGCCGAGCGCCCGCCCGGCTGGTGGTGGCGGCTCTACGACGCGCTGGCCGGCACCGACCCCGACGTGCTCAGCGGGCTGCCCGTGCCGCTCGCCGACGGCCGCACCGTCGTCGGCCCGCGCCAGGTGCTGCTGCCGGTGCCGGGCGACGACGAGGACAGGGGCGACGGCGGAGCCGGCGGGGACACGACACCCACCACCCCCACCACCCCCACCGCGCCCACCGATCCCGCCGCCCTCGCCCGGCTCGGCCTGCGCGTCGCCCACGCCGACGCCGCCCACCCCCTGCTGGAGAAGCTCGGCGCCGCCCCCGCCACCCCGCGGGCCGTCCTGACCAGCCCGCAGGTGCGTACCGCGGTCGCCGCCTCGCTGGACGAGGACCGGCCCGCCTGGGACGACGAGGACGGCCTGGACGCCGAGGAACTGGCCGACACCGTGCTCGGCCTGGTCCGCGCCGCCGGGCTCGCCCCGGGCGACGAGCCGTGGCTGTCCGCCCTCGCCCTGCCCGACGAGGACGGCGAACTCGCCCCCGCCGGCGAGCTGGTGCTGCCCGGCAGCCCGCTGGAGGCCGTCCTGCGCGAGGGTGAACTCGCGGCTGTGGACGCCGACTTGGCCGAGCGCTGGGGCGAAGGGCCGCTCACCGCGGTCGGGGTGCTCGCCACCTTCGCGCTGGTGCGCGCCGCCGACGTCGTCCTCGACCCCGACGACCTCGAACCCCGCGACAGCGACTGGGCCGAACCCGACGACGCCGGGCTGCTGGACGCGGTGGACGTCTGGTGCGAGGACGTGCTCGACCAACTGCCCGAGACCGACGTCCCGCCGGTGGCCGGCGAGGTCGCGGGCGTACGGGACCTGGACCTCGTGGACGACGACGCCTGGCCGCAGGTGCTCGCCATGCTCTCCCGTCCGCCGCTGCGCGAGGCCGTGACCGCCCCCGTGCGGGTGCTGCTGCCCGACGGCACGACGCAGTCCGTACGGCCGTACACCGCCTGGTGGTTGCGGGACCACCCGGTGCTCGACGGGCGCCGCCCGGCGGGCCTGCGCACGGCCGGCGGGGACCGGCTGCTCGCCGGGCTCTACGACGAGGCCGAGACCGACGCCGGGGTGGACGAGCAGGTGCTGCGGGCGCTCGGCGTACGCACCACCGTGGCCGCACTGCTCGGCGAACCCGGTGGCGCCGCCGAGCTGCTGGGCCGCCTCGCCGACCCCTCGCGCCCCGTCGGCGCCGCACAACTGCACGGGCTGTACGCCGCGTTGGCCGAACTCGACCCCGAAGAGGTCACCCTGCCGGACGAGTTGCGGGCGGTACGGGACGGCGAGGTGGTCGTCGTGGACGCCGCCGACGCGCTCGTCGCCGATGCGCCCGACCTGCTGCCGCTCACCGAGGGGCTGGCCCTGCTCCCTGTACCGCCGCGGCTGGCGGGGGAGTTGGCCGAGCTGTTCCAGGTGCGGCGGCTCAGCGAGGCGCTCGCCGACGAGGGGGCCGTCGCCTCCGAGGGCGACCTGCACGACGTCCTGCCGGCCGTCCACGACCTGCTGCCGGGCGCGCCCGCCACCTACGTCGAGCACGAGGTGCTGGAACTCGCCGGGGGCGTCGAGGTGGACTGGCGCTGGGTCGGCGGGGTTCTGCACGGCTCCACCGTCGAGGGCGTCGCCGCGGGGCTCGCCTGGGCGGCGGGCCACTGGGAGCGCCGCTTCGAGGTCGCCGCCCTCCTCGAAGACCCCACCCGCACAGCCGAACTGGCCCAAGCGCGCTGGTTCGATTAACGGGGCGGCTTCTCGCCGTCCGGGTTCCCCGCCGTTGCCGCCTGCCGCCCGGTGGCCGGTTGCGCGCGCCGTTCCTCCCCCAGAGCTTCGCCTGGGAGGTACCCCCAGCGCCCCTGGGTTGTACGGGGCTCGCTTTGCGCGCGAAGGGCAAGGTTTTTCAGGGGCGCGGGGAACGGCGCGACCAGCCACCTACCGGCCTGTGGCCGGGGATGTGCGGAAGCTCCTACGGCGGGTTGCCGTTCTTGGGGGCGCGGGGAACTGCGCGATCAGCCAGAGGAGCCCTGTACACGGCAGCGGCGGCGAACCCTTGCGGCGGGGAGCCGCCCCGTAACCCCACCGGCGGGGCAGGCGGCGACGGCGGCGAACCCAAACGGCGAGTAGCCGTCCCCTACTGCCTCGCGGAGCGAATCGCGTCGCGCCGCGCCCGCACGTACAGCAGGCCGACCAGGCCGAGGCCGCCGCCGGCGAGGCACGTCCAGATGAACCACGTGTGCCCGTGGTCGGAGTACCAGCCATAGAAGGGCAGCTGCGCGAGGAAGAGGACGAACCAGATGACCGTACCCACCGTGACGGTCGCCACATCGTTCGCCTCGAGCGGCTCGGGCGCCTCCCGCAATGGCGTGGACTGCTTGCTCATGCCGACCATCGTAGGGGCCCGCGCAAGGGCCCCCACGAGCCGCCCCGGCCCGCCCCACCGCGGCCTCTACGCGCGGAGATAGCTTCTCGTTTCCTGTTTGTTCATACTGAAACAGTCACCCGTTGACCGAAATCATTCGTACGATCGCCCAAAAGCAGGCGAGCCCAGCTCCTTGAGGACGCCCATGTCCCCCTCGGCCCCCGCCCCCGTCGACACCCGGCGGCCCGCCGCCGGCCCGCCGGCCACCGGCCTGGACCGCTTCTTCCGCATCTCCGAGCGCGGCTCTTCCCTCCCCCGGGAGATCCGCGGCGGCCTCGCCACGTTCTTCGCGATGGCGTACATCATCGTGCTGAACCCGATCATCCTCGGCTCCGCGACGGACAAGTTCGGCCACCACTTGCAGGGCGGTCAGCTGGTCACGGCCACCGTCGTGACCGCCGCCTTCACCACGCTGCTGATGGGCGTGATCGGCAACGTGCCGATCGCGCTGGCCGCGGGCCTCGGCGTCAACTCCGTCGTCGCCCTGCAGCTCGCGCCGAAGATGAGCTGGCCGGACGCCATGGGCATGGTCGTCCTCGCGGGCCTTGCGATCATGCTGCTGGTCGCCACCGGGCTGCGCGAGCGGGTGATGAGCGCGGTGCCGCTCGGCCTGCGCAAGGGCATCGCCATCGGCATCGGGCTGTTCATCCTGCTCGTCGGCCTGGTGGACTCCGGCTTCGTCAGCCGCGTCCCGGACGCCGCCCACACCACCGTGCCGGTCCAGCTCGGCACCGACGGGCACCTGCACGGCTGGCCGGTGCTGGTCTTCGTCCTCGGCACCCTGCTCACCCTCGGGCTCGTCATCCGCAAGGTGCCCGGCGCGATCCTGATCTCGATCGTCGCCATGACCGCGCTGGCGCTGATCGTGGACGCCACCGCGAACGTCCCGGCCGCCGGCTGGGGCCTGACCGTGCCCCGCTGGCCCGGCAACCCCGTCTCCACCCCCGACTTCGGCCTGCTGGGCCACTTCAGCCTCTTCGGCGGCTTCCACGACGTCGGCGTGCTCACCGGCATCCTGTTCGTCTTCACGGTGCTGCTGTCCTGCTTCTTCGACGCCATGGGCACGATCCTCGGCGTCAGCGACGAGGCCGGGCTGCTGGACCGCAAGGGCGACCTGCCGGGCATGAGCCGGGTGCTGATGGTGGACGGCATCGCCACCGCGGCCGGCGGCCTCAGCTCCTCCTCGGCGAACACCTGCTTCGCGGAGTCCACCGCCGGCGCCGGCGAGGGTGCCAGGACCGGCCTGGCGAGCATCGTCACCGGCCTGATGTTCGTCCTCGCGCTCTTCCTCACCCCGCTGGCCACGATGGTGCCCGCGCAGGCCGCCACCCCGGCGCTGATCGCGGTGGGCTTCCTGATCCTGGCCGGCTCCATCCGGGAGATCGACTGGAGCGACCACACCATTGCCGTGCCGGCGTTCCTGACGATGGTGATGATGCCGTTCACGTACTCGATCACCAACGGCATCGGGATCGGCTTCATCGCCTTCTGTGTGCTGCGGGCCTTCGCCGGCCGCTGGCGCGAGGTGCCGGTGGCGCTCTACGCCGTGTCGGCGGTCTTCGCCTTCTACTACCTGATGCCGGCGCTGGGCCTGGTGTGACGGCGCTGACGAGGACGGCCGGCGCGGTGGGCGCGGGCTGAGTGGTCGTACGGGCCGGGCGAATCGTTTCGCCCGGCCCGTCGCCGTATCCGCCGCTATGCCTCGGAGCCGTACGGCTGCTGCCCGCCCAGTGGTGCCCACGGCAGGCCGGGCGAGGGGGTCACGGCGGGCAGCAGGTCGGCGCCGCCGGGCGCGGCGGGGCCGGCGTAGAAGCGCTCGGTCTCGTCCACGGCGGCCTGGAAGCGCTGGTCGAAGTCGTCGCGGACGAGCGTGCCGATCACGTAGTCCTGGGCGCTCATGCCGCGCTTGGCCGCGTGGGCGCGGACGCGGTCCCACAGGTCCGCGTCCACCCGCAGGCTCAGCACGCGCGAGTGGCCCTCGGTCGCCGGCCCGCCGCCGATTCTGTCCCCGGTGCCGCGCGCCCCCTTTCCCGTTGCCGCTCCGTCTGCCGCCCTGGGCCCCGCGTCGTGCCCGGGACCGGGCCGGGGTCCCGGCCGCGGACCCGGTCGGCCGCTCCACGCCCCGCTCGCTGCCTTGCTCGATGCGCTGGATGCCATGAGCCCACCGTCCCCAACGCCCGCAGCCGCGTGCGGCACTTTTCGTCCCGAGATCACACGTACGGGTGAGATGCGGGCGGTACGGGGTTTGACGGCCGGGACGCGGCGGGCAGATCTGGACGCGTGTGCTTAGGCTAGGTAATGAGGTAATCTAAGTATGTGACCGAACTGTCCGAGGCCGACCGCGCAGCCGTCAACGAGCTGCGCGGCGCCGTGATGCGGCTCTCCCGCCGCCTGCGCCACCAGCGGGTGGACGAGACCCTGAGCCCGACCGAGATGTCGGTGCTCGCCACCCTCGCGCGCTGCGGCTCCGCCACCCCCGGCGAGCTGGCCCGCAAGGAGCATGTCCAGCCGCCGTCGATGACCCGCATCGTGGCCATGCTGGAGGCCAAGGACCTGGTGCGCAGGGAGCCGCATCCCGACGACCGCCGCCAGGTGGTCGTCACGCGCACCGAGCAGGCCGACGCGATGCTCGCCGAGAGCCGCGACCGGCGCAACGCGTGGCTGGCCGAACTCGCCGAGGGGCTCAGCCCGGAGGACCTGGCGGTCCTCCGGCAGGCGGCCCCCGTGCTGGAGAAGCTGGCCCACCTGTGAGCGGCCCCTGAGCAGCCGTGAGCGGCCCTTGAGCAGCGCGGCCCGTACGACCGACCAGAAGCCCGGAACGCCCGGGAACCCGAGGAAGGGGAGGCGAGTACCGATTGAGTTCGGCAGCCGGACCACACACCGCAACCGAACCTGACCGTCCCGCGGAGAAGAGGACGGGCACTTTCAGCTCCCTCAAGATCCGCAACTACCGGCTCTTCGCGACCGGCGCCGTGGTGTCCAACACCGGCACCTGGATGTCGCGGATCGCCCAGGACTGGCTGGTGCTCAGCATCACCGGCTCGTCCTTCGCGGTGGGCATCACCACCGCCCTGCAGTTCCTGCCGATGCTGCTCTTCGGGCTCTACGGCGGCGTGATCGCCGACCGCTACCCCAAGCGCAAGCTGCTGCTGTGCACCCAGGCCGTCCTCGGCCTGCTCGGCCTGCTGCTCGCGGGGCTGACGCTGTCGGGCGTGGTGCAGGTCTGGCACGTCTACGCGATCGCGTTCCTGCTCGGCATGGTCACCGTCGTCGACAACCCGACCCGGCAGACCTTCGTCATGGAGATGGTCGGCCCGGCGCACGTGCGCAACGCCGTCTCGCTGAACTCCGCCAACTTCCAGTCCGCGCGGCTGATCGGCCCGGCCGTCGCCGGTGTGCTCATCACCGCGGTGGGCAGCGGCTGGGCGTTCCTCTTCAACGGCCTGTCCTTCCTCGCCCCGATCACCGGGCTGCTGCTGATGCGCACCTCCGAGCTGCACCGGATCGACCGGGCACCGCGCGGCAAGGGCCAGCTGCGCGAGGGCCTGCGCTACGTGGCCGGCAAGCCGGAGCTGATCTGGCCGATCGTGCTGGTCGGCTTCATCGGCACCTTCGGCTTCAACTTCCCGATCTGGCTCTCCGCCTTCGCCAACAAGATCTACTCCGCCGGTGCCGGTACCTACGGCCTCTTCAACTCGCTGATGGCCGCGGGCTCCGTGATCGGCGCGCTGCTCGCCGCCCGCCGTGCCCGCACGAGGCTGCGCATGCTGGTGGCTGCCGCGCTGCTCTTCGGGCTGCTGGAGGTGCTCGCCTCCGTCGTCCCGTCGTTCTGGATCTTCGCGGTGCTGCTGGTGCCGATCGGCGTCTTCGGCCTGACCTTCAACACCACGGCGAACGCGAGCGTGCAGCTCGCCACCGACCCCGTGATGCGCGGGCGCGTGATGAGCCTCTACATGATGGTCTTCGTCGGCGGCACCCCGATCGGCGGGCCGATCATGGGCTGGGTCACCGACACCTTCGGCGCCCGGGTCGGCTTCCTCAGCGGCGGCCTGCTCTCGATGGCGGGCGCGACCCTGGTCGGCACCGCGCTGGCCCGTGCGGCGGGCCTGCGGCTGCGGGTGAACCTGCGGCGCCGCGAGGGTGAGCCGGTGCTGGCGTTCGTGCCGCGGAAGGGCGCGGGGGAGCCCACGGCCGACGCCGTGCAGGGCTCACCGGCCGTACGGACGGCGCCGACCGCGCTCGGGGCGGCCGGCGCCGGCGGGGCTTCCGGCGGGGCTCCTGACGCGCCTGGCGGTGGTACTGGCGGCGGTTCTGGTGCCGGTTCTGGTGCCGGTCCTGCCGTGGGTTCCGCTACCGGCTCTGTGGCTGTTTCTGTGGCTGGTTCTGCGGCTGGTTCTCCTGCCGGGGCTTCCGTGGGGGCCGACGCGGCCGCCGAGGGAGCGGAGACGGTGGGCTCGGCGGTGGAGTTCGACGGCGGGGCCCCGGTTTCCGCCGCTCCCGGCACCGCGTCCGGTCCGGACGGAGCCGAGGCGGACGGGGACGGTGCCGAGCCCGGCGGGGAGCCCGGGACGCCGCGGCTGACCTCTGCGGTATGAATGCCGTATGAACGCCACACAGGGGGTCGCCTGCTGCGCCACAGCTGCCGGATGAGCCGTACGACAGGTCGTACGAACGGCCGGGTGAGGGCCGGATGAGGCTCTTCGCGGCGGTCGTACCGCCCGAGGGGGCCGTGGCCGAGCTGGCGGACGTGACGGCGGGGCTGCGGCGGCTGCCGGGCGGCGAGCGGCTGCGCTGGACCGAGCCGGAGGGGTGGCACCTCACGCTCGCGTTCTTCGGCGAGGTGCCCGACGCCCTGCGGCCCGACCTCGACGCGCGGCTCGCCCGTGCCGCCGCCCGGCACGAGCCGCAACGCCTGCGGCTGGCCGGCGGGGGACGCTTCGGCGACCGCGCGCTGTGGGCCGGCGCCGAGGGCGGCACCGCGGAACTGGCCCGGCTCGCGGAGTCCGTACGGGCCGCGGGCCGCCGGGCCGGGGTGCCCGCGGACGAGGAGCACGGCTTCCGGGCGCATTTGACGCTCGCCCGCAGCCCCCGTACGGCGCCGGTGCGGCTGCGCCCCTTCGCAGAGGCACTCGGTCTCTTCACCGGTGCGCCCTGGACCGCGGACGTGCTGCGGCTGCTGTCCAGCACGGCGCCGCCGCCGGGGGTGCCGGGGGCTCAGCCGCGGTACGCGACGGTGGGTGCCTGGCCCCTCGGCCACCGGGCCGACGCGCCCGGTTAACCTCAGAGGGTGGACCCCAAGACCCGTACTCGCGTCATGACCGCAGCGTTCGTTCTTCTGCTCGCGGTTGTGGTGGCTGCGGCCGCTTTGCGCTGAAGCGCTGCGGGGGTGCACCTCGCCGTTCGACGCAGGGCGCGCCCTGCACCGGGGGCTTTTGGTCCGGGCTCCGGCTCATCGGCGGCGTGGTGCGCTTCGCCACCGGCTGGGCGGGGTGGTCCGGTCCGTCCCGGACCACCGGCCGGTGGCTGGCTGGTCGCGCAGTTCCTCCCCCAGAGCTTCGCCTGGGGGTGCCCCCAGCGCCCCCTTGGGTGTCACGCTTCGCCGTTCGATGTAGGGCGTGCCCTGCACCCGGGGCGCCGGGTCCTCGCTCTGCCTGGTCGGCGAGGTGTCGCGCTTCGCCACCGGCCCGAAGGGGTGGTCCGGTCCGTCCCGGACCACCGGCCGGTGGCTGGCTGGTCGCGCAGTTCCTCCCCCGGAGCTTCGCCTGGGGGTGCCCCCAGCGCCCCTTCAACGCGCCCTCTCAGGTCTGGTGGCCTGTTACCAGGCGAAGGATTCCGGGGAGGGGCCGGGGCCCGGGAAGATTTCGTCGAGGGCGGTGAGGAACTCGTCGGAGAGGGTGAGGTCGAGCGCGCGCAGGGCCGAGGTGAGCTGGTCCATGGTGCGGGGGCCGACGATGGGGCCCGTGACGCCCGGGCGGGTGAGCAGCCAGGCCAGGCCGACGTCGCCCGGGTCGGCGCCGTGCTTGGCGCACAGGTCCTCGTACGCCTGGATGCGCTCGCGCTGCTGGGGCGTCTTCAGGGAGTCGGCGCTGCGGCCGGTGGTGGAGCGGGAGCCGCCGCCCTCGCGCTCCTTGCGCAGGGCGCCGCCGAGCAGGCCGCCGTTCAGCGGCGACCACGGGATCACACCGAGCCCGTAGTGCTGGGCCGCGGGGATCACCTCCATCTCGGCGTCGCGCACCGCGAGGTTGTAGAGGCACTGCTCGCTGACCAGGCCCAGCGAACCGCGCCGGGCGGCGGCCTCGTTGGCCTGCGCGATGTGCCAGCCGGCGAAGTTGCTCGACCCGGCGTAGAGGATCTTGCCCTGCTGCACCAGGACGTCGATCGCCTGCCAGATCTCCTCCCACGGCGCGCTGCGGTCCACGTGGTGGAACTGGTACAGGTCGATGTGGTCGGTGCCCAGGCGCTTGAGGCTCGCCTCCACCGCCCGGCGGATGTTCAGCGCGGAGAGCCGGTCGTAGTTGGGCCAGTCGCCCTCCTCGGTGGCCATGTTGCCGTACACCTTGGTGGCGATCACCGTCTTGTCGCGGCGGCTGCCGCCCTTGGCGAACCAGCTGCCGATGATCTCCTCGGTGCGGCCCTTGTTCGCGGCCCAGCCGTAGACGTTGGCGGTGTCGAAGAAGTTGACGCCCGCGTCCAGAGCCGCGTCCATGATCGCGTGGCTGTCCGCCTCGTCGGTCTGCGGGCCGAAGTTCATCGTGCCGAGGACCAGGCGGCTGACCTTGAGTCCTGTGCGTCCGAGCTGTGTGTACTCCATGGCTTCCAGACAAGCTCTTGGAGTGCGCTCGAATCAAGGGCGCCACCCGCGCCGGCCCCGGAGGGGGATGGCACGCTTGGGGCATGCGCCTGCACCTCCCCGCGGCCGCCGCGTGCGCCGCCCTCGCCCTGGCCTGGGGCACCGCCGTGCCCGCCGTCGCCGACAGCGGGCCCTCGGTCGCGTTCCACATCAGCGACCCGCGGATCACCGAGTCCAGCGGCCTGGTCGCCAGCCGGCTGCACAAGGGCGTGTACTGGACGCACAACGACAGCGGCGACGGCCCCTACGTCTACGCCGTCGACTCCGCCACCGGCAGGACCGTCGCCAGGGTGACCATGCGCGGCATCCACGCCCGCGACGTCGAGGCGATCTCCATGGGTCCCGACGGCGACCTCTACGTCGGCGACATCGGCGACAACCTCAACGGCGCCTGGCCGCAGGTCTACCTCTACCGCTTCCCCGAGCCGCGGGACCTGGTGAACCAGACCGTCGACGTCACCCGCTACACCGTCCGCTACGCCGACGGGCCGCGCAACGCCGAGGCGCTGATGATCCAGCCGAATACGGGCCGGGTCTACATCGCCAGCAAGAACGAGGACGGCGGCCACCTCTACGAGGGCCCGGCGCACCTGTCCGCGTCCGGCGTCAACGTCTTCCACCGCATCGCCGACGTCCCCTGGGTCACCGACGGCGCCTTCTCGCCCGACGGGTCCCGGCTGGTGCTGCGCGGCTACTTCTGGGCCAGCGCCTTCCGCTGGAGCGGCGACCGGCCGCACAAGATCGGCGACGTGGACCTGCCGATGCAGCCGCAGGGCGAGTCGGTGGCCTTCACCCCGGACGGGCGCGCCCTGATGTACGGCAGCGAGGGCAAGGACAGCGCTGTGTGGAAGGAGCCGCTGTCCGGCGCCGACCTGCCCGCGGACGTCGCGCCCTCGCCGAGCGCCACCCCGAGCGCGGGCACCGGCGGCAGCGCGGGCAAGGACGCCGACACCACCGGCAAGGCGACCACCGGCACCAAGGCGACGGGCTTCGCGATCCTGGCGGCGATAGGCGGCGCCGGCTACGGGCTGAGCCGGCTGCTGCGCAGCCGCCGCCGCAGGGACTGACCGGCCCTGGCGGCCACGACAGACCGTCCGGGCCGCGGGGTTCCCGGGGCGGACCGCCGCGGTTGCCCGCGTCCTGCGAGGGAGCCCGTCGTATGAGCGGACCTTCGGCCTGCCGTCGTATACGAGACGCGCACACGGCTCCGCCCGCGGCCGGTTCGACCGCGGGCGGAGGTGCGGCGCCGGACTCGGCGGCGCCCTCAGCAGCTCAGAGCTTGCCGATGACGTAGTCGATGCAGGCGGTCAGCGCCTCGACGTCGGCCGGGTCGACGGCCGGGAACATCGCCACCCGCAGCTGGTTGCGGCCCAGCTTGCGGTAGGGCTCGGTGTCCACGACGCCGTTGGCGCGCAGCACCTTGGCGACCTGGGCGGCGTCGATGCCGTCCTCGAAGTCGATGGTGCCCACGACCTGCGAGCGCTGCGCCGGGTCGGCGACGAACGGGGTGGCGTACGACGCCTTCTCCGCCCAGCCGTACAGCCGCGAGGAGGAGTCGGCGGTGCGGCCGACCGCCCACTTCAGGCCGCCCTGACCGTTGATCCACTCCAGCTGCTGGTTGAGCAGGAACAGCGTGGCCAGCGCGGGGGTGTTGTACGTCTGGTTCTTCACCGAGTTGTCGATCGCGGTCGGCAGGTCGAAGAACGCGGGGATGTGCCGCCCGGAGCCGGCGATGGCGGCCGCCCGCTCCAGCGCGGCCGGCGAGAACACGGCGATCCACAGGCCGCCGTCGGCCGCGAAGGACTTCTGCGGCGCGAAGTAGTAGACGTCCGTCTCGGCGATGTCCACGGGCAGGCCGCCCGCGCCCGAGGTGGCGTCCACCAGCACCAGCGCGCCCTCGTCGGCGCCCTGGACGCGGCGGATCGGGGCGGCGACACCGGTGGAGGTCTCGTTGTGGGTGAGCGCGTAGACGTCCACGCCCTCCTCGGCGACCGGCTCCGGGTGGGTGCCGGGCTCGGACTTCACGACGGTGGGGTCGGCCAGCCAGGGCGCCAGCTGCGCCGCCTTGGCGAACTTCGAGGAGAACTCCCCGAAGGAGAGGTGCTGCGACTTCTCCCGGATCAGGCCGTGGGTGGCGATGTCCCAGAACGCGGTGGAGCCGCCGTTGCCGAGCACCACCTCGTAGCCGTCGGGGAGGGAGAACAACTCGCGCACGCCGGAGCGGACCTGGCCCACCAGGTTCTTCACCGGCGCCTGGCGGTGGGAGGTGCCGAGCAGGGACGTCCCGGTGGCGGCCAGGGCGTCCAGCGCCTCGGTCCGCACCTTGGAGGGACCCGACCCGAACCGTCCGTCGGCGGGCTTGATGTCAGCGGGGATCTCGATATCGGCCACGGTGGCAGCGTAGTGCGTTACCGCGGTTACGGGGCGGTTTCCGCCGCCGGGGTTCTGTTTCAGGACCGGCTCCCGCCGGTGGGGTTGCCCGCGCGGTTCCTTCCCCGGAGCTTCGCTTGGGCGGTGCCCCGGACCCCCTTGCGGGGCGCCCCCGATTCGGGGCGCCCCGGGGCGGGTCAGTGGAGGGTGTCGTAGCCCGGGACCGAGGTGAGGGGGCGGGAGGCGGGGCCGGTGTAGCGGGCGGAGGGGCGGACGAGCCGGCCGGTGCGCTTCTGCTCCAGGATGTGCGCGGACCACCCGGCCGTGCGGGCGCAGGTGAACATCGAGGTGAACATGTGGGCGGGGACCTCGGCGAAATCGAGGACTATGGCCGCCCAGAACTCGACGTTCGTGGCGAGGACGCGGTCGGGGCGGCGGGCCTGGAGTTCGGCGAGCGCGGCCTTCTCCAGTGCCTCGGCGACCTCGTAGCGCGGCGCCCCCAACTCGCGGGCGGTGCGCCGCAGGACGCGGGCGCGGGGGTCCTCCGCGCGGTAGACGCGATGGCCGAAGCCCATCAGCCGCTCGCCGCGGTCGAGCGCGGCCTTCACCCACGCCTCGGCGTCCCCGCCGCGCTCGATCTCCTCGATCATGCCGAGCACGCGCGAGGGCGCGCCGCCGTGCAGCGGGCCGGACATCGCACCCACGGCGCCGGACAGCGCGGCGGCGACGTCCGCGCCGGTGGAGGCGATGACGCGGGCGGTGAACGTCGAGGCGTTCATGCCGTGTTCGGCCGCCGAGGACCAGTACGCGTCCACCGCCGCCACGTGCCGGGGGTCGGGCTCGCCGCGCCAGCGGATCATGAACCGCTCGGTGATGGACTGCGCCTTGTCGATCTCGTGCTGCGGCACCATCGGCTGGCCCTGGCCGCGCGCGGACTGCGCCACGTAGGACAGCGCCATGACCGCGGCCCGCGCGAGGTCGTCGCGGGCGGTCGCCTCGTCGGTGTCGAGCAGGGGTTTCAGGCCCCAGGCGGGGGCGAGCATCGCGAGGGCGGCCTGCACGTCCACCCGCACGTCGCCGGAGTGCACCGGGATCTTGAACGGCTCGGCCGGCGGCAGCCCGGGGTCGAAGCTCCCGTCCACGAGCAGGCCCCACACGTGCCCGAAGGACACCTCCCCGACCAACTCCTCGATGTCCACACCGCGGTACCTGAGGGCGCCGCCCTCCCGGTCCGGTTCGGCGATCCCGGTCTCGAACGCGACGACTCCCTCGAGTCCCGGTACGAAGTCGGACATGGGCGGCTCCTTACGTGCGAATGGCGTGCGAGCGCATGCTGCGGCTGCCGGCATGCGCCTGTCCGCCGGGCTTGTTCCGGTGCGTCGGTCCGGCACACCGGTGATGGGGCTGTCACCGGTCATGCCCCGTGCGGTGCCCGGCCACCCGGCCCGGGGCCGTACGCGGGGGAGTGAGATCGCGCACACCGGTCGTCCATGGCACCCCCGGGGCGCCGATCCAGCAAGATGTCCGGGTGCACGAACGACAGCAGTTGCAGCAGCAGGTACGCCAGGACGACCCCGCCACCATGCGCCGCCAGTACCGGACCGCGGGCCTGACCGAGGCCGAGGCGGCGGCCGACCCGTACGAGCAGTTCGCCCGCTGGTTCGCCGACGCGGTACGCGCCACCGGCGCCGGGCTGCTGGCCGAACCCAACGCCATGGTCGTCTCCACCGCGGACGCGGCAGGGGTGCCCAGCTCCCGCACGGTACTGCTCAAGGGGTACGACCCGCGCGGCTTCGTCTTCTACAGCAACTACCGCTCCCGCAAGGGCCGCGAGCTCTCCGCCAACCCGCACGCCTCCCTGCTCTTCCCCTGGCACCCCATCGCGCGCCAGGTGATCGTGTGCGGCAGCACCGTAAGGGTCAGCGCCCAGGAGACCGAGGCTTACTTCCACAGCCGCCCCCATGGGTCCCAACTGGGCGCGCGGGCCAGCCGGCAGTCCACCGTCGTCACCTCCCGCGCCGCCCTGGAGGAGGAGTACGCACACCAGGCCGCGCTCTACCCGGAGGGCACCGAGGTGCCCGTGCCCGACGACTGGGGCGGCACCCGGGTGCTGCCGGAGACGGTGGAGTTCTGGCAGGGGCGGGAGAACCGGCTGCACGACCGGCTGCGTTACGTGCGCACCCAGGACGGCTGGACGCTGGAGCGCCTCGCGCCCTGAGTGCCGCGCCCTGAGCGCAGGGGCGGGCCCGGGAAAACGAACGACCCGCGGGCTGCTCCTCGGAGCCTGAGGCTCCGAGCACCGGCCGGACAAGTCCGACGAGCCCGCGGGTCGGGTGAACTGCGTGGGATTGGCGAGCATCTCGCACGCCGAGTGCGCGGTGCTAGCCCGCAGTCACCTCACGTGTCCGAGTGCAACTCATGCTTCAGACCACCTCCCTTCTTGTGTACCGCCACAGTAAGAAGTGATCGACAGAGCCACAAGTGATTTGTGTAAATCCCGTGTGACTCACCCCACACCAGGGTTGAATGCTGTGACGTGCAGCCTTTCGACGCGCAATCGACGAGTGACGAGCGGTTACTGGCAGCGCTGCTGGGCGGAATGGACGCCGGCCTGTGCGCCCTCGACGGTGATGGCGTCGTCACCCACTGGAACGCGGAGGCGACCCGCATCCTGGGCTGGACCGCCGAGGAGGCGATAGGCCGGCGCGGCTTCGGCGGCTGGGCGGCACGCCCGTCGGACGCGGGCCAGGCCGAGCAACGGCTGCTGGCCGCCATGGCGGCCAAGGGGCGCAGGGTGAGCGAGTTCGCCCTGCTCACCAAGGACGGCAGGCGCGTGCTGATGCGCGGCCAGTCGGCGGCCGTCAGGGACGCCGAAGGGCACCCCATCGGCGTCTACTGCGCCTTCGCGGAGGCGCACACCCGTATCGACCTGGAACGCGCCCTGGCGCTCAGCGAGTCGCTCTTCGACGACGCCTCCTGGGGCGTCGTCGTCATCGACGCCGACCTGCGCCCGGCCCAGGCCAACGCCCAGGCCGCGCGCATGCTGCGCACAGGGCGCGAGGCCCTGCTCGGCCGCCCTCTCGCCGACCTGCTCGCCCAGGGCGCCGAGGAACTGGAGGGCGCCCTGCAGCACGTCCTGGCCGAGGGGGCGCCGCCCGCCTCCGTCGACCTGTGGCTCAGCCCGCGCGGCGACACCTCCGGCGCCCGGCGCTGCTGGCGCAGCGGCTTCGTCCGCCTCGGCTCGCCCATGGGCGAGGAACCGGTACCCCTGGGCATCGGGTGGCTCTTCAGCGACGTCACCGCCCAGAAGGCGACCGAGCAGGAGGGCGCCCGGGTCCGCTTCCGCTACCAGCAGCTGCATCGCGCGGACCGGGCCGCGGCCGAGTGCGAGGACGCCATGGAGGCCGCCTGCCTCCAGCTCGACTTCGCCCTGGCCGGGTTCGCCGACCACGCGCTGGTCGACCGTACGGACGCGGCCGGGCGCCTGGTGCGGGCCGCCGGCACCCCGGACGGCGAGGCCGGCCCCTGCCTGCCCACCGGCAGCACCATCCCGGTCGGCTACGGCCACGCGCACCCCGCGCTCCAGGCGCTGGAGCGCGTGGGCACGGTGCGCACCAGCTTCGCCGGCCAGGGCGACGCCCAGGCGGCGGCCCGCTCGCGGGAGTGGGCGCGCACCCGGCACTGGCCGGCCGGTACCGCGCACGGCCTGGTCACCGTCCTGCGCAGCCGCGGCCGCAGCGTCGGAACGCTCACCTTCCTGCGCGCGGCCGGCCGCCCCCTCTTCGACCGCGCGGACGCCGCCTACGCGGAGGAGGTCGCCGCAAGGGTGGCCGCGGCACTGGACCTGGCGGGGTTGGCGGGCGGTGCGGGCGCGGCGGGCCGGCCGGATGAAGGCGAGGTGTGAGGGCCCGCGGACAGGGGCGTCGGGCGCCAGCCGGGTACCAGGGGGCGGGGCCCAGGGCGCGAGGCGCGTGGCGTCCGGCGTTTGGCACTCCGGGTACGGCGTACGGCATCCGGTAGGGGGCGCTCCAGGTACGGCGGTCAGCGCATGATGCCTGGTGTACTGCGCTCGGCTCACGGCGCGAGCCCCTTGGTGTGTGCCCGGTACGCGGCCGGGTGTCAGCGGCGGAAGAAGATCCGGTCGCGGTACTCGTCGAAGACCCGGCGGTTCCACTCGTGGCCGCCGTCCACATTGCCCGAGCGGATCATCGGCGGGGTGCGGCCCTCGGCGGCGAGTTCGGCGGCCGCGTTGGCCATCACCGCCTGCATCAGCGCGCTGGTGACCACGGTGGAGGCCGGCGCGAAGGGCGCGGGGATGCGGTCGTCGGACAGCTCGGCGTCGCCCGGGGCGATCTTGGAGTCCAGCACGATGTCGCAGTGGTCCTTCAGGAAGGTGCCCGAGGCGTTCCGCGCGCTGGTGTGGTCGGCGTAGACGACCGAGGTGACCCCGATCACCGTCAGGCCCCGCTCCCTGGCGCCCTGCGCCATCTCCACCGGCAGGGTGTTGCGCCCGGACAGCGAGATCACGAAGAGCACGTCGCCCGCCTGCGCGGGGCTGGTGTCCAGGGCGGCGGCCGCCAGGCCCTCGACCCGCTCCAGCGCGCTGCCCAGGGTCGCGGGGACGACGTCCACGCCGGTCACGCCGGGCACCGCGAGCAGGTTCACCAGGGCGAGGCCGCCCGCGCGGTAGACGACGTCCTGGGCGGGCAGCGAGGAGTGGCCGGCGCCGAAGGCGAAGACCCGGCGGCCGCCCGAGACCGCGTCCGCGACCGCCCGGCCGGCCCGCCGCAGTGCGTCGCGCTCCTCGTTCCTGACCCGCTCCAGCAGGCGGACCGCGGCGTCGAAGTACCGGTCGGAGAGATCGTCCAGGGGGTCGCTCATGGCGATCACCGTGCTGCCCGCCGGGAGCGGTGTCAAGGAGACGGCGGGCGGACCCGGAGGGGAAACGCCGGGGAAACGCGAGGCTGCTGCGGTGGAGCGCGCGGGGCCCGCCGCCGGGGCGGGGACCGTTGTCGCCGCGATGCGTCAGAATTGTCAGCAGGGCCACGCACGAGATACACGAGGGGCGCGATGTCCGGACTGATCGACACGACGGAGATGTATCTCCGCACCATCCTGGAGCTGGAGGAGGAGGGTGTGGTCCCGATGCGCGCCCGAATCGCCGAGCGGCTCGACCAGAGCGGCCCGACCGTCTCCCAGACGGTGGCGCGGATGGAGCGCGACGGACTGCTGCACGTGGCGGGCGACCGCCACCTGGAGCTCACCGACGAGGGGCGCCGCACGGCGACACGGGTGATGCGCAAGCACCGCATCGCCGAGTGCCTGCTGGTGGACGTCATCGGGCTGGAGTGGGAGCAGGTGCACGCCGAGGCGTGCCGCTGGGAGCACGTGATGAGCGAGGCGGTGGAGCGGCGGGTGCTGGAGATGCTGCGGCACCCCACCGAGTCGCCGTACGGCAACCCGATCCCGGGTCTCGACGAACTGGGCGCGGGCGCCGAGGCGGACCCCTTCCTCGGGGAGGGCATGGTCAGCCTCACCGAGCTGGACCCCGGTTCCGCCGGGGCGAGCGTGGTGGTCCGCCGCATCGGCGAGCCCATCCAGACCGACGCCCAGGTGATGTACACGCTGCGGCGGGCGGGCGTGCAGCCCGGCGCCGTGGTGAGCGTCACGGGTTCGGCGGGCGGTGTCATGATCGGCTCCGGCGGCGAGGCCGCCGAGCTGGACGCGGAGATCGCCTCGCACGTCTTCGTGGCCAAGCGCTAGCAGTCGGGGCTCCAGCCGGGCCGGGTCACCGTTCGGCCCCGCCCGAGCCTTCGTAGCGTCGCGCCCTGCTGCCCGCACCTCGTACGGCCGAAAGCCCCGGCACCGCTCCCCGCGGTGCCGGGGCTCCTCCCTCCCTGCCCCCGCTCCCCCCGCTCCCCCTCCTCTTCCTTCTTCCTCGCGCCCCCTCGAAGGCCCGGGACCCCGAGCTTCCCGGGACCTTCCCGCGGTGCGCCTCCCCACGTGCCGCGTCCCGCTGGAGATCTCCCCTCGGCTGCGGCGGCCAACCCTTGAGCGCTGTCACCCGAAAGAGCGGAGTTGGTTGCCGCACCCCCGTGTTCGAATATGGGTTCGATAATGTGGGCCGGGACGGAACGGGTCCGCTCGGGACCGGTGCGGCAGCGGTACGGAAGGGGGTGCAGCGATGATCACGCGGTACGAGGTGGCGGGGGCGGGCGGCCTGCGGCTCGCGGCGTGGGAGTACGGGGCGGCGGAGGAGCGGGCCGCACCCGGCCCGGGGTCCGCGGCGGGCCCGGACGGATGGGCGCGGGCGTGGCCGCGCGGGTGGGACGTTCGGGCGGGTGCGGGTCCTGGTGCGGGCTCCGGTCCGGGGCCGGGGGTCGGCGGGGGTGCCGGTCCGGGTGCCGGTCCCGGCGCGTGGGCGGAACCGGCGGTGCCGGAGCTGGAGCCCGCCCTGTTCCCGGTGCCCGCAGCCGAGCGGCCCGGTGTGCTGCTGCTCCACGGGCTGCTGGGCCGGGCCTCGCAGTGGGCGGAGACCGCGCGGCGGCTCGCCCCGCGGTACCGGGCGCTCGCCCTCGACCTGCGCGGGCACGGCCGCAGCGACAAGCCGGAGGGCCCCTACACCCCGGAGGCCCACGTGGCGGACGCGATCGCCGCCGTCGAGCAGCTGGACCTCGCGCCCGCCGTCCTGGTCGGCCATGGCATGGGCGCGCTGGTCGCCTGGCAGTGCGCGGCCCGGCGGCCGGACCTGGTGGCCGCGGTGGTCATCTGCGACATGCGCGCCTCCGCCCAGGCGGAAGCGGGGCAGCGGGCGTGGGCCCAGTGGCTCGGCTCGTGGCCGCTGCCCTTCGCCACCCTGGCCGACGTGCGCCGCTGGTTCGCCGCCGAGGATCCGTGGGCCGAGCGCCCCAGCCCCGCCAGGGGCGACTTCTTCGCCGAGGCGATGGCCGAGGGTGAGGACGGCTGGCGGCCCCTGCACCGCCTGGAGCACATGCTGCGCTCGCGGGACCCGTGGATAGGCGACGCGCACTGGGAGGAGCTGGCCCGGGTGCACTGCCCCGCGCTCGTGGTGCGCGGGGTGGACGGCGAGTTGGGCCGCGCCGAGGCGCAGGAGATGGTGCGCGTGCTGCCCCGCGGGAGCTACGCGGAGATCCCCGACGCGGGTCACCTCGTGCCCTGGGAGCAGCCCGCCGCGTGGTGCGAGGCCGTCGAGCGGTTCGTACAGGAAGCGCTTGCCCCGCGGGTGCGTGCCGGTTCTGCCGGATCTGCGGCGAGTTCGCGGGCACAGCTCGGCCACGGCCCGGTCCCGGCCGAGGCATCGGGGGGTTCCTGCTGGTAGCTTGCCGATCACTGGGACCACATCGCCGCCATGGGGGAGTTCACGTGCGCTGTCGTGACTGTCGAGGGAGCACCGGAGCGGCCGGCGGCCGGCGGGGCCGTGGCCGTCGCGCCGACCGCGGCCGGTCACTGTCGGCCGTGTCCGGTACGGGACTTGCCGCCGTTGTGGCAGTAGCCGCGCTCGCCCTGACCGGGTGCAGCAGCGACAGCAGCGCCGACGCGCAGAAGGAACCCGTCGCCAGTTCCTCGGCCATCGCCACCGGTTCGGGGACACCGACGGCCACCGGCACCACCGCGAACGGCGCCCCGTCCACCGGTTCGGCCACCTCTTCGGCCACGGGCGGGCCCACCGCGAGCGGTTCGGCGGCCGACGCGGACACCGGCGGCGCGTCCACTGACTCCACGCAGTCCGTGGAGGGCGTGTGGCTGGCCACCGTGGACGGCGCCAAGGTCCAACTCGTCCTCGGCAAGGGCAAGGCCGGGCTCACCAGCACCCACCTGTGCGGCGGCGCGTACACCGGCACCGGGTCCATCCGCCTGACCCTGACCTGCATGGACGGCGACAAGGAACGCACCTCGGGGCACGGCGTGATGGCCCCCGACGGCAAGACCCTCACTGTGCAGTGGACCGGCGGCCTGACCGACACCTTCTCCCGAACGGGCCTGCCCAGCAGCTGAGTTCATCGGCGCGCGCGGAGCCGTCGCGACGGTGTCGCACCGATGTGCATGTTCCGCAACAACTCGTCCGGGACTCCCTGCCGAGGGCTGCAATCACGGCGCTCGTACGCTAGCGTCCTGAGACGACGGACACAGCGTCCGTCGCAATTATCCGAATCCAACGGGGAGGGTGCACATGACGATCCACGGCGCCGATATTCAGCAGCTGCGGGACCTCTCGGGCAAGTTCAAGACCGAGGCGGGCAACCTCAGCACGCTCATCAGCCACCTGCAGACCGCCACCACCAGCAGCGACGCGTACTGGAAGGGCCCGGCCGCGGACCGGTTCCGCAACGAGTGGTCGCAGCTCAAGCCGACCTTCGACAAGTTCGTGCAGACCCTGCACGACGCGCAGAACTCCGCCAAGACCAACGCGGACAACGTCGAGGCGGCCACCAGGTAATTCCTGGTACCGGCGGCGGCCGCCCACTGGGCCGCGCAGGTACGGCAAGGGCCGGGCGCGGAGTTTCCTCCGCACGCCCGGCCCTTCTGCGTGCCCCCGCTGTGTGCCCCGCCTTCGCGCGGCCTGCGCCGACGACCGACAACGCGGCTGGGGGTCCCCCGTCGAAGGCAGGGGGCGCGTGCCAGGGCCCGCCGGCCAGGCGGGATTTGCCGGACACGCCCTAGCCGAGGGCGGCCGCCTGGATCTGGGTGATGCCGCCGCCGCGGATCAGCAGGCCGCGCCCGGTCGGGCCGCCCGCCGCGTCCCGCGGCAGCCGCACGTTGAACAGGTCGCCCTCCGAGGCGCCCTGCGGCGAGAGCAGCAGACCCGTACGGGACTTGCGCGCCTCCACCAGGAAACCGCGGTACTGCGAGCCCATCGAGTCCGCGGAGCCCGCCGCGATCAGCGCGTGCTCCCCGTCCATGCCGCTCCTGACGACCTCCTCCAATGCGGTGTCCAGCGGGGTGTCGTAGAGCAGTTCGCCGTCGTCGATCACCACTGCGTACGGGGTGTCGCCCGCGCGGTCGGTCAGCTCCTTCAGCTCCTCCGGGCTCGCGTCCGCGCCCAGCAGCCCGAGCACCCCCGGCTCGCCCGCCCACTCGCGCAGCGGCGAGCGGCGCGGGGTCACCAGCACCACCGGCGTGCCGCGCCGGGTCAGCGACTGAACCGCCGTCATCAGTGTCGTGGAACGGCCCGACTTCGGCGGCCCCGCGATCACGAAGCCCGGCCCCGACTCCTGCAGGTCCACCCCCAGCGGCTGCAACTCGTCGCCGCCCACGCCGATCAGCGCCCACAGCGGCGAGGGCACCGTGAAGTCCGGGTCCAGCGCGAGCGCCTCACCGGCCGTCACCCGCGGCGGCAGCGCGTCCACCCGCATCGGCCGCAGCTGCTTGGGCAGCCGGCCCACCCGGCCTATCCGCTCCGTTGCCGCACGGCCGATCCGCTGCAGCGCCTCCACCTGCGCCTGACCGGCCGGGTCCGGCGCGAGCAGCGCCACCTGGTTTTCCTGCACGCCGTTGTCGGTCGGCCGCAGCGCGCGGCCCGACGGCATGTTCTTCGGCACCTCGCGCGGCCCGAGCCCGCCGGTGCTGTAGTCGTTCGGGTCGGCCATCCGCAGGATCAGCTTGTCGGCGAAGACCGAGGAGATCTGGCCGCTGAACCCGGTCCGGTCCGCGGTCATCACCACCTTCAGCCCGGCCGAGCCGCCCTCGCGGAACAGCCGCAGGGCGGCGTCGATCAACTTCCCGTAGTCGTACGTCTCGAAGGTGGAGACGTAGCCCTCCCAGTTGTCCAGCAGCAGCACCATCCACGGCAGCCGCTCCTGCGGATCGGTGGCCATTGCCCGCTGCTCGGCGGCCGAGGAGGCGCCCTTCATCGCCAGCAGTTGCTGGCGCCGCGAGACCTCGGCGGAGAGCCGGTCCAGCAGCCGGGCCAGCCGCTCGGGCTGGTCGCGGGTGACCACCGCGCCCACGTGCGGCAGCGCCACCAGCGGCAGCAGCGCGTTGGCCCCGCAGTCCACGGCGTAGACGTGCACGTCCTGCGGCGAGGCGGTGCGCGCCAGGGCGCCGGCGACCGTGCGCAGCGCGGTGGAGCGGCCCGAGCGGGGCCCGCCCACGATCAGCACGTGCTCGCCGTGCACCAGGTCCACCGCCAGCGGCGCGCGGGCCTGCTGCGCCGGAAGGTCGGTCAGGCCGTAGGCGATCGGCGCGACGTCCCGGCCCGCTGCGGCCTGCGCGGTGGCCGGCAGCGCGTCGTAGGTCACGTGCTCGGGCAGCGGGTCCAGCCACGGCTTCCTCGGGGCCGGGAAACCCATCAGCTCCGAGGCGTCCCGTATCGCGTCCACCAGCACCGCCAGGTCCGTGACCATGGTGCCGTCGTCCGCGTCGCCCTGCGCGCCGCGCGGCATCGGGCGGCCCAGCGCCGACCAGCCCAGCCGCATCACCTCCGCCTTCGCCCGGTCCTGGCCGATCGCCGGACGGCGGCCGCCGATCCGCGCGGACTGCACGCCCACCAGGGACTGCGCGCCCGAGCGCACATAGGCGCGGCCCGGCGTGGACTTCGCGATGGAGCCCGAGTCCGGCGCGTCGATGACGTCCCTGGACTCCTCCGGGCCGGTGACCCGAAGGGCGATTCGCAGGTTGGTGTTCGCCCGGATGTCGGCGCTGACCACACCGGCCGGGCGCTGCGTCGCCAGCACCAGGTGCACGCCGAGCGAGCGGCCGCGGCGGGCGATGTCGACCAGGCCGGCGATGAAGTCCGGCAGTTCGGCCACCAGGGAGGCGAACTCGTCGATGATCAGCGCCAGCCGCGGCATCGGCTCGAGTTCGGGCCGCAACCGCCGGGCGTCGTTGTAGTCCTCGATGTCCTTGGTGCCCGCGTTGAACAGGATGGTCTCGCGGTGGTGCAGCTCGGCTGCGAGCGAGGCCAGCGCCCGCTCGGTCAGGTGCGCGTCCAGGTCGCTGACCATGCCGACGGTGTGCGGCAGCCGCGCGCAGTCCTGGAAGGCGCTGCCGCCCTTGTAGTCGATGAGGACGAAGTTCAGCGCGTCCGGCCGGTTGGCCACCGCGAGCGAGGCGATGATCGTCTGCAGCAGCTCGGACTTGCCCGCGCCGGTGGTGCCCGCGACCAGTGCGTGCGGGCCGTCCTTCCGGATGTCCAGCACGAAGGTGCCGTCCGCGCCGACGCCGATCGGGACCGCCGTCGTCGCCCCGCCGAGCTGCCAGACGCCCGCCACCTGCTGCCCGTCCGGGTCCGGCATGCCGAGCAGGTCCAGCAGCCGCGCGGAGGTGGGCAGCGCGCTGTCCGCGTCGTCCCGGCTGACGTCGCGCACCGGCGCCATCGAACGGGCCACCAGCTCGCACCAGTCCGGACCCACCTGGTCGGCCAGCACCTCGCCCAGCCGCTCCAGGCCGCCGCCGCGCAGGTGCAGCCGGCTGGCCGCGTGCGGGGACCAGCACACCGCCAGGCGCACCTCCTCGGGCAGCAGCCGCTCGTCCTCATCGACGCACAGGGCGAACATCCCGAAGGACGGGCCCTCCTGCAGCAGTTGCGGCACCCCCGGCATCCGGCGCAGCAGCCGCGCCCCGTCCAGCACCACCAGTACATAGGGGTCGGGGCGCATGCGGCCCCCGCCGCCGGTGGCCACCGTGTCGGCCTTGCGGCGGGCCAGTTCCTGCAGCAACTCGTTGATCCGGCGGCCGGCCGCCTCCTGGTCGGTGCCGATCAGCGCCACGCAGTCCTGGCCCTGCTGCGGCGCCAGGTGGGGCAGCCAGTGCGCCCAGCTCCAGGACGCCTCCGCGTCCTGCGCGGAGGAGAGCACCACCATCGACAGGTCGCGCGGGCTGTGCAGCACCGCGGCCTGGCTGATCAGCCAGCGGGCGGTGGACAGCGCCCTGGCCCGCTCGCCGGCCACGCCCACCACGCCCAGCTCGGGCAGCGGCAGCGGCACCGGCACGTCGTGCACCAGGGGCGGCTGCAGCGGCGGCGCCCCGTCGGGCAGGCTGCCGCCCTTGGGCAGCAGCTCGATGTCCGCGGGCAGGTCGGCCACGCCGATGCGCAGCCGCAGCGCGTCCGGGTCGGTGATCCGGCGCTCCCACAGCCGGCGCCGCGGGCCGGTGGCGAAGAGCAGCACCTCGGCGGCGTCGGGGTATGTGGCGCGGCGCTCGCGCTGGTCGGACAGCCGCGCGGCCTCCAGCTCCTGCTGGTGCCGGGCGAGGTCCGCCTTGAAGCTCTTCGCCTCGTCGCGGTCCTTGCGCTTGCCCTCGCGGGACTCGCTGACCCACTGCCCGATCAGCATGACCGGGCTCATCAGGCAGAACAGCAGCATGTAGACCTGGTGGACCGTGAAGTACATGACCAGGCCGAAGGCGAGCGGCACCACCGCGGTGAGCATCTGGAAGCGGGCGCCCTCGCCCTTCTTCGGCTGCTGCGGCACGTACAGCCGCACCCGCGGCGGCAGCGTGGACAGCCGCGGCGGCCGGTTGTAGGCGAGGCCGCCCTCGCCCATGGGGGACAGGTGCGCGTCCGGGGTGCTCGGCTGGTCCAGCACCAGCACCGAGTCGCCCGCCTTGACCTGCGCCTTCAGCGGCCAGGGCCGCTCGGTGTCCACCGGCTCGCCTTCCAGGACGAGCCCGGATCCGGGGGCGCCGATGAGGGTGACGGTGCCGTCGGCCGCCACGGACACCCGCGCCGCGGTGGGCGGCATCGCCGGGTCCTGCACGGTGACGGTGCAGCCCTTGGCCGAGCCGATGGTGGCCGTGCCCACGCCGAGGCGGGCCACCCGGCCGGCGCCCGGGCCCGCGCAGACCCGCAGTTCGTAGCGGCCGGCGGGCTCGCCCGCGCGCATGAAAGGACCGATGGAATCGTCCACGGTGACGCGCATGCCGTCGCGCAGCAGGCTCGCGGCCGGCGCCTGCGGGTCGCACGGCACGCCGTCGGCCCACAGCACCGGTGCCGCGTGCGCGACGGGGGCCTGCTGCTGGGGCGCGCCCGCGTACGAACCCGGGAACTGCACCACGACGCCGCCGGACGGCCGGCCCCGCGCCGCCGGTTCCGCGACGGCGCCGACCGGTCCGGCCAGCGCGAGCGCCACGTCGCCGGCGGTCGCCGAGTCGTCGGCGGCCACCACCACGTCCTGCGCGTCCAGCCCCTGCTGAACGACCGTCACGGTCACGCGCATGGCTTGATTCCTCCCCGTCGGACCCGTGAACGGGCCCCGCATCACCTATCTCCTGAAGGCTATCCGCCACCGGAAACATCGGGTAACCCGTTCGTCCCGCCCTGTGGATAACCCGCGCGGAGTCCTCACACCGGCCCTTCGCGCCTGTGGACAACCGGGTCCCGGGTGATCGCTGTGACATGTCCTGCGAGAGGGCTCACAGCGGACAAGGACCCTCTGCGCGGCAGCGCGTCGGCGGCGGCAGCCCCGGGCGCAGTCGGCCTCGTCGGGGACGGAGATGGGTGGGAAGACGAGGGCCTCGTCGGCGCCCGCCCGGTCGTCGGCGACGTGCTTGGTCACGTGGCCCTTCTGAAGGGGCTTGGGCCTACGATAGGGGCTGGTGTACGAAGGACGCACCGGTTGCCGGGGCCCGAACGCGCGGCATGCGGCGGGCAGTCGGCGCCGGGCACCACGACACGGCCACGGGGGAAGAACGATGGGCGGCGGAACTCCACAGCAGCAGGCGACGGTCCCCAACCCGGCGATCAAGGACCTGCAGGACCTCAAGTCCCGGCTCCAGAAGGAACTGGGCACACTCGAGAACACCCTGAAGACCACGTGCTCCGACATGGGCAACAAGAAGGTCTGGGTCGGCAAGGCCGCCGACGGCTGGACCACCGAGGTGGACGGGCGCCGCAAGCGCATCCAGGCACTGCTCGGCAAGCTCGTGCCCATCATCGACGCGGAGATCAAGCAGCTGCCGGAGAAGGTCACCCCCACCGACGCGAAGCTCTACCGCATGCCGTAGCGGCCACCGGCCCGCGCCCTTCGGAAAACCTTCACGTTCCCACCGTCCCAAGTCGCCCGCCCGCGGCCGATACTGGAGCGTCGGCCGGGCGTCGAGCCGGCCGCACGGGGGGAGCCATGCCGTACTCGAAGCGGCGCGGCGGGACGTGCCGTTCCGTTGCAATGCTGTGGACGCCTTGTCACATGCCGCGCCTTGAGGGCTTTTGTAAGGCGCTGATAACGTGCGGTGACTTGACATCGGCCGGTGGGTCGTCGCCGGACAGGAGAGCGACGGACAGCACTCGCGCGACCGATCACATGCCAAGCGCCGGTTCGGGGGCACTGACGTGAAGACCAGGGAACGATTCGCCGCGGGCGGCGGTGGCCGCCAGAGCGCACCCGCGCCGAACCTGCACGGCCCCGGCGGCGCTGAGCGGCTTCCGGTGGCGCCGCGCGAGCGCAAGCCCGCGCTGGCCGCACTCGCGGTCCTCCTCATCCTCGTGGGCGCCCTGGGCGCGACCGTCATGGTGATGCGCGCCGGCAACAAGGTCTCCGTCGTGGAGGTCACCTCACCCGTGGCGGCCGGCGAGAAGATCCCGTCGTCGGCGATCCGCGAGGTGATGGTCTCCGACAACACCGGCCTGTCCTTCATCCGGTGGAACCAGCGCGGCGACCTCACCTCCCACTTCCGCGCGGCCACCAACCTCACGCAGGGCTCCGTCCTGGTCCGCTCCATGATCACCGACCAGGACAACTCGGTGCCGGCCGGCAAGTCGCTGGTGGGCATCTCCCTGAAGGAGGGCCAGTTCCCGACCGGGCTGCGGACCGGCCAGACGGTCGCCGCCTACTTCGTCGGGGACACCACCAAGACCTCCTCGGGCACCTCGGGCGACAGCGCCGGCTCGGGCTCCACACTGATCAGCGACACCCTCGTGCTGCGCTCGATCGACACCAACTCCTCGGACGTCGGCACCAGCGACACCTCCGTCACCGTGATCGCCGACGACTCCGTCGTCTCCGCGCTGACGACCGCCGCCTCCTCGCAGGACGTCGCGCTCGTCTCCGTCCCCAGCAAGAACTGAGCGAGCGGCGAAGACGTCATGGCACTGATCGCAATCGCCGCCGACAAGGGGGCGCCCGGCGTCACCACGGCCGCCGTCGCGCTGGCCGCCGTGTGGCCGCGCCGCGTCCTGCTGGCCGAGGCCGACCCGGCCGGCGGCGACCTCGTCTACCGCGCCTCCGGCGCGCACGGCGGCGTGCTGAACCCCAACTCCGGCCTGCTCTCGCTGGCCGCGACCGCCCGCCACGGCCTGGCCGCCGAGCAGTTGTGGGACCACGCCCAGCCGCTTGTCGGCGGCCTCGACGTGCTCGTCGGCCTCGCCGGCGCCGAGCAGGCGGCCGGCCTGACCGGCCTGTGGCCCATGCTCGGCCAGGCGTTCGCCACGCTTGCGCAGTCGCCCAACGGCGCCGCCGACGTGATCGCCGACTGCGGCCGCATCGGCCCCGACTCCCCGACCCTCGAACTGCTCCCGCACGCCGCCCTGGTGCTGCTGGTCTCGCGCACCGCCCCGGAGAACCTCGCCCGGGTCCGCGACCGCGCCGCCGCCCTGTCGGCCAAGCTGCACGGCTCGCAGCGCGGCGCCGCGGCCCTGGGCTACCCGCCGATCGGCGTGCTGCTCATCGCCGACACCGGCCAGAGCGCGCGCCTGGCCGCGCAGTTGAACGAGATGCTGGTCGCCTCGCAGATCTCCGCCCGTGTGGTGGGCACCCTCGCGCACGACCCGGCCGGCGCGGAGATGCTCAGCGGCCGCCGCCGCGGCCGGCTCGACAAGTCGCTGCTCATCCGCTCCGCCCGCCAGGTCACCGCCGACGTACCGCAGCGGTACGGGGTCCTGCGATGAGCGACGCGGTCGACCACCAGCTGGTCAAGCGCTTCCGCCAGGAGGCGGGCGACCGCATCGCCGAGCAGCGCAGGCTCGACCAGGTCGAGGGCCGGATGGCGATGTCTTCCGAGGACGAGCGCCACTTCGCCCGCGCGATCATCGCCCAGATACTGGAGGACTACGCCCGCGCGGAGATCGCGCTCGGCCGCACCCCGCCCGATGCCCAGGCGGAGGAGGCGTACGCGGCCGCCGTGCACGCCGCGCTCTTCGGCGTGGGCCGGCTGCAGCCGCTGCTGGACGACCCCGAGGTCGAGAACATCGACATCAACGGCTGCGACCAGGTCTTCATCGGCTACGCCGACGGCCGCGAGGTGCAGGGCGACCCGGTCGCCGAGACCGACGAGGAACTCGTCGAACTCATCCAGGTGCTCGGCGCCTACTCCGGCCTGTCCTCGCGCCCCTTCGACACCGCCAACCCGCAGCTGGACCTGCGGCTGCCCGACGGCTCGCGCCTCTCGGCGGTCATGGACGTCACCCGGCGACCGGCGCTGTCCATCCGGCGCGCCCGCATGGGCAAGGTGTTCCTCGCCGACCTCGTCGGCAACTACACCATCACCCCGGAGGTCGGCTCCTTCCTGTCCGCCGCGGTGCTCGCCCGCAAGAACCTGATGATCGCCGGCGCCACCAACGCCGGCAAGACGACGCTGCTGCGCGCCCTGGCGAACGTCATCCCGCCGCACGAGCGGCTCATCACCGTCGAGCGCGCCCTGGAGCTGGGCCTGGACCAGTTCCCCGAACTGCACCCCAACGTGGTGGCGTTCGAGGAGCGGCTGCCCAACTCCGAGGGCCTGGGCGCCATCACCATGGCCGAACTCGTCCGCCGCTCGCTGCGCATGAATCCCTCGCGGGTCATCGTCGGCGAGGTGCTCGGCGACGAGATCGTCACCATGCTCAACGCCATGTCGCAGGGCAACGACGGCTCCCTGTCCACCATCCACGCCAACAGCTCCGGCGAGGTCTTCAACCGCATCTCCACCTACGCGCTCCAGGCGCAGGAGCGGCTGCCGGTCGAGGCGTCGCAGATGCTGGTGGCCGGCGCCATCGACTTCGTCGTCTTCATCGAGCGCCGCAACGACTTCCAGCGCGGCGGGACGCTGCGCCGCGTCGTCACCTCCATCCGCGAGGTCAACGGCGTGGACGGGCGCGTCCTTTCCAGCGAGATCTTCGCCGAGACCGGCGAGGGCGTGGCCCTGCCCCACGCCCCCATCGCCTGCCTGGACGAACTGCTCGCGCACGGCTACCAGCCCACGGGGGTGTGGCGGTAATGACCGGGATCTTCTCGTTCTCCGTACTGTGGGGGCTGCTCGCCGGAGCCGCCGCGGGCGGCGGCATCGCGCTGTTCATCGCCGCCATGCGCGGCTGGGCGCCCAAGCCCCCCGCACCGGGGCAGTCCACCGGCGAACGGGCCTCGGAGCTGGCGAAGTTCCTCACCCAGCGCGGCTCGATCGCCGTCGTCGCCGGGCTGATCGTGCTGGCCCTGACCCGCTGGCTGGTGCTGGGCGCGGCCGCCGCGGTGCTGGTCTTCGCCTGGGACCGGCTCTTCGGCGGCGCGGCCGAGGAGCGCGCGGCGATGAAGCGGGTGGAGGCGCTGGCCAGTTGGACGGAGTCGCTGCGCGACACCATCGCCGGCGCCGTCGGCCTGGAGCAGGCCATCCCCGCCTCCGCGCGGGCCGCGTCCCCCGCGTTGCGGGTCCATCTGGACACCCTGGTGGACCGGTTGCGGGCCCGCTGGCCGCTGCCCGACGCCCTCCAGGTGCTCGCCGAGGAGATCGACGACGCCTCGGCCGACATCATCATCGCCGCCCTCATCCTCAACGCCCGCCTGCGCGGCCCGGGTCTGCGCGAGGTGCTGGGCGCGCTCGCCAAGTCCGCCCGTGAGGAGGTCGACATGCGCCAGCGCGTGATGGCCCAGCGCGCCAGCACCCGGCGCAGCGTGCAGATCGTCGTGGTGGTCTCGGCGGTCTTCGTCCTGGGCCTGGCCGTCTTCAACCGCAGCTTCGTTCAGCCGTACGGCACACCGCTGGGCCAGTTGGTGCTCGGCGTGGTGTGCCTGCTGTTCGCCGCCGGGTTCTTCTGGCTGCGCAAGCTCTCCAAGATCGAGACGCCGGACCGGTTCCTGGTGCACGCGCCGGAGCGCACCGCCCAGCCGGCCTTCGCCCAGTTCGCCGCCGGCGGGGCGGGCGGGCCCGCCGGGGGCCAGGCCCAGCAGGGCCTGCCGGGCTACGGGGCGCACGGCGGGGCCGCACCCGGCCGCCCGGCCGTGCCGGGACAGGGGGCCGCCCGATGAACACGATCCTCTTCGCCTGCCTGGTCGGCGGCATCGCGGGACTCGGCATCTTCGCCCTGATCCGGGCCCTGGCTCCCGGGCGGCGCAGCGCGCTGTCCACGGTCGCGCAGGTCGACGCCCTGCGCGCGTCCGGCGGCACCGCGAGCAGCACCCCCGCCGCGTCCGACGGCGGCGGCTGGCGCGGCGAGGTCGGCCGCCGGATCGCCCGGTTCTACCTGCAGCAGGGCTGGGAGATGCGCTCGCTGCGGGCCGACCTCGCGGTGCTGGACCGCAGTTGGGAGACGTTCCTCGCGACGAAGGTCATGCTCGGCGCGGTCGGCCTGGTCTTCGGCCCGTTCCTGTTCGTGGTGATCGAGGTCGTCGGCTTCGGCATCAACCCGATCGTCCCGGTGTGGCTCGCACTCGTCTTCGCCGCCGTCTTCTTCCTGCTGCCCGACGTCGAGGTACGGCGGGACGCGGCCGAGAAGCGCAAGGACCTGCGGCGGGTGGTGGGCGCGTACCTGGACCTGGTCGCGATGAACCTCGCGGGCGGCCGCGGCCTGCCCGAGGCGCTGATGTCGGCGGCCGAGATCAGCGACGGGTGGGCGCTGCTGCGCATCCGCAACTGCCTGGCCGACGCGCGGATCACCGGCACCAGCCAGTGGGTGGCGCTCGGCCGGCTCGGCGCGGAACTCGGCATCGAGGAGCTGGAGGACCTCGGCGTCACCCTCGCGCTGGTCGCCGACGACGGCGCCAAGGTCCGCGACTCGCTCGGCTCGCGGGCCGAGACGATGCGCCACCGCGAACTCGCGGAGATCGAGGGGCAGGCCGGCGAGCAGTCGCAGTCGATGCTGGTCGCGCAGCTGCTGCTCGCCGCCGGCTTCCTGGTCTTCCTCATCTACCCGGCAGCGATGCGGGTGTTCCAGGTGTGACGCTTCGCCTGCCCGCACCAGGAACCCCCTGGAGGACAACGCCACTGGAGGACACGGTCCGACCCGGCGCCGACGACGCGCAGGACCGTACGAGACAGCGCACGACACCGCGCCCCACCCCGGCGCCCGACCCGGGCCGAACGGCCCGATCGCCGAAAACCCAACGGAGGACTCCCATGAACCGACTGCCGATCAACGATCCGATGGTCAACTTCCTGTACGTGTACCTCAGGGGGCGGATCGACCGCGCCCGCAGCGAGGACACCTCGCGCGGCGCTTCCGCGGTCGAGTGGGTGGTCATCTCGGCCATCGTGGTGGCGATCGTGGCCTTCGTCGGCTACACCATCAACAAGGCGCTCAGCGGCAAGGCCACCGACGTCGGCAACTGCATCACGAAGTCCGACGGCAGCAGCAACGGCTGCTGACGGCGGCGACGGGGGAGCCGGACCGATGGGAAGGACGACGGGCGCGCTGCGGCACGCCGTGCGCCGCAGACTGGACGCGGCGCAGGGCGACAGCGGCGTGGGCAGCCGGGCGCCGGGGGGCGCGGACCGCGGCATGACCGCCATCGAGTTCGTCTTCCTCACCCCCGTGCTGTTCTTCATGATCTTCGCCACCGTGCAGTTCGGGATGTTCTACTTCGCCGAGCATGTCGCCCAGGCGGCCGCCCGCGCCGGTGCGCGCAAGGCCCGCGACGAGGCGGCCACCAACCAGGACTGGCAGGGCGACGCGCATGACGCCGCCTCCAGCTACATCAGCCAGCTCGGGCCGAGCCTGCTGCTCGGCCCGCGCATCGAGGCGGCCAAGGACCCCGGCGACGCGAACATGGTGCGGGTGCGCGTCCGGGCCGGGGTGCCGTCGGTCTTCCCGTTCCCCGGCGTGAAGTTCCACGTGGACGAGACCTCGCAGGGGCCGATCGAGTGCTTCGTGCCGGACGGGGGGAGGGTCGGGCAGTGCGAGTGAGAGCGCGGCGGGATGGGGCCGGGGCTGCTGGCGGCGCCCGGGCCGCCGGGGACGACGCGGGCGTGTCCACCATCGAGGTGGTCATCCTCGCGCCGCTCATCATCATGTTCATCCTGGTGCTGGTCGCCTTCGGTCAACTCGTGGACGGGCGGGGCGCGGTGGACGGTGCCGCGCGCGACGCCGCCCGGGCCGGCTCCATCCAGCGCGACCGTTCGGTGGCGATGGAGCAGGCGAAGACCACCGCGCGGGGCGACCTGGACGGGGTGTGCGCGGGCACCCCGGACGTCACCGCGATCGGCGACACCAGCTTCCGGCCGGACAGCCTCTTCACGATCCAGGTCACGTGCAAGGTGCGCGGGCTGGACTTCCTGGGGCTGCCGATCACCAAGACGGTGACGTCGACGGCGACCTCGCCGCTCGACCCGTTCCGGCGGGCGGTGGCGGACTGATGCCGGTGGTGACCGTGAAGCGCGTCGGGTCCGCTGAATCCGCTGAACCGGCCGCACCCGTCGGGCCGGTGGAGGGGGCTCCGACCCGGCTCCGGCGTGGGCTGCGCGACGACCGCGGGTCGGGCGCGGCCGCCGTGCTGATCTTCGCGCTGGTGTTCATGACGCTGGCGGCCTTCGTCGTGGACGGCGGCCTGTCGATCGCCAAGCGCGAGCGGGCCGCGGACATCGCCGAGCAGGCCGCCCGGTACGCCGCCCAGGACATCGACGTCGACGCGCTGCGCAACGCCGCCGCCGGCGCGCAGCCGCAGATCAACTACCAGGACTGCACCAACCGGGTGCGGCAGTTCGTGAGGAGCGTCAACCTGTCGGCGGCCGACCGGCGCAACTCGTACTGCACGTCGGCGACCGCGCAGCGGGTGGAGGTGCGGGTGCAGATCACGTACCAGCCGATCCTCAGCGGGTTCTACCGCAAGCACATCACGGTGGTCGGCACCGCGGCCGCCGTCTCGATCACGGGACCGGCGAACTGACCGGCCCCACCCGGACCGTGCCGGCCGTGGCGGCCGTGTCGGCACCGACGCCGGCCGCCGCACCGCCGCAGGGCACCGCCGAAGCAGACCAGGAAGCACCGGGAAGTACAGGAAGTCGAGGAAGCAGCCATGGCACGCACGACCGCCGCGGGAGGTAACCGCGCGCAGCAGGGGGCAGCGGCCGCGGGGCAGCCGCGCAGGCACCGGACGTTCGGCGACCTCGTCCGGGCCTTCGGCGCGTTCCTGGCGCTGGCGGTGCTGGTGGTCGGTGTGCCCGGGGCGCTGCTGTACTTCATCGGCTCGCCCTTCCCGCACCACGTCGACTCCGACCTGCTGCAGCAGCCGATCACCTCGGAGACGTTCGTCAACACCCTCGCGGTGGTGGTGTGGCTGGCCTGGGCGCAGTTCACCGCGTGCGTGCTGGTGGAGGCGAAGGCGGCGGTGTCCGGGGTCGGGATGCCGGCGCATGTGCCGGGGTCCGGGCCGAGCCAGCTGCTCGCGCGCCAGCTGATCGCGGCGCTGCTCCTGGTCGGGGTGAGCACCGCGGGGCTGATCCCGGGGCTGTCCCAACTGGGCCAGTCCCACCAGATGGAGAGCCAGGCCCGGCCCGGCGTCGCGGCCACCGCGCAGCAGACCCCGGGGCAGCAGGCGGCCGCGCACCAGGCCGCGGTGCAGCACCAGACGGGGCCGCAGAGCAGCACCGCGCAGGGCGTCGCGCAGCACACGCAGAAGGCGACGAAGTTCTACCGGATCAACCCGCCCGAGGGGCGCCACCACGACTCGCTGTGGGAGATAGCGCAACGGCACCTCGGCGACGGGCGCCGCTACAAGGAGATCTACGAGCTCAACAAGGACCGGGTGCAGCCCGACGGCTCCCGGCTCTCGCAGGCCAGCCTGATCCGGCCGGGCTGGGTGATGGAGATGCCCGCCGACGCGCACGGCGGCGACCTGGTCGAGATGCCGGTGGCCGCACCGCACACCGCACCCGACATCGAGCACTACGCGCAGCACGGCGGGGCCAAGGACACCGTGCAGGAGGGCGCGCACGCGACCACCCAGACCCCGGGCACCGAACAGCAGGGCGGCGGGGCCGGCGGCTCCGGCGGTTCCGGCGGTGGGCAGCAGCACGAGGCGGGGGCGGTCGCCGAGGCCGTGCACGCCGTGTCCGGCTCGCACGGCTTCGAGTTGTCCGAGGCGCTCATCGGCGCGCCGCTGCTGGCCGCGGGGCTGCTGGCCGCGCTCGGCCGCCGCCGGCGCACCGCGCTGTGGCAGTCGCTCACCGCGGGCGGCATGCGCACCCCGCGCACGCCCACCGGGCCGCAGGCCGACGTCGCCGACGCGCTGCGGATCGGCGCCGACCAGGACGCCGTCGCGTTCCTCGACCGCGCCCTGCGCTCGCTGTCGGCCCGGCTGGACGCCGACGGGCGCAAGCTCCCCACCGTCTACGCGGCCTGGCTCACCGACACCTCCCTGCACCTCCAGCTCGCCTGGCCCGACGGGCTGCCGCCGGCGCCCTGGACGACCGGCCAGGACGACACCTTCTGGCAGCTGGAGCGCGCCCACCTCGCCGAGGACGCCGACACCTCGGCCGCCGCCCCCTACCCGGGCCTGGTCGTCCTCGGCACCCTGGACGACGCGCGGCTGCTGCTCAACCTCGAAGCGGTGCCCGGCATCGTCTCCCTGGCGGGTGCCCCGGCCGACCGCGACGCAGTCCTGTCGTCCGTCGCCGCCGAACTGGCCACCAACGGCTGGTCGGACCGCATGACCGTCACCCTCGTCGGCTTCGCCGAGGACCTCACCGCCCTCGCCCCGGCCCGGGTGCGGCACATCGCCACGGTGCCCGAGGTGCTGGAGATCATGGCCGCCGAGACCGTCCAGCGCGCCGGCGCCCTGCGCACCGCCGGTCAGGACAGCGTGCTCACCGGCCGCACCGGCCCGGCCCAGCACACGCAGTGGGCCCCGCACCTGGTGCTGCTGGCCGCCGAACCCGATGAGCAGGAGGCGCAGCGGCTGGCCGAACTCGCCGCCGACGCCGGGCGCCTGGGCATCGGCTACCTCGTCGCCACCTCCGACTCCGACCTGCCGGGCGCCGCCTGGGAGCTGGAGATCACCCCCGCAGGGCGGCTGCTCGCACCCCTGCTCGGCCTGGACATGAAGGCCCAACTGCTGCCCCGGGCCCAGTACGAGGCCGTCCTGCGGCTCTTCGCCGAGGCCGGCGGCGACGACGGTCCCGGCCCCGACTCCCCGCCCTTCCTCGTCGACCTCAGCGACCAGGGCCGCCCCGGTGTCTACGCCCGCCTCCTCGGCCGCTTCGAGGTCACCGGCCTGCCCGAGCCCGAGGCCGAGCGCAGCCGGCTGCTGCACGAGGCGCTCGCCCTCCTGCTGCTGCACCGCGAGGGCGTGCACCCCCGGGTGCTGGCCTCGGCGCTCTGGCCGCGCGGCGTCACCGAGGACGTCCGCGACGCCCTCATCGCCCGCCTGCGCACCTGGCTCGGCACCGACCCCGACGGCGGCGAGCGCCTCACCATCGACGACACCGGCCGTATCGTCCTGTCCACCTCCGTCGTCTCCGACTGGGACGTCCTCCAGACGCTCCACCACGAGGCCACCGAGGGCCGCGCGGCCGGCGACCCCGTCGCCAGGCGCCGCCTCCTGACCGACGCGCTCTCCCTGGCCCGCGGCCGCCTCTTCGAGGACCGCGCCCCCGGCCGCTACGGCTGGCTCGGCCACGAGATCGTCGACGCCCAGCACCCCGTCCTCGTCGCCGAGATCGCCCTCGCCCTCGCCGGCCTCCACCTGGACGCCGGCAAGCCCAAGGCCGCGGTCGCCGCCGTCGAGACGGGCATGGGCATCGCCCCCAACGACGAACGCCTCTGGCTCGCCTACCTCCGAGCCACCCACGCCATCGGCGACCCCGCCCGCCTCGAAGCCGCCGCCGCCTCCCTGATCACCCGCAGCAACGCCCTCAACGGGCCCTCCCGCGGTCTCCCCCCACGCGTCGAAGCCCTCCTCGACGAGCTCCACCCCACCTGGCGCGACCCCATCGCCAACTGACCCTTCCGGCGGCTCCCGGGTTCCCCGACCCGAGCCGGCGACCGCCCGCCGATCCGCTGGGCGCGCGTCGGGGTACGGGCCGTGCCCGGCGGGGCGGCACGCCCGGGGCCGTGTCGGTGCCCTATCGGACCCGCTGGGCACCGTCGGAGCCGTTGGGCGCCGCCGTGAGGCGCGGCCCGGCGTGGCCGGGTGGTGCGCCGGGCCGTGTCGGTGTCGTTGGGCCGCGTCGGAACTGTTGGGCACCGTCGTGAGGCGCGGCCCAGCCACGTGCCGGTGTGCCCTGCGCCGGGGTTCGTGCGGCCGCCGGCCGCCGACCGACTCCGCGCTGGCCCGGAGCGGGGCGCCCTCAGCGCGGCTCTGGCGCTTTCGGCAGGTGCCGGACCGAAGCGTCCGGAGTGGGCGCCATAGGTCGGCGTGTGCAGTCCACCGCACAATCCCGAGGGTCCCCGGCGCCCAACTCGTCCGCAGGGAGCCGCCCGTGGCATCCGTCCGGCAGAAGCCCGCTCGGGAGAACTCCTCCGGGAAGGACTCCCTCGGGCGCCGCCCCGCGAACTCAGGCCCGTGTCACCGCCGTCAGGATCTCGGGCAGACGGTCCAGGAACCGCGGCGCGGTGAAGCGCAGTGCCGCCGCCGCGAGCACGGCTCCGTACACCGCGCCAACCGGCAGCACCGTCCACAGGGCGCCGTGCGCGTCGGCCACGTGCAGGGCCACGTCCAAGCCGAGCACGGGCAGGCACAGGGCCGCGCTCGCCGCGCTGCCGCCGAGGGCGTTGGCCGCCACCAGCGAACCGTTGCCCGGCGCCGCCGCAGCCCCGAAGGCGTTGTCCGCCGACACCGCGTACGGGAACCGCACGCTGGCATAACTGCCGGTGGATATCAGCGCCCCCAGGAACGCGAAGGCCATCCCCAGCACCTCCGGCAGCGCACCCTCCTTTCCCAGCAGCACCGCCGTCGCCACCGTGACCACCGTGACGTACGGCAGCGCCACCGACCCCAGCATCAGCGCCCGGCCGCGCAACTCCAGCTCCGCGTCCCGCCGGGAGGTGATCGTCGCAGCGATCGTCCAGAACGCCGAGTTGTCCATCCCGAACTGGTTGAACATCTGCATGCCCAGCAACCCCGCCGTCCACAGGCACTGGTAGACCGAGCCGTGCTGCACCACTGCCACCAGCGGCAGCAGCAGGCCGACCGCCAGCCCCGTCGCCCACGACGAGCGCTGCCGCGGGTCGCGCGCCGCATAGCGGAACTGGCGCTCCAGCACCGTCCCGGCCCGGCCGGCCACCAGTTGGCCGGGCAGCAGCCGCACCACCGGCGAGCGGCGGGCACCGCCCTTCGCCCGGGCGGTCTCCGGCGCCGCCTGCAGCGACGACGAGTCCGGCGACACCATCAACCGGTGCAGGCTGCGGTGCCACCACACCAGCGCCAGAGCCGCGGCGCCGAGTGTGAGCACCAACTGCGCGGCCGCCACCGCGTACGAGCCGCCGGAGACCGAGCGCACGGCGTCCACCGCGGCGGCCGGCGGTATCCAGCGCAGCACCGCCGTGACCGAGGTGACCCGGTGCAGGCCGTGGTGGGAGGAGAGCGAGCTGAGCCCGAGGTTCATCAGCTGCGCGCCCACCGCCACGAACAGCCCGCTGAGCACGGCCAGGTCCCGGCCCCGGCGACTGGTCAGCAACCGGGTGTTGGCCGCCGCCACCGCACGGGAGACCGCCACGCACGTCACCAGGACGAGTGCTACGGCCACCACCGCTGTCATGGCCGCCGCCGCCCCGTGGGCCACCGCAACGGTCGCCCCCGCCGCCAGCAGCACCGTGAACAGCGGGCCGACGCCGATCAGCGAGGACACCAGCAGCGCCCGTATCAGCGGCCGCGGCCGCAGTGGCAGCATCGCCAGCCGGGTGGCGTCCAGGGTGTCGTCGCCGCCGAAGAAGAACAGCGGCATCACCGTCCAGCCCAGGCCCAGCACCGTGGCGGTGGTCGCGGCCGCCGCGGGCGCGTACTCGTTGCCCCGCAGCGCGATCATCCCCGCGCCGCTGCCCAGCGCGTAGAGGAGCACCAGGACCACGCCCACCACCCAGCCGGCGGTGCGGCCCCGCGACTGGCGCAGCCCGTTGCGCAGCACCGCCACTTTCAGGCGGACGAAGGTGGCCGTCACCGATGCGGGCGGGCCGACCGCCGGAGCTGCCGGCGCCGCCGGTGCCGATGGGGGCAGAGGTGTCGGCGCGCTGCCCGTCAGCGGCCCCGCCCCGCTCATCGCGGGCCTCCGCCCAGCCACTCCAGGTCGTCGTGCCCGCCCGCGCGTTCGGCGCCGACGAGCGCGAGGAAGGCGTCCTGCAGGGACCTCGCCGAGGCCCGCACGTCCGCCAGCGGCCCGTGCGCCACGATCCGCCCCGCGGCCATCACCGCCACCCAGTCGCAAAGGCTCTCCACCAGCTCCATCACGTGCGAGGAGAACACCACGGTGCCGCCGGTGCCCGTGTACCGCTCCAGCACACCGCGTATCACCTGGGCGGAGACCGGGTCCACACCCTCGAACGGCTCGTCCAGGAAGAGGACTTCCGGGTTGTGCAGCAACGCCGCGGCCAGACCGATCTTCTTGCGCATGCCCGTCGAGTAGTCCACGACCAGCTTGTGCCGGGCCGGCGTCAGGTCGAGCACGTCCAGCAACTGCGCGGCGCGGTGCTCCACCTCGCCCTCCGGCAGGCCCCGCAGACGCCCGGTGAACGTCAGCAGTTCACCGCCGGACAGCCGCTCGAAGAGCCGCAGCCCCTCGGGCAGCACGCCGATCCTGGACTTCGTCCCGACCGGATCGGACCACACGTCCCGGCCGACCACCTGCACCAGGCCGTCGTCCGGCCGCAGCAGCCCCGTGACCATCGACAACGTCGTCGTCTTCCCCGCCCCGTTGGGCCCGACGAGCCCGATGAACCGCCCCGCGGGCAGCTCCAGGTCTATCCCCGCGACCGCGACCTGCTCGCCGAAGCGCTTCCACAATCCGCGTACCCGCACCGCCGGCGGCGGCCCCGCTTCCGGCCCTGCCGCGGGCACTCCGTAGTACGGCACGGCCGCGCCCGCGCCGCCGCTGCCGGTCGTCCACTCCGCGTTCCCCATCGCACCGCACCTCTCCCCGTTCCCCGTGACCCCGCGCGTTTTCTCAACGCCCTGTCACCATACGCGCGGCGACGGACAGTAATCGAGCACCCGTCCGAGTGCTGTGGAAAACCCTGCCGGGCAGATCCGGGCCTGTGGACAACCGCCTCCGGGCCCACGCCCGTGGTACGCGTGCGCACGGGAAGGAGACCGTCAACGGCGCCCGCGGCACCGACTCTGCCGTTCTGCGCGAGCGCGCGGCGAGGAACGGAGAACGGTGCGCGGACCACCGAGGCGCACGGCCGAATCGGTGCGCCCCCGCGTCCACCTCCCACCACCCGGCGTGCGGCGGCTGCCGGGCCCGGCTGTGCCCCCGCGGCTCAGGGCGGGCGCACGGATGCATCTGCGGGGGCGCGTACGGGCGCCCGGCCCGCGAACGGGTAAGTCACTTTTCAGGCATCCGGCCGCAGGACCGGCACGGAGCCGCCAACCGCCCGGTTCGAGTGAAATGCCGCTGTTGCGGGGTTCGTTCGGGATCGGCCGGGCAGCATCAGGCCCGAGGAACGACAAGGGGGATCGATGGCCGCACGACCGCTGGTGGCACGGCAGCCCAACGAAAGGCTCCAAGCGCTCATCCAGGAGGCGGGCTGCTCCAACGCGGGCCTGGCGCGCAGGGTCAACATGTGCGGGGCGGAGCACGGGCTCGACCTGCGCTATGACAAGACCTCCGTCGCCCGCTGGCTGCGCGGCCAGCAGCCGCGGGGGCGCGCTCCCGGCATCGTCGCCGAGGCGCTCGGCCGCAAGCTCGGCCGCGCGGTCTCCATCGAGGAGATCGGCATGGCCAACGGGCGCAACCTCGCCACGGGCATCGGCCTGCACTTCGCGCCCACCGTGCTCGGCGCCATCGAGCAGGTCTGCGAGCTGTGGCGCAGCGATGTCGGCCGGCGCGACTTCCTGACCGGCTCCACCGTGGCGGCCTCCGCCCTGGTCGAGCCCAGCAGGGACTGGCTGATCACGCGCCCCGACGCGGGTGTCGCGCGCAACGGCGGCGCCCGGGTGGGCATGTCCGACGTGGCAGCGGTCAAGGCCACCACGCAGGCCCTGACCGACCTCGACCACCGCTTCGGCAGCGGGCACGTGCGGCCGGTCGTCGTGCACTACCTCAACAGCGTGGTCTCCGGCCTGCTCGCCGGCACCTACCGCGAGGCCGTCGGCCGCGAACTCTTCTCGGCCGTGGCCCGATTGACCGAACTCGCCGGATACATGGCCGTCGACACCGGGCAGCCCGGCCTCGCCCAGCGCTACTACATCCAGGCCCTGCGCCTGGCCCAGGCCGCCGGGGACCGCGCCTACGGCGGCTACATCCTGGCGGCGAGCATGAGCCACCTCGCGGCCTCGCTCGGCAACCCGCGCGAGATCGCCCAACTCGCCCGCGCCGCGCAGGAAGGCGCCCGTGGGCAGGTCACTCCCACCGCCGAGGCGATGTTCCACGCCGCGGAGGCCCGCGGGCACGCTCTCCTGGGTGACGCCCGCGCCTTCTCCACCGTCGCCGGCCTCGCCGTCGAGGCCATGGAGCGCTCCCGGCCCGACGATGACCCGCCGTGGATCGCCCACTTCGACCACGGCTACCTTGCGGACGAACTCGCCCACTGCCACCGGGATCTGGGCCAGCCCGACGCGGCCGCCCGCCGCGCCCGGGAGGCGCTGGCCGCGCACCCGCAGACGCGCACCAGGCGCCGTGCGATCGACATGCTGCTGCTCGCCGACGCCCAGGTGCAGCAGCGCGAACTCGACGCGGCCTGCCACACCGGCGCCCAGGCCGTCACCCTGCTGTCCGGCCTGCGCTCCGACCGAGGCGCCGAGTACCTCGACGGTTTCCGCCACCGACTGGAGCCCTATGCGGCCGAATCCGTCGTCCGCGACTTCCACGCCAAGGCGGCGCAACAGGAGGCGGCCTAGAGGCGAACACCAGGTGTCGCGAGGTCCCACACACCGAATCGTTACCGGACCGACACACCGCCTGTGCGGCCGCGGCAAAGCACGTGGCAGGCCCGCCGGGAGCGGCCTGCGTGCCCGCGGCCGCCCATTCGCCCAAGTGTGAGGTGGCGCTCACGCGTTCGGGTGCGTGAGCACCGCTCAGCGGGACCCGGTAGCGTGGGCCGACGGTTTCCGACGGTCGGGCAGCAGGCAGGAGTGGCGGCGATGCACAGCAGCGGACGCGGCGAGGACTCGCCCGAAGCGTACCGGGGCGTCGTGCTCCCCTCCGGTCAGCAGCAGCCCGCGCCCTATGGCGGCGAGCACGTCCAGCCCGCCGGCGGCACGCCCTGGGGTGCGCCTCCTGAGCAGCAGGGGCTCCAGGCAGCCGACGCGACGCAGATGCTGCCGCCGGCCGAGGCGACGCAGATGCTCCCGCCCTACCCGGCCCAGGACCCCGGCGCCGGCCACCCCGGCATACCCGTGGCCGACGCCACTCAGATGCTGCCGCCCTATCCCGCGGCCGACCCAGCGGCGGGCCTGCCCCCGCAGCCCGGTGCCGTGCCGCCCATGCCGCAGCAGGCGCCGCCCGCCGCCCAACCCCCGGTCGCCGAGGCCACCCAGGCGCTCCCTCTCTTCAAGGAGCCCCAGCAGCAGGGCTACGAGCAGTACGGGCAGCCCTATGAGCAGCAGCCCGGCGGCTACCCGCAGCAGGGCTACCCGGGGCAGTCCTACGGCGGCGGCCAGGAGCCGTACGCCCAGGAGTACTCCGAGTACGAGCAGCCTGCCGCCAACCCGGCCGCCGACAGCGACTACGACCACCTCTTCCGCCATGACGTCCCCGGCCCGACACCTGTGCGCCCGCGCATCATCCAGCCGCCGGACCGCAGGCAGCCCGCCGGCCCCCCGCCCCAGGGCGGCGGATACGGCCCGGGCTACGGCCCCGAGCAGGACTACGGGTACGCGGACGGCGGCGACCGCCGCAAGCTGTCGCCCAAGGCGCTCATCGGCATCGTCGTCGCGGGATGCGTCGTGGCCGGTCTCGTCGTGGGCGCGCTCCTGAACAGCGGGGGCGGGGACAGCCACACCGGCACCGTCGCCGACAGCAGCACCACCGCCCCCTCGGCCGACCCCTCCGCCAGCGGCAGCTCCTCCGACGACGCCGCCAAGCAGCAGGCGAGTTCCCTGGACGCCCTGCTGAGCACCAGTGACGCCAGCCGCAGTTCGGTGGTGAACGCGGTCGCGTCGATCAGGAGCTGCAAGGACCTGGACACCGCGCACAGCGACCTGACCACCGCCGCGGGGCAGCGCAAGGACCTGGTCACCAAGCTCTCCACCCTCTCGGTGGACAAGCTGCCGAACCACGCCGCGCTCACCGATGCCCTGACCAAGGCGTGGCAGGCGTCCTCGGCGGCCGACAGCCACTACGCGAACTGGGCGAGCCAGGCGCAGAACGGCCACAAGGTCTGCAAGGGCGGCCACGCCAGGAACACCGGTGAAACCAACGCAGGCGACCGCGAGAGCGGGACCGCGACAGCGGAGAAGAAGAAGGCCGTCAAGCTCTGGAACACCATCGCGCAGCAGTACGGCCTCACCGAGCGCCAGTACAGCCAGCTCTGAGCGCCCGGGCCGACCTGGCGCGGAAAACCCCCTGGGCGGCGGCTACGGGCTCTCCAGCGGCCGGTGAGGGCCCGTAGCGGGGGGAACCTGCGCTACGGGTTCAACAGGCCGTCCGAGGACGGCCTGAGCGTGCTGGTGAGGTCCACGAAGCCGGGCCGGTACTGCACCAGCCGGCCGTCGCGCACCTCCTGGTACACCACCTTGGTGTTGACCATCCGCGCATGGTCGGGGATGCCGAGCAAGTCCTTGTCGGTCCACCCGAGGTCGGGGGTCAGACCGCCCGTGGACAGCCCGGTGGTGGCGTTCATCGCCCGCCGCACGCTCTCGGAGTCGATCTTCGCCTTGGGGCCCATGCCGCGCACCACCTTGAGGAAGACCTGGTAGGCGATCCAGGTCGTCTGCACCCCGGGGTCGGCCACGTCGATGGCGTTGTCGCCGAAGGCGTACTTGTTCACCACCGACTTCATCTCGTTCCACTTCGGGTCGGAGGCCGGCGGGTACCAACTGGTGATCCGGGCGCCCTCCAAGGGGCTCTTGGCGCCGCCGCTTGCGTCGATCACCGACTGCTGCACGCTGCCGATCACCGAGGACAACTGCACCTTGGGCTGCTCGTCGCCCACCCGCCGCAAGGCGTCGAAGAAGGTGCTGGTGTGGTCGCCCAGGACCGCGGACACGCAAGTGGAGTGCTTGTCGTCACCGACCGCCTGGGTGGCGACCGGGGTGTAGTCGGTGGCGTCGTCCTTGGTGAGGATGTCGTCGACGTCCTTCTTGCCGGCCGCGTTGAGCCCCTGGTCGAGGAAGATCGGGAACTGGTCGCCGGTGATGGAGTCGGGACGGACCAGCCTCACCCGCTTGCAGGTCTGCGCCAGTTGCAGGCCGCTGCCGGCCAGCAGCGCGGGCAGGCCGCCGTTGATCGGGAAGGACATCAGGCTCTGGTACTCGTCCTCGGTGATGCCGTACCCGCCGATGTACGGGATGTCGTCGGCCTCCAGCGCGGAGATGAAGCTGCTGCCCTCCTCGCTGTAGGAGCCGACGACCGCCACCGCTCCCGCCTGCGACGCCTGCTGGGCGCACGCGGTGACCGCGACGGCGTCGTTGCGCTCGTTGCAGGTGAGTACCTTCAGCTTGCGTCCGTTGATGCCGCCTTGGGCGTTGACGTAGGACCCGATCGCCTGGGCCATGGCCGGCATCCCGGGCATGTTGGTGGCGTCGGTGCCCACGGGTGCCCAGGTCATCACCACGATCGGCCCGGACGACCCCCCTGACGTCCCGGGAATCACACCGCAGCCGCTGACCAGCGCGGACACGGCCAGCAACAGTACGGCTCCGCGACGAGCCGCGCGCCTGAGTCCAACAGCCATGTCACGGGAAGATTCCGCTCCGTCCTCAACATCCGGATATGCGCGACCCAACGGGCGACCACGTTCGGGTGAATTGCGAGTGTCGCGGCGCAAGTGCGTACGATCGTGGATCGTGCAAGGTTCGGAGAACTCTTCCCGCCGCGGTCGCCGCTCGTCCACGATGGGAGGCATGCCGCTCAACGACATGCCGTGGTGGCGCTGGCGCAGCAATGTGCGCTCCGCGCTGCACATGATCGGTGACCCGGTGTTCCAGATGGAGGTCTGGCGCACCGGGCGCGACGGGTACGGCGACGTCACCGACGCCGTCTACCGCCTGGTCGAGGACACCTGGCTCGACAACTGGTCCGCCGAGAAGTACGTCGGCACCATATTCCGCGACTCCCAGGAGGCCGCCCTCGTCGACGTGGCGGTGCTGCGGGTGCTGAAGATCCTGCACCAGGTGGGAGCCGACGCCCCGGCCGTCGCCTACCTCGACCACCCCGCCTGGCCCGAGGCCGTGCAGGCCGCCCGCGAGGCGCATGTGCGGATGGCCACAGCCGACGGCGACGACCCGGAGGCGCCGCCCAGGACGCTGGAGGTACTGGCGATCTACAACCGTTCCGCGTGACGGACAAAGGGCCCACCGCGCCCCAGGAATATGCCAGGCTGAAAACGTGAGCGAACAACAGTCCAAGCCCGCCCGGCCGCAGACCGAGCCGCGCGCACTTGAGTCCCCCCAGACGCCCTCGCAGTACGTCCTGACGCTCTCCTGCCCTGACAAACAGGGCATCGTGCACGCAGTGTCGAGTTACCTGTTCATGACCGACTGCAACATCATCGACAGCCAGCAGTTCGGCGACCAGGGCACCGGGCTGTTCTTCATGCGCGTGCACTTCTCCGCCGCCCCCGAGGTCACCCTGGACCGCCTGCGGGCCAGCTTCGCGGCCGTGGGCAGCGCGTACCACATGGACTGGCGCATCCACCCCTCGCAGGAGCGCATGCGCGTGCTCCTGCTCGTCAGCAAGTTCGGTCACTGCCTCAACGACCTGCTCTTCCGCGTGAGCATCGACGCCCTGCCGGTGGACATCGCGGCTGTCGTCTCCAACCACACCGACTTCCGCGACCTCGCCACCTCCTACGGGGTGCCCTTCCACCACATACCCGTCACCAAGGAGACGAAGGCGGACGCAGAAGCGCAGCTACTGGAGATCGTGGAGCGCGAAGGCGTCGAGCTGGTAGTCCTCGCGCGCTACATGCAGGTGCTCTCCGACGATCTGTGCCGCAAGCTCGCGGGCCGCATCATCAACATCCACCACTCCTTCCTGCCGAGCTTCAAGGGTGCCAAGCCCTACCACCAGGCGCACGACCGCGGCGTCAAGGTCATCGGCGCCACGGCCCACTACGTGACCGCCGACCTCGACGAGGGCCCGATCATCGAGCAGGAGGTCGAGCGGGTGGGCCACGAGGTCACCCCGGAGCAACTGGTGGCGATCGGCCGGGACGTGGAGTGCCAGGCACTGGCCCGCGCCGTGAAGTGGCACAGCGAGCACCGCGTCCTGCTCAACGGGCGGCGGACGGTGGTCTTCGCCTAGCGGCGAGCACCTGGCCGCAGGGTGCCCGGACTGTTGCCGGGCGCCCTGCGGCCAGGATGCTCACAGGCGGGACAGGGATGCCGCCGCGAAGAGCACGTCGCGGATGACGGCCCTGTCGCCGACCTGGCCGGCGGCCGCCCGCTCGGGCTCCACGTGCCCAGCGGCCAGCTGGCAGAACTCCAGGCTGTCCATCGCCACGTGCGCCACCATGCCCTCCTTGGAGGCGAGCGCGCCCGGGGAGTCCAGCGGCACATACCAGTCGCCGCCGCCGTCGCCCTCGATCTCCAGCCGCAGCGAGCGGCCCGGCGAACCGGCGGCGACCAGACGCGACGCGGAGGTCGTCAGCCCCGCCCTGCGCCGCTCGGCGAGGGCCTTGGGCAGCATTCTTGCGGCGAGGTCCACCAGTTGGGACAGGTGCCTGGGCGCAGGAGGGTCATACGGGTAGTCCACCGCTTCGGCTATGTCCGAGGCGTGGATCCAGCACTCGAAGGCCCGGTCCAGGAACGCCTGCCGGAAGGGCAGCGCGAAGTTCCCGAAGTCCACGTCGAGCCCCGAGGAGCCCTCCCCGGCGAACGAGACCGTGCGCACCAGCCGATGGGTCTGCTCGCGCCACAGCGAGCGCAAGGTGGCGCCGGGGAGGTGGCGGTTGGCCGCCCAATGCGCCCAGGTCCGGTCCCAGGGGTCCAGCGGCAACTCGTCACCCATGGCGGCGCGGTGCCGCAGCAGGCCGCTGGCCACCTGGGCGTCCGGGACCGCCTCACCCGAGGGGTCGTACTCGGCAGCGCCCTTCCCCGGCAGGCCCAGCGACCGGCCCACCAGGCCGTCGACCGCCGTGAGATGCGCGATGACCTGGCCGACGGTGAACTGGCGTGACACCGGGGCCCCGTCGAACCACTGCAACCGCACCGGCGCCGTCCAGTAGCCGTCGCCCAGGTCGCGCAGAAGGGCGTCGAGCCGCGCGGCCTCCGCGTCGTAGGGGCTCGCCCACTCCGGCACCGGGATGCGCGCGGGACGGCGGCCGAGGCAACCCTCCAGCACGCGGGCCCGCAGCAGCGGGTCGAGGTCCAGCGACTCCTCCCGATGCAGCAGGCCGACGGCCTCGCGCAGCCGCAGTGCCTCATCGGCGCAGGTGACGCACTCGGCGAGGTGCACCTCGCCGAGTGCGTCACCTCACGCGAGCACACGGCCAGCGCCCAAGCGCCCAGCAGCGACTTCAAGGTGGCGTGGTCGTACTGCGACGGGCCGGAGGGCGGACCCTCCTGCGCGGGCACGGCCGGCCCGGAAGGAGCCGGCTGGCTCTGCGGCGCGGGATCGGGCAACTCGAAATTGTCCGGCGCGTCGTGCTGCTCGCGCTGGGCGGGGATGTGCGGCCGCTCGTCGCCGTCCTGCGGGCCGCCGCCGCTGTTGAACGCGGGTCCGCTCATGCCGGGCCTCGCCGGTCGTGCTGCTCGAAGGGCGGCTCGGGCCGCCCGCCCGGCTCCATCGCGGTGGACAGCATCTGCAGGCCGAGCCGCAGCCTGCGGCGGGCCTCGTCCTCGCTGACCCCGAGATCTGCTGCGGCCCTCCGGTAGTCGACCCGCTCGCGGTAGGCGAGTTCGAGAGCGGCGCGCAGGGGCGCGGGCATGGAGGTGACGATGAAGTCCGCCCGGGCGGCGGCGTTCGCCTCCCGCACGCGGGCCTCCACCTCGTCCGGGCCGCCGGGGCCGCGGTGCTCGTACTGCCGGAGCCGGTGGACGGCCTGGCGCCGGGTGAGCGCGGCTATCCAGGAGCGCAATGAACCGTACTTGGGCTCATAGGCGTCCGGGTTCTCCCAGATGTAGCCGAAAACCTCGCGGGTGACCTGGTCCGCCGCGTCGTCGTCGTCCGTCACGCGGTGGGCGAGGCCGTGCACGAGGGAGGCGTAGCGGTCGTACAGTTCGCCGAGTGCGGCCTCCTCGCCCCGCGCCAGCCGCTGCTGCATCCTGCGGTCCCAGCGCGGTGGTGCGGGTGTCGCCATGTGCCGGCCCCCTTGCGTCGTCCCGCCGGGCCGTCCGCGCCCTGCCGCGGTCCGCCCGGGGGTGCTGTCTGCGTGTCCTGCCGCTCGCCCCGCCTGCCGTTCTCCTTCCCTCCGACGGTACCCGGGACCCGGGACGGGGCACGCGGCTTTGCACCAACCTGGCACCTCGTGCGACCGTTTCTGGCACTCTGTTATCCGGGTGTGACCGGAAGATTGCGCGGAAGCGACCGGTTGCGGGCATAGGCTCGTGGGAGCGCCACACAGGAGTCGAGCCGAGGCGAGGTGGGATCCGGTGCAGGTGACCCGGACCGAGCAGGACGGCTGGGCTGTGGTCGCGGTCGCAGGCGAGATGGACCTGCTGACGTCGTCCGCGGTCCGGGAGAAGGTGCACGAGGCGGTGGCCGACGGCCGGCGCAGCCTGGTGCTCGACCTCGCCGACGTGCGCTTCTGCGACTCCAGCGGGGTCGGCGTGCTGATAGGGGCGCGGCGGCTGATGCGCTCGTGCGCGGGGCGGCTGCGGATCGTACTGCCAGAGGACGACGCGGACCGCGGCGCCGGGTCGCACGTCAACCGCGTCCTGGCTGCGCTCGGCGTGCGCCGGCTCTTCGAGGTCTACCCCGACCTCGAAGCGGCCACGGACGAGAGCGCCCGCCCGCTGTCCGCCTGAAGCGCCCGCGGTCGACCGAGGGGGCGCCCCCGCTCCCCGTGTCAGCTCTGTGCCTCACCCCGCCCGCACGGCGTAGCCACCCAGTGAAGGCTCCAGCTCCGCGAAGGTGCTGCGGGCCGTGCGGTCGAGCAGCGCGAACACGTCGTCCTCGTCCGCTCCGCGGCGCACCGCGATCTGCGCCTGCTCCCACAGGAGTCTGAGCACGGTGGCCAACCGGGCGGCGGCGTACCGCGGCTCGAAAGCGTCGATGTCGGCGCCGACAGCCTCGGCGATCACCACTGACAGCGCCTGCTCCCGCTGCTCGAAGATCTCCCGCAGCCTGGCGCGCAGGACGGGGCTGCGGTCGATGACCCGGGTGAAGGCGGGGTCGGTGCGGCCCATCAGCGGGTCGTGCCGGGCGATGGCCCGCAGGCAGTCGTCCCGCACGGCGTCCAGCGCGGACGCGCCGGCCGCGCGGTCGGCGAAGGCGCGGGCCGGACCGAGGACCACCTCGTCGTGCATGTCGAAGAACAGGTCCTCCTTGCGGGGGAAGTAGTTCGTCACGGTCATCTTGGCGACACCCGCCGCCTCGGCGATCTCGGCGATCGTCGTCTCCTCGAAGCCCCGCTCCATGAACAGGGCGGTGGCCGCGTGCGTGATCGCCTGCCGGGTCTGCCGTTTCTTCGACTCGCGGAGCTGGGCCATGATTCACACTTTAGTGTGTCGGACCCAAATTTCCTCTTGCCTGTTTCTTGTGTCGAACCTAAGTTTGTGCGCAGGACATCGAACGACCGCTCGAACGGGCGGGCCGACCCAGTGCGAGCAGAGGGGAGAACGTGATGGCACCCAGGCTGATGGCCGTGCATGCCCATCCCGACGACGAATCCAGCAAGGGCGCCGCCACGCTTGCCCACTATGCGTCGCACGGCGTCGAGGTCACGGTCGTGACCTGCACCGGAGGTGAACGCGGCGAGGTGCTCAACCCGCAGCTCGACATTCCCGAGGTGCGGTCCCGGCTTCCTGCGCTGCGCCGCAGCGAGATGGCCGAGGCCGCGGCCATCCTCGGTGTCGGACATCGCTTCCTCGGATTCACCGACTCCGGACTGCCCGCGGAGGGCGCACCTCTGCCCGAAGGCTGCTTCGCGCGCGAAGAGCCATCGGTCGCCGCCGAACGCCTGGTCGCGGTGATACGGGAACTGCGCCCGCACGTCGTCGTCACCTACGACGAGTCCGGTGGCTACCCGCACCCGGACCACGTCATGACCCATCGCGTGGCCGTCGAAGCGTTCGAGGCCGCGGGGGACAGCGCGGCCTACCCGGAAGCCGGCCCGCCGTGGCAACCGCTGAAGCTCTACTACCTGGTCGCGTTCTCCCGCATGTGGTTCGAGACACTTCATCGCGGCATGCTCGCCGCGGGCGTTCCGTCCGCCATGGGGCCGGTGCTCGACGAGTGGCCCGAGTGGGCACCGGATCTGGCGCCGACCACGCGGATACCGTGCGCCGATCACTTCGACACTCGTGACCGGGCATTCCGCGCCCACGCCACCCAGGCGTCACCGGACAATCCGTTCTTCGCCCACCCGCGCGAGTTGGAGCGGCGCCTGTGGCCCACGGAGGACTACGTGCTCGCCCGATCCAGGGTGACCGCCCGCCTCCCCGAAACCGATCTCTTCGCCGGCATCACCGAGTAGCGCGGGTATTCCGCCAGCGGCAAGGAAAGCAGGTGCAGGATGTGTCCATGGCTCATCTCAGCTTCGTTCAGGGCGACATCACCGAGCAGCAGGTCGACGCGGTGGTCAACGCCGCCAACTCCTCACTGCTCGGCGGTGGCGGAGTGGACGGCGCGATCCACCGGAGGGGCGGCCCCGAGATCCTCGCCGCGTGCCGGGATCTGCGCGCCTCGCAGTACGGCCGCGGACTGCCCACCGGGCAGGCGGTCGCGACCACCGCCGGGCGGCTCCCCGCCCGGTGGGTGATCCACACGGTCGGCCCGGTCTGGCACTCGCACGAGGACCGCTCCGCATTGCTGGCCTCCTGCTATCGCGAGTCGCTGCGCGTCGCCGACGAACTCGGCGCGGCCACCATCGCCTTCCCCGCCATCTCCACGGGCGTCTACGGCTGGCCGATGGACGACGGCGCACGCATCGCCGTGCAGACAGTGCGGGAAACCGACACGGCCGTGGCCGAGGTGCGCTTCGTACTCTTCGATGCGGCCGCTTATGAGGCATTTGCGGCTTTCGCGTAGTGTTTGGAGGCCGTATGGGGCCGATTACGGAGCGTCCGCGCGGAGTTGTGTCCGAGGCGTGACTTGTCACGCCGTGGAGTCAGGGTGCGGCTCGGGTAATGTCCATCGGGTGCGCGTGCATTCCAGGACCCTCATCGATGCCACCCGGCGGTGCCGGGCGGGCGTTGTTCCTGGGTGGGTGGCTTCCGAGCAGGTGCGGGGCGCAGTATGCGCCAGACCTGTCCCGTCGCGCCGGTATATGCCCGAAGCGGTTGTCGCAGGGGCTGGCGACTGGCCATGCTGGGCGAACCCTGGATCACACTCGGTGATCAAGAGGCGGCATGCGGCAATCGTTCAGCCGGTTCGGATGGTGTGAGCAGTGCAGGTGCTTCAGGTGCAGATGGAGGTCGGCGCCGATCCCGCCGAGGTCGGTCGGGCGCGCAGGTGGGCCCGGTCCCGGCTGGTGGGTTCCGGGATAGGAGCCGATGAGCCGGTTGCCGAGACCCTGCTGCTGCTGATCTCCGAACTGGTGACGAACGCGGTCGTGCACACAGGTTGCCCCGCTGTGCTGCGCATGCTCTTCCCCGCTGCTCCGGCGGCTCCCGTACGGGTCGAGGTTGCCGACAACAGCGTCGTCCCGCCGGCTCCGCGTCATGCCGAGCGCGACGAGACCGGCGGGCGCGGACTGGAACTCGTCGACGGCCTCGCCGACCGCTGGGGCTGGCACCCGGAGGGCGCCGGAAAGCGCATCTGGTGCGAGGTCGACCGCGCGGCCGTCCTGACCTGAGCGCGACGCGTGCACCAGGCGTGTGCCGATGTCTGTACGGCGCCGGGCTCTTGCCGACGGGGGCCGGGCGGAATGTGGCTAGCGGCGTGCTGCGGTCCGGAAGGTGCGGCGGTAAGCACTGGGAGAGACACCGAGTGCGGCCTGCAGGTGCTGGCGCATCGAGGCCGCTGAGCCGAAACCGGCCGACCGGGCGATCCGGTCCACCGCGAGGTCGGTCGACTCCAGCAACTGGCGGGCCCGCTCGATCCGTTGCTGCGTCAGCCATTGCCCTGGACTGAGCCCGACCTCCTCGCGGAAGCGCCGGGTGAAGGTCCGCACGCTCATCGACTCGCGCGCGGCGAGCTGCCGCAGCGTGACCGGCTGCTCCAACCGCTCCATCGCCCAGGCGCGCGCTCGCTCGGTACCGGACTGCTGGGGCGCCGGCAGCGGCCGCTGGATGTACTGTGCCTGGCCGCCGTCCCGGTGCGGGGGCACGACCGTGCGACGCGCCACCGAGTTGGCGACCGTGGCGCCGAAGTCGCGGCGGACGATGTGCAGGCACAGGTCCAACCCGGCGGCGACCCCGGCGGAGGTGAGTACGTCGCCGTCGTCCACGTAGAGCACATCGGGATCGACCCGGACCTGGGGAAAGAGCTGCTGGAACCTGTCGGCGCTGCTCCAGTGGGTGGTCGCCGGCCGGCCGTTCAGCAGCCCCGCCGCTGCCAGCAGGAAGGAGCCTGTGCAGATCGACACCGCCCGCGTGCCCGGCCGCAACAAGCTGAAGGCCGCCGCCAGTTCAGGGGACAGCTGACCCCCGAGGTGGACCAGGTCCATCTCGTGCGAGGCGGGCACCACCACCGTGTCGGCCTCGGCGAGCACTTCGGGTCCGTGCGTCACCAGGATGGGGAAGTCCGCCTCGGTACGGACCTCGCCCGGCCGCAGGGTGCAGGTCACGACCTCGTACAGCGCGGAGCCGTCCTCCGTGTCGCGTGCCGTGCCGAAGATGCGGGCAGGGATGCCGAGTTCGAAGGGGATCACACCGTCCAGGACGAACACCGCCACGCGGTGCCTTCCGTCACCGGAAAAGGCAGAGGGTCGGGCCTGCGGCTGCGCCTGTGTCTCGGCCATGGCCCGATCCTTGCACACCATGTCCTCCGGGCCACTCGCTGGCGCGGAGCGGGCCACCGAAACTGGCCGGGTGACGCAGACATCCTCCGTTCCCGCGCCGGCACCAGATGCCGCTCCACCCGCGCCACGTCCCGCCCGCCCTCTGCGGGTGCACCGCGCCTGGGCCGTGGCCGCGGTCACCTTCGTGACGATCGTCGGCGCCGCTGCCTTCGCCTCGCTGCCCGGCCTGCTGATCGACCCGCTGCACAGCGAGTTCGGCTGGTCGCGCGGCATGATCGGCTTCGCCGTGTCGATCAACCTCGCGCTCTACGGCCTGACCGCGCCCTTCGCGGCCGCCCTCATGGACCGGTTCGGCATCCGCAGCGTCGTCGCCTGCGCGCTGGTGACGATCTCGCTCGGCGCCGGGCTCACCGTCTTCATGACACAGGAATGGCAACTTGTCCTGTGCTGGGGCGTGCTGGTCGGCCTGGGCAGCGGATCGATGGCCCTGGCGTTCGCCGCGACCGTCGCCAACCGCTGGTTCGTGGCCCGCCGCGGACTGGTGACGGGCATGCTCACCGCAGGTGGTGCCGCCGGGCAACTGGTCTTCCTGCCCCTGCTGTCCTGGATCACCGAGCACCACGGCTGGCGGCCGGCCGCCGTGACGGTGGCAGGCGCGGCGCTGTCAGTGGCCCCGTTCGTATGGTTCCTGCTGCGCGACCACCCGGCGGACGTCGGCCTCGCGGCCTTCGGGGCAGCGGAGTTCACTCCCAAGCCCGCCCCCACCACCGGAGCGGCCGGGCGGGCCCTGCGGGCACTGGCGCAAGCGGCCCGCGGCGGCACCTTCTGGCTGCTCGCCGGCAGCTTCGCCATCTGCGGCGCGTCCACCAACGGCCTGGTGAAGACCCACTTCGTGCCCGCCGCCCACGACCACGGACTGCCTGTCACTACAGCGGCGTCCCTGCTCGCCGTTATCGGTGTCTTCGACATCGTGGGCACGGTGGCCTCCGGATGGTTCACCGATCGTCTGTCGCCCCGGCGGCTGCTCGCCATCTACTACGGCCTGCGCGGAATGTCGTTGATGTTCCTCCCCATGCTGTTCTCGGACGCCATCCATCCCTCGATGGTGCTGTTCATCGTCTTCTATGGCCTGGACTGGGTGGCGACCGTGCCGCCGACCATGGCGCTGTGCCGTGAGCACTACGGCGAGAACAGCGCGATCGTCTTCGGCTGGGTGCTCGCGGCCCACCAGATCGGGGCCGCCCTGGTCGCCTACCTCGGCGGAGTGGCGCGTGACGCGCTCGGTTCGTACGACGTCGTCTGGTACACCTCCGGTGCGCTCTGCGCGGTGGCCGCGCTGATGTCCCTGGTCGTCCGCCACCGGCCGGTGGCCGTTCCCGCGATGGCGGTCACCGGATGAACGCCCGGAAGATTCCACAAGATTCCGGTCCGTACCGGTTTCACTCCCGCGAGTGATCACCGCTCGGCCATCGGTCCGCGAGGGCGCCGGGCAGCGCCCCGCGGTCACCGGGTCCGCGCCACCGCCCGTGCGATCTTCCGCGCGTCGATCGCCATCTCGCGGAACATTCCGCTGATGGGGTTGGTGAAGCCGGTGAAGTACAGGCCGGGCGCGTTCTGCGGGGACCTGGGGCCGCTCACCACGGGGCGGCCCCGCTCGTCCAGCACATCGAGATGCCCCACCAGCGGTTCGAGCCCGCGCCGGTAACCGGTCGCCGCGACCACCAGGTCGGGCGTCATCTCGCTGCCGTCCACAAGCCGCACCGTGGCCCCGTCGAACTCCCGCACCGAGGCCACCGGTTCGACCCGCCGGGACCGGACGGCCGCCACCAGACCCACGTCCTGCACCGGGATCGCGCCCTCCCGCACGCGCGAGTACAGGCCGGTCTGCGGCCTCGGCAGTCCGTACGCCGACAGGTCCGGCACACTCACCCGCTCCACATAGGGCGCGAGGCGGTCCACCAGGCCCGTCGGCAGCCGTCGCACCATGATCGCAGTGGCCTGCGCCGGCCAACCGGCGGTGGAGCGGCGCATGATGTGCGGCGGCGTGCGCACCGCGAGCCGTACCCGCCCCGCGCCGCCCTCCGCCAGGTCGACGCTGATCTCCGCACCGGTGTTGCCGACCCCCACCACCAGGACGTCGAGCCCTGCGAAACGCTCGGCGTTGCGGTAGGACGAGGCGTGCAGCAGCTCACCCGTGAAGGTCTCCCGGCCGTCCCAGTCGGGTATGTACGGCGAGCGGCTGTGACCTGTGGCCACCACGACCACCGGAGAGGCGAGAACCCGGCCGCCGGTCGCCGGAAGTTCCCAGCCGGAGGTCCCGCGCTCCACCCGCGCCACCTCGATGCCGGTCGCCACGTCGAGGTCGTGGTACTCCGCGTACATCTCCAGGTAGCGGACCACATCGTCACGCGCGACCCAGCGGCCGAACCGGCGGGGTATGGGCAGGCCCGGCAGCCCGGACAGCCGCCGTGGCGTGTGCAGGTGCAGCCGGTCGTAGTGGCCGCGCCAGGAGGCGCCCACCTGCGGCGCGCGCTCGAGGACCAAGGGACGCAGCCCGCGGTGCCGCAGCGCCGCCGCTGCGGAGAGCCCGGCCGGCCCTGCACCGATGACCAAGGCGTCGGGTTCCGCGCTGGACGTGGTCGCGCGCGGGGCGGCAGTCGTGGGGTCGGCCATGGGTGCTCCTGGAGCCATAAGAGTCGTAGGTGGGCAGGACGGTGGCGTCGGCGGGCGGTTTCGGTGGTGGTGAGCGTAGTCGCCCTGGGCGCCTTGTCCCATGGGGCCGGGGAGCCGCCGGTCCCGGACATGACGGCGCGGGCGGCGACGGCCTCCCCCGAGACCGTCGCCGCCCGCGCCGGAGTGTGGCAGTACGGCAGGACAGCGTGGATGTGCCGGGTCCGCCGCCATGGAGGCGGACGCCCGGGTCTTGCTACTTGGGCGGCTTCTTGCCGGTCACCCCGAGGTGGACCAGCAGCGCGAGGTTCGGCTTCAGCTCGGACTGCTTGACGCCGGAGCCGGTGAAACCTTTCTGGTGGGCGGCCACCGCGGCCAGCATCGCCACCAGGGAGCCCGCCACTGCGGGGGCGCTGACCTGCTGGTCGACCCTGCCCTTGCTCTGCAGCTCCTTGATGGACTCGGCGAGCGAGCTGGTCACGGAGTTGAGGATGCGGGTGCGGATGCGGTTGAAGCGCTTGTCCCCTTCGGCGGCACCCAGGTCGATCACCCGCAGGATCGCGTCGTTCCTGCGCCAGAACGACAGGAAGCCGTCGACGAGTTCGTCCGCGGCCTGCACGCCGGCCTTGCCCACCCAGGAGCGGCCCGCGACCAGGTCGGTCAGCGCGGTGCCCTCCTTGGCCATCTCGTCGGCGAGCTCCAGGACGGCGCCCTCGACGTCGGGGAAGTACTGGTAGAACGTTGCGGGGGAGGTGCCCGCCATCCGGGCGACGTCAATCACCTTGACGTCCCGGTACGGCGACGTGCTGAGCATCTCGCCGAGGCAGTCGAGCAGCTTCTGCCGCGTCGCCTGTCCCCGGCGGCCCGCCACACGGCCGTCGACGGTACGAACTTGTCCTGTCATGCCGTCAGTTTACCGGCGGGTGATCGACGCGCGATTTGGCGGCGTGCAAACGGGGAGGCACCTGTTCCGTTTGGCGAACCGCCAGTTCAACGCGGGTTTCTCAGGTCTCAGAGGCACCACGGGAAGCTTGTTTTTATGCCCGCAATGGAATGATTTGCCCATCGTCTGCAGGCGCCGGAGAAAATTGACCGTATGTTCGAATTCGCGTCCGTGCAGTGGGGAAGATCACTTACTACGGTGGCCCTGACGGCGTGCCGAGACGGCGCCGCGGACCGTTTTGGACGTACGAGAGGACCTGTCATGCCAGCATTCGGTGAAGGCGCACCCTGCTGGGCGGACGCCGCGCTGCCCGACCTCGCCGCCGGCCGCCGGTTCTACGGCGAGCTGCTCGGCTGGACCTTCGAGGACCAAGGCGAGGAGTACGGCAACTACACGATGGCCCTGCGCGACGGAAAGGCTGCCGCCGCGCTCATGAGTGCCATGGAACCCGGCACCCCCGCCGCCTGGTCGCTCTACTTCTCCACCGCCGACGCGGCCAGGACGGCCGCCGAGGTGGGCAAGGCCGGCGGCCGGGTGGTCTTCGGACCCCACCCGGTCGGCGAGGCAGGGGTGATGGCGGTCGCGGTGGACCCCGCGGGCTCGAACTTCGGGCTGTGGCAGCCCGGCGGGCACCCCGGCTTCGGCACCGTCAACGAGCCCGGCGCCTTCTGCTGGGCCGAGATCGTCACCCAGGACGCCGAGGCCGTCGACGCCTTCTACACCGCCCTGTTCGGTTACCAGGGGCGCCAGTTCGGCGGCGGCGCGGACTTCGACTACAAGGCGTTCTCGCTGCCCGGCGGCGAGAACCCGGTGCTCGGCCGCCTCAAGGACACCTCCGGCGGGCGCACCGGCTTCCAGGTGTACTTCACCGTCGCCGACTGCGACGAGGCCGCGGCCACCGTGCGGCGGCTCGGCGGCGAGGTCGTCTTCGGCCCCCAGGACTCTCCCTTCGGCCGCACCGCCCTGGTGGCGGACGACCAGGGTGCCCGCTTCGCCGTCATCGACACCCAGCGCACCGTGGGGGAGGTGCCCGCCTGAGCCCTGCCGCCGCCGTCCGGGCCTCCAGGGGAGCCGGCCGGGTTCCCCACCGGCGCCACCGCGGATCCGGCCGAGCGGGGGGCCGGTTGGTAACGAGTTCGCTCCGTGGGCGTGTCGCGGCGGCCGCGGGTTCGCAACCGGCCCGCATCCCAGGAAGAATCGGCCCGTACCCTGGCACGGGAGCCAGCGAGGGGCCGCACGGGCCGCAGCGCACGGGGAACGGCCGCGGACAGCGCGGGTACGGGGAGGTGGCAGGGCAGTGGTGGAGCCGCTGACGCAGCACGATCCGAGACGGATCGGCCCTTTCGAGGTGCTGGGACGGCTCGGGGCGGGCGGCATGGGCCTGGTGTTTCTGGCCCGCTCGGCGTCCGGTCGCCGGGTTGCGATCAAGACCGTGCGCGCCGAGCTCGCCGAGGACCAGCTCTTCCGCGTCCGCTTCACCCGGGAGGTCGAGGCCGCCCGCGCGGTCTCCGGCTTCTACACCGCCGCCGTCGTGGACGCCGACCCGCGCGCCGCCGTCCCCTGGCTCGCCACCGCCTACGTCCCCGCCCCCTCCCTGGAAGAGATCGTCAACGAGACGGGCCCCATGCCCGCCCAGGCCGTGCGGTGGCTCGCCGCGGGCATCGCCGAGGCGCTGCAGTCCATCCACGCCGCCGGGCTCGTGCACCGGGACATGAAGCCGTCCAATGTGCTCGTGGTCGAGGACGGCCCGAGGGTCATCGACTTCGGCATCGCCTCAGGGGTGTCCAACACGCGGCTGACGATGACGAACGTCGCCGTCGGCACACCTGCCTACATGTCGCCCGAGCAGGCCCGCGACTCACGCAGCGTGCGCGGCGCCAGCGACATCTTCTCCCTCGGCTCCACCCTGGTCTTCGCCGCCACCGGCCATGCGCCCTTCCACGGCGCCAACCCTGTCGAGACCGTCTTCATGCTGCTGCGCGAGGGGCCCGACCTGACGGGGCTGCCCGGCGAGCTGCGGCCGCTGATCGAGTCCTGCATGCGGATGGAGGCCGAGCAGCGCCCCACCCCGGCCGACCTGCAGGCCCAGCTCGCGCCCCACCTGTTCTCCTCCGGCAGCGACGACACCGGCACGGCCTCGGCCTGGCTGCCGCCCGCCGCCGTCGCGCTCATCGAGGAGCGCCACCGGGGCCGCTCGGCCGGCGTCGCAGGGGCGCGCGGAGGCCGCTCCGCAGGCCCTCAGGTGCCCGTGCGGCCCGCGCAGCCCCCAGCGGCACCGCCGCCCCCGCAGCAGCCTCCGCGACCCCAGCAGCCCCCGCGCAGCATCCCCGGCCCCGTACCCCTCCAGCAGCCCGCCGCCCAGGTGTCGGCGGCCCCCGTGCAGCTCGCGGGCTCGGCGCCCATCGGGCCGGGGCTGCGTGCCGCCAGGAGCACACCGGACAAGTCGGCCGCGGCACCCGCGGCGGGCACCGAGTGGGTGGTCGGCCGCGGCGCCCAGCTCGCGGCCGAGGGCAAGGGCACCCACCGCGCGGTCCGGCCGGCCTCCGTGCCGGTGCCCGCGCAGCCGCACCCGGCCACCCCGCCGGGGGAGTGGCGGCCCTGGCGCTTCCGCATGTCCAACGACGTGTGGGGCACCCCGGTGGTCGACTCCGGGCTCCTTTACGTGACGTCCTTCGAGGTGCACGCCCTGGACGTGGCCAGCGGGCGCCGCCAGTTCAAGACCCGCGACGTCGCCTGGACGATGACGGTCTCCGCCGGCCGCATCCACGCCTCCGACGGGCCGAACCTCTTCGCGCTCGACGCGTCCGACGGGGGTGAGCGGTGGCGCACCCCCATCGACGGCTGGGTGTACGCCGTACGCGCCGCCGCCGGCTGCGTCGTCACCGGAACGCGGGGCGGCGGCATCCAGGCGTGGGACGCCGACCTCGGGACCCTGCGCTGGGAGCGCTCGGGCGCGCAGACGGAGTTCGAGTCGCCCGACGCCGGACCCGTGGTCGTCGAGCGCGTCGTGTACTACCAGGGCGGCGGAGTGCTGCACGCGGTCGACGCGGCGGCGGGCGGCGAGCTGTGGTCCTATCCCGTGGGGGAGCCGGCCGTGGCGGGCTCCATGGTGACCAGCCCCGTCGTCGCCGACGGCGTCGTGTACCTCGCCTCGGGCACCGGCGTCCACGCGCTCGATGCGCGTACCGGTGCGCGGCGTTGGCACTTCGAGGCGCCCGCGGTGATGTTCGCGCCGCCCGCCTACGTGCCCGGCCCCGGCTCTGCCGGCGGAGGCGTCTACGTGGTCGACCACCTGGGCACGGTCTACGCGCTGGACCCGGCCGACGGCCGGGACCGCTGGCGGGTGGCCACCGAGCCGCGCCAGACCGTCGAGCCGGTCGTGGTCGCGGCGGGAGGTGTCCACCTGGGTGCCGGGAGCGCCCTGTACACCCTGGACGCGGTGAGCGGCACCCCTCGCTGGCGCTTCGCCGCCCAGGACGAGATCGTCGGGTCGCCCGCGGTCGCCGACGGACGCGTGCACTTCGGCTCCAAGGACCACTGCCTGTACACCGTGGACGCCCAGGGCGGCCAGCTCCGATGGAGGCTGGAGACCGGAGGCGAGATCACCGGCTCCCCGGTCGCGGCGGACGGTGTGGTCTACGCCTGCTCCAAGGACCGCTGCGTGTACGCCCTGGACGCCGCCAAAGGTACCGGGGCGACCTCCCGCCGGAGCTGAGCGGTGGATCGGCAGCCGCCTCCTGAGGTGCCGGGGCGGCATCTAAGGCCGCTGCCTGAGGTGTCAGGTCCGCCTCCATGGATGGCAGCCGGCCACTCAGGAGGACAGGCTCGCCGCATGAGCAGTCCGCCACTCGGGACGCCACGGTGGTCGCCTGTCCGCCGGACATGCGGAAAGGCCGACCGCAGCGCCCCCTCCACGCTGCGGCCGGCCTCGTCGTCCCCGCGGTGGGCAGGCCCCCTGAGCCGGCTCACCGCTCCCCTGGACGACGCCCCCTGATCCCCCCTTCCGAGCGGCACCGAAGGTCCGCCGACCACCGGTGCTTCCCGGCTCCCCCAAGCCGGGATCCCCCCCGTTGCGTCAGGCCGGCGCCCCCACGCGCGGCCCGACACGAGTGCGTCCGATCAGCCCTTGGGGGCCGAGTCCTGGAACTGGTTGTTCGGCTTGACGGTGCCCGTCGACCCAGTCGACGAGGTGGGGGCCGCGGCCTCCTCCACCGTCTCCGGCTCGCCGTCCTGGAACTGGTTGTCGGGTGTGACGTTGTGGCCCGCTGCAACGGGCTCTGAAGGCTTCTCGGTGCTCATCGGCCTGCTCCTGTGCTGTGTGCGGACGTACTGATGCCGAGGCCCACCCGGCGGCAACCCCCGTCTACCACCGGGTGGGCGGTTCGGTGCGGCGATGAAATCGTGGCAGGTGACGATAATCAACCGATAAACGGCCCCCACGGCCCTGCCGACGGACCGTCATCCGGCTGTCATCCGGCTGCTGACGAGGGCGTTTGCTGCGCCAGGAGCAGGCGCACGTCCTGGCTCTCCGGTGCCCCGAGACCGGAGAACAGGCCCAGGGCGTCGTTCCAGCAGGCGACCGCGCGCACCGGTTGGTGCATGCCCACCAGGGCGTGCCCGAGAACGACCAGGGCGTTGGCGGTGCGCCAGTCGCCGCCCACCTCCCGAAGGATCACCAGCGACTGCTCGACATGGGCGGCGCTCTGCCGCCACCGCTCCGCCGCCAGGTGCACCTCCGCGAGGCGGAAGAGGGTCATGCCCTCCCAGAACTGCTGCCGGGCGTCGCGGAAGACCTGCAGGGCCTCGGTGAGGCAGCTGAAGGCCTCGTCCAGGCGCCCGGTGGCGGTCAGCGGGATGCTCAGCGCGTAGAGGGCGTTGCCGAGGCGGAACCCGGCGCCCAGCTCGCGGTAGATGGCCATGACCTCGCGGCCGGTGTTCACCGCCTCCTCGTCGTTGCCCATGCCCAGTTGCGCCCAGGAGAGGTTGGACAGGGCCGCGCCCTCGCCGTACTTGTTGCCGTCCGAGCGGAACGCCTGCAGGGCGGAGGTGTGGTACTGGAAGCACTCCTCGTAGCGGCGGTCCTTGTACGCGATGATGCCCCGCAGGTTGGGCGCGTAACTGCACGTCAGCGGATCCTCGGCAGCCAGGCCGACGACCATGGCGCGCCGTGCCTCCTCGTCGGCCTCCGCGAAGCGGCCGGTCATCCGCAGCAGCTGGGCCACCAGGAGACGCGAGCGGCCCTCCACAAGGGTGTCGGAGCAGGCGTAGGAGGCCTCCACCAGGGCGCGGGCGGCCTGCTCGTACTGACGCGCGTGGATGCCGGACTCCATCAGGTCCCAGGCGGTGAAGAGCAGGTCCGCCGCACGGCGGGCCGAGCCCTCGCAGCCGCCGGCCGCCGACTGCTCGACGGCCGCGAGCAGCCCCTGGGCCTCGGAGAAGAGCCACTCCAGGGCGGCGTCGCGGCTGCCGAAGGCCAGGCCGGGGTGGGTGGTGGGCGCCAGGTGGTCCAGGACGCGGTCGCCGGGGTTCTCCCACGTGTAGACGCCCACGGCCGAGGCGAGGTAGAAGTCCAGCAGCCGCGAGAGCGCCGAGCAGCGCTCCGCCTCGGTCTCGTCCTGCTCGGCCCGCTCGCGCGCGTACAGACGCAGCAGGTCGTGGAAGCGGTAGCGGGCGGGGGCGGCGGACTCGATGAGGCTGATGTCGACCAGGGCCTCCAGCAGCTCCTCGGTCTCATAGGGGTCCAGACCGAGGACGGCGGCCGCGGCCTCCAGGGAGATGTCCGGCCCGTCGGGCAGCGACAGCAGCCGGAAGGCACGTGCCTGGGCGGGGGACAGGTGGCCGTAGCCGAGGGCGAAGGTGGCCTTCACCGCGAGGTCGCCGGCGCGCAGCTCGTCCAGCCGGCGGCGCTGGTCGGCGAGCTTGCGGGCCAGCACCGAGACCGTCCAGGTGCGGCGGGCGGCGAGCCGTGCTGCTGCGATGCGGATCGCCAGCGGCAGGAACCCGCAGGCCCCCACCACGTCCAGTGCCGCCTGCCGCTCACCGGAGACGCGCTCGTCGCCCACGATCCGTGTGAAGAGCTGCAGCGCCTCTTCCGGCGACATGACGTCGAGGTCGACCAGGTGGGCGCCTTCCAGGTCGACCATGCGCACGCGGCTCGTCACCAGGGCGGCGCAGCCGGGCGTCCCGGGCAGCAACTGCCGGATCTGGGCGGCGTCGTGGGCGTTGTCGAGCAGGGCCAGGACGCGGCGGCCGTCGAGGATCGAGCGGTAGAGGGCGGCACGCTCGGCCAGGGACTCGGGGATGGCGGGATTGGAGACGCCCAGGGCGCGCAGGAAGCCGCCGAGGACGGCCTCGGGATCGGCGGGGCGTGCGTCGGTGCCCTGGAGGTCGACGTAGAGCTGCCCGTCGGGGAAGGCGTCGCGGACGGCGTGCGCGACATGGACGGCGAGGGTGGTCTTGCCCACACCGCCGATGCCGGCCACCGCGGACACCGACATCACGCCGCCTTCGGTGCCGCGGTCGGACGCCTCCGCGAGCTGGCGGCCCAGTTCGCGGACCACTGCCGCGCGGCCGGTGAAGTCGGACACTGTGGCGGGCAGTTGCGCCGGGCGCACGATCTCCTGGGCGGCGGGTGCGGCGCTGACCGGCGCGGCGAGGTCCGGGTCGGCCTCCAGGATGCGCTGGTGCAGGTCGGCGAGTTCGGCGCCCGGGTCGATGCCGAGTTCGTCGGCGAGCAGGCGGCGGGTGTCGGCGAAGACGCCGAGGGCCTCGGCCTGCCGGCCACTGCGGTAGAGGGCGAGCATCAGCAGTGCGCGCAGCCGCTCGCGCAGCGGGTGTTCGGCGGACAGCGCGGTCAGTTCGGAGACCGCCTCGGCGTGGGCGCCCAGCTCCAGGTCGAGTTCGAGGCGGGCCTCGATGAGACCGATGTGCCACTCGGCAAGGCGGTTGCGCTGGGTCTCGGCGTAAGGCCCGGGCAGTCCGGCCAGCGGCTCGCCGTGCCACAGGTCCAGCGCCGTGGCGAGCAGCTTGCGCGCCTGCCCCGGGTCCGTGGGGCGGACCCGCTCCGCCTCCGCGGCCAGGCGCTCGACGACCGCGCAGTCCAGGGCGTCGGGCTCGACCTTGAGCGCATAGCCGCCGGAGTCCGTCACCAGGGCGTCCGGCCCGAGCGCCTTGCGCAACCGGAAGGCGTACGAACGCAGGGCGGCCAGAGCGGTGTTGGGCGGAGTCTCGCCCCACAGGGCGTCAAGGAGCTCCGACGCGGTGGCCGTTCGCCCGCCGCGCAGCAACAGGGCGGCCAGCAGGGCCCTCTGCTGGGGCGCCCCGGTGCGGATCGACTCCTCACCGCGCCAGGCGCGCACCGGGCCGAGGACCGCGAACCGCAGGCTCCCGCTCGGCTCCGCCCTGGTTTCCATCGTCTGCCCCCTGAACCGCCCGCGGCGGGTCTGCCCCGGGAAGCTGTCATCCGCGCCCGTATATCTGTCGTTCATCGCCGGACGGAACAGTTCTCGCATGGCCCGCGGAACCGTGGATTCGGCCCGTCGGAGCCAGTTTGCCGTGTCGGGCCGCCCGGGTCACCCCGTGCATGGTCCCGATCCGGCCTCACAGCGAATGTTGGGCTGAATCAGAGGTTCCGTCTGTGCGCGTGCGGAGGTTGTGCTGTGTGGGGAACGTCGGACCGGGTGCGCCCGCTGCGAACGGGCAGGTGACGGGGACGCCATGTGCACCTGGTGTGCGATCGGGTCACCCGATTCAGTGGTTTCGGGTGATTTCCCACAGGAAAGTACCTCTGTGTCCGACGCGGTGCTTCCCTGGCCGGCACCGCTCGGCGCCCACCCGGTCCAGGGGGTACGACCCGTTCCGCCCGCATCCGCCGGGGCGGATCCGGTGACCCGCGGCGGCGGCAGGCACAGCCGGCCCCGGCGCGGCCGCGGCGGTGGCAGCCGCCTCGGTGCCCGGGACAGCGCGCGCCTGCCCGGCCCGATGCTGCGCCTGCGGGCCGAGCGCCGTCCGCAGGGCGTGCCCGCGCTGCCCTACGGCGGGCCCGCCGCCTCCGGCACCGCCGGGTGCAGCTACGCCGAGCTGGACCGCCGGGCGCGTGCGGTCGCCGCGCGGCTCGGCAGCCTGCTGCAGCCCGGCAGCCGGGTCCTGCTGGTCTACCCCGAGGGCCCGGACCTGGCCGGCGCGTTCCTCGGCTGCCTGTACGCCGGCATGTCCGCGATACCGCTGGTGCAGTCCGCACCCGTGGCGCCGGCCGCCGTCGGTTGGGCGGTGCGCCGGTGCGATCCCGCGCTGGTGCTCACCGGCGGCCAGGGATGGACGCCGCTCGCGGTGGACCGCACCCGCACGGACGTCGTGGAGGCCGACGGCATCCGGGTCTCCGGCGAGCCCGTGTGGCGGCTGGCCCAGCAGTGGCAGCCGGTCGGCGTGCTCCGCGGCGCCCCGGCCTACCAGCGATACCACGACGACGGCGCGGCCGGCGGCCGGCTGGAGCCGGCGATGTCGCACAGCGACCTGAGCGACGTCATGGACGAACTCGCCCAGGCCGTCCGGCTCGGCACCGACGAGGAGAACGTCGGCTGGATCGCGGCCGTGCACGGGGTCGAGGACGCCGTGTGGCGCATCCTGCTGCCCATCCGCATCAGCGGCTGAAGCGCGGCCGGACCAGTCCGCCCCGCGGGCGGCCGGACGGCCGCCGGGGCGTACGGACGGGTTCGGCCGCCGCGCGAGGTCTCGGGACGCGCGCCAGGACCCTACGAGCGGTCCAGCCAGATCGGGTTGGTGATCGCGGCGGCGGGGCCGGGCAGCCCGGAGGCGCCGCCGTCGGCGGCAGGGTGGCGGACCTCGGCGCGCACATAGGCGGCCAGGGACGTCGTCGTCACCCATTCGACGACACCGGACGCGGGCAGCGCCTCGGCGACGACCTGGCCCTCGTCCGTGAGCAGCCGCACCACGCAGGTTGCGGGCACCCCGGAGACCTCCAGCCGGACGGTCACGTCGGTATCCGACGGCAGCCGCAGGCGCTCGCCGATGCCGGCGTGCCGGCCGCGCGGACCGGTGGCGGAGAAGGACAGCTGCACGTCGGCGTTCTCCGCGATCCATGTGTGCCCGGCGCGGATGCCGGCCTGCAGGGATCGCCGGTCCAGGCCGTCAGCGAGGACCACCGTCTGCGGCAGGCCCACCAGGTCGGGGTCGCGGTGCGCGTCGGAGTTGCCCATCGCCGGGATCCAGTGGCCGTCACCGCGGCGCACCGCACCGGTGAGCAGGTTGTCCCAGGTGAGCAGCGACGCCTCGTCGTCAGGGGTCCAGGGGCCGTTCCACACCTCGATGGCGTCGGCGTTCCCATAGCCGAACTTCCACTGGCCGGCCAGGCTCGCGCCGTACGGGTGGGCCGGCACCACGATGCCGCCCACCCGCCGGATCTGCCGCGCGAAGCGGTCGAAGGCGTCGTCGCGGGCCCGGTAGCGCCAGTCGATCCAGGTGCCGCCGTCGAGCCCGATGGCCAGGTAGTGGCCGTTGCGGGTGGTGACCTCCTCGCCGGTGAGGATCAGCAGGTCGTTGCCGGCCAGCATGCCGAGCAGCGGGTGCGCCGAGGAGGTGTTGTGGTCGCTGGAGTTGATGAAGTCCAGCCGGGCGGCCCGGGCGAGGGCTGCGAGCTGCTCCAGGGTGCGGCCGCCGTCGGAGTGCACGGTGTGCAGGTGGCAGTCGCCGCGGTACCAGCCGCGGCCGTGTCCGCGTACCTGCTCGGGCGGGTAGTCCGGCGGCGGTGTGCTGCCCGGCGTCCCCTGGTCGAGGGTGACCGTCACCGAGTAGTCCAGGCCCTGCGGCGCGACCGTGTACGGGCCGAGGACGACGTGCCAGGTGCCCGCTCCGACCGGGCCGGGCAGGTAGCCGGGTGTCGCCTCCTCGGCGCTGATCTCGAACCCGGTGCGCGCCCCACCCGACCAGCCGCGGAAGCCGCTGCCGCCGATGTCGGTGCCGCGCTGGTCGAAGATGCCGATGTCGCGGGCATTGCCGAGGGTTCCGGCCGGCACCGGCGGCTTGTCGTAGGTGTACGACACGGAGATCCGGCGCACGCCGCGCGGCACCTCCACGGGCAGGTACACGAAGTCGGCGACGCCGGTGGGCAGGTGGCCGGTGACGGTGCGGGTCAGGCTGCCCGAACCGCCGGCGGGGGCACCGCCTCCCGCGCCGGACCCGGAGTCGGAGGCGGCTGCGAAGTCCACAGGGGCCAGCGTAAGGACGCCGGCTGCGCCCGCACTCGCGGAGAGCTTGAGAACATCTCGTCGGTCCATGACATCAACGGTCACTCGTTCGGGTGACGTGCGCGTCGCGGCTTCCTGTGCGCGGGGCAGCGGGGAGCCGCCGGAACCGTGCGCTCCGTGAGGCGAGCGGGGCAGGTGGGGATCAAGCACTTGGCCGCCTTGGATGCTGCCCGGGCGCCCTGGAGGCAGGGCAGGGCGGCAACCGCCGCCATGGAGGCGGCCGTGATCCGCCGCCATGGAAGCGGCACCAGGGCTCGCCGCCATGGCGGCCAGGTCCGTTGGGCCTCCATTGCGTCGGGTCTGCGCCCTGTGCCCCATCTGCTCGGCCGCGCAGGTGAATTCACCCGGCCGCCGCTCCGCTGTTCCGTCGCCGCCCTGGCGCCGCCTGCCGCGAACTGCTGAAGTCCTCCTGAACACCAGTGGGTTGTGTGCGCCTGGAGGGGGAGACGTGAACAGTCGCAAGGTGACGCGGGGAAGGGCGTTCGGGGCGTCGGCGCTGGCACTGGCCGCCATGGCGGCCACCGTCGCAGGTGCCTCCCCGGCGGCGGCCGCGGCCGGCACGCTGCCGTACGACGAAGTGGAGACGGTGGCGCGGGGCGTGCTGCTCGGCCAGTTCACCCTGACCGCCTCCCACGGCACGGTGACCGGCTACGTGCTGACCGCCGACCTCGCCGACCCGCGGGTGCGGGTGGGCCTGCTCACGCCCGGCTCGGTGGCCGCGCGCGAGGAGGTCTCGGGCCTCGCCGACGCCGCGGGCGCCGTGGGCGCGGTCAACGGCGACTTCTTCAACATCAGCGAGGAGCACGCGGGCGTCACCCCCACCGGCTCCTCCGACGGCCCCGAGATCGCCGCCGGCCGCGCCCTGAAAGCCGCGGTGCCCGACTCCCAGCGCTTCGGCCCCGCGATGGCGCCCGGCGACACCACCAAGGACGTCATCGGCGTCGGTGCCGACCGCCGTGCCCGGCTCGACTCGCTCACCCTCGAAGGCTCCCTGCGCACCAGGGACGGCAGCCTCCCCCTCACCGGGTACAACCAGTACGCGCTGCCCGAGGGCGGCATCGGCGCCTACACCTCCGACTGGGGCGCGGTCTCCAGGCAGCGCGCCGTATGCGGTTCGGACACCTCCAGGGCCGCCGCGTGCAGCACCGACACCTATGAGGTAGCGGTCCGCCGCGGCCGGGTCGTCTCGGTGGCGGACGCCCCGGGGGCGGGTGCCATCGCCAGGGGCACCACCGTGCTCGTCGGGCGGGACGCGGGAGCGGACAGTCTGAGCGCCCTGCACGTCGGTGACCGCGCGGCCGTCTCCGAGCACCTTGCGGCGAGCGGCACCCGCGTCCCCTTCGCCTTCGCGGTCGGCGGCTTCCCCGTGCTGCGCGGTGGTGCCCCGCTCGCGGGCCTAGACACCAAGACGGCCGCCACCCGCACCGCGGCTGGCTTCGGCGACCACGGACGCACCCTGTACCTGCTCGCCCTGGACGGCAACGCGGAGTCCGACGCCGGCCTGACCGTCGCCGAGGTCGCGGACGTGATGCGGCGCGCCGGCGCCGACGACGCGGTCAACCTGGACGGCGGCGGCTCCACCACCCTGGTCACCAGGAGCCCGGGCCAGCCCGCCTCCCAGGTGCGCAACCACCCCTCCGGTGTCGCCGAGCGCCCGGTCGCCAACGCCGTGGGCGTCTTCAGCACCGGACGCTGACGTCCCAGCACCGGCTGCCCCGTGCGCCCCGGAATGCGCCCGGCGCACCACGGGCGGATGGCGCGCCTTGCCGCGCGCCCCTTGCGCCGAGGGGCCTGCGACCCGTATCCGTTACCGGTGGATACCCCGGAAACCCCGGGGGAAAGACGGCCCTTGCGGGACCTTCCCGCACCTGCCGTCGGCCCCCTTCGGCTCCTGGGTGCGTCGGATATCGTGCTGGCGCAACACGGGTTCGGATCGGGGGATGTTCGAAGGGGACCGCTTTGACCGCTGTCTGGGGACGCGCGCAGCAGCAGGACTTCCGCAGCCGCGTGCGCGGGTGCCTGCTCGGCGGTGCGATCGGCGACGCCCTGGGCGCGGGCGTCGAGTTCGACTCTCTTGAGGCCATCCGGCAGGCCCACGGTCCGGACGGCGTCACCGACTACGTGCCCGCCTACGGCAGACGCGGCGCCGTCACCGACGACACGCAGATGAGCCTGTTCACCGTCGAAGGGCTGATCCGCGCCCAGGTGCGCAGGGACACCGGCGCCTGGCACCCGCCCACCGACGTCCACCGTGCCTACCGCCGCTGGGCGGCCACCCAGAGCGAGTGGGGCCCCGACGAGCGCCGCAAGGACACCGGCTGGCTCGCCCGCGAGGAGTGGCTCTACGCGCGAAGGGCGCCCGGCAGCGCCTGCCTGAGCGGACTGTCCGACGACCGGATGGGCACCCTGGAGGCGCCGAAGAACCCCGGCTCCAAAGGATGCGGGACCGTCATGCGCTCGGCGCCTTTCGGCCTGCTCGTCGGCTGGGAGCCGCAGTTGGTCTTCCAACTGGCCGTCGAGTGCGCGGCCCAGACCCACGGCCACCCCACCGGGCAGCTCGCCGCCGGCGCTTTCGCGGTGATCGTGCACGGCCTCGCGCGCGGAGAGGCGCTGGACGGCTCCGTGCAGCATGCCCTGGCCCTCCTGGGTGCCCGCCCCGGCCACCAGGAGACCACCGACGCCCTGCAGAGCGCCTTGGGCGCCGTACGGCAGGGCATGCCGTCCCCGCAGCGCGTGGAGGCCCTGGGGGAGGGCTGGACGGCCGAGGAGGCGCTTGCCATCGGCGTCTACTGCGCCCTGGTCGCCGAGGACGTACGGCACGGCCTGCTGCTGGCGGTCAACCACTCCGGTGACAGCGACTCCACCGGCTCGGTCTGCGGCAACCTCCTGGGCGTCCAGCACGGTGAGACCGCCCTGCCGCCCGCGTGGATAGCCGAGTTGGAGGGCAGGGCGACGATCCTGCAGCTCGCGGACGACTTCGCCATGGAGATGACCCAGGCACCCGCCCTGCACGGCCCCGCGGGCGCGAGCCCGGCCTGGCTCGACCGCTACCCGGCCGCCTGAACCCGTATCTCCGGGGGCGCGGCCCCCGGATTGCAGAGGCGCCCTGAGGGCTTTCGCGGCGGTCATTGCAGCGCCCCTGTGCGGCGTACCGCCGGCACTGCCCACGATCCGGTCAACGGCTGGACATCTCCCGCCGGGTCCCTAGGCTGCCCGACATGACGACCAGCCTGCCGACAAGCCGCGCCGCACTCCCGCAACTCGCCGCCCGCGCCCGTCAGGTAGCCGCCTCCCCGGTACGCGAGATCCTCGCGCTGACCGCCCGCCCCGAGGTGATCTCCTTCGCCGGAGGGCTGCCCGCGCCCGAACTGTTCGACGCACAAGGGCTGCGGGAGGCGTACGACCGGGTGCTCGCCGAGCGCCCGCGGCAGGTGCTGCAGTACTCCACGACGGAGGGTGACCCGGAGCTTCGCGCGGCCATTGCGGCGCGCCTCACCTCGCGCGGCCTGGCGACGGAGCCGGCCGGCCTCCTGGTGACCGGCGGCTCCCAGCAGGGCCTGTCGCTGCTGGCCACCGCTCTGCTTGAGCCCGGTGACGCCGTCCTGGTGGAGAACCCCACCTACCTCGCGGCCCTGCAGTGCTTCGGCTTCGCCGGCGCCAGGGTCGTCCCCGTGCCGACCGACGCCGGCGGAGTGGACCCCCAGGCGCTGGAGGAGCTGGTGGTCCGCGAGCGCCCCAAGCTGCTCTACCTGGTGCCCAACTTCCAGAACCCCACCGGCCGCACCATGAGCGCCGAGCGGCGCCGGGCCGTCGCCGACGTGGCCGGCCGGCACGGACTCTGGATCGCCGAGGACGACCCCTACGGTGAGCTGCGCTTCGAGGGCGCCCACGAACCCCACCTGGCCGCTGCGGAAGAGGCGGCGGACCGCACGGTGCTCCTGGGCAGCTTCTCCAAGGTGCTCGCACCGGGCATGAGGCTGGGCTTCCTGCGCGCTCCGGCGCACCTGCTGCGTGCCTGCGTGATCGCCAAGCAGGCGGCGGACCTGCACACCTCGACCGTCGACCAGGCGGCCGCCGCCCGCTACCTCGCCGACCGCGACTTGGACGCGCACTTGGCGCGGGTGCGCGACGCCTACAGCGCACGCCGCGACGCCCTTGTGGCGGGGCTGCCCGCCGCCCTTCCGGCCGGCAGCACCTGGAACCGGCCCGAGGGCGGCATGTTCGTGTGGGTGCGGCTGCCCGACGGCCACGACGCGACCGAGACACTGAAGGCGGCCGTCGCCCACGACGTCGCCTTCGTGCCGGGAGCGCCCTTCTTCGCCGCCGACCCCGATCACGCGGCCCTGCGGATGTCCTTCACCGCGCACACCCCGGAGGAGATCGGGGAGGGGCTGACGCGGCTCGCACGCGCCTTCTGACCCGCCGTCCGGCCGTGCCCCTTGACTGCCCGCCCGGCCTCCCAGGACGCCAGGCGGGCGATCAAGGGAGCGTCAAGCCGCGGGCCGCGCTGACGCTTTGAAGCGGCCCCGGAACAGCAGTGAGCCCCCTCGGCCAGGACGGCGGCCAGTCGAGAGGGCTCCGGTGCGGTGGTACGGATCGTGCATGCGGTGCTTTTCGTGCCGTTGGTGCGATTCTGTCCGGCCGGACCCTCCGGCCGCGGGTCAGCGCAGGTCGAACGCGCCGGCGTCCACGTCGCTGACGAAGGACTCCCACTCCTGCGGCGAGAAGGTCAGGACCGGCCCCTGCGGGTCCTTCGAGTCGCGCACGACAACAGCCTCGGCGGCGGGGGACTTCACCTCCACGCAGGCGCCGTTCCCGGTCGATCGCGAGGACTTCGTCCACGCGGGGGTGCTGCCCAGCTTGATGGCCATCTCTGCTCCGGTCTGTACGACGGGCGGCGTGGGACACGCCGGTGACTTACCCGATCGACGCTACCGGCGACTCTCCGGACGCCGCGGGTGACTTCACCCGACCGGATGGCATATTCCCTACAACTCTTCCAAAGGAATCATGCCGAGGCGTATCCTGCCGCGCCGCACCCCTCGATGACCGTCACACGTAGCGCTCGGCCGCCTCGGTGATGAACACCCGCGTCTGCTCGGCGCTGAGCGCCTGGGCGCGCAGATGCTCGTACATGACGCTGTACGCCTGCACGTCGGTGTCCTTCTCCAGGTACAGGTCGCTGTTGACACCCTCCAGGTACACCACAGTGGCGTCGGTGGTGTCGGTGAACTCCAGGACGGCGAACTGGCCGCTGAGCCCGGGGTGCGCGCCCGCCTCGAAGGGCAGCACCTGCACCGTGACGTGCGGCAGGTGGCTCAACTCCACCAGCCGCATGAGCTGCTCGCGCATGATCTCGGCGCTGCCCACCTTGCGGCACAGCGCCGCCTCGTCGATCACCGCCCACATCCGCAGCGGCGAGTCCGGGTCGGTGATGCGCTCCTGGCGGCGGATGCGCACGTTCACCCGCTTCTCGACCTGCTCCGGGGTGGCCTCCGGCAGATTGCCCGCGATCATGGCGGCGGCGTACTCCGTGGTCTGCAGCAGGCCCGGCACCACCTGCGGCTCGAAGACCCGAAGGCTGGCGGCCTCGGTCTCCAGGCCGATGTACACGCTGTAGGGGATGTCGCCGAAGGCGTGCCACCAGCCCTGCTGGCGCGACTCCTTGGCCATCTGCATCAGCGACTCGACGATCCGCACGTCCTCCACGCCGTAGACGCCGCACAGATCGCGCACGTCGCGCTGGCTGATGCTGCGGCGGCCGTTCTCCAGGCGGCTGATCTTCGACTGCGAGACCAGCAGCCGCGCCGCGACCTCCTCGGCCGTCATCCCCTTCTGCTCGCGCAGCTTGCGCAGCTCCGAACCGAGCCGTCGGCGCCTGACGGTGGGGTTGACGTTGGCGACCACTTGGGACTGCACCTCCACGCTGAACGTACCGATGTGTCAGCAGCCTGCCACTACCGGTCATCTGCGCGCTGGCGAATGGGCGGACAAGGTTGCCCGGGAACAACAGTTCAGGAAGAAACGCGGTTTCGGGAACCGGCCGCCCCCGCAGGGGCGTTGTAGCGGGTGGAGTCGGGCGAACCCGCAACGGGGCCCGGGCCGGACCTGGCCGGGCGTCGCGCGCGGGGCGACCGGGACCGGACACGGGGTCCGGTACGCAGTCGCCCCGCACGCCACAGCGGCTCCCGAACGGGCCTGGTGGCGGGCGTACTTCGGCGGCCGGATGCCAGGTCCCTGCCGGCACCCGCCGTCGCCGCCCATGTGCACGGCGAGCTACCTGCCGTGTACTGTGTGTCGCGTGAGTGTCATATGCTGTGAGCCGGTCAGCGGGCCCCGGCCCGGGCCATGGAGCTGTGCCCCGCCGAGCGCTGCGCCTGGGCGGGCGGGCGCTTGGGCTGTGCCGCCACCCCGTTCTGCACATCCATCACGGCGTGCGCGACGAGGCCGCCCATCGGGTCGTACCTGATCAGGTCCCGCAGGCGCGATCGTGACGACCGGCCCTCGTTTCCCGGGTACAGGTGCTTGCCGAGGCCCACGGAGTGGGCGAGCGCGGCCAGCGCGGCGGTCCGCGGGTCCGGCGGGACGCCGGTGCGGATCGCACTGTCCAGCCGGGACCTGATCTCCCGGCTGACGGCGCTGTCGGTCGCCTGGTACCGCGTCGTCGGCAGCACCCCGCACATCTGGCCGGGCACGGCGTGCACCATGCCGCACCGCTCCAGGTGCGCGAGATAGGTCTGGCGCAACCCCAGCCGGGGCCCGCCGATCCAGTGGACGGCGCGCACTGGACTGCCGCGGCGGCGCAGCAGTTCGAGCGCGGAGTCCAGAGTCGGATCTCCAGTCGGCCGTGGGTGCACCACGGCTATACGATCCCCGTCAGGGGCTATCCGTCCGGCCAGGGCCAGCTCGACGAGCTGCGCCCCGGCGAGGCCGAGGTCGAGCGACTGCGGCTGCGCCGTGGTCCCGGTCGTCGGGTCCAGGGCGAGCAGCAACAGCTCTTCCGGAATTGTTCTGCGGCTCTTGCCCATCCATGCCTCCCCGCGTGGATGAATGACAGGGTGACGCCTCTCACACCGGCCTGTCGAGAGCGCCTTGGCCATATCGGCGGGAACCGGCTGGTATGTCGTTCTCGTCTACGGGGTGGGTGGGGTGTCGCAGAGGGCCTGCGGGCCTGTCTTGGGACACTTGCCAGTGTGATCCAGGGCAGGTAGAGGCGCCATATGGCGGCGCTTTCCGCCGATGTGTGCACGATTCATCACGATGCGTGGAGGAGGTCTGCGTGGCGGGCGACGCCCCCGGCAGGGAGCAGCAGCACAGGACGTCGGGGGAGGTGGACAGGAGTTCAGCCGCGGATCCGAGGCTGGCGGTGTTCCAGACCGCAGGTGAGATCCGAGAGGTCGCCGCGCCCGGGGGTGGGCGCGAGCGGCGCGGCGCGTCGGCAGCTTCGGACCACCCCTCCGAAGGGGGCGCCGGCATCGCGGAGATCGGAGAAGATCGCAGCTCAGAGTCCCGTTCCGGCGCTGCCGCCACTACTGCGGCGTCTGCTGCGGGGCGGGCTGCGAATACGGTGCGAGGCCGGTCGGCCGTGGACGCCGAGAGCGCTTCGGCTACGCCGGACGTCGCCCCCGAGGCCGCTCCCGAACCCGGTCCGGCCCCTCGCGGGCCCAAAAAACCGGAACCGAATCGTGACCATGGCGGCGGGGCGGTAGAGGCTCCTGAGACGCCTGGGGCGGATGGTGCCGGACGCCCGCGTACGCCGGCGCGTACCACCCCGCCCCGCGAGAAGCAGAGCCGGGACGACGGCTCCGACGGGCGGAAGACGGAAGGCGAAACCGGCGAGGAATCCGGGGACGCCCCCTCGAAGAGCACTGCCGCTGCCCCCCGGGTGGCCGAAAACGGCGCACGGACAGCGGGCGGCCAAGAGGGTGGGACTGCTTCGGCGCCGGCGAAGGGTGCGGAGCGGGAGGCGGCGAAGTCCGGGCGGGCGCCCGAGGACGAGCCCGGGAAGGCCGCTGCGGGTGCCGCGGGTGCGGCCGCCGTCCAGGACGCGAAGCCCGCTGCCGGGGGGAAGCCGGCGCGGCCCGCGGCGAAGGCGGACCCGCAGTCGGCGGCGAAGCCCGCCACGAAGGCCGCGGACGGCCGTTCCGAGGTCTTCGGCGGGCCCGGCGGGCCCGGGCCCGCCGAAGGCGCCGACAGGGCAGCAGAGGGGGCTTCGGCGGCCGCTGCGGCCGACGCGCCTCCTGCGCCCGCAGAGCCGCGCCGGCCGGTCGTGAAGCCCCTCGTCTCGGATCTCCCCCCGGAGCGCCCGGAGGAGCCCCCCACGCGCCGTCTGGGGGCCTTCCGCGGGTCTGTGGCCTTCGGGACCCCGGGCAAGCCCACACGCGCCGACACGGGCACCTCCGCGCCCGCGCCTGGAACGCGCTCCACAGCGGTCCCGCTGCCCCCCGAGCAGCCGCCCGCCGCCGGAACCGCCTCCACGGCCAAGGCACCTGCGACGCCCCCCGCTCCGGAGCCCGCCGCAGCCGCCGGCAAGGCCGGAGCGCTGCCCGCGGAGCAGGACGAGGTGGTCGGTCCCGAGGGCACCCGCGGCATGCCGGTGCCACCCGTGCCCGACCAGGCGCCGCTGAAACTGCTGGCCGAACTGACCAACACCCCGCCCCCGCCGCAGACCTTGGTGCGCACGATCCTGCGGCGGGTCAAGATCTGGACGCCGCTGGTGGTCCTGCTGGCGCTGGTGTTCGTCATCGTCCAGGCGGTCCGCCCGCTGCCGTCCGTCTCGCTGGCCCTGACCGCCGCCCCCTCGTACACCTTCGCGGGCACCCCCCTGCCGGACGCGATGCCGTGGCCGACCGAGGGCCAGTCCACCGCCGAGGTGGAGGGCCTGGGCTCCCTGGGCGTGCACGGCACCCAGACGCCGGTGCCGATCGCCAGCGTCACCAAGGTGATGACCGCCTATGTGGTGCTGCAGGACCACCCGATCAGCGGCAAGGAGAGCGGCCCGAAGATCACGGTCGACGCCCAGGCCGCCCAGGAGGCGAAGTCGGAGGACGAGTCCCACGCGCCGGTCAAGAAGGGCCAGCAGTTCACCGAACGGCAGATGCTGCAGCTGCTGCTGATCCCTTCCGGCAACAACATCGCGCGACTGCTCGCCCGTTGGGACGCCGGCACCCAGGACGCGTTCGTCGCCAAGATGACGGCCGCCGCCAAGCGCCTGGGCATGACCAGCACCACCTACACCGGCGCCAGCGGCATCGAGGAGACCACCGTCTCCACGGCGGTCGACCAGCTGAAGCTCGCCCAGGCGGTGATGAAGTACGACGTCTTCCGCTCGGTCGTCGCCCAGCCGAACGTCGACATCCCCGGTGTCGGGCGGATCTTCAACAACAACAACGACCTGGTGAACGTCGGCGTGGTCGGCATCAAGACGGGCTCCACCACTCCCGCGGGCGGCGCCCTGATGTGGGCGGCGCACCGCACCGTCGCCGGCAAGGAGCAGCTCATCCTCGGCGTGGTGCTCGAACAGCACGCCGGCACCACGGTGGACGACAGCCTCCAGGCCGCCCTCCAGCGCAGCCAGCGGCTGATCGAGTCGGTGCAGGGCGGGCTCACCTCCACCACGGTGGTGAAGAAGGGCGAGGTCATCGGCCACGTCAGCGACGGGCTCGGCGGAAGCACACCGGTCGTCGCGGCCAAGGACCTCACCGCCATCGGCTGGCCCGGCATGAAGGAGCAGCTCTCCCTCACTCCGGCCAAGGACCTGCCGCACAGCGCCAAGGCGGGCACCCAGGTCGGCACCCTGGGCTTCGGCAGCGGCTCGGCCCGCACCTCGGTTCCGGTGGTGCTGCAGAGCGACCTGTCCGAGCCGGGCTTCGGCGCGAAGCTGACGCGGCTGGGCTGAGGTTGTTGTGACGGCCGGCTGAGCCCGGCCGTCACGACCGGGCAGAACGCGAGCGGCGGGCGGACGACTTTCGAGTCGTCCGCCCGCCGCCTACGTGGAAGGCCCTGCGATCCCAGGCGCCTTGACCTGCACGCCCTGGAGACCAGATCTGCCATCAAAGGGGCGCCGGCCCCCGCCGCCATGGAGGCGAGGTCAGGAGGCGTCGCCCAGGGGCGCGAAGCGCCGCAGGCGCAGGCTGTTGGCGACCACGAAGACCGAGGAGAACGCCATAGCGGCGCCGGCGATCATCGGGTTGAGCAGCCCGGCCGCGGCCAGCGGGAGCGCCGCGAGATTGTAGGCGAAGGCCCAGAACAGGTTCGCCTTGATGGTGCCCAGGGTGCGGCGGGCCAGCCGGATGGCGTCGGCGGCGGCCCGCAGGTCCCCGCGTACGAGTGTCAGGTCACCGGCCTCCATGGCCGCGTCCGTCCCCGTGCCCATCGCCAGGCCCAGATCGGCCTGGGCAAGCGCGGCCGCGTCGTTGACGCCGTCGCCCACCATGGCCACGCTGCGCCCCTCGGCCTGCAGCCCCCGGACCACTGCCACCTTCTCCTCGGGCAGCACCTCGGCGTGCACGTCCTGCGCCGCGATGCCCACCTGGGCGGCGACGGTGCGCGCGGCCTGGACGTTGTCCCCGGTCAGCAGCACCGGGCGCAGCCCCAAGGCGCGCAGCCTGCGGACGGCCTCCGCGCTGGTGGCCTTCACGGTGTCGCCGACGACGAGCAGCCCGCGGACGCGCCCGTCCCACGCCACGGCCACCGCGGTGCCGCCCCGCTCCTGCGCTGCCGACTTCGCGGCGGCGAGGCCGGCCGGCAACTCCAGCGACCACTCGTGCAGCAGCCGCTCCCGGCCCACGACGACGGCGCGGCCCTCGACAGTGCCGCGGACGCCCAGCCCGGGGACGTTCGCGAAGTCCTCGACCTCCGGCAGCGGGCCGGTGCGCTCTGCCGCCCCGGCGGCGACCGCCTGTCCGATGGGGTGCTCGGAGGCGTGCTCCACGGCGCCGGCGAGGCGCAGCACCTCCACCTCGTCCTCGCCTTCGGCGGTGTGCACCTCCGTGAGCGCCATGGCGCCGGTGGTCACGGTGCCGGTCTTGTCGAGCACCACGGTGTCGACCGCCCGGGTCGACTCCAGTACCTGGGGGCCCTTGATGAGGATGCCCAGTTGGGCGCCGCGGCCTGTTCCGACCAGCAGGGCCGTGGGGGTGGCCAGGCCCAGCGCGCACGGGCAGGCGATGATCAGCACGGCGACCGCCGCGGTGAACGCGGCCGTCGGGCCCTCGCCCAACGCGAGCCACACCGCGAGGGTGCCCAGCGCCAGCACGATCACGGCGGGCACGAAGACCGCGGAGATGCGGTCGGCCAGGCGCTGGGCGGCGGCCTTGCCGTTCTGGGCGTCCGCCACCAGGCTGGCCATCCGCGCCAGTTGCGTGTCGGCGCCCACCCGCACGGCTTCGACGACGATCCGGCCGCCCGCGTTGACCGTGGCGCCCGTCACCGGCGAGCCGGGGCCGACCTCCACGGGGACGGCCTCGCCGGTGAGCAGGGAGGCGTCCACGGCAGAGCCGCCCTCGCGGACCACGCCGTCCGTGGCGATCTTCTCGCCGGGACGCACCACGAAGCGATCACCGACGGCCAGTTGGCCGACGGGCATACGGATCTCGCGCCCCTCGCGCAGCACCGCGACGTCCTTGGCGCCCAACTCCAGCAGCGCGTGCAGCGCGGCGCCGGCCCGCCGCTTGGCGCGCGCCTCGAAGTAGCGGCCGGCCAGGATGAACGCGGTCACGCCCGCGGCCGCCTCCAGGTAGATCTCGCTCGCCCCGTCACCACGGGAGATCGTGAACTCGAAGGGGTGGGTCATGCCGGGCATTCCGGCGTCGCCCAGGAACAGCGCCCATAGCGACCAGCCGTAGGCGGCCAGGGTGCCGACCGACACCAGGGTGTCCATGGTGGCCGCACCGTGGCGGGCGTTGGTGAGGGCGGCGCGGTGGAAGGGCCACGCCGCATAGGTGACGACCGGCGACGCCAGGGTGAGCGCCAGCCACTGCCAGTTCGTGAACTGCCAGGCGGGCACCATCGACATCAGCACCACCGGCAGGGCCAGGACGACCGCGGTGGTCAGGCGCTGCCGCAGGGCGGTCAGTTCGCGCTCCTCGCGCTCGCCTCCATGGCGGCCGCCCTCGCGCCCCTGGGTGTCGGGTTCGGGCACCGGGGGCGGGGGAGCCTCGGCGGTGTAGCCGGTGGCCTCGACCGTCGCGATGAGGTCGCCCACCGCGACCGTGTCGGCGTACTCGACCTTCGCCTTCTCGGTCGCGTAGTTGACGCTCGCGCTCACCCCGTCCATGCGGTTGAGCTTCTTCTCGACGCGGGCGGCGCAGGACGCGCAGGTCATGCCGCCGATCGTCAGCTCGACCCGCCGCAGCTCCGGTACGCCGTGCGCACGCGCGGTGGTGGTGGCCACATCCGCTCCCCTGGTCGGTGGTGTCGCCCGCTGCCGGGCTCTGTCTGTCAGGGTCTGTCAGGGTCTGTCAGGCGCGGCCGACGAGCTCGTAGCCGGCCTCGTCGACGGCCGCGCGCACCGCCTCGTCGTCCAGCGGGTGCTGCGAGGCGACGGTCAGCAGGCCGGTGCTCGCCACGGCGGTGACGGAGGTGACGCCCGGGATCGCGGCGACCTCCTTGCCGACCGCGGACTCGCAGTGTCCGCAGGTCATACCGGACACCGAGTAGACGGCCTCGCTCATGCTGTGCTCCTCATCTGCGGGGTACGCGGCCTGGTGCCGCGTACGGCGGGCGGTTCGGACGGGCGGATTCCCGCTGTCCCTGTCGTCAAGCTTATACCCCCTAGGGGTATTCCGGACGGAGGGGTACTGCTCGGAGCGGGGTGCGGTTCAGCCGTCGTCGGCCAGCCGGTCCAGCAGGGCGGCCGCAAGGCGCAGCACCTCGCGCTCGGTCTCGTTGAGCTCGCTCGCCATCCGCTCGCGCAGCCAGGCGTCCCGGTGCTCGACGTCGCGCGCCATGGCCGCCAGCCCGCTCTGCGTGAGCTCCAGCCGCCACTGCCGCCCGTCCTGCGGGTCGCGCACCCGGGTGACGAAGCCGTCCTCCCGCAGTGCGGCCAGGGTGCGGGTGAGCGACTGCGGCTGCACGCGCAGGGCGGCGGCCATGGCGCCCGGCGTGCTCGGGCCCTCGCGGTACAGGTGCGCCAGCGCGCCGAGGCGGCCCGGCGGAAGGCCGTCCGGCAGTCGCTCGGCGCGCAGCCGGCGCGCCAGCCTGTTCACCGAGCGCCGCAGAACGGCGGCGCGGTCGGTCGGCGGAGGCGGTGGGGGAGGGAGCATGAGGCGGTCATTTCCTAAGGGAAGCGTATGATCTGACGCTGGAAGTCACCTGTTTGGGTGGACAGGGATGTCGTCGCGGTCCGATAGTCGTACGCAAGGCTTATGAATTCTTCCGGGTGGCGTCGCGTGCACCTCACCCGTACGAGTGATCGCGAGGGGAACCGGGATGCTCATCGCACTGCGACTGCTGGACCCCGGGCGGGTACGACTTCGAATCGCCATACGTACGATCATCGCCGCCATCGCCGCCTTGCTGATCGCCGACGCGGTCAGCCGATCCGCTCATCTGCCCGGCGGCATGGTGGTGATCGCGACCGTCGTCGCCGTGATGGTCTCCCGCACCCTGCACGCCACCACCCTCCCGCACCGCCTGACTGCGCTTGCCTACGTCCCCGCCGTCGGCATCCTCGCGACGTTCGTCGGGCGGCTGATGGCCCAAAGCGCCTTCGTCGGCGGCACCGTGTTCATCGCGGCCGTGGGCGGCTCGCGCTACCTGATGCGCTTCGGCGGCAAGGTACGCCGCCTCGGCCGCCTCGCACTCACCCCGCTCATCGCCGTCCTCGTCACGCCGGTGCCGCCGAACGCGGCCAAGACCACAGGTCCGCTGTGGGGCGCCCTCTGCGGGGTGATCGCCGTGGCGTGCGTACTGCTGTCCCAGACAGCCGTCCGCTCCCGACCCGCCCGCGAAGCGGCAGCAGCCGCCGAGGACTTCGCCCGGGCGGCGGTCCGTCTGCGCACCCTCACACCGGGCAGCCCCGCTCGGGCCCGTACCGCCCGCGCCATGCACGCCGCCGCCCTCGTCGTCCAGGACCGCCTCGACGCTGCCTGCCTGCCCTCCGCCCCCGGCGCGGCCCACCCCGCCGACACGCCGAACCCTCCCGCACCCGACCGCGCGGCCCTCGACGCCCTCGCCTCCGCCGTTCTTACTGCCGAGATCCACTTCCTGCACGCCGCCGAGGACACCGACAGCACTGCCCCGTCCCACGTCCCGGCTGCCGCCTCGACCGATCCCCTGGCTGCCGTCCACGCAACGGCGGCCGCAGCACGGGCCGTCCGAGCCGGCGAACGGCCCGCGGCCGAGGCCGGCGCGCCCAAGCCGCGCCCCGGCGGATGGCGCGACCCGCAGCCGCAAGGCCGGCTGTCGGCACAACTGGTCGCCGCCATGGCGGCAGCCTTCGCCGTCGGCCACCTCTTCTTCCCGCACCGGTGGGCCTGGACCCTGATCACCGCGTTCGTCGTGTGCAGCGCAGCCCGCGGCCGAGGCGACGTCGTCCACCGCAGCGGGCTGCGCGTCCTGGGCGCGTTCACCGGCGCCGTCACCGGCACCCTGGTCGCCCACGTGGTAGCAGGCGACGCGCCCCTCGCCGTGACCGTCATCTTCTGCTACCTGCTGATCGGCCTGTGGCTGCGCGAAACCACCTACGCGGCGTGGGCGTTCAGCGTGACCAGCCTGCTCGCCGTGCTGTACTCGCTCGACGGCGAACACGGTGCCGCCCTGCTGGTCCAGCGCCCCGAAGGCATTCTGCTCGGCTCGGCCTGCGGTATCGCCGCGGCCTACTTCGTCCTCCCGCTGCACACCGAGACCGTCATGCGCGGCCGCGCCGCCCACGCCCTGAGGGTGCTCCAGGACATGCTGACCGCCGCACGCGAAGGCGACCCCGCCGAGGTACGGCGCCAGGCACGGCAGTTGGACCGGGCCGCGCACGACCTCGCCTCCGTGGCCGCCCCGGCCCGGGCGCACCGACGGCTGCTCGGCCGGCGCAAGGGCGCCGCCCGACCGCACGCCGCCGACTGGGCCGACTCGCTCGCCGCCTGCGCCCGCGCCGCCCGCGCACTGGCCCTCGCCGACACCGCCGACCTCGCTGCGAGCCGTCCCGCGCTGGGCCTGACCGCCATCAATCTCGGCCAGGTCCGTCGCCGCCTCGGCGGCCGCCCCGACGCGGCACCCCCGCGCCCGGCCCGCACCGGCCCACCGCACCTGATCCGGCTCAACACCTCCCTCGCCGAGCTCTACCACCGCCTGCCCGCACCCACTGCGGCCCCCGTCCCGCCGCCACCCGCCAGTCCCGCACCGGCCCCGGCCGGCTGAGATCTTCCGCACTCCGCGACCGCCGCCCGTCCGCGTCCTCGATCCCGCGCTCTACCCTGGTGGCGTCGGCGCGTACCCGCACAGGGACGCGACCTGCCACGTCACCAGGAGGCGGCACCGTGCTGCGCACCATGTTCAAGTCCAAGATCCACCGGGCCACCGTGACCCAGGCCGACCTGCACTACGTGGGATCGGTGACCGTGGATGCCGATCTGATGGACGCGGCGGACCTGCTGCCCGGCGAGCTCGTCCACATCGTCGACATCACCAACGGCGCCCGGCTGGAGACCTACGTCATCGAGGGCGAACGCGGCTCAGGCGTCATCGGCATCAACGGAGCCGCCGCGCACCTCGTGCACCCCGGCGACCTGGTGATCCTCATCAGCTACGCCCAGGTCGACGACGCCGAGGCCCGCGCCCTGCGCCCGGCCGTGGTCCATGTGGACGCCGCCAACAAGATCACCGCACTGGGCGACGACACCGCCGAGCCCGCCCCGGGCACCGACGCCGTACGCCCCCCGCACGCCGTCGCTCGCGTCTGAAGGCGCCGAACTCTCTCCGACAGCTGCTCAGGCCGCCGCGGTCACCACCGCGGCGCCGCGCACGGGACCGGCCACCGGGCGTATCTCCACCCGGGCGGCACGGGCGGCCGCCGTCCACTGGGCGCGCAGCCGCGCCAACTCGGCGAGCTGCTCGGCCGTCCACGGCCGGTCGCCGTGCGCCTGCACATATGCCCGCAGTGCCGCGTTCGCCTGATCGAGATCTACCCCGTACATGCGAACAACAGTAGACCGGCCCACTGACAGTCCCGTACCGGAAAACCACTCCCTGTGCTCGCCCAGGCGGCTCGCGTTGCCGCGCCGCGCCCGTGACCTGGCACGAACGGCGGTTGTCGGCGGCTCCTGCCATGCTGAGTGTGAGGGAGGACACAGCGGCCGTATCGCCTGCATAACCGCGCAGAACCTGGCACACCGCCCATCCGGCGCAGGACGCTTCCACCTCCCCTGAACCGCACCCGCACCAGCCCACGGAGGACGGCACCATGCTCACCACCGACTACGTGCCCGGCGCGCCCGACTGGGTGGACCTCGGCAGCCGGGACGTCGCCACCGCGGCGGCCTTCTACACCGCGCTCCTCGGCTGGGAGTACCAGCCCGGCGGACCGGAGTCCGGCGGGTACGGCACGTTCCGCCTCGCCGGGCAGACTGTGGCCGCGATCGGCCCGCTCCAGGACGAGAACGCCCGGCCGGCCTGGACGGTGTACTTCGAGACCGCCGACGCCGACGCCACCACCGCCGCGGTCCAGCAGGCCGGCGGCAGCCTGCGCTTCGGCCCCATGGACGTGGCCGACCAGGGCCGTCTGGCCGGCTACACCGACCCCGGCGGGGCCGAGTTCGCCGTCTGGCAGCCCGGCGGCACCAAGGGGCTGGACCGGGTGGGCGCGGGCGCCCTGTGCTGGACCGAGCTCTACACGGTCGACGCCGAGCAGGCCAAGCGCTTCTACACCACGGTCTTCTCATGGGACACCCAGGACATGCCGCTGCCCGGCGGCGCAGGCACCTACACCGTCGTCTCCCGCGCCGGCGGCGGCCCGGAGGGCTCGCACGGCGGCCTGATGCAGCTCGCCACCGACATGCTGCCCGAGGGCACGAGCTACTGGCAGCCGTACTTCGCCGTCATCGACACCGACGCCTCCGTGGCCGCCGCCACCGCCCGCGGTGCCACCGTCCTGATGCCCGGCACCGACGTCGAGGGCGTCGGCCGTATCGCCCTCCTCCGGGACCCGGAAGGCGCCTACTTCGCCGTGCTGCAGCCCGCGGAGTCGATGTCCTGACCCCATGGGCCCGCACGGTCCGCGGAGCCTGGGCTTTCCTTCAGCGGCCCGGCGTCTGCGGGGGCCACGCCTGCAGACGCCGGGTGCTCTCCAGGCGTATCTGCCGGCCCGTCAGCGGGTCGGTGAACTCCAGAGCCCGCGCGAGCAGTTGCAGCGGCCGCGCGAAGTCCTCCGCCCCGTCCCCGAGCAGTGGGCCTTCCGCCGCGACCGAGCCTCCCGCCGGGGCCGCGGACATCTGCGGGTAGACCGGGTCGTCCAGCAGCGGCAGGCCCAACGCGTTCATGTGGACGCGCAGTTGGTGCGTGCGGCCGGTCGCTGGCAGCAGCAGGTAACGGCCGAGGCCGCCGCGCCGCTCCAGCAGCTCGATCCTGCTCTCCGCGTTGGGCGGCCCGGGCACCTCGCGTGCCGCGATCCGCCCGCGCTCCTTGACGATCCTGCTGCGCACCGTCCGCGGCAGCTCCACCGAAGGGTCGTACGGTGCCACTGCCTCGTACTCCTTGCGCACCGACCGGTCCCGGAACAGCGACTGGTAGGCACCCCGGTCCTCCGGGCGTACGACGAACAGCACCAGCCCCGCCGTCAGCCGGTCCAGCCGGTGCGCGGGCGCGAGCAGCGGCAGGCCGAGGTCGCGGCGCAGCCGGGCCAGCGCGGTCTCGGTGACGTGGCTGCCGCGCGGGGTCGTGGCGAGGAAGTGCGGCTTGTCGGCGACCACGATCCGCTCGTCCCGGTAGGCGACCTCCACCGCGAAGGGCACCGGCCGCTCCTCCGGGAGGTCCCGGTGGAACCACAGCCACGTTCCTGGCGCGTACGGGGTGCGCGGACCGATCGGACCGTCCAGCGTCACGAAGCGGCCGCGCGCCAGCATCGCCTCGATCCGCCCGCGGCCGACCGCCGCACCGTAGCGCTCCAGCAGGTAAGCGCCGACGGTCGGCCAGGCGTCACCCGCTTCGGCGCCGGGCAGCCTGACCCGCACCGCGTCGACGCCTTGGCGCTGCCCAAGCGGGGAGGGCGGCGCATTGCGGCCCGGCCGTCGTCCCACGGCGCCTCACCCCTCTCCCGGCTTGTGCCACGGCCGCCCGCTCGCGCTCCCGAGCGCGGCCGCCCGCGGGGACGGCGTGGAGCGCTGCGGTATCGAGTCGAGCAGCGACGGCGCGACGTACACCAGATAACCCTCTTTGCACGGCCTGACCCACAACAGCACCCCTTCGGGCAGGGACGGCGTGCGCAGTACCCGAATCACAACCGGCCTCCTGGATGTTCCAGGCGGTGGCCCCTCACCGGCCCGACCATGCAACCACACCGCGCCGACATCGCGGGCCGGCGATGTCGCGGCCTGTGGAAAACTCCGCGCCGACCGGTGCGCCGGCGTTCCGGCTCCCAGTGGTGCGGCCGGTGCGGCCGGTCTCAGTCCTGCTGCTCGTCCACGATCTCGCCGAGCCGCTCGATGTAGCCCTCGCGCTTCTCCCAGGCCACCAGCGCCGCGCGGATCTCCGCCTTCGTCGCGGCGGGCTTGCCCTTCACCACGACCACCATCTCCGCGTTCGGCGCGAGCGGCACGATGGTCGTGTCCAGGGTGGTGCCCTCGGTGAGCGCCTGCGAGATCCGCAGCGGGAGTTCGGCCCCCTTGCCATGCCCGGAGCCGAACCCGTCCGACTCCGGCGGCAGCAGCGGCCCCTCACCCTTGAGGATGCTCTCCACCGAGCCGGTCTCCCAGCCGAGGGCGCGCTCGACGGAGCGCAGGGTGCCGGTGACCTTCTTGAACCCGCGGCCGCGCTCGATCGTCTGGATGACCGTCCGCCCCACGCCGAGCTGCTTGCCGAAGGCCTTCTGGCTCAGCCCCCTGCGGTCCCGCTCGGTCCGCAGGACCTGGGCGAGCCGCAACCAGTCTCCGTCCATGGGCCCACATGATGCCGTACTTCATGCAACCACGCAGGCGTCTTGCGAGCTTTTGACCTGCAAGAAAAGTGACGAGATGCGGCCTGTGGGTTGCATGACGGGTGATCGGGAGCACCGCCAGTGGTGCTTCTGATCCGATAATGGCTCTGAATCAGAGCCGATAGACCACGAAAATGCTTGCGGAAGTGCGTCGGTAACAACTAGTTTCAGAGTGTGAGAGCGAATGGCGCGGCTATGAGGGCCCTTCGTAGGGCTCGAAATCTGAGCCTTCGCGACATGCAGGCATTGACCGGTCTCGACAGGGGATATCTGTCCCGCCTCGAGCGCGGCCTCGCGGGAGCAAGCGACGACACCATCCGCAGATGCGCGGCCGCTCTCGACGCACCCATCGACGCCATCACGCACGACAACTGAGCTGCGCGGACGGACCTGCGCCGGCCGCGTACCTGCCTGCCCTGCCGTTCGATCCTCCACCCCGGAACGGCGAATCGAACTGTCGTTCATTCGAACGAGTGAACCCTTCTCGAACCGGGGATTCATCGCCCGCCCGGCCCGTTCCACTCGTGTGCCGGGGACCGCAGCGCGGTCGGCCCCTCGCCGGCCCCCGGCACGCCACCGCCCAGCCTCTACGGGCCCTGGGGCAACGGACATTGACAATTCCACAGTGATGGCACCGGTGTGTTTTCCGCCTGCCGGATGGCAGACTGCTCACCGGCCGCCGGGGGGAGGAGGCGGGTCCGATCCGTACCGTGAGCCGCCCGCTCCGTCGGACCTGCGCCGGCCAGGCGGAGCGTGTCGGTGCGCTCCGGTGTCCGCCGCACCGTCTTCGGCAGCCGCGACACCCGAAGGAGCGCCCATGTCCGACGACCCGTCCCGGACACCACGCCCGATGGACTACGAGCTGCCGCAGATCGACACGAGCGTCGCCCACTCCGCGCGCGTGTACGACTACATCCTCGGCGGCAAGGACAACTACCCACTGGACCGCGCCGCGGCCGAGCGGATGCTGGAGAGCTGGCCCAGCCTGCGGATCTCCATGCAGGAGAACCGGCGGTTCATGCACCGGGCCGTCCGGTACATCGCCGAGCAGGGCGTCGACCAGTTCCTCGACATCGGCACCGGCATCCCCACCTCGCCCAACCTCCACGAGATCGTCCAGGAGGTCACCCCCGGTGCCCGGGTCGTCTACGTGGACAAGGACCCCATCGTGCTGGCCCACGCCGGGGCCCGACTGACCAGCACTCCCCAGGGGCGCACCGCGTACATCCACGCGGACATGAACGACCCGCAGGCCGTCCTGCGCGCCCCGGAACTCGCCGCCACCCTCGACTTCGGCCGCCCGGTCGGGCTGTCGATGATCGCGGTACTGCAGTTCGTCCTGGACGACGAGCAGGCGTACGGGCTCGTCCGGCAGTACCTCGACCTGCTGCCCTCCGGGAGCTACCTGGCGATCTCCACCGTCACCACCGACTCCAGCCCCAAGCCGGCCGGCACGGTGGTCGCCGAGTACGCAAGGCGCGGCATACCCGCGCGCAACCGCACCAAGGCGGAGGTCGAGCCGTTCTTCGACGGCCTGCAGCTGGTGGACCCCGGTGTGGTCCTCGTCCACAACTGGCGTCCGGTGCCCGGCAGTGACGTCCTGGACACCGACGTGGCGATGTACGGCGGCGTGGCCCTCAAGCCGTAGCCGTCCGCGCTCCACCTGCCGCTCTTCGGGCACCTGTCGCATCCGGACGCGCAGGCGATCTCGGCGCGGGACGGTTCGTCCGCGACTGAGGGGGAACCCGCCGCTCAGGGCGGCTGCCGGATCTCGCGCCCCGTACCGGCGACCTTGGAGAAAGGGAGTGGTGGACATGACCGAGGGCTCGATGGGCGACGACGTCTACCAGCCCACCGGCGACAACGAGGAGCAGGAGGACGCCGGGGCGCTGGACATGGAGGACGCCCTCGGCGAGGACGACTACGACGAGCTGCTGGACAAGGGCTACTCGCCGCCGGAGCGGCCCTACGGGCTTCGCGGCAGCGGTACCACTGCGCGCGAGCAGCGCGAGGGGGAGAGTCTCGACGAGCGCCTTGCCGAGGAGACCCCGGATGTGGGCGAGGATCGGGCGGAGGAGGGTAGCGACGGTCTGGGCGACAACCCGGACAGCGACGGCGAGCCCATCGACCCCGAGGCCGGCGAGGAGCGTGCCGGCCGCCTCCTCGCGCCGGACCAGGACCCGGAGCTGGGGACCGATGACGACGTGCTCGCGGAGGACGTCGGCATCGACGGGGGTGCGGCGTCGGCAGAGGAGGCGGCGGTCCACCGGATCGACGATCCGGACACCGACCGGCTGTAGCCGGCTACCGGAAGGGCGCCGGAGAAGGCCGGAGAGCGCCGAGGGCCAGGTCCGGGGAGTACCCCTGGCCTGGCCCTTCGATCGATCAGCACTGGTCGCGTGTGTGCCCCAGGCAGGATTCGAACCTGCGACACCGGCTTTAGGAGAGCCGTGCTCTATCCCCTGAGCTACTGGGGCGGGCGGGTTGTGCGACCTCGCACAGCGTACCGGATCGGCTCCGGGCGATCGGCGGGGAATAGGTGCCGGAGCCCGGATGTTCGGGTGGTTGAACAGTCAACCAAATGGACGGTGGGAGCCATGCAGTTCGGGATCTTCACAGTGGGCGACGTCACCACGGACCCGACCACGGGACGGACGCCGAGCGAGCACGAGCGGATCAAGGCGATGGTGGCCATCGCGCAGAAGGCCGAGGAGGTCGGCCTGGACGTCTTCGCGACCGGCGAGCACCACAACCCGCCGTTCGTGCCGTCCTCGCCCACGACGATGCTCGGCTACATCGCCGCGCGGACCGACCGCCTGATCCTGTCCACGTCGACCACCCTGATCACCACGAACGACCCGGTGAAGATCGCCGAGGACTTCGCGATGCTGCAGCACCTGGCCGGTGGTCGCGTCGACCTGATGATGGGTCGCGGCAACACGGGTCCGGTCTACCCGTGGTTCGGCAAGGACATCCGCCAGGGCATCCCGCTGGCCGTCGAGAACTACGCGCTGCTGCACAAGCTGTGGCGCGAGGACGTGGTCGACTGGGCCGGGCGGTTCCGCACACCGCTGCAGTCCTTCACCTCGACGCCCAGGCCGCTGGACGGCGTGCCGCCCTTCGTGTGGCACGGCTCCATCCGCAGCCCGGAGATCGCCGAGCAGGCGGCGTACTACGGGGACGGATTCTTCGCCAACAACATCTTCTGGCCCAAGGAGCACTTCAAGCGTCTGATCGGCCTGTACCGCGACCGCTTCGCGCACTACGGCCACGGCACGCCCGAGCAGGCCATCGTCGGCCTCGGCGGCCAGGTGTTCATGCGCAGGAACTCCCAGGACGCGGTCCGCGAGTTCCGGCCCTACTTCGACAACGCCCCCGTCTACGGGCACGGGCCGTCGCTCGAGGAGTTCACCGACCAGACGCCGCTGACCGTGGGCTCCCCGCAGGAGGTCATCGAGAAGACCCTGACGTTCCGTGAGTCCTTCGGCGACTACCAGCGCCAGCTGTTCCTGATGGACCACGCCGGCCTGCCGCTGAAGACCGTACTGGAACAACTCGACCTGCTCGGTGAGGAGGTCGTCCCGGTGCTGCGGGAGGAGTTCGCCAAGGGCCGTCCGGCGCAGGTTCCGGACGGGCCCACCCACGAGGCCCTGGTCACACGCCGTGACCGGGAAGAGGCAGAGGCGCAGGCGGCCGCGACCGCCTCGTCCGACGAGGCCGAGGAGGTGCGGGCGTGACGACGTTCGACGCGAACACCGGCGGGCGCGCGACAGGGAGGAAGCGGATCGCCGTGGTCACAGCGGGGCTGAGCAAGCCCTCGTCGACCCGCCTGCTCGCCGACCGCCTGGCGGCCGCCACCGGCCGCCTCGCGGAGGCGGACACCCAGGTGATCGAACTGCGCGAACTCGCCGCCGAGATCGCGCAGAACATGGTCACCGGGTTCCCAGGACCCCGGCTGCGCGAGGCCATAGACGCGGTCACCTCGGCCGACGGTCTGATCGCCGTCACCCCGGTCTTCACCGGTTCCTACAGCGGCCTGTTCAAGTCGTTCTTCGACGTCATCGACAAGGACGCCCTGGCCGGCACGCCGGTCCTGATAGGTGCGACCGGCGGCACCGCACGGCACTCGCTGGTGCTGGAGCACGCGATGCGCCCGCTGTTCGCCTACCTGCGCGCGGTCGTCGTCCCGACCGCCGTCTACGCCGCCTCCGAGGACTGGGCCTCCGGCGGCGAGACGGCCCTGGCCGCCCGGGTGGAGCGGGCCGCGGCGGAGCTGGCCGCCCTGGTTGCGGCCCGCCCTGGCCGCCAGGGAAGCGAGGCCGCACCGGAGGCAGTCGTGCCGTTCGAGGAGCAACTGGCCGCCCTGGCGGCGGAAGGGTGAGCTTTGCGGCGGCGCCTTGACGGCGCCGTCCGCGGCAGTGACGTACGGGGGTCGAATTGACGCGCCGTCAGTGCGCCGGCGCCGGGGGTGGCGTGCGGCCGGTCGACCCGGGGCGGCTGCGGCGGTCGTCCAGGAACTCGACGACCGCCAAGGCGCCCACCGTCGCGAAGGCGATCCAGAAGATGACCATGCCGGTCGGGAACGACCACAGGAGCAGCACGACCGCGGCGACAAGCACGACGAACCAGCGCACGGCGTAGCGGTAGCGGTGCACCCACGGCCCCACCGGCCCGGTCGAGTGCACGCCGACCGCTTCGCGCACGGCGGCGATGCCCGATTCCCATCCCTCCCGCAGCCGTACCGCCCACCGGCCGGGCCCGCTCAACCAGGCCCCCAGCGCGACCACGATGCCCAGGACGACCACCATGCGTACGGTGACCCGCAGGAAGTGGATGAGCTGGTCGTAGACGGCGCCGGCCGCGCGCTCGTCGGTACGCGCCGGGAGGTTCTCCAGGTAGACGATCCGGAAGACCGCCAATGCGATCCCGAGCACGGCCACACCCGCGGCAATGGCCAGCGACGCGGCGACCAGTGCCCTCCTGCGCCGGCGGGCCAGCAGCACACCGCCCCCGGCGAGGACCACCGTGACCACCGGCAGCCAGTCGCCCATCAGCTGCAGCACCCTGAAGCCGGTCCTGACGCGCTTGACGTTCTCCGACTTGACCAGCGTGTACTGCGCGTGGACGTCGGGGATGCGCCCGGCGACGGTGAGGCCGCGGTCCACCAGATGCTTCCTGACCTCCGCGACGATGGGCGCGAGGTCGAGGACAACCGTGTCCCCGTTCACCCGGACCGCCGTTCCGGTGTCCCCGGTCAGCGCGCCGATGAAGGCGGTGTGCGCCTGCCGGTTGAGCTGCTTCCACAAGGCGGCGAACCTGTCGCTCGCCACGAACGAGGCGACCTGGCCGTGCACGAAGTCCCGCAGCCCGCTCGTGACCGGCCCGCCGAGCGCGCCCAGCGCCTTCTTCACCTCCGGCCGCTGGGACGGCGCGACCTGGGAGAGCAGGGCATCAATGTCGATCCGCGCCATGATCGCCCGGGTGACCTCATCGGTGACCGCCGCCTGCACGTCGGGCTGGGAGGCCAGCGGGGCCACGGTACGCACGTAGCGGTCGGTGTTCGCCATCTCATCGCTCACCCACACGGCCACGGCGGCCAAGGGGGCGAGCAGCGCGGCAAGGGTGATGAACACCGCGGAGAGCGCCGAGCGCCACCGCCGCCCGGTGCGCAGCCGGCCGCGCAGTTCGGCCAGCTCACGTCGCTCGTCCTCGCCGAGCGGACCGCCGCCCCGGTCGCCATCCGCTCCGTGCCCGCCGTCCGCTCCATAGGGGTGTGCGCCGGCCATGCGTGCACTCCCTCGACACCGGAGACGTTGCTGTGATCATCAGAAAACGGCCTCCCGGCGGCGAGCGCGCGCCGTGTTGGTACGTCCGGGCGGCGCGTACACCCCGGACTGCGGGCGCGCCCATCAGGGCGGGCCGGTCAGGTGACACGCGGCGGGGCGGGGTTGGTCACCGGGACGGACGGTTAATGATCGTTTTGTCGGTGCCGCAGGCCCGGTCCCTCACCGGGCCGGCGGCGGTCGGTCCGCACCGATGGGTCGCCGCGCGGCCGACCGCTCCGCGACCGTCATCGCCACCAGGGACGGTCACCCGATGGCGGTCGCGGGCGCCAGTACGCCGCCAGGGCGGCCGCCGAAGCCGCCCCGGATGGCCGTCACCCATCTCGGATGGCAGGCCGGCGAACCTGCGCCTAGCGTGGAGGAGCCGGGGGGACGCGCGTTCGCGCCTAAGGAGACCCACGTCATGGCCCGTGGCACCCAGGACACCTCCACAGCATCAGCGGTCGGCGGCCCCAAGGGGAGCAGCCGCCGCGACCAGGAGGCCCCGGCGCAGCGATGGTGGGTGCTCGGCGTCGTCGCCCTCGCGCAGCTGATGGTCGTCCTGGACGCGACCATCGTGAACATCGCCCTCCCCTCCGCCCAGCAGGACCTGGGGTTCTCCAACGGCAACCGGCAGTGGGTCATCACCGCCTACGCCCTCGCCTTCGGCTCCCTGCTGCTGCTCGGCGGCCGCCTCGCCGACCTCTTCGGACGCAAGCGGACGTTCCTGACCGGTCTGGTCGGCTTCGCGGGCGCCTCCGCGATCGGCGGAGCGGCCCCCAGCTTCGAGGTGCTGATCACGGCCCGCGCGCTGCAGGGCATGTTCGGCGCCCTGCTCGCCCCGGCAGCGCTGTCGCTGCTGACGACGACGTTCACCGACGCCAGAGAGCGCGCCAAGGCATTCGGCATCTACGGAGCGATCGCCGGCGCGGGCGGCGCGGTCGGACTGCTGCTCGGCGGCATCCTCACCGAGTACCTGGACTGGCGCTGGTGCCTGTACGTCAATCTGATCTTCGCCTTCCTCGCCTTCGTCGGCGGTATGCGCCTGCTGCACCCCGGCATCCCGCCGAACCGCCCCAGCCTCGACATCCCCGGCACGATCGTCGTCTCCGCGGGCCTGTTCGGCATCGTCTACGGCTTCTCCGACGCCCAGCAGCACAGCTGGGGCGCGGTCACCACATGGGGCTTCCTGGTGGCCGGGGCGATCCTGCTGATGGTCTTCGTGTGGTGGCAGCGACGGGCCCAGCACCCCCTGCTGCCGATGCGAGTCGTCGGGGACCGCGACCGCGGCGCCTCGTACCTGGCCATGTTCATCTCGGGCGCCGGCATGTTCGGCGTGTTCCTGTTCCTGACGTACTACCTGCAACGCACACTGTCGTACTCCCCGGTGATCACCGGGATCGCCTTCCTGCCGATGGTCGCCGTCATCATGGCGACCTCGGTGACGACGACCAACGTCCTGGTGCCCAGGTTCGGTGCCAAGCCGATCGTCCCCACCGGCATGCTGCTGTCCGCGGGGGCCATGGCCTGGCTGACCGCCCTGGACGCGAACAGCACCTACCCCGCCCACGTCCTGCCACCGCTGCTCCTGCTGGGCCTCGGACTCGGCATGATCTTCGCCACCGGCATGAACCTCGCCACCGCGGGCGTCCAGCCGAACGACGCCGGCGTGGCCTCCGCCATGGTGAACACCTCGCAGCAGGTCGGCGGCTCGATCGGCACCTCACTGCTGAACACCCTGGCCACCAGTGCGGCCAGCCGCTACATCGCCGACCACCGCCCGACCCCCGGGATCGCCGCCCAGGCGCAGCTGCACAGCTACTCCACCGCCTACTGGTGGTCGGCCGCCTTCTTCGCCGTCGGCTTCCTGGTCACGGTGCTGCTCTACCGCCCGGGCGTCCCCAAGAGCCTGTCGTCCTCGGAGGGAGCGGGCGCCGCACCACCCGTGTGAACCGCCGGTCCGGTGTCCGACGGCTGCCATCCCAGCAGTCCGCACCCTCTGCGAGCTGCGGCGATCCACATCGCGGAACGCACCGACGGAAGGTGGCGGATACAGCTAACGTTTCCGCATGGCAGTGAACGGTATCCAGGAGCCGGGCCGGTCGCCCAAGACCGTCGCATCACTCGACGGAGTGAGCGTCCGCCGCTACACCACCGGTCAGGTCATCCTCGACGACATCACCTGGACGGTGCGCTCGGGTGAGCACTGGGCGCTGCTGGGTGCCAACGGCGCCGGCAAGACCACCGTTCTTCGGATGATCGGCGCGTTGATGCACCCGACCACCGGTTCCGTCGAAGTCCTCGGCCACCGCTTGGGCCGCGTCGATGTTCGCGAGCTGCGCGCCCACATCGGCCTGGTCTCCTCGGCGCAGAAGGTGCCCCAGGATGCCGCGGCGCGCACCGTCGTCCTGACCGGTCACACCGGCACCGTCCAGCCCCTGTGGCGGAAGTACGACGACGAGGTGCGGCAGCGCGCGGAGGAACTGCTGGCCGAACTGGAGATCAAGGACCTCGCCGAGCGGCCGTTCGGCGTCTGCTCCGGCGGCCAGCGCGCCCGCATCCTGGTGGCGCGCGCCCTCATGGCGGACCCGTCCCTGCTGCTGCTCGACGAACCGTTCAACGCCCTCGACCTGCCCTCGCGCGAGGACCTCATCGACGCCATGCACCGCCTGGCGCTCACCCGCCCGGAGCTGGCGACGATCACCGTCACCCACCACCTGGAGGAGCTCTCGCCCTCGATCGGCCACGTGCTGCTCCTGAAGGAGGGCCGGGTGCTCGCGTCCGGAGCGGCACAGGAGGTGCTCACCGGCGAGCAGATGACCAGGTGCTTCGGCCGCCCCATCGAGGTCAGCCGCCACGAGGGCCGCTGGCTGGCACGCTCCGGCCGCAGCTGAACCGACCGATGGCCGTCAGGTCCGCCGTCCGGATTCCTGTACGGCCCTGTCCGGCGGGCCGGTGGTCCGCTAGCGCAGCCAGGGGACGTCGGCGCCTTCCGGCTCGTGCAGCCCATCGGCGATGATCTGCGAGATCTCGCCGAGCTGCTTCACCTGATCGGGTGACAGCCGGTCGAAGATCGCTGTGCGCACGGCGGTGACGTGGCCGGGCGCGGTGCGCACCAGTTCCTCGTAGCCGGCGTCCGTCAATACGGCGATCTGACCGCGCCGGTCGGAAGGGCAGCTCTCGCGCCGCAGCCAGCCGTTGCCCTCCAGGCGCGCGACCGCGTGGGAGAGCCGGGACCGGGTGATCTTCGTCTTCTCGGCGAGCTCGGTCATCCTCATCCGCCGCCCGGGCGTCTCCGACAGTGTGCTGAGGAGGGCGTAGTACATGTGCGGCATGCCGGCGTCGCGCTGCAGCTGGCGGTCGAGGTGGTCCTCCAGCAGCGTCGTCGCGTGCAGGAACGCCCGCCAGGCCGCCTGCTCCTCGGTGCTCAGCCACTTCATAAGCTCAGCATAAGGGGAAACTTTTGAAGATTCAATAAAATGCTCGCGAAATGTGTGATGCACATCACTCCGCCGAGGGAAATATGCGGGGACCGACTCCCCGTTTCACAGTCGAAGGCGAAACGGGGAGTCGTCACCCGTTTCGGGCAACGCCTCGCACCCCAGGAGCCGACCGGCCGCCCGGGCCCGCCGCGGAAAGGAGACCGCTGTGACCCTCGACGTCACCGCCCCCGCCCGCCCGCGCACCATGCGCCTGCGCGCGGACGCCTCCCGCAACCGCGAGCGCATCGTCAACGCGGCCTGCGAGGCCATTGTGGAGTACGGCCCCGACGTCCCCCTCGACGAGGTCGCCAGACGTGCCGGCGTCGGCAACGCCACGCTCTACCGCCACTTCAGCGACCGCGGCGAGCTCATCCGCCAGGTCGCCCTCGCCGTGATGCGCCGCATCACGCAGCGCGCCGAGGCACTTGCCGAGGAGCCCGACCCATTCGGCGCCCTGGAGCGCTTCGTCTTCCAAGCCGCCGAAGAGCGTGTGGGCGCCTTGTGCCCCATGGTGTCCGACACCTTCGACGGCCACGACCCCGAGGTCGCGCAGGCCACCGAGAGCCTGCAGCGCGCGACCACCGCACTCATGACCCGCGCCCAGGACGCCGGACAGCTGCGCACCGATGTGGCGGTCGGCGACCTCATGGTCGCGCTGACCCAGCTCACCCGGCCGCTGCCGGGCGTCTGCGCCATCGGCTTCGACCGATTCGTCCAGCGCCACCTGCAACTCTTCCTCGACGGCCTGCGCGCACCCGCGCGCTCGACGCTCGAGGGGACCGCCGCGACCCTGGAGGACCTGAAAGGCTGCCACAAATAGATCGCACCCAGTACCAGTCGGGTTATAGCGTTGGGCACTTCGCCGCTCGCGCGGCCGCCCTCGGCGACCCAGCAAAGCGGCCCCGGGCACGATCCGGCGCCGTACATGCCCCCCCGACCTCCCAGGAGACCGCTCGCCTCCTCGACGCCGGCCCGGGTCACGGCCTCGATGTGCTGCCGGACCAGTAACACCGCCGGACCAGTAACACCTCACTGACAAACGTCCCCACGTCCTGTCACTCCGCATCCTTTTGTGAGAACACTCATGCCTGACAATCTCCAGCCGGACCCGAAGCGCTGGACAGCGCTGATATTCATCGCGCTCGCCCAGCTGATGGTCGTCTTGGACGCCACCGTGGTGAACATCGCGCTGCCGTCCGCCCAGAAGGACCTCGGCATCTCCAACGGCGACCGCCAGTGGGTGATCACCGCCTACACCCTCGCCTTCGGCGGCCTGCTGCTCTTCGGCGGGCGCATCGCCGACCTGTGGGGGCGCAAGAACGCCTTCATCGTGGGCCTGCTCGGTTTCGCGGCCGCCTCCGCCCTCGGCGGCGCCGCGGTGAACCCCGCGATGCTTCTCGGCGCCCGCGGCCTCCAGGGCGTCTTCGGCGCCCTCCTCGCCCCCGCCGCGCTGTCCCTGCTGGCGGTGACGTTCACCGACGCCAAGGAACGGGCCAAGGCGTTCGGCGTCTACGGCGCCATCGCGGGCGCGGGTGCGGCCGTCGGCCTCATCCTTGGCGGCGTCCTGACCGAGTACCTGAACTGGCGCTGGGTGCTCTTCGTCAACATCGCCTTCGCTATCGTCGCCGTCCTCGGCGCCATCGCCTACATCCACGAGCCAGCCCAGGGCCGCAACCGCAACCGTCTCGACATCCCGGGCGTCGTCCTGGCCAGCGCTGGCCTGGTCGCCCTGGTGTACGGGTTCAGCCGCGCCGAGTCCGACGGCTGGGCCGCCGGTGTGACGATCGGCCTGTTCGTCGCCTCCGTGGTGCTGCTCGCCGCGTTCGCCGTGGTGGAGGGCCGGGTCAAGGCGCCGTTGCTGCCGCTGCGCGTCGTCACCGAACGCAACCGCGGCGGCGTCTACCTGTCGCTCGGCCTGGCCATCATCGGCATGTTCGGCCTGTTCCTGTTCCTGACGTACTACCTGCAGCAGGTCCAGGGGTACTCCGCGCTGAAGTCCGGCTTCGCCTTCCTGCCCATGGTGGCCGGCATGATCGTCGGCTCCACGCAGATCGGCGCGCGCCTGATGCTCCGGGTGCGCCCGCGCCTGCTGATGGCTCCCGGCTTCATGGTCGCCGCCGTCGGCATGGCCATCCTGGCGCAGATCAAGGTCGACTCCAGCTACGCCGAGGTGCTGCTGCCCGGCCTGGTGCTCATGGGCCTCGGCATGGGCTCGGCGTTCATGCCCGCCATGAGCCTGGCCACGCACGGTGTGCGCCCGGAGGACGCCGGTGTGGCGTCCGCCATGGTGAACACCTCGCAGCAGGTGGGCGGCTCCATCGGCACCGCCCTGCTGAACACCCTGGCGGCCAGTGCGACCACCTCCTGGTTCAAGTCGCACACGCACAGCCCGGCGGACATGAAGAACGTCCTCTTCGTCAACGAGGGCAACGTCCACGGCTACTCGGTCGCCATCTACGTGGCGATGGGCATCCTGATCCTGGCCTCGGTTCTGGCGTTCGTCCTGATCAACGCCGAGGTCCAGAACCACGCCGAGCGCGCCGAGGGCGACGGCTCGGTCGAGGACATGGCCGTCCCGGTGATCGTGCACTGACCCCAGCGCACTGACCGCCGCCGCGTACGCGGCACCACAACGGCAGGTCCCCGCCACCACCGGAACACCGGAAGTGGCGGGGACCTGCCGTTCGTGTGCCGGCCCGCGTCACAGGGCGATGGTCGCAAGGGTTGCAAGGCGCCGGTCAGAAGGCGCCGGCCGCAAGGGGAGCGGAACCGGCGCCCTTGGCGGCAGGTAAGGGCAGTTGTCCTGGAGCACGGTTCTTACACCGCTGCGTGGACGCCCTACAGGCCCTCGGGCCAGTTGTAGGAGGCGGGCACCTTCACCTGCTCGTTCGCGGCGCCGTAGACCACGGCGATCTCCTCGTGCGCGGCCAGCTTCAGGTCCGCCGGGTTGCCCGACCACTGCTTGCCGTCGGCGTACACCCGAAGTTCCTTGCCGCCGCCGGTCTTCAGCGGGCCGAGCGCGTCCTTGGTGATCGGCACGTTCCACTCGGTCATGAACTCCCCGAGCGTGAAGTCCTTCTTCACCGGCGACTCGATGTGCACCACCCCTGAGGTGTCATGGGTGTGCAGCGGGCTGATCTGCTGCCTGGCCTCGTCGATGCCGACCTCGGCGGGGACCGTGACCGCTTTGCCGTCCACGAAGACGTCCAGATGGCTGTGGATGTGCAGCACCTGGCCCTCCTGCCCGAGCATGGGCAGTCCCGCGGCCTTCACCTGCGCCGAGGCGTCAGCGGGAGCGGGCCACAGCACGCTTGAGGCGGTGGCCTTGCTGTCCGTCCCGTCGGCCGCATGGCCGGAGCCCGCCGACTTGCCGCTGCCGGACCCGCAGGCCGCGAGCAACAGCGCTGCCCCGCTCATGACGGCCGCGCCGGTCAGGATGCGTCGTTTCTGCATGTGGGTGGCGTCCTTCTTCTCAGCCGAACTGGACGGAGCGCTTGGCCAGGCCCATCCAGAAACCGTCGATGATGCTCCTGTGACTGCCGAGTTCGGACTCGGCGGCGCCGAGCGTAACGAACAGCGGCGCGAAGTGTTCCGTGCGCGGGTGGGCGAGCCGCCCGGCCGGGGCGGCGTGGCGGAAGTCGAGCAGGGCGTCCACGTCCTGCGCCTGCAGCGCGCGGCTGCCCCAGTCGTCGAACTCCGCCGACCAGGTAGGCGGCTGCGCTCCGCCGTGGCGCAGCGCCGCCAGGTTGTGCGTGAAGAACCCGCTGCCCACGATGAGCACGCCCTCGTCACGAAGGGGCGCGAGCCGCCGCCCGATCGCCATGAGTTCCTGCGGCTCCAGGGTGGGCATGGAGATCTGCAGCACGGGGATGTCCGCGGCGGGGAACATCTCGACCAGCGGCACGTAGGCGCCGTGGTCCAGGCCGCGGTCGGGGACGTCCTGCACAGGGCGACCGGCGCCGCGCAGCAGGCCCCGTACCTGGGCGGCCAGCTGCGGCGCACCGGGAGCGTCGTAGGTCACCCGGTAGTAGTGCTCGGGGAAGCCCCAGAAGTCGTACACCAGGGGGACGGGGGCGGTCGCGCCAATGGCGAGCGGTGCCTCCTCCCAGTGGGCGGACACCATCAGGATCGCCTTGGGGCGCGGCAGGTCCGCGGCCCAGGCGGCGAGCTCGCCCGGCCACACGGGGTCGTCGGCGAGCGGTGGCGCGCCGTGCGAGAGGTAGAGCGCAGGCATGCGCTCCGGTGCTGCCGTGGTCATCGCGCACCCTCCTTGAACATTCAAGCGTATGGTCCGACGGTACCATGTGCTTGAAGCTTCAAATACGGCCGCGGGTCGCTGGGCGGCCGTTCCCGGCCGGGTGACGGTCGGATGTGATCATCAGGGGAGCTGCTTTTCGTACCACGCCACGTCGTGATAGCGACCGAACTTGCGGCCCACCTCCTGGTAGAGGCCCACGCGGCGGAATCCGAACCGTTCGTGGAGGCGGACCGACGCCTCGTTCGGCAGGGTGACACCCGCGTATGCGCGGTGGACGTCCTCTCCCGCGAGGAGCTCGAAAAGCCGCTTGTACAACAACGTGCCGACACCCTGGCCGCCGGCGTCCGGAGCCAGGTAGATGCTCGTCTCCACCGACGTCGCATAGGCCGCTTTCGGCCGGAACGGACTGCTCGTCGCATAACCGAGCACGCGATCGCCCGAACGGGGTATCCGGGCAACCAGGAGGCGGTGGGGGCCGTCTTCCGGATGGGAGAGCAGCCACGGGCGCCGTTCGTCGAGGCTGAGGGGGCGGATGTCGAAGGTGGTCGGCGTCTCGCGCACGTAGTGGTTGTAGATGTCGGTGAGCGCCGGCAGGTCACCCTCCGTACCCGAAGTGACCTGCACGTTCATACGATCCGACATCATGTGACCCCTCTGTGTGGCGGAACAGGGTACTGCATGATCATAAAAAACAGGTGACGACATGGGAATTGTGTCCGTATTCCAGTCGTTATCCAGATCGGATGGGGCAGCCGAAGGACAACACCGGCAGCACAGCGGAAGCAGTCCCGCCGCCCGATCCGCACAAGACCGATCGCACCTTCGAGAGGGAGCTCGCATGGCAACCCGTGCCGTCGCCCGTCGCAACGCAGGCGGGACCAGCAGCGTTCGCGCCGCAGGCGGGGAAGTCGCCGACCGCGACCTCGTCGGCATGTACCTGGACGAGATCGCGCGCACACCGCTGCTCGACGCCGCCAGGGAGGTCGAGCTGTCCCGTGACATCGAAGCGGGCGTCTACGCCGAGCGCATACTCGCCGCGGACATCGACCTGCCCGAAGGCGCGGGCGCGCAGGCCACGCGCGAGGAGCTCGAAGCGCTCGTCGCCGCAGGCGAGCGGGCCAAGGACATCTTCATCCGCTCCAACCTGCGCCTGGTCGTCGCCGTCGCCCGCCGTTACCCGCGCAGCGGCCTGCCCCTGCTGGACCTGATCCAGGAGGGCAACGCAGGACTGGTGCGCGCGGTGGAGAAGTTCGACTACGCCAAGGGCTTCAAGTTCTCCACCTACGCGACGTGGTGGATCCGCCAGGCCATCACCCGCTCCATCGCCGACCAGTCCCGCACGATCCGCCTGCCCGTCCACCTCGTCGAGGAGCTCGGCCGCATCCGCCGGGTGCAGCGCGAGTTCAACCGCGAGAACGGCCGCGACGCCGAGCCCGCCGAGATCGCCGCCGAGCTGGGCAGCAGCCCCGAGCGGGTGTCCGACGTCCTGGACTGGGCCCGCGACCCCGTCTCGCTGAACATGTCGGTGGACGCCGAGGGCGAGACCGAGTTCGGCGACCTCGTCGAGGACGGCGCGGCGCCCTCCCCGGAGGACTCCGTGCTGGTGATGCTGCGCCGCGAGGAACTCGACAGCCTGATCGACCGGCTCGACGACCGCACCGCCTCCATCATCCGCGCCCGCTACGGCATCGTCGACGGCCGCGAACGCACCCTCACCGAGGTCGGCAAGGAGCACGGCCTCACCCGGGAGCGCATCCGGCAGATCGAGAAGCACGCCCTGGCCGACCTCAAGCGCATGGCCCGCGCCACGGGCCTGGACTACGAGGCCGCCTGACACCCACAACCGCCGCGACCGCCCAGGCCGCGGCCCCCAGACCCGGACCCCGGTGCATCCCCCCCGCGCCGGGGTTCGGCCTGTCCGGACGGCCCCCAGAAGCCCTGAGATGAGACCCTGCCTGCCATGAGCGACAACCCCGATGCCCACCCGGGCGAACCGCACCACGACGGCCTGGGCACCCGGCTGAACTGGCTCCGCGCCGCCGTGCTCGGAGCCAACGACGGCGTGGTCTCCACTGCCGGCATCGTCGTCGGGGTCGCCGGCGCCACGGACTCCCGCTCCACCCTCCTGACCGCCGGACTCGCCGGCCTCCTCGCCGGATCGCTGTCCATGGCGGTCGGCGAGTACGTCTCGGTGAGCACCCAGCGCGACTCCGAGAAGGCCGCCCTCGCCCTGGAACGCGAAGAGCTCGCCGCCACCCCGCAGGCCGAACTCGAAGAACTCACCGACCTGCTCGAAGGACGCGGCATCACCCGCAACCTCGCCCGCCAAGTCGCCGAGCAACTCACCGCCCGCGACGCCCTCGACGCCCACGCCCGCGTCGAACTCGGCATCGACCCCGACGAACTCGCCAACCCCTGGCACGCCGCCTGGGCCAGCTTCATCTCCTTCACCGTCGGCGCTCTGCTCCCCCTGCTGGCGATCGTGCTCCCGCCCCACGACTGGCGACTGCCCGTGACGGTGATCTCCGTCCTGGTAGCGCTCGTCGGGTGCGGCTGGGGCAGTGCCCGCCTCGGCAACGCCCCCGTCCCGCGCGCGGTGATGCGCAACGCCGTGGGCGGCGCACTCGCCATGGCCGTCACCTACGCGGTGGGCACTTTGCTGGGAGCAGCAGGCGTGTGAGTGTCGCGCCGGTCTGAAGGTGGCGCGTGATCACTCGGGGGCGTCGGCGAGCCGTCTGTGCGTGTCGAGCCATACCCCTGCCGCAACGGTTGCCGCACATACCAGACCGGCCCACAGGACCGCATGCGTGCCGGAGAACGTGCAGGCCGCGACCGCGACCGCCGCAATCGGCAGCACCGCCTGCTCGGCCGCGCCGCGCTTGTGATGGCGGGCGTGCAGCAGCCACACCATGAACAAGAAGACCGCCGCCGGCAGGGCGACCGCCGCCGCAGCGGTGCGTGCCGAGACGTCCGCTGTGTCGACCGCCCGCTCCACGGCCACCTCCAGGCCGGCGCCGATGGCGGCAGCGGAAGTGAAGACCGCGAAGTGGCCGTACCCCCAGAGGAAAGCCATACGGCTGGACACCAAGTGCTCCTCAATCGGCGTGGCGAAGTAGATCCACCACGCCGAGAAGACGATCAGCAGCCCGCCTGCGGCGATCGGAACCAACAGACCCAGCGCGCGATGCTCGTCGGCTGCCGACTGCACGGCGACCGTTGCGGCCGACACCGACTCACCCAGGACGATGATCGTGAACAGGCCGTAGCGCTCCGCGATATGGCCCGGGTGCCAGGACGTCGACGTCGCCAACTCCGCCAGCGGCGGTACCAGTACCTCGGCAACTGCCATCACCGCGAACGCCCATACCGGCGGCGCGCCGAGCGGCAGCAGCAGCACCATCCACCCGACCTGGCACACGGCCACGCCCACCGCATAGCGAAACGCGGTGGCGCGTGCCGCCCCGCTCTCGGCCACTCCCGCCCGCACCCACTGCGTCACGAGCGCCAGGCGCATCACCGCGTAACCGATGGCCACCAAGCGGAAGTCACCGTCGGCGGCAGCCCTCGGCACACCGGCCGCCAGCACCAGCACCCCTACGATCTGCACAAGTGTGGTCACCCGATAGGGCACGTCGTCCGTGTCGTAGGCGGAGGCGAACCACGAGAAGTTCATCCACGCCCACCAGATCGCAAAGAAGATCATCAGATAGCCGACGATGCCGTGGCCCGCGTGACCCTCCACGACCTCGTGCACCAGCCGCTGACCCGCCTGCGCGACCGCGACTACGAAGCACAGGTCGAAGAACGCCTCCAGCGGTGTCGACGCCCGATGCTCCTCGTCCTTGCTTCGGGCTGTCATACGGCGAACGGCGGCGCCCGCTCGGGCAGCTGGAGACACCGAAGGCGTCGCGACGGAACTCTGCTGGGTGGGATCACTCATGCTCCACACCTTGGGACAGCTCCTGGCCCGCGCGCACGTCAACGCGCGAAGCGGCATCACGCGTCCGGGGAGTCGCCTGCCCAGGATCGCCTCGAGGAAGGCGGTGCCCCCAGCCCACGACGCAGGCTCAGTCGGCGGCCCCGGACACCGGCTCGCCGAGCCTGCCCGTGCGCAGGAAGCCCTCAAGTTGCTTCGCATACGGCCCGATGTCGATGCCCTGCCCCGCCAACCAGGCGTCCGAGTAGTACTTTTCGACGTAGCGTTCGCCCGGATCGCACAACAGGCCCACCACGCTGCCCTGCTCACCCCTCTCGCGCATCTCCGCCACGATCCGGAAGGCCGCCCACAGACCCGTTCCCGTCGAGGCTCCAGCCCTGCGGCCCAGCAGGCCTTCCAGCACGCGGATGCTCGCCACCGACGCCGCGTCCGGAACCAGCATCATCCGGTCGATCGCGCCGGGGACGAAGCTCGGCTCCACCCGCTGGCGGCCGATCCCCTCGATGCGGGAAGCCTTCGCCGTCGTGGCCGTGGGGTCGCCGTCCCGCCAGCCGGGGAAGAACGCGGAGTTCTCCGGATCGGCCACACAGATGCCGGTGGTCGCCTGCGCGTAGCGCACGTACCGGGCGAGCGTCGCCGACGTTCCGCCGGTGCCGGCCGTCGCCACGATCCACCTCGGGACCGGGTACCGCTCGGCGGCCATCTGCCGGAAGATCGACTCCGCGATGTTGTTGTTGCCCCTCCAGTCCGTCGCCCGCTCCGCGTACGTGAACTGATCCATGTAGTGACCGCCGGTCTCCTCCGCCAGGCGGGCGGCCGCTTGGTACACCTCGCTCGGGTCGTCCACCAGGTGGCAGGTCCCGCCCTGGAACTCGATCAGCTCCACCTTCGCCCGCACCGTCCCGCGTGCCATGACGGCCACAAACGGGACACCGATCAGTCGCGCGAAGTACGCCTCCGACACCGCCGTCGAGCCGCTGGACGCCTCGATCACCGGACGGTTCGGCCTGATCCATCCGTTGCACAGGGCGTACAGGAACAGCGAGCGGGCCAGCCGGTGCTTCAGCGAGCCGGTCGGGTGCGTCGACTCGTCCTTCAGGTACAGGTCGACGCCCCACTCCCGGGGCAGTGGGATCGACAGCAAATGGGTATCGGCGGACCGGTTGGCGTCGGCATGGACCTTCGCCACAGCCTCGCTCAACCACAGGCGGTACGCGGGGTCGCTTCGGTCGATGTCCTGCTCCGCCGCGGGTTGTGCGGCGTGGAGCGGGCGGGGCGACGGCGCCGGCTCGGGTGTGTGCATGGCCCCAGGTATATCCGCCTGGGGAACTCAAACGGACACTTGGGGTATCTGCGTACAACCCCTTGGGCAGGGCGTCGGCCTGCGTGTCCTGGAACCCGCCGTACCCTTGATGCATGACCACTGGCAGCGAACCCGGGACCGCATCTGCCCGGTCGGACCAGGGCGCCGACATCGACGCGGTGGCGGCCGCCGGACCGGGCGGCCCGGAAGGGGCCGAGCCCGTTGCGTCCGAGCGGCGCCCGGGTTCTGCTTCGCCCACCGCGTCGGGCGTGAGTCGGCCGGCGGTCCCGGCCGGGCTGGTCTTCGACGACCCACTCGACAGGCCCTCGGCCGACGACACCGATGCGGGCTGGAGCGAGCCGGGCAGCGGCCCGGGAGACGACGACTTCACCCGCTTCCTCAACGAGAAGCCCCCGCACCACCTGTAAGGCGCCTGCTCCCCGGCTTGTCCCCGGGATGTGCTGTAGGCGATGACGAGTTGCGCCGCGCCGATCAGTGGGCGGCACCACCGCGGGGCGCCACCAGGGCGTCGCGGATGTCCCGCAGCAGGACGATCTCGTCGGCCTCGGGGACCTCCTCGGTCGCGACCGGCTCGAGCGCCGCCCTCTTGGCCGCCTGGCGGGCCAGGTAGCGGGCCATCGGGGCGACCATCAGGAAGTACACCACCGCTGCCGTGATCAGGAAGGTCAGGGCGGAACTGAGCACTGAGCCCCAGAGGATGCGCACCCCGCTGACGACGTCGCCCTTGTCGTTCACCGTGCACGGGCCTTTGAGACACAGCGAGTACCCAGCGAGGTCCTTCGTACCGAAGGCTCCTACGAGCGGATTGATGAATCCGGTCACCACAGAGTTGACCACGCTGCTGAACGCGGCACCGATGACCACTGCGACCGCGAGGTCGATGACGTTGCCCCGCATCACGAATTCCTTGAACCCTGCCAGCAGACTCGGGCTGCTCTTGTCGCTCACCGTCGTTCCCCTCCTTGGGCGCCGCGTCGGCGGAATCTGGGATTCCGCCATGGAAGTCAGTCGGGGAACCGCCTGTCCAATCGCGTTTCACGAAAGAGTGATTCAGCACAGCGCCACCCCCAGGGGGGAGGTTGCGGCCGCGCCGGACAGAGCCGCCGCGGTCCGCCGGGGGACGGCCAGCACAATCAGCGCGCCGCCCAGGCCGCCGGATTCGCTTGCTGCCGGGGCCGATCCGGCCCGGTCCGGCGCGGGCGGCACAGCGATCACGCCCGCGCCGGCAGCCAGCACTCGCCCACTCGCGAACACGTCCACCCGCACGCCGGGGCGCAGCAGTGCCACCGCCGCGGGGTCTGCGATCCGCACGGGTGCGCGGACCAGATGATCACTGGGTCTTTCCCTTGCCACCGCTGCCGGTTCGCCCTTGACCGTCGGTGTTCGTCCCGGAGGCCGGTCGTGGGCGGCCGACAGCGCCAGCGCCATGGCCACCACGGCCAGCCCTGCGGCCATCGCCTTGTGTCGCCGACGCAGGGCGGCCCGCAGCGCACCGCGGCGGCCGGAGCCCCTGATCGGCGCGAATTCCGGTACGGCGACCCGCGGAGGAACGTAGGACTCCGGAACAGCGGGCGCGGAGAGTGCGGGCCCCGCCGGGAGGGGGGTAGAAGTAAACGGCGAAGAAGTCGTGAGCACGGGAAACACCACCTGGCACGGAAGGACCCGCCGATGGATATCGGCTGGTCCGTCCACGATGGCGTAATTCGGGAAAGCGCGTCGGAGCCCCTGTGGACAACTCCTGCATCTGTGGATAACTTCACCGCGCTCAAGGGTGAAAAACCCTCGGGGCCCCGAGAGGCCGCGATCCGACTACGGCAGGTCGATCCCGGGTTCCTGGCCACCGAGCGGGCTCACGCACAGACATGTGCGGTCGCTGTTGGCGGGAAGCGCGCCGACGACGTCGAACAGCACGTTGCGCATCCTGCCGACGTTGGCGGCGAAGACTTCGAGGACCTCTTCGTGGGAGACCCCCTCACCGGTGTCCGCACCCGCGTCCAGGTCGGTGACAAGCGTCAACGACGTGTAACAGAGGCCCAGTTCCCGGGCGAGCACCGCTTCGGGGTGTCCCGTCATACCGACGACCGACCACCCCTGGGCCGCGTGCCACAGCGACTCGGCGCGCGTGGAGAAGCGCGGGCCTTCCACGACGACCAGCGTCCCGCCGTCCACAGCGTCCCAGCCGCCCGCGCGGGCCGTGTCCACAGCGACGCGGCGCCCCACGGGGCAGTACGGGTCGGCGAACGTCACATGCACCACGTTCGGGACGCTCCCGTCGAGGCGCGGCTCGCCGTCGAAGTACGTCTGCGCCCGCGACTTCGTACGGTCCACCAACTGGTCGGGCACCAGGAGCGTGCCGGGTCCGTACCGGGTCTGCAGACCGCCCACGGCGCACGGCCCGAGGATCTGGCGCGCGCCCAGCGAGGCCAGCGCCCACAGGTTGGCCCTGTAGTTGATGCGGTGCGGCGGCAGGTGGTGCTTCCTCCCGTGCCGTGGCAGGAATGCCACCCGGCGGCCGGCGACCTCGCCGAGGAAGAGTGAGTCGCTGGGCGCCCCATAGGGAGTATCGACTGTGACTTCCATCACGTCGTCGAGGAACGAGTAGAACCCCGATCCTCCGATGACACCGATCTCGGCCTGCACCTCACCGCTGCTGTTCGCCATGGCGGCCACCCTATTGCGTGGGCACAGGCGCGACGAAACCCCCGCCGCTGGCGGCAGGGGTTCGCGGGAGCCGGTGTCGCGGACGGAGCCTTCAGCCGACGGTCAGGCGGCCGACGTGCTGCTGGACGAGGAACCCGACGACGAACTGCTCGAGCTGCTGGACGAGCCGCTGTCGGAGGACTTGCTCTCCGAGGTGGAGCTCTTGGATGCCGGGGCGCTGCTGGAAGACGACCCGCGGCTGTCGGTCCGGTAGAAGCCGGACCCCTTGAAGACCACGCCCACCGCCGAGAAGACCTTGCGCAGGCGTCCGCCGCAGTTGGGGCACTCGGTCAGCGCGTCGTCGCTGAACTTCTGCACCGCCTCAAGGCCCTCGCCGCACTCGGTGCACTGGTACTGGTACGTCGGCACTTGCTCCTCCTGGCACTCTCACTGATTGAGTGCTAACGATGCTCAATAGTGCAGTATTTCCCGGCGTCAGTCCACCGGGACCGGCTGACGGTGACCAATCACACCGGCGGCGACCACCCCTCCGGCGCGCGGCACCAGCCGCCCGCGAAGTCCCACAAGCACCGCCAGGGCGACAGCCGTACCGGCCAGAGGCACCAGGAAGCCGGCGCTGGAGCCCGCCGCATCGGTCAGCAGACCCGCGACGGTGACAGCAACCGCCTGCCCGAATGCCACCGCGCCCGTCATCCATGTGTACGCCTCCGTACGCGACCGGCCCGGTACCAAGGTGTTCACCAGGGCGTACCCCGTCACGATCGTCGGCGCCACGAACACCCCGGCTGCCAGGACGGTCAGGGCCATGGGTACAAGACCGTCGACCGCCCACAGGGGCACGCACGCCAAGGTCAGCCCGGCATAGGCGGCCAAGAGGCGCGCGCGGGGACCGTGCCGCCACGCCACAAGCCCGTAGACCACGCCCGAGAGCATGTTGCCGGCCGCGAATGTGCCGTACACCACACCGTTGAGTCCCGGGTGCCCAGCCTCCTGGGTGTACGCCGCCACGGAGACCTGCATCCCGCCGAAGACCGCCCCGACTCCGAGGAAGGCGACGACGAGCGGCCGAACGCCCGGGACGGCAAGCGCCGAGGAACCCGTCTTGACAGCTCCGGGGGACAACTCCTGTCCGGCGGGTGCCCGGCGGCCCTGTGCTGCGAAGACCAAGCCGCCGATCACCGTGAGTGCCGCCTCTGCGACCAGGCCGGCCGCCGGGTGCACTCCTGTGCACAGCGCCGTCGCCAGGACGGGCCCGACGACGAAGGTCAGCTCGTCGGTGACCGACTCGAATGCCGCAGCGGTCGTGATCAGGGGCGACTCGCTGCCGAGTGCGGCCGCCCAGCGAGCGCGCACCATGGGGCCGATCTGCGGCGCCGTCGCCCCGGTGGGCACCGCAGCGATCAGCAGCGCCCACGATGGCGCGTGGGCGAGGCAGAGCGCCACCACGCATGCGACAGAGGCCGCGTGGAGGACGACACCGGGGAGCAGGACTGCGCGCTGGCCACGGCGGTCGGCCAATCTGCCGGCACTGGGCGCGCAGAGTGCCATCGCCGCTCCGGTGACGGCCGCGGCCGCGCCCGCGGTTCCGTAGGAGCCGGTCACGTGCCGGACCAGCAGCACCATGCCGATGGTCAGCATGGCGAACGGCTGTCGAGCCGCGAAACCGGGAAGCACGAACGCCCAAGCGCCCGGCGTACGCATCAACTGCCGGTAGCCGGGCTTCTTGCCGCAGCTGTCTGCCCGGGAGGTTGCCATGGAGGAGGTGGGCACCTTGGATGCCACAGCCTGGTCCTTCTGCCGCCTGGTAGTGCGCACGCTGGCCAAGCCAGGCCGGCACCGAGGACCGTCCGCTCAGCGCGGCAGCCCGCGCCGGTCCTGCATCAGGCAGAGGTTGTACTCGTCAAATACCTGAACATCATACGGATCGGCGTCGCTGTGGTTGCGGACCCGGTCACTGACTGCCCAGCCAACCGGCCAGCTTGCCGCCGTGACCCACAGCCCGCAGCCGTTCCTCCGCGCTGTCGCGCACGGGGTCGGTCGCCACGACAAGCAGTTCGTCGCCGCGGCGGAGCATCGTGGACGGCAAGGGAACGAAGCTCGAACCGTCACGCACCACGAGCATGACGGCCGCGCCCTGCGGCAGCCGCAACTCGTCGACCTCCACGCCGTGCATCCGCGAGCCCTTGGGGATCGCGACGGAGAGCAGGTGTCCTTGGAGGCGCTCCAGGGGCGCGGACTCGATGCCCAGGTCGGCGGCGTCGCCATTGCTGTTGCCCAGGCGCAGCCACCGCGCCACCCAGGGAAGGGTCGGCCCCTGGATGAGCGTGTAGATGATCACGAGGACGAAGACGATGTTGAAGATGCGCCTGCTGTCGTCGACGCCGGCCACCATGGGGATGGTCGCCAGGACGATCGGCACCGCGCCCCGCAGTCCCGCCCAGGACATCAGCGCCTGCTCGCGCCAGGGCACCCGGAACGGCACCAGGCTGACGATCACCGAGGCTGGACGGGCCAGCAGCGTCAGGAATAGACCGATGACGATGGCGGGGACGATGTCATCGCCCAGTTCGTGGGGCGTCACCAGGAGGCCGAGCAGGACGAACAGGCCGATCTGCGCGATCCACCCGAGGCCCTCGGCGAAGCCGCGTGTGGCGGGGCGGTGGGGCAGCTTGGCGTTGCCGAGGATGAGCGAGGCCACGTAGACCGAGAGGAAGCCGGAGCCGTGCGCCATGGCGCCGGCCGCGTACGCGCAGACGGCGATCGCCATGACGGCGATCGGGTACAGACCGGAGGCCGGCAGGGCGACCCGCTTGAGCCCGTAGGCGCCTATCCACCCGACGGCGACACCGATGGCGGCGCCGATCGCCAGCTCCAGCCCGATCTCCCCGATCAGCTGATACCAGTGCTCCACCGGACCGGACGTCGAGAACGCCACCACCAGGATCACCACAGGGGCGTCGTTGAAGCCGGACTCGGCCTCCAGGACGCCGGTCACGCGCCTGGGAAGCGACATGTTGCGCAGCACCGAGAAGACTGCCGCAGCGTCCGTCGAGGACACCACGGCACCGATGATGAGCGCCTGCCGCCATCCGAGTCCCACAGCGAAGTGAGCCGCTGCCGCCGTCACGAGGACGCTCACCAGCAGGCCGACGGTCGCCAGGACCGCGGCCGCTGGCACCACCGGCCTGATCTGGGGCCACTTGGTGCCGAGGCCGCCCTCTGCCAGGATCACCACCAGCGCCGCGTAGCCGAGCACCTGGGTGAGTTGGACATCGTCGAAGGTGAAGCCGAACACCCCGTCCTGTCCGATGATCACACCGATGCCGACGTACACGAGCAGGGTGGGCAGACCGCTGCGGGAAGCGAGCCGTACGGCCACGACGGCGACCAGAAGCACCGAGGCGCCGATCAGCAGGATCTCGTTCAGGTGGTGGACAGTCAGGGGCCCGGTCCTTTCAACTTCGTTGCCTTGGCTAATATTTTACCCTCTCTTGGTATTCGGGCGGCCGGGGCCCGGCCGCCCGGCCTCCGTGTCCGTCGGCCACAGCGCATGCGCCTATGGTTGCCCTTGCACATCGAGCACTTGATCACCCGGTCCGCCCTGCCCCTTGAAGGACAGCGATGCCCGCACGGAAGAAATCCCGCCGCGTACGCCTGATCGTGATCACGTTGGTGCTGCTGCTGGTGGCGGGAGTCGGATATGGGTCGTACTGGAGCATCAGTACCGTGCGCGCCTCCTTCCCGCAGACCACCGGTTCGCTGACGCTTCGCGGCCTGTCCGGGCCGGTCGACGTCAAGCGCGACGCCAATGGCATCCCGCAGATCTACGCCGACACCCCGGAGGACCTCTTCCGTGCCCAGGGCTACGTCCAGGCGCAGGACCGCTTCTACGAGATGGACGTGCGTCGGCACCTGACCGCCGGACGGCTGTCGGAGATGTTCGGCAAGAGCGAGGTCGAGACCGACGCCTTCGTGCGCACCCTCAACTGGCGCGGCGTCGCGCAGAAGGAGTACGCGAAGCTCAGCTCGACGACGCAGAAGTACCTGCAGGCCTACTCCGACGGCGTCAACGCCTACTTGAAGGACCACAGCGGCTCGGCCCTGTCCCTGGAGTACGAGGCCCTCTCGATCAGCAACAACTACAAGCCGCAGCCATGGACACCGGTCGACTCCGTGTCCTGGCTCAAGGCGATGGCTTGGGACTTGCGCGGCAACATGCAGGACGAGATCGACCGCGCGCTCATGACGAGCCGGCTCAGCCAGGCGCAGATCAAGCAGCTGTACCCTGACTACCCCTATGACCGGAACAGTCCGATCATCTCCGGCGGATCGGTCGATCAAAGCACCGGTGATTTCACCGCGGACGGTTCCACCACTCCTCGGGGGCTCAACAGCAGCGTCGACTCCCAGCTCGCGGGTATTTCTCAGATCATCGACCAGATGCCCGCGCTGCTCGGTCCGAACGGCACGGGCATCGGCTCCAACTCGTGGGTCGTCTCCGGCCAGTACACGACGACCGGCAAGCCGCTGCTGGCCAATGACCCGCACCTGGCACCCGAGCTGCCGTCGGTCTGGTACCAGATGGGCCTGCACTGCCGGACGGTGAGCAAATCCTGCCCGTACGACATCAGCGGGTTCACCTTCTCGGGTATGCCCGGTGTGGTCATCGGACACAACCAGGACATCGCCTGGGGCATGACCAACCTCGGCGCCGACGTGACCGACCTGTACCTGGAGAAGGTCACCGCGACCACCTACCTGTACGACGGCAAGCAGAAGCCGTTCATCACACGGCGCGAGACCATCAAGGTGGCCGGCGGTAAGCCCCGTACGATCACCGTACGAGAGACCAACAACGGACCGCTGATCTCCGACCGCGACGACGAGATCCGGACCGTCGGCCAGACCGCGCCCGTCTCCGACCCCCCGGGCGGCGTCAACAGCGGCTACGCCGTCGCTCTGAAGTGGACCGCGCTGACTCCGTCGAAGACCATGGACGCCGTCTTCGAGCTCGATCGGGCCACCGACTTCACGCAGTTCCGCAACGCGGCCAAGGACTTCGCCGTTCCGTCGCAGAACCTGACGTACGCCGACACCAAGGGCAACATCGGCTACCAGGCGCCCGGACAGATCCCGATCAGGCCGAAGGGCGACGACGGCACCTGGCCGGAGCCCGGCTGGGACTCCCGCTACGCGTGGACCGGCCGGTACATCCCGTTTGCCTCGATGCCGTACGTCGAGAACCCGCCGAAGGGCTACATCGTCACGGCCAACCAACCGGTCGTGAACCAGGACGACTACCCCTACCTGCTCACCGACGACTGGGACTACGGCACCCGCAGTCAGCGGATCAACGACCTCATCGCGTCCAAGATCAAGGACGGCGGCAAGATCTCCATGGACGACATGCAGTCCATGCAGAACGACGACAGCAGCGAGATCGCGAAGCTGCTCGTGCCCTACCTGCTGAAGGTCGACATCACCAACGACAAGGGTGACTACGTCCGTGACGCACAAAAGCTGCTCGAAGGATGGGACTACAACCAGGATTCCGACTCGGCGGCTGCCGCGTACTTCAACGCTGTGTGGCGCAACGTCCTGAAGCTGGCGTTCGGCAACAAGCTGCCCAAGGAGCTGCGGCCCAAGGGCCAGTGCCTCAGGGTGCCGCCCGCCGGGCAGACCGGGCCCGTCGACGACCTGACAGGCAAGGCCAAGACCGTCGAGGAGTGCGGTGAGCGCGACGCCGACGAGGCACAGCCCGACGGTGGGGACCGCTGGTTCGAGGTCGTCCGCAACATCCTTCCCGACGAGCACAACCCCTGGTGGACGATGTCGACGACCGCGTTCTTCGGCAGCGACACCAACAAGGCCGACCACAGCACGCGCGACCAGTTGCTCGCACAGGCCATGAAGGATGCCCGCTACGAGCTGACCGCCAAGCTCGGCAAGGACATCAACACCTGGAGCTGGGGACGGCTGCACAAGCTCACTCTGAAGAACCAGACCCTGGGCACCAAGGGGCCGGGCGTCGTCAAATGGCTTCTCAACCGTGGCCCCTATGAGCTCAGCGGCGGCGAGGCCGCCGTGGACGCCAGTGGCTGGAACGCGGCCGGCGGCTACGACGTCGAATGGGTCCCTTCGATGCGGATGATCGTCAACCTCCAGGACTTCGACAAGTCCCGGTGGATCAACCTCACCGGAGAGTCAGGGCATGCCTACAACGCCCACTACACCGACCAGACGGACAAGTGGGCCGCCGGCGAACTGCTGCCCTGGTACTTCAGCGACGAGCGCGTCGACAAGGCGGCCAAGGCGAAGATGGCGCTCACGCCGTAGCCGCGCCGCCGAGGTGGCGGAAGCGGTGGACGGCCCCAGGGGTGACCACCGCGTCGACGAGGTGGTCGTGCGGTTCGCGAGGAACCGTGTCGACCACCTCGTGCGCGTAGAGGAGCACCACGAGCATGGGATGCGCACCCATGGCCGCCAAGCGCTCCAGCACCCTGTCGTACGAGCCGCCCCCGCGCCCCAGGCGTGCACCTGTGGCGTCGACAGCCAACCCTGGCAGCAGGACGGCCTGCGCCTGGGCGACGGCCTCGACACCCAGGCGTACACCTGCGGGCTCCACGAGGCGTCGGGGACCGGGCACAAGGGCGTCGGGGCCCTCGTAGGCGGCCCAGTCCAGATCGTTGTCGGCGCGGAGCACCGGGAGGAGCACGCGGGTGCCCTGCGTGCGCAGAGCGTCGATCAGGTCGCGCGTCCCGGGCTCGCTTCCTGTCGACACATAGGCGGCGACCGTCCCGGCGGTTGCAAGCGGCGGCAGGTCCCGTACTCTCTCTGCCAGCGCTCTGCTCGCCTCCTGCCGTTCACCGGTGGTCAACCCGCGCCTGGCCTCCAGGAGACGAGCTCGCAACTGTGACTTCTGTTCGCGGATGTTCCCGCTCATACCGTGCGCAACCATTCTTTACCAGTCACAATCCATCAGTTCTTCACCTTGCGGACATTCGCGGCCACTAGGGTGCATGCCATGACGAGTTCACGTACACGGGTCTCCAAGGCTGTCATCCCCGCGGCCGGCCTCGGCACCAGGTTCCTGCCGGCGACCAAGGCAACTCCCAAGGAGATGCTGCCGGTGGTGGACAAACCGGCGATCCAGTACGTGGTCGAGGAGGCGGTTTCCGCCGGACTGTCGGATGTCCTGATGATCACCGGGCGCAACAAGCGCCCCTTGGAGGACCACTTCGACCGCAACTACGAACTGGAGGAGGCGCTCACCCGCAAGGGCGACGAGTCACGCCTCGCCAGGGTGCGCGAGTCGAGCGACCTGGCCACGATGCACTATGTGCGCCAGGGCGACCCCAAGGGTCTCGGGCATGCCGTCCTCTGCGCCGAACCGCACGTCGGCGACCAGCCCTTCGCCGTCCTCCTGGGCGACGACCTGATCGACCCGCGCGACCCCCTGCTGTCGCGCATGATCAGCGTCCAGGAGCAGTACGGCGGCAGCGTCGTCGCGCTCATGGAGGTCGACCCCGAGAGCATTCACCTGTACGGGTCGGCGGCGATAGCGCCCACCGCAGATCCCGATGTCGTACGCGTCACCGACCTCGTCGAGAAGCCGACCACCGACAAGGCCCCGTCCTTCTATGCGGTCATCGGACGGTATGTCCTGGACCCGGCAGTTTTCGAGACGCTGAAGAAGACCCAGCCCGGCCGCGGCGGCGAGATCCAGCTCACCGACGCCCTTCGCGAGTTGGCGCTGCGCGACGACGACGGCGGACCGGTGCACGGCGTGGTCTTCACCGGCCGCCGCTACGACACCGGCGACAGGGGTGACTACTTGCGTGCGATTGTCCGACTGGCATGCGAACGTGAAGACCTGGGGCCCGACTTCCGGACCTGGCTGCGTGAGTATGTCGCTGAGGAGATGCAAGAGTGAGTCATGACGCCGACCGCGTGTGGTCCGTCACCGAACATCTGGAAAGCATCCTGGGGCAACTGTCCCCCCTTGAGCCGATCGAGTTGCAACTTCTCGACGCCCAGGGGTGCGTGCTTGTCGGGGACGTCACCGTGCCGACGTCCCTGCCGCCCTTTGCGAACAGCTCGATGGACGGCTACGCGGTCAGGGTCGCCGACGTCAAGGCGGCCACCCCCGAGCACCCCGCCGTCCTAGAGGTGATCGGGGACGTGGCGGCCGGCAGCGGCGAACTCCCCACCGTCCGCCCCGGCCAGGCCGCCCGCATCATGACCGGTGCGCCCCTGCCGCCAGGTGCCGAGGCCGTCGTCCCCGTCGAGTGGACCGACGGCGGCACCGGGCAGGGCCCGGCCGACACCATGGCGGCGTTCTCCACCGACCCGGCCGGCTCCGGCGGCGAGGTGCTTGTGTACCAAGGTGCCGAGGCGGGCCAGTACGTCAGGGCGCCCGGCAGTGACGTCGGCGCCGGGGAACTCGCTCTTTCCGCCGGCACCGTGCTCGGGCCGTCCCAGATCGCGCTCCTGGCCGCCATCGGGTGCCCCACCGTCACAGTACGGCCGCGCCCCCGGGTCGTGGTCGTCTCCACCGGCAGCGAACTCGTGCCGCCCGGCGAGCCCTTGGCCCCAGGACGCATCCACGATTCCAACAGCTTCGCCCTCACCGCCGCCGCTGTGGAAGCCGGGGCGGTTGCCTACCGCGTCGGTGCCGTCCCCGACGAGGTCGAGACACTGCGCGCCGCCATTGAGGACCAGTTCAGTCGCGCGGACGTCATCGTCACCAGCGGGGGAGTGAGCGTCGGGGCGTACGACGTCGTCAAGGAGGCGCTGTCGTCCCTGGGCGAGGCATTCGGGGAGGGTGCGGACGACGCCGGGCACGTGGAGTTCCGCAAGCTCGCGATGCAGCCCGGCAAGCCGCAGGGATTCGGCAGGATCGGCCCCGACCGCATCCCCCTGCTGGCCCTGCCCGGCAACCCGGTGAGCGCCTATGTGTCGTTCGAGCTGTTCGTGCGCCCCGTCATCCGTACGCTCATGGGCGTCGCGCCCGTTCATCGTGATGTCGTACGAGCCGTGTGCACGCAGGCGATCGACAGGTCGCCCGAGGGCAAGCGGCAGTTCCTGCGGGGGCGGTACGACAAGCGTTCCGGTACGGTCACTCCTGTGGGTGGCTCCGCGTCCCACCTGGTGAAAGCCCTGGCCCACGCAGACGCTCTGATCGTCGTACCGGAAGAGGTGACGTCGGTCGCCGCCGGAAGCGACGTCGAGGTGATCTCGCTGGGCTAGCGCCCGGCGCTCCATGTCGCGGACCGGCGCGCCGGGCCCGGGTACGGGCCGGTACGGTGTCTGCCCAACGGACCGCACGGGAGAACGATGAGCAGCGCGCACCAGCACCTCACCCACATCGACGAGGCAGGCGCCGCCCGCATGGTCGACGTCTCCGCCAAGGACGTCACCACTCGCACTGCCCGAGCCACCGGTCGTGTGCTCGTCGCGCCGCGCGTTGTCGAACTCCTCCGCGGCGAGGGCGTGCCCAAGGGCGACGCCCTGGGTGTCGCCCGCGTCGCGGGCATCATGGGCGCCAAGCGCACACCCGACCTCGTCCCCCTATGCCACCCGCTGTCGATCTCCGGAGTGACCGTCGACCTCGAGGTCGCCGACGACGCCGTCGAGATCACCGCCACGGTGCGCACCAACGACCGCACAGGTGTCGAGATGGAGGCGCTCACCGCCGTCGCCGTCGCCGCGCTCACCGTTGTCGACATGGTCAAGGCCGTCGACAAGGGCGCGGTGGTCACCGACGTGCGGGTCGAGGAGAAGACCGGCGGCAAGTCCGGTGACTGGCACCGGCCGTGACCGCGCAACCGCCCCGGGCACTGGCCGTCACCGCCTCCAACCGGGCCGCCGCAGGGGTGTACGAGGACCGGGGCGGGCCCCTGATCGCTGCAGCCCTCGCGGAGCTGGGCTTCGCCGTGGACGGCCCGCGGGTCGTCCCCGACGGGGACCCGGTCGCCAAGGTGCTCAGGGAAGCCGTCGCCGCCGGCTACGACCTCGTGGTGACCACCGGTGGTACCGGCATCTCGCCCACCGACCGCACCCCCGAGGTGACCCGCGCGGTACTCGACTACGAGGTCCCCGGTGTCGCCGAGGCGATCCGCGCCGCCGGTCGCGCAAAAGTACCCACCGCTGCGCTCTCCCGTGGCGTCGCAGGGGTCGCCGGCCGCACCCTGGTGGTGAACCTTCCCGGATCGACCGGAGGCGTGAAGGACGGCTTGGCCGTCCTGGCGCCGATTGTCGTCCACGCCGTCGACCAGATCCGCGGCGGCGATCACCCGAAAGAGCAGTCGGATCATCACTCGGACGATGATCCGCATTCCGATACTGGGAGACCGAGCTGAACGGGTCCTGGCCGGTTGAGCTGGTGGACGGTGACATCACCCTCCGCCCGATCCGGATGCGCGACCAGCGCGCATGGCGCGAGGTCAACCGCCGTAACCGGGAGTGGTTGCGCCCCTGGGAGGCGACCGTGCCGCCCGCCCCTCCCGGACATGTCGCCCAACGCCCCACCTACCGCCAGATGGTGCGTCACCTCAGGCGCGAGGCGAACGCCGGGCGCATGCTGCCGTTCGTTATCGAGTACCAGGGGCGGCTGGCGGGTCAACTGACCGTCGCGGGCATCACCTGGGGCTCCATGTGCTCGGCGCACATCGGCTACTGGGTGGACGAGGCGGTCGCCGGACGCGGGGTGATGCCCACATCCGTCGCCTTGGCCGTCGACCACTGCTTCCGCCGGGTCGGCCTCCACCGGGTGGAGGTGTGCATTCGCCCCGAGAACGCGCCCAGCCGCCGGGTGGCGGAAAAGCTCGGCTTCCGCGAGGAAGGGCTGCGGCCGCGCTATCTGCATATCGACGGGGGATGGCGCGACCACCTCGTATACGCGCTCACCGTGGAGGAAGTACCCGACGGACTCCTGCGCCGCTGGCGGCAGGCGAGGCCCGAGGCGCAGCAGAAATAAAACTATTGTTCGATGGTAAAGGTGATCGCACAAAAATCTGGCCCTATCAGCCAGATCGTGCGACACACCGAGCCGAATTGCCAATGGCGCGACTCGATCACCCCTACCGTGTACGTCGTGAGCAGTAGCGGCCTCATCTACGCAGTCATTGTCGGGGCCTGGGCTGCCTACCTGGTGCCGATGTGGCTCCGTAGGCAGGACGAGCTCAACGAGGTGCGTCCGACGGAACGCTTCAGCACCGCCATCCGGCTCCTGTCCGGACGTGCGGCGATGGAGCGGCGCGTCGCGAAGGCGCGCGGTGAGAGCGTCGACCCCTCAGCCGACGAACCGGACGACGAGACCGACCTCGGGGAGGCGGTGGACGTCCGGGGCCTTGCCGTGCCCGTCACCGAGGTGCGCCGTCCCCCTGCGCGTCCGGCGCCCGCCGCCATTGCGGCGTCCTCACCCCGAAGCAGCCAGCGCGCCAGGGTGCTCGCCCGCCGCCGCCGTACGACGACGCTGCTCTTCCTCGCGTTCACCGCCGGCGCCATTGCGGCGGCAGTAGGCGGCGTCGTCCTGCTCTGGGCGCCTGCCGTTCCCGCCGTCCTGCTCACGCTCTACATCGGGCAGATGCGCCGCCAGGAGCGCAGGCGCTACGAGGTGCGCCTCGACCAGCGCCGCGCGGCAGAGGCCGCTCGGCGCCTGCGTGCGCCCCGTCCCGGAAAGCCCGCCGCCATGGCGGCGAACCATGACGAGCCTGCCGCGCCCCAGGCACCCAGGCCGGCGCTTCCCGCCGGTCCCGCGTCCTCTGCGCGCAGCGCCGACCGGCGTGCTGTGGTCGAGCAGACCGACCACGCCGAGTGGGTGGACCAGCAGCGTGCGCAGCAGACCGCGGGTGACGGCTGGGAGCCTGTACCGGTGCCCCTGCCCACTTATGTGACCGCCCCTGTTGCGCCCCGTACCTCCAACGGCATCGACCTCGGTGCCCCGGACACCTGGAGTTCGGCTCGTTCCGGTACGACGCCAGGGGAGCGCACCCATGGGCGTGAGGCGCGGGAGGAGCAAGCGCCGCGCGACCAGCCTCGCGAACAGCAGCAGCCGACCGCCCGACGCTCGCGCAGCACCCGCACGCCCCTCTTCGACCAGTACGCCGACCCCGACCGCCCCCGCGCCGCAAACGAGTGACCGGGAGGGCTGCCACAGTGGGCGGCGTGCTCCCGTCGACCTGCCGATATCCCGTTCACGACCACCCTCGCCGGGATGCTAGAGTTTCCTTCGTTGCAAGGGCCTGTGGCGCAGTCCGGTAGCGCACCTCGTTCGCATCGAGGGGGTCAGGGGTTCGAATCCCCTCAGGTCCACAACAGAGCATTCTCGAAGCCTGTGCGGGAATGATTCGCGAGATCCCGGTTGACTGTGACAGTCGGCCGGGATTTGCCGTTTCCGACGTGTGCTCGGAGCGGATCGAGGCCGACGAGCCGCTGCTCGGGGTCGGTTCGCCAGTGGTGCGGGCTGTTGCGGCGAGGCGTGGCGCCGGCCGATAGGGCTCAAGCGCTCGAGTGGGATCCCGTACGCCCTGCACCTGTGCGGCAGTTGGTACGCGGTCCCGAGCGTCGGCCAGGACGCTGCGCTGGAAGCCTTGGGCCTCAGCGAGCGCGAGCCGGTGACTCTCCGTGCGGGTGAACTCGTCGTGTCCCTGGCGCCGGGGAGTTGGGGCCGGGCAGTCGGGTGTCCGGCCACTGCGTCGTCGCCCGCACGGTGTGCGGCAGTGAGTACTTGCCACCTGGCCGGAGTGATACCGGTGTGACGGTCGGCTCGTCGCACCGGGATCGCCGATCGACTCCCGACGCAGGTGTTTTGCGCCCGCATGCGGTCCCTGCGAAGGCAATTGCAGTCTCCTGCTCGTCGTCGCCCGAGCTGCCGTCGCGCGATACCTGCGCACGCAGGGTCACTCGTTCGGGTGGCGTGTGGCGTGAGTCACGGTCCGGGCTGCGGAGAAATAAACGCATCGTCGCGAGAGCTTGAGAGTTCAAGATCTTATGAAGGGGGTCGCGATGACGGTTGACTCGAGCGGGGCACTGCCGGCCGCGAGCGTGCGTACGCAGGTGAGCGTTCCGGTCCGCTTCTCGGACGGATGGTCGACGACCGCCGACGTTTTCACGTTCACCGGGCTGGTGGACGGCAAGGAGCACATCGCTCTGGGGCTGGGCGACTACCGTGAGGCGGATGTTCCGTTGGTGCGACCACACTCGGAGTGCCTTACGGGTGACGTCTTCGGCTCCGAGCGATGCGACTGCGGGCCGCAGTTGAGGGAGGCCGTCGAGCGTATCGCTGCCGTCGGCGGCTACCTGCTGTACCTGAGGCAGGAGGGACGCGGCATCGGCCTCTACGCGAAGCTGGACGCCTATGCGCTCCAGGATCAGGGCCTGGACACCTATGAGGCGAACCTCGCGCTCGGCCGCGGCGAGGACGAGCGCGACTACACGGCCGCTGCCCAGATGCTGGCGGCACTCGGCACCAGCAGGGTGCGGCTGCTGACCAACAACCCTGACAAGTCGCTGCAGCTCGGCGCTCTGGGAGTCGAGGTCGCCGAGCAGGTGCCGACCGGCGTGCACGTGTCGGACTCCAACGTCCGCTACCTGCGGGCGAAGGTAGAGCACACCGGGCACAGCCTGGCGCTGCCCGCCTGATGGACGGCTGTACGGCAGCTGTGAGGGGCGGCAAGCGGAACGTGATGGGGCCCACGATCGAAACGGTGGCGTTTCGATCGTGGGCCGTTTACTCTCTAGGTGTACGGCATCGTTTCGACACAGTCATACAGATGGCCCAGCGCAGCGCCCTGACGATCGGGCGCGATCGGGCCGGTAGGCCAGGAGGGATCAGGACATGTCGCCGGAGACGAGCAGCACCGTGCGGCGCACCCGTCTGACCCCGGAGCGTGAGCAGGAGCTGTACGAGGCAGTGGTCGACCTCCTGCGTGAGGTGGGCTACGAGGCGCTGACCATGGACGCCGTCGCCGCGCGTACGCGTTCCAGCAAGGCGACCCTCTACCGCCAGTGGAAGGGCAAGCCGGAACTCGTCGCGACCTCACTGCGGCAGTGCAAGCCGGTGTCCGTGTCGGACATCGACACCGGCTCGCTCATCGGCGACCTCCACGAACTCGTGCGGCTGCACGACGAGGCCGAAATCAAGCGCGACCAGGAGCTGATGCGCGGGCTGTCGCACGCGGCATTCCAGAACGAGGACCTCTTCCGGGCGCTGCGCGAACTGCTCATCGAACCGGAGCTCGCCAACTTCGCCGAACTCGTCCAGCGCGCCGTGGACCGCGGCGAGTTGGCCCCGGACTGCCCCGCGCGCGACTTCGTCCCCCACATGCTCTTCGGCGGCGCGCTGACCCGCCCGATCATCGAAGGCGTCGATCCCGATCCGGAGTACACGCACCGGTACATCGACGCCGTTGTCGTGCCTGCGCTCGGGCTGTCGTAGCAGACGTCCGATCATCTGCTCGGCGGTGGCCGGCGCCGCGGGGTGCGGGGTCAGATCAGCGTCTGCTGGCCCGTGCCGCGTTCGAAGTCGAGCAGCCACTGCTTCCTGGCCAGGCCGCCGCCGTATCCGGTGAGGCTGCCGTCGGCGCCGATGACGCGGTGGCAGGGGACGATGACGCTGATCGGGTTCCTGCCGTTGGCCAAACCGACAGCGCGTGAGGCGGTGGGCCGGCCCATGGCCTCGGCGAGTTCGCCGTAGGTGACGGTCTTGCCGTAGGGGATGTGCCGGAGGGCGTCCCATACCTGCAGCTGGAACGGTGTGCCCTGGGGGCGCAGCTCGACGTCGAAGGTGGTGCGCTCGCCGGCGAAGTAGGCGGTCAGTTCCTCGATCGCCTGGTCGAACAGGGGGAGGTCGGAGCGTGGGCCGAAGGACTCCTCGGGTGGGCGGTGCCGCTGGCCGGTCATATAGACGCCGGCGAGACAGCCGTCCCTGGCGACCAGGGTGAGTAGGCCGCAAGGGCTGTCCATCGTCGTGTGGACGGTGTCGACCGTCGTCGGGTGGGGGTTCATCGTGTGGTGGTGCCTTCCGCGGGTGACATGCGTTCCGTATGGGCGGTCCGTCGGGTGGGGTGGTCGCTGGGGAGTGTGTTGATCGGATGATCACCTGTCGCCCATAGGTACTGGGTCGCGTAGGCGCGCCATGGCTGCCAGGCGGCGGCGTGGCGGGTGAGGGCGGCAGGGGTGGCCGGCAGGTCCAGGGCCCGCGCTGCGTTCCTGACGCCCAAGTCGGTGGGCAGGAAAGCGTCCGGGTCCCCGAGCGCGCGCATCGCGATGGCCTCCACGGTCCAGGGGCCGAAGCCCGGAAGGGCCGCCAGACGGGCGCGGGCCCGCTGCCAGTCGCTGCCCACGTCCAGGTCCAGGCTGCCGTCCAGCAGGGCGTCCAGGAGCCCCGCCAGGGTGTTCCTGCGGGTCTGCGGCATCGCCAGTGCGGACGGGTCGTGAGCGGCGAGCTGCTCCGGCGACGGGAACAGGTGGGTGAGGCCGCCGTCCGGGTCGCTCACCGGCTCCCCGTGGGCGGCGACCAGGCGGCCGGCGTGGGTGCGGGCGGCAGCCGTGGAGATCTGCTGCCCCAGGACGGCGCGGACGGCGAACTCAGGGCCGTCGGCGACGCGCGGTACCCGTCGCCCAGGCGCCTTGGCCACCAAGGGCGCGAGCCGGGAGTCGGCCGACAGAAGGGCGTCCACCGCCTGCGGGTCCGCGTCGAGGTCGAGCATGCGGCGGCAGCGGCTGATCGCCTGCCCGAGGTCGCGCCAGTCGGCCAGCCGCAGCCGGCAACCGATGTGCTCGGGTTCGGGCCGCAGCTCGACGATTCCGGGGCCGTGCGGCAGCCGCAGCGTGCGGCGGAAGGCGCCGCCCCGCCACTCCTCGACGCCGGGCACCGCGGTGGCGGCCAGGTGGCCGAAGAGGTTGTCCGGGGTGAGGGGGCGGCGGAAGGGAAGCCGCAGGCTCAGTACGCCCGCGGCGGCGCTCGGACGGCCCTTGGCGACCCTGGAGCGCAACTCGCCCGGCGCCAGGGCGAAGACCTCGCGCACCGTGTCGTTGAAGGCGCGGATGCTGGAGAAGCCCGCAGCGAAGGCGACCTCGCCCATCGGCATGGTCGTGGTCTCGATGAGCAGGCGGGCAGTCTGGGCGCGTTGGGCGCGGGCCAGCGCCAAGGGGCCCGCGCCGAGTTCGGCGAGCAGCTGGCGCTCCACCTGGCGCGCGCTGTAGCCGAGCCTGGCGGCGAGTCCCGGCACGCCCTCGCGGTCGACGACGCCGTCGCCGATCAGCCGCATGGCGCGTGCGACGAGGTCGGCGCGCTCGTTCCACTGCGGCGATCCGGGGCTCGCGTCCGGGCGGCAGCGTTTGCACGCGCGGTACCCGGCCTGCTGGGCGGCCGCCGCGCTCGGGTAGAAGACCATGTTCTCGGGTCTGGGCGGCACGACCGGGCAGCTCGGCCTGCAGTAGATGCGGGTGGTCAGCACCGCGGTGAAGAACCAGCCGTCGAAACGGGCGTCCTTGGACTGCACGGCGCGCACACAGGCGTCGAAATCCGTTTGCACCCCACCAGCATCGCCGGTCGTCAGGGTGCCGGTCTGGCGAGAATCCGACATCGAGGTCGGCGCCCCCGGCGGCGGCCCAGGGAAGGGCCCGCCGCCAGGGAGGCTAGTCCGTCACCTTGCTGTCGGGCTCGTACCTCAGGTCCTCGTACTCGGGGTGCTTGGTGATCCAGCCGTCGATGAACGGGCAGATCGCCAGGACGCGCAGGCCCGAAGCGCGGGCCTCGTCCAGGACACCGCGGGCGAGCGCCGAGCCGACACCGCGCCCCTCGTAGGCCGGCTCCACCTCGGTGTGCACCAGGGCGATCAGCTCCGGAGCCCTGAGGTAGGCGACGAAACCCGCGAGGTCGGTGCCGGACCTGGCCTTGTACCGGTGGGCGTCCGGGGCGTCGGTGACGACGATGTCGCCCGCAGCGGTCACGAGCGGTATCCCTCGACGGTGGAGGAGGGGCGTACGCGGGCGCCGCCGGGGTCCTCGCCCGCTTCGGACAGGGCCCTGCGCTGACGCAACAGGTCCCAGCACTGGTCCAGTTCGCGTTCGAGCGCCGCCAGGCGGTCGCGTTCGCTGCCACCGTCGCCCGCCCCCGAGGCGAGCAGGTCGCGCAACGTCTTCTCGTCGGCGACCATCTTGCTGATCCGCCCGAGGATTGCGTGCTCGGCGTCGGCGTCATGGGGTTGCTGCACGGGGCACCTCCTGATCGTTCCTGCGTATCCACTCTCTCAGGTCGCGGGGTGTGATGCGCGCGGGATCCGCGCTTTGACGCTCACGCCTGCGCCGGGGGTTCGTCGCGCGCCTCCATGGGCGCGTGAGGCGCGTCCTCGGCCGCGGTGCCCTGGCTGCCGGCCCGCTCGCGCATCCAGGCATCGACCTCCGCACGCATCCTGCGGTCCATCGCAAGCGACATCTCGGCGTCCACGATGTTCTTCGTCAGCGGCCGCAGCCGCTGCAGCAACTCGGCGGCGCGGTGCGCCTCACCGGGCGGCATGTCCGCAAGGGAGCCCAGCACGTGGGTCTTGATCACCTGGGTGAACAGGTCGGCGATGGCGTCGACGTGGACGCGCACCTCGCGGCCCGCGGCCAGGACGGCGGCCAGGGGGACGCCCTCACGCACCAGGGCGGCGGAGGCGTCCAGGAGGCGGCGGCTGATGTGGACGACCTGCTCGCCGTCGACGGCGATGTAGCCGATCTCCAGGGATGCCGTCAGGTTCTCGGGGCTGACGTCCTCGCCGAAGTAATCGGCGAGCTCCTGGGGGGTGAGCCTTACCGGTGTCTCCTGCGACCAGGGGCCGCCGAGAGCGCCCTCCAGACCGAGCAGCCCCGCGACGCCGTCAAGGGTGCGGCCCTGCTCCCAGGCGGCGATCAGGTCGGCTATGCCACCCAGGGTGTGGCCGCGCTCCAGAAGCGCCGCAATGGTGCGCAGGCGCGCCAGATGGTCCTCGGAGTACCAGGCGATGCGCCCCTGGCGGCGGGGCGGCGGAAGGAGGCGGCGCTCGCGGTAGAAGCGCAGGGTCCGGACGGGGATGCCGGCGGCCTTCGCCAGTTCCTCGACGCGGTACTCGCGCCCGGGGCTGCCGTTGTCGTCCACAACGCCAGCCTATGGGGTGGCAGAACCGTTCTTCCCGCCCGCCGCTCGTGCTGCCTCGCCACCATGGTCGCCAGGGGACGCAGCCGACCTCCCGCGGGGAATCTCCGTACCGACCCCTACCCGAGGTAACCCCTCGTGTCCTACAGTCCGATTGTGCCAGTGATTGCTGGCGTGATTGATCGGCGAACGGAGGGCGGTGCCATGGACGACGGTGTCGAACACGTGCGGGTCGCGGTCATCGGGTCCGGATTCGGCGGCCTGGGAGCCGCGGTGCGGCTGCGGCGGGAGGGGATCACCGACTTCGTGGTCCTCGAGCGCGCCCAGGCCGTCGGCGGCACCTGGCGCGACAACAGCTACCCGGGGTGCGCCTGCGACGTGCCCTCGCACCTGTACTCGTTCTCCTTTGCGCCCAACCCGGACTGGCCGCGCGCCTTCTCCGGTCAGCAGCACATCCGCGCCTACCTCGAGCGGGCGACCGACACCTTCGGGCTCCGACCGCATCTGCGCTTCGGGGCCGAGGTGCGGCAGGCACGCTGGGACGCCGGCGCACGCCGCTGGCACCTGAGCACCGCCGCCGGCGAACTCACCGCCGATGTCGTGGTCTCCGCCACCGGCCCGCTGTCCGACCCGAAGATCCCCGAGATCCCCGGTATCGAGGACTTCCCCGGGCGCGTCTTCCACTCCTCGCGTTGGGACCACGACTACGACCTGCGGGGCAAGCGCGTCGCCATGGTCGGTACGGGCGCCTCGGCGATCCAGATCGTGCCCTCCATCCAGCCGGTCGTGGAGCAGCTGACCGTCATCCAGCGCACGCCGCCCTGGGTGATGCCCCGGGTGGACCGGCCGATCGGCGCCGCCGAGCGGTGGCTGCACGCCGTGGTGCCGGCGACGGCCAAGGCACGGCGCGGACTGCTGTGGCTGATCAGGGAGTTCCAGGTCGGCGCCTTCGTCAAGCGGCCGAAGCTGATGGAAGCGGCCGAACGCATCGCCAGGGCGCACCTGAACCGGTCGGTGAAGGACCCGCAGTTGCGCGCACGGCTCACACCGGACTACACGATCGGCTGCAAGCGCATCCTGCTGTCGAACACCTACTATCCGGCGCTGGTCCAGCCCAACACCGAAGTGGTCGCTTCCGCGCTCACCCAGGTGCGCGGCTCGACCGTGGTGACCGCCGACGGGACCCGGCGCGAGGTCGACGCGATCATCTTCGGAACCGGCTTCCACGTCACCGACATGCCGATAGGCGACCGGGTGATCGGCGCGGACGGCCGCACCCTCAGCGAGCACTGGAAGGACGGCATGGCCGCGCTGCGCGGCTGCACGGTGGACGGATTTCCCAATCTTCTGTTTATCATCGGACCCAACACGGGCCTGGGAAACAGCTCGATGATCCTGATGATCGAATCATCGCTCAACTACGTCGCCGACTACCTGCGCACCCTGGCGCGCACCGGGGCCGCCGCCCTGGATGCCAGGCCCGACGCGGTCGCCACCTGGAACCGCGAGGTGCAGAGCCGCGCCGCCCGCACTGTGTGGAATACCGGCGGCTGCCAGAGCTGGTACCTGGACGCCAACGGCCGCAACACCACCGCCTGGCCCGGCACCACCGCGGAGTTCCGGCGGGCCACGCGGCGGATCGAGCTCTCGGAGTACGACCTGATCCCGCCGCCGGGCGAGGACGAGGGCGCCGAGCACGCGGCGGCGGCGACGGGAGCGGCGTCGTGAGCGCGCCGTACGGGAAGGTCGCCCCGCGCCTGGTCCGCACCGCGGTCTCCGCCGACGGGACGCGGCTGCACGTCGAGGAGTACGGTCCGGCCGACGGACCGGCGGTCGTCCTGTCGCACGGGTGGACGTGCTCGACACTGTTCTGGGCCCCGGTGGTACGCCAACTCTCCGCCGATCATCGGCTGATCGCATACGACCAGCGCGGTCACGGCCGCAGCGCACCGCCCGCCACCCGTGCGGGTTACTGCACCGACGCGCTGGCCGATGATCTGCAAGCCGTACTGGAGGCGACCGTCCCCGACGGCGAGCGCGCGGTGCTGGTCGGACATTCCATGGGCGGTATGACGGTCATGGCGGCCTCCGGGCGGGAGCCGGTGCGCGCCCGTACGGCCGCGGCGCTGCTGGCGAGCACCGGCAGCGGGCGGCTGCTGGGCGCCACCGAGGTACTGCCGCCGCGGATCTCCGCCAAGCGGCTGCGCAGGGCCGTACACCGCGCCCTGCTGGTCTCGCGGATGCCGCTCGGCCCGGTAACACCTCTGTCGAGGGCCGCGCTCAAATACGGGGTGCTCGCGGCCGGTTCCACGCCCGAGCAGGTGGACTTCGCCGCGCGGATCATCCACGCCTGCCGGCCGCGGCATCGTGCGGCCTGGGGCCGGATGCTGACGGTGCTCGACCTGGACGCCGAACTGGCCGCACTGCGCGCGCCCACGGCGGTCCTGGTCGGCACCGCGGACAAGCTGACACCCAGGGTGCACGCCCGCGGCATGGCGGCGGCGCTGCCCAACTGCGTCGGGCTGACCGAGCTGCCGGGCCTCGGCCACATGACGCCCATCGAGGGCGCGCCCGCGGTCGCGGCCGCGATCCGCACCCTGGTCGCCGAATACCTTGAGGCCGGCACCAAGGAGCCTGCCGGTACGACAAGCGGGCCGGAGACGGCCACCGTCGAGGAGAAGAGCGCATGAGCGGATCATCGTTGGACGGGCAGGTCGCGGTCGTCACCGGTGCGGCCAGGGGCGTCGGCGCGCTGCTGGCCCGCAAACTCGCCGCGCGAGGTGCACGGGTGGCGTTGGTGGGCCTGGAACCGGGCGAGTTGGCGCAGGTCGCCGACTCCATCGGCAAGGCGGCGGCCTGGTGGAGCGCCGACGTCACCGACCGGGCGGGGATGGCGCAGGTCGCAGCGGAGGTGGCGGACCGCTTCGGGCGGATCGATGTGGCGGTCGCCAACGCCGGTGTGGCGACCGGCGGTCCGTTCCTCGACTCCGACCCCGATGCCTTCGACCGGGTGATCCACGTCAATCTGCTGGGCAGTGTGGCGACCGCGCGGGCGTTCCTGCCCGCCCTGGTGGCCTCGTGCGGCTATTACCTGCAGATCGCCTCCCTGGCGGCGATCACCCCGGCGCCCTTGATGGCCGCCTACTGCGCGAGCAAGTCGGGCGCGGAGGCGTTCGCGCACAGCCTGCGCGCGGAGTTCGGGCACAAGGGTGTCGGGATCGGCGTGGGGTACCTCAGCTGGACCGACACCGACATGGTGCGCGGCGCCGACGAGGACGAGGCGCTGCGGCAGTTGCGCGGCCGGCTGCCGTGGCCGGCCAACCGCACCTACCCGCTGGAGCCGGCCGTGGAGCGGATCGCCGCGGGGATCGTCCGGCGATCACCCCATGTGTACGCACAGTGGTGGCTGCGCGGGATGCAGCCGGTGCGCGGCATGCTGCCCTCGCTCATCGGCGGCGCGCTCGGCAGGCGCGAAATGCGGCGTGCGGAACCGGCGCTGGCGCGCGGAGCGGGTACGCGGCGAGGGCTGGTCGGCCGCGGCGGCGCCGCCGACGAGTCGTCACGGGCCCACTCTTCGTAACTCTCCGTATCTGTAATCACTTGCTGACCTGGGGTTATTCTCCCGAGATGCGACGGTTGTCGGGCCGTGTCAACCTTGTCGAGGCCCCATCCCCACAAAACTCCAGGAGGAGTAACCATGGGTGCTTTCGATCAGTTCAACGACAAGGCCAAGGACTACGCCGAGCAGGCCAAGGGCTCGATGGGCAACAAGCGGAACAAGTCCGCCGACGGCCAGGGCCAGGAGCGTGCCGAGCGCGGCGTGCAGCAGGAGGGCCGCGAGCGTCGCTCCGGCGTCGAGGACCAGGCGCGCGAGCGCATGGACCGCGAGTCGCACGACGAGTCGCAGGACGACTGGGCCTGACGTCGACTTGAGCTGACCCGGGTGCGACGCACAGGCGTTGCGTAGGCGCCGAGCACGCACCGGACGCGGAAGGGGCGTTCCCGCAAGGGGCGCCCCTTCTGGCGTGCCGTCACCCTCGCCGCCATGGAGGCGGACGCACCTCGCCGCAATGGGCGCCAGGCGCACAGCGCATCCATGGCGGCGAGGTGAGCGTCCGGGGCCAGGGGCCAGGGGCCAGGGGCCAGGCGTCAGCGGCGGGGCCGGGACCGCGGGGGCAGGGGCGGACGGGCCCGGTCGGGGCGCGTGGCGAGGTCCGGCGGAACGGCCGGCGGGTGCTCGTCGAGCAGAGCCAGCGCCGTCCGTACGGCGACGGCGAGTTGGCCGTGGCGGCCCTCCGCCCAGTCCAGCGGGGTGCGCAGGCACTCGATGTCCGGCGGGACGCCCCGGTTCTCCACCGACCACCCGTACGCCTCGAACCAGGCGGCGTTCATCGGAACGGTGATGACGGAGTTGTCGCCCAGGCGGTGGCGGCCCGTCATGCCGACCACACCGCCCCAGGTGCGCAGCCCCACCACCGGCCCCAGGCCGAGGAGTTTGAAGGCGGCGGTGATCATGTCGCCGTCGGAGGAGGTGGCTTCGTCGGCGATGGCGACCACCGGCCCGCGCGGGGCGCTGCCGGCGTAGGAGACCGGTTGCGCGTTGCGTGTGACGTCCCACCCCAGCACCGTGCGGGTGAGCTTCTCGATGACGAGTTCGCTGATGTTGCCGCCGGCGTTGCCGCGCACGTCCACCAGCAGGGCGTCGTAGGCGACTTCCTTGCGCAGGTCGCGGTTGAACTGCGCCCAGCCCGAGCCGCCCATGTCGGGGATGTGCAGGTAGCCGCAGCGCCCGCCGCTCAGGCGGCGCACCACCCGGCGGCGCCGGGCCACCCAGTGCTGGTAGCGCAGCGGCCGCTCGTCGACCAAGGGGACGACGGCGATGCGGCGGGGCGCGCCGCGGCCGCCGGGCGGGGTGAACGTCAGCTCCACGGTGGTGCCGCCGGCGCCCGCCAGCAGGGGGGCCGGCCCGGTGTCCGGGTCGACGCGGCGGCCGTCGATGTGGGTGAGCACCGCACCCTCGCGGATGCCGGTGCCGGCCAGCGGGGAGCGCGCCTTGGAGTCCGAGGACTCGCCGGGCAGGATGCGCGCCACCGTCCAGGTGCCGTCCTTGTTGTGCCGGAAGTCGGCACCCAGGAGGCCGATCGGGCGCTGGTAGTGCGGCGGGCCCTCGTTGCGGCGGGCGGGCTGCACGTAGGCGTGCGAGGTGCCCAGCTCGCCGAGGACCTCGCGCAGCAGGTCGGCGAACTCGTCCGGGGTGGCGACCCGTTCGACCAGCGGCCGGTACTGCGCGAGGATGGCTGGCCAGTCCACGCCGCACATGTCCGGTGCCCAGAAGTAGTCGCGGATCAGGCGCCCGGCCTCTTCGTAGGACTGGCGCCACTCGGCGGCCGGCTCCACCTCGTGCAGGATGCGCCGCATGTCGACGTAGACGGTCGAGTCGTCGTCGCCGCGCTCGGTGGCGGGCAGGACCGCCAGTTCGCCCTCGTCGTAGACGGCCAGGCGGCGGCCGTCGCCGCTGACCTCGTACCAGTCCATGTGGCGCACGAGTTCGGTGCGCTTGGACTTGCCGAGGTCGAAGTGCTCCAGGGTGGGGCGGGCGGAGGGGTCGGCCGGGTTGACGAAGGTCTCGCCCAGGGCGCCGGAGATGGGCCAGCGCAGCCACACCAGGCCGCCCTGGACGGGCTGCAGGGAGCTGTACTTGGACGCCGCCACGGGGAAGGGCGTCACCCTGCTGGGCAGGCCCTCGGCCTCCACGACGACGGGGCCGTCGCCGCCGCCCTCGCCGGGGTCCAGGCCCGCGCCCACGGGGCTGCCGTCCACGCGCAGGGCGAACGGCGAGGGCGTCGCCGAGTTGAGCGGCACCAGGTAGGGCCGGCAGCCGAGCGGGAAGGACAGGTCGCCGGTGTGGACGTCGTACACCGGGTCGAAGCCGCGCCAGGACAGGAAGGCCAGGTAGCGGCCGTCGCGGGTGAAGACCGGCTGCTCGTCCTCGAAGCGGCCGTTGGTGACGTCGATGATCGTACGGTCGACCAGGCGCGCGATCTTGATGGAGCGCAGGGAGCGGCCGACGCCCGGGTGCGACCAGGTCAGCCAGGCGGAGTCGGGAGAGAAGGCGAGGTCGCGGACGGGGCCGTTGGTGGAGCGGATCAGCTCGTCGACGGCGCCGGCCCTGGCGTGCGAGGGGCGCGCCTCGAAGCCGCCGTCCGGATCGCCCATACCGGTGGCGACCAGCAGCAGCCGGCCGTCGTGGGACGCGACGGCGAGAGTGCTGCCGTCGGGGGACGAGGCCATCTCGGTGACGCGTCCCAGGCGGCCGACGCCGAGGCGGGCGTGCGGGGTGTCGGGGAAGACGTCGTGAGGTGCCTGGCCGTTGCCGTCACCGTCACCCGATCCGGTGAAGCGGCCGGTGATCTCGGAGGACAGTCGGACAAGCCGATCGGAAGGGGTGACATCCTGCGCATCCGCCGGTTCGCCGACCATCGCGTCGCCGTCCGACGAGTCACCCCTGCCCGCACCGCTGTCGGTACCGTCACCCGTACGGGTGGCCGGGTCGCCGGCCGGTCGGTGACCGGCCGCCGAACGGGTGCCCGCACCCACCGGTACGGCGTCGGTGTCGGCGTCCGCCTGGGGGGCGAAGCCGAGGTCGGCGGCGAAGTCGCGCGGTACGTCGCCGGTCTCCTCCGGGCCGCGGGTCAGGGCGCGTGAGGCGCGGCCGGGCAGGTGGGCGAGTTCGATGCCGTCCTCGCCCTCCGCGTCCGTCACATAGGCGACCAGGCCGGTGTCGCCCAGCATCTCCGGGAGGCGGACGCGCGCTCCTGGGACGTCGCTGATGGTGCGGGCCGGGCCGTCGCGGTGGGTGAGCCAGTAGAGGCTGCCGCGCACGCACACCGCGCTGGCGCGGCCGGTGCGGTCGATCGCCAGGCCGTCGAGGTTGGCCGCGGCCGGGACCTGGTAGGGGCGGCGGCCGCTGCGGGGGCCGGCCAGGAGGACGTCCAAGCGGCGGGGCCGCGCGTCGAAGGAGGCGAGGTCCTCCACCAGCCACAGGTCGCCGCCGCACTGGTAGACCACGCGCTGCCCGTCGGTGGCGGCGTTGCGGGCGTAGAAGTCGGCGTGGTCGGTGTGGCGGCGCAGGTCGGAGCCGTCGGGCAGGCAGGAGTACAGGTTGCCGACGCCCTCGTGGTCGGAGAGGAAGGCGATGCGCCCGGCGGCGAACATCGGCGAGGACAGGTGGCCGCCGATGCCCGGCACCAGGCGGATGCCGTGCAGCCAGAGGCGGCCGGTCGCGCCGCCCCGGTAGCGCTTCCAGGCATGCGGCTCGTGCGGCGGGGTGCCGGTCAGCAGCAGGGTGCGGCGCTCACCGTCGTCGCAGTCCTGGACGGCGATGTCGGAGACCGGCCCCCAGGGCAGCGGACCGCCCGGGCCGCCGGAGGCCGGGACGCTGTGCGACCAGGTGTGGTAGGCGAAGGGCTGGCCGTGGGAGGAGACGGCCAGGACGTCGCCGTCGGGCGTCCAGGAGCACACCCTGGTGTCGGTGCTGCCCCAGTAGGTCAGCCGCCTGGAGGCGCCGCCGTCGACGGGCACCAGGTACACCTCCGGGTCCAGGCTGCGCCAGGAGGTGAAGGCGATGGTGCGGCCGTCGGGAGAGAAGCGCGGCGCACCCACGCGCGTACGGTCGGCCGTCACCCGCCACGCGCGCCCCGCGGCGCTGCCGGCGGCGCCCAGGGGCGCCACCCAGATGTCGTCCTCCGCGGCGAAGCAGAGCAGGTCGCCGTGCAGGTGGGGGAACCGGAGGTACGCGCCGTCGCTCACCCCTCCCATGGTTCGGCGCACCCGGGGGGCCAGCAACTTTTCACGCCGCCGCAAGCCCCCCGATGCGCCTTTGCGCCCCTGGGACGGAGCCCCGCGCCCTTGTGGCGGTGGAGTTCGCGCCCAGGCGGCGGCCGCAAGTGCCTCGCCGCCTTGGTGTCGAGGGCGGCATCCCTGGAAGTCGGGGCGACCGCCCTCGGCGTGGCCGTTACGCCGTCGCGCGGGCCGCCGCGCGCCCTGCCGTGCGGCCCGAGAAGATGCAGCCGCCCAGGAAGGTGCCCTCAAGGGAGCGGTAGCCGTGCATGCCGCCGCCGCCGAAGCCCGCCGCCTCGCCCGCCGCGTAGAGGCCGGGCAGCGGTTCCCCGCGGCCGCCCTCGCCGCCTGCCTCCCCGGAGGGCGCGGGCCCGGCGAGGACCCGCCCGTCCAGGTCCGTCTCCAGACCGCCCAGCGACTTGCGGGTCAGGATGTTCAGCCGCACCGCGATCAGCGGGCCCGCCGCGGGGTCCAGCAGGCGGTGTGGGGCGGCGATGCGCGCCAGGCGGTCGCCGAGGTAGGCGCGCGCCCCGCGGATCGCGGTGACCTGCAGGTCCTTGGTGTACGGGTTGGCGATCTCGCGGTCGCGGGCCTCGATCTCCCGGCGCAGCTCCGCCTCGTCGATCAGGTCCTGCCCCGTGAGGGCGTTCATGCCCCGTACCAGGGCCGGAAGGTCCCGCTCGACCACGAAGTCCGGGCCGTGCCGTTTGAACGCCTCCACGGGGCCGGGAGCGCCCGGCAGGGCCCGCTTGACGACCTCGCGCACGCTCCTGCCCGTCAGATCCGGGTTCTGCTCGGAGCCGGAGAGGGCGAACTCCTTCTCGATGATCTTCTGGGTGAGGACGAACCAGGTGTACCCGTGGCCGGTGCGCATGATGTGCTCCAGCGTCCCCAGGGTGTCGAAGCCGGGGAAGTACGGCACCGGCAGGCGCCGGCCGGTGGCGTCGAGCCACAGGGAGGACGGTCCGGGCAGGATGCGTATGCCGTGGCGGGCCCAGATCGGGTTCCAGTTCTCGATGCCCTCGGTGTAGTGCCACATGCGGTCGCCGTTGACCAGGTGCCCGCCCGCCGCCTCGGCGACGCCCAGCATCAGGCCGTCCACGTGCGCGGGGACTCCGGACAGGAGCTTGGCCGGCGGTGTGCCCAGGCGCTCGGGCCACGCCGCGCGCACCAGGTCGTGGTTGCCGCCGATCCCTCCGGATGCGACCACCACCGCCTGGGCGCGCAGTTCGAAGGAACCGGCCACCTCGCGGGAGCTGGCCCGGCCCCGCTCGGCCGTACTGGGCGCCAGCACCTCGCCGGCGACGCCGTCCACGGCGCCGTCGGTCGTCGTCAGGGCGGTCACCCGGTGGCGGAAGCGCAGCTCCACGCGGCCGCGGGCGACGGCCTCGCGCACCCGCTGCTCGAAGGGCGCGACGACGCCGGGGCCGGTGCCCCAGGTGATGTGGAAGCGGGGCACCGAGTTGCCCGGCCCCGTCGCCAGGAAGCCGCCGCGCTCGGCCCAGCCGACCAGCGGGAAGAGGCGCAGGCCGCGCTCGCGCAGCCAGGCGCGCTTCTCCCCGGCGGCGAAGTGGACGTACGCCTCGGCCCAGCGGCGCGGCCAGTGGTCCTCGGGACGGTCGAAGCCGGCGGTGCCGAGCCAGTCCTGCCAGGCCAGGTCCGCACTGTCGCGGATGCGCATCCGGCGCTGCTCGGGGGAGTCGACGAGGAACAGCCCGCCGAAGGACCAGAACGCCTGGCCGCCCAGGGACGCCTCCGGCTCCTGGTCGACGAGGATCACCTTGCGGCCGGCGTCGGCCAGTTCCACGGTGGCGACCAGGCCCGCCAAGCCCGCGCCCACCACCACGACGTCCGCGTCCAGCGCCATTCGGCCCAGCTCCTCACCCGTCGTTACCCGTCGGTAAAAGTCGTGGGCAGCACGTTACGTCAGGCGGGGCCCGGCGGGTCAGGGGTCTGCGGGGTGCTCTTCGCCGCCCTGGCGACGGATCGGAGCGTCGTCCGAGGCGCCGGGGCCGCGGTTCGCCGTGTGTCGTCGGTGCCGCAGGAGTCTGCGCTCCCTGGTGGCGCCTCGCGCCCTTGGCGGCGGCCTCGCCTCCCAGGAGGCCGCATACGGCACCCAACAGGCACCGCCTGCACGCCTTGGCGGCCGGCAGCCGTCCAAACACCGCCCCTCGTACATTTTTTGACGGCACGTCACTTCGGCGGACACCGCAGTCGGCCCTGCGCTGCGAGGTATTGCCACGAACGAGCGGCCGCCAGGAGGCATCCGGCTTGTCGTGCTTCAAGCATTGACAGGAGTGGGGGGACTCCCCACTATGGGAGCGCTCCCACATTAAGAGCGTGTAACTGAACAGTGACTCTCTGCACCACCTCCCATGACCGCCCGGAGCACTTCGGCGGTCCATCCCCCCAATGGAGGTCGTTCGCACATGGCAGTCCCGAAACTCCGACGCAGAACCGCTGCGCTCTCGGCAGGCGCGCTCGTCGTCGCCTCCGGCGCCGTGGCGGCCGCGCTGAGCACCACCACGGCCGAGGCGGCGACCGCCGGCTGCTCGGTCAACTACTCGATATCCACCCAGTGGGACAGCGGCTTCACCGCCTCGGTGACCGTCACCAACACCGGCAACGCGCTGACCAGCTGGAAGCTCGGCTGGTCGTTCGCCGGCAACCAGAAGGTGACGCAGGGCTGGAACGCCGCCATCAGCCAGTCGGGCGCCGCTGTCACCGCCTCCAGCCTGTCGTACAACGGGACGGTCGCCTCCGGCGGGACCTTCAACTTCGGCTTCAACGGCAGCTACAGCGGGACCAACGCGGTTCCGACGTCGTTCACGCTGAACGGCGTGGCCTGCGGCGGTGGCAGCACCACCGGCGGCAGCACGACGGGCGGTAATACGACCGGTGGCAGCACCACTGGCGGCAGTACGACGGGTGGCAGCACCACCGGGGGCAGTACGACGGGTGGCAGCACCACCGGCGGTAGTACGACCGGGGGCAGCACCACCGGCGGCACCACCCCGCCGCCCAGCGGCGGCAGCCGGGTGGACAACCCGTACGTCGGAGCCAAGGGCTACGTCAACCCGGAGTGGTCGGCGGAGGCGGCCGGCGACGGCGGCTCGGCGATCGCGAACCAGTCGACCGCGGTCTGGCTGGACCGGATCGCCGCGATCAACGGCGTCAACGGTGGCATGGGCCTGAAGGACCACCTGGACGAGGCGGTCGCCCAGTCCAACGGCCAGCCGCTGACGGTGGAGTTCGTCATCTACGACCTGCCCGGCCGCGACTGCGCCGCCCTGGCGTCCAACGGCGAACTCGGGCCGAACGACCTGGCGACGTACGAGAGCAGCTACATCGACCCGATCGCCTCGATCATGTCCGACCCGGCCTACGCCAACCTGCGGATCGTCAACGTCATCGAGCCCGACTCACTGCCGAACATCGTCACCAACGCCAACGGCCAGGCCGGCGGGACCGACGCGTGCGCGACGATGAAGGCGAACGGCAACTACGAGAAGGGCGTCGGCTACGCGCTGGCCAAGCTCGGCGCGCTGCCCAACACCTACAACTACATCGACGCGGGACACCACGCCTGGCTCGGCTGGGACAGCAACTTCGTCCCCGCGGCCCAGGAGTTCCTGAAGGCGGCGACCACCAGCGGCGCCACCGTCCACGACGTCCAGGGCTTCATCACCAACACGGCGAACTACAGCCCCACCGTCGAGCCCAACTTCAAGGTCACCGACACCGTGAACGGCACGACGGTGCGCCAGTCGAAGTGGGTGGACTGGAACAACTACGTGGACGAGCAGTCCTACGCCGTGGCGCTGCGCAACGAACTGGTCAGCGTCGGCTTCGACAGCAACATCGGGATGCTCATCGACACCGGCCGCAACGGCTGGGGCGGCTCGGCCCGGCCGACCGGCCCGGGTGCCACCACCAGTGTGGACACCTATGTCGACGGCGGCCGCATCGACCGCCGGGTGCACGCCGGCAACTGGTGCAACCAGTCCGGCGCGGGCATAGGCGCCCGGCCCACCGCGGCTCCGGCCGCCGGCGTCGACGCCTACGTGTGGATCAAGCCTCCGGGTGAGTCGGACGGCGCGAGCCAGCCCATCGACAACAACGAGGGCAAGGGCTTCGACCAGATGTGCGACCCGAACTACGGCGGCAACGCGCGCAACGGCAACAACCCGACCGGGGCGCTGCCGAACTCGCCGCTCGCCGGCCACTGGTTCTCGGCCGAGTTCCACCAGCTGGTGCAGAACGCATACCCGCCGCTGTCGTGACCTCGCACACATAGGCGCACAGCGGATCCCCCCACCGGGCCCGTGACGGGGCCGCCCCTGGTCCACCCCGGACCAGGACGCGGTCCCCGTGACGGGCCCGCACCGCGCCCGGGGAAAGGATGTTCGTACGATCGGGTGGGTACGAACGGCAGGGGGCGGTCAGGAGGCGCGGCGGATGGACGGCGGGGAGCGCGCACAAGAGGCGCGCGGGCAGGACGCGGGGCAGCCCGGGGCGCTCGCGGGGTCCGGGGAGGCCGGCATCCAGGGTGACGCCCAGGACGGCGTCCAAGGTGGTGCCGAAGCCGACGTCCAGGGTGACGTGGCCGACGGCTGGGAGCAGGTCCGCGACGCCTTTGCCGACAACTTCGCGCTGCGCGGCGACGTGGGTGCCGCAGTCGCCGTCTACCACCAAGGGCGCAAGGTCGTGGACCTGTGGGGCGGCCGGGCGGAGTACGACGGGCAGGCACCCTGGCGGCGGGAGACCGCGCAGACCGTGCGCTCGGCGGGCAAGGGCGTGGCGGCGGCGTGCCTGCTGCTGCTCCACCAGCGCGGGCAGCTCGACCTGGACGCGCCCGTGGGGGCGTACTGGGCGGAGTTCAAGGCGCGCGGCAAGGACCGCGTGACGGTCCGCGAGGCGCTGGCCCACCGGGCGGGCGTGCCCGCGCTCGACGTGCCGCTCACGCCGCAGCAGGCGCTGGACGGCGTCTCCGGCCCGCAGGCGCTGGCCGCGCAGGCGCCGCAGTTCCCGCCGGGGGCCGCGCACGGCTACCACGCCCAGACCTACAGCTGGCTGCTGGGCGAACTGGTGCTGCGGGCCTCCGGGCGCTCGCTCGGCCGCTTCGTCGCCGAGGAGGTCGCACGACCGCTCGGGCTGGACCTGTGGCTGGGCCTGCCGCCGGAGGAGGCGCAGCGGGTGGGGCGCATCGGCGAGGTCCCCACTCCGGAGCCCCCGGCGTCGGGCGGGCTGCGCGCGCGGCCCAAGCCCAGCGTCCAGCAGGCGTACGCCGATCCGGAGTCGCTGACCAGGCGGGCCTTCGGCGCGATCAGCCCGCTGCCGGACGAGAACGACGCCGCCTACCGGGCCGGCGAGCTGGCCGCCTCGGGGACGATCGCGACGGCCCGCGCCCTTGCCCGCTTCTACGGCGCCTTGGTGGGCGATGTGGACGGCGGGGCGCGGTTGTTCGCGCCCGCGACCCTGGCCGCCGCCCGCACCGCGGAGTCCGAGGGCCCGGACCGGGTGCTGGTGGTCAACACGCGCTTCGGCCTGGGCTACATGCTGCACGGGTCAGCCTCGCCGCTCCTGGGGCCCGACTCCTTCGGGCACCCTGGTCGCGGGGGCTCGCTGGCCTTCGCCGACCCGGGCAGCGGGGTGGGGTTCGGCTACGTGACCAACGGTCTGCAGCGCAGTGTGACGGCCGATCCGCGCGCCCAGGCTCTGGTCAGGGCGGTGAAGCGCTGCCTAACCTGACGCGATGACAGGACGCTTCGACACATACGGCGTGGTGGTGACGGGCGGTGCCCGGGGGATCGGCGAGGCGATAGCGCGCAGATTCGCCGCAGAGGGAGCGGGGGTGCTGATCGCCGACCTGGACGCCCAGGCGGCGGAGCGTACGGCCGCCTCCATTGCGGCGGACGGCGGCAGAGCGGTCGCGGTGGGGTGCGACGTGGCGGACCGGGTGTCCGTCGATGCCGCGATCGCGGCGGCCGTGGACGCTTTCGGGTCGCTGGACGTACTGGTGAACAACGCGTACTCGTGCAGCGAGCACCAGGACGACTTCACCCTGGAGAGTGACGAGGCGTGGGCGCGCGACCTCGACATCACCCTTACCGGTGCGATGAGATGCTCGCGCGCGGCCCTGCCGCATCTGGCAGCCGCACCCGACCGCCGAGGCGCAATCGTCAGCATCGGGTCGGTGAACGGATTGTCCTACTTCGGCAACCATGCCTACAGCGCCGCCAAGGCGGGCCTGGTCTCCCTGACGCGCGGTTTGGCCGTCCAGGCGGCACCCCTGGGGGTGCGCGTCAACCTCGTGGCACCGGGCACCATCCGCACGCCTGCCTGGGCCGGACGCGAGGCGGTGCTGGCGGTGGTGAAGCGCTCGTATCCGCTGGGGCGGGTGGGCGAGCCTGAGGACATCGCGGCCGCGGTGGCGTTCCTGGCGTCCAAGGACGCGTCCTGGATCACGGGCGTCACCCTGCCGGTGGACGGCGGCATCCTCGGCAGCAACCAGGGGTTCCTCGAGGCGCTCGCCGAAGGGTACGAGAAGCTCGGGTGACGGCCCTGTAGTGCGCGGCCCGCAAGGATGACAGTAAAGGCGGTCGGTCCGCACCCATGCTGCCGGCACGGATGCGGACCGACGGTCCGACAAGTGAGGGGCAGTCAGGATGTCGAGGCGAGCACCGAGGCCACGATCGGGCCGGCGGAGTCGACGCCCTCACCACCGTTGAGCACCATGGCGGCGGCCGCCACGTGGTTGCGGTAGCCGGTGAACCAGCCGTTCGTCGTACCGGTGCCGTGCTCGGCCGAGCCGGTCTTCGCGCCCACGGTGCCGCTGAGGGTGTGCATCGCCGCATAGGCGGTGCCGCTGGTGACCGTCTTGTGCATCATCAGCTTCAGGTCGTACTGCACGCCCGCGGGCAGCGGTGAGGTGCCGATGTCGGCGCGGTTCTTTATCAGCCGGGTGTCCTGAAGGATCGTCGGCTGGTGGAAGCGGCCGTCGACGACGGTGGCGGAGACCGACGCCATGTTGAGGGTGGTCATCACGACCTGGCCCTGTCCGATCATCTCCGAGGTCTTCTCGTCGCCCGTGCCCCCGGGGATGGAGCCGTCCGAGGTGGAGACGCCGGTGTACCAGGTGGCGCCGAGGCCGTAGTAGGTGCGGCCGGTGGAGGTCAGGCTGCTCGGGGTCAGATCGTCCGAGAGCCGGATGAAGCCGGTGTTGCAGGAGTTGGCGAAGTCCCAGGCGAAGTCGGCGTTCCGGTTGTCCGGGGTGACGTTGTGGTATGGCTTGCCGCCCTTGGCCGCATAGCCGTCGACGCACTGGGAGTGCGTCGAGGGGGTGACCTTGCCGGTGTTGAGCAGCGCGGTGGCCGTGACGACCTTGAACGTCGAGCCGGGCGCCTCAAGGGACTGCAGGGCGAGGTTCTGGCTGCCGGACGGGTTGAAGGCGACGGCGAGGATGCCGCCGGTGCGGGTGTCGAGCGCGGTCACCCCGGAGTTGGGGTGCGCGGTCACGGCTTTTTCCGCGGCGGCCTGCGCGGCCGGGTCCAAGGTGGTGCGCAGATGGGCGCTGACGCCCTTGCGCAGGGTCACCAGCGCCTTGTCGGGGGTGCCGTCGCCCGCGGCGATGTACGTCTCCACCGGGGGCGTCCCCTGGCCCTTGAGGGTGGCCCCGTAGCGGCTGCGCAACTGGTCGGCGATGTCGCCGAGCGAGGGGTAGGCGGACAGGTCCATCACATGGCCGTTGCGGTCGACGATGTCGACGTCCGGCAGAGAGGCGACGCCCGTCACGATGCTCTCGCCGGGCCCGAGTTCGGGGTGGAGCACCGACGGCTGCCACTTCACGACGACCTTGTTGCCGTAGGAGCGCACCGCCGTGAGAGTCGCGGTGTAGCTCCAGGGCTTCGTGATGCCCTGGGCGGAGACGGTGGCGGCGACGTCGTAGCTCACCTGGTCGCCCGACTCCGTGGTCGGGGTGATCTTCAGGGAAGTCACGTGGCCGTCGCTGCGGTACGACGCAAGGGCGGCGCCGGCGGTCTGCGGTGAGTCCGTGAGGGCCGACGCCTTGGTGTCATCACCCGACGCCCAGGCGGCGAGGAAGGCGGTCGCCGCTGAGTGGACCTCCTTGGCGGAGGGAGGAGCGGAACTGATGGGCGAGTTCATGGCCGAGGGCGAGTTCGCCCCCGGGCCGTCGTCCTTCCCCAGTGCCGACCAGATGTTGTAGGCGCCGTACCCGGCGACCACCAGCATCACGGTGAACACCGAAGCCACGATCCCGGTCTTCGTGCCTCGTGACAGGGCCACGAGAACACCCCCCTCCCCAGTTGAACGCGTTCAAATAAGCGCGCTCCCGGCACTGTAGGTGAAGCGCCTGTGGGGAAGGTCTCGGACCGGGCACGGCTTCGTACTAAAACCACATGACCGAAACCCGCCGCTCGCCCGGCGGCCCACACCGGACCGACCGTACGAAAAGCCGCCCGGCGGCGGCAGCGGCAGCGGCACGTACCGCCGGTCCCAGGCGTCAGATCCAGCTGTCCAGCCACATCCTGGCCTGCCAGGATGGGGCTGGGGATCGTCATGCCCGTGTAGATCGGGAAGAAATGGATGAAGTTGTGACAATCCGGCCTGAGGTGTCAGTGACCGGGAGACTTACCATCGCCAGGGGGCGTATACCCCTCGTAGGCCGTCCGTGGGCCGTCGCTGGCACACCGCTGGCGCCCCCGGACAGGCGTTCTTGATCCTTTTGCCGTCAGAGCACCTGTTCCAAGCTCCAGCCGCGACACTACGACAGTGGACTCGAACAACACGCTCTCCGGGCAACGGTCGCCCCTACCGCCAAGACCGGTTCTACCGGACATCGCCGCGGCCCGCGGCCGTGGGCCCGCTGATGCCGTCGAGGCTCATTGGCAGAGTCTCCGACTCGCCTGGCAGTGGAGACAAGCCGTACATCAGATTCGCTCTCCCGGGCGCCCGTACCCGGGCATCGTTCCACTGCTTGAGGCTGCTGCTGCTCAACCACGGCTCCGGCGGCTGTACCCGTTCACCAGCCACTTCTCCCTGTTCTTCAGCAGCTCCACCAGTTACCCCTGGAGTGTGCAGGCCGGATCGGTAGAGCCTATGGTCACTGGACGGTTCAAGGTGCGCCGGCACAATCCCTCTGTCGTGACCGGCGAGGTCGCTACCGCCGAAGAGGCTGTGCTTCTCGTTATTCAACTCCTGCCCATCAACTCCGAGCCCGTAATTACCGCACACGCCGACAAGCCTGTGTGATCCCCATCAACACGGCACGGTTGGAAACACCCTGTCTACGGCCTTGCGTGTACGCGCAGGGTAAAGCCAGGGCCACTGTGGCCAATGAGAGGGGTGCGCGCGGTTTCGGGTCGAGGTACTGCCGCCTTTCATGCCCGCCCGGGCCTTCGCCAAGTGCGAGAGAGCTGATGGCGATCGCGCTGGCGGATGCCTCAACACTTGCTGCGTGGCAGGCACTCCATACGGGCGTGGTGGAACGAGCCTGGCGGCTCTACGAATTGGCCAAGCGGGCAGCGCAGGATGCTGACGCTCCCATGTACCTGGCTCACGCGATGGCTGAGCGGGCGTACGTGCTGTGCGAGGTCGGACGGCCGGCATTGGGGCTCGATCTCGTCCGAGATGTCCGGCGCGCGGTCGAGGGACGGGAATCGCCACGCTTGACGGCCGGGCAGAGGTTGGTCTGACTTTGATCGCTCTTTCTGCAAGCGGGCCAAGGCACAACTCGGGGCCGTTCCTGGGCCGTCTGCTGACGGCCCACGCCCACCGACAACGACCGAGGGGCCCCGCGCATGCCTTCCGGCGCGGGGCCCCTCGTCATGCTGCAGACCTGGCTAGATCCAGCTGTCCAGCCACATCCTGGCCTGCCAGGAGTGGTAGGGGATCGTCATGCCCGTGTAGATCGGGAAGAAGTAGATGAAGTTCCAGACGATGAGGAGCACCAGGGTGCCCGCGCCCACCGCGCCCCACATCCGGCGGCTTTCGGTTGCCTCCCTGGGGCCCAGGAACGCGCCGATCATCATGGTGACGGCCAGGCACAGGTAGGGCACGAAGGCGACGGCGTAGAAGTAGAAGATCGTGCGGTCCTGGTAGTGGAACCAGGGCAGGTAGCCCGCTCCGGCCGCGCACAGGATGGCGCCCGCCCGCCAGTCGCGCCGGGCGATCCAGCGGTACAGCAGGTACACCAGGGCGAAGCACGCCGCCCACCACAGCAGCGGCGTGCCCAGCGCCAGGATCTCCCGCGAGCACCCGGAAGCTGTGCGGCAGCCGTCCTGGCCGTACTTGGGCGACTCGAAGTAGTACGACACCGGGCGCCCCAGCACCAGCCAGCTCCACGGGTTGGACTGGTACGGGTGGGAGGCGTGCAGGTTCACGTTGAACTGGTAGACCTGGTACTCGTAGTGCCACAGGCTGCGCAGCGGCGCGGGGATCCACGACCAGGTGCCGCCGCGGCCGTCGGCCCAGTGCCGCCCGTATCCGTTGCTCGACATGAACCAGCCGGTCCACGTCAGCAGGTACGTCACCAGGGCGGTCGGCAGCATCGTCAGCAGCGACCAGCCCAAGTCCTTGCGCAGCACCGCGAGGCGCGGCCGCCTGGCGCCCGCCACCCGGCGCGAGCCGACGTCCCACAGCACCGTCAGGATCGTGAAGAACGCCAGGAAGTACAGGCCGTTCCACTTGCTGGAGGCGGCCAGGCCCAGCATCACGGCGGCGGCGATGCGCCAGGGGCGCCAGCCCATGCCGGTGCGCGAGCCCACCGTGTCGTCGGGCCGGGCGAAGCCGTCCTCGTCCACCGGCAGTGCGGCCGCCAGGCGCGCCCGCGACCAGTCGCGGTCGATGAGCAGGCACCCGAAGGCGGCCAGCGCGAAGAACATGATGACGAGGTCGAGCAGCGCGATGCGGCTCATCACGTACTGCAAGCCGTCCACCGACATCAGCAGGCCGGCGATGCAGCCCAGCGCCGTGGAGCGGAACAGGCGGCGGCCGATGCGGCAGAGCATGAGCACCGACAGGGTGCCCAGCACCGCCATCATGAAGCGCCAGCCGAAGGGGTTCAGGCCGAACATCCACTCACCGACGGCGATGATCCACTTGCCGGTCGGCGGGTGCACCACATAGCCGCCCACGTTGGACAGCGGGATGACCTGCGGGTGGGCGAGGATCTCCGGGTTGGACACCTTGCCGTCGGGCCAGGTGCCCTCGTAGCCGTACTGGAGCAGCGCCCAGGCGTCCTTGGCGTAGTACGTCTCGTCGAAGACGACGTCGCGCGGGCTGCCCAGGTGCCAGAAGCGGATCACGCCGGCGAACAGGGACACCAGGATCGGGCCGAGCCAGCCGGACCAGCGCGCCAGGCGCAAGGAGAGCGCCGGGCCGAGGCCGAGCATCTGCCACACCCGGGTGCCGGGCTCGGGGAACGGCGGGACGAGGCGCTCGCGGGTGTCGGTACGCGCGCTCTCGGCGTATCCGAACCGGCGCAGCCTGCGCGCCCAGGCGCTCGGCTCGGCCTGCGCCCCGGTGCCCGTCTCGGCACGTTCCTCGGCCACGGTCTCACTCGTCACCGGGCCATCGTAGGGAAACCGTCTGAGATTGCGATGAGGTGCGCGCCCCGGGGGCGGCTTTGTCCGGTATTCCGGCGGACGGCCGCGGCGGGTGCCCGCGCACCTAGACTCGACGGGTGACCAGCGCAACCGAAGGCGTCCTCATCCTGGCCGGCACCCCGATCGGCGACGTGGGGGACGCGCCCCCGCGGCTGGCCGCGGAACTCGCGGCGGCCGACGTGGTCGCCGCGGAGGACACCCGCCGGCTGCGCCGCCTCACCCAGGCGCTGGGCGTGGAGGTCGCCGGGCGGGTGGTGTCGTACTTCGAGGGGAACGAGGCGGCGCGCACCGGGGAGCTGGCCGACGCCCTGGCGGGCGGCGCGCGGGTGCTCCTGGTGACGGACGCCGGCATGCCCTCGGTCTCCGACCCCGGCTACCGCCTGGTGGCCGCCGCGGTGGAGCGGGGCGTGCGAGTGACGGCCGTACCCGGGCCCTCCGCGGTGCTGACCGCGCTGGCGGTCTCCGGGCTGCCGGTGGACCGCTTCTGCTTCGAGGGGTTCCTGCCGCGCAAGGCGGGGGAGCGGTTGGCGCGCCTGAAGGAGGTCGCCGCCGACCGGCGCACCCTGGTGTACTTCGAGGCCCCGCACCGCATCGACGACACCCTCGCCGCCATGGCGGCGGTCTTCGGCCCCGACCGCAGGGCGGCGGTGTGCCGGGAGCTGACCAAGACCTACGAGGAGGTGCGCCGCGGCCCCCTGGAGGAGCTGGCGCGCTGGGCGGCGGACGGGGTGCGCGGGGAGATCACCGTGGTCGTGGAGGGCGCCCCGGCACCGGGGCCGCGGGATCTGGCACCAGGGGAGCTGGTGCGCCTGGTGGCCGCGCGGGAGGCGGCGGGGGAGCGCCGCAAGGAGGCGATCGCCGCGGTGGCCGCCGAGGCGGGGGTGCCCAAGCGGGAGGTCTTCGACGCAGTGGTGGCGGCCAAGCACGGCACCGCCTGAGCGGCGGGCCGCGCGTCCTGGGGCGCGGCCTAGGGTGTGTCTGGCAAATAGCGGCGTCCGCCCGTGAGGGCGGGGTCGGCGGGGTTTGGTGCGTGCGATCGCAAGGCGGAGGGTGGGGGTACCTCCCGGGCCGCAAGGCCCAGGGGGAGAGAGCGCTGGGGGTACCTCCCTGGCCGCAGGCTCAGGGGGAGGGCTGCGCCGACGACCGACAACGCGGCGAGCGTGCGTGCCAAACCCCGCCGACCAGGCGGGATTTGCCAGACACACCCTAGGATCGGAGCCATGGCGACCGATCAGTCCGAGAAGACCGTGCAGCCCGGGAAGCAGGGGCGCGGCTCCAAGGAGGCGCCGCCCGCACCCGAGCCGCTGCGCGTGCCCGTCGCCGACTCGCACACCCACCTGGACATGCAGTCCGGCACCGTGGAGGAGGCGCTGGCCGCGGCCGCGGCAGTAGGGGTGCGGACCCTGGTCCAGGTCGGCTGCGACCTCGCCGGTTCGCACTGGGCGGCGAAGACGGCCGCCGACCACGAGGACATCTGGGCCGCGGTCGCCCTGCACCCCAACGAGGCACCCAGGATCGTGCACGGCGACCCGGACGGCTGGTCGCGCCAGGGGGAGCGCCCCGGCGGCGGCCCCGCCGCCCTGGACGCTGCCCTCGAGGAGATCGACGCCCTGGCGGCGCTGCCCCAGGTGCGCGGGGTCGGCGAGACGGGCCTGGACTACTTCCGCACCGGCCCGGAGGGCGTCGAGGCCCAGCAGCTCTCCTTCCGGCGGCACATCGACATCGCCAAGCGGCACGGCAAGGCGCTGGTGATCCACGACCGCGAGGCGCACGACGACGTGCTGCGGATCCTCCTGGAGGAGGGGGCGCCGCAGACGGTGGTCTTCCACTGCTTCTCCGGGGACGCCGCCATGGCGCGGGTGTGCGCCGAGCGCGGGTACTACCTGTCCTTCGCGGGGAACGTCACCTACAAGTCGGCGCAGAACCTGCGGGACGCGGTCGCCGCCGCCCCTGTGGACCGGCTGCTGGTGGAGACCGACGCGCCCTTCCTGACGCCCGTCCCGCACCGCGGCCGGCCCAACGCGCCCTACTTGATCCCGGTGACCCTGCGCGCCATGGCGCAGGCCCGCGGCCAGGACGAGGACACCCTGGCGGCGGCGGTGGCGCAGAACACGGCCCGCGCCTTCGGGTACTGAGGCGGCCGAGGTCGCCGAGGCGACCGGGACGACGGTCGCAGGCGGGCGCGTACGCCGAGCAGCCGGGGCGCGTCCGGCGGATGCCGCCCGCCTCGCGCGTACCGGGCCGCTCCGGGCTGCGGATAGCCTTGCCGGTGTGAGTACGACAGACCCCGGCGCCCTGCTCGGGCCCGCCGACGTCCGCGAGCTGGCGGCGGCGCTCGGGGTGCGGCCGACCAAACAGCGCGGCCAGAACTTCGTGATCGACGCGAACACCGTGCGGCGGATCGTGCGCACCGCGCAGGTGCGGCCGCAGGACCACGTGGTCGAGGTCGGCCCCGGGCTCGGGTCGCTCACGCTCGCGCTGCTGGAGGCCGCGGACCGCGTCACCGCGATCGAGATCGACGACGTGCTCGCCGCCGCCCTGCCCGGCACCGTGGCCGCGCGCCTGCCGCAGCGCGCCGAGCGTTTCACCCTGGTGCACAGCGACGCCATGGCCGTGGACGCGCTGCCGGGGCCGCCGCCCACCGCCCTGGTGGCGAACCTGCCGTACAACGTGGCCGTGCCGGTGCTGCTGCACATGCTCGCCGCCTTCCCGAGCATCGAGCGGACGCTGGTGATGGTGCAGGCCGAGGTGGCCGACCGCCTTGCCGCGCAGCCCGGCAGCAAGGTGTACGGGGTGCCGTCGGTGAAGGCGAACTGGTACGCCGAGGTGCGGCGGGCGGGCGCGATCGGGCGCAATGTGTTCTGGCCCGCGCCCAACGTCGACTCCGGCCTGGTCTCCCTGGTGCGCAGGCAGCCGCCTGCCACCACCGCGGCCAGGAAGGACGTCTTCGCCGCGGTGGACGCCGCCTTCGCGCAGCGCCGCAAGACGCTGCGGGCGGCGCTGGCCGGGTGGGCCGGCTCCCCGGCCGCGGCGGAGGAGGCGCTGCTCAGGGCGGGCGTCTCGCCGCAGGCGCGGGGCGAGGCGCTCACCGTCGAGCAGTTCGCCGCCATCGCCGAGCACCGGCCGGTGTGAACGGTGGGGGACCGGTGCGAGCCCGGAAGGGCCGCGCGCGTCCGTAAGGTGGCGCACGTCCGGGCGGCCGGCCGCCCGGAAGGACCGTACGAACCGAGGAGAATCTGATCGTGACCGCCGTCACCGTACGTGTGCCCGCGAAGGTCAATGTGCAGCTCGCCGTCGGCGGGCGGCGGGCCGACGGGTTCCATGACCTGGCGAACGTCTTCCTGGCCGTCGGGTTGTACGACCATGTGACGGCGACGCCCGCCGACCGGCTGACGATCACCGGGGAGGGCCGGGACATCGCCTCGGTTCCCCTGGACGAGAGCAACCTGGCCGCCAAGGCGGCGCTCGCGCTGGCCGCGCACGCGGGTGTCGCGCCGGACGTGCACCTGCACATCGCCAAGGACATCCCCGTCGCCGGGGGCATGGCCGGCGGCAGTGCGGACGGCGCCGCGGCCCTGCTCGCCTGCGACGCGCTGTGGGGACTGCACACCCCGGCCGAGCGGCTGCTCGAACTGGCCGGCGAGCTGGGCAGCGACGTGCCCTTCCCGCTGCTGGGCGGGGCCGCGCTCGGTGTCGGCCGCGGCGAGCTGCTGACCCCGCTGGAGGTCGGCGGCGGCTTCCACTGGGTCTTCGCGGTCGCCGACGGGGGACTGTCCACGCCCGCGGTGTACGGCGAGTGCGACCGGCTGCGGCGGGCGCGCGGCACCGGCGACGGCGTGGCCGACGTACCCGCGCCCGAGGCCGACCCGGCGCTGCTCGCCGCTCTTGCCGACGGCGACGCGGAGGCACTGGCCGCGGCGCTGTCCAACGACCTGCAGGAGGCCGCCCTGTCCCTGCGGCCCGACCTCGCGCACACGATCGAGCGGGGTCTGGGCGCGGGAGCGCTCGCCGGCATCGTCTCGGGCTCCGGCCCGACGGTGGCGTTCCTGACCGCCGACGCGCAGGGCTCGGCGAAGGTCGCGGCCGAACTGGGCGCCTGCGCGCGGGTGGCGGAGGCCCCGGCGGGAGCGGCGGCGGTCCTGGCGCAGCCGTAGCCGGAGCCGTACGAGTCGGCGGGCCGTACGACGTACGGGGGCCGCACGGGCAAGGCGCCGGCGGGCGGGCGGCCGCAGCGGGCGAGGGGCTGCGCCGCCCGGCACCGCGCCCGGTCCCGCGTCCCGCCTGGGCCGTGGGGAGTTATCCACAGGCCGGACCGGGCCCGCCACCCCGCCGTGCGCCACCCCACTACGCTGGAAGCACGGCCGGGCACTCCCGTTCGGCCCCTGGCCCACCGCCCGCACGACCCCTGCCCAGCCACGCCCCTGCCCAGATCCCGCCCCAGACCGGGTGCCGAGCCCCGCCCCGACCACGAACCGACCACCGACCGACAGCCGCCGACCGCCAACCGTTCCGAGCCTTCGAACACCCCGGGACCGGCACCCCCGCCCGCCGCTCGCCCCGACCCACCGCAGTTTCCGCACCCACAGAGAGATCCGTCCGTGGCCGTCAACCTCGTCAACGTCGAAGCCGTCAGCAAGACCTACGGCACGCGGACCCTGCTCGACTCCCTCTCGCTCGGGGTGTCGGAGGGGGACCGTATCGGGGTGGTGGGCCGCAACGGCGACGGGAAGACGACGCTGGTGCGGGTGCTGGCCCGCCTGGAGGAGCCCGACTCCGGCCGGGTCACGCACCAGGGCGGCCTGCGCCTGGGCGTGCTCACCCAGGGCGACTCCCTGGACCCGCTGGCGACCGTGCGCCAGGAGGTCGTGGGGGACCGGCCCGACCACGACTGGGCGGGCGACGCCCGGATCAGGGACGTGCTCACCGGGCTGTTCGGTGCGCTCGACCTGCCGGGCTTCCCCGACGGGCTGGACACGGTGATCGGCCCGCTGTCCGGCGGTGAGCGGCGCCGGATCGCCCTGGCCAAGCTGCTCATCGGCGAACAGGACCTGATCGTGCTCGACGAGCCGACCAACCACCTGGACGTCGAGGGCATCTCCTGGCTCGCCCGCCACCTGCAGGCCCGCCGCTCGGCGCTGGTATGCGTCACCCACGACCGCTGGTTCCTGGACCAGGTGTGCACCCGCATGTGGGACGTGCAGCGCGGCACCGTCTACGAGTACGAGGGCGGCTACAGCGACTACGTCTTCGCGCGCGCCGAGCGGGAGCGGATCGCGGCCACCGAGGAGGCCAGGCGGCAGAACCTGGTGCGCAAGGAGCTGGCCTGGCTGCGCCGCGGCGCCCCCGCCCGCACTTCCAAGCCGCGCTTCCGGATCGAGGCGGCCAACGCGCTGATCGAGGACGTCCCGCCGCCGCGGGACAGCGCCGAGCTGATGCGCTTCGCCAACTCCCGGCTGGGCAAGACCGTCTTCGAGCTGGAGGACGTCACCATCACCGCGGGCCCCAAGGAGCTGCTGCGGCACATCACCTGGCAGCTGGGCCCCGGCGACCGGTTCGGTTTGGTGGGGGTGAACGGGGCGGGCAAGACCTCGCTGCTGCGGGCCCTGGCGGAGGCCGCCCGCAGCGAGGGCGAGGTGCAGCCCGCGCAGGGCAAGGTCGTCGTCGGGCGCACGGTCCGGCTGGCGTACCTCTCCCAGGAGGTCGCCGAACTCGACCCGGAGCAGCGGGTGCTGCAGGCGGTGGAGTCCGTGCGCCAGCGCGTCGACCTCGGCAAGGGCCGGGAGATGACGGCGGGTCAGCTGTGCGAGAAGTTCGGCTTCACCAAGGAGAAGCAGTGGACGCCGGTCGGCGACCTGTCCGGCGGCGAGCGGCGCCGGCTGCAGCTGCTGCGGCTGCTGATGGACGAGCCCAACGTGCTGTTCCTCGACGAGCCGACCAACGACCTCGACATCGAGACGCTCACTCAGCTGGAGGACCTGCTCGACGGCTGGCCCGGCTCCATGCTCGTCATCAGCCACGACCGCTACTTCCTGGAGCGCACCACCGACCGGGTGTTCGCGCTGCTCGGCGACCGGACCCTGCGGATGCTGCCGCGCGGTGTGGACGAGTACCTGGAACGGCGTCAGGCGGCCGCCGAGGCCGCGGCACCGGAGCGGGCGAAGCCGAAGGCGGCCCCCGAGCCGCGCCAGGCCGCCGCCCGCGACACCAGGGCGGCGAAGAAGGAACTGCAGCGGATCGAGCGGCGGTTGGACAAGGTCGGCACTCGCGAGGCAGAGCTGCACGCGCAGATCGCCGAGCACGCCACCGACTTCGAGAAGGTGACCGCTCTGGACGCCGAACTGCGCACGCTCCGCGAGGAGCGCGAGGACCTGGAGACGCGCTGGCTGGAGCTCGCGGAGGACGTGTAGCGGCCCGGTAACGGTACAGCTGCGGACCGGGGTGACAATTGCACCGGGTGATAGAAAGAGTTCCCGCTTGACCGAACTTCCTTTGATCATCCGGTACGAAGAAGGACCTCCTGATGTCGCAGCCGCCCCCGCCCCCCGGTAACCCGCCACAGTACGGGCCATCGGACGGCGCGGTGCCGCCTCCTGCGCCGGGCGCCCCTTCGCCGGACCAGCAGCACAAACAGCAGCAGAGCCCGCAGCACAGTCAGCAGCCCCATCCGCAGCAGGGCCCGCCGCCTCCGCCGTACCCGCAGCCCAACCCCGCCCCGCCCGCGGGCGGTTACGGCCAGCCGGCCCCCGTACCCCCGCCGCCCGGGCCCGCGCAGCCGCCGGCCCCCGGCGACAACCCGTACGCGTCCCCGCCGCCGCCCGGGCAGAACCCGTACGCCTCGGCGCCGACGCAAGCCGCTTTCCCGCCCGGCCAGTTCCCGCCGGGCCCGCCCCAGGCCCCGCCGCCGCCCCCGGGCCAGGCCGCGGCCCCCGGCTACGGCTACCCCGCCCCCCAGGGCTACGGCCAACCCGGTTACGGGCAGCCGCAGTACGGCCAGACCCCGCCGCCTCCACCCGGCCAGTACGGCTACCCGCAGCAGGCCGCCTCGCCGTACGGGCAGCAACCGCCCTACGGCCAGGCCCCCTACGGCGCTCCGGGCGCACCGGGCGGCGGCCGCAACAACAAGATGATCGTCATCGTCGCGGCCGTGGTCGCCGCGGTGCTCGTGGTCGGCGGTGGCGTGTGGTTCGCCACCAAGGGCGGCGGCGACAAGCCGGACCCCAAACCGCAGGCGGACGCCGGAGGCACGGGCGGCCCGACCGCCAAGCCGACCCACAACAGCGCGCTGGCCTTCAAATACGACAAGCCCGCCGACACGGTTGCCCAGAAGGACAACCTCAAGGACGCGCTGGGCATCTGGTTCACCGACAAGTACGTGGTGAAGAACCAGATCGGACAGGTCGTCGGCTACGACATCACCACCGGCGCCAAGGCGTGGTCGATCCCCGCGCCCGGCGGCAGCGAGTGCACCGCGGCCCGCGACACGTACGACAACATGACCGCGATCCAGTACGGCGCCGACTGCGACAAGGTGATGGCGATCGACCTGGCCGCCGGCAAGGAGCTGTGGACGCAGGAGCTGCCCAGCTCCGGCACGGTCAGCAGCAGCACCTTCGACTTCACCGAGATGGCGATCAGCGGCGACGCGGTGGGCGTGGACTGGACCGAGGGCTCGGTCGCCTACAAGCTCAGCGACCACAGCGTGCTGTGGCGCTCGGGCGACGGCGACTGCGAGGACGACGGGTACGCCGGCGGCAAGCAGTTCGTGGGCGTCGTCAACTGCAACTTCGACACCTACAAGGTGCAGGTGATCGACCCGGCCAAGAACGGCGCCGCCAAGTGGTCGTGGACCGCGCCGACCGGCACCGAGGTCAACGCGATCGTCTCCACCGACCCGGTGGTCGTGCTGCTGGGCACCGAGAGCCAGACGTACACCGACGTCGCCGTGCTCGACAACGGGCGGCTGAAGTCGCGGATCTCGCTCGGCACCGACAAGTACCGCATCGACGACGACGGCACCGAGAAGCAGGCCGTGCACAACGTGCTGGTCGACCAGGACAACGTCTACCTCACGCTGGACAGCCAGTCCGACAGCGGCGGCCGCGTGCTCAGCGGCATCGCCGCCTTCGGCCAGGCCGACGGCAAGCAGAAGTGGGTCGCCAAGCCGACCGGCAACTACGACATCACCGGCATCGCCATCCAGGACGGCAAGGTGCTCGCCCTGGAGCCGCCGGACTACGAGAAGCAGGGCCGCATCGTCACCCTCGACCCGGCCACCGGGGCCATCTCCCCGTACGCGACCCTGGGCAGCGACGCGTACGACAAGCTGGAGTCCGGCGGCGGCCTGCACGACTACTACGTCTGGCACGACGACCGGCTCTACCAGGTGACGAAGACGGTGTACGCGGGCGAGAAGGGCCAGACGTACTTCATCTGCTACGGCTGAAGGCGCCTGCGGCCGGACCCCGTCCGGCTGCTCCCGGCGGCCGCGGACTCGCCGGACGCGGCCGTCGGGGGAACCGCCGGGGAACGGCCCGGCGGCCGGGAGGACCGGTTGCCGGGCGGTCGTCCACGGAGCGCCGCCGGCGCGGCCGGAATCGGCCGGGACGGTGGGAGGTAACCACCGGTAGGGGGCGCGCGGGACGGCCGCGAGCGGTATTTTCGCCGCGAGCGCGTGGTCCCGCCCACGGGCGCGGTTGGGACCGGCCCGGCCGCGGTATGGACTGGGGACCGGGACCGGCGGCCGGCCGGACCCCGGGGGGATGGGGGAGACCCGAGATGGGTGTACGGCTCGTCGTGGTCGACGACCACCGGCTCCTGGCCGAGGCGCTCGCCTCGGCGTTGAGACTGCGCGGACACCGGGTGCTGGCGGCGACCGCGCCGTCCGGCGGCGCCGCCGACCTGGTGCTGCACCGGGCGCCGGAGGTCTGCCTGTTCGGCACCGCGGCGCCGGCCGAGCCGGGGGCCTTCGACGCGGTGGCGCGGATCAAGCGGGAGCGGCCCACGGTCGCGGTGGTGGTGCTCGGCCCGGTACCCGACCCGCGCGGCATCGCCGCGGCGTTCGCGGCCGGCGCCTCGGGCTACGTGCGGCACGACGAGCGGATCGAGGGCGTGGAGCGGGCCATGGCCAAGGCCAGGACCGGCGAGGTCGCGGTCGCCCAGCCGCTGCTGCAGGGCGCCTTCGCCGAACTGCTCAACCCCGCCCGTCAGCCCGACGACGAGGGCGCCCGGCTGCTGGACATGCTCACCCCGCGCGAGGTCGAGGTGCTGGTGCGGGTCGCCGAGGGCGAGGACACCCGGGTGATCGCGGCGGGCATGCGCATCGCGCCGAGCACCGCCCGCACGCATGTGCAGCGGGTGCTGATGAAACTGGGCGTCGGCTCCCGGCTGGAGGCGGCCGCGCTGGCCGCCCGCACCGGCCTGCTGGAGCGCGCGGCCGCCGAACCGGTCGAGTAGCCCGCCGGCAGCCCTGCCGTACGGACCCCGCCGACCCCCGCCGACCCCCGCCGACCCCCGCTGACCTCCGCCGATCCCGTGCCGCCCCTGCCGGCCCCGCCGTCCCGCCCACCCCCGCCTTCGGCGCCCCGCGCCCGCAGGCCCGTGCCCCGCTCCGTGCCCCGTCCCGAAGCCGCGTCTCTACGGCCTCGACCCCCGCCGCAACCTTGCCCGCACCCCGCTCCGAACCCGGCCCCGGCCCCCTCCGCAGCCTCACCCGCAGCTCCCGCCCCGCGAACTGTTCGGCTTTGTTTGGTTGTGCCCCACCGTGTCGGGCTGTGTCGCTGTGTCGGGCTGTACCGCGCTGCGCCACGGCGACCCATCGACTCCTCCCTTCACCGAAACCTTCAGGAGTTCATACGGCCCGCGCATTGACTGTACTGTTGCCTCGTGATTCATTGTGTTCGGTTCTGTTGGATGCGTGTGGTGTGAGGTGCCGTAGGTGAAGAAGACGCCGACCCGGCTTGCGGACGGTCGCGAGCTGATCTACTACGATTCGGCCGACTCCGTGGTCCGCGAGGCGGTGGACGAGCGTCCGCTCGACCCCGTCGCCACCACCTCCGAGACCCGCTACGACCGGCTGCTGGGCGACACCGTGGCGATCGCCTCGCACCGCCAGGGCCGCACCTACCACCCGCCCGCCGACCAGTGCCCGCTGTGCCCCTCGCGCGACGGCCGGCACACCGAGATCCCCGCCTCCGACTACGAGGTCGTGGTCTTCGAGAACCGCTTCCCCTCGCTCGCCGGCGACAAGGGCCGCTGCGAGGTGGTCTGCTTCACCTCCGACCACGACGCCTCCTTCGCCTCGCTCACCCCCGAGCGCGCCCGCCTGGTGCTCGACGCCTGGACCGACCGCACCCGGGAGCTGTCCCAACTCCCCTCCGTGGTACAGGTCTTCCCGTTCGAGAACCGCGGCGAGGAGATCGGCGTCACCCTCGGCCACCCGCACGGGCAGATCTACGCCTACCCCTTCGTCACCCCCCGCACGAGCCTGATGCTGCGCTCGCTCGCCGAGCACCGTGCCGCCACCGGCCGCAACCTCTTCGACGACGTCCTCGCCGACGAGCGGTCCGACGGCAGCCGGATCGTGCTGGCCGGCGAGCACTGGACCGCCTTCACCCCGTACGCGGCCCACTGGCCCTACGAGGTGCACCTCTACCCCAACCGCCGGGTGCCCGACCTGCTGGCCCTCGACGAGGACGCCCGCGCCGAGTTCCCGCACCTCTACCTGGACCTGCTGCGCCGCTTCGACCGGATCTTCGGCGACGACCAGCCGCCCACCCCGTACATCTCCGGCTGGCACCAGGCCCCCTTCACCGCGCCCGAGCGGCGGGACTTCGCCCTGCACCTGGAGCTTTTCACCATCCGCCGCACCTCGGGCAAGCTGAAGTTCCTCGCGGGCTCCGAGTCCGGCATGGGCGCCTTCGTCAACGACGTGCCGCCGGAGGCCGCCGCCGCACGACTGCGAGAGGTGGCCGGCCAGTGACCGACTCCCCGATCTCCCCGGAGAACCCGAAGAACACGAAGAAGCTGCTGGTCACCGGCGGCGCCGGCTACGTCGGCGGGGTGGTCGCCGCCCACCTGCTGGCGGCCGGCCACCGCGTCACCGTGCTCGACGACCTGTCCACCGGGGTGCGCGAAGGCGTCCCCGAGGGCGCCGAGTTCGTCGAGGCCCGGGTCCAGGACGCCGCCAAGGTGCTCGACTCCTCCTACGACGCGGTGCTGCACTTCGCCGCCTCCTCGCAGGTCGCCGAGTCGGTGGCCGCCCCGGAGAAGTACTGGCGCAACAACGTCGCCGGCACCATGGAGCTGCTCGCCGCCATGCGCGAGGCGGCCGTGCGCACCCTGGTCTTCTCCTCCACCGCCGCCGTCTACGGCGAGCCGGTCACGGTCCCGATCACCGAGAGCGCGGCGACCGCCCCCACCAACCCCTACGGCGCCAGCAAGCTCGCCGTGGACCACATGATCACCGGCGAGTGCGCCGCACACGGCCTGGCCGCGGTCTCGCTGCGCTACTTCAACGTCGCCGGCGCCTTCGGCCGGCACGGCGAGCGCCACGACCCCGAGTCGCACCTGATCCCCCTGGTGCTCCAGGTCGCCCAGGGCCGCAGGAGCGAGGTCGCGATCTTCGGCGACGACTACCCGACGCCCGACGGCACCTGCGTGCGCGACTACATCCACGTCGCCGACCTCGCCGAGGCGCACCTGCTCGCCCTGGACGCGGCGGGCAGCGGCGAGCACCTGGTCTGCAACCTCGGCAACGGCAGCGGCTTCTCGGTGCGCGAGGTGATCGACACCGTCCGCGAGGTGACCGGGCACCCGATCCCGGCCGCCGTGCGCCCGCGCCGGGCCGGCGACCCCGCGGTCCTGGTCGCCTCCGCCGAGCAGGCCCGTACCCGGCTCGGCTGGCAGCCGCGCCGCACCGACCTCGCGGAGATCGTCCGCGACGCCTGGATGTTCACCCAATCGCTCGGGGAGGGCGACGCATGACGGACACCGCGGACACCGCCGCATTCGAGGCCGCGTTCAAGGACGTCTTCGGCCGCGCCCCCGAGGGCGGCTGGGCGGCCCCCGGCCGGGTCAACCTGATCGGCGAGCACACCGACTACAACGACGGCTTCGTGATGCCTTTCGCGCTGCCGCACACCACGCGCGCGGCCGTCGCCCGGCGCGAGGACGGCCGGCTGCGGCTGCATTCGGCCGACATGGACGGCGGCGTGGTGGACCTCGCCGTCGCCGACCTCGCCCCCGGCACCACCGAGGGCTGGGCCCGCTACCCCGCCGCCGTGCTGTGGACGCTGCGCCGGGCCGGGCACGCCATCGGCGGCGCCGACATCCACTACGACAGCACCGTGCCGGTCGGCGGCGGCCTGTCCTCCTCGGCCGCCCTCCAGGTCGTCACCGCGCTCGCGCTCACCGAACTCAACGGCGTGCGGGGCATCAGCCGCCAGGACCTGGCGGTGCTCTGCCAGTCCTCGGAGAACACTTACGTCGGCGCGCCCGTCGGCGTCATGGACCAGACCGCCTCCGCCTGCTGCACCGAGGGCCACGCCCTGCACCTGGATGTGCGCGGCCTCGCCCAGCGCCAGGTGCCGCTGGACCTGGCGGCCGACGGGCTGCGGCTGCTCGTGGTGGACACCCGCGTCAAGCACGCCCACGCCGACGGGGCCTACGGGGAGCGGCGTGCCGGGTGCGAGGCGGCCGCCGCCGCGCTCGGGGTGCCCGCGCTGCGCGACATCGCCTTCGACGCCCTGGACGACGCGCTGGCCGCGCTGCCCGACGACCGGCTGCGCCGCCTGACCCGGCACGTGGTCACCGAGGACCAGCGGGTGGCCGAGGTGCTGGCACTGTGCGAGGCCGGCCGCACCCGCGAGATCGGCCCGGTGCTCACCGCCGGGCACGCCTCGCTGCGGGACGACTTCCAGGTCTCCTGCCCGGAGCTCGACCTCGTGGTGGACACCGCGCTCGCCAACGGCGCGCTGGGCGCCCGCATGACCGGCGGCGGCTTCGGCGGCTCGGCGATCGTGCTGGTGGACGCCGAGCAGGAGGAGCCGATCGCGGCGGCCGTCACCCGGGCGCTGCCCCAGGCGCGGCACTTCTCCACCACACCCGGCCCGGGGGCGCACCGCCTGTGGTGAGGCGCGCGCGTCCCTGACGGCAGTGCGGGCCGACCCTCTGGGGAGAGGGGCCGGCCCGCACTGCCGTACGGCGGCAGGTGCGCCGGACGCCCGGCCGCGGCCGGGATGGTCGAAGGGAAGGGGTGTGCCGGATTCGGGCGGCGGCCCCGGGCGGGGCGGCCCACTGGAGGCGCCCGGCCTGCGCCCGGTCACCCGTTCAGCTCTTGCGGTGGCCGATCAGCCGCGGCCTCGGCTCCAGGCCGGACAGCCCGTTCCAGGACAGGTTCACCAGGTGCGCGGCCACCTCGGCCTTGCGCGGGCGGCGGGCCTCCAGCCACCACTGGCCGGTCAGCGCCACCATGCCGACCAGCGCCTGCGCGTAGAGGGGGGCGAGTTTGGCGTCGAAGCCGCGCTGGGAGAACTCGTGCCCCAGGATGTCCTCGACCTGGGTGGCGATGTCGCCGATGAGGGAGGCGAAGGAACCGGTGGACTGGGCGACGGGGGAGTCGCGTACCAGGACGCGGAACCCGTCGGTGTGCTGCTCGATGTAGTCCAGCAGGGCGAAGGCGGCCTGCTCCAGCAGTTCGCGCGGGTGGCCGCCGGTGAGGGCGCCGGTGACCATGTCGAGCAGCCGCCGCATCTCGCGGTCGACCACCACCGCGTACAGGCCCTCCTTGCCGCCGAAGTGCTCGTAGACGACCGGCTTGGAGACCCCCGCGGTGTGCGCGATCTCCTCGACGGACGTGCCCTCGTACCCCCGTTCGGCGAACAGGCCCCGGCCGACGTCGAGGAGCTGCTCGCGCCGCTCCTTGCCGGTCATCCGGACCCGCCGGGAGCGCCGGGCCGGGTCCGCCGGCGCGGTGCGCGTGGCCGCCCGAGGGCCTTCGCCGTCTGTGCTGCCGTCGCTCACGCGCCCATCATGCCGCTTGCCGCACCTTGCCCTCGGTCTCGGCGGCGTTCTTGGCGTTCTTGGACTCGTCCCTCTCCTGGCGCCGGGCGGCGATGCGGTCGGCGGTGGGCCAGCGCACGTCGGTCGCCCAGCCGGCCATCTCGAACCAGCGGATCAGCCGCGCGCTGGAGTCGATCTGGCCGCGCAGCACGCCGTGCCGGGCGCAGGTGGGGTCGGCGTGGTGCAGGTTGTGCCAGGACTCGCCGCAGGAGAGCACCGCGAGCCACCACACGTTGCCCGAGCGGTCGCGGGACTTGAACGGGCGCTTGCCCACCGCGTGGCAGATGGAGTTGATCGACCAGGTGACGTGGTGCAGCAGAGCCACCCGGACGAGTGAACCCCAGAAGAACGCGGTGAACGCCCCGTACCAGCTCATGGTGGCCAGGCCGCCGACGAGCGGGGGGAGCAGCAGGGAGATCGCGGTCCACAGCCAGAAGTCGCGGGAGATGCGCCGGATCGCCGGGTCCTTGACCAGGTCGGGGGCGTACTTCTGCTGCGGGGTCTGCTCCTCGTCGAACAGCCAGCCCATGTGCGCCCACCACAGGCCCTTCATCAGGGCGGGGACGGTCTCACCGTAGCGCCAGGGGCTGTGCGGGTCGCCCTCGGCGTCGCTGAACCGGTGGTGCCTGCGGTGGTCGGCGACCCAGCGCACGATCGGGCCCTCGACGGCCATCGAGCCGGCGATCGCCAGCGCGATCTTCAGCGGCCGGTTGGCCTTGAACGCGCCGTGCGTGAAGTGCCGGTGGAAGCCGATGGTGATGCCGTGGCAGCCCAGGAAGTACATGCCCACCATGAGGCCGACATCCAGCCAGCTCATGCCCCGGCCCCAGGCCAGCGGCACCGCGGCGGCCAGTGCGAGGAAGGGGATGCAGATGAACAGCAGCAGGGTGATCTGCTCGATGGACCGCTTGCTCTCCCCGCCGAGCGTGGCGCGGGGCAGCGGTTCCTTTCCTGACGGCCGGGGGTCGCGGGACCCCGTGATCATGTCGGTCTGTGTGGTCATATGTGTCCCTTGCGTCGGAGTGGGTGGGGTGTCGGTCCGCAGAACCTACGGCTCCGTAAGTTCCGTCAGTATTGCAGCGGCTCCCGGTCGGGAACAGGACCAGTCGGGTAAGGGTTGCCTTCCCCGCGTCGGGGCGGACTACCCGTGCGGCCGCCCGCGGATCACCGTCGCGCCCGCGGGGTCCCGTACGGCATGATGGGGGCGTCCGGCCCGGCCGGCCTCCCGAACGGGCGGTCGGAGCGGAGTCGATCCGCCGTGGTGTAATTGGCAGCACTGGGGCTTTTGGTGCCTTAAGTCCGGGTTCGAGTCCTGGCGGCGGAGCAGACGGGGAGAAGTCCACGCCCCCTCGGTAAGCTGCGGATGTCCCAGATCCGAAGCCGAGGAGTCTCCCGCGTGAGCGCCATCCGCCCGGCCGCCGTCGTCATCCTCGCCGCGGGTGAGGGCACCCGCATGAAGTCGGCGACCCCCAAGATCCTGCACCCGATCTGCGGCCGGACCCTGGTCGGCCACGCCGTGGCGGCCGCCCGGGCGCTCGATCCGGAGCACCTGGTGGTCGTCGTCGGCCACGGCCGCGAGCAGGTCGCCGCGCATCTGGCCGAGGTGGACCCGCGGGCCCTGACCGCCGTCCAGGAGGAGCAGTTGGGCACCGGCCACGCGGTGCGCACCGCGCTGGAGGAGCTGGGCCGCAAGGGTGTCGAGCTCGACGGCACCGTGGTCGTCACCTACGGGGACGTGCCGCTGCTGACCGCCGCCACGCTCGCCGACTTCACCGCCGTCCACCGCGCCGAGGGCAACGCGGTCACCGTGCTCACCGCCCAGGTGCCCGACCCCACCGGTTACGGGCGGATCGTGCGCGGCTCGGACGGCCAGGTCACCGCGATCGTCGAGCAGAAGGACGCGAGCGAGGCACTGCGGGCGGTCCGCGAGGTCAACTCCGGTGTGTACGCCTACGACGCGCGCCTGCTCGCCGAGGCCCTGGGCAAGGTCACCACCGACAACGCGCAGGGCGAGGAATATCTCACCGACACCCTGGCGATCCTGCGCGAGGCCGGCCACCGGGTCGGCGCCCATGTCGCCGCCGACCACCACGAGATCGCCGGCGTCAACGACCGTGTGCAGCTCGCCGCGGCCCGCCGGGCGCTCAACGACCGGCTGCTGCGGCAGGCGATGCTGGACGGCGCCACCATCGTCGATCCCGCGACCACCTGGCTGGACGTCACGGCGACGCTCGCCCCCGACGCCGTGGTGCACCCCAACACCCAGCTGCTGGGCGCCACCAGCATCGGCGAGGGCGCCGAGGTCGGCCCCAACTGCACGCTGACCGACACCGTGGTGGGGGAGGGGGCCCGGGTCCGCGACGCGGTCGCCGAGCAGGCCGAGATCGGCCCGCAGGCCACCGTCGGCCCCTACGCCTACCTGCGGCCGGGCGCCCGCCTGGGCCGGGCGGCGAAGGCGGGCACTTACGTGGAGATGAAGAACGCCTCCATCGGCGAGGGCACCAAGGTGCCGCACCTGAGCTATGTCGGCGACGCCACCATCGGCGACCACACCAACATCGGCGCCGCCACCGTCTTCGTGAACTACGACGGCGAGCACAAGCACCACACGGTGATCGGCAGTTACTGCAAGACGGGCGCGGACAACATGTTCGTCGCGCCCCGGGTGATCGGCGACGGCGTCTACACCGCGGCCGGCTCGGTGATCACCAAGGACGTGCCCTCGGGCTCGCTGGCCGTCGCCCGCGGGCAGCAGCGCAACATCGAGGGCTGGGTGGCCCGCAAGCGCCCGGGCAGCGCCGCGGCGCAGGCGGCCGAACGGGCGGCCCGGCAGGAGGAGTGAACAGGACTCCCGGGTCCTGCGGGGCCTGGTGGGACCGATGGGGAATGCGGGCCGGTCAGACCAGGTGAGGCCACGTGAGGGAGGTCTCATCGGGCCGTCCGCAGGTGCACAGGTGCGCCGGATGGGGCGTACCGTGTGTGGTGCACACAATTCCGCCAGCACGCCCGACTCCGGGTGTCGCTGTGTCGAACACCAGTCGAACACCAAGGAGACGGTGCAGTGACCGGGATCAAGACGACCGGTGAGAAGAAGCTGATGCTCTTCTCCGGCCGCGCACACCCCGATCTGGCGGAGGCGGTGGCATCCGAACTCGGCGTGGACCTGGTGCCCACACGGGCCTTCGACTTCGCCAACGGCGAGATCTACGTGCGGTTCGAGGAGTCGGCCCGCGGCGCGGACTGCTTCCTGATCCAGAGCCACACCAACCCCATCAACCAGTGGATCATGGAGCAGCTGATCATGATCGACGCTCTGAAGCGGGCCTCCGCGCGGAGCATCACCGTGATCGTGCCGTTCTACGGCTATGCCCGGCAGGACAAGAAGCACCGCGGCCGCGAGCCGATCTCGGCCCGGCTGATGGCCGACCTGTTCAAGACCGCGGGCGCCGACCGGATCCTCACGGTCGACCTGCACACCGACCAGATCCAGGGCTTCTTCGACGGCCCGGTGGACCACCTCTTCGCGCTGCCCGTGCTGGCGGACTACGTGGGCGCCAAGGTGGACCGGTCCAAGCTCACCGTGGTCTCCCCGGACGCCGGCCGGGTCCGGGTGGCCGACCGCTGGTGCGACCGGCTCGGGGCGCCGCTGGCGATCGTGCACAAGCGCCGCGACCCGGACGTGGCGAACCAGGTGAAGGTCCACGAGGTCGTCGGCGACGTCAAGGGCCGGGTCTGCGTGCTGGTCGACGACATGATCGACACCGGCGGCACCATCTGCGCGGCCGCCGACGCCCTGTTCGCCAACGGTGCGGCCGACGTCATCGTCACCGCCACCCATGGCGTGCTGTCCGGCCCGGCCGCCGACCGGCTGAAGAACTCCCGGGTGAGCGAGTTCATCTTCACCGACACGCTGCCCACCCCCGCCGAGACCCAGCTCGACAAGATCACCGTGCTGTCGATGGCGCCCACCATCGCCAACGCGGTGCGCGAGGTCTTCGAGGACGGCTCGGTCACCAGCCTCTTCGAGGGCGCCAACTAGCCGGCGCCGCAGCACTCCTGGGCCGGAGCGGGCGCCCCCCGCGGTACGCGGGGGGCGCCCGCCGTTTCCGGCCGATTTCGTCCCGGGCCCGCCCGCCGGTTAGGCTTGCCCGCGTTGCTCGGCGAGGGAGGCCCGGCCGTCCGTGTTTGCGGACCCGGTTCCTCCGTGATCGGCGCGCTCCTCGTCATCCGGTGCATCCGGCGTCCCGTTCCGGCGGGGCACGACTCGTGGGACGGCCCGTCGTGGGTCGGGCGACCTGGAACGTCCCCGAAGTCAGCGAAGTCCACACCGTCACGAGGAGTCGGTCATGGCCGAGGTCAAGATCCCCGCGCAGCCCCGTACCGAGTTCGGCAAGGGTGCCGCCCGCCGGGTGCGCCGTGCCAACCAGGTGCCCGCCGTCGTCTACGGCCACGGCGCCGAGCCCAAGCACGTCACCGTGCCCGGCCACGAGCTGCTGCTCGCCCTGCGCACCCCGAACGTGCTGATCTCCCTGGAGCTCGGCGGCAGCTCCGAGCTGGTCATCCCCAAGGCCGTGCAGCGCGACCCGCTGAAGGGCTTCATCGAGCACGTCGACCTGCTGTCGGTCAAGCGCGGCGAGAAGGTCACCGTCGAGGTGCCGATCGTCACCGAGGGCGAACTCGCCCCCGGCGGCAACCTGCTGGAGCACGTGCTCAACGCGCTGCCGGTCGAGGCCGAGGCCACCCACATCCCCGAGTCCTTCACCGTGTCCGTGGAGGGCCTGGAGGCCGGCGCCGCCATCCTCGCCAAGGACATCGAGCTGCCCCGCGGCTCCTCGCTGGCCACCGACGAGGACGCCGTGGTGATCCAGGTCCTCGCCGCGCAGGCCGAGGAGGCTCCCGCGGAGAGCGAGGAGGCCGCCGCCGAGGAGACCGCGGTCGCCGCCGAGGCCCCCGCCGAGGGCTGACCTTCCCGCGCTCCGGGCCGCCGTCGTACCCTCCGGGGTGCGGCGGCGGCCCCGCTCGACCCCGACCCGCCCCCAGCCCTGCCAGCCCTCGCCGTACGGAGACGCGGATGACCGACAGCACAGCGCCGTGGATGGTGGTCGGCCTGGGCAACCCGGGGCCGGAGTACGCCGGCAACCGGCACAACATCGGCTTCATGGTGGCCGACCTGCTCGCCGAGCGGATGGGCGGCCGGTTCAAGCGGGCCCAGAAGGCGCAGGCGCAGGTCGTCGAGGGCCGCATCGGCCCGCCCGGGCCGGCCGGCCGCCGGGTGGTGCTGGCGAAGCCCATGTCGTACATGAACCTCTCCGGCGGCCCGGTGACGGCCCTGAAGGAGTTCTACAAGGTGCCCACCGAGCAGATCGTCGCCGTGCACGACGAACTCGACATCGACTACGCCACCTTGCGGCTCAAGCTCGGCGGCGGCGACAACGGGCACAACGGGCTGAAGTCGATCACCAAGTCGCTCGGCCCGAACTACCTGCGGGTGCGGGCCGGGATCGGCCGCCCGCCGGGCCGGATGGACGTGGCCGCCTTCGTGCTCAAGGACTTCTCCGGCACCGAGCGCAAGGAACTCGACTGGTTCGTCGACCGCGCCGCCGACGCGGTGGAAGCCCTGGTGACCGAGGGGCTGGAGCGGGCGCAGAGCACGTACAACAGCTGATCGGAAGCCGAGTCCAAGCTGATCAGAGCGGCAGGCCCGATGGCCGGCGGGGCGGCAACCGTCCGGGACGCGGACGGAGTTGACCGCATGCCGTGCCATGGCCAAAGATCACCCGCATGGCAAACAGCGGGTCGGGGCTGGCGACGTTCGGGCGGGTGGTCGCGGCCTCGGCGGTCGCGCTGCTGATCCTGGTCTCGGGCGGCTGGAGCTCCTGGCGCACCGCGCAGTACCTGGTGCTGACCAAGGGCCGCGAGCAGGGCACCGTGACCCTCGCCACGTGCGGCGACAGCAGCTGCACCGGCCCCTTCGCGCCCAAGGGCTCGGCGGTGGCCCGGCCCAGCGTCGAGGTGGACCTGCCGGTCCGGCACCGCGTCGGGCAGAAGGTCGACGTGGTGCTCAAGCCGGACAGCGACACCGGAATCCGCTCGGGGACCGGCGGCCTGATCTTCGCCTTCCTGCCGCTGGCCGGCGCACTGCTGCTGGCCGCGCTGGTGGTCGCGCTCGGCCTGCGGCTGCCGCAGGTGGCCGGCGGACTCGCGGTGGCCGGCGGTGTGCTGATGGCCGGGGCCTTCTTCACCCTGCCGTGAACCGCCCGGGTGCGGCCCCGCTCGATCATGATCGGTGGGGACCGCACCGCTCGCGGCGGCGGCCCCGCTACGGCGCCGTGGTGGCCACCGCGAAGATCCGCCGGAACGGGAAGACCGTGCCGTGCGGGCCCGCCGGGTACGCCTTGCGCAGCAGGTCCCGGTACTGGCCGACGAACTCCCGCGCGGCCGCCGGGTCGTCCTGCAGCGCGGTGAGCACCGGCCGCAGCGCGGTGCCCTTCGTCCACTCCAGCACCGGGTCCTCGCCGGCGAGCAGCTGCACGTACGTCGTCTCCCACGCGTCCACCGAGGTGCAGCCCAGCTCGGTCAGCCGCTCCAGGTAGTCGGAGGGGCTGAGGACGTGCACGTAGCGGCGGCCGTGGCCGTCGAGCCGGTCGCGCCAGCGCGGGCTGTCGCACAGCTCGGCGAGCAGGGCGTGGCTGGGGGCGGTGAAGTTGCCCGGCACCTGGAAGGCCAGGGTGCCGCCGGGCGTGACGTGCTCCAGCCAGGCCGGGAAGCGGTCGGCGTGGCCGGGCACCCACTGCAGGGCGGCGTTGGAGACGATCAGGTCGAAGGGCTCCTCCGGGGTCCAGACCGCCGCGTCGGCCCGCCGGAAGTCCAGCGTGCCGCCGCCCGGGGTGGGCCCGGCGTGCTCGGCGGCGGCCGCCAGCATCTCGGGGGAGCTGTCGAAGCCGGTGATCCGCGCCCCCGGCCAGCGCCCGGCGAGCAGCGCCGTCACGTTGCCGGGGCCGCAGCCGATGTCGGCGATCCGGGGCGCGTCGCCGCCCGGCAGGTCGGTGATCCGGGCGAGGAGGTCGAGGAAAGGGCGGGTGCGATGGGTGGAGTGCCGGAGATACTGGTGCGGGTCCCACGTCGGAGCTGCTGGCATCGTTCGTACTCCCTGGGCTGGCTGGCTGGCGGACGGCCGGTGCCGCCGCGCCGGCCGGCGGGCCGGCCGCTGCGGTCGGCGGGGCGCTGCCCCGCCGACCAGCGTCCTCCGACTGATCTCTTGATGTCAAGAGACTTCATGTCGACAGACCTACTACACTGGGGCCATGGAGGACGAGGTCGATCGGCTGGTGGCTGCGTGGCGGCGGGAGCGCCCCGACCTCGACGTGGAGCCGCTGGAGGTGCTCAGCCGGGTCAGCCGGCTCGCCCGGCACCTCGACCGGGCCCGGCGGCTGGCCTTCGCCGAGCACAGCCTGGAGCCCTGGGAGTTCGACGTGCTCACCTCCCTGCGCCGGGCCGGCAAGCCGTACCAGCTCTCGCCCGGCCAGCTGCTCACCCAGACCCTGGTCACCTCCGGCACCATGACCAACCGCATCGACCGGCTCGCCCACAAGCGACTGGTCGAGCGGCTGCCCGACCCCACCGACCGGCGCGGGGTGCTGGTCCGGCTCACCGCCGAGGGCCGTGACCGGGCCGACGAGGCACTGGCCGGCCTGCTCGCCCAGGAGCGGTCGATCCTCGGCGAGCTGAGCGACCGCCAGCGCTCCGAACTGGCCGCCCTGCTACGACAGCTGACCGCGCCGTTCGACAACGTCCCCGGCTGACGGCAGCAGGTCCACCGGCCCGACCCCGGCCCGCCGGGCCAGCGCGACCGCGGCCAGCGTGGAGTGCACCCCCAGCTTGCCCAGCACGTTCTGCATGTGGGTGCGCACCGTGTGCGGGGACAGGAACAGCCGCTCCGCGACCGCCTTGCGGCCGAGCCCCGCCACCATGCACCGCAGCACCTCCTGCTCGCGCGGGGTCAGCGACTCCACCAGCCGCTCGCTCTCGGTGCGGTGCCGCCGGGCCGCGGTCAGCTCCCGCAGCACCCCGGTGAGCAGCGCCGGCGGCAGGTGCGTCTCGTCCCGCAGCACCCCGCGGACCACCGCGAGCAGCCGGGACAGCGAGCAGTCCTTGGCCACCCAGCCCCAGGCGCCGGACTGCAGCGCCCGCGCGGCCCGCACCGGGTCGTCGCGCTCGGCGAGCACCACCGTGCGGGTGCCGGGGTAGGCCGCGCGGATCCGCTCCACCATCGCCAGGCCGTCCAGCACCGGATCGCGCGGTTCCAGCGCGCTGGCCTGGGGCGAACGGCCGTGCGGCACGGCGGCCAGCGCGACCGGCGGCTGCGGCCCGGCGCCGAGGTCGGCGTCCACCAGCAGCACGTCGTAGCGGCGGCCGTCGGCCGCGGCGCGGTCCAGGCAGCGCTGGGCCGCGGCGCCGCTGCCGGCCGCGGAGACGTCGACATCGGGCTCGGCCGCGAGGGCCGCAGCGAGCGATTCGGCGAAGATTCTGTGGTCGTCGACGACGAGGACCCGGATGCGACCCACGGACACCACTCCCGATTCAGGGCACTCCCCCAGTGGCGACGGGGCGTCGGCACCGCTTGGGACCCGGCACCCGGGACCGGGACCGCCGTCCCCGCCCCGGGTGCCGGACCCCGTGCGTCTCGCCCCCTGATCGACGCCGGCCCCCACCGGTGTCGTGGAAAAAGAGTAGGGGTTCGGCGGGGGAATGGAGCCCTGTTGGCGGAAGTTCCCGCGGCCCGCGGGGGGAGGCCGCACGCGGCGGGGCGGGCCGCAGGCGGGAGTCCCCGCCCGCGGCCCGCCCCTTCACGCTGCCGGCCGGCCCGCCCTCAGCCGGTGTTGCGCAGCCCCGCGGCCACCCCGTTGACGGTGAGCAGCAGCGCCCGCGACAGGAGCGGGTCCGGGCTCTCGCCCTTGGCCGCCGCCTCGCGCTGCCGGGCCAGCAGGGACACCTGCAGGTAGGAGATCGGGTCGAGGTACTGGTCGCGGATGTGGAAGGTCTGCGCCAGCACCGGGCTGCCGGCGAGCAGTTCGGACTCGCCGGTGATCCGCAGCACCTCCCGCACCGTCAGGTCGTGCTCGGCCTCGATGGTGGCGAAGATGTGCTTGAGGTGGTCGGGCACCAGGGTGTCGACGTAGTGCCGGGCGATCCGCAGGTCGGTCTTGGCCAGCGTCATCTCGACGTTGGACAGGAAGTTGCGGAAGAAGTGCCACTGCTCGAACGCCTCGTCGATGACGGCGTCCAGGCTCGCCTCCCGGGCCGCCCGCAGACCCGAGCCCACGCCGAACCAGCCGGGCACGATCTGCCGGGACTGGGTCCAGCCGAACACCCACGGGATCGCCCGCAGCCCGTCCAGGCCCGCCCCGGAGTCCGGCCGGCGCGAGGGCCGCGAGCCCAGGTGCAGCTCGCCGAGCTGGTCGACGGGGGTCGAGGCGAAGAAGTACGGCGGCAGGTCGGGGTCCTCGACCAGCTTGCGGTAGGCGGTGTGGGCCGCCTCGGAGACGATGTCCATGGCCGCGTCCCAGCGGGCCAGCGCCTCGTCGGACTGCCGGGGCGCGGTGTGCAGGGCGGACGCCTGCAGGGTGGCCGCGACCGTCAGCTCCAGGTTCTCCCGGGCGAGGGAGGGGATCAGGTACTTGTCGGAGATGACCTCGCCCTGCTCGGTCACCTTGATCTCGCCCTCCAGGGTGCCCCAGGGCTGGGCGAGGATCGCGGTGTGCGAGGGGCCGCCGCCGCGGCCGACGGTGCCGCCGCGGCCGTGGAAGAGCCGCAGCCGCACCCCGTGCCGGTGGGCGACGTCGCGCAGCCGGCGCTGGGCGCGGTGGATCTCCCACTGCGAGGTGGTGATGCCGCCGAACTTCGAGGAGTCGGAGTAGCCGAGCATGACCTCCTGGACGTCCCCGCGCAGCGACACCAGCCGCCGGTAGGAGGGGTCGGAGAGCATCTCGTCCAGCAGCTTGTCGGCGATCCTCAGCTCGTCGGTGGTCTCCAGCAGCGGCACGATGCCGATCTTCGCCACCCCGGCGTGCAGGTCGATCAGCCCGGCCTCGCGGGCGAGCACCGCGGCGGCGAACACGTCGTCGGAGCCCAGGCACATGGAGATGATGTAGGACTCCACGACCTCGGGGCCGAACCGCTCGAACGCCTCCCCGATGGTGTGGAAGACGCCGAGCGTCTTCGCGCCGGCCGCGTCCAGCGGCGCCGGGGTCGGCGCCAGCGGGCGGCGCGAGCGCAGCTCCTTGGCGAGCAGCTTGCGCCGGTAGTCGCGCGGCATGTCGGCGTACCGCCAGGACTCCTCGCCGAGCCGGTCGAAGAGCTGGCCGAGGGCGTGGTGGTGGGCCTCGGCGTGCTCGCGCACGTCCATGGTGGCCAGTTGCAGGCCGAAGGCCGACAGGGTGCGGATCGTGCGGTCCACCCGGCCGTCGGCGATCAGGCCGCCGCGGTGCTCGCGCAGCGAGTCCTGGATCAGTCGCAGGTCGTGCAGCAGCTCGCTCGTGCCCAGGTAGTCCCGGCCCCGCACGTGCGGGGTGCCCGCGGCCAGCCGCTCGCGGGTGTTGACCAGCTTCTGCCGGATGCAGGTGGCCTTCAGCCGGTAGGGCTCCTCGGCGTTGAGCCGCTTGTAGCGCGGGCTGATCTCGGGCAGCGCCACCAGGTCGTTGGACAGCGAGTCCAGCAGCTCCTGGCTGGCGCCGGAGTTGCGGATGGAGTTCGACAGCGCCCCGCGCAGGAAGTCCACCAGTTCCAGGGCGTCGGTGATGCCGTGCTCGTGCTGCAGGATCAGCACGTCCCAGGTCACCTCGGGGGTGACGTTCGGGTTGCCGTCGCGGTCGCCGCCGATCCAGGTGCCGAAGGTCAGCGGGCGGGTCTGCGGGGGCAGCGGCACCCCGACCCGCTCCAGCTCGGCCGCCAGGTCCTCCAGCACGTCGCCGACCGCCACCGCATGCAGCTCGTCCAGGTAGTAGACCGCGTTGCGGGCCTCGTCGACCGGCTCCGGGCGCACCACCCGCAGCTCGTCCGTCTGCCACAGCAGATCGATGTTCTCCGCCAGCCGCAGGTCCGCGCGGCGGCGGTCGCCGGAGGAGACCGGGGCCGCGTCCAGCAGCTCGGCGATCCGGCGCAGCTTGTTGAGCACCGAGCGGCGGGCCGCCTCGGTGGGGTGGGCGGTGAAGACGGGCCGCACGTTGAGGTTCTTCACCGTCTCGCGTACGTGCGCGGGGTCGCCGTCCTTGAGCAGGTCGGCGGTTTGCGCGAGCAGGCTGCCCTCGGTGGCGCGGCGGGCCCGCAGGTCGCGGCCGCGGTGCACCTGCTCGGTGACGTTGGCCAGGTGGAAGTAGGTGGAGAAGGCGCGGACCAGCTTCGCGGCGGTGGCCACGTCGGTCTCGCCGAGCAGGGCTGCGGCGGCCTCGCCGTCGCTGCGGGTCAGTGCGCGGACCTTCTCCACGAGGTCGAGGAGCTCCTGGCCCTCCTGCCGGACGAGCGTGCCGCCCAGCAGCTCGCCCAGACGTCGGATGTCGGCTCTCAGGGCGGTACCGGTGTCCGGTGGGGTGTCGGCGCTGCTCACAGGTGCGGCTCCTTAGGCAGGGGGTGGTCGACGGCTTGGGATACGAGGGATACCGAGAGATAGGTGGGCTCGCGGACCGCGCTGTCCGACCGCTCCAGGATAGGTCGCGGCCCGTCCGGCGAGACGGTCGGCCCGAACGGTGGGACGGAGGGTGCGGGGGTGCCGGGTCCGGGCCGCGTTTGTGCCGGTCCGGGCGGGGACAGGCGGGAGCCGTGCCGGGTCCGGGCCGGGTGCCGGGTGCGCGTACGAGGGGGCGGTGGACGCGGTGGTGGCCGCGGAGGCGTGCGAGGGGGCGGTGGACGCGGCGGTGGCCGCGGAGGCGTACGTGAGGGGTGGTGGACGCGGTGGTGGCCAGGCGGTGGGCGCGGACGTGTGCGGTGAAGAGTGGACGAGGCCGTGGCTGCGTTCGCGTGCGGGCGTGAGGCGCCGCGTCGGCGGCCCTCGTAACCGCCGGGGTCCCGTTCGCCCGGCGCTGACGGGGCCGCCCCGCCGGTTGCCGTACCGCCTACGCTGGACGCCATGAGTACGACGGGGGCGCGCGTACCCGACGAGGAGGCGGCGCGCGCACCGGACGACGGGGTGGGCCGCCGGGCCGCTCCCGCCGGGTCCGGTCTGTGGTGGTGGGCGAGGCGGCGCAGCTTCGCCCTGGACGTGGCGCTGGCCGCGGCCTCGGCGCTGGAGGCCGCCTTCGAGGGCGCGACCTTCGCGGCCAGGACCGGGATCGTGACATGGCTGGGCGCTCTGTTCGGCCTGCTGGTGGGCGCCACCTTGCTGCTGCGGCGGCGGTGGCCGATCGCGGTGGTGCTGGTCGGCGTGGCGGTGACACCCGCGCAGACCGGCTTCATCCTTTCGCTGGTCGGCCTCTACACCCTGGCCGCGTCCGAGGTGCCGCGGCGGATCACCGCGGCGCTGGCCGGGATGAACGGGCTCGGCACCATGCTCGTGGCCTACCTCAACTTCGAGGACAGCCTCAGCCACTCCGGCAGCAGCCGCATGTCGGCGCCCCTGGTGGTGATGGTCTCCCTGCTGATGGCCCTCGGCCTGACCGGGCCGCCGGTGCTGCTGGGCCTGTACGTACGGGCCAGGCGGCGGCTGGTGGAGAGCCTGCGGGAGCGGGCCGACGGGCTGGAGCGCGAGCTGGAGTTGCTGGCGGAGAAGGCGCTGGAGCGGGCCGAGCGGGCGCGGGCGGCCGAACGGGCCCGGATCGCACGGGAGATGCACGACGTCGTGGCCCACCGGGTGAGCCTGATGGTGGTGCACGCGTCCGCGCTCAAGGCGGTGGCGCTCAAGGACCCGCAGAAGGCGTCCGCGAGCGCGGAACTCCTCGGCGACATGGGGCGGCAGGCGCTCACCGAACTGCGGCAGATGCTGGGGGTGCTGCGCACGGCCGCGGACGGGGCGGCGCCGGCCGGGCCCGTGGTGCCGGCTGAGCCGGTGCCGTCCGGGGTGCTGGGCGAGGTGTCACCGGAGGGTGCCCTGGACGGCTCCCTCGACGATTCTTTGGACGGCTCGTCGGCGGAGGCCGCCGGGCCGCGGCTGGCGCAGCTCGCCCAACTCGTGCAGGAGTCGCGGGCCGCGGGCATGGGCGTCGAACTCGCCGTCGAGGGCGAGGAGCGGCCTTGCGGGCACCGGATCGAAGCGACGGTCTACCGGGTCGTCCAGGAGGCGCTCACCAACGTCCGTAAGCACGCGGACGGCGCCCGGGCCCAGGTGCGCCTCGCCTACCGCGAGGCCGAGGTCGCCGTCCTCATCACCAACGGCCCCGCCGCCCCCACCACGGCCCCCGCTCCCTCCCTCCCCTCAGGCGGCCACGGCCTGATCGGCATGCGCGAACGCGTCACCGCCCACGGCGGCGGCTTCGCCGCGGGCCCCACCCCCGACGGCGGCTTCCGCGTGTCCGCAATGGTCCCCCTCACCTGACCCACCCCTTCCCCGCCGACCCGCGCCCGGAGTGGCACGCGGCGGAGCAGATGGGTCGCCGTTGCGTGGGGGCGCGGGGGAAGCGCGGGCCTGCGGCCGGGGGTGGCACGTGGTGAGGCGGACGCGTAGCCGCGGGGCGCGGGGAACTGCTCCCCCAGAGGGGGTGCTCCCGGATGGGGCCACGGGCCTGCGGTCGGGATCGTGCGTGGCGGGGCAGGCGCGTAGCCGTAGGGGCGCTGGGGGTACCTCCCAGGCGAAGCTCTGGGGGAGGAACCGCGCGACCGGCCACGACGGTGTGGCACCCGGGCGGCGGCAGAACCCCTATGGCGGGGGCCGTAACCCCGGAACCCCTACGGCGGGGGCCGTAACCCCCGGAACCCTACGGGCAGGGAGCAGCGTGAGCTGAGCGAGAAGCTAGCCGCGCCCCGTGATACCTGCAAGCGTCGCCCGGATGTGAGCGAGGTGTGCCCGCACTTCGTCCCGGTGCTGCTCGTGCTCCCGCAGCACCCGCTCGGCCTCGCGCCGCACCCGCTCCTCGTGCAGCCGCGCCTGCTCGATGAGCTGGTCGGCACGGGCGTCGGCCTCGGCCTGCCGCCTGCGCAGCATGTCCTCCGCCGCACTCCGTTCGCGCTGCGCCTCTGCCAGGCGCCGCTCGGCGTCGGCGAGCAGACCGTTCAGCCGCCCCTCCACCACCGCCTGCTGCTCGGCGAGTTCGTGCTCCAGCGACTGGAGCCGCCCGCGCTGCTCGGTGTCGGCGGCCGCGGCGTCCTGCCCCGCCTGCTGCCGTACCGCGTCGAGCGCCGCCGCGGCCCCGCCCCGTACCGAGTCCGCCTCGGACCGGGCGGAGCCCAGGATCTCCGCGGCCTGCCCGCATGCCTCGTCCAGCACCCGCTGCGCCTGCTCCTCGGCGGCGGCCAGCCGCGCGGAGGCCGCCGCGCGCGCCTCGTCCTGCAGGGTGCGCCGCGCGGTGTCGGCCGCGTCCCGCGCGTACTGCGCCTCGACCTCGGCCCGCTCGCGTACGGCCGCGGCCTCCTCCTCCACCATCTGCAGCAGCTCCTGCGCCCCCGGGCCGAGCGTTGCGAAGTCGGCCGGGCCGAGCGCCTCCACCTGCCGGCGCAGGGCCGCGCACTCCGCCTCCATCTCGTTGGCGAGGACGGTGAGCCGCGCCGCCCGCTCCCACGCCGCGTCCCGGTCCTCCGACAACTCGTCCAGAAACCGGTCCACCTGGTCCGGCCGGTACCCGCGGCCCCGGGCGGGGGCGAACCCGCCCCGCGTGTGTGCCCTCGCCGATGCGGTCGTCTCGCTGCTCATGGCCTCTGCCCCTTACGACGTCGGGCCGTCTCCTGTCATCATTTACCACTTATGCCCGAATTGTACGAGCCTCGACACTCCGACTCTCTCCTACCCAGGAAACGCCGACGGGCCGGGTGGAGGGCAATCCCTCCTCCCGGCCCGTACTCCGCGGCCGCGGCGATGCGGCGGGCGGCACGCCTACAGCAGGCCGTCCCACATCTGCTCGACCAGCACCGACCACCAGTTGTCCGGCGACGCCACCGCCGCCGGGTCCTGCGCGGCCAACTCCGCCTGGAAGTCCACCGTCCAGCGCCCGGCCTGCTCGGGCGTGAGCCCTATCCGCAGCCGCCACATCCGGCCCAGCAGCGCCAGGCAGCGGGCGAACTCCGGCAGGCTGGAGTTCACGAACTGCGGCGGCACCGGCTGCCCGCCGGGCCCCGCCTCCAGCGGCACCGCGACGATGTGCGCGGTGCCGTACTGCACGCACAGCTGGCGGCCGAAGTCGTTCCCCATCACCAGGTACGACCCGGCGTCCGGGGCCGGCTGCACCCCGCGCTGCGCGGCGAGTTCGGCCAGGGTCGGCACCGGCTGGCCCGGCTGGGCCTGCGCCCAGAAGAACGGCGAGAAGTCGACCGGCAGCCCGGACCACACCAGCGTCTGCGCCACGATGTCCGGCACGCCCTGCCGGGACACCGCGCGCTGGTCGAACCGGAAGACGCCCTGCGGGCCGAACGCCCCCGCGAGCTCCTGGCCGATCACGTCCAGGCCGACCGGCGGCACCCGCAGCACCGCGTGCGGGTCGGGCATCGGCACCCGCTGCGGCTGCGGCCTGGCCGGCGCGCCCGCCACCTGGTGCAGCTCGCCCTGGTGCGTCAGAAGGTGCTGGACGCCCTGGCGGCGGCTCGCGTGGTCACGGCCGTAGGGCGCGGTGTGGCTGATGCGCACCTGCGGCCAGGTCTCGCGGATCATCCGGGTGCAGTAGCCGCCCGGCAGGTCGCAGGACTCCAGCTCGGTGTGGAGTTCGAGCACCTGCTCCGGGCGCACGCCGAGCGAGCGCAGCTCGTGCAGGATCTGCCACTCCGGGTGCGGGGTGCCGGGCGCCGAACGCCGGATGAGCTGCTGCTCGCTGCCGTCCTGGCCGCGGTAGCGCAGCACGGCCATGTAACCGGGGCCCACCGTCGGCACGTTGCCGCCCTGCGGGTAGCCGTAGGCCGGCGGCGGTGGCGGCGCCATCCCGGCACCGGGCGGCGGCATGCCGGGGCCCGCGCCGGGCGGAGGCGGCGGTCCGCCCGCGCCGGGCGGCGGCAGCCCCGGGCCCGCGAGCATCGTCGCCGCGTAGTGCGGGTCGCCCGCCCCGGGCGGCGGGGCGCCTGCCCCGGGAGGCGGCGGGGGACCGCCCGCGCCCGGCGGGGGCATGCCGGGGCCGGCCAGCATGGTGGCCGCGTAGTGCGGATTGCCGCCGGCGGGCGGCGGGGCGCCCACGCCCGGAGGCGGCGGGGGCGGCGTTCCGGCGCCGGGCGGCGGGGGAGTGCTGCCGGGGGTGGCGAGCATGGTCGCGGCGTAGTGCGGGTTCCCGGGCGGGGGCGTGCCCTGGCCCCCGGGCGGCGGGGGCGTGCCCGCGCCGGGGGGCGGCGGCGGGGTGCCGGCGCCCGGGGGCGGCGGGGGTACGCCGGGGCCGGCGAGCATGGTGGCCGCGTAGTGCGGGTCGGCGCTCGCTGGGGGCGGCGTGCCCGGGCCCGCGGGCGGCCGGGGCGTGCCCCCGTACGGCGGCGGCACGCTGCCCGGCGTGGCCTTCGCCGTCTCCAGGTCGGCGATGTCGGCGGCACCGGGGGGCGGCGGGGTGCCCTGCCGGGCGCCGACCGGCGGCGGCAGGGGGACCGAGGGGCCGCCCGGCGGCGGGTACGGCGAACCGCCGATCGTGTGCGGCACCCCGGGACGGGGCGCAGCCGGCTGCTCCTGCTGCTCCTGCTGCGCGGGGGCGATCCGCGTCGGGGGCAGCGAACTGCCGCTCGGCAGCAGTTCGGTGCGCGCCTCGGCGGAGACCGGCGGCTGCTCGGGGATGTCGGCGTCGGTGATCGGCGGCGCGAACACCGTCTCGGGCACCGGCACCGACTGGTGCTCGCCCGAGTCGCTGACCGTCTTGCCCGCCCAGCTCCCGCCGTCCGCGGCGGGAGCGGCGGCCGGACGGCGGAAGTCCACGCCCGCGTGCCCGGGCGTCTGCCCGTCCGGCTCGGCGGACGCGCCCCTGCCCTGCGCGGGCACCGCGCCCGGCCGCAGTCGGTCGACCGGCTGGTCGACCGGCGCTGCGGGCTCGGGGGTGCTGCCGGGCTTGCGGTAGTCGATGCCGCCGGCGCCGGGTGCATCGCCTCGGACGGGCGCGGATTCGGCGGGGGGCACGGCGGCGGCCGCGGGTGTCTCGAAGCCGGCGCCGTCCGGCCGCCGGTAGTCGATCCGGGACGGCTGCGGGTCGGCCGCGCCGGCACCCGGCCCGTCCGAACTGCCGCCCGCCGCACCGGAGGAGCCCTCCCGCTCCTGGGTGCGGCGGTCGGGGATGCCCATCCGGTCGGCGGCGTCCTGCAGCCACTGCGGCGGGCTCAGCAGGAAGGAGGTCGCCTCCAGGTCGAGGCGCCGGGGCGGCTCGGGCACCGCGTCGGTGGGCACCTGGCCGTACTCCTCCTGGTAGCGGCGGACGAGCTCGCCGATGGGCAGGGCGGGCCACAAGGTGGCCTCCCCGGTGTCGCGGGCGATGACCACCCGCACCGAGCCGTCGTCGGAGGACGGGCCGTCCTCCCGGGGCTCGGACCACACGACGAACCCGAGGTCGAACTCGCGCACCCGGATCTCCCGGGTGGCGTACGCCGGAACGTCGGCGTTGATCCAGCGCTCGGCGCGCTCCTGCGCCTGTGCGAACGTGACCATGGCTGCTGCCTACCCCTCCACCGGGACGGCGCCGGCGAAGCCGCCGTCCACCATCAGGTTCGCCACCGTGTCCAGCTCGGGCGGGTTGCCGGCCAGGCGCAGCAGGAACGCGTCGAGCGTGTCGCCGCAGGGCAGCAGCAGTTCGGCCACGCGGTCGGCGGGGGTGGCCCAGCGGTCGCCGTCGCGCACGTCGTCGTAGGCGCAGAACCAGACCGAGCCGGTCCGCTCGCCCCTGACCTTCACCGCGAGCAGGCCGCCCTGCACGTACCCGATCGCGAGGTAGTCCTTGGTCAGGTGGTCGCGCAGGCACTTGTTCACGTACACCACGTCGTTGACCGCGGCCTCGTCGCGGACGGTGAAGAAGGGCTGGTCGATCAGCAGCCCCAACTCCGGGTCCAGGGCGACGCCCTTGGGGGCGCAGCCGCCGGCCGCCTTCAGGAAGGTGCGGTAGGCGCCCGGCAGCCGGTACCCCAACTCCTCCTCCACGTCGCGTACCTGCTGCTCCGTCACCGACAGCGGGTCCTTCGGCAGGCCGAAGTGCACCGGGCGGGTCTCCTGCAGCGGGCGGGTGCCGCGCTTGGCGTGGTCGGCCGCGGAGGTGGCGAGCCCGCCGTGGTGCCGCAGCAGGGCCTTGACCTCCACCGGGATCAGCTCCAGGCGGCGGGTGCCGTGCACGTGGTGCCAGGTCCAGCCGTGCGGGGTGGCGACCGGGGGCAGGCTGCCCCACAGCTCGTGGCCCGCGGCGTGCAGCGCCGCGTTCGCCGACACGTAGTCGGTCAGGCGCAGTTCGTCCACGCCGAAGCCCTCGGGCGGCTCGGCGATCTCGGCGGCCGCGCGGGCGTACGGCGAGAAGTCGGGGTAGCCGTCCTCGTCCACCCACACGCCCTGCGGATGCCGGGCCGCCCGGAGCGGGTCGGGGAAGTGCACGACCTGTCCGGCGTAGGCCGCGTTGGGTGGCGCGGGTCGACCCTCGGCTGCGGGTCCGGGAGGTGCTCCCAACCCCTGCCGGCCTGTCGTCATGGCGGTTGCCCCCTGCTGCGTACGAGCTGATGAGGACCAGCCTAGGGGGTCTGGCAAGGGCCGCGTCCGCCCCGGTCCCGAGCCTGTGGACAACCCGTGCAGGCCGTATGCCCGCGGGGTCCGGCGGCGCCTGCGCCGCCGGCGCCGGAACGTTCCGCCCCGCTTGTGCCCGCGGGCCGCGCGACGGCCCGCTGTCAGCCCGCCTTCTGCTCCGCGCGCAGCTTCGCGGTCTGCTTCAGCGCGATCGCCGGCCGCAGCGCGGCCGCCTTGTGGTCGGCGCGGACCGTCTCGTAGGCCGCGGTGGCATCGCCCGCCCGTACGACGGTGACCAGCACCGTGCCCGAGGCGCCGAGTTTCGGATCGCGCACGGTGTACACGACCTGCTGGTCGCCGAGCCGGGGGCCGGAGGCGCTCCCGGGGGTGACGGTGAAGGTGCTGGTGGCCCCGCCGCGGGTGGTGGAGTAGCCGTGGCAGGTGCGCAGGGCGGCCGCCAGGGCGTCCAGGACGGACTTCGCCTGGCCGGGCTTGTAGAGGGCGATCGCCTCCAGGCTGATCGTCTTGGCGTTCTTGTCCTTGGCCGCGGTGTCGGTCAGCACGCCGCCGGTGTAGACGAGCGGGGTGTAGCGGGAGGGCTTGCTGCTCCACTGGTCGGCCAGCGGCTGGCAGTCGGGCCTGCTCGCCCGCTGGGCGCCGCCGAGCAGCTGGGTGGTGGCGGTGGACGGCGACATCGCCACGTGCGGGACGTCCTTGGAGGTCAGCAGCGACTTGGTGATCTGCTGGGCGGGGGTGAGCGGCTTCTTCGACGAGCCGCAGGCCGCCGTGAGGGCGAGCACGGGCACCAGGGCGGCGGCGACGGGCAGCAACCCGCGACTACCGGTCAGTACGCCGCTGCGAGCACGTATCCGCATCTGTGAGCACCCCTGTCGTGAACGGCCCTTCGGGCGCGGCGCGGTCCCTGGTCCCGCGCGCCGCTTCCGGCGCGACTCCACCGCCCCCGTCCCGGGGCGACGGCCCGCTGCCGCGCGACTCTACGGCACCGGGCCCGCCCCGCCTCCTATGGCGCTGCTCACAGGATGCTCACGAAGCCGCCGCTACTTCCGCGCGGCGAGCGCCGCCCTGAGCTTCTGGTCCTGCTTGCGGGCCACCGCCAGCGGCACCGTGCCCGCGCCGCCCTTGGCGCGCATCGAGATGTAGGAGGTGACGGTGTCGCCGGTGTGCACCACCGTCACCAGGGCGGCGCCGGACTTCTTGTCGGCGGTGTCGTCCATGACGAACGACAGGGCGTCGTCGCCGACCCGGACCGCCGGTCCCTTCGCGATGGTGAAGGGGGTGAGCCCGCCGCCCTCGCTGCGCCCCTTGAAGGAGGTGCAGGCGGCCAGCGCCGAGCGCAGGGAGGCCATCACCTTCTGCGCGTCGCCGGGTGCGTGGGAGGAGATCAGCATCTGGTCGAGCTCGTCGGGGGCGGCCTTCGCCGTGGCGGTCTCCCGCGCGAAGGTGGCGCCGACCGACGCCATGCGGTGGATGCGCGGCTGACTGCTCGTCACATCGGCGAGCGGCTGGCAGTCCGCCTTGTCGGCGACGAGCAGCGACCGGCCGCTGCTGTCGTCCTGGGCGGCGAGGTCGTCGGGGTCGAACTCCTCGGGCGCGGTGGTCTGCGTGCCGTCGTCCGTGGCGGTCATCTGGACCACCCAGCCGGGCACGTCGCTGTCGGTGACGAGCGCGCGGGTCAACTGGGCCAGGCTCAAAGGCGCCCGGCCGTTGACCGCGGCCACCGGTGAGGCGGTGCCGTCGGGCCGGGCGGTGTGGGAGCCGGAGGAGCCTGAGGAGCAGGCGGCCGCGAGCACCAGCACGGGCAGCACTGCGGCGATTCGGGCGATGCGCATGGGTCACGTTCCCTTTGTCTGCGGTGGGGGGATCGCGTGCGGGTTGTGCCGGTCACCGATCCTCCCCGGGCGCGAGGGGCGGCGTCCATGGCGCGGAGGAGCCTGTGGGCACCCTGTGCGGCGTGCGGGTTGTGTGCGGAGGGTGTCCGCGTGGCGTGCGGACCGTCACAGGACGGTGACATGGCCCACACAGAACGGTCGTCGGGGCGCGTTCCGCTTCCCCATGGGATGGCGCGTTTGGCACTCTGAGGCGTCGTAAGGGGGAACAGCCGCCGCCGCGGGCGGACGGAGGGATGCGCGCATAACATGACAACTCACCTACAACCGCCGGGGGCTGCCGACCCCCGGCTGAGCTGGAGCGCCGCGGGGGACCCGGCCGGACCGCCGGTCCTGCGGCACCGCAGGGACGGCATCCTGCCCGCGGTCGGCGCCGCGCTGTCCGTCCGCGACGAGGTGCTGACCTGTACCGGAGCCAAGGGCGAGCAGCCGCCGGTGCTGCACCCGATCGTGCAGGAGTTCCTCGACGCCCTGCCGGTGGCGCAGCGGGAGCGGTTCACCGGACGATGTCCCGAGGCGGTGCTGGTTTCCCGCCACCTGTCGGCGGTCGAGGCCACCCGGAGCAAGCGTGCCTCCCGCCGTCCGATGACTCAAGGCGAGGCCAGGAAGGCGCTGCGCGGCGCCAAGCTGACGGCCCGCCGGATACGCGAGGACGGCGACCCCGCGCACGGCGCCTACGTGCCGCCCTGCCGCTCGTGCGCGCCGCTGCTGGCCCACTTGGGCGTGCGGCCCTTCGACCCCGGCGCCGAGGAGGCCTGAGAGCGGGCATGGCGCTGAGCACCCGATTCCCGGCCGCGGTCGAGGCCGCCCTGCGCACGGCGGGGTGGCGGCCCGGCCGCTGGGACATCATGCAGGCCGAGGAGTGGGCCGACCGGCTGCGCGGCCATGTCTCGCCCGGCGGGCACCGGCACGCCGTCTTCCCCGCCGCCGTCGAGGTGTGGGCGGAGTTCGGCGGCCTGTCCGTCCCCGCCGCGGCCGGCCCCGGACGCCAGGTGGCGCCCGCCGCGCTCGCCCTCGACCCCCTCCGCGGGCTCCACCTGGCCCGCACCCTGGGCGACCTCGGCCGCGCCCTGGAGACCGAGATCAGCCCCATCGGCGAGGAGGCCGGCTCCGGCGCCCTGCTCGCCGTGGACGCCGAGGGCCGCGTCTACGCCGTGGACCACACCGGCGACTGGTACGTGGGCGCCGACATCGACCGTGCGCTGGCCGCCCTGCTCGGCGGGGTGCGCCCGGTCCGCCTGACCACCGGCTGACGCGTCCTTCCGACGCTCCCTCACCTCCAAGGCGTCGCCCCTGGGCACCATGGCGGGCGACCCCGCCCCACCGCCATGGTGCCCGGGCGGCCCGAATGGACCAGGGGGTCCAGAAGGCGCCGCCATGTGTGCGACCCTGGAAGCGTGCAGTCCAGGACACCGAAGCTGACCGCCAAGGGGCGCGCCACCCGCGAACGCATCGTGGCGGGCGCCGCCGCGGAGTTCCGCGCCCGCGGCGTGGTGGCCACCACCCTGGACGACATCTGCCGCGCCACCGCCACCAGCAAGAGCCAGCTCTTCCACTACTTCCCCGACGGCCGCGAGCAGCTGCTGCACGCGGTGGCCCAGCACGAGGCCGACCGGGTGCTGCTCGACCAGGAGCCCTTCCTCAGCGACCTCACCTCCTGGGCGGCTTGGGACGCCTGGCGCGACGCGGTGGTCGCCCGCTACCGCGAGCAGGGCACCTCTTGCCCCCTGGGCGTCCTGACGACATCGCTCACCCGCAGCACGCCCGCCTCCCAGGAGGTGACCGCGCGGCTGCTGGAGCAGTGGCAGCGCAAGATCACCGACGGGATCGTCGCGATGCGCGAGCAGGGCGCCATTGCGGCGGACGTCGAGCCGGAGCAGACGGGCGCGGCCCTGCTCGCCGGCATCCAGGGCGGGGTGTCGATCCTGATGCAGACCGGCCGGCTGACCCACCTCGAAGCGGCCCTCGACGTGGGCATCGCCGCCCTGCGCGGCTGACCGCGCTCGATTAGGCCTGACTGGGCCTCTGACTGGGCCTGACCGCGTCTGATGGGGCGCCAGGGTCCCGCAGCGGCTTCGCACCGGACCTGCAGCGCGGTCGCAACGGGACCGCAGGAGGCCCGTACGAGGCCCGTACGACCGGGGCCGTCGACCCTGAAGCCGATGTGCGACCCAGGTGGCAGACCCCTAGGGGGAGGCACCTACTTCGGGCGATCGGCGGTTCGTTCCGGCGGATGACGATCGCCTCTCCCGCGCTGCATACCTTCGAAGAGCAGACCGCGAGGTGCCGCCTGGCCGGGGGTGGGGACAGCCCCACCCCGAAGCCGGGGACCCGCCCCATCGTGCGGCGGCGGCCCGTCCAGCAGGCTGAAGAACACCGAAGAGCACACCGGACACGCGAACACACCCAACGGGAGACAGAAGTGACGACGGCTATGACGGTTCCCACGGCTGGGGGCAGCGGAGAACGTTCGGCCGTTGCCGCGGCGGGGCGCTCGGTGACCAAGGCGTACGGCGCGGGGGAGACCCGCGTGGTGGCGCTCGACGCGGTCGACGTGGACATCGTCCGCGGCCGCTTCACCGCGATCATGGGCCCCTCCGGCTCGGGCAAGTCCACCCTGATGCACTGCCTGGCCGGGCTCGACACGGTCACCGAGGGCCGCATCTGGATCGGCGGGACCGAGATCACCGGGCTGAAGGACAAGAAGCTCACCCGGCTGAGGCGGGACAAGATCGGCTTCATCTTCCAGTCCTTCAACCTGCTGCCGACGCTCAACGCGGCGGAGAACGTCACCCTTCCGATGGACATCGCAGGCCGCAGGGTCGACCGCGACTGGATGGACCGCGTCGTGGAGACCGTCGGCCTCGGCGGCCGGCTCAAGCACCGCCCCACCCAGCTCTCCGGCGGCCAGCAGCAGCGCGTCGCCGTGGCCCGCGCCCTGGCCGCGCGGCCCGAGATCATCTTCGGCGACGAGCCGACCGGCAACCTGGACTCGCGGGCCGGCGCCGAGGTGCTCGGCTTCCTGCGCCGCTCGGTGGACGAACTCGGCCAGACCATCGTGATGGTCACCCACGACCCGGTCGCCGCCTCCTACGCCGACCGCGTGCTCTACCTCGCCGACGGCCGCATCGTCGACGACATGGCCGACCCCACCGCCGAGACCGTGCTGGAGCGCATGAAGTCCTTCGACGGCCGCGGGAGGACGTCGTGACCGTCATGAAGACCTCGGTGCGCAACTTCTTCGCGCACAAGGGCCGCATGGCCCTCTCCGGCGTCGCCGTCCTGCTGTCGGTGGCGTTCATCTGCGGCACCCTCGTCTTCACCGACACGATGACCGCGACCTTCGACAAACTCTTCGGCAACACCGCCTCCGACGTCACCGTGAGCGCCAAGGAGGTCAAGCACGAGCAGGCGACCGGCATCCCGGACACCGTGCCGGCCGCCCTGCGGGGCACGCTCGCCCACGTCCCCGGCGTCGCCTCCGCGGTGCCCGACGTCACCAGCCAGGACGTCACCGTCGCCGACGCGCACAACGACAGGATCAGCCCGTCCTCGGGCGCACCGACCATCGTCAGCAACTGGGACGCCACCGAGACCAAGGCCGTCGGCCTCACCTCGGGCCACCTGCCCCAGGGCCCCGACGACGCGGTGATCGACGCCGACACCGCCAAGGCCAAGCACCTCAAGCTCGGCGACACCCTGCGGGTCATCGCCCAGCCGGGCGACTTCCGCGTCACCCTGACCGGCATCGTCACCTTCAAGTCCACCAACCCCGGCGCCGCCGTGGTGTACGTGGACACCCCCACCGCGCAGGCCAAGCTGCTCGGCCGCACCGACGCCTACACCGGCTTCGGCCTGACCGCCGCCAAGGGCGTCACCGACGCGCAGCTCAAGGCGAACGTCCAAGCGGTCATCGGCCGCGGCTACACCGTCGACACCGCGGCCGAGACCACCAAGAAGGAGAAGGACGACCTCGGCGGCTTCCTGGACTTCATGAAGTACGCGATGCTCGGCTTCGCCGGGATCGCCGTCCTGGTCGGCATCTTCCTGATCGTCAACACGTTCTCCATGCTGGTCGCCCAGCGCACCAGGGAGATCGGCCTGATGCGGGCGCTGGGCTCCAGCAGGCGCCAGGTCAACCGCTCGGTGCTGATCGAGGCCGTGATGCTCGGCGTCACCGGCTCGGTGGCCGGCATCGGCGGCGGCATCGGCCTGGCCGTCGGCCTGATGAAGCTCATGGGCAAGGCCGGTTTGAAGCTCGACACCTCCGAGCTGACCATCAAGGCGACCACCCCGCTCGTCGGCCTGGCGATCGGCGTCCTGGTGACCGTGGTCTCCGCCTACGTGCCCGCCCGCCGGGCCGGGCGGATCTCCCCGATGGCCGCCCTGCGCGACGCCGGCACCCCGGCCGACGCCCGCACCGGCCGGATCAGGGCCGCGCTCGGCATCCTGGTGTGCGCGGCGGGCGCCCTGGCGCTGGTCGGCGCCTCCCAGGCGGACAAGGCCGCGTCCGGCGGCGGACTGCTCGGGCTCGGCGTGCTGCTCACCCTGGTGGGCTTCGTCATCGTCGGCCCGCTGCTCGCCGGCGTCGTGGTCCGCGCGGTCAGCGCCCTCAGCCTGCGCTTCTTCGGACCCATGGGCCGGCTCGCCGAGCGCAACGCGCTGCGCAACCCGCGCCGCACCGGGGCGACCGCCTCCGCGCTGATGATCGGACTGGCCCTGGTCGCGGGGATGTCGGTGGTCGGCTCCTCCATGGTGGCCTCCGCCAACGACCAGCTCGACAAGTCCGTCGGCGCGGACTTCATCATCCAGGTCGGCAGCAACGGCAACCAGCCCATCACCCCGGCCGCTGCCAAGGCGATCAGGTCGGCCCGTGACATCGCCCGCTTCACCGACTACACGATCGTCAACGCCACCCTGACCACCCCGTCCGGCAAGAAGGTCAAGGACGAGCTCAGCGCCGCCTCCCCGACCTATCCCGAGGACCTGCGACTGGACACCGTCTCCGGCCGCCTCTCCGACGCCTACGGCAAGGACGCCATGTCGGTGCCCGAGGGCTTCGCCAAGGACAACCACGTCAAGGTCGGCGACACCATGACCGTCGCCTTCGTCGGCGGCCGCACCGCGCACCTGAAGGTCGCCGCAGTCACCAGTGACGACACCGCCATCGAGCACGGCACCATGTTCACCGCGATCAGCACCGCCCGCAGCTACCTGCCCGCCGACCGGATGCCCGGCGACTTCATGATGTTCGCCAAGGCATCCGACGGTAAGGCGGCGCAGGCGTACGCCTCCCTGAAGGCGGCCGCGCACGACTACCCGCAGATCGACGTACGCAACCAGGCGGACTACAAGAAACTGATCCGCAATCAGGTCAACCAGCTGCTCTACATGATCTACGCGCTGCTGGCGCTGGCGATCATCGTGGCGGTGCTCGGCGTGGTCAACACCCTGGCGCTGTCGGTGGTGGAGCGGACCCGGGAGATCGGCCTGATGCGCGCGATCGGCACCTCGCGCCGCCAGATGCGCCGGATGATCCGGCTGGAGTCGGTGGTCATCGCGCTCTTCGGCGCGGTGGTGGGCCTGGGCCTCGGCCTCGGCTGGGGCTCCACCGCCCAGCGGGTGCTGGCCTCCCAGGGCCTGGGCATCCTCCAGATCCCCTGGACGACGATCGTGGTGGTCTTCGTCGCCTCCGCGGTGGTCGGCCTGCTGGCCGCGCTCCTGCCGGCCTTCCGGGCCGCGCGGATGAACGTCCTCAACGCCATCGCCACCGACTAGCTGTATTGGCCCACGGCGGGCCCACAGGAGGCCTACGACGGGCCCACGACGGGCCCGGCCCCGCACCACCCCCGGCGGCCCCGGCAGCGCGAAGCCCGCGCAGCCGGGGCCGCCGTCCGCGTGCCGCGCCAGCCTTGCGGGGAACAGCACCTGCGGAAGGCCCCGGAAGGCGCCCGGAGGGCCGCCCAGGGCCCCTCCAAGACCTCCCCGGGCCCCCACCGGGCACGTTCCCTCCCCGCTCAGGGCAGCGCCCGCACCGCCACGTCCGACGCCTTGACGAACCCCAGCCGGTGGTTGAAGCGGATCGGGTAGTACATCGCGGACCCCACCACCCTGGTGTCGTCGCCGGGCGCGCTCTGGTCGATGTTCCGGGCGTAGAAGTAGTCCGCCGCCACGGGCGCGCTCGCCATGTAGTGCTGCCCGGCCGGGATCGTGTAGCCCAGCGGCACCACCGCCTGGGTGCTCTTGGCGGCGACGGGGGCGAGCACCGCGGGGTAAGCGGACGCCTCCGGGTAGGCCCGCCCGTAGACGGGCACCGCCGAGTCGCCCGCCGGGGTGACGGTGAGCCCGCCGCCGGCGGGCACGACGGCGTTGGCGCCGCCCGGGTCGGCGAACCACGCCTCGCGGCCGCCGTACCAGATCGCCGTCCAGTCGCCCTGGACGGCGGCCACCACGAAGGTCTGCCCCGCCTCGGCCTTGTCGGTCAGGTCCGCCGCGTCGGTGGTGCCGTCCGCGCCGTGGTGACTTGCCATCACCGGGTCGCCGATCAGCGGGGCCGTCGGCGAGGGGGCGGCGCGCAGCGGGACGAAGTTCGCCGGCTGGGACCTGCACACCTTGGTGCCGCACCCGGTCACCTGGGGTTCGTTCGCCTGCGTGAAAGGCGGGTCGATCGTGATCGGGCGGCCCACGACCGGGGTGCGGCTGCCGGCCGGGGCGGCGCTCAGCAGGTCCAGGTAGTGCGCCCAGTCCCAGTAGGGGCCCGGGTCCCAGTGCATGCCGGGCAGCTGCGCGGGCTGCGGGGCCGGCACGTCGTCGTGGCCGATCACGTGCGCGCGGTCCAGGGGCACCCCGAAGCGCGCGGCCAGGTAGCGCACCAGGGCGGCGGAGGACTCGTAGAGGGACTCGGTGTACCAGGAGGCGCCCGAGATGGCGAAGCCCTCGTGCTCGATGCCGATCGCGTGCGTGTTGACGTAGTAGTTGCCGGCGTGCCAGGCGATGTCCCTGGTGGGCACCAGTTGCGTCACCAGGCCGTCGGAGGAGCGCACCAGGTAGTGCGGCGCGGCCAGCGAGGCGGGGTCCTGGAAGGACGCCAGGGAGCCGGCGTAGCCGCCCTCGGTGTCGTGGACGACGATGTAGCGGATCGCGTTGCCGTCCGCCGGCCGGTCCGCCAGGTCGTAGTTGCCGTAGCTCGCCTTGTCCTTGGGGTCGTTGAGCCGGTAGGCGGCGGGGACCACGTCGCACGCCAGGCCGGAGGGGCACTCGGGCGCGAAGGCGGCCGTCCCGCCGCGGGTGGCCGCCCGGGCCTCGGCCGCCGCGTGCGGCAGGGCGAGGGCGCGCAGGGCGGAGGTCCGCGGTGCCACCGAGGGGTTCGCCGCCAGGGTGACCTGCCGGCCGTCCGCGGTGGTGCGCGCCATACCCGCGCGCAAGGTGGCGTAGACGCGGTCGGCGTACTGGGCGGCACCCTCCGCGTCGGGGGACTGGCCGAAGCGGGCCACGGCCCCGTACCAGGCGCCCGGGTCGGCCGGCAGGCGCCCGGCGAGCTGCCGCTCGTAGCGCGCCAGCAGGGCGGCGCCCCCGCGCACGTTCTGCCGCGGGTCGCCGCGCAGCGCGGCGGCGCTCTGCCCGATCAGGGCCGCGGCGGCGTCCAGGGTGCGGTAGGCAGGGGCCTGCGGGCGGGCGCCGGCCGCGCGCAGGGCGGCATCGTCCACGTGGACCAGGCCCATCACGCCGTAGTTGCCGGTGGTGCTGGGCAGCCCGTCGTGGCCCTCCCACCGGCTCTGCTGGTAGGCGACCGCCATGAGCAGGCCCTGCGGCACGTGGAACTCCCGGGCGGCGGCCGCGAAGTCCCGCTGCAGGCCGCTCGTGCCCGGTGCGGCCGCGGCGGTGCCGGACCAGGCGAGCGTCCCCGCCGTGAGGGCGGCCACCGCCGCCCATGTCCGCGCCCGCCGCCCCCTGGGGCGCTGCCTGCCCTCGTGCTCGTGCCGGACGTCTGGCCGCAAGGCTCCTCCGCGGTGCTCGGTCGGGCGGGCCGGTGCCCGCGCCCGGAGCGGGCACGGTAACAGCGCGTACCCGGCCGTACGGGCGCGCAACGGCGGTCCGGCGGTGCCTGTCACCGGTACGTCGTACGCTGGGGGGACCCCGGCCCGTGTGACGTGTCGGGCGGTTCGCGTTGCCCGGGATGCCCCGGAAAGCCGCCGCGGCCGCCCGGTCGCCCCGCCGCCGGCCCCGTGCTCCGGCATCGCCTCTTCCCTGGACGGAATCCTGATGAGTCTGAACGGTCTGGTCGACGTCGTCGTCGAGGACGCCGCCCTCGCCGAGGCGGTGGCCGCCGCCTCCTCCGGCACGCGCCCCCAGGTGGACCTGGTGGGGCCGCCGGCCGCCCGCCCCCTGGTGGTCGCCGCCCTTGCCGCGCGCGCCCGCCGCACCGTGCTCGCCGTCACCGCGACCGGCCGCGAGGCCGAGGACCTCGCGGCCGCGCTGCGCTCCCTGCTGCCGCCGGACGCCGTCGCGGAGTACCCCTCCTGGGAGACGCTGCCGCACGAGCGGCTCTCGCCGCGCAGCGACACCGTGGGCCGCCGCCTCGCCGTGCTGCGCCGCCTGGCCCACCCGCGGGCCGACGACCCGGCGGCCGGGCCCGTCCAGGTCGTCGTCGCCCCCGTGAGGTCGGTGCTGCAGCCGCAGGTCAAGGGGCTGGGCGACCTGGAGCCGGTCTCCTTGGCCACGGGCGCCTCCGCCGACCTGCAGGAGGTCGTGGACGGGCTGGCCGCGGCCGCGTACTCCCGGGTGGAGCTGGTGGAGAAGCGCGGGGAGTTCGCCGTGCGCGGCGGCATCCTGGACGTCTTCCCGCCCACCGAGGAGCACCCGCTGCGGGTGGAGTTCTGGGGCGACGAGGTGGAGGAGATCCGCTACTTCAAGGTCGCCGACCAGCGCTCCCTGGAGGTCGCCGAGCACGGCCTGTGGGCGCCGCCCTGCCGCGAGCTGCTGCTCACCGACGAGGTGCGGGCCCGGGCCGCCCGGCTCGCCGAGCAGCACCCGGAGCTGGACGAGCTGCTGGGCAAGATCGCCGAGGGCATCGCGGTGGAGGGCATGGAGTCCCTGGCGCCGGTCCTGGTCGACGACATGGAGCTGCTGCTGGACGTCCTGCCGGCCGGCTCCATGGCGGTGGTGTGCGACCCGGAGCGGGTGCGCACCAGGGCGGCGGACCTGGTGGCGACCTCCCGCGAGTTCCTGGAGGCGTCCTGGGCGGCGTCCGCAGGCGGCGGCCAGGCGCCCATCGACCTGGGCGCGGCCTCCCTGCGCTCCATCGCCGATGTCCGCGACCGGGCCCGCGAGCTGGGCCTGCCCTGGTGGTCGGTGAGCCCCTTCGCGGCCGACGAGCCGGCCGGCCCGGACCGCCCGGCCGGCCCCGAGCTGGAGTTCGGCGACACCCTGCGGCTGGGCATGCACGCCCCTGAGATCTACCGCGGCGACACTGCCCGCGCCCTGGCCGACACCAAGGGGTGGCTGGCCGACGGCTGGCGCGCGGTCTACGTCACCGAGGGCCACGGTCCGGCCGCCCGCCTGGTGGAGGTCCTGGGCGGCGAGGGCATCGCCGCCCGCCTGGCGCTGGACGTGCCCGCGGGAGGCGACCTGGCACCCTCGGTGGTCCAGGTGGCGACCGGCTCCCTGGAGCACGGCTTCGTCGACCCGCAGCTGCGCGTCGCCGTGCTCACCGAGACCGACCTGTCCGGGCAGCGCTCCACCGCCAAGGACATGGGCCGCATGCCCTCGCGGCGCCGCAAGACCATCGACCCGCTCACCCTCACCAGCGGCGACTACATCGTGCACGAGCAGCACGGCGTCGGCCGCTACGTGGAGATGGTCCAGCGCACCGTCCAGGGCGCCACCCGCGAGTATCTGGTGGTGGAGTACGCGCCCGCCAAGCGCGGCCAGCCGGGCGACCGGCTCTTCGTGCCAACCGACCAGCTGGAGCAGGTCACCAAGTACGTCGGCGGCGAGGCGCCCTCGCTGCACCGGCTGGGCGGCGCGGACTGGACGAAGACCAAGGCGCGGGCGAAGAAGGCCGTCAAGGAGATCGCCGGCGACCTGATCCGGCTCTACTCGGCGCGGATGGCCGCCCCCGGCCACTCCTTCGGCCCCGACACCCCCTGGCAGCGCGAGCTGGAGGACGCCTTCCCCTACGCCGAGACCCCCGACCAGCTCACCACCATCGCCGAGGTCAAGTCGGACATGGAGAAGTCCGTGCCGATGGACCGGCTGATCTGCGGCGACGTCGGCTACGGCAAGACCGAGATCGCGGTGCGCGCGGCCTTCAAGGCGGTGCAGGACGGCAAGCAGGTCGCCGTGCTGGTGCCCACCACGCTGCTCGTGCAGCAGCACTTCGGCACCTTCTCCGAGCGCTACGCGCAGTTCCCGGTGAACGTCCGCGCGCTGTCCCGGTTCCAGACCGACACCGAGGCCAAGGCGGTCCTGGAGGGGCTGCGCGACGGCTCGGTGGACGTGGTGATCGGCACCCACCGCCTCTTCGCCTCCGAGACCCGATTCAAGGACCTCGGCCTGGTGATCGTGGACGAGGAGCAGCGCTTCGGCGTGGAGCACAAGGAGCAGCTGAAGAAGCTGCGGGCCAACGTCGACGTGCTCACCATGTCGGCCACGCCCATCCCGCGCACCCTGGAGATGGCGGTGACCGGCATCCGCGAGATGTCGACCATCACCACGCCGCCCGAGGAGCGCCACCCGGTGCTGACGTTCGTCGGACCCTATGAGGAGAAGCAGATCGGCGCGGCGGTGCGGCGCGAACTGCTGCGCGAGGGCCAGGTGTTCTACATCCACAACCGGGTGGAGTCCATCGACCGGGCCGCCGCCAGGCTGCGCGAGATCGTCCCCGAGGCGCGGATCGCCACCGCGCACGGGCAGATGGGCGAGGCGCAGCTCGAACAGGTCGTGGTCGACTTCTGGGAGAAGCGGTTCGACGTCCTGGTGTCCACCACCATCGTCGAGTCCGGCATCGACATCTCCAACGCCAACACCCTGATCGTCGAGCGGGGTGACACCTTCGGCCTGTCCCAGCTGCACCAGCTGCGCGGCCGGGTGGGCCGCTCCCGCGAGCGCGGCTACGCGTACTTCCTCTACCCGCCGGAGAAGCCGCTCACCGAGACCGCGCACGAGCGGCTGGCCACCATCGCCCAGCACACCGAGATGGGCGCGGGCATGTACGTGGCGATGAAGGACCTGGAGATCCGCGGCGCCGGCAACCTGCTGGGCGGGGAGCAGTCGGGGCACATCGCCGGCGTCGGCTTCGACCTGTACGTGCGGATGGTCGGCGAGGCGGTCGCCGACTACCGGGCGGCGCTGGAGACCGGCGGGGAGCCGGAGGAGACGCTGCTGGAGGTGAAGATCGAGCTGCCGGTCGATGCCCATGTGCCGCACGACTACGCGCCCGGCGAGCGGCTGCGCCTGCAGGCGTACCGCTCGATCGCGGCGGCGAACTCCGAGGAGGACGTGGCCGCGGTGCGCGAGGAGCTGGCCGACCGCTACGGCAAGCTGCCCGAACCGGTGGAGAACCTGCTGATGGTCGCCTCCTTGCGCATCCTGGCCCGCAAGGTGGGCGTCGCCGACATCACCCTCCAGGGCGCCAATGTGCGCTTCGGCCCGGTGGAGCTGCGCGAGTCGCAGGAGCTGCGCCTGCAGCGGATCTACCCGCGCTCGGTGGTCAAGCAGGCGACCCGGCAGGTGCTGGTGCCGCGCCCGGCCACCGCGCGGATCGGCGGCAAGCCGCTGGTGGGGCGCGAACTGCTGGAGTGGACGGCGCAGTTCCTCACCACGGTGCTGGACAACTGAGGCGGATCACATCCGGCGCAGCACCACGTACCCCTGGGCGGCGGCGACCTGTGTGTACGTCGCCGCCGGGTGCAGCTGCTTGGCGTAGGCGACCGGGTCGCCGGCCCAGCCCGAGGTGTTGTCCAGGGCGATGTACTGCGGGGTGATGTTCTTGGTGTCGCCCACCCAGTAGACGGTCGTGCGGCGCACCAGGCGGCTGATCGGGCCGACGTTGGCCTCCACCGTGGCGCCGTCCGGGATCTGGTCCAGCACCTTCTCCACCGCCTTGGTGCGCGCGTCCACCTTGTAGGTGGCGGTGTGCTGGAGCGAGGCCAGCGGCAGCGTGAGGGTCAGGGCGAGCGCCGCCCCCGCGACGGCGGCCGGCGCGCCCGAGGCGTAGGAGCGCAGCCACGGCCGCGGACTCCTGCGGGAGTTGGCGGCGGCGTCCACCAAGGCGAGCACCACCACGGGCATCAGCACCGCGCTGTAGTGCCAGTCGGTGCCCCAGTAGTGGTCGTCGTGGGAGACGAACCGCCAGCCGATGGTGGGCAGGGCGGCCAGGAACAGCGGCGAGCGCAGGGCGAGCAGCCCGCTGGTCGGCAGCAGGATCCACAGCAGGGTGTGCACGGCGGTGGCGAAGGGGATGTGGCCCGGCATGGGGGCGCCGTCGCCGCTGAGCTTGTTCCAGTAGTCGTAGCCGCCGGTCTTGTTGAAGGCCGGGATGATCACGCCGAAGGCGAGCGCGGAGACCGCGACGCCGAAGCCGGCCAGGCCGACCGCCCAGGGGCCGTAGCGGTCGGCGTCCGAGGGCTCCCGGGCCGCCTCGCCCTCCTGGGCGTCTTCCTCCGCGCCCTCGGCGGGCTCCTCGGCGCCGGCCGCCGCCCCGGGGGCGTTGGAAGGGCGCGGCTCGCGGGTGCGCCACCAGACGATGACGCCGATCGCCGCGGCCGTGATCCCCATGTCCTCCTTGACGAAGACCAGCGGCACCGCCCACCACATCGCGGCCGCCCACCGCCTGCGCAGCACCGCCTCCAGGGAGAAGGCGAGCAACGGCATCGCGAAGGCGATCTCGTGGAAGTCGAACTCCACCGCCTTCTGCACGCCCCAGGACAGCGCGTAGGCCACGCCGATGGCGAGCCCGCGGCCGCGCCCGAGCAGCAGCCCGGCCACCCTGGTGACCGGGATCACCGACACCGCGAAGAGCAGCGCCTGCGCCACCAGGAGCGTCACCGGGGTCGGGAAGACCCGGTAGAAGGGGGCGATCAGGGCGGTGATGGGGCTGAAGTGGTCGCCCAGGATGTTGAACCCGGGGCCCTTGAGGTCCGCGACGGGCGCGTGCAGGTGCGCGTAGGACTTGACCGCCTGCTCGAAGATGCCGAGGTCCCAGGACATGGTGAGCATCTGCCGGTAGCGGGTCACCGACAGCGCCGTGTAGGCGGCGAAGAAGACCAGGGCCAGCAGGTAGGGGTCCAGGCGGGCGCCCGGCAGCCGCAGCCGCGCCGTGCCCGGTGCCGCCTGCGGTGCGGTGCCCGTGCCGCCCGCGGCCCTGGACTCCTGTGTCGGGAAGACGGCCTCGGCCCTCTCCATCGTCGTCCTCCAGCGGCAGCGGGGTCGGGGTCTGCCGGAAAAGATACGGGACGGGGCTGTGCCGGCGGGACCCGCGCGGCGCCCGCGGCCCCCGGGTGGCCGTAACCGCGCGCCCGTCGGAGCCAGGAAGAGGCCCGGAACGGGCCGGGAGCCAGGACGCAGCGGCGTCGGCGCAGCGTCACGCGAACGTCACCGTACGAAGCCGTCCGTGGCCGGGGACGCCGGGGAACCGTTCGCCCCGAAATAGTTATCCACAGGTGGCGGGAGAGCGGGGGACGGGTGTCGCCCGCGGCCGATACGCTCGCGGTGGGTTCGTCGAGGGGTGGGCGCGCACGGGCGGGGACGTGCGCGCGGCGGCGGACGGCACGGAACTGACCACCTGTCAGACCGCGGATGAGACTCGAACGTCGGGGAGCACGAGATGTACGGCCCAGGTCAGGCGGCGGCGCCGCCCAAGCCCGCCAACTCCTCGGTGGCCGTGCTGCTGCGCGTGGTGTTCACCGTGCTGCCCATTGTGAGCCTGGGCTTCCTCGCCTGGGGCGGGATGCTCTACCTCGCCGTGCTCGGCCGCCGCACCCTCGACTGGCTGGTGCTCGCCGTCACCGCGGGCATGGGCGCCATCGCCTTCGTCTGCTTCGCGGTCTCCGACGACGACAACGACTGGCAGGCCAACACCGGCGGCGGCCTCATCATCACCTGCATGTTCGCCGGCGCGATCTACTTCCTGGCCGCCGACATACGCCGCCGCGGCCCGGACCGCCGCAAGGCGTGGCCCCCGGCCGGCACCGGCATCGGATACCCGGCGGCCAACCCGTACGCCACCGGCCTCGGTATGCCGCTCGGCCCGGCCACCGGCAGCGCGGGCCCCATCGGCCCGCAACCCGGCTACCCGCACGGCGGCTACCCGGTGGCCGGTCCGGTCACGCCGGCCACGCCGGCCACTCCCGTGCCCGGTCCCGCCCTGGCGCAGCCGCACCACCAGCCGCCGCAGCCCGCCGTGCCGCCGATATCCGGTGCGGCGGCCGGCCCGCCGCCCGGGCCGCGCAAGATCGACCAGGTCCGCGCCGAACTGGACGAGTTGAGCGACTACCTGCGCAAGGAGCGCGATCAGGGCGACCGGGGCCGCCGGGAGGACGGCAGATGAGCGGTCGCCTCGTCGCGGGGCGGTACGAGCTGGCCACCGTCATCGGCCAGGGCGGCATGGGCCAGGTGTGGACCGCCTACGACCGCAGGCTCGACCGCAGGGTCGCCGTCAAGCTGCTGCGCCCGGACAAGGTGGCCGCGGGCGAGGACGCCGAGGAGCTGCGCCGCCGCTTCGACCGCGAATGCCGCGTCACCGCCCAGGTGGACCACCCCGGCCTGGTCACCGTGCACGACGCGGGCGCCGACGGCGAGGAGCTCTACCTCGTCATGCAGTACGTCGAGGGCGCCGACCTGAGCGACCACCTCGCCGAGCACGACCCCTACCCGTGGCCCTGGGCGGTCGCGGTGGCGGCCCAGTTGTGCGCGGCGCTGTGCGCGGTGCACGCGGTGCCGATCGTCCACCGCGACCTCAAGCCGCGCAACGTGATGGTCAGGACCGACGGCAGCGTCACCGTGCTCGACCTCGGTGTTGCCTCCGTGATGGACACCGACACCACCCGGCTGACGCACACCGGCTCGCCCATCGGCAGCCCCGCCTACATGGCGCCCGAGCAGGCCATGGGCGGCGCCGTAGGTCCGCGCACCGACCTGTACGCGCTCGGCGTCCTGCTGCACGAACTGCTCAGCGGCCAGGTTCCGTTCGCCGGCTCCACCGCGCTCGGCGTGCTCCACCGCCACCTGTACGAGGCGCCCGCCCCCTTGCGCACCCTGCGCGCCGAGGTGCCCGAGCGGCTGGAGTCCCTGGTGCTGCGGCTGCTCGCCAAGGACCCGCAGCACCGGCCCGACAGCGCCCACGAGGTCTTCGGGGAGCTGGTCGCCCTGCTGCCGGACGGCGGGGCCGCGCGCCCCGCGCCGGGCGGCCCGATGGACCCCACCCGGCCCTTCCTGCGCCCCCAGGCGCCGTGGCCGGACCGCTTTGCGCACCCGGCCGTCCCCGCGCCGCCGGCGCACCCGCCCATCCGTCCGCCGGCCGTGCCACCCGTGGCCGCCGTCCCGGCCGCCTCCGCGGGCCCCGACCTCGCCGCCGCGATCGACGAGGTCAGGCGGCTGCTGGACGCCGGCCGCATCACCCAGGCCGTCGACATGCTGGGCGCGATCCTGCCGGCCGCCGCCGAGAAGCACGGCGAGCACTCCCCGGTGCTGCGCTCCTTGCGCAAGCAGTACGCGGCGACGCTGATGGAGGACGGCCAGTACCGCCGGGCGCTGCCCGAACTGCGGCGACTGTCGGACGAGTTCGCCTCGCAGTACGGCGGCGCCGACCGCCAGGCGCTGCAGTACCGCTACGAGGCCGCCCAGTGCCTGGAGCAGCTCGGCGAGGCCGGCGCGGCCCTGTCGGAGTACCGGGTGCTGCTGCCGTACTTCGAGCGCTGGGCGGCCGCCGACCCCGGCCCGCCGCTGGACATCCGGCGCCGCATCGGCCACCTGCTGCTGTCGGTTGGCGACCGCCGGGCCGCGCGGGACGTGCTCACCCGGCTGCTCTACGACGCCGAGCGGGTGCGCGGGCCCCACCACCCCTTCCCGGTCGAAGTGCGCCGCACCCTGGCCTGGTTGGGCCAGGTCCAGGGGTAGGGCCCGGGGTGGGCCCGGGCATGGCGCCAAGGGGGGCGCACGCCGGGCCGGAGTGAACGCGGGCCGGGGCGCGGGCGGTTCGCCCTCGGCCATGTGGGGGATCTATGCGGTGGCCGGCGTCGGTTCAGCGCTGCTCAAAGGGGCAGTCGATGCCCGGCAGAGGTGCGGCAGGGGCGAACGGCGCCCCGGGACAAGGAAATTCGAGGTGTGTTGATGGACGCGAGGACTCCGCGGGCGGCCCTGCTGTGCGCCGCCGCCCTGGCGGCGGCGCTCGGCCTCGCCGGCTGCAAGGACACCGCGATCGGCTCGGGCCAGAGCGGGAACCAGGGCAGCGCCCCGGCGTCGGCGACCGGCGCCCCCGGCAGCGCCCTCGCCGCGGCCGACGCGCTGACCGTCAAGGGCCGCGCCCCCAAGACGGGTTACTCGCGCGCGCAGTTCGGCCCCGCCTGGGCCGACGTCGACCACAACCACTGCGACACCCGCGACGACATACTCCGGCGCGACCTGACCGGCCTGTCCTACCGCGCGGGCACCAAGGACTGCATCGTCACCGGCGGTGACCTGGCCGACCCGTACACGGGCAAGCGCATCGTCTACAAGCGCGGCGCGAGCAAGGTGGACATCGACCACGCGGTGGCCCTGTCGGACGCCTGGCAGAAGGGCGCGCAGAACTGGACGAAGGCCAAGCGCGAGGACTTCGCCAACGACCCGCTGAACCTGCTGGCCGTCGACTCCTCCACCAACCGCCGCAAGAGCGACGGCGACACGGCGACCTGGCTGCCGCCGAACAAGGCGTTCCGCTGCCCGTACGTCGCCCGGCAGGTGGCCGTGAAGAAGAAGTACGGCCTGTGGGTGAGCGCGGCCGAGAAGGCAGCCATGCGCAAGGTGCTCGACACCTGCCCGAAGGAGCCGCTGCCCGCCGGGTGAGCGGGCCGGGGGCCGCCGCCGCGCCCGCGATCACCTTGCGCCGAGTGCTGGATATCGGCGGGGCGGGGTCAATATCCTCGTGACCGATCATCCGTCATCGCACGCGAGGTTGTTTTCCCGCCGGGAGGCACCATGGTCCGCCGCCGCACCGCCGCCGTCTCGTTCGCCGCAGCCGCCCTGCTGCTGGCCTCGCCCGCGCTCACCGCGTGCAGTTCGGGTCCGGACCACACCGGCGCGGCGGCGGTGGTCGGCGACCACCGGATCACCATCGCCTCCCTGCAGTCCCGGGTCGACGACCTGCGCTCCTCGGCGGCTGCCTCGCCGGCCACCGCGCAGTCGCTGGACGGTGCCACCCAGCTGCCCTCGCACGTGCTGACCTCCCTGGTGCAGGCCCAGGTGGTGGACAAGGCGCTGGACGACAAGGGCCTCTCGGTCTCGGCCGCCGAGGTGGAGCAGGAGCGGCAGAGCGCCCTGCAGCAGTTCGGCGGCAGCGAGCGGCAGTTCGAGGACGCCATGCTCACCCAGCGCGGCATCGCCCCGAACCAGCTCGACAGCCTCTTCCGCACGGTGATCGCCGAGTCGAAGATCACCTCCGCGCTCGGCTACCAGCCCGGCAGCGACGGCGGCACCAAGGCGCTCAACGACTACCTGATCAAGACCGCCACCTCCCTGCACGTCCAGGTCAACCCCCGCTACGGCACCTGGGACGCCAAGACCGGCTCCATCGGCGCCGCCCGCGAGCCCTGGGTCGTCACCAAGACGCAGCTGCCGACCCAGGGCGGCTCCCCGGACACCGGGACCACCGGGGTCGCCTGAGCCGGCCCGCGCCCATGGGCCCGGAGGCCGGCCCCGCGCCTCGGGCCCGAAGCCGGCCTCCGGGCGCCGCGCCCCGGCGAGGTTCGTCTCTCGGCCTGCCCTCCGGCCGCCCGGCCCCCCCGACCGCCGGCCCGGCCCCTGATCCGCGTGGCCGCGCGCCACGGTACGTTCGAGGGGTGAACGACGAGACCGAAGCGGCACCCGGCCGGCTGGTGCTGCTCACCATGAGCCACCGGGTCGCCCCCGGCCAGCTGTCCTGGCCCGCCTGGGAAGTGCTGCGCGGCGCCGACCGCGTGCTGTGCGCGGACCCCGGCCACCCGCAGCTGCCCTACCTGAGGGAGGCCGGGGTGCGGGTCGAGACCGCCGCGCCCACCGGCCAGGAGCTGGTGGACGCCACCGCAGGCGGCCGCACCGTGGTCTACCTGCCGCCGGACGGCGGCGCCGACCGCGCGGTCACCGACGAGCTGTCCCGGCTCGGCGGCTCCGGCCGGGTCGCGATGCCCGACCTGGAACTGCTGCCCGGCTCCTGGGACCTGCCCGGCGCCCGCCTGCTGGACGTGGTGCAGGTGATGGACCGGATCAGGGCCGAGTGCCCCTGGAGCAGCCTGCGCACCCACGAGGAGCTGGCCAAGTACGGCATCGAGGAGATGTACGAGCTGGTCGAGGCGATCGAGGAGGGCGACCGGGCGGCGGTCCGCGAGGAGCTGGGGGACGTGCTGCTGCAGGTCGTCTTCCACGCCGCCATCGCCGAGGGCGACGCCGAGGAGCCGTTCGGCATCGACGACGTGGCCGCGGGCCTGGTCGCCAAGCTGATCCACCGCCACCCGCACATCTACGGCGACGAGGTGGCCGAGACGCCCGAGCAGGTCCAGGCGAACTGGGTGCGGCTGAAGGGTGAGGAGAAAGCCCGCGACTCGGTGACCGACGGGGTGCCGCTCGCCTCGCCCGCGCTCGCGCTGGGCGCCAAGCTCGCCGGCCGGGCCCGCGCCGCCGGGCTCCCGCTGCCGCCCGCCCCGCCCGTCCCGCTCGACGCAGACGAGGCGGCGCTGGGCGACCACCTGCTCGCCGAGGCCGCCGCCGCCCAGGCGGCGGGCCTCGACCCCGAGGCCGCCCTGCGGCACGCCGCCCGCCGCTACCGCGCCGCGATCCGCGCCGCCGAGGCCGGGCGCAAGGGCGCCGTGTCCCCCGCGGCGGAAGGGCCCGACCCGCAGGACACCACCCCCTGGGGCGAGGCGGCCGGCGACGAGGACGCCTGACCCATGCGCGTGGACGACCCCGGGCCCTGGCCGCGCGACGAGGCCGAGGCGCTCGCCCTCCAGGACCGGCTGCGCCCGCTCGCCGACCACCGCGGCCCCGGGCCCGCCGCGCCCCGGCTCGTCGCCGGCCTCGATGTCGCCTACGCGGGCGACGGGCGCGGCACCGGGGACCTGGTCGCCGCGGCCGTGGTGGTGATCGACACGGCGAGCCTGGCCGTCGTGGAGCGCGCCACCGCCACGGCGACCACCGCCTTCCCCTACATACCCGGCCTGTTCGCCTTCCGGGAGCTGCCCGTCCTGCTGGACGCGCTGCGCGCCCTCACCCGCGTGCCCGATCTCCTGCTGTGCGACGGCCACGGCCTGTCCCACCCGCGCCGCTTCGGCCTCGCCTGCCACCTGGGCGTCGTCACCGGGCTGCCCACCGCGGGCGTCGCCAAGACGCCCTTCACCGGGCGCCACGACCCGAGCGCCCTGGGCGTCGAACGCGGCTCCGGGGCCGACCTCCTGGACGACGGCGAGCGGGTCGGCCGCGCCCTGCGCACCCAGAGCGGCGTCAAGCCCGTGTACGTCTCCACCGGCCACCGCATCGACCTGGACACCGCCTGCGCGCACGTGCTCGCCCTGGCGCCGCACTACCGGCTCCCCGAGACCACCCGCCACGCCGACCGCCTCAGCCGCGACACCCTGGCGGCGGCCCTGGGAGCGAGCGCTTGGGACGAGCGTTTGAGGTGAGCACTTGGGGTGAGCCCGTAAGGGGAGCCCCCCTGACGCGCACTGCTTGAAGGGGCCCTTGACGCCCGCCACTGCCGCGCCCCTCTTGAGGCGATCCCCTTGACGCGCGGTCCTGGCGCGCCCCCCGAGCCGTGCCCCTTGCGGCGGCCCCGGGCGCGCGCACCCGAGGCGAGCCCTGACTGCCCACCCCCGACCCGCGCCCCTTGCGCCCGCGCGCTGCGGATACGGTCGGGGAGTGAACGACACGCCCCCCTCGCCCGACGGCCCCGAGCTGTTCACGTGGGAGTTCGCCACCGACCCGTACCCGGCGTACGCCTGGCTGCGCGAGCACGCCCCCGTGCGCCGGACCGAGCTGCCCAGCGGCGTGAGTGCCTGGCTGGTGACGCGCTACGCCGACGCCCGGGAGGCGCTGGCGGACCCGCGGCTGAGCAAGAACCCGGTGCACCACGCGGCGGAGTCCGGCGCCAAGGGGCGCACCGGCATCCCGGGCGAGCGCAGCGCCGACCTGATGACCCATCTGCTCAACATCGACCCGCCCGACCACACCAGGCTGCGCCGCCTGGTCTCCAAGGCGTTCACCCCGCGCACGGTGGCCCGCTTCGAGCCCCGGGTACGGGAGTTGACCGGCCGTTTCGTGGACGGTTTCGCCGCCGATGGCCGGGCCGACCTGATCCACGACATCGCCTTCCCGCTGCCCATCCACGCCATCTGCGACCTGCTGGGCGTGCCGGAGCGGGACCAGGACGACTTCCGCGACTGGGCCGGGATGATGATCCGTCACCAGGGCGGCCCGCGCGGCGGAGTGGCCCGGGCGGTCAAGCGGATGCGGGCGTACCTGGTGGAGCTGATCCACCGCAAGCGCGGCGGCGACGGCGACGACCTGATCTCCGCCCTGATCCGGGCGAGCGACCACGGCGAGCACCTGACGGAGAACGAGGCCGCCGCCATGGCCTTCATCCTGCTCTTCGCCGGCTTCGAGACCACCGTCAACCTCATCGGCAACGGCATGCACGCCCTGCTGCGCCACCCCGCCCAGCGCGCCGCCCTCCAGGCGTCCCTGGCCCGCGGTGAGACCGCCCTGCTGGAGACCGCCGTCGAGGAACTGCTGCGGTACGACGGCCCGGTGGAGCTGGCCACCTGGCGCTACGCCACCCAGGACCTGCGGATCGGCGGGCAGCGGGTGGCCGTCGGCGACCCGGTGCTGGTGGTCCTCGCGGCCGCCGACCGCGACCCCGCGCGCTTCGCCGAACCCGACACCCTGGACCTCGCCCGCCGGGACAACCCGCACCTGGGCTACGGGCACGGCATCCATTACTGCCTGGGCGCCCCGCTGGCCCGCCTCGAGGCGCGCACCGCCATCGCCGCGCTGCTCACCCGCCTGCCCGACCTGCGCCTGGCCGCCGATCCCGCCGAACTTCGGTGGCGCGGCGGTCTGATCATGCGTGGACTGCGGACACTGCCCGTGGAGTTCACCCCCGAGATACGGCCCGGCACGTGACACCCTGTCACCACCGTGATCCCGACGTGACGATCGCTACACCGGCTTGTGATGCGTAGGCCAACACCGCTACGTTCTGCGGTCAACGCGAGGCACGCGACTCCTCGCGGGACGCGCCGCCTCCCACGAGCGGCAGGCCGTCCGCGGGCGGTACGCCGACGTACCGCCGCGGGCCCCGCCGCCGGGCGCGTACGGCTTGAACGAAAGGCGACCGCATGCTCTCGTCCGGTAACGGCCGGCACCGACGCCCCCGGCAGGCTCCGGCGGCCGTGGTGACCGTGGCCACCGCCGCCGCGACAGGTGTCGGCATCGCGCTCCCCCTGATCGGCGCCGGCTCCGCCTCGGCCGCCTCGAACGGCACCTGGGACAAGGTGGCGATCTGCGAGACCGGCGGCCAGTGGGGCGCGAACACCGGCAACGGCTTCTACGGCGGCCTGGCGATCACGCAGGACACCTGGGACACCTACGGCGGCGACGCGTTCGCCAAGCGGCCGGACCTGGCGACCAGGGACCAGCAGATCGCCGTCGCCGAGAAGATCCTGGCCGACCTCGGCCCGAACGCCTGGCCCGGCTGCGAGAGCGACACCGGCCTGCTGAAGGACACCGGCAAGCCCGTCATCGACATCACCGCCACTCCGGTGCCCAACCCCTCGGGCCCCACCGGCATCCAGCCGAGCCCGACCGCCACGCCGACCGATCCCACGGGTACCGGCGACCCCGACGCGACCACCCCGACGACACCGCCGGCCACCCCGGGCACGGACGACCCCACCGCCACCGCCACCACACCGCCCGCCACCCCCGGCACGACCGATCCGACGGGCACCCCGACGGGCACGCCCACGACGCCGGGCACGCAGCCCACCGGGCCGGCCGGCACCGCGAGCACGCCCGCCGGCAGCGGGACGCCGAGCACGGGATCCGGCCGCCACGCCAAGCCGTACGACCCGACCGACGAGCAACTGGCGGCGAACGACCGCGCCACCCGCACCGAGGTCTGGTCGACCACCGGGGACACCCCGGGCAGCGAAGGCCAAAGCGGAAAGAACGACAGCAAGGGCACATCGGGTGCCACTTCCGGCGGCATGTCCAACACCGGTACGAAGAACGCCGATCGGTACACCGTGGGCTCGGGCGACTCGCTGTCGGGTATCGCCTCGGCCGAGCATGTCGAGGGCGGCTGGCACCGGCTCTACGAGACGAACCACCAGCTGATCGGCGACGACCCGAACCTCATCAAACCGGGACAGATCCTCAACCTCGGCTGAAACAAAGGCGCGTGGCGGCCGGGGCGCAAACCGGACGTATCAACTCCCGGCCGCCGCTGCCGATGTGACAAGCATCTCGCCGGACGGCGTGACCGCCCGAGCGCGCAGCGCCGACCGACACCCCTCCGACCTGCGGCGATACCAACCCGCCGATCTTGTGCCGGGAGTTGGCGCCCGATTTCGGAACGTTTGAACAACCCGGCGCGGTGTGCTTAACGTCTAAGCGCTCGCCACAGCGGGCCCCGTCCGGAGCGGAACGCCGAGTCCTGCCGCCGCTCCACGGGTTGCACCCGACGCGAAAGCGCCGCAGGCAGGAGCGGGGGACCCAAGGTCTTTCCGCCGGACCGGCCGTACGACCGCGCAGCACGAGCACGCCGCCGCGCCCCGTACGGCACCGCGTCCGGCTCGGGGTGAAGCCGAAGCGCCGCCACGCGGCCCGGCCGGGCAACTCACGTCCGAACCCGACAGCTGACCTCGCAGGCGTCGGTGAGGGCTCACACATCATGGCTAAGCACCGTCGTGCCTCGAAGAGGCTTGTCCGTATCGCCACCCTGGCCGGCGTCGCCGGCACCGCGATCTCCGTTCCGCTGATCGCCTCCACCTCCGCCTCGGCCGCCTCGGTCGCCACCTGGGACAAGGTCGCCCAGTGCGAGTCCGGCGGCGACTGGTCCATCAACACCGGCAACGGCTACTACGGCGGCCTGCAGTTCTCGCAGTCCAGCTGGGAGGCGGCCGGCGGCCTGCAGTACGCGCCGCGCGCCGACCTGGCCACCAAGGACCAGCAGATCGCGGTCGCCGAGAAGCTGCTCGCGCTGCAGGGCCCGGGCGCCTGGTCCTGCGCGTCGGCCGGCGGCCTGACCGCGGGCGGCCCCGCTCCCGACATCAACACGGGCGGCGGTTCCTCCAGTGCGTCGTCGGCCTCCTCGGCCAGCTCGTCGTCCTCGTCGTCTTCTTCGTCCGCCTCGTCCTCGTCGTCGGGCAGCGCCTCCACCGGCAGCACCCACGCTTCCGGCCACCACTCCGCCACTACCTGGCGGCGCGGCACCGGCAGCTACACCGTGGTGCACGGCGACACCCTGTCGAAGATCGCGGCGAAGCACCACGTCCGCGGCGGCTGGCACAAGCTGTTCCAGCTCAACCAGGACGTCGTCAAGAACGCCGACCTGATCTACCCGGGCCAGCACCTGAACCTGGGCTGACCCCACCGGTCCGGGCCCGCCCGGACCACCGGTCCCGCACCGCGCCGGCCGGGCCCGCGCTCTCCCCCTCGCGTGCCCGGTCGGCGTATTCCTGCGGCCCGCCCGCCCCGTGGGCCGGGCCGACGGCCGACCGCGGCGCCGAAGCCGGTTAGGCTCGTCCCGACACAGACGAGAAGACCGAGATGACATCTCTGAAGGAGACAACGTGCCGTCCATCGACGTCGTCGTAGCCCGGGAAATCCTCGACTCGCGAGGCAACCCCACCGTCGAGGTCGAGGTCGGCCTCGACGACGGCAGCACCGGGCGTGCCGCTGTTCCGTCCGGCGCCTCCACGGGCGCCTTCGAGGCCCTCGAGCTCCGCGACGGCGACAAGAACCGCTACCAGGGCAAGGGCGTGGAGAAGGCCGTCCTGGCCGTCATCGAGCAGATCGGCCCGGAGCTGGTCGGCTACGACGCCACCGAGCAGCGGCTGATCGACCAGGCGATGTTCGACCTGGACGCCACCCCCGACAAGTCCTCGCTGGGCGCCAACGCCATCCTCGGCGTGTCGCTGGCCGTCGCGCACGCCGCCTCCGAGGCGTCCGACCTGCCGCTCTTCCGCTACCTGGGCGGCCCCAACGCGCACGTGCTGCCGGTGCCGATGATGAACATCCTCAACGGCGGCTCGCACGCGGACTCCAACGTGGACATCCAGGAGTTCATGATCGCGCCCATCGGCGCCGAGTCCTTCTCCGAGGCCGTGCGCTGGGGCGCCGAGGTCTACCACACGCTGAAGGCCGTGCTGAAGTCCCGCGGCCTGTCCACCGGTCTGGGCGACGAGGGCGGCTTCGCGCCCAACCTCGGCTCCAACCGCGAGGCCCTCGACCTGATCATCGAGGCCATCAAGCAGGCCGGCTACGCGCCGGGCCAGGACGTCGCGCTCGCCCTGGACGTCGCCGCCTCGGAGTTCTACAAGGACGGCAAGTACCAGTTCGAGGGCAAGGAGCGCTCGGCCGCGGAGATGACCGAGTACTACGAGGAGCTGGTCGCCTCCTACCCGCTGGTCTCCATCGAGGACCCGCTGTTCGAGGACGACTGGGCGGGCTGGAAGGTCCTCACCGAGAAGCTCGGCGGCAAGGTGCAGATCGTCGGCGACGACCTGTTCGTCACCAACCCCGAGCGGCTGCAGAAGGGCATCGACAACGAGACCGCCAACGCGCTGCTGGTGAAGGTGAACCAGATCGGTTCGCTCACCGAGACGCTGGACGCGGTCGAGCTGGCCCAGCGCAACGGCTACAAGTGCATGATGTCGCACCGCTCCGGCGAGACCGAGGACGTCACCATCGCCGACCTCGCCGTCGCCACCAACTGCGGCCAGATCAAGACCGGTGCCCCGGCCCGCTCCGAGCGCGTGGCCAAGTACAACCAGCTGCTGCGCATCGAGGAGATCCTGGACGACGCGGCGGTCTACGCGGGCCGCAGCGCCTTCCCGCGTTTCAAGGGCTGACGCCACCAGGGGATCGGTTCGAGGGCCGGCCTCCCATGGAGCCGGCCGCCTCCCCACGTCCCCGCACGCGGTCCCGTACCGTGGGCGGGGACGTGGTGCCGTGCCCGGGCGGACCGGGTGCGGCGCGGCAGCAGGACGGGAGAGGGAGTGGGGCGCGTGGGGTCGGATCGGTTCGCCACCGCGGCCCGGCTGAAGGCGATCGGGCAGGAGGCGCAGGCGCGCGTGTACCGCGCGGCGGCCCGCCGCCCGGTCCGCCGCAACAAGCTGACCGGCCGCGCCGCCCTGCTCGCCCTCGTCCTGTGCGCCCTGGTGGTCGCCCTGGCCTACCCCACCCGGCAGTACATCGCCCAGCGCTCGGCCATCTCCGACCAGCGCCGCCAGGCCCGGCAGGCCGAGCAGCGGGTGGAGCAGCTGCGCGAGGAGAAGGCCCGCTGGCAGGACCCGGACTACGTGCGCGCCCAGGCGCGCGCCCACCTGCACTTCGTGATGCCCGGCGAGACCGGGTACTCGGTGGCCGGCAGCCCGCAGGACGGCGGGACCGCGGACGCGCGCAGCTCCGCCGACGAGGCGGCCGCCGACCGCCCCTGGTACCACAACCTGTGGGACGGCCTCGACAACGCCGACGCGGCCGACGCGGCGGCCCGCCGCTGACCCCGGATTCGCATTCAGGCCATCGCAGACCGATCGCAGGCCGATCGCAAGCACCGAGACCCGCCCGGACACCGGCCCCGCAGCGGGCCCGGCACCACCCCGGGTCCCAGCATCCCAGCACCCCAGGCAAGAACGGTTCATGGACACCACCCCGGAACACACCCCGCCCACCGAGGCGGACATCGCCGCCGTGCGCGCGCAGCTCGGCCGCCCGCCGCGCGGCCTGCGGGCCGTCGCGCACCGCTGCCCGTGCGGCAACCCCGACGTCGTGGAGACCTCGCCCCGGCTGGAGGACGGCACGCCCTTCCCGACGCTGTACTACCTCACGTGCCCGCGCGCGGCCTCCGCGATCGGCACCCTGGAGGCGGAGGGCGTCATGAAGACGATGACGGCACGGCTGGCGCAGGACGTGGAACTGGCCGCCCGCTACCGGGCCGCCCACGCGGACTACCTGGAGCGCCGGGACGCCGTCGAGGTGCTGTCCGGCTTCCCCAGCGCCGGCGGGATGCCGGACCGGGTCAAATGCCTGCACGTGCTGGCCGCGCACTCCCTGGCGGCCGGCCCCGGGGTGAACCCCCTGGGCGACGAGACGCTCGACCTGCTGCCCGACTGGTGGGCCAAGGGCCCCTGTGTGCAGGTGGGCGACGAGGCGGCGGCGACCGAGGAGGAGCAGTGAGCGGGGCGCGGGGCGGCACGGGTCGCGGCAGGGTCGCGGCGGTGGACTGCGGCACGAACTCGATCCGCCTCCTGGTGGCGGACCTCGACCCCGCGACAGGGGAGGCGGTCGACCTGGACCGCCGGATGCGGATCGTCCGGCTCGGCCAGGGCGTCGACCGCACCGGGCGCCTGGCGCCCGAGGCGCTGGAGCGCACCTTCGCCGCGTGCCGGGAGTACGCGCAGGTGATCCGCGACCATGGTGTCGAGCCCGGCCGCGTACGGTTCGTCGCCACCTCCGCCTCCAGGGACGCGGAGAACCGCGAGGAGTTCGTCCGCGGGGTGGTGGACATCCTGGGTGTCGAGCCCGAGGTCATCTCCGGCGCCCAGGAGGCGGAGTTCTCCTTCACCGGCGCCACCAGGGAGCTGACGGGGGACCAGGACCTCCAGGCGCCCTACCTCGTGGTGGACATCGGCGGCGGCTCCACCGAGTTCGTGCTCGGCGGGAGCACGGTGGCCGCCGCCCGCTCGGTGGACATCGGCTGCGTACGGCTGACGGAGCGCCACCTGCTGCGCGACGGCGCCGTCACCGACCCGCCCGAGCCCGCCCAGATCGCGGCCATGACCGCCGACATCGACGCGGCCCTCGACCAGGCCGAGGCCGCGGTCCCCTTCGGCCGGGCCCGCACCCTGGTGGGCCTGGCCGGATCGGTCACCACCGTCGCCGGCATCGCCCTCGACCTGCCCGCGTACGACTCCGCGGCGATCCACCACTCCCGCATCCCCCTGGAGCAGGTCCGCCGCATCGCCGCCCGCCTCCAGGCCGCAACCCACGCCGAACGGGCCGCGATCCCCGTCATGCACGAGGGCCGCGTAGACGTGATCGCCGCCGGCGCCCTGATCCTCCTGCGCATCATGGACCGCACCTCCGCCGAGGAGGTCCTGGTCTCGGAGCACGACATCCTGGACGGCATCGCGTGGTCGCTGATACCGGCCCCGAGGTGACGGCCGGAGCCCGAAGCGGGCGTCGGCGAGGCATGCGGCCCGGTCAGAGGTTGCGGTACACGTCCCGCCGGTCGCCCATCTTCACGACGAGGATGACGAGTTCACCGTCATTGACCTGGTAGGCGACCCGGTAGCTGCCGACCCGGAGGCGGTAGAGTCCCGACGGCCCGGTGAGCTTCTTGACGTCGGCGTCCTGGCGGTAGGGGTCGTCGCCGAGCGTGGTCAGCGCCGCCAGGATGCGCATGGCGTCGGGCCGGCTGATGGCGCGGAGCTGCCGCTGCGCCGCCGTGGTGAACCGGAAGGCGTACTTCACGCCGCCTCGCCGCCATGGTCGGTGAACAGGTCCGCCAGCAGCTCCGCCATCCCCACCGTGGGAGCGCCCTCGGCGAGGACGGCCTCCGCCTCGCGTGCCAGCATCACGTCGGCCGCTTCCTCCAGCGCTTCGAAGTCCGCGATCGGTACCACGGCCGCGACGGGAGCGCCATTGCGCGTGATGACGGTCGCAATGCCCTCCTCGGCCCGGTTGATGTGGTCCGCGAGGTGCGCGCGGGCTTCCCTTACCGTCACGCTGTTCTCCGTCATGCCGCCAGTGTACGCGTGCGTGTGTACACGAGGATCGGCTGTTGCGGGACGGCATCGCGTGGAGTCTGGTCTGACGGCGGGGTGGGTGCGGGACGTACCATCGCGGGTGAGCAAGCGCTCGGAAAGTAGCCCGTGTCACAGGGGCGGCCTGGTGACTCGCTGCTCTACGCGCGGGTAACTTCGCAGGGGGTCCGCGTGTGCGCCCGACCGGGGCCGGGCGGACCGAACGCACCGGTGCGCGTCGCCCGCGTGCCGTCCGCAGCCTCGACGAGGAGTGTCCGCGATGCCCGAAGCCGTCATCGTCTCAGCCGCCCGCTCGCCCATCGGGCGGGCCTTCAAGGGCTCGCTCAAGGAGCTGCGCCCCGATGAGCTGACCGCCACCATCATCCGTACCGCCCTGGACAAGGTGCCCCAGCTCGACCCGCGCGAGATCGACGACCTGATGCTCGGCTGCGGTCTGCCCGGCGGCGAGCAGGGCTTCAACATGGCCCGGATCGTGGCCGTCCGGATGGGCATGGACCACCTGCCGGGCTGCACCGTCACCCGCTACTGCTCGTCCTCGCTGCAGACCACCCGGATGGCCATGCACGCGATCCGCGCCGGCGAGGGCGACGTATTCGTCTCGGCGGGCGTGGAGATGGTCTCCCGCTTCGCCAAGGGCAGCTCCGACTCCCTGCCGGAGACGATGAACCCCTACTTCGACGACGCCCAGGCGCGTACCGCGAAGCGGGCCGAGGAAGGCGCCGCCGAGTGGCACGACCCGCGTGAGGACGGCGCGGTGCCGGACGCGTACATCGCCATGGGCCAGACCGCGGAGAACCTCGCGCTGCTCAAGGGCATCGGCCGCCGGGAGCAGGACGAGTTCGGCGTCCGCTCGCAGAACCTCGCCGAGGAGGCGCTGAAGAACGGCTTCTGGGAGCGCGAGATCACGCCGGTGACCCTGCCCGACGGCACGGTCGTCGCCAAGGACGACGGGCCGCGCGCGGGCGTCACCATGGAGGGCGTCTCCGCCCTGAAGCCGGTCTTCCGGCCCGACGGCACGGTGACCGCGGGGAACTGCTGCCCCCTCAACGACGGCGCCGCCGCCCTGGTGGTCATGTCCGACACCAAGGCACGCGAACTCGGCATCACCCCGCTCGCCCGCGTGGTGTCCACCGGCGTCTCCGCGCTGTCGCCCGAGATCATGGGCTACGGGCCGGTCGAGGCGTCCACCCAGGCGCTCAAGCGGGCCGGGATGACGATCGGCGACATCGACCTGGTGGAGATCAACGAGGCGTTCGCCGCCCAGGTCATCCCCTCCTACCAGGCGCTGGGCATCGACCTGGACCGGCTGAACGTCAACGGCGGCGCCATCGCGGTCGGCCACCCCTTCGGCATGACCGGCGCCCGCATCACCGGCACGCTCATCAACAGCCTCCAGTTCCACGACAAGCAGTTCGGCCTGGAGACCATGTGCGTCGGGGGCGGACAGGGCATGGCGATGGTGATCGAGCGCCTTTCCTGAAGCCGCCTCACCAAGGCGCTCAGCAAGGCGCCACCAAGCCGCTCGGCAGCCCGTCCGCCGAGCCTTTCATCGCCTTCTGTGACGATATGACTTCACTGTGCACGGAGTGTGATGTAAGTCGCAATCATTTCGCCCCCGGGATGTGATTTTCCCGGGGGCGCCCCCATTTGTGCAGGTCAATGGCGGTGGTTCGGAAAAGGGCTGCGGCGCAGACCCGGTCAATCCATGACGTTCCGCACTGCGCGGGCCAGGGGTTTACCGGCAGAGTGATGGATGGAGGAAGTTTCACCCGCCACTCTGGTGGGCATTGCTCGGGTCGCGTCAGTCGGGAGTACGTCAGTGAGTGCCAACTTCACCGTCCTGCTGGTCGCCGCGGGACTCGCCGTGGCCGCGGGTACCGCAGCCCTGTTCACCGCCCGTGGCGCGCGCCGGGAGCTGACCGCTCTGCGCCGCGACCTGGCGGCCATGGGCGCCGGCTCCGAGGTCCCGGCCCCCAGGGACTGCACCGCCGACATCCGCACCGCCGTCGCCGAGGCGCTCGCCGACGAGCGGGACCGCGAACTCGCCGAGGCCCGCGCCTTCTGGGCCGAACAGGAGGCCCGCGAGGCCGCCGTCGACGGCGGCCTGACGGTACACGGCCCCTACGGTGCGACAGGTGATGTCCTCGGTCCCGACGGACTGGCCGGCCCTGACGCCTTGGCCGCCTTCGACGGTGCGGGCGGCACGGAGGGCGCGGACGGCCCCGAGACGGCCGCGGCCCTGGCCGACTACGAGGTCCCGCCGGTCCTGCCCTACCTGCCCCGCCAGGCGGACTTCGCCGGCCTCGAACCGCTGCTGGACGCCTCGGCCCAGGGCGCGGAACCCGAGGCGCCCGAGGCCGTACTGCCCGCGCCGGGCGCCATCCCGCACCCCTCGGGCCCGGACTTCGCGCCCTCCCCGGTCGTCGCCTCCCAGGACCAGACCGCCGAGCGACTGTCCGACCTCGCCGACGCGCGCATCCCGCTCGCCGACGTCCGCCCCGGCCCGCTCGGCACCCTGGACGTCTACGTGTTCGCGGACGGCACCACGCTGTGCATGACGCCCGGGCACCGCGAGACCGCCCTGCGGCTGACCGAGGCGCTCGACCGCGGCGAGGTTCCCGTGCTGCGCGGCGGCTCGGCGATAGCCGGCGCGTACGCGCTCACCTTCGCCTTCGGTGAGGAGAGTGTGTACGTCCTCGCCGACCGCGTGGTCGCGTCGCTGTAGCGGCGGCAGACGGACGCACCCGAGCCGCCTCGGCAACAGGTCCCGAACAGGTCCCAACAGGCCCGGCTCGGCCCGCAACAGGGCCGTGCTGGGCCTTCCGCGCCCCGTGCGGGGCCCTGGAGCGCCCTCCCCGGCCCCCGTGCCCGCCTGCGGCCCCAGCGGGCCCCGGGTGGGCTCAGCCGACGGCCTTGGCGGTGCGGGAGAGCCGTTCCAGTGCTTCGGCGCGCACCAGCGAGGCCGCGGCGGGCTCGGCGGCTTCGAGGGCGAGCAGCAGATCGTGGCCCGCGACGGCCAGTTGGTCGCCGACCGTGAAGACCCCGTCGTCGGGGATTTCGAGGGGCGCGCGGTCGGGGAACTCCAGTGCCTGCGCCTGCCGGGCGAGCCAGCGGGCAGTGGCCAGCCCCTCGGCCGCCGCCCCGGCGGTCAGGCGGCGCTGCGGCAGCGACCGCAGCCGGCCGGCCAGGCGCTCCACGGCGGCGCGCAGCGCGGTTTCTTCCGGGTGGTCGGCGTACTCGGCCATGACGGCGACCCTACTCCGCGCCCGGCGCCGCGCCTTCGCACCCATATCCGCACCCGCACGATGGTTGCCAACGCCGGTCGGCTCGGGCACGGTGGGGTGACCGGAACGCATACCGGAGGCGCCTATGTACCAGCAGCATTTCTCCGCCGAGACCCACCGGAACCTGCTCGACCGCATCCCGCAGTGCACCGGCCGCGAGGTCAGCGACTGGCTGCGCGACCTGGCCGACGGACCCTCATTCCTCCGCTTCGACGAGAAGGTCAGCTGGCTGCGCAGCGAGCACGACCTGTCCTACGGCCACGCCAAGGCCCTCGTCCACGAGTACGACCTGCGCCGCGCCGCCCGCAACCTCGGCTAGCGCCCCGCCTGGCACCCTTCCGGTCCGCACCCGGGTGCCCGGCCCGCCCGCTCAGCCCCTGCGGCGGCGGAACAGCCCGCGGCGCCGCTGGGGTTCGGCCGGGCCCGGCGCCGGGAGGCGGGACCGGCCCCGCGCCTCGGCGGCCCGCGCCATCTCCCGCGCGCGGTCCCCGGCGCCGGCCGGCACCTCGTCGGCCGAGCGGCGGATCGCCGCGAGCAGGTCGCGGGCGAGGTCGCCGCAGGCCGGCTCCAGCCACGGGCACAGCAGCACCAGCCGGCACAGCGAGCCCAGCACGGTGACCTCGCGGGTGCGGTAGGCCGTGGCGGCGGCGAGCATCCGCTCCGTCACCCGCAGCCCGGCGTCCTCGCGGACCGAGGGGTCCACCCAGGCGGTGGCCACCATGGCGAAGGCCGCCGCTTCGCTCACCCAGTCCTCGGGCCCGTCGAGCAGGTCGAGCAGCACCGAGCGGCGCACCGATCCCACCCATGGCTCGTCGGCCCGGTGGTGGGCCAGGCCCAGGCAGGCGAAGGTCTGCACCGCGCGGATCCACAACTCCGGGCGATGCGCCCGCAGGAAGCGGCCCTGCTGGTCGTCGGGCGGCTCCGGCGGGTGCGCCAGGACGCCGAGCAGGTCGTCCAGCGCGAGCCCGGACAGCCGCACCCCGTGGTCGTAGGCGGCCGGGATGTGCGGCCAGGTGGCCGACGCGGTGTCGCGCACCAGCCGCGCCGCCTCCGGTGACGGGGCCGGCACGGCGGGGTGGGCGGTCAGCCCCTCGTACCGCCACACGGCGCGGCCGACCGGGCGCACCGGCTCGCGCGGATCGGGTTCGCCCACCGATCGGTTGACGATCTCGCCGCGCGGGAAGGCCGCGAGGAAGGCCAGCGACGCGCTGGGCGGCTCGATCATGGAGGCGGCCAGCTGCACGCCGGCCGTGCGGTCGGCGCCCATCTCGGGGTCGTCCAGGATGCGGTGCAGCACGTTGACGGTGGCCTCGGTGGCGGTGGCCACCACGCCGAGCCAGGGCTGCCACTCACTGTGCCGGGCCAGCACGGTGGCGGCGTAGGGGTGGTCGGGGCGGGTGCGCAGGTGGTCGGCGAGCGCCAGCAAGTGCGCCGGGTCGCCGTCGGCGGCGTACCGCACGCCGAGTACCGCGGGCGCGGCCTGCGGGTGCTCCGGGTCGGCCGCGGCGGCCCGCTCGGCCCAGGGCAGGCCGAGCCCGGGGCGGCCGGTGGAGGCGTACAGCTCGGCGATGTCCACCATCAGCGACAGGTCGGAGCCGTCCCGGGCGATCTCCTCCTGCCAGACCCGCAGCGCCTCGTCCGGGCGCCCGGCGGCCCGCAGGGCGTAGCCGAGCATGACGGCGGGGATGTGGTCCGGCTGCAGGCGGTGGGCTCGCTCGGCCCAGGCGACCGCCCGGTCGGTGTCGCCCATGCGGCGGGCCAGGGCGGAGCCGATGGCGGCCAGGGAGGCGTCGCCCCGGTGCTGTTCGACCACGGCGGCGGCCAGGTCGTGGAACGGGCGGACCGCCTCGCGGGCGTCCTCGGGCAGCGGGTCGGGCAGGGCGGTGACCATGTGGGCCAGCGCCTGGGTCACCGCCTGGGGCGGCACAAGGGCGGGCAGCGCCTCCTGGGTGAGCCACGCGACGTGCGACCAGGGGCGCTCGTGGTCGGCCCGGACGGCGGCGGCGACGAGCATCAGCGCCTCCGGCCAGTTCCCGCAGGCGGCCTGCAGGTGGGCGCGGCAGATCAGGGTGCCGGCGAACGGCTCGTCGGGATCGAACAGTTCGAGCGCGGCCTGCGGGCCGCCGGCCCGGCGGGCGAACTCGGCGAGTGCTTCGTGGGCGTCGGGCAGCCGCGGGTCGGCGGCGAAGGCGCCGGCCAGGTGACCGGAGGCGTGCGCGAGGTCGCCGCCGTCCATGACCAGCCGCGCCAGGGCGGTCTCGCCCTCGGCGGCCAGCCGCTCCTCGCCGCCCGCGGACGCCCCGGCGTCCCCTGCGTGCAGTCCGTCCATGTCGCCCCCCATGTCCCCCTCGGTCTTCCCCCATCGCCCCGCACCTGTGTGCCCGGCGGCCGCACCGTCCCCCGGCAGTGCCGACGGTATTACCCCGCACCGACAGTCCGTCAGCGGGGGCGGGCGCGGCCCTCCCTTGCTCCTCCCTTGCTGGTACCTCGCCGCACCCTCGTCTCCCTTCCCGGCGCCCCGCGCGGCGATTCGCAGTGGACGGCGGCCTTCCGGCGCGGTATCACTGAAGGGTGCAGACGAACACCCGTTCGAACAGCAGGGAGCAGGCGATGCCACGCCCCGACCACATCCGTGCCCTGCACGCCGCGCTGCTGACCGCCGCGCGCGGCCTGCCCGTCTTCCCGCTGTCCCGGACGAAGCTGCCGGCGATCCGCTCCCCGCACCGCGACGAGCCCCGGGCGGCCGACTGCCGGGGCGAGTGCGGCCGCCCCGGCCACGGCGTCCACGACGCGAGCACCGACCCGGCCGTCATACGGGCGCTGTTCGCCGTCGCGCCCTGGGCGACGGGGTACGGCGTGGCCTGCGGCACCGCCCCGCACTTCCTCGTCGGCCTCGACCTCGATGTGAAGCACGGTGCGGACGGGGCGGCCGCGCTGGCCGCCCTGGCCGAAAGCCGACGGTTCGCGCTGCCGGAAACCGTTTGCGTGCGCACCCCCTCCGGTGGCCGCCACCTGTGGCTGACCGCACCCGGCCCGGTGCCCAACTCCGTGGGCCGGCTGGCTCCCGGCATAGACGTGCGCGGCGCCGGTGGCTACCTGGTGGGCCCCGGCTCGCGCACCGTGGCCGGCCACTACCTGCTGGAGCCCGGCACCCGGCAGCACCGGTTCGCCGCCGTCCCGCCGGAACTGCTCGCGCTGCTGGAGCCGCCGTCCGCCCCCCAGGAGGCGCGGCACCGGGGATCGCGCCACCCGGCCGAGCGCCGGGCCTCGGCTCTGGTGCGCTTCGTGCTGGACTCGCGGGAAGGGGAGCGCAACGGGCGGCTGTTCTGGGCGGCCTGCCGGGCCTACGACGCGGGGGTGGGGGACGCGCTGGCGCCGGCACTGGTCACGGCGGCGGTCCACATCGGGCTGAGCGAGCGGGAGGCGGCCGCGACGGTGGCCTCCGCCGGCCGCCTCCGGGCGTCCATGGTGCCCGGAGCCGGACTCGAACCGGCACGCCCCCCGAGGGGCAGCGAGGTTTAAGCTCGCCGTGTCTGCGTTCCACCATCCGGGCCGGCGGGGCGCTATGAAAGCGTATCCGGGTTGGGGGTCGCGAACAGGACGGCCAAGTGGCCATGTTGTCTTATTTTAGGGGTTACTGACGGGCCGTCATCTCCGTGCCCGACCTCCCGCCGCACCCCAAGCCGGTATCCCGGCAGCCCCCGCCCGCACGTACACGTGACGTGAATTCGCTCAGCGCAACCGGCGACCGCCCGGCCCCGTCGCCCCTGCGACCTGCAAGTGCAGGGCGCGGGGGCGACGGGGCGGCGCGCGGGGTGGCGCAGCAGCGTGCGGGCGGGGGCCCGGAAGGGCCCGGGCGGTGTCGGCCGGGGTGGCGGTTCACCGCCGTTCGCGGACGCTCCCGGGACGGCTTCAGGACAGCCACGCCGTCCTGGTAGCCGGCAGCCCCGCCAGGCCGCCGGGCTCGGTGCGCACCGCCATCACCTGGTTGACGCCGATGCTGTTGCGTTCGAAGGAGATCGCCGAGGCGGCCATGTAGAGCCGCCACACCCGGGCCCGCCCGGCGCTGGTCGCCGCCACCGCCTGCTTCCAGTGGGCCTCCAGGTTCGCCACCCAGGCGCGCAGGGTGCGCCCGTAGTGCTCGCGCAGCGCTTCCACGTCGCGCACTTCGAACCCCGCCTCCTCCAGCCGGCTCACCGTGGTGCCCACCGGCGACAGCTCCCCGTCGGGGAAGACGTAGCGGTCGATGAACTCGTCGATGCGGTACTCCTCCTCGTCCTGCAGCGGGCGCCGGGCGATCTGGTGGTTGAGCAGCCGGCCGCCTGGCCGCAGCAGGGCGTACAGGGCGCGCGCATACTCCAGGTAGCGCTCGGAGCCCACGTGTTCGGCCATGCCGATGGAGGAGATCGCGTCGTAGGGGCCGTCCCTGACGTCGCGGTAGTCCTGGACGCGGATCTCGATCCGGTCGGTCAGGCCCGCCTCGGCCACCCGCTTGCGCGCGTAGGCGGCCTGCTCGGCCGACAGGGTGATGCCGGTGGCCCGCACCCCGTACTGCTCGGCGGCGTGCAGCACCATGGAGCCCCAGCCGCAGCCGACGTCCAGCAGGCGCTGCCCCTCGCGCAGCCCGAGCTTGCGGCAGACCAGGTCGAGCTTGGCCCGCTGGGCCTCCTCGAGGGTGGTCTCCGGCCGCTCCCACACCGCGCAGGAGTACACCATCGACGGGCCGAGGACGTACTCGTAGAAGGCGTTGCCGACGTCGTAGTGGTGCGAGATCGCCGCCTTGTCGCGGCTCCTGGTGTGCGCCAGACCGCTGCGGCGGCGGGCCTCCTCCGGCGGGGGCGAGGGCGGCAGGCCGGGCCCGGCCAGCGTCAGGGCGCTGCGCAGCAGCCGGTAGGTGGCGGGGTCGCGCAGCGCGGTCAGCGCCTTGCGGGCGCTCTCCGCCCGGCCGGCCGGCGGCTCGGCGGGCCCGCCGGCCTCGGTGCCGCGCTCCCAGATCAGGTCGGAGAGCACGTCGAGCGCGGCGAACAGGTCGCCCTCGATGTCCAGTTCGCCGGCCACCCACGCTCTGGCCAGGCCGAGTTCCCCCGGCCGCCACAGCAGCCGGCGCAGGGCGCGCCGCTTGCGGAAGACCAGGGCGGGTGCGTGGGCGGGGCCGGCCTCGCTGCCGTCCCAGGCGCGGATGCGCAGGGGGAACGGGACGGACAGGGCGTGTTCGGCGATGTCACGGATGCGGTGAGCGGCGTCGGGCATGGCTCCGAGCGTACGACCGGAATTCGCCGCGGGGACCGCTGACGCGCAAATTACATTGCGGATACACCTAGTTGGCCACCTGCTTGCGCCGGAAGGGGCGGTTTGCCCGTGTGCGCAGGTGACCGCGGGAAGGCGCGGCGATCCGGAACCCGAGGACGGCCCCGGACGCGCGGAAGGGCGCCCGCACCACGGATGGCGGACGCCCTTCGGCAGCTGTGCGGCCCCTTAGGAGGCGACCTTCGTCTTGGGTGCCTCGGTGCTGTCGGGCTTCTGAGCGGCGGGCGCCGGGCGGGCGGCCTCGTAGAACTCCTCGCGGGGGTTCTCGATGGCGCCGAGCGAGACGACCTCGCGCTTGAGGAACATCCCCAGCGTCCAGTCGGCGAAGACCCGGATCTTGCGGTTCCAGGTCGGCACGGCCAGGCCGTGGTAGCCACGGTGCATGTACCAGGCCAGGCGGCCCTTGAGGCGGATCTTGCGCTTGCCGACGACGATCATCGCGACGCCCTTGTGCACGCCGAGCCCGGCGACGGCGCCCTTGTTGGCGTGCTTGTACTCGCTCTGCGGGAAGCCGCGCATCCCGGAGACCACGTTGTCGCCGAGCACCTTGGCCTGGCGCAGCGCGTGCTGCGCGTTCGGCGGGCACCAGGCGCCCTCGCCCGCGGCCAGGTCCGGGACCTGGGCGTTGTCGCCCGCGGCCCAGATGTAGTCGGTGCCCTTGACCTGCAGGGTCGGCGCGGTGTCCACGTGGCCGCGCGGACCGAGCGGCAGGCCGAAGCGGGCCAGCGCCGGGTTCGGCTTCACACCCGCGGTCCACACGATGGTGGAGGCGTCGACCTCGAGCCCGTTGGCGAGCACCACGTGCTTGTCGACGCACGACGCCATCGACGTGCTCAGGTAGACCTCGATGCCCCGCTCCTGCAGGTGCTCCAGGCCCCACTTGCCGAGCTGCGGGCCGACCTCGGGGAGGATCTTGTCCGCGGCGTCGACGAGGATGAAGCGCATGTCCTCGCGCTTGACGTTCGGGTAGTACTTCGCGGCGTCGCGGGCCATGTCCTCGACCTCGCCGATGGTCTCGGCACCCGCGAAGCCGCCGCCGACGAAGACGAAGGTGAGCGCCTTGCGGCGGATCTCCTCGTCGGTGGTGGAGTCGGCCTTGTCCAGCTGCTCCAGGACGTGGTTGCGCAGGCCGATGGCCTCCTCCACGCCCTTCATTCCGATGCCGTTCTCGGCCAGGCCGGGGATCGGGAAGGTCCGGGAGACCGCGCCGAGCGCGATCACCAGGTAGTCGAAGGGCAACTCGTAGGACTCGCCGACGAGGGGCTCGACCACGGCGACCTTGCGGTCCTGGTCGATGGTGGTGACGCGGCCGGTGAGCACCTCGGCCCCGGGCAGCACGCGTCGCAGCGGGACGACGACATGCCGCGGGGAGATGCTGCCTGCTGCGGTTTCGGGAAGGAAGGGCTGGTACGTCATGTACGAGCGCGGGTCGACGACCGTGACGGTCGCCTCGCCGTACCGCATCTTCTTCATGATGCGACGCGCCGCGTACAGGCCGACGTAACCGCCGCCTACGACGAGAATCCGTGGACGCTCCGTGGTGCTCATGCTTTGAGTATCCAGTACGCCCGGGGGCGTACCTCGTGAGCCCCTTCACAAGGGTCTGGACACCTTGTGGTACCCTGCGCGCCTTCATGTGGCGGGGGCAAGGGTGCGGCTCGGGTGCCCCGCCGCCTCCCGCCGTTATACACGGCGCTGAGCAGCGCCGATCGGCCCGGGCCCCCGCCGGGCGGCTGCTCCAGGGGTACTGCCGCAACATGGCTGAAACACCGACAGGCCAGTGAATCAAGGGGATTTGGGCCCTGGAGCCTTGGAAAGTTGGGCCACCGGACCGGAACTTCATGTGAAGAGTTTCACAAAGGTTTTCCGGTGTCCGGGTCCCGGACGGCGCGCCAGGACCCGCAGGGGTGCTCACCAGGGGTGTTGTCCTCACACGTGAGCACCCCGGACGGCGTACTCCCCGGGGAGTAGGGACCCTACCGGCCCCGGTGGGTGGCGCCCTCCCCGGCGCCCCGCTCCGCGGAGTCCGCGGCCGGTCCGGGCGCCGGCTCGCCGCCCCGGTCCGGCGTCTGCTCGGGAGGCCGTTCCCCGTCCTGTTCCTGCTCGGGGGCCTGCTCCGCCGCCTGTCCGGCCGCCGGCTGAGGGGCCGGCTCCCCGTGCGGGTGCTCCTCGCCCACCGGACGCCGCCGGCGCCGCTTGAGCAGCGCCCAGCGGCCGCGTGCCTCCGCGGCCTCGGCGTGGGCCGCGGTGACCTCGGTACCGCCCTCGGAGGCCGCCTCCGCGGCCGCCTGGGCGACCGGCAGGAAGCCCTCGCCGCGCTGCACGTCGGGGCGCTCGTCGGCCTCGGGCCACAGCCCCAGCGAGGCGCACAGCGTCGGCAGGACGGCCATCGCGGCGGTCGCGTACCCCTCCGCCGACGGGTGGAAGTTGTCGGGACCGAACAGCTCGCGCGGCCGGGCCTCGAACTCCGGGCCCAGCAGGTCGCCGAGCGAGACCGTCCGCCCGCCCAGGCCCACCACCGCGATGGTCTGCGCCGCCGCCAGCTGCCGGCTCGCCCGCCGGGCCAGCCAGCGCAGCGGCTGGTAGACCGGTTCCACCGAGCCCAGGTCGGGGCAGGTGCCCACGACGACCTCGGTGCCGGCAGCGCGCAGCCGCCGCACCGCGTCCGACAGCAGCCGCACCGAGGTGGCCAGCGGCATCCGGTGCGTGACGTCGTTCGCCCCGATCATCACCACGGCCACGTCCGGGGGCGGCGAGGCGGGGTCGAGCAGCAGCGAGACCTGGCGCTCCAGGTCGTCGGACTGGGCGCCGGGCTGTGCCACGTTCACCAGCCGCACCGGCCGCTCGGCCACCGCCGCCAGTCCCGAGGCGAGCAGCGCCCCCGGCGTCTCCCGGGCCCGCCGCACCCCCTGCCCGGCCGCCGTGGAGTCGCCCAGGAAGCCCAGCCGCAGCACCCGTTCGTCGCCGCGGCGGGCGAACGCCGAGCCGTAGCGGCCGTCGGCCCGCGGTGGCACGTCGCCCGAGCCGCCCACCACCCGCTTGGCCAGCCGCGCCTCGGTCAGCAGCAGCCCGACCGCCGCGCCGCCGAGCAGGCCGATGCCGCCCCCGCCGTAAGCGGCGGCGGCCGCGATCCGCCGCGCCACCCTCGCTCTCGACACCGTCCCGGCCACTTCCAGGGGATTCATCCGCTCACCTGTCTGCTCGCTGCCTGCTTGCTGCCCGCTGCCGTCCGCCTGCCTCCTCGCCGTCCGGGAGACCACTACCCAGGTCAACGCCGATCGCTCCCCAGGCGTTGCGGCCGGGCGCACGCGGGTCCCCGCGGGCCCCGCCCGACCCGCCGTCCCCGCCCGCCCCGCAGGCCGGGCCGGATCCGCCGGGCAGGCCCTAACCTGGGGTCACCATCACGGAGAACCCGGAGACACACGGTGCAGTTTCACGACTCGATGATCAGCCTCGTCGGCAACACCCCGCTGGTGAGGCTCAACAGCGTGACCGAGGGCATTGCGGCCACCGTCCTTGCCAAGGTCGAGTACTTCAACCCGGGCGGCTCGGTGAAGGACCGGATCGCCCTGCGCATGATCGAGGCCGCCGAGGAGAGCGGGCAGCTGCGGCCCGGCGGCACCATCGTGGAGCCCACCTCGGGCAACACCGGCGTCGGCCTCGCCATGGTCGCCCAGCGCAAGGGCTACCACTGCATCTTCGTCTGCCCGGACAAGGTGTCGACGGACAAGATCAACGTCCTGCGCGCCTACGGTGCCGAGGTCGTGGTCTGCCCGACCGCCGTGGACCCGGGCCACCCCGACTCGTACTACAACGTCTCCGACCGCCTGGTGCGTGAGACGCCCAACGCCTGGAAGCCCGACCAGTACAGCAACCCGAACAACCCGCTGTCGCACTACCACTCCACCGGCCCCGAGCTGTGGAAGCAGACCGACGGCCGGATCACCCACTTCGTGGCCGGCGTCGGCACCGGCGGCACCATCTCCGGCACCGGGCGCTACCTGAAGGACGTCAGCGAGGGCCGGGTCCAGGTGATCGGCGCCGACCCCGAGGGCTCGGTCTACAGCGGCGGCTCCGGGCGGCCCTACCTGGTGGAGGGCGTCGGCGAGGACTTCTGGCCGAGCGCCTACGACCGCGAGGTGGCCGACCGGATCGTGGCCGTCTCCGACAAGGACTCCTTCCAGATGACCCGCCGCCTCGCCCGCGAGGAGGGGCTGCTGGTCGGCGGCTCCTGCGGCATGGCCGTGGTCGCCGCCCTGGAGGTCGCCTCGGGGCTCGGCCCGGACGACGTGGTCGTCGTCCTGCTGCCCGACAGCGGCCGCGGCTACCTGTCGAAGATCTTCAGCGACGAGTGGATGGGCTCCCACGGCTTCCTGGACGAGGGCGAGGGCGAGCCCCGGGTCGCCGACGTCCTGGCGCACAAGGACGGCGGGCTGCCCAACCTGGTCCACATGCACCCCGAGGAGACGGTCGGCCAGGCCATCGAGGTGCTGCGCGAGTACGGCGTCTCGCAGATGCCCGTGGTCAAACCGGGCGCCGGACACCCCGACGTCATGGCCGCCGAGGTGATCGGCTCGGTGGTCGAGCGCAGCCTGCTGGACGCCCTGTTCAACAAGCGCGCCACCCTGGAGGACCCGCTGGAGCTGCACATGTCCCCGCCGCTGCCGCAGGTCGGCTCCGGCGAGCCGGTCGGCGACCTGATGTCGGTGCTGGAGGGCGCGGACGCGGCGATCGTGCTGGTCGAGGGCAAGCCGACCAACGTCGTGAGCAGGCAGGACCTGCTCGGCTTCCTCGCCGGACACGGCGGTTCGTGACGGCTTTCGGGCCTTTCCCGAACTGGTACACCCGTGTCACGTCCACGCAGCACGCGCTTAACAAGGCTCCGGCAGATTGAGTGGTGTCGAAAGGCGGACGGTCCACCGGCCGCCCCGGCACACCAGCGGCGCCAAGGCTTCCGGAGCGGCTCCCGGACTCCATGGTGACCCCGGACGCGCGCGCCCGGCCCTGACCCGGCCCGCGTCCCCGGCGAGGACCGCCGTCGTCCCGCCCCCCGGCTACGGCCCGGGGGTGCGGCGGTCCTCGCCCATCCCTTTTTCCGGCTCTCGGGTTTCCGGTTCTCCGGCCCCCCTGCCGGCGGTGTCACGCCCAGTCGTCGTCGTCCTTCTCGTGGGGCCTGCGGGTCAGGCACTGGGCGAGGTTGACGCCCACGATGCCGGCCCAGGCGATCAGCAGGCCCGCGGTGTGGGCGCTGGCGGCGGCGATGGCCGACAGGGGGATGGCCAGCACCAGGGTGACGCCCGCGAAGCCGTAGCGGGCGAAGCGCGGGCTGGACCGCGGGGGACCGATGGGACGGCGGTCCGCGCGGGCGAAAGACGTCTGCTGCTGGGCCAGTTCGCGCCGCACCCGCTGCTCCACACGGCTGTCGACGCGTTCGGCCACCTTGTCCATGAACGAGTCGACGAGTTCCGACTCGTACTCCGCCCCGAGGTCCTTGCGCGCCTGCAAGGTGGCGGAGAGTTCCTTCTTCAGTTCCGGGTCGCGGGCGTCCATGGGGCCACGTTAGGGCGGCGGGCCGTGGCCGACACTGGGGTTAGCCCCCTAATCTCCCTGGGGTCTGCCGTCTGCGTGGAGGACCCCGATGCCGTACGCGCCCCTGCTCACCGCCCTGCACGGGGACACCGACCGGCCCGACGCTCTGCGCCTGTCCGGCCGGACCTGCTCGTACGAGGAACTGCTCGGCGCCGCGGGCGCGGTGGCCCGCCGCGCGGACGGCCTGGCCGCCCTGGCGGTCGAGGCGGCGCCCACCCTGGAGACGGCGGCCGCGGTGGTCGGCGGGCTGCTGGCGGGCGTTCCCGTGGTGCCCGTGGCCCCCGACGCCGGGCCGGACGAGCGCGATCACGTCCTGGGTGACTCGGGCGCGCAGTTCGTGCCCGTCGACTTCGCCGAGCGGGCGGACTTCGCCGCGGAGCCCCGCGGCGGGACCGCGCTCGTGCTCTACACCTCGGGCACCACCGGCCCGCCCAAGGGCGTCCTGGTCTCCAGGGCGGCGATCGCCGCCGACCTGGACGCCCTTGCGGCGGCCTGGGAGTGGACCGCCGAGGACACCCTGGTGCACGGCCTGCCGCTCTTCCATGTGCACGGCCTGGTGCTCGGCCTGCTGGGCGCCCTGCGCACGGGCAGCGCCCTGGTGCACACCGGCCGGCCCACCCCGGAGGCGTACGCGGCCGCGGGCGGCACCCTCTACTTCGGGGTCCCGACCGTGTGGCACCGGGTGGTGCGCGAGGAGGCCGCCGCCAAGGCGCTCGCCCCGGCCCGCCTCCTGGTGTCGGGCAGCGCCCCGCTGCCGGTGCCGGTCTTCGAGGCCCTGCACGCGCTGTCGGGCCACCGGCCCGTCGAGCGCTATGGGATGACCGAGACCCTGATCACGGTGAGCGCCAGGGCGTCGGGGGAGCGCGTCCCCGGCGCGGTCGGCACCCCGCTGCCGGGGATCGCCACCAGGGTGGCGGACCCGGTGGACGGGATCGGCGAGCTGCAGCTGACCGGGCCCACCCTCTTCGACGGCTACCTGGGGCGCCCGGAGGCCACCGCGGCCTCGTACACCGAGGACGGCTGGTTCCGTACCGGGGACATCGCCGCAGTGGCGGCGGACGGCACCCACCGGATCGTCGGCCGTGCCTCCACCGACCTGATCAAGTCAGGCGGCTACCGGATCGGCGCTGGCGAGGTGGAGAACGCGCTGCTCGCCCATCCGGCGGTACGCGAGGCCGCCGTGGTGGGCGCCCCGCACCCGGACCTGGGCCAGCAGATCGTCGCCTACGTGGTGGCCGACGGCGTGGCCGCCCAGGAGCTCACCGACTTCGTCGCCTCCCGGCTGTCGGCGCACAAGCGGCCGCGGGCCGTGCGCTTCCTCGCCGAGCTGCCGCGCAACGCCCTCGGCAAGCCGCAAAAGCGGTTGCTGCCACCCCTGTGACCGCGATACGGATGGGTTCCGTAGCGGGCGGCACGGAGCCGGTACCCGGCCGTTCCGGGCCGATTTCCGGCGGCACGCCGCCGCGGCCGGGGGGCGAACTTGCTCCTTGCCGGTCGGCAAGTAGGATCTGGGCCACAACCCCACCCCATATGAAAACCGCCCGGGCGGCGCGCAGCTCCGCCCGGATCGCCGATACCCGGGTTCCGCTCCGAAGGGTGGCGGTGATACGTCCTGCCATGGAGGCAGCACCGCATGTTCCACCGCATCGGGCGCACCGTCGTCCGCCATCCCGTATGGACGATCGTCGCGTGGCTCATCGCAGCCGTCGCGATCATCGCCACGGCCCCGAGCCTGCCGTCCAACAGTGACGAGAGCAGCTTCCTGCCGAGCAGCTACGAGTCCATCAAGGCGATGGACCTCCAGGAGAAGGCCTTCCCGCAGGCCTTCACGCCGGCCGCCATCGTGCTCTACCAGCGCGCCGACGGCGGGCAGCTGACCGCCGCCGACAAGGCGGACATCTCCCGGATCACCACCGACCTGGGCAAGAAGGGCATCGACCAGGTCCAGAAGGTGGTTGCCGGCGCGCCGTCCAAGGACGGCAAGTACGACACCGCCCTGGTCCAGATGGACAAGAAGTCGACCGGTCAGCCCAAGCAGGCCGACGCCGCCAAGGCGCTGCGCTCCGACTCGACCGACCTCGCCAAGGGCACGCACCTGAAGGTGCAGGTCGGCGGTCAGGCGGCGCAGAACCTGGACCAGCAGGACGCGGGCAAGACGTCCGACGCCGTGGCGCTCGTCGGCTCCCTGCTGATCATCATCGTCACCCTGTCGATCATCTTCCGGTCGCCACTGGTGGCGATCATGCCCCTTGTGCTGCTCGTCGGCGTGGTCTTCACCGTCGCCAACGCGCTCATCGCGGACGCCACGAAGGTCTTCGGCCTCCAGGCGAACAGCTCGATCTCGGCACTGCTCATCGTGGTGGTGCTCGGCGTCGGCACCGACTACTTCCTGTTCCTGATGTTCCGCTACCGGGAACGGCTGCGAGCAGGTGACGAGCCGAAGCAGGCGATGATCAACAGCGTCACCAGGGTCGGCGAGGCCATCGCCTCGGCGGCCGGCGCGGTCATCATCGCCTTCTGCGCCCTGGCGCTGTCCACGCTGAGCTTCCTCACCCAGCTCGGCCCGGCCCTGGCGATCCTGGTGGCGGTCACGCTCCTCGCGGGCCTGACGCTCTTCCCGGCGATCTGCTCGCTGATCCCGCCGCGGGCGCTGTTCTGGCCCGGCAAGAAGTGGAACCAGGAGCCGCCCGGCACCCGCTACGCCTCGGTGGGCCGCCTGGTGGGCCGCAAGCCCGCGCTCGTGGCCGTCGTCTCCGGCCTGGTGATGCTGGTACTGGCGATCGGCACCTTCGGCTACAAGGCGTCCTACGACCTGGCCTCGGGGTCCATCCCCAAGACCAAGGAGTCGATGGTCGTCCAGGACACCCTGCAGAAGGCGTACTCCGCCGGCGCCGCCGAGCCGACCAACGTCTACCTCAACAGCACCGACGGCAAGCCGCTGAACAGCGCGGACTTCGCCACCTTCGAGTCGAAGCTGAAGGGCGCCAAGGGCGTCGCCGAGGTCGCCTTCGACGCGAAGAAGGACGTCAACAAGGCGGGCACCACCGCCAACTACACGGTGACGCTGAAGTACGAGGCGTCCAGCGACCCGGCGATCGCGGCCGTGGGCGATATCCGCTCGGTCGCGCACGCCAACGCGCCGCAGGGCTCCGAGGCGCTGGTCGGCGGCACCTCGTCGGTGTTCAAGGACATCAACGCGGCCGTGAACCACGACTACCGCACGGTCTTCCCGGTCGCGGCCGTCCTGATCATGGTGATCCTGGGGTTGCTGCTGCGCAGCGTGGTCGCGCCCTGGTACCTGATCGCGTCGGTCGGCCTCGGCTTCGGCGCGACACTGGGCACCACGGTGTGGATCTTCGGCCGGGGCGACGGGCTGATCTTCCTGCTGCCGATCATCATGTACCTGTTCGTGGTGGCGATCGGCACGGACTACAACATCCTGATGATCGCCCGCCTGCGGGAGGAGGCGCGCGAGGGCCGGCAGCCGCGTGAGGCGGCCAGCGAGGCGCTCAAGCACGCGGGTCCGACGATCGGCGCGGCCGGCTTCATCCTGGCCGCGACCTTCGCCACGCTGATGCTCTCGGGCAACGACTTCCTGACCGAGATGGGCTTCACCGTCGCGTTCGGCATCGTCGTGGCCGCCTTCGTGATGGCGATGTTCTTCACCCCGAGCCTCACCGCGCTGATCGGGCACGCCGCCTGGTGGCCCGGCCACGCGGACCGCGCGGGGCAGGGCTCGTCGAAGGACGGGTTCGGTCCCGGCTCGGGCGGACCGCGGGGTGCGGCGGAGCTGGACGAGTCGGGACGGCGCTGAGTCGGCATCCGAGCCGGTGCCGGTCGGTTGCCGGTCCGAAGCTTGAAACGAAGCCCGGGGCGGTGCTGACCCGGCGCTGAGCCGGGCTTGACCAGGGCTGTTGCCGGCTGGTGCCGGGTTATCCACAGGGGCCGGGCAGGTGATGATCACCTGCCCGGCCCTTCGGCTACGCTGGCGGAGCCGGGTGAATGCGGAGAGTGATCGTGCGGGCAGAGGGAGCGCGCACGGGGCCTCCGCAGGCCGGCGTTGACGGACGGTGCCGGCAGGCGGCGCCGACGGGAATTCGGTGAGCGGCCCGGGGAGGCTGAGATGGGAGTTGTCACCGCGTCTGCGGGAGGCGGGTCGGCGGCGCTGTGCTGGACGTCCTTCGAGGCGGCGGCCCGGCAGGGGTGGCGGTGCGCGGAATGCCGGCAGGGCGCGCCGGCGGCGCCCATACGCGGGGCCGACGCGCCGGCGCTGCTCCGCCAGGCCGTCACCGTCCACGGCTTGCACGCCGAGGCTGCCGATCCGTACCAACACTGCTCGGGTGTGCGCGCGATATCCGGCCTGGGTCGCGGTGCTCGCGGCCGGGCGCGGGCCCGTGCTTGCCGGACTGCATATCCTCATGCAGAGTCTTGCTCTGTGAATAGATCCACCGGCGGCGCCCGCGGGCGCACCCGCCGGGTGGACCGGACCGGGGATGGGCAGCCATGGGCGGCGTGGACGACGGCAGCGGCGACGTAGGGGACGGGGCGGGGCCGAACACGGCCCCCGGGTCCGGCGCGGCCGCCGGGCACGACGGCGAACAGGCCGGCCGGCGCGGCCGCGCGGGCGGCGGGCAGGGGCACGGCGGCCCGGCACCAGGGGCCCGGCACGGAGTTCGCAGGGAAGGGGCAGCGGGTGGCGAGTGGACGGGAGAAGGGGCCGCGCAGGGCGAGCGAACGGAAGGGGACGAGCGCGGCGATCGGGTCGATCAGGCCGGGCCGGGTGAGCACGGCGGGCAGGGTGAAGGGGCCGGGCCGGGTGAGCACGGCGGCGGCTCCGCGCGGCTGCTGAAGCTCTTCGAGGCGCACCGGCTCACCCCGACGCAGCGGCGGATCGCGCACTGCCTGGTGCGCAGGGCGGACGACGCGCCGTTCCTGTCCAGCGTGGAGGTGGCCGAGCTGGCCGGGGTGAGCCAGCCCTCGGTGACCCGGTTCGCGGTGGCGCTCGGCTTCGACGGGTACCCGGCGCTGCGCCGGCACCTGCGGGAGGTCGCGCCCGCGGCGGGCCCGCCGGGTGCGGCGGCGCTGAACGAGTACCAGCAGGCGGTGCAGGCCGAGATGGAGAACCTGCGGCACCTGTCGGAACTGCTCGCCGACCCGGCGCCGGTGGCCAGGGCGGGCGCGGTGCTGGCCGCGTCCCGGCCGCTGCCGGTGCTCGGGCTGCGGGCGGCCGGCGCGCAGGCCCGCGGGTTCGCCTACTTCGCGGCGAAGGTCCACCCCGACGTGCGGCTGCTGGAGGAGGGCGGCACGATGCTGGCCGACCGGGTGGACGCCGCCGTGCGGGCGGGCGCGAGCGCCCTGCTGTGCTTCGCGCTGCCCCGCCACCCGCGCGAGGTCGTGGACGCGCTCGGCTACGCCCGCGGTGCCGGGCTGACCGTGGTGACCGTCGCCGACAGCGCCTTCGCGCCCGTGGCCGCGCACAGCGACCTGCTGCTCCCGGCGGCGGTCGGCACCGGCCTGGCCTTCGACACCGCCTGCGCCCCGATGCTGCTCGGCCGCGTCCTGCTGGAGTCGATGTGCGACGCCCTGCCCGAGGCGCAGTCGCGGCTGGAGGAGTTCGACGCCAAAGCGGCGGCCCGCGGCCTGTTCGCGGACTGAGCGGGGCTCAGCGGGACGAACGGGCCACGGGCCGCGGTGGCTTGACGCCGCGTTGGGCGCCGGAACGCCGGGCTGCCGGGTTCCGGGTCAGGCGGTGGCGCGGCTCCTGCGGCTGCGGACGACCAGGAAGGCCGCGCTGCCGAGGGCGAGGCAGGCGGCGCCGCTCCAGAGCAGGGTCATCGTGCCGTTGCTGCCGGTGGAGGCGAGCGAACCGGTGGCGCCGGAGTCCGAGCCGCCGGTGCTGCCGCCCGACAGGGCGGTCCGGGTGGCGGAGTCGGTGCCGGGCTGGTTGCCGGTGCCGGCCGAGGCCGCGGTGGTGCTGCCCGTGCTGCCGCCGGTGGTGGTGCCGCCGGGCACGTGCACGGTGAAGTGGCCGGTGCTGTTGTCGGTGTCGGTGTCGTAGGGCGGGCGGCCGCCGTAGGCGAGTTGGGGCACCACTTCACCGGTGGTGGTGGCCGGGGCGTCGGCGTCCACCTTCACGGTGAAGGTGAGCTTCTCGGTGTGGCCGGCGTCGAAGGGCTGGTCGAGGTCGCAGATGTACTGGGGGGCGCCGAGGGCGGGCTCGCCCTTGCCGCCGCCGGTCCACGGGCCGCAGGAGGAGGGCACCTTGGTCGCGGTGGTGCCCTTCGGGATGTCGACCAGCAGGCTGAGCTGGTCGTCACTGGTGAACAGGTCCACCGAGGCGGGGCCGTTGTTCGTGACCGTGGCTGTGAGCGTGGCCTCGGTGCCGGGCGCGGCCGTCACGGTGTCGCCGGTGACGGCGAGGTCGGCGGTGTTCTCGGCGTCGATGATCCACTCGTCGTGCGTCTGGCCGCTCTTGGGCGCGGTGCCGTCGGGGACGAGGGAGAGCGTCGGGCCGCCGTCGGTCTTCGCCGCGGAGGGCACCGCACTGCCGGTGGAGGTCGCCTGATAGCTGAGGAACTCGAACAGCGCGGAGTCCTTGACCTTCAGCTTCAGCGGCGTGGACAGGGCGTACTTCTTGCCCGGCTCCAGCGGGGTGTCGAAGTGGCAGACGGCGTCCTCGACCGTCTGGCCCCAGCTGTCGTCGACCACGGCCGTGCCGTAGGCGCAGTTGGCGTAGTGCTGGGCGAAGGAGAGGCCGGGGGAGATCGCGAACCGGTAGTCCACACCGGTGGAGGTGAGCGAGCCGGTGTTGGCGACGGTCAGCGGCGCGCTGACGGTGCCGCCCGGCGTCACGTCCTCCAACTGCGTGCGTGCGCCGACCACCAGGCCGACCTGGCCGACCGTCACCTTGACCGTGTAGCTCTTCAGCGTCGCGTCCGAGGCGGTGCCGGTGATGACGGCGGTGCCCGTGTCGCCGAGGTGGGCGCCGGACTTCGCCTTGATGTCGACGATGCCGCCGGTGCCGTGCCCGTCCACCTCGTCGTGCGTGAAGGTGCACAGCCCGGCCGTGCAGTAGCCGTCCGAGGTGTCGGCGAAGGAGGAGATGCCGGTGATGTCCACCGTGACGCTGACGTCGTGGATCGTGTCGCCCTGCGTGTCCAGGCCCCAGCTGATCTGCCCCTCGTCGTCCGGCGGCAGGGCGAGGCCGACCGGATTCGTGGCGGTCAGCTGGAGCGTCGGCCCGGTGTCGGCGTGTGCCGGGACGGCGGTGAGCGCGCCGCCGAGCAGCGCGGCGGCCGCCGCTGCCGTCGCGGCCGCCCAGCGGCGCCAAGTGCGGTTCCTCATATAAGGGTCCCCCCACGTTCTTGCGGATGTTGCTGTCAGGACACCCAGTGGGACCGGTGGGGTGGGGTGAAGGTTGCACGGATCACGACGGGCATTGGCGGCCGCTCCCGCGCCGGTCCCGCGCCGGCCCCTGAGCGGAGGCTGCGACGGGCCGCCCGTACGACGGCCGCGCTCGCCGGAGCCCGTGGCAGGAAGGGCCGTGCGGTCCATGTGCCGCTCACCCCCACTGCTTTCCGGAACCCTTCCGGGCCGGCGTCCCGCTCTCACGGAAATCTGAGATTGACGAAGTAACCTCCCTCCCCGCACACAGCGGCAGGGCGCGGTCGCCCCGCAGGAGCGGCGGCCGCGGGACGGAAGGGAGCGGGAAGTGGTGCGCGGGCCCTACACATTGGCGCGGGTGGCGGTGACGGTACGCGCGGCGGCGGCCTGGTGGTGGTGGGCGGGCGTGGTCGCCGCGCTGCCCGGGCTCGCGGTCACGTTCGGCCCGACGGGGCGGCGGATCGGGGTGCTGTCGGGAGCCGCGCTGTTCGTCGTGGCGCTGGTGGTCACCGCCCTGGCCCGCGGCGGGCGGCACAAGGCGCGGGCACGCGCGGCCTCGCGCGCCGCCAAGAGCGTCTTCCTGCAGGACCGCCGCATCACCGCCCGGGCCTGGCTGCGCCGCCGCAGGTGGTGGCTGCTGCTGGCGTTCGTGCTGGCCGCCGCGTCCAACGTGGCCCTGCCCTGCGCGGGCGGCATGCTGCTGGGCGGTGTCGGCGCCGGACTGTGGATCAGGTCCCGCCGGCTGGCCCGGATCGAGCGCGCGGCCGATGCGCTGCTGTGGTTCCGCCCCGACGGCGACCCCGCGAACTACCAGCTCACGGGTATCGCCGCGGGCGACGCCGCCCCGGGCGGCGGCCCCCGCCGCCACCGCTGACCGGGGAGGTTGACCGGGGCTGACCGGGGAGGGCTGATCAGGGCCCGGGCCGGGGAGGCCGGCCCGGGCACGACCGGCGGAAGGCGGCCACGGTGGTCCGCCCGCCTGGGGAAGCCGTCTGTGAAATCCCTGAATTTCGCCGCGGCCGCGCCGGATCGCCCGCGCGCCCGCCGCGCCGGACGACCTGCGGGCTCACCGCGCCGGACCGCTGGCGGGCCGCGGTGGCGGCTACGCGCCCGTCCGCCGCAGCGGAGGAAGGCCGCCGCCGCTCTCCGCGACAACCTCCGCCTCGGTCTGCGCGGCCCGCACCAGGGCAAAGCGGACGCTGCCGTCCGGCAGGACGGTGTAGCCGTGGACCGCCGGGCGGGGGAGCGAGTTGTAGGCGAAGTGGTTGGAGAAGTAGTAGGCGCCGGTGTCCAGGAGGGCCACGTGGTCGCCGGACTCCAGGAGCGGCAGCGCGCGGCCCTTGGCGACCAGGTCGCCGGCGAAGCAGCAGGGCCCGGCCACGTCCTGCACGACCGGCTCACCGCTCTTCTCGCGGCCCTTGGCGTCCAGCGCCAGGACGCGGATCGGCCAGGCGTCGGGCACGAACACCGTCCGGGTCGCCACTTGGGCGCCCGCGTGGGTGACCGCTATCGGCCGCCCCCCGGCGGACTTGGCGTACTCCACGCGCGCCAGCACCGTGCCGTTCTTGGCCAGCAGCGAGCGGCCGAACTCGGTGACGATGCCGTACCGCCCGTCGAAGAGCCCGGGCACCTCGGCGCGCAGCACCCGCGCGTAGTCGGCGAAGGCGGGTGCCGTCTCGTCGGAGCCGAAGTTGACCGGCAGGCCGCCGCCGATGTCGAGCACGGTGATCTGCTGCCGCCCGGCCGCCGCGTTGACCTGCTCGGCGAGTTCGTAGGCCGCCTTCACGCCCGCCGCCATCAGCTCCAGCGGCACTCCTTGCGAACCGGTGTGCGTGTGCAGGCGGTTCAGCCGGGGCCGCTCGGCGTAGGCGCGCAGCACCCACGCGGTGGCGCCGTCGTCGCGCAGGGCGACGCCGAACTTCGAGGTGGCCGTCGCCGTGCTCATCGCACCGATGCTGCCGCCGCCCACCTGCGGGTTCACCCGGAGGCCGATCGGCGAGGCCGAAGGCGTACCGCCCGCGGCCGCGCGCAGCGCGTCGATGCGCTCCAGCTCCTGCGGGTTGTCGGCGTTGACCGCGATGCCGAGCGCGAGCGCCTCGCGCAGTTCCTGCACCGTCTTGGCCGGCGAGTCCAGCACCGTGCGGTCCGCCGGGATGCCCGCCGCGCGGGCCAGCGCCAGCTCGCCGGGACTGGCGACCTCCGCGCCGAGCCCGCACTCGCCGAGCAGCGCGAGCACCGGCACCAGGGAGGCGGCCTTCACCGCGAAGGTGTGGGTGACCGCCACCCCCGGTGTGTCGAAGGCCGCGTGCAGCGCCGCAGCCGACTGCTCGATGCCCGTGACGTCGAGCAGGCCCACCACCGGCTCCGCCGGCCCGGCCAGCCCCTGCTCCACCGCGGCCCGCAGCGCGTGGCCCCGCCGTATCCCCAGCTCATCCGTCATGCCGGCCATCCCACCATCATGCCGTTCCGGACCGGCACCCGGGTCCTGTTGACTAGCGCTATTCAGCTGGTCAGGATGTGAATAGTTTTCGCCACACGGAACGGCGGACCAGGGCGGCGGGGGCACCCCGCCGCGGCCGCGGCCCTTCCCGGCGACCGATCGCCACGACGAGGAGGCTTGCCCGATGACGGGACCGAGGCCGGTCCGCGCGCCGCGCGGCACGGAGCTGAGCGCTCAGGGATGGCAGCAGGAAGCGGCGCTGCGGATGCTGCAGAACAACCTCGACCCCGAGGTCGCCGAGCACCCCGACAAGCTCGTCGTCTACGGCGGCAGCGGCAAGGCCGCCCGCGACTGGAACTCCTTCGATGCCATGGTGCGCACCCTGCGCGGCCTGAAGCAGGACGAGACCATGCTCGTGCAGTCCGGCCGCCCGGTCGGCGTCATGCAGACCCACGAGTGGGCCCCGCGTGTGCTGATCGCCAACTCCAACCTGGTGGGCGACTGGGCCACCTGGGAGGAGTTCCGCCGCCTGGAGGCGCTCGGCCTGACGATGTACGGGCAGATGACCGCCGGCTCGTGGATCTACATCGGCACCCAGGGCATCCTCCAGGGCACCTACGAGACCTTCGCCGCCGTCGCCGACAAGCGCTTCGGCGGCTCGCTCGCGGGCACCATCACCCTGACCGCCGGCCTCGGCGGCATGGGCGGCGCCCAGCCGCTGGCCGTCACCATGAACGGCGGCGTCGTCATCTGCGTCGACTGCGACCCGCGGGCCATCGAGCGCCGGATCGGCCACCGCTACCTCGACGTGCGGGCCGACTCCCTGGAGCACGCCCTGCACCTGGCCACCGAGGCCCGCGACGCGCGCCGCCCGCTGTCCATCGGCGTGCTGGGCAACGCCGCCGAGGCGGTGCCGCATCTGCTCGCCATGGGCGCGCCCATCGACATCGTCACCGACCAGACCTCCGCGCACGACCCGCTGGCCTACCTGCCGCTGGGCGTGGACTTCGCCGACATGGCCGCCCTCGCCGCCGACAAGCCCGCGGAGTTCACCGCCCGCGCCCGGGAGTCGATGGCCCGCCACGTGGAGGCCATGGTCGGCTTCCAGGACGCCGGCGCCGAGGTCTTCGACTACGGCAACTCCATTCGCGGCGAGGCGCAACTGGCCGGCTACGAGCGGGCCTTCGCCTTCCCCGGCTTCGTCCCTGCCTACATCCGCCCGCTGTTCTGCGAGGGCAAGGGCCCCTTCCGGTGGGCCGCGCTGTCCGGCGACCCCGCCGACATCGCCGCCACCGACCGCGCCATCCTCGACCTCTTCCCGGAGAACGAGTCGCTGGCCCGCTGGATCCGGCTGGCCGGTGAGCGGGTGCACTTCCAGGGCCTGCCCGCGCGCATCTGCTGGCTCGGCTACGGCGAGCGCGACAAGGCCGGCGAGCGGTTCAACGAGATGGTCGCCGACGGCACGCTGAAGGCCCCGATCGTCATCGGCCGCGACCACCTGGACACCGGCTCGGTCGCCTCCCCCTACCGCGAGACCGAGGGCATGCTCGACGGCTCCGACGCCATCGCCGACTGGCCGCTGCTCAACGCCATGGTCAACGTCGCCTCCGGCGCCTCCTGGGTCTCCATCCACCATGGCGGCGGCGTCGGCATCGGCCGCAGCATCCACGCCGGGCAGGTCACCGTGGCCGACGGCACGGCGCTGGCCGGCGAGAAGATCCGCCGCGTGCTCACCAACGACCCCGGCATGGGCGTCATCCGGCACGTGGACGCCGGGTACGAGCGGGCCGAGGAGATCGCCGCCGAGCGCGGGGTGCGGGTGCCGATGCGCGAGGACGGGCAGGAGTGAGCGGGCCGCAGCGCGGCGCCACCGGGCAACAGGGCGAGGGCGCGGACCGGCACGGCACCACCCCCGGTTCACCGGGCGCGGCGCCCGACTCCTTCCGGACGATGTGGCGCGACCTCGCGGGCATCGGCCGGCACCCCTCCTCCGGCGGCTACCGCCGCTTCGCCTGGACCGCGGCCGACACCGACTGCCGGGCCTGGTTCGAGGAGCAGGCCCGCGCCCGCGGCCTGGCCTACGAGGTGGACCGCAACGGCAACCAGTGGGCCTGGCTCGGCGACCCCGCCGCCGGGGACGCGGTCGTCACCGGCTCGCACCTGGACTCGGTGCCCGACGGCGGGGCCTTCGACGGCCCGCTCGGCGTGGTGTCCGCCTTCGCGGCGGTGGACGAGCTGCGGGCCCGGGGCGCGGACCCGAACAAGCCGCTGGCCGTGGTCAACTTCGGCGACGAGGAGGGCGCCCGCTTCGGACTCGCCTGCGTGGGCTCGCGCCTGACGGCCGGTCAGCTCGACGTCGAGCGCGCCCGCGAGTTGCGCGACGCCGACGGGGTGAGCCTGCCGCAGGCCATGGAGCGCGCGGGCCGGGACCCCGAGGCGATCGGCCCCGACCCCGAACGCCTCGCCCGCGTCGGCGCCTTCGTCGAACTGCACGTGGAGCAGGGCCGTGCCCTGGACCTCGGCGGCCACCCGGTCGGCGCCGCCTCGGCGATCTGGCCGCACGGGCGCTGGCGGTTCGACTTCCGCGGCGAGGCCAACCACGCGGGCACCACCCGCCTGGAGGACCGTCGCGACCCCATGCTCACCTACGCCACCACGGTGCTGGCCGCCCGCAAGAAGGCCCGGCTCGCGGGAGCGCTGGCCACCTTCGGGAAGGTCGCGGTGGAGCCCGGTGGCGTCAACGCCATCGCCTCCCTGGTGCGCGGCTGGCTCGACTCCAGGGCGGCCGACGAGCAGACCCTCGCCGAGGTGGTGACCGCGATCGAGCAGACCGCCAGGGAGCGCGGGCAGCGCGACGGCGTCACCGTGGATGTGGTGCGCGAGTCCTTCACCCCCGTGGTGGAGTTCGCCCACGAGCTGCGCGACACCGTGGCCGCCCTGGCCGGCCGCGGCCGGCCCGTCCCGGTGCTGCCCACCGGCGCCGGGCACGACGCCGGCATCCTCTCGGCCCGGGTGCCCACCGCGATGCTGTTCGTGCGCAACCCCACCGGGGTCTCGCACGCCCCGGCCGAACACGCCGCCGAGGACGACTGCGCGGCCGGCGTCACCGCGCTCGCCGACGTACTGGAGGGCCTCGCGTGCCGGTGACCTACTGGCTGGAACACGCCTGGCTCGACCCGCAGGTCGCCTCCGGCGTGCTGGTCACCGCCGACGGGGGCCGGATCACCAAGGTGCGCACCGGCACCCCGGCCCCGCCACCCGGAGCCACCGCCCTGCACGGCCTGACCCTGCCGGGCCTGGCCAACGCGCACAGCCACGCCTTCCACCGCGCGCTGCGCGGCACCGCCCAGGCCGGCCGCCTCGAGGACGGGACCCGGGGAACAGGGCCCGGGCACCAGGCGCCCACCTCCTTCTGGACCTGGCGCGAGGTCATGTACGCGACCGCCCGCAGCCTCACCCCCGACTCGTACTTCGCACTCGCCACCGCCGTCTACGCCGAGATGGCGCTGGCCGGCATCACCTGCGTCGGCGAGTTCCACTACCTGCACCACCAGGGGGACGGCACGCCCTACGCCGACCCCAACGCCATGGGCGAGGCCCTGATCGCGGCCGCCGCCGAGGCGGGCATCCGCATCACCCTGCTCGACACCGCCTACCTCCGCGGCGGCCTCGGCCCGGACGGCCACCTGCCGCTGGAGGGCGTGCAGGCACGCTTCGGCGACGGCACCGCCGACCGCTGGTACGACCGCTGGTCCCGCCTCAAGGGCGCCGCGCACGCCCGGATCGGCGCCGCCGTGCACTCGGTGCGGGCCTTCGCAGAGGAGGACGGCTACGCCACTTTCGCCGAGCGCACCAGCGGCGTGCCCGTCCACGTCCACCTCTCCGAGCAGCCCGCCGAGAACGAGGCGTGCCTGGCCCGCTACGGCCGGACCCCCGCCCGGCTCCTCGCCGACCACGGCTTCTGGGGCCCGCACACCACCGCCGTGCACGCCACCCACCTCACGGACACGGACATCGACCTCCTCGGCGGCGCCGGCAGCACGGTGTGCATGTGCCCCACCACCGAACGCGACCTCGCCGACGGCATCGGCCCCGCGCCCGCCCTCCAGCGGGCCGGCAGTCCGCTGAGCCTGGGCAGCGACAGCCACGCCGTGATCGACCTGCTGGAGGAGGCGCGCGCGATGGAACTGGACGAGCGGCTGCGCACCCGCGCCCGCGGCCACTGGACCGCGGCCGCCCTGCTGCGCGCGGCCGGCGCCGACGGGCACGCCTGCCTGGGCTGGCCCGAGGCGGGCCGCATCCGGCCGGGCGCGCTCGCCGACCTCACCACGATCGCGCTGGACTCGGTACGGACCGCGGGGCCGCCACCCGGACTCGCGGCCGAGACCGCGGTATTCGCCGCGAGCGCGGCCGATGTGCGGCACACCGTGGTGGGCGGGCGGCACGTCGTGGCCGACGGGCGGCACCGGCTGGTGGACGATGTGCCCGCGGCCCTGGCCGCCGCGATCGCCGCCACCCGCGGCTGAGCGGCCCGTCCGGCCGCACCGCCCACGCCACCCCTCCAACGCCCGCGAGCAGCACGAAGGAGCAGGCCATGACCGCGACCAGCACGGCCGTCACCGGCATCGGCAGCCTGGTCACCAACGATCCCTCCTTCAGCGGCGCGGACAATCCCCTGGGCCTGGTCCGCGACGCCGCGGTCGTCGTCGAGGGCGACCGCGTGGTGTGGACCGGCCCGTCAAGCAAAGCACCCCCCACCGACAACCGGGTCGACGCCGGCGGGCGGGCCCTGCTGCCCGGCTTCGTCGACTCCCACTCCCACCTGATCTTCGCCGGGGACCGAGGCGCCGAGTTCGCCGCGCGGATGTCCGGCCGCCCCTACACCGCGGGCGGCATCCGCACCACGGTCGCCGCCACCCGCGCCGCCTCCGACGCCGAACTCGGCGCCGCCCTGGACCGCTTCCTCGCCGAGGCGCTGCGCCAGGGCACCACCACGGTGGAGACCAAGTCCGGCTACGGCCTGACCGTCCACGACGAGGCCCGCGCGCTGCGGATCGCCGCCGAGCGCACCCCCGAGACGACCTACCTCGGCGCCCACGTCGTCGCCCCCGAGTACGCGGACGACCCGGCCGGATACGTGGACCTCGTCACCGGGCCCATGCTGGACGCCTGCGCGCCGCACGCCCGCTGGGTCGACGTCTTCTGCGAGGAGGGCGCCTTCGACGGCGACCAGGCCCGCGCGATCCTCACCGCGGGCGCCGCCCGCGGCCTCGTCCCGCGCGTGCACGCCAACCAGCTCACCGCCGGGCCCGGCGTGCAGCTGGCGGTCGAACTCGGCGCCGCGTCGGCCGACCACTGCACCCACCTGACCGGCGCCGACATCGACGCCCTGGCGGGCTCGGCCACTGTGGCCACCCTGCTGCCCGGCGCGGAGTTCTCCACCCGCGCCGTCTACCCGGACGCCCGCCGCCTGCTGGACGCCGGCGCCACGGTGGCGCTGTCCACCGACTGCAACCCGGGCTCGTCGTTCACCAGCTCCATGGCCTTCTGCGTCGCCGTCGCCGTCCGCGACATGGGCATGACTCCGGACGAGGCGGTACGTGCGGCCACGTACGGCGGCGCGCGGGCCCTGCGCCGTACCGACATCGGCACCGTGGCACCTGGCGCGCGCGCCGATCTGCACCTGCTGGACGCCCCCGGCCACGTCCACCTCGCCTATCGCCCGGGAGTGCCCCTCACGGCGGCCGTGTGGCAGGCGGGGGAGCTGCGATGGCGGGCCGGGCACGTGACACTCGAAGGGGCGCCCGGCGGGACGTGAACCCCGGCAGGCGCCGCTCGCCGGTTCCCGCGCGGGACAAGCGGCGCAGCAAGAGGGGCCCCGCGGTACGGGACCCCTCTCCGGCTCGTTCTCAGCCCGCTCGGCTCACTCCTCGACCATCAGGCCCCTGCGCAGCCGGGCCAGGGTGCGGCTGAGCAGCCGCGAGACGTGCATCTGGGAGATGCCCAGCTCCTCGCCGATCTCGGACTGCGTGAGGTTCCCCACGAAGCGCAGCGACAGGATGGTGCGGTCGCGCTGCGGCAGCCCGGCGATCAGGGGCTTGAGGGACTCGACGTACTCGACGCCTTCGAGGTCGTGGTCCTCGTAGCCGATCCGGTCCGCCAGGGCGCCCTCCGGGTCGTCCTCGGCGGGCTGGGCGTCCAGGGAACTGGCGGTGTAGGCGTTGCTCGCCGCCATGCCCTCGATCACCTCGTGCTCGGGCAGGTCGAGCCGGTCGGCCAGCTCGCGCACGGTGGGCGCGCGGTCCAGCCGCTGCGCCAGCTCGTCGCCGGCCTTGGCCAGGTCCAGCCGCAGCTCCTGCAGCCGCCGGGGTACCCGCACCGACCAGCTGGTGTCGCGGAAGAACCGCTTGATCTCGCCGACGATGGTCGGCATCGCGAATGTGGGGAATTCCACGCCGCGGGCCAGCTCGAACCGGTCGATCGCCTTGATCAGGCCGATCGTGCCGACCTGGACGATGTCCTCCATGGGCTCGCTGCGGGTGCGGAACCGCGAGGCGGCGAACTTCACCAGGGCGAGGTTGAGCTCCACCAGGGTGTTGCGCACATAGCTGTACTCGGCGGTGCCCTCCTCCAGGGAGTGCAGCCGGGCGAACAGGGTCTTGGACAGCGCCCGGGCGTCCACCGGGCCGATCTCGTCGTACGGAGGGATCTCGGGGAGCCCGTCCAGCCCCTCCGGGGCCTGGGCCGCGCGCACCCCCAAGGGGCCTTCCTGGCCTTCGTCCGCCCACCGGGCGGCGCCCCCCTGCTTTTCCTGCTCGTGTTCCAGGCCGAGCCGGGGTGTCATGTGCTCATCCCTCTCTTGCGGCGCGGGTGTACCTCTGCCGTACTTCAGCCCTACCGCGTCACCGGCGCCTTCTGCAAGTCCTTGAAGCCCTTGTGACCGGCGGATGACTACCGCGCGTGTCGGGCGGCAAGTAGGGTCTAAGCGCGGCACCCGGGGCGTACAGGAGTCCCCGGGGCGCGGTGAGGGAGCGCAGATGGACCATGAGGCAGTGGGCACGGCAGGGCTCGGCCGGCTGCACGTCGATGTGACGCGGCACGGCAGGAGCACGGTTCTCACTCCTTCCGGCGAACTCGACCACCACACGGCCGAGGTGCTCGCGGAGCCGATCGCGGCTGCGGTCGACGCCGGCGCGACCCGGCTCGTCGTGGACTGCTCGGGTCTGGAGTTCTGTGACTCCACGGGACTGAACGTCCTGCTCGGTGCCCGGCTGCGGGTCGAGGAACTGGGCGGCGAGGTCCACCTGGCGGCGATGCGCCCGACGGTCTCGCGGGTGTTCGAGATCACCGGCGCCGAGGCGGTGTTCACCGTGCACGCCACACTGGAGGAGGCGCTCCGGGAGTAGCCGGGGGGCGGGAGTGGGGGGCAGAACGCGTGGCACAGGAGCGGCAGTGGCCGGGCGACGGGATCATTCATCGCGTCCGGCGCGTGTTCCCGGAGATCGACCGGGCAGAAGACAGTCGGACCCAGCCGGACATCCGTGAGATGAGGCCCAGATGAGCACCACTCGGCCCTACGCCGCGGGTGACCGCCGTCCCGCGACGGAAGACGACGGCGGTGACCCCGACGTGGTACCGCAGCCGCCCGAACCGGTCCGGCGGCTGCTGCTGACCGGGGAGAGCGGCATCGTGCCGCGCGCACGCGACTTCACGCGTCAGGCGCTGTACGACTGGGGCTGGCTGCCCGCGGCCACCGCCGACCGCCGCGCGGCCGCCGAGGATGTCCTGCTGGTGGTCTCCGAGCTGGTCACCAACGCATGCCTGCACGCCGGCGGCCCGGAGGAGCTGCGGCTGCTCCACAACGCCAAGGCGCTGCGGCTGGAGGTCGTGGACGGCAGTGCGGGCGATCCGGCCCCCCGCACCCCGCACCGTGCCGGGCGCCCCGGCGGCCACGGCATGTTCATCGTGCAGCGGCTCTGTCTGGACTGGGGCGTCGTCCGCGACGCCTCGCGCCCCGGCAAGACGGTCTGGGCGGAGCTGGCCGCCCCCTCCTGAGCGGTGCCTCCCCGAGGCCCGGATCGATCCACCGCCCATAGAGCCCGACGGGCTCCATGGGCTCTTCGCGTGCGCGCCCACGGGTGGCCCTCGGGCGCCGGGCCCCCTCCGCCGTCCATGAGGCGCAGCCAGGCGCTCAGGGCAGCCACCCCCCGGGCGCCGAAGCCGGCCTCCGGCCCCAGCGGGCGGCTGCTCTGCGGAGAGGGCGCGTGCCGGTGGTCGCCCAGGGCGGCCACCGCGAGCCCTGCCCGGCTCTCTGCCGCCTCGGAACGGTCCCGCCGGACCAGTGGCCCACCGCAGGCCCGACGGACCGCCGTACGGCCGCTCAGGCGGCCGCGGCGCCGTCCAGCTGCCCGATCGTCGCCGCGGAGGGGCCGCGCTCGGCGGCGATGCCGCGTGCGGCCGCCTCGGCGTCCCGCAGCACCCGCACCGCGTTGCCCCAGGTGAGCTTGGCGAGGTCGGCCTCGGACCAGGAGCGGCGCAGCAGTTCGGCGACGAGGTTCGGGTAGCCGGACACGTCGTCCAGGCCGGCCGGGGTGAAGGCGGTGCCGTCGAAGTCGCCGCCGATGCCGATGTGGTCCACGCCCGCGACCTCGCGCATGTGGTCCAGGTGGTCGGCGACGGTGGCGGCGGTGGCCTGCGGGCGCGGGTGCGCGGCCTCGAACTCCCGCTGCACGGCCATCCCCTGCGGGGTGGTGTCCAGGGGGTGCAGGCCGTGCGCCTGCATGTTGGCGTCGGCCTGCGCCGTCCACTCGATCGCCGCGGGCAGGATGAACTTCGGCACGAAGGTCGCCATGGCCACGCCCCCGTTGCCGGGCAGGGCCGCGAGCACGTCGTCGGGGATGTTGCGGGGGTGGTCGCAGACCGCGCGCGAGGAGGAGTGCGAGAAGAGCACCGGCGCCTGCGCCACCCGCAGGGCGTGCCGCATGGTGCCGGCCGACACGTGCGAGAGGTCGACGAGCATGCCCAGGCGGTTCATCTCGCGCACCACCTCCTCGCCGAAGGCGGACAGCCCGCCCAGCACCGGCTCGTCGGTCGCCGAGTCCGCCCACGGGGTGTTGTCGTTGTGGGTGAGCGTCATGTAGCGCACGCCCAGGGCGTACAGGCCGCGCAGCACCGCGAGCGAGCAGTCGATGGAGTGGCCGCCCTCGGCGCCCATGAGCGAGGCGATGCGGCCGGAGGCGCGCGCCGCCTCCATGTCGTCGGCGCCCAGGGCGAGCACCAGGTCCGCGGGGTGGCGCTCGGTCATCCGCCGCACCACGTCCACCTGCTCCAGCACCGCCGTCACGGCGTCGGCGCCCTTGAGCGACACCGACACGTAGACCGACCAGAACTGCGCGCCCACCCCGCCGGCCCGCAGCCGCGGGATGTCGGTGTGGGTGCGATCGCTCTGGTCCGCGGTGAGGTCGAAGCGGTCCAGGTCGTAGTCGACCTGGGCGCGCAGCGCCCAGGGCAGGTCGTTGTGGCCGTCCACCACGGGGTGGTCGGCGAGCAGGTCGCGGGCGCGGGCGAGCAGGGCATCCACGGTGGCAGGCTCCCGGGGTCCGGTGCGGCCGGGCCGCGCGCCGCGCAGGTCCGGCGGGGCGGGCGCGCCGCCCGCCGGCTACCTGGCGAAGCCGAACCCGGAGGTCCCCCCCACCTTCGCACGCAGCCGCCGGCCCTTCTCCGCGGCCTGCTCGCGCAGTGACGCCTGGAACTCCTCCATGCGCGCGCGCAGCTCCGCGTCGTGCGCGGCCAGGATGCGCGCGGCCAGCAGCCCGGCGTTGCGGGCACCGCCCACCGACACCGTCGCCACCGGCACCCCGGCGGGCATCTGCACGATGGACAGCAGCGAGTCCATGCCGTCGAGGTACTTCAGCGGCACCGGCACCCCGATCACCGGCAGCGGCGTCACCGAGGCGAGCATGCCCGGCAGGTGGGCCGCGCCGCCGGCGCCGGCGATGACGGCCTTCAGGCCGCGCCCGGCGGCCTGCTCGCCGTAGGCGATCATCTCGTGCGGCATCCGGTGCGCCGAGACGACGTCGACCTCGTAGGGGACGGCGAACTCGTCGAGCGCCTCCGCGGCGGCCTCCATGACCGGCCAGTCGGAGTCCGAGCCCATCACGATGCCGACCTGGGGTGCGGAGGACTCCGCGGCCGCTTCACTCATCGATGGTCCCTCGCAGGTAGTCGGCGGCGTGGCGGGCGCGCTCGCGCACATCGGCCAGGTCGGCGCCATAGGTGTTGACGTGGCCCACCTTGCGGCCGGGCTTGACGTCCTTTCCGTACATGTGGATCTTCAGGCCCGGGTCGCGCGCCATGCAGTGCAGGTAGGCCGGGTACATGTCGGGGTAGTCGCCGCCCAGCACGTTGGCCATCACCGTCCAGGGCGCGCGCGGGCGGGGGTCGCCCAGCGGCAGGTCCAGCACCGCCCGCAGGTGGTTGGCGAACTGCGAGGTGGCCGCGCCGTCCATCGTCCAGTGCCCGCTGTTGTGGGGGCGCATCGCCAGCTCGTTGACGAGGATCTGCGGGCTGCCGTCGGCGTCGCGCACCTCGAACAGCTCCACCGCCAGGTGCCCGACCACGCCGAGTTCGCGGGCGATGGTCAGCGCCAGCTGCTGGGCCCGCGCGGACAGCTCCTCGGACAGGCCGGGAGCGGGCGCGATCACCGTGTCGCACACGCCGTTCACCTGGACCGACTCCACGACCGGGTAGGCGACCGCCTGGCCGTGCGGGGAGCGCACCACATTGGCGGCCAGCTCCCGGACGAAGTCGACCTTCTCCTCGGCGAGCACCGGCACGCCGGCCCGGAAGGCGTCCTCGGCGTCCTCGGTGGAGCGCACCACCCACACGCCCTTGCCGTCGTAGCCGCCGCGGGCGGTCTTCAGGACCACGGGCAGGCCGTCGCCCTCCTCGGCGAAGCGCAGCACGTCGGCGGGGTCGGACACGACCCGGTGGCGCGGCGCGGGGGCGCCGATCCGCGCGAGCCGGGCGCGCATCAGCACCTTGTCCTGGGCGTGCGCCAAGGCGTCGGGCCCGGGGCGCACCACGACGCCGTCGGCCTCCAGCGCGCGCAGGTGCTCGATCGGCACGTGCTCGTGGTCGAAGGTGAGCACGTCGCACCCCGCGGCGAAGGCGCGCAGGGTGTCCAGGTCGCCGTAGTCACCGACGGTGACGTCGGAGACGACCTGGGCCGCGGAGTCCTGCGGGGTGTCGCTGAGGAGCCTGAACCTGATGCCGAGCGGGATGCCGGCCTCGTGGGTCATACGGGCGAGCTGGCCGCCGCCGACCATGCCGACTACGGGAAATGTCACGCCTCCAGGGTATCGGCGCGCAAGACGGGCCGAATACCGCATGTGGATCACGGCGGATCGCCGTATTTTCGCACCGCGCGGTTAGCATGTGGAGACGCCCCCACTGCCATCAGGACGCCTCGGGCGTCCCCGAGACCCCCGCAGAACCCGGCTGGAACCCCGATACCGCACAGACAGGGCCGATCGACCACCATGAGCGGACTGCGCGCACTGCGTTGGAAACTGGCCCTGCTGTACCGGGAGATCGCCAAGTTCGGCGCGGTGGGCGCGGCGGGCGTGCTGGTGAACATCGGGGTGTTCAACCTCGTGCGGCACAGCACCGGGTTGCAGACGGTCCGGGCCAGCGTCGTGGCCACCATGGTGTCGATCGTCTTCAACTACGTCGGTTTCCGGTACTTCACCTACCGTGACCGCGACCGGGCGAGCCGCCCCAGGGAACTCGGCCTCTTCCTGTTCTTCAGCGCCATCGGCCTGGTGATCGAGAACGGCGTGCTCTACCTGGCGACCTACGGCCTGGGCTGGGACACCCAGCTGCAGAGCAACGTCTTCAAGTTCGTCGGCATCGGGATCGCCACCCTCTTCCGCTTCTGGTCCTACCGCACCTGGGTGTTCCGGGCGCTGCCGGCCGCTGGGCCGGAGCAGGCCGAGCCCCTGGCGGAGGCGGCCGCGGAGGGCGCCCGCCAAGGGGCGGAGCCCGCCACCAAGGCGGCCAGGGTCGGGAAGCAGAAGAAGCCGGCGGCCGATCCCATCAGCTGACCCCATCAGCTGACGGGGGAGGTCAGCCGATGACCTCCTCGCGCGGCGGCTGCGGCGGCATCTCCTGGGCGAGGAAGAGCGCGAAGACCGGCGGCCGCTGCTGGAGCAGTTCGAGCCGCCCGCCGTCCGCCTCGGCCAGGTCGCGGGCGACGGCGAGCCCGAGCCCGGTGGAGTTGCGCCCGCTGACCGTCCGCTCGAACACCCTGGCGCCCAGGTCCGGCGGCACCCCGGGGCCGCCGTCGGAGACCTCGACCACCGCCTGGTTGCCGGTCACCCTGGTGTGCAGGGCGAGGGTGCCGGCGCCGTGCATCAGCGAGTTCTCGATGAGCGTGGCCAGCACCTGGGCCACGGCCCCAGGGGTGCCGACCGCCCGCAGCCCCCTGGTGCCCGACAGCTCCACCGCGCGCCCCTCGCCCTGGAAGGCCTGCCGCCACTCCTCGACCTGCTGGCGGATCACCTCGTCCAAGTCGAAGTCCACCGCCGAGCCGGTGCGCGGGTCACGGGAGTTGGTCAGCAGCCGCTGCACCACGTCGGTGAGCCGCTCGACCTGGCCGAGCGCGATGGCCGCCTCCTCCTTGACCGCCTCGTGGTCGTCGGCGGTGGCGACGATCTCCTCCAGTCGCATCGACAGCGCCGTCAGCGGGGTGCGCAGCTGGTGCGAGGCGTCGGCGGCCAGCCGCCGCTCGGCGGTGAGCATCCGCCCGATCCGCTCGGCGCTGGCGTCCAGGACGTCGGCGATGCGGTCGAGTTCGGGCACGCCGTAGCGGCGGTGCCGCGGCCGCGGGTCGCCCGAGCCGAGCCGCTCGGCGGTCTCGGCGAGGTCGGTGAGCGGACTGGCCAGCCGGCGCGCCTGCCGGACCGCGAGGGCGACAGCGGCCAGCACCGCGAGCAGCGCGACCGCCAGGATCACCAGCAGGGTGCGGCCGATCTCCTGGCTGACGGTCGAGCGCGGCTCCTGCACGGTGACCGACTCGCCGTGGTCGCCGTGCTCGGTGGAGCTGATGACGGCGCCCGAGGGGCGCTCGCCCAGGCGCACCTGCGGGTGGCCGGGGACGCTGACGACGGCGTACCGGTCGGCGGAGATCTGCCGGTCGAGGCCCTTGGCGTCGACCGACTCGCCGGCCAGCAGCCGGTTCTCCACCAGGCCCACCATGCGCACGGCCTCGGACTGCACGCTGTCGTGCGCGCTGGACTGGATGGTGCGCGCCTCCACGATCACCAGCGAGATGCCGAAGACGGCGATCACGACCAGCACCACGGCCAGCGTGGAGGTGATCAGGCGGCGGCGCATGGAGCGGGCGGGTCAGTTCTTCTCGAAGCGGAAGCCGACCCCGCGCACGGTGGCGATGTAGCGCGGGTTGGCGGCGTCGTCGCCGAGCTTCTTGCGCAGCCAGGAGATGTGCATGTCCAGGGTCTTGGTGGACGACCACCAGGTGGTGTCCCACACCTCGCGCATCAGCTGCTCGCGGGTGACGACCCGCCCCGCGTCGCGCACCAGCACCCGCAGCAGGTCGAACTCCTTGGCGGTGAGCTGCAGTTCGTCGTCGCCCATCCAGGCGCGGTGCGACTCGACGTCGATCCGCACGCCGTGGGTGGAGGGCTGGGCCGGCTCGGTGGTGCCGCGGCGCAGCAGGGCCCGGACCCGTGCGAGCAGCTCGGCCAGCCGGAAGGGCTTGGTGACGTAGTCGTCGGCGCCGGCGTCCAGGCCGACCACGGTGTCCACCTCGTCGGCCCGCGCGGTGAGCACCAGCACCGGGAAGGTGTGCCCCTCGGTGCGGATGCGGCGGCAGACGTCCAGCCCGTCCATGCCCGGCAGGCCGAGGTCCAGCACCACCAGGTCGACAGCGCCGAGCAGCGCCGTCTCCAGAGCGGTGGGGCCGTCCTCGCGCACCTCGACCTCGTAGCCCTCGCGGCGCAGTGCGCGGGCGAGCGGCTCGGAGATGGATGCGTCGTCCTCTGCGAGAAGTACGCGGGTCATGCGGTTGATGGTAGTCCGCGCGGCCATGAGCTGACCCGGAGGTCAGATGACGCGTGCGCGGATGAGCGCAATGAGCGTGAGGGCGGCCGGCAGGAGGGGCAGCCAGACGGTGACGAGGCGGAAGCCGAGGACCGCGGAGGCGGCGGTCGCGGTGGGGGAGCCGGCCGCCACCAGGGCGACGGTCAGGGCGGCGTCCACCGAGCCCAGGCCGCCGGGGGTGGGCACCAGGACGGCCAGGCAGCTCGCCGCCAGGTACGCCAGCGCCACGTGCACGGCGGGGACGGGCATCCGCAGGGCGAGGGCGACCGCCGCCATGGAGGCGGCCTGCAGCAGCGGGAAGGCGAGCGAGCCGCCCCACAGGGCGGCGGCGCGGGCCGGGCGCGCGTGCAGCAGGCGGGCGTCGTAGAGGGCGGCGAGCAGGAAGTCGGCCAGGGCGCGGCGCAGCCGGTGCAGGAAGGCGAGCGCCAGGACGGCGGCGAGCACCACCGCCAGGGCGAGCAGGCCCATCAGCAGCAGCCCGGTGCCGCCGGGCAGCAGGCCGCCGGTGTGCAGGGCGTGCGGGTAGGCGGCCAGCAGCACCAGCAGCAGGCCGACCCGGCAGCCGGACTCGGCCAGCGAGTAGAGCGCCAGGGCGGCGGTGGAGCGGGCCAGCGGCAGGCCGTTGACCCGCAGGAAGCGCAGGTTGACCGCGCTTGCGCCCAGGCCGGCGGGGGCGAGCTGGCCGGCGGCGGTGGCGGCGAACTGCGTGGCCAGCAGCCGTGCGGGCGGCAGGGGTTCGAGCACGGTGCCCTGCCGGGCGACCGCGTTGGCCACCCAGCCCAGCCCGGTGGCGGCCAGGGCGGCCAGCAGCCAGCCCGGTTCGGCCGTCACCAGGTCGTGCAGCCCGGAGGACATCAGCGAGCGGTGCAGGACGACCCAGACCGCGACCAGGACGGCGGGCAGCAGGCCGGCCAGCGTGCGCCAGGGCATCCGCCGCGGCTGCCGCACCGGGATGTCCGCCATGGCCCCCGCTTCCCGTGCTCGCTCCCTTTGGTGCGCGGCCGGGCGGCCGCGCACCGGGGCAGCATCCACCGGCCGGGAGACGTACGGGATACGCGGGGGCCACGGATGGGACACGTCCTGGCATCGGGCGCCGCCGCGGGGGCGGGGGTCAGTGGGCGCAGAGGCAGAAGGGGTGGCCGACCGGGTCCGCGTACACCCGCCAGTTGCGCGTGCCGTCCAGGTCGCCCTCAAGGAGGGTGGCGCCCAGGGCGAGGACCCGCTTCTCCGCGGCGTCCATCTCCGCCCGCGGTACCACGATGTCGAGGTGGAACTGCTGCGGCCGCTCGGGGTCCGGCCAGGCGGGCACCCGCAGGCCGGGAGCGCGCTGGAAGGACAACCGCTGGCCGCCCTCCCGGTTCAGCTCCACCCAGGTCTCGTCCTCCGCCTCGACGGTGCCGCCGACGAGTTCGGCGTAGAAGGCGGCCAGGGCCGCGGGGTCGGGACAGTCGAGGACGACGGCGCCGAGGGTGCCGATCATGGCGGTTTCCTTTCGCAGGTCTGCGGGTGTGCGGACGGGCGCGGCGGCCGGGCGGGAGTGTGGTTACCCCCAACCGGCCTCAACCGGTAACCGTTACCTCATCATGGGGGTACAGAGGTAACGACGCAAGAGGGGAGCAGTAACGTGGCGGACGTGGAGCAGCCCGGAGACCGTCACGCCGCACCCGAGCGACTGCAGCTGGTGCAGGACCTGGTCAACACCGTTGACCTGGAAGGCGGTACGGAGGAGCTGGACACCCCCGCGGCGCTCACCGCCTGGATGCGCGGTCAGGGAATCGACCCCGGCGCCTGCGGCGAGCAGGACTTCGCCGAGGCGCTGCTGCTGCGCGAGGCGCTGCGGGATGTGTGCTCGGCCCACGCCGGCACCGACGTGCCGCCCGACCGCCTGGCGCTCCTGGACCGCCTGCTTGCGGGCGCGCCCCTGCTGCTGTCCCTGGACGCCAGGGGCGCCGCCACGGTGGTGCCCGCCCCCGGGCTGACAGGCGCCGGCGCCCTTGCGGCGCACGTCGCCGCCGCCATTGCGGCGGCCTCCGCGGACGGCACCTGGCAGCGGCTCAAGGCGTGCGCGTCCGACACCTGCCGGTGGGCGTACTACGACCGCAGCCCCGCCGGGCGCAGCCGCTGGTGCACGATGTCGCTGTGCGGCAGCCGCGCCAAGATGCGCGCCTACCGCAGCAGGAAGTGAGGCCCTGGGGTCCGCCGCACCCGGATGCCGGCCCGAGGGTGCGAATCAGCAAGCCCGGGTCATCAAGCGCAGGTCAAGGGGGCGGATCTCAGGCGTTGGGGCGGCCCATGGCCCGGTAGGTCCACCCGGCCTTGCGCCACAGGGCGGCGTCCAGCGCGTTGCGCCCGTCGAGGATGTGCCGCCGCCCGGCCACCTCGCCCAGCTGGGCCGGGTCCAGCTCGCGGAACTCCCGCCACTCGGTCAGGTGCAGCACCACGTCGGCCCCCCGTACGGCGTCCAGCGCGGTGGGCGCGTACCCCAGGGTGGGGAAGAGCCGCCGGGCGTTGGCCATGCCCTTGGGGTCGTAGACGGTGACCTGGCCGCCCTGGAGCTGGATCTGCCCGGCCACATTGAGCGCGGGGGAGTCGCGGACGTCGTCGGAGTCGGGCTTGAAGGCCGCGCCGAGCACCGCGATCCGGTGCCCCAGGAAGGCGCCGCCCAGTGCCTCCCTGGCCAGCTCCACCATGTGGGTGCGGCGGCGCATGTTGATCGAGTCGACCTCGCGCAGGAAGGTCAGCGCCTGGTCGGCGCCCAGCTCGCCCGCCCGCGCCATGAAGGCGCGGATGTCCTTGGGCAGGCAGCCGCCGCCGAAGCCGATGCCGGCCCGCAGGAACTTCGGGCCGATCCGGTCGTCGTAGCCGATGGCGCGGGCCAGGGTGGCGACGTCGCCGCCGGCCGCCTCGCACACCTCGGCCATCGCGTTGACGAAGGAGATCTTCGTCGCGAGGAAGGCGTTCGCGGCGGTCTTGACCAGCTCGGCGGTCGGGTAGTCGGCCACCACGAAGGGCGTGCCCTCGCCGAGCGGGGTGGCGTACACCTCGCGCAGCAGCGCCTCGCCGCGCTCGCCCTCCACACCGACCACGATCCGGTCCGGGTGCAGGGTGTCCTCGACCGCGAAGCCCTCGCGGAGGAACTCCGGGTTCCACGCCAGCTCGACCTGCTCGCCGGCCGGCGCGAGGGAGCGCAGCAGCCCCGCCAGCCGGGCCGCGCTGCCCACCGGCACGGTGGACTTGCCCACCACCAGAGCGGGCCGGCGCAGGTGCGGGGCGAGCAGCGAGAACGCGCTGTCCACGTAGCTCATGTCGCAGGCGTACTCGCCGTGCTTCTGCGGGGTGTTCACGCAGACGAAGTGGATGTCGCCGAACTCGCCGACCTCCTCCCAGGAGGTCGTGAAGCGCAACCGCCCGCTGGAGCCCTCGATGCCGGCCACGTGCCGCGAGAGCAGGTCCTCCAGGCCCGGCTCGAACATCGGCACTCTGCCCTGCGCCAGCATCTCCACCTTGCGCTCGTCGATGTCCAGGCCGAGCACGTCGAAACCGAGTTCGGCCATGGCCGCGGCATGGGTGGCGCCGAGGTATCCGGTGCCGATGACGGTGAGCTTCAGGGGCATGCGCGAAGCATAGTGGGCACGGGCTGGGTCAAATCCAGCGTGGTGACGTGCCCTGAGGGCCACAATGCGTGCAGAGTCGGACGGTTCGGCCGGGTGGGGGTGCGCTGGTGGACGACGCGGGCGGCACGGACGGAAGAGGCATCACGGAGCGCGGCGCGGCGGGTCCGGCGGAGGGCGCCGCGGCCGGGCCCGCGCCCGGGGCGCCCGGCGCCACCGAGGACCCGGGCGGTCCGGACGGCGCCGAGGCTCCGGGCGGCGCGGTGGGCGCCGGCCTCCTGGGGAAGCCCGGTGACTCCGCGGCGCCGGACACCTCTGACGCTCCCGCCGGCCCCGAGGAGGAGCGCCGCCGCAGGCGCCGCCGCCGCACCCGGCGGGTCCTCTACGGCGCCCTCGCCCTGCTGTGCGCCGGTGTGCTGCTCGTCGTCGGCACCGGCTACTGGGCGTACGAGCACTACACCGGACGGGTCCAGCGCATCCCGAACGTCTTCCCCACCGGGGTGCCCCGGGCGGCGCAGCCGCCGCCGTCCAGGAGCGGCAGCCAGACCTTCCTGCTCGTCGGCCTGGACGCCCGCTCCGACCTGCCGACCACCGGCAGCGGCGCCGAGGCACCGGAGTGGAAGCCGGGCGCCCAGCGCAGCGACACGATGATGCTGGTGCACATACCGGCCGACCACAAGCACGCCTACGTCGTCTCGCTGCCCCGCGACTCCTGGGTGCCGATCCCGGGGCACGGCAGCGCCAAGCTCAACGCCGCCTTCTCCTGGGGCGGCCCCCCACTGCTCATCGACACCGTCCAGCGCCTGACGCGGGTGAAGGTGGACCACCTGATGGTCATCGACTGGAGCGGCTTCAAAAAGCTCACCGACGACGTCGGCGGGGTGGACATCACCGTGGACAAGACCGTCTCCCGGCGCAACGGCCCCGGCGGGGTGTGGACCAAGGGCACCCACCACATGGACGGCAGCGAGGCCCTGGACTACGTGCGCGAGCGCTACGGCCTGCCCCGCGGCGACCTGGACCGCACCCACCGCCAGCAGAACTTCCTGCGGGCGGTGCTGGCCAAGACGCTCTCGGCCGGCACCTTCACCAACCCGTTCACGCTCAAGCGGACGCTGGACCAGCTGACCTCCGTGGTCAGTGTGGACGACCGGCTCTCCGACGGCGACCTGCGCAGCCTGGTGTGGAGCATGCGCGGGGTGCGCGCCAAGGACATGGCCTTCATGAACGCCCCGGTCGCGGGCTTCGACACCATCGACAAGCAGTCCGTCGTCCTGCTCGACGCGAACGCCTCCTCGGGCCTGTGGGAGGCGATGCGCAACGACACCATGGCGCACTGGATGGCGACCACCGACGGGATCGACGAGTTGGGCACCAGGGTGTCCTGAGGCGCCTCCAGGGTGTCGTGAAGCTCACGCGCGGGGAAGCTGCACAGACGGTGGGCCTGGTGGCACCGCCCGTCCTACGATCGTAGGGTTACGTGGTTACTTAACGGTAATTAGCTTGCGGGAGTGAGACACCATGGCCGGAAACGCCGACTTCGACCTCTTCCGGACCTCCGAGGAGCACGAGATGCTCCGCGACGCGGTCCGCTCGCTCGCCGAGGCCAAGATCGCGCCCTTCGCCGCGGAGGTGGACGAGCAGGGCCGCTTCCCCCAGGAGGCGCGCGACGCCCTGGAAGCCAACGACCTGCACGCCATCCACGTACCCGAGGCGTACGACGGCTCGGGCGCCGACGCGCTGTCCACCGTCATCGTGATCGAGGAGGTGGCCCGTGTGTGCGCCTCCTCGTCGCTGATCCCCGCGGTCAACAAGCTCGGCTCCATGCCGGTGCAGATCTCCGGCTCCGAGGAGCTCAAGGCGAAGTACCTGGGCGCCCTCGCGCGCAAGGAGGGCATGTTCTCCTACGCCCTCTCCGAGCCCGAGGCGGGCTCGGACGCCGCCGGCATGAAGACCCGCGCGGTCCGCGACGGCGACTCCTATGTGCTCAACGGCGTCAAGCGCTGGATCACCAACGCCGGCGTCTCGGAGTTCTACACGGTGATGGCCGTCACCGACCCCGACAAGCGCTCGCGCGGCATCTCCGCCTTCGTGGTGGAGAAGTCCGACGAGGGCGTCTCCTTCGGTGCCCCGGAGAAGAAGCTCGGCATCAAGGGCTCCCCGACCCGCGAGGTCTACTTCGACAACGTCCGCGTCCCCGCCGACCGGATGATCGGCGAGGAGGGCACCGGCTTCACCACCGCCATGAAGACGCTGGACCACACCCGCGTCACCATCGCCGCCCAGGCGCTCGGCATCGCCCAGGGCGCCCTGGACTACGCCAAGGGGTACGTCCAGGAGCGCCGGCAGTTCGGAAAGGCGATCGCCGACTTCCAGGGCATCCAGTTCATGCTCGCCGACATGGCGATGAAGCTGGAGGCCGCCCGGCAGATCACCTACGCGGCCGCCGCCAGGTCCGAGCGCAACGACCGCGACCTGACCTTCTTCGGCGCCGCCGCCAAGTGCTACGCCTCCGACGTCGCCATGGAGATCACCACCGACGCCGTCCAGCTCCTCGGCGGCTACGGCTACACGCGCGACTACCCCGTCGAGCGCATGATGCGCGACGCGAAAATTACGCAGATCTACGAGGGCACCAACCAGGTGCAGCGCGTCGTGATGGCCCGTCAACTGCTCAAGGGCTGAGGCCCGCAGAGGTGTCCCCGGGGCCTCCCGCGCCCCAGGGGCACCACGCGCCCCGATCACCGAAAGTTCGTCTCAACTCTGTAATAAAGACTGGAGCCTTGGTGGGCGGGTGGGCGAAGTTTGGCCCGATGGAGCGGCTTAGCGGTCGGTATGCGATCAATTGACAAGTGGTTGCGGCCGCTTGTAGAGCTGTGCATGCCATCGGCGGGGACGGGGGGTCCAAGCGTCGCCCGCTGAGTGGCCTTCCACGCTTCTGCTCCGAAACTGTGAAGGGCAAACGTGTCCATATCCCGCCGCACCTCCCGTACGGTGCGTTACGTAGGCGTTGCCTCCGCCGCGGCCGCTCTGGCCCTTGGCGTCGCAGGCACCGCGTCGGCTTGCCAGATCGGCGACTTCAGCATCAGTGGCCAGGCCCAGTGCGACCAGGCGAACTCGCAGGGCCTCATCACCGTCCACGACACGGACGGCACCCGGCCTGTGACCCTGACCGTCAAGGACGACAGCGGCAAGCAGATCAACCAGAAGGAGATCGACGACCGCTCGAGCGATCTCACCATCACCGTGCCGTGGTCCGCGGGTGAGCACCTCCAGGTGCTCGTCACCGTGCCGGGCCACTTCACCGACAGCCCGATCAACGGCGGAGTGACCCTCCCGAACACGGCCTGCGCTGCTCCCACCAAGGACAGCCCGACGCCCACGCCGTCGGACTCCTCCAGCGCACCGGCCACGCCGACCTCCGCTCCGCCCAGCACCTCGGCCCCGAGCCCGGCCGAGAGCAGCGCCGCCGCCGTGGCCGACACCAACTCCCCGGCCCCGTCGCCGAGCGGCAACCTGGCCGAGACCGGTGGCAGCAGCGCCACCCCGGTCATCGCCGGTGTCGCGGCCGCGCTGGTCGTCGCCGGTGGCGGCACGGTGTTCTTCCTGCGCCGCCGCACCCCCGCCGCACGTCACTGATTCGTCACGGTCGTCACGGACGGGTCCCAATCGCCTCGTCCGGCATGTCCCGGACAGTTTCAGGGCGATACGCTGCGACGCCGCCACCGAACCACGGTGGCGGCGTCGTTGCGTAGTTGCGCACAACCTATGGGGGCACGTCCATGGCCATTCGCAAGTCCACCATGCAGGAGCAGGTGGCCCAGGCCATCGCACAGATCAATCCGGCCGACCGCGTCATCGTCACCTTCCACACGGTCACCGGCCCGAGCCCGTGGCTGATCAACAGCCTCGGCGTCATCGCGCAGGCTTTCGTGAAGTACTACTTCGTGACCGTCACCGACCAGGCCGTCGTCTTCCACAAGGCCGGCCGGATGAGCGCGCGCCCCAAGGAGCTCGTCGCGGCGATACCGCGGGCCGAGGCGGCCCACCTGGTGAGCGACGTGCGGCGCGCCGCCATCTGGAGCTCGCTGAAGTTCCAGCTGCCCGGCGAGGCCAAGCCGACCCGCCTGAACGTCGGCCGCTACTGGCGCGCCGAGCTCGACCAGTGGGTCCCCGCCGTCACCGGTGCCCCCATCGCCGCCTGACCCGCGGCCCGCAGCGCAGACGGCCCCGTCCTCCCGCCGGGAGGACGGGGCCGTCGCCTGCTCCGGCGGAGCGATACGCCGGGCCCGGGCGGCCGGGCCGCTAGCTGACGGTCACCTTCTGGTCCTGCTTCAGCTCGCTGAACAGCTCGTTCGCCTTCGGCATGTCCCACTTGACCGCGTCGCCGTCGGTGGCGGTCTCGTAGTTGGCGTTCGCGATCGGCACCGTCAGCTGCTTGCCGTTGCCGCCCGTGACGCCCTTCATCGCCCAGAACATGTGCGTGAGGTCGAGCAGGCTCATGTTCTTGTCGACTATCAGGGTGTCCAGGCCCGAGCCGATGACCGGGTAGAGCTTGAACGGGTTCAGCACGGTGGACGGCGAGGCCGCCTGGTGGGCCAGGGTGGACAGGAACTTCTGCTGGTTGCGCATCCGGCCGAGGTCCTGGTCGGCCTCCTGGTGCCGCTGCCGGACGAAGGCCAGCGACTGCTTGCCGTTGAGCTTCTGGCACCCGGCGTTGAAGTCGGCGCCCGACGCCTTGTCGTGCAGCGGCTTGTCCAGGCACATGTGGACCCCGCCCAGGGCGTCGACCAGGTTCACGAAGCCGGAGAAGCCGATCTCCGCGTAGTGGTCGATGTGGATGCCGGTGTTGTACTCGATGGTCCGGGTCAGCAGCTCGGGGCCGCCGTCCGCGTACGCCTTGTTGAGCTTGTGGGTGGAGGCCGCGTACTTCTTGCCGGACTGCTGGCCGACGAACGAGGGGATCGTGACGAAGGAGTCGCGCGGCAGGCTCATCATCGTGGTGCCGTTGCTGCCGGTGTGCAGGATCATCATCGAGTCCGTGCGCTGCCCGGAGTCGGCGCCGGTGTGCAGCTCCTTCTCCTCCTGGGGGGTCAGCCCCTCGCGGCTGTCGGAGCCGACGATCAGGTAGTTGGTGCCCTTGCCCTTCGGCGGGGCGTCGGTGATCTTGCCGAGGTCCACCTCGCGGCGCACCTTGGAGTCGGCCCAGAAGTAGGTGGAGACCGACACGACGAGCAGCACCACGACCAGGCCGAGCGCGGTGTAGCCGATCTTCTTGCGGGTGCTCCAGCGCGGGCGGCGCGGGCCGGCGGCCTGCGCGCCCTGACCGCCCGGGGTCGGCGGGCCGTAGGGGCCCCCGGGACCGCCCGGCTGACCGCCGGGCTGGGCACGGCGGGTCTGCTGCGGCGGGACACCTCCGGCGGCAGCGGCGGCCCGGCGCGGCGACAGTTCTGGGGGCAGCGGGGGCTCGGAGAGCCGGCGCCGCTCGGTGTCATCGCTCCAACCGTTCATGCCCGCCAGTGTGCCCGGCCCGGTCGCGCGACCTGCAACAGCAGGCGGTTCTGTAGCAGATCCGATGCATTCGCCCGCCGTACGCAGCGGTTCCGTCACGGACATAAGGTGGATGCCGTGATCGACTCATCCCCGGCGCCGGGCACCCCCGGCGGCGACCGGCCCTCCGCCGCCGACCCCGCGGGCCCCGAGGCGCTGCCCACCCCGGCCGTACCGGTGATCCCGGGCAAGCCGACGTCCGCCTCCCGCATCACCCTGTCCCACATCATGTCCGCCCACGACACCAACCTGCTGGGCACCGTCCACGGCGGTGTGGTGATGAAGCTCGTCGACGACGCCGCGGGCGCCGTCGCCGGCCGTCACTCCGAGGGGCCGGCCGTGACCGGCGCCATGGACGAGATGGCCTTCCTCGAACCGGTCCGCGTCGGCGACCTCCTGCATGTGCGGGCTCAGGTCAACTGGACGGGCAAGACCTCCATGGAGATCGGCGTCCGGGTGGTCGCCGAGCGGTGGAACGAGTCGGGCCCCGGCGAGCAGGTCGCCAGCGCCTACCTGGTCTTCGTCGCCGTGGACGCCGAGGGCAAGCCGCGCCCGGTGCCGCCGGTGCTCCCCGAGACCGACCGCGACCGCCGCCGCTGGCAGGAGGCCCAGATCCGCCGCACCCACCGGCTGGCCCGCCGCCGCGCCATCCTCGAACTGCGCCGCGAGCGCGCCGCCGAGGGCCTGGACGCCTGAGCCGCCGACCTGACCTCCATTGCGCCGCGGCCTGGCATCCATGGCGCATCCATGGCGGCGGACGGCGCCCATGGCGGCGGGGTGCGGTACCCATGGCGGCGAGCGGCTGCCGCGGCGGCGGGCCTGGCATCGATGGACGCCGGGCCCGAGCTGCCAGGTGCGCGGTCAGCAGGCGGCGTCGTCGGCGGGCTGCGCCGGATTCGCGGTGACCGCCGGCTTCTGGGCGCCGCGCAGGGCGACACGGAGGACCTTCGGCGCCTTGTCGTCCTCGCCCAGAGTGACCTTCATCACCGGACCCTGCCCCTCGGCCGGCACCAGCCGCGCGCCGGGGAGGGCGGCGGCCAGGGAGCGCGCCGAGCGGTCCCAGCGCGGGTCGTAGGCGATCGTGGTGCGGGCGGTGTGCCGCTCGGCGGTCGTCGGCAGGCCGGGGGTGGCGAAGCCCGTGCCGTGCAGGGACTTCTGCACCGAGGCGCCGAGGCCGTTCACCCCGGAGGCGTTCTCCACCTCGACGCTGATCTGCGAGGGCGCGACGTCCACCGGGACGGCCTTGCGCTCGGACCCGGCGGACCTGCCCGCCTTGGCGGGCTTCTTCGCGTCCAGCGGCCGGTCGGCCCTGATGTCGGCCCACAGTACGTTCGCCTTGGGGACGTCCCACTTCACAGTGGAGCCGACCCCGGGCACGTTGTACGACAGGTCGCTCAGCGGCACCGTGGCGAACTCCGAGGACGCGGAGCTGAACCCCTTCATGCTGCGGGCCAGCGCGATCAGGTCGGCCGGGTCCAGCCCCTTGTCGGCCCGCACCGACCCGAGCACCGTGCTCGCCACCTGCTCCAGCCGCAGCGGGTCGGTGAGCGTGCCGGTGCTGGTGATCTTGTGGATCACCTGGGCGACGAAGCGCTGCTGGCGCTGCATGCGGCCCAGGTCGGAGTCGGCGTCGATGTGCCGGGAGCGCACGTACTGCAGCGCCTGGCCGCCATTGAGCACGGTGGTGCCCACCGGCAGGTCCAAGCCGGTGTAGGAGTCCTTCAGCGGGCGCCTGGTGCACACCGGCACGCCGCCCAGGACGTCCACGGTCTTCATGAAGCTGGTGAAGTCGACCTCCAGATAGTGGTCGATGTGCACGTCGGTCAGCTTCTCCACGGTGGCCACCGTCAGCTTGGGGCCGCCGTCGGCGTACGCCTCGTTGATCTTCGCCGGGTGGGTGGCCGGCATCCTGGTGCCGCCGGCGGACCGGTGCGCGGGCGAGGCGCCGGGCGCCGGGCGCGCGTTGCCCATGGTGGGCAGCTGGACGTAGGTGTCGCGCGGGATGCTCACCACGCTGGCCCGCTCCCGGTCCTGCGAGAGGTGCACCAGCATGATCGTGTCGGTGCAGTGGCAGGGGGCGCCGCCCAGGTGGTACTGCTTCTTCTCCGCCGGGTCCAGGCCGTCCCGCCCGTCGGTGCCGACCAGCAGGAAGTTGGTGCCCTTGCTGTCGCCCGGCCGGTTCTGCATCCCGCCGAAGGCGTCCACCCGGCCGATCGCCCCGTTGAGCCCGGTCACCACCGCGTGGCCGACGCCGCTGGCGGTGATCACCACCACCGCCACCGCCCCGGCGATCCGCGTGCTGCGCCGGACCGGCGGCCTCGGGCGCGGTCGCCGTCCGGCCAGAGGGCGGTCGCCCGGCTGCGGCTGGCGGCTACGGGTGGGCGGCACGGGCGACCTCCGAAACAGCACAATGGCGTACAGACCCGTTCAGGCTAGGTACAAATAGGACTGTCGTCCTTGACCCCACGCGCTGGTGTCCCCCAATAGCGGTAACGCGAGCCGCGATGGCCGCGTCCGCCGGCCCGCCGGGTGGTCGCCGGCCGCCGCCCGGCGGCGACCGCGCGGGCCACGCAGCTGTCCGGCGCATAAGCCGGCACCCAAGGGTGCGAGGCCGCCGTACAGGCAGCGCCAGGACCGTGTGGAACCCCTGACGGAAGGGGCCCGCCGGAAGCTTCCGGCGGGCCCCTTCCGGCGTTACCGTCCCGTTCCCGCCCGCGGTGGCGGCCCGCCCGGCGCCGGGGATCAGAACTGGTACGTCGGCAGGATGTCCATGCAGCCCTTGGTGTCGGCGCCGTTGACCACGTCCGCGTCACTCGGCACGCCGCCCGCCTTCGGCAGGGTGGCGCCGTAGTCGGTGCCGTCCTTCCAGTCGGCGCCGATCGTCACGGTGATCTGCTGCACGTCCGACGCCTTGACGTCCCCGTTCGGGATCTTCAGCGCCTTGGCGACGGACAGCGCGTCCGACTTGGCCTGCGCGCCGCCGCTGCTCGGGTAGTTCAGCACCGTGGACGAGCGCGGCGCGGACTGCTGGTCCGCCTCGGACTGGGTGAAGCCCGCGGTCTTCAGGAACGTGGTGATGGCGCCCGCCCGCCCCGGCACCGGCGACCCGTCGGCCGAGCCGGCCGTGCCGTTGACCACGCTGACCGGGATGTCGGCGGCCGCCTGGGCGGTCGGCCCGGCGGACGCGCTGGGCTTGCCCGTGGCGGGCGTCTTGGGCTTGCCGTTGGCGTCCATGGCGACGTCGTTGCGCATCAGCGACCACACCGTGGCCGCGTCGGGCGCCGGCAGGTAGTGCGCGTTCGGGTCCTGCGGGTCGGCGATGCGCGGCATGGTGAGCATCGTGATCCGGTTCGGCGGGATCGTCTTGAGCTGCATGCCGAGGTCGTAGAGCTTCTTCGGGGTGCCGATCTCGGAGGAGACCTCGAAGGCCGACAGCGCCGCGGTGGCGATGTGGTTGAGCCGGCCCGGGTTGGTGAAGAGGTTCTGGCTGCGCAGGTTGCGGATCAGCGAGCTGAGGTACATGTGCTGGGCCTTGGAGCGGCCCGCGTCACTGCCGAAGGCGTGCCGGGTGCGCAGCCACTGCAGCGCCTGCTGGCCCTTGATGTTGTGGGTGCCCGCGGTCAGGTGCAGGTGCGAGCCGCCGGGCTGGGCCGCGGTCGGGTGGTCGTCGACGTTCTCCTTCACGCAGACGTCCACACCGCCGACCACGTCGGCCATCTTCACCACGCCGGCGAAGTCGATGGTCAGCCAGTGGTCGATGTAGACCCCGGTGAGGTTCTGCACGGTCGCCAGGGTGCAGCCGGCGCCGCCGCGGGAGAGCGAGGCGTTGATGATGTCGTTGGTCGCCGGGTAGACCTTGTGCGTCTTGGGGTCGGTGCACTCGGGTATGTCCACCCGGGTGTCGCGCGGGATGCTCACCACCGACATGTTGCTGCGGTCCGCCGAGAGGTGGACCACCATGATCACGTCTGCCCGGGCGCCGGTGGCGTCGGCGGCGCCGCCCAGCTTGGCGTCCTCGGGGTCGGACCTGGTGTCGGACCCCAGGATCATGATGTTCATCGGGGTGTCGCCGTCGGAGTTCGCCTTCGGCTTGGCGACGTTGGTGTCGCCGCTGTTGCGCTCGCCCTTGCGGATCTTGCTCGCCAGGTACTCGTAGTAGCCGTAGGCGGCGCCCGCGGTGCCCAGCACCGCGACGGCGGCCGCGATGGCCACCCATTTGAGCGCCTTGCGCTTGCGGCTCTTGGGCCGGCGCCGCCCGCCGCGCCGGTGGCCGGGGGCGTCCGGGCCGTCGGGGTCCTCGGGGCCGCCGCCGTCGGAACCGCGCCCGGAGCGGTGGCCCGCCGAGCGCGGCCGGGGTATGTCCGGCTCGTCCTCGCGGTCGGTGTCCGGCCCCGCGCTCTCCTCGCCGCCCAGGCCGCCGGCCTCGTACGGGGCCTCCTCGTACGGGGCGGTGCCGGTGCGGCCGGGGCCCTGGGGGGCCTGGTAGCCGTCCTCGTAGGTGGTGCCGGGGCCCTGGCGGACGCCGTAGCCGGGGCCCGCCGGGTTGCTCTGGGGCGGATAGGGCCGCCCGCCCTGCGGGCCGTAGCCGGGCTGGCCGACCGGCTGCCCGTACTGCTCGCCGCCCTGCCCGTAGTAGCCGCCCTGGGGGCCGTAGCCGGGCCCGCCGCCCTGGGCCTGCGCCTCGTCCCGGTAACCGCCGTAGGAGCCCTGGTCCCAGCCATGGCCGCCCGGGTTGGAAGCGCCGTCGTATCCGGGCCCTCCCACCCTGCCGTCGCGCATGCGGACTCCTCCATCGTCACCGGCGGCTTCCGGCCGCCCTGCGGTCTTCGTCGGTCTGCTGTTCTCCGGGCCGTCCTCAACACAGACGGTCGGGCGCCGCCCAAAGTTGCAGCGGGCGGCTGTGACTTGCGGTGGCCCCCCGTGCCGGACGACTCCGGCGGACCCCGGCGGTTCCCGGACCCGCCCCCCGGCGGAGTCGCTCTCGTGGCGGCCGGTGCGGCCGTGGCCGAGGGTCAGGGTAACGGTGCCGGCGTCCGCCGATGGTTTCACATCTGTTTCGGCGACTCCCCGGCCGCACTTTGACCTCGGGGTCCGCCGCCCGGAGCGTGAGCTATCCCACGCACGCGGTGCTGTCAGCGGTCAGGGTCCGAAGCCCCTTGGGCGGCGCGGTCGGTGGGCCGATCGGCGCCCCCGGACTGGTGTAGTCCGCGCCCAGGGTGAGCGACATGTACGCCAGCTTGGGCGCGTCCTTGGTGCCCTCCACAAGCGCCGAGGCGGGCAAGTGCATCATCGCGGCCAGTGAGCGCGCCTGATCGGCCTGATTGGGCGCGTACTTCAGGATCGTCCTCGGCGCCTTCTGCGGTGCGTCGCCGCCGTTGGCCGAGCGGTTGACGCCCTCGTCGTTCTGCAGCCAGGCCAGGACGTCCTGGGAGGCGCCGAAGGTGCCGGTGCCGTTGTAGACGGTCACCCTGGTGTCGTGCGGGGTGGTCTTCGGCCCGACGAGCTTGGGGTCAGGGGCTTTCTTGCCCTGGGAGAGCGACACATCGGCCTTCACCATGGCGAACAGGTCGGCGGCCGTCGTCCGGTCGAGCACCACGGTGCCGGTCCGCGGGCCGTTCTTCACCGGCAGTTCGGCGAAGGTGAAGTGCTTGGCGGGGACCTTCCCGATCTGTCCCGCCAGGGTGTCCAGCGCCTGCACGCTGCCGATGGGGGAGTCCACGGTGAGGGCGCCCGCCGCGGTGGTGGCCAGGCCCATCAGCTTCTTGGGGTCGCCGAACAGGCCGCCGGAGGTCGCCGAGCGCAGCAGTCCGGACAGGAAGCGCTCCTGCACCGCGACGCGCGCCAGGTCGTCGTGCCCGGGCGGCGCCTTGAGGGTGCGCACCAGGGCGAGCGCCTGGTCCCCCTGGACGCGCTGCCGACCGGCCTTCAGGTCCAGGTGCACCCGGGGGTCGCTCAACGGCTGCTTCAGGCACAGTTCGACGCCGCCGACGGCCGTCGACAGCGACTTGACGGCCGCGTAGTCGACCATCAGGAAGTGGTCCACCGGCAGCCCCGTCATCTGCTGCACCAGCCGCATCGCGCAGCCCGGGTCGCGTCCGGCCAGGACCGCCGAGAACGGCTGCCCGCTGGCGCCCTTGACCACGTTGTTGCCCACCGGGCAGTCGGGCACGTCCGTCACCAGGTTCGGCGGGATGCTGATCGCGGTGGCGTTGCTGCGGTCGGCCGACAGGTGCAGCAGGACCGCGGCGTCGGCCGAGCCGGTCCTGGCCGCGCTGCCCATTTCGCGGCCCAGCCCCGCCGTGCTGTCGGTGCCCAGGACGAGCAGGTTCGCCGCCCCCGGTCCCGTCACCGCGGTGCTGCCGGCGTCGCCGACGTCCACGGTGTGGATGACGGTGCTGGTGTGCCGGAAGGCGAGGTAGCCGCCCATACCGCCGGCGACGATGGCGAGCCCGACGGCGCCGGCCGTCCACAGCAGGGTGCGCGGCCGCTTCTGCTTCGGCTTGCGACGGCTGGAGGTCCCGCCTGCGGCCCGCCGCCCGTGGCCGGAGCGCGCGGCCCGCCGGGCGGCGCTGCGGCCGCCGGGAGGAGGCGCGGCGGGGGCCTCGCGCCGCTGTGGCGCGGCCGGTTCGGGCGCAGGGGCGGCGGCGCCCGGCGCCGTGTGCCCGGGGGCCGGCTGCTGCGGCGGGACGTCGGCGGCGGGCGGCTGCGCGGGTTCCAGCCGCAGCTGGTAGGTGCCCGTGACCGGATCGAGCACCCACTGGTCCGCCGGGTCGACGTACCCGGACCCTTGCGTGTCCACGGTCGCTCGGGACCTCCATCCGCAGTCCGCCGGGGCGCCCCACCTTAGTTCATCAGTCTTTGCCGCAGAGGTCGCGGTCGGCGGTGGTCCCCTTGAAGGTGGGCGTGCCCGTGGGATCGGCGGTCGCGCTCCCCGGGGCGCTCGCCGTGCCGGTGGGGCTCGCGGTGGCCGGGCCGCCCGGGGTCGCGCCCGCGGAGTCGTCCGGGGAGGCGCTCTTGGCGGTCTTGCCGACGTTCACCGGCTGGTCGGCGCGCACGGCGGCGAAGAGCTGGTCGGCCTCGGGCTGCACCAGCTGGTCGCGGTTGTGGTCCGCGACGTAGGGCTCGATCGGCGCGGTGACGAAGTGGATCGACCCGGTGGGGACCTTCTGCAGGGACTGCGCGAGCTTGTAGAGCTCGCCCAGGGAGTTCAGTCCCGGGTCGGCGGTCAGCGACTTCGTGGCCGCGTCCAGCAGCGGATAGACCTTCACCGGGTTGAGCAGCACCCCGTTGGTCTGCACCTTCTTGATCAGCGAGGCCAGGAAGTCCTGCTGGCGGCCTATGCGTTCGGTGTCGCTGCCGTCGCCGAGGCTGTGCCGGGCCCGCACGTAACCGAGCGCCTGCTCGCCGTCGAGCTTCTGCCGGCCCGCGGGCAGGTCGAGGTGCGCCTGGGCGTCGTGGACGGGGTGCGCGACGCACACCTCCACGCCGCCGACCGCGTTGACCATGTTCTTGAAGCCGTTGAAGTCCACGATCAGGTGGTGGTCGATGCGCACCCCGGTCAGGTCCTCCACGGTGCGGATCGTGCAGGCCGCCCCGCCGAACTCGAATGCCCAGTTGAACTGCTCGAACCGGGCCGGCACCGTGCTCCCGTCGGCCTTGGTGCACACCGGCTGATGCACCATCAGGTCGCGCGGGATGCTGATCGCGGTGGCGTTGCTGCGGTCGGCCGACAGGTGCAGCAGGATCGTGGTGTCCGAGCGCTGGGTGCCGGTGTCCTTGCCGTACTTCCCGTTGCCGTCACCGCGGTTGTCCGAGCCGATCAGCAGGATGTTCTCGGCGGAGGTGGGCTCCTCGGTGGGGCGCTGCGACTCCTGCGCCTTCAGCTCCGTCTCGGTGACGTTGTCGGTGGTGATGTTGCCGTTGAGGTGCTGGTAGACGTACCACAGGCCGCCGGCGCCGGCCAGGACGAGCAGCGCGGTGGAGACCGCGAGCACCCGAAGCCAGGTGCGGCGCCGGCGCTGCGGAGGGGCGGTGAGGTCCTCGGCGGCGTCCTCGGGTCTCCCGGCCGGCGGCGCGTCCTGCGCGTCCTTCTCGGCGGGGGAGTCGCCCTGCGGGGGCTCTGGTGGCGTGGTCACGTCGGTGCCCGTCCCTCGGTCAGTTGCCCGACGGGGACGTCGGACGCCGGTGGCCGCCGGGGCGTCGGGGACGCGCATCCGTGCGGCACTCGTTCAGACAGTCGAGCCCGGCGAACGGTTGCCTGACGCATCCGATTCAAAGGGGAGATGAGCGGATGTTCACCCAGGTTTAACGAAGAGCCGCCATGAGGCGGTCAGATCCCCTCCGGTACGGCGGTGTGCGTGACGCGCTCCTCCTCCTTGCGGCGGGCCAGGCCCTCCGCCGGGAGCCTGTCGAGGTGGCGGCACAGGACGACGGACGCCCCCGCCGCAAGGGGTGCCAGCAGCCCGGCGGCCAGGCCGTCCCAGCTCCCGTAGGGCAGACCGGACAGCAGCCGCGAGCCGGGCTCCAGGCCGAGTGCCTCGGCCTGCGAGCGGGCCCGGGTCACGACCTCGCCGGCCGTCAGCACACCCTCGCCGGGCAGTTCGAGCGCGGGTGCCTGCGGACCGACCGGCTCGTAGGGGACGAACCGGTCGCCCTGGCCCGGTACGTCCACCGCGTAGTCCGCGAACCCCCGCGGCGGCTGCGGGAACCGGCCGCCCAGCGGCCGCAGCGCCAGTGCCACCCGCTCGCCCCGGCAGGCCAGCGCCTCCTCCAGGGTGTCGGGGCCGCTCACCACGAGGTCCGCGCGGGCCGGGTCGCCGCCCGGGACGGCGACCACGCCCGTGGAGAAGGCGGCCAGCAGCCACACCGCGGTCTGCCAGTGAGCGGGCAGGAGCAGCGCGACCCGGTCGCCGGGCTGGGCACCCAGGTCGTCCTGCAGCAGGTTGGAGGTCTTGGCCACCCAGTTGGCGAACGTCGCCACCGACAGTTCGACCCGCTCGCCGGTCGCGTCGTCGTAGAAGGTGATCAGCGGGCGGCCCGGGTCGCTGCGGACGGCGTCGGCGAGCAGACCTGCGGGAGTCGGGGCACTGGACGTCACGGCGGCCAGGCTACCCGCACCGCTTCCGGGCCTCGCGGTCGCACGACGCGCCTGACGGGTAGTCAGGTCATGGTTCATCGGGTTTACGGCTTATGCCACTATCTTCCCCATGCGCGCACACCCTGCCTCCGAGGCCGGCTCCGACGACACCAGCCGCCGTCCCGCGGCCGAAGCGATCCTCCTGGTCGGCGGCAAGGGCACCAGACTGCGCCCGCTCACCGTACACACCCCCAAGCCGATGATCCCCGCCGCGGGGGTGCCCTTCCTCACCCATCAGCTCGCGCGGGCCCGGGCGGCGGGCGTCGAGCACATCGTGATGGCCACCTCCTACCTCGCCGAGGTCTTCGAGCCGCACTTCGGCGACGGCTCCGCGCTCGGCCTGCACCTGGAGTACGTCACGGAGACCGACCCGCTCGGCACCGGCGGCGCCCTGCGCAATGTCGCCCACCGGCTGCACTCGGCCCCCGGCGAGCCCGTCCTGGTCTTCAACGGCGACATCCTCACCGGCCTGGACATCGCCTCCCTGGTGGCCACCCACCGCGCCAGCGGCGCCGACGTCTCCCTGCACCTCACCCGCGTCGACGACCCGCGCGCCTTCGGTCTGGTGCCCACCGACCCCGGCGGCCGCGTCACGGCCTTCCTGGAGAAGCCGCAGACGCCCGAGGAGATCGTCACCGACCAGGTCAACGCCGGCGCCTACGTCTTCACCCGCTCCCTCCTGGACGCCATCCCCGCCGGGCGCCCGGTGTCCGTCGAGCGCGAGACGTTCCCCGGGCTGCTCGCCGAGGGCGCCCACCTGCAGGGCATGGTCGACTCCACCTACTGGCTCGACCTCGGCACCCCCCAGGCGTTCGTCCGCGGCTCGGCCGACCTCGTCCTGGGCCGCGCCCCCTCCCCGGCGGTGCCCGGGCGGCGCGGCGAGCGGCTGGTGCTGCCCGGCGCCCGGGTCGCCGAGGACGCCAAGCTCTTCGGCGGCACCTCGGTGGCCGCGGGCGCGGTCGTCGGCGCGGGCGCGCACGTCGAGGGCAGCACCGTCCTGGCCGGCGCCCGGATCGACCCGGACGCCGTCGTGCGCGACAGCCTGATCGGCGCCGGCGCCCACATCGGCAGCCGGACCGTGCTCGACGGCGTGGTGGTCGGGGACGGCGCCTTCGTGGGGGCGGACAACGAACTGCTGCACGGGGCCCGGGTGTGGTGCGACGCGCGCCTGGAGGCGGGGTCGGTGCGGTTCTCCTCCGACGAGTAAGGGCGCGGGCGCCCGCCGCCATGGAGGCGAGGCAGCTGCGCCTTCCGGGGCGGTGCCATGGCGGCTTGCGGAGTGGCTTGTCCGTCATGCGGCTTGAGCGGCGGCTTCTGCGACGCGGTCCGGGGGCGCCAGGGTGGCGGGGCCGGGCCGTACTCAGGGATGCGCGGTCGAGGCCGTGCCCAGGGTGGCGCGATCGGGCCGGTAACCCGGGGATGCGCGGTCGAGGCCGTGCCCAGGGTGGCGCGATCGGGCCGGTACCCGGGGATACGCGATCGGGGCCGTGCCCCCGGCCGCGCAGGCCGGCGTCCTGGGCGCCCGGGCGCTCATGTGCCGTCCGAGGCCCTGTGACGCGGGGCGGCCGGTAGGCTCGCCGCGTGCCCCAGGAAGCCGTCGCCCCCCGAGCCGCCCCCGCCCCGGCGGGTACGCGGACGTGGGTGCCCGACGGCCCGCTGGACGTGCGCCGCACCCTGATGCCGCTGCGCCGGGGCGGCGGCGACCCGACCTTCCGCATCACCCCCGACGGCACGGTGTGGCGGGCCAGCCGCACCCCCGAAGGGCCCGGCACGCTGCGCCTGACCGGCAGCCCCGCGGCGGTCGAGGGCACCGCCTGGGGCCCCGGCGGCAAGTGGCTGCTGGACGCGATGCCCGCGCTGCTCGGCGCGGAGGACGACCCGACAGCCTTCGTGCCGCGCCACCGCGTCGTGCACGCGGCCCACCGGCGCCACCCGGGCCTGCGCCTGACCCGCACCGGACTCGTCCTGGAATCCCTGATCCCCTCCGTGCTGGAGCAGAAGGTCACCACCATCGAGGCGTACCGCGCTTGGCGGCTGCTCGTGCTCAAGCACGGCGAGGCGGCACCGGGTGTCCAGGGCAGCGACGCCCCTCGCGGCATGCGCGTCATGCCGGCCCCGCGGGAATGGGCGCGGGTGCCCTCCTGGGACTGGCGCGGCGCCGGGGTGGACAACAAGCGGGCCTCCACCGTCCTGCGGGCCGTACGCGTCGGCGCCCGCCTGGACACCCTTGCCGCCCGCTCCGCCGAGGACGCCTCGGCCCTGCTCCAGACGCTCCCCGGCATCGGCCCCTGGACGGCCGCAGAAACCCTCCAGCGCAGCCACGGCGCCCCCGACGCGGTCACCGTGGGCGACCTCCACCTGCCGCACCACATCGGCTACGCCCTCACCGGGGAGCGCCGCAGCGACGACGAGACGATGCTGCGCCTGCTCGCCCCCTACGACGGCCAGCGGCACCGGGCGACCCGGCTCATCCTGCTCGCCTCGCCGCCCCCGCCGCGGCAGGCCCCCCGCCTGGGCCCGCCCGCGCACCGCTGAGCACCTGCGCGACGCCGGGCCTTCGCCGCGGAAGGGCCGGCGAGGGGCCGCACTGTGCTCAGTCCCAGGGCGCCCGGCCCGGTCGCCCACGGTGCCGAACGCGCGCCCCAGGCCGTCAGCGCACCGCCAGGAACGGCTCTGCGGGCCGCTCGGGCCGCGGGCCCGGCGCGGAGGCGGCCCGGCCGATGGCGACCGTGCCGAGCGGGTCCCAGGACTCCGGCAGGTCCAGCACCTCGCGCACCACGTCCCGGCAGAAGAGCGAGGAGGACACCCACGCCGAGCCCAACTGCTCGCCCGCCAGCGCCACGAGGAAGTTCTGCACGCCGGCGCCCGCCGACACCAGGAACATCTCCCGCTCGGCGGCGGCCCGGCGCGCGTCCGGGTAGGGGTGCGCGCCCTCGGCGACCAGGCAGGGCACCGCGAGGTAGGGCGCCTTGCGCAGCACGTCGCCCCGGCGCAGCCGCTTGGCCACGCTTGCCTCGGAGAAGCCGTCGCCGCGCAGGTCCGCCGCCCAGGCGTCGCGCATGGCGTCCAGATAGCGCTCGCGTACCCGCGGGCTCTCCAGGAGCACGAACCGCCAGGGCGTGGTGTGGTGCGGCGCGGGCGCGGTGACCGCGAGCGCCACCGCCCGCCGTACCGCCTGCGGGTCCACCGGGGCGTCGGTGAACTCCCGTACCGTGCGCCGCAAGGAGACCGCCTCCCGCACCGCCTCCGAGGTGCCCAGCCGGAACATGTCGTTGGCCGCGGACCGCACCAGTGCCCGCGCGCCCGTGTCCGCCGCAGGGGAGACGGACGCGCCGGCCTCCTGTGTGGCGGGCCGCGCATGCTGCTCCGCCACCTGGGTGCCGGAGCCGTCCGCCGCCATGGCGTCGACAGGGTCCGCCGCCAGGGCGCCTGACGCTTCGTCAGCGACGGTGTCGGGTGTGTTCAGCACCAGATCGGCCAGGCCGCGCACCACCGCGACGGGCACCCCGCTCGCCTTGCCCTTCACCAGCTCGGCGGCGGCGGCGAGTTCGTCGGCGAGGGCGGTGACCGTGACGTTCAGCGGGTTCCCGTGGCTGTCCACGCCGCCCCGCAGGTCGTCGAGCACCCGCACACCGGCGGCGCCGATCGCCACGTCGGTCAGCCCCTCGCGCCAGGGCCGCCCGAAGGTGTCGGTCACCAGGACGCCCACCCGCACGCCGAACGCCTCGCGCAGCCCCTGCCGGATCCGGCGGGCCGAGCCGTCGGGGTCCTCCGGCAGCAGCAGGACGGTGCCCGCGGGGGTGTTGGAGGCGTCCACGCCCGCCGCGGCCATCACGAAGCCGTGCCGGGTCTCCACGATCCGGGTCGTGCCGCGCCGGGCGACCAGCCGCACGGCCTCGGCGTCGATGGCGGCCTCGCGGTCGTCCGCCCGCACCATCCGCCCCTCGGCTTTGCTGACGATCTTCGAGGTGACCACGACCACGTCGCCGTCGGCGAGTTCGACCCCGGTGGCGGCGATCAGCTTCGCGATGTCCGCCCCGGGCTGCACCTCGCCGATGCCGGCGACGCCGAACACCTCGTAGCGCGGCGCCTGCCCCGCCGTGCCCGTCCGCCCCGTCACGCCCGCACCTCCTCGGCCAGCGCCAGCGCCTCACGCGCCATCTGCGCGGTCGCCTCCACGCTCTCCATCAGCAGCGGCACGGCCCGGCAGCGGATGCCGGCGGCCTCGACCTCCGGCGCCGCGGCGGCGTCCACGGTGTCGACCAGCCAGCCGTCCAGCAGCCCGCTGCCGTAGTGCGTGGCGACGGCGGCCGCGGTGGACTCCACACCCACGGCGGCCAGCACCTTGTCGGCCATGCCGCGCACAGGCGCGTCACCGACGATGGGGGACAGGCCCACCACCGGCACCCCGGCGTCGGCGATGGCCTCGCGGATGCCCGGCACGGCGAGGATGGTGCCGATGCTCACCACCGGGTTGGAGGGCGGGAAGAGGATCACGTCGGCCTCGCCGATCGCCTCCAGGACGCCGGGCGCGGGCTTGGCGCCCTCCGCCCCCACCGGGACCACGGCGTGCGCCGGCACCGAGGCGCGCAGCCGCACCCAGTACTCCTGGAAGTGCACCGCCTTGCGCTCGCCGTCGAGTTCGACCAGCACATGGGTCTCGACCCGGTCGTCGGACATCGGGATGAGGCGCACCCCGGGCTGCCAGCGCGCGCACAGCGCCTCGGTGACGGCGCTGAGCGGATAGCCGGCGCCGATCATCTGGGTGCGGACGATGTGCGTGGCGAAGTCGCGGTCGCCCAGGCCGAACCACTCCGGCCCGACGCCGTAGGCGGCCAGCTCCTCCTTGACGGCGAAGGTCTCCTCCGCGCGGCCCCAGCCCTGCTCCTCGTGGATGCCGCCGCCGAGGGTGTACATCACGGTGTCCAGGTCCGGGCACACCTTCAGCCCGAACAGGTGAATGTCGTCTCCCGTGTTGCCGACGACGGTGATCTCCGCCTCCGGCGCCGCTGCCTTGAGGCCGCGCAGGAAGCGCGCTCCTCCGATACCTCCGGCCAGAACCACGATTCGCATGGCCCCAGTCTGGCAGCCCGCCCGCCGGGACCGGCGCCTACGCCTGCGCGTGCGACCGGGCCCCGCTCTCCTGCCCGGCGAGCGCGCCCGGTGTGCAGGCGGACCGGTCGTAGGGAGTCATCTCGGTGAGCCCGGGGAAGTAGACGTGCAGGCTGACCGCGCCCTCCAGCGACTCGTTGGCCACCTCGTGGACGTAGCCGGGGCCGAACGCCCGCTGCCGGCCCGGGGACAGGGCGCGGCGGGTCTCGCCCCGGGCGGTGAGCGCGCGCTCGTGGAGCGTGCCGTCCAGGACGGTGAGCACCCCGCTGGATCGCCCGTGGTCGTGCAGCCCGCTGGTCTGGCCGGGCAGCCAGCTCAGCAGCCACACCTCGTAGCCGGGGCCGGTCTGCAGGCGCGCGTACCAGCGGGTGGCGGCGTCGTAGCGGACCAGGGGGGCCCAGCGGGCGCGGTCGGCGGCGATGGCGCGGGCGAGCCCGGCGAACTCCGCCACGGTGACCGGGTGCCGGGGCACCGGGGGGAGGAGGTGGAGCAGGTCGAGGGGGTCGCCGGCGATGGAGACGTCGGAGTTCATGGAAGTGGGTGTTCCTCGCGGGTGCGCATGGAGCGGGCGGGGCCGGGGGCCGGGTCACTCCGATCGCGGGAACGCGTCGGGCCGGGCGCCGGGCGGGGTCAGCGGCAGCGGCGGGAACAACAACAGCTCTGCGCGAGCGCGACGCAGCAGAACCCGCGGCGGCGGGTCCGGAAGGGCGCGAAGGGCTCGGCGGACATGGATCAAGCAGACCCTGCCCGCAAGTCGGCTGTCAACTCGATGCCCGGTATGTCGCGCAGGTTCACCTGATCCGGCAACCTCCGACGCTGAAAGGTTTGCCCCCGCGAAGGTGCGGATAGGAGGTGCCGCATCCGTGCAGATCCGATGGAGATCGGATTCCGGTCTGGGAGAACGCGCCGCCGAGTGTGACGTTGGACTTCTGTGATCGAAATGTGATCCGCAGCGCTTCACCCGATCGGGCGGAACGCCCCGCGTCGCCACTGCGTCTGACGGGACGTGAGCGTTTGACCGGTGGGACCTCGGTTGACGGATGCAGGCGGTTGGGCCGATATCAACACTATCTGTCACGTCTTGGTTCAGCGGAGTGAATAACGGGCCCAATAGCAGATCTCGGCTTGACTGGCTCGGATCGGCACACTTGTAATTTCACTCGTGTCGTTTCCACCGCACGTCCCCGACGCGGCGGCGGAGGGCAGCATCACGGGGAAGCACGACAGACAGGGGCGCGCATGACCGAGCAGTTCCAGTTGCTGCTGGCCGAGGAGGCCGACGAGGAACTCGGCTGGCAGGAGCGCGCGCTGTGTGCGCAGACCGACCCCGAATCCTTCTTCCCCGAGAAGGGCGGCTCGACCCGCGAGGCCAAGAAGGTCTGCCTCGCCTGCGAAGTCCGCTCCGACTGCCTGGAGTACGCCCTTGCCAACGACGAGCGCTTCGGCATCTGGGGCGGCCTGTCCGAGCGCGAGCGCCGGCGGCTGAAGAAGGGCGTCGTCTGATCCACGCCCGGTCCGATCCGGCCGCAGTTGCACCCGGCAGCGCCCGAAAACCCCCTGATCACGGCCCGTCTCCCGTGCCCCCGCGCACGGCAGGCGGGCCGCCGTCGTCCCCGCACCCGGACGGCCGCACCGGTATGAGCCGTTAGTGTGGGGGGCCGTCCAAGATGCCTACCCCGCCCACGGCGGGTCCGCGCATCCACCGCAGTCCAGCGAACCGGGGCCCGAACCTCGATGTCCGTGAACAGCCCAGCACCGGCCGCACAGCAGGCCGGGCTCCCTGAGTTCCCGCGCCACGTCGTCACCGCCGTGCTGGTCGCCCACGACGGCGCGCGCTGGCTGCCCAAGGCCCTGCAGGGCCTCCTGGTGCAGGACCGCCCCGTCCAGGACGTCATAGCCGCGGACACCGGCAGCGCCGACGACTCCGCCCGCCTGCTCGCCGACGCCCTCGGCGACCAGCGCGTGCTGCACCTGGCCCGCCGCACCGGCTTCGGCGCCGCCGTCGACGAGGCGGTCCGCACCGCCCCCGTCCTCACCGCCGAGGACGTGCCCTACCTGGAGCGCCACGGCGGCTGGGACCCGGCCACCCGCAGCTGGAACGACGACGGCTACGACACCCCCGCCCGCCCGCACGGCGACCCGGTGCACTGGCTGTGGCTGCTGCACGACGACTGCGAACCCGAGCCCGACGCCCTGGCCGCGCTGCTGCGCACCGCCGAGGCGAGCCCGAGCGCCGCGATCATCGGCCCCAAGCTGCGCAGCTGGTACGACCGCCGCCAGCTCCTCGAAGTCGGCGTCAGCATCGCCCGCAGCGGCCGCCGCTGGACCGGCCTGGAGCGCCGCGAACAGGACCAGGGCCAGCACGACCAGGTCCGCCCGGTGCTGTCGGTCTCCTCCGCGGGCATGCTGGTGCGGCGCGACGTCTGGGAGGAGCTGGGCGGATTCGACCGCCGGCTGCCCCTGATGCGCGACGACGTCGACTTCTGCTGGCGTGCCCAGTCCGCCGGCCACACCGTCCTGATCGCCCCCGACGCCGTGATGCGCCACGCCGAGGCCGCCTCCAGGGAGCGCCGCCCCGTCGACTGCGCCGGACGCTCGGCGGTCAACCCGCACCGCGTCGACAAGGCCGGTGCCGTCTACACCCTGCTGGCCAACACCCGCGGCCCGCTGCTGCCCTACGTCGCCCTGCGCGTGGTGGTCGGCACCCTGCTGCGCACCCTGGCCTACCTCGTCGGCAAGGTGCCCGGCCAGGCCGTGGACGAGATCGTCGGCCTGCTCGGCGTCCTGCTGCGGCCGGGCCGCCTGCTGGCCGCCCGCAGACGCCGCGGCCGCGGCACCGTACCGCCCTCGGAACTGCGGCCGCTCTTCCCGCCGCCCGGCGCGACCGTACGCGCCACCGTCGACCAGGTGGTCAGCAACTTCTCCGGCCGCGCCGACGCCGCCACCGCCGCGGTCGGCCGCCATGGCGGCGCGGTCGAGTCGGGGCCGGGCGACGAGGACGGCGACTTCCTGGAGATCGAGCAGTTCGCACGGATCAAGCGCATCGCCCGCAAACCGGGACCGGTGCTCTTCGCCGTCCTGCTCGTGGTCTCCTTCGCCGCCTGCCGCAGCCTGCTCGGCGGCGGCGCCCTCTCCGGTGGCGCGCTGCTGCCCGCCGACCCGGGCGCCTCCGACCTGTGGGACACCTACGCCGGCTCCTGGCACGCCCTGGGCACCGGCGGCACCCAGGCCGCGCCTCCTTACCTCGCGGTCCTCGCGCTCTTCGCCACCGTGCTGTTCGGCTCCACCGGCCTGACGCTGACGCTCTTCCTGGTCGCCTCCGTGCCCCTGTCCGGCGTCACCGCCTACTTCGCCTCGCGCCCCCTGGTGGAGTCCCGGCTGCTGCGCGCCTGGGCGTCGGTCGCCTACGCCTTCCTGCCCGCGGCCACCGGCGCCCTGGCCGCGGGCCGCCTGGGCACCGCGGTCCTGGCGATCCTGCTGCCCCTGATGGCCCGCGCGGCCGCGGCCGCCGCCGGGCTCCAGCTCGGCGACGCCGCCATAGAACGCGGGGTGCGGCCCGGCTGGCGCTCCACCTGGGCGCTGGCCCTGATGCTCACCTTCACCACCGCGTTCACCCCCGTCACCTGGCCGATCGCCCTGGTGCTCGCTGCGGTCGCGCTCGCCTGGCGCCTGGCGCGCGGTCAGAGCGCCCTGCTCGCGCCGCTCCTGATGCGCTGGGCCGCCCTCCTGGTCACGCCGATGGTGCTCCTGGCGCCCTGGTCGCTGACGCTCCTCTCGCACCCCGGGCGGATGCTCAACGAGGCCGGGCTCCCCTACAGCACCAAGACCGCCTCCGGTGTCGACCTGCTCCTGCTCAGCCCCGGCGGCCCCAAGGCGTCCGGCGGCTTCCTGCTCATCGGCGTGGTGCTGGCCGCGCTCGCCGCCCTGATGCGTGGCACCCGCCGCACCGCTATCACCGCCGCCTGGGCCGCGGCCGTCACCGGACTGCTCTTCGCCGTGATCGAGAACGGCAAGGACTGGGCAGGCCCCGCCACTCTGGTGTACGGCCTCGCCCTGTTGGCGGCCGCCGCCATAGGCGCCGAGGGCGCCAACGAGCGCATCGCCGCCAGCGGTTTCGGCTGGCGCCAGCCGGTGGCGGGCCTGATCGCCCTGGCCGCTGCCGCGGCCCCCGTCCTCGCCGCCTTTACCTGGATGGTCGACGGCGCCGACGGCCCCCTGGAGCGCCGCGACCCCCAGCAGGTGCCCGCCTTCGTCGCAGAGGAGGCCACCACCGGCGACCAGCCGCGCACCCTGGTGCTCAACGGCACCGAGGCCCACGTCGGCTACGCGCTGGTGCGCGGCTCCGGTGTCCGCATCGGTGACGCCGAACTCGCCGCCGAGGCCGCGCCCGACCACGCCCTGGACTCCGTGGTGGCCAACCTGGTGGCCGGCTCCGGCGCCGACCAGGGCAGCCGCTTGGCCGGCTACGCCGTCCGCTACGTCCTCGCCCAGAAGGGCGCCCCCCGCTCCTTCGGCCGCGTCCTGGACAGCACCCCCGGCCTCTCGCGCGTCAGCCAGGCCGACGGCAGCGAGCTGTGGCGCGTGGACGCCCCCGTCTCCCGGATGACGATCATCAGCAAGGGCGCCGCCCCCATCGGTGTCGCCTCCGGCCGCGTCCAGGCGCACACCAAGGTGCCGGCCGGGCCCGCCGGGCGGCAGTTGCGCCTGGCCGACAGCGCCGCGCCCGGCTGGCACGCCAGCCTCGACGGCAAGGCGCTCACCCCCGTCACCCTGGACGGCTGGGCCCAGGGCTTCGAACTGCCCTCCTCCGGCGGCAAGCTGGACGTCGGGTACAACGAGCCGGTCACGCACATCGGCTGGCTCGGCATCCAGGCGTTCCTGCTGCTCGTGGTGGTCGTGCTCGCGCTGCCCGGCCGCCGCCGCGAGATCGACGACGACCTGCCCGACGCCGAGGGCGCCGCCGCCGCGGACATCCCCGCCCAGGCCGGCGAGGGCCGCCGTGCCCGCCGCCTGCAGGCCGCGGCCGACGCGGAGGCGGCAGCCGCGGCAGCCGACGACCCCGCGGAGGCCGGGCAGCCCCCTGCCGAGGTCCCCGGCCCCCGCAGGGAGGACGACCCGGACTACGGCGCCCAGCCCGCCTACGAGGGCGCCCAGGCCCCTTACGACCCCGAGGCCGACCCGGCCGGGTACGACCCCTACGCGGGTCCGCCCGCAGAAGGCCCGGACGGCTACGGCTACCAGGGGACGGGCTACCAGGAGGGCGCCTACCAGGAGGGCGGCTACGACCCCGCCTATGCCCAGAACGCCCCCGGCTGGGAGAACGCCGAGGGCTACCCGCCCGCGCCCGGCTACGAGGGCCAGTACGAGGCGTACGGCTACCCGCCCCAGCCCCCCGGCTACGCCCCCTACCCGCCCGGTGAGGACGGCCAGGGCGGCCAGGGCTACGAGCAGGGCTACGGCGAGCAGCAGTACCCCGAGCAGCCCTACGACCCCAACGCCTACGGCGGCGCGGCCCCGTACCACCCAGAAGGCGACCAGCGCCGCGACGGGAGCGACTACCAGTGAACCGGAGCACCATCTCCCTGGCCGCGGGCGCCGCCGCACTCGTCGCCCTGACCGGCGCGGCGTCCCTGACCGGCGGCAGCAGCTCCGACGCCGCGCCCGCCACCGCCGCTGCCCAGCTGCCGGTCCAGCGCAGCACCCTGCTGTGCCCGGAGCCCTCGCCCTCGGAGTTCGCTCAGACCACGTACACCTCGTTCACCCCCCAGGGCACCGGCTCCGGCACGGGCAGCGCCACCCTGGTGCCCGCGACCGCCAAGCCCAAGCCACTCAAGCCGCTGACGGCCACCGGCAAGCCGGCCACCTCCACGAACAACAAGGCGGGCGCCCCCGCCCTGATCGGCAACGCCGAGGGCGCCTTGGCGCCGGGCTGGACCGTCCAGCAGACCACCACGGTGACCGACGGGCCCGGACGCGGCCTGCTCGGCCTGTCCTGCGTCGCCCCGGACACCGACTTCTGGTTCCCCGGCGCCAGCACCAAGGACGACCGCCAGGACTACGTCGACCTGGTCAACCCCGACGAGACCCCCGCCGTCGTGGACATCGAGCTCTACGGCCCGAACGGCGCCCTGAAGACGGCCACGGCCGACGGCATCACCGTCCCCGGCGACAGCTCCAAGCCGGTGCTGCTGTCCACCCTGGTCGCCGAGAAGGAGACCGACCTGACGGTGCACGTGGTGGCCCGCAGCGGCCGGGTCGGCGCCGCCGTCCAGGCGACCGACACCACCAAGGGCACCGACTGGCTGGCACCCGCCGCCGAGCCCGCCACCAGCCTCGTCCTGCCGGGAATCCCCAAGGACGCCACCGACGTGCGCCTGGTCGCCTATGCGGCCGGCTCCGACGACGCCGACCTCACCTTGAAGCTCGCCACCTCCACCGGCTCGATCGTCCCGGCCGGCCACGAGACGCTGCACGTCAAGAGCGGGATGACGGTGGGGGTCGACCTGGGGGACGTCACCAAGGACGACGCCGGCTCCCTGCTGATCGGCTCCAGCACGGTGCACCAGGCGGTGCCCGTGGTCGCTGCCCTGGTGGTCACCCGCGGCAAGGGCAGCGACCAGGAGATCGCCTTCCTGCCCGCGACCCCTGCGATCGGCAAGCGCGGCACCGTCGCCGACAACCGCGCCAAGGGGTCCACGCTCTCGCTGACCGCCGTCGGCCAGGACGCCAGTGTGAGGATCACCTCTTCTGCGGGATCCACCGGCGGCAGCGCCGCCACCAAGACGGTCACGGTCAAGGCGGGCACCACCACGGCACTGACGCCCCCGCAGCCGTCCGGTCTCAAAGGGGGCTACGCCGTGACCGTCGAGCGCCTCTCAGGCGGTCAGCTCTACGCCTCCCGGACGCTGGCACTCCCGCAGAACGGTGTGCCGATGTTCACGATCCAGCCGATCCCCGACGACCGGAGCACTGTCGCGGTGCCCAAGGCGCACACCGACCTGCGCATCCTGGAGCCCTGACACGGCCGACGGCTGAGCGCCCCGGACCTCGCGCCCCAGGTGCTCAGCCCCGCTCCTCCCCGCTCAGTCCTCGCCGTACTTGGGGTCGACGTTCTCCGGGGACAGACCCAGCAACTCGGCGACCTGCTCCACGACCACCTCGTGCACCAGCAGGGCCCGCTCGTCGCGGCTCTTGGCGCGGATCTCCACCGGCCGCCGGTAGATCACGATGCGGCTCGGCCGGTCCTTCGCCGCGCCGATCAGCCGCCCCAGCGGCACCGGGTCGCCGTCGGCGGGCTGCCCGTCCTGCGGCCACGGCACGTCCTGGACGGCGAACTCCACGTCGGCGAGCTGCGGCCAGCGCCGCTCCAGGCGGTCGGCCGCGTCGCGCACCAGGTCGTCGAAGGCGTCGGCGCGGCTGAGCGCGAGCGGCACCTGCGGGGGCGCGATCGGTCCGCGCATCCCGCGGCCGTGCCGGTCGCGCCGCCGCGGCCCGGGTGCGGGCGTGGGGGCGGAGGTGGGGGTCGAGCTGTCCATCAGCGTGAGCCTAGTCCTCGCGGGAGGTGCGCACAGCAGGGCGCCTGCCGCCTTGCCGCGCGCCCGCCCCCGAACGAGCGAACCCGCGCACCGTCGGGGTTCCCCGCAGGTCTCGTTCAGGTCTCTTCGCGGTCTTCGTCCAAGCGCTGCCGGCGGGCGGGGGGATGGCTTCCGGCCACAGCGGTGACGGAAATCCGCCACGTAGCATATGAAGCCGCTGCTCGGGAGGGCCCTACCCGAAGCGTTACTCTCGGTACTGGCTCGCGGGCCCGAAAAAGTCGCCGCAGGTCAGCGCCACGGCACCGGCAAATGGCGTGTTTCGGCCCGCCGCACGACACGACCGGGTGACCTGGCGGAGAGTCGTCGCGGCCCGCTCAAGAGTGCGGTACCGTCCAACCTCGTGAGCCCTGTACGTCGCTGTTCGCGCACCGCTTGCGGCCGACCCGCCGTCGCGACGCTGACGTACGTCTACGCGGACTCCACGGCCGTCCTCGGGCCGCTCGCGACCTACGCCGAGCCGCACTGCTACGACCTGTGCTCCGAGCACTCCGAGCGGCTGACCGCCCCGCGCGGCTGGGAGGTCGTCCGCCTGGCCACCGACGCCGGCCCGGTCCGCCCCAGCGGCGACGACCTCGAAGCGCTCGCCAACGCCGTCCGCGAGGCCGCCCGCCCCCAGGACCGCGCCCAGGGCGCCGCCGCCCGCGACATCGACCCGCTCGAGGTCGCCCGCCGCGGCCACCTGCGCGTGCTGCGCTCGCCCGAGTCGTAGGCCCCTGCGCACGGATTCACCGGGGTCGTCCGGGCTCCTCGGATAGGTTGTCCCGTACCGAGCCGCAGGGACCGTCCAACAGGGGTGTGCAGTGTCCGACTTGTCGCAGATCGTCAAGGCGTACGACGTACGCGGCGTCGTCCCCGACCAGTGGGACGAGCCGCTCGCCGAGATCTTCGGCGCCGCCTTCGCCACGGTCACCGGCGCCTCCGCGGTAGTCGTCGGGCACGACATGCGCCCCTCCTCGCCCGGCCTGTCCCGCGCCTTCGCGCGCGGCGCCGCCTCCCGCGGCGCGGACGTCACCGAGATCGGGCTGTGCTCCACCGACGAGCTGTACTTCGCCAGCGGCCACCTCGACCTGCCCGGCGCGATGTTCACCGCCAGCCACAACCCGGCCCGCTACAACGGCATCAAGATGTGCCGGGCCGGCGCCGCCCCCGTCGGCCAGGACACCGGACTCGCCGACATCCGCGCGCTGGCCGAGCAGTGGTCGGCCGGCGGCCTGCCTCCCGGCGCGCCCACGGCCGGCACCATCACCTCGCGCGACGTCCTGCACGACTACGCCGGCTTCCTGCGCTCCCTGGTCGACCTGTCCGGCATCCGCCCGCTGAAGGTCGTGGTGGACGCGGGCAACGGCATGGGCGGCCACACCGTCCCCACCGTCCTGGACGGCCTGCCCCTGGACCTGGTGCCGATGTACTTCGAGCTCGACGGCACCTTCCCCAACCACGAGGCCAACCCGCTCGATCCGAAGAACCTGGTCGACCTGCAGGCCAAGGTGCGCGAGACCGGGGCCGACCTCGGGCTCGCCTTCGACGGGGACGCCGACCGCTGCTTCGCCGTGGACGAGCGTGGCGAACCCGTCTCGCCCTCCGCCGTCACCGCCCTGGTCGCCGCCCGCGAACTGGCCCGCAACCCCGGCGCCGTGATCATCCACAACCTGATCACCTCCCGTTCCGTACCCGAGGTCGTCGCCGAGCACGGCGGCACCGCGGTGCGCACCCGCGTCGGCCACTCCTTCATCAAGCAGCAGATGGCCGCCACCGGCGCCGTCTTCGGCGGCGAGCACTCCGCGCACTACTACTTCCGCGACTTCTGGAACGCCGACACCGGCATGCTCGCCGCACTCCACCTGCTGGCCGCGCTCGGCGGCCAGCAGGGCCCGCTGTCCGCCCTCGTCGCGGCCTACGACCGCTACGCCTCCTCCGGCGAGATCAACAGCACCGTCGCCGACCAGGCCGGGCGCACCGCCGCGGTCCGCGCCGCCTTCGAGGGGCAGGAGGGCGTCACCTTCGACGAACTCGACGGGCTGACCGTCGCCGCCGCCGACTGGTGGTTCAACCTGCGCGCCTCCAACACCGAGCCGCTGCTGCGGCTGAACGTCGAGGCCAGCGACGCCGCAACCGTCAGCCGCCTGCGCGACCAGGTACTCGCCGTCGTCCGCGGCTGAGCCCGCCCCGCGGCCGCCCGGAGCGGCGGGCGGCCCGCGCCCCGCGCGGGCGCGGCGATAGGCTGGACGCCAGGAGAAACCACTGGTCCAGCACGCGACCCGGGCCGGCCGCGCCGCCCCACGGCACCGCGAACCGCCCGCCACCCCCAGCCGACCGCACCCGCCCGGAGGACCCGCACATGTCGCTCGTCGAACCCAGCCTGCTGGAGATCCTCGCCTGCCCGGCCTGCCACGCCCCGCTGCGCGAGGACACCGCCGAGAACGAGCTGGTGTGCACCTCCGACACCTGCGGCCTGGCCTACCCGGTGCGCGACGAGATCCCCGTCCTCCTCGTCGACGAGGCCCGCCGCCCCGCCTGACCCCAGGCATCCGCACCCGACCGGGAGGTCGTGTTGTTCGACGAGTCGCTGCTGGACGACCCCGACGCGCTCACCCGCGCCGACGCCCACGGGCTGCTGCGGAGCGCCGCCGCGGCGGGCGCGCGCGTCCGCACCGCCCTGCGGCTCGCCGAGGAGGCCGGCGTCACCGCGCTGCGGCCCGACGGGCGGCCGCGCGCCGTCCTCGTCGTCGGCAGCGGCTCCGAGGCCGAAGCCGTCGCCGACCTGGTCGCCGCCCTCGGCTCCGGCATCTGCCCGGTGGAACTCCTCACCCCCACCGGGCCCTCCCCGCAGCAGGCCCGCTGGACCCTGCCCGGCTGGGCCGGTCCGCTCGACCTGCTGATCCTGCTCTCGCCGCGCGGCACCGAGGAGGGCCTGACCGACCTGGTCGAGCAGGCGTACCGCCGCGGCTGCACGGCGGCCGCGGTCACCCCCACCGGGGCGCCCCTGGCCGAAGCCGTCGCCCAGGTCCGCGGTATGGCCCTGCCGTTCGCGACCCCCGGCGGCAACGGCTTCGAGCTGCCCGCCGACGCCCCGGACTCCGCCGACACCAGTGCCTTCTGGGCCCTGCTCACCCCGCTGCTCGCCCTCACCGGCCGCATCGGCCTGACCAGCACCCCCGTCGCGGCCCTGCACCAGGTCGCCGACCGCCTGGACGACATCGCCACCCGCTGCGGCCCCGCCGTCGCCACCTACACCAACCCGGCCAAGACGCTCGCCGCCGAACTCGACGACTCCCTGCCGCTCCTGTGGAGCCAGGGCCGCGTCGCCGCCGCCGGCGCCCGACGCTTCGCCACCGTCCTGGCCGTCCAGGCCGCCCGCCCCGCCCTGCCCGCCGAACTGCCCGCGGCCCTCGTCGCCCACGGCCCCCTCCAAGCGGGCGCCCACCCGCTCGCCGCCGACCCGGACGACTTCTTCCGCGACCGCGTCGAGGACCCCGAAGGACTCCGGCTGCGCGTCGTCCTCCTCCAGGAGGCCCCCGACCAGCCCGGCTCCGCCGCACCCGCCGCCCGCGAGCAGGCATACGCCCACGGCACCCCCCTCAGCGAGATCACCGCCCCCGGCGGCACCCCGCTCGACACCGCCGCCGAACTCCTCGCCCTCACCGACTTCGCCGCCGCATACCTGGCCGTCGCCTCGAACGAGAGACCCTGACCGGAATGAACCGCCTCACCAACACCGTCCGCCCCTACGCCTGGGGATCGACCACCGCCATCCCCGACCTCATCGGCACCGAACCCACCGGCGAACCCCAGGCCGAACTGTGGATGGGCGCTCACCCCGGCGCACCCTCCCGCATCGACCGCGGCCACGGCCCGGTCGCCCTCGACGCCGTCATCGACGCCGACCCGGCGGGCGAACTCGGCGAAGCCGCCGTCAAGCGCTTCGGCCCCCGCCTCCCCTTCCTGCTCAAGGTCCTGGCAGCCGCCGCGCCCCTGTCCGTCCAGGTCCACCCCGACCTCGCGCAGGCCCGCGCCGGCTTCGCCGACGAGGAGGCCCGCGGCATCCCCCTCGACGCCCCCGAGCGCAACTACAAGGACGCCAACCACAAGCCCGAGATGATCGTCGCCCTCACCCCCTTCGACGGGCTGTGCGGCTTCCGCCACCCCGCCGAGGCGGCCGACCTCATCGAGGCACTTGCCGTCCCCGCGCTCACCCCCTATGTCGACATCCTGCGCGCCCAGCCCGAGGACCAGGCGCTGCGCGAGGTCCTCGCCGCCGTCCTGGGCGCCGACGCGGACGCCATCGCCGAGACGGTCCACGCCGCCACCGCGTCCGCCGAACGCCTGGCCGCCGACCCCGACGGCCTCCACGCCCGGTCCTACGGCGCCTACGCCAAGGCCGCCCGCAGCTTCCCCGGCGACCGCGGCATCATCGCCGCGATGCTCCTCAACCATGTGCGCCTCCAGCCCGGCGAAGCCCTCTACCTCGGCGCCGGCGTCCCGCACGCCTACCTCGACGGCCTCGGCGTCGAGATCATGGCCAACTCCGACAACGTCCTGCGCTGCGGCCTCACCCCCAAGCACATCGACGTCCCCGAACTCCTGCGCGTCGTCCGCTTCGAGGCCGGCGACCCCGGCGTCCTGCGGCCCGAACCCACCCCCGAGGGCGAGGAGGTCTACCCCGCGCCCATCGACGAGTTCTGCCTCTCCCGGCACCTCCTCTCCACCGGCGGCCACCCGCGCACCCTGCCCGCGGGCACCCCGCAGATCCTGCTGTGCACCGACGGCGAGGCCCGCCTGCACACCACCGGCCCCAACGGCACCACCATCACTCTCAGCCGCGGCGAGTCCGCCTACGTCCCCGCCCCGGAGACCGTCGAACTCACCGGCGACGGCACCCTGTTCCGCGCCACCGTGACCGCCTGACCCGAACCCCCACACAGCGGCTGCAACAATGTCCGTCCGCAACGCCCGTACCGCCGGGGCGCGAGCCCCGGCCCACCGAGCCGACCGAAGGGACACCCACCACCTATGAGCGCGTCAGGCGGAAGCAGGGCGGTCATCGCGGCACTGAGCGCCAACCTCGCCATCGCCGCCGCCAAATTCGTGGCCTTCGCGTTCAGCGGGTCCTCCTCCATGCTCGCCGAGGGCGTCCACTCCGTGGCCGACTCCGGCAACCAGTTCCTCCTCCTCATCGGCAGCAAGAGGGCCAAACGCGCCGCCGACGACGAACACCCCTTCGGCTACGGCCGCGAACGCTACGTCTACGCCTTCCTCGTCTCCATCGTCCTGTTCTCCGTCGGCGGCATGTTCGCCCTCTACGAGGGCTACGAGAAGATCCGCCACCCGCACGCCGTGGACCACTGGTACTGGCCCGTCGGCGTCCTCGTCTTCGCGCTCCTCGCCGAGGGCTCCTCCTTCCGCACCGCCGTCAAGGAGTCCAACCACACCCGCGGCGGGGCGTCCTGGCCGGAGTTCATCCGCCGCGCCAAGGCACCCGAACTCCCCGTCGTCCTCCTGGAGGACTTCGGCGCCCTGATCGGCCTGGTCCTCGCCCTCGCCGGCGTCGGCCTAGCCCTGGCGACCGACTCCGGTGTCTGGGACGGCATCGGCACCCTGTGCATCGGCACCCTCCTCATCTGCATCGCCCTGGTCCTCGCCACCGAGACCAAGTCGCTGCTCATCGGCGAGGGAGCCGCAGCCGATTCCGTCGACCGCATCCGCGCCGCCGCCGTCGACGGCCGCACCGTCACCGGCGTCATCCACATGCGCACCCTCCACCTCGGCCCCGAGGAGCTCCTCGTCGCCGCCAAGATCGCCGTCCGCCACGACGACACCGCCGACGAGGTGGCCCGCGCCATCGACGCCGCCGAGGAGCGCATCCGGGCCGCCGTGCCCATCGCCCGCGTCATCTACCTCGAACCCGACATCTACAGCGCGGCCGCCGCAGCGGCGGGCCCCGACCCCGACCAGACCCCCGGCGGCAGGTGACCGCCACACCCTGCGCCCGATCCGCACCCCGGTGTAGCCTCGTGCGTAGCCAGACGTCGCTGCTGATGGCGGTCGGGCGGTCCCCTCGTGGCGACCGCGCGAGGGAGAGAGGGCCTCCGACGGATTGCGCTGCCGCCAGGGGACAGGTGTGTCCGCACCCTGCGACAAACCGCCCCGCCCGGTCGCGCTGAGTCCCTGTCCGCCTCGACCATCGCGAGGAGCAGCCCGCATGACCACCACCGCCACCGACTTCAAGGTCGCGGACCTCTCCCTTGCCGCCTTCGGCCGCAAGGAGATCACCCTCGCCGAGCACGAGATGCCCGGCCTGATGTCCCTCCGCAAGGAGTACGCCGACGCGCAGCCGCTCGCGGGCGCGCGCATCACCGGCTCCCTGCACATGACCGTGCAGACCGCCGTGCTCATCGAAACCCTCGTGGCGCTGGGCGCCCGGGTCCGCTGGGCGTCCTGCAACATCTTCTCCACCCAGGACCACGCGGCCGCTGCCATCGCCGTCGGCCCCGAGGGCACCCCCGACAACCCGCAGGGCGTCCCTGTCTTCGCCTGGAAGGGCGAGACCCTCGAAGAGTACTGGTGGTGCACCGAGCAGGCACTGACCTGGCCGGACGCCGCCACCGGCGGGCCGAACATGATCCTGGACGACGGTGGCGACGCCACCCTTCTGGTCCACAAGGGCGTCGAGTTCGAGAAGGCCGGCGCCGTGCCGGCCACCACCGACGAGGACAGCGAGGAGTACGGCTACATCCTCGCCCTCCTGCGCCGCACCCTGTCCGCGACCCCGCAGAAGTGGACGCAGCTGGCCTCCGAGATCCGCGGCGTCACCGAGGAGACCACCACCGGCGTGCACCGGCTGTACGAGATGCAGCAGGAAGGCACGCTTCTCTTCCCGGCGATCAACGTCAACGACGCGGTCACCAAGTCGAAGTTCGACAACAAGTACGGCTGCCGGCACTCGCTGATCGACGGCATCAACCGCGCCACCGACGTCCTGATCGGCGGCAAGGTCGCGGTCGTCTGCGGCTACGGCGACGTCGGCAAGGGCTGTGCCGAGTCCCTGCGCGGCCAGGGCGCCCGCGTCATCATCACCGAGATCGACCCGATCTGCGCCCTGCAGGCCGCGATGGACGGCTACCAGGTCGCCACGCTGGACGACGTGGTCGAGACCGCCGACATCTTCGTCACCACCACGGGCAATCGCGACATCATCATGGCGTCCGACATGCAGCGGATGAAGCACCAGGCGATCGTGGGCAACATCGGCCACTTCGACAACGAGATCGACATGGCCGGCCTCGCCAAGATCCCCGGCATCGTCAAGGAAGAAGTCAAGCCGCAGGTCCACACCTGGACCTTCCCGGACGGCAAGGCGCTGATCGTGCTCTCCGAGGGCCGTCTGCTCAACCTCGGCAACGCGACCGGCCACCCCTCCTTCGTGATGTCCAACTCCTTCACGGACCAGACGCTGGCCCAGATCGAGCTCTTCACCAAGCCCGAGGAGTACCCGATCGGCGTCTACGTGCTCCCCAAGCACCTCGACGAGAAGGTCGCCCGGCTCCACCTCGACGCGCTCGGCGTCAAGCTCACGACGCTCCGCCCGGAGCAGGCCGCGTACATCGGCGTCAAGGTCGAGGGCCCGTACAAGCCGGACCACTACCGCTACTGATCGTCGGAGCCGCACCGCGGCGTCCTTCGCCCGGCGGCGAACCGAACCACCGCGCACCGGCCCCCGTCTCGCCAGCGAGGCGGGGGCCTTGCCAGATCCCGGAACCCCACGATGCCCCGCGGCCGCTACTCGTTCCACGACACGCATGACCACACACCCCTCGGCACTGAGCACTTCCACTGCGCCACCGGCCCCTCCGGCTGGCGCTACACCGCACAGACCACGACGCCAGCCGGCGACCACGCCGGCTCCGTCGACCTCACCATCGACGAACTCGGCCGTCCCATCCGCCTCGAACTGCACGCTTCCGCATGGCAGGTCCGCGGCGCCGCTCTGGACGGCGTGACCTGGGTCAGAACCGACCCCACCGGCGAGCACGCCCAAGAAGGGAACGCACCCGCCCACGCGTTCACGGGCGTATCGCCCGCGTTCCTGATCGCGACAGCACGGCTGCTGCGCCTCGAACCGGGTGCGCCCGCCACCCGCGTACGTCTCGTGTCATTTCGGGCCCCCGTCCTCGCTCCGCTCACCGTCGACCAGTCGTGGTCGCTCCTGACCAGGACAGCACATTCCACGGACAGCGGTGAGCTGCCTGTGGATAACTTCCGAGTGGCCGACCTCGCGACGGGCGAGGAGAGCGATGTCCACATCGCCGGCGACGTGGTCCTGGCCGCACCCGGCATCGAGCTGGAGGACCTCGACACGCCCCCGTCCAGCTTCGGCTGATTTGACGCTCCCCTGGGCGGGAGGTAGGTTAGAACGGTTGTCGCGAGCCGGACTGCTCCGGCCGTGGGCAACCAAGATCCTTGCCACTTCGTACATCGAAGACACCAGACGCTCTAGCCGGGTGAAAACTCGGCGGGGCATTTGTGTCCCCGAAGTCGGGTGGTAATTCCGACTCGAAAGGGTCTGATAGAGTCGGAGACACAACGAAGGGAAAGCCCGGAGGGCGCCGGTGACGGTGGCCGATGGCAGCTTCCGTTCCTTGAGAACTCAACAGCGTGCCAAAAG
>NZ_FNIE01000001.1 GCF_900103985.1 Actinacidiphila guanduensis | reverse complement strand
CCCGTTCTCGGTGTTCCGCCGCCGGGCACTGACGGTGGCCAACGGGGTCACCGTCGCCATCGGCTCGGCGAACTTCGGCGGGTACTTCTTCCTCTCCCTCTACCTCCAGCAGGTGACGGGGTACTCGCCGCTGCGAGCAGGGTTCGGTTTCCTGCCGATCGGGCTGACCGCGTTCCTCGGGGCGTTCTTCGGGACGCGCCTGGTGGCCCGGCTCGGCGTCCGCAACCAGCTCGTTCTCGGGCCGGCGGTCGCGGCTTTCGGTCTGATCTGGATGTCCCTCACTGTCACGCCCGACCGCGCGTACGCGGCCCATCTGCTGGTGCCGCTCGTCCTGTTCGGCGTCGGGACCGGTATGACCTTCGTGCCCATGGCGATGGCCGGCACCCAGGGGATGCCGCCCCATCAGGCCGGACTGGCCTCGGCCCTGATCAACACCACCCGCCAGGTCGGCGGCGCGATCGGCCTTGCGGTCATGTCCACCGCGGCGACGGCCCTCACCCGCCACCACCTCACCACCGAACACCCGCCGTCCGCCTTCACCGACGGCTACGCGCTGGCCTTCCTCATCGCGGGGCTGGGCCTGGTCGCCGCGGCACTCCTCGCCCTGACCCTTCCCTCCGTGCCCACCGTCACCGCGACCTCGACGACCGCATCTTCCGGCCAGCCCACCCCCGACCCGGCCACCCCCGACCCGGCCACCCCCGACCCGGCCGACGCCCCGCGGCCGGCCCCCGCCCCCGCCGACTAGCGTCACAGGGGAGGTCACAGCCACCGTGGGGGCCCGGCGGAAAGGCAGGCCCGTCTTCCTGGATCATCCCAGGGAGGGACGATCAGGCCCACAGGTACCATCGCCACCGCCGGAGCCCTCCTCGCCACCGGGCGGCTGGCCGCGGCGGGGCGGGGGGCGACACCTGGGCCGCCGACGAGCAGGGTGCCCCCTGGCCCGCCACCCACACCGGGTGCGGCGCCACCTCCGCGCGGACATCGGCCGCGACCACGGCCACGTGGTGCGCCAGGGCGAGGTCACCGTCACGGAGGGCCCGGGCCCGGTCCGCACGACACCCCAGCTCTAGACGACTGGTCTATTCGGGTGTACGGTCGCAGCATGGCAGTCACCAAGGTGGAAACGCGGCGGAGTCTCCTGAACGCGGCACGACGCGTCGTCGTGGCCAAGGGGTATGCCGCGGTGGGTATCAACGAGGTACTCGCCGAGGCCGGCGTTCCGAAGGGGTCCTTCTACCACTACTTCGATTCGAAGGACGCCTTCGGTGAGGCGCTGATGAAGGACTACTTCGACGACTACTTCGCGACCATGGACGGCATCGCCGGCGACCCGCACAGCACGGCCGCGCAGCGGCTGATGAGGTACTGGCAGTATTTCTACGACACCCAGGCCGCCGACGACTGCCAGGGCGGATGCCTCGTCGTCAAACTGGGCGCGGAGATCGCCGACTTGTCGGAGGCGATGCGCGTCACGACCAAGGCCGGGACCGCGGCGATCATCGACCGCCTGGAGGCCATGATCGACGCCGGCGTCGCCGACGGCTCCGTGACGGTCGACGACACACCGCGGTCGACGGCCGAGGCGCTGTACGACATGTGGCTCGGGGCGAGCGTCATCGCGAAGATCCACGCCGACCCCGCTCACCTGGACCGCGCCCTGGCGGTCACCCGCCAGGTCCTGCACGTCTGAGCGGACCGCTCCTCCTCCACACCCACTCCAGACCCACCCGCGCCGGGGCCCGCCGCTCACCGGGCCTTCCGGCCCCGGACCGGTGTTCGTCCCGGTCCGAACAGCGCTTCCTAAAAACAGACCGGTCTAATTCACGATCGGCCCAGGAAAGGAATCATCATGACCACTGACCTCACCAGGTCGGACGCGACCGAACTCGCGGAACTGATCCGTACGGGTAAGACGTCTTCGGTCGAGGTGGTGCAGGCGCACCTCGACCGCATCGAGGCCGTCGACCCCCGCATCAACGCCGTCGTCACCCTCGCCGACGGCGCGCTGGACGCCGCGCGGGCTGCCGACGAGCAGCTCGCTTCGGGGGTGGAGGTGGGACCGCTGCACGGCGTGCCCTTCACTGCCAAGGACTCGTTCGACACCGCCGGGGTGCTCACCCAGCGCGGTTCGCCGATCTTCGCGGGGCGCGTCCCGGAGACGGACGCCACCGCCGTCGCACGCCTGAAGCAGGCCGGAGGCATCCTGCTGGCGAAGACCAATCTCCCGGAGTTCTCGTACTGGATCGAGTCGGACAACCTCCTGACGGGCAGGACGAACAACCCCTGGGACCTCGATCGCTCGCCCGGCGGTTCGAGCGGCGGCGAGTCCGCGGCGATCGCCGCCGGGATGTCACCGCTCGGACTCGCCACCGACCTGTCCATCTCGGTGCGGGGCCCGGCCGCCGACACCGGAGTCTCGTCCTTCAAGCCGACACACGGGCGCATCCCCATGACGGGGATCTGGCCGCGGGAGCCCCGCCGTAACTGGCACGTCGGCCCCATGGCGCGCAGCGTCCGCGACCTCGCGCTCGCCTACCGTCTGCTGGCCGGTCCCGACGGCGCCGACGGCTTCTCCACCACCCCGCCCCGGTTCGACACCGGTCTGGGTACGGCACCGGACCGGCCCCTGCGCGTGGGGTGGCTGGTCGACTCGGGACTGGGCCCGACCGACCCGGAGGTCGCGGCAACCGTCCGGGCAGCCGCCGACGCCCTGCGGACCGCAGGGGCCCGGGTCGACGCCGTGAGCATCCCGGCCTTCGAGCGGGACAACCCTCTCGAGGTGTGGACCAAGCTGAGCACCATGGAGGTGAAGCCGGCCTTCCGCCAAGTCACAGCCGGTCATGAGGAGCAGATGTTCGACTACACGAAGTTCGTGGCCACCATGCCCGACACGACGGTGGAGGAATTCGTCCTGGCCGAGCAGGCCGTCGAGAGGCTCCGGGACGGCGTGGCGCGGTTCTTCCACCAGTACGACCTCCTGCTGCTCCCGGTGACGACGATCCCGGCCCACAAGCACCGGCTCGAGGAGTTCACTGTCGATGGCCGGACGGTCGGTGCCTTCCACGTGAGCTCGACGACCGTCCCGTTCAACCTGACAGGAAATCCGGCCCTGGCGATGCGGTTCGGCACGAGCAGCGACGGCATGCCGATCGCCGTCCAGTTGACCGCCAACCTGCACGCGGAGTCGACGATCCTGCACGCCGCCTCACTGCTGGAGTCCCTCAGCCCCGTCCGCGGCCAGTACCCCGACCTCGCCTCCGCGTCCTGAGCAGGGCGAAGGGCCCCGGCGCCGCCCGCGTGGCGCCGGGGCCCTCTTCTGCGCCTGGGCGGGGGCGGCTACCAGTCGATGGCCACGGGCACGAAGGGCGCGGTCTCGGACGCCGCCTTGCGGGCCTCAAGTGCCGTACGGGCCGGCGCTCCCACGGGGACGCGCAGCGGGGGATCCGGGCGCTCGACGGTGTCGGCGACCGCGACGGCGACCTCCTCCGGGGTGATGGGCTCGAAGATGCCGGTGCCCCGGAGGGGGCCGAACTGCTGGAAGAGGGGGAGGTAGGGGTCGTCCTCGGCGAAGAAGGACTTGGCGCGCTCGGGGCCCCCGGAGGAGACGGAACCCGGCTGCAGGAGCGAGACCTTGACCCCGAAATGGCCGGCTTCGACGGCCAGTGTCTCGGCCAGCGCCTCCAGGGCCCACTTGCTGGCGGCGTAGGGGCCGATCATCGGGACGGTGATCCGGCCCTGGACGCTGGAGACGAACAGCAGGCGGCCCGCACCACGCCGGCGCATCGCCGGCAGCACCCCCTGCGCCACGCGCAGCGCGCCGAAGGTGTTGAGGTCGAACAGCGCCTCCACCTCCGCCATGGGCACGCTCTCCAGGGGCGCCCGCACCGTGGCCCCCGCATTGCTGACGAGCACGTCGATCTCGCCCGCGTCCCGGAGGGCCTGCTCGATGCTCTCGGGGTCGGTGACGTCCAGGCGCAGCGCCTGGTCGACGGGCAGCCCGGCCAGGTCCTCCGGCCGCCGGGCGGTGGCGACGACCCGGTGCCCGCGGGCCGCGAGTTCGGTGGCGACGGCCCTTCCAATGCCTCGTGACGCGCCGGTGATGAGTACGGATGACATGACGATCTCCTCGAAGTGGTCGTGCGAGGGCGGGGTCGGCCCGGCGATGGCACGCCGAGCGCCGTGTCGGGCGCGGCTTTCCGGCTGTTCCGGCCCCTGCGCTCTTCTCACCGGCTCACCGGCTCACCGGTGAGCGCCTCCCGGAGCAGTGCCGCGGTCTCGGCAGGGCGTGAGAGGAAAGGGGAGTGCGGGGTGTCCGTGCGGCGCACATTTCCCGCTCGCGCGTCGAACTTCTCGCGCATGGCCCGGGGAAGGCCGGCGTCCTTCTCGCCCATGACGTACGCGTGCGCGCTGCCCTGCCGGGCCGCCCGGGTCAGTGCCGTCCCACACCTCCTTGCGGTCGAAGGCGCCGTGGACGAGGACGAGAGCGGGCAGGGCCATACCGGAGGTCCCTCCTTCTGCGCGTCGGGAGATGGGCTCGGCCTCGGTTTCCCGTCGGATAGTATGTAGGTCAACATACATAGTATTCGGGCATCCGGGGAGCACGCGCAGTGGGGAAGCGGACGGACACGAGGCGGAATATGGTGCAGACTGCCAAGGAACTGATCCGGCAGCGGGGCTACCACGCGACGTCCTTCGCCGATGTACTCCAGGCCAGCGGCGCGTCCCGCGGCTCGGTCTACTTCCACTTCCCTGGGGGGAAGACGCAGCTGGCGATCGAGGCCGCCCAGGCCCACGCCGCGGAGCAGATCGGGATCATCGACCGGGCCGCCGATCAGGCCACCGACACACGCCGGTTGATCGAGTGCTACGTCGACATGGGGCGTGACGGCATGATCGCCGGCGACTACGGGAGGGGCTGCGGTGTCGCGCCGCTGGTGACCGAGGGAGCCACGCAGGAGTCGGCCGAGATGGCCGAGGCCGGGCGCCGGGCGTTCGCCGAGATGACAGACCGGCTGGCCTTCCACTTCGTGGCCTTCGGGATGGGGAGCGGTGACGCACAGGTGCTCGCCGACGCGGTGATCGCCGGTGTTCAGGGGGCGATGATCACCTCCCGCGCCCTGCGCAGCCCCGCCCCGTACGAGTCCGTGCGCGCCGCGCTGGTCAGCCACGCCGCGGCAGTGTCCCCCGGAAACGCCGACCGCGCCGACGGCTGAGGCCGGCGCGGTTGCAGCCCTCGGCGCGCACCGGGCTGTCGTAGGCGCGCACCGGCCCATCCCTGCAATTCGTCCGTGCCCTGCGCTCGTTCCCTGGATTCCGCCGACCCTGTCGGTTCGGCGGTGCCGCCGGTTTCTCCCGGTGAGCTGCCGTGGGGTCCTGGGAGTGCTGTGTCCCTTCGGTCCCTATTGGTCCCTATTGGAGTCCTGTGCCATGACCCCTTCGTCGCCTGAAACGTGTGGCCCCGATCCGTCGGTGCTGGTGAACGTGGTGCACGCCGCTTTGCGCACCCGGCACGCGCATCTGGCGGAGGCCGAGGGGCGCGCCTTGCGGTATACGGCGGCGGTGGCGCCCTTCGCGGCGGTTCCGGACGAACCGTCGGGCCGGGACTGGGACGACCTGGCCGTCCTGGCGCACCGCACGGGCGGTCTCGCCCTGCATCGGGAGCCGGGAGCCCTGCCCGCGGGCTGGGACGCCGCGCACGGGATCGACGTCCACCGGATGACCGTGCTGCAGTTCTCCGGGGCCGGGCTCCGGGCATCCGCCGCCGACGCCGACGACCCGGACGTCCGGGCGCTGACCCCCTCGGACGTCCCGGCCATGCGGGACCTGGCCGACCGGACCAGGCCGGGGCCGTTCGGGGAACGGACCATCGAGCTCGGCGGGTACGTCGGCATCATGCGCGACGGTGTTCTCGCCGCCATGGCGGGCCGGCGCTTTTCCGCTCCTACCGGCGGCCAGCAGGGCTGGACGGAGATCAGCGCCGTGTGCACCGACCCCGCCTTCCGGGGCCAGGGCCTGGCCACCCGCCTGATCCGCACGCTGGCGGCCGGCATCCGGGCTCATGGCGACGAGGTCTTCCTGCACGTCGTCGACACCAACACCGCTGCCACCGCCCTGTACAAGCGCCTCGGATTCGAACCGCTGTCCACCGTCGAAGTCACCCGACTCACCCCGCGCCGCTGACCGTTCCCCGTCGGCGCCGACGGCTCACCGCTTCGCGGTCCGACCCGATCTCGCCGCTCGCTCAGCCGACGCAAGTGCCGGTCCAGGTCGGCGACCGAGGGATCGGGGACGTCCATGGTGGTGCCGCACGGTGCGCTGGTCGTGAGCGGGCTGGTTCCGTCGGGGCGAGGCCCAGCCGGTGCAGGTTGGTTGGCCGGGCGCTCTGGGCGCCGGGATCCAGTGGGAGTTGCTGCCCTGCCCGGCCAGGTCCGCTCGTGGCGGCCCAGCGGGGTCGAGTGGCTACTTCCGTGGCTCGGTCCGCCCCGGATCCAGCGTCTACGAGAGGTAGTGCTCGACCGTGGAAGAAGGACGGACCCGCGCCGTGCTCGGGTCCTGACCGAAGTCCGTGAGCGCACGCCGCTGCCGCAGGAGGTCCCAGCACTGGTCCAGCTCACGCTCCAGGGCGCTCAGCCGCTCCTTCTCGGTCTCGGCGTCGATGTCGCCGGACGACAGCAATTCGCGCAGGATCTTCTCGTCGGCGACCATCTTGCCGATGCGGCCGAGGATGGTGTGTTCGGCGTCGTCGGGTTGCGTCATGGGAGCCTCCAGATCGGGGTGCGTCATTTTGCCACGAGCACGGCTGTCGTAGCGTCGCAGGTTCGCCGTCTCACGTCAGCGGGTGGGAACGGGACCTGCCCCGGACAGTTTGATGAGGCGCAGTCACCCGGCGGCCGGGCGGCTTTCCGACTGCTCGCGACCGGATCGATCCGTGACCCAAGGGGCGGCCACCGGACAGACTGCCCGGCGCTCCGAGGGCGTGTCACGGCCGTCACGTGTCTTTCCGACTGCCTCGTCGGTGACCGAGTCCAGCACGAGGAACAAGGAGCCAAGCCCGTCCTGCACCTCGCCCAGGGCGTAGTCGTCACCGAGTAGGCGTGGGTCCCTGAAGACCACCTTCGTCACCTCGCCGTCGTCGTGGACGACGGTGCGCAGGTCGTCCGCCGCTGCGCCGCCTGACCCCGGCGGCGCCCCAGAGCGGCCCCGGCAGCGTTTCTTACGGACCCCGGACAGGGATGACGATTTGCCGTATCCATCCCTTTGGCTCCTCATTCGGCGCGTTAGCGTGAGGACCGGTCACAGAGCACGCATGGCCGTCAACTCCCTTGATTTTCACGGGAGTTGACGGCTGATGCGGTGTGCCCTGCGGACCGGTTCCCCGTCCCACGCAGGAGGAGTCACCGCCCATGTCCGCCATCCGCCGTACCCGCAGCCGCGCCCTCGGCCGCACCGCCGGCTTCGGGGCCGCCGCCCTCGCCTGCGCCGCTCTCTTCGCCGCCGCCCCCGCCGCACACGCCACCCAGCCCGGCGACACCGCGCAGGGCCGGGCCCAGCACCAGGGCGACCGGGCGCTTTCGGACCACGAGGCGAGCACCGGCCCGGTGTTCGTGCAGACCGACAACCCCGACGGAAACGCGATCGTCGCCTACCACCGGGCCGCCGACGGCACCCTCACCCGCGACGGGATCTACCCCACCGGCGGCAGGGGCGGCGTCCTGGACGGCTCCGTCGTGGACCACCTCGCCTCCCAGGGCTCGCTGGCGTACGACAGCCGGCAGGGCCTGCTGTACGCCGTCAACGCGGGCAGCGACACCGTGACCGTCTTCGCCGTCCACGGCGACCGCCTCCAGCGACTCCAGATACTGGGCTCCGGCGGCTCCTTCCCCGTGAGCATCACCTTCCACGGCAACCTCGTGTACGTCCTCAACGCCCTGGACGGCGCCTCGGTCCAGGGATTCGTGCGCGTCGGCGACCGCCTCGTCACCGTGCCCGAGTGGAACCGCTCGCCCGGCATCGACCCCACGGCCACACCCCAGTTCACCCACACGCCGGGCCAGATCTCCTTCACCCCGGACGGCACCGCACTCGTGGTCACCTCCAAGGCCGCCAAGGGCGGCGCCATCGGCGTCACCCCCCTGGACAGCACGGGTGGGCCCGGCGGCCCGACCGTGTTCACCCCCCTTCCGGGCGCGGTGCCCTTCGGTTTCGTCTTCGACCGGGCCGGACGCCTGCAAGTCACCGAGGCGGGTCCCAACGCCGTGGCCACCTTCACGCTCGGCCGCGACGGCAAACTCACCAAGACCGGCGAACTCCCCACCGGCCAGCAGGCCACCTGCTGGATCACGACCGCGGGCAGCCACCTGTACGCCTCGAACGCCGGCAGCGGCACCCTCTCCGGCTACGCCGCCGCCGGTGGCGCCCTGACCCCGCTCGGCACGACGAGCACCGACGCCGGCACCGTCGACGCCGCTGCCTCCCCCGACGGGCACTTCCTCTACGCCCAGACGGGCGCGGTCGGGATCGTCGACGAGTTCCGCGTGGAGGGCGACGGGTCGCTGACCGCGATCGGCTCGGTGACCGTGCCTGGGGCCGTCGGCGGCGAGGGCATCGCGGCAGGCTGATCCCCACGGGGCCGGCCCCGGCACTTCGAGCATCCAGCGGTCACGTGGCGGGTCGTGAATTCCGGGGTGAGTGGAGCGGCCTCGAACTTCTCGTCCTGCGGGAACGGGAGTTCTGACCTCGACCTGCACACCTGGCGCCTGATCGTGGAGATCGTCACTCCGGGAACGCTCCCTCTGTGTGACGCCGGGGCGATGCGGCTTCCGCTGGGTTTCGAGGATGTCGCTTTGTTCGTTCGCCTCGTTGAGGCGGCCGCGGCCTGGGGGCGCCAGGAACAGGCCGCGGGGTGCTGCTCAGCCGGGCTACCGAGCGGCACACCGTACGGACGGGTCACGGAAGTTCGGCGCGGCCCTCAGGCGCGTACGTAGCGAGGGCCTCGCGGCAAGCTGACCCACTCGGGGTCGGCCCGGACCGGCCGACCCCGAGTGGGTCGAAGCCGCGGAGCGCGCGGCGGCGACGAGGTCCGCGGACCGACATCGCAGGTGCAGCGGACTTGGATGCGCCTGCTGAAGTGCAGTCCCCATGCCGGCCCAGGGACAGAGTTGATACCCGCCCTGCATGAGCGTGTCAGGCGGCGGCTTCCTGCAGGATTTTGACGATGCGCTCGTCCAGCACCTGGGGAACGCGCGACGGCGCGAGTTCGGGGAACTTGCTGAAGAAGGCGGTGACCTGGTCCAGGTCGATACGCGTCGGTTCGCCTTCACGCCGTGAGACGCAGACGCGGACCGGGGCGCCGAGGCCGGCCGCGCCGCTGAACTCGAACAGGCCGCGCGCGGTGACGGCGTTGCCGACCAGGTAGAACTTGGACTCGACGGGGATGCCGGCCAGTCTCATCGCCGAGCCCTGCTCGAAGTCCCAGAAGATGGAGAAGCCCGTCGGCTTCGCGGCTCCGTCCACGTACGCTTCGAAGCCGGCGCGATCCCCGTTCTCCACGAATTCCTTCAGTGTCGGGATCGAGCAGCGCTGCAGGCGTGCCTCGATGGCCTGGGTGACCTCGGCGAAGGATTTGTCGGAACGAATCGTCAGCAGGACGGCTTCGTACGGGGTCTGTGTCACCTGAATCGGCATGGCAAGGGTTCCCCTCATGTGCTCCAGCGGCCAGGAGGCGCGGCCCCGTTGTCGTGCGGACCACGCCCGCCCCCGCGGTTTGTTGTACCTACACTATGCGCCTGCTGGTGCAGGTACAACATCAAGACTTGGGCGCCGGTCCGCGTTGTCCCGGCCGGCTGCTTGCGCCGCCCGGCTGTTTGCTCCGCCCGGGGCGAGGCGTCGGATTGACAGCCCGGTGATGTATACGCAACTTTGGAGATGTGAGCGTTTCGTACATCGACGAGATAGCGGGCGACTGCCTGGCGGCGCGCGCCCGGCTCATCGCCCGGGCCATCACGGGCCTGTACGACGGCGCCCTCGACCCGCACGATGTGACGATCGCGCAGGTCGACCTCCTGGCCGCGCTCGGCAAGGTCGGCCCTTGCCCGCCCACCCGGCTCGGCGAGGTGCTGCAACTGGAACGGTCCACGGTCAGCCGCAACCTGAGCCTGCTCGTCAAGCGCGGCTGGGTGGAGATCCTGTCGTCGGACGCGAAGGGCATCCGCGAGATCGCCCTCACCCGCGCCGGCCAGGCCAAGATCGAGTCCGTGATGCCCGCCTGGCGACAGGCCCAGCAGCAGGCCGCTCAGATGCTCGGCGCGGCCGGCGTGCGCGCCGTCCGGAAGATCGCGGGCGGCATGGGCCTCTGATCACCCGTTGGAGGAACGGGTGGCACCCCTGGGATGCAATGTTGCATGTACAACAAAGGAGAAACGCATGACCGCGGTCTTTGCGAACAAGGTGGTCCTGGTCACCGGCGCCTCAGGAGGGATCGGCAGAGCTGTCGCGCTGGCGTTCGCCAAGGAGGGCGCACGGCTGGTCCTCGCGGCGCGCTCGGCGGACCGGCTGGCCCAGGTCGAGCGAGAAGTCCGTTCCGTGGGCGGGGAAGCGCTCTCGGCACCGACCGACGTGACCTCACCGGAGGCGGTGACGGCCCTGGTGAAGGCGGCGACGGACCGGTTCGGGCGCATCGACGTCCTGGTGAACAACGCCGGTATCGGGAAGGTCGGCGGTGTCGAGGAGGAGTCCTTCGCCGACGACGTCCGCGACACTCTGCAGGCGAGCCTGTTCGGAATGGTCGACGTCACCCAACGGGTCCTTCCGCTCATGCGGCGGCAGCGGACCGGTGCGATCGTCAACATGTCCTCCGTGATGGGCCGCAAGGCATTCGCCCGGTTCGGCTCCTACGCCATCGTGATGCACGCGGTCTCCGCTTTCTCCGACAGCCTGCGCCAGGAGGTGGCCGGCTCCGGCATCCGGGTGTCGGTCATCCACCCCGGCCTCACCGCCACCGAACTGCTGCGCGAGGCCAAGGAGGACGAAATGCCGCCCCCCTTCCGGCACATGACCCCGCTGTCGCCCGACGACGTGGGACGCGCCGTGGTGGCCGCGGTCCGGCACGGAAAACGGCGTGTCGTCCTGCCCCGCATGGCCGGCGCGCTTCTGCTCGGTGAGGCCCTCTCGCCCCGGATCGGCGACCTGATCGCCGCCGCCCTCGCCAAGCGCCCCATCGCCCGGGCTCTCGGAATGAGCGACGGCCGCACTTACCACGAGGTGCTCCGCCGCCAAGCCGGGACGACCGGCACGACGGCCGGGTGAGCCGCCCCAGTACCGGCATCGCCTGCAGATGAGGCGATCCCGGCCGACCGGACGGCCGGGGCCCGGCTACGGGCGCGGCAGAGACGACCTAGGTTTACTTTCTCAAGCGGTTGGTATTGATTCTCAACTGACTCCTCGATAGTGTGCGCCTGTGAGCAGCCGTGTCACGGCCGTGCGGTCGCGCGAGCCCGGGAGATCACGGTGGACAGAAGACGCTCCCCACCACCCAAGAGCCGCCCGCGTGTGTCGCCGTCGGCAGCCGGGGCGGTCGTCGGGGCCGTCATCGAGGAGAGGAATCCGGTTTCCATGAGGCTGAGGTTTCACACGTCGTTGGTCGTGGCCATGACGCTGGCACTGGGCGGCATCGCGCTGGGCGGCGCCCCGCCGATCGACGCCCAGCCGCTGGCCACCGCCGGCGTCGCGGCCACCCCCACCAGCACCGCGGGCTCCAAGAGCACCACCGTGGTCAACCCGCGCGAGGAGGACGTCACCTACAGCAACTACACGTTCCGTGACGGCGAGACGCTCGCGCAGTTGCGCCTGCACTACGCGCTGCTCGGCACCCCCCACCTCGACCGGAACGGCCAGGTCGACAATGCCGTCCTCCTGCTGCACTGGACGTTCTCCAGCAGCCAGGACCTCTTGTCGCCCGAGTTCCAGGAAGCCCTGTTCGCGCCGGGCGCGCCGTTCGACGTCAACCGGTATTTCGTGATCATCCCCGACGCGATCGGGCACGGCCGGTCCAGCAAACCCAGCAACGGGTTGAAGGCCGGCTTCCCGCAGTACAGCTACGACGACATGGTCGACCTCCAGCACAAGTTGGTCACCGAGACGCTCGGCATCCCGCACCTGAAGGCCGTCGTCGGCATGTCCATGGGCTGTATGAACGCCTGGCAGTGGGCGGAGGACTACCCGGACGCGATGGACGGCATCATGCCGATCGCCTGCTTCCCCGCGCCCATCAGCGGCCGGAACCTGCTGTGGCGGCGCATTCTGGTGGACGGGATCGAGTCCGATCCGGCCTACGACGACGGGAACTACACGCAGCAACCGCCCGCCCTGGCCGAAGCCCTGAACGTCGAACTGATGATGATCAACGGGGTGTCCAACCTGCAGACGGAATTCACCTCGCCCGCCCAGGTCGACGGCTACATCCACGGCGTGGACTCGGCGGCCACCGGCTTCGACGCGAACGACTTCATCTACGCGTTCAACGCCTCCCGGAGCTTCAACGCCGAGCCGCTTCTGGGCACTATCAAAGCGAAGGTCTACGCGGTCAACCTCGGCGCCGACGAGTTCTATCCCGACAGCCTGCAGATCCTCGAGCAGGACATGCCGAAGGTGCCCAACGGGCGGTACGTCGTCCTGCCCGCCTCTGTCGACGCACTCGGGCACAGCGCCATGGAACACCCGGACATCTGGAAGGCCCAGGCCGCGAACTTCATGAAGTGGCTCGGCGAGTAGGCGCTGTCCTCCCGCACGGACCTCGCCGCCCGCAGTGGAAGGGTCCCTCGAATTCGCCGGGATGCAGGGGCCCTTCACGCGTGTGCGGGGCGCGGCCGGTGGCGGCTCGTATGTGGGGACCGTCAACCATGCGGATCGGCCTGGGGGTTGTGGGCCGTCGCCGCTGCGATCGCCGCCCTCACGAAGGAGCCCACCAGCGGGTGGGCCTCCTCCCCTGGGGGCCATGCCACGACGATCCGGCTGGGCGGCGCGTCGGCGACCGGCACGCACACCACGCCCGCCGGTGCGGGGTGCACGAGCGAGCGGGGCAGCAGGGCGGCCACGCGGCCGACGGCGACCAGTGAGTACAGCTGGGCGATGTCCGCGACCTCGGGGCCGCTGCCGCCGTGGCCCCGCGCGATGTCGTCGGGCACGTCCTTCCAGCGCGGCAGCGTCTCGTCCGCCAGGTCGGCCAGGCGCAGCTCGCCGCGGGAGGCCAGCGGGTGGCCGGCGGGCAGGACCGCGACGCGCTCCTCGACGCAGAGCGTCTCGTGGGCCAGCCCGTCGAGGTCGTCGAACGGCACGTACAGCAGGGCGACATCGGCCCGCCCCGCCCGCAGGTGGTCCACCCGGTCGGCGGGCCCGCTGAACAGGATCTCCACCCGGTGCGCGTCGGGCTCCCCGGCGTACGCAGCGAGGATCGCCGACAGCAGCCCGGCGTCGCCCCCCGGCTTGAGGACCAGCCGCAACCGCTGCCCCGCGCCGCCGGCCCGCCGGGTGCGGTCCGCCGCCGCGCTCACCGCGTCCAGCGCGTACCGCCCGTGCCGCAGCAGCGCCCCACCGGCGGCCGTCAGCGCCACCTGCCGACTGGACCGTACGAACAGCTGCACCCCGAGCCGTTTCTCCACCCGCCGGACCGCCTTCGACAGCGCGGGCTGGGCGATGCGCAATCGCTGCGCGGCCCGGCCGAAATGCAGCTCCTCGGCGACCGCGACCACGTACTCGATCTCCCGCGTCTCCAGCTCGGCCATGCCTGCAGGTTATCGCCCGAGGCCCAACAGATCTTGGACGTGCCCCCTCGCTCCCTGTTTCGATGGCCACATGATTCACCACACGATGCTCGTCTCCTTCAACGAGCCCATCCCGGACGCCGACCTCGACCGATTCCTCACCGACATCGAAAAGGTGATGCTCGACTCGGGCCACGTCCTCACCTCCTCGACCCGCCGCCACATCCCCGTCCCGGGCGAGGAGGAGATCCCCGCGCTGATCGCGACGGCGGTCCTGCAGTTCGGCGTCGCCGACGAGAAGGCCCTCGCGGCGGCCTTCGCGGCACCGGGCGCGGAGGAGGTCATCCACCACTGGCAGGCCAGGCATCCGTACAAGGTCGCCTGGGTGAACCACGAGCCGCTGGGGTGAGCGGGCGGGGTGCTCCCGGCGGAACCGCCGCCGGGGGCACCCCCGCGCTCGCGCCCGTCACCGCCCGAGCACCTGCTCCACCTCCGCCAACTGCCCAGCGCTCAGCGGCCCCTTGGCCATCGCGCCCGCGTTCTCCTCCGCCTGGGCCACCGTGCGGAAGCCCGGGATCGGGACGGTGTGCGGGCTGCGGGCCCAGATCCAGGCCAGGGCGCCCTGGGCGAGGGTGCGGCCCTCGGCGGTGAGGATCTCCCGCAGCGCCTCGACCCGGCGCAGCCACGCGGGGTCGGCGCCGGCGGCCGCGGTGAAGCCGGGCAGCCAGGCGGGCGGGGCGCTGCGGATGTCGCCGGCCGCCAGGGTCCGCCCGGGGGCCTGCTTCCCGGTGAGCAGCCCCATCGCCAGCGGGCTGCGGTTGACGCTCGCCAGGCCCGCTTCGGCGCACAGCGCGAGGATCCCGGGCGCGTCCTGGAGGACGTTCAGCCGGTGCTGGACCGCCGTGCAGTGCGCGCCGCGCGCGAAGACGGCGGCGCGCTCGGGGTCGTCGGTGCTCCAGGCGTAGCCGCGGATCAGGCCCTCGCGGACGAACTCCTCGCAAATGTCGCGCAGTTGCGCGGCCCGCTCCATGTCGCCGTCGGCGATGTGCAGTTGGTAGAGGTCGATCCGGTCGGTGCCCAGGCGCTGCAGCGAGGCCGTCAGGGCGCGGCGGGCGTGCTCGGGTGAATCGTCCACGCCGTAGGCGGTCCTGGTCCCCTCGTCGAAGAGGTTGCCCCACTTGGTGGCGATCACCACCTCGTCACGCCGCTTGCCCAGCGCCCGCCCGAGCACCCGCTCGCTGTGCCCCGCCCCGTACGTGTCGGCGGTGTCGAAGAACGTGACGCCGAGGTCGAACGCGCGCCGCACCGCCCGTACGGACTCCTCGTCGTCGACCCGGCCCCAGCCCAGCGGCTGCCCGCCGGTGTCCTGCCACTCGCCGCCGATCGCCCAGCAGCCGAAGCCGAGGGCACTCACCTCGATCCCGCTGCGTCCGAGCACCCTGGTGTGAGCTGTCGTTCCCATGGTGCGCACCCTAGAAGCTGGAGTACGCACGAAGGCAAGCGCGGCCCTTCGTCCGCCGGGTGCCCGCCGGGCGCTCCTCAGGCGCGGCCCGTGGCCAGCAGGGCGTGGTAGCGGAGCAGGAGGCGGCCGTCCGGGGCGGAGTAACGCGGGGCCAACTCGTCGTAGGCGGCCCTGATCCGGGCGATGGTCTCCGGGCTCTGGCGGCTGATCGCCTGGCCGATCATGCCCACGCCGGCCGCCGCGCCGTTCCACCACTCCTCGGGGGTCGTGACGTGATCCCAGGACACCGGCTCGCAGGAGACGTCGGTGAGGCCGGCAGTGGTGAAGAGGGCGCCGAACCCCTCGGCGGTGCGCGGGAATTCCTCCGCCGGGTCGAGCCGGGGCTGGTCCGCGGGCCGTCGGGCACCGGCCGCCTCGACCGCGCGGTCGAGCAACTCGTGGCCCGCACCGGCCGGGCTGGACCAGATCGTCGCGGCGACGCGGCCCCCGGGGCGGGTTGCGCCGCGCATGGCCGCCACGGTGGCCGCGGGCCGGCCGACGTGGTTGACCACGAAGTTCGCCACCACCGCGTCGAAGCTGTCCGGGGCGAAGGGGAGGTGGGGGAGTACGGCCAGGTGGAATTCGGCGTCGGGTACCTGCTGCCGGGCCAGCTCGATCATGCCGGGCTCGGCGTCGACCGCGGTCACCCGGGCACCGCGGGCGCTCGCCGCCGCCGCGACGGTGCCGACACCCGTGCCCACGTCGAGCAGCCGGGTGCCGGGTCCCGCCCCGACCGCGTCGAGGAGCGCCGGCGCCGTGTGGGCGCAGAGCTTGGCGAAACCGTCCCGGAAGGCCGCGGCGCGCCCCGACCAGATCCGCCGTTCCTCCGCGTCGAAGTCCAACACGCCCGCGGGCTCCCCTCGTCGACGTCCCCGGCCGTCAGGGACCGGCTCCCACGCGACCCTACCCGCGTGCGGTCGCCCCGCGCCGGACGGTCCCCGGGCGGGAAGTCCCGGTCCCCGCTGCCGCGTCGGCCGGCGCCGGCCCCGGAGCGAGTTGGGTCCACCGCCCTCGTCTGCGCAAGCGCGTGACCCGCGCGGCTCGGGGACCGCCGGTCCGAGGCACCCCGAAACCAGGTGACGACCGGGGCGATTCGTCCCGTTGTTCGCCGTCGCGGTCGGAACTTCCCCGCGTAACCGGCGTGTTATGCCCGGGCGGTCAGGGTGGTGGTGAGGCAGGAGGGACGCTCCGTGCGGCCGGCGGGCGTGTTCGGCCGCGGTTCGCCGCTGGTCGAGGTGTCGCTGGACCGCGGGGCGCCGTGCTGCCGTGCATCCCCTCACCCCGGGCCCGCTCCCCGTGAGCGTGCGCTCCCGTCGCGAAAGAGTCCCCATGGGTCCCACCCTCATCAACGGTCTGCCCGCGCACATCCTGCTCGTCCACGTCGTGGTCATCCTGGTGCCGCTGACCGCGCTCGCCCTGGTCGCCGTGGCCGTCCGGCCTGCCTGGATCAAACGGCTCGGGTGGCTGCTGCCCGTCCTGGCCCTGGTCACCCTGGTGAGCGTGCCGCTGACCACGCACGCGGGGGAGTGGCTGGAGAAGCACACCGACAGCGACCCCCTGGTCCGCAGGCACGCCGAGCTCGGCGACACCCTGCTGCCCTGGGTGCTGGGGCTGTTCGTGGTCACGGTCGCCGTCTGGTGGCTGGACCGGCGCACCCCCGCGAGCACCGCCGCAGCCGCCACGGGTGACCAGCAGGGCGCCGCCCAGGGCCTGCTGGCCCGCGTTCCCGTCCGCGTCACCGTGATCGTGCTGGCCCTCGTCGTCGCCGTCGGCGCCGTGGTGCAGGTGTACCGGATCGGTGACTCCGGCGCGAAGGCCGCCTGGCACGACAACTTCTCCGCGCACCCGGTGAGCCACCACTGACGGCCTGTGCGCGGCTCCTCCAGCCGGCGGGAGCCGGCCGCATCGAGGACCCGGCGGCGGGCGCGCCCACGGCCGGGTCCTTCGACGGCCAGCAGATCACGCTCCGCGCCGGGCGTGCCGACTGTGCCGACGCGGTCGGGCAGGTGCCGGAGCCGCAGTCGCCCCACCGGCAACGCCCGATGTGCTCCGCCTCGGCGAGCCCTACACCGCAGCCTTGCGGGGCAGGGCGTCGGCGAGGACCACGCGGTCGCGCGAGGCCAGCAGGCCGGCGCCGAGCTGCGCCACCAGGACCGCCCCGAGTGCGGCCATCGGTGTCGTCCAGCCGCCGGTCAGGCTGTGGATCGCGCCCAAGCCGAAGGGGCCCAGCGCGGCGACGAGGTAGCCGGTGCCCTGCGCCAGGGTGGACAGCGCAGAGGCGTGGGCGGCGTCGGGCGCGCACCAGACGATCAGGCTCAGCGCCAGGCTGATCGCGGCGCCCTGGCCCAGCCCGAGCAGCACCATCCACAGGTACGCGGGGCCGACCGGGGCCACGGCCAGCCCCGCGTAGGCCGCCCCGCACAGCACCACGGTGGCGATCACCACCGGGAGGCGGCGGCTCGGGTGGCGGGCCAGCACCGGGGTGAGCAGGGAGGCGGCGAAACCGGGGAAGGTGGAGAAGGAGAGCATCCACCCCGCCCGGCCGTCGGACATGCCCGAGTCCTGGAGCAGCGAGGGGAGCCAGGACAGCAGCGCGTAGTAGCCGAGGCTCTGGGCGCCCATGAAGACGGTCACGGCCCAGGCGGTCCGGTCCCGGGCGAGGGCGCGCACGCCGGGCCCGCGCAGCCCCGTACCGCTGCCGCCGCGCGCTGCTGGACCGGCCGGTACGGGACCCGGTGCCGCGCTGCTCGCGGCGAGCCGGTGGTCGGCCGCCTGCGCGGCCCGGCGGCTGCCGGTCTGCGGCAGCCAGAGCAGGAAGGCGGCGAGCGCGGGCAGCGCCCACAGCGCGAGCATGTGCCGCCAGCCGGTCCCCAGCACGTGCTCCAGCGGGACGGTCAGGCCGGAGGCCGCCGCCGCGCCGAGGAACAGGCCGGTGGTGTAGAGGCCCATCATCAGGCCGGAACGGTGGGCGAAGTCGTGCTTGATCAGGCCGGGCATCAGCACGTTGGCGACCGCGATCGAGGCCCCGGCGACAACGGTCCCGGTGAACAGCGCGGCCGTGGACGGCTGGAGGCGGGCGAGCACGCCGGCCGCGAGCAGCAGCATCGTCACGCCGAGCAGCCGGTGCATGCCCCAGCGGCGGACGAGCGCCGGGGTGGCGAAGGCGAAGCCGCCGAAGCACAGGACGGGGATGGTGGTGAGCACTCCGGCGGCCGTCGAGGACAGCGGCTGGCCGTGCTCGATGTCGTCCAGGACCGGGCCGACGCTCGCGACGGCGATGCGCAGGTTGACCGCGACCAGCAGCAGCCCCGCGGCCAGCAGCACCGGGCCGCTCCGTCCGGCGCGGCCGGCCCCAGGCGGGGGAGGCGCGGCCCGTACAGGCGGGGCCGCGGCGGCGGTGGCGGAGGCGGACGGGCCGAAGGTGCCGGCCGGGGGCTCGGGGTTCGGGAGCTGTTCGTGCATGCGACCAGTTCACTCAACCGCACGATCGGCCGTCGACCGTTATTCTGACTCATTGTGCCGATATTCCGCCAGCAGGCCGGGGAGCAGACCCACGACCTGGAACACCGCGAGCGCACCCCCGTCCACCGGCACGGCCAGGGCCACCTGATCTACCCGGCGCGCGGAGTGCTGTCCGCCTCCGCGTCCGGGCGGACGTGGATCATCCCGGCCAACCGCACCGCCTGGATCCCCGCCCACTTCGACCACTACCACCGCGCGCACGGCCGTACCGACATGCGGATCGTCTTCGTCACCGCGGCGCTCGCCGTCCAGCTCCCGGACCGACCGGCGGTGCTGTCGACCACTTCGCTGGCCCGCGAGGCGCTGCTGGCGCTCACCGCCCCGGACCCGGCGCCGCGCTCGCCGCAGGCCCGGGACCGGCTGCGGCACGTCGTCGTGGACGAGCTGGGACCGGCCCCCGAGGAGCCACTGCACCTGCCCGAGCCGCAGGACCCGCGGTTGCGCGAGCTGGCCCGGATCATGGGGGAGGACCCGGCGGGCAAGGCGACGCTCGGCGAGCTGGGGCGGGCGATCGGGGTCGGCGAGCGCACCCTCAGCCGGCTCTGCCGTGAGGAGCTGGGCATGGGCTTCACCCGCTGGCGCACCCAACTGCGCGTCCACCACGCCCTGGTGCTGCTCACGACGGGGGCGGGCGTGCTGGAGACGGCGCACGCGTGCGGCTGGTCCAACCCGAGCACGTTCATCGACAGCTTCACCGCGCTGGTCGGCCAGACCCCCGGCCGCTACCGCCGCAACCTGCCCCCGCCGTGAATCCCGTCCTGAACCCGCGCCCCGAGGCCCCCGTCCGCACGGGCCGCTGGGGACCTCTGCCCGGGGGGACTCACAGCCCGAGGTGCACCGGAGTGCCGGGAAGGCCGGTGGTGAGGAGGTCCGTCAGCGGACCGGACAGGTCGCGGGGGGAGAAGAGGTCGCTGCCGTCGTACGCGGCGATGTCCCGCGGGAGCCACCACCGGGCCCCGGTGACGTTCTCGGCCGCGAGCTCCGCGTCGGACAGCGCGCCGCGAGGAGTGAAGTGCGCGGTGCGGACGAGGAAGTAGTCGTTGACCACACCGTCGTAGCCCGGGGCGTGCCCGGGATCGACGACCTCCTGGTGCCACACGTGGGGCGGGTCGGCGTCGAGGCCGAGGCCCACCTCCTCGGCGAGTTCGCGCCGCAGCGCCGCAAGGGGGCTCTCGCCGGGTTCGACGCCGCCGCCGGGGGCTGCCCAGACGACGATCGTCCCGTACGGCTTCGGGATGACGAGCCGGCACAGCAGGACGCGGTCGTCGTGGTCGAGGACGATCGCGCGGACGGCGTGCCGCAGGTGCACTGGGGGCATCCGGCCACGGTATCCGCCCCGCGGCCCTCCCACCGGAGATGCGCGAGGGAAGGCCGAAAGGGCCCCGCCCCAGCCCGCGTTGACCGGGCACCCGCCGCTCATGGTCCAGATCAATCGCCTTCTGCGACAGGGGATGTGTCAGATGAATAGTGTCCGGCTTGTGGTGAACTGATGGGATACCAACGGCCGTTGAGCGGGAGATTCATCAGAGGTCTTCCCTTCCTGTAACGCGGCTGTCATAGTTTCCGCTCAGATGAATCCGACTCATCATGTCGGAGGCGGGTTCGCCGCGTTCGGAGGGCGACGAGCCGGTTCCGGCGCGGGCCACCACGAGGCGGTCGGCCGTACCGACCGCGGCCCGGGCCGCGCCGGACCGCCGCCGGCCCCTTCCTCGCAAGTGATTGGAACTCCGTGTCGATCCCACCCCTCCGGCTCCGCCTGCCCCGGGGCCTGAGAGCCGCCGCGACCGCGCTGGCCGCCTTCTCGCTGGCCGCCGCGGCCGTCCCGCTCGCCGCTGTCCCCGCGCAGGCCCACCCCGGGCCCGCCCCGCTGACCCTCTACGTCTCGCCCACCGGCCGCGCCACGGGCAACGGCACCCTGAAGCACCCCTTCGGCTCCCTGGAGCAGGCCCGCGACCACATCCGGCAGCTGCACCGCCCGGCGGACCGCGACATCGATGTTGAACTACTCGACGGCACCTACCAGTTGAGCAGCACCTTCACCCTGACCCCGCAGGACTCCGCGGCAGACGGTCACCGGATCACCTACGAGGCCGCGCCCGGCGCCCACCCCGTCGTCAGCGGCGGCCGTCAGGTCACCGGCTGGAGCCTGGCCGACCCCGCGCACCACGTCTACAAGGCCCACGTCGGCGACATCGACACCCGCCAGTTGTGGGTGGACGGCAAGCTGGAGACCCGCGCCCGCAGCGGGAAGAACCCGGCCGGGTTCACCAAGACCGCCACCGGCTACACCATCACCGACACCAGCCTGGACGCGTACAAGAACCAGTCCGACATGGAAGTCGTCAGCGCCTGGGGCTGGATGCTCATGCGCTGCCCGGTGCAGTCGATCGTCGGCACCACCATGACGATCCAGCAGCCCTGCTTCCACAACGCCAACCTGCACCAGGGCGAGGAGATCCAGAACCCCACGTGGCTGGAGAACGCCCGTGAGCTGCTGGACACTCCCGGCGAGTGGTACCTCGACAAGAGCGCCGGCGACCTCTACTACATGCCCGAGTCCGGGCAGGACCTGCGCACCGCCACCGTCACCGTGCCGCGCCTGCAGGACCTGGTCGACCTCGACGGCACCGCCGCCCACCCGGTCAGCGGCATCTCCTTCCGCGGCATCACCTTCTCCTACTCCTCCTGGCTGGCGCCGAGTTCGCCCGACGGGATGATCGAGGGCCAGGCCGGCTTCCGGATCGTCGGCAACGACAACCCCGACTTCGACTCCACCCGCCTGAAGTGGGTCAAGACCCCCGGCGCGGTCAACGTCAGCCACGGGCACGGCATCGGCTTCGAGGGCGACACCTTCACCCACCTCGGCGCGGTCGGGCTCAACCTCAACACCGGTACCCAGGGCACCGACATCACCGGCAACGTCTTCAAGGAGATCGCCGCCACCGGCGTCCAGGTCGGCGGCACCGACGTGGTCGACGCCCACCCGAGCGACCCGCGCGACATCACCAAGGACAACACGGTCGCGAACAACGTCGTCACCAACGTCGCCGACCAGTACAACGGCTCGCTCGGCGTCTTCGCCGGCTACACTGACCACACCGTCATCACCCACAACAAGATCTACGACCTGCCCTACAGCGGCATCTCCGTCGGCTGGGGCTGGGGCCTGACCGACAAGGGCGGCGACACCAACTACCCGGGCAACTCCGGCGTGCCGATCTGGGACACCCCGACCATCAGCCGCGACACGATCGTCACCGACAACGAGATCGGCGACATCATGAAGTCGCAGGCCGACGGCGGCGCGATCTACACCCTCAGCGCCGACCCCGGCGGCCTGGTCGCCGGCAACTACATCAACGGCACCACGCCCACCGCCTACGGCGCGATCTACCACGACGAGGGCAGCCGCTACTGGACCAACACCGGCAACGCCCTGTGCAACGTGGGCTACCAGTGGCTCTTCCTCAATCACGGCATGAACATCAAGGTGTCGGACAACTTCACCACCACCTCCGCCTTCAGCACCCAGGCGAACAGCACCGACTCCACCATCACCGGCACCACCGTGGTCGGCGGCTGCGACCAGCTGCCCGCCTCGATCGTCGACAACGCCGGCCTGCAGCCGCAGTACCGGCACCTCGACCCGGACCCGGCGAGCAGCGACCACACCGCGCCCACCGCCCCCGGCACCCCCACCGCCGTCACCGACTTCCCGACCGTGGCGGACCTCAGCTGGCCCGCGAGCACCGACGACACGGGCGTGACCGGGTACGCGATCCGCCAGGACGGCAAGCTCGTCAGCGCCTCCGGCACCACCTCCGTGCGCATCCCCGACCTGACGGCCGGCGCCACGTACACCTTCACCGTCACCGCCCGCGACGCCGCCGGCAACGAGTCGGCTGCCAGCCGCCCGCTGACGGTCACCATGCCCGACGGCACCGACCTCGCCCAGGGCAAGCCGGTCACCGTCTCCTCCTACTCCGACCCGAACACCCCGCAGCTGGCGGTGGACGGCGATCTGAGCACGCGGTGGGCGCAGGGGCTCGGCCTGCCCGACCCGTCCTGGATCCAGGTCGACCTCGGCGCCCAGTACGACGTCACCGGCGCCATCACCACCTTCGAGAAGGCGAGCGGCTACAAGTACCGCATCGAGGTCTCCCCGGACGAGGCGCACTGGACCACCCTGGACGACCACACCGCGGACCCCACCAGCGAGCAGACGAACTACTCCAGCGCCACTACGCCCGTCCACGGTCGCTACGTCCGGCTGACCGTCACCGGCTCCAACTACAGCGGCGGCAGCATCTACGAACTCCAGGTCTACGGCAGCGCCCTGCCGCCGAGCACCGACCACACCGCGCCGAGCGCGCCCGGCACACCCACGGCCACCGCGCTGCTGCCGAGCCTGCTCCAGCTGTCGTGGCCGGCCGCCACCGACGACACCGGCGTCACCAGCTACGCGGTCTACCAGGACGGCAAGCGCATCGCCGTCACCGACGCCACCACCCTGAAGGTGCCGGGCCTCACCCCGCAGACCGCCTACACGTTCACCGTGGTCGCCCGCGACGCCGCGCTCAACGCCTCGCAGCCCAGCCCCGCGCTGGACGTCACCACCCCGTCCGACCACGACCTCGCCCAGGGCAAGCCGGTCACCGTCTCCTCGTACTCCGAGCCGAACACCCCGCAGCTGGCGGTGGACGGCGATCTGAGCACGCGGTGGGCGCAGGGGCTCGGCCTGCCCGACCCGTCCTGGATCCAGGTCGACCTCGGCGCGGTCACCCCGGTCAGCGCGGTGGTCACCACCTTCGAGAAGTCGGGCGGCTACCAGTACCTGCTGGAGTACTCCGCCGACGGCCTGAACTGGTCCACCCTGGACGACCACACCGCGAGCGCCACCACGGCGCAGACCAACTACTCCTTCGCCGGCGACTCCCCGGTCTCCGCCCGCTACCTGCGGCTGACCGTCACCGGCTCCAGCTACAACGGCGGCAGCATCTACGAGCTGCAGGCGTACGGCGGCTTCTGAGCCGCGAGCCGCCCCGGCCACCGGCCGGCCGGACCGCCTCGGTCCGGCCGGCCGCGTGCTTCAGTCGCTCGCGCCCGGCGGGGCGCACTCGATGCCGGGGAACGCCGTGGGCGGCGCGCTTGCCGGCACCGCCGTAGGGGCCTGCCCGGCGGCGGCCTCCTCGTCCGTCCCGCGGGCGGCGTGGATGCGCAGCAGGCCGTCGATGCCGCGGGTCAGGGTCTCGCCGGCCAGGACGGGATCACCGAGGTAGCCGCCGCTCATCGCGCCGTCGCGCAGCATGACGAAGTGCCGCCCGGCGTGCTCGGACTGCGCGGCGGTGATCTCCGCGAACAGCCCGGTGACCGTCTCCAGGAACCACGCGCGGTGCTCGACGACCGCGCGGTGGACCGGGTGGCCGGGGTCGGGGAACTCCGCCGCCGCGTTGAGGAAGGCGCAGCCGCGGTACCCGGGCGAGCGGATCTGCTCGGCCAGGGACGCGCCGATGCCGCGCAGGATGCCGTCGGCGGACGTCCCCGCGGCGGTCAGGGCGCCGATCTGGGCGCGGACCGCACGGTCGACGCTGCCGATGTAGGCGACGGAGAGATCTTCCTTGCTGCGGAAGTGGCGGTAGAAGGTCGCGTTGGTGACGTGCGCCTCGGCGACCAGGCGGTCGACGCCCACCGTGTGGATGCCCTCCGCGTAGAAGAGCTGCCCGGCGGTCCTCAGGAGCCGCTCCCGGGCCGCGGACGTCCTCCTGCCCGTGCCTGCGTCGATGTCCGTCTGTGCCATGTCTCCCATGGTAGTCGGTAGAACGCTCTTTCTTGTTTTCGCGGACGGTCTGTGTCAGGCTGCTCATATAGAGAGAACGTTCTCTCTCCTTTCGCCTCCCTTGGAGACCCCCATGGCATCCGCCGCCTCACCCGAGCACCTCGCCGCCACGCCCGTCCTGCGCAGGCTCTACGTCGTCCGGTTCGCCTTCGCCGCCGCGTGGGCGGTGCTCCTGCTGGTGTCCGGCTCCGACCTCACCGCGGCCACCAAGGTGCTGCTCGTCGTCTACCCGGCCTTCGACGTGGCCGCGGCCGTGCTGGACGCCCGGTCCGCGCACAGCGACGGGCCGGTCAAGGGCCTGTACGTCAACATCGCGATCAGCTCGCTCGCCGCTGTCGGTGTCGCGGTCGCCGGCGCCTCGGGCGTCGCCGACGTGCTGCGCGTCTGGGGCGCCTGGGCGGTGCTCTCCGGGCTGGTCCAGCTCCTGGTGGGCGTCGCCCGCCGGCCGATGGGCGGCCAGTGGGCGATGATCCTCAGCGGCGGCATCTCGGTCCTGGCCGGCGCGAGCTTCATCCGCAGCGGCGCGCAGGACAACCCCTCGCTGACCGCCCTCGCCGGCTACGCCGCCCTCGGCGGGATCTTCTTCCTCGTCTCGGCCGTCCGCCTTCCCCGCCCGGCCCGCAAGGGCTGACCGCGGCGGGGCCGATCGGCCCCGCGTGTCGAGCCGGGCGCGAGCGGCCGCACCATACTGGCGAAACGGGCAAAAAGGTACCCGCGCAGCCAGGAGGAGCACGATGGAAGACCGCGAGCCGGACCGCTCCGGTGCGACCGCGCACGACGCCGGCGGCACCGGGCGGGCACCCCGGAAGCCTTCGGACCTGCCCAGCGGGTCATCGCGGGAGATCCTCAAGCGGACCCTCAAGGAGTACAAGGCCGACAACCTCGCCGACCTGGCGGCCGCGCTCACGTACTACGCGATCCTGGCGGTCTTCCCCGCGCTGCTGGCCCTCGTCTCGATCATCGGCCTGCTGAACAAGCCGACCGCGAAGACGCTGACCGACAACATCACCAGCGTGGCACCCGCCGCCGTCCGTCCCACCCTGACCGGCATCGTCCACCAGGCGCAGGCCGGCGGCGACAGGTCCCTGATCCCGCTGATCCTCGGCGTCGCCGTCGCGCTGTGGTCGGCGTCGGGCTACGTGGCGGCCTTCATGCGGGCCGGGAACGCCGTCTACGACATCGGCGAGGGCCGCCCCGCGTGGAAGACGCTGCCCATCCGATTCGCGATCACCGTCGTCCTCGTGATCGTGCTCGCGGCCATCTCGGTGGGCATCGTCTTCACCGGCACCCTGGCCCGCAGGACCGGCTCCGTCATCGGGGTGGGCGACACGGGGGTGACGGTGTGGAACTACGCCAAGTGGCCCGTGATGATCGTCCTGTTCGCCCTGGTGGTCGCCGTCCTGCACTGGGCCGCGCCGAACGTCAGGCGCACCTTCCCCTGGGTCACCCGGGGCAGCCTGCTCAGCGTCCTGCTCTGGATCGTGGCGTCGGCCCTCTTCGCCGTCTACGTCGCGAACTTCGGCAGCTACAACAAGACGTACGGCACCTTCGCGGGGATCATCATCTTCCTGGTCTGGCTCTGGATCTCGAACATCGCGCTGCTGCTCGGGCTGGAGTACAGCGCGGAGTCGGAGCGGGCCCGGGCGCAGGCGGGCGGCCACCCGGAGGGGAAGGAGCCGTACGTGGAGCCGCGGGACGACCGCAAGCTCTGAGCGGCGGCGGCCGTGGTGCTGCCCGTCAGCCGTAGAGGCGCGCGATGTTGTCCCGCGGCGCCGGCCGGTGCCGCAGGGCGGGCCCCGCGGCGAACCCGGTCAGCTCCCGCGAAGCCCGGCGGGACCGGGCGTTCACCGCCCCGTGCCGTCCGGGTGCTCGGCGCCGTCGAGCAAACCCCGGACCGCGTCGTTGAATCCCGCCGTGTCGGTCAGGCCGAAGGCGACGCGCTGGAGGAGGAAGCCGTGCAGCAGGGCGATCAGGACCCGGGCGCCGCTCTCCGGGTCCACGGTGGGGACGGCGCCCGCCGCCTGTCCGCGGCGCAGGGCGTCGGCGATGCTGCGACGGACCCTTTCGAAGCCTTCCGCGGCGCGGGCGTGCAGGCCGTCGTTGCGCAGCAGTTCCGACCAGGTCTGCACGACGCACTGCAGCAGTTCCTCGACCGGCACCACCTGCCCCGCGGCGTCCGTGACGGTCCCGGCGCCCAGCGCTCGGAGGGAGGCGGCGACCAGGTCGCCGAGGGAAGGGGCGTCAGCGGCCGCGGCCACCTGCTCCATCGGCTCGAAGATCAGCCGGAAGGCGTCCGCGGCGATGGCCAGGATGATCTCCTCCTTGCTCGCGAAGTAGCGGTAGGGGGCGCCCGCGGAGACACCGGCCGCGGCGGCGATGTCCGGCATCGAGGTCTGGTGGAAGCCGCCCCGCGCGAAACACCGGCGCGCCGCCGCCACGATCTCGGCGCGCTTGGCTTCCCGGCGCTCGGGCGTGATGCGCGGCATGGCCGGCCTCCCTCAACGTAAATGATCGTTCACCTTGACAGGGAACTCTATCGGGTCCACCGTAAAAGTGAAAGGTCATTCACGGAAGCGAGGATCGTGATGAGCAGCGAGCTGACCATCGGCACCTACCGGTACGAGCACACCGAGGCACTCTTCGACGGCCGCGTGACGATCGACGGGGTGGACGCCACCCTTGAGACGGAGGCCCTGGTCTCGGACCTCTTCCGGCAGATGCTCGAAGGCCGCTACGACATAGCGGAGCTCGGCCTGACCTACTTCCTGCGCACCTTCGACCTGCAGGACGCGCCGTTCATGGCGCTGCCGATCTTCCCGAACCGCAACTTCCGGCATTCCGCCGTCTTCGTGAACACCGAGGCGGGGATCGAGAAGCCGCAGGACCTGGCCGGCAGGACGGTCGGCGAGTTCGCGCTCTTCGGACATGACGCCGGGGTCTGGCCCAAGGGCATCCTGTCGGACGAGTACGGCGTCACCGTCGACCAGTGCCGCTGGGTCATCGGCGGCACCGACCACCCCATCCCCGCGTTCGACTGGCTCCCGCAGCCGGTGCCGGACGGCGTGGACGTGCGGCACGCCGAGGACGGCCGGACCCTGGGCGCCATGCTCGAATCCGGGGAGATCGACGCGCTCATCTCGGTCGACGTGCCCCAGGCCATGCTGCGGGGATCCACGAAGATCGCCCGGCTCTTCCCCGACTACGAGAACGTCGAGCGCGACTACTACCGGCGCACCGGGATCTTCCCCCCGATGCACCTCGTCGCCGTCCGCAAGGAGCTGGTGCACCGCACCGAGGACCTGCGCTCGGTGTACCGCGCCTTCGCCGAGGCCAAGGAGCTGGCCGCACGCGCCTACGTCGAGGACGCCGCGAAGCAGCACATGAGCCTGGTGACCCCCTGGTTCAGCAGCCTGTTCGAGCGCAACCGCAGCCTGCTCGGCGAGGACTGGTGGCCCTACGGCCTGCGCGCGAACCGCAAGGCGGTCGACACCTTCCTGCGCTACCACCACGAGCAGGGCCTCTCCGAGCGCCTGCTGACCAGCCGGGACATCTTCGTCCCCGAGTTCCTCGACACCTAGAAGACTGACGAAGCTTCCTTGCCGATTCCGGCGTCAGGAACGCGAGCATTCCGGCGGCCCTGGTCGATCTCCTGGGCAAACCGATCGCCGAGGCCGGCGCCCTCTGCATCCCCACCGCGGGATACGGAGGCCCTGTCGAACACCCAGCAGTCTGTGCCCGGCAGGCAAACTTCGTCGCCTGGTCCCGGGGAAGCCACCGCACCTGCTGCCCGCCCCGACGCTGGCGCGGGTCCGGTAGCGCTCCCACCGGATGTACTCGGTCACGCGAGGACGCGGCCCAGTCCGGTGACATGACCGACGCCTTCGGCGGCCAAAGCAACGGGCTGTGCGGTGCGGCATGGCCGGGCACACTGTGACCGGCAATCGGACTGCACTACGGCCGGGTCGGTTTCCGGGTTGAAGTGCATGACGAACGCCCGGACGTGGACCAGGAGTGGGACGAGATCGTCGAGGCGCCGTACCGTCGGGGCGCTTCGCTGATTCCGCCGGCCGAGCTCAAGGAGAAGCTGGGGGTCGATTGAGATGGCCGGACGTGCTCACGGCTTGCGGCAAGTCGCTGTTGTCGTCCCGACCTCGTCGTGACGTTCGGGAGTTGTGGCCTCGCGCCGTAGATCGCCGACGGCGGTGGCTCCGAGGGAACCGCAGGTCCGCTGGACGCGGATGTGTCGGCGCCCGGAAGGCGGTGAAGCCGAGGTCGCAGGTCTCTGCGTGGTGTGAAGGGCTTGGCCCGTCAGCGTTGCCGGTGGACCACCACCGAGTCCTTGCCGTCCTCGCGGACCGTCACCGATTTCGTCAAGGACCGCTGACCTGTCAGGAGATGGCCGCAGCAGGCCGCCGGGGTAGCCGCCGTCGGCCCAGGACAGCTCCACGGCGGCGGGCAGCGGCCACTCGCCGGCAGACGACGGCGCAGCCGATGCTGACGACAGCCTGGCGGATGTCGTCACGCGTCTCCCGGCGGATTTGCACGGCGCAGAACCCCCGCAGCCGCGCGACCGTACCTGCCACCACCCGATGTGCACGCCGGGGCCGGTGCCGATGCTGGTCACGGGCAACTCCACGACCGCCACTCAAGGTTGAACACTGCTACGGGGATCCACACCGCCCACTGGCCGATTTTCTGACGATCCGACGGACAGGGAATCCGGAGAACTCCACGGCCCTTGTTCCGATCGTTCTTCAATAGTCAAGAGCCAGGGAGCTCCTTGTGCGTATTTTGTTCAGTGCCGTTCCGGCCTCGGGTCATGTGCTCCCCCTGCTTCCGCTGGCCGATGCCGCGGAGCGGGCCGGACACACGGTCGGGCTGCTCTCGGGGCGGGGTGCCGCAGCGATCCTGCCGTCCATGGACGTGTTCGAGGTCGGTCCGTCCATCTTCGAAGCGATCGCGGAAACCGGTCGTCGCCTCGGTGGCGACCAGGACGGGACCAAGCCCGGTCCCGGAGCGGCGGAGTTGTTCGGCGCGGTTCGCCTCAGCGGTGTCGTGGACGAAGCAGTCGAGGTCGCGCGCCGGTTCGCGCCAGATCTCATCGTGCACGACACCGTCGACACGGTGGGACCGCTGATCGCCGCGGTGCTCGGTGTCCCCCTGACCGAGCATCGCATCACCGGCCCGATGCCCAAGGAACTGCTGCAGGCGATTGCGGATCGTGCGAGTGCCGAGTACTCGGCACGCAACGTCGCTCGCCCTGCGCCGATCGCGGTGGTGGACCCGTATCCGGACGCACTTCTCACGGAAGCAGAATGCGACGACACCCCCGGACGCCTCCCGCTCCGACCGGAACCCCACAGCGCGTCGGGCGCCGAACGCCCCCTGCCCGAGCCTGACGGGCCGGTCGCCGCGGTGACGCTCGGTACCTCGGTCCAGGACACCGCCGCGATGAAGTCGCTGGTGGAATCGATCGCGAGTTCCGAGATATCCGTGCTCGCCACGGTCGAGCCGGGCACGCTCGATGTCGACGACAGCGTCCGGCACATGGTGCACGAGGTCGGCTTCGTACCGCTCGCCCGGCTGCTGCCCGGGGTGGACGTTGTGGTGAGCGCGGGAGGATCGGGCACGCTGCTGGCCGCTCTGGCGCTGGGGAAGCCCCAGGTGATCCGGCCCTTCATCGCCGACCAGCCCTGGAACGCGCGGCGTGCGGCCGACCTGGGCATCGCGGTCCAGATCGAGGACCCCACATCAGCCGGGGTCGCGACGCGTCAGGTGATCGACGATCCGTCGTACTCTCGCAAGGCCGAGGCGATCGCGAGGGAACTCGTCAACCTCGATGACGCGGACCAGGTGCTCAAGATTGTCCTGGCCCGGCTCTGAGCGACCATCTGCCGGACGGGTGCCGAGCGGACGACGACGCACCGAACGGCACCGGCGGCTCGCCCTGCTTCGGTGGAACGCCGCAGCAGGGCGAGGCCGCTGATCAGAGGGGTGGAACCGGTGACGCAACCGGGGCAATCAGGCTCACAGCGGCGGGGGTTCGGCGACTCCTGGCAGCTTGTCGCCCCCAGCCCCCGCATCTGCCGGGGCACCGCGGCCGGCATCATGCGATGAACTGGTCGAACTGGCGCAGACGACGCCAAGCGATCGCCCGCCGCTGTCACTGTCCGCGGCGCGGTCGCACGATCGAGGGGCAGTCTCCGGGAGACCGCCCCTGACCATTCGACGCCCCGCCATACTCCGCCCGCCCAGCTGAACCCGCAGGTCAGGACGCGAAATACTGCTGGAGTACCAGCCGCAACCACCGCGGGCGAAATCACCCGCCGGTGCCGCGGGGGGAGAGAGGAAGCATGCGCTCGCGCATCCACCGCTGCGTGGGCGGCAGTCGGCCCCGGCTTTGAGGGGCGGCGGGGCGGCGAGGCTTCGGCGGGCGGCGGCCGCTCTCGGGGGCGGGAGCATCGATCGGGGCGGCTCCGTCCGGCCGCGCTGCTTGCGAGGCGGTGCGCGGGGCAGACGACCCGTGTCGTGTCCCAAATGGTGAGGGGTGGTGGGCCCGTGCTCGTGGCGGATCGGTACCGGCTGGACGGCCTGCTCGGGCAGGGCGCGATGGGCGAGGTGTGGCGGGCCCTCGACCTCATGCTGGACCGCCCGGTGGCGGTGAAGCTCCTGCGCAGCAGCCAGGCGGCGGGCGTCGGCGCCGAGCGGTTCCGGCTGGAGGCGCAGACAGCGGCGCAGCTGAGTCACCCCAATGTCGTCACCGTGTACGACTTCGGGTCCGACGCGCTGCGGCACTACCTGGTCATGGAACTCGTCAACGGCCGCAGCCTGGCCGAGGAGCGGCGGATGCGCGGGGCGCTGGACTCCCGCAAGGCCGCTGCCATCGCCGCGCAGGCGGCTGCCGGGCTGGCCGCGGCGCACCGCCGGCGGGTCGTCCACCGCGACATCAAGCCGGCCAACGTCATGGTCGCCGTCGACGGCACCGTGAAGATCACCGATTTCGGCATCGCCCGCTTCGCCGACGAGACCGCGGCCACCCTCACCGCCACCGGCGAGATCGTCGGCAGCGCCGCCTACCTGCCGCCCGAACGCGCCATGGGCCGCCCGGCCCAGGACGCCTCCGACATCTACTCGCTGGGATGCGTGCTCTACGAACTGCTCACCGGCCGGCCCCCGTTCACCGGGGACACCGTCCTGTCCGTCCTGCGGAGCCAGGTCGAGGCCGCCCCGCCGCCGCCGGCCCTGCTACGCCCCGGCATCCCGGCTCCGCTCGCCGACTTCACCGTGCGGATGCTGGCCAAGGACCCAGCCGAACGCCCCACCGCGGAGGAGGCCGCGGCCTGGCTGGACCGCGCCCGCCTCAACGCGCCGGACGGCGCGGCACCGATCCTCCTCTCCGCGCCACCGGTGGCCGCGGCCGCACCGCCCGGGCCCCCATCGCCCGCCGCCACACCGTCCGTGGCCGGGCCCACGCTGCCCATGGCCCACCACGCGGCGGCGCCCGACCGGGCGAGACGGCCGGGCGCGACGAAGAAGCTCCTCCTCGTGGGGGGCCTGGCCGCCTTCGCCGCGGCGGCGGGAACGGGCGCGGCACTCCTCACGCACGACACTTCAGCGACCCTGCCCCCGAAGGCGTCGACCACGGCCCCCGCGACGGCGTCCGCGTCCCCCAAGGCCCGCCCCACGACGGCGTCACCGGCCTCGACCACCTCGGCCGCCGCATCGTCGTCCCCTCCGGCCACCTCGTCGGCTCCCCGTAAGCCCGCGGCCGGTCCCGGCCCCGGCCACGCGAAGAAGCCCAAGCCTCCCAAACCCCCCAAGGACCACGGCCCCGCCCATCGATCGGCGCAGGACCCCGCGCACGCATCGGCACGCGGCCCCGCGCACGCCCCCGCCGCCGCCCCCGGCCCCGCCCGCTGAGACAGCACCCGTGCCGGGCCCACGTGCGGCCACCGGAGCGGGCATGATGTTGCTGCTATGGACACCACCGAGAATGACGATGTGCGCATGCGCGTACGGGACCTCGTGGCGCGCTACCGGCGAGGGGACCTGAGCCTGGAGGACTTCGAGTACCGGCTTGAGTCCCTGCTGGGTCAGCTCAGCGGTGTCGATCGGGATCAGGACCGGGCGCTGCGGGGGATCGTCAACGCGCTGGAGGTCATCCGCTTCACGCACCTGCCCGAGTCACAGCTTCAAGCTGTCGACGCGTCGATGATGCAGCTGGAGCGGATCATGGCCGAACTCCCGTGATCGGGGTCGGCGTTCGGCAGCGAAGGCTGGGAACGGTGTGTGCTCGGCCTCCGTGCGGGCGGTTGCGGTGTCTTGACGCCGGGGGGAGGCCGCGCCGGCGGCGATCGGCGGGCCCCCCGCTGAGACGGCGTTGGCGCGGTCTCCGGGGCCGTTGCAGGCGATACGCTTGGTGGCCGGTTGGGCCCGTGGGGTGTGCGGGTCCGGGAGAAGAGGGTGAACGGTGTCGGGTGAGACGGCTTCCGCAGTGGACCGCAGGGTGCGGGTCCAGGGGGTTCCGGTGGACGCGTACCCGGACCTCGCGCCCGAGGCCGCACGCGGCAGGTACCGCCGTATCACGGTGGTCGGCGAGCAGGTGCTGGACCGGCCCTGCCACCCCGTGACCGAGTTCGGGACCGACGAACTCCGCACGCTCATCGACGACATGTTCGTCACCATGTACATCGCCGAGGGCGCGGGGCTGGCCGCCAACCAAGTGGACGTGCCGCTGCGGCTGTTCGTCTACGACTGCCCCGACGACGACGGGGTGCGGCACGTCGGCCACATCGTCAACCCGGTCCTCGACGAGCAACCGACCGGCGGCCGCCACCTGTTGGAGGAGTCCGAGGGGTGCCTGTCGGTCCCCGGCGCCCGCAAGAACGTGCTGCGCCCCGAACGGGTGGTGGTCCGCGGATCGGACATCGACGGCAACCCCCTGGTCATCGAGGGGACCGGCTACTTCGCCCGGTGCCTGGAGCACGAGACGGACCACCTCGACGGCCACCTCTACCTGAGTCGGCTCGACAAGCGCCAGCGCAAGGACGCCCTGCGCCAGATGGGCTCCCTCCGTGAAGAGGTGTACGCCCGCCGCCGCGAGAACGGCACGAAGCTCGGCGTGGAGGTCGTCGAACCGTAACTCCCGCGGAGTGGCCCCCGCGCCCCGCAGGGCAACCCCGGCCATCGGCCCCGGGTGCCCGGACGCTGGGTCCGGGCACCCGGGGCGGGACCCTAGAAGCGCAGGGCCGTCAGGCCGTTCGGGGAGCCGAGGCCCGTGGGGGCGTCGTAGCCGCGGACGGCCGCGCACATCGTGCTGGTGGCCGGGCACTCCTGGCCGCTGCCCGGGATGCTGACGCTCGGGCCGCCCACGACGTCGTTGAGGTCGGCGCGGTGGGCGTACAGGCCCGCGGCGCTGTCGATGCCCGCGGCCGGGCCGGCCATCACGTACATCGCCCCGACCAGCGGGGTGGCCGCCGAGGTTCCGCCCGCGCGCAGCCAGCCGCCGGGCAGCTGGTCGGCCGGGTCGGGCGTGCTGTCGTAGACGGCGAGCCCGGTGAAGGGGTCGGCGTCGGCGGAGACGTCGGCGACGGTCCGGCCGGGGCAGGCCGCGTCGTGCTGCCACGCCGGCTTGTCGATGTGCGCCGAGCAGGCCGCCCCGGCGCCGCTGGGCCGCTGGTCCGGGCCCCAGGCGGTCTCGCTCCAGCCGCGCCGGCTGCTGTCGCGGGCCAGCGAGGTGCCGCCGACGGCGATCACCGAGGTGAGGTCGGCCGGGTAGGGGGCGTCCAGCTGGAAGCCCGAGTCGCCCGAGGCGGCCAGGATCGGCACGCCCGGGTGGTCGTAGGAGGCGCTACGGGCCGGCAGGCCGTCGGTGGCCGACAGGTCGTTGTCGATGACGGCCGTCTCCGGGGCGCTGTAGCTGTTGGAGACGGCGTCGGCGCCCAGCCGCACCGCGGTGTCCTCACTGTCGGCGAGCGACGCCGTGTCCGCTCCGTCACCCTCGACCAGCAGGATGCGGCAGTCGGGGCAGGCCGCGGAGACGGCCTCGACGTCGAGGCTGATCTCCACCGCCCAACTGGGGTTGGCCGCGGGCAGCGGCGCCGCCGCGCCCTGCTCGTTCACCTTGCGGAAGCAGCCGTCGGCGCCGGTGCAGGGTGGCAGGCCGTAGGTGGAGCGGTAGACGGCGAGGTCGGCCTCCACGGTCGGCGCGTCGTAGGCGTCGACGATGCCGATGGTGCGGCCCGCGCCCGCGTGGGCCCGCACCGCGGCGGCCAGGTTGTAGGCGGACTGGATGTCCGCGGGGCCGTAGCCGGCCGGGAGCGCGGCCTTGTCGCGGGCGGTGAAGGCGCGCTCCGTCGACGCGGTGGGTATCACCTCGGCCTGGCAGGCGAGTTGGCCGGGCGGCGGGGTGGTGCAGACGGCCACGGGAGCGGCCGCCGTGCCGGTGTCCGGCGGGCTGTCGGCTCCGGAGGAGGCGGGGGAGGCGGCGGTGAGGAGGCCGAGTACGGCCGCGGCGACGGCGGTTGCCGCCGCCAGTCGCCGCGGCAGTCGCCGGCGGGAGGCGGGAGAGGGGGTGGCGGTGCCCGCGGGCACGCCGGTCGAGGGTGTCACTGGGGGCTCCTGGGAGGCTGGGCTCGTCACGGTCGTCACGGTCGTCACCGCACCCGGTAGGCGCTCGGCAGCACCTGGTCGATCCGGCTGCCCTGGCTGTCCCAGGCCGCGAGCTGGAAGGAGACGGTGCCGCCCTCGGCCGCGGCGGGGACGGTGAGGTCCGCGCGGTAGCTGCCGCCGGTGCCCGTCAGGTGCAGGGGCTGCCAGGTCGAGCCGCCGTCGTAGGAGACCTGGAGCCGGGCACCGGAGACGGCGGGTCCGGTGGCGAACTGCTGGCGCGTCACCGTGAGGTGCACGGTGTTCCGGCCCGGAGCGAGCTGGTGCTGGACGTCCCCGCCCGCGTCGAGCGAGGCGTAGAGCAGCGGCAGCGGGGCGCAGGAGTCGACCGGCCCGGCGCAGTGCACGCGGGACGGGAGGGCCGGGCCGTGCCCGGGGTCGGCGGTGAAGCTCCACACGGTGTCCGTGCGGGGCGAGAGTGTGCCGCCGCCGCGGACGCTGTGCTCCTCCAGCCGGTAGTCGGCGCGGCCGGTGGGCACGGGCGCGCTGGTCTCGAAGAGGCCGTCGGAACCGGTGGCGAGCAGTTCGCCGTCGCGGCTGAGCGAGACGCTGTCGGTCTGGTCGAAGCCGGTGCCGAGGGTGCCGGGGGTGCTGTCGCCGTCGGGGCCGATGGCGAAGACCATGGTGTCGGCCGAGGCGCAGGCGGCGCAGTAGACGGCGCCGGTGCCGCGGTCGCTCTGCCCGCCCGGGTGCGGGACGCCGCCCTCCCAGGTCTCGGCGGTGCGGGTGCCGGGCAGGTAGCGGGTGTCGGCGCCGGTGAGGGTGGTGAACGTCTGCTCGTCCTCCACCTGGGTACGCCAGTTGAGCCCGGCCGGCGAGCTGTAGTACTCGGTGCGGACGGTGCCGGGGGTGAGGAACTCGAAGCCGGTCGTGGTTTGCACGCCCGCCGTCGCTGCCCACACCGGGGTCACGTTGTCCACCAGCAGGTCGATGCCGCTCGCGCCCGCGGGCGCGGAGTACGTGCGGGTGACCGTGGCCAGCGAGGACGGGCTGACCCGGTCCGGGTAGGAGCCCGGCAGGTGGTCGAAGGCGTCCGCGACGTGGTACGCGTACGGCTCCGGCGCGCCGGCGGGGGAGGCGAGGTCGAAGGTGGCGACGGCCTCGAACCTGCCGTGGCGCACCGGGTCGGTGGTGTTGAGCGTGATGCCCGAGGGCGCGGAGCCCATCTGCTGGAGCTGGAGCACCGGGCCGGCGGCGTCACCGGAGGGCGTGCCGTCGCTGCGGTAGAGCGACAGCTCGGTGTTGGTGAGCTGCGCGGCCCGCGGGGTGGCCGGGACGGGGATGGTGTGCGTGGCGGTGCGGGCGTCCATCGTGAGGGCGGTGCCGTCCGCCACGGCCACCTCGGGGGCGACGGTGATGTGGGAGCCGTCGACGTACACGGCCTCGTAGTGCCCGGCGGGGACCGCGATCTTGAAACTGCCGCGGGTGACGCCGAACAGCTGGTCGGCGTAGGTGGTGTGGTCGGCGCCGATCAGGAACACCAGGCCCTGGAAGGCGGGTTGGCCCTCGGGGTTCACCAGGTGCACGGTCAGGCGGGCCATGGTGTACGAGCCGGCGCCGGTGGCGCCGCGGGTCCTCGCGGGGGCGAACGCGGCCCCGCCGCAGTGCTGTTGGGCGAGCGCGGTGGTGTCGTACGCGGCCAGGCCGGCCGTCCCGGCGCGGGCGGCGGCGTCGGCGGGGACGAGGTACTGGTGGCCGTTGCTGCGGAAGGCGAGCATCAGCCGGCCGGAGGCGGCGGCCGGGTCGGCGAGGCGGGCGCCGGCCGCGGTGACGTCGGCGGTGAGGCCGCCGGGCAGCCGCACCTGGCAGTGCGCGGCGGCGGCCGAAGCGGCGGGCGCGGCCGTGAAGGCGGCCGGAGGGCTGTTCTGGGCGGAGGAGGAGGGGGCGACGAACAGCCCGCAGGCGGCGGTGAGGGCGAGGGCCCACAGCGCGCTGCGGCGGCGATGGGGGAGGAGACGTTTCGGCAGGTGCCTCAAGGAGGGCTCCATGGAGGGGAGTTGGCCTTTCGGAGGGTCGGGTTCGGAGTGATGGGACGGCGGAACCGGTCCGCGGGATCGGGCGGCGGCTACGGGTGGCGAGTACGGGCGGTCAGAGCGGTTCGTAGCCCGGCAAGGGGCCGTCGTCCGCCTCCTCGGCGGTGAGGGGCTCGACGCGCGTCGGCTCGGTGGGGGCGGGTCGGACGCGTACGGGCCCGGCCGGTGCCGAGTCGGCGAGCGCGCCTTCCGGTTCGGCGAGGACGGCGAACTCCCCGTCTGACACGGCGCGTTCTTCGGGGTCGTCGTGTCCCGGCAAATCGGTGTCGTCCGGGCGCCCATCAGGCTGTGCGTCCTCACCGGATCGGCTCACTGGTGCTGCTCTCCGTAGCTGTCGTGGAACAGGTGCACGGCGAGTATGGAGACGGCCCGGCTCGGCGGGCGATGAGGCAACTGACCTAAAGTTCGCCGGAAGTTCCCGGCGTGAGGACGGTTCCTCCCGGCAACGGCAGGGCCGGGAGTGGTAAGTGCCCGGTTTCAGATGCCGGGGGCCGGGTCCGCCGGGGTGATGCCGGCCTTGAGCGCGGCAACCGCCAGCGCCGTACGGGAGTTGACCCGGTGCTTGCGCATCGCCGACGTCAGCTGCGCCGCCACGGTCTTGGGCGACCGCGACAGCGAGCGCGCGATGTCGGGCGTCGACAAGCCGGTCAGCATCAGCCGTACGACCTCCAGTTCGCGCGGCGAGAGCCGGTCACCGTAGCCGCGGCGGCCACCCGCCGGGCGACGGGCCTCGCTCGCGGCGACCCGCCGGGCGTCGCGCTCGGCACCCAGGTCCGCCAGCGCGGCCGCCGTACGGGCGAGCAGCGCGGCCGCCTCCGCCTCGCGGCCCGCGGCGCCGAGCGCCCGGGCCTGCCGCTCCCGGGCGAGCAGCGCGGGGCAGGGGCGGGGGAGCGCCTCCCACGCCGCCGCGGCGGCATCCCAGCGCTCTGCCGCCCGCTCGGCCGGCTCCTCGGCGTCGGCGAGCCGCGCCCGGCACTCGGCGAGCGAGGCCGCGGCCGCCGGGGCGGTGCAGCCGCGCAGCCCCCTGGCGTAACGGGCCACCAGAGCGGCGGCCTCCGCGGTACGGCCCGCGGCGACGAGGGCCGCCACCCGGACCGGCGCGATCTCCACCGCCCACAGCCAGATGGCCTTGCGGTCCACGACCCGCATGCCGGCCTCGGTGAGTTCCAGCGCCTCCTCGCCGCGGCCCTCCTCCAGCCTGATCCTGGCGAGCCCGGCCGTCGCCTCCAGCGGCACGTCGGCGAAGCCACGCCGGCGCGCCTCGGCGATGACGTGGGTGAACAGGGCGGCCGCCTGGGCGAGTTGCTCCGGCGCGGTGGCGGTCGCCGCGGTGAGCAGGGCGGTGACCAAGGTGGCGTCGATGACGATCAGCGGCTCGTTCTCGATCGCGGCGTGGGTGGCCGCGCGCTCGGCGAGCCCCTGCCAGTTGCCGGTGTGCCAGTCGAGGTGGGCGAGGGTCGTCGCGGCCATGTCCCGCAGTCTCAGGTGGCCGTGGCGCTCCGCGAGGCCGATCGCGCGGAGCAGGCGGTGCCGGGCGTCCTCGCCGTAGCCCCAACGAAGTGCGGCGTCACCGAGGTTGAGGCCGGCGCGGATCACGTCGAGCGGATCGGTGGGCCCGTCCGCGGTCTGCGGGATGCGGGCGGCGACCTCCCAGCCGGCCGGGTCGCCCATCTCCAGCAGCGAGGTGGCCCGGTCGATCAGGAAGGGCAGGTGGCGGTCGGCGGGGACCCGTGCCTCGACCAGCGCGACGGACCTGTCGAGCCAGCGCCGGTGGGCCGCGACCGGCCAGTCGGCGCCCGCGGGGCGGCCCAGCGCGCTCATCACGGCGGCGGCCTCGTAGGGGCGTTCGCCGAGGTCGGCGGTGGCCCGCTCCAACTCGGCGGCGCCTGCCGCGTACTGGCCGGCGTGCATCAGCATCCGGCCCAACTGGGCGCGGACCTCGCCGCGTTCGGAGCGGGCGAGGGCGCCGCCGTCGAGCAGGCCGCGCAGCACCTCCAGCAGGTCGCTGCTGCCGAGGTGGCCGGAGAAGGCGAAGACGGGGAACTTGCGGCACAGCCGGACGACCGCTCCGGCGGGAAGGTCGCCGCTGGACAGCAGCGCGTGCAGGGCGGTGACCGCCGTCTGCTGGTCGCCGGTGGCCAGGGCGAGGTCGACGGCCAGTTCGGTGTAGTGCCGCCAGCCGTCCGTGTCGCCCGCGGCGCCGAAGTGGTGCGGGAGCCGTGCGATGGGAAGCGGGTGGAGGGCTTCCAGTGCGCGCCCGGCCCGCAGGTGCAGGGCGCGCCGCTCACCGCCGGGGATGTCGTCGTAGACGGCGCGGGCGGCCAGCAGATGGCGGAAGCCGACGCGGCCGTCGGCGTCCTCGACCAGGGCCCTGGCCCGCACGGCGGCGGCCACGGCCGCATCGGCGCGGGCAGCGGGCAGCCCGGCCACCGCGGCGACCACCTCCGGACCGGCGGCCTCGGCGAGGACGGCGGCCGCGCGCAGCACCTGGCGGCTGTCGGGGTCGAGTCGCGAGCAGCGCTCCAGCACCGCGTCGCGGATGGTGGGCGGCACGCCGATCTCGGTCAGGGTCCTGCGCCGCCATTCGCCGCGGTGCCGTACCAGGTCGGCGCGCTCCCCGAGCAGGCGCACCGACTCCTCGACGGCGAGCGGGAGTCCGGCGGTGTGCCCGTGCAGGAAGGCGGCGAAGGCGTCGGAGACGTGTTCGTCGTCGAGCATCGAGGAGACGAACTGCGCGGTGCCGGCGACGGTCAGCGGGCTCAGCGCGATCCGGGTGCGGTGGCTGCCGGGGACGGGTCGCGCGGCGATGCGCCGCAGCTGGGAGCCGGCCGGGACGTCCTCGGGGCGGTAGGTGAGCACCAGGCCAACGCGCTCGGCGAGCGGGCGGCCGGCGAGGAACAGCAGGAAATCCAGGGTGGCCTCGTCCGCCCAGTGGGCGTCCTCGACGGCGAGCGCGGTGACGCCGCAGCGGGCGAGCAGCTCCGCCAGGGCGCGGAAGAGCCGGTGCCGTGCGGCGCCGGCCTCGTCGAGCGGTTCGGGAGCGGGCGGCAGGGCGTCGGCCCACTCGGGGAACAGCGGGCGCAGGGCGCCGCCCAGGGGCGAGAGGTCCAGCTCGTCCGCCCGAGTGCGGGCCTGGCGTACGGCGTCCACGATCGGCGCCAGGGTGAGCGCTTCACCGAAGGGCAGGCACCCGGCGACCAGCACGCCGCCGAGCGCGGGGTCGGCCAGCGCCTCCTGCAGCAGCCGGGTCTTGCCGATGCCGGCCTCGCCTTCGACCAGGACGGTCGCGGGGCCGTCCGCGGTCAGGGCGCCGACGAGGGCGGCGAGTTCTTCGGAGCGCCCGACCAGCCGGGGCCCGCGGACGGGGGCCGGCGGCTGCGGGTCCGTGGGCTGGAGGTCCGGGAGTCGGGGACGATCGGGGCCCGCGGATCGCGGGAGTTGCGGGTGAGCCGGGCCCGCGGGTCGCGTGGGCAATGAGTCCGCGGGTCCCGTGGGATACGGGTCCGTGGGCCCCGTGGGATACGGGTCCGCGGCTCGCGCCGCTTGCGGGTCCACGGGTCGCGCGGGTTGCGCTGCCAAGGCCGTGCCTCCCCTTCCCGCGCACCACCCGCGCCCTGGTTGACCATCACCCGCGCCCCGCCCGGCGCCAGGAGCCCGACCGACCGACAGGGGGCCGCCGCCCGCCGCGTACGGAGAGCACCGGGCCCGGCCCGGGCGACGGTGGGTATCTCGTTCAAAGCCCAACCATTCTGTCCCGAGGCGTCCCGCAGACCAAGCCCCGGCACGAGGAGCCGAGGCCCGCGGTGGCTCGGGATCGCTTCCGGGATCGCCGGGGAAGCCCGTGGGGCAGGCCGCGAGTCGAGCGCTTCATGGGCGGAAGCCACCGGCAACTGCCGCCGCGTCGGCCGGTCGTCGGCTCGCCCCGTCTCCCGGGCCCCGTTTCCCGACCGCTGTTTCCCGACCGCTGCGGACGCCGGTCCCCGTGGCCCGGCGCGGAGTTCAGGCCGGGGAGTCCAGGACGTCGAGGGACACGGCGCCGGCGACGAAGCCGGGCCCGTAACCCACCAGGACGCCCGGGCCCCGGACGGGCCCGTTGCCGAGCGTGCGGCGCAGGACGTCGAGGACCGCCGCGCCCCCGAGGTTGCCGCCGGCCAGGGACGCGGCCGAGTGCCGGCCGGCCTCCGGCGGGAGACCGAGGGCGTCGACGGTGTCGGTGATGATCGACGGCCCGCCCGGATGGACCATCGCCCACTCGACGCGTCGGCCGTCGAGCCACTTGACCAGCTGCGGGACCGTCTCGCGCGCCGCTTTGGCCGCGTCCCGGTTCGACTCGAAGACGATCCGGCCGGCGTCCGGCGCCCCGGGCGGCAGGAGTTCGCCCCAGTAGGGGCTCTCGCCGTACTGCTGCCACTCCCACGTGTCGACCTCGGCGACCAGACCTCCGCCGGCGGCCACCAGCCGGTCGGCGTCGGCCTGGTGTGCCGGGTCGGCGCCGACCACGACCGTCGCTGCCGCGGAGTCCCCGAACAGGGCGCCGTACAGGACGGAGGTCCTGGTCGGCTCGCGCCAGGGCGTGTGGAGGATCGACAGGGCCTCGCCGGCCACGACCAGGACCACGCCGTCGGGCCGGTGGGCCAGGTAGCGCACGGCCTGGACGAGGGAGTGGGCGCCGCCCGCGCAGGCCAGGGTGGAGGCGGGCACCCGGGAGACGTCCCGCCGCAGTCCGAGCCGGTTGACCAGGGCCACGTCGAGGCCCGGCACGGTCCAGCTGGTGGTGTGCGTCGTGACGACGCAGTCGACATCCCCCGGCTCCAGCCCCGCCGCCTCCAGCGCGCCGCCCGCCGCCGCGGCCGCCATGTCCACCACCGCGGCGAACGCCTCCGCGTACACCTCGCGCGCGCCGCGCCCCGCGTCGCCGACGACGTCCAAGGGCGCCACCCAGGGCCGCGACACCACACCTGTGGAGCGCACCATCCGCAGGCCCGTGGCGAGCCGGCGCCGCCGCTGCGGCGGCTGCTCCTCCAGCGGCCACCGCGCCAGCCAGTCCGCCTCGATCGCGTCCGTCGACACCTCGTACGGCGCCCGCACCACCACCGGTTTGCCCACCGCTATCCGCATGCCGCCCCCCCATTCCTCGGTGATCGCCCAATATGGCCCCGGTATGCCCGGGTTGACTCCATCGTGCCCGAGGAACGGCGGCCGGGGGACCGGGATCCCGCAGTGAGGGCCGCCACACCCGGGGAGCGTCGCGCTCACCTGAGGGAAAGGCGCTCCGATGTGACGCGGCTCTCTCACCGCGGGCGGTGCCGCGCCGTGCGGGGCCGGTCCGGCAGCTCCGGCAGCCGGGGGGTGACGTCGGCGGCCGGGACCCCGACGACCAGCCGGAGGTCGGGCCTGCTGATCGGCACCAGCGCCGTGACGGTGATCTCGACCGGATCACTGGTGTAGGGCCGCCACGGCGGCATGTACATCGGGCGCGTGGTCCCGTAGGCGGGCGGCTGCACCTCCGCGGTGGCGCGCCAGATCCGCTCCACGAGCGGGTCGCCGGTCACCACGCGGTCGACGAGTTCGTGCAGCTCGTCGCTCTCGGGGGCCTGGATCAGCTCCCTTCGCAGCTGGGCCAGGAGCAGCGGGGCCCAGCGGGTGTCCCACTCGGCGCACTGCTCGCGCCCCGGCCCCCTCAGCAGGGCGACCATGACGTTGGTGCCCGGCTCCGCCATCCACGGCCAGTTGCACAGGGCGCGGGCGTTGGCGGCGAGCACGTCGTAGCCGGCCGAGCACCAGTAGGCGCCGTGCTGCTCGGCATCGAGCACCCCCAGCAGGTCCTCCGGCACCGCGGCGTCGCTCGCCTGGGCCCGCGGCGGCGGTTTCCCGCACCACGCGTACAGCAGCCGTGTCTCGTGCGGCTGCAGGCGCAGGACCTGGGCGATGGACTCGATGAGCTGCGTGCTGACGCCGTGCGCGGTGCCGCGCTCGATCCGCCGGTAGTGCCGCTCGTCGGTGTGGACCAGACGGGCCATGAGCGCCACCGTCAGCCGTTCGGGCAGCGGGTCCATGCCGGCGGCCTCCGGCAGGTCCCGCGGGTTGACGCGGGCCCGCCAGCTGGACAGCAGGTCCGTGCCGAGGCGCGGGCGCTGACCCGGGTCCACCATCGGCGACCCCCTTGTCCCATGACCGGCACAGCGGACTGTGGCCAGCTTATGAAGGGTCGCGGCCCGCCGCCCGGCGGGAGCCGCCCGGGTCGGCGCCGACCCGGGTCGAGCCGGACCCGGGTCACGGACGACCCCTTCCGCAGTCCGCCGCCGGGGTCTCCCCTGGAGACATGGACATCTGCGACCGCGACGGCCCCGCCGTGACCCCGATCCCCGCCCCGGCCTGGCAGACACCGTCATGCCCCGGGCCGCGGCGCGACGCGGCGGTGCTGATCGACCCGGGCACCGCGCTGCCGATCGCCCAGGCCCTGCGCGGGGCCGGCCTGTCCGTGGCCGCCGCCATGGTGCCCGCCGCCACCGGCGATCCGTACGCCGACGCCGTCGCCGCGCTCGACCGCGCCTCCCTGATCGTCTCCGCCTGGTCCCACCCCGCCGTCGACCACGCCGCCGGCGCCCTCGTCGCCGCCCGCCTCGCCCGCCGCACCTCCGCGCCCGGTGCCGGGCCGGTCTGGATCCGGCTCTCCGCGCATCCGCTCACCGCGCCGGCGCCCTCCGCCCTGCACATCCCCCTCGACGCCACGGGCGCTCCCGGGCCCGGCACGCTCGACGCCCTCCTCGACCTCGCGGCAAGCGACCTGGCACGCCGGCGGCCGCCCGTCGCGGTGGCCGCACAGCAGCTCCTTGCCGTGTGCGCCGCCGCCCGCCGCCCCGCCGACACGGCTCCGGACTCGCCGCAGGCCCCCGGACTCATGGGGTGAAGCCGCCCGGACGGGGCCGAACCGGTCATTGGCGCCGTCGCACGGCCCTCTCCGCGCGGGTCCCGGCCGCTCGCCGGGCTCAGCGCAGGTCGCGGAAGAACGCGGTGATGTCGTCGGCGAGCAGGCCGGGTTCCTCGTGGGCGGCGAAGTGGCCGCCGCGGGGCATACGGGTGAAACGCGTGAGGTGGTAGGTGCGCTCGGCCCAGCTCCGCGGCGGCCGGCTGAGGTCCGCGGGGAAGAGGGCGAGGGCGGTGGGGACGTCCACCCGCCGCACCCGGCGGGTCAGGTGGTGCGCGTACTCGTAGTACGGGCGGAAGGACGTGGAGATCGTGCCGGTGAACCAGTAGAGCGACGCCTGCGTGAGGAGGAAGTCGTCGCTGAAGCGTGTGGACAGGTCGCCGCCGCAGTCGCTCCACGCGCGGTACTTCTCGAGGATCCAGGACAGCAGCCCGGCGGGTGAGTCGGCGAGGGCGGGGGCGAGCGTGAGGGGCCGGGTGCTCTGCTGGTGCATGTAGCCGCCCTCCTCCGCCTGCCAGGCCGCGACCGAGGCGAGGTACGCCTCCTCCTCCGCGGTGAGGGAGGCCGGGTCGTGGTCGGCCGGGGCGGCCACGGCCAGCAGGTGGATGCCGATGACCGCCTCGGGGTGGGCTTCGGCGAGCCGTGAGGTGACGCCCGCGCCGAGGTCCCCGCCGTGCGCCGCGTACCGCCGGAAGCCGAGGTGGTCGTGCATCAGCCGGTGCCACAGGTCGTGGGTCTGCTCGGCCCCGGTGAGGGCGGGCCGCTGCGGGGAGAACGGGAAGCCGGGCAGGGCCGGGACGATCACGGTGAAGGCGTCGCGGGCGTCCCCGCCGTGGCGGGAGGGCGTGGCCAATCGTTCGGCGAGGGCGGTGAGTTCCAGGACGGTGCTCGGCCAGCCGTGGGTGAGCACGATCGCCGGGGCGTCCGGACGTTCGGCGTCGTAGCGCAGGTAGCGCACGGGTGTGCCGTCGATGTCGGCGACGTGGGAGGGCAGGGCGTTGACGGCGGCCTCGTGGGTGCGCCAGGCGTACCCGGTGGCCCAGTAGCCGGCGAGGCGGCGCAGTTCGGCGGCGTCGGTACCCGCCTCCCAGGGGCCTACCGGCCACGGCTCGGGCCACCGGGTGGCGCGCAACCGGGCGCGAAGGTCCGCCAGGTCGGTGTCACTGACGGCGATGAGAGGTGCGGTGCTCGGCACAGTGGGCTCCTCGGTGCGGCGGTACGCGGAGTGCGGGCGCGGTTGGGTGGCTGATCACCCCGACCTGGGCGGCTGCGGGGGGCCGAGCGTCTGCTCGATGGCCGCGCGGGTCGCCTCACGCGCTTCGCCGTCGTCGGACAGCAGCCTGTGCATGATCATCCCCTCCAGGAGCGCGTCGAGGCGGGCGGCGGCCCCGGGTCCGGTGAAGCGGGCCAGCACCGCCCGGCTGGACCTGGTCCACCGGCCGGTCAGCGCGCGCAGCGCCGGGTCGCGCAGCGCCGCCAGGTGCAGTTCGAAGCCGAGGACCGCGCTGCGGTGCCGCGAGGGTCCCGCCTCGACCAGTTCCACCAGGACGTCGACCAGGTCGTCGCGGGACGCCACCTGGGTGAAGAGCGCCTCGTACTCGGCGGTCCGCTGCTCGACGTACCGGGCGAACGCCTGCGCGCACAGGTCGGTCAGGGTCGCGAAGTGGTAGGTGACCGAGCCCAGCGGCACATCCGCGCGGGCGGCGACCTTGCGGTGCGTGATCCCCGCGACCCCCTCGTCCACGAGCACATCCAGCGCGGCGTCCAGCACGCGCTCCCTGCGCCGCGGGTCGTGCCGGCGTGTGCGACGGCCTTCGCCGCCCGCTGTCCCTCGGTCTTCCTGCTCCTGCATAAGAACAAACGTACACTACGTAAGGAATGGATGTTCTTATCCCGCTTTCCGCCCACGGCGTGCGTGTCGTCGGCAGTGGCGCCCGAGTTGCCGGGACCGGCCTGTCCGCGGTACTTTCGATACGCAACGGTAGCGTAGCGAAAGTAGGGGGGCATGACACGCCCGACGGATGCATCACCGAGCGGCGGGGCCCGGCCACCCGCGACCGGGCGGCCGCGGGACACCGGCCGTGACCTGGCCATTCTTGACGCAACACTCTCGCTGCTGACCGAGGTGGGCTACGAGCACCTGTCCATCGAGGCGGTGGCGAGCCGATCGGGGGCGGCGAAGACCACGATCTACCGCCGCTACCGGGACAAGGCCGCTCTGGTCGCGGCCGCGGTCGACCACCGCTCGCCCGCCACGCCCCCCGAGGCCACCGCGTGCGACCTGCGCGCAGACCTCCTCGCACTCGTCACCTGGCTGGCCCGGCAGATCGCCGAGCAGGAGATCGGTCTGCTGGGCGCGCTGTTCGCCGGTATGCGCAGCGACGCGCGGCTCGCGGAGGAGATGCGCCGCATCCTGCGCCGGGACGAGGCGGCCATGACCGACGGGCCGCTGCGCAACGCCGTCCGGCAGGGCGAGCGGCTGACCCCCCGGGCCGCAGAGCTCTTCGCCGAGGTCGCTCCCGCGGTGATCGTCCACCGCGTCGTCATCGCGGGCGAGCCGTGCGACGAGCCCTTCGTCGAGCACCTCGTGGACGACATCCTCCTGCCGCTGCTGCGCGCCCACTGACAGGGCGGTCCGCAAGCGGCGGGCGTGCCACGCAACGAAAGGTAGACCCATGATCGTCGTCACCGGTGCGACCGGCGCCCTGAACGGGGCCACCGTCGAGCACCTCCTCACCCGCCTGCCCGCCGACCGGATCGGCGTCAGCGTCCGCGACCCCGCCAAGGCGCGGCACTTCGCCGACCGCGGTGTGCGGGTGCGCCAGGGCTCCTACGAGGACCCGGCCGCCCTGCGGCACTCCTTCGAGGGCGCCGAGCAGGTCCTGCTCGTCTCCTCCAACGACCCGCACGCCGACGCGGTCGCCCTGCACCGGGCCGGCATCGAAGCCGCCGCCGAGACGGGCGCCCGGCGCATCCTCTACACCAGCCACCAGGGCGCCGGCGCCGACAGCCCCTTCCCCCCGGCACGCGACCACGCCGCCACCGAGCAACTCCTCGCCGACTGCGGCGTCGCCTGGACCGCGCTGCGCAACGGCTTCTACGCCCACAGCCTGGCCTGGCTGCTGGGCCCATGGCAGCAGACCGGCACGATCGCGGCCCCGGCGGACGGGCCCGTCTCCTGGACCGACCGCGCGGACGCCGCCGAGGCGGCCGCGGTCATCCTGGCCGGCGACCGGACCTTCGAAGGCCCGGTCACGCTCACCGCCCGCCAGGCCGTCACCTTCGACGACATCGCCGCCATGGCGTCGAAGGCCGGCGGGCGCGAGGTCGAGCGCGTCACACTCGACGACGAGGCATGGGTCGCGGACAAGGCCGGCGGCGGGATACCCGAAGCGATGGCGCGGATGATGCTCACCACCTTCCAGGCCGCCCGGCAGGGCCGCTTCGCCGGCGTCGACCCGCTCCTCGCCGAGCTGCTCGGCCGCGAACCCCGCGGCGTCGCCGACCAGTTCGCGGCCGCGGACACCGCCTGACGGCAGCGGTGCACGGCCGCGGGGTGCACGCGTCGCGGGCGGGCGAGCCCGTATCCGCCGGCCCAGCTCGGCGCGGGACCGCGCGCCCCGCGGCGGGTGGACGTTCGGGGGCGGAGGCCGCAACCGAGGGGTGCCGTACCGCCCGCCGCGCGGACCGTCAGTCCTTGACGGCTCCCGCCGTGACGCCCGCGGCCACGTAGCGCTGGGCGAGGACGAGGAGGACGGCGGCCGGGACGGACGCGACGACCGCGGTGGCCATGATGGCGTTCCACTCCTGGTTGTTGTTGCCGATGTACTTGTAGATGCCGAGCGTGATGGGCTTCAGCGAGCCGCCGCTGTCCAGGGTGTTGGCGAAGACGAAGTCGGACCAGGCCCACAGGAAGCTGAAGAGGGCCACGGTGACGGTGGCGTTGCGGCTGACGGGCAGGACCACCGAGACGAAGGTGCGCCAGGTGCCCGCCCCGTCGATCCGGGCCGCGGCGGTGAGCTCGTCCGGGATGCCGGACATGAAGGCCGTGAAGATCATCACGCCGAACGGCACGGCGATGGTGGAGTCGGCCACCACCAGTCCCCACCAGGTGTTCATGATGCCGAGGTTGAGGAAGATCCCGTAGAAGCCCATCGCCATGACGATGCCCGGGATCATCTGGGCGATGAGCAGCAGCAGCCCGACCAGGCCCCCGCCGCGCGGCCGCAGTTTGGCGAGCGCGTACCCGGCCGGGGCGGCCAGGACCAGGGTGAGGGCCACGGTGCCGAGGCCGACCAGGAGGCTCACCCACAGGTACGGCAACTGGTCGTTCAGGACCGCCCGGTAGCCGCTGACGTCCGGGTGGAGGGGGAGCAGGTCCGGCGGGTCCTTGCGCATGTCGCCCTGAGGCGTCAGGGAGACGTTGACCATCCAGTACACCGGGAAGAGCATGATCGCGGTGAGGACCACGCCGATGACCGTGTGGCGGCGGGACCGGGAAGGGCGCTTGCTCATGCCGCCTGCCTCCTTTGCACGCGGATGTAGAACAGGCCGAAGACCAGGGCGATGAGGATGAGAATGTTCCCCACGGCCGCGCCCGGCCCGAACTCCGGCAGCAGGTTGCCGAACCCGAGCCGGTAGGACCAGGTGGCGAGCGTGGTGGAGGAGTCGCCGGGGCCGCCCTTGGTCATGATCCAGATGAGGTCGAAGACCTTGAGGGTGTAGATCAGACCGAGCAGCAGCGTGATCGCGGAGACGGGCCGCAGCAGCGGGAACGTGATGCGCCGGAACTGCTGCCAGCTGTTCGCGCCGTCCAGCGCGGCCGCCTCGTACAGCTCGGCGGGGATGTTCTGCAGCCCGCTGTAGAGGATCACCAGGTTGAACGGGATGCCGATCCAGATGTTCGCGACGATCACCGAGACCAGGGCCCAGTGGGGCGACGTCAGCCAGTCCACCCGGCCGATCCCCACCAGATGGAAGGCGTAGTTCACCACTCCCGACTCGCTGTTGAGCATCCACGACCAGGTGGAGGCCGACACGATGAGCGGCAGCAGCCAGGGGATCAGGAACAGCGCCCGCAGCGTCGGGGCCAGCCGGAAGCGGTGGTTGAAGAAGACGGCGAGGGCGAGTCCGAGGGCGTACTGGAAGACGATGGACACCAGGGTGAAGACCACCGTGTTGCGCATCGCCGTGGCGAAGGCCGGATCGTGCACGACCTGGCGGAAGTTCGCCCACCCGGAGAAGGGGGCGCCGCCCTGCACGAAGGACCGCACGGTGTAGTGGCGAACCGACAAGTCGACGTTGCGGTAGAGCGGGTAGGCGTAGAACACCCCGAGGTACGCCACGACGGGCAGCAGGAAGCCCCAGGCGGCGGCTTGGCGGGACCCGCGGCTGCGGGCCCGGCGGCGGCCGGGCCGCACCGCGCCGCGAGCGGGCGGTTCCTGACGGGTCGCCCCCGTGACGGCCGGCGGCCGCTCCAGGCCGTCGGCGTGGGCGGTGGTCATGCGTGCTCCTCGGTCGGTGGGCTGGTATTGCGGTGGCCCGCGCGCCCTGCGTACGGACCGCCCGGGGCGCCGCCGCGGCCCCGGTGTGCGGGATGCGCGGCGGCGGTTCGGGCCGTCACGCCGCCGGGACGGTCGGCGACGTGACGGGCTGTGGACCCTTCCGGTCCCGGCCTCCGGCGCCGTCCAGGGCCGGGGCGGGGGAGGGTCAGCTCTTGTGGTCCTGTGCGGCCTTCTGGGCCGCCGCCAGCGCGGCCTGCGGGCTCTTGCCCCCGGAGAGCGCGGCCTGCACGGCGTTCCACAGCTGCTCGGAGATCACCGGATAGCGCGTGCCCAGACCGTTGCTGGTGCGGCCGCGGGCCGAGCCCACCGCGGTCACCCAGGGCTTGAGCGCGGGGTTCTTGGCCACCTGCTGGTTCTGCACGGCGAGCGTGGGAGCGATGTAGGACAGCGTGGTGTCCGTCGACAGCAGGTTGCCGTCGTCGGTCAGGCAGTCCACGATCTTCGCCGACGTCGGGTACCGGGAGCTGTCCTTCTGCACCGGCACGGTCACGAACTCGCCCCCGGTGGGCGCCGGCGCCTGGCCGCCGTGCTCCGCGGGGATGCTGATGACGCCGAAGGGGAAGCCGGCCTTCTGGGCGTTGGCCAGCTGCCAGGTGCCGTTCTCGCCGAAGGCGTACCGGCCGGTGGCGAACTCCTGCCAGCTGGTGGTCTGGGTGTTGGACAGGACGTCGTTGGGCGCGAGGCCCTTGGCGACCCAGCCCTTCCACAGGGACAGCGCGGCCTGCCCGCCGGCGTCGTCGAGCTTGGTCAGGTCGCCCTTGGCGCCCCAGAACCAGGGCAGGAACTGGAAGCTGCCCTCCTCGGTGTTGATGGCCGAGAAGGTGATCCCCTTGCCGCCGGACGCCTTGACCTTCTGCAGCGCGGCGGTCAGCGAGGCCCAGTCCGTGATCGAGGACGGGTCGACGTGCGCCGCGTCGAGCACCTTCTTGTTGTAGTAGAGGGCAAGGGTGTTGGCGCCGATCGGGACGCCGTACGCGCTGCCGTCGAGTGTTCCGGCACCGATGATGTTGGGCTCGATGGAGGTGGTGGAGACGTCCACGTCGCTCATCTTGTTCAGGACGCCGGCCTGGACCAGGGTCGAGACCACCGGGTTGTCCACCAGCATGATGTCGGGCGGGTTGCCCTGCTGGGCCGCGAGCAGCGCCTTGTTGCCGAGGTCGGTGGTGTCGAAGGCGGTCCGCTTCACGGTCACACCGGCCTGGCGGCCGCACGCGGCCACGAGCTTCGCCCAGGGGGAGGAGCCGTCGAACTGCGGGTAGGGGTCCCAGAACGTGTAGGTGCCCGAGGCGGCGGAGGAACCGCCGCCCGAGCCGCCGCAGGCGGAGACGCCCGCGAGCGCGGTGCAGACCGCAACGGCGACGATGGCGATGCGTGTGTGTCTCATGACGGTCCTTGCTCGTGCGGTGGGTGGATGCGTGCGTGAGCGGTGCTGCCGCCCGGCCGGCCGGGCCGGGTCAGCGGGTGGGGAGCCACACCCGCATGGCTCCGTCGGTCCGGTTGGCCCAGGAGTAGTAGGGGACGGCGGTCAGGGGCAGCGCGCTCCCCGGCTCGCGGGCGGGCCCGGCCCCGGCGGAGCTCCGGAACGTGCGGTAGGGCCACCAGCCCTCCTCCGCGGCCGGCCGGCGGTACCCGGCGGCCGTGAGGGCGACCACGCCGCCGAGGAGGTCGGGGCGGAACTCCTCCCGCGGTGTCCGGCCGGTGTCGATGAGCACGTCGTCCAGGCCGCCGCCGGGGTGGTCGACGGCCTCCAGGCAGTAGACGAGCGGCCCGCGCTCCAGGGCCACGCAGCCGCGTACGGCGTCGACCCGCTCATCCGCCGCGGTCAGGCGCGCCTCCATGCCGAGGTCGAGGACCACCTCGTCGCCGCGCGACCAGGCGCGCTCGATCCGCAGCCAGCCGTCCTCCACGGTGGCGGGGAGGTGGCCGCCGCCGGCCAGGGAGACCTGGTGCCGGGCGCACCACTGCGGAATCCGCAGCGAGAGGGTCCAGGGCTCCTCGGGGGCGTCCTCCACGACGAGCCGGACGGCCCCGCTCCACGGGTAGTCCGTGTGAACGCTAACAACAACCTGGTCGGCGCCCACCGCACCGGTGTAGCGGCCGGCGGCGTACTGGTGCAGCTGGAAGCCGCGGTCGTCGGTGGTGGCGATGTAGTGCTCGAGTCCGGCCAGCAGCCGCATCACATTGGGCGGGCAGCAGGCGCAGCGGAACCACCGGGTGCGCCGGGCGGACTGGTCGCCGCCGGTGTCGGTGTGCCCGTCGCGCACCTGGAGCGGGTTGACGTAGAGCCAGCTCTCGCCGTCCAGGGACACCCCGGCCAGCAGCCCGTTGAACAACGTGCGTTCGATCAGGTCGCTGTAGCGGGCCTCGCCGGTCAGCAGCGCCATGCGCCAGTTGAAGTGGACCGACGCGACCGCCGCGCAGGTCTCGCAGTAGGCCCGCTCGGTGGGCAGCTCGAAGGGGTCGCCGAAGTCCTCCTCGTCGTGGTGGGCCCCCAGCCCGCCGGTGATGTGCGTCTTGCTCGCCACCATCGCCGACCACAACCGCTCGCAGGCGGCGCGCAGTTCGCCGTCCCCGGTCTCGGCTGCCAGGTCCGCGGCCGCCGCCAGCAGGTAGAGCTGCCGCACCGCGTGGCCCTCGACGTTCTCCTGCCGCCGCAGCGGCACCCGGTCCTGGCAGTACGCCTCCCCGCCGAGCAGCCCGTGCCCGTGGCGGTCGACGAAGTACCCCGCCAGCTCCAGGTAGCGCCGCTCCCCGGTCTCCCGGTAGAGCTCCACCAGCGCCGTCTCGACCTCCGGATGGCCGTCGAAACCGTCGATCTGCCGGTCCGGCCCGAACACCGCGGTCAGGTGGTCGGCGAACCGCACGGCGGCTTCGAGCAGTTCCTTGCGGCCCGTCGTGCGATGGAGGGCGATGCCGGCCTGCATCAGATGCCCGGCGCAGTACAGCTCGTGGCCCCAGCGGAGGTCCTCGTAGCGGCGGCCGCCCTTGGCGACCTGGAACCAGGTGTTGAGGTAGCCGTCCGGTTCCTGAGCGGCCGTCACCAGCGCGGTGATCCGCTCGACCTCGCCGGTCAGGACGTCGTCCGCGGCCGGTCCGGTCCGGCCGAGGTGCCAGGCGGCGGCCTCCAGCCATTTGTAGACGTCGGAGTCCACGAAGGGGTAGTCCCCCTGGAAGACACCCTCGGCGGCACCCGCGGCCAGGCGGAGGTTGTGGAGGTTGCCGGCGGACTCCAGCAGGCTCGGGCCCTGGGGGATGCCGACGCGGGCGTTGACCTCGCGGCGGGTGTGCCAGAAGCCGTCCAGGATCTCGGCCGCGACGGTCGGGCGCAGCGCCGTCCGGGCGCCGGGGCCGGGCCGGACCGGACCGGCGGCCTCCGGCGGAGTCGAAGTGCGGTGGGACATGGATCTCCCTGGGTCGCGAGGGGCGAAGGGCGAACTCGCTGCCGCAGCGGCGGTGCCGGACGGCGGGGAGCCAGGAACGATGCGCCGTTGCCCGTACGGCGACGCCGCTGTGAGAAAAAATGAGCAACGGTTTTTCTCACCGAGAACCTAGAAGCGGCCTCACCGGTACGTCAAGACGCGTGCACCGGTGAATCCCGCTCCATGAGGCCCTTGGGATACCGGTCCGGCGCTGGCAGGATGGGGGGACCGGAAATTGAGCAAAGGATTGCCCGTGACAGAGACTGATCGGCGCCCGTCGGCGGGGAGGGTGACGCTGGCCGATGTGGCCGTCCTGGCGGGCGTGAGTGTGGGGACGGCGTCGAAGGCCCTGCGGGGCGGCGGCCGGATGCGCCCCGAGACACGCCAGCGCGTCCTGCAGGCGGCACAGCGCCTGGAGTTCCAGCCCAACGAGCAGGCCCGCTCGCTGCTCGGCGGCCGGACCTGGACGGTCGGGCTCATCACCACGGACGGCATCGGCCGGTTCAGCACCCCGGTGCTCCTGGGGGCCGAAGACGCGCTGGGCGCCGGACGGATCTCCGTCCTGCTGTGCGACACCCGCGGCGACGCCATCCGGGAACGGCACTACGTCGAGACGCTCCTGGCCCGCCGGGTGGACGGCATCATCGTCACGGGCCGGCGCACCGACCCCCGGCCGCCGCTCCAGGGCCTGCGCGACGTCCCGACCGTGTACGCGCTGTCCCCCTCGACCGACCCCGCCGACACCTCGGTGGCCTCCGACGACGAGGGAGGGGCCCGCCTGGCCGTCGAGCACCTGATCGCCTCCGGCCGGCGGCACATCGCCCACGTCTCCGGCCCCGCCCACCACGCGGCGGCCGAACGCCGGGCCGGGCTCACCCAGGACCTGCTGGGCCGGGCCGGGTACGAACTGTCCGGCGGGCAGGTGTACTTCGGGGACTGGAGCGAGGCGTGGGGGAGGAGGGCGGCCCGCACGGTGCTGCGCGCCGCACCGGACACCGACGCCTTCTTCTGCGGGAACGACCAGATCGCGCGCGGTGTCGCCGACACGCTGCGCGAGGAGGGCCGGGGCGTCCCCGAGGACATCGCCGTGGTCGGCTACGACAACTGGGACATCATGGCGCTGGCCGCGCGGCCCCCGCTGACGACCGTCGACATGAACCTCAACGAGGTCGGCCGCATCGCCGCGCTGCGCCTGCTGGACGCCATCGACGGCAGCGGGACGCCGGGCGTGACCACCGTGCCCTGCCGGCTGGTCGTCCGCGACTCGGCCTGATCGGCCGGCACCGCCGGCGCCCCACCGCGGCGGTTGCTCCGGGAACGGCCGTCTGCCGCCGCCCGGTTGGCGGGGCGGCGGCAGACGGGTCACGCCGTACTCGCGCCTACGGGGTCACCTGGGCGTGAGCTGCCACAGGTGGTCGGCGGTGCCGTTGTCGGTCCACTGGAGGACCTGCGCGCCGCTGGCCGTGCTCATGTTGGTCACGCCGAGGTCCATGCCGCTGTTGCTGTTGACGATCTTGTAATAGCCGGACCCGTCGGGCTGCAGCGACCACAGGTGGTCGGCTGTCCCGTTGTCGCCCCAGATCAGGGCCGTGGCGCCGGCCGAGGTGCTGGCGTTGGTGATGCCGAGCAGCAGGCCGCTCGCCTGGTTGCGGATCTTGTACAGGCCGGAGCCGGCGGAGACCAGTGTCCATGTCTGCGTGGCCGAGGAGCCGGGCGCGGCCTGGTCGACGAGCGTGCCCTGGGCGGTGCCGCCGTTCTGGGTGTCCAGGGCGAGCCCGCTGTTCTTGTTGGTGATCCGGTAGGTGCCGTCGAGCGTGGTGGAACCGCCGGTCGCGGGGGTGATCACCAGGTGGTAGCCGTAGGTGCTGGTGGCCGTCACCGGGATCGTGACGGAGCCGTTGCTCACGGCGTAGTTGCCCTCCGAGAGGGTGGTGGGCCCGGAGACCGCGGTCGTGCGCCCGGGCGAGGGGGTGTACTCGACCTTGACGTGCACCGACGAGCCGAAGGCCGGCAGGGAGCCCAGCCCGTTGACCGTGACGGCCGAGGAGCCCGAGCTGCCGCCGAAGATGACGTCCACCTCGTTGCCCGCGCTGGTGCGCGAGGCGGCGCCGTCGATGCCGGTCTGCGCGGGCGGCGTGGTCACCAGCATGCTGCCGCTCATGTCGGCGTACCACTTGTAGAGCCAGTAGGCGCCGTTGGGGCTGCCGCCCTGGCCGGTGAGGAGGTCGCCGAGGGCGCCGGACTGGTTCCAGAAGGCCAGTTCGGCGTCGTGGACGCCGAGCCGCTCGAACTTGGCGATGTAGCCGACGAGTGCCCCCGGGACGCCGACCTCGGAGGGCGCGGCGTACTCCTCGATCGCGATCGGCCGCGGCGTGATCCCGAGGTTCTTCTCGATCGAGGTGACGGTCGCGACGTCCCCGGCGATCTTCGACGACCGCTCCAGTTCGTGCCAGGCGATGATGTCCGGCACGGTGTTGGTGGCGACGGCGTGCTGCAGGAAGTTCTGCATGTCGCTGATGTTGTCCGAGAAGCTCGGCCCCTGGATCGGGGTCGTGGCGTCCTTGGACCGGATCTCGCGGTAGGTCGTGGTCCAGAAGTCCTCGAAGGTGCCGTTGGAGGACTGCCAGGTGTTGTCGGCCTCGTTCCAGGGCGCGTAGGCGGCGAGGTTGGTGATGCCGGCCGCCTTGTTCTGCGCGATCTGGTCGTCCACCACGCTCAGCCAGTTGCTCCAGCTGAACTGGTAGGGCCAGCCGGCGTAGTAGTCCGACAGTCGGTCCACCACCTTGGCGCCGGCGCGGGCCGCCTTCGGCGCCACGGTGAGGATGTCCCCGGTGGGCTGCTGGTGCCCGCCCTGCGGCTTCTGCACGAAGGTGTTGGGTTTGATCGCCTGGACCAGGTTGTCGGCCGGAGTGGTCGCGTTGGCGAGTCCGTACAGCGAGCCGGTGGCGACGTGCGTCACCGGGCGCAGCACCTGGTTGGCGTTGACCACGAGGGTCGTGGACGGAGAGGCGGCCTGGGCGGGTGAGCCGCAGAGCGCGGCCGTGGCGGCGATCATCACTGCGGCTCCCGCCCCGGCGGCGCGGCCGAGCGGCCGGCCGCGCCGTGGGCGCGTGAATCCACGCATGGCGAAGTGCCCTTCTGGTGGGTTGGAAAGACGGGCGCGCCGTCGAGCGGGGGCCGTCCGTCCTACGGCCCGGGGGCTGCCGGCGCGCGGGGAGTGCTCTGCGCAACAGAGCAATGGGTTTCCCGGCGCACACCGTAGGTGTCGCCCAGAGGCGGGTCAAGGGAGTGCGCAAGGAGTGCGCGGGGGAGTGCGCAAGTAAAACGCGCCGGGGAGTGTGCGCGGGGCGGTCCCCGGGCGCGGCGCCGCCAACCTTGACGGGGCACTCTGTGAACGCTAACAATAACGCTGGAACCGATCGGAGAAGCATGTCGCAGAACACGGGCCCCCGTCGGGCCCCCACGATGGCGGACGTGGCCCAGGTGGCAGGCGTGTCGCATCAGACCGTATCGCGCGTGCTGGCGAACCACCCCAACGTCCGCGAGTCCACCCGCGCGGAAGTGCTGCGCGCCATCGAGCAGTTGGGATACCGGCGGAACTCCTCGGCGCGGGCGCTGGTGACCCGGCGCACGCTGACGCTGGGGGTCGTGGCCTGCAATCCGACGCTCTTCGGCCCCTCCAGCATGCTGTTCGGCCTGGAGGAGGCGGCCCGCGACGAGGGCTACATGGTCTCCGCGGTCACCCTGCGGCGCTACACGCAAAAGGCGCTGGAGGAGGCGATCGACCACCTCAGCGACTGGGGGGTGGAAGGCATCGTGGTCATGGTCCCGCACCGGCAGGCGGTCAGCGCCCTGGCGCAACTGCGGCTGCCCTTCCCGGTGGTGACCGTGGAGGGCGGCCACAGCCTGCCGATACCGGGCGTCTCGGTGGACCAGGAGCTGGGCGCCCGCCTGGTCACCGGCCACCTGCTCGCGGCCGGCCACGAGACGGTCTGGCACGTGGCCGGACCCCCGGACTGGCTGGAGGCCGAGGCCCGGCTGGACGGCTGGCGGGCCACCCTGGAGGAGGCGGGGGCCGTGGTACCGCCACCGCTGCAGGGCGACTGGACGCCCCTGTCGGGATACCGGGCAGGCCAGGAACTGGCGGGACGGGTGGCGACGAGTTCGGCCCGCCGGGGCACCCCCGACGTGACGGCGGTGTTCGTCGCCAACGACCAGATGGCGCTCGGCGTACTGCGCGCGTTCCGCGAGGCGGGCCTGTCGGTGCCCGGCCAGGTGGCCATCGCGGGCTTCGACGACATCCCCGAGGCCGAGTTCTTCGCGCCCCCGCTCACCACGGTCCGGCAGGACTTCGCCGCCGTCGGCCAGGCCAGCATCCGGCTGCTGCTGAGCAGGCTGGAGTCGGGCGGCGCGGGCACCGCGGACGACGCCGAACGGGTCGTCATCGAGCCGCGGCTGATCGTGCGCAGCAGCAGCAAACCCACCTGAAGGCATCTATCGCGCCCGGGACGGCCGGTGGCCCGGCCGTGGTCCACGGGGATGGAGAGGTTATGACGATCGACGGTCCCGCCGTGACAGTGGGCATCGACTTCGGGACGCTCTCCGGGCGCGCTCTCGTCGTCGCCGTGGAGGACGGCCGGGAACTCGGCAGCGCCGTGCACGAGTACACCCACGCGGTGGTGGACCGGGAACTGCCGGACGGCACGCCGCTGCCACCGGACTGGGCACTGCAGGTCCCGCAGGACTGGCGCGACGTCCTGCGGCTGGCGGTGCCCGCGGCGCTGCGCGAGGCAGGGGTGAGCCCGCGTCAGGTGATCGGCGTGGCCACCGACTTCACCGCCTGCACGGTGCTTCCGGTGACCGCGGACGGCACGCCGCTGTGCGAGCTGCCCGGTTTCGGCGGGCGGCCGCACGCCTTCCCGAAGCTGTGGCGGCACCATGCGGCGCAGCCGGAGGCCGACCTGATCGTCGAGCGGGCCCTGGAGACCGGGCAGCCGTGGCTGGCCCGCTACGGCGGCCGGATATCCAGCGAGTGGCAGTACGCCAAGGCGCTCCAGATGCTGCGCGAGGACCCGGCTGCCTACGCGGCCGCGGACCGCTGGATCGAGGCGGCCGACTGGATCGTCTGGCAGCTCACCGGGTCCGAGAGCCGCAACCCGTGCACGGCCGGCTACAAGGGCATGTACCAGGACGGCCGTTACCCCGACGCCGCGTTCCTCGCCTCGCTGCACCCCGGCTTCGCGGACTTCACCGCCAAGCTGGAGCACCCGCTCACCCCGCTGGGCGCCCCCGCCGGCAAGCTCACCGCGGAAGCGGCCGCGCTCACCGGGCTGCGCGAGGGCACCGTGGTCGCGACCGGCAACGTCGACGCCCACGTGACGGCCGCCGCGGCCCGCACCCTGGAGGCCGGCCGGCTGCTGGCCATCATGGGCACCTCCACCTGCCACGTCCTCAACTCCGAGGTGCTCGCCGAGGTCCCCGGTATGTGCGGCGTCGTAGGCGACGGTGTGGTGCCCGGACTGTGGGGCTACGAGGCGGGCCAGAGCGGGGTGGGCGACATCTTCGCCTGGGCCGCCCGCACCGCCGTGCCCGAGGAGTACGCGCAGCGGGCGCGCACGGCCGGAACCGGCGTCCACGAACTGCTGACCGAGCTCGCGGCGAGCCAGCCGGTGGGCGGGCACGGCCTGGTGGCGCTGGACTGGCACAGCGGGAACCGGTCGGTCCTGGTCGACCACCACCTGTCCGGCCTGATCGTGGGGCTCACCCTCGACACGCGACCGGAGGACATCTACCGGGCCCTGGTCGAGGCCACGGCGTTCGGCACCCGGGTCATCGTCGAGGCGTTCGAGGCGGCGGGTGTGCCGGTCGCGGACTTCACCGCGGCCGGCGGGCTGCTGAAGAACCGGTTCCTGATGCAGGTCTACAGCGACGTCCTGGGCCGCCCGGTCCACCTGCTCTCCTCCGCGCAGGGCCCCGCGCTCGGCTCCGCGATCCACGCCGCCGTCGCCGCCGGCGCCTACCCGGACATCCGCGCCGCCTCGGCGGCCATGGGCCGCCGCGAGGAGAACGCCTACACACCCGACCCCGGCCGGTCCGCGGCCTACGACCGGCTCTACGCCGAATACCTCGCCCTGCACGACCACTTCGGCCGCGGCGGCAGCGACGTGATGCACCGGCTGCGGGCGATCCGGGCGCAAGGGCTGTCCGCGGCCGAGCAGACCGGCGTCCCCTCGATGTGAGCGCTCACGTGTGAGCGCTCGCCTTCTCGTCCCGGCGCAGCTCCCTGCCTGCTCCGTTCCTGCTCCCTTCCACCACACGAAGAGGTCGGCATGGCCCTGAACACCGGCTCCGGCTCCCTCCCAGCGGACGCGGCCACGGCGGTCGCCGCGCTGCGCGAGGATGTGAGCGCCCTTCACCAAGAACTGGTCCGCTACAACCTGGTGGTCTGGACGGCCGGGAACGTGTCCGGCCGGGTGCCGGGGCACGACCTGTTCGTCATCAAGCCCAGCGGCGTGGACTACGACCGGCTCACCCCCGAATCGATGATCGTGTGCGACCTGGACGGCCGCGTCGTGGCCGGCGACCTGTCCCCCTCGTCGGACACCGACGCGCACGCCTACGTCTACCGCCACATGCCGCAGGTAGGTGGAGTGGTGCACACCCACTCCACCTACGCCTGCGCCTGGGCGGCCCGCGGCGAGCCCGTGCCGTGCGTCCTGACCGCGATGGCCGACGAGTTCGGCGCCGAGATCCCCGTCGGCCCCTTCGCCCTCATCGGGGACGACTCCATCGGCAGGGGCATCGTGGAGACGCTGGCCGGCCACCGCTCGCCCGCGGTGCTGATGCAGAACCACGGGGTCTTCACCATCGGCCGGGACGCCAGGGCCGCGGTGAAGGCCGCCGTGATGTGCGAGGACGTCGCCCGCAGCGTGCACATCTCCCGCCAGCTCGGCGACCCGCTGCCCATCGACCCGGGCGCCGTCGACCGGCTCTACGACCGCTACCAGAACGTGTACGGCCAGCCCGGGCCGTCCGCCCAGTGAGGAGTCCGACCGCCATGACACCGCTTGCAGCGCCCGAAGTCTGGTTCCTGACGGGCAGCCAGGGCCTCTACGGAGAGGACACGCTCCGGCAGGTGGCCGACCAGTCGCGGGCCATCTGCGACCAGCTCGGCGCCGCCCCCGGCGGGCCCGCCCGGGTGGTGTGGAAACCGGTGCTGACCGACTCCGCGTCCATCCTCGCCGTGGTCCTGGAGGCCAACACCGATCCGGCGTGCGTCGGACTGGTGGCGTGGATGCACACCTTCTCCCCGGCGAAGATGTGGATCTCCGGGCTCGACATGCTGCGCAAGCCGCTGCTGCACCTGCACACGCAGGCCAATGTCGCGCTGCCCTGGGCCACCATCGACATGGACTTCATGAACCTCAACCAGGCCGCCCACGGCGACCGCGAGTTCGGCTACATCCAGTCCAGGGTCGGGGTGCCCCGCAAGACCGTCGCCGGCCACGTCTCCGACCCCCGCGTCGTGTCCCGGGTCCACGCGTGGATGCGCGCGGCCATCGGGTACGGGGTCCTGCGCGGCCTGCGGCTGGCCCGGTTCGGCGACAACATGCGCGATGTCGCGGTGACCGAGGGCGACAAGGTCGAGGCGCAGCTGCGGTTCGGCGTCTCGGTCAACACCTACGGGGTCAACGACCTGGTGGCGTCCGTGGACGCGGTGCCGGACACCGAGGCGGGCGCGCTTGCGGCGGAGTACGCCGACACCTACCGGACCGACCCCGCTCTCGCACCGGACGGCGACCGGCACGAGGCGCTGCGGTACGCGGCCCGGGTCGAACTCGGGCTGCGGTCCTTCCTGGAGGAGGGCGGTTTCGGCGCCTTCACGACCAACTTCGAGGACCTGGGGGGCCTGCGGCAGCTGCCGGGGATCGCGGTGCAGCGGCTGATGGCCGACGGGTACGGGTTCGGCGCGGAGGGCGACTGGAAGACCTCGGCCCTGCTGGCCGCGCTGAAGGCGGCCGGCGCCGGGCAGCCCGGCGGCACCTCGTTCATGGAGGACTACACCTACCACCTGGTCCCCGGTGAGGAGGTCATCCTCGGCGCGCACATGCTGGAGGTCTGCCCGAGTATCGCCGCCGGCCGGCCGAGCTGCGAGATCCACCCGCTGGGCATCGGCGGCCGCGAGGACCCGGTGCGGCTCGTCTTCGACGCGGCCCCCGGTCCCGCCGTCACGGTGGGCCTCGCGGACGTCGGGGACCGCTTCCGGCTGGTGGCCAACCGGATCGAGGTGGTGCCGCCGCCGGAGCCGCTGCCGCGGCTGCCGGTGGCCCGCGCCGTCTGGCGTCCGGCCCCGGACCTGCGCACGTCCACCGAGGCGTGGCTGACCGCCGGCGGCCCCCACCATACCGTGCTGTCCTCGGCCGTGGGCACGGAGGAACTGGCCGACCTCGCCGACATGCTGAGCACCGAGCTGCTGGTCGTCGACGAGGACACCGACCTTCGGCAGTTCGCCAAGGAGATCCGCTGGAACCAGGCGTACTACCGGCTGGCCGGCAGGCTCTGACACACGGGCACCGCGGTCTCCCGCCCCGCCCCGGTGACCCGGCCGGGCCCGAGCGGGCGGGACGGCCTGCCGTCCTTCGAATGTTGCGATGACGTTCCGGACACAGATGGCGCCGGCCCTGCGCGACATCTTGACGCCGGGTCAGTGAACGCTAACAATCTCTGCCAAGTAGTCGCGGGCGGGCGGCTGTTGTCGACGCCGGGGGAGTCTTACCGGAATGGGTGCGATCGGAACCCTGTGGAATCTCCCCCGGCGTGGTGTGACGCGGACAGAGCGGGCGGGCCTTCGGGCCGCGGGCGCTCCCCCGTCGTCGGGTCATCCCGCTGCCGGCTTCGTGTTAACGCTCACAGGCCGCGAGGCTCTTTCTGGACGGGAAGTGGACCATGCATGGCGTGCGATCGGGTGAACGGACGGCTGCGGGACGGGCGGTGAGGCCGGTCGGCGGACGCAGGCTCCGGTGGGGCGCGGTGGGGCTGGCCGCGGTGGTGGTGCTGGCGGCGGCCGGCTGCAGCAAGTCCGGCGCGGGCGGTGGCTCCTCGGATTCCGGCAGCGGCTCCTCGGGCTCGGGCTCCACGGCGTCCAGCGGGAGCGGCGTGACGATCCAGGGCGACATCGCCTTCAACGACGCCAACCTCGCCAAGCTCAACGCGGCGCTGAAGGCCGCGCTGAAGGGCAAGGACCTGTCGCACCAGGACCTCGCCATGGTCGTCAACGTGGCCACCGACTACTGGAACGCCGGCAAGGCGGGGTTCAACAAGGCGATCGGCGAACTGGGCGTCAAGGGCACCTACCAGGCCCCGGCCAACGGCCGGCTGGACCAGCAGCTGTCCATCATCCAGACGCTGCGCGGCCAGGGGATCACCGCCATGAGCGTCTCGGCGATCGACCCGACGGCCATCAAGGCCCCCATCGCATCGGCGAACCGGGCCGGCATCCCCGTACTCGCCATCGACTCGCCCCTGCCGAAGGACGACGGGGCCGCGCTCTACCTGGGCACCCCCAACTACCAGGCCGGCCAGAAGGCCGGCGCGGCGATGAAGCAGGCCCTGGGCGGCAAGGGCCAGGTCGTGGTCCTGGTCGGATCGCTGACGACCTCCAACGCGGTCGAGCGCATCCAGGGCTTCGAGGACGCCCTGAAAAGCTCGGGCATCAAGGTGGTGCAGAAGCTCGCCGACAACAACGACGCCTCCAAGGCGCTGTCGAACGCCCAGACCGCGATCCAGACCAACCCGAACGTGAACGGCCTGTACGGGGTCTACTCCTACGACGGCCCGTCCGCCGGCCAGGCCGTCCAGGCGGCCGGCAAGACCGGCAAGATCAAGGTGATCTCCGACGACAGCGACGCCCAGACGCTGAAGTTCATCAAGTCCGGGGTCATCCAGGCCACCGTCCTGCAGCAGCCCTTCCAGCAGGGCTACACCGGCGCCTACCTGCTGGCCGCCCTGAAGGTGCTGGGCAAGGACGCCACGCTGAAACTCGTCCAGCCCTACCTGGAGTCCGACGGCACCACCCTCAGCTCCGGCGTCGGCCTGGTCACGCAGGCGAACCTGGCCGACTACCAGGCCAAGCTCAAGCAGATGGGCATCAGCTGATGGCGGGTGGGGGTGACGTCGCGGCCTGCCTGCGGGACGTCACCAAGTCCTACGGACCGGTGAAGGTCCTCGACATCCCGCGGCTGGATCTCGAACGCGGCCAGATCGTCGCGGTGGTGGGAGAGAACGGGGCCGGGAAGTCCACGCTGATGGGCGTGCTCTCGGGCACGGTCACCCCCACCACCGGCACCATCGAGGTCGCCGGACAGCAGCTCGTCCCCGGGCGCCCGGACCACGCCCAGGAGCTGGGCGTGGCCATGGTGGCCCAGGAGTTCCCGCTCGTCGGGCAGTTGAGCGTCGCGGAGAACCTGCTGCTCGGGCGGCGCCCGGAGAGCAGCGGGACCACCCTCCTGTCGCGCACCGTCTTCGACCGCAGGGGCACCCGCGCGGAGGCGAAGGCGCTGCTCGCGGAAGTGGGAGTGACCCAGGTCGACGTGGACCGGCCGGTGGAGCGCTACCCCGTCCCGGTGCGGCAGATGATCGAGATCGCCAAGGCGTGGGGCCACCACCCGGTGGTGCTGATCCTGGACGAGCCGACGTCCTCGCTCGGCCCGGTGGAGGCCGAGCGGGTGCTCGCCCTGGCCCGCCGGCACGCCGCGGCCGGGGGAGCGGTGCTGTTCATCGGCCACCGGCTCGACGAGGTCCAGGCCGTCGCCGACCGGGTCGTGGTCCTGCGCAGCGGTGCTCTGGTCGCCGACCTCACACCGGCCGAGGCGACCGAGGAGCGGATGATCCGCGAGATGGTCGGCAGCGAACTGGCCCGCGCCGACCTCGCCCCACCCTCCACGGTGGAGCGGACCACCACGCTGTCGGTGCGCGGGCTGACCGCCGACGGACTCGGCCCGGTGGACCTGGACGTGCGGGCCGGGGAGATCGTCGGGGTCGCCGGGCTGATGGGCTCCGGCCGCAGCCGGCTGCTGCACACGGTCATGGGCGCCCAGCCCCGCACCGGTGGAGAGGTCCTGCTGGACGGTGCGGTCTTCCACCCACGGCACCCGGCCGACGCCGTCGCCGCCGGGGTCGGGCTGGTCCCGGAGGACCGCAAGGTGCAGTCGCTGCTGCCCGCGCACTCGGTGCGGTGGAACGTCACGCTCGCCACCTTGCGCCGGATCAGCCGGCACGGAGTGCTGCGGCCGCGTGCCGACAAGGAGCACGCCGCCGGCATCGTGGCGGACCTCGGGGTGCGGCTGCGTACGCAGGAGCAGCCCATCTCGGCCCTGTCCGGCGGCAACCAGCAGAAGGCGGTCTTCGGGCGGTGGCTGGCCGCCGAGCCGCGGCTGCTCCTGCTCGACGAGCCCACCCGCGGCGTCGACGTGGGGGCCAAGGCGGAGATCTACGCCCTGATCGACGCCGCCGCCCAGGACGGCCTGGCCGTGCTGGTGGCGTCCTCGGAGCTGGAGGAACTGCTCTGGATCTGCCACCGGATCGTGGTCATGGCCGGTGGCCGGGTGGTGGCCGACCTCCCGCGTGCGGAGTTCGGCAAGGAGAAGATCATGAGCGCCGCGGCCGGGTCGCGAACCGGAGCCGGCACGGGGCCCGAGGGGAAGGCAAGCGCATGAATACCCGTACGGCCGCGGCGCCGGCCAAGGAAGCGGCGCCCGAGGGGAACGGGCGGGGTTCGGTCGTCCGCCGTCTGCTGGAGACCCCCGAGGTGGGGGTGGTGGCCGCCTGCGTCGTGGTGTTCGTCGCCCTGGCCCTGGACAAGTCGTCCTTCGCCGGCGCCGTGAACCTCCAGGGCATGGGCTTCGACCTGGCCCAGTACGGGCTGATCGCCATCGGGGAGTCGCTGGTGATCCTCACCGGCGGCATCGACCTGTCGGTGGGCGCGCTGCTGGGCACGAGCGTGATCCTGATGTCCTGGTTCAACGTGCGCGCCGGGATGCCGCCGGTGCTGGCCATCCTGCTGACGCTGGTGATCGCCGGGCTGGTGGGGATGGTGCACGGACTGGCCGTCACCCGGCTGAAGATGGCGCCGTTCGTGGTGACGCTGGTGACGTACACCGTGGCGCAGGGCGTCACCCTCGCCATCACCTCCGGCACCTCGATCACGGGCATCGGCGGCACCTTCGGCGACCTCGGGCAGACCTACGTCGCCCAGATCCCGCTGCCGCTCATCCTGTTCGTCGTGGTCGCGGTCATCGCCTGGTTCTTCCTGGAGCGCACCTACGCCGGCCGGCAGGTCTACGCGGTCGGCGGCAACCCCGAGGCCGCGCGGCTGGCCGGCATCCGCGGCGACCGGCGGATCGTGTCCATGTACGTCACCAGTTCGCTGCTCTCCGCGTTCGCCGGGATCATGGTCCTGGGCCGGATGGGGGTCGGCTCGGCCAGCGGCGTCGGCGTCGGCTGGGAGCTGTCGGCGATCGCGGCCGCGGTCATCGGCGGCGTCAGCCTCGTCGGCGGCCAGGGCCGCATCCTGGGCATCGTGGCCGGCACGGTGCTGCTCGAACTCATCAACAACGGCCTGACGACCCTGCAGATCAACTCCAACTACACCAACATCGTGCTCGGTTGCGTCCTGGGCCTGGCCATCACCGCCGACCGGCTGCGGGCCAGAAGCGTCGCCCGCCGCAGCTGACCCGCGAACGGGGGAGTGCGGGTGCCGCGGACCGTTGTAGACGGTTCCGCGGCACTCCTGCCCCCGGGGCGGGCGGACCCGCTCCCGGCGGGGTCGTTCACCCTGCGGGCGTCGCCCGCGCCGGGGCCCGTCGGCGTCTCCGGGTCCGTCACCGGACAGGACAGGGCGCCGCGGAAGCCGGCTCCGGCCCGCGGGAGCTGCTGATCGCCGGGTGTGGTCCATCGGCGCACCCGGCGTCGTCGCCTGGCGGGCAGGGCAGGAACTCGGTCGTGTACCGGATGTGCTGGAGGAGAGCCGTGCAGTCGGAGAACAGGGGCTCCAGCGGGCCGGGTCCGCTGCCTTCCGTGACGGACAACGCGTACTCGTAGGCCGCCACCGCCACCTGATGCACCCTCAGGCCCGCCTGGCGGATCTGCGCGGCCAGTACCTTGTCGAACTCCGCCGGTCGCGCGCAGGACGCGCCGCCGTCGCGCAGCCGTGCGGTGAGTGCCGCGTACTCGGCGCGGGTCAGCGCACCGAGCTGGGCGGCCGCCGACTGCGGCGGTACGGGGAAGCCCGGCCGGTCCGCGAGCGGCGCGCCCGCGGCCAGGCCCGGCAGGCTCTCGGCGAGGCGTCGTGCCGCGCCGAGCGCCATTGCCGTGACGGCGATCCACAGAAAGGGGGCGTCGCGGTCACCCAGCGGCCGGGCCGCCGAACCGGTGACGAACCCGGCCGGAACATGGAGCCCGTCCAGCCGCACCACCTCCGGCGCCGGGCCGGAGGGACGGGGGAGTGCCCGGGTGGCGACGACGAAGGTGTCCGGCTGATCCATGGCGGCGGGACGGTCCCCGGACCCGCCGGACGAGGTGGTCAGGGTCAGCCAGCGGTGCCTGCGTGCCTCGTCGGTCACGTGCCACGTGCCGGAGATCAGGTAGCCCGCCTCGGCGGGGAGGCAGACGGCGCCGCGGTCGGCGGGAAGGGCACGAGGCAGTTGCGCGGCCCAGTCCCACGTCATGGTGAAGGACGTCCACGCGGCGGCCGGGTCGGTGTGGCCCCGGTGCTCGTAGCCCTCGAACAGCCGTGGCGACGGACTCGGCGGCCCGGGGCGGCCGGCGGACGGGCGGTGGAGCCGCCGGGCGCGCCCGCCCGGCCACGGGATCTCCCGCGAGGGCCCGGTCATCGGCAGCTCCCGGTGGCCGGCGCCACGTTCCCCCGCGCGAGGCGGGAGAGCACGCTCGGGAGGTCGCTCATCTCCTTCGGGTGGTACGGCAGCCAGACGGTCGGACACTCGTTCACCGGTCATCAACTTCTCTTGTGGTCACTCCGCGGACTGGAGCGCACCGTTGTGTCGCCGTGGCGTTCGCCGAGTGCGCCCCCACCTGGAATTACGGGCGGCAGCGCGGAAGATTCACGTGATGATCGTCACAGCGCGTGACGGCCGAGCGTGCCGCCGGATCGGGCACCGTCCCCGGGGGCCGTCTCGGTCCCGCCGGCCTGGCCCCGGCGGCCGCTTCCGCCGTCGCAGTGAGGACGGCGGAACCCCGGTCGGATGCCGACCGGGGTTCCGTGACGCGATGGGCGGCGGTCCGCCCGGGGCTCAGTGCTGGAGGGTGAGCAGGCCCGGCCGCCAGGGCAGCTGGTCGTAGGGGCCCCCTGCGGAGGGGGACTTGCCCTGGTAGAGGAACTGCAGGTTGCAGGGATCGATGGTCATGGTCTGATCGGGGTTGCTGCGCACCAGGTCACCGTGGCTGATGTCGTTGGTCCAGGTGGCACCGCTGTTGGCCTTGCCCGCGAAGGGGTTGCTCTCGCTGGCGGCCTGCGGGGTCCACGAACCGCTCAGGCTGGAGGCGGTGTACGAGCGGAAGTAGCGCCCGTTCGCCCCGATCGCCTCCACGATCATGAGGTACTGGTTCTGGCCCTGGACCTTGTAGACCTGGACCGCCTCGAACAGGTTGTTCGTCGAGTCGCTCATCACCGTCGTGTACGACGAGCCGAAGTTGCCCGGGAAGTTCCCCAGCGGCATGCTCGCCCGGTAGATGCTGCCGTTGTCGCCGGCGAAGAACAGGTACATGTTCTGGCCGTCGCCGATCAGGGTCTGGTCGATCGGGCCGGTGCCGGAGTTGGGGATGCTGCCGGTGAACAGCGGTTGCGGCGCCGACCAGCCGTTGGGGTTGGTGGGGTCGCTCGACGTGCGGTAGAGGAAGGGCCAGGCCCCCCACTGGTAGGCCAGCACCCAGATGTTCTTGGGCGCGAAGTAGAACAGGGTGGGCGCCACCGCGGCCTGGCTCATCCCCGTCTGCCCGGCCGACGCCATGTCCGACCAGTTCGTGAAGGGGCTGAACATCATCGAGCCGTACGACGACCCCGACACGTTCGACGCGTAGACCAGGTGCTTGCCGTTGTACACCACATTGGTGAAGTCCTTCAGGGAGACCCAGCCGTTCGCCGGCTGGGCCAGCGGGCCCGTCGACGTCCACCGGTAGGTCGAGGGCAGGGAGCATGTGCCGCCGCTCGGCGGCGGGCTCGACGTGCCGGACAGGCCGGTCCACTGCTGGTTGCTGCCGCCGTTGCAGGTCCAGATCTCGACCGCCGTGCCGTTGGCCGTGCCGGCTCCGGTGACGTCCAGGCAGAGGCCGGACTGCACGCCGACGACCGTGCCGTCGGAGTTCACCCGCCACTGCTGGTTGGCCCCGCCGTTGCAGGTCCAGATCTCCACCCGGGTGCCGGGCGCGGTGGCCCGCCCCGGCACGTCCAGGCACTTGCCGTACACGGTCAGTTCGTTGCCGGACGTCAGCGTCCACTGCTGGTTCGTCCCGCCGGAGCAGTCGTAGATCTGCAGGTAGGTGCCGTCCGTCTGGCTGGAGTTGGGTACGTCGAGGCATCGGCCGGAACCGGTGCCGCGCAGGGCGCCGCTGGTGTCCGCCTGGGCCGGGCCCGCGACGAGCGTCACCGCGACCGCCAGAAGGCACGTGATCACCGCGGCGAGCACCGCGGACAGCGGCCCGCGGCGGAACTTTCGTCTGCGCATGGGAACTCCTGATCCTTGAGCAAGTGGTTCCGGGCGGCCCCGCCCAGGGCCTCCCGGACTGTCGGTGTGGTGCGGTGTGAGGTGCACGCCCGGGGTTCCCGGACGGGCCCCGCGGCACGGCGGCACCGTCGAGGTGAACGCGACGGGCAACGGCGGTCCGGAGGTGAGGTCCCGCGGGCAGCAGGAGGCGCTGCGGCGGCCGCGGCCTGAACGCGGCGACGGGCGCAGCCGGCCACGATTGCGGTCGGACACGCGACGCCGGCGGTTCCCGCGGAATCAGCCGTCGTGACCGCCCCGGACGGCAGCACGCAGTGACCGGCGGCGGCCGTGTCCGCCTCGGCACTCCCGCGGCTTCGCGGGGGAACCCTGCGGCGCTACCGGGCCACTCGGGCCGGTCCTCGCCGATGCCGCCGCAACAGCGACCCCGACGGCGGGAACCCGTCGCTGCTCACCGGCGCGTGGCTACGCAGCCCTGCCGGGCCACCGGCGTCCACCGAGGCCGCGGCCGAACCGGTCAGCGGGACGTCAACGACCGGGAGGGAAGCCGGCGTCGACCCGGTCGGCAGTGGGGGTGGCCGACCGCTGTCTGCCCCGCGCCGTCAGATGACGCGCGCTCTCGCGCCACGGATGTCGCCGACGTGAACGCGGACGCACTGCTGTGGTCATGAGCACTCCTGCGTGAGGGCGTCAGCGTAAATGTGAGCGCTAACAAGCCTCGTTGTGGGGGGATCGCATGGAGAGGAGGCACCACACGGACCGCCTGTGCACCAGGCGGCCGGTGGCACGAGGGTGACACAGGGAACAGGTGCAACTCAAGGGCCGTGCACGGTCCAAACAGGCGCCCGGCCGGTTCCAGGGGCGCGGGTGGCGAGCGACCCCGAGCGAGCCTGTCCGGAGCGGGCCCGCGAAGGCCGTCGGCGTCAGCGCCAGGCGGCGGACGGTACCGCGACGCCTCGCACCGCGACGCCTCGCACCTCGTACCCCGACACCCGGCACCGCGACGCCCGGCCGCGCGCCGGCCGTGCGGAGCCGCCCCGGCTACGTGCGACCGGTCGTCCGCGTTCAGGCCGCCCTGTGTGATTCCCCGCATGGGCCGGTCCTTGAGCGGCCCGTGCCGCGTCCGCGTACTGGCCTGCAGACGCGTCCAGCGGACGCGCTCCAGGAAACGCAAGGACAAGACCCTCTCACGACGGGAGAAACTCCATGAAGGTCCGAGGCAAGCGAACGTTCTCCTCCACGGCCGGACTCGGCCTGGCCGCGGTCGCGCTGGCGGCGTTCGCCGCGGCATGTGGCGGCGGCGGTACGTCGGCGAGTTCCAGCCCGTCGGCGTCCGCCGCGGCCGGGGCCGCCCCGGCGACCGGTACGCCCCATCCCGCCGGGGCGGCGTCCGTCGAGGTCACGACCACGAACAGGAGCCCGGGCCCGTTCCTCACCAGCGGCTCGGGCCGGACGCTCTACCTCTTCACGGCGGACTCCTCCGGCAAGTCGGCCTGCTACGGCGCCTGCGCCACCACGTGGCCGCCGCTGACCAGCACCGACATGCCGAAGGCCGGCTCCGGCGTGGCGGCGGGCAAGCTCGCCACGATCACCCGCGACGACGGCACGAAGCAGGTCACGTACAACGGCCATCCGCTGTACTACTACTCCGGCGACACCAGCACTGGAGACGTCAACGGGCAGGGATTCGGCGGCAAGTGGTACGTCCTGTCGCCGACCGGCGCGGGAATCACGAAGGCCGCCGCCGCTCCCTCCAGCAGTTCCGGTACCGGTACGGCAAGCGGCTCCGACGCGGGCGGCGGCTGGTAGCGGGCGCCGTGCCGTACGGGTCCCCGGCGGGGATGCCCGTAACGCGCACAGCACCATGGCCCACGGTCCAGCCGGCCAGACACCCCCGCGTGAGGTCGGCCTTCAGAACCCGGTCGCGGTCCTGAAGGCCGACCTTGCCGCACGGGTGCGGGGTCCGGTCGGGGTGCCCGCTGCCGCGGGCGGCCGCCGCACCCGTGCGGTGGACTTCTCCCTGGCTGCGGCCCGACGCGCGCGCCGGACCGCTCGCGCGGCCGGGCCCGGCTACGCCCGCGGCAGGGCAATACGGCTAGGACAGCGTCCAGTGCTGGTTGCTCGCCCCGTTGCAGGTCCACAGCTCCACCGGTGTGCCGTTCGCGGTGGCGGCCTGCGTCACGTCGAGGCACAGGCCCGACTGCGTGCCCACGATGGTCCCGTCGGCGTTGACCTGCCACTGCTGGTTCGCCTGGCCGTTGCAGGACCAGATCTCCACCTTCGTGCCGGGCGCGGTCCGGTTGTCGTAGGCGTCCAGGCACATCCGCGCGCCGCCGGAGGTGACGGTGAGCTGCCCGGACGCTGTCCGGGTCCAGAGCTGGTTCGCCCCGCCGTTGCAGTCCCAGATGTCGACCTGGGTGCCGGCCGTCGAGGTGGAGCCGGGCACGTCCAGGCACCTGCCCGCGCCCACCGCGCGGATCGGTCCCGAGGGGTCCGATCCCGTGCTGCTGCCGCCCGACAGGCGGTACATGACCGTTCCGTGGGAGGGGACCGAGGCGGAGATCGTCCCGCTTGTCGAGGACACCGCGCCCGACCACAGGTCGGTGAGGGTGTAGGAGGAGGCCCCCGTCTTGCCCACCGCCCCCGCCGTAGTGCTGATCGTGGCGGTGGAGCCCGTCTCGTTGAAGAGGGCGACCGCGACGTCACCGTTCGACAGCGGCTTGGCCAGGACATCCAGCCCGCCGGCCGACGAGACCAGCACGCCCTGCTTGCCCAGCGGGTCCTGGTCCACGGCGATCACGCGCGTATTGGTGAGCGTCGACAGCGTGGCGGAGCTCGCCGAGGCGATGTTGGTGCCGGCGATGAGCGGGGCCGCCATCTCCGACCACAGGCTGAACTCCGAGCGGGCCTCGGTCTGCGTCAGCGACCCGTTCCCGACCTCCAGCATGTCGGGGTCGTTCCAGTGGCCCGGTCCGGCGTAGGCGGCGAGGCCGGCGTTGCTGTGGAAGATGGACAGCATGCTGGAGAAGCTCGCGTTGATGTCGCCGGTCGTGCGCCAGCTGTTGCCCACTCCGGCGCCCCAGGTCCAGACGTTCTCCTGACCCCAGTTGCACAGGCTGAACAGGATCGGCCGGCCGGTGGCGGCCAGGGCGTCCCGCATGGCGGTGTACCGCGACTGCGCCGGGACGCCGTTGTTGTTGCAGTTGTCGTACTTCAGGTAGTCCACGCCCCAGGAGGCGAAGGTCTGGGCGTCGGTGGTCTCGTGGCCGAGGCTGCCGGGGTAGCCGGCGCAGGTGGCGGTCCCGGCGTCCTCGTAGATGCCGAGCTTCAGCCCCAGGGAGTGGACGTAGGCGGCGGTGCCCGCGATGCCGTCGGGGAACTTCGCCGGGTCGGGCACCAGGCGGCCGGCGGAGTCCCGGCTGTGGGTCATCCAGCAGTCGTCGATGTTGACGTAGGTGTAGCCGGCGGCCTGCATGCCGTCGGTGTGCATGGCCTGGGCGGTGGACTCGATCAGCGACTCGCTGACGTTGCAGCCGTACGCGTTCCAGTCGTTGAAGCCCATCTGCGGGGTCCGGGCCAGCCCGTTGTCCAGCGCCGCCGCCGGTGGCGCGGCCACCAGGACGGTTGCGGACGACGCGGCGGCCACGAGCACCCCGCTCGCACAGAGGGCGAGGGCGGTGGAGACGGCGGCGGCTCGTCGACGATGGAGGTGCACGGCTTCGCGGATGCGGTCGAGCACGGTCCTGCCTCCTCGGTCGTACGGGTGGGGGGATGGCGCCAGTGCTGCTCAGCCCAGCCTGTTAGCGCTAACAATCTCGGTCGCAGGCCGGAGTGCGGATGGGGAACGGGTGCGGGACATCACGGTGCGCCTCGCCGCTCATGGTGTCAAGCCCCGTTCAGCAGACGGCTGTTCACGCGGCCGGTAGCTCCTCAGGCCCCGTGGTTGCGCGTGGTGGTCGAGCGGACCACCAGCTCGATCGGCCACACCGTGTCGGTGGCCTCGGCGGCTTCCCCGCCCGACAGCGCCTCCAGTATGAGGTCCGCGGCCCGGGCGCCCTGGTCACGCGGAGCCTGGGCGACCGTGGTGAGCCCGAAGAACTCCGACAGGTCGTGGCCGTCGATACCGACGATCGAGACGTCCTCGGGCACCCTCATGCCGAGATCCCTCGCCGCGAGGACGGCGCCTATGGCCATCTCGTCGGAGGCGGCGAAGAGGGCGGTGAAGCTCAGCCGGGGGTCGCTCAGTGCCGTCTTGGCGGCCGCGTAACCCCCGCCGACGGTGAAGTCGGCGGGGAAGAACCAGCTGTCGGGGACGTCGATCCCGTGGTCCGCCATCGCTTCGAGGTAGCCGCCGTGGCGGGTCTCGGGCTGCCGGAAGTCCATCTCGCTGGCCGCGTCGCCGCCGATGAGGGCGATGCGGGAGTGGCCGAGCGAGAGCAGGTGGAGCGTCGCCAGTTTCGCCGCGCCGAAGTCGTCGATGCGCAGGGTCGAGGCGCCGGGCACCGGCCCGCCGACTGCGAGGACGGGCTTGCCCAGGCGGTGCAGCACGTCGAGTTCGCCGGCTTCGAGTTTCACCGCGACCGTGATCAGGGCGTCGACCCTGCGCCGCAGCAGGAAGTCGGTGAACACCGAAGCGCGCTGTTCGGACGAGCCGTTGAAGTTGTACAGCGACAGGTCGTACCCGGCCTGCATCAGCCGGGAGTCGATGCCGGCGAGCACCGTGCCGAAGTACCAGCGCTCGACGTAGGGCAGCACGACGCCGATGTTCCGGTTGCGGCCGGTGGCCAGCGTGTAGGCGCTGGAGGAGGCGACGTAGCCCAGGGTCTGCGCCGCCTCGGCGACCCGGCGCACCGTCTCGGCGGAGATGCGCGGGTGGCCGTTGAGGGCGCGCGAAGCCGTCGACGCCGAGACACCGGCGAGCCTCGCCACATCCTCGATTCCCGCCACTGTGCCACCTCTTGCCTTGCTGTCCAGCGCCCGTCGACTGCCGAGCGCACAGAGTATCGCCCTGGCACCAGCAGTTGTGCAAGCGCTCGGCACACAGGTTCTCCGAAGGCCGCGCCGCGGTGAACCGGCAGGCGATGACGTGCTCGTTCGCCCCTGTCTCCGTTGCCGGATTGTGTGCAAGCGCTTTATTGACACGGTGCACCGGGGGGCGCATGCTGACCGCCAACGTCGGAAGGAACCGGCTCGGCCGGGCCCGCGTGCCGCGGGCCCGACGCCCGTACGTAGCACGGCTGACTCATTGGGGAGACACAGTGCGGAGACGACTTTCATGGACCGGTGCCGCCGTGGCCGCCGCCACGGTGGCCACGGTCGGCCTGTCCGGATGCGGTGCGAGCGGCAGCGGGAGCGGCGGCGACGCCCGCGGCCCCATCACCTTCGCGTCGGGCAAGGACCTCACCGGCGCCATGCCCCAGCTGCTCGCGCAGTGGAACAAGCTCCACCCCGACCAGAAGGTCACGTTCATCGAGCTGTCGGCGTCCCCCGACGACCAGCGCAACTCCTTCGTGCAGGACCTCCAGGCCCGCAGCGGCAAGTACGACGTGATGTGGGACGACGTGGTGTGGACCTCGGAGTTCGCCGCCCACGGCTGGCTGGCGCCGCTGGACAAGGCCCAGGTGGGCGGCCCCGGTGTCCTGCCCGCCGCTGTCGACACCGCCACGTACAAGGGCACCATGTACGGCGCCCCGTTCATGACCAACAGCGCGCTGCTGTACTACCGTTCCGACCTGGTCCCGAAGCCGCCGACCACCTGGGCCGAGCTGCAGGCCGACTGCGCCGTCGCCAAGGCGCACCACATGGACTGCTACGCCGGTCAGTTCGCGCAGTACGAGGGCCTGACGGTGAACGCCGCGGAGGCGATCACCTCGGCCGGCGGGTCGTTCCTCAGCCCGGACGGCACCAAGGTCACCGTGGACTCGCCGCAGGCCAGGGCGGGTCTGCAGCACCTGGTCGACATGTTCCGCAACGGCGACATCCCCAAGGCCGCGCTCACCTACCAGGAGCAGGAGAGCGCGAACGCCTTCCTCAGCGGGAAGACCATGTTCCTCGCCAACTGGCCCTACGTGTACACCGCGGCGAGCGCCGCCGACTCCAAGATCAAGGGCAAGTTCGGCATGGCCCAGCTGCCCGGCCCGAACGGTCCGGGCAAGGCGTCGCTCGGCGGCATCGACCTCGGCGTGTCGGCCTTCTCCAAGCACAAGCAGACCGCCAAGGACTTCGTCGCCTGGATGCAGTCGGAATCGAGCCAGAAGATCCTGGTCAAGGTCATGAACCAGGCCTCCGTGCTGAGCAAGCTCTACACCGATCCCGAACTCACCAAGGCGTCCCCCTACCTGCCGACCCTGCAGAAGGCCGAACTCACGGCGGTGCCGCGGCCGAAGACGCCCGCCTACAACGCGGTGAGCCTGGCGATCCAGAAGGACGTCTACGCGGCGCTGCAAGGAAAGGTCTCGGTCGACGGCGCCATCAAGAACCTGGCAGGCGATCTGCAGCAGGCCATCCAGAGCAATTGACGCAGTCCAGCAGCAGCCGAGGAAGGTGAGCCGTGTCCAGCAGGTCTTCGACAACCGACGAGCCGCCCCCGCTCGTCGCGCCCGCCGCCCGGCGGCGGGCCAAGGCGCCGGCAGTGCGGAAGGGCGGCGACGGGAGGTTCGCCTTCTGGCTCGTCGTACCGGCCATGCTGGTCCTCACGGCCGTCATCGGGTACCCGATCGTCGCGGCCCTGATCCGGTCGCTGTCGAGCGACACCCTGGGCGAGAGCCCGCACTTCGTGGGGTTCGGCAACTACGCGGACGCGCTGTGGGGCGCGCGCAGCGGCCAGTTCTGGGACTCGGTGGAGGTCACGTACCTGTTCGCCGCGATCACCATCGTGCTGGAGACGGCCATCGGGCTGGGCATGGCCCTCGTCATGAACCAGGCGTTCCGCGGCCGGAGCCTGCTGCGGGGCGTGGTGCTCGTGCCGTGGGCGGTGCCCACCGCGGTGGCCGCGGTCCTGTGGAAGTGGAGCTTCAACCCGGTCGGGATCATCAACGCGGTGACCGGCTCGCACGTGGTGTGGACGGGGGCGGACTGGCCCTCGAGGATCGCCATCATCGTCGCGGACACCTGGAAGACGTCCCCGTTCATCGCCCTGCTGATCCTGGCCGGCCTGCAGGTCATCCCGCACGACGTCTACGAGGCGGCCGAACTCGACGGCGCCGGCGCCTTCCAGCGCTTCCGCCTGATCACCCTGCCGCTGGTGCGGCCGGCCCTGCTGGTCGCCGTCCTCTTCCGGCTGCTGGACGCCCTGCGCATGTACGACCTGCCGGCGATCCTCACCCACGGCGCCAACGACACGACGACCCTGTCCATCCTCGTGGTGCAGTCCACGCTCAGCGAACTCAAACCGGGGTACGGCGGGGCCCTTTCCACCCTGACGTTCCTGTTCATCTTCGTCACGGCCTACGCCTTCGTCCGGCTGCTCGGCGTCGACGCGACCGAGGCGCACACCCGCGACAGCAGAAAGGCCAGGAGTTGAGTACCGCATCGCTGCGCGTCCCGGTCCCGGGCCGGGCCGCCGCCCGGCGCCGGCGGCGCACGGGCACGACCAGTCCGTGGCTGTACGCGGCCCTGGTGGCCATCGTGCTGTTCTGCCTGCTGCCCTTCTACTGGATGGTCGTCACCAGCCTGAAGAGCCCGAAGGCGGTCTTCGACAACTCGCTGTGGCCGCGCCACTTCAGCCTCGCGAACTACTCCGCCGTCTTCGGCAGCCAGAACACCTTCGTCTACGCCCTGCGCAACAGCCTGGTGATCGCCGGCGCCGTCACGGTGATCGCCCTGCTGTTCGGCACCTTCGCCGCCTACGCCCTCGCCCGGCTGGAGTTCCGCGGCAAGAACCTGGTCCTCGGGCTGTTCCTGGCCACGTCGATGTTCCCGGGCGTGGCCATCCTGACCCCGCTCTTCCAGCTGTTCGCGAACCTGGGCTGGATCGACACCTATCAGTCGATGGTCATCCCGGACATCAGCTTCTCGCTGCCGCTCGGCATCTGGATCCTCGCGAGCTTCTTCCGGGCGATGCCCTGGGAGCTGGAGGCGGCCGCCCGGGTGGACGGCGCCACCAAGGCCCAGGCGTTCCGCATGGTGATCCTCCCCCTTGCCGCGCCGGGGGTGTTCACCACCGCCATCCTCATCTTCATCTCGGCCTGGAACGAGTTCATGATCGCGAACTCCATGTCGCAGACGAAGGCGTCCCAGCCGGTGACCGTGGCCATCGCCCAGTTCTCGGGGGCGTCGCAGTACGACCAGCCCTACGGGACGCAGATGGCAGCCGGCGTCGTCGTCACCGTGCCGCTGATCGTGCTGGTCCTGATCTTCCAGCGGCGCATCGTCAGCGGGCTCACCGCGGGAGGGGTGAAGTAGTGGCGGCCCTGAAGGTCCTCTTCATCGGGGGCACCGGCATCATCAGCACCGCGTGCGCCAGGCTCGCCCTCGCCCGCGGCATGGAGGTGCACCTGCTCAAGCGCGGGGGGACATCGCCGCGCCCGGTGCCCACCGGCGCCGTGGTGCACCTGGGCGACATCCGGCGCCCCGATACGGTGCGGGAGGCCCTGGGCGACGAGGAGTTCGACGTCGTCGTGGACTGGGTGGCCTTCACCGCCGAGCACGTCGCGGCCGATGTCGAGCTGTTCGCCGGCCGGACCGGCCAGTACGTCTTCATCAGCTCCGCCTCCGCCTACCAGACGCCGCCCGCCCGGCTGCCGGTCACCGAGTCGACCCCCTTGCGCAACCCGTACTGGGCCTACTCGCGGGCGAAGATCGCCTGCGAGGACCTCCTCACCGCGGCCTACCGCGAGAGCGGGTTCCCGGTCACCGTCGTACGCCCCTCGCACACCTACGACCCGACCATGGTGCCCTTCGACGGCGGCTGGACCGTCGTCCAGCGGATGCTCGACGGCAAAGGGGTCGTCGTCCCCGGCGACGGCACCTCCCTGTGGACCATCACCCACCACGAGGACTTCGCCCGCGGCTTCGTCGGTCTGCTCGGCCGGCACGAGGCGATCGGCGAGGCCTTCCACATCACCTCGGACGAGGCACCCACCTGGAACCGCATCTACACGGCCGTCGCCCGCGCGGCAGGAGTGACGGCCGACCTCGTCCACGTGCCGTCCGACGCCGTGATGGCCCTGGACGAGGAGTGGGGAGCGGCCCTGCTCGGCGACAAGGCCAACTCCATGGTGTTCGACAACAGCAAGATCCGCCGCCTCGTCCCGGACTTCGACCACTTCGTGCCCTTCGAGCGCGGCGCCGAGGAGATCATCGCCTGGCACGACGCCCACCCGGAGGCGAAGGTCGTCGACGCCCGCATGGACGCCCTGATGGACGGTCTCGTCGCGACCTTCCGCGTCCCGCCCCGCTGAACCCCCGCGCAACCCACCGCCCGTACCCCGAACCCCCGGAGCCAGCCCACCATGAAGTACACCACCCTCGGCCGATCCGGCGCCGTCGTGTCCGCCCACGCGCTCGGCACCATGACCTTCGGCGCCGAGACACCGCCCGGGACGGCCCACCGGCAGCTGGACGTCTTCACCGAGGCCGGCGGGACCTTCGTGGAGACCGCCGACGTCTACGCCGGCGGCGAGTCCGAGCGGATCATCGGCGACTGGCTGGCCAAGAAGCCCGCAGGACAGCGCGACCGCGTCTTCCTCGCGAGCAAGGGCCGCTTCCCGGTCGGCGTCGAGCCCCGGGACTCCGGTCTGTCCCGCCGGCATCTGTCCCGCGCCCTCGACGCCTCCCTGCGCCGCCTCGGCCGCGACCACATCGACCTGTACCAGGTGCACGCGTGGGATCCGCTCACCCCGCTGGAGGAGAGCATGGGCTTCCTGGAGGACGCCGTCCGTTCCGGCCGGATCTCCTACGCCGGGCTGTCCAACTTCACCGGCTGGCAGATCGCGCTCGCCGCGTCCACGGCCAAGGGGCGCTTCCCGCTGATCTCCATGCAGCCGCAGTACAACCTCCTGGTCCGGGAGGTGGAATGGGAGATCGTTCCCGCCTGCCGGGCCACCGGCCTGGGCGTGCTGCCCTGGTCCCCGCTCGGCGGCGGATGGCTCACCGGCAAGTACCGGCGCGACGAGCGCCCCACCGGCGCGACCCGCCTGGGCGAGGACCCGAACCGCGGGGTCGAGGCCTACGACCTGCGCAGCGCCGAGGAGCGGACCTGGCGCACCCTCGCCGCGGTGGAGGCGGTCGCCGCGCAGCGGGGCGTGTCGATGTCCCGCGTGGCGCTCGCCTGGCTCCACACCCGGCCCGGCGTGGCCTCCATCGTCCTCGGGGCACGCACCGTCGAGCAGCTCCAGGACAACCTCGGCGCGATCGAGGTGGCGCTCGGCGACGACGAGATCGCCCTGCTGGACGCCGCGAGCGACCCGGGAGCCGCCCCCTATCCCTATGGCGCCGCGGGCCTGGAGCAGCGCAGCCGGACCGTCGACTGACCGCCGCGCGAGCGGTACCGGGCCGCGGGCCCGGCGGCGGTGCGCGAACGGCCGCACCCGGTCACGTCGAGACGAACCCTGCGAGAAAAGGCGACAGCGATCCCATGAGCCAGCACGCCGAGTCCGGCACCCTCGCCACCGCACCCCAGCTGATCACCTACGCCGACCGCCTCGGCGGCACGATCGCCGGGCTGCACGACCTGCTGTCCGGGCCGCTGGAGGGCGCGTTCGGCGGTGTCCACCTCCTGCCCTTCTACCGCACGTTCGACGGAGCGGACGCCGGATTCGACCCGGAGGACCACACCTGCGTCGACGCGCGCCTGGGCACCTGGGACGACGTGCGCGCGCTGTCCCGCGACCGGGTGGTCATGGCCGATGTGATCGTCAACCACATGTCGAGCGCGTCCGCGCAGTTCCAGGACGTCCTGGCCCGCGGCGACGCCTCCCCGTACGCGGGGATGTTCCTGACCATGAGCACGGTCTTCCCCGACGGCGCCACCGAGGAGGACCTGCTGGGCATCTACCGGCCGCGGCCGGGCCTGCCCTTCACCGCCCTGCGGCTGGGCGACCAGCGCCGGCTGGTGTGGACGACCTTCACCGAGCAGCAGATCGACCTCGACATCCACCACCCGGCGACATGGACCTACCTGTCCACCGTCGTCGACCGCCTGACCGGCGCGGGTGTCCGCCTGCTCCGGCTGGACGCGGTCGGCTACGCCGGGAAGCGGGCCGGCACCGACTGCTTCCTGACCGAGGACTGCATGCGCTTCATCCGCCGGATCAGGGACCACGCGCGGGCCCGGGGCGCCGAGGTGCTGGTCGAGGTGCACGGCCACTACCGGCAGCAACTGGAGATCGCCCGGAGCGTGGACCACGTCTACGACTTCGCCCTCCCGCCGCTCGTCCTGCACGCGCTGCACGCCGGCGACCCGGTGCCGCTGCACAACTGGCTGGCCGTGCGGCCCGGCAACAGCTTCACGGTCCTCGACACCCATGACGGCATCGGCATCGTGGACGTCGGCCCCAGCGTCCTGCGGCCGGGGGAGGAGGGGCTGCTGACGGAGGACCAGATCGACAAGCTGGTCGAGGCCATCCACACCGCGAGCGGCGGTGGCAGCCGCGCGGCCACCGGCGCGGCGGCGTCCAACCTCGACCTCTACCAGGTCAACTGCACCTTCTACGACGCCCTCGGCGCCGACGACGACCGCTACCTGCTGGCCCGCATGATCCAGCTGTTCGTCCCCGGCACGCCGCAGATCTACTACGTCGGCCTGCTCGCCGGCCGCAACGACCTCGACCTCCTGGCCCGCACCGGCGTGGGCCGGGACGTGAACCGCCACCGCTTCACCGCCGGGGAGATCACGTCCGCGCTGCGGCGCCCGCTCGTGAAGTCCCTGCTCGCCGCGCTGCGCTTCCGCGCCGCGCACCCCGCCTTCGGCGGCGCCTTCACCCACCGGACCGAGGGCACGACGATCGAGCTGCGCTGGCAGCTCGGCGAGCACGAAGCCGTCCTGTCCGCCGACGTGGCGACCTCCGCGTTCACGGTGGAGGCGTCCGGCCCGGACCGCCTCGCACTGCGGTCCGGCTCCGCGGCCTGAGCGCCCGGGGGCGGGCCGGGTGCCTCCCGAGGCCCTGCCCGCCCCGTCACGTATCTCCCCCCGCAACGCCTTGTGTCACACCCCTTGAGATCTGACGGCCCTTTATGTCAGTCTCATTTCGGCGTCATCGAGTTCCGGTGTCGGCGCCACACGCACACCTGTTGACCCCCCACGCCGGATGTGAGCGCTCACATTTTCGCCGGGCGATCGCATTCCTCTCCTCAGGAGCGTCTGCCGTGACCCATGGAATCGCTCTGACCTGGCCACACCATCCCCGTGCCGCCAGGGGCGCGCCGAGGGTTCCGCGGTAGCGGCAGCGCTCCACGGGCGACCACCCGGACATCACCCCCGCCGGCCACATGCCGGCGAGGTGTATGCGGACCCCCGCCGGCCCGCACATGTGCCTGACCCATTGCCCCGTCCTGGGGTGACGCCCCGGCACGACGCCCCCTGTCGCGCGACAGGCGTTGCCACCGCGTCCCCCGGCGGACCCCACGCGCCCGCGGTGCTCCGGGCGTTCCCCGGGCGTTCCCCGGGCGGCGCCGCGCCGTCCGCTCCTCCCCGCGCAATGCCGTGCGTCCCCGCACGTCCCCGCACGTCCCCGTACGTCCCTGAAGGAGGTCCGATGTTCTCTTCCTTACCTGCCGGGCTGAGCCGCGCCAGACCGATCGCGGCCGTCCTGCTGGCCCTGGCCCTGGCGGCGGTCCTCTTCGGCGGGCGGGCAACCGCGAGCGCCCCGTCCGCGCACCCGGCGAAGGCCGCGGCCCGCCCGGCGGCGGCCGCCGCCTCCTCGCTGCCGTGCGACATCTACGCGGCCGGGGGCACGCCCTGCATCGCCGCGCACTCCACCACCAGGGCGCTCTTCGCGGCCTACGACGGACCGCTGTACCAGGTCCAGCGCGCCTCCGACCACGCCTACCACGACGTCGGCCTGCTGTCGGCGGGCGGTTACGCCGACGCGGCGTCCCAGACGTCGTTCTGCGCCGGCACCTCCTGCACCATCACCAAGATCTACGACCAGACGACGCGCCACAACGACCTGCCCATCTCGTGGGGCGGCTACTGGAAGGGGCCGGGCGCGAACGGCGCGGACATCGGCGCCGACGCCGCGGCGCTGCCCGTCACCGCCGGCGGCCACCAGGTCTTCGGCGTCAAGGTGACCCCCGGGACCGGCTACCGCATCGACCACGCCAGCGGCGCCCCCACCGGTTCCCAGCCGGAGGGCATCTACATGGTGACCTCGTCGAACTACACCAACCAGTGGTGCTGCTTCGACTACGGCAGCGGCGAGAACACCCACACCGACACCGGCAACGCCACCATGAACTCCATCTACTGGGGCAACGCCTGCTGGTTCGGCAACTGCGTCGGCAGCGGTCCCTGGGTCGAGGCCGACCTCGAGAACGGCATGTACCACACCGGCAGCGGCTCGAACAAGGACCCCAACAACCAGGGCGTCCACTACCCGTTCGTCACCGCCCTGGAGAAGAACAACGGCACGAGCAACTTCACACTCAAATACGGCAACGCGGCCAGTGGAGGACTCACCACCACCTATTCCGGCGCCTTACCGAGCGGCTACTCGCCCATGAAGACCGACAGCTCCCTGCTGCTGGGGACCGGCGGCGACAACAGCGTCTCCGGCCAGGGCGAGTTCTTCGAGGGCGCCATCACCGCCGGCTTCCCCTCCGACGCCACCGAGAACGCGGTGCAGGCCAGTATCACCGCGGCCGGCTACGGCGGCGGCTCGACCGGCGGCCAGGCCACCGCCCTGCGCAACACCAACGCCAACCGCTGCCTGGACATCCCCAACTCCAGCCAGACCAACGGCACCCAGTCCGAGCTGTGGGACTGCAACGGCGGCAGCAACCAGCAGTGGACGCCCACCAGCGCCAAGGAACTGCGCGTCTACGGCACCAAGTGCCTGGACGACGAGGCCAACGGCACGGCGAACGGCACCCGGGCGATCATCTGGGACTGCAACGGCGGCACCAACCAGCAGTGGAACCTCAACTCCGACGGCAGCATCACCAACGTCAGGACCGGCCTGTGCCTGGACGCCAGCGGCTACGGCACGGCCAACGGCACGCTGGTCCAGCTGTGGCAGTGCACCGGCGCGACCAACCAGAAGTGGACCCGCGGCTGATCCGCCGGGTGATCCGCCGGCCCCGTCCCCGGCCCGCACGGGCCGGGGACGGTCCGCCCGGCCGTCCCGCGCACCGGTCCGCACCCATCCTTTGGAAAAGAGAGCACCGATGAGCCTCATCCCGCACAGACGCCCGCACGGCTCCCGGCCGCTGAGGGGCGCGGCCGTCGTCGCCGTGCTCGCCGCAGCCCTCGCCGTACCGGCGACAGCCGCCCACGCGGCAACGACGACCACCCTGTACGTCTCGCCGACCGGCAGCGGCACCTCCTGCTCGGCGTCGGCACCCTGCTCGCTGACGCAGGCCAAGTCCTCCGTGGAGGCCGCCGACGGCAGCATGAGCGGGGACATCGTGGTGCAGCTGGCCGGGGGCACCTACCGGCTCACCGAACCGCTGAAGCTCACCGCCGCCGATTCCGGCAGCAACGGGTACACCGTCAGCTGGCAGGCGGCCCCGGGGGCGAGCCCGGTGCTCTCGGGCGGGCAGCAGGTGACGGGGTGGTCGCTGAAGGACTCCGCGAACAACATCTACGCGGCACCGGTGCCCACGGGAGCCGACTCACGGCAGCTGTACGTCGACGGCGCTCTCGCCCCGCGGGCGGCGATCGGCATCTCCCGCAGCGACGTGAAGGTCACCTCGAGCGGGCTGACCATCCTCAACTCGTCCCTGAACTACCTGGCCTCGCTGCCGGAGCAGAACCGGATCGAGCTGGAGAGCCAGAACTCCTTCACCGACCGCTTCGCCCCCGTGCAGTCGATCAGCGGGTCGGCGATCACCATGCAGCAGCCGGCGTGGAACAACAACAACTGGGGGTACGACACCCTGGCCAGCCCGTTCGCCGGCGGCAGCCTCCAGCTGGAGAACTCCTACTCGTTCCTGAAGTCGGCCGGCCAGTGGTACCTCGACCCGCAGGCCGGGCAGCTGTACTACAAGGCGCCCTCCGGCTGGAACCCCGCCTCCCACGACGTGGAGCTGCCGCGGCTGACCTCGCTGCTGCAGATCGGCGGCACCTACGCCGCCCCGGCGCACGACATCGCCGTCAAGGGCATCGCCTTCGAGCACACCACCTGGCTGCAGCCGAGCACCAGCACCGGCTACGCCGACCAGCAGAGCGGCACGTTCCTCGCGCGCTCCTACACGCAGCCCTCGGACTTCCTGACCTCCTGCCAGTCGGGGTGCCAGCTGTTCGAGGCCACCCGGAACACCTGGAACCAGGTGCCGGCCGCCGTGCAGGTCTCGGCGGCCGGCCGCATCGCCTTCTCCGGTGACACCTTCGCGCACCTGGGCCAGGTGGGGCTCGGCATCGGCAACGACGCCGACGCGCACGCCTCCGGTGTGGGCCTGGGCGCCTCGACCGTCTCGGTCTCCGGCAGCACGTTCACCGACGACTCCGGCGCCGGCATCGTCGTCGGCGGCGTCCAGCCCGACGCCCACCACCCCTCCAACACCGCGATGACCGACCAGGACATCACCATCGCGAACAACCGGATCAGCGATGTCGCGAAGGACTACAAGGACATGGCCGGCATCCTGTCGACCTATGTCACCCACGCGGTGATCAGCCACAACGAGGTCTCCAACCTCGCCTACGACGGCATCGACATCGGCTGGGGATGGGGCGCCAACGACGCCGGCGGCAGCCAGGACTACCGCAACCGCGGGCTCTACACCTACCAGCCCGTCTACACCACCCCCACCACCCTGAAGAACACCCAGGTCACCGGCAACCTCATCCACGGCACCAAGAAGGTGTTCCACGACGGGGGCAGCCTGTACAACCTGTCGGCCGACCCGGGCGCGGTGTTCCAGGGCAACTACATCTACGACAACCACAACACCGTGGGTCTCTACCTCGACGAGGGCTCGCGCTATGTGACCCTCAGCGGCAATGTCGTCCAGGACTCCGGGGTGTGGGCCTTCACCAACGCGAGCGGCACCAACAACACCAACGACAACACCTTCTCCGGCAACTGGTACAACTCCGGGGCCACGCAGGTCGCCACCGGCTCGCCCCACAACAACGTCCTCACCGGCAACGTCCAGGTCAGCGGCACGAACTGGCCGTCCGGCGCCCAGCAGGTGATCGCCCAGGCGGGCGTGCAGGGCGGCAGCCAGGGCAGCGACGGGACCCCCGCGGAAGTGCATGCCCTGGCGGCGAACAGATGCCTGGACGTGCCCGGCTCCTCCACCACTCCCGGCGTCCAGGTGGAGATCTGGGACTGCGCCGGCGGTGCCAACCAGCTCTTCACCCACACCTCCGACGGGCAGCTCACCGTCTACAGCGGCGGCAGCAAGCTCTGCCTGGACGCCAGCGGCCAGGGCACGAGCCCGGGCACCGAAGTCGTCACCTGGACGTGCAACGGCCAGAGCAACCAGCACTGGACCGTGAACGCCAACGGCACCATCACCGGGGTGCAGTCGGGCCTGTGCCTGGACGTGACCGGCGCCTCCACGGCCAACGGCGCCCTGGTCGAGCTGTGGACGTGCAACGGCGGCGCCAACCAGCAGTGGAGCCTTTCGTGACCGCCGTGAACCAGGCGGTCGGCGCGCGGCCGGGCCCGCAGTGTGAGCGCTCACCCGAGCGTCTTCCGCAGCGGTGGGAGTGGCCGATCAGCATCGGTTGCCGGCCGCGCGCGGCACGAGGGCGGCCGCACACCCTTGACAGGGAGGCGCAATGGGGAGCACCGTCTCCCCCCGAAACCTCTCGGCAACACCGGCGCAACAGGGCCCTCTCGCGGGACCCATCTGTTAGCGCTAACAAGGCGATCCCCGCCGGGGATCGCGCCAACGGCACGGGAGATGAGACCGAATGAGATGGACAACGGCACCTGAAGGACACCGCCTGCCACGTGCAGGCCGCGGTCTTCGAAGGCTGCTCACGGCGGCCAAGCGCCGCGACGGGGGAGAGGGCGAGCGGAACCGGCCGGGCGCCCTTGCCCCGGCGGGCCGGCGCCGCTCCGCGGTCACGACGTGGGCACGCGCGGGCGCCGCGGTCGCGCTGGTGGCCGGCGCCCTGATCGGCGCCACGGCCACCGCGGGTTCGGCGGGAGCGGCGACGTCCGGGCCGTGCGACATCTATGCGGCGGGTGGTACGCCGTGTGTGGCGGCGCACAGTACGACGCGTGCGCTCTACGCCGCCTACAACGGTCCGCTGTACCAGGTGCGTCGCGCGTCGGACAACGCGACCAAGGACATCGGCGTGCTCAGCGCCGGTGGGTATGCGGACGCGGCGGCGCAGGACTCCTTCTGCGCCGGGACGTCCTGCGTGATCACGGTGATCTACGACCAGTCGGGCCGGAACAACAATCTGACGCAGGCGCCGGCGGGCGGCGCGGCCGGTGGCCCGGACAACCTCGCCAACGCCACCGCGGCGCCGACCACGGTCGGGGGCCACAAGGCGTACGGCGTCTTCGTCGCGCCCGGCACGGGCTACCGGAACAACCACACCAACGGGATCGCCACCGGGGACAACCCGGAGGGCATGTACGCGATCTTCGACGGCACCCACTACAACGGCGGCTGCTGCTTCGACTACGGCAATGCCGAGACGAACAGCAACGACGACGGCAACGGGACGATGGAGGCCATCTACTTCGGCAACATCAAGGTGTGGGGCTACGGCTCCGGGAACGGCCCGTGGATCATGGCCGACCTGGAGAACGGCCTGTTCTCGGGGGTGAACCAGCACTACAACGCGAACGACCCCACGATCAACTACCGCTACACGACGGCCATCATCAAGGGCGGCCCCAACCACTGGGCCATCCGCGGCGGGAACGCGCAGTCCGGCGGGCTGTCCACGTTCTACGACGGGGTGCGGCCGAACGTGTCGGGGTACAACCCGATGAAGAAGCAGGGCGCGATCATCCTCGGCACCGGCGGTGACAACAGCAAGGGCGCCCAGGGCACCTTCTACGAGGGCGTCATGACCTCCGGCTACCCCTCCGACGCCACCGAGAACGCCGTCCAGGCGAACATCACGTCGGTGAACTACGGGGGTTCGTCCACGGGTACGGGTGGGTCGTCGGGGCCGTTGCGTGCGGTGGGTGCGGGCAAGTGCCTGGATGTGCCGAATTCGTCGACGGCGTCGGGGACGCAGGTGCAGATCTGGGACTGCAGTGGTGCGGCGAATCAGACGTGGACGCGGTCGTCGGCCAATGAGTTGTCGGTGACGCTCGGCGGGACGCGGTTGTGCCTGGATGCCTATGACAACCAGACGGCTGCGGGGACGAAGGTGGAGACGTGGCCGTGCAATGGCGGGGCGAATCAGCAGTGGCTGGTGAACTCCAATGGCACGGTGACGGGTGTGCAGTCGGGGTTGTGCCTGGATGTGACGGGTGCGTCGACGGCTGATGGTGCGCTGGCGGAGTTGTGGACGTGCAACGGCGGCAGCAACCAGCAATGGACCCTCGGATGACCCCCTGACCACCGCCTGAAGGCCGGCGGGCGCCGGAACGGCACGCCGTCCCGGCGCCCTGCCCCGACACCACCCCCATCACTGTCCCCCACCAGTGAGGAACGCACATGAAGAAGTACCTCGCGCCGCTGGGTGCGGCACTGGCATGCGCCCTGGGCGTGGGCGCGTCGATGCCCGCGACGGCGAGCGCCGCTCCCGCGGACGGCGCCGCAAGGGTGGTCGCGCCCGCGGCGGCCTCCGCGCCCACCGCACTGCGGCTGATGCCCCTCGGCGACTCGATCACCTGGGGCTACGCCAGCCCTTCCGGGAACGGCTACCGCGGCCCCCTGTGGGACGACCTGTCCGCCGAAGGGCACTCCCCGGACTTCGTCGGCTCCCTGCGCAACGGGACCATGCAGGACCCCGACAACGAAGGCCACTCCGGCTGGCGCATCGACCAGATCGCCGGCATCGCCGACTCCGTCCTGGCCACCTACCGGCCCAACGTGATCACGCTGGAGATCGGCACCAACGATCTGAACGGCAACTACCAGGTCGCCACCGCCGCCGACCGGCTCACGTCGCTCCTCGACCAGATCACCGGGGACCTCCCGACCGCGACCGTCCTCGTCGGCACCCTGATCGTCTCCACCAGCCCCACCGAGGAAGCCAGCCGGCCCGCCTTCAACGCCCGGCTCCCCGGCATCGTCCAGGGCGAGCAGAACGCCGGCAAGCACGTGCGTCTGGTGGACATGAGCGCCGTGACCACCGCGGATCTGGCCGACTCCCTCCACCCGAACGACAACGGCTACCGCAAGATGGCGGACGCCTTCAACGGCGCCGTGCAGGCCGCGGACGCCGCCGGCTGGATCGTGCCGCCGGCCACCGCGCCCCAGGGCCAGGTGCGTTCCGGGATCACCGGCAAGTGCCTGGACGTCAAGGGCGGCAGCAGCGCCGACGGCACCCCGGCGGACATCTGGACCTGCAACGGCTCCACCGGCCAGACCTGGTCCGCGCACTCCGACGGCACCCTGCGGGCGCTCGGGAAGTGCCTGGACGCCACCGCGCGCGGCACCGCCAACGGGACGCCGATCGAGATCTGGGACTGCAACGGCGGCGCCAACCAGCAGTGGCAGGCCACCGGCGGCGGCTACCGCAACCCGGCGTCCGGACGCTGCCTCGACGACCCCGGCCTGTCGGCGACCGACGGCACCCAACTGGTCCTGTGGGACTGCAACGGCGGCGCCAACCAGCAGTGGACGGCGCTGCCCGTCTCCTGACCCCCGAAGCCCGGGGCCGGGCCGCGCCCGGCCCCGCACATCCGCCACGAACCCCGCCGCCTACCCGCCGGGCGACGGCCGCAGCCGACAACACGTTCACGACATGGGAGGTTCCCGATGCCCCTGGGCATACCGCGGTTCCGATCACGGCACGGCCGGACGGCCGCGCTCGCCGCCACGATGGCGGTCACCACCACGACGGTCCTGGCCCTGCTGGCGGCCACCCCCGCACAGGCCGCCTCTCCGCTGCGCTCGCTGGCCGAAGGCAAGGGCAAGTACTTCGGCACGGCGCTGACGACCGGAGACCTGAACGTCAGCCAGGAGACGGCGATCGCCGGGACGCAGTTCGACATGGTGACCCCGGGCAACGAGATGAAGTGGGACACCACCGAGCCGTCCAACGGGTCCTACAACTTCGGCCCCGGCGACCAGATCGTCTCCTGGGCGCAGTCGCACAACGAGCGCGTGCGCGGGCACAACCTGGTCTGGCACTCCCAACTGCCCGGCTGGGTCAGCAGCCTGCCGCTCAACCAGGTCCAGGGCGCGATGGAGTCCCACATCACGACCGAGGTCAACCACTACAAGGGCAAGATCTACGCCTGGGACGTGATCAACGAGCCGTTCAACGAGGACGGCAGCCTGCGCCAGGACGTGTTCTACAAGGCGATGGGCTCCGGATACCTCGCCGACGCGATCCGCACCGCGCACGCCGCCGACCCGAACGCCAAGCTGTACATCAACGACTACAACATCGAAGGCGAGAACGCCAAGAGCAACGCGCTCTACAGCCTCGCCCAGTCGCTCCTCTCCCAGGGAGTGCCCCTGGGCGGCATAGGGCTGGAGAGCCACTTCGTTCTCGGCCAGGTCCCCTCCACGATGCAGGCGAACATCCAGCGCTTCGCCAACCTCGGCCTCGACGTCGCCGTGACCGAACTCGACGACCGCATCCAGCTCCCCGCCTCCAGCGCGAACCTGCAGCAGCAGGCCACCGACTACAGCACCGTGGTCAAGGACTGCCTGGCGGTCTCCCGCTGCGTGGGCGTGAGCCAGTGGGGCGTGGACGACGGCCACTCCTGGATCCCCGGCACCTTCCCCGGCTACGGGGCCGCCACCATGTACGACAGCAACTACCAGCCGAAACCGGCGTACAACGCCACCGTCACCGCGCTGGGCGGTTCGTCCACGGGTACGGGTGGGTCGTCGGGGCCGTTGCGTGCGGTGGGTGCGGGCAAGTGCCTGGATGTGCCGAATTCGTCGACGGCGTCGGGGACGCAGGTGCAGATCTGGGACTGCAGTGGTGCGGCGAATCAGACGTGGACGCGGTCGTCGGCCAATGAGTTGTCGGTGACGCTCGGCGGGACGCGGTTGTGCCTGGATGCCTATGACAACCAGACGGCTGCGGGGACGAAGGTGGAGACGTGGCCGTGCAATGGCGGGGCGAATCAGCAGTGGCTGGTGAACTCCAACGGCACCGTCACTGGAGTGCAGTCGGGGTTGTGCCTGGATGTGACGGGTGCGTCGACGGCTGATGGTGCGTTGGCGGAGTTGTGGACGTGCAACGGCGGCAGCAACCAGCAGTGGACCCTCGGATGACCCCCTGACCGTCCCCCCCCCGAACACCCTGACCACCCCCTGAAGGCCACCGGGCGCCGGAACGGCACGCCGTCCCGGCGCCCGGTGCGGTACGCACGCCCCCCTTCCGAGACAAGGAGTGCACCATGCCCCTGTTCAGCCGGTTCGTCCGGCGCCTGCGAACGTCGGCGGCCGTCTGCGCGGGCCTCCTCCTGGCCGCGGGCGGCATCGTGGCCACCGGCGCCGAGCCGGCCCACGCCGCCACCTCCATCACGATCAACGGCTCCTCCGCCGGGCGCACCTTCGACGGGGTGGGCGCGATCAGCGGCGGCGGCGGCAACAGCCGGCTCCTGATCGACTACCCCGAGCCGCAGCGCAGCCAGATCCTGGACTACCTGTTCCGGCCCGGCTACGGCGCCTCCCTGCAGATCCTCAAGGCCGAGATCGGCGGCGACACCAACTCCACCTCCGGCGCCGAGCCGAGCCACGAGCACACCCGCACCGACCTGAACTGCAACCGCGGCTACGAGTGGTGGCTGATGGAGCAGGCCAAGCAGCGCAACCCGAACATCAAGCTCTACGGCCTCGCGTGGGGCGCGCCCGGCTGGATCGGCAACGGGAACTTCTGGTCCACCGACATGATCAACTACCTGGTCTCCTGGCTGGGCTGCGCCAAACAGCACGGGCTGACCATCGACTACCTCGGCGGCTGGAACGAGCGCGGCTACAACATCTCCTGGTACGAGCAGCTGCGCAGCACGCTCAACGCCGACGGCTACAGCGGCGTCAAGATCGTGGCTGCCGACTCGGACTGGTCGGTCGCCAACGACATCGACGCCAACCAGGCGTTCGCCTCGTCCGTGGACATCATCGGCACGCACTACCCCTGCGGCTACCGGTCGGCCCAGACCGACTGCTCGGTGCCGTCGGCCGCGACGTCCTCGGGCAAGCCCCTGTGGGCGAGCGAGAACGGCTCCGACGACTACAACGCCGGGGCCCCGGCGATGGCGCGCGGCATCAACCGCGGCTACATCGACGGGAAGATGACCGCGTACATCAACTGGCCCGTGGTCGCCGCCATCACGCCCAACCTGCCCTACCCCACCATGGGGCTCGCCCTGGCCGCCCAGCCGTGGTCCGGCTCCTACGCGATCGGCAAGAACACCTGGGTGATGGCACAGACCAGCCAGTTCACCGCACCGGGCTGGCAGTACCTGGACTCCTCCAGCGGATACATCGGCGGCAACCGCAACAACGGCAGCTACGTCTCCCTGAAGTCCACCGACAAGACCGACTACTCCACGGTCATCGAGACGATGGACGCGAGCGGCGCGCAGACCCTGAACTTCAACGTCACCGGCGGGCTGTCCACCGGCACCGTCCACGTCTGGTCGACCAACGTCAACTCGAGCAACCCGGCCGACTACCTCGCCCACACCGCGGACATCACCCCCTCCGGCGGCAGCTTCAGCCTCACCGTGCAGCCGGGCCGCGTGTACACGCTCACCACGACCACCGGCCAGGGCAAGGGCACTGCGGCCGGCCCCGCCTCGAAGAGCATGTCCCTGCCCTACAGCGACGACTTCGACGGCTACACCACCGGCGCCGAGGCCAAGTACCTCATGGACTGGCAGGGCGCCTTCGAGGTCGCCGCCTGCGGCGGCGGCCGCAGCGGGAAGTGCGTGCGCCAGATGAGCCCCCAGGCCCCCATCACCTGGGACCCGCTCACCGACCCGCACGCCCTGCTCGGCGACCTGAGCTGGAGCAACTACACGGTCTCCTCCGACGTGCTGCTGGAGAAGTCCGGGTACGCCGAACTGCTCGGCCGCGCCAACGGCCAGAGCTACAGCGGCGCCGCGGGCCTGAACGCCTACCACCTGCGGGTCAGCGACACCGGCGCCTGGTCGATCCTGAGCTCCAACACCGGCGGCACGGTCTCCACCCTGGCCCACGGCACCACCGCGGCCCTGGGCACCAACCGGTGGCACAGCCTGTCCCTCGCCTTCTCCGGCAGCACCATCACCGCCTCGATCGACGGGGCCACCGTGGGCTCGGCCAACGACTACACCTATGCCGGCGGGCAGGTCGGCTACGCGACCAGCCAGGGCGAGACGGCGCAGTTCGACAACCTGTCCATCACCCCGGGCCCCGGCGGATCGGGCGGCACCAGCGGCCCGATCACCGGTGTCGCCTCGGGCCGGTGCGTGGACGTGCCCAACCAGTCCCAGACCAACGGCACCCAGGTGGAGCTGTGGGACTGCAACGGCGGCTCCAACCAGCAGTGGACCCGCACCGCGGCCGGTGAGCTGCGCGTGTACGGCGGCGACTGCCTGGACGCCGCGGGGCAGGGCACCAGCCCCGGCACCAAGGTGGACATCTACGCCTGCAACGGCGGCAGCAACCAGCAGTGGACGGCCAACGCCGACGGCACCATCACGGGCAACCAGTCGGGCCTGTGCCTGGACGCCACCGGCAACGGCACCGCCAACGGCACCCTGCTGGAGCTGTGGACCTGCAACGGCGGCTCCAACCAGCAGTGGACCCACACCTGACCGCGCGGCGGCGGCCGTCCCCCGACGCCTGCCGCCCTTTCGGTCATCGGTGACCAATGGATGCCGCCGGGGGCGCCACCCCGCCCCCGGCGGCATCCCCAAGGACCGACCAGAGCCCGACCAGAAGGAGCAGACGAGCCATGATCCGCATGTGGGCGCGCCGGTTACGGCGCACACTCCTCGCGGCGGGCGCCACGGCAGCGCTCGCCGCCGGGATCCTGACCGGAACGGCGGCGCCGTCGCACGCCGCGTCCCAGGCGCCGTGCGACATCTACGCCGCGGGCGGCACGCCGTGCGTGGCGGCGCACAGCACGACCCGCGCGCTGTACGCCTCCTACAGCGGCAGCCTCTACCAGGTCCGGCGCTCGTCGGACGGCACGAGCAAGGACATCGGCGTGGTTGCCGCGGGGGGCCGGGCGAACGCCGCGGCGCAGGACTCCTTCTGCGCCGGGACGACGTGCGTGATCACCACGGTGTACGACCAGTCCGGCCACGGCAACGACATGAAGTTCCAGGGGCCCGGGGGAGCGGGCGGCTCCGACACCGCCGCCAACGCCGCCGCCGAGGCGCTGACGGTCGGCGGGGGGAAGGTGTACTCGCTCTACATCAACCCCGGCAACAGCTACTGGCGTGACGGCCACCTCTCGGGCGTGCCCACCGGCAGCGCCCCGGAGGGCACGTACATGGTGACCAGCGGCACCCACGTCAACGGCGGCTGCTGCTTCGACTACGGCAACAGCGAGACCGACCGTCACGCGGACGGCGCCGGCGCCATGGACGCCATCAACTTCAGCACCAGCTGCTGGTTCGGCGGCTGCTCGGGCTCGGGTCCCTGGGTCCAGGCGGACCTGGAATACGGCCTGTACTCCGGCGGCAGCCAGTCCTGGAACTCCGGCCAGCGCGCCTTCACCAGCAAGTACGTCACCGCCATGCTCAAGAACAACGGCACGTCCAGAATGGCGATCAAAGGGGCCAACGCTCAATCCGGCGCCCTGACCACCTTGTGGGACGGAGCACTGCCGCCCGGCTACAGCCCGATGAAGAAGCAGGGCGCCATCGTGCTGGGCAGCGGCGGGGACTGCTGCAACGGCAACACCAACCTGTCGCAGGGCACCTTCTACGAGGGCGCCATCGTGGCCGGCTATCCGTCCGACGCGACGGACAACGCGGTCCAGGCGAACATCACGTCGGTGAACTACGGGGGTTCGTCCACCGGTTCGGGTGGGTCGTCGGGGCCGTTGCGTGCGGTGGGTGCGGGCAAGTGCCTGGATGTGCCGAATTCGTCGACGGCGTCGGGGACGCAGGTGCAGATCTGGGACTGCAGTGGTCAGGCGAACCAGACGTGGACGCGGTCGTCGGCGAATGAGTTGTCGGTGACGCTCGGTGGGACGCGGTTGTGTCTGGATGCGTATGACAACCAGACGGCTGCGGGCACGAAGGTGGAGACGTGGCCGTGCAATGGCGGGGCGAATCAGCAGTGGCTGGTGAACTCCAATGGCACGGTGACGGGTGTGCAGTCGGGGTTGTGCCTGGATGTGACGGGTGCGTCGACGGCTGATGGTGCGCTGGCGGAGTTGTGGACGTGCAACGGCGGCAGCAACCAGCAATGGACCCTCGGATGACCCCCTGACCACCCCCCGACCCCAGGCCGCGACGCCGCTGCGGACCCCACCGGGTTCCGGAGCGGCGTCGCGGCCTGCCGTACATCAGCACCGAGCCACGCCCCGAGGTCCGGCACCGCGCTCCCGCGCGGCACCGGGGGGGCGCCGCTGCACCGGATTTCCGAGCGCAAGGTGGAGCAATGCGCTGGTTCAGCGCACCACTACGCACCACCGCCCTGGCGGCGGTCTGTTCGATCGGGCTGGTCGGCACCCTGGCGGCGACCGCAGGGGCGGCACCCGCGCACGGCGCCGCGCCCAAGGTGCCGATCTACCTCGACACGGCGTACTCGTTCCAGGAGCGGGCCGCGGATCTGGTGTCCCGGATGACACTGGACGAGAAGGCCGCGCAGCTGAAGACGAACAGCGCGCCGGCGATCCCGCGGCTGGGTGTGCAGCAGTACACCTACTGGAGCGAGGGCCAGCACGGCGTCAACGCGCTCTTCGCGGACACCGATCCGGGCACCGTCACCGGCGGGGTGCACGCCACCAGTTTCCCGACGAACTTCGCCGCGTCGATGACGTGGGACAAGAGCCTGATGTACCAGGAGACCACGGCGATCTCGGACGAGGCCCGCGGGTTCCTCGACAAGTCGCTGTGGGGCAAGGGCCAGAACAACCTCGGCCCCTCGCCCGACGACTACGGCGACCTCACGTACTGGGCCCCGACGGTCAACATGGACCGCGATCCGCGATGGGGCCGCACCGACGAGGCGTTCGGCGAGGACCCCTACCTGGTGGCGCAGATGGCCGGGCAGTTCGTCGACGGCTACCAGGGCGAGACCCCCGAGGGCACGCCCACGAGCAAGTACCTCAAGGTCGCCGCCACGGCCAAGCACTACGCTCTCAACGAGGTCGAGAACAACCGCACGGGCATCAGCTCCGACGTCGACGACAACGACCTGTACGACTACTACACGGCGCAGTTCAAGAGCCTGATCGAGAAGTCGCACGTCGCCGGCCTGATGACCTCCTACAACGCCATCAACGGCACCCCCTCGGTCGCCGACACCTACACCACGAATCAGATCGCCCAGCGCACCTACGGCTTCGGCGGGTACATCACCTCGGACTGCGGCGCCGTCGGCACGACGTACCAGACCTTCCCGAACGGTCACAACTGGGCTCCGCCCGGGTGGACCACCGACGGGAAGGGCGGCAGCGCCACCTGGACCGACACCGCCACCGGTCAGCAGGTCTCCGGAGCCGCCGGCGGCCAGGCGTACGCACTGCGCGCCGGCACCGACGCCAACTGCACCGGCACCGAGGCGACCTCGCTGAACATCCGGGCGGCCATCAAGGCCGGCGTGCTCAGCGAGGGCGTGGTCGACAACGCCCTGGTGCACCTGTTCACCGTCCGCATGGAGACCGGTGAGTTCGACCCCGCCGGCAAGGTGCCCTACACACGGATCACCAAGGACGTCATCCAGTCGCCGGCCCACCAGGCGCTCGCGGCCAAGGTCGCGGACAACGCCGTGGTGCTGCTCCAGAACAACAAGGTCGGCGGCCGGAGCCTGCTGCCCGCGAACCCGGCCACGACCGGCAAGGTCGTCATCGTCGGCGACCAGGCCGGGAAGGTCACCCTCGGCGGATACTCGGGTGATCCCGCGCTGCGGGTGGACGCCGTCCAGGGCATCACCAGCGAGCTGAAGGCCGCCAACCCCGCGGCCGACGTGGTCTACGACGCCGCCGGCACCTCCACCACCGCCACCGGCGACGCGGTGCTGAGCGCGCAGACGCAAGCGGACATCAAGGACGCGGACCTGGTCGTCATCGCGGTCGGAACCGACGACGCCACGGCGGGCGAGGGCCACGACCGCACGGGCCTCGCCATGCCCGGCAACTACAACAGCCTGATCGACCAGGTGGCGGCGCTCGGCAACCCGAGGACCGTCCTGGACATCCAGTCCGACGGCCCGGTCACCATCGACAGGACCCGCGGCGAGGTCTCGGCCGTCGTCTTCGCCGGCTACAACGGCGAGAGCCAGGGCACAGCTCTGGCCGACGTCCTCTTCGGGAAGCAGAACCCCAGCGGTCACCTGAACTTCACCTGGTACAAGGACGACTCGCAGCTTCCGGACATCTCGAACTACCACCTCACCCCGAGCGGCACCGGCGGACTCGGCCGCACCTACCAGTACTTCACCGGGACGCCCACCTACCCCTTCGGATACGGCCTCAGCTACACCCGCTTCCGGTACTCCCACCTGCGCGCCGACCGGTCCTCGGTGTCCGCCGACGGCACGGTGGAGGTCGGCTTCGATGTCACCAACACCGGCTCCACTGCCGGGGCGACGGTTGCCCAGCTCTACGTCACCACCCCGCAGACCGCGGGCGGCGAGGTGCCCAAGGAGCAGCTGGAGGGCTTCCGGAAGACCCGGCTCCTGGCGCCCGGCGCCACCCAGCACATCGAGTTGAAGGTCGCCGTACCCGACCTCGCCTTCTGGGACGGGGCCGCGGCCAAGCAGGTCGTCCACGACGGCACCTACCGGTTCCAGGTCGGCCCCGACTCCGCCGACCCGGCGGGCGCGGTCCGGGTCGACGTCCACGGCACGCTGTCCGAGCACGTCCAGTACGTGACGGTGCAGCCGGAGAGCGTGGAGTACAGCGCGGGCGACACCATCGACCTCACCGGCAGGAACCAGTGGATCAAGGACGACACCGACCCGGCCCAGGAGCCCGGCCGGAACATGTCGGTCAAGGCCGACCACGTCGTGGAGGCGGTCGACAACGACGGTTCGTTCGTCGACCTGGCACACACCAAGGTGCGTTACCGCAGCAGTGATCCCTCGGTGGCGAAGGTGGACGGCAAGGGCCTGGTCACCGCGGTCGGCAACGGCGTGGCCACCATCAGCGCCACCGTCGGCGGGGTGACCGGCTCGGCGGTCGTGACCGTGCACCACCCGCTCACGCTCGACAGCAAGGCAGTGGTCACGCCCGGCGAGACCCAGACGGTGACGGCCACGTACACCAACAACGGGCCGACGGCGCTGCCGGACGCCTCCGTCGGGCTCACCGTGCCCAGCGGGTGGACCGCGAAGGCCACCTCCGCCACCACCTTCGCATCCATCGCCCCGGGCGCCTCGGTGAAGGCCACATGGTCGGTCACCGCGCCGGCCGACGCCGGCCAGGGCAGCTTCGAACTGTCCGCAAGCGCCACCTACCGGGGGGCCAAGAGCGACGACGTGGCCGCCGCGGACACATCCGTGCCGTACGGCAGCGTGCCCGCCGCGTTCGGCAACACCGCGATCAGCGACGACGGCAGCACCGGCACCGCCGACCTGGACGGCGGCGGCCGCAGCCTGTCCCAGCAGGCCCTGGCGGCCGCAGGGATCACCTCCGGCGGCACCGTCACCCACGACGGACTGACCTTCACCTGGCCCACCACCGGCAAGGGCGCGCCCGACAACATCGTGGCGGGCGGCCAGAGCATCCGGCTCGGCGCCGCAGGCACCACCCTCGGTTTCCTGGGGACGGCGAACAACGGCACCGCGTCCGGCACCGGCACGATCACCTACACCGACGGAACGACCCAGTCCTTCTCGCTCGCCTTCTCCGACTGGTGGGACAACGCGCCCGCAGCCGGCGGCGACACCCTCGTCAAGCTGCCCTACCTCAACCAGAACGGAGGCAAGGTCGACCAGCCCGTCAGCGTCTACGGCGTGACCGTGCCGATCCAGGCGGGCAAGACCATCGACTACCTGACGCTCCCGAACATCAGCCAGGGGACGGGCAACAACCAGACCGCGATGCACATCTTCGCGATCGCGGTCGGCTGATCCCGCCCGGGGCCCGCCGGTGCCGTCCGCGGCGCCGGCGGGCCCCTCTGCTGTGCTCGTGGCGGGCGGTTCCTCCCTCCGCCCGCCGCCGGGTCAGCTCAGGACGAAGTCCTGGTTGGTGCCCGGCGCGTTCTTGCACGCCCACTGGTCGAGCTGCTGCCCCGGCGTGGCGTTGTCGCCGAAGCCGTCCAGGCACAGGCCGCTGTTCTGGTTCCGGAAGGAGTAGGAGCCATCGGACTGCTGGACCGGCTGCCACAGGCCGCCCGGCGACGAGCCCGGCGCCTGCTGGATGATGTCGGGTGTGCCGGCCGCGGTCGAACCGCCGGCCACCGCCACGTCCAGGCCCGAACTGCTCACCCGGAGCTCGCCGAAGCCGCCGGAGGCGGGAAGGTACTGGATCTGCTGGTTCGCCTGGCCGTTGCAGGTCCACTGGTCGACGGCCGCACCGCCGGCCGTGCTGTTGCCGTAGACGTCCAGGCACAGGCCGTTGCTGCTCAGGGTGAAGCGGTGGTAGCCGCTCGGGACACCGCCACCGGACGAGGCGGCCGGTGTCACGTAGACGGCGAAGGCGTCGTGCGCGGCCTGGAAGGTGAGGGGTACCGTGACCGCTCCGCCGGAAGCGGACAGGTCCTGGCTGGAGACCACTTGCGGCGCGCTCAGCGGGGCCTGGTCCGGGATGCGCTCCACCGTGACGTGGACGGCGCCGTTGTTCTGCAGCCACGGCACCGACGACAGCCCGTCGAAGGTGACCGAGGCGGCGCCGGTGTATCCGTTGCTGTCACCGATGACGGCGACGGCCCGCTTGTTCGTACTGTCCCGCGCCGCGGAGATGGCCGTGCTGCCCACCTGGCCCGAGGTGGCCACCAGTGTTCCGGTCATGTCGGCGTAGGCGCGCATGGCCCACCAGTTGCCGTTCGGCTGCCACGTTCCGCCGCTCTGGGTGAGGACTCCGGTCAGGTTCGGCGTCACGCAGCAGACCCAGTTGCCGCGCATCGCGTTGGTGTATCCGGACTGGGCGAACCGTGCCAGGTACCAGGCCGTGACACCGGCGGTCTGCCGGTCGGCAGGCTGGTACTCGTTGGCCGACAGCGGCCGCGGCGAGATGCCGGCGTTGGCGAGATCGGTGCTGATCGCCTGCCCGACGGTGACCGGGTCGTCGACGTCGCCCTCGTCGTGGTTGGTGATCATGTCGGGGACGGTGCCCGCGGCCTTGACGTGGTTGAGCCAGGTGGTCCACTCGCCCGGGTTCCGCTGCGGGGTGTAGGCGAGGGAGGGGCCGACGATCTGCGCGTTCGGGGCGATCCGCCGGATCTCCTTGTACGCGGTGTCCCACATCTGGAAGTACTGGGTGCTGTTCATCCCCCGGGTCCAGAACACGGAGATGTCCGGCTCGTTGTAGATGTCGTAGGCGAAGGGCAGCCCGCTCGCCTGCAGCGCGCCCACCGTGGAGTCGATGAAGCTGATCCAGTTGGAGCAGTTGCCGTTGTCGCACGGGTACATCGTGTTGGAGGGCTGGCCGCCGTTGTTGCCGTAGATGTCGCTGACGAGCACCTGGTACTGGGCGTGGTAGGGCGGCTGGGTCAACCGCCTGGCCTGGGAGATGATCGAGTTGACGTCCGCCTTCGTGGCGGAACCGTAGGTGTAGCCGTCCTTGATCCAGCCGCCGGAGAACCACCCGCCGCCGCGGAACGCGGTGATGCCGAGCGGCTGGAGGTACTGGTCGGCGGGCTGGGTGCCGTCCTCGCTGATGCCGTAGAGGAAGCCCTCGCCGACACCGGTCGCCGTGCCCTGCGCCGACGCGAGGTGCACCGCGAGTGCCTCTCCTGACGCGGCCTCGCCTCGGGCCGGTGCCATGAGGACCACGGCGGCCGTCACCAACGAGGCAGCGGCGGCGGCAATGCGGCGGTATCTGCTTTTCCTGCTCATCCGGTCTCCTGTGGGGGGTGGGACGCTGCCGCGGCGCGGGGCGGCGGCCGAGGCGGGACGGATGAGGCCCCCGGGTGTCGCCCGCGGTGGGCTGCGTCATGGACGGAGTCGACGTACCGGTGGTGCGCAGTGCTGAGCGATCGGCTCGCCCCCACCGCGGCGCGGACCGCGCGTCTCGCGGGAGGAGAGATGAGGCATCGAACCGATTCGCAACGAGGATCGAGGAGATGTTACGGCCGGATGTCCGCACGGTCAATGGACGGGCACGCCGCAGGACGTGGCGGAACCGGGGCGGCAGCTGGCGCCGGGACTGCCCTTCCCGCAGGTTGATGGGCGCCTGCCCGCCGTCATTCGGACAAGGGGCGCGGGTGGTGGAAGCCGGTGCGGCCGCAGGTGTCCGGGTACGGTGTGGGGGAGTCCGCTGAGCGGGGTCGAGGCGTCGAATCGATTGCATCACGCGAGAGAGTCATAGGCATCCGGTGTGTGCGCGCCGGCTGTTGCGGCTGTCCACAGATGCCCGAGGGGCAGCGGCCGCAGGGTGCGGCCGCTGCCCCGGGTGACGAGGGCCCCTCCGTCATATGGGGCCCGCGTCATGTGCGGTGATCGGCGGGTGGACCGACCGAGGCCGGTCCGGTGGCTCAGCTACCCGTCACGCCCACGGAGGCGGAGGCGGTCCAGGACTGCGGCCCGCTGCGGTACGAGGCCTGCGCGGTGAAGGTGGCGGCGCCGGTACCGGTGGCCGGCGCGGTCACCTCCCACGAGACGCTCGTGCTGCGCCCTGCGCCGAGGCTCCTGTCCGGGGTGCCCAGCGGCTTGGCCGTCCAGCCGGCCGGCACCGAGAGCGAGACGGCGAGACCGGCCACGGGACGGTCGGAGAAGTCCTGGACGGTGGCGGTCACCGTGGTGGTTCCGTCGGAGGCCACGGTCGCGGGCGCCGCGGTCAGCTGGATGCCGGCCGGGGCGGGCTGGGAGTCCCCGGTGGTGCGCAGCCGCGGCTCGATGCCCGCCTGGTACATGACCTGCTGCGCGGCCAGCGGCCAGTCGTCGCCGCTGACCTTCACGTTGCCGTCCAGGACGTTGTTGTGCGGAGCGCCCGTCGCGACCTGGGTGGCGCCGCTGTTGTACCAGGTCTGCTGGAAGGTGTTGTCGCTGGTGTTGTTGGTGGAGCTGGAGTTGGTGAACGCCCACACGCCCGCGTCCTGCACGACGTTGTTGCGCAGCGTCACATAGCGCGAGCCCTCGTCGAGGTAGAGCCCGACGGTGTTGTGGTTGTCGTAGATGTAGTTGTCGGAGAGGTCGCTGCCCGGGTTCGCGGACAGGTTGTACAGGCTGCCCCCGTCGTGGAACACCTTCTTGGTGCCGTGGATGAGGTTGTAGCGGACGACGGTGTCCTTCAGTGTCGTCGGAGTCGTGTAGACGGGCTGGTAGGCGTAGAGCCCGCGGTTGGCGTAGTCCTGGCTGCCGCCGGGGTCGTTGGCGCCCCATCCCCAGCCGACGTCGATGCCGTCGTAGGCGAGGTCGGACACCTCGTTGTGCTCGATCACGGCGTGCGTGACGTACGTGGACAGGATGCCCGACATGTCCTTGTAGTCCTCGGCGACCTTCGTGACGAGGTTGTCCTTGATGGTGATGTCCTTGTTCACCATCGCGGGGTCGGACGGGTGGTGGGCGTCGGCCTTCACCCCTCCGGCCACGACTCCCGCGCCGGAGTCGTCGGTGAACGTGTTGTGGTAGACGGTGATGTCGGAGGCGCCGAGGCCGACGCCGGAGGCGTGCGCGTCGGCGTCGTTGCCGATGCCGAGGGCCACCTGGCCCAGGTGCGTGAAGGTGTCACCGGAGAAGGTGATGCCGCTGGCCGCCGAGACCTGCACGGCGGCCGGGATCTGGTTCCAGCCGCCGCGCGTCGCCTCGAACAGCGGGCAGCCGCTCTGGCAGGACGTCAGGAAGTCGGCGGGCTGGGCGTAGGCGGACGGGATGAACGTGCCGTTCTGCTGGTCGGCGTAGCCGATCGAGGTGCCCGGCTGGAGCCACGTGGAGTACGAGAAGCGGATGCCGCGGAAGGCCACGTTGCGGACCGGGTGCGCGTAAGTGCCGTTGACCTGCAGCAGGGAGGTGAGCTGCGGCAGTTCGATGTCGCTGGCGGCAGGAGTCGAGCCGTCGGGCGCCTTGTAGTAGAGCAGTCCGGCCTGCGGGTCGAGGTACCACTGGCCGGCGGACTTCAGGAACGCGTAGGAGTTCTCCAGTTGGAGGGTGCCGCCCGCGAAGGGCCGGGCGATGTCGTCGTAGCCCCAGTTGTTGTTGTTCCACGCCGGCTGCCGCATGGTGATGGTGGTGCCGCTGATGCTCTGGACCGGGGCGTACCGGTCGGTGAACGAGTTCTGGCTCTCCACCTCGATCCGGTTCTGGTCGGGCAGCGAGGCGAGGTAGTCCAGCGCGGGGTTGACGATCTCCATGCCGGAGGCGGTGACCTTGACGTCGCTGCGCGCGATGGTGACGGCGGCGCGCGGGGCGAGGGAGCCGTCCACGTACAGCTGGCGCGAGTCGCTGCCCTTCGGCACGTGGGCGACGTAGATGTTGTTGCCGGCGTCCTTCAGGCTCCACCCGGTGACCTGGCGGCCGCCGGAGACGACCGGCTGCTGACCGGGCAGGGCGCCCCAGGTGACGGTGTGCCCGTTGCGGCCGGAGTCCTCGGCGGTGAGCGTCCAGGGCTTGGAGAGGTGGTAGGTCCCGCCGGCCAGCTCGACGGACACGTCGGCCGTGCCGGACAGCGTGCGGGCGAGCTGCTGGGCCTGGGCGATCGTGGCGACCCGGTGGCCGGTCGCGTGGTGGTCGCCGCCGGTGGGATCGACGACGATCGTGGCGGTCCTGCCGCTCGCGGCCTGCGCGGGCGCCGCGGCGAGCGCGGCTCCGGCGAGGGCGGTGACGGCCACGGCTACCGCCGCGGCCGCACCTCTTGGGTAGCGGTACATTGGTGTCCTTCATCTGTGCGAACCGATGGGTGAGGGTGCCGGTGCCCGCCTGGTGCCGCGTCGGAGCTCTGCAGGAGCGAGGACGGAGGCACCCGTCGTCCGGTCGGTGCCAGGTGGGCCGGTGCTTGCGGTACTGCGGTGTACTGCGGTCTGCGTCCGGTGGACGTCGGCGCGCGGCGGGCCGCGCGCCCGGCCGTTCGGCATTCCTGCGGTTCAGCGCCCCAGCCAGCCTCCGTCGACCGGTATCAGCGCACCGTGCACGTAGTCGGAGGCGGCGGACGCCAGGAACACCGCGATGCCGCCGAAGTCGGCCGGCTCGGCCCAGCGCCCGGCCGGAATCCGGTCGAGGATGGCCGCGTACCGGTCCGGGTCGTCCCGCAGCGCCTGGGTGTTGTCCGTCGCCACGTAACCGGGCACGATCGCGTTGACGTTCACCCCGCGTCCCGCCCATTCGTTGGCCAGAGCCCGGGTGAGACCGGCGAGGCCGGACTTGGCCGCGGTGTACCCGGGGACGGTGATGCCGCCTTGGAAGCTGAGCAGCGACGCGGTGAAGACGATCTTGCCGCGGCCTCGTTCCAGCATGCCCCGGCCCACCTCGCGGCTGAGGACGAACTGGCTGCTGAGGTTGACCGACAGCACGTGGTCCCAGTCGCTGTCGGAGTGCTCGGCCGCGGGGGTGCGCGCGATGGTGCCGGCGTTGTTGACGAGGATGTCCACCGGGCGGTCCAGGGCCTGAAGCGTCGCGGCCAGGTCCATGACGGCGGCGCGGTCGGCGAAGTCGGTGCGCAGCGCCAGGCAGGTGCGGCCGGCGGCCGTGACCCGCTTCTCGACCTCGCTCCCCGAGGTCTCCAGGTTCGCGCTGACCGCGACGATGTCGGCGCCGGCGGCCGCCAGCGCCTCGGCCATGGCCAGCCCGATGCCCCGGCGGGCCCCGGTCACGACGGCGAGCTTGCCGTGCAGGTCGAACGACGGCGGGGGAGTGCTGTTCATCGGGCGTCCGCCCCTTCTTCGGCCTGGCAGTCGATGAGGACCTTCATCACCCCGGCGCCGGACTCCAGCGCCTCGAACGCCTCGGCCGCCCGGTCCAGCGGTTCGACGCGGGAGATGAGCGTGTCGACGGGGATCTCGCCGTCGGCGATCAGGCGCACGGCGGTCTCGAAGTCCGCGCGGTCGTACAGGCGCGCGCCGACAAGGGTGAGCTCGCGCCAGAAGAAGCGGTGCAGGCTGATCTCCCGGGGGGTGGGGTGGATCGCCACCTGCACCAGCCGGCCCCGGGTCGCCAGCGCCTCGACGGCCGTGTCCACCCCGGCGGCCGCCCCGGAGACCTCGAAGGCCACCGCGGCCCCGGCGTCACCCGACCACCGGGCGACGACGGCGGCCACGTCCTCGGTGGTCGGGTCCACATGGGCCAGCCCGAGCGACTCGGCGACCGACCGGCGGTAGGCGTCGGGTTCGGCCAGCAGGACGTCCGCGCCGGTGCGCCGGGCGACCACCGCGATGAGCAGGCCGATCGGGCCGCCGCCCACCACGAGCGCCTTCTCCCCGGCGCGCAGTTCCGCGCGGCGCACGTCGTGGACGGCCACCGCGGTGGGCTCGACCAGGGCCGCGTGGTCCAGAGGCAGGTCGTGGGGGAGCCGGACCAGGGTGTCGGCCGGCACGGTCCAGCCGGTCTGCAGCGATCCCGGGGCGTCCAGGCCGATGAAGACCAGGCGGTGGCAGATGTGGCTCTGGCCGGACAGGCAGGCGGGGCACTGTCCGCACCAGGCCAGGGGCATGACGGTGACCGGGTCGCCGGCCTGCCATCCGGTCACGCCGGGGCCGACCTCGCCGACGCGGCCGGACATCTCGTGCCCGATCACGGCGGGCGTGCCGACCCGCGCGTCCATGGCCCCGTGGTACACGTGCAGGTCGGTGCCGCAGATGCCGGTGTAGGCGACATCGATGCGGACCTCGCCCGCGCCGAGCGGCGGCACTTCGGCCTGTTCGACCTTCTCGACCGTCAGCGTCCTCGCGCCGGTGTAGGCGACACGTCGTGCGTTCACGTCTGCGACTCCTCGTTCAGGTGCCAGATCTCCGTCAGGTCCGACCACTGCCCACCGGCGCCCGTGTCGGGCCACGGCTCCTGGCAGGGATCGGTCAGCTGCCACCAGCGCTGCGTGTCCGCGTCCTCGCCGATCGCCGCGAGGTCGGCGGCGAAGTCGTCGCCGTGGTACTCGAAGTAGCTGAACAGCGTGTCGCCGCGCAGGAAGATCGTGTAGTTGCGGATGTGGGCGCGGTGCAGCGCCGCTTCGACCCCGGGCCAGACCTGGCGGTGCAGCGCCAGGTACTCCTCGCGCCGTTCAGGCCGCAGCCGGATGGTCTGGGCGACCCGTTTCATCCCTGCTCCTCTCGTGTGCCGGTGGCGGGTGGGCCGCTCGCGCGGTCGAGCCCGTACGTCCGGAGGGTGTTGGTGCGCAGGACCGCCTCGGCGGCCTCGTCCGCGTACCCGTCGAGGGCGGTGCGGACGAGGTCCAGCCAGGTCCCGTACTCGGTGGCCAGCGTCATCACCGGCCAGTCGCCGCCGTACAGGCACCGGTCCGGGCCGAATGCCTCCAGCGCCTCGCGCAGCAGGGCGACGAGGAGGCGCGGGTCGGTGCCCGGCGGGGTCTCGGTGGCCAGGCCGGAGAGCTTGCAGACGACGTTGCCGGCCCCTGCCAGCCGGTGCACGGCGTCCCGCCAGGCCGGGTCGGGGGCGGCCGCGGAGGGCTTGCCGAGGTGGTCCAGGACGATGACGTTCCGCGGGCAGGACTCGGCCAGTTCGGCCAGCTCCGGCAGCTGCCGGGCGCGCACGCAGGCGTCGAAGGGCAGGCCGGCGTCCGCCAGCGCGGCCATGCCCGCACGGAAGTCCGCGCCCGAGGTGAAGCCGTCCGGCTCGTCCTGGATGTTGCGCCGCACGCCGACCACGAAGGGATCCTCGGCGTAGGCGCGGATGAGGGGTTCGGCCCGGGCCCGGTCCTCCAGCGGGGCGTGCGCCACGGCGCCGAGGAGCCACGGCCGGGTCAGGGCTGCCCGGCGCACCCAGGCCACCTCGTCGGCCGCCTGGTGGTCGGCCCGTCCCGCCTCGACGAAGACCGCGCCCACCGGCTCGGGGACGGCGTGGGCGAAGTCGTCGGGCGTGAAGGCCCGGTGGATCGCGGGCGCTTCGGCCAGCCACGGGTAGCTCAGCCGGCCCGGGTCCCAGAAGTGCACATGGGAGTCCACGGGTGCCCGGTCCTCAAGGGCCGCACCGCCCGCCGCGGTTGCCGCGCTCATGGCCGCACCCGCGCTTCCCGGCCCAGTGAGCGTTCGTCGAGCCGGCCCTCGGTGCCGGCCCCGCCCGGCGCATCGTGCCTCATGAGGCCACCGGCGGCTGCGGGTCGAAGGGCGTGCGGTAGGACGGCGCGGCGGTGCGCAGGTCCAGCCGCAGCGTCAGCCGCACCGTGCTGGAGCGCGGCAGGTCCACCTGGAACCAGGGCCCGCCGACCTCGCGCTCCGCGGAGGTGACGGTGGGCGCGCGGTGCCCGTAGTCGTACAGGTCGCCGATCCAGCCCGGGTCCTCGCACACGGTGTGCGTCACCGAGCGGACGGTGTGCTCGGCGAAGGCCCCCGCCTGCACGATGACCGAACGCGCCTGCTCCGGGTCGAGGTTGACCAGCTCCACCACCGTGGCCTGCGGGTCGATGCTGGAGACCAGCGCCGAGACCGACGCGGGCAGGCCGGGGCGGCGGGCCTCGGCGTCGTAGTAGCGCACACGGGCCTGCTGCAGGCCGCCGTTGTAGACCACCTGCGGTCCACCCCAGGTGAGCTGGACCAGGGCCTCGGTCACCACCGGGTTCGACTGCTGCCACAGGTGGATGTCGGCCTCCGGCACGTCCCAGTCGCGGTAGCGCTCCATGCGGGCCAGGCGGTGGCGCACCTGCGCCTGGGCGGCCGCGAGGATCTTCTCCGGGTAGTCCGGGTCGTCGCCGGCGAGGTAGGCGAGCCACGGCTCCTCGTGGCCGGCCTCCTCCTTGCTGCGGAAGGACCGCACGGTGCGCCAGTCGTAGCCGCTGCCCGCCCGCAGCCGCTCGATGCGCTCGCGGTCCTCGGCGGAGGAGGTGTGGTGGTAGAGCGCCGTCGGCACGGCCATCAGCATCGGGTTGTAGTCGAACCAGCCCCGGTCGGCGAAGCGGAAGGGCACGTGCAGGGTGGGGGTGCGCACGTCCTCGGCGAGCTGCACGGTCCACTTCGACTGCAGGCTGGAGTCGGCGTCCGTGAAGGCCATGACCTTGCCCTGGTCGATGACCTGGTCCAGGGCGGGCCGCACCATGTCGAGGTAGGAGTCGTCGCCGGTCACCAGGGCGCCGGCCAGGGCCCCGACGATCGCGGCGTGCCCGACGCTGTACCAGCCGTGCGGCCAGGACCACCCGTAGTGCCCGCCGTACCAGCGGCCGTCGAGCAGCCCGCCGACCCTGCCGTCCGGGGCGACGTTGTCGGGGATGACCCCGCCGTTGGCCGCGGCGCGCTCGCGCCAGGCGCCGACGTACTGCTCGATCCAGCCCTTGTAGCGGGTGTCGCCGGTGAGCAGGAACGCGTTGAGCGCGAGACCGGACGCGGCGAGGTTGACCGCCGTGTCGCCCACCCCCATACGGGCGGCCATCTCGGTGCTCAGCCGCGGATCCTGGTCCCTGGGCGGCTCAGCGGCCCCGGCCGGCAGCATCCAGTCCAGCGGGAAGCCGTACATCTCGGCTTCCTTGACCAGCCACGGGTAGGAGGCGCCGTCGAACAGGCCCGTGCGGTCGGGGTCGCTGCCGTTGTGCGGGCGGCGGATGATGCGGTGCTCGGGGTCGTAGTTGCCGAACCGGGGCTCGACGTACAGGTCGGCGAAGCGCCGGGCCCGCTCGGTCCAGCGCTCGGGGGCCGCCATGCACAGGAAGTAGAACAGCAGCAGGCTCTCGCCCTGGTGGAACCAGTCGTAGCCGCGCTCGTACTCGTCCTTGAGCATGCCCAGCTCGGTGAGCTGCCTGGTGACGCCCTCCCAGTGGCGCTCCGACTCCGCGAGCAGGTCGTCGGCTCCCCCCAGCAGGTAGAGCTGCGGCCAGTTGAAGAAGACCTCGTAGAAGTCGTCCACGCCGTCGCGGGAGGTGAGTTCGCCGCTGTAGTTCAGCCGTCCGTCCGGGCCGGTGAACTCCTTGGCGAACGTCCGCCACGCCCGATCGAGAAGGTCGAACAGCTGGCGCTGCGCCGTCGCCCAGCCCGGCGGTTCGAGCAGCGGTACCGAAGCCTTGATAACGGGATACATCCGGGATCTCCAATTCGGGCAGGGCGGACCCGCACGCCGGCGGGATTGGGCGGCGTGCGGCGCGGTCCTGCGGGGGCCTGAGGCCGAGTTCAGTCCTTGGTCGCGCCGGCGAGCATTCCGGCGACCAGGAAGCGTTGGGAGAAGAGGAAGACGATGAGCACCGGGGTGATCGCCAGAAGGGTGGCGAGCGCCAGTTCGGGACGGTGCACGGCCAGGCCGCTGACCGTCGGGTTGAACTGGGGTACGTCGTCCAGCAGGGTGCCGAGGCCGACCTGCACCGGGAACTGGTTGCTCTGCGGGAGCATCACGTAGGGCAGGTAGTAGTTCGTCCAGTTGGCCACGAAGCTGAAGAAGCCGACCAGTGCGACGATGGGCGCCGCCAGGGGCAGGGCCACCCGGCGGAACACCCCGAACTCCGAGCAGCCGTCCAGCCGTGCCGCGTCGAGGAGTTCCCGGGGCAGGGCGGTGCTGAAGTAGATGTAGGTCAGGTACACGCCGAACGGGTAGAACGCGTACGGCAGGATGATCGACCACATCGAGCCGATCAGATGGACGGCGTTGACCTCCAGGAACAGCGGCACCACCAGCGTGGCGTTCGGCATCAGCATCACGACCAGGGTGGCCACCAGCAGGGCGCGCCGGCCGGCGAACTCGGTCATCGCCAGCGCGTACCCGGCCGGGACGGCCACGCACAGCGTGATCACCAGGGCGAGGAAGGAGTACACGGCCGAGTTGCGCAGCCAGGTGAAGATGACATCGCCCTGGAAGCCGGTCAGCGAATCCCAGTTGGCCCTCAGCGCGTGGAACGAGCCGAAGGACAGCGGGTTGTTGTGCACCAGCTGGTCGTCGGTCTTGGTGGCGGCCAGCACCAGCCAGAGCACCGGGAGCACGAAGAAGACCAGGAAGAGCAGCAGCACCAGCAGCGGCAGCGGGTTGAGGCGGGTCCGCTTCGACGCCCTGCCCGGGCGTGACCGCAGGCGCGGTGCCCGCGATCCCGTCGTGGTGAGCCCGGCGGGCGCCGGGCCGCGGGTGTCAGTCTGCATCGAAGAACCCCGATCTGGCGACGAAGATCCCCGCGACGACCAGGCCCACCACCAGCAGTTCGACCGAGATGGCCGCCGCCGTGTTCACGTTGTTGTTCTCGAAGGCGAAGTCGTAGGAGAGCTGGTTGAGCGAGTAGTCCCGGCCCGCGACTCCGGTACTGGCCTGGGAGAGCAGCTGCGGTTCGACGAACAGCTGCGTGCCTCCGGCGAAGGCGAGGATCACCATGTAGACGATCCACTTGCGCAGCAGCGGGATCTGGATGCTGCGGGCGGTCTGCCAGGCACCCGCGCCGTCGATGCGGGCCGCCTCCAGGATGTCCGGCGAGATGTTGTTCAGCGCGCCGTACATCACGACGATCCAGCCGCCCGCCCCCGTCCAGAAGGCGATGAGGGTGAACAGGATCGGCAGGTGTCCCGGGGCGATGACCTCACCGAAGGTGTCGTAGCCGAAGGCGCGCAGCAGGAAGCCGACCGGGCTGACCGTCGGGTCGAGCAGGAACAGCCAGACCATGACGCTCGCCGCGCCGGCCAGGGCCCCCGGGATGTAGTAGAGGAAGCGCAGCGCCTTGCTGACCCCTTGCGCGGCCATCCGGTGCAGCAGCAGCGAGAGCCCGACGACCAGCACCACCAGGCTGATCAGCCAGAAGACCAGGTACAGGCCGACGTGCTCCAGCGCGGGGGTGAACCGGAAGTCGTCGGCGGCCGAAGTGAAGTTGGACAGGCCGGCGAAGTGCGCCCCGGCGTCGGTGAAGGCGAACTTCAGCGCGTACACCGTCGGGACGACACCGAAGGCGACGAGGAGGACGCAGTAGGCGGCGACGAAGCCGTGGCCGGCCCGGACGGGCCGCCACGCCTTGCGAGCGATCGGCGGTCGGGCCCGTCCCGTCCTGGTGGACGACGCGCTCACTGGCTCACCGTGTAGCCGTCGGCGCGGGCGTAGTTGACGATCGCCTTCTGCCAGGCGGGCAGCAGCGAGACGATCGACTTGCCGGCGGTCTGCCCCGGAGTGACGGTGGCGGCCCAGATGGCCTCCTGGCTGAACTGCCCGTAGCCCCAGCCGGGCCACACCTGGTCGGCCGCCTTCTGCAGCGGGGCGGTGATGTCGTTGGCGTAGTAGCCGGACGCGGCCTGGTTGGCGAGCCATGCCTTGGCCGCGGGGGCGTAGGCGGGGTAGCCGGGGGCGATCTTGCCCTGGTAGTCGTTCGACGTGGTCACCCACGTCAGGAACTTGGTGGCGGCCTTGAGGTTCGTGCTGTGCGCCGACAGCAGCCAGGTGCCGCCGCCGACGTCGCCCGTCGCGGGGCTGGAGTCGCCCGCCCACTGCGGCGTCGGCGCCACCGCGATCTGGTGCGCGGGGGTCTTGAACGTGCTCTGGAAGAGGGAGCCGCCGTACCAGGACGGGCCGGGCATCATCAGCAGCTTGCCCGCGGCGTTCTTGTCGAAGTCGGAGCTGAAGACGCTGCTGGTGGACAGGGTCTTGTTCGCCACGAGGGTGTCCAGCAGCGACGCCATCCGCTTGCAGTTGGCATCCGTGGCCTTCACCGTCACGGCCTTGGGGCCGGTGACGTTGTTGGCGCCGCACTTGCCCGGCCACATGTAGATCTCGGGGGTGAAGGGGTCACCCGCCGAGCCCACCAGGTATCCGGGGTGCTCGGTGGCGACCTTCTTGCCCAGCGCCTCGTACTGCTCCCACGTGGTGGGGACGGTGTAGTGCCACTTCTTCATCAGCGCGGTGTTGTACCAGAGCACGGTCTGGGCCAGGTCGTTGCGCAGGCAGTAGACGGTGCCGTCGACGGTGCAGGGGTCGTTGGCGCCCTTCGCCCATCCGGCCAGGGTCGAGGACGGTATGAGGCCCTTGTTGAGCGGCGCGGTGAAGCCCGCCTGCACCGCCCAGGACGTCTCGTTGTTCTGCGAGCTGAAGACGACGTCCGGCCATCCCTTGCGGGTGCGGTTGAACAGGCTGACCTTGGTGCGCAGGTAGTTGGAGCCGTTCGCGTCCCCGTCGTAGGTGACGATGTCCATCTTCACCGACGGGTTCTCCTTCTGGTACAGCTTGGCGGCTGCAAGCCGTGAGGAGTCCACCCAGACGGTGAGCTTCCCGCCGGTCTGCTTCACCGGGCTGAAGCCCTGGCTGCCCCCGCCGGTGGACGTGCCGCCGCCGCAGGCGGCGAGCGTCGCCAGCAGGAGGGCGGAGCCGGCGGCAAGGAAGCCGGCCCGTCTGCGGCCCCGTCCCTGTACCTTCGCGCGGAGAGCGCGGACCTTCGCTGTCATGAACGACCTCACTACGGTGTGATGTCCGCCCGCGCGGCGGACGGCGGGTGTGTGCTCCGGCTGCGGCCGGCCGTGCGGCGGGAAACGTCAGGCCGTATGCAGGACCTGGCGCTCCACGGGGCACGTGCGGCGTCTTGGTCACACATAAGACGCGGACACCAGGGGCGGCGTCAACGGATGAGCACGCCTATTTTCAAGATCTTTTAACGTCAGCGACTCATTCGCGCCCGATATGCGGCTTCTGAACCGATAGTGAGGCGCGGTCACGAAAAATAGGTACGACTCATTCTGGTGCGCGAGGGAGGTGAGTGTATGCTCCTGCCGAGATCCAGGAGGGCTATATCCTGGGTGGAACACATGGAGAAGGAGGCCGCTGTTGGACGGCAAGCCCGTACTGGCGGCAGGAGATGTCCCTGCTCCCAGGCAGCAGACGGCCCCGCCGTCCGGCTCCTACCGGCCCGGGTACGAGGTGGTGGCCGAGCACATCCTCCAGCTCATCGCGGAGTTGGCGCTCCAGCCCGGTGACCGCATGCCCACCGAGAACGAGTTGGCGTCCCGTCTGGGCACGAGCCGGACCGTGGTGCGCGAGGCGATCAAGATCCTCTCCGCGATCGGCCGGGTGCGCGCGCAGAAGGGCCGCGGGCTGTATGTGGCCGACGACGTGGGCATGTTGGGGTCCTCGCGGTGGGCGAGCTTCTTCCTCCCGACCGACCTCGACCACGTCTACCGGCTGTTCGAGTTCCGCCGGGTGCAGGAGACGGCCGCGAGCCGTCTGGCCGCCTCGCGGGCGACCCCGGCGGAGCTGGGGGCCATCGAGACCGCGGCGGACGCCTGCCGCGAGGGGTTCGCGAGCGGCCGGTGGGAGCTCTTCGACCGGGGCGACGAGGACTTCCACATGAGCATCGCCGCCGCCTCGCACAACCCCTTCCTGGTCGAGGCCGTGCGCGAGGCGCGGCGCCTGCAGCACCAGTCGAGCACGATCGGGATGCGCGGCTCGGTGGGCGGCCACGCCGAGGAGGCCGTCGCGGAGCACGCGGCGATCTACCAGGCGATCCGCAGCGGCGACGCGGAGGCGGCGGCCACCGCCGCGGGCGTCCATCTGGACAAGACGCTGGAGGACTACAGGCGCGAGATCCAGCGCAGGGTCTTCGGCTGAGGCCGCGTCAGTGGCGCGTCGGTGACCGCGTCCGCGGCTGAGGACGTGGCCGAGGACGTGGCCGGGGACGGGGACCGCCGGACGCGCGGGTCCGGCGGTCGGGGCCGCCCGGCCGGGCGGGAGGTGACGCGCCCTATTGGGGTGCGAACGTCCACTCCAGGTTGGTGCTGCCGTCCCAGGTCCACTGCTTGACGGGAGAGCCGGAGGCGACCTGGCCGCCGCCGTCCAGGACGCGGCCGTTGCCGCGGTTCGTCAGGGTGCAGCGCCCGTTGCCGCGGTCGGTGATCTGCCACTGCTGGTTGCTGCCGCCGTTCCACGGTGCCTGCTGGGCGGGCGCTCCGTCGGCGGTCGCCCCGTAGCTGTCGGCGACCATGCCGTTGGTCCGGTTCACCAGCCGGTAGTACCCGTTGCCGAGGTCGACCGCCTGCCACTGCAGATTGGTGCTGCCGTCCCAGGTCCACTGCTTGAGCGTGCTCCCCGCCGCGACGTTGCCGCCGCTGTCCAGCGCGAGCCCGTCGGTGACATTGGTGATCCGGAAGTACGCCGCGGGGTCGAAGGTGACCTTCAGCGAGGTGATGGCGTCGTTGTTGCCCGAGGTGCGCAGGTCCGGGGCGTCGGCCGTGAAGGTCCACGCGGTGCCCGAGAAGCCGTCCCCGGAGTACCCGGTCACCTGCAGGCCCGCCGGCACCCGCAGCGAGGAGATCGTCCGCGCCGCGAGCCCCGCACTCTGCAGCTGGGCGGCGGTGTAGCTGCCCAGCGTCAAAGCGGCCGCCGTCCCCGCGTAGGAGACATCGCTGTAGGCGGTGGCCACGGTCCCGCCGGCCGAGCCGCTGCCCTGTCCGAGTGGCGGGATCTGCCCGGAGAAGGTGAACTTCAGGACGTACGCCAGGGCGCTGAAGGGGGCCGTCGCGGACGGCAGCGCGACGTGCAGCCCGTCGCTGCTCTGCGTCGGCGCCGGCAGAGCGATGTAGCTGCCCGCGGTGGAGCCGAGGAGCTGCGTCGAGACCAGCGAGCTCATGTCGATCCGGCCGGCGGCCAGGGTGGTGACGGTCGTGGACGCGCCCGGCCAGCCCAGGACGGTTGCGTACAGGACGGTGCCGGCCTTGTTGCGGGTGAAGCGGAAGTCCTTGTTCGTCCCGGCGACAGGGGCGGTGAACGAACCGCCGCCCATCTTCGTGGGACCCTCGCCGTACACCGTCCAGGCCCGCGTGGCGTAGAGGGACTCGCCGAACCGCTTGAGGTGGTCGCCGATGCCGAGCAGGACGGTGCGCTGGCCCTGGGGGATGGTGCCGTCGGCCATGGGGGCGATGTTGAGGAGCATGGTGCCGTTCTTGCTGATCCGGTCGATCAGCGCGTGCAGCATCTGCGTCGTGGAGTAGTAGCCGATGCCCTGGGTGTAGCACCAGCTGGAGCTGCTGATGCTGTCGTCGGTCAGCCAGTAGGGGCTGGTGATGTCCGCCGGGCCGCCGCGCTCGTAGTCGAAGACCTCGCCCTTGTTGTCGTACCCGTCCTTGTACGTGGCCACGACATCGCGGCCCCAGCCGAGGGCCTGGTTGTAGTAGTAGGACAGGAAGTCGAGCCGGCGGGACTCGTCGACCAAGGTGAGGTCGAAGTCCTCCCACAGGATGTCGGGTTGGGCCAGGTCCACCACCTCCTTGAGCTTGTCGAACCACAGCTGGTTCTCGCTGGCCGTGTCGAGCTGGCCGAAGAGCTTGCGCAGGCTCGTCGTCGGCTGGGTGGGCACGTGGTCGTAGTACCCGTTGAAGTTGTACGCGTGGTGCATGGCCACCAGCAGCTTCAGCCCCTTGCCCCGGATCGCGTCCCGGAAGAGCTGCAGCAGGTTCAGGCGCGGGCCGCGCTGGTAGGAGTTCCACTCGTTGACCGAGCTGTTCCACATCGAGAACCCGTCGTGGTGCTCGGAGACCGGACCGGCGAACTTCGCGCCGGCGTCCAGGAAGAGCTGGGCCCACGCGTCGGGGTCGAAGGCGCCGCCCTGGGACACCAGCTTGGGCGCGAACTGGACGTGGTTGCCCGCCTTGTCCTGCCCGCCGTCGATGAAGTTGTTGTAGGGCCACACCGACGGGTCGCCGTAGGTCGCCGTGTGGTGGGTGTTCGCGTTGCTGCCCGCGATGTACATGTTGCGCGGGTACCACTCGCTGTCGTAGGCGGGGACGCTGAAGGCGCCCCAGTGGAAGTAGATCCCGAACTTCGCGTCCTGGAACCACTCCGGCGCCGGCGGGTGCTGGTCGACGGACGCCCAGGTGGCCGAGTACGAGGAGGGGGCGGCGAGGGCCGGGGCGGCCCCGGCCGTGAAGTCGGCCGCCGCGGCGGCGGCGACCACGCCGGCGGCACTGGACAGGAAGACGCGTCTGCTGATCGACATGCTGGCCTCCGTTGGCAGCAGCGGAGGGCCCCGCACCCGCAGGGGCGCGCCGGCTCTCCTTGCATGTGGGGGGATGTCTGCGTATCGGGCTCCCGGCAGCGCGACGGCCTCGATGAGAGCGCGCACTTTCCGGCCGAGCCGACCCTGCCCGGAGCGCAGGGGAGTGCGCGCCTGTCAGCAGCGGTCGGCCTGCGCCGTGAATACACAGGTCATGCGGTACGTGCACCTGGAGCGTCGGATCGGTGAAGCCTTGTTCAGGGTGTCCCGTCCGGGTGGACGGTGGGACGCGTGCGTACGGGTGTCAACCGGTCGGCACCTCCGATTGTTAGCGCTCACTTCCGTGGTGCGGAACAGAATTCGTGCTTCTGGCGCGGATACATGGGATGACCGGCCACCACGGTGCTCCCGGCCGCGGGCGGTGTCAAGAGCCCCGTACGGCACGGCAGTCGGCGGGCTTCCCCGCGGCGCCGGGCTGCGGCGGCCGCGATGCGGCAGGGCGTCCGGGCCCCGTACGCGAAACCGCCCTAGCTCCGCGTGGCGGCGGCCTTTTCGGCCGGCGCGGCCCGGTGGGCGGGTGCGGCTCCGGTGCTGGAACGGAGCGAGACCGGCGGGGCGAGGAGGATGTGCCGCGGGGGAGTCGACGGCGACGCGATGCGCTCGACCAGCAGCGCCACGGCCTTGTCGCCCATGTCCAGCGCCGGCACGTCCGCCGCGGTGAGCGGCGGGCGGAAGTCCTCGGCCCACAGCGTGGCGGCCACCCCCGTCACCGAGAAGTCCTGCGGCACGACGAGACCGGCGTCGTCCAGAGCCCGCTGGATACCCGGCAGCGCGGCCTCGTTGATGGTGGTCAGGGCCGTGAGGTCCGGGTGCGCGTCCAGGAGCGCGGCGAGCAGGTCCTGCCCGGAGCGGGCGTCGTCGCCGCACGGGACGTCGATGCCCGTCACGCCGCGCTCCGCGGTCGCGGCGGCGAAGCCCTCCGCCGCCCGGAGCGCCGGGCCGTACCCCGCGGCCACGAGTTCGGGCGAGCGGTTCACCAGGGCCACCTTGCGGTGGCCCAGATCGGCCAGGTGGCGCACCGTATGGCGGATGAGCCCGGCGTAGTCGACGTCGATCCAGCACATCTCCTCGTCGCCGGCCGTGTGGCCGATGCCGACGAACGGCAGCCGGGCCTGCTGGAGCCTGCCCACGCGGGCGTCCTCGACGCGGATCTCCATCAGGATCACGCCGTCCACGCGGCGCTCGGAGATCAGCCGCTCGAACGACTTGTCGTGGTCGCCCCCGGACGGCGACAGCAGCACGTCCAGGTCGGCGCGTGCCGCGGCGTCGACCACGCTCGCGACGAAGTCCAGCTGCATGTGGTTCAGCCGGTTGCCGGCCGGCGGAATGACCAGGCCGATCGTCCGCGTGCGGCCTTCCTTGAGCGCCCGGGCGGTGGCGTTCGGCCGGTACCCCAACTCGTCGATCACGTCCTGGATGCGCTTGCGGGTGGTGGGCGCCACCGGCCGCTTGCCGCTGAGCGAGTACGACACCGTGCTGCGCGACACCCCGGCCCGCCGCGCGATCTCCCCGATGTTCATGCAACTCCTCAGAACGTCACCCGCACCTGGTCATCGTACCTCTCGCGAACCGGTTCGCCTGGCGTGGCCCCACGGACCGCCCCGTGGTGAGAGGTGCTGTCGGGCTCGGGTGCAGATGGTGCGGACTGGTGCAGGCAGCAGTCTTGACGGGAGTTGGCGTTCGCCCTAGGTTCGCGGTCGAACCGATTCGCGTAACCGATGGGCAACACCACCGCATCAATGGACGGCGTGTCAGAAGCCCCGGCGGGCCGGGGCGGCAGCCCAACCGAAGGAGACGGGTGCCATGAGCAGAACCACTCGACGGCGGATCGCCCTGTCACTGGCGGTCGTGGTGGCGGCGTCCACCGCCGCGGCGTGCGGATCGTCGTCCTCCGGCGGGTCCTCCGGTTCGGCGGGAGGCAGCGGCACCTACACCGTCTGGGACCCCTACCCGCAGTTCGACGGCAGCTCGGACTGGGCCAAGCTGCTCGACAGCTGCGGCACCCGGGCCGGTGTGAAGATCAAGCGCACCGCGTTCGACACGACCGACCTGACCAACAAGACCCTGCTCGCCGCGCAGCAGGGAAACCCGCCGGACGTCCTGGTCGTGGACAACCCCGTCGTGTCCACCCTCGCCGACGCCGGTGTCCTCACCAGCACGGCCGAGAACAAGATCGACACCTCGCAGGTGGAGCCGAACCTCCTGGCCGCGGGGCAGCTCGGCGGCAAGAGCTACGGCATACCCATCGGCGCCAACACCCTGGCGCTGTACTACAACAAGGACATCCTGAAGGCCGCCGGCGTCGCCCCGGCGTCGATCACCGACTGGGCCTCGCTGACCGCCGCACTGGCCAAGGTGAAGGCCGCGGGCAAGAAGGGCATCACCTTCTCCGCGATCGGCACCGAGGAGGGCAGCTTCCAGTTCCTGCCGTGGTTCTGGGGCGCGGGAGCACAGCTGACCGACCTCGCGTCGGCGCGGGCCGTCTCGGCGGTCACGCTGTGGAAGGACTGGCTGAAAAAGGGGTACGCGCCCAACTCGGTGATCAACAACACCCAGACGACCAGCTGGCAGGAGTTCGCCACCGGCCAGTACGCCTTCGCCGAGAACGGCACCTGGCAACTGGCCAACGCCAAGAAGGCCGGCTTCGGCTACGGGACGATCGCCATCCCCGCAGCCTCCGGAGGGACCGCGCCGGCCCCGACCGGGGGCGAGTTCGTCACCGTCCCCACCCAGAAGGACACCGGCCGGTACAGCACCTCGGACGCGATCGTGTCCTGCCTGACCGACGCGAAGAACCTGCTCGCCACCGACACCACGCTGTCCTACGTGGCCCCCACCACCGCGGTCCAGGACCAGCAGGTCGCGGCCGATCCCGCGCTGAAGGTGTGGGTGCAGGCGGTCCACGCGGCCAAGGGCCGCACCAGCGACAACCTGGGCACGAAGTACCCGAAGATCTCCGAGCAGCTCTGGGACGCGGTGCAGGCGGCCCTGACCGGGTCCAAGTCGCCGAAGGACGCCCTGTCCGCCGCCCAGTCCGCCGCCCGGTAGCGCCGTGCTCCGGGGCCCGGCCCGTCAGCGTCCAGGGCCTGTTCACCGAAGGACCAGACCACCCATGAACACCACCGCACAGATGCCGGACGCCTCCGCGGCGCCCGGCGGCGACGGGCCCGCGAAGCCCCGCCGCGACCCGGCCGGCACCGGGCGGGGAACACCGCGCAGGCCGCGTTCCCCGCAGTGGGCGGCCTGGGGGTTCCTCGCACCCGTCGTCGCCTACCTCGGCCTCTTCTACGCCTATCCGCTCTACCGGAACATCGACCTGTCCCTGCGCGACTACACCGTGCGCTCCTTCGTGCAGGGCGGCGCGCCCTTCACCGGACTCGGCAACTACCGCACGGTCTTCCGCGACCCGACCTTCGCCCCGGCCCTCGAACACACGGTGGTCTTCACGGCGGTCTCGCTGCTCTTCCAGTACGCGGCGGGCCTGGCCCTCGCGGTGTTCTTCTCGCAGCACTTCAGGCTCTCCACGACCCTGCGCGCCCTCTTCCTCGTCCCGTGGCTCCTACCGCTGATCGTGTCGGCGTCCACCTGGTCCTGGATGCTCAACAGCGACTCGGGCATCGTCAACTCGACACTCGGCTGGGCCGGCATCGGGCCGGTGAACTGGCTCACCTCGCCCAGCTGGTCGCTGGCCTCGGTGATCATCGCCAACATCTGGATCGGGATCCCCTTCAACCTGGTGCTGCTCCACAGCGGCCTGCAGGCCATCCCGGCCACCCTGTACGAGGCGGCGGCCCTCGACGGGGCGAACGCCTGGCAGCGCTTCTGGAAGGTCACCTTCCCGCTCCTGCGCCCCGTCTCCGCCGTCACCCTGCTCCTCGGACTCGTCTACACGCTCAAGGTCTTCGACATCATCTGGATCATGACCAAGGGCGGGCCCAGCGACTCCTCGACCACCTTCGCGACATGGTCCTACCGGCTGGGCTTCGGCACCCTCCTTCCCCAGTTCGGCCCCGGCGCCGCCGTCGGCAACATCCTCGTCGTCATCGCTCTGGCCTTCGGCCTGGTGTACATCCGCGCCCAGCGAAAGCAGATGAGTTCATGAGCGCCCACAGCCACGTTGGCACCCGCCCGCCCGCCGTCGTGCCGCGGTGGACCCGCAAGCGGCAAGGCCGCAGGACCTGGTGGAAGACCGCCGTGGGGCTGGTCCTCACCGCCGTGATGCTCTTCCCCGTCTACTGGATGATCAACGTGTCCTTCACCCGGGACCAGGACATGCGCAAGTCCCCGCCGGACCTGTTCCCCACACATGGCACCCTGCACGGCTACCGGCTGGTCCTCGACCAACAACTGCCCTACCTCGGCACCAGCCGGGCGATCGGACTGGGCACGGTGGCGGTCACCGTGGTCCTGGCCGCCCCCGCGGGATTCGCGCTGGCGAAGCTGCGGCCGTACGCGGGCGGCGTCGTCGGCTTCCTGATGCTGGCCGCCCAGATGATCCCCGGCATCATCATGGCGATGGGCTTCTACGCCATCTACCTCACCCTCGGTTTCCTGCAGTCGGTCCCCGGCCTGATCGTCGCCGACTCCACCCTCGCCGTGCCCTTCGCCGTCCTGATCTTCACCGCCTTCATGGCCGGAATCCCCGGCGAGCTGCTGCAGGCGGCCAGGACCGACGGCGCCGGGACCATCCGCACCTTCTGGTCCATCGTGCTGCCGATGAGCCGCAACGCGATCGTGACGGTCTCCCTGTTCGCCTTCCTCTGGTCGTGGTCCGACTTCGTCTTCGCCAGCACCCTGGACGGCGGGGGCGCGCACGAGCCCATCACGCTCGGCATCTACCACTACATCGGCAACAACAACCAGGAGTGGAACGCGATCATGGCGACCGCGGTGGTCGCGTCGATCCCCGCGGCTCTGATCCTCGTCCTCGCCCAGCGCTATGTCGCCGCCGGTGTGGCCGCCGGCGCCGTCAAGGACTGAGCCACGCCGGACCAGCGCACTCCGCCGCCCCGCCACACCAAAGGATCGAGCCCCCACCGATGTCCGTCACGTCCACCGGCTGCACGTACTCCATCGACGACATACCCTTCAGCTTCCACGGCTCCTGGTTCAACATCTCGCCCGTCCTCGCCCAGCACGTCAGAGCCGCCGATCTGCACCTCGTCTCCCACAAGAATGGGATGCACCCCGTCCTGCGGCTCGTCCCCCTGCGGCCCGCGAACGGCGAACGCGCGGAAACGGCCTGGGAGGCGACGCCCTCCCGGCTGGCCTGGATCGGTGACCCGGGACGGGTCGAGATGGTCTACGAGGGCGCCGACACCGTCCGGGTCCGCGGCGAGGGACTGGACCTGCTGATCTCCCCGGCCGCCGAGGAGCTGACGCCCTTCAGCGGGACCTACTTCTACCGCGACCCCGTCGACGGCTCCTACCAGTTCACGTCCTACGAGACCGGTCGCCGGTACCGGGTCACCCCCTTGGGCCGGTCCGTCGTCACCCAGACCGGGGCCGAGGGGCTGCGGGCGGTCACCAGGGGAGTCACCCTCTCGGGCCCGGACGGATGGGAGGCGGTGATCGAGGAGATCGACAGCGCCCGTCCGCCGTACGCGCCCGCGGCGGACTTCCCGACCGCGGCGGCCGGCAGCGCCCTCGCGTTCCGCGAGTTCGCCGAAGCGGTGGCCGGGGACGCGGCCGAGGACGCCCCCGCGGCTGAGCTGGCGGCCTACGTGCTGTGGTCGGCCACCGTCCGGCCCTCGGGCTTCGTCGGCAGACCGGCCGTGCTGATGTCCAAGCACTGGATGGACAAGGTCTGGAGCTGGGACCACTGCTTCAACGCGCTCGCGCTGGCACCCGGCATGCCCGCCCTGGCGTGGGACCAGTTCCGGCTCCCCTTCGACCACCAGGACGAGTCCGGCGCCCTTCCCGACTCGATCACCCACTCGGAGATCCTCTACAACTTCGTCAAGCCCCCTATCCACGGCTGGACGTTGCGGCGGCTCCGCGAGCGGATCGCGCGGCTCCCCGACGAAGCCGAACTCGCCGAGACCTACGGCCGGCTCTCGCGCTGGACGGATTTCTGGCTGACCGCCCGGCGCGCGCCCGGCCGGCTCCTGCCCCACTACCACCACGGCAACGACAGCGGCTGGGACAACGCGTCGACCTTCGACGCGCGACGGGTCCTGATCACCGCCGACCTCGCGGCCTTCACCGTCCTCCAGCTGGCCGAGCTGTCCCATCTGGCGCATCTGCTGGGACGGTCCGAGGCGGCCGAAGCCCATCTGCGCACAGCGGGCTCCCTGCAGGACGCCCTGATCGAGCAGTTGTGGACCGGGGAGAGGTTCATGGGCCGGTCCCCGCACACCGGCGAGCAGTCCACCAGCAGCAGCCTGCTGGACCTGATGCCCATCGTGCTCGGGGAGCGGCTGCCCCGCGAGGTGAGCGACCGGCTGGCGGAACGCATCGCCGGGCACCTCACGCCGTACGGCCTGGCCACCGAACACCCCGACTCGCCGCATTACGAGTCCGACGGCTACTGGCGCGGCCCCATCTGGGCGCCCTCCACGGTCCTGATCGAGGACGGCCTGCGGCGAGCCGGCCACACCGGTCTCGCCGACGAGATCAGCCGCCGCTTCCGGGCACTGTGCGAGAAGTTCGGCTTCGCCGAGAACTTCGACGCCCTGACCGGCGCCGGACTGCGGGACCGCGCCTACACGTGGACGGCCAGCTGCTACCTGCTGCTCGCCGACGACCACCGCCGGCGCACGGCCCGCGCCTGACCACCTGCACCGCACCACCGTCGATCACCACCGGATTCGGCGTCGCACCGGCGTCGCTTCGGTGTCGAATCGATTCGATCACCCACAAGGAGACTGGGAGCAGATGAGATGAGAGCGAGATCCCGCGCGCGCCGATGGGCCGCGGCCGTAGCCGCCGCCGTCGCACTGGCGCTGCCGCTCCTCGGCGTGCCCGGCTCGCCGGCCGTCGCCGACACCCCGGGCGTCCGCGCGCTCGGCGTCGACCTGTCCTCGAACGCCGGCCCGGCGGACGGGGTGGGCCTGGGCGTGCTCTACGGCGTGAGCCAGGACGGCAGCCAGCCCGACGACCAGTACCTCAAGCCCTTGAACCTCAACGCGTTCCGGGGCGGCGGATGGTTCTCCGGCGGCTGGATCAAGGACGACTACAGTTACGGAAGCGCCACCAAGGCCGACATCGCGTCCATCGTCGACCAGGCGAAGCGGCTGCGGAAGGCGCACGGGCCCGGCTTCCAGTACCAGGTCCTCCTGAGCGACCTCTACGGCGCGAACGCCGGTGAGCCCGCGGACACGCAGTGGCCCTGCGCCGACGGCGACTGCTCGAACTACGTCACCTTCCTCACAACGACGATCAAGGCCCTGGAGAAGTCCGGCGTCGACTTCTCCTACGACATCTGGAACGAGCCGGAGTTCTCGTTCTTCTGGGGCCCCGGCGTCAACACGCCGCAGTACTTCGCGATGTGGGACACCGCCTACCGGACCATCCGCAAGGTGGCGCCCGACGCGAAGATCGTCGGGCCGTCCTTCGCCTACACCCCGCAGCGGATGCCGCAGGAGTGGCAGACCTGGTTCGCGCACGTCCATGCGGAGCACACCGTGCCGGACGTGGTGAGCAACCACGACGAGGGCGACGTCGACGACCCGGTGACCGTTGGCCAGGCCATCGAGGACGACGCGCAGGCCGCGGGGCTCGGGCACCTGCCCCTGTCGGCCAACGAGTACCAGCCCGCCGACCGCCAGAGCGCCGGCGTGACCGCCTGGTACCTGGCCCGCTTCGCCCAGTCCTCCTACTCGACCGCGATGCGCGGCAACTGGGTCTGCTGCGAGATCCCGAACCTGACCGGGCTGCTCACCCAGACGGCCACCGGATGGGCGCCGAACGGCAACTGGTGGGCGATGCGCACGTACGCCGACATGACCGGCACGCTGGTGTCCACCTCCCACGAGGTCGGCTCGACCGCGATCTCCGCCGCGAAGGACCGGACGCACAAACGGGCGATCGCCATGATCGGCGACTCGGACGGCTACACCGGGCCGGCCTCGGTGACATTGTCCGGACTGTCGTCCGTACCGTGGCTGGTCAGGCACGGGAACGTCCATGTGACCGTCTACCGGATACCGGACCAGAGCCCGCTCTACGCGCGGCAGGTCGTGTACAGCAAGACCCTCAGCGCCGCGAGCGGCTCGGTCACCGTGCCCTTCACCTTCCAGTCCGCGCACGACGCCTTCGGCGTCTACCTGTCCTGGGACGACGCCCAGCAGGTCACAGTCACCGCTCCGGACACGCTGTCGGTCCCGGGCACCTACGACATCCCGGTGACCTTCTCCAACGGGAGCGGAGTCACCGACCGGGCCGTCCGGACGAAGCTCGCCGTCTCCTCGTCGGATCCCGCCGACGCCGCCGGCCTCACTGTCACCTGCAAGGGCACCACACGGCCGGTGTGCCCCCCGGTCGGGAGTCTCCCGCCGGGCGCCTCGACGACCGCCACCTACGAGGTGTCCGTGCCGGCGACGGCGGCCAGGGTCGGCTACCGCTTCACGGGCAGCGCCACGGCGGTGACCCCCGACGGGCCGGTGACGGCCCAGAACTCCGCCGATCTGACGGTCCCGTGCGGGATCGGCGACGTGTGCGAGGCCGAGACCGGGAACCTGACCGGCGGCGCGTGCTTCGCCGACGACCACCCGGGCAGCACCGGAACCGGGTTCGTCGCCTGCCTGACCAGCACGGGCCCGGGCGTCAGCCAGCAGTTCTCCGTACCGGCCGCGGGGACGTACACCTTCGACGTGCGGTACTCGGCCGGCCCGAGCGGGCCCGCCACCACCCGGACGGCGACGGTCTCGGCCGACGGAACTCCCCAGGGGCAGATCCAGTTGCCCCTGACCGGGAGCTGGGACACGTGGGCCGACGCCACCATCGCGGTGCACCTGTCGGCCGGCCTCAACACCGTAGGGGTGTCCGTGGGCAGCGGCGACACGGCCTGGTACAACATCGACCACTTCGTCCTCACCGGCGCGGCCGCGGACTGACGGTCCGCCGGCTGCCGCTCGTGGCCGGGCCGAGGGTTCCTCGGCCCGGCCACGAGGCCGAAATGCGGGCTGCCGGTGGCCTACCGGCGGCCCGTCAGCGGTCTGTCAGTGGCCGTAGTTCGCCGTGAGCCAGGAGGAGACGTAGTCGAAGGTCTCGGCCACGGTGTCGCCGAACTCGCCCGGTGTGGTCGCGCACGCCGTGCACGGGGTGAACCCGTGGGTGGCGCCCTCGACGAAAACGAGTTGCCTGCTCTTCGCGTGCGTCGCCGCGTTGTAGTACATCTCGGAGGGGACCAGCCAGTAGTGGCCGGTCATCGACATGATCAGCAGCGGGGTGCTGATGCCCTGGACGTTGTCCACCGTGGCGGTGTTGGTGGAGGACCAGTCGATACCGCTGATCGAGTCCGCCGTGATCTGCGGGTGCGGGGCGCGGATCGCGCCCACGGACAGGAACGACTGAGCGGTGAAGCCGCCCTTGCTGGAGTCCCAGGTCCCGTTGGAGTCCGCGGAGGCCGAGGGCACCCGCACGGAGTGCACGACCTGGGGCGCGCCGCCGTCGGGGTGCTGGGGGGAGAGGACGGGGTACTTTCCCCGGGTGTGGGAGAGCAGCGCGGTGTCCGCCTCCCACAGGCGGGCGCTGTCGCGGCCCACCGGCATCGGGGCGTCGTCCGTGTACTGCCCCTTCCCGGCGGCGATCTGCCGGGTCAGATGCTGCGCCTGGCCGATGAGCCCGTCCTCCCGGCTCGCCTGACCGGACAGGTAGCGGTCGATGAAGCTCTGGCTGTAGGCGGAGTCCCCTTGGGCGTTGTAGCCGTTGCGGGCGGCGAACATGTCCAGGGAGCCGTCGCGCGCCCGCAGGTTCGCCTCGTTCGTCACCGAGGCGTCGAGCGCGGTGAGGTCGGAGAAGGCGATGCCCGGGATCGCGTCGAGCAGGACGACGCCGTCGGCGGCGGGCAGGCCCGCGAGGTCGTCACCGCACGGGTCGAGGCGCGCGGCGGCCTGGCAGGCGGCGAGCCCGTTCTGGGCGACGTTCTGGTAGTAGGACATGATCGCGCCGCCGCCGGACCACCCGACAAGGACGACCTTCCGCACGGTGGGCAGGCTCCGCAGGTACCCCACCCCCGCGCCGACGTCGAGGGCCAGGTCGTCCCAGTGCGCGGCGGCCTGGTCGGCGTACTGGGACTTCACGCAGAGCACCGTGTAGCCGCGCTGTGCCAGCTGGACGCAGGGGACGCTGCCGATGAAGTCGTCGTTCTCGTGGGTCAGGAACAGGCCGGTGGACCGGTTCGGGCCGGGGTCGCTCGGCTGGTACAGGGCCCCGATCACCTGCGCCTTGCCCAGCAGCACGGTTGATGTGGTGTATCCGCCGGAGACCGAGGCGGAGTCAGTGGAGGCGTCGGCCGATCCGGACGAGCCGACCAGAGAGACCAGGAGCAGGACGCAGGCACCGAAGAGGCCGAAGAGGAAGGGCTTCCTCCTGGTGGATCTCGGTGGCCGTCCGGGGATGGTGACGGGTGCGGGCATGGACCGTGTCCCTTCTCGGCTGGAGGATCACGCGGTCGTCGGACGCCCGCAAGGATGGCTTTAGGGTCTTACCAAGTCAATGGTCATGCCAAAATGCGCCGCGCTCGGCATGAGCGGGCGGTGGGCGGTCGCGGGCCGGTGATGTGACGGAGCGCATGTCCGTTCGGGCAGTCCGGGCGGGCGTGCGCACCGCGATCACCGTGCGGTGCGGGCAGTGGGCCTGGGGCGGACGTGGCCCATGGGACGGTGGAACCCGTCGGACCCCGTCCGGCCCGTCGGGGGACATCCCGTGTGCACGTCGCGGCCACCGTGGGCCGGATGGGCAGGCGGGAGCGACGCTCCTCGCGCGGGTGTGGGCAACGCTGCTGGAGGTTTGCCGTGAGTATCGATCTGCCGCCCGAGCTGGACTGGGTGGCCGAACTCGCGGTGGGTCAGTCGTGGCCGAAGGGCGACGAGGACAGGATGCAGCTGCTGGCGCAGGGCTGGTACCAGTCGGCGCAGCACCTGGTGAAGCTGACGGACGAGATCGATCCGGCGACGACGGGTGTACTGGGGTCCCTGGGCGGGCCCGTCGCGGACCAGTTCGCCGACTTCACCCGGCAGATGCGCTCGGTGCTGCCGAACGTCGCGGAGTCGGCGCAGGGGGTCGGTGATCTGTCGCGCAATGCGGCCGTGCAGTTGGAGTACACGAAGTACTCGCTGCTGATCCAGTTCGTCTTCTTGGCTTACGTGCTGTGGGAGTTGGCCTCGGTGGGGCTGCCGGAGCTGGACTCGCTGGTGATCGCCTCCGTGCGCGCGGTGTGCTGGCGGATCCTGCAGGCGCTGGCGCGGAACGTCGTGATGGGGACGGCGTTCATGGTGGGGACGGACGTGGCGGTGCAGGCGATCCAGTTCCTCAAGGGCGACCGGACGTCGTGGAGTTGGGGCAACACGCTGCAGGCCGCCGAGGGCGGTGCGATCGGGGGCGCGTTCGCGGGGATCTTCACGGAGGCGGCGAAGTTCGTACCGCCGAAGTTCGGCAACGCGCTGGGCCGGCAGTTGGCGGTGGGTGGGGCGACGGGTATCGCGACGACGTTCACCATGGACGCCATCAACGGCGACTTCGGGGACGCCTTGACCAACGGTCTGGCCGCCACCTCCGGCGCCATCGGGGGCCTGTACGGCGGCCGCAAGAGCGGCAGCCCCCACAACGAACCCCACCTGGCCGACACCGACTTCAAACTTCCCGATCTGCCGGATTTCGCGGTGCCCGATCTGGGTTCGCTGGATTCCGGGGGCGGTGTGTGGGCGCATGAGGTGCCGCTTGATCCGGGGCAGGTCGGCAATGGTGCGTGGGTGCGCAGGCAATGGGAGCGGCAGGACCCGCCGCCTGCGTACGGGGAGCGTCCGGAGGAGTCGCCGGGTGCGGCGGTGCGGCGTGCGTGGGCGCAGGAGCGGTCGGATCTGCCGGTGGGGGTGCGGGCGTCGGCGATTGCGGCGGTGGCGGCGGACGGGCGTGTTTTCGGTGCGGGGGAGGAGGGGCGCACTGTTGTCGATCCGGTGGAGGTGCGGCGGCAGTTGGACCGCCAGGCCGCCGTCGAGCAGGTCGTCTCCCGTGCGGGGGAGCGGTTCGATGCCGTGTACACGGCGTGGGCCGACTCGTTCGCAGGGGCGGGTTCTTCGGGCGACGGGCGGATCGAGGGAGGTGGGGGCGAGAAGAAGGTGATGACGCCGGAGGAGGGCGTTGCCCCGCGGGGGCATGTGTTGAGGGTGCCGGGGGCGGCTGCGCGGGTGCATGAGGTTGCGTGGCGGGCGGTGGAGCGGGAGGTGCGGGCGTCGGTGGAGCGGTTGCCGGCGTCGGTGCTGGAGGGTGCGCCGGGGCGGGTGGCGGCGGTGGCGGATCGTGTGTTCGCGCAGGGGGAGCTGCGGGTGCACGCGTTGTTGGATCGTGCGGTGGCTGATGATGTGCGGAGGGTGGCGGCGGTCGGTGCGTTCGATCGGGTGGTGCCGCGGGGTGTGCGGGGTGGGCATGTGCTGGGTGCGGAGGGGGTGTTGTCGCAGGCGGGGGTGCGGCAGTTGCGCGGGGAGTTCCTGGCGCGGGTGTTCGCGGATCATCGGGAGGTGTTCGGTGATCTGACGACGAACGGCCGTATGCCTTTGGAGTCGTCGGGCCCGGTACAGGTGGGGCAGGTGGGCAGGGACGCGGGAGCGACTGCCGACGCTGTCACCGATGGGGACCGTACGGCCGTCGCTTCCGAGCAGGTGTGGCAGGAGCGGGTTGCCGCCCGCCTGGACGCGCTGTCCGGCAGGGTGGAGGTGCAACTGGCCAAGGAGGCCGCGGCACGCAACGCCGTGGATGCCGTACGGGAGGCCGCGAAGGGCTCCTGGCGCCAAGCGCTGCCCACACTCGGCAACGGTTTCGCCGAGGCTTTCGGCCTGGACCGTCGCGGAGCCGACAGCCGTACCGAGCAGGCCGCGGCTCTCGCACTGGCCCGCGACGCCCACACCCGGATCGACACCTGGGCCGCCCAACTCCCCACTGCGCAGGGCCTCGTACGGGAGGCGGCGGGACCGGAGGGCGGCGCCGCGCTGCCGACCGCCCGGCATGTCGCCGAGGAGGCCACCGCCCCCGCTGCCGCACGTCACCACACCGCGCTGGCCGTCGCCCGCGCGACCGCCCTGGACGACGCCGCCCACGAAGCCCGCACTCTCGCGCGCCAGCAGCCCGGCAGCACTCCCGAGACCGTCGAGCGCGCCGTCCAGGAGCACACCGACCGCGTGGGCGGCCTCTTCGACCGCCTCTTCCCGGCCCGGGAGCTCACTCCGCAGGCCGACCCGCACGGTGCCGACGACGGCAGGGCAGCCTCGCCGGGCAAGGCCCCCGGCACCCTGGATGACGCCGTTGCGGCCTGGGCCGCCGAACGCCCGCGGCTGACGGCCCGGTTGGACGCGCGTCCTACGAAGCCGGACACCGCCGCTGCGACGGCCGGCGCCCCCACCGCGGCCGGGAAGGCGAGCGGCGACGCGCGCGTCGAGACCGCCGGCGATCCCGCGAAGGAGCGAGCGGAGGCGCTGCGTTCGATGCGGCGCGAAGCCGATGCCGAAGCGTATCCCCCGGGCCGCTCGCAGACGGCCGTGGCCGCGGCGGGCGCGCACCTCGGCGAGCTTCCGCCGCACGCCGCCACCCACCCTGATCGCGGCCTTCGCGCCGACCACGGCGAACAGAGCCCCCTCGGCGCAGCGCGGCTGTCACAGCGGACCGCGACGACCGGCACCGCCGGGCCGGGCACGCCCCGCGTCCCTGAACCCCGCGCCGTCCAGCCCGAGTTGCGGGTGCCGCAGACGCCGACGCATGTCCGCGAGGAGGCCGGGAGCAGTGACGCCCCGCTGTCCGCAGCCGGCCAGGGCAGCTCTTTCGGGCTGCCTGCCGGGCCCGGGCCCGGCCGAGGCCCGCTGACCGGGCGCCCGTCCGACAGCCCGGCACCGGTGCCGCACTCGGAGGGCATCACGGTGTCCGGCAGTCCCTCCGGTCTGGACTTGCGGCCGGCCGACGTCCGGAGGGCAGCGCCGCTCGGCAACCTGGACGGCTGGCGCCTCCGTGTCACCCGGCTCCCCGGGGCCGAGGGGACGGCCACCGCGCGCAGCGCGACCGAGCGCGTGCCGTGGTGGACGGCCAACCCGCTGGCGCGGCCCCCGTACGTCGTGGCGGTGACGGCCGCGTCCACGGGCTTTCGGGTGCAGAGCAACGATCGCCGCGTCGTCATGCGGCCCCACGAGGTGGCCGACTTCCTCGCGGCCGACCCCGCCCTGGGCCGCCTCGTCCGCGACGTGCCGATCGTGCTGCTGGCCGACCACGGGGGCAGCGGCGGCCTTGAGCTGCCGCGGCTGGTGGCGGCGCGGACCGGCCGTCCGGTCTGGAGCTTCAGCGGCGACCTGCGGCCCACCACGGACTCGCGCACGCGCCGGACGGTCATGGAGACGGTCCTGCCCGGCGACCGTTCGCGTCCGGCCGGCCGGTGGATCCTCAGCCGGCCAGACGACCTCGGCGCCACGACCCCCGCCGAACGGGCGTCCGTGCGACCGGAGTTGGGGGTCGTGGCCACCTTCAGGGAGGGCACGCACATGGATGAGCTGTTCGTCAGCCAGACGCTGACGGACAGCAACCACGAGTCCCTGGGGCGCGCCTTCCTCAACGACCGGGACCTGGCCATGCGGGAGCGGGCCTTCGCCCGGCTGGGCACCCTGACCAGTTACCAGCAGGCAGATGTCGACGAGCACGGCCGCCTCAATCCGCGGGCCGGCACCGAGCGTCCGCTGCCCTGGATCGCCGACGCCCCGGGCACGCGGCCGTACTTCCTGGTCGCCCATGGCTACCAGCACTACGTCGAACTGCCTCGCAGCCGGGACCGCGGGCAACCGTCCAGGGTGGACGCCAGGGAGCTGGGCCACCTGCTCAACCGCCGCCCCAGCCTGCGGCTGCGGCCCCCCGAGGCGCCGATCGTCCTGGTGTCCTGCCGGACCGGCGGCGAGTACCGCGTCCCGGAGTGGCAGATGGCGCAGCGCCTGGCGGACACCACCGGCCGGACCGTCTACGCGCCCTCCAACGACGTCTCGATCCACCTCAACATCCGCACCGGGCCCCGCGGCGACGAGGGCACGTGGCTCGTCTTCCAGCCCGGCGGCCGGGGCGCCGCGCAGTCCAGCCATCCCGCCGACGCCGGCCCGGCCGGGCGGCCCCAGGCACCGCGCCGGACCGCGGCGGCCACGGGCTCGGCCCGCCGCCCGCTGGGCGACCCGGCGTCCGCGGCGCTCAGCGCGGCGTCCGCGGAGAGCGACGCCGGCTCGATGTACGTGCGGCGCACCCGGTCGGTGCCGGTGGAGAGCACGTCACTGCACGGCAGCGTCCGCGAGGCCGCCGCCGAGGTGCATGCGGCGAGCGGCCGCACGGGCGGCACGGTCACGGCGCAGTTGGTGTACCACCCGGGGGTCGACCCGTCGTTCCTGTCGTCGGGGACCGAGCGGCCGGAGATGTCGGTGCCCGCACGGGCGCACGCCCTGATCAAGGCCCGTGTCGAGCGCGGGCCGGGGCCGCGGGTCGATTGGCGGGAGCCGCGCGCGATGACGGCGCAGGAACTCCAGGAGCACTCGACGTGGGACCCGGACATGCGCCTGGTCATCGGCTACGACGTCCTCAACCCGTACCACGTGCTGGACATCCGCGGTGACGACCCTTCGGGGGTGCGGGAACCGGTGGACGACCTCGACGACGCCGATGCCGACGCCGGCACGGCCACCGGGGCTGAGGCGGCCGAGGACCGGCCGAACATCCTTGACGGCCCGCGCTACCACGAGCCCGAGGACCTCCTGCCGCAGGACCCGCCCGCCCACGACACCTACGCCCCGCCGGTACGCAACCCCCGCCGAGAAGGGCTGAACCCCGAGCGGTTCCGCGAGTTGCTGTCCGCGTCGACGGAGAACTTTGCCGCGGATCTCGCCGCGGAGCCGCGCGAGGGGGGAGCGCGGCAGCCCGAGGATTCCGGTGCCGGGCAGGCCGAACGGCCTCCGGTGGAGCGGCCGGTGGAGGGCGGCCCGGTACGAACCCGACCGGGCGTGCCGCAGGGTTCGGTGGGGGTCCGCCGCGGCCCGGTCGTTCCGCGCCGCTTCGGTCCGCGCAGCGCGGCCGCGCGGACTGCGACCAACAGCACTGCGGGCACGCGGAGTTCGGCCGGCTCCATGGGCTCCGTGGTGAGCCGCTTCAGCGAGCAGGACCGCCAGGGGACCACCGACAGCGCGACCACCGTGTCCTCCACGCTGTCGTCGCTGTCGTCCGCGGACACCGAGGGCTCCCGGAAGCCCTCGGCCGCGCCGGAACAGCGGCCCGAGCAGGTGGCGCCGGAGCAACTGCCGCAGGAACGAGGGGCCGAGGCAGCGAACGAGGACGGGACCAAGCGGGGGACCGGGACAGTTGCGGCGACCGCGGCCGAACGGCGGAACGGAGCCGTCACGGAAGCCGGGACCGAGCGGGATGCTGTAGCGGCACGGCAGTTCGCCGGGCCGCGGCCGAAACCCCGTACCGGCAGGGACCGTTCCGACACCTCCACGGGATCCGGACCCGGCAGCCTGCCGGGCAGCCGCAGCGGCACCGGGGATCGCCCGATCGGCCCGCGCGACCAGGCGCCTCGTCGGCAGACCGCCCCCAGGCCTCGGCCCGTAGCGAAGGAGCCTGTGGTGGAGCCGCGCACGGTCGAACGGGCGCCTGCGAAAGAGCCTGCGGTGGTGGAGCGGTCCGCCTCCGGCGCGCCTGTCGTACGTGACGAACTCGCGGACAGAGAGCCTGTGGTGGAGCCGCGCAGGGTGGAGCGGCCGCCCGCGAAAGAGCCTGCGGCGGTGGAGCGGTCCGCCTCCGGCGCGCCCGCCGTACGTGCTGAACTCCCGGACGCGGACGCCCCGATGACCGCCGAGCAGGCGGCCGCCCGCCGTGCGGACAAGGCCCCCGACACCCCGTTCGCCCGCGCCCGCGCCGATGTCGCGCGGGTGATGGCCGAGCGGGACGTCGCCGACCCCGCCACCCGCGAGGCCCGTACCGACGAGATCGCCCGGGAACTGGCGGCCCACCCCGCCTACTCCGGGCCCGAGGAGCCCTGGCAGTCGCCGTACTGGCGCGGCGAGTCGGCGGTCGCCGACGGGCGGCTGCGGCAACTGCCCGACGAGGAGCGGGCGTTCCTGACCCTACGGGCCGCCGACGTCGTCGCGGACGCCGTCGGCGCCGACCGCCCCGCCCCGGGCACCCTGCCCGCAGCCGCGCACCACCCGCAGGCCGCGGTGGAGGCCATGGTCCGCCTCGTCGCCGACGAGCTCCACACCCACGACGAGGACACCGCCCGCACCACCGCCGACGACCTCGCCCGTTACTTCCGCGTCCCCCGCCGGGACGAACACACCCCCCGCCCCGGCACCGATCCCGTGCCGCCCGAGGGGCCGCATTCGACCATCGTGCAGGCCGGCGGCATCCTGCAGCAGCACGTCCACTTCCCGCCCGTGATCGGTACCGCACGGGCTGCCGAAACGGCCCGCGCGCGACAGAACGCGGCCCACCTTGCTGTCGCCCGCGCCCTGCACACCGAAGGCCCCGACGCCGCGCACGAGACCGCGCAGGCCATCGCTGAAGAGACCCGACCCGCCCTGGAGGCGGGGGACAACCCCGCCCCGGTCCGCACCCACCAGGCGTACGGCGGCGCGGTCGGCGTCGAGGCCGAGGACGTGCGCAGGGTGTCCTTCCCCGAGGGACACGACCAAGAGGTCGAGGCGGGCGCCACGATCATGACCGCGGCATCCCGCGGCCTGAAGATGGTCCTGGACACCACCACCTACACCCAGGGCGACCGCGACGGCCTGTACTACGGCTCGGTCGCCGAAGCGCGCAGGGCCGGAAACCCGGACCCGCAGCAGATCCGGTCCTGGATCGTGGAGATCGTCACCGACCCCCTGCGGGTGCTGCCCGACGAGCAGCGGGGTGACCCGGACGACGTTTTCGGCGCCTTCCACGACATCCAATGGCGCCTCGGCCAGGTACGGGACGCCGTGCCGCTGCGGCACCTGTTCCCCGAAAGCGACGGCTTCGCATTCACCGAACTCGGCCGCCACGCCGTGCTGATGCCGTCCCTGGACCCGAACAGGCCGATCAACCTGCACGTGCACATCACCGTGGGCGTGCCCGTCACCGGGCTGCGGGAACTGCTCGGCTGGGCGCACGGGTCCGTCTGGCGCGTGATGGCCGCCCAGATCCTCGGCGACGGCTTGGACTTCGGCGACGAGACGGCCGCGCGGCTGTTCGGCAGGGAGCCGCGCACCGCGGGCACCCTGCAGGGGCGGCCCGACTTCGAGTCCGCCCGCGGCTACCTCGCGCTGCTCTACACGCATGTGGCCGCCCGAGTGCTGAACCACACCGTGACCGACAGGGCGCTCGTGAAGCACCTGCTGGCGGTCGCCTCCCGCACCCCGCTCCAGGCGATCCGCGCCGAACTGCCGCGGACGGTACGAAACAAGCTGAACGACAACCACGCGCGGATCGTGTCGACGGTCAAGGCGTATTTCGCCCACCGCTACCCCGATCACCGCGCGCAGGTCGCCGCCCGGTACGGCATGGACCCTTCGGAGATCGACACGCTCGTCGACCCCGACGCGCAGGGCAACACCAGCTACGACGTCCTGGACGCGGCCCTGCTGAACGACCCGCCCAAGCAACTGGACGCGCGCAGCGCGGGGATGAAGAACGACTACCCCGAACTCGACACCGACCAGGGCCGGTTGCGCGTGCCGCTGGTGCTGCTGGAGCTGCGCGCGCACGGTTCCCGCAAGGCGTCCACGGAGGAGATGATCCAGCGCTTCGGCGACGCCGCGGGCGTCTCCCGGCGGTTGTACGAGCAGGCGGTGGCGGCCAAGGAGCGGGGGCGCCCGGTGTCTTCGGCTCCGATGTCCGGGTTGCCGCGCGAGGAGCCGCGTGCGGCGGGCCCCTCGCGTGCGTCGCGCTCCTCCGTCCCGGCCCGGCCGGCCACGCCCGACTTCGCCACACCGGGGCGCAGTTCGGGCTCCGGTTCGGCCTCCGGCCGCCGGGCGGCGGTGCCCCCGCAGGACCGGTACGTTCCGACGACGGCTCCGCTTCCGGTGCCGCCCGTCCAGACGCAGCCCCCGCACACGCAGCCCCCGTACGCACCGCGCCCTCAGCCCCATGTCCAGCAGCCGTTCCCGTACGCGCCGCCGGTCGCGGCCCATCCGGTCCCGCCGCCCGCCCCGCACACCCAGCCGGTTCCGCGGGAGGTGCAGGCACAGGCCGATGGCGTCCTGCGGCAGTACGTCCGCTTCCCGGCCGTGACCGGCAACGATCCTGCGGCATCGGCAGCCCGCGCATGGCAGGTCCAGGCACGCTACGCGGTGGCCCGGGCCCTGCTCACCGGCGGCCCGCAGGCCGCCCACGCCACCGCCTTGGACGTCGCCCAGCGCACCACGGCCCCCCGCGGCGGCGGTCAGTCCCACGGCGGGTACGGCGGCGCCGACCACGGCGACCACACCGATCGCGGCGAGCACGCGGCTCCCGCCCCACCGCCGTCCGCCCTGGTGCGCGAGACGGTCGGCTTCGAGCTGGAGCGGATGCGGTGGGACGGCGGGACCGTCCACGACGGCCTGGTGCGCGCCGTCCTGGAGTCGCTCGGCCCGCAGTGGCGGGGCCGGCCCGACCACGCGGTCGGCACGGAGATCGCGGCCCGCATCGCTGCCGTCGGCGCCCCGGTCGCCCGGCCGCACACCGGGATGCCCGACCGCTTCGCCGTACGGAAGGCCGCCAACGAGGCCCTGAATGCGCGCGGCCTGCCGCCGATCGACGACACGGAGGTCCGCAGCGTCCTGATCGCCCTGCCCCCGGACCAGTGGACCCGCCCCGCTGCCGACCTCGGCCGCGTCGTCGCCGACCACCTGGCCGACGGCGTCTTCGACGACACGTCGGACGACGCCTCGGCCACCTCGGACGATGTCTCCGACGTGCTGGCCGACGTCGTGTCCGTCCACATGTCCGACCTCCCCGACGACGAGGTCGCCCCGGCGCCCGTGCCCGTCCACACGCGCGGGACCGTGGACGCGCTGGAGCCGCCACCCGTCGCCGGGCCCTCGAAGCCCGCGCAGGTGCCCGCGGAGACGGGCGCACAGGCGGTCATGGACGCCGAGCAGTTCGCCGCCGAGCCGGAGCCCGCGTCCCTGGCGGAGTGGGCGCGCTCGCACGCCCTGCCCACCGGATGGGTGCGATGGGCGTTCTCGCAGGCGTCGGGCCTGGTGGGGCGGGCGCTGGGCCACCGGCCGGTCATCGGCCACGAACCCGCCGAAGTGGCCTACCGCGACGCCCTGCGCCGTATCACCGCGGCGGTCACGACGGCCCGCTCCGAACCCCTCGCCGCCGGCGACAAGGGCAAGGGCAGGACGTTCCTGAAGGCGCCCACTCCCGAGCGGGACGCCCAACTCGTCCAGCGTCTGGGGGAGGTGGCCGCCGCGTTCCACGAACTCGACCGCGCCCGCATCGAGGCGGCCGTCCACCCCGACGCCCTTCACACCCAGTGGGCCGACGAGACGACCGTCCGCGTCGACGAGGCCGAGAGCCGGGCCCGCGAGCTCATGCCCGACCTGGACACCGCGGACATCCGCACCCTGCACGACTTCCAGATGGAGCAGCATCGGCGCATCGGCGACTATCCCCCACCTCCGATCCCCGTCGGCACCCGGGACCGGACCCTGGAACAGGCGGAGCCGCGGGATCAGGCGGGGGCGTAGGTGAACAGGTCCCCACGGCCCACCCACTGACGGAGTCGCAGATCAGCTGCGATCGGCGGCGATCATCTCGGCGGCGCGCTCGCCCACGACCATGGACGGGGCCATCGTGTTGGCGACCGTGACGTGGGGGAGGACCGAGGCGTCGGCGACCCGCAGACCGTCGACGCCGTGGACCCTGAGTCGGCTGTCCACGACGGCCAGGCCGTCACGCCCCATCCGGGCTGTGCCGCTCTGGTGCCAGAAGGTCTCGACGGAGCTCCGCACGAACTCCTCACGGACGGACCTGGAGGACGTCGCCGGAGCCACCTCCCGCACGGCGAACGGACGCAGCGCCGCGGTGTTGCCGACCTCCCGGGCCATGGCGACGGCGGACAGGGCGGACCGGAGGTCGTCGGGGTCGGCGAGGAAGTTCGTCTCGATACGCGGCCCGGCCAGCGGATCGGCGCTCGCCAGTCGCACGCGGCCGCGGCTGCCGGCGCGCGGGCGCATGGCCGGCATCAGGGTGAAACTGCGGGCCGGCGGCGGGAAGCGGACGGCGCTCTCGGCGGAGACCGAGGCGGCGGGGGAGAGGTACATGACGAATTCCGGCGCCCCGGGACGGGTGTCGTCGGTCCACATGCAGACCGCCTGGCTGCGTGTCGGTGGGGGCATCGGCACGTCCGTGGCCTCCCACACGCAGCCGAGGCGCATGTGGTCGTCGAGGTTGCGGCCGACTCCGGGCAGGTGCTGGACGACCGGGATGCCGAAGGGGCGCAGTTCGGCTTCGTCGCCGATCCCGGACCGCATGAGGACGGCCGGCGTGCCGATCGCGCCGAGCGAGAGGACCACCTCCTGCGAGGCGTTCGCCCGCAGCGTCCTCCCGTCGTGGACGATCTCGACGCCGGCGGCCCGGCGGCCGGCGAGCAGGACGCGGGAGACGGTCGCGTGCGGCAGGACCGTCAGGTTCGGCCGGCCCGCCAGACCGGCCACGTAGGCGCGGAAGGGGGTCTGGCGCTGCCCCGCGTGGATGTTCTCCTCACGGACGGCGCAGCCGGTGTCCTTCTCCATCATGGCGCCGTTGGAACTGTCGAAGCGGGGGAGTCCGACGCTCTGGGCGGCGTCCAGGTAGGAGGTGAACAGCGGGTGCACGTCCTGCGCCGGCCGGATGCGCATGGGGCCGCCGCTGCCCCGGCGTTCGGGGTCGGGCGCGCCCTGCCAGTCCTCGATCCTGCGGTACAGCTCCAGCACGTGGGAGTAGCCCCAGTCGGGGTCGCCCGTCGCCTCGGCGAAGGAGTCCCAGTCGGTCCGGTGCCCGCGGGCCCACACGCCGGCGTTGATGGCGCCGCCGCCGCCCAGCCCGCGGCCCGTCGCGTAGGCCAGCCGGCGGCCGTCGAGGTACGGGTTCGGCTCCGTGACATGGTCCCAAGTCCGCTCGCCGCCGAGGTTGAGCGGCCACAGGTCCGGATCGCGCACGCTGTCGGCGTCGTCGTCGCCGCCGCTCTCCACGAGCAGCACGGTGACGTGGGGGTCGGCCGCGAGTCTGCCGGCGACGACGGAACCCGCGGAACCGGCTCCGCACACGATGTAGTCGAAGGTCTCGCCGTCGTCGAGACGGTCGGCGAGATCGAGCTGCCGCGGATGCGCTGCCGCCTCGGTGCCGTCGTGTGCGGGCTCGGTGCTCACGTCCATCGTCCCCTCGGGTCGTCGGGTCCTGCTCCGTCGAACGGGCGCTCCGCCGCCGTCCCCTCCGCCTCGGGCGCGCCGCAGGCAGGCCGCCGTTGCCCATGATGGTTCGGCCCCGGCCGGTGGCCCGACCGCGGCGGCCGCGGCTTTCCCGGGTGTCCGGGCACGGCAGGATCAAAAGGGCAAGATCGAGGACGGACCATGGTGCTGTGGGTCCGGGTCGCAGCGCTCGCCGGAGCTGGGCGCCGAAGGATCTTTCCCTCGAAACAGCCGGTTATAGTGAGCGTTCAGCGCCGGGAAAGCCACGTACGCAGGCCGGTCACATGGGGGACGCAGTGCCGGACAAGCGGACCCGCCGCAGGGGCGAGGTACTCGACCGTGCCTTGCTGACGGCCGCTTGGGAGGAACTCCTGGAGAAGGGCCACGAGAACCTGAGCCTGGAGTCGGCGGCCGAACGCGCGGGGACCAGCCGGCCCGTTCCACCGCGGCGGCAGGCGACGAGTTCGGCGGCGACGGCGGTCTCCTCGGGCGTCCTGGCCCCCAGGCCGAGGCCGATGGGGGCCCGTGGCCGGGCGCGCTGCCGGCGCACCCGCCTGCCGCAACCGCTCCAGCCGGGGGCCGTGGGGGTGGCCCGGGAGCCGAGAGCGTTCCTCCGGTTCTCCCGCTTCCTCGCGGCCCACGCTCATGGGGGGGCGGTCCTGACTGACTTCGGCGGAGGCATCATGCGCTCGCCGGAGGTGCAGCAGCTTGCCGCCCGCACGATAGCCCAGGGCCGAATCGCCACGTCCGACGACATTACCGCCGCTGTTCCCGCCATCCTCTCCGACGCCTTCCAATGGACAACCGGCGCGATCATCGACCTTTCCGGCGGTCAAAGCCTCTGACCCGCAGCTCTGCGCGGAGGCTTGCAGATCTGCTGGGCAACAGCGGCACCTGAGGGGGCCGCTCTTCACACTTCGATGATGTTGAGCTCTGCCTGCAGCAGCACTTCCGCGTGCTGCGCGTCGACCTGCGTGGCCATGGGGACTCGCCTCGGATCTCGCCGTTCGGGATTGACGAGTCGGTGGAGGACATCTGAACCGTTCCGGGTCCGGTGGAGGCTCTGATGTGCCCCGACTCCATGCAAGTCGGGGCACATCAGACCTCGTACACCTCATGCGCACCGTCCGCACAGCCCTGCGCGAGATCCAGTACCGCAGCAACCTCATCGACGGGTGCCTTACCGGTACCGGCCTCACCCTGACGGCATCCCAGCTACAACCTCAGTAGCGCTCCCATGGATCGGTCGAGGAGCGAGGCCAGAGTCTCTGTTCCGTTGCAGGCCAGGCATGCTTCGGTGGCTGCGTCGAGACAGGCGAGACCGGCACCGACGAGCGCGGCCGCCGCCGGGTCGTGCGGGGCGGGCGGCCGGCCGAGTCGACGGCCCATTTCCGGGTCCAGCAGTTCGTGCCAGCGCTGCTGTTTCTGCCAGTGCCGGGACTTGAGCGAGGGTGTCTCACACATCATCTTGAAGAAGCGCAGGGAGCGGTCGGGGTCGCTCGCGTGTTCTCCGGTTATGACGTCGAACGCATGGCGAAGGGCGGTCCACGGCCGTTCTCCGTCAGGTTGCGCGATGAACGCGGCGGCGACTCGCCGGCCCAGTTCGTTGAGGCCGTCGAGCGCGACGTCCTCCTTGGTCTTGAAGTACCGGAAGAACGTCGCACGGGAGAGCCCCGCTTCGGCGGCGATCTGGTCGACGGTGGTGTTGTCGAACCCCTGATTGTCGAACAGCCGTGACGCCACGGCGATCACTTCGGACTTCATGACCTCGCGGGCCCGACTCCGCAGCGGCCCTGCCGCGGCCGCGCGACCGCCCAAGTTGGATGAGGTGTTCATCACGCTCGAGTGTAACCGTTGACTGAGCGGATTGAGACTGACTCTCAACTTGATACTCTGTCTCACACAGTCGGCAGGCCGGCCCGCTTCCGCTGGTCTCGCACATCAAGGAGTAGCCATGACCACATCCGCTCAACACCGCACCGCCTTCGAGTCCCTCCTTGCGTGCGTGGACGGCCGCGCAGGCAAGGACGCCGTCGCTTCGTGCCTCGCCGAGAATGTGGTGCTGAACAGCCCAATCCTCGATGAGCCGGTCACCGGCCGCGACGCCGTCGCCGAAGTCCTGCAGGCCGTCTACGCGCTGGGCGACCTCACCACGGAGGAAGTTCTCAGCGGCGAGGCCCACCAGTCTGCATTCTTCCGGCTGCAGATCGAGGACACCGTGGTCAACGGGATGGACTACGCCCGGTTCGACACGCACGGCAAGATCATCGAACTGTCCGTGCTGTGGCGCCCGTTGCCTTCCGCTGTCGAGATGCAGGGGAATATCGCGCATGTCCTCGGCATGCAGCCGTGGGAGCTGCACACGAAGGGCGAATGACGATGAGGGTCGTGACCTGGTGGGGGCGTACGAGAACGTCGCGGGTCCTCCACCCGTAGGCCGACAAGCATCAGTCCGCAGCAGCGAAGCGGGAATCCTGTGTGGTCCGGAAGGGGTAGGACTCGGTTCCGGTCTGGATCAGCGTGCAGCGGAAAGTGATCCGGTCGGCGATGGCCGCGCAGAGCCGGGCGTCGCCGAAGGGCTTGTCCCATTCGTGGGTGCCGCCGGCGGAGTCGGTGCGGATCAGCGTCTGCCGTCCTCGCCGGTAGCGCTTCGGCGGTCACGGACTTCGGAGCGTGCGGACCGGACGGCCTGCAGCGCCTTCTCGCCGGATGCGGCCAGGGTGTCGATCAGGCGGAAGACGGTCGGGTCTGAGGCCACCGGCCCGAACACGGCCGACTCGGCCCGCAACATGGCGACATCCGCGAGGCAGTCCCCGCCCAGCACGACCGCCAAGGCCACGTCCAGCAGGATCCTGCCCGGATCGTGCACCGCCCGAGCCTTCCGCCACGGCGTCAGCGCCGCTGATATCCCGGTGTCCAAGCCGGCCTTGCGGACGGTCTCGACCGGCAGCACGCTCCCGGCCTGCGAGACCACCGCCCGGCCGCCGCCCTCGATACGGACACGCGGGTACGACCCGATAGGCTTCTTCACCCGGCGAGTGCTTCTTTCCATGCAGCCACGTCCAGGCGCACGACTACGTCTGGCCCGGCGCCGGTCACGACAGCCCGAAAACCGGCTCGGGCCCCTTCGTGCGCAACGGTCCCGAGGACCGGCCCGACGCTGTCTGCGGGGGCACCGTCACTCTGCACACCGGCCCGGAGTACGCCTCCTACCTGCTGCTTCCTGTGCTGCACGACTGAGGCTGGTGCTCACAGGGTGCTCACAGGCCGAGAGCCTCGGCCTCATCGAGGGGGTTGCGCAGCAGGCGCACGGAGGCGATGTCGACCATGGTTCCGTCCACGGCGACCGCGCCGCGCGCCTGCGCCTCGTCGAACGCGGCGACCAGCCTGCGGGCCTGGGCGATCTCCTCGTTCATTCGGTGTCCGCGAGCGCGGCCATCACCGTGTCGAGGAGGTCGCGGAGGTGCTGGGCCTCTTCGGGGCCGAGCGCGTCGGTGATCTTGTCCTCGATTGTGCCGACGTGCCGGTAGGCGGCCTGAAGGGTGCGGTGGCCCTCGTCGGTGAGGTACAGCTCCTGGATGTTGCGGTGCCGGGGGTGGGCGCGTCGTTCGACCAGCCCGCCGGCTTCGAGCTTGGTCACCAGCAGCGCAACTGCTTGGGTGCTGACGCCAAGGCGGCGTCCCAGCTCGGCGCCGTTGAGTCCCGGGTAGACGTGGACGTGCATCAGCAGCGAGTACGAGGCGGTTGACAGCCCCACTGCGCGCAGGGCCGGCTCCTTGGCCGATTGGAGCGTGAGGTCGGCGCGGCGCAGCGCCCAGCCGACCCGCTGGAGCGCTTGTTCGGGGATGACGTCCGGTGGCTGGCTCACGCCGCCAGTGTAAACCTGCCTTGACCCATATCAAGGACTTGATGCCAGTCAAGGCATTGATCTACGGTGAGGATCGTGGTTTCCAGGAGCGACAGAAGCGAAGCGATGAGCGACGACCGCGCGCGCGGCGGTGAGCGGCATGTCGCTGTGCGAGCGGGCGCCGGTGTGACACCGGGGGCGACCCGGTCCACGCGGGTCGCCGTTGAGCAGACCGGGAGGCGGCGTTGGGGCGTGCTGGCGATCTGCTGCCTGAGCCTGCTGATCGTGGGTTTGGACAACACGATCGTCAATGTGGCGCTTCCCGCGATGAGCCACGATCTGCACACCGCGGTCTCCGGGCTCCAGTGGATCATGGATGCCTACACGCTGGTGTTGGCGAGCCTGTTGATGCTGTCGGGCTCGATGGCCGACCGGCTCGGCCGTCGCCGCGTGTTCCAAGTCGGCCTTGCGGTGTTCGGCGTCGGGTCGCTGCTGTGCAGCCTCGCCTCCAGCGTCGGCCTGTTGGTCGGGTTCCGCGCGGTTCAGGCGGTGGGCGGATCGATGCTCAACCCGGTCGCGCTGTCGATCATCACCCACACGTTCACCGATCGGCGTGAGCGCGCGAGGGCGATGGGCGTGTGGGCAGCGATCATCGGCGTCAGCATGGCCCTCGGCCCGATCGTCGGTGGCGTGCTCGTCAGCTCTGCGGGATGGCGGTCGATCTTCTGGGTCAACATTCCCGTCGCCGCGGCCGCGATCGCCTTGACTGCCCGGTTCGTTCCCGAGTCGCGGGCGCCCAGAGCCCGTCGCTTCGACCCGGCCGGCCAGGTGCTCGTGATCGCCCTGTTCGCCGCTTCGACCTTCGCGATCATCGAGGGGCCGGGCTCCGGGTGGGGCTCGGCGAAGATCGTCATCGCGTTCGCTCTGGCCGCGGTCTCGGCCTGTGGCCTGCTCGCGTGGGAGCGGCGGCCGAAGGAGCCGTTGATCGATCTGCGGTTCTTCGCCAGCCTGCCGTTCTCCGGCGCGACCGTCGTCGCGGCCTGTGCGTTCGCCTCACTCGGCGGGTTCTTGTTCCTCAACACCCTCTACCTGCAAGAGACCCGCGGAATGTCGCCGCTGAACGCCGGCCTGCACACGCTCCCGATGGCCGTCCTGACGATCATCGTCGCGCCGATCTCGGGCCGGATCGTCGCCACACGCGGTCCGCGTATTCCTCTGCTGGCCGGTGGGCTCGGCATCACCGCCTCAGCCGCGATGCTTGCCGGCCTCACCGACCACACCTCCTACGCACTGCTGGCACCGGCCTACGTCCTGTTCGGCGCCGGGTTCGGGGTGCTGAACGCCCCGATCAGCAACGCCGCCGTGTCCGGGATGCCGGTGGCGCAGGCCGGTGTCGCCGGCGGGATCGCGTCCACCAGCCGCCAGATCGGCCAAGCACTCGGCGTCGCGATCGTCGGTGCGCTCGCCGGCGCCGCAACAGGAGCGAGCACGCACCTCGACATCGCGCACGCCAGCCACCCCGGCTGGTGGGTCATCCTCGGCTGCGGGATCGCCATCACCGCCATAGGGCTGGCGATCACCACGCCGGCTGCCCACGCCACGGCAGCGCACGTCGCGAAGACCCTGCTGGGGGAAGACGATGCCTCCTGACCCGGGCCGTGGCTCCCCTCAACGGGGCAAGCCGCTCGAACGTGCCGCCCGCGGCGCCGCGCGGTCATGTCGTTACTGGGGCCGGGCTGCTGCGCGGTCGACTGGACGAACCGTGAACGCTCAACGCACTCGCTGAGCGCGTTCCGTCGGCGACGCACCATGCCGGCCGACCGCACCGCGTCGCCGACCGAGTCGATCCCGGCCGGAAGCCGGCCAACCCTACGACCATCCCCCTCAGAAAGAGCGCTCATGAGCAGAGAACAAGCCGAAGCCATCGCTCGGACGCTGCGGGACTCACCCCTCGATGTCGGCGGCGAGGCGGTGGAGCAGCGAGCGCTGTTCGCGCAGTTGATGGCGTCACGTCCGCGCCCGGCCGATCTCGTCACCGAGAACATCCGACTCGGCAACACGCCGGCCGTTCGCATCTCCATCGGACCGGCGGAGCCACGCCGGCCAGCTGTCCTGTACTTCCACGGCGGTGGGTACGCGGTCGGAACCGCGGCCGAGACCATTGGACTGCCGGCCCAGATCTCCGCCCGCAACGGCGTCACGGTCCTGTCCGTGGACTACCGTCTGGCACCGGAAAACCCGTTCCCGGCAGCACTCACCGACGGACTCGACGCCTACCAGGCCGCACTCGCCACCTACGCACCGACCCGGTTGGCCGTTGCCGGGGAGTCCGCCGGCGGAGGACTCGCCCTCGCTACGCTCCTGGCCGCCAAACAACGGGGCCTGGCGATGCCCGCCGCCGCCTTCGTGATGTCCCCGTGGGTGGACCTCACCCTCTCCGGCGCGAGCATCGACACCAAAGCCGACGCCGATCCGGTCATCCACCGCGCAGCGCTCGAGCTGCGCGCCCGAGAGTACGCCGGCGACCAACCCCGCACCGACCCGCTCGTCAGCCCGCTCTTCGGCGACTTCGACGGCCTCCCGCCCTTGCTCATCCAGGCCGGCTCACACGAGTGCCTGCTCGACGACGCCGTCGGACTGGCCGGACGCGCCGCCACCGACAACGTGGCGATCACCCTCGACATCACTCCCGGCGTCCACCATGTCTTCCAGGCCGTCGCCACCCTCCTCGACGAGGCAGACGCCGCCCTGCAACGAGCGTCCGCATTCCTCTCCCAGCACCTGTCCAGCACCGCAGACCCGGAAGCAACCCTCATCGGCTGAGGTCGCGACCGGAGTCGATCCGCAGTTCCGTGCCGCCGCCGGACGTCCTCGCTCGGTGGCGGGCCGAGCCGCTTCACCCACGACCGGCCCTCTTGCATCACTGCGCGCGGCCCTCTTCGGAATCCCCCGGTCGCCGGCCGTTGGGGTCGGGCAGTGCCAGACAGGCCCATACGCACTTGCTCGCCGTGGTGCGCCGGCCGGTCCCGGCGGCCTCCGGGTCGCGAGAGCCGGTGTGACGGGCGCCCCAGCGGCGTGAAACAAAGGCGACAATGGGCAGCCCACGCCCGAACTCCTGGTCGTAGGACGGGTGGCGGACATGTGGAGCGGCCTCGGACCCGTCGTACACCTCGATGACGAGATCGTTGTCGAGATAAAGCAGCCGGATCCGGATAGCGCCGGCGGTGTCGTCGGTGGCGTTGACTCCTATGCCGACGGCGTGGCGGGCGCAGTTGCCGACAAGCTCGCTGATCACCTGATCCGCGCTCCACGACAGTTCGTCCAGCCCCCACCGCGACAACTGGCCGTCGACAGCCGCGCGAGCCGCCGCGGCCGACTCCGGTACGCGCGGCATTTCCCAGGTGGCGATGCGCCCGGCGGGCACCCGCCCGGCGGCCAGCACCAGCAGCGCGGCATCGTCCGGATTCGACTCGGCGAGCAAGGTCCCGAAAGCCGCCTCGCACAGCGCTTCCAGCCATCGCCCGCGCCGCGCCGGATCGGCCGGCAGGGGCGAGGCGCCGTGCCGGGCGATCAGCGCGGCCAGGCGCACCGGATCGGAAAGCGCGCCGTTCGAATGCGCGGCCGGACCGAGCAGACCGTCGGTGAACAGGGCGACCACGGTCCCGTCGCCGAGACTGAGTTCGGTGGCCTCCGGTGGCACGTGCGGCAGGCCCAGCGGTTTACCGACAGGCATGCGCAACGCGGTCGGCTGTCGGCCGGGCGACATCATCAGCGGCGGTGGGTGGCCCGAGCTGGCGACAGCGAGGTGACCGGTCGTCGGGTCGTACAGGGCCAGCAGGCAGGTGACCGTGACCGGCTCCTGGGCGCGGGCCCCCAGCCTCAGAGCGACGTCGTTCGCGTGGGCCAAGATCTCATCCGGCGGGAGGTCGAGAGCTGCGATGGCGGCAATGGCCTGTCGCAGGATGCCCATCACGCTGAGCTTGCCGAGTCCGCGACCGTGACCGGTGACGCCGCCGACGACGAACAGGGACCGTCCGCCGGGAAGACGGTGCGCGTCGTACCAGTCGCCGCCGAGGCCCGCCACGGACGCGGTGCGGTACTGCGCTGCCGCGGACACCGCGGTCAGGGCGGGCAGTCGGCCCGGCATGAGTTCGGCCTGCAACCGCAGTGCCTCCCGGAATTCGGCGGCGCGGCTGAGGGCTGCGGCGATGGCCACCGCGACGGTGCCGAGGAGGGCCTCTTCGTCCGGGCTGAACGTATGGGCGCCGGACCAGCTGAGCACCAGGTTTCCGACCTGCTCCTCGGCGGTCAGCAGCGGCAGGATCACCCAGGAGTGTTCGCCTTCGAGCCGGGCCAGCGGCACCAGGTGCGGCCAGCGCTCTGCGAGCTCGTCGGCGGATGCGACGAATTGCGGCCGGGCGTCGACCGCGGATCCCTCCCGGTTCTGTGGCCAGCCCATCGGGGCCAGCTCGGCAAGGAATTCGGGCGAGTAGCCCACCGAGCCGGCCAGTTCGGGCGCCGCGCCGGTCAGGTCGTGAATGAGGACACGGTCGGCACCCACCAGTGGCATCACGTGCCCGATGACCGCGTCCACCACATGCTGCGGCGTCCGCGCTTTGATCAGATCCTGGTTGAGGCCGGTCAGGCGCTCGCGGCGCTCAGCGGCCGCCAAGGCGGTCTGCGTCTTGTCCGTGACGTCGTTCAGCGTCACGGAGACGAAATCGCTGATGCCGACGGCGGTCAGCTCGTAGTACGCACTCACTCCGCGCCTCCGCGTCCACGACGTCACGGTCAAGGTGGCCGGCCGGCCCGGTGCGGCCCGCGCCGCGGCCAGGAGGTCGGGAAGGCCCTGCTCCTGCAGAGTCGGCATCGACTCCCACGGGGTGCGTCCGAGGATCTCGTACTGTTCGCGATCGGCCAGCCCACGGGCGGCGGCGTTGGCCCACACGACTCGATCATCCGCGCTGAGGACGTACGTCGGCTGAGGGTAGGAGTCAAGCATCCCTGCCAGCCATTGCTCCTGGCTGCGCCGTTCGGTGATGTCCCAGGCGAAGCCGTCCATCTTCACGGCGTGCCCGTCGGTGTCGTACACGAGCCAGCCGCACAGCAACAGCCAGGATTCGCGGTTCTGCGCGTCCAGGACGCGGTACTCCACCACGTACGTGGAGCGTTCCCGCTGTGCGCGGGCGATCTCCTTCATGACCTCTTCACGGTCCGCGGGATGGATCCGGTCGATCCACGTCCGGATGTGGCGGTCCCACGTGTTCGGGTCGAGCCCGGCCCGGACGAGCAGGGGCTCGCTCGCCGCGTCGACGTCGAGGGTTCCGGAATTCAGGTCGCGGCTCCACTTGGCGGCTTTGACCTTGCGCATCGTCGGGGGGTCGGTGGGGATCTGCCACCATGGGGCGGTGCCGGTGCCCCATTGTCCTGCCTTTGCGAGTCGGCCTCCGACCGTCGCGGCCAGGTCGCACAGGTACCGTTTCCGGTCCTCGGGGGGTTCGTCGGTCGCCATGACCGAGACGGCGCCGACCGGGATGCCACCGGCGAGGATTGGCGCGGACAGCACACCGCGGGGATGGCTGATCGTCTGCCGGCCCGCTCTTGCCGGGGGACGGGCCTGCGACCACACGACACTGCCGTCCTTGAACGCGCGGGTGGGAGCGAGACCGGATGGTGTGTCGGTGAGCAGTTCCCATGCCCCCGTCAGGCCCGGGGGAGCGCCGCTGGCCGCCACCAGGCGCAGCGTGCCCTCCTCGCGCCCGGACAGGTGCGCCAGTCCACACAGCCCGCGCACGCCCGCAACCGCGTGCAGCAGGGCGGTACCCAGTACGTCGGACACGTCCGCGTCTGCGGGGACGGCCTCCAGCATGGCCAGCCGCACGCCGTCCTCGGCCTCGGTATCGCCGCGTCCGGACCCCACTTCTGCCCTCGCCTCCGCCGCCCTGCACCGGCGCCTGACCTGTCGTGAGCGGGGAACCCGCTGTGTACGGCCGGTGGACGGAATGTCACGCCGCGGACGTGTCCATCAATTCCACCGTAGCGGGCCACCTTGACTTCGGCGCGGGTACGAGCAGCCGAAGAAGCCCCCCCGTATCGCTCGGAGCGGCACAGCAGCACCGGCATCAGGCCACTTGGAAGGATCGCTTGGACAGGCCGAAACGGTAGCCCTCGATCGTCGTCCGTACGGGTGCTTCGGCGTCGGTCGCGGCTCCGAGGGTGACGAACATCGGCGTGTAGTGCTCGACGGTGGGGTGGGCGAAGTGCACTGCCGGAGCGAGGCTGCGGTAGTCGGCCAAGGTGTCGACGTCGGCCCGCTCGAGGGCGTCGGCGGCCCAGGCGTCGAAGTCGGCCGACCAAGTCGGCACGACGTTGTGCACGAACTGCTCCCGGGTGAGAAAGGGGACCCCGTGCGTCATGTAGCCCGACCCGACCACGAGCACGCCCTCCTCCCGCACGTCCCGCAGCCGGCGGCCGATGTCCATCAGCCGGGCGGGGTCGTGAGTGGGCAGGGACATCTGCAGGACCGGTACGTCGCCGTAGGGGTACATGGTCTTCAACGGGACCCACGCGCCGTGGTCCAGGCCGCGGCTGGTGTGTTGGTGGACGGGTTCGCTGTCCGGCATCGAGGCCGCGACCCTCGCGGCCAGTGCGCCGGCGTCCGGTGTCCGGTAGGTCATCCGGAAGTAGCGCTGCGCAAAGCCTCCGAAATCGTAGACCAACGGGGTGCCCGGGCCCGTCGCCGACAGGGTGAGCGGCGCCGACTCCCAATGCGCGCTGACGATCAGGATCGCTGTCGGCTTGGGCAGCGCCTGGGACCAGCCGAACAGCTCACTCATCCACAACGCGTCCTCGAACAGTGCCGGAGAGCCATGGCTGAGGTACAGGGCGGGCATCGGACCATCGGCCGGCGTCCAGGGACGCTGATCGCGACTCGCGGGAGCCTGCTCGATCATGAACCGGTCGTAGGCGGACGCGGTATGGGAAGCAGCATTCATACGTGCCCTCGCTGGGTATCTCGGGGAGACGGACGTGTGTTTCGAGCGGCGGGGCCGGCTTCGGGCGCTCGCCGGCTCCGATGTGTGTGCAAGCGCCGTGCCGTTCACTGAGGAGTGACGGCGGCTTCGGCCGCGGGACGCAGGACGAAGTCGTAGGTGAGGGTGCGGTAGGGCCGGTCGAGGCCGCGAGCCCGGTGGTCGTCGTGGCGGACGGTCGTCTTGACCGCGTCGGCGGGGACGTGGCCTTCGATGGTGCCGGCGACCAGGGGGTCACCGTCGAAGTAGATCTGGGTGGTCAGCGGCAGGCACCCGTCGGCGGAGACGATGGCGTGGATGTGCAGCGGGCGCAGGCCCTGAAGCTGCAGCGCCCGGGTGAACGCGGCGAGCGGGCCGTCCGTGGCAAGGCCGAAGGTTTCGGTGCCGGGCATCACCGTGCGGAACTCGTAGCGCCCCTCGCTGTCGGCGATGATCCGGGCGCGGAGGTTGTCGACGGGGATGCCGGTGGAGTCATTGGGGATGTTCAGCGGCTCGAAGTCGCTGGTGTCCATGCCGGAATAGACGTTGTCGGCGCCGATCTGCCAGATCTCGAGGGCCGCTCCGGGCAGCGGGTCGCCGGTGGTGGTGCGCACGATCCCGGAGACGATGAGGGGTTCGCCGGGTTCGTCGGGGCGCATGGGCAGCACAGCCGGGCTGTGGAGGACGGGAGCGCCGGGGCGATGGGCGGGGCCTTCCATCTCCCAGTGGCTCGCGCCGTCCTTCTCCGGGTGGGCATAGGTCGCGCCCGCCGTTCCTTTCAGGACGGTCTTGTAGAACAAGATGCTCGCGGACGGAAGTTCGCCGGCGTCGGCGACCTGCTGCAGCCATTCGACGGTGGTGAGCAATTCCTCAAGGGTCACCTGGTGTTTGAGGATGACGTCGTCGACGGCGCGGCGCAGATCGGCGAAAACGACCTGCAGCCGGCTCTGGGACTCGCTCACGTGCCTCGGCTCCTTTCCGATGTCGGGTGGGGTGTCGCATGAGGGCCGGCGGTGGTCAGCGCCGGATGCCGGCGATGAGCTCTTCCCAGTTCCGATGGGCGATGCGCTCGCGGTCGGCCTCGACGATCGGCGCCGTCTCCAGGAAGCGCCGCGCGGATCCGGCGCGTTCCCGGTTGAACGGGTAGTCGGAGGCGTACATGATCCGTTCGATCCCCACTGTCTCCAGGCTCCACCGCAGGTACTTGTGGCTGGAGATGCCGCCCGGGGTGATGAAGATGTTCGAGCGGAAGTAGTCCGCGATCGGGCGCCGCAGCTCGGTGAGCTTGTCCATTGCCGCGATGCGGTCGAGGTAGAACAGCACGACCTCGCCCCAGTGCCCCAGGACGAGCTGCAGTCCGGGGAACCGGTCGAAGACACCGGCGATGATCATCCGGAGCACGGTCAGGCCGGCGTCGTAGTGCCAGCCGAACGCGCCGGTGGCCAGCATGTCGTCCACTGGCGCGCCGAAACCGCGGTAGTAGGCACGGGTGACGGCCGGGAACGGAGCGCTGGGGTGCAGGTACACGGGTGCGCGCAGGTCCTCGGCGGCCTCGTAGATGTCCCAGAACTCGGGTGAGTCCAGAGCCCGGCCACCGGAGTTCGCGTTGACCAGCGTGCCGTTGAGCCCGAGCTCGGTGACCGCGCGCCGCAGTTCGGCGGCTGCGGCGGACGGAGCGGATGTGGCGAGCGCCGCGAAGCCCTGGAAGCGACCGGGGTGGCGGCGCACGGCGGCGGCGATCGCGTCGTTCGTGGGCGCCTGCAGGGCGACCGCCTCCGCCGTGTCGAGGTTCTGCAGCCCCGGCGTCGTGAGGGACAGCACCGACACGTCGATCCCGGCGTCGTCCATCGCGGCGATGCGTTCGTTGTCGAGGTCCAGCAACGCCGGCGTGATGTCACTGGCGACGGCCCACTTCATCATCGGCTCGGTGAGCCGGGGGTCGCGCCGCTTCCATGCCTCGATCACGTCGGCGGTGACAAAGTGCTCCTCAAGACCGTAGAGGCGCATCAGGGCTCAGCTTCGGACGGACTTGAGCGCGCCGGCCCAGGACTCGAGCTGGTCGAACAGTACGGACGCGGTGTCGTCGTGTACCGGGGAGGGCTTGAACACCGAGAAGTTCTCGAAGTCGGTGAACAACGAGAACGACAGCTGCTGGCGCACGTGGGCGAGCTGCAACTCGCTCGAGATCGCCCGCAGGTGCTCGACCGCCCGTGTGCCGCCGAGCGAGCCGTACGACACGAAGGCGGCGGCCTTGTTGTTCCACTCCGTGTAGAGGTAGTCGATGGCGTTCTTCAGCACGCCCGAGGTGGAGTGGTTGTACTCCGGGGTGACGAAGATGTACCCGTCGAACTCCTTGATCTTGGCGGACCAGGCCTTCGTGTGCTCGCCCGCGTACACGCCCCGGCTCGCCGGCACGGCTTCGTCCAGGTGCGGCAGCGGGTAGTCGAGCAGGTCGATCAGTTCGTAGTCGGCATGGGGGCGCTCCTTGGCCTTGGTCAGCACCCAGTTCGCCACCGCTTCGCCGTTGCGGCCGGGGCGGGTGCTGCCGAGGATGACGGCCAGCTTCACGTTGCTCATGGTGCGGTCCTTCCGATCCACCACGCTTGAATGTTCAAGTGAGACCCTAACCTGCTTCACGTGAACATTCAAGTCAGCCCTCGGTGACGCCAGTAGACTGCGCACATGTCTGTCCGAGGGGAGCCCGAGATGTCCGAACCGCGCTGGCTCACAGGCGACCAGCTGGCGGCGTGGCGCGGGTTCATGAAGCTTCTCCAGCGACTGCCGGCGGCGCTGGAGTCGCAGCTCCAGCAGGACTCGAAGCTCAGTTTCATCGAGTACCACGTGCTGGCACACCTGTCCGACCAGCCCGAGCGCCGCATGAGGATGAGCGGGCTCGCGCTTCTGGCCAACACGGAACTGTCCCGCCTGTCCCACATGATCGGCCGGCTGGAGAATCGCGGGTTCGTACGCCGCGAGCCGGACCCGCAGAACGGGCGTTACACGCAGGCGATCCTGACCGACGCCGGCTACGCCTACCTGGCGGGGGCGGCGCCCGGGCATGTGGCCCGGGTGCTGGACCTGTTCGTCGATGTCCTGGACCCGGACGAACTGCGGACGCTGCACCGGATTTCCGAGAAGGTGCTCGCCCGCATCGAGCACGCACAAGGCGGGACGGCGAGCGCCCGCCCGGCGGACCGGCCCGCGGAGGACAGGGCCCGGGCCGAGTGACGGGCGGGGCCCGGCCCGCCGTGGACCACCCGGAATAGGTGGGGGGCTGCCGCCGGTTGTGTCGGCATGGTCCCGATGGAAGGTGTGTCCCAGGTGGGAGCCGAGCGCCCGCAGCTCGCTGTCCGCGTGCTGGACCAGCAGTGTCCGCGAGCGGTGTTCGATCGGGTGACAAACCGGTGGGCGGTCTTGATCTTCGACGCCCTGTCCGACGGACCGCGCCGCTTCTCCGAGTTGACGGCCGAAGTCTCCGGCATCAGCGAGAAGATGCTGGCGCAGAACCTCAGGATTCTGGTGCGCGCCGGACTGATCGAACGCTGCGTGGCCCCGACCGTACCGCCCCAGGTCACCTACAGCCTGACCACGCTCGGCTCGGATCTGACCGCGACGCTGCACCTCCTTGTGGACTGGGTCGATGATCACATTGAGCCGATGGCGCAGGCGCGGGATCGTTACGACGCGGCAGCGTCGTAACGAGGTTCGGGCCGCGCGCGTGACCCCCGGCTCCCTCAGCCGCTCAGGCCCAGCTTGGGACGCAGCCAGCGCGCGATGTTTGCGATGGTCAGGTCGGCCTCGGGGGCACGGCCCGCCATGAGCGGGTAGATGTGCTGCATCCCGTCGCTCACTTCCAGGGTGACGTCCACACCCGCGTCGGCGGCGAGGCTCGCGAAGCGTTCCGCGTCGGCCCGAAGCGCCTCGTACCCGCCGCATGCCAGGTAGACGGGCGGCAGTCCGGTGGCGTCCGCGTACAAGGGGTTGGCCAGCGGATCGATGGCGGAGCCGTTCCGGCCGAGGAACATCGCGGCGAGCGCGAGCGTCGTGGGCCGGGTCGTGAAGGCGTCGTGCGCGGCGTTGGTGTCGAAGGTCTCGCCCTTGGCCTCCATGTCGTACCAGGGGGAGATCGCCACGATCCCAGCGGGGAGCGCGGCGCGGTCTTCGCGCAGTTTCAGGACGGTCGAGGTGGCGAGTCCTCCGCCGGCGGAATCACCCGCGACGGCGATATGGCCGGGCTCGACGCCCACGTGCAGGAGTTGGCGGTAGGCCGCCACCGAATCGTCGAGTTGGGCCGGAAAGGGATTTTCCGGTGCCAGCCGGTAATCGAGTACCAGAGCGCGGCACCCGGTCGCCTTCGCGAGGTGAGCGGCGACTTTGCGGTGGGTGTCTTTCGAGTTCGCCACAAAGGCGCCGCCATGCAGGTAGAGAATGACGCGGTCGGTTGCCGAGTCGAGCGGATTGCACCACAGGGCCGGTCGACCTCCGGTCTCCACCTCCTCGTACGTGACCGCGGTGGGTTCCGCGGACTGCGCCTGCAGTTCGTCCATCATGTCACGCAAGGTCGGCAGATCCATGCCCGGATTGGCGTGCATACGGTCGGCCATGGAACGGAGAGTTACGCGGAGGGCATCTGAACGGGGGCTCGGCATTGTGAATTCCCGCCATTCGAGGGACGTGGATGGGGAGATGTGCGTGATCGCGCGTGTGCACGTCCAGGCGTATGGCTGCGGTGGGTGCACCGAGGTCACGGACAGCGGTAAGGCTATGGATTTTCCTGGTCTGCCGGAAGGACTTACTTTTTTGTCAGGGCCGGACGCCGGAGAAAGGACCGATGTCAGCGGCAGCCTGTGTGACCCACTTCACCGCGGCTGTCGCCCAAGTGTCCGCCCCTGGGGCGTTGCCCTCCCCGGCCGGGAGCCGTCCGCCTCGCGCGCCACAGGCCGCGCAGACCTATGGCGGCACTGTGACTGTCCACACCGGTGGCCGGTACGACTCCCACCTGCTCCTGCCCGTCATACCCGACTGACGGACCGTGGCGGTACGGTCGCGCCGACCGCCGGGGGCGAGCGTCGAATCCTGGCGGCGAGTCAGGGGCCGCCCTTTGCTGCGTGAGGTCGGCCGAGACGAGCACGAACGCCCCCGAGCCGTGCTGCACATGGACGCAAGGAGGCGTGGCCATAGCCTCCCGGTGGCCGGACACGGCCACACGGCCGCGCCCGTGTCCCGGGGGCGGGGCACGGGCGCGGAGGTGGGGCGGTCCTTCACACAGCCGTCAGTTGACCGTCAGGCTGTCGATGTTGACGCTGCCGGAGTCGGCCGAGCCCACTTCCAGGGTGATCGGGACGTCCCCGGCGGGCAGGTCGACGGGGACGGTGACGGTCGACCAGGTGTCCCAGCTGCCGGTGACGGGCAACTGCACCTGATGCCGGCCGCCACCGGCGGCGAGCGTGATCGTCCGCGTGACGTTCTCCAGCGGCGGGCGCTGACCGCCCAGGGAGTTGGCGTAGCGGATGGTGACGGTGCGGGGCCCGGCGGCCGGGACGTGCACCGCCACGGTGTCGGACGCCCCGGCGTACCAGCCGGCCGTGAAACCGCTGCCGGTGTAGCCGCCGTGGTCACTGGCCACCTGGGCGCCGCCGCTCATCGCGCCGGACTCCAGCTCGACCGTCGAGCCGAGCGGCGACGGGGTCACGACAGGGAGGACCGCGGTGTCCGTCGCCGTGTCACGGCCGGTGGTGCCGTCCCAGGTGGTGGTCGCTGTGATGCGCGCGGCCGTGGTCGCCTGGTCCGCCGGCGGGGTGACCGTCCACTGCAGGTCGGCGTGGCCGTCCTCGGCGATCGTGACCGGTGCCGGGCCCGCGCTGACCCGCCAGCCCGCCGGGACCCGCAAGCCGCTCGTCACGTGCCGGGCGTCGGCGCCGCCCACGGACGTGAGGGCCAGGTGCACCGTGGTGGGCTTTCCGGGCGAGGTGCCGTCGGTGGTCAGCGCACCGGTGAGGTCGGCGGCCTCGGCGCGGGGCACCGAGAGCGAGGCGACGGACGCAGGGACGGCGCCGGTGAACGACAGCCGCACCGCGGTGGCCTCGGTACGGTTCCAGCGCGCCACCAGGTCACCCAGCGGCGGGACGCTGCCCTGGCCCACCTGCCGCCAGGCCGAGCCCGAGCCGTCCTGGACCTCGACGGTGTACGAGTCCGGGCGGGTGGTGCCCCACCGCACGTGCAGGTGGTCCACCGCGCTGCGGCCCGTCAGCGCGACCTGGAGGGACGAGGAGTTTCCGGCGGCGGTCCACGTGGTGGTGTCGTTGCCGTCCACGGCCCCGGCCGCGTACATGGCCGGCTGCGCGGAGTCGGCCGACGCCGTGCCGCAGCGGGCGAGGTCGTCGGTCGGGTCGAGGTCCGGTCGGGCCGTCTTCATTGTCACCGGGCGGCCGCGGGTGAGGGTCCTTGCGCCCGCCGGCGTGGTGAGCGGGACGGGCCGGCCGGAGTCGAGGGTGACCGTGGTGGTCCTCGCGCCGATGTGCACGGTCAGCCTGCTGCCGTGGTAGGCGAGCCCGGCCAGGGTGATTCCCGAGGCGAGCTGCGGCGGCAGCGTCGGGGCGAGCGTCAGACCGCCGGTGTTCCACCGCAGCCCGCCGAATCCGTGGACGAAGGTCTGCAGGTAGCCGCCGGCGCCGGTGGCGAAGGTGAACGCCGGGCCGTAGCCGCCGCCTTGGAGCGGCACATCGCCCTGGGTCTCCGCGAACTGGTCGAACGGGCCCTTCAGGTAAGGGCGGTAGGAGTTCTCGAAGAGCGTGTAGTCGAGGCAGCCGGGCTGCTGGATCTGCGCGGCGACCACCGACTCCACCGAGGAGGTCATGGCCGGCCCGTTGACGTCGGTGACCGGCATGTAGCGGTCCAGGTCCGCCGCGGCCGACCCCGGGTCGGTGACATAGCCCAGCGGGTACGTCAGCATGACCGTGTCGGCCTGCTTGGCGGTCTGGTTCGTGTAGCCGGCGTACTCCGGGTGGCTGCCGTCGGCGTCGGTCGGCACCGCGATACGGTCGGCGATCCGCGACCACGCCGGGTCGGGGGTCCGGTGCACCACGGCGGCCGCGGCGGTGGCCGCCCTCAGGGCGACGATCGCGCCGGCGTTGGTGGTGGCGTTGTCGGTGACGTGCTCGTGGTACTCGTCGGGGCCGGTGACGCCCACGATGTGGTACTTGCCGTCGGACCCTTGCGTCACGCGGCTGGCCCAGAAGGCGGCGACGTCCTTCAGTACCGGATAGCCGTCGTCCTTCAGCCACGTGGTGTCGCCGGTGGCCTGGTAGTACTGCCACTGGGCGAGGGCGATGTCGCTCTCCAGGTGGTCCTCGAAGGTGACGCACATGGGGTGGCCGAGGTCGCCGCAGACGCCGCCGGGCCCGTTGTCCCAGGCCCAGATCCCGCCGGCGTAGCCGTTGGCCTTCGCGTTCGCCTCGGCCTGGGCGCGGGTGCGCGAGCGGAACGCCACCACGGATTCGGCGAGTTCGGGGTGGAAGGCGAGCAGCGAGGGGAACATCCAGGTGTCGGCGTCCCAGAAGATCTCACCGTTGTAGTCCAGGCTGGTCAGGCCGGCCGGCGGGATGCTCCACGAACTGCCCGCGCGCAGGCTGGAGTACAGCGTGTAGTACGACATGTCGATGTCGCCCTGCAGACCGGAGTCGCCGGCGGCCTCGATGTTGGGCTTCCACAACGCGGCCCAGGCGGCGTCGTGTTGCGCGGTGAGCCTGGACCAGCCCTGGCGGACGGCGTTCTCGACAATGCGGTCGGCGGTGCGCTCCGGGTCGGTGGTGGCGCCATCGTTGGAACTGGCGATGCCCACGTACTTGGTCACGGTGTACGTGGCGCCCGCGGTGACGTGGAGGGTCCAGTCCTCGCCGGCCGTCGCCGCGTCGGCGGGCTCGGCTGCCGAGCGGGCCGAGACCTTGGTGCCCGGCCCGGCCACGAGGCGCTGCGTCTCCACCACGCGGGTGCCGTCGCCCGGCGTGCTGAGCCGGACGGTCGCGGTGTCGGTGGCGGTGCTGACGCCGCGCGAGGTGGCGTCGATGCCCTGGGCGCCCGCGCCGTCGAGCAGCGCGGACAGCGCGAGGTCACCGGTCCACCGCGGGGTGACGGTGAGCCGGACCTGCGCGAGATGCTCCTGCGCCCGGTTGGCGAGCACCTCGACCCGTACGCCGGTGGCCCTGCCGTCCTCGGGCGTCCAGGTCATCGACGTGGTGACGGCGCCGTGGGCGAGGTCCAACCGCTGCCGGTACCCACTGAGTTGATCCTGCGGCACGGACGCGTCCAGGGTGTGGCCGGCCACACCGAGGGCCATCGTGCTCCAGGTGGGCAGCGAGGCCATGTACTCCATGCCCGGCACGGACGGCGTCAGGCCCTTGTTGTAGACGCCCGCCACCAGCGAGGTGGTCGTCCGCTGCTTGGGCTGCTGGTCCAACTGGTAGCCGCTCGGGCCCAGTTCGCCCTGGTAGCCCTGGCCGACCGCCGGCAGCCGCTCGGCGAGGTAACCGTTGCCGACGAACGGCGTGGTGGTGATGTCCTGGGCCGCATAGGCGGCGTTGGTGAAGGTCCACGGGTCGGCGGCACCGGGTGCGCTGCCGGGGGACCGAGTGCCCCCAGCCACCTGCTCGTTCGCTCCTGCCGCGTTGGTCGTCCCGGCCGCTGCCGTCGTCCCGGCTGCAGCGGCCATGGCGACCAGTGCGGCGGTGATCGCCACCGCTCTGCCCGCTCTGCCTGTTCCTGGTCTGCCCGCTCTGCGCATCGTCACAACGGATCCTCCGGTTGCGTGAGGGCGGCGTCCGCGACGGCGTGTGGGGGACGCGGTGGAGCGGATTTTCAGCCCTTGGGTGATTTCTACAACGATGTAACGACCAGATTTCGCCACTAGCACCTACGTCACGTCAAGCCTCAGGGGCGAAACTTTTCTATCGTTGTAAAGGCTCCGGGGAGGAGGCCCGCGCCCTCTTGGCCCTCTCCCACGGGCCCCGGTCCGCGTCGCCGATTCCCGGGGTCGGGTGCTCCTCGGCATCTTCGACGGCCCGCGCCGCTGGATTCAATCGCCGGGGGCCGGGCGGCCGAGACCCTGCACGTACGGACGCATGGGAGTTGCCCCTTTGTGCGGTGAAGTCGTGGACACCGGCGTCCGGCTCCGGTGACCGGCCAGGCCGCACCGGATGAGAGGCGGCCAAGGGCCCGCGCTGACCACGAGTTGACGCGTTGACAGGTACACGAAGGGTCGGTTACAACGTTGTAGAGACCGAGCCGCACGGACATCGCGGACCACCGCGCCGTGGATGCCGTCAGCACGACCCCCTTCGAGGTGATGCCATGAGGCGCGTCCTGTCGGTGCTGGCCGTACTGCTCGGCTTCGTCGGCCTGCTGACGATCGCCCCGGCCGCCCACGCCGTGCCGGGCGGCGGCACCCAGATGTGGTCCGGGTACTCCTACTACCCGCGGCTGATCCGGCTGGAGCACAACGGGTCGTCGAACGGCATGGTGGTGGCTGCGGTCGTCACCAACCAGAACAGCAACTGGGTCGGCGCCATCTTCCACAGCACCGACAACGGCCGGACGTACACGCAGGTCGGCGCCGTCAACGATCCGGTCAACTCCACCGGCATGTGCTGCCAGACCCTCTACGAACTGCCGAGCGCGGTGGGTGGCATGCCAGCCGGCACGCTGCTGTGGGCGGCGTCGTTCGGCGCCGACGCGGGCAGCGGCCGGCACATGTCGATCCGCGTGTGGCGCAGCAACGACCTGGGCGTGAGCTGGTCGTACCTGTCCACGGTGACCACGGCGTCGAGCAGCCTCGGCCTGTGGGAGCCGGAGCTGACCGTCGCGTCCGACGGCCACCTGGTGGTGTTCTACTCCGACGAGACCGATCCGGCGCACAGCCAGAAGCTGGAGCGGGCGCGTTCCACCGACGGCGTCACCTGGACCGACTTCAGCGACACCGTCGCGCTCGCCGACTCCTCCGCCCGCCCCGGCATGGCCGTCGTGCGCCGGGTGCCCGGCGGGTCCTCCCTCATGAGCTACGAGGTGTGCGGCGGATCGCACGTCTGCGAGGCGTACGTCCGCAGCTCGCCGGACGGCTGGAACTGGGGCACCCCCACGGACATCGGCACCCAGGTGCGCACCGCGGACGGCCGCTACCCGGCGAGCACTCCCACCATCACGGTGGTGGGCAACACCGTGCTGCTCACCGCGATGCGCCTGCGCAACGCGGACGGCAGCTTCGCCGCCGGCGACGGCAGGACGGTGCTCGGCAACGCCGCGGGCGGCCAGGGATCGTGGTTCGACATCGCCTCGCCGGTGCCGCTGCCCGACGCGGGCGGCGGCCCGGCCCCCACCTGCCCCGGCTACTCCTCGCCGCTGCTCGGTTCGGCGGACGGCAAGTCGTTCATCCAGATCACCACCGACCTCGACGCTTCCGACCAGTGCCGCGCGTACGTCGGCCAGGCGTCGGCGCTGCCCAGCGGCAGCACCGGGTCCACCTGGACCGCGGAGGGCTCGCAGGTCTACCTCTCGCTCAGCCAGCAGCACTTCACGGCCACCAATGCCGCCGGCGCGCTGCGCAACGTCTGGTGGGACTCCTCCACCGGGTACGCGGCGAACACCTGGGCCACCGGGGTCACCGGCGCCCCGGTCACCTTCGTGGACGGCACCCAGCAGCATGTGTTCGTCCGCGGCTCCGACGGTTCGCTGCAGCACTACTTCTGGGACTCGGCGACCGGCTCGACCCTCCACGACACCTGGGCGGCCAGCGGCGTCGCCGGCGACCCGGCCGCGATGATGATCGGCAACGCGCAGCACGTGTGGTGGGTGGACAGCGCCGGCACGCTGGAGCACTCCTGGTGGGACCCGGCCGGCGGCTCCCACCACGACACCTGGACCACGGGCGTCACCGGCCGCCCCAGCGCCATGCTCGTCGGCGACGTGCAGCACGTGTTCGTCCGCACGCCCACAGGCGCGATCCGGCACGTGTGGTGGGACGCTGCGCAGGGCTCCCAGAGCGAGACCCTTCCGGCGGACGCGGCCAGCGACCTCGCGGTCGCCGAGATCGGGGACGCGCAGCACCTGTGGTTCACCGACAGCGCCGGCCGTCTCCAGCACTGGTGGTGGAGCCCCGCGGCGGGCTGGAGCAACGACACCTGGGGCAGCGGGGTCACCGGCCGTCCCACGTTCCTGCAGGACGGCGCCCAGCAGCACGTCTTCGTCCGCGGCAGCGGCGGGACGCTCGAGCACTACTTCTGGCAGTCCTCCGACGGCCTGCACCACGACACCTGGGGCACCGGCATCACCGGCGCCCCGACCTCCCTGCTGATCGGGAACGCCCAGCACGTGTGGGCGACCGACTCGAACGGGACCGTGCAGCACTGGTGGTGGGACCAGGCGGACGGGCTGCGCCACGACTCCTGGGGCAGCTGACCCGCGTCCTTCGGCCTGCCGACCGCGCGCACGAGTCCTGTGCGCGCGGTTTCGGCGTCCCGGGCGAGAGCGTGTCGTTTTCGTACAGTGCGGTGGGGCGCGGTGCGGGGCGGCGTCGCATCAAGGAACGGTAACGGTTTTCATGTGCGGACCGATGGGGATGGATGTGAAAGTCGTTTCCATCTAGCGTGAGCACCCACAGCAGAACCGCGTACGTGCCGCGTTCCTCCCCGGGCCGGCCGAGCAAGGAGTGCCCCGCGCCATGAAGGCTGCCCTGTCCCGTCCCCAGGCCCGTACCAAGCGCATCGCCGCTCTCGCCACCGTCGGCGTCCTCGCCGCGAGCGCGCTGGCGGCCTGCTCGACCTCGTCGGACTCCTCCGGTTCCTCGGGGTCCGGCACTTCCGGCAAGCCCGCCGCCGCGAGTTCGGGCTCCGGCCAGCAGATACAGGTGGTGGCCGCGGAGAACTTCTGGGGCAGCATCGCGAGCCAGCTCGGCGGCAGCCACGTCAAGGTCACCAGCATCATCGACAACCCCGACGCCGACCCGCACGACTACGAGCCCACCGCCGCCGACGCCCGCACCGTGGCCGGCGCCCGGATGACGATCGTCAACGGCATCGGCTACGACACTTGGGCCGACAAGCTGCTGTCCGCCAACCCGGCCGCCGGCCGGATCCAGTTGAAGGTCGGCGACCTCGTCGGGATCGCGCCCGGCGGCAACCCGCACCGCTGGTACTCGCCGCAGAACGTGCACCAGGTCATCGGGCAGATCACCGCCGACTACAAGAAGCTCGACCCGGCCGACGCGGCCGACTTCGACACGCTCCGCTCGACCTTCGAGACCAAAACCCTGGGCACCTACAACCAGCTGATCACCGGCATCAAAACGAAGTACGCCGGCACCCCGATCGGCGCGTCCGAGTCCATCGTCAGCCCGCTCGCCGACGGGCTGGGCCTGAAGATGCTCACCCCGTACTCGTTCCTGTCCGCGATCAGCGAGGGCACCGACCCCACCGCGCACGACAAGTCCGAGATCGACCGGCAGATCAAGGACAAGCAGATCAAGGTCTACGTCTACAACAGCCAGAACGCCACCCCCGACGTCCAGCAGCAGGTCAAGGAGGCCAGGGCCGAGGGCATCCCGGTGGCCACCGTGACCGAGACGCTCACCCCGGCCGGCGCCTCCTTCCAGCAGTGGCAGGTCCGCGAACTGCGGGGCCTGCAGGCGGCGCTCGCGAAAGCCACCGGCAAGTGACCGGCAGTCCGGCGGCTCGGGGGCGTGCGGCCGTGGCACGCCAGGGCACCTCTCCCGAGCCGGTGAGTGCGGCGGCGCCGGTGGTGGCCCTTCAGGACGTGGCGGTGCGGGTCGGCGGGCGCACCCTGTGGTCGGGGGTCGATCTGCGGGTTGGCGCGGGCGAGTTCGTCGCGGTGCTCGGGCCGAACGGCGTCGGCAAGTCCACTCTGGTCAAGGTGCTGCTCGGGGTGCAGCCGGCCCACGAGGGCCGGGTCCGGGTGCTGGGCGGCGCCCCGGGCCGGGCCGGCGAGCGCGTCGGCTACCTGCCCCAGCGCCGCAGCTTCGACGCCTCCTTGCGGATGCGCGGCACCGATGTCGTACGGCTCGGCTGGGACGGCGACCGGTGGGGTGTGCCGCTGCCCCGGTCCCGCGCCCGCCGGGCGGCCCGGAAGCGGATCGCCGAGGTGATCGAGCGGGTGGGCGCCGCCGGCTACGCGCACCGGCCGATCGGGCAGTGCTCGGGCGGCGAGCAGCAGCGGCTGCTGATCGCGCAGGCCTTGGTCCGCCGGCCCGAACTGCTGCTGCTCGACGAGCCGCTGGACAGCCTCGACCTGCCCAACCAGGCGGCGGTCGCCTCGCTGATCGGCCGGATCTGCCGGGAGGAGGGCGTCACGGTGGTGATGGTCGCGCACGACGTCAACCCGATCCTGTCCCGGCTGGACCGCGTGGTCTACCTCGCCGAGGGCGGCGCCGTCAGCGGCCCGCCCGCCGAGGTGATCACCTCGGAGACCCTGACCCGCCTGTACCGCACGCCGGTCGAGGTGCTGCGCACCTCCGACGGCCGGCTCGTGGTCGTCGGCCAGCCCGAGGCGCCGGCCCGCCACAGTGACCGGCACGCAGACCGGCACACCGGCCGGGACGGGGGGCCCGCGTGAGCGCGCTGCTGCAGCTGGCCGACGGCGCCGCCTGGTCGTGGAACCCGGCCGAGGACCTGCGGCAGATGTGGGCGTTCCCCTTCATGGTCAACGCCTTCCGCGCGGGCACCATCGTCGCGGTCACGGCCGGGGTGATGGGCTGGTTCATGGTGCTGCGGCGGCAGAGCTTCGCCGGGCACACCCTGGCCGTCGTCGGGTTCCCCGGCGCGTCCGGGGCCGTCCTCGTCGGCGTCGGCGCCACCTACGGCTACTTCGCCTTCTGCGTCGCCGCCGCCCTTGTCATCGCCGCCGTCCCGCGCGGCGGCAGGAGCGGCGGCGTGCAGGAGTCGGCGCTCACCGGCACCGTCCAGGCGTTCCTGCTGGCCTGCGGATTCCTGTTCACCGCCCTGTACAAGGGGCTGCTCGGCGGCACGACCTCGCTGCTGTTCGGCAGCTTCCTGGGCATCACCACCCGCCAGGTGTGGGTGCTGCTGGCGGTGGCGGCCGCGGTGCTGGCCGCACTCGCGGTCATCGGCCGGCCACTGCTCTTCGCCTCCGTCGACCCCGACGTGGCCGCCGCCCGCGGCGTGCCCGTCCGGTCGCTGTCCACCGCGTTCCTCGTCCTGCTGGGCGCGGCGGCCGCCGGCACCAGCCAGATCACCGGCACCCTGCTGGTCTTCGCGCTGCTGGTGATGCCCGCGGCCACCGCGCAGGCACTCACCGCCCGCCCCGGGCCGGGCCTGCTGCTGTCGGCGGCCGTCGCCGTCGCCGTCACCTGGCTCGGACTCACCGTCGCGTACTTCACCCCCTACCCGATCGGCTTCTGGGTGACGACCTTCGCCTTCGGCTGCAACGTCCTGGCCCGGGCCGGGGCGTTCGCCGCCGGCCGGCTCCGCGCCGGTACGCCCGCGCCCCTGCCGGCGGCGGGAGGTGCGGCATGACGTCCCCTGTGCTCCTGGCGGCCCCCGGATGGGCGCCGGCCCTGGGTCAGCCCTTCTTCCAGCACGCCCTGGTCGCGGGCACCGGCATCGCGGCCGCCGCCGGTCTCGTCGGGTACTTCCTGGTGCTGCGCGCCCAGGTGTTCACCGGCGACGCGCTCAGCCACGTCGCCTTCACCGGGGCGCTGGCCGCGTTCGCCCTCGGCGCCTCGCTGCGGATCGGCCTGTACGGGGGGTGTATCGCCTTCGCGCTGCTGCTCGGCGTGCTCGGCAAGCGGGGGAGGGCCGACGACGTGGTCATCGGCAGCGTCTTCTCGTGGATCCTGGGCCTGGGTGCCTTCTTCCTCACGCTCTACACGACCTCGCGCAGCGCGGGGAACGGCAACGCGGGCGTCGGGGTGCTCTTCGGCTCCATCTTCGGCCTGTCGTCGGGCCAGGCGCTGACGGCCGCGCTGGTGGGCGCGGGGATCTGCGCGGCCGTGCTGGCCGTCGCGCGGCCACTGCTGTTCGCGTCGGTGGACGAGGCAGTGGCGGCGGCGCGGGGTGTGCCCGTGCGGGTGCTCGGCTTCGTGTTTCTCGCCCTGGTCGGTGCCTGTGCGGCCGAGGCCACACAGGCGGTGGGTTCGCTGCTCATCCTGGGCCTGCTGGCGGCTCCGGCGGGCGCGGCCCAGCGGATGACGGTCCGTCCCTTCCTGGCGCTGGCCCTGTCGGCGGGACTGGCGGTCGCCGAGATGTGGGCCGGGCTGGCCATGAGCTACGCGGTGCCCAAGACCCCGCCCAGTTTCGGCATCCTCGCGGTGGCCACGGCCGTCTACGGGGCGACGTTCCTGCGCAAGCCGCGGGGCCGCCGGGCCGCGGCGGCGGCGAACGCGGCATGAGCGGCGCGTACGGCTCCGGCCGGGTGGTCCGGGGCTGCCCGGCCGCCGCGCGCCTCGGCGCGGCACGGTCCTGAACGCGCCGAGGGGTGCGGGGAGTTCGTGGGCGCCCGGGGCCTCGGTGGCGGCCGGGATGTCCGGCGTGCTCGACCTTCAGCGCCGAGGTCCCAGGAGCGAGTGCGGCTGCTTCGGGGTCAGTGGTCGCCGACGAAGATCTCCCTTGCTTCGCGGACGGCGTAGTACACCAGCACGTAGCCGGCGGCCGGGTCCGCCCACCAGAACCCGGCCGCCGCGTTGAGGATCAGGCCGAGCAGCGCTGCGGCGGCCAGCGCGCCGTCGACCAGGGTGACCCGGCCCTCCGTCGTCAGCACCGGGTTGTCCAAGGCGGCCAGGCCTTACCGAGGGCCAGCACGAACATCACCGCGGCGGTCACCGCCGTCCACGCGATGCCCAGCGGGGAATGGTGCGGGCGGAAGCCGCTGACCAGGACCCACGTCGACTGCACCAGCAGATACGCCGTGAGCAGGGCGAAGCCGGCGCCGATCAGCCGCAGCCCCCGCCGCTGCCGGTCCTCACCGGTGCCGGACAACTCCCGGACCACCACCGCCGAGGCGTCGATCTCGATCAGGGAGTCGAGGTCGAACCCCGCCAGGGTCACCGACCTTGCGGCAACGGCCGCGAACGCCAGCACGACGACGCCGACCACGTTCCAGGCCAGGGTGACGTACTCCAGCACGAAGCCCCGGCGCAGCAGGGCTCGGCGGGAGATCTTCTTCGCATCGCTCACCGGGCGAGTCTGCCGGCTGCCCCCACCGCCGTCAGTGCGCGGTCATGCCGCGGCGGCGGACGCCCTCGCCGGGGGGAACACGACCGTGACCAGGGCCAGACCGACGACCGCGCCCACGAGCTGTGCGGCGACGAAGCCTGCCAGTGAGCCGGGTGCGATGCCCGCGAAGGTGTCGGTGAAGGTGCGGCCGATGGTGACGGCGGGGTTGGCGAACGAGGTGGAGGAGGTGAACCAGTACGCGGCGCCGATGTACGAGGCGACGGCGGCCGCCGCCAGGCGCAGCCGGTTCGTGCGGGCCAGGCCGAAGATCAGCAGGATCAGCCCGGCGGTGGCCACGACCTCGCCGAGCAGTAGATGCCCGGCCGAGCGGTCGTGGCCGGAGAACTTCACCAGCGCCTTGCCGAACATCGCGTCCGCCAGGACCGCGCCGCCGATGGCCCCCGCGATCTGCGCGGGTATGTAGAGCGCGGCATCGCGCAGGGTGACGCCGGGAGCGCCGCGGCGGGCGGTCCACCACTCCGCCAGGGTGACCACGGGATTGAAGTGGGCGCCGGAGACCGGGCCGAACAGGGCGATGAGCACGCCGAGACCGAAGACGGTTGCCAAGGAGTTCGCCAGCAACTGCAGGGCCACGTCGTGGGTGAGTTCGGTGGCCTGGATGCCCGAGCCCACCACCACCGTCACGAGGGCGGCGGTACCGACCAGTTCGGCAGTCGCCCGCCGGGTCGGCGGCACGCGGGGCGGGGTCGCGCCGGGCGTGGGCTGCGGCACGGCAGGAGCAGGGGCGGCATCGGCAGCGGCGTCGGTGGCGCTCAATGGGGACTCCGGGTACGGGAACGGCGCCGGCCGCGAAGCCGGCGGAAGGGGATCGGCGGCCGTCAGGGGCAGGCGCGTTTGGTGTTGTTCGCTTCCGTCTGCCGCGCTGTGGCCGCCAGTTCGGCGAACGATCCGGCGAGCTTCTCCAGTACGGCGGGGCGCAGCTTGTAGTAGGTGAAGCGGCCGCACGGCTCGGTCTCCACGACGCCCGCCTCGCGCAGCACCTTCAGGTGGTTGGACAGGTTGGTCTGACGGGCACCGGTCTCCTCCACCAGATGCGTGGTGCACAGCGTCTCGCGGGCGAGCAGGGTGACGATCTGCAGGCGCAGGGGGTCAGCCAGAACCCGCAGCAGATCAGCGTCGACTGACGTCAGCATGGGATGATACTTTCACATCAGCGGGGACTGACGCCAGTTCGGATGGGCTCACCATACCCGGCTGCCTCTGCCGCGCCGCCGCGACCGCCACCACCGGGAAGAACGAAGACGATGTCCGACAAGCCGTCCGTACTGTTCGTCTGTGTCCACAACGCCGGCCGCTCCCAGATGGCCGCAGCCTGGCTGACCCACCTGGCCGGCGACCGCGTCGAGGTGCGCTCCGCCGGCTCCACCCCGGGCAAGGAGGTCAACCCCGCGGCAGTGGAGGCGATGGCCGAGGTGGGCATCGACATCTCCGCCGAGGTCCCCAAGGTCCTCACCATCGACGCCGTCCGCGAGTCCGACGTGTGCATCACCATGGGCTGCGGCGACACCTGCCCGGTCTTCCCCGGCAAGCGCTACCTCGACTGGGACCTCGACGACCCCGCCGGTGAGGGCATCGAGGCCGTGCGCCCCATCCGCGACGAGATCAAGACCCTGGTCGAGGGCCTGATCGCCGAGATCGCCCCCGAGCCCACGGCGTGAGCCGGATCCAGCACTCGGTGCGCGGCGTCATCGGCTCCGGCCCGGCCGGAAGCGCCGCCGCCCTCTGTACCGAACGCGCCGACCTCAAGCCCCTGATCGTCGGCAGCCCCGTCTTCCTCGGCGTCTCACTGACGCCGCCGAGGTCGAGAACTTCCCCGGCTTCCCCCAGGGCATCCAGGGCCTGCAGTTGATGGAGCACATGCCCGCCCAGCCAGAGTGCTGCGGCGCCGCCCGCCCGGCAAGGCCCCGTGCTCGCCCCGGCATGCTGATTTTGCCAGGGCCGGTGCGTCGGGTGTAGGCGCGCCGGTCGCGGGCACGCGAACCGTGGGTCCCCAAGGGTGCCCATGTCCCCTCGGGGACCGGCGGCAGTGCCGCCCGGCAGCGCTCGGCCGTTCCGCCCCCCCCGGACGGCCGGGCGCACCACCTTCGATGTCCTCGGCACGCGGCCGGCTCGTTGCCCGAACCGACACCACTACCTCACCATCTACGCCAACATCCGCCCGCAAAGACCTCGCAGCGGCAGTGATCTCCGGGGACGCAGCCGTCATGTCCGGGCCGCGCCGGGAACGGATCACCACACGTCCGTCGGCGTACCCGGCCAGGAGAGCCCGGTACCCGTCCGACTTCGGCTCCCCGGCGGAGCCAACCGGTGACACGGGACTGTCCACGGCAGCGGCCAACATCGGCTCCGGCAGCATCCACACCATGATCAACACCTTCCACGCCAACGTTCCGCGCCCAGGCGCGACCCGCTGACCAGTCAAGCGCAAGAGGCAGAAGGCATGAGACACCGAGCCGTTGAGACAGGCTCGCAGGTCACACAACGCCGTCGAGAAGGGTCTCCGTCAGGGCCGTGCGGGCGGGCCTGCCTTGGGCGGGGACGAATCCGGAGTGCGTGAAGGCGTGAACCGAAGGCAGGGCGGGGAGGAGTCCGGGCCAGACCGCGAGCACGCCTGCGCGGTGAGCACGAAGAGGTCGCCGAGGCACGACAGGGCGTGCGAGTCGCGCGACTCCCACCGCGCGAACAAGCTCGGGGTTGCCGAGGCGCCCGGATCAGCCGGTGACGCGTACTGCGGCGGTCAGCCTCGGAACGCCGTGGGTGTCCTCCGCGAGTATTGCGATCGGATGGGCGTCCTCGACCGCGGCGATCTGACGGGTCTCCTCGGCGAGTTCGCGAACCGCCGCCGCCTCGAACGACTTCGGCCCGGCGGTCTGCGCTCCTCGGACGACTCCCTGTACGCGGCGCCCGCCGAACGGTTCGCCGTTGCGGAGGACCGGTGTCCGAGGTGAGAATGCGCGGAGTGCCGGGTGGTCATCCCGGCGAAGTGCTGGAGGCGCTGCTTGTGAACACCGCATCGCGGTGCGCCTCGCCATGCGCGCCAGACGCCGACCACTTCGCTTCGCCCACCGGCTGACCTGTTCCATTCGCGGTGGGCGCTTCCGCTTATGGGAGACCACCGTAGTGTCCAAGGACTTCTTGACGGTTGATCGCCGTCCTCTGGTAACGGTGCTTGCCGCCAACCTCGTTTCGATCGCGGGGAATTGCCTCACGTACATGGGCGTGCCGTGGCTCGTGCTGCAGAGCACGGGCAGTGCCGCCAAAGCCGGGGTCGTGGCGTTCTGCACACTGCTGCCCGCGGTGCTCGCTGCGCTCGTCACCGGTCCGGTGATCGACCGGATGGGCCGACGGCGGGTGAGTGTCGCCTCAGATCTCGCCTGCGGGATTGCCGTTGCGGCGATCCCGCTGCTGCAGTTTGCCGGCATCCTGCAGTTCTGGATGCTGTGCGTGCTGATGGCGATGACAGCGCTTGTCCGTGCGCCGGGTGAAACTGCCCGCGGCGTGCTGCTACCCACGCTCGCCGAACGCGCCGGCATACCGCTGACCAGGGCCGCCGGGCTGTACGACGGTGCGGCACGCTGTGCGGCGCTGACGGCATCCGCTCTCGGAGGCGTGCTGATCGCCGTACTCGGAGCCGTCAACGTCCTGCTGGTGGACGCCGCGACCTTCGCCGTGGCCGCGCCATTGTTCGCGGTCGGAGTGTGCGGCCTGCCGGAGGCGCGGGCCCAACGACCGGCCGAACCAGTGACGCTGCCCGCCTACCGTCGTGAACTCGCGGAGGGGTACGGCTTCGCGGCGGCTACGCCACTGCTGCTGAGCCTCTGCCTGATGACACTGGTCACCAGGGGGCTCGACCAAGGATGGAGCGCCGTGCTCCTGCCCGTGCATGCCCGAGACCAACTCGATGGTGCCGTCGATCTCGGCCTGCTGGAAGCGGCGTTCGGGCTGTGCGCTCTCACCGGAGCGCTGGTCTACGGGGCGGTGGGCAGCCGCTTTCGGCGGTGGCCGCTGTTCACGATCGCCTTTCTCATCGGGGGCCTGCCGCGCTTCGTTGTGTCCGCCTTCACCGACACCTTCACCCCGCTGGCTCTGATGATGGCGGTAGAGGGACTCGCCTTCGGTGTACTCGGCCCGATCACGGCCACCGTGACGTATGAGACGGTCCCGGAGGACCTGCGCAGCCGCGTGCTGAGCGCGACAACGGCCTCGGTGCAGCTGGTCACTCCGCTTGGCGGACTGGTCGCAGGCTTCCTTGTGGACTCGGCAGGCCTGCCCTCCACGCTGCTGGCCGTTGGCGGCGTGTATCTGCTCGCCACACTGTGCCCGGTGATCTTCCCGGTCTGGAGGCAGATGGACAGTACCTGTTCTCCCCACCCCAGGGCAGAGGGCCCGCAACTGCGGGCCTCGGGGTCGAAGATGTAGAGGCCCGGACTGTTTACGCCTGCGGTGCCTTCCGCCCGCGGACCTCCGTCCGGAGCCGCCTGGCCGCGACGATTGAGGAAACGGATCGGGCGGCAATCGTCATCGTGATGCCGCCCGATCCGTCGGTGCGTCAGCACCACTTCCGTCGGCGCCCATCATCGAGGCATGGGGCCACCAGGGTGGGGGAGGGCGGTCGGGGCCAGGACCAGGCGGGGGCGAGGGGACCGGTGCCGACATTCAGGAGCCCGGCGAGGTTCACGCAAGGCTCAGACCGCTCCGCCCACGGCAGCCAACCGCACCCGATGCCGCTGGAGATCGACCTCGGTGACTTTCACCGTGATCATCTCGCCTTCATGGGCAAGCTGATCCGGGGTTTCGACCGGCTGGTCGGTCAGTTCCGAGAGGTGAAGGAACCCCACGACGTCGGGGGCGAGCCGCACGAACACGCCAAAGGGAACGATCCTGGTGATCGGGCCGGTGAGAACCCGGCCGACCTGATCCGCGAACCGAATGAGCGGGTCTTCCTGGAGGGCCTTCAGCGAGAGCGTGACCTGGCCGGAGCGCGTCTCGGCAATGATCACCTCAGCTGTGATCCGCCGGCCGGCTTCCACCACCTCGCCGGGATGGTCGATCCAGCCCCATGCCAGATCCGGCACCCGGATGAAGCCGGTGCACAAGCCCTCCGGTTCGCCATCGACATGAACGAAAACCCCGAAGTCGTGGACCTCGGACACCGTCCCAGTGACGACCTGCCCTCCTTCAAACGCCAGGAGGAAGGACCGCAAAGCCGGGTTCTCGCAGGCCCTGGCGGAGAGGTGAAGCTGTCCTTCGCGCCAACGCCCGATCTCCTCGGCCTCGATCTCCTGGCCGACCTCGAACAGCTCGGACGGATGCTCCACCTGGCGCATCGACACCTCATGCCGAGGGATCCGACCGATCTCGGCTTCCTCTCCTTCGGCATCCGCAAGCCGCACCAGGACGTCCGTTCCGTCGTAGCCGGCGACCTTCACCGTCCTCACCGCGCCTGGCAGGAGTCGGTTGGCCAAGGACTGCAGGCGAGGGTCACGGGCGGATTCGGGCATGAAGACGAGCCTAGTCGGCGTCGACCACACCGGCTCCGGCTCCTCGTGACCTCACTTCCGAGCCGGCTCCGCCGCTACAGCGAATCACCAAGCGGAGTCTCCGATGCACAAGGTGCGGCGAGCCGGAATCCGCAAGGAGCAGCCCCTGGTGGCGGGGGAGACCGTATGCGCGCGGCACGCGGTTGGGCCTTCTGGACACTGGCGTGGCCGTTGCTCGCCGTCGGACGCGCTGCCCCCCCAGGCAGGGCCTTCGGCGCCGCCGAGCCGCGCGGCACCGCTGCCCGGCCGGACGCCGCGGTCGCGCCCGCCGCGGTCACCCACAGCACCGACGTGCACATCAGCACGAGCAACCCGTCGAGCGCGGCATCGTACGGCTGAAATCCTGGCGGATCTTCCACCGATCCCGGTGCAGCCCCAACCGCATGGCATGAATTGCCATCCCCATCCTTACCCTGGAGCGGCAACGCCGAAGAGGCTCACTCATCCAGTGCCGCACCAGGCGTCGCGAGCCGGTGAACCCATGCGGTCACACCACTAGCCGGCCCGCCATCCCGTCCAGGCGGTCACGAGAATCTCGATGACCTCGCCGGCCGGGGGCCGGTCGGCGTACTGGCGGGCGTACTTCCCGGTGAGCAGCGCGACGTACCCCGCCGCGTCCTCGGACCGGCCGGCGGGCGGCAGGACGCGGGCCCGGCCATCCGCACGCACCCACCACAGCCGGTCCCAGTCCTCGTGGTAGCCGTCGGCGAGCAGGCAGACCGCGGGATTGGCGTGGATGTTGGCCAGCCGCTTGAGGTGGGTCGACCGCTTCGGCTTGTGGTCGACGGCCATGACCACGGTGTCGCCGGCCACCGCGAAGACCACCGGCACCAGGTGCGGGCGGCCCGCGGCGTCGGCGGTGGCCAGTCGGGCGACCCGGGACGCCGCGAACCGCTCCCGGGCCTCGTCCCCGCTCAGCCCGGGCATCAGCGGAAGCGGGCCGCGATCTCGGCGAACCGGTCGAGCGTGTCCAGCACGGTCGGCTCGGGGTCGGACGGCAGGTAGAACAGCACGCGTTCCACGTCGAGCCGGGTGTAGGCCTCGATCGTCTCGGGGTCGTCCGGCACCGCGTAGACCGTCACCGGGACCTCGCGGCCGGCCACGGCCCGCATCTCCTCGATCTGCGGCCCCAGTGCCTCGGGCGGGAGGCTGTTGGCGAGCCAGGCGTCACCGAGTTCGGCGACCCGGGAGAAGGCGCCGGGGCCGCCGCCGACGAAGATCGGCGGGTGCGGCTTGCGCACCGGCTTCGGCCACGCGTAGACCGGGTCGAAGTTGACGAACTCACCGTGGAACTCGGCCTTCTCCTTGGTCCACAGCTCGACGATGGCGCGCAGCCGCTCGTTGACGAGCTTGCCGCGGGTGGCGGCGTCGGTGCCGTGGTTGGCCATCTCCTCGCGGTTCCAGCCGACCCCCACGCCGAAGACCGCCCGGCCCCCGGAGATCAGGTCCAGCGAGGCGACCTCCTTGGCGGTGTGGATCGGGTCGCGCTGCGAGACCAGGGCGATGCCGGTGGCAACCAGGAGCCGTTCGGTGACGGTGGCGATGGCCGCCAGCGCGACGAAGGGGTCGAGTGTGCGGTAGTACATGTCAGGCAATTCGCCCCCGCCGGGGTAGGGCGAGCGGCGGTCGACCGGGATGTGGCTGTGCTCGGCAATGAACAGCGAGTCGAACCCGCGCTCTTCGAGGGCTCGGCCGAGCGGCGCCGGCCTGATGCTCTGATCGGTGATGAAGGTGGAGATCCCGAATTTCATGCAGCTCCTTCGTCGCTGGTTCCCGCCGGGCTCCGAAGCCCACCGGTGCGGTCACGCCGCCCGGGTGCGGCCGGGGCGGGCCCCGCGGTCCATTGTCTGCGCGAGCGCGGGACGACGGAGGTGCGGCACGCCAGGGCCGCTGCCAGCGCCCCGGTCGCCGGGAGCCTTCCCGTGTGAAGCAGGCCCTGACGGGACGTGAGGCTCTCGGGCGGGACGCCGTGCGGTGGGTACGTTCGCGGGCGGGGCCGGCGGGACGCCGTGGCCGGTGGTCGGCAAGGGACCGGCGCCCTGGTAGGCGAGGTCGGCCAGGATGGGGACGCCCTGGCGTTCGCGTGTGCGGATGACGCGGTGGGTGCGGGCGGCGGTGAGACCGTGAGCCCGGCCCGGAAGCGCGGGTGAGAGCCCACAGCAGCCGGTCTTCCGGGTCGGTGATGGCCCGGACGTTCACGCCGTGGCGGCGGTGCTCGGCCGAGTGGTCGGCCCGGCTGTCGCCGACGCGGTCGCATTCGGCGAGAGTGCCGTCCAGCAGGACGAACTCGAGGCCTGCCTCCCGCGGGACCTTCAGCAGGCCCGGCGCTCGTGGCCGCCGCTCATCGGCTGACGCGGCTTTCCGCAAGTCTTGCACACCCTTGCCAATATTCTGCGCGAACAGCTCAGGGTCTTCCCCGGTACCCGTTCATGCGCGAAGATCTCCCAGGCTTCACTCCCGTCACATCAGTACGGGTACCTGACTTCCGGTATCGCCTCACCACCGATGTCGCCCCCCACGCACGCGTCAAAGCACCGACAAGGAGCACACGTTGACCGCAACCCCCCACGGCGGCGCGTCCACCAGCCGCCGCGCCTTCCTCGCAGGCGCTCTCGCAGCCGGGGCAGCCGCGGCTGTCAGCCCGGGCACGGCCTTCGCCGCCGCCGCGCCGCACGGCACCGCTGCCCGGCCGGACGCCGCGGTCGCGCCCGCCGCGGTCACCCCCAGCACCGACGTGCACATCTTCTACTACCCCTGGTACGGCTCGCCGCAGGTCAACGGCTCCTGGCGGCACTGGCCGCAGGGCGGCCTGACGCCCCCGAACGGCATCGCCTCGAACTTCTACCCGCAGCTGGGCGCGTACGACTCCGGCGACAGCGCCGTGGTCGCCCAGCACATGACCTGGCTGCGTCAGGCGGGCGTCGGCACGCTGATCACCAGCTGGTGGGGCCAGGGCAGTTACGAGGACCAGCGCGTGCCGCTCCTGCTCGACCAGGCGAACGCCAAGGGCCTCAAGGTCGGCTTCCACATCGAGCCCTACACCAACCGCACCGCGGCCTCCGTGGTCTCCGACGTGAACTACATCCTCAGCACGTACGGCAGCCACCCCGCGTTCTACCGGGATTCCCGGCACGGCAACCGCGGGGCGTTCTACGTCTTCCAGAGCCTGTACATCAGCGACTGGTCGCCCATCGAGTCGGTCAAGTCCCAGGCCATCGTGCTCACGCAGACCACCGACATCTCCAAGGCCGCGCACTTCGGCGGGATGTACACCTACGACGGCATCGCCGCCGCGCAACTGCCCGACTGGAGCGGCGTGGACCGGTTCTGCAAGGCCAACGGGCTCGTCTGGTCGCCCTCGTTCGGCCCCGGCTACATCGACGACCGCGCGGTCCCCGGCAACACCACCCCGACCGTGGACCGGGCGAACGGCGCCACCTACGACAAGGTCTGGCAGCACGCGATCACCAGCGGCGACGGCGGCTCCGCGCCCGCCTGGGTGAGCATCACGTCCTTCAACGAATGGCACGAGGGCAGCCAGATCGAACCCGCCTCCGCCACTCCGCCCACCAACCCGGTCACCTACATGACCTACAACGGCGCCTACGGAAAGACCGGAACCGCCGCGCAGAGCGCCTACATCGACCGCACCGCCTACTGGGTCCCCCAGTACGTCGCCCACCACGGCTGACGGCCCCTCGACCACCCCTCGCCCCGTCCCGGTCGGCCCTCCGCAGGCCCCGGCCGCTCCCGACCACCTCTGGCCCCCGGGCGGCCACCGCCCACCATGGCGGCGGCCGCCCGGGGGCGTCGCCGGCTACCGGAGGGGCCGTCCCCGCGATACTCCCGGAGGCCAAGGGGCCCGCCCTGGTGTGTGGAAATGGGCGGTGCACAGGGATTTCCCACCCACCTCGCGCTGGTTAGACTCGGGCCCGGCCGCATGGGAGCGCTCCCATAGGTTTCCGCCGCGGTCGGCCCTCTCCCCCCACGAGAGCACGGAGGACGACTGTGACACCCCCCACCTCAACCCCGCGCCCCCCGGCGGCGGTTGCGGCCCCCGCGCGCAGGCCGCGCCTGCGCGCCGCCCTGGCGCTCGGCCTTGCGGCCGGCCTCGCCGCGGCCGGCATCGTGCTGGGCGCCGAGAACACCGCGGGCGCCGCGGCGCAGGGCAGCCTCCCCGCCGGCACCCAGTTCTACAAGGACCCCGGCTCACAGGTCGCCCGCTGGGTCGCCGCCAACCCCGGCGACTCCCGCCAGCCGGTCATCTCCCGGCGGATCGCCTCCCAGCCGCAGGGCATCTGGTTCGCCAACTACGACCCCTCCACCATCACCGGCGACGTCAGGACGGTCACCACCGCCGCGGCCTCCGCCGGGCAGGTGCCGGTGCTGGTCGTGTACGAGATCCCCAACCGCGACTGCGGCGGCGCGTCCGCCGGCGGCGCGCCGGACCTGGCCTCGTACGACGCCTGGGTGCGCAACTTCGCCGCCGGGCTCGGCAGCGGGCGCTCGGTGGTCATCCTGGAGCCGGACTCCGTCTCCCTGACCACCTGCCTGTCCGCGCAGCAGCAGAGCGACCGGTTCGCCTCGCTCTCGCGCGCGGGCGCCGCCATCCACGCCGCCGCGCCCAACGCCAAGGTGTACATGGACGGCGGCCACTCGGCCTGGAACAGCGCCTCGGAGCAGGCGAACCGGCTGCGCAGCGCCGGCATCCTGACGAACGCCGACGGCTTCTTCACCAACGTCTCGAACTTCAACACGACGGCGAACGAGGTCGGTTACGCCAAGAACGTGCTGGCCGCCCTGGGCAACCCGGCCAACCTGCACGCCGTGGTGGACACCAGCCGCAACGGCAACGGTCCCGCCTCGGGCGGGGAGTGGTGCGACCCCTCCGGCCGGGCGATCGGCGCCTACCCCACGGCCGACACCGGCGACCCGGCGATCGACGCCTTCCTCTGGGTGAAGCCGCCGGGTGAGGCGGACGGCTGCGCGGGCCCCGCGGGCACCTTCATCCCCGACGTGGCCTACCAGCTGGCGTCCGCCGGAGCCTCGGATCCGCCGGCGGGCGGCACCACGACCGGTGGAACGACGACCGGTGGAACGACGACGGGCGGGGCCACGACCGGGGGCTCGACCACGGGCGGCGGCACCGGCGGCACCGGCGCTCCCGGCTGCAAGGTGAGCTTCAGCCCGCAGACGTGGACCGGCGGCTTCACCGCCAGCGTCACGGTGGCCAACACCGGTTCGACCGCGGTCGACGGCTGGAAGCTGGGCTTCACCCTGCCCTCCGGGCAGACGGTCACCAGTGCCTGGAACGCGACGGTCAGCCCGAGTTCGGGCGCGGTCACCGCCACCAACGTCTCGTACGACGCCCGGATCCCGGCCGGCGGCTCCCAGTCCTTCGGCTTCCAGGGCACCTACTCGGGCAGTTACGCCCAGCCCACCGCGTTCACCCTCAACGGCACCTCGTGCGCGGTTTCCTGACGCGGAATCAACTACCAGGCACAGCGGCGGCGGCCGCCCCGGGCACTTCCCGGGGCGGCCGCCGCCCTTTTGTGCAGGGGCGGTTACTCCCGCAGGTACGTCTCGCTGAAGCTGGTGCCGCTGGAGCCGAGCGCGCTGGTACGGGCCTCGTAGGCGCCGTTCGACGGGTCGAGGGCGACCGGGCCGTAGGAGCCGAGGGAGCTGCCGTTGACCGTGGCCGAGGTGAAGTTGAGGGTGCCGAAGTTCGGGTAGGCCCCGGTCGGCGACTCGATGATGACCTCGGCGCTGGCCCGCCGCGAGGAGAGGGACTTGTTGGTGCTGTAGGTCCAACCGCGGGTGGAGTCGGTCAGCTTCAGGGTGTAGGTGCTGCCGCTGACGTAGTTCACCGAGGCGGTGATGTGGTCGCCCGCCGAGACCGGGTACGAACTGCGGCTCAGGTAGACCGGGTTGGCCGGGTACATCTCGTACCAGGCCTGGTGCACCGGGCTGCCGCTGGAGCAGTCGGTCTCCACGCCCGTCTGCTCCACGGTGGACGAGCTGTACCCGTCGATGCCGACCCAGGGGGCGTAGAGGTCGTTGCTGGAGTTGCAGGTCGCGTTCGCCTCGGTCCAAGAGGCCGAAACCGAGGTGAAGTTGCTGCCGGTGGCGGCATAACCGCCCCAGTTGTAGCCGTTGATGTTGTAATGCAGGGGGTGGAAGGACAGTCCCGGGGCGGCCGCCGCGGTGACCGGCACGGCCGGGGCGGCGAGGGTCGCCGAGGCCACCGCGACGGTGGCGAGGCGGGTCAGGAATCTGCGCATGCTGGCTCCTTCGTGGGGTGCAGGATGCTCAAACCGCCGGCCCTTGGCCGTGTGCGGGACGTCGGGCGGCACTACAGAATCTTCGACCGTCATGCACCTGTCAACATGGCCTCGTGGGCCGCGCCGGTCCCTTCCGTGGCACGCCTGGTACGTTCCGCCGCCCGCCGGGCACGTATGGCGGCATGGTCTTGCTCGTCGGAACCTCGGGATGGCAGTACCGGGACTGGCGCGGCGTGCTCTACCCGCCGCAGGTGCCCCAGCGGCTGTGGCTGGAGGAGTACGCCGCCCGGTTCGCCACCGTGGAGAACAACAACGCCTTCTACCGGCTGCCCACGGCCGACACCTTCGCCGCGTGGCGGCAGCGCACGCCGGACGGCTTCGTCATGGCGGTCAAGGCCAGCCGCTACCTGACGCACATCAAGCGGCTGCGCGAGCCCGAGGAGCCGGTGCACCGGCTGATGGACCGCGTCGCCGCCCTGGGCGACCGGCTCGGCCCTGTGCTGCTCCAACTGCCGCCTAACCTGCGCGCGGACCCCGAATCCCTGGATGCCTGCCTGCGGTGCTTCCCCCGTTCGGTCCGCGTGGCCGTCGAGCTGCGGCACCCCTCCTGGTGGCAGGCCGAGCGGGAACTGCGGAGGGTGCTGGAGCGCCACCGCAGCGCGCTGTGCTGGGCCGACCGCGGCTCGCGCCCCGTGTCACCGCTGTGGTGCACGGCCGACTGGGGCTATCTGCGCCTGCACGGCGGCCGCGCCACCCCGGTCCCCCGCTACGGCCGTACCGCCCTGCGCTCCTGGGCCGAGCGGCTGAGGGACGCGTGGCCCGGCGAAGCCGACGACGTCTACGTCTACTTCAACAACGACACGGGCGGCGCGGCGATCGCCGACGCCCACGCCTTCACCCGCGCGGCGGCAGCCGCCGCCAGAACGTCCGCCCGTGCCGCAGGCTGACGCCCCGGGCCACGATCGCTGCCGTACCGGCGTGAGCCCCGGTCCTCCGTCCGTGGCCGGCCGCACGGTGGCCCCGTCACGGCGGGACGGCCCGGGACACCGGGCTCGCCGGCGAGGCAGCGGCCCGAGCGCGCGACACCACCGGAGCCGACGCTACGGGACGACGACGGCCCGCCGCAGCGCCCTCACGACCCGGCTCCGGCCACCGCGGCGACCCGCGCGCGGATGCGGCGGCGCGACGCCGTGACCAGCTCGCGCGCGGCCTCGGCGTGCGCTCCGACGAGGCGGCCCGCCTCCTTGACGACGTCACCGCCGACCAGGACGGTCTCGACATCGGAGGGGCCCGCTCCGAGCACCAGCGCGGCCACGGGGTCGCCGAAGGCGTCCAGGTGGGGTGCGCGCAGGTCGACCAGGACGAGGTCGGCCTGCTTGCCGGGGGTGAGGGTGCCGATCTCCTCGGCCATGTGCCAGGCCTCGGCGCCGCCGGCGGTGGCCAGGCGCAGGACGTCGCGCGGGTCGGGCGTGACGGTACCGACCGCCTCGTCCCGGGCGATCGCGGGTGCCGCGGTCCGGGAGCGCTCGGCCGCCAGCGCCAGGCGCATCTCGCTGAACAGGTCGGTGCCCGCGCTGGTGGTGGTGTCGACGCCGAGTCCGGTACGGATGCCGTACCCCGCGGCGGGCCCGTTGGCGGGGTGGGTGCCGAGCGCCATGAGCAGCTCGACGGTGGGGGACACCGCCACGGAGCCGCCGCTGTCGGCGATCAACTGCCACTCGTGCTCGGTGAGCTGGTTGGCGTGGGCGTGGTTGATGTCGGGACCGAGCAGGCCGAGCCGGTCGAGGGCGGCGACGGTGCCGGGGAATCCGGACATGCCGACGTGGACGGAGATCGGCAGGCCGAGCTCGCGGGCGTAGGCGACGTCGGCCCGGGTGGCGGCTTCGTCGGTGAAGGCCGGACCGCGCAGGGCCATCCCCATGCGCAGGCGGCCGTCACCGTCGGCGAAGTGCTCGTCGCGGACGCGCGCGGCGTCGTCGGGGTGGCGCCCGCCGGGCCGGCCGAAGAAGCCGGCGGTGTCGGTGCCCGGGCCGCCGTGGAGGAAGACGCCGCGGATCCCGGAGTCGCGCAGCCCGCGGACGTTCGCATCGGTGTGGCCGGGCCCGCGCAGGTTGTGCGCCCAGTCGGCGACGGTGGTGACCCCGGCGTGCAGCGCCTGCAGCGCGCCCCACAGCGTGCCGGCGTAGATGTCGTCGGGATCGAAACCGGGGGCGACGTCCTGGACCACGCGCGTGACATAGCCCATGAGCGAGGTGTCGGGGGTGGCGGCACCGAGCGCGCCCTGCCAGACATGGCGGTGGGCGTCGACCATTCCCGGGATCACCAGGCGGCCCCGCGCGTCGATGCGGCGCACGCCGTGGGGTTCCGCATCGGCGGGGAGCACGGTCCCGGTGGGGCCGACGGCCGCGATCCGGCCGTCCCGCACGAGGACATCGCCGGCCTCGATGTCGCCGAGCGCGGGGTCGAGGGTGACGACGTGGCCGCCGCTGATCAAGAGGTCCTGCTGGTTCACTGCGCCCTGCCTTCTTCCACCCGCCGGGATGCGCCACGGCGGGCGGTATACGACTGATACCACCTCCGAGCTTGCGCGACGCGCTGCCGAGGTGGAAGAAGGCACTTTTCTTTGCCCTGGTACGGCCGAGGGAACCGCACCCTCGGCAGCAGGTCCGCCGGCGGGTGCGCGGTGCCGCGTGTGGTCGGCGAAAGGGCGGTGGGGCCTGCCCGGAACAGGCCCCACCGGCGGCTACGGCTCGTTGTGCAGGGGCGCGTGGTTGGCCTTGAACATGCCTTCAGCGCCCAGGCGCAGGACGAGATTGCGCAGGAGCGTGGGGAGGTTGCGGGCCTTGTCCCGCCGGTGGTTCTGGGCGACCACCCAGGCCACGCGCTCGGTGCGGCGGGCCTGGTAGGCGGCGAGCGCGCCGGGCAGGTCCGGCGCCGCGGCAAGGGCCTCGGCCAGCACCTGGACGTCCTCCAAGGCCATGGCCCCGCCCTGGGCCATGCTGGGGGAGAAGGCGTGGGCGGCGTCGCCGATCAGGACGGCGTGCGGGCGCGTCCACTCGGTGTGCTCGCTCTCGTGCAGCGCCGCGAAGTACGCCTGCTCGCCCTGTTCCAGCAGCCGCGGCACCGGGCCGCCGAAGTCGGCGAACAGGGCGCGCCAGTCACCCGCAGGAGCCGTCGGCTCCTTGCTGTTGACGTCCGCGTAGCAGTAGACCCGGCCGCCGCCGAGCTGCACGGTCAGGAAGGTGCGGCCCTTGCTGCCCAACCGCGCCGTCCAGTCGGCGATCCCCGGTATCGCGGTGTCGTCGGCGATGAACCGCCAGCACAGCTGGCCGAGGAAGCGCGGCGGCGGGGCGCCGAACAGGGTCTGCCGTACGGCGGAGTTGACGCCGTCCGCGCCGACGACGAGGTCGTAGGCGGCGGTGGTGCCGTCCGCGAACGTGACGGTCCCGTCCTCGGCGACCGCCGTCACCTCGACGCCGTAGCGCACGGCGGTGCTGTGGGCGCCGGCGACCTCGGCGCGCAGCACCTCGTGCAGGTCGCCGCGGGTGAGCGCCAGGCACGGGCCGACGTCACCCCAGATGCGCTCGACCGCGAAGGCGGCGAGCCGGCGGTCGCGGTGGTCGTGCAGCTGCTGCCGTGCCACGGGCTCGGCCCGCTTGGCGACCTCGTCGCCCACACCGATGGCACGCAGGGCGCGCACCGCGTTCGCCGGGAGGTAGAGCCCGCTGCCGTGCGCCTGCGAGTTCTCGGCACGGCGTTCGACGACGTCGACGGGCAGGCCGCGGTCGAGCAGGAGCTTGGCCAGCGCCAGGCCCGAGATGCCGGCGCCGGCGACCAGGATGCGAGGAGATTGCACACCGTTTCCTTGAAGATGAGCAGGCGGACGGTGCCCGTGGACTGCCGTCCGGCTGCGGGGATGTCACGAACACGGCCGTCCGGTCCGGCCCGATCCGACGCGGGGAAGCCGGTCCGCACCGGCTCCGGGGCGCGAGTCCACGCCCTGTGGGACGGCGCTGCTCAGGGAATCCCGCGCACCGCACCCGCCGTGCGCCGCAGCCTATCCCGGGACCGCTGCCGCACCGTCACCCGCCGGACGGATCCGCCCTTCGGCCGGCGTCTCCCCGTACAGGGACTTGCAGGCCCTGACCAGGTGGCTGCTGTCGGCGAACCCCCAGCGTGCCGCTGCCTCGGCGACCGTCAGCCCCGAGCCCCGCACGTCCCTGAGCGCCCGGTCCACGCGCTGCCGCCGCACGCGGGCCATGACGGACTCACCGCCCCCGGCGGAGAAGGCGCGGTGCAGCGAACGCACCGAGACGTGGAGTTCGGCGGCGAGCGTGCGGGGCGACAGGTCGGGCTCCGCGAGCCGTTCCGCGATGAGCCGTTCGGCGGCCCGCACGAGGGCCGCGGCGAAATCCGGCTCGTCGCCGTCGACCTGGCCGAGGAGCACACCCTTGAGCAGTTCGACCACGGCGTGGTGGGAGGCGGCCAGGGCGGATTCGGGAAGTTCGTCCAGGACGGCGTCCACTCCCGCGAGTTGAGCGGTCAGCACCCGCATGGCGGGCGCGCTGAGCGGCCCCGATGCCCAGCGGTCGCGCAGCAGCGGGCGCAACTCGGCGCCGGGCAGGACCAGGACGCGGGAGGTGGTGGCGGGCTCGACGCCGAACTCCCAGGAAGGGTCGTTCCAGCGGATCAGGAACTCCCCGGCGGGAGCGCGCAGCGTCTCCGAGCCGCGCGCGTCGGACCGGGCGAAGCTCCAGCCGCCTGCTTGGACGAGGTGGACGACGACCTTCTCGTTCAGGTGGTTGAAGCGCCCCCCGCTGCCGCCGACGATCGACTCGCTGAAGATGTCGTGGACCAGCAGCCGGTCCACCGCCGCCTGCCGGATCCGGATGCGGTAGTCGCCGTCTCCGGTCGGCCGCGACGGCGGTATCGGTATGGCGCTGCCGACCTGCCGCGCCCAGTCCCGCTGCATCACGTCGAACGCGTCCGGCCGCCGGACCGGCACCGTCACATCCACCGTGTGCGACCGCGCGGCCCCGCCGTCCGCCGCCCGGGTGTCCATTCCTGTCGCCTCCTGTGCCTTTGCTCCTCCTCCGATACGGACGCGGGACCGGATCTGTTCACCCCCGGCCCGGCCTTGACCGCGAAAGGGCGCCGGCGGCATCTGGCACTGCGGTCCACCCGGCTTGGCACGCAGGCACACGCCCGAGGTGCCGCGGCTTCCTACTGTCACCTCACGGGTTCATGGGAGGCCGGATGTCCCAGGAGGCTTCCCCCCGGACCGATGGAAAATGAGGAGAGTTCCTTGAGCAGGATTCTGGTGGCCGCGTCGCCGGTGTACGGGCACGTCGCCCCGCTCAGCCGGGTGGCTTCGTTTCTGGCCGCACGCGGGCACGACGTGACCTTGCTGAGCCACGAGCGGTTCCGCTCCCTGGCCGGCGAGGGGGTCGAGTACGAGGCGTTCACCGGGGCGGCCGGCGCCGACCTCGACGCGGTCTTCGCCTCGCAGGAGCGGCTCGCGGTGCCCGCCGGGCCCGAGCGGTTCGCCTGGGACATGCGCAACGTCTTCGTGCAGGCGGTGGCCCCCCAGCACCGCGATGTCCAGCGGGTGCTGGCGCAGGCCGGGGACGAGCCGGTGGTGCTGGTGTACGAGACCGCGTTCTTCGGTGCCGTGCCGTCCCTGCTCGGGGCACCCGGCCCGCGCCCGGTGACCGCGCTCGGCCTCGGCCCGGTGTCCTTCACGCTGTCCAGCGCCGACACCGCTCCGTTCGGCATGGGCCTGCCGCCGGACAGCAGCGAGGAGGGCCGCGCCCGCAACCGGGAGGCGAACGCGATGGTGAAGGGCCAGCTGCTCGGCCCGGCCCAGGAGCTGTTCGAGCAGACCCTCGCCGAACTCGGAGTCACCGGCGAGGACATCCCGTTCTTCCTCGACGCCACCGTCCTGAAGGCCGACCTGTTCCTCCAGCTGTCGGTGGAGGAGCTGAGCTACGCGCGCAGTGACACCCCGGCACACGTACGATTCGTCGGCAGCCTGCCGCCGTCCGCCGACACCGCCGAACTCCCGGCCTGGTGGCCGGAGGTGGAGGCTGCCGAGCGCGTGGTGGTCGTCACCCAGGGCACCATCGCCAACCAGGACTTCGGCCAGCTGATCGAACCGGCCCTGGAGGGGCTGGCCGACTTCCCGGGCCTGGTGGTCGTCACCACCGGCCGCCCCGCGCAGCTCCGCGACGTACCGGCCAACGCCCGGGTGGCGGAGTTCGTGCCGTTCGACGTCCTGCTGCCGTACGCGGACGTCCTGGTGACCAACGGCGGCTTCGGCGCCGTGCAGGAGGCGCTGCGCCACGGCGTTCCCATGGTCGCGGCCGGCACCAGCGAGGAGAAGCACGAGAACAACGTGCGCCTGGCCGCCACCGGCGCCGCGGTCAACCTCGGCACCGAATACCCGGCGGCCGCCGACATCCGCAAGGCGGTCGAGGACATCACCGGCACCCACTCCTACCGGGACAACGCCGGGCGGCTGGCCGAACAGTACGCCGTCGTGGACGCGTTGGCCGAGATCGAGAAGGCGCTCGCCGAACTGACCGGCTGACCGGCGCGGCAACCGCAAGGCCCCTCGCGCGTGACGGCGGGCACTTCGCCCGCACGGGCCGGGCGGTGCGCTCGTGCGCGCACGGACTACGGAGGATCGCCGCGGGGAGTTCACCGCTTGGGAAGGGTTCGGCTGTGCGTTTGCGCGCGGGCAGAGCGTCGCCGCGGCCGAAAGTTGGGGCGCCGGTTCCGTGGAATTCCCGGGACTGTGCCGCGGGGCAGGCGCCGCGGACAGGGGCGAAGGCGTGGCTCGGAGCCGTCCGCCGAGAAGGCCGGGACGTCATTCCGGCTGCGTGTCCCGACCCGGATCAGGAGGCGCGCGGGGCCTGCGATGCCGCGGGGGAGGAGGTCGCGGCGCCCTCCGGATGGGCGGCGTCGTACGACTCGCGGTCGCGGAGGATCGCGTCGAGGTTGTCCTCGGTCCAGGCGACCAGATCGGCCAGCACGCGGTGCAGGCTCCCGCCCCGTTCGGTCAGTGCGTACTCGACCCGGGGCGGCAGGCTGGGCTCCACGGTGCGGGTGATCAGCCCGTCCCGTTCCAGCCTGCGTACCGTGATGCTGAGCATGCGCTGCGTGATGCCGTCGACGGCGCGGCGCAGCGCGTTGAAACGGAGCGGGCCCTCCTCGAGGCGGCAGATCACCGCCATCGACCACTTGTCGCCGATGCGGTCCATGACGTCCCGCAGAAGCGTGTCGCGGCCTGGCCCGGCCTCTACGGCGTCGATGGTCGGCATGGGACTCCGTTTGTCGTCCTCGACTCCGAGCGAGGCGCACTGGTCAGCGGATCTTCCACTGTAAACCGCTGCCGGCGGGGAGCGCTCCGGCCTGCCTGGTACGTGGGCATGCGCAGGCCGCCGCTCAGTCCGCTGTGGCGGCGTCGGCAACCTCGTAGCGCAGCGTCGTGCGGCACCAGTCGTAGTGGCCGCGCATCCAGGTCCGGAGCAGGTCCATGTAGGTGTGCACGGCCGGGGGCGCGGTGGGACGGACGGCCGTCTCGGTGCGGAGGAAGGCGTGCATCGCGGCGTCGTGCACGTCCACGGCCCGCAGCAGCGCTTCCCGCGGGCCGAGCCCCCGGTTGCGCAACAACGAGGGCAGGTTCGCTACTCGGCCGTCCACCTCGGCCTCGCGCGCGGCCGAGTGGATGTCGTTGCACCACGCCATCTCATAGGCGGCCAGCGCCCTCAGCCGGCGCAGGTCCGGCGCGGCCAGCTCGTCGGCGGACACCGGACACCCGGTGACGATCTCCGCCAGCGTCACGTAGGGCGCGGCCGCGATGTTGTACAGCCGGTTGACGGCATAGGCGGCGACGTCCGGCCCCGCCGGGCCCGCCTGCGCGGCCGGCTCGTAGAGGTAGCTGTAGAACCACAGGGTCATCTGCGCGCAGAACCGGTCGTACGGCTCCGGGTGGGCCATCGCGCGGGTCTCCGCCAGCAGGGTCCGGGCCACGTCGAGCCGGTGCGAGCCCTTGGTGTCCTCCCAGCGCGGTAGGCCCTCGGTCAGGCGCTCGGGCGCGAACACCGAGACGATGGCGAGCACCGCGTCCGCGGCGGCTCCCGGACGGCTGCGGCTGTCGCCCTCGTCGAAGAACGCGTCGTCGTAGAAAAAGCCGAACGCGAGCCAGCGCGTGAACAGCAGCAGCTCGTCCAGGGGAACATCGGGGCACACCCGGGCGGCGAAGGTACCGAATCGGGAGGCCCCGTACCTCGGTAACTGCTCCGGGTGGAGAAAAAGGCCGTTGTCCTTCATCCACTGCGTCACGTAGGCGTCGGCTCGGGCTGCGGCCGGGTTGATCCGCGGGAGGATCGGACAGAACAGCTCGGGCGGTTCGCCGTACGGTCGGGTCACGATGCCACCTCCATGCGCTGGAGCCTGTCGGGATGTCCGGCAGACAGCTCCTTGTCCCCCTTTTTCCACGGATTCCCGGGCGATAGTGCCCATCGACCGTTCGTAGAGCGGCAGTTCGCGAGTCCTCGCGGGCGTCGGGCTGGTGCCGGGGGACGGGGTCGCGCGTCCACGGCGTGCGGGGGCCCGTGGGCGGAGTTCGCGTCATCGGCCGCCTCGGCGTCGTCGCCGGGGTGACGCGATGGAGAGGGTGTCCGCTCGTGGTGCAGGGCGATCCGGTGGGCGTGGTCGGCGATGTCGTCCGCTGTCCTGCTGGGCAGGCCCAGCGCGGTGGACAGGCGGGCGGCGGGCCAGCCGTGCCGAGCCGGCAGCAGGGCGAGCCAGTGGTGGCGGGGGTGGAGCGGGCCGGCGCACCACTGGGCGCCGCGCCTCGCCCGCACCGCACGTGATCAAGGGGTGGGGCCGGACGGTGAGCAGCTCGGCGGGGCCGAGGAACGACCGCCGGGAGGCGCGCCGTGCCCGGCGGCGAAGGTGCTGCCGATCCGGCCGGCACCGGGCCCTTCGGCCGGGCCGCCGGGGTCCTTCGACACGTGCGGGGGCCGGGCGGATCCAGGACGCTGGGAGGGGAGACCCGGAAAGGGGCCGCCGAAGGCACGCGCCCGGACGGCCCGGGCCCTCGCGGCATCAGGAAGGCGGTGCGGGACATGGCGCTCCCTCCGGCGACGGGACGTGTGGTCGCGGGCGTGGACGGCTCGCAGGCGAGCCTGACGGCGGCGGCCTGGGCGGCCCGGGAGGCCGCGCTGCGCGGCGCCGAGCTCGAGTTGCTGAACGTGTGGCACCCGCCCACCGGCAACATCCAGTTCTCGCCCGCTCCGGAGGAGCTGCGCCTGTGGGAAGAGGGCCGTACCCGCGCGGCAGCCGACGAGGCGGTGGGCGAGCATCCCGCTCTCGCGGTGACGGCCCGCCAGGCGTTCGGCACGCCGGTGAAGGCGCTGCTGGACGCGCTGGACGAGGCCGCTCTGCTCGTGCTGGGCTCCCGCGGCCTCGGCCGGACAGGGGGACTGCTGCTCGGTTCGGTCGGCCTCGCGGTGCTGGCACGGTGCGCAAAGCCCGTGGTCATCGTGCGGGAGCAGCGGCCGGCGCCGGAGACGGCCGACGTCGTGGTGGGCGTGGACCTGGACCACCAGTGGGCACCGCTGCTGGACTTCGCCGCCGCCGAGGCGGCGCTGCGCGGCACGGCGGTGCGCGTGGTGCACGCCTTCGACCTGCGCCGCCTCTACGGGTACGGCGCCCCCGCCCTCGAACCGGAGACGGCACGCGAGCTGCGCGGCGAGGCGGAGGCCGACCTCCGGCGGCGCCTGCGGCCGTGGCTGGGGCCGGACGCTCCGGAGGTACGGGTCGAGGTGCCGCAGGCCGCCGCGGCGAGCGGACTCCTCGGGGCGGCCGAGGGCGCAGGACTCGTCGTGGTGGGCCGCCGGCACGGCGGCGGGCCGCCCGGCCTGCGGCTGGGACCGGTGGCGCACGCCGTGCTGCACCACGCTGGGTGCCCGGTGGCCGTCGTACCGCACCCGTGAGGAGCCGCGCTCTGCGCACCGCGCCCGAGGGGGGCCGTGCCGGTCCGCGGCACTCGTGGGGGAGCCGTGCCGGCGTGGCACGTCCGCAGGGGCAGCCGCGTCGGGCTGCGGCATCGATGGGAGCCCCGTCGTCGTGCTGCCTCCGTTGGGGGAGCCGCATCGGCCTACCGCCATCGTGCGGAGCGCGCTGATCTGCCGTATCCGTGGGGAGCCCCGTCGTCGCACCGCGCCCGTGGAGTCGTCCCCTCGGCTCGCCGCATCCGTGAGGCACCCGCCGACGTGCCGGGTGGGCCGTCCGGCCCTGCGCGCGTACCCGGTTCGGCTCATGTGCCGCCGGGGAGCAGGGCGGCACGATCAGGGGTGGGGCGGGACGGATGCCGAGAAGGCGGGCCTTGAGGAGGCAGCCATGGAGACCGCGAAGGCGACAGCGCCGCTCTCCCCGGTGGGCAGGGACGCGAGCGGACTCGGAAGGGTGGCCGTCGGCACCGACGGCTCGGCGTGCGCGGCGCGCGCCGTGCGGTGGGCCGCGGACGAGGCCGCCCGCCGGGGCCGCCCGCTCGTCGTCGTCCATGCCACGGAGACCGACCGCGTCCGCCACGTCACCCCTGAAGGTGTCGCCTTCCTCCTCGAAGAGGGCGAGCGCATCCTGCGGGAGAGCGCCGGCGCCGTGCGCGAGCGCCATCCGGAACTCGCGACGGAGACCGTCCTGAGCCGGGGCGGGCCGGCCGAAAGCGTCCTGGAGGCCGCGGGGGAGGACGGCACGCCCGTCTTCGGCTCGCGCGGCCTGGGCGGTTTCTCCGCGCTGCTGCTCGGCTCGTGCACGCTGAAGGCCGCGGCCCGCACCCTGGTGCCCCTGGTGGTGGTGCGAGGGCCGGTCCGTCCGCTGACCGGGGTCGTCGTCGCGGCCGTGCGTGACGACGGCGACCGGCCCGCGCTGCGGTTCGCGGCCCAGGCCGGGCGGTGCCGCGGAGCGGAGGTGCGGGCCCTGAGCGCCTGGATGTTCCTGGAGAGCGTCGGCAGCATGGCGCCGATGGTGGACGACATCTCCGCCATCGCGGCGGCCGAGCAGGGCGCCACCCACCGCACCGCCGAGCCGGTCCGCAGGGAGTTCCCTGATGTGAAGGTCACCGAGGAGGTGGTCCGGGCGCGAAGCGTGGCCGGCACCCTCGTCGAGGCGTCCGAGCACGCGGACCTGCTGGTGCTCGGCGCGCGGCGCCCGGCCCATCCGGCGATCTCCGCGTTCGGCGGTGTCACCCATGCCCTGCTGCACCACGCCCGGTGCCCGGTCGCCATCGTGCCGCGGCTCTGAGACCGCCCGAGCCGCCGCAGGCGGGCGAGCATGAGGAGGACAGGCGTGTCCGCAAAGAAGTCCACCGTCGAATCCGTGATGACCTGCCAGGTCGTGGCTCTGGATCCGGGCGCCCCGTTCCGTACGATCGTCGAGACCATGGACCGGTTCGATGTCGGCGCGCTGCCGGTGCTCGCCGGCGACGGACGGGTGATCGGCGTCGTCTCCGAGGCCGACCTGCTGCCCAAGGAGGAGTTCAGGGCGCGGCGCCTGGCCGCCGCCGACCGGGACAGGCGCGAGGACGCGCTCGCCAAGGCCGAGGCGGGCACCGCCGGCGAACTCATGACGGCGCCCGCGGTGTGCGTCCCCGCCGACGCCACCGTCTCCGAGGCCGCCCGGATCGTCGCCCTGCGGAAGGTGCGCCAGCTGCCGGTGATCGGCCCGACCGGTAGGCTCGTCGGCATGGTCGGCCGGCACGACCTGCTGAAGGTCTTCCTGCGGCCCGACGGCGAGATCGCCGACGAATTGCGCGAGGAGGTCGTGGACGTCCTGTTCCCCGAGGAAGCCGGCATCGAGGTCCAGGTGCACGACGGCCGGGTCACCCTGCGCGGCACCGTCCGCGACATCGGCCTGGTGCCGGTCGCGGCCCGCATGGCCCAATCGGTCGAGGGGGTCGTGGACGTCCACGACGAACTCACCGCGAAACCCCGCGGGACCGCGGGTCCGTGACGGCCGCTCGCCGGCCTGTCCGGTCGGCCGGGCCGCCAGGCGTGGGACTTCGGACCGCCCCGCCGCTTCGGTGAGGCCGACGTCGGCCGGCCACAGAGGGGATGTCAACGCCGTCCGCCCACAGGGGAGTTGTGCCGTCAGGCGGCGTCGGGAACGGTCGTCCCGGACTCCGGGGCCGCGGTCTGCTCCGGCTGCGGGACCACCGCCACCGGGCACTCGGCGTGGTGCAGCAGCGTGTGGCTGACCGCTCCGAGCTGCAGCCCGACGATCCCCGCGCGGTGCCGGGCCCCGACGACCATCAGGTCGCTGTCCGAGGACGCGTCGATCAGGAAGCCGCGCGCCCGTCCCTCGGGGGTCTCGCGGTCCACCGCCACTGCCGGGTACGCCTGCGACGGCACCCGCACCGCCTGGTCGAGAACACGCCGGGCCCCGACCTGCTCCGGCGGCATCCCCCCGGCCTCCTTGGCTGCGGCCGGCCGGCGCCAGGCGCGCAGGGCCGTCAGTGCGGCCCGGCGCACCTGCGCCTCCTCGAACGCGAACCCGGCCGCCGCGGAGTTCAGCCCCGGGTCACCCACCCCCAGGGTGACCCGCCCGCGGCCGCCGGCCACCGCTGCGGGCGTGCCGCGCACCACCACGACCGGGCAGGCGGCCCGGGCGGCGACGGTCAGGACGGTGGAGCCGAGGAGCATCGCCGCGACCTCACCATGGCCGCGGTCACCCATCACCACCGCTCCGGCGGTCTCCGCCTCCTCCAGCAGGGCCGCCACCGGGTCGCGGCCGACGATGCGGCCCGATACCTTCACCCCCGGCGCCAGGCGGGCGGCCCGCTCGACCGCCGACGCGAGGACGTGCTCCGCGAACAGGTGCTCGGACGGCCGCCCGGAACCGAACCGCGGCGTGACCCGCTCGTAGTACTCCCACAGCGACGCGTGCACGACCTCGACGGGCAGGTCCCGGCGGGCGGCCTCCGCGAGCGTCCAGTCGAGGGCCCGCAGGCTCGCGTCCGATCCGTCGACACCGACGACCAGGGGATTCCTCATGACGGCACCGCCTCCCGACCGGCTTCCCAGGCCTTTCTCCCCACGACACCACAGTGTCGGCCCGCCGCCCAGAGCCGAACGGCCCCGCACACGGCATGAGCGCGCTGGGGGAGCCGGGTCACCCCCCCGTCCGGGGCGGCAGTCGGCGTTGCGCAGGAGCGGGCGGCTGGTGGAGCCGAGAGCCACGCGGCCGGCGGATCACGCGGCTGCAGCGGCGTGCCGGATCTTTGACGAGCCTCGCTTCGTTACAGTCTGCCGCCGTCCGAAGTGCCGCACCCCGCCTTGCTGAGGGGCCGACGGCAGCACGCCTCGGCGACACGATTCCGCGGCGATGACTTTCGCCGTGCGGGGCCGTCTCAAGGCCGTCTCAAAGCGGAAGGGGCCGCCGCCTCTCCGCGCAGACCGAAAACCAGCCCGCCCCGTCGATCGAGGAGCCTTCCGTGTCCGCACTCCGTACTCTCACGACCGGCCTCGTCCTCGGCGAGTCGCCCCGCTGGCACGAGGGCCGCCTGTGGCTGTGCGACTGGGGTGCGCACGAGGTGGTGGCCGTCGACCTCCACGGCCGCAGCGAAGTCGTCGTCCGCGTACCGTCGTTCCCGTTCTGCATCGACTGGCTGCCGGACGGCCGCCTGCTCGTCGTCTCGGGCGGCGACCGGCTTCTGCTGCGCCAGGAGCCCGACGGGTCGCTGGTTCCCCACGTCGACCTCGCCGGCCTGTGCGACCGCCCGTGGAACGAGATCGTCGTGGCCGCAAACGGGAACGCCTACCTCAACAGCATCGGCTACGACATGATGGCCGGTGAGGCTCCCTCTCCCGGCATCCTCGCCCTCGTCACCCCGGACGGCTCGGCGCGCCAGGTGGCCGACGACGTCGCGTTCCCCAACGGGATGGCGGTGACGCCCGACGGATCGACGCTGATCCTCGCCGAGTCCCACGCGAGCAGGCTCACCGCGTTCGACATCGAGGGCGACGGCGGCCTGTCGAACCGCCGCGTCTGGGCCGCCCTCGACGCCGCCGCCCCGGACGGCATCTGCCTCGACGACGAGGGGGCGGTCTGGTACGCCGACGTCCCCAACAAGCGCTGCGTCCGGGTGGAGGAAGGCGGCAGGACACTGCAGACTGTCGAACTCGACCGCGGATGCTTCTCCTGCGCACTCGGGGGCGACGACGGCCGGACCCTGTTCATGACGGCGGCACGGTGGACGGGACCGCAAAGCGGGGCGGACGCGGCACGCACCGGCCAAGTGCTGGCGACGAACGCGCCCCGCCCGGGCGCCCGTCGCCCCTAAGGAACAGTCAGCCTTGTGCTCCTCACGGCAACCAGTGGTCGCAGCGCCCGGGTTGACGAACCCGTTCGGCCTGCGGCGTTCGACGGCGGTTGCCTTCACGGTATGGAGGTCGCGGCCGATCAGCCGGTGGTGTCGTTGCCTGCCGTGAGACCGGAACGGCGGAGGAGGGGGAAGTACGCCGCCCCCGGCGGATGTTCCAGACCGAGCGACTCCGCAAGCTTCCTCGCCCTGCCGCCGAGCCGGAACGCATAGCAGCGCAACGCGTACGCGGCCTCGTCGGGGAAGTCGGCGCCGTGCAGAGCGGTGACAGCGTCGACCAGGTGGTCGATCTCGTCCCACGATCCGCCCCTGATCACGACTCGCGTGAGGTCGGTCAGGTCCCTGCGGCGAAGGGACAGCGTCAACTCCAGCCGCTGAGCGGGGTCGAACCAGCAACGCGCCGCCTGCCCCGCCAAGTACAAGGCCGCGTCCCCCCGGCCGAGGTGCTGCAAGGCGGCAAGCGTGAGGGCCAGCGCAGCGGGGAGTGGGGCACGTTGGGCCACGGTCCGTAAGTCGGATGTGCGCAGCGTGGGGACGCGCCCGTTGACCGGGAGCCCGCGATCGAGCAAGTAGGCCCGCAGCGCGAGGGCTTCGGGAATTCTCTGCCGCTCCATCCAGGCCGACCGAGCGGCGAGGTCCTCCGAACCTCTGCCGGCCTCGTAGGCGAACAATGCGATGAGGTCCAGATGGCTTCCGGTGGTGCGCAGTTGTTCCAGCAGCGCGGCGAACGCCTCGCCCGATGCGGTGCCGAGCAGGGCGAAGGCGCCGTGGTAGCGCCCGTCCGCCAGGAACGGTTCTCTGAGCAAGGCGAGTTGAGCCGATGCCGGCTGCCGGGCGAGCACGGACAGCAGCCGGTCACGATCACGTTTCCGGTCCTCCGTCTCCAACCGTTCGAGCAGCCGGGCGACGTCGTGCGGCGGCAGCCGGGCCGTCTCGTCGAGCAGCGCATTCGCATCCACCGGCCGGCCGATCTCGCGCAGGCTGTCGATGAAGTCGACCACGGTCTCGACAGGATTGGCGCGGGTCGCTGTCAAGAGCAGTGGGACGCAGTCCTCACCACGGCCCTGCCGGTACAGGGCCTCGGCGAGTTCGATCACTCCCGCCGGCGGCAGTGTGACGCCGGATCGCCGCAGAACGGCCGACGCGTAGGGGCCCAGACCCGCAGACCCCAATTCCGCGCAGAGCTCGGCGAGGCTTTGCAACGCGGCGGACGACGACGCTGCTTGCGGGGCAATTGCGTCCTCGACCCGCGCCTCGAGTATCGCGACGGCGTCCTCGCCGTGGCCCGCCTCGTGCATGGTCTCCAGGAGGCGGACGAGTGCCGGCACAGGGCGTCGCGCCACGGCCTCCTTGACCCGAAGGTAGAGGGCGAATGCCCGATCCTGCTGGCCGATGGCCAGGAGGGAGTCGGCCAACCGCCCCGACTCCACCGCAGACTCCGTCGGCGCGGCGGTCAGCACCCTGTCGGCCTCCGGCTCGAGCCCGGCGGACCAGAGCGCACCTGCGAGATCGAGGACGTCCTCGGTGCTGCGCAGCCGCGCGGTCCGCTGGGTCAGAAGGCGGTCGGCCTCCGGTGCACGACCGGCGGAACGCAGTGCCCTGTACGTGGCCGCGACGACATCGACGGGCTGCACGGCGGCGTGGCGCAACACCCTTTCCACGTCCGCCGGTTCGTCGTCCACGGCATACAGCGCGTCGAGATAGTCGGCGACGGCCTGCGGGCCGCGGCCGGCCAAGGCCGCGTTCACCGTGTCGGAGGCCGACACGTCCTCCTGCGCACTGAAGAGAGCCGCCACGGCGGCCACTTCCTGAACGGGGCGGCGCCTTGCCCATTCCCGCAGGAGGGCGTCGGCAGCATCGGCGCCGCCCGCGCTCCTCGACCCTGCGACCTCCCGGACGAGTTCGCGGGGCGTCCACGCCGGCAGCGCCACCGGCTCTTCGGCATCACGCGGACTTGCTCCGACGTCCTCGGAGGCGGCCGGCGGCGGGTCAGCCAGGTACCTGTTCCTGGCGAACGCGAGCGTACGGCCGGTATTGCTGAGGCGCTGCTGCGGCAACGGACGCCCCTTGGCACGGAGTTCGCCGTACAGGTGCTCGTAGACGTGAGTGGCTTCGAGCAACTCCCCGGCGTCGGGCAGTCCGTTCTCCAGCAGACGGATCAACTCGCCGGTGAAAGCGGTGTACGTCTCGCCGGGCGGCGACAGCGCCTGCCGGGTCGCCGAACTCGCGGTGAGGAGATACGAGCCGGCGATCCGGGTCTGTTCCGCCACCTGCACCCCCATGGCGGGGGTGCCCATGCCGCCTTCGAACGCTCGCCCCCCGTAGCAGCAGTCCAGGATGACGACACGGTTGACATTGCGCCGGCTGCTGAGCACTTCGCCTCGGACGGCGCTGAAGTCCAGTGCGGTATAGGACCGTTCGGGATCGGTGGCGGGGAGCGCCAGCAGGAGGCCGTTGACGTCGGGGTGGGCCAGCCCGTGCCCCGCGAAGTAGACCATCAACGTGTCCTCGGCCTTCTGCGCCGCGTCGTGAATGGCGTCGAGGACCTGCTCCCGGGACTTCGGCTCCGGCAGCAAGGCGCAGTGCCCCTCCGGCAGGCCCCAGATCGTGGCGTCGGCGAGCAGCGCTGCCAGCTTCGTGAGGTTGTTCGTGACCGCCGGTAGGCCCCCGAGAGAGGCGTTGGCGTAGCTCGCGCATCCGATGAGGACCGCGTACGAACGGTGCGGGTCGGGCAGCTCCAGGCCCGTGTTCGGTTCCATAGCGGTTACTCGGAGGACCGCGCACTGCTGTCAGGGGCGGGCAGCGGTTCCGGCGGGGGCACCGCGAGCACCGCCAGGATGCGTCGTACGTCGTCATCCGTGGCGTGCCGCACGGTCACGGACAGGCCGTCGGAGGCGCGCACAAAGGTGAATCCCGCGCCGCCTCGGCCGTCGCCTCTCGAGCGATACCACGAGACGAACTGCATCACCAGCCCCGCGGCAGCTGTCGACTGGCCGAGAACGACCTGGATGACCTCCAAGGCTCCCATCGCGCCCGGACGTTCAGCGGCGGCCGTGCCCAACCGGACCTCCTCCGGCCCGTCCTGATCGTCCTTCAGCCAGCGGAAGAAGTCGTGCAAGGCAGGAACGTCCTCGTCGCTCTCCGCCCGGATCTCCACCTGCATCTGGAATCGCTCCTGCCTCCGGCCCGCTGGCGCTCCGACTCGCCTGCAGACATGGTGCCATCCAAAGCATCACGCCGCCCCTCGGCCGCCGGTCACGGCTGAGACTGCCGGTGCCCGGGCAGAGTCCGCGGAACATCGGAGCCTACGGCCCCAGTTGCCCCCCTCCTCCCGACCTCGACGACGTCCTCCGAAGGGCGCCGCAGAGCGACTCCCCCGCCCCGGTCCTGGTGACCGGCGTGTGCTGTCGGTGGCGTCTGCCGTCGCGGCTACACGTTCCGGTCCGTGAAGCCCTTATGTCTGGCAGATGGTGAGCGCCGGGACATCGGGATGGGAGGGGCGATGCATGATCAGGTGGCGGGGCTTTCCGGATCAGGACTTCTGGTGATGCTGGGCATGGTTGTCGGTGGATTGCGTCGCGGCCGCGGACCTGGTCTGTGGACGGCGGCGCGGGAGTTGGCGCACTCGTTCGGCGCGGTGTGGATGGAGCGAGCGCACCGTAAGACCATGGTCGTCGTGTTGGACCGTGTTGCAGAGGGGGGACGGATCCGCGTGATCGACGGTGCGGGCATGCATCGCTGCTATGAGGTCGACCCCCGGCCGAGTCCCAGGCGGGACGATGAATGAGCCAGGAGGGCGTCGTGCCGAACTCGACGGGTCCGGTCACAGAGGTGAGGAGCCAGCCGGATTCGAGGAATTCTTCCGCCACTACGCGCCCGTGGTACGCCGGTACTTGCTGTGGCGGGAGGCGGAAACCGCCGTTTTGGACGATACCGTGCAGCTGACCATGATGAGCGCCTACCGCTACTGGGAACGCGTGCAGTACATGGATCCGCCGACCGGCTGGTTGTTCAAGGTGGCGGGCCAGCGCCTGCAGGACGTCCGGCAGAGCGATCAACGCCAGCGCATGGTGCAGGACGCGGTGCGCAAGGCCGCTCCAGCAGCCTGTCCCGACCCCATGGTCGTCAGCGACCAGCGCTTGGACGTGCTGGCCGCAGTCCGCAAGTTGCCGCCGCGCCAGCAGGAGGCGCTTGCACTGCGGGAGCAGTTCGGACTGCGCTACAAGGACATCGCGGAGGTGATGGGCGTGGCGCCCGCTACCGTCCGCGCCCACATTCATCAGGCGCACCAGACGCTTCGTATGCTGCTGGGTGAGGGGGAACAAGGATGAGCATCCGCCGACGCCTCAGTGAGGCGGCGCAGGCCGTGGACGAGTTGTACTCGGATCCTGCCGCAGCCGCAGGCGAGTACGAGCGATTCCGGGCAGCCCTGCTCGCAGAGCGTAATGCAGCTCCCTCCGGCGCCGGGGCGGACCACGAGGGCGACGCCGCTACCGGGACGGCTCTCGGCGATTCGCCCGGGCTGCTGTTCGTGGACATGGATCTGACCCTGGTCTCGGCGTCGGTGTCGGCGCGACGCTGGCTCGGTCGACTGCGCAGTCCTTCTGCCGGGACACTGTTGCCGGACGCCGTGACCGATGTCGCCCGTCGGCTTCGGGAGGGCGACCCTGAGGGGCCGTCGAGCGAGCACATAGTGCGGCAGTTGGAGGACGGGACTCAAGTCGACATCCATGCATGGATGGTGCCTCGGGGAGACAGCGGGAGCCGCATGGACGCTGCGATCGCCGTTGCCATCGGCGTCGCGGACCCGGCGACTGCAACGGAATACCTGCTGGGCGGGTATGGTCTGACGCGACGTCAGAACGAGGTGGCCTACCTGATCCTGCTGGGCCTGTCCATCGGCGAGATGGCGCGGCGCCTTGATCTGACGGAGTCGACGGTGCGTGAGCACATGAGGGCGCTTTTTGCCAAAGTGGACTGCAGTAGTCGCAGGGAGTTCGCCGAAATGGTCTTCATGCTTGCCTTTCTGACGCATCTGTCCGGCGAGCCCCTTCCGCCTGCTCCGCATGAGCCGGTTCCACCCCCTCCTGCCGCGTGACGCGGCGTCCGCCGGCCGCAGCCGCACCCGTGGCAGAGGCGCCGACCACGTTGCCCGGCATGTTCTCGTCACCGTTCCAAAGGACCTCGGGTGATTCCGGCGCCCGGTAACGGCCCGACCTGGCTTCGATCTTGGGTTGGGGGTGGGTTGCAAGGGCGGGCGCCCATGTCGACGGCGAAAGCGTGATCGGACAGGACAGCGAGCAGTCGTGGTCTCGTCGGAGGAGCAGGGCGGAACATGGCAGCCGGGGCGGCGTAGGACGGGAGCGCAGGCTGAGGAGCGAAGTGCCGCTCTCATCGCCGGGAGGCCCGGGCGCATTGTGTGGATCTCGCCGAGCGGTCGGGCCCTGCTTGGAGTTCCTGAGCGGCGCCTTTGTCATCCTTGCCGCCCTCCTCGAACTCGGCGGCCGGCGCCGTGCACCCACCTGCGGCGAGAATCGGCCAGGCCAGGGGTGATGCCCGCCGCTCTCGTCCCCAGCCCGGCGACCACCGCCAGCGCGGCTCCCTGGCTGACCGCGAAGCCGGGATGCTCCTGAGTCGGTGCGGCGCCGCTGTCCTTGCCGCCGGCGCAGTGCGGCATTCCGGCGAGGAGCGCCACCAGGGGACATGGCCTCCTTCCGCGCGATCCACAATCAAGCCGGTGCGAGCGTGCGTGCCGTCCGGGTCGGTGGCCGGTGTGGTTGCCCAGAGGGGCCGTCCGTACGGCCTTGACCATCCCGGATGGCCCCTGCGCCCCGAATGGGCGTCAACGGTCGGACGAGCCCAGCGTCGGGGCCATCTCCTCGGCGCCAGATGGAGTTTGCTACGGAGAGGCAGGTCATTGAGCGGCCGCAGGACCATTACGCTCCGAACCTTTGACACGTCGCGGGAGTCGAACGGCGCCTCGACGATGACGGCCGGCCGGCCGCGCGGTCCCTATGGCCCATCAGGACCGGCCCCGCGGTGGCCTGGGCGGAGGAGGGCACACCAATGACACGTCCCCGCGAGGACGGTGCAGACCGCACACCGAGGCAGGCGCGTACCGGCGAGGCAGCCGGAGGACCGTCCGCCGCGCAGGCGCGGACCGCCGCTCCCGGCAGCGCCGCCGCGGCCGAAAGACCCGACGGCGGGCGGCCCGCACGAGCAGATCCGGCGTGCCGGACGCCCACCGAATTCGGCGCGGCCTCGCCGGCCGCCCCCCGAACCGCCCCGGTGCTCCCGGCGGCGCCCCGCCTCGCCCGGCGCCGCCTGCTCGCCGCAGGCGGCCTGTCGGCCGGAGCGCTGCTGCTCGGCGTGCACCCGGCCGTCGCGCGGGGAATCCGCCAAGGCGCCCCGTCCATCGGGGAGTTCGCCGAGAGCGTCGTCTGGGCTCCCGGCGAGGACGGGGTGGTGGAGCACTTCCTCTACGGGCTTGCCGTCACGCCGCGCGGGACCGTACTCGCCTGCTCCGAGGCGCGGTTGGCGGCGGCCGACACCGGGGCGCACCACATCACCGTCAAGCGCAGTACGGACGGCGGGGCCACCTGGTCCTCCTCCCAGTTCGTGGAGGAGAGCACGAACGGCGCGTGCTGGGCCAACCCCACGCTGGTCACAGACCCCTCGACCGGCCGGGTGACGCTCTTCTACGCGCTGAACGACGCCAACGACACCAGCCGCGTCTTTTTCCGGGGCAGCCGGGACGACGGGCGGACCTGGTCGGCGCGCACGGAAGTGACCGGGCTGTTCGCCGACGACCCGGCGGGGCGCCCCTTTCACCTGCCCGGCCCCGGACACGGCATCGCGCTGCGGGACGGCCGCCTCGTGCTGCAGGTCTGGCACCGGCAGTCCATCGACCACCCCGCCGAACAGCGGCAGTACGGGGCGAGCGTGCTGGTCAGCGACGACCACGGAGCGACCTGGCAGGCAGGCGGGCGCATCCCCGTCGACCCGGTCCACCCGGTGAACGAGGCGCGGCTGTTCGAGCGCGCGGACGGCGCCCTGGTCCTCGACGGCCGCTACTCCAGCGGCGGCGTGCACCCGCGGATCAGGGCGGTCAGCACGGATCGCGGCCGCAGCTGGGCCCCGCCGGTGTTCGACACGGCCGTGCGCAGCTACACCGCGGTCGACTCCGGGCTGGTGCGCCTGACCGGCGGGCACGGCCGCCCCGGCGTGTCCCGCCTGCTGTTCAGCCGCCCCGACAGCACCACCGCCCGCGAGAACATGACCGTGGCCGTCAGCTACGACGAGGGCCGCAGCTTCCCGTACGAGCGGGTCGTGTACGCGGGGGTGTCGACGTACTCCGACCTCGCCCACCTCCCCGACGGCACCGCGCTTCTCCTCTACGGCAAGGACACCTCGACGGGTCACTCCGTCGACCACGTCGCCCTGGCTCGCTTCGACCTCGCCTGGCTGACCGGCGGCCGGGACAGCCTGCGCACCGGCCCCGCCTGGCACCAGCAGCGCTTCGACGCGGCAGCCCTGCCCGTCCTACGGCGCCGAAGCCTGTGCACCGCACGCGTCGCCGACCCGTACACCGCCTCGGGCCACGGCCTCCTCCTGCGTGCCTCGACCCCCGGCGCGAGCGCCGACTTCCGCCTCGACGTCGAGCGCCCCGGTCGCTACGAGCTGGTGCTGCGCTGCAAGGCCAGCCCTTCCACGCCCCCATTGAGCGTTGCCGTGGACGGCGAGGCGGTGGGCCCAGCGGTCGCCGCGGCGCTCCCGGACGGCACGGGGTACACCGAACTCCCGTGCGGGGGTTACCGATTCGCGGGCCCCGGCCCGCACACGCTGTCGCTGACCGTGGCACCGGTGGGAGGGGGAGCGGGGGTGCGTGCCGCGCCGGGCGGAACGTCGGCGGGGCTCGGCATCGAGCTCGACTATGTGGCGCTACGGGCCTGACGGGGGTGGCCGACACCGAAGGACGACTTCTTGAGCGCCTGTACGGCCCTCGGCGGTGCGTTGGGTACGGGCGGCTGCACGGCTTCTCCAGCGTCCGCGTGCGTACGGGCGGCTGCGTGCAGATGGCTGCACCGGCCTCTCCAGCCCTTGCGTGCGCTGCCGTGGCCATCCGTTGCGCCGCGTATCACCAGCACCTTCCCGTGATCACGCGGCCCCGGGAAGCCGCCGACCTGTCCCATGCCCTGTCCGAGGTGGAGCCGACCCGGCGCTTCACCACCGAGCGCCCCAGCTACCCGGAAGCCGAGTAGCCGGCGGTGGAACCCACGGCTGTCGAGCACCGCTGCCGCGGGGCCCATCGGAATGGGGCTGGGCGCAGGGCTGAGGTGGCGAGGGTTCTCGTGCCGCGCAGCCGCACTTGCCCAACTCGACGTGGCAGAGCCTCCACTCACGGCCTCAGCCGAGCCAGCGCCCTCGAAGCGGCGTGTACGGCCCGAGCAAAGTGAGTAAAATCGGCGACTGGCTCCGCCAAAACCCCAGCTCATCTCCTGTGCTCCCCGCACGCGCGGGGTTGGTCCCATCCTCGTACGGCCACTCTCCGCCGGCTTCGTGTGCTCCCCGCACGCGCGGGGTTGGTCCCCCCTGCGCGTCCCATGGGCACTGGCGCCACGCGTGCTCCCCGCACGCGCGGGGTTGGTCCTCGTCGCCTCGGACTTGGCCGACCGCAACACCAGTGCTCCCCGCACGCGCGGGGTTGGTCTTCGGAGGCACGCCGTACGCCGCCGGGCGGCTCGTGCTCCCCGTGCCCGCGGGGGTGGTCCTGCAGCCGAAGCCGCGCGGCCGTGCGGGCGGACTTCGCCGCGCCGCCGAAGCGCCGGCGCCTCGGCCCGGGCGCCGCTCTTCGGGCGGCTCTCAAGCCGGTTGCGGATTGTGGCTGTCGAGCAGCTTGGCCAGCAGGGACTGGAGCTGTTGTCGTTCGGCGGCGTCCAGGCCGGCGAGCAGTTCGGCTTGGACCGCGTCGGCGTGCCGCTGGAGTTCTTCGAGGTGCTGCTGTCCGGCCGCGGTGAGGGTGACGACATTGCGGCGTCGATTGGCGGGGTCGGCCTGCCGGTCGACCTGGCGGCCGCCCTCCAGGCGGGTGAGGATGCCGCTGACGTCGTTGCGGTCGAGGCCGAGGCGGCGGCCGATCTCGGCCTGGCTGAGCGCCCCGTACTCCTCCAGTGCCGCCAGGACGGCGAAATCGGCGCGCGCACTCAGCGGCATGCGCTGCGCGGTCAGCCGGGCGCCGAGCGTCGACACCTTGTTCGCCTGCCAGCTGGCGAGCTCACGCAGCCGGGCCGGTGGTTGCAACGCGTGATCCGTGTCCGCCATGTCCCCATCCTAACCGTTGGCCATCCCAACACGCAGCTGCTATGTTGGGATAACCAACGTTGGCCTGGCCAACATGTGAGCGAGGTCAGTGGAGGACCGCCGTCCGACTGTCCCCGCACCGCTCCCGAGGAGTCATCTCATGCACAGCAGCAAGGCACTTCCCGATCTGTCCGGTCGCAGGGTCGTCGTTCCGGGCGGCACGGGAGCAGTGGGGGAGGGTGTCGTCCGCAGCTACCTCGCCGCGGGTGCGGACGTCGTCGTCCCGACCCGCACCCAGGAGCGGGCGGAGGAGTTCCGCCGCGTGCTCGGTGACGCGGCGACCGACCGCCTGCACCTGGTGGTGCACGACTACACGACGTTCGCCGGCGCCGAGCAGCTTGCCGAGGAGATGGAGCGCAGGCTCGGTGGTGTCGACGACGTGGTGGCCCCGATCGGTGGGTGGTGGGGCGGCAAGCGGCTCTGGGAGATCGACGAGAGCGACTGGCAGAGTGCCTTCGTCGGGCTCGCGGCCGCACACGTCGCTGTCCTGCGAGCTTTCCTGCCGAGGCTGAATGCCCGCGGCGCCTACACGGTGATCGTCGGGGATTCCGCGGTCACGCCGGTGCCCGGCAGCGGCCTGGTCAGCATGGAGCAGGCCGCATTGCTGATGATGCGGCAGGTGGCCGCGGCCGAGACGGCAGGACAGCAGCGGGTCTTCGCCCTGGTCCTCGGACCGGTCAGGACCCGCCTGGCCGACTCCGGCGATCCGGAACTGGTCAGTGCCGAGCAGGTCGGCGCGGTCGCCGTCGCCGCTTCGGCCGCAGCGGCGGTGAGCGGCCTGGAGATCCGGCTGCGCAGCGAGGCCGACGCGGACGAGGCGCTGGCCATGCTCCAGGGCGACCAGCCGGCCACGACCGGCGCGGTCGTTGCCGCGTCCACGATGGAGCCCAAGGACGGGCGCCGCAAGGACCTTCTCGCGGTGCTGGCCGAACTCGCCCCGCAGATCCGGGCCGAACCGGGGTGCCTGCACTACTCGGTGCACGGCCCGCGCGGAGCCGCCGACGGACCGCTGCTGATCATCCAGAAGTTCGCCTCGATCGAGGCATTCACGCAGCACAGCGCGAGCGTGGCCGACCAGATCCCGAGGATCGCCGCCCTCCTCGCCAAGCCCCCGGTCCCGCCGACCCTGTACGAGCCGGTCCTGTAGTCCCGCTCCGGCCTCGCACCCGCGCCGACCCGTCCGCCGGACCCGAGCGCACACCCCCGACTCGTCGGCAGGTGCTCAGCGACAGGCACGGCCGGCCGCGGTCTGGATCCGGCGGGCGCCCCCGTGCCACCGGGTGGTCGGCGGGGCGGGCGCGTCGGGGGCGCGCCCGCCCGGGGGTGTGACCGGCGGGGAGGGGTCAGCGCAGGGGGCGGAACGTGGCGCGCAGGTCGCCGATCCATGCCTCGGGGTTCTCCCACGGGCCGAAGTGGCCGCCCTTGTCGTGGACGTTGACCTGGCGGACGTCGGCGTAGAAGTGGCCCGCTCCCTGCTGGAAGGCGGCGATCCGCTGCTCGCGGTTGTGGACCGCGGGGGGTGCGGCGTCGCCGAGCAGGAAGGTGAAACCGGTGGGGGCCTCGATCGGCGGGGTGCGGTCGTGCGAGGGCTGCCAGGGGGTGCGATGGACGTTCCGGTAGGAGCGGATCGAGGAGCCGATGGCCTGGTTGACCCAGTAGATGGTCGCGTTGGTGAGGATGTGGTCGACCGGGAAGGCGTCCTCGAACACGCCGTTCTGGTCGCTCCACTTCTTCCACCGCTTGAGGATCCAGGCGAGCATGCCGACCGGGGAGTCGTTCAGCCCGTGGGTGAGGGTCTGGGCGTCGAGCATGTGCGCCGCCACGTGCGACACATAGGTGTTGACGAAGTTCACCATGCCGGCCCGCTGGTCGGCCGGCATCGTGTCGATGGGGGCGCCGCCGGTCAGGTCCCAGTAGCGGTCGCCCTGGAAGATGGTGAGCAGCATCTCGTTCCCGAGGTGCAGCCCGTACAGGGAGTCGGCGTACTTGTGGCCCAACTGGGCGCCGACCAGGGCTCCGTAGTCGGCGGCGCCGACGGCGAAGCGCTCGTAGCCGAGCGTGTCCGTCATCAGGGTGTGGAACCGGTCGGCCATGCTGACGGAGTTTTCCTTGCCGTTGGTGACCGGCGTGGAGAAGGCGAACCCGGGCAGGGAGGGGACGACGACGTCGAAGGCGTCGGCCGGGTCGCCACCGAAGGCCGCCGGGTCGGCGAGCGGGTCGATGACCTTGCTCCAGTCCCAGAACGTCCACGGCCAGCCGTGCATCAGCAGCAGCGGGACGGGCGCCGGCCCGTTGCCCGGCCGGCGGATGAAGTGCACCGGGGTGCCGCCGACGTCGAGGCGGTGGTGGGTGTACCGGTTGATCCGCGCTTCGACGGACCGCCAGTCGAAGCCGTCCGCCCAGTACTCCACGATCGGCTTGAGGTAGGCGGTGCTGAGGCCGTATCCCTCGTCCTCGTTGTCGAGGTCGGGTGCGAACCGGGTCGCCTCCAGGCGCGCTCGCAGGTCGTCCAGCACCTCCTGTTCCACATGGATGACGAAGGGCTCGAGGTTTTCCGCCATGGGGTCGCTCCTTGCTTCAGTAGGTCCAGTCCAGGCGGAGCCTGGTGATGCGGAGTTCGGTGATGAGCCAGCGCTCGTCCGGCCGGGCGAGACGCACGCGGTAGTGGCCGTAGCCGTGCATGCCCGTGGGCCGGGGGCGGGGGCCTTCGTCGCCCTTCCCGCCCTCTCCGCCCGGCGGAATGCTGATGAGGTCCTCCATCGCCCACACGCCGGAGGCGGAGTCCTCGGCGTCGAAGTCGATCTCGCTGGAGAACAGGTGGTGCACCAGCACGGTGTCGGGGTGGTTGCGTTCGGCGAGCTGGCGGGCGATGTCGTCCCGCCCCTTCATCTGCGCCTGGACCGAGCCGTCCACGGTGTAGGCGGTGAAGGGGGCGTCCGGGGCGAACAGCGCGGCCAGTTCGTCCCATCGGTGGTGATCGGCGCAGTAGACGTAGCGGGCCATCACGCGGCGCACCTCCTCCGTGGCTGTCAGCCGGGCGATGTCGTTCATCGGTCTCCCCTGTGCACTGGACCAGCGGGTCCACTTCATCGTGCCGAGAAGAAAATGGACCGGCAAGCCCAGAAAGTGATGTGCGTTTCTGCACGTCCGCCGTGGAGTTCTGGTGCTTGCCCGCACGGCATGGTCCGCGCACGATGAGCAATCCGGCTCACGGGAAGGCACCGAGCGAAGTGAGACATCGTGCGAGGTAGTCGTTGCCGGCGCCGTGCCGCGGAAGACGCCGTTCACCCTGGGCGTCGGGGGCGTCGGGGGCGTCCGCGTGGTGGCGGGGCCGGAGCGGACGCCACCGGCTCACAGGCCCGCGAACGTGTGGGGTGGTTCAGCGGCAGCAGCGGCAGTTTCGCCGACCTCGCTACGGTGGAGGTCGCCGTGCTCCCCGCGCCTGCGGGGTTGGTCCCGGCATCCCGTCGAGCTGCGCGAGGATGTCCGTATGCTCCCCGCTCCCGCGGGGTTGGTCCCGTGTCGGTGGCGAGCCCGGCGCTGTGGGTCAGATGCTCCCCGCGCTCGCGGGGTTGGTTCCTTGGACGCCAGGGCGCTCGCACCCGCTCCAGGCCCTGGCGTCCCATCGCCGGGCGCGTGCGGGCCGGACCCGCCCGGCGCCGGGCCTCAGCGGTGCGCGCTACCCATCGTCCGGGCGAAAGAGTTCAGGTCGGTGTCGAAGCCGCGGACGAGTTCGTGGAAGTCCCACGTGCCGGACGCGTTCCGGGTGAACTCGGCCACCGTTGCGGCCGTGGCACCGGCCACGTCGGAGAAGTCGCCTGCCGCCAGCTCCGTGTACCCCTCCAGGATGCGGAATTCCGGGTTGAGCACCTCGCCGAACACCCGTCGTCCGTCGTGCTGCTGGATGGCGACTCCAACGAGCACCCGGCCGTAGGCGTCGCTGATCCGGTCCAGTTCCAGCGTCATCAGCTCGTCGACACCAAACCCTTTGCCGTCCCGGCTGTCCCGTTCGTAGATGATGGTGCCGTCCGGCGACCTGCTGTTGAAGTGCACCAGGTAGGCGGGTTCCCCGCTCGGATCGGCCGCGAAGTAGGTCGCGGCGATGAGATCCAGATCGCTCGGCGGCGTGCCCAAGGGGCTCGGGTCCCACTTGAGTTGCACCTCGACCTTGCCGGTCCCCTTGCTGAAGCCGTACACCAGCTCTCGCCCCCCTGGGTCGTCCCGCCCCCGGTGAGCAGGGCTGTCAGTTCGATTAATCACCTCGCGGCGGGCGATGTCCACACCGATCCGGCCGAACTTCCCGTGGAGCGGCGCCTTTTGGCCTGTGACGTCAGGGTCCGCCGTACCCGCCTCGGGGTGATCAGGGCCGGGTTGCATACGGGGCGGTACCGCCTGCGGCCACGCCTCGAAGCGGCGCCGCCGCTGGGTGAAAACCACTTGAGGCGCCCTGCCCGCACTGGCATGGTGGCCCCTCGTGCCTGCCCCAGATGCGCCCGCGAGCCGAGAGCGCGAACCGTCCGGCGGCGATGGGGAGTTGCGGGTGGCCGATACCGGCCTCGCGTCCGAGCGGCCGCTTCGTTCTGCTTCCTTCCGGTGGTTTCTGGGCGGGCAGTCGATCTCCCTGCTGGGCAGCGCCATGTCGCCTGTCGCCCTGGCCTTCGCCGTCCTGGAGGCCACCGGCAGTGCGGCCTGGCTGGCCGCGGTGACCACTGCGGCCTTGGTCCCGATGGTCGCGGCGCTCCTGCTCGGCGGCGGTGTCGCCGACCGCCATCGGCGCGACAGCGTCCTCCGCCTGACCAGCGTGGGCGCCGGCCTCACCCAGGCCGGTGTCGCCTGCGTCCTCCTCACGCACCAGCACCCGGCGTTCCTGCTGCCGCTGTGCGCATTCAGCGGCGTGTTCCAGGGGCTCACCAAGCCCGCGCTGCGCGGCATCGTCGCGAATCTCGCGGCAGGACGCGGCATCCAGCGGGCCAGCTCCCTGCTGGCGTCGGTCAGGAACACCACGAAGATCATCGGTCCGACAACGGCGGGTCTGCTCACCGCTTCCGTGGGCGGCGGCTGGGCGATCGCCGCGGACGCCGTGTCCTTCCTCCTGGCGGCCGTGTGCTTCGCCCGCATGTCGCTGCCGGACCGGCCGCAGCGCACCGCGGACGATCCGACGATGCTCGGCGCCCTGCGGGAGGGCTGGGGTTACTTCAGCTCCCAGCCGTGGATCTGGGCGGTGACGCTGGCCTTCGCCGTCAACAACGGCTTCAACCTGGGGGTCTGGCAGATCCTCGGCCCGGTGGTCGCCAACGGCACGATCGGGGCCCGGGGGTGGGGCCTGGTGCTGAGCGCGCGCGGTGCCGGGGCGCTGCTGGCCAGCGTGGTCATGGTGAAGCTGACCGTGCGACGGCCGATGGGGCCGGCGCTGGCCTCGATGTCGCTGGCCGCGGTCCCCCTGATCCTGCTCGGCGCCGGCGCGGACACCCTCTGGCTCGCAGCGGCGTCATTCGTGGCGGGAGTGGCAACCGAGTTCTTCACCGTCGTGTGGGAGACCGTCAACACCACCCACATCCCGGAACGGCTGCTGTCCCGGGTCGGCGCCCACGACGAGTTCTGGTCCTTCGTGCCCATCCCCGTCAGCCAGCTGTCCACGCCCTTCCTCGCCGCCGCTTTCGGCACCGCGTCGGTCGCGGTCCTCGGCGGCGCGACAGCCGCGGTGGCGATGCTCCTGCCGCTGCTGGTGCCCGCCCTCCGGCGGATCGAGATCCACCGCCAGGGTGAGTGACCCGGGGGAACTCGGCGCCAGGTGCGCGACGTGACCGCACGGCGGTGCCCCGCAGCGGGACCGTTCAACGCGCTCGCAGCCGTGGCCGATGTCGGGCTCACCGGGCCGTGCCTGCCGTGTGCCTGCTGCCAGTGGCACTGCCGGAACGTCGGCGGCCCGGTGACCCGCTGGCGGTGTCCTCGGGGCTCAGAGGTGGATCATTCGCGGGCCGCTTTCAGCAGGAACAGCCAGATCTCGCTGACGGTGGGGAAGCAGGCCACCGCGTGCCGCAGCCGCTTGAGGGGGACCTCGCCGGCGACGGCGACGGTGGCGGAGTGCAGAAGTTCGCTGACGCCGGGGCCGACGAAGGTCACGCCGAGCAGGACCTCGCGGTCGAGGTCGATCACCATGCGGGCCTGCCCGCGGTAGCCGTCCGCGTGGAGGTTGGCGCCCTGCACCTGGGCGAAGTCGACGTCGACCGTCCTGGTCCGGTGTCCGGCCCGGGTGGCCTGCTCGGCGGACAGGCCCACTGCGGCGGCTTCCGGGTCGGTGAAGAAGACCTGCGGCACGGCGTGGTGGTCGGCGGTAGTGGCGTGGTCGCCCCATGCCCCGTCGTCCAGGGGCAGTCCCTTGGCCCGCGCCCCGATCGCGTCGCCTGCAGTGCGCGCCTGGTACTTGCCCTGGTGGGTGAGCAGGGCCCGGTGGTTGACGTCCCCGAGGCCGTAGAGCCAGCCGCCTTCGACCCCCCTGACCAGGCAGGTCTCGTCCACGTCGAGCCAGGAGCCGGGGGTCAGGCCCACGGTCTCCAGGCCGATGTCGGCGGTCCGGGGGGTGCGCCCGGTGGCGAACATGACCTCGTCGGCCTCCAAGGTGCCGCCGTCGTCCAGGGTCAGGGTGACCGGGCCGTCCGGGTCGGGTCGGCGCAGGCCCGTCACCGAGACGCCGATGCGCACATCGACGCCCGCCTCGGAGAGGCCCCGCGCCACCATCTCGCCGGCGAACGGCTCCATCCGGGGCAGGAGCGGGCGGCGGGCCAGCAGCGTGGTGCGGGCGCCGAGGCCCTGCCAGAGCGTGGCCATCTCCACCGCGACTCCGCCGCCGCCGACGATGGCGAGCCGGCCGGGGACCCGGCTGGAGTCGGTGCCCTGCCGGTTGGTCCACGGGCGGGCCTCGTCGATGCCCGGCAGGTCGGGCAGGAGCGGGCTGCTGCCGGTGGCGACGGCGACGGCGTGCCGGGCGGTCAGCGTCCGCGCGCGGCCCTGCTCCTCGCCGGGCGGGGTCACGGTCACCCGCCGCGGACCGTCGAGGCGGCCCTGCCCGCGCACCAGGTCGGCGCCGATGGAGGCGACCCAGCCGGCCTGTCCGGAGTCGTCCCAGTCGGTGACGTAGCGGTCGCGCCGGGCGAAGACGCCGCCGGTGTCGATGGTGCCGGTCACGGCCTGGTGGGCGCCGTCCACCCGGCGGGCGTCCGCGAGGGCGAGGACGGGACGCAGCAGCGCCTTGCTCGGCACGCAGGCCCAGTACGAGCACTCCCCGCCGACCAGCTCGCGCTCCACCACCGCGACGCTCAGGCCGGCGGCGCGGGCCCGGTCGGCGGCGTTCTGCCCGACCGGGCCCGCGCCGATGACGATGACGTCGTAGGTGTCCGCGGCGGCGCCGTCCCGGGAGGTCTGCTGCGAGGTGTCCATGTCCTCCATGGTTTCCTCCGCCGGGCGGATGCGCCTTCCCGAAGGAGCCAGCCGGGGCCCTGCCGTGCCGCCTCCACGTGCCCGGGGCCGCTCCCCGTCCGGACCACGCGGGCAGCAGGCAGTCATCGGCGGGAGGCCGCCTCCTCGCCGGTCCGGCCGGACGCGGTGCCACCGAGACCGTACGGGGACGGCCCGATGCCGGTCTTGGCGAACGTGTCGCTCCCGGCCGGGTCGGAATCGCCCATGCCGCGCAGGTCGGGGGCGAGGTGTCCGCACCCACGTCCGCCCCGCCCGGGACCGGCCGGATGGGGCGGGGTCGGACAGGAGCGCGGTGGGGATTCACCGAGGGGCGGTGAGCAGTTCGACGGCTCGGGCGACGGCCTCCCGGCGCGTACTGCTGTAGTCGTCGATGCCCCGCGCCAGCACGAAGTTGCCGTAGACCAGGGTGAGGATGGCGTCGAGCAACTGCTCGGCGGGCAGGGCGTCGTTCACCAAGCCCTCGGACTGGGCCCGGCGGATGGCGGCGGCCTTCTCCTCGTTGGCCCGCCGGACGGGGGCGATCCGCTCGGCGAGCCCCGGCAGCTCCAGGCCCTGCCACAGGGCGAGGCGCACCAGGTGGGGGCGGGCCTTGCAGGCGTCGAAGACCGCCAGCGCGTAGCCGGGCAGATCGGCCGCGTCGAGGGTCACCGCGTCCTGCATCTGCAGCACCACCTGCTCGACGACTGCGGCGAACAGCCCTTCCTTGCTGCCGAAATAGGCGTAGATCATCCGGGGGTTGGCCGGTGCGCGGGCGGCGATGGTTGCCACGCGCGCACCGGCGGGACCGCGGGCGGCGAACTCCTCGGTCGCGGCGGCGAGGATGCGCTGCCGGGTGGCGGTCGCGTCCCGCGGCGCCGCTCCGGGCGGCGGCTGCGTCATGGGCGGGCCCCGCTACGCGACGAAGATCTCGGCGGCGTGGATGGTGTCCAGGTACTCGCGGACGGCCCTGATCCGGCCGCCGTCGAGGTCGAAGACGTAGACGAGCGCGTTGTCGTAGTCGGCGCCGGAGGCCGACACGGCGGTGACATGCGCCTCGATCACCTCGTGGTCCTGGTCCGCGGTGACCGAGGTGACCTCGACGCGCGGCCCGGCCGGCAGGGAGGCGCCGACGCGCTGGAGCATGGCGACGTAGCTGTCGCGGTCGTAGACGCCGGCGAGGCCGAACTGCCCGGGCTTGCCGGCGACGGTCCAGGTGAAGTCGGGCGTGGTGAGCGCGAGCGCACCGGGCACGTCCCCCGCGCCGAGGCGGTCGAAGAAGGTGGTGGCGACGGCCATGAGGAGGGCTCCCATCCGTAAGTAAATATCTACTTACTACAGTGCGGCCTGCACCCCTCGACGTCAAGCCGGTGGATCGAGGGGTGCGGGAGGGCGGGTTCGCCTCGTGGCCTTACCGCGGGCGTCCCGGGCTCAGGGGCGGAAGCCGTGGATCGCCAGGTCCAGCAGGCGCTCGGCCTGCAGCGCGCCCTCCGGGGTGTCCGCGGTGCGCCACAGGCAGCTCAGGAGCATGACGACGTCGGTCGGGTCGAGCCCGGGCTGCACCTCTCCCGTGTCCGCGCACGCGTCGAGGAGCCGGCGGACGGCGGCGCTGACCGGAGGCCAGGTGGCACTGGTGACCTCCTGGGCGGCCGCGGAGTTCAGCGCCTCGCCGAGGCCGTGCTTGATGCGCGCGTAGGACGCGAGCGTGGTGAACCAGGACCGCAGCGCGTCCAGCGGGGCGTGGGCGGCGAGCAGTTCGGGCACCGAGTCGACGAGGCGGCCGACGTCGTGCTCGTAGACCGCCAGGATGAGCGCTTCGCGGGTCGGGAAGTGCCGGTAGAGCGTGCCCGGGCCGACGCCCGCCCGCTTGGCGATCGAGTTGAGCGAGGCGTCCGGCGACTCGGCGAAGGCGTCGTGCGCGGCCTGCAGGATCGTCTCCCGGTTCCTGAGCGCGTCCGAGCGCTGGGGTGCGGCGTCGGGCAAGGGTGCCTCCTGGTCGGGTGGGGCGATCCTCGTGTTGCGAAACGGAGAGGTGTCCGCTAGCGTCGCAAGAGTCACCCGGAGAGTTCTCCGTTACTTGTCCCCACCATTGTAGGAGCCCCGCTGTGCGCTACACCAAGCTCGGCCGCACCGGCCTCGATGTCTCCCCGGTCGCCGTCGGCGCCATGACCTACGGCGAACCCGACCGCGGCCACCCGGTCTGGTCGCTGGACGAGGAGGCGAGCCGCCCGCTGATCAAGCACGCCCTCGAAGCGGGCATCAACTTCTTCGACACCGCCAACCTGTACTCCTACGGCTCCAGCGAGGAGATCCTCGGCCGGGCCCTGAAGGACTACGCGGACCGCGACGACGTCGTCATCCAGACCAAGATCCGGCACGTCATGCGACCCGGCCGCCCGAACGGCGGCGGCCTGTCGCGCAAGGCGATCATGAGCGAGGTGGAGCACAGCCTGCGCCGCCTGGGCACCGACTACGTCGACATCCTCATGATCCACCGCCTCGACAACGAGACGCCTTTCGAGGAGACCCTGGAGGCGCTGGACGAGGTCGTCAGGTCGGGCAAGGCCCGCTACCTCGGCGCGTCCTCCATGCACGCCTGGCAGTTCGCCAAACTCCTGCACCTGCAGGAGCGCCACGGGTGGGCCCGCTTCGTCACCCTGCAGGACCACTACAACCTCCTCGCCCGCGAGGAGGAGCGCGAAATGCTGCCGCTGTGCGCGGACGAGGGCGTGGCCACCTCCATCTGGAGCCCGCTGGCCCGCGGCCGGCTCGCCCGCCCCTTCGACCAGGCGAACACAGGCGAACGCGCCGCGACCGACGGCGCCTACGCGGACATGCTCTACCAGGCAACCGCCGACAGCGACCGCCTCATCGTCGACGAGGTCGGCGCCCTCGCCGAGGCCCGCGGGGTCAGCCGCGCCCAGATCGCGCTGGCCTGGCTGCACCGCAACCCCGTCGTCGCCGCCCCGGTCGTCGGCGCCCGCACGCTCCAGCAGATCGACGACGCGGTCGCCTCCGTGGACCTCGACCTCACCGACGAGGAGGCCCGCCGCCTGGAAGCCCCCTACACACCCCGCTACGACTTCCAGGGCGTCTCCGACACGCGCGAACTCGAGCGCATCAAGGCGAGCATCCCCGGCTACGGCAACCACTGACCCGGACAAGCGGAGCCGCCGTCACCGACCGGGCGGGGCCGGCCGGGATCGCTGGCGCGGGCCCCGCGATGCCGGGCCCGCGGTGGGGGAGCACGTCGGCGAGATCTCTTGCCGGGGACGCCGGGCGCCGGGGCCCGTGCGGGCGGCCGCCGGGCCGACCGGGCCACGTAGACTGAAGTGACAGGCCATGGCAGGTCACGATGGGTCTGCCCGGTTCTTCGGCAACGCGGGGGTTCGCATGAACCACCAAGACGATCCCGGCGACCAGGGTTACTGTCTCGGCCGGCTCGCCGCGGTCGGCCTGGACGCCGAGGGCACGGTCACCTCGTGGTCCGACGAGGCGGCAGCCCTGCTGGAACAGCCGGCCGCATCGGTGCTCGGCCACCCGTTCCTACGGCTCCTGATCGCGACGCCCGGCGACCCGGCCCCCTCCGCCCTCCCCGCGTCGGGGATCGTCCGGCTCCGGCAGGGCGCGGCGGGGGAGGTGGCGGTGTGCCTGCGGCTGATCGCGCTGGAGCCCCCGGCCCGCGGCTCCGTCCTGCTGCTCGCGCCCGCCGGGGCGGCCCGCGAGTGGGGGCACGCGGTGTCGCTGCTGCGCGCCATCATGCGCCAGGAATCCCTCGGCTTCGGGATCCACGGCGACGACCTGCGGGTGCAGCTGACCAATCTCACGGCCGGCGGCCCGCACACCGCGCCCGTGGCTCCCGGCGACCGCCTCCAGGACTACCTGCCGGCGCCCGACGCCGCCGCCGTCGAGGCGGTCTTCTCCGAGGTCCTGCGCACCGGCGAACCCGTGCTCAGGCACCGGCAGCGGACCCGTTCCCGCGTGACCCCGGAGCACCACTGGGTGTTCTCCCTGTCGGCCTTCCGCCTGGAGGACGCGGACGGCCGGCCCACCGGGGTCGCGGCGATGGTGCGGGACATCACCGAGGAGGAACGCGTCCAGCGCGACCGGGAGCTGCTGCACCGCGCCGCCCTGCGCATCGGCCCGTCCCTGCGCCCGGACCGGATAGCCCGGGCCCTGGCCGACGTGATCGTCGAGGGGTTCGCCGACTACGCCTCGGTCGATCTCTACGAGCCCGTCCTGCTGGGCGACAGCGCGCCCACCGACCGGCAGGGCGGACGGACCCGGTTCGTCAGGGCCGCGGCCGCCCGCGCCGCCGGTCCCTGGCCGGAACAGCTACTGCAGGTGGGCGCGCCCTACCCCGCGCTGCCCGACAGTCCGGCACTGCGCCGCCTGCAGCACGGGGAGACCCTCGTCCTGGACCGCGGACAGGTGGAGAGCGCCCTGGGGGACCCGGGCCTGACGCGCACAATGGTCCCCGCCGCGGCCACCTCGCTGGCGGTCGCGCCCCTGATCGCCGGTGGCGGTGTGCTCGGCTCCGTCTCGGCGTGGCGCACCGCGGACTCGGACCGGTTCGACGCCGGCGAAGGAGAGCTGCTCACCGAGATCGCCTCCCGCGCGGCGATCGGCGTCGAGAACGCGCGCCGCTTCACCCGCGAGCACCAGGCCGCGGCCGTCCTGCGGGAACGGCTCCTGCCCCCCACCCTCACCGACACCCCCGCGGCGGAGACCGCGGGCGCCTACCGGTCGGCCGACAGCGGGACCGGCGTGAGCGGCGACTGGTTCGACGTCATCGAACTCCCCTCGATGCGCACCGCCTTCGTCATCGGCGACGTCATCGGGCACGACCTGGCGGCCGCGGCCACCATGGGGCGCCTGCGCACCGCGATCCAGACCTACGCCGACCTGGAACTGGAGCCCTCGGAGATCCTCGCCCGGGCGGAACAGCTGGTGGCCCGGATGGCCGCGGAGGCCGGTCCGGAGCAATGGGACACCGTGGGTGCCACCTGCCTGTGCGCGGTCTACGACCCCACCACGTGCACGTGCGTCCTCGCCTCCGCCGGACACCCGTCACCGCTGCTCATCGGCCCCGACGGCACCACCCGCATCCTCGACCTGCCGCACAACCCGCCGCTGAGCGCGGGCGGGACGCCCTTCCTGTCGGCGACGGTCGACATGGCTCCGGGCAGCGTCCTCGCCATGTACACCGACGGCCTGCTGCGCACCCCGGAGTTCCGCAGCGGGTGGGACTGGCAGCGGGTGCAGGACGAGCTGGGGGCAGGCATGAGGGAGCACCGGCCGCTGCGGAAGTGGTGCGACGGCCTCATGCCGGCGCCGACCGAGGCCACCTTGAGTGACGACGTGGCGATCCTGCTCGCGCGAACTCGCCGTGTCGATCCCGGGGATGTGTCGCACTGGGAGTTCCGCGCCGATCCGGCATCCGTGGCCGACGCCCGCACGCTGGCGGAACGCCAGCTGGCCGACTGGCACCTGGAGCATCTCGCGTTCACGGCGGAACTGGTGATCAGCGAACTCATCACCAACGCGATCCGGTACGCGGAGGGACCCGTGTCCTTGCGCCTCATCCGCGGCCGGGCGCTGATCTGCGAGGTCGGCGACGACAGCAACACCCAACCGCGGCTGATCAGGGCGGCGGAGACGGACGAGGGCGGCCGTGGGCTGTACATCGTCGCCCAGTGCACCTCGCGCTGGGGCTGCCGCTACGGGCAGAAGGGGAAGACGATCTGGACCGAGCTGCCGCTGAGCGGTGAGGAGGACCGCGCCCCGCACCTCGTCCCGAGCTGACCGGCCACCCGTCGTAACGGGTTCACATGACGGTTCGTCAGCATCGTCCACCCGGCCCGGGCCACCGTGCCGAAGCCGACGACGGCGGGCGCCTGAAGGGCTGTTCCGCGCGACGCCGTACGAGGACAGGCGCCGGCCGGGAAACGGACCCGCCCGCCGTGGCGGTGCACGGCGGGCGGGGCTTCGAAGGAGGCTTCGGCGGGCGGTTGTCGGGGGACGGCCTCAGTGGGCCGGGGCCGCCGCCTTCGGCGTGGTCTCGTCGTCCGCGGACGGCGCGGAGGCGGTCAGGTGCTCCGGGACGCCGGGGCGCAGCAGCACGGCGGTGATGACCGCGCCGAGCAGGAAGAAGCCCGAGGCCCACCAGAAGGCGGTGGTGTAACCGTGGACGGTGGCCCGGGCGAGGGTGAGGGCGCCGGGAGTGTGGTGGCGGAAGTAGTGCACTCCCGCGGTGGTGGCGATGGTGTTGAGCACGGCCACGCCGATGGAGCCGCCGATCTGCTGCGAGGTCGACACGAGCGCCGAGCCGACCCCGGTGTCCTCGCGGGCCAGGCCGTGGGTGGCGATGCTGGTGCTGGTGGCGAAGATGAGCCCGAGCCCGACACCGAGGACGACCAGGGTCGGCAGGACATCGGTGGCGTAGTCGCCGTGGACGCCGACGCGGGTGAACAGGGCCACGCCGACCGCGCCGAGCAGCATGCCGACCGGGACGGTGACCTTGGGGCTCACCCGCCGGTTCAGCCGTGGGCCGATCACGGCGGCCGTCACCAGCAGCGCGAAGGGCTGGGGCAGGAACGCCAGGCCGGTCTTGACGGCGCTGTAGTGCATGGTGCCCTGCACGTAGTAGGCGCCGAAGAGGATGACGCCGAGCAGTGCGCCGATCCCGACGAACATCCCGAGCAGGCCGCCGGCCCGGTTGCGGTCGGCCAGGACCCGCAGCGGCAGCAGCGGCGCCGGGACCCGGGTCTCGACGGCGACGAAGGCGGCCAGCAGGACCACGCCGGCGGCGAGGAGGGCCAGGGTGCTGGGCGCGCTCCAGCCGTGGTCCGCGACGTTCGAGAAGCCGTAGACCAGGGTGAACAGACCGGCGCAGACGGTGAGGGTGCCGGCCAGGTCCAGGCGCGGGCGCACAGCGGTCCGGGTGTCGCGGGCGATGATGCTCAGGGCGCCGATCAGGGCGGGTATGGCGATGACGACGTTGATGTACATGGTCCAGCGCCACGACAGGTACTCGGTCAGCGCCCCGCCCAGGACCAGGCCCAGAGTGGAGCCGGAGACGCCGACGGCGCCGAACACCCCGAAGGCGCGGGCGCGTTCGGGACCGTCGGGGAAGGTGAGGGTCAGCAGGGACAGCGCCGCCGGGGCGAGCAGCGCGGCGAAGCCGCCCTGCACCGCGCGGCTGGCGACCAGCATGGTGAACCCGGTGGAGGCGCCGCCGACCGCCGAGGCGGCCGCGAATCCGATCAGGCCGGTCATGAACAGCCTGCGGCGCCCGAGCCGGTCGGCCAGGCGGCCGGACAGCAGCAGCAGGCTGCCGAAGGCGAGCGTGTAGGCCGTCAGGACCCACGGCCGCTGGGCGTCGGTGAAACCGAGGTCCCGCTGGGCGGTCGGCAGGGCGATGTTCATGACGGTGGCGTCGAGCACCACCACCAGCTGCGCCAGGCCGAGCACCGCCAGGACCCACCAGCGGCGGTCGGCGGGGGAGGCGGCAGGGGGCGCCGCCGACGTGGGGGCGGGCTCAAGGTCGTGTGCGGTCATGGCCGGTTCCTCGAGAGGTGGGATGAGAAGTGGAGACCTCTCCAATATAGCGGACCACTGCTCTCTTGTCTTCCCGGGTGGTCGTGGGCCTGCCCTGGGTCGGCGGTCCGTGCCGCCCAGTGGTCAGGCGTGTCGGGAAGGGGGCCGAGCGCGAGGGCGCATCCCGCACGGGGCCGGAACGCGATCCCGGCCGCGGGCCGGCGCGCAGCCGAGGGTCACGTGGGCGCGACAGGGGAGAGGTCGGTCGGCTCAGGTGCGGGCGACTTCACCGCGCGGTGGACCGAAGCGGCGGGGCAGCCCACCGCGGTCCCGACCGCCCGAAGCGGACGGGAACGCCTCGGCGCCGGCGACCGGGAGGACGGACCGAGGGACGGGTGAACCGAAGGACGGACGGACCGACGAACGGGCGAGTGAACGAACCGACGGGCCGATGAACGCGGGGTCCGGCGAACCGACGAACCGGCGAACGTCGGCGTGTTCCGGCGCTCTACGGTGCCGTCGGCGCCCCGGGGACGAACGCGGACTCCACCAGCAGACCCGCCAGCATCAGGTGCAGGCCGCGCGCGAGCCCGTCGACGAAGGTGTGCGGGCGGACGAGATCCGGGTCCTCCAGCGGCGGCTCGGGTGCGTCCTGTCCGGACTGTGCGAGGGGCCACCAGCCCGCCACGTAGGCGCTGGCCATCATCATCAGTTCGGAGGCCAGCGGAGTGCTCAGGCCGGGGACGCGCTCGGCGAGCAGCCGGGCGGCCTGGAGGTTGCGGGTCGCGGACGCCTGGTGGAACGGGGCTGCGACCGACTCCGGCGCCTCGGTCCTGAGCAGCCCGCTCAGCGCGCTCATCAGCTTGCACATGCGCGGATGCGCGGCGACCGTCTCGGCCGCGGTGCGCGCGACCACGTGGACCGGCGCGCCGGTGCCCGCCGCGGGCAGCGCCCGCTCCAGGTCGGCGAGCCAGTCGCCCCACTCGTGATCGAGGAGGGCGAGCAGCACCCCTTCCCGGGTGCCGAAGTAGCGCAGCACATTGGAGTTGGCGCAGCCGACCTCGCGCGCGATCTCCCGCAGGCTCACCTCCGCGACCTCGGCGCGGTCGAGCAGGACCCGCGTGGCGTCCAGGATCGCCTGGCGGCGCACCTCGCGCTGCTCCGGGCGCCGGGCCCGCTGGAACCCCTCCGCGACACTGCCGGCCACCGTGGTCCTCCCTCTCCGGCGATCCGTACCTCCACCCGCGCCCGCGGGCAGGATCGCCGTCCGGCCACAAGCGTACACAAGAGACCACTGTTCTTCTATGTGCCGTCCATCGTATGCGCCTGCCCTCGCGTCGCCACGAGGACCTGCGCCGCGGCGAACCTGTGGTCCAGGTGAGTCAACCGGCCCGGCTGTCCGTAGAGGAAGGAGAGCGAGGCGACCGCGCGCCTTCGTGATGGGCCGCCACAACAGAATCGGAGAACTCTCCGTTTCATGCTAGGCTCGCCGCCACGGTGGACGCGGCACTGCCGTTCGCGCTCACCTCGCGCTGCCCGGCTCCGCCCGACGGGCGTGGAGCGGCCGCGCGCCGAAATACCCGACGAAGTGATGGAGTTCCACGTGTCCCTTCCCGACACACAGACCACACCAGCCTCCCACGGCACAACCGAGGCTCCGTTCGACCACATCGTCGTGGGTGGAGGCGCCGCGGGCAGCGTGCTGGCGGCCCGGCTCAGCGCCGACCCGGGCTGCCGGGTGCTGCTGCTGGAGGCGGGGCCGGCCGACACCGACCCGCGCATCGCCCCTCCCCACGGTCCGTTCGCGGGCCTGCTGCGCGGTGACCACGACTGGAGCTACGACACCGCGCCGCAGGAGCAGCTCGGCGGCAGGACCGTCCCCCTGTCGGCCGGCCGGGTCCTGGGCGGCGGCGGGTCCATCAACTACCAGGCCTGGTACCGGGGTCACCGGCTCGACTACGACGGCTGGGCCGAGCGCGGGATGAAGGGCTGGAGCTTCGAGGAGGTGCTGCCCGCCTTCCGCCGCAGCGAGGACCACGAGCTGGGCTCCTCGCGGTTCCACGGGACCGGCGGCCCCATCCCCGTCACCACCCCCAAGGACGTCAGCCCGCTCTCCCTCGCGTTCATCGCGGCGGGGGTCGAGGCCGGCCTGCCCTTGAACCGCGACTTCAACGGCGCAGAGCTGGACGGCGTCGGTCTGCTCTACAGCAACGTCCGCGAAGGGGAGCGGTACAGCGCGGCGCGCGGCTACCTGCGCCCGGCTGAGGGCCGCCCCAACCTGGTCGTGCGCACCGGCGCGCTCGTGCGGCGCGTCCTGCTCACCGGCACGCGCGCCACCGGCGTGGAATACAGCGACCCGACGGGCACGCACCGGGTCCACGCGGACTCGGTGGTCCTGTCGGCGGGAGCCATACGCACGCCGCAGCTGTTGATGCTGTCCGGCATCGGACCCGCCGACGAGCTGGCGCGGCACGGCATCGACGTGGTCCAGCACCTGCCCGGTGTCGGGGCGCACCTCCAGGACCACCCCTCGGCCCTGATCGGCTGGCCGGTGCACCGCGGGGAGACCTGGCTCGACGCGCGCAACGAACACCACGAGGCCCTCTACGCGCAGCAGCGCCGCGGGCTGCAGGCATCCATGGGCCAGGCCGGCGCCTTCCTGCGCTGCGCCGAGGGCGCCGAGGCCCCCGACATCGAGCTCACCCCCATGCTCATCGACCTGCTCGGGAACAGCATGCCCGGCATCTCGTGCCTGGTGACGGTCCTCACCCCGGAAAGCCGGGGCAGCGTCCGCCTCGCCTCCACCGACCCGGCGGCGGCCCCGGTCATCGACCCCCGCTACTACAGCGACTCAGCCGACCGGCGGCTGGTCGTCGAGGGACTGCGCCGCACCCTGGAGATCGCCGACAGCCCGATCCTGCGGGCGCTCATCGGACCGGCGTCGTTCCCGGCCGCGACGGACGACGCCTCGCTGCTGGAGTCCGCCCGCACGTCCACCATCTCCACCAACCACCCCGTCGGAACCTGCCGTGCGGGACTCGACGAGGAATCCGTCGTCGATCCCGCGCTGCGCGTGCACGGCATCACCGGACTGCGCGTCGTGGACGCCTCCGTCATGCCGGCCCTGCCCCGCGGCAACACCCACGCCCCGTCCGTGATGATCGGCGAGCGGGCCGCCGAGCTCATCACCGCGCCGTGACGACGCGCTGACCCCCTCCGGCCGGCCCTGCCGCGCCGGTGCCGCACCGAACGGTCGGCGCCGGCGCGGCGGCCGGCCGTTCGTCGCAAGTCCCGCGCGCAGAGCGCCACAAGCGGACCGCGCCGTCCCCATGCGGACACGTTCCGCAGGCCCGACCCGTCAGCAGGCGGCCTCCTCGGCGGGGGCGTTCAGGCGCGCAGCCCCCGCAGCACGATGTCCAGGCACTGGCTCTGCGCGCGTCCGGTGGCCGCGTCCTTGGGGAGCCCGGCGACGAGGGCGAGGACCTGCTCGGCCGTGATGTCCGGCCGCACCTGTCCGCAGCTGCGGGCGTGGTCGAGGAGCCCGGCGAAGGCGGTCCGCATGGGGTGGCAGGCGGCGGCGACGGGGGTGCCGCCGGCGAAGCCCGCGCCGACGTGGGCGGCGGCGCCCCGGAAGCGGGCGAGCGCTTCGTCGTAGCGGCGGAGCCAGGCGGTGACCGCCTCCCACGGGGGAGCTTCCGCGCGCAGGCGGCGGGCCTCGGCGTCGAGCTGGGCGGCCTGCCCTTCCATCAGAGCGGCCAGGAGGTGTTCGCGGCTGGGGAAGTGCCGGTAGAGGGTGCCCCGGCCGACGCCGGCCTCGCGGGCGACCTCCTCCATCGGGACCTCGGCGCCGGAGCGGGCGAAGACGCGTTCGCCGGCGGCAAGCAGGGCCCCGCGGTTGCGTACGGCGTCGGCGCGGCGGGTCTCGGCGTCGGATCTCGCGGTCATGGACCCGACCCTAGTTGACAACCGGACACGGTGTCCATATCGTCGGCGGAGTTAAACGGACATCGTGCCCGTTTCGCTTTCGCGCACTTCAGCCGCGTCCAGGACAAGGAAGCGCGCGATGGAACAGACCGGCTGCCGCGCGCGGACGCGCTACGGGCCGCGGTCCGACCCATATCCCGGACGAGCCCTTCGGCAGCCCGGCACCCCACCCGACGAGAGGAACCCACGCATGAGCAGGATCTGGCACATCGGACTGGCCGTACCCGACCTGGAACGGGGGATGGCGGAGTTCGGCACCCTGTTCGGCCTGACCTGGCGGCCCGTCGTCGTCCGGTCGATGACCATGACGGACGAGCACGGAGCCGCCCACGACGTCGACTGCCACGTCACCTTCTCGCTCGGCGGCCCGTTCGCCGTCGAACTGTGGCAGGCACTGCCCGGCACGCCGCTCGCCACCCCTCCGGGCGGCTACTTCCACCACGTCGGCTACTGGACCGACGACCACGCCGCCGAGAAGCAGCGCCTGGCCGACCTCGGCTATCCCGACTTCCTGCGCTCCGAACCCGGGCTGCTCATCGCCCGTGGCCCGGGCAACGTGCGGGTCGAGCCGTGCGACCTCGGCCGCGACCAGCCCTACCTGCGGGACCTGTACCCGCCGGACTCCCCGTACTTCGGCACGCCCCAACTCCCCACGAACTGAAAGGAAATCCCATGGAGGACATCGCCATCATCGGGGCCGGCAACGTCGGCGCCGCTCTCACCCGCCTGCTGACCGCCGCAGGACACCGCGTCACCGTCGCCAACTCCCGCGGCCCGCAGACCCTTTCGGACCTCGCGGCGCAGACCGGCGCGACGGCCCGCACGGTCGCCGACGCAGTCGAGGACGCCGAAGTCCTCGTGCTCGCCGTGCCCTTCGGCGCGATCCCGGACCTGGCCGGCGCGCTGGCGAAGCTGCCGGAGCAGACGGTCGTGGTCGACGCGGGCAACTACGTGCCCGTGCTGCGCGACGCCGCGATCGGCGAACTGGACGACGGAGGCACCGAAAGCGCCTGGGCCGCACGGCAGTTGGGGCGGCCCGTGATCAAGGCGTTCAACACGATCACCGCCACCCACCTGGCTTCCCTGGGCCGGCCGGCCGGCGCTGCGGACCGCATCGCGCTTCCCGTCGCCGGGGACGACCCGGCGGCCACCGCCCGCGTCCGCGCCCTCGTCGACGCGGCCGGCTTCGACCCCGTGGACGCCGGTCCCCTCGCGGACTCCTGGCGCCAGCAGCCCGGCACTCCGGTCTACACGGCCGACCTGGACGCGGCCGGCGTCCGCGCGGCCCTGGATGCGGCCACCCCGCAGCACACGGCCGAGTGGCGGTCGCGCATCGCCCAGGCGGCGGGACGGACGGCGTAGGTCCGTCCACGCCCCGACCGTGACGCGGTCAGCTGTCGCCCTCGGGGTTCTGGGCCCTCCACGCGTAGTACCCGGGCCCGAGGACGCTGTCCACCTGCGCCACGTCGACCTCCTCGCCGTCCTCGCCGACGAAGGCGAGGCGCACGGGCCGGTCGGTCCTGGTGTCGACCAGCACCGAGGAGGGGCCGTAGTCGTTGGGGCGGTGCGCGTTGCCCCACTGGAGGAGGGCGCCCAGCACGGGCCGCAGCTGACGGCCGTCCGGCGTCAGGTGGTAGGCGTGGCGCTCCCGGGAGCCGCGGCCGCCGGCCTCGGGGCGGTAGGGGCGGCGCTCCAGGATCCCCTCCTCGACGAGTGTGTTGAGCCTGGCGGTCAGGACGTCGGTGGAGATGCCGAGCGAGGCGCGGAACTCGCTGAAGGTGGTCCGGCCGTAGAAGGCGTCCCGGATGATCAGCAGCGACCAGCGCTCCCCGATGACATCGAGGCTGCGGGCGATGGCGCAGAGGGGGTCCGACGCAGCTGCCTTCCGACTCATGCGGGCAGTCTAGTCGATCTGGCTCTGCTGCCCGAAGTGAGATGCGGGGCGCCGCCGGGTCGGGTGCCGCCAAAGGTGCCGTTCCGCGGCTTTGCGTGCCGCCCCGGCGCGTTTTGGGTCTGCTGAGCCAATCCAGCTCTGATACGGTGGACCGCGTCTCCTGGCTTCGCCGAACCAACTCAAATGAGAGCGGTGCTGCGCCATGCCGCCCGGCCGGGCGTCACGCCCGCAGCGCGTCCCGCCACGGCGATCGGAGACCACGGGCAGGAGGCGGGAAGGAGTCCCCGCCCCGGGCCCGAAGACACCTCACCGACTCCGGAGGACGGAACCATGGGCACAACGATCGGGGTCGGCGTCGTCGGCCTCAGCGCCAAGGGCAACTGGGGGGCCGTGGCCCACTGGCCGGCCATCGAGGCGGTTCCCGGGGTGCAGCTGCGGGGACTGACGGCCGGCTCGCCGGAGTCGACCGCGGCCGCCGCGCAGCGCTACGGAGTGCCGGGGTACGACTCGGTGGCGGAAATGGCGAGCCGTGAGGAGATCGACCTGATCGCGATCACGGTGCGGGTGCCCGAGCACCGCAGGCTGCTGGAGCCGGTGCTCGCGTCCGGCAAGGCCGTCCTGTGCGAGTGGCCGCTGGCGCGCGACCTCGCCGAGGCGGAGTTCCTGCGGGACTCGGGCCGCCCCGGACCGCGGTTCACCGGCCTGCAGGGACACGTGTCGCCGACGACGAGGTGGGTCCGCGACCTGGTCGCCGACGGCTATGTCGGCGAGGTCCTCTCCTCGTCGATGATCTGCTCGTTCCCCGGCGGCGGGGCGACGTTCACGTCGGGGTCCGCCTATACCGCGGACGCCGCCAACGGGGCCACGATGATGACCATCCCCTTCGCCCACGCGCTCGACATGCAGGCGGTCGTGCTGGGCGAGCTGTCCGCGGTCACAGCGACGGTCGCGACCGTGCGCCCCCAGGCCGTCAACACCGACACCGGAGAGGCGATCGTGAAGACCGCGCCGGACCAGATCGCCGTCACCGGCCGGCTGCCGGGCGGGGCCGTCGCCGGCATGCACTTCCGGGGCGGCGCGCTGAGGACGACGCCGTACGTCTGGGAGATCGACGGGACACGGGGATCCCTGCGGATCACCGGAGATGTCGGCCTGCCCATGAGCGCGGCGCTGGCCGTCGAAGGGGCGCGCGACCAGGAGACCTTGTCCCCGCTCAAGCCTCCCGCCGGGTACGACCGGTTCCCGGAGCTGGCCGGAACGCCGGCCCACAACGTCGCCCATCTGTACGCGGAGGTGGCCGAGGCGCTGTCGGGCCGGGCCTCCGAGGCTCCCGGCTTCGACTACGCGGTGGAGCTTCACCGTTCACTCGAGTCAGTCGACGCGATCGCGCGGAGGGGGAGCGAAGGGTAAGGAACGCGCAGGCGCCGTGGCCCTGGGGCGGAGCAGCGGAGGCTGGGAGTCAGCGCTTGGCGAGTCGTGTGCGGAACTTCGGCAGGGCACAGCAGGCACGGACCTCGGCCACCGTCCGCACGGGCACGCCAGGACGCGTCGGTCAGCTCGACTCGCTCGACGCACCCGACGGGCCCGCCTCGGATGACGCCGACACGGTTTCCCGAGTCGGGGCTGCCGAGGGTGCGCCGTTGAGTAAAGTGAGCAAAAACGGCAATAGGCCTCGCCAAACACGCAGGTCAGCTCCTGTGCTCCCCGCCGGTGCGGGGTTGGTCCCAGGAACAGGAGCATTACCCATGCTGCCCGACAGCGCTCCCCGCCGGCGCGGGGTTGGTCCCAGGCCTCCGGCAGCGGCGGGTTGACGATCTCCGCGCTCCCCGCCCGCGCGGGGTTGGTCCCGTGGGCATCCTCGGTCTCCAGGGGCGGGAGGTGCGCTTCCCGCCCGCGCGGGGTTGGTCCCGGCAACATCGAGCACCGCGGGCCCACCGCAGGGTGCTCCCCGCCCGCGCGGGGTTGGTCCCGACGAAAGCGCCCTACAGCTCACGGCCGTAGTGTGCTCCCCGCCCGCGCGGGGTTGGTCCCGTGATCAAGTCCTGGTCGCTTCTGCCTCTGGAGTGCTCCCCGCGCCAGCGGGGTTTGGGCCCGTCGCGACCCTCGAGGGGCAGGCGGTCAAGCCGTCCTCCCCGCCGCCGCAGGGTCGATCCCCGGGCCTTCCTCGCGGACGACGTGGCGGTCCAGGGTGAGCGTGCTTTCTTCTTGTCGTGAGCAAGAGTCCACGGGCATCCTGCGGCGGGCGCCGGCGCTGGCCTCGGCGCCGGCGTCTGCGTGCGTCGTGGCTGTCGGTCGGGTGTGGTTCGCTACCCGGGTGACTCAGGACTTGGAGATCGTCGCATTCGAATTCGCCGAAGACTTCGAGGCGTGGCTCGGCGAGAACCACGCCGTCTCGCCCGGTATCTGGCTCAAGCTTCGTAAGAAGGGCGCCGGCATCGTCGCTCTGGATTATGCCCAGGCGCTCGACGTGGCGCTCTGCTACGGCTGGATCGACGGCCAGAAGGCCGCGCTCGACGACCAGTGGTGGCTCCAGCGGTTCACTCCGCGCACGCCGCGCAGCAAGTGGTCCAAGATCAACCGGGACAAGGCGGCCGCGCTGATCGAGCAGGGCCGGATGCGTCCGCCGGGACAGGCCGAGGTCGACCGCGCCAAGGCGGACGGCCGCTGGGAGGCGGCATACGACGGGGCGAGGACCGCCACGGTGCCGGACGACCTCGCGGCAGCCCTCGCCGCCGACCCGGCCGCCGCGGAGTTCTTCGAGACACTGGACCGGCAGAACCGCTACGCCATCCTGTACCGAGTCCAGGACGCCAAGAAGCCCGAGACCCGGGCGCGCCGGATCGAGAAGTACGTGGCGATGCTGGCGAAGGGCGAGAAACTGCACCCGTAGCCCGGCCAGCGCGTCCTGGGCGGGTGAGGCGGCGTGGGCCAGGCCGCAGAACCAGGTGACGACCACGGGCCCGCACCCCTACGAAGTCGGCGACGTGACCGACACCTCACCCGGCGGCTTCGAGGGCGACGTCACAGGAAAGTTGGTCGACCTCGGCGAGCGGACCGACCCGGCAGCCATCGGCGACGTCGCGGGCAGAGTGGTGCTGCTCGCCCCGGACGTCACCACCGCCGACCCAGGACCCGCCGTCCCAGGACGACTTGACCGCCCTCATGACCGCACTCAAGGCCCACGGCGTCCAACTGGTGCTCAGCTACGACTACATCGAGGACACCGGCGTCCTCCCAGTTTTCCAGCTCTTCTCGGCCACTGGCAACCAGGGCCTGCGCGACCGGATCACCGCGGGCGACGATCAGGTCCACGTCGTCGGCCGGCCCGCCGCGCCCTCGCTCTACCTGCTGTTCGACGCCGTGAACACCGCCCTGCCGAACGGCCACACGTGGCACTTCGACCCGGCGCACCTCGCCCGGGTGGACTCCGTCTACCGCGAACCGGCCGGCGTCAGGCGGCTGGACGACCAGCTGTTCGGCTCCACCGCCCCCGTCACCGGCCTCAGCGGCTCCACCGACCACGAGCTCGTCTTCCCGCAGACCCGCACCGAGTACTACACACCGGGCGTGACGTGGAGCGCGTACACCGACATCGGCATCAGCGACGACTGGACGCACCTCACCTCCCAGACAATGGCACCGCTCGCCCGTGACGCGGGCACGCGCGGCACCTCCACCTGGGGCAGTGCCCCCTTCGGACCGGGGCTGCCGCAGGCCCTGATCAGCAGCGAGGACGGCAAGGCGCTGCCGTGGGCCTACCGGCAGGGCGACAAGGTGCTCACCGCGATTCCCTTCTTCCATCGGCGGTGTCCAGAACCTTGAAGCCCTCCTCGTTCACCGCTCGGTCGATCAGCTTGTGGCCTTCCTCCTCGGGCAGCCCGATCCCGGGTCCGGTGGCGAAGGCGATTCCGCCGATTCCGCCCGTGCCGAGCTGGAAGCTGCCGAGCTCCTTCTGGCGTTCGGTGTGGGTACTGGCGATCCAGGCCATGTCAGGGTCCTCCGAGGGGTGATGTTGCCGCGGCGCGGCGGATGGTTGGGAAAGGTGCTCCGAGGCAACGGGCCTTGGGGCTGACCTGTGGAGACTTCCTCTGAGAAGCGCTACTGGCCAGGGGTGCGAAGGGCGGTTGCTCAGGCACAGCGGAACTCATGAGGTGTGCGCGGAATCGCGCTGAGGGTCGCGACTGCGACCGGCGCGGTGAGCAGCACAGCGTGGGAGACGCCGACCGCGGAGGGCAGCTGCGCCACGCGGGGAGGGTGGGGATCGGCCCGGCGCGGGCGGTCTTGCGGAGCGGGGGCCGACTCGGGTGACGCCGCCCCAGTGCCCGGGCGCGCGGCCGCAGAGTTCACGCGGGGTGCAGGTAGGGGGTGGCGGAACACGGACAGCGCTGGGCGTCGGCACCCCTTCGGGCCGGGCGCCACCACGTATGGCGCCCCATCCCGGCAACCCAGTGGGTTCGTTTTGCCGACGCACGGACACGTTAACACTCTCAAGTTCGTAAATCGAACTTGTCTCGTGGGTCGAGTGGTACGACGACGGCTCGTAAACGCTGTGGCTGCGCGACAACGCGGGCACGTCGTGGCCTACCTGCACTGGGACGAGCGGGGACGTCCCGGACAGGACCACTTCGGTCTCTCAACGGCGAGACTGGTGAACATATGCCATGGCTCGGGGTAGCCGTCGATGTACTGGTAGCCGTCCAGCCAGGCCGTCACCTTGCCGACAGGCCGCTCGTTCGCCCGCTGGGCTCCCGACTTCTGCACGCCCCGCAGGGCCCTGAGCAATTGCATGGATGCGGCCCACACGGTCCGGTTCGCCCGGGCGTCGTGCTCGGCGACCGCCGCTACGACTACGACAAACCCGCAGGGTTGGTCCCACCGCATGTTGGGCATGCGGGAGCCGAGCCGCGGGGACGACAACGTTCACGGGGACCAGGGACAGGTGCAGGAAACGGAGCGGTTCCGTGAAAACGACGCCCTTCACCATCGCCATCAGCGACGAACAGCTGGAGGACCTGACCCGCCGGCTGCGGAACACCCGCTGGCCCGACGCCGTCGACGGCATGGACTGGGAGGACGGCACCGACCTGGCCTTCCTGCGACGGCTGACGGACCACTGGCAGAACCGCTTCGACTGGCGCGCCCAGGAGGCCAGGCTGAACGCCCTGCCGCAGTTCACCGCGGACGTGGACGGAATCGGGATCCACTTCATCCACCGGCACGGAACCGGTCCCGCGCCGTACCCGCTCGTGCTCACGCACGGCTGGCCCGGCACCGGCTTCGACATGGAACGGATCATCCCCCTGCTCACCGACCCGGGAGCCCACGGCGGGGACCCGGCCGACGCCTTCGACGTCGTCGTCCCCTCCATCCCCGGGTACGGCTTCTCACAGCGCCCGGAGCGCCCGGGCCTCGGACCGGAACAGGTGGCCGGATTGTGGGCCCACTTGATGACGGGCCTCGGCTACGAGCGGTTCGGCGCCCAGGCCGGCGACTGGGGCGCGGCCGTCTCCACCTGGCTCGCCCACCGCCATCCCGGGCGCGTCACCGGCCTGCACCTCAACTTCGTCCCCGGTGCCTTCCGGCCGCCCCTGGGCGAGGGAGAACCGCCCCTGACGGAGGAGGAGAAGGCGTTCATCGACTCCTCCGCCACCTGGTTCGCCGCGGAAGGGGGTTACCACCACCTGCACTCGACGAAGCCCCAGACGCCCGCCTACGCCCTGACCGACTCCCCTACGGGCCTGGCCGCGTGGATCGTCGAAAAGCTGCGCGGCTGGAGCGACTGCGACGGCGACGTGGAGCAGGTCTTCTCGCTCGACCAGATACTCACACTCGTCTCCATCTACTGGTTCACCGGCACCATCGGCTCGTCCATGCGCTTCTACCGCGAGGACAGGCTGAATCCGACCCGGTTCGCGCCCGGCGAGCGCGTCATGCCCCCGCTGGGTGTGGCCGCCTTCCCGAAGGACAACATGCCGCCCCGGTCCTGGGTGGAGCGAGTCTTCGACGATGTCGCGCGCTGGACCGACATGCCACGAGGCGGGCACTTCGGGCCGATGGAAGCCGCCGGGACACTCGCCGAGGAGATCCGCGCCTTCTTCCGCCCAATCCGGAAGAAGTCTTCCTGACGGCTCGTCGGGTCGCGCCACGGATCTGGCGCGGCCCAGCCTGCCGGCCGTCACCGACCCGTGCCCGTCGTCCCGTCACGTCACCCGTACGGGCAGGTAGGACATCATCGGTTCGGCGACGACCCGCAGTTCGGCCTGTGATGTCCCCGAGGCGGCCTGCACGGCGAGGCCCTTGATGATCACCACGAGCAGGCGGGCCAGGTCTGCGGGGTCGCAGTCCGGGGGCAGTTGGCCGAGGTCGCGGAGGTGCTGGAGTCGGTCGACCAGCGCGTGGGCCCGGCTCGTGTCGAGTCGGGCGAGGGCCCGTCGGGCGGGCAGGCCGCGCGGGCCCACCGCCAGGGCGTCCTGGCTGGTGGCCGCGCTCCTGGCGATCAGCCAGGCCCCGAGCTGGGGGTGGGGCTCGGCCGCCGTATCTCGCTCCTGGCCGGTGCCGCGGTCACGGCGGCCGTGCGACCGTGTGGCGTTGGCGGCGATCATCTTCGTGGCGACGTCGGGTTGTACGTGGCGGCAGCTCCCGCCGGTGTTCGGCCCTGCATGGCCCACGTCTACCGGCGCTTCGCGCAGTGGAGCCGGGGCCGGGTGTGGGCCGGGCTGCATCGTGTCGTCCTCGACGAACTCGGTGCCCGCGGTGAGCTGGACTGCCGGCCGAGCCCTACCTTGCCTTCGTCGGGATCGTGGCGTCACTCATCAACTACCGGCGCCCGGCTCGCTGAGCAGCGCCGCCCGGGGCTGTCAATAGGAGAGATCGTCCAGCTCGTCGACGATGCGGCGCAGTTCGGAGCGTCGTTGCCGAGACATGCCACGGATCACGGCTTCCAAGAAGTAGCGAGCCTCGAACGGACTGCCGCAGCACTCCCAGATGCCGCAGTTGGACTCGTCGTCCTGAACCCACAGTCGTCGGTTCGGATTGCGTACGAACCGGCTCCAGACGAGCGCTGCCGAGTATGTGGCACCTGGCCACAGGTAGTTACGGCTGAGTTCGATCCTGACGACCTCGGCCGTGGCCGTCGAGGACAGGCCCGGGAAGACGGGTCGTGGGAGTGGGGGCTGGTGCCGAAGTCGTTGCTCGGCACGTAGGCGCCCAGGCCGCCTACGCGGCACGAGCCCTTCGGTTGGTATCCACGGCACAAATGGTCCCACACACCTTTGCCAGGAGGAACCCGGACCGCAGCCCACCATAAGAAACGGCGTCTTACCCCTCGGTGAGCTCAGCGCCTAATGGCGGGCTTCGCCGCAGGTCAGGACGGCGCCCGCTTGGTTCGATTTCAGTACGGTGCTCAGGCGCTCCAGGGCTCCGGGGGCAAGTGCGGGGAGCAGGGGAATCGTGGAGGTCCAGGCGTCGGAACGCAAGAGGCTTCGGAGGAGCTGTCGGGCTGCCGTCGGTGATGGGGGAGTGCCGTCACCGCGGGCTCGGGTGAGAGCGAGGCAGGTGCGGATCACCCGGTCGCCGGCTCGGCTGTCGGTGCTCAGGGGTATGTGGGCGCCCGCCACATATGCGGCGGCTGCGAAGAGCGCTGTCGCGCGGTCCTGCGGCGTCCGTGCAGCCTCGGCGTGACGTCGAACGCCAGGTGCGTCCCCGTCGATGGCCGCCAGGAGGGCGAGTTCCGCACAGGGGGCCTCGCCCGGTTGGAGCGAGCGCTGCCACCTGTCCGTAGCGCTCGCGGCGACCTCGGCGTCCTCGTCAGAGAGGCAGCCGAGCCGTTCCAGCAGGGTGACGACCACCATCGACGGCCCGTGCCACGACGTGGTGGCGTCACCAAGCCGCTGCACGGCGAGGTGCATTGCTTCGCGCAGGCGGGAGTCGGGATGCCGGACGTCCGGAAAAGCGAGGAGCAGGGCCGCCAATTCGGGAAGGTGCCGGAACTGGTTGCCCTTGTCGAGGTGGATCAGACGCTCTGCCAGCGCTTCGATGGAGGGCTCGGCAATGCGGGCCGCTTCTTCGGGGCGGTGGCGTACGAGTCCGGCAGCGACAGCCGTCATCGCCTGCCGCCGCTGTGCGGCGTTTCCTCGCACTGCCAGGGCCGTAGCCGCGGGCGCGTCTCCGGCGTGAGCGAGAGCCTGAGCCACGACGCCCGCTGAATCCGGCCCTTCATCGGCGGACAGGAGAGACGCCGCCTCGTACGCATAGCCGCTGCCCGCTTCGCCGAACCCGCCGAGAGAACAGCCGAGGGAAAGAGCGGCCAGGCCCCGCGCGCGCTCCTGCGGGTCCGGCAGGTTCGAAGCGAGCACTACGGCCTCATCGAACTCACCTACCGTGCCGAGAGCTTGGCACAGGTCCGTTATCCAGGATCGCGGGTCGGCCTCGGGCCTTGGCCGCGCCGTTTCGAGGAGGGAGGAGCGCCGCAGCGCCTCCTCCAGCAGTTCCCGGCTGCGCAGCAGGTTGCCCGCGGCCAATTGGCCCTCTGCTTCGTCGAGCAGCGCGAGGTGAGGGTGCTCGGACCGCTGACCGTCGACGTGTTCGGGCAGACCCGCGGATCTGCGGTGGGTCGCAGCGCGTCGGGCTGCCGGCGCGCCGGACGTCCAGCCCCCGATCTTGGGGAGCCTCTGTCGAGGACCCGGCCCTCGTGTACTTCGTGCGGGCCTCGTTGAGCGAAGCGGCCTGGGCGTCCTTGACCCTGCGTTCCGCCCTCCTCTTCTCGTCGGCAGCCGCCGCAGCCGCGTTTTCCTCCCGTTCTCGGCGTTCGCCGGCTGCCGCGACCACCCACTCCGCCCGCTCCAGCAACGGGTCGCCCAGCACCCCGATGCGCCGGTCCTCCGGCAGGGCGTTCATCAAGCGTCTGATGTCGTCCAGGGCATCCCTCCCCACCCCGACCCCTGCAACGTCCACGGCTTGGGCGAGACGCGCGAACGTCCCGGCAGACTCGCGGCGCAGGTGCCCTTCGACGTCCTCGGGCAGCGGCTCGGCGGCCTTCAGCGCCGCGATGGCGTCCGCCATGCGGCCCCGTGCCCGGAGCATCAGTGTGTGGGCGGCCGAGCGCCGCCTCGCGGGCAGGCGCGCGAGGGCGGACGCGGCCGCGGCCAGGACGTCGACCGCGCCGAGCCCGTCGGCGGGACCGAGGTCATCGCCGATCTCCTGGATGCGGTCACCGGCATGCGGACCGATGGACGGCATGGACCGGCCCAGGGCGCCCCAGAGGTCCACCGCAGCAGCCTTCGCGCGCGAATCGCCCCCGCTCAGTGTGTCCGCCCGGTCCTGCAACTCCGCTACGACGTCGTCCGCCGGGACCACGTCCAGCATTCCGGCCGCCTCGATCAGCGCTTCGGTCCCGGCCCTCTCGTCCCGCACCACGGCACGAACGAGGGGGCGCGCGGCAGCGGGGCCCTTCAGCTGCGCGAGCGTACGGGCGGCCGTCAGGATGCGGGCGTACGACTCAGGGGCCCGGTATGTCCCGGGAAAGCCCTGGTCCGTGCGGTCGCGAGTCAGCCACTCGGCCGCCTCCAGCGCCACGGTCTCGGCGTCGGAGTGTCCCGCGTACGCCAACTCCACAGCGACGTCGGCGAGATGGAGCGCCTTCTCGGACGCCGTGGGCGCGGAGCGGGCGAGGCCGAGCGCACGCCGCACGTCGCCGAGGCGGAGGAGGAGCGAGGGAGCGCCGGCGGGCACGTCGCGCAACTCGCCGCGGAGCAGGGCGCGTACAGCGGAGATCTGTACGAGGAGGGCCAGGACATCGGGGCCGCCCTCGCCCGCTGCGCTGATCTCCTCCTCGAAGGCGTCCAGTTGAGCCAGCGCGGTCACAGGCCCCGACACGCTGGCGAGTCGGCGCAACCGCGCCATGTCCAGGACGTACGCGGCACGTTCGTCGGCGCCGGTCAGCAGCCGCAGCTCATGGTGCAGCGGGAAGGGCGGAGTTCCTTCCGGCCAGCCCCTCGCGTGCCACCGAAGCGACCACTCCAGCAGTTGAGCGGTGAGGAGTTGGACTCCGGCTTCCCCGAGGGCTTCGCGCACCGTTCGGGCGAGTTGCGGCTGGGCCAGCGCATACATCTCGGAGATCGGGTCGTCGTCGATGAGCGCGCGGCCCGCCGGCCCGGCTACGAGGCGATCGAGGCGCTCCTTCGGAAGGCCGGTCAACTCCGCCAGGTCCGCCGTACGCAGCCCGCCACCTGCGACCGCAAGCAGCCCGGCCACCGGCTCGCCGAGGGCGTGGACGTCCGGCGGTGGGTGCCGCAGCAGCGGCACTCCGGCAAGGGGCGTGAGCGTGCGCTGATGCCTGCTTCGACGCAGCGGATGGCTCGGGGAGAGGTCGTCCGGGAAGCGCATGCAGCGTCGGAGGGAGACGATGACCCGCATGCCAGGGGGTGGGGGAGCGGGCAGGAGCGCGGCGATGCTCCCACGTACGGAGCGTTGCCGTGTCACGGGGCTCTCTTGGCCGCCAGGATTGGGCCTGTGGTTCGCCGTGAGGCCTGACCAGGCCACATCGTCGTCAAGGGCGTCCACCACGAGCAGCAGCTTCCGTCCCCGAGCCCCGCTCCTCTCGGCCACTTCGGCGAACAGACGCTTCCACTCCCGAACGCCCTTCGGGTCCCGTTTCTGGCGCTTGCCGAGGAGTTCGCCGACCTGACGGACCGTCTCCGCCGCGAACTTCGCACGTGTATTGGTGCCTTCGGCCTCCGAGACGAAGAAGGACAGGACGTCGAGGTCGGTCCCTCGCTGCCGCCGGATGTAGTCGGTGAGCAGCGCGGTCTTGCCGACAGGGGCGTCGGCGATCCAGCACAGATACGAAGGTGCGCCGGGGCTGTCGTCGCGGAGGAACGCGTTCATGTCCGCACGCTCGTCCGTCCGTTCCCGGACGAGGCGAGGGTCGGGATCGTACGGCCGGGTGGGCAGGTCCTGCCGCCCTTGGGCGGCCTTCCCCTCCTCCTGAGCCGCGCGCAGGGCGTCCGCCCACTCGCCCTCGGAGTACGGGGCGTGGTCGGCGGCCTGCTGCAGCATCCGTACGAGGGCCCAGAAGTCGGGTTCTCGCGCCCGGTCCGGGGCAGTGGTACCCCCCAGCCAGTTGCGGATCGTCGTCCGGGGTACGCCGAGTTCTTCGAAGATCCGCCGCTGGGAGATTCCTGCGGCTTCCCGCAGGTTCGTCAGCATCTCGCCGAGCTTGTGGCGGGCGGGGCCCTGCGGGTCGGTCACGGGCGCCGTCCTCGGCCGACTCGGCGCCGGAATCCTGGCGGACGCCGGCGAATTGACCTGCCCTGAGCTGCGGAAATCGCGTCGGCGACGGTCGGCGGATCTCGTGGCCCGGGGACCTCAACCGCGACGGTGGAGCCATCACCGCAGCAGCCGGTATCCGGCTCCCGACCGAAGGACGATCGATGTCCGAGTTCCCTCATCTGCTCTATTACACCGCAGTGTTGAGCGGCTGCGTCGGCATCCTCTACACCGGCGCCCTCTTCGTCGTGGCCCTGATCTCCGTCCTCGCCACGACCCCCCAGCGCCGCCGGGACGCCCGCACCACCCTGATCATCCTGCTCGGCAGGCGCCCACGGTGAGCCGACCAAGATCATGTAACCGAACGGCTGCGCGGCGTAGCCGAGTTGATGTAGAAATCTCGCGTACTGCCGGTTGTCGGTGGACCGTTGCGGTGCCCTGCACTCCTGATCCACACCCAGGGTTCCGAGGCGGGCGGCGCTCACGAGGAGCCCCGGCCGTTGATGTCTCAAGGAGCGGTAGCGGAGCATTGCTCGGAGTTTCCTCTTCACCCGCTGGACCGGCGCCTTCGGCGCCTCGCCCTACCTGGGACCCCCGGCACCAGCCCTGCATACCCGTCGTCGCCCTGGACGGCTGCACCGCTTACTACTCGCTTCGCGCGCTCTTCGACCGGGCCGACGAGCTGGCCGCTCTCGACTGCGCCTCGCCGGGCGAGAGCGTCGCCGTCCTCGAGTACCTGCTGGCCATTTGCTTCGCATCGCGTACCTGCCCGTCCTCGGACGAGGAGTGGCGCGAGTGGATCACGGGCGGGCAGGACCTCTCGGCGGCGGGTGAGTGGCTGGAGCGTCAGCCCGAGGAGTCCTGGGACCTGTTCCATCCCACCGTGCCGCTGATGCAGAACTCCCGGCTGGCCGAGGACTTCACGGAGAGTGCCACGGGGACCGCACAGTTGGTCATAGAGCACGCCGGCGACTACAACCAGCACTTCGACCACCACCACCTGGAGCGCGACGACCCCCTCTCCGCGGCGGACGCCTTCCGTGCCACGCTCACCCAGCACGTCTACGCCCCCTACGGGCGGGCCCGGATGTCGGGGACGCGGCTCGGCGCCAAGGTCACCAACCTTGCAGCGGGCCGCCTGACCGGCAGGATTCGCGTCGTTGCCCTGGGCCGGACCCTCGGCGAGACCATCCGGCTGAACCTCTACCCGCCGTACAGCCACGCCGACGGCTCACCCGACGCGCTCAACACCTCCTGGACCACGAACGACATCGAGCGCCGTACCTTCAAGGGCCAGACCGAGCCGCGCGTTCCGCGCGGCCCCGCCGACCTGCACAGCGCCCTCGGCCGTTCCGTCCTGCTGCGCCCCAAGCGGGGGCCGCACGGGCAGGCCATGGTCGACCGGGTGCTGATCGGCGCCGGGGAACTCCTCGCGCTCGATCCGTCGCACCACCTTCAGGACGCGGTGTTCAGCAGGACGACCGGCGGTGTGGAGAAGCCGCTGTGGCCGTCGCCCAGCAGAGCCCTCTGGCTGGAGGCCCACGCGCTCTACAGTGCGGTCAGGGACCGCCGGGAGGGGATGTACGCGCGGCTGCAATCCCTTCCGTACACGCGGATGGGGACCGGGGCCCCGTACCAGCTGTGGGCCGTGGGGCTGCTGGCCAACAAGACCCTGCCGGTCGCCTGGACGCACGGCACCTACCCCTACGCCCCGGGCATGGCCGCGCACCTGTACCGGGCTTCGCGACGGGGCTCCGACATCGCCGAATACCTCGCCTGGACGCTGAAGAAGGCCGCCGTCGTCGCCGCCGAGACCGCCTTCCCCGCCATGCGCGCCGCCGACGAGGCGGGGCAGGTGGCGCGGCTCGACGCCCGATGGGCGTTCTGGCCGTCGGCCGAGGACCCCTTCCAGGAACTGCTGGACGAGGTGATCGACCGCGGACCGGAGGACGACGACCCCGTCTCCGAGCCGCTGATCGAGTACGGGGCCGGCCTGACAGCGACCGCCCGCACCCAGCTGCTCCAGCGGCTCGACACCCTGCCGCCCGGCGACCGCAACCACCGCGCGCGGGCCCGGGCCGTACGCCTCTTCGAGGATGCCGTGACCGGCGAGCGGGCCCCGGCCGAACTGCGAGGGGAGATCGCACGTGACTGAGGACCATCCGGCGCTCGCGCCCGCCCCGGAGCCGCAGCGGCTCCGGCACGACGCCGCGGCGCTCACCGCCTGGCTGACCACCCTGGTCCGCAATCGCGACAACGGCACCCTCGCCGAGCTGCGACGGGCCAGAGTCCGCACCAACGCGCACATCCGCGCGGGCTGGTACGGGGGTGACGACCACCGCGACCTGTTCGAGCAGGTGGCGTTCCTCTTCGCGATCTACCACCAGGGGCGTCCCCTACCGTCCTACGGCATCGGCAGCCTCGGCGCCGCCGCCCGCCGGATCGGCGACGGGACCGGACGCGGCCCCGACAACCCCGGCGCCCAGCGCCTGCTGGACCGCATCGTCGCCAGCCGGCGCGTCCCCTGGCGCCACCTCCAGCACGCGGTGACCCGGCTGCGGTCCTGCGACCAGCCGCCGCCGTCGTGGACCGGGCTGACCGAGGACCTGATCAGGTGGAACGACCGCAAGGCGCGTATCGCCTACCGGTGGTCGGTCGAGTTCCACACCCCGCCGGTACGGAACCGGGACACCTCGAACGAACCCAGAACGCGAAGGGACACCACCTCGTGACCGAACCGGCCCGAAGCCAGTTCCTCTCCCTGCACCTGATCGAGACGCTGGCGGCCGTCCTGCCGGTACGGGACGAGAACGGCCAGCCCAAGTCCCTCGTCTTCGGCGGCGTGGAACGCCACATGATCACCAGCCAGGCCCGGCGCCGAGCCGAGCGGGTCCACGCCCGCAACCGCGCGAACGCGGGCCGCGGAGCGCTGAAGGGGCGGAGCACGGGCGTCCGCACGCGGGAATGGGCGATCCTGACCGGGCGCGAACTCGAAACTGCCCACGGCTGGGACAAGGAGCGGGCGTTGGCCACGGCCCGCGCCGTAATGGAGGCCAGCGGCCTCAAGTTCGGCGACCCGGGCAAGAAGACGGTCGCCAACCTGACCAAGGTGCTGATCTTCGCGCCGTCCGACGCGGCGGCGAGGATCGCCGACCATATCGCCGGCGGTGCCGAGGAGGTCGAGGCATGGCGGGACGCCTACCTCGACGCCCAGGCACACGCCGAGGCGGCGAAGAAGTCCCGCCGGGGCGCGAGGAAGAAGGCCGAGACACCGCCGGAAGCCGAGGAGCCGGTCGCGTCGGAACCTGCCGCGGCCGCCCTGCCGCCGCTGCCCAAGGCCACCCGCGACGCCGTATTGCTGGCGCTCGCTCCCCGCGACGCCGTGGACATCGCCCTCTACGGCCGCTTCCTCGCCGAGATCCCGGACTCCCCGAACGTGGACGGCGCCGTCCAGACCGGGCACGCCTTCACCGTCCACGAGTCCGAGCAGATCGAGGACTTCTACGCGGCGGCCGACGACGCGAAGCTCGACCGCAAGCGCAACGCCGTCAGCTTCCTCGACGCCGCCGACGACGCGGGCGCCGGCATGACCGGCTACCAGTCCCTGATCTCCGGCACGTTCTACCGGCACGCCGTGCTCGACCGAGTCCAACTGCGCACCAACCTGCGGGCGGCCGGCATGGACGTCGACGAAGCCGAACAGGCCGCGTCCGAGGCCGAGAAGGAGTTCGTGAACGCCTTCGTGGAGGCGTTCCCCGAGGCGAAGAAGAACTCCACCGCCTCCACCGGCTCGCTCCCCGTACTCGTCCTCGCCTTCGAGGGCGAGCGCCCCTACAACTACGCGTCCGCCTTCCAACGGCCGGTGGACGAAGGGCCGGTGGCGGCAGGAGGGGAGGGGCCGGCCGGTCCCGCCGCCGTGCGCAGGCTGCTGCGCCACCACGCTTTCGTCAGCCGCCGCCGGGACGACCTGCGCACCGCGCGGGTGCTCACGTACGACCCCGAAGTCGACGCCCTCCTGGCGGAGCTGGACCTGCCGGAGTCGCTGTCCGTGGTGGAGCACACCGAGGACCTCACCCCGTGAACGAGCCGCACGTCCTGCTCATCCGGCTCGCCGGACCCCTGCAGTCCTGGGGCCTGACCGGCAGGTTCGCCCGCCGCGACACCCACAGCCGCCCCACGAAGTCCGGGGTGATCGGGCTGTGCGCCGCGGCCCTCGGCCTCTCCCGGGGGGAGTCGCTCGGCGCACTCACCGAGGTGCTCTTCGGGGTCCGCGCCGACCGGCCGGGAACGCCGCTTCGCGACTACCACACGGTCGGCGGGGGAAGGTTCCCGCTCCGGCCCCGCGATCTCCTCACCGACCACCAGCGGGCCGCGAAGGCCACGGCCGAGGTGCCGGACGGCGAGGGCCAAGGACCTTTCGGACGTGCCGAGTTGGACGCCTGGTACGGGTCGCCCAAGTACGTGGCCGCAGATCCGGTCTCGGGCGCCCTCGTCTCCGGCGAGGTCCGGCGGCACGCCCTGATCACCGAGCGCTGGTACCTGGCCGACGCCGTCTTCCTCGTCGGCCTGGAACATTCGGATGCCGTTTTTCTGGAGCGGATCGCCTTCGCCCTGGAGCACCCGAAGCGCCTGCTCTGGCTCGGCCGCAAGGCCTGCCCGCCCTCCGGCGACCTCGCCCTCGGTGTCGTTCCGGGAAGCCTGCGGGACGTGTTCGAGGCGCACGCTCTCCTCCCGGATGCCTCCGCCACGTACGGAGCCGAGCCGGTCGCGGTTGCGAAGGTACGGCCCTGGGCGTGGATCGAGAGCCCGCAGCCTCTGCCCGGCGTGCCGGACCAGCCCGTGCGCTTCAACGCGGACGGGGGCGTACGCAGCGTCGGCCCGCTGTCGGACCAGCCCGTCCGGTTCGACGCCGACGGCGGCGTGCACAGTCTCCGGTGGGAGACCCGCCACCGCATCACCATCGCCCCGAACGCCCGTGGATGGGACATCATTCCGTGAACACGACGACCTCCGCGTCGCACGCGCCGTCGGACCGCGGCGGAGCCGCAAGGTTCGTCGCCTCGCAGACCCTGATGACGCTGGACGCCCGGCATCCGTTCGCCGGCAAGTCCCTGATCGACGCGCAGGACATGCACCGCACCGTCATGAGCGGCTTCGCGGGCTGGCTCGACGATGGGAGTCCCGACGCGCGCTCCCGGATGGGCGTGCTGTCCACCTGGACCGTCGACCTGCGGAAGGCGCAGCTCAACCTGGTGGTCCAGTCCTCCGTCCCCGCCGACTGGAGCCGCATCCCCCGCGCGGCACTCGCCGAGCCGCCGAACGTCCTCACGGTCGACCGCACCTTCCGCACCGGCGACCGGGTCGACTTCCGTACCGTCGTCAACCCGGTCCGCAGCACTCCGCCGCCGCGTGGCTCGCAGCCGACGAAACGCGGCGACCGTGTGGCCCACACCCGCCCCGAGCACGTGAAGGGATGGTTCGCCCGCCGCCTGCAACCGCTCGGCGAGCCCCCCGTCGCCCCCGACGGCGTCACCCGTATCGGAGCGGACGCCGACCTCGAGCGGCTCGCGGTGCGCATGCTCCCGAAGGTCTCCAGCCCGGCCCCGCACAAGGGCCTGCGGATCGCCCGCGCGGAAATCAAGGGCACCCTCACGGTCACCGACCCCAAGACCTTCGTCGCGGCGCTCGCCCAAGGGATCGGCCACGCGCGCGCGTACAGCTGCGGGCTGATCCTTGTGCGCTGAACAGGTCTCGTCCGGGGCAACCGCTGGCCGGCGGCCGCGGCAGGGGTGGAGCAAGGCCGCAAGGCGCAGGAAGTTCGGCCGCTGAGTGCCGGATGGCTGGTGGCGCGGACGAGGCCCTGGACATGGGCCTCGGCAACGGTTCGCCCCGGTAGGCCAGGTGCGGGCTGCTCCGCCCGAGTCCATGGAGAGCTCTGGCTGGGATGCTTCGGATGACCCTGATACGGCTCCGCACGGGCGCTGCCAACAGCGTCCCCTTGAGTAAAGTGAGTAAAAACCGCTGTCGGCCTCGCTAAACCACCAGGTCAGCTCCTGTGCTCCCCGCGCCCGCGGGGTTGGTCCCAGGCGTGTACGTCGAGGTCGACTCCGGCGCCGAGTGCTCCCCGCGCCCGCGGGGATGGCCCCACGATGCCGTCTTGCGCGGTCCATCGGTCCATGTGCTCCCCGCGTCCGCGGGGCGGGTCCCGCGTCGATTTCCGGGTGCGGTGGTGGGCTCCTCGGAGGCGGGCAGGCGGGTTCCCAGCGGGGCGGCGGCAAGGCGCCGCCCCGCGCTTCCGTGGATCTGCCACTGCTCCAGCAGCGTCAGCGTCGCCGGCTCGTGCGGCGGGTCGGAGAGTTCGGCCCTTGGGGATCGCGCGAGCCACGGTGCGGGCTGCATGGTCGGCGTAGGCGAGCGTGATGTGCGGGTGGTGAGCCTTCGGAACCAGTGGCCACGAGGGCCCGAGCACCCGCTTCGCGGCCAGTTTCAGCTCTTGCGGAACTTCTCGACCACTGCGTCCGCGTCGGCCTCGTTGACGTCCGTTCCGACATTGCCGAGGCCGGTGGCTCCGCCTTCGTTCTGCCACTTCTGCACGAGTTCCCGCTTCTTTTCGTTCGGGAGCTGCTCGACCCACCTTCGATTTTCCGGTGACAGACGGCCGGTCATCTCTTCTATGGCGTCGTGGGCCATGTCGCACCCTCCTCAGATCGAGGCCATGTCTCCAACATCTCAAACCATCAGTGCGCTCACCACTGGGGATGCGATCAGGTCGGCCCGAACAGGCTGCCCAGGCGTCGGGCGCCAGGCCGGGCGTCCCGCGCCGCTCGGACCCGCCGCCGCGCCACCAGTCGGTCCACCACCGTCCGGCACCCCGGGGTACTCGGACGACGGCCCGCGGCGGCGCTTCGTCTCCAGGGCATAGGGAGAGCCAGGCGCCCGCACCCACGGTGGACCACGGCGGCAACGAGCGGACCCGTACCTGCCTCAGCCCCCGGGATCTCCGCGGCATCCTGCCCCGAGGTCCTGCCGAGCCCGCACCGTCACCCGACCGGCGGCGAGCCCCGGCCACGGTCGTGCGGTCGTTGGCGGCGCTGCCGATCAGGATCCCAGTGGCGCGCCCTGGCCCGTCGCGTCGACCGTGTCGGCGGGCGAACGTGGTGCCGTGCCCGGAAGTGATGGACGTCCTGTCGGCCTTCGGAAGGCGCGGGGTGGGAGACCGCGGCCGATTGCCCCTTGTGCGGGGGGTCGTTACGGCCGGGTGAAGGTCATGTGGGTGATGCCGCCGGGGGTGGTCACGGACTCGACCTGGAAGCGGCTCTCGAGTCCTTCGAGTCCGTCCCACAGGCGCTCGCCACGGCCCAGGACGATCGGCACAACGGCGATGTGCAGATGATCGACGAGGTCTTCGGCGAGGAACTCGCGGACCGTGGTGGGCCCGCCACCGATCCTCACGTCGAGGTCGCCGGCGGCCTCGCGCGCCTGACGGAGTGCCTCCTGCGGCGTGGCGTCGATGAAGTGGAATGTGGTGCCGCCCTCCATCTCCACCGACGGGCGGGGGTGGTGGGTCAGGACGAACACCGGGGTGTGGAAGGGCGGGTTGGGCCCCCACCAGCCGTTCCAGTCGTCGTTCTCCCATGGCCCGCGCTGGGGGCCGAACTTGTTGCGGCCCATGATCTCCGCTCCGATGCCGGCCTCCCAGGTGCCGGCGATGGCGTCATCGACGCCATGGCTCCCGTCCGGCTTGCCCAGCATCTGCTGGAAGGTCCGGGTCGGGAAGAACCACTCATGGAGCCGCGTGCCGGCATGGCCGAACGGGGCGTCGAGACTCTGCCCTTCGCCGGTGGCGAATCCGTCGATGGAGACGGAGAAGTTGTGGACCCTCACGCGGGACATTGCACGGGCTCCTGCCCTCGAAGTGATGTCATGGCGAACTGCAATCACTGAACGTGAGCGAGCGTAGGCCCGGCGATGGCAGCGTGCAATCACTGGCCTCTCAGGTCAAGGCGCGCAGCTCGTGCGAAGCCTGGACGACGAGCGACGTGAGGTCCTGGGCCGAGGTGCCGGTCCATGCGCGACTCGCGCGTTCGAAGATGGCGGCGCCCGCGCGTGCGGCCAGCCGTGCTGTGGGCTCGGGGACTCCCCGTTGCGTGAGTGCGCTGATCAGCGCCTCGGTCAGGGCAGCCGACTTGGCGTGGGCCCTCTCCTGCAGGGCGGGAGTGGCCGCGATGATCCGGGCCCGGCGTTCGGCTACGGGGCGGCCCGCGACGAACAGCGGGGTCGCCGCGGTGTAGGCGCGCAGGACGAGGGAGAGCGGCGGGAGCGAGTCCTCTGCCGACGCGATCGCGGCGGTCATGACCTCTCGCAGTTCTGCCTCGCCATCGAAGAGCACCTCGCGCTTGTCGGCGAAGTGCCGGAAGTAGGTCCTCTCGGTCACTCCGGCCCTGGCGGCGATCTCCGAGGTGGTCGTGGCGTCGTAGCCCCGCTCGGCATAGAGCTCCAGGGCCGCCTCCCGCAGTCTCATACGCGCCTGGGCGCCGCTTCTCGGCATGACCCACATCGTAGTTGGTGTCAGTCACTGTCACTTCCTTTGGTAGTGTCAGTGACTGTCGCTACGTACTGGAGGAGAGAGCATGCCCAGCGTTTCGTCCCGCGTCATCCGCTTCCACGAGATCGGGGAGCCCTTCGACGTGCTCCGTGAGGAGCGCATCGAGATCCCGGACCCGCCGGGCGACAGCGTGCGCGTACGGGTGCTGGCCACGGGGCTCAACCCCGCGGACTGGAGCCTGTGCCGAGGTTTCATGCCGGGAACGCTGCCCCGTGGGATCGGCTGCGACGTGGCCGGCGTCGTCGACGCAGTCGGCCCGGACGTCGTCGGTGTCGCCGGTGTCGACCGCAAGGGCGGCAGCGGGACCGTCCGGGCCGGCGACGTCGTCTTCGGGACGGCCGACTTCGTCGGGCAGCCGAGCGCCGGCGCGGCCGACGTCGCCATCCTGAACAGGTGGTTCCGGATACCCGACGGGCTCGACCCGGTGCAGGCGGCCACCTTGCCGATGGCCGTGCAGACGGCAGCGTGGACGCTCGAGCTCATGGACCTGCACCCGGGCGCAACACTCCTGGTCCACGGCGCCGGCGCGATGGTCGGGTACGCCGCCGTGCAGATCGCGCTGCGCCGGGGGGCACGGGTGATCGCCACCGCCGGTCCCACGTTCACCGCCGACCTCGAGGGCTTCGGCGCGCGCGTCACCCCGTACGGTGAGGGCATGCCCGCCCGCGTGCGCGCGCTGACCGGTGGTCGCGACATCGACCTCGTGCTCGACACACCCCGCCCGAGTCCGGGGACACTGCCCGACCTCATCGCCCTGGCCGGCGGTGACCCCCGCCGCGTGGTGACGATCAGCAACCATGAGGAGGCCAGGAACCTCGGCGCCCGCGTCAACATCGACGAACTGCGGCCCGGCCTCACCCCGCTGTCCGTCCTGCTGCCGCAGTACGCGTCCCTCGCCGCCCAAGGAGCGTTCCGTCTCCCGATCGCGAAGACGTATCCGCTCGAGCAGTGGCGCGACGCCGTCCGCCTGAGTCTCGACGGCAACCCGCACGGCAAGGTCATGCTGCTGCCCGACGCAAGGGGGCGGCACGAGAACTGATCCCCGGTCCTTCGTCTCGTGCGGGGCGAGCGGGCACGCCGTGGCGGCGCCGGTCGCCCACCGCCGGGGTCGGGCGAACAAGCCCGACCCGGTCTCGGCCCCTACGATCAGTCCGGCTTCGACCACGGCACCATCGAGATCCACCACAAGGCGACGGCAACGGCGCCACGGACGCGATGACTTCGGCACCGAGTGCTTTCGACTGCTGGGGTCAGCCTGTCCTGCGCTGAGGTTGCTGGTTGGTGTCCAGGGTGACCACGGCGCCACCGGCGAACGGTGTCGCGGGGCCGAAGTTCGACTGGCCGCCGAGCGCGCCGCGGGTGGCGGACGTGGAGCCGGTGACGGTCAGGCTCCCACCGTTGATGCCCACGGAGAGCCGGAACAGAGCGCCGGACTGCAAGGAACCGTCCTCCCAGGGGGCGGTGACCAGCAGTTCGGGCGTCCCGTCGCCCGTGACGTCGAGGATGCGCAGGCCGTAGCCGAAGCCCTCGCCCGCCTGGGCGCTCGCGCCGATGGCCGCGTTGTCCTCGTTGAACGTGGTCCCGGCCGCCGAGAGCAGCCCCGCGGTACCGCCGCGCAGCAGGGTTACCGTGCCCACGTTGTCCTCGCGCAGCGTGCCCGCTGCCAGGTCGTCGTAGCCGTCCCCATCGAGGTCGCCCACCGCGAGTGAACCGCCGAAGAAGTCGTTCTCCTCGGGAGTGCCCGCGATCCCCGGGCTGGACTGGTCGATGGTCTGCAGCCGGCTCGCGCTGACACCGTCGCTACCACCGCGGGCGACGACCAGGGCGCCGGCGTACTGCGGCGCGCCGTTCCTGCGGTCGGCGCTGACCAGCACGTCGGCGTACGCGCCGCCGTGGAAGCGGCCCACCGCGACCGAGCGGAGGTGGTCCTGCGTACCGGTGCTCGCCACGCTGAAGTCGCTGCTCGCGGCCGCGTTCACCCCGCTCGACGAACCGGGCATCACCCAGACCCCTCCCCAGGCGTTCGCCGTTCCGCTCACCGCTTCGCCCGACGCCCCAACCACCATGTCGTCCTTGGCGTCGCCGTTCACATCCCCCGCGGCCAGCGACCACCCGAACTTGTCGTCGGTCTCCGGAGTTCCGTTGACGCCGTCGGTGTCCTGTGTGAATCCGACGGACCCGGTCGCGGTGAGGCCGTGCGTGCCGCCGTAGACGACGGTGACGGCGCCGGCCCGCTGCGTGCTGCCGACCGCCTCTCCGGGCTGGCCGATCGCCAGGTCCGCGTAGCCGTCGGTGTTGAAGTCGCCGACGGTCAGGCTCGCGCCGAACAGGTCGCCGGCCTCGTTGTCGCCCGGGATGCCGGGCTGGCCCTGGTCGATCTGCGTCAGGGTATTGGGGATCAGGCCGAGGTACGGCGAGGTGGTCTTCCCGTACAGGACCGTCACCATCCCGACGTTCTGCGCCGTGCCGAAGCTCTCGGTCGGGTTCCCGACCGCGACGTCCGCGAGACCGTCGCCGTTGAAGTCCCCGGTGGCCAGGGCCTGGCCGAATTTGTCGGTGTCCTCCCCGCTGCCGGGGATGAAGTCGTGGCTGTCCTGGCTGATGACGACGGCCGGGGCGGCGGGCAGGTTCCCCCCGCCGGGAATGACGTCGACCGAGCCGCCCCGGTCCACGCCGAGCGCGTTCGGGTCCCCGGCGTACGTCAGCCGCGCACCGGTGGACACGACGATGTCGGCGATGCCGTCGCCGTTGACATCAGCGCGGGTGGCTGCGCCGCCGGGCGGGGTAAGGGCGGGGGCGGCCCGCCCCGCGATGCCGAGTGTCCCGGCCATCGCCGTTCCGGCCGCGGCGGGGGTCAGTGCGGCTGCGACGACGAGGACGACGGCGCTCGCGGTGAGTACTGGTCTGCTTGTGAGCATGTTCTCTCCTTTGCTCGGACTCGGTCATGTCAGTCCGTCGAGAGGTCAGCATCTGCGGGTGGTGGGGATGACGGTGGAGCCCGGTGGGGCCAGGACGGTTCCCAGGCCGACGCATTTGCCCTCGCCGCTCGCCGCAGCCCACTCGTCCGCCAGGTAACCGGTCACCTCCCCACCGGCCGCTGCGCACGCTGCCGCGGCCACAGCATTCTTGGTCAGCGCCGCACAGCCGATGCCAGCGGCACCGGCTCCCGTGGCGGTGATCAGGTCGTTGTGGCGGCCAACAAATCGCGACACAGGGTCCGATATGTTCTTCGGGGCGTTGACCTGGCAGAACACCAGGAAGGAGCAGTGAGCCGAGAACTTCGGGAGCTTGAGACTGGGGACGGTCGGTTTCACCGGGCACAGGCCCGCCAAGGGGCAGTGCGTGGGCTGGCAGATGATGCCACAAGCACCCGGACCGCCTCCGGGGGTGCCGAGACCGGGGGAGCCAGGAGGGCATATGTGGAACAACGGCAGGGGTACGCAGTTGCCGCTGGCCGGAGGCGCCTCGTCGGCCATCCCGTTCTCGTACTGCGTCGACCAGTCGGCGGCCCGGCGCAGTCGCGCCCGCGCGGCAGCACTGCAGTTCCCACACGTGGTCGCTGTGACGGCCACCTCTTCCTCGGTGTGGCCTCCCCAGTAGGAGCGACTGATGGAACTGCTGTTATCGCTGCTGCTCTCCGAGTAGTAGCCGCCGGTCGAGGAGGCGTTGTCGTCGCATCCTTGTCTGCACGAATTCAGCCCGCTCGGGTCGCTGAACGTCGTCGGGTTGTCCTCGGCGTAGGCGTACGGGTTGAGCGACTGCGGTTTGGACGTGTCGTACAGCGGGTCCGGGGAGATGAACCTTCCGAGCGACGGGTCGTAGTAGCGCGCTCCGACTTGGTCGAGGTCCGTGGTCGGGTCCTCCGTTTTGCCGAGGAAGCCGCGGTCCGTCGTGGGGAGGGCGTCGGTGGCGCCGCGGTGGGCGCCGTACGGCAGATACCGCTGGCGCGACACCGCCCCGGTGGCTGCGTCGACGGCGACCTGCGTGGAGTTCTGCTGGTCGGAGGCGAGCCACTGCACGCCGCTCGCGGTGCGCATCGCGACCACCGACGCACCGGAGGTGTAGTAGCGCGTCGCGCTCACCGTGCCGCCGGACAGGCGGAGTTCGGTTCCGTCGAGGTAGACGGTCGTGGCGTCGGGATCGTGGCGGACGAGGCGGTCGCCGTCAGCGGTGGAGACGAACGACGTGGCCGCTCCTGCCGTCGTGACCGAGGCGAGGTCGCCGCTGTCGTCCCATGCGAGTGTGGACGGTGTGCCCGCTACGGTCCGGGTGGTGAGGCGGCCGTCGGCGTCGTAGCCGTAGGTGTCCTGGCCGGCGGCGGTGACCGCGTGCGGGCGTACCGAGGCCGGGCCCGGTGCGGGGTAGGCGTAGGAGGTGGGGGTGGCGCCGTTCGTCACGGACGTCGTGTTGCCGATCGCGTCGTAGGAGTAGGCGAGTTGGTAGGGGTCGGGCCCGGTGCTGTCGGCGGCGGAGGGGCCGGCGGAGCAGGCGGATGCCGTGGTCCATGCCGCGGTGAGCCGTTGCAGGGAGTCGTAGCGGTAGCACTGGTTCTGCGGTTGGGCCTGGGTGAGGTCGGTGACCGAGGTGAGGTTGTCCGAAGGGTCGTAACCGTAGAGGTCGTTCTGCGCGACCTGACCGGACGTCAGGGTCCTGATGGAGGTCAGGTGCTGGGTGCCCCCGGATTCGTAGGCGTACTGGCGCTGCACGGCGTTGCCGGCGCCGTAGTTCCTGGCCATGAGCTGGCCGCTGCCGCTGTACGAGGTCGCTCCCACGTAGGTGGCCGTCGTACTGGTCAGCGTGTTCGGCTGTCCGGTGGCGGTGTAGCCGGTGGTGGTGGTTTCGGCGGGCAGCTCGCCGGCGGCTGGATAGGAGACTGACGTTTGGTGGCCGGCGCGGTCGTAGGAGTAGCCGAAGGTGTAGCTGCCCGCGAGCGCGCCCTGCCCGGACGGGATGGTCCAGGTGCGGGCGGTGACCTGATAGCGCAGGTCGTATCCGGTGACGTCGGCGCGGTACGCCTGGCCGTTGACGTAGCGGGTGGTGGTGGCCGGCTGCCCGAGGACGAACTTGGTCGGCGTTCCCGTCTGGCCGGGGAAGGGGACGGTGTCATAGGTCCACTCGGCGAGCTTGACGTTGCCGATCGATCCGGACCACTCGACGCGTTTGCGGTTCGTTGCGTCGTAGGTGTAGGCGAGCGTCTTCCCGAGGGCGTCTGTGGTGCTCTCGATGTTGCCGACCGGGTCGTAGGTGGTGGTGGATGCCCCGGAGTCCGGGTCCTTGGCGCTGGTGCGGCGGCCCAGCCAGTCGTAGCCGTAGGAGGTGACGTCGCCGGCCGCGTCGGTGACCGTCGCCAGTTCGCCCCGTGCCGTGTAGGCATACGTGGTGGTGGGCACGGCAGGGGGCGGCACGTCGCTGCCGGCCGGGACGTTCTCCTGGACCTCGGCGAGCCGGTCGAAACCGTCGTTCCAGTAGGCGGTGCGTCCGCCGCTGGGCGGGGTGACCACCTTGCCGTCGCCGTAGTTGGCGGTCGCGGTGGTCTTCTGCACCGTGCCGAAGGCGTAGAGCGTGGAGGCCGTCTCGCGCTGCAGCGCGTCGTAGGTCTTCTCGGTCCAGGACGGCACGTCGGCCCGCTGCGGGTTGACGAACAGCGCGGGGTCGTCGCCGGGGGCGGTGGAGTTCCAGTACGGGGCGGAGGTGCCCTTGGTCAGGCCGCGTTCGTCGTAGGTGGTGTCCGTCACCGTCCGGCCCCCTCCGCTGGACGGTGACGGCGTCTGTACTTCGCGGGTGCGGCCGAAGCCGTCGAGATAGGTGTAGGTCGCCAGCCAGTGCGGGGTTCCGCTGTCGATGGACTGCAACTGCCGGGCGGTGACCACGGTCGGCTTGCTGGGCTGGGAGTTGGGCGCGGTGCCGCCGACGGTGAGGTGGTAGGTGTACTGGTACGAGGGGATCGCGCCCGCCGGCGGCGGGACGTCCACGCCGTTGGGTTTGGGCTCCGTGGGCAGCCAGACGCGCTCGATCCGCCCGGCGCCGTCGTAGTCCGTGGTGGTGACCAGGCCGTTGGGGTCGATGGTGCGGGTGGTGGTGCCGAAGGCGCGGCTGGTGTAGGTCGTGGTGCTGTGGCCGAGCGGGTCGGTGGTCTTCGTGCCGTTCATGGGCCAGCCGCTCGCCGGGCTGTACGAGGTCGTCGTGGTGAAGTTGCGGCCGTTGGTGTCGGAGGTGACCCGGCCGTAGGCGTCGTAGACCTTCTTCTCCGAGGCGTAGGTCGTGTCGTTCCAGTACGTACGGACCTCGGTGGGGTTGCCGTCGATGGGCTTGTTCGCCGCTCCCGGGGCCGTGGCGTTGTCGTAGAGCGTCACGGTGCGGGAGGCCGCGGGCCCCGGGCACTGGTTGCTGGTCGGGTCGGGGTCGCCGGTGTGGAGTTCTGTGCTCTCGGTGTAGTCCAGCATCCACCGCCAGTCGTCGGTGTTGCGGGCGTAGGTGATCTCGGTGCAGGTGTTGTCGGCGCCGGTGCCGATCTCGCCCCACTGGACCTTGCGGGTGGGCAGACCGCCGTTGGCGGTGGTGTAGCCGTCCTGGTCGCTTCCGGTCTCCCGCCACGTGCCGTCGGCCTTGAGCTGCCGTGATCTGGTCTGGTAGGGGCGGATCATGTGCGCGTTGTGCAGGCCGGCGCCGTTGGCGGTGATGCCCGAGTCCCAGTAGGTGTAGCGCTCATCGGCCAGTTCGGTCCGCGAGCCGTCCGCGTTGAGCCGGAAGTGCTGGGCCTGGAGCACCTCCCCGGCCTTGGCGTGGTTGTCGGCGAACTGGTTGCCGGCCCAGTCGGTCAGGGTGGCGGTCTTGGTGCCGCCGTCCTTGAGCCTGTCGCCGTCCATGCCGCGGAAGTGCGTGGTCTCGGTGACCGTGCGCTGGCTGTTCGGTCCTGTGCCCTGGGTCTGCCGGACCTCCCGGTAGCCGCGCCAGTCCGACCACATCTGCTGGTCGGAGGGGACCGTCGGCTCGTCGTCGTAGTGCCAGGCCGGGTCGCCGAGATAGTCGTACGTGGTGGTCTGCTTCGGTGAACCGCCCACCAGGTCCACCTGGTCAAGCTCGGTCACCACGTACTTCTGGAAAACGCCGTGCGTGGTGGAGGTCGCGCCTTCGGGCTTGTAGTCGACCCGGAAGCACTCCTGGGTGTTGGTGTCCCAGTGCTTGCCGGACTCCCATGTCGACGTGGAACCGTCGCTCGGGCAGGTGGCGGCCGCCGAGGCGTGGCCGTAGGTGACGTCGGTCTCGCCGCCGAGTCCGTTCTGGATGCTGGTGATCCGGCGCATGGGCATCGCGTCGGTGGGCTCGCCGCTCGGGTAGTCGACCCGGTTGTTCAGCCACTGGCCGTCGAAGTCGATCGCGGGCAGAGTGACGTTGTCACCCCACTGCCCGTACACCTGGAGGTAGTTCAGCCACAGCATGGCGTCGGTCGCGCCGACCGGGTTGGGAAGCGCGAACGTGGGCTGGATGCGGTCGACGACCATGAAGGAGGCGCTGGCGGGGTCCCAGACCTGGGTGGAGATCGACGCGAGGCGCCGGGTCACGAAGAACGAGGGTGAGTTCTTGGTGCAGCTCTGCCCGCTGGAGCAGATCAGGTCCACCGGGACGTCCGGGTAGTCGTCGGCGCTGGACGTGGTCGGGGCCGCGCAGTCCGGGGCGGCCTGGTCGATGTCGGACAGGCAGCGGTAGACGGAGGTGAAGTCGACCCGCACGGCGGGCTGCTGGCCGGCCTGCATGCCGTACTCGACCTTGTCGAGATAGCTGCCGCGGTCGTAGGACTCCAGGTCCCCGGTGGAGAACCGCTTGTAGGAGTTGGTCTCCTTGGTCCAGTACAGCCGGGTGTCGTTCTCGTCGGGGTCGCGGATCTGGTCCAGGTTCCAGCGGTAGGTCTGCCGGCACAGCGACTGGCCGGAGTCGTGGCAGGGCTCGCCCGCGTCGTTCCCGATCACGGGGACGGTCAGGTTGGAGTCCTCGTGGTAGCCGAACCAGTAGCGGGTGCCGTCCGGGGTGGACACCACCCACGCCTCATGGGTGTTGTCGGAGTTCGCGCCGTCGTAGGTGTGCTGGATCTTCCAGCCCGGGTCGTCCTCGGCATGGTAGACGCCGTCGCCGTCCTTGATCAGTTCGGTGGACGTGCCGTTCAGCGAGATGACGTACTCGGCGCCCTCCTCGTCGCTGGAGTAGGGAGAGTGCCAGCACAGGTCGGACAGGGTGGTGCTGCCGTCGTCGACGCATGCCCGGTACTTGCGTTCGATGAAACCGGGATCGAGGTCCCAGCCGAGCCCGGCCCACGACGCCTGGTTGTTGGTGGCCGAGGTGCGGCCGTCCACCGACTGCGCGGAGTAGTCCAGGGAGAGATCAGGCGCTTTTCCGTACGGCGACGGCGGCAACGGCAGCGGGTACGAGTAGGTGAAGTCGCCGGATTCCAGGCCCACCGACCACTTCCCCGACGGCTTCAGATCCGTCGCCCGATAGTCGCCGCTGCTGCCCGACGCCGAACTCGCCAGCAGATAGACCGAGGTGCCGTCCGGGCGCACTCCGGTGGCGGTGATGGTCGCGGTGGCGGGGTCGTTGTGTGCGGGGAGGGTGACCGGCCGTGCGGCGCAGGCCGGTGTGGCCAGCACGCAGTCCGGCAACTGCTCCAGCCGCAACCGGCCGGCGAACCCGCCGCCGGCCGCATGGCGGAAGCCCGTGTAGTCGAGCCGCACCGTGACGGTCCCCGGGCCGGTCTCCGCCGCCCCGGAAGCCCCGGAGGCCGCGTCGCGCGCCGAGCCGGCTCCGGATGCAGCGACCGCCGAGTCCGCCGCCGACACGGTGAAGGCGTACCCGACCCCGCCCAGCGCCCGCACGGTGTCCTGCCCCAGGGTCCGCACCGCGACCCGCGTGGGGCGCGGGCCGGTCAGCGACAGCCCGGTGCCGGGCAGTTCCGCCGGGCCACCGCTCCCGTCGCCCACGGTGAGAGTGGCGCTGTGCGCGTCGGGCCAGATCGGACGGCTGAGGGCCGGTGCGCGCCGGGCCTCGGGGTCGGGCGGTCGCGCCGCCGCCGGCAGCGGGTGTCCGGGGACGGACCGCTCGCTTCGGGCTGCCGCGGCCGGCCCATGCCGGCCGGATGGCGCCGCGGCAGCCGGCACCACCTGGAGCAACCCGGCGACCAGCAGCGCCCCGGAGAGCAGCGCGACGGAGCGGCGCGGCCGCACGGCGGAAGCTTGATGAAAGGCCATGAGCGTGGTGTCCGTCCGACGAGGAAGGTCTGTCCCCAGTGGCGCGGCAGCAAGCCGGCCCTGGTGGTAGGCGCGTCAGACAGCCGTTCTACAAGCGCAGCGGTTGTCCGGTTTCGGGGATGGCCGGTCGGACAACAACCCCCGGACAATGGGCCACTTGGTCGCAGACGGAAGGGGGGACGCGTGCCACGTCCCGAAGCACCCCTGGGCGACGACGACAGCGCGGTGACGCGCTTCGCCGCGGACCTGCGCCGGTTGCGGATGAGCGCGTCCAGCCCGCCGTACCGCCAGCTCGCCCGGGAGGCGCATTATTCGGCCACCACGCTGGCCGACGCCGCAGCCGGCCGCAGGTTCCCGACCCTGGCGGTCACCCTGGCCTACGTCCGGGCGTGCGGAGGCGACCCGGCGGAGTGGGAGGAGCGGTGGCACACGGCTGCCGCGGAGGCGCATCGCGAGACGGAGGGCGCCGCCGGCAGGCCGACGGCGGACGAGCGCTGCCCGTACGTCGGACTCGCCGCTTTCGGACCCGACGACGCGGAGTGGTTCTTCGGGCGGGAGCAGCTCACGAACGATCTGGAGCAGCGGGTCCGGGAGCGTCGGTTCGTTGCCGTGTTCGGTGCCTCCGGCGCGGGGAAGTCGTCCCTGCTGAGGGCGGGCCTGCTGCCGCGGACGAGCGGTGGCCCGGGCACGGCGTGGCCGTCCGTGTTCCTGACCCCGGGACCGCATCCGGTGGAGGAGTGCGCGGGCCGGCTGGCCGCGCTCGGCGCCGGATCGGCCGCGGCCTTGCGGGAGGAGCTGGAACGCACGCCGCGTGCCCTTCACCTGACCGTCCTGCAACTGCTGGCCGAGGAGCCGGCGGCCACCGATCTGCTGCTGGTCGTGGACCAGTTCGAGGAGATCTTCACCCTCTGTGCGGACCGCAAGGAGCGCGACCGCTTCGTCACCGCACTGCTGACGGCTGCCGCAGCGCCCAACAGCCGTACGAGGGTGGTGATCGGGGTCCGGGCCGACTTCTACGCCCGCTGCTCGGAGCACCCCGAACTCGTCCGGGCCCTGCGCGACGCCCAAGTGCTCGTCGGACCGATGACCACGGACGAGTTGCGGTTGGCCATCACCGGCCCCGCGGTCCGGGCCGGATGCACGGTGGAGGGCGCGCTGCTGGCCGGCGTGGTCGGCGACGCCGCCGGGCGGGCGAACGTCCTGCCCCTGGTGTCCCACGCTCTGCGCGAGACCTGGCAGCGCCGTCGCGGCAACGCGCTGACCGCGGCCGGCTACCTGGCGACAGGCGGGATCCGGCAGGCCCTGGCCCAGACCGCGGAAGCGCTCTACACGGGGCTGACCGCGCACCAGGCCTTCCTTGCCCAAGGAGTCTTCCTGCGGCTGATCGCGTTGGAGGAGGGCGCCGAACCGACCAAACGCCGGGTGCCGCTCGCCGAATTCGACACCGAGGACGGGGACACCCGGGCGGTGCTGGACGCGCTGGCCGCCGCCCGCCTGCTGACCCTGGACACCGAGACGGTGGAGATCACGCACGAGGCGCTGCTGACGGCCTGGCCCCGGCTGCACGACTGGATCGCCGAGGACCGGGCCGGGCTGCTGCTGCACCAGCAGCTGAACGAGGCCGCGGCCGCCTGGGAGCGGGAGCGTCACGACTCCGGCACCCTGTACCGGGGCAGCCGGCTGGCAGCGGCCGCGGCATGGGCCGGGCGCCGGCACGCCGTCCCGGTCAGTGATCGCGTCCACGCGTTCCTTGCCGCGTCGCTGCGGCACCGGCGCCGCGTCAACCGGCTGCGGCGGGCCGCGGTGGCCCTCCTCGCGGTGCTCGCGCTGCTCGCCACGGGAACCGCCGTCCTCGCCGTCCAGCAACGCTCGACCGCCCGCGGGGAACGGGACCGCGCGGTGGCCGAGCAGGCGCTGGCCGAGGCGGGGCAGACCCGGGAGACCGATCCGTCGCTGGCCGCCGACCTCGATCTGGCCTCGTACCGGACCCGGCCGAGCCCGGATGCCGCCACCGGCCTCCTCGACACCCAGAACGTCCCGCTGTCCATGCCGCTCACCGGACACACCCAAGCGGTCTACGCGGTCGCTTTCAGCCCCGACGGCCGAACCCTGGCCACAGGTGCGGGGGATGACACCATCCGGCTGTGGAGCCTGGCCGATCCGGCCCACCCCCGGCAGCTCGGTCCGCCACTGCGCGGTCACACCGGCTGGGTGTACTGGTTGCAGTTCAGCCCGGACGGCCGAACGTTGGCCAGCGCCGGCCGGGACCGCACCGCACGGCTGTGGGACGTCAGTGACCCGGCCCGTCCGCGCGCATGGGGGCCGCCGCTCACCGGCCACGGCGGGTACGTGTTCTCGGTGGCGTTCAGCGGTGACGGCCGCATGCTGGTGACCGCCAGTTACGACCACACCGTGCGGCGCTGGGATGTCAGCGGCCCGGCGCGGCCCCGCCCCTTCGGGCAACCGCTCACGGGCCACCGCGACTCGGTCGCCTCGGCCGCGATCAGCCCGGACGGGCGGACAGTGGCCAGCGCCGGCCACGACCACACCGTCCGGCTGTGGAAGGCCGATGCCCTCCGGCCGACCCTGTGGGCGCCGCCTCTGACCGGCTTCGCCTCCGCCGTCTACGCGGTCGCGTTCAGCCCCGACAGCCGGACGCTCGCCAGCGTCGGCGACGACCACACCGTAAGGCTGTGGAACGTCGGCGACCCGGCGCACCCGCGGTCCATCGGGAAGCCGCTGCCGGGTCACACCAGCACGCTGCTCGCGGTCGCCTTCAGCCCGGACGGCCGGGTGCTGGCCACCGGCGGCGCCGACCACACCGTCCGGCTGTGGGACGTGTCCGACCCCGCCCACGCGGCGCCGCTGGGACCACCGCTGGTCGGGCACACCGGATTCGTCAACTGGGTCGCGTTCAGCCCGGACGGCCGGTCCCTGGCCAGCGCCAGCGACGACCACACCGTCCGGCTGTGGAACCTCCCGGACACCGCGCTGACCGGCCACACCGGCACCGTGACAGCCCTGGCCTACCGGCCCGACGGCCGGCTCCTGGCCAGCGCGAGCGACGACGGGACGGTCCGGCTGTGGAACCTCGGTGGCCCCGGGCCCCCGGGTCCCGCCGGACCCGCCCTCACGGTCCCCGCCGGCGCGACCCGGACCGCCTTCGGCGCGGGCGGCCGCCTGCTCGCCGCGCTCGGCGAGGACGGCGTGATCCGGCTCTGGGACGTCCGCGACCCCGCGCACCCACGGCCCTGTCCGCCGATCCGTGCCGGCCGCCCCGATACGGCCGACGCGCTGGCCTTCTCGCCGCATGGCGCGCTGCTCGCGGCGGGCGGCGCGGGCTACCGGCTGCAGTTGTGGGACCTGCGGGATCCGGCTGCCCCCGTACCGACCGGACCGCCGCTCGACGCTGGCATCAGCACGGTGACCTGGGCGGCCTTCGACCCGGACGGCCACACCCTGGCCGCTACCAGCTTCGACGACAAGGTGCGCCGGTGGGACGTGCGCGATCCGGCCCACCCCAGGCCCCTGCCACTGATCGCCACCGGAGACACCGGCGGCCTGCTCGGCGCCGCGTTCTCACCCACCGGGCACGTGCTGGCCACCGCGGGCGTCGGCCACGCGGTACGGCTGTGGGACGTACGCGACCCCGCCCGTCCGGCAGCACTCGGCCAGCCGCTCACTGGCCACACCGAGGCGGTCACCTCGGTGGCGTTCAGCCCCGATGGAGGCACCCTGGCCGCGGCGAGCGACGACGGCACGGTCAGGTTCTGGAACCTGACCGGCGAAAACAGTGCCACACCGGTGCGGACGCCGGCCACCGCCGGGCACACCGGCTCCCTGAAGGCCCTCGCGTACAGCCCCGACGGCAGCGTGCTCGCCAGCGCCGGAACCGACCGCGCCGTGCAGTTGTCGGCGCTGAGACTGGACCGGGCGGTACAACGCGTCTGCGTCACCACCCGCAACAACCTCACCCCGCAGCAGTGGCACGCCTACATCCCCGAGGCCGCTTACCGTCCCTTGTGCTGACGGGTCCCGGAGGGTCGTGGCTGCGGCGGCCAGGCCGGCCATGAGCTGGACCAAGTCGCGCGAACTGTCTGATCCGCTCGCGGCGAAATGCCGCGCCGCGTCCTGGTGCCGGTGCGGTGAACCCGGCGCACTGGCGCGGTCGGGCCCACTACAGTGAGCGCGTCGAGGATCTGCGGACCGCCTTCGACAAGGCGGGAATCGCCGGCCGCCTGCTGGTTGCCGAGCCCGGGACCTGGGCGATGCGGAGCGATGAGGCGTGACGGACTTCGGCCATGACGGCACCATCCACTTCTTCTCCCCGACGAGGTATCGATGACCGCGACAGGAACCCTCACGACGCTGCGCCGCTATCCGGTGAAGTCGATGCTCGGCGAGGACACCGGCAGCGCGCTGCTGACCGTGGACGGGGTGGAGGGCGACCGCACGGTGGCGGTCGTCAGCACCTCGACGCACCATGTCGCATCGGCGAAGCACCCCAAGCTGTGGCGGGGGCTCCTGGCCCTCGGCGCGCGCTGGAACGACGGGGCGCCCACCGTCACCTTCCCCGGCGGGGAGGGCGTGCGCGTCGGTGATCCCGGGCTGGACGGGATGCTGTCGGCCTGGCTCGAACAGGACGTCAAGGTCACCACCGTCCGTCCGGAGCGCGCCACGGTCGACCGTCCCGATCCCGAGGCCGTCCTCGAAGCCGGCGAGGATGCCGAAGTGCCCTACGAGAGCGTCGACATAGGTCTGGGAAGCCGCGGCGCCACGTTTGTCGACCATTCCCCGGTGCACCTGATCACCACCGCCACGCTCGGGCACATCGGTGTCGAGGCCGTCCGGTACCGGCCGAACGTGGTGCTGGACCTTCCGGGGACCTCGCCCTTCGCGGAGAACGCATGGGTGGGCCGGGAGATCTCCATCGGGACGGCCGTCCTGCGCGTCGTATTCCCGACCCCTCGCTGCGCGGTGCCCACGCTTGCTCACGGTTCCTTGCCGCGCAGCCCCCACGCCGTCCGCGCTCTGCTGGACGGCAACCGGGTCGCCGTGCCCGGGCTGGGGCCCCGCCCGTGCCTGGGCGCGTACGCCCAGGTCGTCCAGGGCGGGAGGGTCGCCGTCGGCGACCACGCCGCCCTGCTGTGACACCGTGACGTCACCCCGGACCGGCAGATGCGGAACCGGCCCCGCGGCCGTGGACCGGCGACATTGACCGACCCTGCGGGGCAGGCGTGAGCGCGCCACATGTCGGGCTGAGGGAGGATCGGAGGGGGAACGTACGGCTAGAGGAGGCGGCGCCAGTGCCGGAGCAGGGACACAGAGCGGACTCCGTGCAGGCCGGGGACGCGTCGTTGGGGCCTGCGGCGAGTGCGCTGGAGTTCATCGGCAGTGGCGCTTATGTGGTGGACAAGGCGGGCCGGATACTGGCGGTGAACGGGGCCGCGCTTCGTCTGCTGGGCAGGAGCGCGGAGGACCTGATCGGGGAGGACGCGCACGAATTGCTGCACCGTGGGGCACACGGTCAGCCGCTGGCCGCGGCGCAGTGCGGGATGCGCCAGGCGTTCCACGGCGGACGAGCCGCCCAGGGCGACCGGGAGTTCTTCGCTCACGGCGACGGCTCCGTCATTCCCGTGTCGTGGCTCATCACTCCGTACGAGCTCGGCGGCCGGGAGGCCGGCACGCTCGTCATCTTTCACTCCCCTGATCCCTCGGCGCCGGCGGTACGCACCGCCGGCCGCCCCGCTGTGCCGCTGACGGAGGTGGAGCGCCTGGCCCTGCTGGCCGAGACCACCACACGGCTGACCACCACCCTCGACGCCGACGAGGCGGTGCGGCGGCTCACGGATCTCCTCCTGCCCAGGCTGGCGGACTGGGTGGTCGTCGACCTGATCGTGGAGCGGGACGAAGTGTGGCGCAAGGCAGTGGTCCGGGCCGACGGTACGGCGGTGAAGCACCGCAGCGACCTCGAAGGGCCGATGCCGCCGGTCCCGGAGGAGTCGCCGATGCCGTTGTCGCGGGCATTGCGCGGGGTCACCTCCACGCTGGCCGGGCCCGAGACCTACCGCGGTGCGCCCGACTCCGGGATCGCGGTGGAACAGCGCAGACTGTTCAAGGCCACCGGCATCCATTCGGCGGCCATCGTGCCGCTGCGCGGCGCACGTGACGTCCTGGGGGCCCTGACCCTGGGCCGCTCCACCACGCCGGGTGACTACACCGACGCCGACATTCCGCTGTTCGAGGACATCGCCCGCCGTGCCGCGCTGGCGCTGGACAACGCCCGCCTCTATCAGCGCCAGCGCGCGGTGGCGGAGACCATGCAGAAGCACCTCCTGCCGCAGATGCCCCAGGTGCGGGAGCTGGAGATGACCGTCCGCTACCTGCCCGCACCCGACGCCTCGCAGGTCGGCGGGGACTGGTACGACGCCTTCACCCTGCCGGACGGTGCGATCGCCCTGGCCATCGGGGACGTCGTCGGGCACGACCTGGAGGCGGCCGCCGGCATGGCCCAGATGCGGAACATCCTGCGCGCCTACGCCTGGTCGCAGCAGCGCCCCGCGAGCCGGGTCGTGGAACACCTGGACGAGGCGATCCAGCCCCTCACCGACGTCACCATGGCCACGCTGGTCTTCGCCCGGCTGGCCCGGACCGCCGACAGCGGGTGGGAACTCACCTGGACGAACGCCGGCCACCCCCCGCCGCTGCTGGTCACCCGGGACGGCCTGGCCGGCTACCTCACCGACGGGCACGGCCTCCTGCTGGGCACCGGCCTGCAGCGGCACACGACCCGTCCCGACGCCACCGCGCAGCTCCCGCCGGGTTCCACCCTGGTCCTGTACACCGACGGTCTCATCGAGGCCCCGGGCTCCTCCCTCGACGACGGGATGGAGCGTCTTCGGCAGCATGCCGCAGCGCTCGCGCACCGCCCGCTCGCCTCGTTCACCGACCAACTCCTGCAGCGAGCCCGCCCCACAGGCCACGACGACGTCGCTCTCCTCGCCGTACGTACACCCCGCTGAACCCGCAGCGGGGGACGACCGTATCCCCGACGGGGACCTGGGCCCTGCCGCAGAAGCCGGGTGGTGGACCAGCCTTGGGGCGGGCCGAAAGGCGGCTCAGCAGAACCAGCCGTTCTGGACCCAGCCATGGCGGTTGATGTCGCCGTAGGCGAAGCCGTAGACCCAGGAGCCGTCGAGCTGCTCGACGAGGAAGGTCTGGCCCTGGTAAAGGGTGCCGGTCCAGGCGCCCAAGGGGGCCGTGCGGACGTAGAGGTCCTGGGCGCAGACGGTTTCGCGGGTGCCCACGGTGCCGTCGGCCGCCGAGGCCGAGGCGGGGACCGCGAGGGCCGCTGCCGCGGAGAGGAGGGCGGCTGCTGCGGACAGGGCGAGGGTACGGTGCCGTGCGGGCATGGGCGGGACTCCCAGGTGCGGGGCGGACGGGGACGGTCGGGGGAGGTCGCGGCTCACCACGAGTCGTAGCCGCCGATGCACTCGATCCTGAGGTAGCCCCAGTCGTTGGGGCCGTAGTCGAAGGTGGCCGCCCAGCCGTTGTAGACCGGGTGCGAGCCCGGTGTGTGGCCGATCTTGTCGCCGTAACCGAGAACTCGCTTCAGGCCCACCGGGCCACTCGCGCTGTCGTAGTTGGCGTAGAAACTCGCGCTCTGGCAGATCACGATGGCGTGCTCGGGCGGCACGGCCGCCTCGGCGGAGGGCAGCAGTGCGCCGGCCAGCGGCAGGGCGAGCAGGCAGGCGGCGGTGAGCGTACGACGGCGTCGCGTCATGTCACGTCCAGGGGGTGAGGGTGGGCCGGACGGTGCGGTGGTGCCGGAAGCTACGCGCGTCACTCTACGGTCGTGACGGGACCCTGACAACCGCGCCCGACGGTCCGCTGCGCGCCTGACAACCAGTCCGCAACCCGGCAATCAGCCCCCGCGTGACAACCGGCCTCACTTCACCACCGCCCTCTACCTCACGGCCGCCCCCGCCTCACGACCAACCCCGCCCCCGCACAACGCACTGTGCGGGCCGACCCTCGCCGACCCGCACAACCCACGTGCTCACCTGCTCACGTGCTCATACGCCGCTACGCGAACGTGCCTACGCACGCACACGTTCACGCGCCCGAACCGCGAGCAACGCTCCACCCCCCGAAAAGAACCTGCCTCACGTCACCGTCCACACAAAGCTCGCCGTATCACTCGCCCCCTTCCCGTCCGACGCCGTCACGGTCACGGTTGTTGTGCCCCTCACCGAGGGGGTGCCCGAGATGACCCCGGCCGCGCTCATCGTGAGGCCGGCCGGCAGGCCCTTCGCCGTGAACGTCACCGGCGCCGAGGACGACGCCGTCACTGCGAGGCGGACCTCCGTGCCCGAAGGGCCGCTCATGCCGTGCGGGTTGGCGATCGTGACCCGGGCGGAGCCGTTCACCGCCTGCCCGACCGTCTTCGCCGACATCGCGGTCGCCACGTTCAGCGTCCCGCTCAGCGGCAGGTTGCGCGAGGAGTCGCCCACCGAGATCTGGTAGGCGCCGGCCGCCGTGGTCCACGCGCCCGACGAGGTGTTCCAGTACGCCAGGTCGTGCGCGGTCAGCGGGAAGGAGACCGTCGCGCTCGCCCCCGGCTGCAGGTCCACCCGCTGGAACCCCTTGAGCTGCCTGGCCGGTTCGCCCGTGGACGCCGGGTCGCCCACGTACAGCTGGGCCACCTCCGCCCCCTCGCGGCTGCCGGTGTTGGTGACCGTGGCGGTCACCGTCGCGTTCCCGCTGCCGTCCAGCGCCCCCACGTGCAGGTTGGAGAAGGAGAAGGACGTGTACGACAGGCCGTAGCCGAACGGGAAGAGCGGGGTGATGTTCTTCGCGTCGTACCAGCGGTACCCCACGTCCAGGCCCTCGCTGTACTGCACGCCGCTGTTGTCGCCGGGCCACTGCGCGGCCGTGTGGGCCGGCACGTCGTTGAGGCTCGCCGGGAAGGTGACCGGCAGCTTGCCCGACGGGTTGACGTCGCCGAAGAGCAGCGCGGCCAGCGAGTCGCCGACCTCCTGCCCGGCGTACCACTCCTCCAGCACGCCCTTGACCTGGCCGAGCCACGGCATGGTCACCGCGGAGCCGGTGTTGAGCACCACGATCGTGTTCGGGTTGGCCGCGGCCACCTGCTGGACGAGCTGGTTCTGGGCGGAGGGCAGGTCGATCGAGGTGAGGTCGGTGCCCTCGTTCTCGCCGTAACCCACGCACACCACCGCGACGTTGGCCGCCTTGGCCGCGTTCACCGCGGCGTTGACGTCCGTGCCGTCGTTGTACGTCACGGTGGTGCCGGTGCCCGCAACACGCGTCTGCAGCGCGTTGATCGGCGCGACCGTGCCCGAACTCGTCGCCGTGGCACTGCCGCCGCCGACGCTGCGCACCCCGGCGCCGCCGTCCGGGCCGATCACCGCGATGGACTTGGTGGTCGCCGTGGACAGCGGCAGGATGCCGCTGTTCTTCAGCAATACGCTGCCCTGCTCGGCGACTTGGCGGGCCGTCGCCTGGTGGGCCGCGGTGGTCACCACTGTGTTGCGGTCACCGGTCTTGTGCTTCTCGAAGAGCCCGAAGGCGAACATCTGGGTGATCACCCGCGAGACCATCGTGTTCAACTGCTGCTGGCTCACCTGCCCGTTGGCGAGCGCCTGGCGCAGGAAGTCGGCGAAGAAGTAGCCGCCGGGCATCTCCACGGTCATGCCGTTGTTGGCCGCGTCCACCGTGGAGTGCGCCCCGCCCCAGTCGCTGGTGACGAAGCCGCCGAAGCCCGCCTCCTGGTAGAGACCCTTGTTGAGCAGGTCGGCGTTCTGGCACGCGTACACCCCGTTGACGGTGGAGTACGCGCACATCACCGACGCCGAGGCGCCCTTGCTCACCGCCGCCTGGAAGGCCGGCAGGTAGATCTCGTGCAGGGTGCGCTGGTCGACGATCGCGTTGTCGGCAGGCCCGTTGCGGTTGGTCTCCTGGTTGTAGACCGCCACGTGCTTGGCCTGCGCCATCACGCCCTGGCTCTGCAGCCCCTGGATGCTCGCGGTCGCCATCTGCGCGGCCAGGTACGGGTCTTCGCTGTACGTCTCGAACGCCCGGCCCCAGCGCGGGTCGCGGACGATGTTCATCGTCGGGCCCAGCGCCACGTCCACGCCCTTGCCGGCGAACTCCGCGCCCGCCACGGTGCCGTAGCTCTTCTGCAGCGCGGTGTCCCAGGTCGCGGCCGAGGAGACCGCGGAGGGCAGCTGGGTGACGCCGCCGAAGCCGTCGCCGACGCCGCTCGGGCCGTCGTGGAAGCCCATCGCCGGGATGCACAGCGACGGGATGGCGTCGGTGTTGCCGATGTACGGCGAGCTGGCGCCGTTGCCGTGCAGCATCTGGATCTTCTGGTCCTGCGTCATCTGCGCCAGCAGTTGCGCGACGCGGTCGGCGATCGGCGCGGTCGAACCCACCCAGGGGCAGTCGCCGTTGCCGCCGCCGGGCGGGGTGGTGCCGCCGCCGGGGGTGAGCACCGCGAACTCCCAGAGCGAGTAGCCCCATTGGGTGGCGCGCTGGGTGCCGTACATGCGCACGTAGCGGCCGTTGGCGGTGAAGGTGGGCGTCTCGGTGCCGCCGGCGCCCGTGGTGGTGGAGTACACCGTCGTCCACGAGGAGCCGTTCGCGGAGACCTGGATCTGGTACGCGGTAGCGTAGGCGGTCTCCCAGTTCAACTGCACCCCGCAGATGTCCTGCGCGGAGCCGAGGTCCACCTGGACCCACTGCGGGTCGGCGGCGGCCGAGGACCAGCGGGTGCCCAGGTTGCCGTCGAAGGCGGCCGAGGCGGGCGTGCCGGCGTTCTCGGTGGAGGAGGCGGTGGCCGGATGCCCGGTCGCCGCGCCGGAGTTGCCGCAGCCGGCCGGCGGGGTGCCGCCCGAGCCGCCGTAGACCTGGAACTCCCACAGCGAGTAGCCGTAGGCGCTGGTGCGGGCGGTGCCGTACATCCGCACGTAGCGGCCGGTGCCGGAGACGGTGAGGGTCTGGGTGCCGCCGGTGCCGGCCGTGGTGGAGTAGATGTCCGTCCAGGTGCTGCCGTTGTCGGAGACCTGGATCCGGAAGGACTTCGCGGCGGCGGTCTCCCAGGTGAGCACGACCTTGCTGACCGGCTGCGAGGAGCCGAGGTCGACCTGGAGCCACTGCGGGTCGGAGAAGGCGCTGGACCAGCGGGTGCCGGGGTCGCCGTCCACGGCGGCCGAGGCCGGGGTGCCGGCGTTCTCGGTCGAGGAGGCCGTGGCGGGCCTGCCCTGCGAGAGCAGGACGGGGTCGGCGGCGCGGGCGGTGCGCGGGGTGGCCACCAGGGCGAGGGCGGCCACCAGGACGAAGCCGACGAGCGCGGCCAGGCGGGCGCGGGCGGGCCGCGGCCGGCGGGCCCGGGGCGGGGGAGCGGGTGGGGGTGCGGAGAGGGCAAGGGACATACGGGTCGCCTCTGTTCGGCGGCGGCCCGCTGCGGGCCGCCGGTGGGGGGACGGATGCCCGGGCCTCCGCGGCGGGGACCCGGGCATCGCGCTGACGATCAATGGCGGGGCGGGTCAGGGCCGTGACCGGCGCTGCCGCCCCGCCGGGATGCCGCGCTACTGCGAGACGCGCACGTAGTCGACGAGCATCTTCTGCGGGAAGACGGAGGTGCCGTCCGGAGCCCCGGGCCAGTCACCGCCCACCGCGTTGTTGAGGATGATGTAGAACGGGTGGTCGTACACCCACGGGCCCTTGGTTTGCTCCAGGTTGGCCCGGTCCACGGTGAAGAAGGCGTTGCCGTCCACCGAGAACGTCATGTGGCTGGAGTCCCAGTCCAGCGCGTAGGTGTGGAAGTCCGAGGCGAAGTCGCCGCCGATCGTGTAGGGCGAGCCGTAGCCGTTGCCGCCGTAGTAGGCCGGGGCGTGGATCGTGGAGTACACCGCGTTGGGGACCTTGCCGACGTGCTCCATGATGTCGATCTCACCGCAGTTGGGCCACGGCGTGCCCGTCTTGAAGTTCGAGCCGAGCAGCCAGAACGCCGGCCACAGGCCCTGCGTGCCGGACACCTTGATCCGCGCCTCGACATGGCCGTAGGTGAAGTTGAAGTGGTCGGAGGTGTTGATCCGGCCCGAGGTGTAGCCGGTGGCCGTCTTGTCCGCCTCGATCACCAGGTTGCCGTTGCCGTCCATCTTGGTGTTGTCGCCGTTCGTGTACGTCTCCAACTCGCCGTTCTGCCCGTTGCCGGGGTCCTGGCTCCACTTGGAGCTGTCCGGCTCGGTGCCCGCGGCGCCGTTGAACTCGTCGTCGAAGACGATGTGCTCGGGGTTGCCCGGGTTCGGCGGGTCGGCCGGCGGGGCGGTGGGGTTGCCGCCGGTGCCGTAGACGTCGAAGGTCCACAGGGAGTAGCCGTAGCCGTTGCTGCGGGCGGTGCCGTACATCCGCACGTAGCGGCCCGTGCCGTCGACGTTCAGGGTCTCCTTGAAGCCCTTGCCGGTGGTCGTGGAGTAGATGCTCGTCCAGTTGCTGCCGTCCGGCGAGGTCTGGATCTGGTACGCGGTGGCGTACGCCGGGTCCCACTGCAGGACCACCTGGGTGATGTGCGCGGTCGCGCCCAGGTCCACCTGGATCCAGCCCGGGTCCACCCAGCCGTTGACGTCGCTGGTGGCCCAGCGGGTGGCCGGGTCGTGGTCGAACGCCTTGGCCGGGGTGCAGCCCGGGCAGTTGGCGTCGTCCTGGGAGGTGGAGGCGGTGGCGGGCTTGTTGTAGGAGAGCAGCACGGAGCCGGGCGGGGTCGTGCCCCCGCTGCCGCCTGTACCGCCCGTCCCCCCGGTGCCGCCGCCCGTACCGCCCGTGGACCCGCTGCCGCCGGTGAACACCTCGAACTCCCACAGCGAGTAGCCCCACTGGGTGGCCCGCTGGGTGCCGTACATCCGCACGTAGCGGCCGGTGCCGGTCAGGGTGATCAGTTCGGTGCCGCCGGGGCCGTTCGCGGTGGAGTAGGCGGTGGTCCAGTTGGTGCCGTCGGTCGAGGTCTGGATCTGGTACGCCTTGCCGTAGGCGGTCTCCCAGTCCAGCTGGACCCCGCAGATGTTCTGCGTGGAGCCGAGGTCGACCTGGAGCCACTGCGGGTCCGAGGCGGCCGAGGACCACCGGGTGCCGGTGCTGCCGTCCACCGCCGCGCTCGCGGCGAAGGCGTCCTGGACCGATGAGGCGGTGGCCGGCTTGTTGAGCGCGGCGTTCGTCGTCGAGCAGGCCGAGGTGCCGGTGCCGGTGGTGCCGTAGACCTGGAACTCCCACAGGGATACACCCCACTGGGTGGCCCGCTGCGTCGTGTAGAGCCGGACATAGCGCCCGGAACCGTTTACGGTGACCGTCTCCGTGCCGCCGGCGCCGTTCGCGGTGGAGTAGGCGGTGGTCCAGTTCGTGCCGTCCGCCGAGGTCTGGATCTGGTACGCCTTGGCGTACGCGGTCTCCCACGTCAGGACCACGTGGTCGAGCTGGGCGGTGGCGCCGAGGTCGACCCGGAGCCACTGCGGGTCGGAGGCGGCCGAGGACCAGCGGGTGCCGGGGTCGCCGTCCACGGCCGCGGAGGCGGGGGTGCCCGCGTTCTCGGTCGAGGAGGCGGTCGCCTGCTTGCCCTGGGAGAGCAGGGTGCCCGCCGCTCGCGCGGGGGACTGGGCGGCGATCAGCGCGAGCGCCGCGACCAGCGCCGCCACGCAGGCCATGGCGAGGGTGCGCGGGAAGCGGCGGAACGCCGGGGTATGGGGGGAGATCGGAGGGGCGAGGGGTGGGGGGTTGCCGGTCACGGCGGCTCCTGGTGTCGCCAAGCGAGGGTCACGAGAGCTGTGAGAGCGCTCTCTGATTTCTGTGATGATTACGGCGTTGTTGCCGACCCGTCAAGAAAGTGAACGAGATTGCTCCGGGCGGCTGTTGATGAGTGCAAGACCTTGACGCCGGTGGCCGGGCGGGAGGGGCGCGGGCGGGGTGCGCAGGGGCCGGGCGGCGGGCGCCCGGACGGGGCGCAGGGGGCCGCCGGACGGGGGCGCGGTGGAGCGTACGGCGGGACGCGAGGCGGCGTGCGGGGGGACCCGGCGCGCCCTCCCGCGTGCCACCCCGCCGCACGTGAGGATCGCCCCTACGCTGATCCGGCAGCCATGAGATCGCCGTGAGCGGGAAAGGGCCCTGGATGCCCGACGTACCAGAACCAGTGGTCAAGCTGGTCCGCTGGTCGGCCGAACCATGGGCCGCCCAGATCGGACGTTCCACCGCCGCCGCCGTCATCTCCTATGTCGTCGCGGTCTGGCTGCTGCCGCAGCCGGTGCCGCTCACCGCGCCCCTGACCGCGCTGCTCGTGGTCCAGGTGACGCTCTACTCCACCTTCGTCACCGGCATTCGCCGGGTGAACGCGGTGGTGGTCGGCGTGGTGATCGCCATCGCCTTCAGTGAGCTGGTGGGCCTGCGCTGGTGGAGCCTCGGCCTGATCATCCTGACCTCCCTGCTCATCGGCCGCGTGGTGCGGGTGGGGGAGTTCGAGGCCGAGGTCGCGATCAGTGCGATGCTCGTGCTCGGCGTCACCCGCGTGGCCAGCACCGCCTGGGACCGCATCTACGAGACGCTGATCGGCGCCGCGGTCGGCCTGCTGTTCAACCTGCTGTTCGCGCCCCCGGTGTGGGTGCAGTCCGCCGGCGGCTCGATCGAGGCAATGGCCCACCGGATGGGCCGGCTCTTCCGCGACATCGGCAACGAGGTGGCCGGCCACCTGCCGGTCGAGCGCGCGGCCGCCCGGCTGCACGAGGCCCGCCGGGTGGACCACGACATCGCCGAGGTGGACGCCTCGCTGCGGCAGGCCGAGGACAGCCTGCGGTTCAACCCCCGGGTGCGCGAGGGCCTGCTGTCGCGGATCGCGCTGCGCACCGGCCTGGACACCCTGGAGATCTGCGCGGTGGTGCTGCGGGTGCTGTCGCGCTCGCTGACCGACCTGGCCAAGGAGCGCCTGGGCGAGCCGCTGTTCAGCCCGGCGATCGCGGTGGAGCTCGAACGCCTCTTCCACCACGTGGCCGCGGCGATCGAGAACTTCGCGGTGCTGATCACCACTCAGGTCACCGCGAACGCCGAGCAGGCCGAGGAGAAGCTGGCCACCGCGCTGGCGGCGGCCGCCGAGGTCCGCGACCGGGCCGCCGACCTGCTGCTCGACACCGTGCGCGAGCACCCGCGGCAGTGGCAGCTGCACGGCGCCCTGCTCGCCGAGGTGGATCGCATCCTGGACGAACTCGCCGTGGAGAAGCGCTCCGAGCGCCTGGTGGAGGAGCTGGACCGGCACACCACCGAGATGAGCGAGCGGCACCCGCGGCTGGCGATGATGCGGCGCCGGCTGCGCGGCAAGCAGGCGGCCCGGCGGGCGACGCGGTCGGTGAAGGCCGCCTTCCGCTGGTCGTCCGGCGACGAGGACTGAAGGCCCGGACCCGAAGGAACCCGAACGGCCCGAACGGCCCACCGGAGCCGCGTACGGCCGCACAGCCCGCACACCCCCCGCACACAGCCCGCCGGGGGGCGCGCCCGGTCGGCGCGCCCCCGGCCTCTGCGCCCTGCCCGCCCCGGTTCCGGTACGCAACATCCCTTGTACGTACCGGAATCCGTGCTGTCACAAGGATGGACGCCGCCGTAGCGCGTCTGTAACACTCTGCCAGCACGTACGCAAATTATTCGCAGATCCTCGCTGGATCCGTAAGGGAGCGGCGCAACTTTACTAGGCGCGATCCGCACGTTTCGGATTGTGCGTCAGTCGGCTCTTCCCAGTTCATCATCCGGATGATCACGACACAGAGGGACGCTATGAGACCACAGCGCTCCATACCGCGGCTGCTGGCGGGGGTGACCGCGGCGAGCCTGCTGCTGCTGGGCGCCCAGGCCCTGCCGGCCGCTGCCGCGGGGGGATCGAAGGCGACGGCCGCGAAGTCCGCGGCCAGCAGCGCAGACGGCGGCCACACCGCCGCGCAACTGCGCGACGGCAAGCAGGACACCTACTGGCAGAGCTCGGGCAAGAAGCTGCCGCAGTGGGCGCAGGTCGACCTCGGCCGCGACGAGCGGGTCGGCAAGGTCACCTTGAAGGTGCCCGCCTCCTGGAGCGCGCGCAGCGAGACCATCGCGCTGCAGGGCAGCGAGGACGGCACGCTGTTCGACACGCTGACCGGCGCCGCCACGTACCGCTTCGACCCTGCCAAGGGCAACACGGTCACGGTCCCGGTCGCGCCGACCCTGGCCCGCTACCTGCGGGCCGAGGTCACCTCCAACACCGCCGGCAAGAGCGCGCAGCTCTCGGAGCTGACTGCCGTGCCCGCCGCCGACTCCCCGACGAACCTCGCCCTGAACCGGCCCACCGCCGAGTCCGGGCACAACGACGTCTACCCCTCGGGCAACGCCGTCGACGGCAACGCCGGCACCTACTGGGAGAGCACCAACAACGCCTTCCCGCAGTGGCTGCGCGTGGACCTCGGCAGCGCGGTGGCGGTGGACAAGGTGGTGCTGAAGCTGCCGCCGGCCACGGCGTGGGCCAGCCGCACCCAGACCCTCGCGGTGCAGGGCAGCACGGACGGCAGCACCTTCACCGACCTCGTCGCCTCGGCCGGCTACACCTTCGACCCGGCCACCGGCAACCAGGTGACGATCACCTTCAACTCCGCGACCACCCGCTACGTGCGGCTGAACATCACCGGCAACACCGGCTGGCCGGCCGGCCAGATCTCGGAGTTCGAGGTCTACGGGCCCGCCACCGGTGACACCCAGGCACCCTCGGCCCCCAGCGGCCTGGCCTACACCCAGCCCGCCTCCGGCCAGATCAAGCTGACCTGGAACGCCTCCACGGACAACGTCGGCGTCACCGGCTACGACATCTACGCCAACGGCACCCTGCGCACCTCGGTCGCCGGGAACGTGCTCACCTACACCGACAGCCAGCCCGACACCGCGACGGTCACCTACACCGTCAAGGCGCACGACGCGGCAGGCAATCAGTCGGCGGCGAGCAACAGCGTGACGCGCACCGGCAGTTCGGGCGACACCCAGGCGCCGACCGCGCCCACCAACCTCGCCTACAGCCAGCCGGCCTCCGGCCAGATCAAGCTGACCTGGAGCGCGTCCAGCGACAACGTGGCCGTCACCGGCTACGAGGTCTTCCGCAACGGCTCCCAGATCGGCACCACCGCGGCCGGCACCCTCACCTACACCGACAGCCAGCCCGACAGCGCCACCGTCTCGTACTTCGTCCGGGCCAAGGACGCGGCCGGCAACGAGTCGGGCAACAGCAACACGGTGACCCGCAACGGCACCACGCCGCCGACCGGCGGCACCAACCAGGCCGTCGGCAAGCCGATCACCGCCTCCTCCACGGTGCAGAACTTCGTCGCCGCCAACGCCGACGACGACGATGTGACCACCTACTGGGAGGGCACCGGCACCAGCTCGCTCACCATCCAGCTGGGCGCCAATGTGGACACCAGCCAGATCGTGGTCAAGCTCAACCCGTCCTCGATCTGGAGCGCGCGCACCCAGACCATCCAGGTCGACGGGCGCGAGCAGAGCGCCAGTTCCTTCACCACCCTCGCGGCCGCCAAGCAGTACAGCTTCGACCCCGCCACCGGGAACAGCGTCACCATCCCGGTCACCGCGCGGGTGGCCGATGTTCGGCTGACGTTCAGCAACAACTCCGGGGCCGGCGGCGGCCAGGCGGCCGAGGTCCAGGTGATCGGCGTGCCCGGGCCCAACCCGGACCTCACGGTCTCCAGCCTGACCACCTCGCCCGCGGCTCCGGTGGAGACCGACGCGGTGACCGCCAGCGCCACGGTGAAGAACATCGGCACCAACGCCTCCACCGCGACGAACGTCAACTTCTACCTGGGCACCACCAAGGTCGGCACCGCCAACGTCGGCGCCCTCGCGGCCGGCGCGAGCACCACGGTGACGGCGAACCTCGGCGCCCGGGACGCGGCGACCTACCAGCTGACGGCGAAGGTCGACGAGGCCAACACCGTCATCGAGCAGAACGAGACCAACAACAGCGCGACCACCTCCCTGGTGGTCAAGCCGGTCGACACCTCCGACCTGGTGCCGGTGACCGCCTGGTCGCCCGGCAACCCCTCGGCGGGCCAGAACACCACCTTCACCGTCGCGCTGAAGAACCAGGGCACGGTCGCCTCGGCGTCCGGCGCGCACGCGATCACCCTGACCGTGCTGGACGCCTCCAGCGGCGCCACCGTGAAGACGCTGACCGGCTCCTACAGCGGCTCGATCGCCTCCGGCGCCACCACCGCCCCGGTGAGCCTGGGCAGTTGGGCCGCGGTGGACGGCAAGTACACCGTCCGCACGCAGGTGGCCGTGGACGGCAACGAGGTGTCGATCAAGCAGGGCAACAACACCGCGGACAAGGCGTTCTTCGTCGGCCGCGGCGCCAACATGCCCTACGACGTCTACGAGGCCGAGGACGGCACGCTCGGCGGCGGCGCCACCGTGCTCGGGCCGAACCGCACCGTCGGCGACCCCGCCGGTGAGGCGTCCGGCCGCAAGGCGGTCCACCTGGCCGGCAACGGCCAGTACGTCGAGTGGACCACCCGCAACCCCACCAACACCCTGGTGACCCGCTTCAACGTGCCCGACGGCAGCAACGCCACCCTCGACATCTACGTCGACGGCAGCCTGCTGAAGACGATCACGCTGAACTCGAAGTACGCCTGGCTGTACGGCGACGAGACGAGCCCGAACAACTCGCCCGGCTCCGGCGCCCCGCGGCACATCTACGACGAGGCGAACGTGCTTCTCGGCACCACCGTGCCGGCCGGCCACACCATCCGGCTGCAGAAGGACGCGGCCAACACCGCGGCCTACTACAACATCGACTACATCAACCTGGAGCAGGCCACCCAGGTCGCCAACCCCGACCCGACGAAGTACGTCGTGCCTGCCGGCTTCACCCAGCAGGACGTGCAGAACGCCCTGGACACCGCGCGGCAGGACACCACCAAGCTCGGCGTCTACCTGCCCGCGGGCGACTACTCGACGGCGAACAAGTTCACCGTCTACGGCCGCGCCGTCAAGGTGATCGGCGCCGGCCCCTGGTTCACCCGCTTCTACACCCCGCAGGACCAGGAGAACACCGACGGCGGCTTCACGGTGCAGTCCTCCGCCAACGGCTCGACCTTCACCGGCTTCGGGTTCTTCGGCAACTACACCAGCCGTATCGACGGCCCCGGCAAGGTCTTCGACCTCAACGGGGTGGCCAACCTGACCATCGACAACCTCTGGATCGAGCACACGATCTGCGGCGTGTGGGCGACCAACGTCGACAACTCCACGATCAGCAACCTGCGCATCCGCGACACCTTCGCCGACGGCGTGAACCTCACCAACGGCTCCACCGGCAACACGGTGACCAACGACGAGGCCCGCTCCACCGGCGACGACAGCTTCGCGCTGTTCCCGGCGATCGACAACCACAACGAGCAGGAGACCGGCAACACCTTCTCCAACCTCAGCGTGCAGACGGTCTGGCGGGCCGCGGGCCTGGCGGTCTACGGCGGTGGCGGCAACTCCTTCACCAACCTCTACATCGCCGACAGCCTCACCTACCCGGGCATCACCATCGGCTCGCTGCAGTTCGGCGGCATCCCGGCGCTCGGCTTCGAGTCCTCGCCGCAGACCACCTTCTCCAACATCACCCTGGCCCGCGACGGCGGCCACTTCTGGGGGGCGCAGACCTTCCCGGCGCTGTGGATCTACTCCGCCGAATTCAAGCTCCAGGGGATCAGGATCAGCGACGTCGACATCAGCGACCCGACGTACTCGGGGGTGATGTTCCAGACCAAGTGGAACGGCAGCACCCCGCTGAACCCGATCACCGACACCGTCATCACCGACCTGTCGGTCACCGGCGCGCACAAGAGCGGTGACGCCTACGACGCCAAGTCGGGCTTCGGGCTGTGGGCCAACCCGCAGCCGGAATCGGGGCAGGGCCCGGCCTCGGGCTCGGTGACGATCAACGGGCTGCACGAGAGCGACAACGCGGTGGACATCCAGAACACCACCACCACGTTCACGATCACCGTCAACAACTGACCGGCCGCACACAGGGGGTGCGCCCGCGTTCGAGCGACGAACGCGGGCGCACCCCGCCGGTGCGTGCCGTGACGGACGGGGCGGGACTGTATTCAGTTGCTGAACGCGGGGGGTTGACGCGGCATTGGTCTAGTCCTACCTTCGCCGATACGCCGACAGTCACGTCGGCGGCCCGAGTTCACACCACTGAACCCGGATTCGGCTGTCCCCCACGGAAGGCCCTACCCCCACATGAGATCACCGCTGAGGAGACCGCGCCTGAAGGCGGTCGGCGCCGTCCTCGCCGCCCCCACACTCGCGGCCGGCGTGCTGCTCGCCACCGGCGGCACCGCGCACGCCGCCGCCAACCCGGGCCCGGGCTTCCCCGCCCAGTACGCCGCCCCCTACGCGGAGGTGTGGAACTCGCCCACCGCCCTCACCACCGTCCGCAACGCCACGGGGCTGAAGTACTTCACCCTCGCCTTCGTCATCGACGGCGGCGGCTGCAACGCCACCTTCAACGGCGACACCTCGATCACCGACGCCAGTTGGACCTCGGCGATCAACAGCCTGCGGTCGGCCGGCGGCGACGTCATCGCCTCCTTCGGCGGCGCCTCGGGCACCGAGGAGGCGCTCGCCTGCACCTCGGTCTCCTCGCTGGAGACGCAGTACAAGCGGGTCATCGACGGACTCAACCTGACCCGGCTGGACTTCGACATCGAAGGCAGCGCGCTGAACAACACCACGGCCAACGACCGCCGCAACCAGGCCCTGGCGGACCTGCAGCAGCAGTACGCGGCCCAGGGCAAGCGCCTCGACATCGACTACACGCTGCCGGTCGACCCCAGCGGCCTGGAGTCCAACTCGCTGAGCCTGCTCAACAACGCCAAGAGCCACGGCCTGAACGTCAACCTGGTCAACATCATGACCATGGACTACGGCAGCTCCATGGACATGGGCAACGCCGCCATCAGCGCCGCCCAGGGCCTGCACAGCCAGCTCGGCCAGATATGGACCTCCAAGACCTCCGCGCAGCTGTGGGCGATGGAGGGCAACACTCCGATGATCGGCGTCAACGACACCACCAGCGAGGTGTTCTCCACCTCCGACGCCAACGACCTGGAGAGCTTCGCGAAGTCCAACGGCATCCAGGAGCTGTCCTTCTGGTCGCTCGGCCGGGACAAGGCCTGTTCCAGCAACGGGCAGTTGTCGGACTCCTGCAGCGGGACCTCGCAGTCCGCCTGGCAGTTCTCCAGCACCTTCAACGGCATCACCGGCGGGGGCGGCACCACGCCGCCGCCGAGCGGCGCCACCGGCCCGATCAAGTCCGGCTACGCGGGCAAGTGCGTCGACGTGGCCGCGGCCGGCACCGCCAACGGCACCGCCGTCCAGCTCTACGACTGCAACGGCACCACCGCGCAGAACTGGACGGTCGCCTCCGACGGCTCCCTGCAGGCGCTCGGCAAGTGCATGGACGTCACCGCCGCCGGCACCGCCAACGGCACCCAGGTGCAGCTGTACGACTGCAACGGCACCGCCGCCCAGAAGTGGCACAAGTCCGGCAGCACCCTGGTGAACGACGGCTCCGGCCGCTGCCTGGACGCCACCGGCCCCAGCTCGGCCAACGGCACCCGGCTGCAGATCTGGGACTGCGCCGGCGGCACCAACCAGCAGTGGACCCTGCCCTCCTGAGTCCCGCCCCGCGGCCCTCCTGAAGCCGCGGGGCGAACCACCGGTCCCGGTCGGGCACGATGGCACCCGCCCGGGACCGGTGCGGCTTTTCCGGCGTCAGGTGGCCGGGCTCACGTGGGTCGGGCGGGGTGGCGGCGGCACCGTGGGGGAGACTGCCCGGCGAAGGTCCATCCGCCGACACGCTGCTGGGAGCCACGTCATGAACACCGCCGAACTGCTCGCCGACGGATACGGCCGGATCCGCGAGGCCGTGTACGGGGCCGTGGAGGACCTGACCGCCGAGGAGCTGGCCGAACGGCTCGACCCCGAGGCGAACACGGTCGCCTGGCTGATCTGGCACCTCACCCGCGTGCAGGACGACCACGTCGCCGAGGTCGCCGGCCGCGAGCAGGTCTGGCTCACCGACGGCTGGCGCGACCGCTTCGACCTGCCCTTCGCGGCCCGCACCATCGGCTACGGCCAGTCCGCCCGCGACGTCGCCAAGGTCAAGGTCGCCGACCCCGCCCTGCTCACCGGCTACTACGACGCCGTCCATGCCGCCACCCTGGACTACCTCGAAGACCTCACCGACGACGACCTCGACCGCGTCGTGGACGAGCGCTGGGACCCGCCGGTCACCCTGGGCGTCCGCCTCACCAGCGTCATCTCCGACGACCTCCAGCACGCCGGCCAAGCCGCCTTCATTCGCGGCATCCTCCTCCTCCGCCGCCGCTGAGAAGCCCCGCCCCGGGAAACCCGTGGACGTCCGCCCGCCGTACGGACGGTGCGCGCCTGAGCCGGGATGCGCGCCCTCGCGGGCGGGTGGGGCGTCAGGGGGCCGGCCGGGAGGTTTCGTCGCGCAGGGCGGCCGCCGCGCGGACCAGAGCGGCCACCGGCAGGGAGCGGCTGGCCGCGGGCCACGCGATCACCGTGGTGATGTCCGGGGCGTCGTCGACGGGCACCGCCACGTGCTCGGGCCACTGCCAGGCGCGGCTGGAGGCCGGGATGACCAGCAGCGTCCTGCCGAGCGCGACCAGTTGGGCGAGCTGCGACTGGGTGTGCACCTCGGGCCCCGGGCCGTCCGGGTAGGTGCCGTCGAGCCGGGGCCAGCGGGCCATCGGCAGGCCGGGCACGTCGCGGACCTCCGCCAGTGTCAGGCGCTCGCGCGCGGCGAGCGGGTGACCCGCGGGCAGGATCGCCACCTGGCCCTCGGTGTGCAGGTCCTCGGTGTCGAAACCGGCGAGGTCGTCCACCGGGCGGTGCATGAGCGCCACATCGGCGTGGCCGTCCCGCAGCAGCCGCGCCTGCTCGCCGACCTCGCACAGCAGGACCTCCACGGGCGCCGCTCCCGGGTCGGCAGCGACCGCGTCCAGCAGCCGGCGCAGCAGCGCGTGGGACGCCCCGGCCTTCGACGCGAGGACCAGCGGCCGCCCGGGGTCCCCGGCCCGCCGGGTCCGGCGTACGGCGGCGGCCACGCCGTCCAGGGCCGCCGCGCCCTCCCGGAGCAGCACCCGGCCGGCGCCGGTGAGCGCGACCCCGCGGCGGTCCCGGTCCAGCAGCCGCACCCCGAGCCGCTGCTCCAGCCGGCGGATCGCGCGCGAGAGCGGCGGCTGGGCGATCCCCAGCCGCTCGGCGGCCCGCCCGAAGTGCAGCTCCTCGGCGACAGCAATGAAGTACCGCAACTCGCGGGTCTCCAGATCGTCCACACCGCCAGCCTACGGCTGATACCTGGTGAGTATCACAGCCCACCGAGGCGATATTGGACCGCGCCGGACGGGTCCGCCGAGCATGGATCGCGTGAACGAGACGAGGATTGCGCTGGTCACCGGCGCGAACAAGGGAATCGGCCGCGCCATCGCGCAGGGCCTGGCGGCCATCGGTTTCACCGTCGCGGTGGGGGCCCGCGACGAGGCCAGGCGCGAGAAGGCCGTCGAGCAGCTGCGCGCCGAGGGCGCCGACGTCTTCGGTGTCGCCCTCGACGTCACCTCCGACGACAGCGTCGCCGCGGCGGCGGCGAGCATCGGGAAGCGGGCGGGCCGGCTCGACGTGCTGGTCAACAACGCCGGGATCTCCGGCCGCACCGACGCCGGTACTCAGGACCCCACCACGCTCGACCTCGACGTCCTGCGCACCGTCCTGGAGACCAATGTGTTCGGGGTCGTGCGGGTGACGAACGCGATGCTCCCGCTGCTCGGCCGCGCGGACTCCCCGCGCATCGTCAACATGTCGAGCAATATGGGCTCGCTGGCGCTGCGGACGGGTCCCGTCATGGCCGCGTACGCGCCCTCGAAGTCGATGCTCAACAGCCTCACCGTGCAGTACGCCCGCCGCCTCGCCGACACGAAGATCATCGTCAACGCGGCCTGCCCCGGCTATGTGGCGACCGACTTCACCGGCTTCGCAGGGTCGCGCACCCCCGAGCAGGGCGCCGCGATCGCGCTCAGGCTCGCCACCCTGCCCGACGACGGGCCGCGTGGCGGTTTCTTCGACGACGAGGGCGCCATCGCCTGGTGACCCGCGCGAAGAGGGGGAGTGCGCGGGGCGGCCGCGCGCTCCCCGCGCTCCCGATGGCGTCTGCAAGGGGTCCACCGGCGATGATAGAGTTACTTAACCTAAGTTAAGTAACTGCTCTCCGGGTGGGGTGTGACCGCCGTATGGCGACCGAAGAAGACTCGACCACGCGAATACAGCGGCGGGCGCCGCGTATCGCCGCCGACCATCCGCACTACAAGTGGGTGGCGCTGTCCAACACGACGCTCGGCATGCTCATCGCCACGATCAACTCCTCGATCGTGCTGATCTCGCTGCCCGCGATCTTCAACGGCATCCGGCTCGACCCGCTGCAGCCCGGCAACGTCAGCTACCTGCTGTGGATGCTGATGGGCTACATGCTCGTCACCGCCGTCCTCGTGGTCACCCTCGGCCGGCTCGGCGACATCCTCGGCCGGGTCAAGATCTACAACGCCGGCTTCCTGATCTTCACCGTCACCTCGGTGATCCTGTCCGTCGACCCGATGCACGGCGGCGGCGGCGCGCTGTGGCTGATCGGCTGGCGCGTCGCCCAGGCAGTCGGCGGCTCCATGCTCATGGCCAACTCGGCCGCGATCATCACCGACGCCTTCCCCGCCCGCCAGCGCGGCATGGCGCTCGGCGTCAACATGGTCGCCGGCATCGCCGGCTCCTTCATCGGCCTGGTCCTCGGCGGCCTGCTCGCCGAGTGGAACTGGCGCTCCATCTTCTGGGTCAACGTGCCCATCGGCCTGCTCGGCACCGTGTGGGCCTACCGCTCCCTGCACGACACCGGCGTGCGCCGCCCCGCGAAGATGGACTGGTGGGGCAACATCACCTTCGCCGTCGGCCTGACCGCCCTGCTCGCCGGCATCACCTACGGCATCCAGCCCTACGGCGGCCACACCATGGGCTGGACGAACCCCTGGGTGCTGGCAGGCCTGATCGGCGGCGCCGCCATCCTCGTCGCCTTCTGCCTGATCGAGGCACGCGTTGCCGAGCCGATGTTCCCGCTCAAGCTGTTCCGCAACGCGGCCTTCGCCGGCGGCAACGCGGCGACGCTGCTCGGCTCCATCGCCCGCGGCGGCCTGCAGTTCATGCTCATCATCTGGCTGCAGGGCATCTGGCTGCCGCTGCACGGCTACAACTACGCCGACACCCCGCTGTGGGCCGGCATCTACCTACTGCCGCTCACCATCGGCTTCCTGGCCGCCGGCCCCATCTCCGGCGCCCTGTCCGACCGCTACGGCGCCCGGCTGTTCGCCTCGGCCGGCTTCGTGGTGATGGCCGGCTCCTTCGCCGGGCTGCTGCTCATCCCGACGAACTTCAGCTACTGGGTCTTCGCCCTGGTGGTCTTCCTCAACGGCCTGGGCGGCGGCCTGTTCGCCGCGCCGAACACCTCGATCATCATGGCCAGCGTGCCCGCCGAGGCCCGCGGCGCCGCCTCCGGCATGCGGGCCACCTTCCAGAACGCGGGCATGGTGCTCTCCATCGGCGTGTTCTTCTCGCTGATGGTCGCCGGTCTCGCCCGCTCCCTGCCGCACACCCTCAGCTCCGGGCTGATGGCCCAGGGCGTCCCGGCGGGCAACGCCCACCAGGTGGCGAACCTGCCCCCGGTCGGCACGCTCTTCGCGGCCTTCCTGGGTTACAACCCGATCCAGCAGTTGCTCGGCCCGCACCTGCTGTCCACGCTGCCGAAGACCGACGCGCACACCCTCACCGGGCGCGAGTTCTTCCCGCACTTGATCTCCGGGCCCTTCCACGACGGACTCGTCGTGGTGTTCGCCCTGGCGATCGTGATGTCCTTGGTCGCGGCGGGCGCCTCGCTGATCCGCGCCCGCAAGGCCCCGGCAGACCGGGCCTGAACCGTACGGCCGAAGGAGGCGCCCCCGCATGACCCACACCGACGGGCGCGGGGGCGCCACACCGGCCGCCGTCGCACTGATCGTCGCCCGGCTCTACCGGCAGCTCGCACAGGCGTCGGCGGACGACCTCAACCTCACCTACGCGCAGGTGTCCGCGCTCGCCCGGATCGAGCAGGCCGGGCCGATCCGGCTCGGCGAGCTGGCCGCGCGCGAGCAGGTGGCGGCGCCCTCGCTGACCCGTACGGTGCGGCCGCTGGCCGAGGCGGGCCTGATCGGCAAGGAGGCGGACCCCTCCGACGGCCGCTCCTGGCTCGTCAGCATCACCCCCGAGGGCGCGGCCGTGCTCGAACGGATCCGCCGCGAGCGGGCCGCGCTCCTCGCCCGCCGCATGTCCCGCCTCACCGACGCCCAACGCGCCACCCTGGACGAAGCGCTCCCCGTCCTGGAACTGCTCCTCACCGAGGGCCCGCCGCAGCCCTGAGCGCGGGTTGCCGTTTCTCATGGCCCCCGGGTTCTCATGGCCCCCGGGGTTGTCTCCCGGGCGGAGGAACTACGCGACCAGCCCGGACGGCGCGGGAGTCGGCTACGGCGGCGAACCCGGACGGCGTGCGGCCGCCCACGCTCAAGGCTGGCGCTGAGCCCCCGGTTCGAGCGGCGGCGCCGAGAAGGAGCAGTGCGTGCCGCACTCCGGCCGCACCGTCGGCGCGGGTTCCTCGAGTGCCGCGGACGGCGTCAGCGTGAAGGCGAGCCCCGCGCCGAGCGCGCACAGCCCCCCGCAGATGGCCATCGCCTTCCCGAACGCCGCGTTGACGTCGTGCGCCGAGGTGTACCCCTGGTTGGACAGCCCCACCGCCAGCGGCAGCGCGGCCACCGCGAGCAACTGGGCCACCCGCGCGGCCGCGTTGTTGACCCCGCTCGCCACCCCCGCGTTGTCCACCGGCACGGACGCGAGCACCGTGGCCGTCAGCGGGGCCACGAACATGCTCATGCCGAGGCCCTGGACGACGACGGCCGGCAGCACGTCCCGCCAGTAGGACGCGCTGTCCGGCGAGACCCGGATCAGCAGCAGCATCCCGGCCCCGGCCACGAGCGGCCCCACCGCGAGCGGCACCCGCGGCCCGATCCGCTGCGCGAGCGCCCCTGCCGGGGCGGACAGCGCCAGCATCAGCACCGTCACCGGCAGCGTCGCCAGCCCCGCGCGCAGCGCGCTGTAGCCGGCGGCGGTCTGCAGCTGCACCGGCAGCAGGAAGAACACCCCGCCGATCGCCGCGTACAGGCACAGCGTCACCACGTTCATCGCGGTGAACAGCCGCGAGGAGAACACCCGCAGCGGCAGCATCGGGTGCGCCGAGGCCCGCTCGGTGCGCAGGAAGGCCCACCCGCAGGCCAGCCCGGCCACCGCGGGCACGGCGATGGCGGGCCAGGAGGGGTGCCCGGAGGCGGCGATGAGCGCGTACGTGACACCGGCCAGGCACAGGGCCGCGAGCGCGGCGCCGCGCACGTCGAAGGAGCCGCTCGCGGTCCGGTCCCGGCTCTCGGGCACCTTGCGCACCGCGATGGCCACCGTGACCGCGGCGAGCGGCACGTTGACGTAGAAGATCCAGCGCCAGCCGGGGCCGTCGACGAGCCAGCCGCCGAGGAACGGGCCGACCGCGCCGGCCACCCCGCCCAGGCCCGACCACGCGCCCACCGCCTTGGCCCGGTCCTCCTGCCGGAAGGTGGACTGCACCAGCGCGAGCGAACCCGGCGTCAGGAGCGCGCCGCCCACGCCCTGCAGGGCGCGGGCCGCGATCAGGGTGCCGCTGTCCTGCGCGATGCCGCACAGCGCGGAGGCGAGCGCGAACCACACCACCCCGGTGGTGAACACCCTGCGCCGCCCGTACCGGTCGCCCAGGCCCCCACCGAGCAGGATCAGCCCGGCGAGGGTGAGCAGATAGCCGTTGACGGTCCACTGCAGGGCGCCGAAGGAGGCGCCGAGGTCGCGACCGATGTGCGGCAGCGCGATGTTGACCACCGTGCCGTCCAGCATCGCCATGCCCGAGCCGAGCACCGAGCACGCGAGTACCCACCGCCCGGCGGGCGACGCCAGCCGGATGCCTTCCGCCGCAGGTTCCGCCGTGGTCATGACTCCGCCTCTCCCGTCGGGCGCAACACTAATGCCCGCGGCCCCGATGGCGCCCCCGCCCGGGGCGCCGTCGTGGCGCGGGGCTCGCGCGCGGGAGAATGGGCAGGCTGGGCAGCACGCGGAGAAGCGCAAGCCGACACGAAGAAGGAGCCGAGGATGCCGCACGAGCGCGCCGGAACCCCCGCACGGCCGGAGGACCTCGTCGACGTACCCCGCCTGGTCACCGCCTACTACGCGCTGCACCCCGATCCGGCCGAGCCCGGCCAGCGGGTCGCGTTCGGCACCTCCGGGCACCGCGGCTCGGCGCTGCGGACCGCTTTCAACGAGGACCACATCGCCGCCACCAGCCAGGCCATCTGCGAGTACCGGGCCGAGCAGGGCACCGACGGACCGCTGTTCCTGGGCGCCGACACGCACGCCCTGTCCGAGCCCGCCCGGGTCACCGCGCTGGAGGTCTTCGCCGCCAACGGCGTGACCGTCCTGATCGACCAGGGCGACGGCTTCACCCCCACCCCGGCGGTCTCGCACGCGATCCTCACCCACAACCGGGGCCGCACCGGCGCCCTGGCCGACGGCGTCGTCGTCACCCCCTCGCACAACCCGCCGGCCGACGGCGGGTTCAAGTACAACCCGCCCTCCGGCGGCCCCGCGGCCTCCGACGCCACCGGCTGGATCCAGGACCGCGCCAACGCCCTGATCGCCGACGGCCTGAAGGGCGTGCGCCGCATCCCGTACAGCCGCGCGCTGGCCGCCGACACCACCGGCCGCTACGACTTCCTCGGCGCCTACGTGGACGACCTGCCCTCCGTGCTGGACCTGGCGGCCGTCCGTTCGGCCGGGGTGCGGATCGGCGCCGACCCGCTCGGCGGCGCCTCGGTCGGCTACTGGGGCCGCATCGCCGAGACCCACGGCCTGGACCTCACCGTCGTCAACCCGCTCGCCGACCCCACCTGGCGGTTCATGACGCTGGACTGGGACGGCAAGATCCGCATGGACTGTTCGTCGCCCTACGCGATGGCCTCGCTGATCGACCGCAAGGACGAGTACGCGATCGCCACCGGCAACGACGCGGACGCCGACCGGCACGGCATCGTCACCCCCGACGGCGGGCTGATGAACCCCAACCACTACCTGGCCGCCGCCATCGCCTACCTGGTGCGGCACCGCGAGCAGTGGAGCGACTCCCTGGCCATCGGCAAGACCCTGGTGTCCTCCTCGATGATCGACAAGGTCGCCGCCGACCTGGGCCGCACCCTGACCGAGGTCCCGGTCGGCTTCAAGTGGTTCGTGGACGGCCTGATCGGCGGCACGCTGGCCTTCGGCGGCGAGGAGTCGGCCGGCGCGTCCTTCCTGCGCCGCGACGGCAGCGTGTGGACCACCGACAAGGACGGCATCCTGCTGGCGCTGCTCGCCTCGGAGATCACCGCGGTCACCGGCCGCACCCCCTCGCAGCACTACGCCGAGCTCACCGAGCGCTTCGGCGCCCCCGCCTACGCCCGCATCGACGCGCCCGCCGACCGCGAGCAGAAGGCCGTCCTCGCGCGCCTGTCGCCGGAGCAGGTACCGGCCCGCGAGCTGGCCGGCGAGCCGGTCACCGGCGTGCTCACCGAGGCGCCCGGCAACGGGGCCGCGATCGGCGGCATCAAGGTGACCACCGAGAACGCCTGGTTCGCCGCCCGCCCCTCGGGCACCGAGGACGTCTACAAGGTGTACGCCGAGTCCTTCAAGGGCGAGGAGCACCTGGCGCAGGTGCAGCAGGAGGCGCAGGCGATCGTGGGGCAGGCCCTCGGCGGGTGAGGCGCGGGCCCGGTGGGGGCGCCCCGGCTCCGGCGCGCCGCCCCCACCGGGCCCCTCCCTCGGCCATCTGGCCACCTTGACCTTGGCCCGTGGCTCAGGCGAGCTGGGCGGCCTGCAGGCCCGCGTACGCGCCGCCGCGGCGCAGCAGTTCGGCGTGGGAGCCGATCTCCATGATGCGGCCCTCGTCCAGGACGACGATGCGGTCGGCGTTCCTGATCGTGGACAGCCGGTGCGCGACGACGAAGACGGTACGGCCGCGCACCAGGCGGGACAGCGCCTGCTGCACCAGCGCCTCGGATCGCGAGTCCAGCGCGGAGGTCGCCTCGTCGAGCACCAGCACCCGCGGGTCGCGGATCAGCGCGCGGGCGATGGCCAGCCGCTGCTTCTGGCCGCCCGACAGCCGCGCCCCGCGCTCGCCGACGACCGTGTCCAGCCCCTGCGGCATCCGCTCGATGAACTCCATCGCGTTGGCGTCGCGCAGCGCCGCCCGCACCCGCTCCTCGGGCACATCGGTCATGCCGTAGGTGACGTTCTCGCGCACGCTGCCCTCGAAGAGGATCGACTCCTGCGGCACCACCGACAGCCAGCTGCGGTAGTCCCGCAGGTCGAGGCTCTCCATGTCCACCCCGTCCAGCAGGATGCTGCCCTCGGTGGGCCGCAGGAAGCCGATCACCAGGTTGAGCACGGTGGACTTGCCGGCGCCGGAGCCGCCGACCAGCGCGATGGTCTCGCCCGGCCGCACGTCGAGGTCGAAGCCGGTCAGCGAGGGGCGGTCGTTGTCGGGGTAGGTGTGGCCGACGCCGCGGAACTCGAAGCGGCCGGTGACCCCTTCGACGTGCGCCTTGCCGTCGTTCTGCTCCAGGTCGGGCGCCTGGAGCACCTCACCGATGGAGCGCACGGACTCGAGTCCCTTGCCGATCTGCGGGGTGAGGGTCAGCAGGGTGGTCACCGAGCTGGTGAGGCTGGAGAAGTAGGCGCTGAGCATGACGACGGTGCCGGGGGTGACGCTCAGCCAGCCGTAGTAGGCGATCAGCGCCGAGCCGGACAGGCACGCCACGCCGATCGCGTTGAGCAGCACCCAGGCGAGGGAGCCGAACCAGCCGTTGAGCCGGTCCAGCCGCAGGGCCGCGGCCAGCACCTCGCCGAGGGTGCGGTCCATGCGATGCAGGGCGGCGTTCTCCAGACCGTGCGCGCGGGTGATGGGAATCAGCGTCGTCATCTCGGTGACCCGCGAGGAGAGTTGCTCCACCTGCTGGCGGAACAGCTCGTTGCGGTCGCGCAGCCGGCGGCGCAGCCGCACCACCAGGAGGGCGGAGGCGGGGACGACGACGAGGTAGACCGGCAGGAAGGCCGGCGCCTGGACGCCGATGACGACCAGGCCGCCGGAGAGGGTGGCGATGGCGGCCAGCCCGTTGTCGGCGGTCTGCTGGGCGGCGGTCTCGATGGACTCCACGTCCCGGATCACCTTGGCCTGCAGCACACCGGCGCTGACCCGGGAGTGGTAGCCGATGGACAGCTGCTGCATGCGGTGGCACAGCGCGGTGCGCAGCCGGGTCCCCGTGCGGCGTATCGAGCCCTGCATGCAGCGCACGTACAGCACGTGCAGCGGCAGGTTGAGCACCAGGATGACCAGCAGCACCGCGGAGTTCCACCACAGGACGGAGATCGGCTTGTGCTGGACGACGACGTCCACCACGTTCGCGGTGATCAGCGGGAGCAGCCACACCGGGGCGTGCTTGCCGAGGAAGGCGACGACGGCCAGGGCGACCCGGCGCCGGTCGGGGTGGAAGAGGTAGAGGAGGGTACGGAGGGGGTGCTCGCCACGGTAGCGGTGGCTGAGCGTGCCTTGCGGCAGCGCCATTGCGGGGCTCCTCGTATCGCGTTGTCGCGGCGGGCCGGCGATGGTCGGGCCGGCGGCGCGGCACGGGCGGTGTGCTTCGGCGCTGAAGCACCCGCGCCTTCATGTGCGCGCATACACCTTAGAGGCCGGGTGCCCCGCGCTACCCGGCCCTGTGGCGTCCTTCCTGCGGCGTTCTCCGCGCGACGTTCTTTCCGCGACGAGGGGAGCGGTGCCGCCCCGGCGGGCGGCACCGGCTCAACGGCGGGCGGCCGGGCGGGCCTTGCGGTAGAGCACCGCGCCGCCGAGCACCAGCGCGGCGCCGGCCCCGCCCGCCCAGCCGACCCCCGCGGCGCCGGTGTGCGCCAGGCTGGGCGCGGCCACGGGCGCGGGCTGGTTCGGCGGAGCGGGGACCGGCTTGTGCGCGGGCGGCGGGGGAGCGACGGGGGTGGTGGGCGGCGGAGTGCTGGTGTTCGCGCACGAGTTGCCGAACGCCGGGTTGAGCAGCCCGGCGGCGTCCACGGTGTTGCCGCAGGCGTTGACCGGCACGTGCACGGGGACGCTCACGCTGTTCCCCGACAGGATTCCGGGGGAGCCGGCCGCCTGCCCGCCACCGGTCGCGTCCGCGTGCGCGGCCTGCGCGGAAGCGAGCACCCCGCCCGCGACCACCGCGGTGACCAGTCCCTTTCGGGCGATCCTGTTCATACGCTCATCTGCCTTCCGGAGATCTCGCGGGCCGCGTGCCCGCATCCGGAACAACGCGCGACGCGCCCGAACAGGGCATCCTCGCCGCTCTTTTCATCCCAACGAGTGATCTCCCGGTGGCCGCGGTGCCGCAGGCCCGCTATACGAGGAGATCGGCCCTGGCAGCAGCCGTCCTGAGCCCCCGTCGGCAGCAGCCGCGTCGGCACACCCCGCCATGTGCCGGCCGGACCCGGGGGATGTGCCCGATACCCTACGGCAGCCCGAACTCAGCGAGCAGCGCCCGCAGTTCCTCCGGCGAGGTGCGGGCCAGCCGGCCGCCGGTGAACCGCGGGTCGGCGGTCACTTCGGCGACGGCGAGCGGCGGCACCGCGAAGGCGGCGGCCTCCTCGTCGCTCTCGAACTCCGCCTCGGCGAGCACCAGCCCGGCCAGCGGCCCCTCGAAGACGTCGACCCCCAGCGGCGGCAGACTGCGCCGGGTCTTGCGCAGCACGCGCGCGGGCAGCGCCAGCAGCGCCTCGTACTCGGCCTCCGACAGGTAGAAGGTGGTGATGAGGCCCTGGACGGCGCCGCCGGAGGCCGCGGGGACCTTCTGGGTGAGCTTCAGCTCCGTGCGCGCACCGGCCCCGGCGCCGGGCAGGCGCGAGCGGCGCAGGCGCAGCCGGGTGCCCGTCACATAGCGGTCGGTGATCTCGCGGACGGCGGTGTCCGCGGGGAAGCGGGGCACGGTGCCCAGCAGGAACCGGCGCTCGCGCTCCACGAGGGCGTACTTGCCCGGCTTGCCCAAATCTCCCGGCCTGCCCGGCCGCGAGGGGTCCGGCGCCGGGCCGTCGGGGGTGGTCATGATCGGATCACACGGGACATCGTGGCTCAGGCGTCCTGCGCGGGCATCCGGTTTTACGGTTTTTTCGGTGCCGGCGGGCGGAGCCGGGTGGTGCGTGGGTGGTGCGGTACGCGGCCGGCGGGGCGCCGGGCGACGGGCGCCCCGCGGGGCCGCACCGTGGCCGTCCGGTACGTCGTTGTCCGAGCGGCAGGCCGGCGGTCAGGCGGCGCTCTCGCCGGCGGCGGCGTCCTGCGCGAACGCGGCCTGGTCGATGTGCGCCCGTGCGGCCGCCAGCGCCGCCCCGATCTCGCGCGTTCCGGTGGACACGCACAGGGTGTAGACCGTGTCCTGCAACTGCTGTCGGACCTCGGGGCGGACGCCCTCGGCGGTGGTACCGGGCTCGTCTGCGAGCGCGCTGAGCGCCTGGTAGCGCTCCACCAGTTTCCGCAGCACGGTCGGGTGGGCCATCAACATCGTCGCACTCCTCGGGTTTTCGGCGAAGTCGAGCCGCGTATGCCCGCCCTGACGGTCTGCATGCGTGATATACGTGGAATTTACGTCGATCTGCGCATGACACGGGTCACATCGATGCCCGCCGTTGCCGTAGCCGCCTTGTCCCCGGGGCTGCTGGGGCCGCCGCGACCTGCGGGTCCGTGCTCGCCGGAGGGCTCCGGGAGGCGACTGCCGCCCGTGCCGCGCGAGCTGATCCGCCGTCAGCAAACCGAGCGCCGCGGCAAGCCGGCGGACATCCCGACGTTACCTCCGAGTGGCCGGGAACACATCCGGCCCCAGCCGCACGCGGGGTCGCGCGGGCCGGGGCCGGACGGGAAAGGGATCAGTCGATGCTGCGCAGGATGTGGGTCTCGGAGGGGTCCTCCTCGTAGCCCGCGAGCCTGATCGGCGCGCAACGGGCCCATGCGTCCAGCGGACGCTCCTCCTTCAGCAGCACGGCGTGCTCGCCGTGCTCGCCTGCCGTCTCCTTGCGCTTGAGCTGCTCTGCTGACACCGCGCACTCCTTAGCGTCGCGTGGACCGGAACACCCCGACGCGGCCGCTGCGGCGCGTCCTGCGGGCCCGGTCGGTCTTCCTTGGTCATCCGGGGATCCTCGGGCGGTGCGGACGCGGTGGCGCCTGATGGGTGCCGGAAGCGTGGCCGAGTCGGGCACTGGGTTCCGGGACGGGCTCCGGGGCCTGGTACTTCCCCACGAGCCTCCTCGTCCCCCACAGCCTAAGCCGCCGCGCCCGCCGCCACCAGCCGATTCACCCCCGCCCGGGGGCGCCGCGGGCTCCTGGCCGGCCCCGACGGCACCCGCCCGTACGCCTGTTCAGGCCCACCAGGGCGGCCGAGAGCAGCGCAGGACGGTGTCCATCCGGCGTCCACCATATGGACGTACGAAGCGGCCGGGCGGGCGACCGTCGAACGGGGCAGCGCGCACGCCGGTCCCGGAGCACGCCGGAGCGCCCGGGGTCCCGCTCGTGGCGATCATCACACCGGGCCGCCCTGCGGCGCTGTGCGGCCCGGTTGCTACCGTCATACGTGCTCAACAGCGAAGAAGACCGCCGCGCGAAGCCCGGGCCGTCCCTCTCGGCCGCACCTGCCGCACCCGTGACACCCGCCGCCGCGGCCCCCCGCCGCTCCCGGCTGCTCGCCGACATCACCCCGCTGCGCGCCCACGCCGACTTCCGCCGGCTGTGGTTCGGCAACACCGTCTCCGCCGTCGGCCAGCAGATGACCGCCATGGCCGTCTCGCTGCAGGTCTACGCGATCACCGGCTCCAGCTTCTACGTCGGCCTCGTCGGCCTGTGCTCCCTGGTGCCGCTGGTGGTCTTCGGGCTCTACGGCGGGGCCGTCGCCGACGCCGTGGACCGGCGCAAGCTCGGCCTGGTCAGCGCGAGCGGCGCCACCGCGCTGTCGGCCGCGCTCGCCGTCGTCGCCATCGTCCACGTCCGCCAGGTGTGGCCGCTCTACGTGCTCGTCGCCCTGCAGGCGGTGTGCTTCGCGATGAACTCGCCCGCGCGCTCCTCGATGATCCCGCGCCTGCTGCCGTCCGAGCAGCTGCCCTCGGCCAACGCCCTCGCCTCCCTGGCCGGCGGCGTCTCCCAGATGGCCGGACCCATGCTCGGCGGCGTCTTCGTCGGCTTCTGGGGCTACCAGGCGGCCTACCTCATCGACGTCGCCGCCTTCACCGCCTCCCTGTACGCGATGTGGCGGCTGCCCGCCATGCTGCCGGGCGACGACAGGCCCGGCGGCGCACCGGCCGTACGGCGCCGGCCCTCGGTCATGGAGGGGCTTCGCTACTTGGGCGCGCGGCCCAACCTGCGGACCACCTTCGTCTCCGACCTCGCCGCCATGGTGCTCGCCCAGCCCCGCGTGCTCTTCCCGGCCGTCGCGGGCCTGTGGTTCGGCGGCGGCACCCGCACGGTCGGCCTGCTCGCCGCGGCGCCCGCCGTGGGCGCCATGCTCGGCAGCGTCTTCTCCGGCTGGCTGGGCCGCGTCCACCGGCAGGGCTTTGCGGTCCTGATCGCCATTGCCTCCTGGGGCGCGGCCGTCGCCGTCTTCGGCCTGACCCGCAACCTGCTGCTCGGCCTGTTCTTCCTCGCGCTCGCCGGCTGCGCCGACACCGTCTCCATGGTGTTCCGCAACACCATGCTGCAGTCCGCGGCCCCCGACGACATGCGCGGCCGCCTCCAGGGCGTCTTCCTGGTCGTCGTGGTCGGCGGCCCCCGCCTCGGCGACTTCCTCGCCGGCTCGGCGTCCGACCTGTTCACCCCGACCGCCGCAGTCGTCGGCGGCGGCATCGCCTGCATCACCGCGGTGCTCCTGATCGGCGTCATGCAACGCAGCTTCATCCGCTACGACGCCCGCCACCCGGTGGCCTGACGAGCGGCTTCCCGCCGCAGGGCGCCGGACACGGCACACAGCGCGAAGGGCGCAGGACGGGCGCGGCCGCAAGGGCCTGCGCGCGGATTCCCATGTGATTCACAGGCTGCTCCGGGTGTGCACCCAGCCACGCTGTCGACACTGGTGAGGCCCGTGCGAGCCGTGTGATTCACCGGCCTGCCCTCCCAGCCGTGAAGGAAGTCATGACGTCCAGTTCCGAGTCCCTCGGACCGGTTGTCACCCGGCTGTCCGCGGAGCCCCGCCCCCTGCCGGGCCCCGTGCGGCTCAGCGGCCGCCGGTGGCAGGTATGGCGCTCACCCGACGACCAGCCACGATGGGCCAGACCCGCCCTCCTGGGCATCGCCGCCTTCGCGGCGGCCCTCTTCACCTGGAACATCGCCACCGCCGGCTACGCGATGTTCTACAGCGACAGCGTCAAGAGCATGTCGGTGAGCTGGAAGGCGTGGCTGTTCGGCGCCATGGACCCCGGCGCCACCATCACGCTGGACAAGATCCCCGGCTCCTTCGCCGTCCAGGCGCTGTTCGCCCGCGTCCTGGGGTTCCACCAGTGGTCCGTCGCACTGCCGCAGTGCGTCGAGGGCGTCGTCGCCGTCCTGGTGATGTACCGGATCGTGCGCCGCTGGGTGGGGGAGGCCGCGGGGCTCATCGCCGCGGCGACGCTCGCCCTGACCCCGGTGTGCGCCTCGATGTTCGGCCACCCCATGGAGGACGGCGCCCTGGTCTGCTGCCTGGTGCTGGCGGCCGACCGCTTCCAGGTCGCCGTCCTGGAGGGACGGCTGCGGCCGCTGGTCTGGGCCGGGGTGTGGGTCGGCGTCGGCTTCCAGATGAAGATGATGCAGGCGTGGATGGTGCTGCCCGCCTTCACCCTGGCCTACCTGCTGGTCGCCCCTGGGCGCTTCGGCCGCCGCCTTCGGCACGTCCTGGTCGCCGGAGCGGTCTGCTTCGCCGTGTCGGTCAGCTGGGTGGTCATGATGACGGTGGTCCCGGCGAAGGATCGCCCGTACGTGGACGGGTCCACCAACAACAGCGCCGTCGCCATGGTCTTCGGCTACAACGGCCTGGACCGCTTCGGCATCCACATCAAGGGCGCCGCCGCCGGCATCGGGGGCGGCGGGGGAGCGAGGGGCGGGCAAGGGCGGTTCGAGGCGCCGCCCGGCGCGGCGGGCTCCGCCGGTTCGCCGGGCTCCTCCTCGGGCGCATCCGGACCCCAGGGCTCGAACGGTCCCGGCTCCCTGCCGTCCTTCCCGTCCGGCGGGATGCCGTCCGGGAGCGGCGCCCTGCCCGGTGGGAGCGGTGCGGCCCCGGGCGGCTCCCAGGCATCCGGCGGCTCCGGGCCGCCCGGCGGGACCGGCACGCAGGGGTCCGGCGGCTTCCCTGGCGGCCAGGGCGGCCCAGGCGCCCAGAGCGCCCGCGGCTTCCCCGGCGGTCCGGGAGGCCCCGGCGGCAGCAGCAAGTGGACCAAGCTCTTCGAGGGCCGCTTCGCGCCCCAGATCGGCTGGCTGCTGCCCTTCGCACTCATGGTGCTCGTCCTCGGCCTGTGGTGGCGGCGCCGCGCGGAGCGCACGGACGCCCTGCGCGGCGGGTTCGTCACCTTCGGCGCCTGGCTGGTCGTCGTCGGCGCCGTCTTCAGCGACATGGACTCGATCCCGCACACCGCGTACATGGCCACCCTGGCGCCCGCGCTGGCCGCCTTGAGCGGCGCGGGCGCGGTGATGCTGTGGCGGACCTACCGGGCCGGGAGGCGCGCGGCCTGGGCGCTGCCCGCGGTGGTCGCCGTCCAGGCCTGGTGGACCTGGCACCTGTGGGGGCAGGCACCCTCCTTCGTGCCCTGGCTGCGCCTGCTGTCGCTCCTGGCGGCCGCCGCAGCCGTGGTCGTCCTGGTCGCGGGGCGGCTGACCAGGCGCGCCCGTGCCAGGGCCGTCACCGCCGCGCTGCTCGTGGGCCTGGCGACAGCGTTCACCGGCAGCGCCGCCTGGTCGCTCTCGGTGTTCGACCCGGCGGACGGGGGCAGCGCCTTCGATGCCCAGGCCGGGCCGGCCACCACAAGCGGCGGCTTCCAGGGCAGCTTCCCCGGCGGCGCGACCCCGGGCGGCAGCGGGGGCGGCGAAGGCGCGCAGGCCGGCCGCGGACCCGGCGCCGGAGGCGGCGGCATGACCGCCCAGGCGACGTGGACCTCCGACGAGCGCAAGCTGTGGGCGTACGTGAAGGCCCACCAGGACGGCGCCGAGTACCCGCTGGCCACCGTCGGCTGGCGGCAGGCCGAGCCGTACATCCTGGCCACCGGGGAGAAGGTGCTGCCCATCGGGGGCTTCTCCGGCAGCGCCGACCAGCCGACGCTCGCCGCCTTCGAGTCCCTGGTCGGACAGGGCAAGGTGCACTACGTCCTCACCGAGGGCAGTGGCGGGGGCGTGGGCATGAGAGGGGGCACCGGCACCGCGTCCGCGGCCATCGGCACCTGGGTGACCGGCCACTGCACCAAGGTCTCCGCGAGCGCCTACGGCGCGCAGCAGCCGACCTCCGCCGCCACCCCGGCCGGCGGCTTCGGCGGCGGCTCGGGCACCCTGCTGCGCTGCGACCCCACCTCGTGACCATGGCGGCGGGCCGCACCCCGCAGGGGGCGCGGCCGGCGGACCCGCGGCGCAGCGGGGCGGGCCGCCGGCGCGGCGGCCCTCGCGCACCGGCCCGCCGCGGCGGCCTTCTCGCGAACTGGTCGTGTTCCTGGCGATCGGCGCGGCGGGGCTGCTCGTGCAGCCGGCGCTCTACTGGCTGCTGCGCGCCTGGTGGCCCACTGCCGCGGCGAACCTGGTCTCACTGCTGGCGACGACGCTGCTCAACACCGAGGCCAACCGGCGGCTGGCCTTCCGCCGCTCACCGGCGCACCCCGCCCGGGCGCACCTGGTGGCAGGCGTGCTCTTCCTCGGCGGCTACCTGGTGAACGAAGCCGCCACCGAAGGGTGGCGGCACCTGAACCCCTCCTGCGGCAGGCTCTCCGAGACCCTGGTGGAGGCAGCCGCGTCGTGCCTTTTCACCGCGGTCCGCTTCACCGTCCTGCGGCGCACGGTCTTCCACAGCCCCGCCGCTCGGCCACCGCGCTGAGCTTTCGTCACCGCTTCAGCAGCGCCGGGGCGCTCAGGAGATCGCGTCCACGTAGAGCCAGGAGCCCTGCACGCGGACGAAGCGGCTGTCCTCGCGCTGGACACCGCGCTCTCCGCCGATCTCGTAGTGCGCCGCGAAGGAGACCGTGCCCTGCGTGTGGAAGGCGGTGCCGTCCGTCGTGGCGAGGATGTCGAGGCCGGTCCAGCGCAGGCGGGGGTCGAAGTCGACGGCGGGCGGGCGGGTTCCGGGGGCCCAGGTGCGCAGCAGGTAGGCCGCGTCCCGGACGGCGAAAGCGCTGTAGCGCGACCGCATGAGCCGCTCGGCGGTGGGCGCCGCCGAACGCCCGGCGTGGAGGGCGCCGCAGCACTCGCCGTAGGCGGCGGGCAGCCCGCACGGGCAGGGGGCGCCGGGTGCGAGCGGCGCGGGAGTCGTGACAGTTGCGTGGGCGGAGACCCCGGCGGAGGCGCGGGCGGCGGGGCGGGACGTGCGTTTGGCCATGCACCGATTGTGGCGGGTTCCCGCAGACCACCCGAACAGCCCGCCCCCGAACGGCGCAATGCCGGGTTTTGGCCGCCGCTCAGCGGAAATGCGCTGATCATGGCCCGCCGGTACGGCGGACCGGCCGGGCCGGGCCCAGCCGGGCGGTCCGCAGCGCCCGGCGCCGACCCGGCCGCCCCCCCCGAGCAGCACCGCGAGAGGAACGTCACCGTGAGCACCGCGCAAGAGCACCCCGCCGGACCCGTGGACCCCGCCGCGCAGGTCACGGTCGTTCTCGACGGCTGCGGGACGGACGACGCCCGCACCGTACTGGAGGCGCTGCAGGCGAGCTTCCCCTCCGACCGGGACACCGCCGACCGCCCCGCAGAGGTGGAGGAGGGCCGCCCCAGCGTCTGGACGGCGACCTTCGACGTCTCGCGCACCCTGGGCCTGCCCGGGCCCGCCCATCTGTCGCAGCCGGTGACGGCCACCGTCCAGGGCGGGTACCGGGCGGTGGACCGCATCCGCGAAGGGCTCGCCGAGGCGTTCGCCGTCCGCGTGGTCGGCACCGCCTCGGGCGACCAAGAGCAGGAGGCGCAGTTCCGCCTGGAGTCCCGGTGAGCACCGAGGACCGGCAGGAGGACGAGGGTGGCGGCAGAGGCGGGCACGCCCCCGCCGCCGGGCGCCGCCGCTCCGAAGCACTCGCCACCGCGGTCACCATGGCCGCCTGGGGCGGGCTGCTGCTCCTGCTCTACGTCATCCTCATCTCCACGGTGACCGGTCTGGAGGTCGCGGTCGGTGCGGGCTTCGCGCTGCTGGGCGCGGTCGCCGCCGAGGCGCTGCGCCGCGCCGAGCACCCCCGCGCGCACGGCAGCCGCCGGCTGGCCGCCGCGACCGCGGCCTTCCCCCTGACGCTGCTGGCCGAGACCGGTCAGCTCACGGTCGCCGTCGCGCAGGCGATACGCGGCCGGGCCGCACCCGGCCGCAGGCTCGTCGTACGCCTCGAACCCCAGGTGGACACCGCCCTGGCCTCGGCCCTGCTGTCGGCGTCCCCGGGCGCTTGCGTGCTGGACGTGGCCGGGGTGCCGCGGCTGGGCGGCTTCGCGGACGATCCGCCCGAGCGGGACCCCGGAAGCACCCCCGAGGGCGGCCGCGGCGGCGACCTCGTGGTCCACGTACTCGCCGGGCCGCCCTCGCGGGTCGAGCGGGCCCTGGGCGCGCGGCGGCCGGCGTGAACGGGTGGCTGCTGGCCGCGTGCGTGCTGCTGCCGCTCGGCATGGGGCCGTGCCTGTGGCGGGCCTGCCGCGGCGAGCCCGCCGAGCGGCTGGCCGGGATGGGCCTGTCCGGAGTGGTCGCCACCGCCGTCCTGCTGGTCGCCGCCCGCGGCCTGCACCGCCCGGCCGCGTACACCGACGTCGCCCTCGTCCTGGCCGTCCTCGCGCCCGCGGGCACGCTGGTCTTTGCCCGCTGCCTGGCCGGCGGCGAGCACCCCGGCACCGGCGCCGCCGACCGGCGCGCGCCGAGCGGCCCCCAGCCCTCGGGACGGCGTTGACATGGACGCACGGCACGTGTGCGCGCTGGCCCTGCTCACGGCGGGCTGTGCGGCCTTGTTACTGGCAGCGGCGGCCCTCCTGTTGCTGCCGACCCCCTACGCCCGGCTGCACGCCCTCTCCCCGGCGAGCAGCCTCGGCGTGCCGCTCATCTGCCTCGCCCTCGCGCTGGACGCCGGAGCCGGCCGCCAGGCGGTGAAGCTGCTGTTCGTCGGCGCCCTCACCGCGCTCAGCGGCCCCGCCCTGACCGTCGTGATCGGCCGCACCATGCTGCGCGCCGAGGAAGCCGGGGGCGACGCCGCCGACGTACCCGAGGAGCCGCCCGCGTGATCACCTCTCCCGGAGCCGTCGACTTCCTCGTCGTGGCCGCGCTCGTGCTGGTCACCGCCGCGGCCACCGTCGCCGTGCTCACCCGCGACCCGGTGCGGCAGTCGGTGGTGCTCGCCGTGCTCGGGGTGTGCCTGGCGCTGCTCTTCGTCGCCGTGCAGGCGCCGGACGTGGCGCTGTCCCAGCTCGCCGTGGGCAGCGCCGTCACCCCGCTGCTGATCCTGCTGACCGTGCGCAAGGTGCGCCGCGGCCCCAGCGACGGCGCTCAGCAGGGCACCCCGTCGCGCGAGGACCGCAAGAGCGCACCGGGAGAGCAGGGATGAACCGCCGGGCCCGCACCGCGATGTTCCTGGCCGCCGCGGGGGTCACCGGCGGCTTCCTCGTCGCCGCCTTCACGCAGCTGCCGCCCTTCGGCACCAAGGACCACCCCTACGGCACCAGGGCCGTGGCCGCCTCCCTCCAGCACCGCACCGCCAACGCCGTCTCGGCCGTCAACTTCGACCAGCGCGCCCTGGACACCCTCGGTGAGGAGTTCATCCTCTTCGGCGCCGTCCTCGGCGCGGTCGCCCTGCTGCGCCGGGCCCGCGACGAGGACCGCGCCGCGCCGCAGCCCGGCGGCGTCCTGCCCTCCACCCGCCTCTTCGGCGCCTGCCTGCTGCCCGTCACCGTCCTCGTCGGGGCCTACGTGGTGGCGCACGGCCAACTCAGCCCCGGTGGCGGCTTCCAGGGCGGCGTCGTGCTCGCCACCGCCCTGCACCTGGCCTACGTCGCCGCCGACTACCGGGTGCTGCGCCGGGTCCGGCCGCTGGCGGTGTTCGCCGCCCTGGACGCGGTGGGCGCCGGCGCCTACAGCCTGCTGGGCCTGGCCGGGCTGTGCGCCTCGGCGGCCTACCTGCAGAACGTCCTGCCGCTGGGCACCTTCAACGACCTCGCCTCCGGCGGCCTGGTGCCGCTGCTCAACGCCGCGGTGGGCGTCGAGGTCGCCTCCGGTGTCATCGTCCTCATCGCGCAGTTCCTCGACCAGGCCGTGGACATCGCCTCCCCGCACCGCCCCGAAGGCGGCCCGAAGGCGCCCGACTCGACCGGGGAGGACGGCCGATGAGCATCCTGCCCTTCCTCGCCGCCGGCTGGATCCTCCTGGCCGGCATCTACGGCATGGTGACCAGCCGCAACCTCGTGCACGCCGTGGGCTGCCTGGCCGTCGCCCAGTCCTCGACGTACGTGCTGCTCCTCGGTGTCGGCTTCCGCCGCGGCGGCACCGCGCCCGTCTTCTCCGACATCCCCACCCGCACCCCTGTCGTCGACCCCGTCGTGCAGGCCCTGGTGCTCACCGACATCGTCGTCGGCACCACGGTGACCGCGCTGCTGCTGAGCCTGGTGATCCAGATCCGCAAGCGGACCGGCACGGTGGACCCCGAGGACCTCACCGAGCTGAGGGGCTGACCACCGCCCGTGCCGTCCACCGCGGACCTGCTGCCGCTGCCCGTCGCCGTGCCACTGGCCGGCGCCGCCGTCCTCGTCCTGGCCGGGCGGCTCCTGCCGCGTACCGCGACGGACATCCTCGCCACCGCCTGGGCGGCCCTGGAGACGGCGCTGCTGTGCCTGCTGTGGGCGCGGGCCGGCGACGGGCGGGTGGTGTCCTGGGCCGGCGGCTGGACGATCCACGACGGGCACAGCGTCGGCATCGTCCTGGTCGGCGACCGGCTCGGCATCGGGCTCGCGCTGCTGGTCTCCGTGCTGGTCGCGGCCGTCCTGGTCTACTCCTGGCGGTACTTCGAGGAACCGCCCGCCGGACACGGCGGCACCTTCCCCGCGCTGCTGCTCCTCTTCGAGGCCGGCATGTGCGGATTCGCCCTCACCGGCGACCTGTTCGATGCCTTCGTCTTCTTCGAGCTGATGGGCGTGGTCGCCTACGCCCTGACCGGCTACCGCATCGAGGACCCAAGGCCGCTGCACGGCGCCCTGACCTTCGGCGTCGTCAACTCCCTGGCCGCCTACTGCTCGCTGCTCGGCATCGGCCTGCTCTACGCCCGCACCGGCGAGCTCGGCATGGCGCAGACCGGGGCCGCGCTCGCCGGGCACCGCACCGACGCGCTCGTCGTGACCGCCTTCGTCCTGGTGATGGCGAGCATGCTGGTCAAGTCCGCGGCCGTGCCCTTCCACTTCTGGCTGCCCGATGCCCACGCGGTCGCGCCCACCCCGGTGTGCATGCTGATGTCCGGCGTCATGGTCGAGCTCGGCGTCTACGGCACCCTGCGGATCTACCTGACGGTCTTCGCCGGGCCGGGCGGCGTGCCCGCGGCGGCCTTCACGCACACCCTCGCCGTGCTGGGCGCGCTGACCGCGCTGACCGGCGCCGTCATGTGCTGGCAGCAGCGCCACCTCAAGCGGCTGCTGGCGTTCTCCACGATCGGCCACGTCGGCCTGTGGCTGCTCGGCCTGAGCCTGCTGCGCCCCCAGGACACCGCGGGCGCCGCCCTCTACATCACCGGCCACGCCGGGGTGAAGGCCGCGCTGTTCGGCCTCACCGGCGTGCTGCTCGACCGGCACGGCTCGGTGGACGAGTACGGACTGTTCGGCCGCGGACGCGACTCCCGGGCGGCAGGCGCCCTCTTCGTGGCCGGCGGACTCGCCCTGGCCGGGCTGCCGCCCTTCGGCACCGCCCTCGGCAAGGCAGTCGCCGAGCACGCGGCCGCTGAACGGGCCGGCTGGCTGCCCGCGCTCTACGTCCTGGTGTCCGCGCTGACCGGCGGCGCGGTCCTGCGGGCGGCGCTGCGGGTCTTCTACGGCGCGGGCGTCGTACCCGAACCCAGCCACAGCGATGTCGAGACCAGCGGCGACGCCGAGGAGCCCGAGGTGCGTGACCCGCAGCGCCCGGTGCCGCGCACGATGACGGCGGTGCCCGCGCTGCTGCTGCTCGGGGCGCTCGCGGTGGGCGTGTGGCCCGGCGTCGGCAGGGCGCTGGGCTCGGCCGCCCGCACCTTCGGCGACCACGCCGGCTACCTCGCCGACGTCCAGGGGACCGCCGCGCCCGCCCTGACCACCGCGCTGCCGAGCACCGACTGGACGCTCACCGGGGTGCTGCTCGGGGTGCTCTCGACCGCGCTGGCCGCGGTGCTGGCCGCGTGCGCAGTCTGGCGGCCCGACCGCCGCTTCGCTGCCGCCCGCGGCGCGCGCACCCTGGCCGCCTGGGGCGACCGCCGCCTCGTCCTGCCGCTGCGCCGCCTGCACTCGGGACTGCTGGGCGACTACGTCACCTGGCTCACCGTCGGCCTGGCCGCGCTGCTGATCGCCCTGGCGGCGCAGACGTAAGGGCCGGCGCCCATAGGCGCCGACCCTTACCTCGCGGCCGGCGCCCATGGACGCCGACACTCACCTCGCGATCACCCCGCGGCTCAATGGGCCGCGGCCTCCTGCACGTCCTCCGCCACGCCCTTGTCCAGCGCCACACGTACCAGGGCCGCGGCGAGGACGGCGGTGTCGGTGTCGCCGGCCAGGCGCAGCAGCGGGCCGGGGGAGTCGGGCAGGCCCAGCCGCTCGGCGCCCTGGAGGGCCTTGCCGTCCAGGTAGGGCGCCACGTCCGGCCACACGGACTGCACCTCGCGCAGGAAGATGCTCGCGCCGCCCGGGCCCATGCCGGGGAACTCCTGGAGCAGTTCGCTCAGGGCGCCGGTGTCGCCGGCGGCCCGCTCGTGCAGCCGGCGCAGGTCGCCGCCGTACTCCTGGTCCACCTGCTCGGCGACCTCGCCGAGCTGGGTCGCGGTCCGCTCGTCGTAGCGCCGGTAGCCGCCGCGGCCGAGGGCGTCCACCCGCTGCTGCCAGGTGGCCCGCGCCATCCGCTTCGGGTCGCGCATCCCGGCCTCGCTCAGCTCCTTGGCCGCCGCCACGGCCACGCCCGCCCGGATGCGGGCGCTGAGCAGCAGGGACAGGACGAGCAGTTGGTAGAGGGGCTGCGGGGTGTCCTTGAGCCGGATGCCTGCCTCGTCGGCATAGGTGCGGCCGCAGGTGTCGATCAGGGTGCCGAGGACGTCCTGCCGGGTGGTGGTGGCCATCGCGTCTCGCCTCCTTGGGTGCGGGATGGTCGCTGTCGGGGAAGCGGGGCCCGCCGCGGCCCTTCGGCTACCCGGGCGGCGGAGCCCCAACCGGCTGCCCCGCCGCCGGTCCCTGCCGCAGCCCGTACGGCCCACCAGTGGGGTGCGGGCTCACCGGGTCGCGGTGTGGGCGGCCCGGACGGTCTCCACCGTGTCGGCCTCGGCGGGCGTCTTGTCGTCGCGGTAGCGCAGGACGCGGGCGAAGCGCAGGGTCAGGCCCGCCGGGTAGCGGGGCGAGGTCTGCACGCCGTCATAGGCGACCTCCACGACGAGTTCGGGCCGCACGGTGACCACGTGGCCGTCGTCGCGCACGGCCCGGGCGAGCAGCTGCTCGGTCTGCCAGTCCAGCAGCGCGTCGGTCAGGCCCTTGAAGGTCTTGCCGAGCATCACGAAGGAGCCGTCCTCGGCCCGGGCGCCCAGGTGGAGGTTGGAGAGCTTGCCGGTGCGCCGCCCGTGGCCCCACTCGACGGCGAGCACCACCAAGTCCAGGGTGTGCACGGGCTTGACCTTGATCCAGGACGCGCCGCGCCGCCCGGCCGCGTAGGTGCCGTCGACGCCCTTGACGACGACGCCCTCGTGGCCGCGGGCGAGGGTGGCGGCGAAGAAGTCCTCCGCCAGGCGCAGCTCGTCGGCGTCCTCCGGGTGGGCGACCGGCTGCATCCGCACCCGTTGGGCGACGGGCACCAGCTGCTCCAGGGCCGCGTGCCGCTCGGCGTAGGGGAGGTCGAGCAGGTCGCGGCCCTCCAGCGCCAGCACGTCGAAGAAGACCGGGGCCACCGGCAGCGCGGCGGCCGCCGTCGCCACGTCCACCCGGGAGCCGACCCGGCCCGCGGTCTCCTGGAAGGGCCGCGGCCGCCCCTCGGCGTCCAGCGCCAGCACCTCGCCGTCCAGGACGAACTGTTCGGCGTCCAGGCCGGCCGCTGCCGCCACGACCTCGGGCAGCCGCTCGGTCACGTCGTCCAGGGTGCGGGTGAACACCGTGACCCGGCCGTCCTCGCGGTGCACCTGCACCCGGATGCCGTCGAGCTTCTCCTCCACAGCGCACGGGCCGAGCCGGGCGAGCGCCTCGGTCACCGACTTCGCCGAGGCTGCGAGCATCGGGAACAGCGGCCGCCCCACGGTGAGGCGGAACTGCGCGAGAGCCCGCGGCCCGTCCGCGAGCAGCGCCTGCGCCACCGGCTCCAGGGCCCCGGAGAGCATCACGGCCCGGCGCACCCCCGCGGGATCGGCGCCCGTGGCCGCGGCCAGGCCCTCCACGGCGGCCGCGTCGAGTGCGCCCTGGCGGACCTCGCCGGTGAGCAGGCCCAGCAGGTACTCCTGCTCGGCCGCGGTCGCCGCGCCGAACAGGTCCTGCAGCAGCGCCCGCCGCCCGGCCTGCGCGCCCTGCCCGGACACCTCGCCGACCGCGGTGAGGGCCGCGTCCACCCCGCGCACGGTCAGCGAGGGCTGCGCGGCCGGCGCCGCCCGGTCCCGCAGCGCGGCCCAGCCGACGCCGAGCCGCCCCTGCGGCAGCCGCCCGGCCAGGTACGCGATGGCGATGGGCGCGTCGTCGGGTTCGGCGGCGCGGAAGAAGTCCGCGAGCAGCTGCGTCTTGCGCGAGCGCGAGGAGGTCCCGGCGACCTCCCGCGACACCCGGGCGACATCGGCGAAGAGCATGCCCCCATCGTCCGCCGCCGGGCCGCCGGGCGCGCCCGCAGCCGAATTCATTCGAATGGGTGTACGAAAAAGGAGTAGGGTGGGGCCATGCACCACCAGCAAGGCTCTCTCTTCGCGGCCGGCGATCCCGGCCTGTCCGAGCTGGCAGGGGCCCGGCGCACCCCGCTGGCCCACGGCGCGTGGATCGACACCCTCCCGGGCTGGCTCGGCGGTGCCGACGACCTGTTCGAACGCCTGGCCGCCGATGTCCCCTGGCGCGCCGAGCGCCGCCGTATGTACGACAACGTGGTGGCCGTCCCACGCCTCCTGTGCCACTACGCGGCGGGCGAACAGCTGCCGGACCCGCTGCTCCAGCGCGCCCGCGACGCACTCAACGCCCACTACGCCGAGGAGCTGGGCGAGGAGTTCACCACCGCGGGCCTGTGCTACTACCGCGACGGGCGCGACAGCGTCGCCTGGCACGGCGACCGGTTCGGGCGCGGCGCGGCACGCGACACCATGGTGGCGATCGTCTCCCTGGGCGAGCCGCGCCCGCTGCTGCTGCGCCCGCGCGAGGGCGGCGGCAGGACGCTGCGGGTGCCCCTCGGCCATGGCGACCTGATCGTCATGGGCGGCTCCTGCCAGCGCACCTGGGACCACGCGATCCCGAAGACCCGGGCGGACGTGGGCGGCCGCATCAGCGTCCAGTACCGCCCCCGCGGGGTGAGCTTAGATCCTCCGGCTCCGCGGGCGCCCGGCCGCACTGCGCTGCGGTGCCGGCGGCCTGCTGTGCTCCGTCGCCGGGCGCCGCACGGAAGCAGGCTGCGCCTGACGGCTGCCCGCGGGCGCGGCGAGGGGCGGCTCGGGTCGGCTTGCGGGTGCCACGAGGGGTGGACCCGGGTCAGCACGCGGGTGCGACGAGGGGCGGCCCCGGGTCAGCTCATGGGTTCTACGAAGGGCGGCCCGGGTCAGCTCGCGTCCGCATCACCGTTGCGGCCGCCCAGGATGTCGATCAGGGCGACCGCCAGGGCGAGGGCGGCCAGGCCCGTGGAGGTGAGCACGCCGAGCTGGAAGCCACCGGGCCAGTCGGCGCCTCGGCTGTTCACCTTGGAGAAGAACACCGAGCCCACCGCGGCGATCCCCGCCGCCGAGCCGATCCGCTGCGCCGTCTGCAGCACCCCGCCGGCACTGCCCGCGCGGGCGACCGGCACCTCGCTGAGGGTCAGCGTCTGGTTCGGCGAGATCACCAGGCCGCTGCCCAGCCCCGCCAGCAGCAGCGGCGCGGCCGTCGCCCAGCCCACCGTCCTCCCGGTGTCCAGGTGCACCGCCAGCGCGGTGCCCAGCAGCCCCACGATCACCATGCCCAGGCCGAAGGCGACCAGCGGCCGCCCGAAGCGGTTCACGATCCGCCCGCCCACGGCGGCCGCACCCCCCGAGCCCAGGGCGAACGGCATCACCGAAAGGCCCGCCTCCAGCGCCGAGTAGTGCAGCCCGTTCTGCAGGTAGAGCGTCAGGATGAAGAAGATCGCGGTGAAGCCGGCGAAGTAGAGCAGCGACAGCAGCACCCCCAGGCCGTAGGAGCGCTGCCGGAACAGGCCCAGGTCGACCAGCGGTTCGCCGCCGCGCCGCGCGTGCCGCCGCTCCCAGCCGACGAAGACGGCCAGCACGAGCAGGGCGAGCGGCACCAGCAGCCATTTGAGCGGACTGCTCCACTGCTCCTCCTGCACGAACGGCAGCAGCAGCACCACCGTGCCCGCGCCCAGCAGCAGCACCCCGCCCGGGTCCAGGTCGCCCTTGCGCCGCTCGCGGCCCTCCGCACCGCCCTCCTTCTTCGGCGGCCCCGGCAGCAGCCGGTGCGCCAGCGGCAGCACCGCCAGGCCGATCGGCAGGTTGACGTAGAACACCCACCGCCAGCCTTCGTGCGCGCCGAACGCCTCGATGAGCAGCCCGCCCAGCAGCGGGCCGACCGCGGTGGACACCCCGATCGTCGCGCCCAGCAGCCCGAACGCCCGCCCCCGCTCGGCCCCTTGGAACATCTGCTGGATGAACCCCGACACCTGCGGCACCAGGATCCCGCCGGCCACGCCCTGCAGCAGCCGCGCCCCCACCAGCCAGCCCTCGTTCTGGGCCGCGCCGGCCAGCGCGCTGGTCGCCGTGAAGAGCGCGAGCCCGGTCAGGAACACCGCCCGCCTGCTGTGCACGTCCCCGGTCCGCCCGGCCGGCACCAGCACCAGGCCGAAGGTGAGCGCATAGCCCGACAGCACCCACTGCAGACCGCTCTGCGAGGCATCGATGCCCGTCTTGATCGAAGGCAGCGCCACATTGACGATGCTGATGTCCAGCAGCGTCATGAAGCTCGCCGTCAGGCACACCGCGAGGGCCGGCCACCGCCGGTCGCCCCTGGCCCCGTCCCGCTCCGCCCGCTTCTGCGCCACGTCCGCCCGCTCCACCGCACCACCGTCCTGTCCGCCGGCCCGGCGCTCGCCCGGGCCACGCATGTCGCACGTACCCCGTCCCGGCCGCCTGAACATGGCGGCCCGCGGCGGAAGGCCCGGAAAGGGGCGCGCATGGGGCCGGACGGCGGGTGGCTGTACGGCGGCCGGGCGGGCGCCGCACTCGGGCGGCGGTGGCCGGCGCGATCCGGGGTAGGCCACCTTCATGAGATCCCCGGGCCCCACTTTCGGCGTCGAAGAGGAGTACCTGCTGCTCGACGCGGACACCGGGCTGCCCGCACCGCGCGCCCGCGCCGTGCAGGCGGCCGCCGACCCCGAGCCCGCGCTCGGCGACGAACTCGACACCGAACTCCTGCAGGCGCAGGTCGAGGTGGCCACCCCCGTGTGCGGCCGGCTCGACGAGGCCGTGGCCCACCTGGAGCGGCTGCGCGGCGCCGTCGCCCGGGCCGCCGCCCGCGTCGGCTGCCGCGTCGCGGCCACCGGCGGCGCCCCGCTGTCCACCGGCCTGGCCATGCCCGTCACCCCCCAGCCGCGCTACCTGGAGATGCGCGCGGACGCCGCCCGGCTGGTGGACGAGCAGCTGATCAACGGCATGCACGTCCACATCGCCGTCCCCGATCGCGACGCCGGCGCCGCGGCGCTGGCGGCCATCCGCCCCTGGCTGCCCGTCGTGGTCGCCCTCGGCGGCAACTCGCCCTTCTGGGACGGCCGCGACACCGGCTTCGCCAGCTGGCGCACCGTCGTCTTCGGCCGCTGGCCGGTCAGCGGCTCCCCGCCGTACACGCCCGACGCCGACAGCTACGAGCAGCGCGCCGACGCCGTGCTGGCCACCGGCGTCATCCCCGACCGGCACCAGCTCTACTGGCACGCCCGTCTGTCCGAGAGCTACCCCACCCTGGAGGTACGCGCCCCCGACGTGCAGCTCGACGCCGAGAGCGCCGTCACCCTGGCGGGCCTGTGCCGCGCCCTGGTGGCCACCGCGCTCGCCGACGGCGACCGGCGCCCGCCGAACCCGCCCGCCGACGTCATGCAGGCAGCGAGCTGGCACGCGGCCCGCCACGGCGTCGCCGGCGACCTGGTCGACCCCCGCACCGGCAAGCCCGCCAAGGCCGCCGAGGTGGCCGAGGCGCTGCTGGAGCACGTGGCGCCCGCGCTCGCCGAGACGGGCGACACCGAACGCGTCACCGGCGGCGTGGACCGCATGCTGCACGGCGGCACCGGCGCCGAACGGCAGCGGCAGGCAGCCGGCGAGGGCGGGGTGTCCGGACTGGTGGACCTGATCTCCTTCGGCGGACCGTCCCGGTTGGGCGGAGGCGAGAACGACGAGGTCCAGCGGTGAGCGGGCCCGAGACGGAAGGAGGCGGCCCCGGCCGCCAGGAGACGGCCGAGCAGCGGGCCGACCGCCGCTGGGCGGACCTGCTCCAGGAGCTGCGCGTCGCCCAGACGGGCGTACAGATCCTCTTCGGTTTCCTGCTCACCGTCGTCTTCCAGCCCCGCTTCGCCCAGCTGTCCGACACCGACCGGCACATCTACGTCGTCACGATCATGCTGGGCGCCGCCACGACCGGCGCCCTGGTGGGCCCGGCGGCCATGCACCGCATGCTCACCGGGCAGCGGCTGAAGCCGGAGACCGTCGTCTGGGCGTCGCGGCTGACTGTCGTCGGCCTGGTGCTGCTGCTGTGCACCATGGCGTCCTCCCTGCTGCTCGTCCTGCGCATCGCCGTCCACGACACGGTGGCGGCGTGGCTGGTGGCGGGCATGGTGGCGTGGTTCGCGCTGTGCTGGTTCGTCCTGCCGCTGTGGGCCCGGCACCGCAGCACGCACCGGTCCTGACCGGCGCCCGCGGCCGGGGAGCCGCTCCCGTTTCCGGTGCCTGCGCAGGGGTAGGCGTCGGCCGACAGGCGGCGAGGGCCGCGTCGTCGCACTGCCGCCTCCGGGGCCCCGGCGAGGCGGCCCGGACCGCAGCGAACGAGGTGAACACACGCCATGACACAGGACGCAGACCGCGGGGACGACGTCTACCAGCCGGACCCGGGCGACGACCGCGAGATCCGCGAGGACGCCGGCCCCCTGGAACCCGAGGACACCCTGGAGGACCGGGGCCTGGTGGACGTGCTCGACGAGGGCTACTCCCCGCCCGAGCGCCCGTTCGCCGTGGAGGACGTGGGCACCACCGACAGCGAGCAGCACACCGGCGAGTCGCTGGACTCGCGGCTGGCCCGCGAGCGCCCCGATACGCGGCCACCGGACGGCGACGGGCTCGGCGACGCCGCCGACACCGACGGCGAACTGCTCGACCCCGAAGCGGGGGATCTGCGCTCCGGCCGTCTGGTCGCCCCCGACGAGGGGGCGCACAGCCGCAGGGACGGCGTCAGCGGCGAGGACGTGGGGATCGACGGGGGCGCGGCCTCGGCCGAGGAGGCGGCCGTGCACGTCGTGCAGGACGCGGACCTGCCGGATATGCGGGACAGGTTCAGGGACGACCCCCGGGGCGGGGACGGGTTGGCGGACACCTGGTGAGCTGGGGGTGAGCAGGGGCTTTTGCCGGCTGCCCGCGAGGAGCGCGGGCAGCCGGTCCGTAGCACCGTAGGACGAGAGGCAAGAGCACAGAAGGAGTCGGTGGCATGAGCGGAGCGAGTGAGGGCCGCAGCGGCAGTGCGGTGAAGGCGCCCGGTCGGCGCGAGGGGCGCACCCGGCGGGGCTGGCGCCTGTGGGGCCGCAAGGACCGCGGCGGCAGCGACGCGGTGCCCACCGGGGTCGCGGCGAGCATGGTCACCTCCGGGGGCCTGCTGCTCGCGATGGTGGAGGACCTGCGGATGCGCGGCGACAGCGGGCCCGAGGACGTACGCCCGCTCGCCGACACCTTCGCACGCCACCTCGCGGCCAAGGAGGCCACGGTCCGCAAGGTGCTGGAGCGACGAGGTGAGTCCGTCGAGCTCGTCCGGCGCGACCGCCAGGAGGGTGAGCTGATCCAGGGCATCCTGGACCGCACGCTGATCGGCCGCCACCCCGAGGACACCCGGCTCCTGACGATCGACGGTGCCCTCGCCCAGATGTACCAGTACCTCTTCCACGAGCGGCGCGATCTGGTCCCGGCGCTGGAGCGGGCGGTGCCGGAGGACGAGAGCAGGACCCTGGCCTCGGCCTTCGAGGAGGCGAACCGCTGAGCCGAAGGGTTCCCGCAGGTCCTCACGCGTGGGCCTGCGGGCACTCTGCGTCCCGGTGGACGGCTACTTCGGGCGCTTGGTGAGTGCGGTGCTGAGGTCCCAGAGCCGCTGCTGGACGCTGCGGTCGTAGGCTTCGGCGGACGCCTTCGCGGGACGGGTGCGGTCGAAGAACTGCCCCGTGACGCCGTCGAGTTCGGGGGCGAGGACGAGGTGCAGGGTGGACCGCAGGCCGTCCTCGAGGGAGTCGATGCTGTAACCCACCGCGTCCAGCACCATCTTGGTCGGCATGAAGGTCGCCGGGTGCAGGCTGTTGACCGTGACCCGGTGCGGGTCGAGCTGCCGGGCGAGCACGAAGCCCGTGGTGATCATCGCCAGCTTGGACTGTCCGTAGGCACGCATGCCCGAATAGCCTTGCTCGAGAGTGGGGTCGGCGAAGTCGATCGGCGCCTGGCCGAGCGAGGCGACGTTGACGATACGGGCGGGGGCGCCGCGGTCGAGCAACGGCAGCAGCCGCCGGGTCAGCGCGAAGGCGGCGAGGTGGTTGACCGCGAAGCGCAACTCGTTGCCGTCGGGGGTGAGCCGGCGGTCGTCGCCGTCGGGTTCGCCGCCGCCCACACCGGCGTTGTTCACCAGCACCGAGAGGTGGCCGGTCGACTCGGCGATCTCATCGGCGAGTCGGTGCACCTGCGCGAGTTCGGCGAAGTCGGCGCGGACGGTGCGCACCGTGGCGGGCTCGTCGGCCAACTCGGCGGCCAGCCGGTCGAGTCGGTCCTGGCTGCGGCCGTGCAGGATGAGCGTCGTCCCCGGCCTGCGGGCCAGCGCGCTGCTGAGGGCGCGGCCGAGCCCGTCGGTCGCCCCGGTGATGAGGATGGTCGGAACGGGCATGGGTCACTCCTCGCCGGGCTGTTCGCTCAGCAGTCGTCGGACGGCGGTGATGTCGTCCTCCCCGAGCAGGCGCTCGGTGGCGAGGACGCGGTACCAGATCAGGCCGAACACCAGGTCGGCGGCGAGGGCGGCCGTCAGGTGGACGGGTTTGTCGCCGCGGGCGGCGGCCCGGGCGACGACGGTCTCGAAGGCGGCCCTGCGCCTGGTCAGGAAACCGTCCTGGAAACGGTGCCGGAAGTCGGTGTCGCGCTGGGCCTCGGCCATCAGTGAGCGGAGCACGGGCACCACTCCCGGGACGGCCAGCAGGGCGGCGGAGTCCCGCAGGAAGGCGTCCACCTCCGCCTCGAACGAGCCCTGGTCCGCGGTGGACACCGTGAGGTCGGCCTTGAGCGCCAGCGCTTCCAGCAGGACGTCCGCCTTGGTGGCCCACCAGCGGTAGACGGTCTGCTTCCCGGCCCCCGCCCGCTTGGCGACGCCCTCCACGGTCACACCGGCGAACCCGACCTCCAACGTGAGCTCATAGGCAGCGGCGAGGATCGCCAACCGCGTCTGCTCACTGCGCTTGCGCCCACGAGCGGGTGCGGGGTCTTCGGCCATGGGGCCACCCTAGCTCATTATCGAGACGCGGCGTCTAGAAATAGGGTGCCGTGCCGCGAAGGGTCACGTGCGGCTCGCGGCTGTCGGGGCTCGCCGTGGAGCATTGCCGCCCTGGGGGCGGGGACGGCCGGGCGAGGGCCCATGAGCTTATGGCCGGGCGTGGCGCCTATGGGTGGCCCTTGCCATCAGGTCGGTAGCCGTTCTGCGCCCTCGTCGTCATGAAAAGGAGGTGCCCGCCGCCACCGAGGTCAGTAGCGTCGGCGCATGGGTGACGACGGCCGTTTGCTGAACGTTGTCGATGTCGAGGCCACCTGCTGGGACGGGAGCCCGCCTGCAGGACAGTCGAGCGAGATCATCGAGATCGGCGTGACGGTAGTCGACATCGTCGCTCGCATGCGCGTCAGTCGGCACCGCATCCTCGTGCGCCCGGAGCGCTCTACGGTCAGCCCCTTCTGCTCGCAGCTGACCGGCCTCACGCAGACCGAAGTGGACTCCGGCATCAGCTTCGAGGAGGCATGCCGATCGCTGGCCGCGCTGCACGCCACGGGCAGACGTGCCTGGGCGAGTTGGGGGGACTACGACCGCAAGCAGTTCCTGCGCCAGTGCGAAGCCACCTCCGCCGACTACCCCTTCGGGCCGCGTCACATCAACGCGAAAGCGGTCTTCGCCACCGCCTTCGACCTACCGAGACCGGTGGGTATGGCCCGTGCCCTGGACATGGTCGGCCTGCCGCTGGAAGGCCGGCACCACCGAGGCGATGACGACGCCTGGAACATCGCCGCGCTCGTTCTCCACCTGGCCGAGCGAGGGAATTGGCCAGGATCCCCCGGCCGTCCCGCGCACCGCGCCCACCCCTGAGGCCCCGCCGCGAAGCGAAGTGCCCTTGTGCGAACGGCTCCCTTGAACGGGGAGCGCGGGGGAGCGGCCGTTGATGACGCTCGCTGGGGAGCATTGCTCGTCCTGTGGGCGGTGGCAGCCGGGCGGAGGGCCATGACGTATGGCCGGGCGCGGCGTGGCCCCTGCACCGGGAGGGCTTCCGGCCCGCGGTCCAGGCCGCCACCGGCACTTTGGGGTGCGTCAGGGTTCGGGGAAGCGGGAGGCGAGGTAAGTGCGGCGGGCGGCGATGACTTGGGCGAGGTCGGTGAGCGGCTCGAAGGACAGCTCGCCGAGGGGGCCGCGGCCGGAGCCCAGCAGGTGGAGCGAGCCGAGATCCACGCGCAGCAGCCACACACCGGAGGGGTGGCGGTGGAGCGACCCCGGGATCCCGGTCCCGTCGATGTCCACGTGGACGTCCTCGGGCGCTGTGGAATCGAGGTCGGCGGGATGGTCCGGGACATAGCTCTGGCCCGGGAGGTCCCGCCACGTTGTGACCTTGATGTGCGGCTCATCGGTGACCCACGAACCGTGAGCGAGGGTCAGCGACTGGAGCATCCCGTTCACGGTGTGGCTCTCGGCCAGCATGCAGGGCTCGATCCACGGCCTCCGCAGGCGGTAGACGGGCCGGCCGCTCGACCGGAACGACGCCCTCAGGTCTTCGTAGGACCGTTCCAGCAGGGCCCGCACCTGATCCTTGTTCGCGCCACGGCGATACATGTGCACAGGCTCCCACGTCGGGGGCTGCTGCGGAACGGGGCAGCTCGCCGCGCGTCAGGCCGCTCGTGAAGTGCCCCGGTCAGCTGGGCACTTCGTCCGGTTGCCGGTCGGTTGGGTAATGGCCGGTGTACTTAGTTTGCGCGCGGCGTCCTCAGCCCGTACGGTAACCACACAGGGCGGTGTACATAACGCCGTTCCCGCAGAACTCCCTGTCCGGCCCACTCGGTTGACGGATCACCGCGAGGACGTCATGAAGCTCGGTTTCACCCTGCCCATCATCGGGCCCGCCATCAGCAGCGCAGTCGGCCTGAGCGCGTTCTGCCGCGGGATCGAGGACCTCGGCTACGACACCCTGTGGATCGGCGACCGCCTGGTCCAGCCGGTCGACATGCACAGCACCTATCCGGGCAGAGAGCAGCCGTACCCGCCGCAGATGAAGCGCTACCTCGACCCGGTGCTGCTGTGGACCGTCGCCGCGACGGCGACCAGCCGGGTGCGGCTGAACTCCAGCACGCTCAGCACCTTCTACTGGGAACCGCCGCACCTGGCCCGGATGCTGACCACGCTCGACGTGCTCAGCGACGGCCGTCTCGAGGTCGGCGTGGGCCTCGGGTGGATGAAGGACGAGCACGACATCTCCCGCAGCGCGGACTGGCACCGGCGCGGGCGGATGCTCGACGACCTGCTGGCGTTCCTGCGTGAGTGGTGGACCTCCAATCCGGTGTCCTGGGACAGCGAGTTCTTCTCACTACCGCCGGTCCACGCCGACCTGCGCCCGGTGCAACCGGGCGGGCCACCCATCTGGATCGGCGGTGCCAGCGAAGCCGCGATGCGCCGGGTCGGCCGCAGCGCCACCGGCTGGCTCGGGGTCGATTTTCTGCCGGACGAGGTCGCCGGCCGACTGTGGACGCTCGCGCGCCAGGCGGCGCAGGATGCCGGCCGCGACCCCGACGCGCTGAAGAAGGCCATACGTATCAACCTCGAACCGGGCACCACCGCCGACGCGCTGGCCAGCAAGCTCCGGCGCCTGGCCGAGTCCGGTGCGGACGAGGCGTTCGTGGACGCCTACGCACCGTTCCCCACCCTTGACCAGACGCTCGACTTCGCCGGCCAAGTGATCGCCCGCACCGGCCGGTTGTGACCGCCAACCGCCGGACGACAGAAGGTGTCCGACGCCAGGCTGCAGGGGTGGGCGCGTCACGGGACTGTGCCGGCCGCGATATGACCGGACACCGCAGCGCCGGGACGAGCGACGGTCGTACACTGCGCTGATGTCCGCCGCCGGAGCGAGCCCCCAGCGCGCCACCGTCGAAGCACTGCTGACGGATCTCCATTCCTCGCCCCTCACGATCGACACCTGGGCGCGCCTGGAACCCTGGGCCGTCGCGCGTGTGACGTTCGGCGGGGCGATCGCTCCCCGGAGCGTGATCGTCAAATGGGTGCGGAGCCATCCGGGTGGAGCCCGCGCCGAACCCTGGCGATTGCGTACCGAGGTGGCCGCACTCCGGTTCCTCTCCGACGACCTCGGTCTGGACCTCGCCCCCCGGGTTCTCGCCGCCGACCTCCCCGGGGGGCTCATGGTCCTGGAAGACCTTGCGCCCCGCACTGCCCTGGACCACCTGCTCCGCCGTGACGGCGCCGCAACCCACGTCGGACGGTTGGCCGTCTTTGCCCACACCCTCGGCCGACTCGGCGCCGCGACCGCCGGCCACGCCGGCATCCACCGCGCACGACGGATCTCCCTCGGACCGATCGACCTGCCGACCGACCGTGGGAGCCGCCTCGTCCGGCACTGGGACGAGGCACGTGGACACGCCGCAGCCCTGGGCGCACCCATCACCGGACAAGCCGAGGCCGAACTCGGTGCCGCTCTGGCCGAGTTGAGCGATCCCGGACCGTTCCTGGCCCTCAGCAACGGTGACGCGGAGACCAACAACGTCCTCCTGCACGAGTCCGGTCCCGCCGACGCCCGCCTCATCGACTTCGAGTCCGCCGGCTACACCCACGCCCTTGTCGACGCCGTCTGCCTGCATGTCCCCGGCCCGGCATGGATGACCGTGGGCGATCCCGTCGCCACCGGTCTTGCCGACCACTACCGCCGCGCCCTGACCGACGGCGTGCCCGAGGCCGAGGACGACCGGCGGTACGGATTCGGCCTGTCGGCGGCCTGCATCTCCTGGGCGATCGTTCGTCTGCAACGGTTCGCCGTGCTCGACACCCGCGAACCCGGCGACGACAGCAGAGCCCAGCTCGTCGAGACGCTGGAGGCCGCGGCTCGCACCGCCACGGCCCATCGCGCCTTCCCCCACCTCACCGGCTGGACCCTTCGCACAGCCGACCTGCTGCGCCGTCGCTGGCCCGACGCGGACCTGGACTTCACCGACACAGCCGCATTTCCGCCCTACACGGCGCGTCGTTGACTGATGAGTGCCCAAAGAGAGGTGCACCACCTGGAACGCGGCCGCACGTGCTTTCGCCGGCATCCCTCACCCCTCCGGCGTCGGCGACCGCAGCGCCATCAGCTCCACCGCAGAGCGGCACCATGGGCGTGAAGTTCGGGCACCGCGCGGCTCGAAAGGGGCACCCCTGCGGCGGGCGGCGCGTCTTCATGAGGTGGGTGCCCAGGGGGCCGGGAGTCCCTGGAGAAGGCCCGGCCCGTTCGACAGCTTTACGCCCGCGGCCCGGCGCGGGCGGGCCCACCACCCGCCCCGTACAAAAGACTTCACCTCTTGAACGGCGCCACCCGTCTTGACGGCGGCGCGGCCGACTGGCTTGATGTGAGGCAACACCCTTATGGGAGCGCTCCCATAAGGGAAGTGGCACCCCGCCAACCCCCCACGTCAGGTGAAGGGACCACCGCAGTGACACGCTTCATCCGCCCCAAGCGCGCGCCGCGCCCCCGGCTGCGGCGGCTGCTCGCCGCCCTCGCCGTCGCCGCGGTCGCCGCCGTCCTCCTGCCGCTTGGCGCCGCGCAGTCCGCAAGCGCGGCGACCAGCACGTGCGACCCGCAGGGCACCATCACGGCCGGCGACTACACGATCCAGGCGAACGAGTGGAACTCCACCCTCCAGCAGTGCATTGGCTATTCCGGCGGCACCGCCTGGTCCGTGGACACCGCGAACTTCAACCTCGGCACCAACGGCGCCCCCGCCACGTACCCCTCGATCTTCAAGGGCTGCCACTGGGGCGACTGCACCCCGAACAGCGGCCTGCCGATTCAGGTGAGCCGGCTCGGCAGCGCCACCTCCTCCTGGAGCACCGTCCAGCCGGCCTCCGGCGCGTACGACGTCGCCTACGACCTGTGGATCAACTCCACCCCCACCACCAAGGGCCAGCCCGACGGCACCGAGATCATGATCTGGCTCAACAGCCGCGGCGGGGTACAGCCGTTCGGCGCCAAGACGGGCACGTCCTCGGCGGCCGGGCACAGTTGGGACGTGTGGACCGGGCAGCAGACCTCGTGGAAGATCATCTCCTACGTCCTGCAGGGCGGCGGCACCTCGTTCTCGAACCTCGACGTGAAGGCGCTGATCGACGACGCCGTCAGCCGCGGCTCGGTGAACCCCTCGCACTACCTGATCGACGCCGAGGCCGGGTTCGAGATCTGGCAGGGCGGGCAGGGCCTGGCCACGAACAGCTTCTCCTTCGCCGCGAGCACCGGCGGCAGCACCCCGCCCGGCGGCGGTACCCCGCCCGCGGGGAACGGCTGCACCGCCGCGTACAAGGTGAGCAACGACTGGGGGAGCGGCTTCACCGCCGACGTCACGGTGACCGCGGGCAGCGCGGCGATCCACGGCTGGACGGTCACCTGGAGCTACGGTGGTGGCCAGCAGGTCACCAACGCCTGGAATGCCGGCGTGCACCAGTCCGGATCCGCCGTCACCGCGACCGACGCGGGCTACAACGGCTCGCTGGGCGCGGGCGGGAGTACGAGCTTCGGCGTCCAGGGCACGGGTTCCGGCGGCTCCGCCCCCGCACTCACCTGCACCGCGCGGTGAGCAACGCCCTGCGGGGAAGACGGAGTTGAGCAAGCGCACCACCAACACGACGAGTTGACCGACCGCTGATCAACCGCAGCCTCGCAGACGGGAGTTCGTGCCGTCGCGAGCCATCGGACCGCTGAGAGCGCCGGCCCGGCCGACGGGGGACGTCCCCGCCCGCCGGGCTCGCGTGCGTCCGGGGCCGGGCATCCCGCCTGCGTCCCGGTCCGGGTACGAGGCGCGTGCCGCGGGGGCGGAAATGCGGTTGCCGGGCCCCGCGCGGACTGGCGATGCTGGGCCGATGGGGCGATCATTCGACGATCTGGTGGCAGAGGCCGACGCCGTGTCCGTGGCCGGCTGGGACTTCTCCTGGCTGGACGGGCGGGCGAGCGAGGAGCGTCCGCCGTGGGGCTACCAGCGGCTGCTGGGGGAGCGGCTCGGCGGGGTCGCGGCCGCGCTGGACGTCCAGACCGGCGGCGGCGAGGTGCTGGCCGGTGTGCCGGCCTTCCCCGCGCTGATGGCCGCCACCGAGTCCTGGCCGCCGAACGTGGCCAAGGCGACGGCGCTGCTGCACCCGCGCGGCGCCGTCGTCGTCGCCGATCCCGACGAGCCGCCGCTCCCGTTCGGGGACGCGGCCTTCGACCTGGTCAGCAGCCGGCACCCGGTCACCGTGTGGTGGCAGGAGATCGCCCGGGTGCTGCGGCCGGGCGGCAGCTACCTCGCCCAGCACGTCGGCCCGGCGAGCGCGGTGGAGGTGGTCGAGTTCTTCCTCGGCCCGCAGCCCGGCGCCCAACGCAGCGGCAGGCACCCGGACGTCGCCCGCAAGGGCGCGGCGGACGCGGGCCTGGAGGTGGTGGACCTGCGCACGGCGCGGCTGCGCATGGAGTTCCACGACGTGGGCGCGATGGTGTACTTCCTGCGCAAGGTGATCTGGATGGTGCCGGACTTCAGCGTGGTCCGCTACCGCGACCGGCTGCGCGATCTGCACGAACTCATCGAACGCCAGGGCCCGTTCGTCGCCCACTCCACCCGCTACCTGATCGGGGCCCGCAAGCCCGCGGTGAGTTGACGACCCGTCTACAGCCGCGGCATCACGGCGGCTCCGGCGCGTAGTACGCGAGGAACATGTCGACGCCCGTGGTGGTGAGCCGTTCGGCCAGCGCGTCGTCCAACTCCGTGCCGTACGCGCTGAAGACCAGGTGCGGGAAGACCAGCAGCGCGTACAGCTGCAGCACCGCGACCTCGGGGTCGGGGATGGTGAGCCGTCCGGTGGCGGCGAGTTCGGCCAGTGCGCCGCTGGCCGCGGGGTGGTGCAGCTGGGGCCCCGACTCGCGCCAGACGGCGTGGAGTTCGGGGACGCGGTGGGCCTCGCGGGCGACGAGGTTGCGCAGGGCGAGCACGTCGGGGTCCGAGCGGATCCGCCGCACCCAGGCCCGGGCGGCATCCGTGATCGCCGTCCGCAGATCGTCCCCCTCGGCGAGGCCGTCCACTGCGCCGACCAGGGTGTCGCCCAGCGGCGCGTCCATCGCGTCCTTGACCACCTCGACGAAGAGCGCCTGCTTGCTGCCGAAGTGGTTGTAGACGGTCACCTTCGACACGCCCGCCTCGGCCGCGATCTGGTCCACGCTGACATCGAAGCCGTCGCGCAGGAACAGGGCGCGCGCGGCGGTGATGATCGCCTCGCGCTTGCGCTCGGCCCGCGCCCCCGCGGGCCCACGCCTGGCAGTGGCGCCCGCCGCGTCCCCCGCGTCGCCCACGTGCTCGGCCGGGTGCCCGTGCTCCCTCGCGTTCGTGCCCATGATCAGCAGTCTAGTCCCGCACCTGAACTGAACTGTTGAGTTCATGTGCGTCTACCTGTACTGTGCCGTACAGTACAGATAAGGCCTCCTGGGGGGAGGAACCGCCATGACCCAGCCCACTCTCGGCGCCGACCACGCGCCCCCACCCACGACCGGCACAACAGCAGACCGGCGGCGCTGGACTGCCCTCGCCCTGATCTGCCTCGCCCAGTTCATGCTCGTGCTCGACGTGACGGTCGTGAACGTCGCGCTGCCCGACATCGCCGCCGACCTGCACCTTCACCGCACCGCCCTGACCTGGGTCGTCACCGCGTACACCCTGTGCTTTGCCGGGCTGATGCTTCTCGGCGGACGGCTCGCCGACGCCCTGGGCGCCCGCCGCACCTTCACCGCCGGGCTCGTCCTCTTCACCGCGGCCTCGCTCGCCGCAGGTACGGCCGGCAGCGCCACCGCGCTGCTCGCCGCCCGCGCGGCCCAGGGCACCGGCGCCGCCCTGCTCTCCCCGGCCGCGCTCTCCCTGGTCACCACCACCTTCCACGGCCCGGAGCGGACCAGGGCGCTGGGCGTGTGGGCGGGCATCGGCGGCGCGGGCTCGGCCGCCGGCGTCCTCGTCGGCGGCGCCCTGACCAGCGGCCCCGGCTGGAGCTGGATCTTCTACGTCAACGTGCCCGTCGGCGTCCTGGTGCTGGCCGTCCTGCCCGCCGTCGTCCCCGCCCGGCCGTCGCGCCCGGCCCGGCTCGACGTACCCGGCGCCCTCCTGGCCACCGCAGGGACCGGAGCACTCGTGTACGGCCTGGTCGGCGCGGGTGACGCGGGCTGGGGCGCCGCCCGTACGTTGCTGCCGCTCGCGGCGGCCGCAGTGCTGTACGCCGCCTTCGCCGCCGTCGAACGGCGCAGCTCCGCGCCCCTGATGGACGTCGGCATGCTCGCCCGGCGGCCGGTCCTTGCCGGCGCATTCCTGATGCTCGTCGCCACAGCGCTGCTGGTCTCCGCCTTCTTCCTCGGCTCGGTCTACCTGCAGCACGTACGCGGCTACGGCCCGCTCGGCACCGGGCTCGCCTTCCTGCCGGTGGCCGTCACCACCGCGGCCGGCGCGCATCTGGCGAGCCGCCTGCTCGGCACTCTGGGCGCGCGGCCGGTCGCCGCCGGCGGCATGGCCCTGGCCGCGCTCGGCCTGGCGCCGCTGGCCGGGCTCGGCGGCGGCACGCCCGTCTGGCCGCTGGTCGTGCCCGCGCTCGCGGTGGCCGGGCTGGGCGTGGGCGCGGTCTTCGTCACGGCGGTCAGCACCGCGCTCGCGCTGACCCGGCAGGAGGAGGCGGGGCTCGCCTCGGGCGTGGTGAACACCTTCCACGAGGTCGGCGGGTCGATCGGGGTCGCCGTGCTGTCCACGGTGGCCGCGAGCGGGATCGAGCACGGCACCCCGGGCGGCTTCGCCACCGCCTTCACCGTGGCCGCCTGCGCGGCCGGCGCCGCCGCGGCTGTCTCGCTCGCACTGGTCCCGCGGGTCCGCCCGCAACCGACAGGCCCCCACGCGCACTGAGTACAGGTGAGCGGTAGGGAGCGGCAGCGAGGAACACCGAGCGGCGCAGCCCCCGTACCGAGCAGCACCGATTCAAGCGGCCGCGGTTCCTCCGGAGGGGGGTGGAACCGCGGTGGCGGGCCGACCCAAGGAGGCCGACCCGCCGACGGCACCCCGCGTGCCCGGAGGAAGCAGCCGGGCATGCGGGCCTGCCGAGTCCCACGAGGCCCGGCGAAAACCGGACCTGGGACACCGGCTTGAGGAGAGCCGTGCTCCGACTGGCCGGGTGGCAGCGGTCTTTGGGCGCAGGTCCACCGGACGCAGAGGGCACGTCGGGTGCGAATCCCTCACGGTCCGCGGTACCCGAACCCCGCAAGGGCCGAACAGCCGGTCGGAGCCGCCCTGCCCGCGCTGAGCCGCCCCGTACGCCGGAACACCCCGCGGTGAAGCGGCAGTTGCTCAGTCCTGGATCAGATCGAACTCCTCCCACGGGCCGATCGCCGTCCGGTTCGCGATCAGCGGTGCCGCTCCCGCGTTCTCGGCCGTCACGTACTGGTTGTCGGAGTGGGCGCGTAGGGTGATCGCGCCGTCCGGGTCGTGGATCAGGTCGAAGGTCTCGGCAGCGCCGATCGTGCCGCTGCTCGCGATGAGCGAGCCGGAGCCGCCGCTCGGCGAGGTGACGTACTTGCTGTTGGTGTGCGAGCGCAGCGCGACCTTGCCGCCGCCGAGGTCGATCTCGTCGAAGGTCTCCCAGGGCCCGATCGCCGTGCGGTTGGCGATCAGCGCCGAGGCGCCGTTGTCCTCCGCGGTGACGTACTGGCCGTTGGCGTGGGCGCGCAGGCTGATCGCGGTGCCCTGCGCGGGCGGGGTGCCGCCCCCGCCGGCCGGGATCGTGACGGTGCCGCTCAGCGGGGTGCTGCGCGAGGAGTCGCCCACCCGGACCGTGTTGGTGCCCGCCGCGTTCGTCCAGCCGTTGTCCCAGTACTGGAAGCTGCGCGCGTTCAAGGTGACCGAAACGTGCTGTGTCTGGCCCGGGTTGAGCTGCACGCGCTGGAAGCCCCGCAGGCTCTCGGGCGGTTCGCCGGTGGCGGCGGGCTCGCTGACGTAGACCTGCGCGACGTCCGCCCCGGCCCGGCTGCCCGTGTTGGTGACGTCGAAGCCGACGGCGACGTACCCGCTGCTGTCCGGCTGACCGACCGTCAGGTTGCCGTAGGAGAAGGTGGTGTAGGACAGCCCGTAGCCGAAGGGGTAGAGCGGGGTCTTGTTCTGGCTGTCGTACCAGCGGTAGCCGACGTCGACGCCCTCGCTGTACTGCACCTGGTTGTTCTGGCCGGGCCACTGGGCGGTGGTGTGCGCGGGCACGTCGGCGAGGCTCTGCGGGAAGGTGACCGGCAGCTTGCCGGAGAAGTTCACGTCGCCGTAGAGCAGGGCGGCGATTGCGTTGCCGTCCTCCTGGCCCGGGTACCAGTTCTCCACGATGCCGCGGACGCTGCCCGCCCACGGCATGGTGATCGCCGAGCCGCTGTTGACCACCACGATGGTGTTCGGGTTCACCGCGGCCACGTCGGAGACCAGCTGGTTCTGGTCGGCCGACAGGTCGATGGAGTCCAGGTCGGCGCCCTCACCCTCGGACTTGTCCACGAAGACCAGCGCCGTGTCGGCGCCCCGCGCGGCGGTGACGGCCGCGCCGTGCAGGTCCTGGTTCGGGATCTGCCAGCCGAGCGACAGCTCGCTGCCGCCGCCGTCCTGGAAGTAGTCCACCTCGATGCTCACCGGCTGGCCCGCGGTGAGCGCGACCGTGCCGGTCTTGGTGGTGGGCGGCTGGTCGGCCCAGTTGTCGATGACCTGCTGCCCGTTGACGAACAGGCGGCTGCCGTCGTCACTGCGCAGCGAGAAGGTGTACGAGCCCGTGGTCGGCGGGGTCAGCGTGCCGGTCCACTTCGCCGACCAACTCGTGGCCGGGACACCGGACGTCGGAGAGGCGCCGCCCCACTGGAAGCTGACCGTGGGGTCCACCCCCGAGGCCAGCGGCGAGCCGCCGAGCGACGTCCCGTTGTAGAACTGCCCGTACAGGCCGTGCCCGCTGCCCTGCGAGGGCGTCAGGTAGGGGCTGTCGACGACCTCGCCGCCGGGCGAAGCGTAGCCCTGCGCGTAGGTGACGGTGGCGCCGGAACCCGCCCGCGCGGACAGCGCCGCGTACGGGGTGACGACGGAGGCGGCGGCCACGTGCGCGCTGCCGCCGCCCGCGGTGAGGGCGTTGGGCCCCGCGTCGTCGCCGATCACGGCGATCTTCTTGTTCGAAGAGCCCAGTGGCAGCGCGCTGTTGGCGTTCTTCAGCAGCACGCTGCCCTCTTCGGCGACCTGCCGGGCGGTGGCCTGGTGGGCGGCGGTGCTCACCGGCGTGGTGATGGTGCCCGTCTGGGTGGTGTCGAACAGGCCGGCGGCGAACATCGAGGTGAGGATGCGCCGCACGTGCCCGTCGAGTGTGGCCTGCGAGACCTGGCCGTTGCTGACCGCGTCGGCCAGCGCCTGGCCGTAGAAGTCCTGGCCGTTCATCTCCTGGTCGAGACCGGCGTTCGCCGAGGCGACGGTGGAGTGGGTGCCGCCCCAGTCGGAGGTGACGAACCCGGTGAAGCCCAGGTCGCCTTCGAGGACCTGCTGGATCAACTGGGCGTCCTCGCAGGCGTAGGTGCCGGCCACGGTGGCGTAGGAGCACATCACCGAGTACGCGTTGCCCTGCTGGACGGCCGCCTCGAAGGCCGGCAGGTAGATCTCCCGCTGGGTCCGGTCGGACATGATGACGTTGTCCTGCGGGTTGTTGCGGTTGGTCTCCTGGTTGTAGTCCGCGTAGTGCTTCACCTGGGCCATCGGGCCCTGGCTCTGGATGCCCTGGATGTCGGCGGCGCCCAACTCGCCAGCCAGGTAAGGGTCCTCGCTCAGCGACTCGAAGGCGCGGCCCCAGCGTGGGTCGCGCACGATGTTGACGGTCGGGCCGAGGACGACGTTCGCGCCCTTGTTCCACGCCTCGTTGCCGATCACCTGGCCGTAGCTCTTGGCCAGGTCGCGGTCCCAGGACGCGGCCGCGGCCACCGGGGCCGGCGGTTGGGTCACCCCGCCGGCGCCGTCGGCGACGCCGGCCGGGCCGTCCTGCAGCCGCAACTGGGGGATGCCCAGGCGGGTGTTGGCGTCCACGCAGGCGCCCCAGGAGCACTGGGCGCCGCCGTGCATCATGGTGATCTTCTCCGCCGTGGTCATCTGCGCCAGCAGTGCGTCGGCGCGCTGGGCCGGGGTGTCGGCGGCGTTCATCCACGGCTTCGACGCGGCGGCGGCGTGCTGGGCCGGCAGCGCGCCCGTGGTCAGTGCCGCCAGCGCGGCGACCGCGACGGCCACCACGCTCGGCAGCAGGGGTCGGCGACGTCTCATGGCCACTCCGTTCGGGTTCGGCGGGCGGCATCTGCCGCCGCCCGTCTGGGGGGATGGAGCCCTGGGGGTGTGCACCCTGAGAATTGTCCGTGAGTTGCAGAGAGGTCAAGACGCTGTTACGCGAATTCGCCGGGATATTGCGTCAAGTCGTCGCTGTAAGCCGCAAACCCGCCCCGCGCGCGGCCGGTTCCGTACAACTCCGGACGAGCCGTCCTGTGACTCCGTACGAGCGGCGGGCAGTGGGCCGCGGCACGCCGGAGCCGGACGGGCGGCGGGGAAAGCGAGCGGGCCGCCGCTCCGACGGACGGAGCGGCGGCCCTTGTTCAGCCCTTGTTCAGCCGGTGTTCAGCCGGTGTTCCCGGTGGTGCCCGAAGGCGCCGGCCGGCTCACGGGTAGGACGTCACCGTCGACGGAGTGGTCGAGGTGCCGGACGTGCCCGGGCCGGTGTTGTTGATGACGTGGGCGTATTGGCCCATGCCGCCGAGCGACACCACGAGCAGGTCGTGGAACTTCACGCCGGCCGTGGTCGGCGCCTCGAACCCGTGGTCCTGGATGATCGTCGGGTCCGCGGTGAAGTTGCAGTAGCTGCCCAGCCCCCAGCCCTCGTGGCTGGTGACGTTGTCGTCGACCTTGTAGGCCGCGTAGCCGCGGGTGCTGCCGTTCTGGATCGCGGCCTGGTTCGGCGGGTCGTAGGCGATCTCGTTCTGGAAGAAGATCGTCTTGCCGTTCTGGCCGGCCCACTCCACGTCGTACTTCTCGAAGTGCTCCACGAACAGGCCGGTCGCCAGCACGTTGTTGCCGTTGACCTTCAGGCCCTCGTCGGCCGGGTTGGTGGTCCACCCGACGCCGGCCCCGTGGTCGGCCCGCCACAGCCACGTGTGGTCGATGATCACGTCGTTGCTGTTGATCTCGAAGGCCGTGCTCGCCTGGCCCGGGCCCGCGCCGCCGATCCGGGCGAACACGTCCTGGATCGTGGTCGGGTTGCTCGCGTGGCTCGCGTTGGAGCCGGGCGCGCCGACCTGGAGCAGCTGCGGGGACTTGCCGGTGCCGGCGTCGATGAGGAAGCCGGCCAGCTTCACGCCGTCGACGTCGGCGACCTTCACCGCGTCCACGCCGTTGTCCGGGATGACCGTCGCGTAACCCAGGCCCAGCACCACCGTGTTGGCGCGGGTGACGTTGATCGGCTGGTCCACGTGGTAGATGCCGGGGGTCAGCACCAGGTTCAGGCCCTGGGCGAGCGCCGCGTTGATCGTCTCGGCGGACACACCGGGCTTGGCCACGTAGAACTGGGTGAGCGGGATCGAGGTGCCCGGCGTGTTCGGCCAGTCGACGCCGCTGGCGTTGGTGCGCAGGTTCGGCACGAACACCTGGTAGTTGCCGCTGCTGTCGATGTACATGTACGGCTTGTCACGCGACTCGGGGGTCGAACCGAGCGTGGTGTAGACGGGGTTCGGGAAGCCCTGGGCGGGAGCGCCCTGGACGCCGGAGAACACCATGTTCCACACGCCGTTGGTCCAGCCCTGGATGGAGCTGTCGCGGGTGTACCACTGCTGCTGCGAGTAGGGGCCGACGGTGCCGTCGATCTTGCTGTCGGCGATGTAGCCGCCCGAGGCCCAGCCGTAGCCGTTGGGCGCCAGGTTCAGGCCGCCCTCGACGTGGATGCGGCGGAAGGGCGCGGCCTGCGCCACCGCCCACCGGTCGGTGCCGCTGACCGGCTTGATGGCCATGTTCTCCACCGAACGCCAGAAGTTCTGGGTGGCGTTGCCGTTGAACCAGCCGGCGTCCACGGTCATGTCGCCGTTGATCTGGACGTCGTCGGGGTTCTTGCCCAGGCCGGAGACCGAGGTGTAGAAGCCGATCTGGTCGTTGATGTTGTTGTACGTGCCCGGCTTGAAGAACACCTGGTAGCGGGCGTCGCCGAACTGGTTGCTCTCCTGCTGGGAGAAGATCGAGTCCAGCTGCTGCTGGATGTTGGGCGTCGAGGGGTCGAAGACCTTCACGTTCGGGCCGAGGTCGCCGCCGCCCTGGATCGGGCCGGTGCCGCCGCCGGTGCTGCCGCCGGTCGAGCCGCCGCTGTCGTCACCGGCCGTGCCGTAGACCTGGAACTCCCACAGCGAGTAGCCGTACTGCGTGCCGCGGGCGGTGCCGTACAGCCGCACGTAGCGGCCGGAGCCGGTGACGTTGAGCGTCTGGTTGCCGCCGGTGCCCGAGGTGGTGGAGTAGATCGAGGTCCAGGTCGACCCGTCGTTGGAGGTCTGGATCTGGAACGACTTGCCGTACGCCGTCTCCCAGTTGAGGACCACCGAGCTGATCGTGGAGGTGGCGCCGAGGTCGACCTGCAGCCACTGCGGGTCGGAGGCGGCCGACGACCAGCGGGTGCCGGTGTCGCCGTCCACGGCCGCGGAGGCCGGCGTGCCCGCGTTCTCGGTGGAGGACGCGGTGGCCGGGCGGCCCTGCGAGATCAAGGTGGCGCCGGACGGCGGGGTGGTGCCGCCGCCGGTGGAGCCGTAGACCTGGAACTCCCACAGCGAGTAGCCGTACTGGGTGGCCCGCACGGTCCCGTACATCCGGACATAACGCCCGGAACCGTTTACGGCGACCGTCTGGTTGCCGCCGGTCCCCGTCGTGGTCGAGTACAGGTCGGTCCAGTTCGATCCGTCCGAGGAGACCTGGATCTTGAAGGACTTCGCGTACGCCGTCTCCCAGTTGAGGGTCACGGAGGTGAGGTTGTCGGTGGCACCGAGGTCGACCTGCAGCCACTGCGGGTCGGCCGCCGCCGAGGACCAGCGGGTGCCAGTGTTGCCGTCCACGGCCGCGGAGGCCGGCGTGCCGGCGTTCTCGGTGGAGGACGCGGTCGCCGTCTTGCCCTGCGAGAGCAGGGTGTCGGCGGCGTGCGCGGAGTGCAGCGGCACGAACAGCAGCAGCGACGCGAACAGCGCCGTCACCACGGCGGCGACGATGTTGCGCTGTCTGCGCAGGGAGTGCGGCGGCGCCATGGCGTGCGCGCCGGACGCGGTGGGGGGCGGGAGCATGGGCACTCTCCTGGGTCAGGGGTGGGGGGCAAGGGTTGCCGAACCGGCGTCGAGCGCCCCCGTGTTGACGAATGAGAGCGCTCTCCGATGCTTACCGAGATGTTTCTCCCTGTGTTTCATCCATGTCAAGAGTTGTGCACAGGACCCCGCACCGAAATCGCTGCGTAGCCGTCAGGTGCCGTTGCGGGCGGTATGTGTTCAGACGGTGAAGACAACTCCTCGGCGCTGACGGGCAGTTGCTTCAAGGCCCGGACAGTCCGGGGACCGTAGCGCCTGCCGCCCGGCGGTCCGGTGCCGACCGACGCGCGAGGGCCGCCCCGGCATTGCTGCCGGGACGGCCCCTGGAGGACCGGCTGCGGGGTCTGGCGGGGCCCCGCGGCCGGGTGGTGCTGACGGCGTGTGCCGGTCGGGTGCGGACCGGTCAGGCCGCCGTGGTGGAGTGCGCGCGCTGCCGGCGGGCGTAGTACAGCGCGCCGCCGCCGACCACCAGGACTCCGGCCGCGATGCCGATCGGCAGCGCCGGCGAGGAACCGCCGGTCTCGGCCAGGGTCTGGGTGGAGACGTCGTTGCCGCCGGACGAGCCGCCCGCGGCCGCACCGGTGCTGCCGTGGCCGTGGCCCTTGCCCGGACCGCCGGGCGGGTTGCCGTGGCTGCTGATGTTCTTGACCGACTTCACCGAGCCGTCGGAGTTCAGCAGCACCTGCTTGTTGTTCGGGTGCCTGAAGTCGAAGGCGTTGGTGAGGGTGCCCGCGGTGGCGTCGAAGGACGCGTCACCGACCCGGCCGGTCTTCCAGTTGTCCTCGATGAACTTGGTGACCGACGCCTGCTCGGTGCGGGTGTGGTCCACCGCGTTCACCTTGCTGTAGGGCGAGATGACCAGCAGCGGCTGGCGGGTGCCGGGGCCGCAGCGGTCGGCGTAGCCGCCGGCCGCGGCCGGGCCCGCCTGGCAGGCGGCGCTGTCGGTGGTCTTGCCGTTCGAGCCGACCGTGGTGTCCTTCGAGCCGTTGGCGGGCTTGGCGAACGCGTGGTCGTACCAGCCGTCGGAGTCGTCGTAGGCGATGACGACCGCGGTGTCCTTCCAGTCGGGGGAGGACTGGATGGCGTTGATCTCCTTGACGAGGAAGTGCTGCTCGTCGATCGGGTCGGAGTAGCCGGCGTGGCCGTCCTGGTACTCGGCCGCCTTCAGGAAGCTGACGGAGGGCAGGTTGCCCGCCTTGAGCGCCGCGTCGAAGTCGGTCAGGTCGTAGTTGTGGTTCGCCTGGCCGTTGTGGCCGATCTCGGCGACGTTCTTCGGCGGCAGGTGGTGCGGGTTGGACGTGGACTTGTAGTACTCGAACGGCGAGTGGTGCGGGCTGTAGTCCACCGAGGAGGCACCGGAGACGTTGGTGTGGGTCGAGCCCAGGCAGCTCGCGTAGTCACCCTGCTTGCCGTCCCACGCGGTCGAGGGACGGAAGCCGCCCTGGAACCAGCCCCAGGTGACGCCCTTGGCGTTGAGCAGGTCGCCGACGTTCTTGCCCTGCAACTCGGCCAGCGCGTTGGTGCTGGTGTGGCTGTTGTCGGAGCAGTCGTCGAAGGCCGGGTCGGGGTCGTTGATGACCGTGCCGACGCCCTTGGCGTTCGGCGAGACCACGGTGTACGAGTCCGGGGTGGTGGTCTGCTTCGGGTTCTCCGTGCCGGACTTGGGGTCCACGGAGATGACGCCGTGGGTCTGGCCGGAGACGAGGTTCAGCGCGCCCGGCGTCGAGGGGCCGTAGGTGGAGCTGTAGGAGTTGTCGCCGAGCGTGTAGTGCTGGGCGTAGTTCCACAGACCCGTGACGGTGTTGCCGTCGTAGTAGTCCATCACCAGGCCCGGCTGGTAGAACAGCCCGCCCGAGCACTTGCCCGAGTCGGTGTTCTGCACGTAGCCGTCGGCCTTGCCGCCGTTGGCCGCGTACTGCTCGGGGCCGTAGGAGTGGTTCTGGTCGCAGGTGACGGCCTGGGCCGGCGTCAGCCGGGTGGGCGGGTACTGGTTCGGGTTCTTCTTCAGCAGGCCCGAGTTGGTGAGGTTGTCCACCTTCGGCGTCTTCTTCGCCGCGGTGAACTTGGTGCCGTCGGTGTTCGCGGCCTGCGGGTACGTCGCGAAGTAGTGGTCGAACGACACGTTCTCGTCGTAGATGACCACCAGGTGCTTGATCGGGGTGGTGGTGCTGGAGCTGCCGCCGCCGTGGTGCGCGGAGTCGGCGTACGCGGGCGCGGTGCCGCCCATCAGCGCGAGCGCCGCGGCCCCGGCCAGCGCGCCCAAGCGCGCGGTCCGCAACCGCGAGACCCCTCTTCTCCTGACCGTACCGCCTGTGGTGCTCATGCTTCTTCAGCCTCCGCTGTGTGGTGCAAAGCGCGTGCCGTGATGATGTCTTCGCGCACGTTGGTCCAATGCCGAACGCGATCGTTCTGGTGAGCCGCGACACGGTGTCGGCCCGCTGGTGACCGGAAGGTGAACAGCGGGGGTCGGTTCGGGGTGCCGGGTTTCGCCGGCGTCCCGAACCGGATCGGGACCGTTGCAGGTGGGGCGGGGTGCGACTGCTGGGACTCGCCGCGCTGCCGGCGCCCGGTCAGGCGAGCAGGGCGCTGCCGTACCAGTCCGAGCGGTCCTTCACCCCGGGCAGTGCGAAGAAGTAGCCGCCGCCGAACGGGGCGACGTAGTCCACCAGCGGCTCGCCGGCCAGCCGCTTCTGCACGGCCGCGAACTGCCGCTCGACGTCCTGCTGGTAGCAGACGAAGACCAGGCCCATGTCCAGGTTGCCGTTGCTGTCCATGCCGCGGTCGTAGTTGTACGCCCGGCGCAGGATCCGCGAGTCGTCCGTCGCGGCCGTGCGGGGGTTCGCCATCCGTATGTGGCTGTCCAGCGGGATGACGTCGCCCATCGGGTCCTGGGCGAACTTCGGGGTGTCGAACTCGTGCACGCCGTCCAGCGGGGCGCCCGTGTCGCGGTTGCGGCCGAACATCCGCTCCTGCTCGGTGATCGAGACCCGGTCCCAGAACTCCACCAGCATCCGGATCAGCCGCACCACCTGGTACGAGCCGCCGGCCGTCCAGGCCGGCTCGCCGCCGCCCCCGGCCCACAGCAGCCTGTTCGCGACGGCCGGGTCGGCGACGTCGGGGTTGGCGGTGCCGTCCTTGAAGCCCAGGTGGTTGCGGGGGGTCCCGCTGGGCCGCGAGGGGCTGCTGAAGCCGTCCATCCGCCAGCGCACCTGCAGGCCGCCGCGGGTGTGCCGGGCGATGTCGCGCAGGGCGTGCAGCACCGTGTCGGTGTGCGGGGCGCTCAGCTGGAGGCTGAGGTCGCCGTGGCACCAGGCCGGCTGCAGGTCGTCGTCGGGGAACTCCGGCATCGTGGTCAGCCGCAGCGGCTTGCGGTCCGCCAGGCCGTAGCGGCCGTCGAAGAGCGAGGCGCCCACGCCGACGGTCGCGGTGAGGCCGTCGGCGGGCACCTGCGGGCCGAGGGTGCCGCTGTCGGAGGGCGAGTCGGTGATGCCCACGGTGGGCGGAGTGCCGCCGGTGGTCAGAAAGCGGGCCCGCTCGGTGAGGGTGTGCAGCAGCTCGGTCAGCTCGCGCCGGTCGGCCGCGGTGACGTCGAAGGAGACCGTCACCGAGGCGGACTGCACCGGCTGGGTGATGCCCGCCTGGTGGGCGCCGTGGAAGGGCGCGGCGGCCGCCTTGGGGGCGGCGGGGGCGGAGGCCGAGGCGGTGGCCGCCGTCAGCGCGGTGGCGCCGCCGGCCACGGCCCCCACGGCGCCGACGCCGACCGCGGCACCGCGCAGGAAGCCGCGCCTGCCCAGGTCGCCGTGGTGCTCGCGGCCGGGGGTGTCGCTGGTCATGTGGTCCTCCGTACGTCGCAGATCGCCGCCACCGGGGCGAGTTGTTCGAGCATGTCGCCGAAGTAGGCGTCGACCTTCTCGCGCTGGGCGCGGGTCAGCTTGCCGACCGGGGTCCAGGTGCCGCCCTTGTCGAAGGTGCGCAGGTACGCCTGGGCGTCGTCGAGGGTGGCCTGCAGCCGGGCCAGCCCCGGGTCGCGGTCCTTGAGCAGGGGGGCGAGCTCGTCGAGGATCTCGCGCGAGCCGTCGATGTTGGCCGCGGCGGTGGCGAGGTTGGTGCCGCTGCCGTAGTCGGTGCGCGCGGTCAGCTCGAACTGCTCGCTGTTCTCGATGATCTCGTGCGCCCGCAGGCCCATGTTCGCCGGGTCCATCTGCTGGGTGGCCCAGTCCTTCTGCAGCTTGCGGGCCGCGTTGTCCAAGGTGGCCGCCTGGCCGCGCAGCGAGGCGGCCGAACGGCCGTGCCACAGGCCGTACTCGATGGCGTGGAAGCCGGTGAAGCCGGCGGCGTGCGCGGGGTCGACGTCCAGCTGCACGGTGCCGTTGATCACGCCGTCGGCGTCGCCGAAGGTGTCGTAGGCCGCGCCCATCCGCTCGTAGACGAGGTGCCCGGCGAGCCAGTCCCGGCGGGCCGCGGCGAGGTCGCCGCCGTCGATGTCCTTCTTCAACCTGCCGGTGTCCGCCGAGAGTTCGGTCATCCGGGCGCGGATCCACTTCTGGTAGTCCAGCGTCGGCGGGATCAGGTCGTGGACGGTGACCGGGCGGCTGGCCGGGCCCTGCGGGACGTTGCCGGGAACGGTGACCGTGGGGCCGGTGACCGAGTCGGTGTCCTCCTGCTGGCACTCGAACGCGTAGGTGCCGCTGCCGAGTTCGACGGGCATCTCGCGGACGGTGCCGGGCGCCAGGCCCTCCACCTCGGCGTAGAACTTCCCCGTCTTCGGGTCGGTGAGGTACACCTCGGTGGCGGAGGCGCCGGAGTTGTGCAGGTCGAAGACCTGGGTGCCGGTGTGCGGCTTGCCGTTCGCGCCCCAGCCCTTGCCGCAGGTGCTCGGCGAGACGTCGATCGCGGTGTGCGGCAGCCCGGTGTACGCCGGGGTGGCGCTCGCCGCCGGATCCGCCCGGTCGCCGCCGTGGTGCCCGGTGGCGGTGATCGCGACCACGCCCGCGGTGACGGCCACCACGACGGCCGCGGCGGTGGCGGTCACCCGCCAGTCACGCAGGTTCAGCCGGCGGCCGCCCGAGGGGCCCGGCGCGGCAGGGGGCATCTCAGGGGGCGCACCGCCCTCCTCGGCGGGGTCTGCGGCAGGCTCGGGCTCGGGTTCGGCGGACACACCGGACCTCCGGGAATCGGTGCAGCGGAACGTGGGACGCCGACATGCTAAACACGCCGTGTCACGCCCACCCACCTGCCCAAAGGCCATGAACCCACAATTCCCCCGCAGTTCACCGGCCGGACACTGTAAGGGTACCCTCACCAGGTTTTCGGGCCCGGGAGCGGCGTTCTGCCGCCCTCCGGGCCCGTCGTGGAACGAGGGTCGCGCTCAGGTCGTACGGTTGATGCGGTTCGCGCTCGGACCGTACGGGGGACGCGGGTTGTGCTCAGGCCGTACGGGCGCCCCTCAGCACCACGGCACGGTCGCCAGGTTCTGGACGTAGCGGGCGGCCACGTACCCGGTGCGGCCGGCGCCGAGCCGGTACCAGCGGTTGTTGCCGTCCACGTTCTGCCCCGTGACCTTGCAGTGCAGGGCGACCACGGCGCCCGGCTGGAGGGAGCCGAGGTACTTCGAGTTCGAGGTCGCCTGCGCGCGGATCGACAGCGGCAGACGGGAGACGACCTTGCCCTTGGGCTCGGCGGCGGCCTGCGCGGACTGGCCGGCCGCGGGGGTGGCGGTGCTGCTCCCCCCGGCCGGAGCCGCGGTGGCACTGCCGGCGCCCGCCCCCGGCCCCGGGGCCGCGGCGAGCGCGGGGGTGGCGGCCAGCGCGCCGGAGCCGGCGATCAGCAGGCCGGCGACGGCGGCGGCGACGCGGTGCCTGGCAAGGCTTGAGTACATTGCGCCTTCTTTCATGCTCTTACGTGAAGTGCTGCCTTCCACCTCCTTCATGGCACGGACGGCGGCCGAACCGGCCCAGGGAAACGGCTTGTCCACCCGGATGGACGGCAATCGGACGGGTACGCACCGCCATTCGGGAGGCGCGCACGCCCCCACGCGCACGCCCCCCTCGTACGGCTCCACCGGCGCGCCCCGCCCGTACGCCCCTACGCGCGGTCGAGTGCCGTGCAGACGCACGCCTTGTTGCCCTCGGGGTCGGCGAGGACGGTGAAGGCGGGGGCCTGGGAGTCGTCGACCAGGGTGCCGCCCGCGGCGAGGGCGGCCTCGATGCGGGCCGGGGCGACCTCGGGGGCGAGCCACAGGTCCAGGTGCCAGCGCTGGCGGGGCAGCGGGTGCGGGTCGGTCTGCTGGAACCAGACGTTGGGCAGGAGGTCGGTCGGGTGGAAGACGGAGTCCCGCACGGCGTGGCCGGGCGAACCGGTCAGCAGGGCCGACCAGAAGGGGCCCGCGGTCGCGAAGTCGGCGGAGTCCAGGGCGAGTTCGACCTGCGCCACCTCGCCGGGCAGTGCGGTGAGGCCCTGCTCGCGGGCGAGCGCGCCGAGGGTGCGGGCCAGGGTCACGTCCGCCGCGGTGACCTCGCGGCCGCCGTCCGGGGCCGTGGTGTAGAGCGAGATGTCGACACATCCACGCGCGAGCCTGATCTCGGGCACCTCGCGGCCCGCCGCGGCCGCCGCCCGGACGACCGCGGTGGCGAACACGGCCGCGGCCTCGGCGTCCCGGGCGCGGTAGCGGGCCGCGAGCGGCTGCCCGAGCTTGCGCCAGTCGCCGAGGCCCGACGCGATCAGCCCGAGGATCTCGGGGGTGGGGAGCCGCGCACCGCCGCTCGCGGGGGCCGCCGACTCCTCGCCCCGTCCGAGGAGTTCGGCGATCCGGGCGTCCACCTGCCCGGGGTCGTAGCCGCGCCGGACGATACGGAAGCGCGGCGGCTGCGGACGGTCGCCGGCGAAGGGTGCGGCAGCAAGGGCGCCGAGGTACGCGTCGACCTCCCCGCGCTCGTAGCCGTGCTTCACCAGGTCGAACCCGCGAAATCCGGAAGGCGTCGTCACCGCGCACAGCCTAGCCGCGCCGCCCCCGGGGGACACAGCCACCGGCAGGCCGGGGCCCGGCCGCACCGGAGCGCCCTGCCGGCGCAGCATGGAGAATACTGTCCGCAATCGAGGTCGGGCGTGTCAGCGGTCTTCGTGTACCGGTGACTGAACCGGCTCGGAGCGCAGAGCGCGGGCGACCCGGCGTAGCGAGGCGGAGCCTCGCGCGGGCCGGTCGTGCATCCGGGCCGCCCGCGTTGAAGGAGAGGAGAGGCCATGCCCGGGATATGCCACGTCACCGGCAGCCTCCGCGGACGCGGCAGCGCGTGGACCGATGCCGTGCTGGAATGTGGTGGCTGCAACGCGATTGTCGCCGACGAGAGCGTACTCCCGCTTCTCGCCGGTTCCACGGCCGCCGTCGGCGTCGGAAGGCGGCGGCCGTGAAACCGGTTCTCAGAGGCCGTGGAGATGAGATGAGCCGGGTTCTCAGCCTCCTTCGACGAGTGGAGCAGACGGGGCAGGGCGCAGCCGTGTTCGTCCGCGGGGAGCCCGGCATCGGCAAGACCGCCCTGCTGGACGCAGTGTCGGAACAGGCTTCCCGCCTGGGATTCAGGGTCGGCCTGGGGAAAGCGGAGGAGCAGAACCAGATCGCTCCGATGGCTCCCCTCCTTGCGGCGCTGCGCTTCGGAAGCCGACCGCTCCTGTCGGCTGAGGCATTCGCAGACCTTGCGCCTCTGTACCGGCAGCAGCTGTGGCTGGTCGACCGGCTGGCCAGCGTGCTGGAGGAGCACGCGATGCGGTCCCCGCTCCTCATCGCGGTGGACGATGTCCAATGGGCCGATCGCCTCACTGTCTTCGCTCTTCGCACCCTGCCTGTACGGCTGGCGGATGTGCCCGTTGTGTGGATGCTCAGTTCCCGCCCCGACCCTGCCGGCATGGCGGACGAGGTGCATGCCGTCGTGAGGACGGACATTCCCGTCGAGGTCATGGATCTCCAGCCGTTGGCGTCATCTGACGTCGAACTGATCGCCCGGGACCGGTTGGGTGCTCCACCCGGCGAGCGTCTGGTACGTCTGCTGCAGGGGGCGAACGGTGTGCCCTACCTCGCGGTCGAACTGATTGATGCCATGCTCGTGGAGGCCGGACGCGCGGACGACGACGCGGCGACCGGCGGCGAGGAACTTCCCGGCCCGTTTGTGACAGGACTGCGCGGCAGGCTGCACCGGCTCCCCGAGGAGGTCCGCCGCGTCCTGGCCGTCGGTGCCGTTCTGGGGCGGTCCTTCCGCATCGACGATGCCGCGGCGCTGCTGGACGGTATCTCGACGGAGGACGTCATCCGGCTGCTGGAACAGGCCATGCGGGCCGATGTCCTCGGGACCGACCGGGACCGCATCGTCTTCCGTCACGACCTGGTACGGCAGGCGGTCTACGCGGACGTGCCTCACCCGATGCGCACCATCCTCCACCGGGCCGCGGCGGAGCTGCTCCTGACGACTGGCGACGACCCTGTCGCAGCGGCGCCCCATCTCCTGGTGAGCGCGGTGAAGAACGACCGCAGAGCAATCGACATCCTGCACCGGGCGGCCAAGGCACTGCGTACTCTCGCCCCCGTAACGGCGTCCGACCTCATCGTCGCCGCCCTCGCCCTGCTGCCACGGTGGGACAACCTGTCGTTGCGCCTCGGCGAGGAGGCCATCGGTATCCTCGGCGAGGCCCATCGCACGCGTGAAGCGATGGCACTGGGTGACGACCTCCTGGAGAACAATTTCAGCAACGAGGACACAGCACGCATCCAGGGAAGGCTGGCCTGGCTGCTGTGGGGCTTGGGCAGGCCCGACGAGATGTCCGCGAGGCTCGAGTCGGCACTCGCATTGAACGGACTTTCGGCCGGAACACGCCGGCACCTGCTCAGCCTGCACGCGCTCGCGCTCTCGCGCGGCACGGACATGATCCGGGCCGAACAGGTCAGCACCAGAGCCCTCGAAGAGGCCGGCCGCAGCGGCGACCGTTCCGCCGAGGCCCTTGCCCTGCGCGCGCTGGCCGACATCGCGTTGACCGAAGGACGCGTCAGCACGGCCCTGGAGCAGTTCTCGCTGCTGCGCTCCACCGGGCGATCCCTCGATGTGGGTGAAATCATGACCCTGCTGCTCGTGGACGAATACGACTCCGCCAGCCGCCTGATCCTGCTGAGCCGGCGCAGCGCCGACGACACAGGCATCTCGTACCAGATTCCCGGTCTGCTGTTCGCCCAAGCAGTGCTTGACTTCCGAAACGGCCGACTCGACGAGGCCAGCACCGGCTTCGCCGCACTGACGGCCCTGGGAGATGGTCCACCCCACGCTTTCCAGAAGGCGGCCAAGGTCGTCATGGCGCGGATCGCCCTCCACCGCGGCGACCTCCAGATCGGTCGCGAGCTCTGCGGCGCAGTGAGCTGGGACGCCACCGGGGAACCGCCCGAGCCACGCCAAGTGATCATGTGGGGTCGCGTTCTCATCGCCGAAGGCAAGCCCGACGAAGCCGTCCGTCTCCTCCTGCACCACCGCGTACTGGACGACTTCCGCATCGGTTTCAGGTGGACCGAGCAACCGATCGGCATTCCCGATTGGATCGTCGAATTCACCGACGCAGCGGCCGCGAGCGGTCATCACGATGTGGCCGTCCGGATGGCCCGCCTTCTTCGCTGTTATGCCGAGCGCAATCCGAACTCCCACCTCATCAGCGGCTTGGCCGACCAGGCAGAAGGACTGGCAACCGATGACGTCGCACTCCTGCGGCGGGGGCTCGAAGGGATCAAGCACAGCCGGCGAGGGCTCCTTGAGGCCGGGGCGTGGGAGAAGCTCGGGTATGCACTGCTCCGGCGAGGCGGGAAGGCGGAGGCGACACAGCTGCTGGAAACGGCGGGGGACGCCTTCCAGAACCTGGGGGCACTGGGGGACGCGCGCCGCGTCCAGCACGCCATGCAGGCCGCGGGCTTGCGTCGCCGGCGCCGCACCAGCGCCGTCGAGCGGCCCTTGTCCGGCTGGGAAGCGCTGACGGACACGGAGCAGCGTGTCGCCCGTCTCGTGGGAGAAGGCCACTCCAATCGGTCGGCCGCCGGTGAGCTCATGCTCTCCCCCAACACGATTGCCGCCCACCTTCGCACCATATTCCGGAAGCTTGAAGTCAACTCACGCGTTCAGCTCGCCAACAAGCTTCGTGACGAAAAGCGTTCGGCCGGGTGATGTCCGGGCTCGCCGGCCGTCCACGGGTTGCCGGACAGCGCCTGACTCCGCTCCGGAGACAGTAGGACTGTAGGACCGGGGAATCGGGCCCACATGCCCGACGGTGGTCTGTGCACCTCCGCAATTGCCACGGGTCTGCATCCTCGTCCACCACACCCGTGCCGACCGGATCGACGACCTGCGCGGCATCATTGCTGCACGGCCCGCGGAACTGCAGGCGATCGCCAGCCTCTGTCCGTTGTGGTGGAGTGCTCGGCGACGGTGTGCGGCCGTCGCTCCACGCTGCCGCACCTCCCCGTCGACGAACCCGCCTGCACCCCGGCCCGCTGGTTGTGCGGTCCGGAAGAGCCGCACCCCACTCGATCGGGCCGGGGTGGCCGATACACGGGTGATGGTCCGCGCCAGGACTGCGCGCAAGGCACCACGGAGACACAGCACGGCTCATCTGTTTCGACGACTCTCGGGGGTGTCGGACACGGGACGCCGCTGGTCGCCCTCCTCAGTCCTGGTGATGTCTCGAGGCGGCGCTGTGTGATCTCCTGTCCGCGGGATGCGGCGTAAGACGGCACACCGCAGCAGACGTCGGACGCGCGGCGAACACACAACACAGTGGCATCAAGAGCATCTCGCCGAACGCGTTTCCATCGACCAGGCTCGGCGCGGACACAACGGGAGCGTGACCTGTGGGCTACAGCGGCCCCTTTACAGATGACGCAGCCGAGGCCCTGGTGGGGCGCGCCAGGCAACTCGAACGCATTCGCGGCTTTCTCGGCTCAACGGACCGCGGTGGGGCCCTCCTGCTGTCGGGCGATGCGGGAGTGGGCAAGACCGCCCTGCTCAACGCCGTGGCAGAGGCCGCAGTCGCCGACGGTTCACGGGTACTGCGCGCTGCCGGCGTGGAGTTCGAAGCAGACGTGAGCTACTGCGGCTTGCACCAGGTCCTCTTCCCCTTCCACGAGGCATTCGGTGACCTCGACACAAGTCACGGCGATGCGCTGCGGGTCGCCCTGGGCTTCGGCAGCGGGTCACCGCCGGAACGTCTCGTCGTGTCCAGCGCGACCCTCATGCTGCTGCGGCACGTGGCCGCATCCAGCCCCCTGCTCCTCATTGTGGACGACCTGACCTGGCTGGACCGAGCCAGTGCCGCCGTCCTCGGTTTCGTCGCCCGCAGACTCGACGGCACCGGCGTCACTTTCCTCGGCGCCATGCGCTCGGGGACCGAGACCTTCTTCAACGGCGGCGGCCTGCCCGAGTTCGAGGTGCCGCCCCTGGACGCGGAGGCGTCGAGAACTCTGCTCGCCACACGATTCCCGACGCTCGCCGACGGCGTTTCCCGGCGCCTTCTGTCGGTGGCAGAGGGCAACCCCCTGGCTCTTCTGGAGTTGCCCACGGCCCTGAACGGCCAGCAGCGTGCGGCCCTGGAGGACCTTCCCTCGGTACTGCCACTGAGCCGACGGCTCCAGGCCATGTTCGCCTCCCGGGTGGCCGCCCTGCCCCTCGCCGCACGGCGCCTGCTGCTTCTCGTGACGATGGAGGGGACCGGTGACCTCGGAATCCTGCAGGCGTCGGCGCGGCGGGCCGGCTACGAAGCCGAGCTCGACGTCCTCGCCCCGGCTGAGCAGGACCGCATGGTGACTTTCAACGAGGCCACCAGGCGGCTCGTTTTCCGGCACCCCTTGATCCGGTCGGCAGTGGTGGACGTCAGCACGAGTGCCGAACGCCGCGCCGCGCACCGCGCCCTCGCCCAGGTCCTGGTGAACGAGCCCGAGCGCCGCGCCTGGCACCTCGGGGAAGCCTCCGTGGAACCGGACGAGCAGGTGGCCGCCCTGCTGGAACAGACGGCGCACCGGATCACGGGCCGCGGCGACTGCGTCGGGGCGGTGGCCGTGCTCGTACGGGCGGCAGAATTGAGCCCGAGCGGCTCGGACCGTGCCCGTCGTCTGGCAGAGGCGGCTTACCTCGGTGCCGAGGCGACCGGGGAGCTCCGCGGTGCTTCGGAACTGCTGGAGAACGCCCGTCTGGCCGACCCGGACCTGAAGGGTTCCCTGCGCTCCGCCGCTGCCGCCGTCTTCCTGATCCTCAACGACGACGGAAACGTCGACGCCGCCTACCGACTGCTGGTCGGCGCCATCGAGTCCGGCACCCACCAGTACCTGGCCAGTGACAGCGCCCTCATCGACGCGCTCCACCTGCTCCTGATCCTGTGTTTCTTCAGCGGCCGCGCAGAGCTGTGGAAACCCTTCTACGCGGCAGTCGGCCGTCTGAGACCGGAGCCGCCCGCCTTGCTGTCCGTGGCCGCCCGGACCGGCTCCGATCCGGCTCGTTCGGGGGCTGCCGCGCTGGATCAGCTGGATTCGGTCCTCGCCGGCTTCCAGGACGAGACCGACCCGGCCCAAGTCATCCGGGCCGGCAGCGCCTCGATCTACGCCGACCGCCTGGGGGCTGTGCGCGATTCCTCGTGGCGGGTCGTCCTGCAGGGGCGCGACGGCGGTCCGGTGCGCCGGCACCTCGGCGCGCTGGTGCACCTGTGCCTGGACGACTACCTGACCGGCCGGTGGGACGAGTGCACAGAAATGGCCGAGGAAGGAATACAGCTGTGCGAGACTTCCGGATACCACGCCTTGGCCTGGTACTTCCTGTACAGCCGGGCCATCGTCGCCGCGGCCCGTGGTGACGAGGAAACCGCCGACCGCATGACCGACCGGATGATCCGCTGGGCCACCCCCAGGGGCATCGAGACGGCGGTGCACTACGCGCGGCACGCACGTGCCGTCGCCGCACTCGGAGGCGGCGCCTTCGAAAGCGCCTACCAGAACGCGACGGCGATCAGCGCCGCGGGGACCTTCGCCTCCCACGTTCCGCACGCGCTGTGGGTGGCGATGGATGTCGTCGAAGCCGCGATACGGACTGACCGGCAGGGAGAGGCGGTTGCTCATGTGTCCGCGATGCGGGAGACCGGCATGGCAGTGCTGTCCCCGCGGCTCGCCCTGCTGGCAGGCGGCTCGGCGGCGCTGTGCGCGACCGAGGACGACGAGGCCATCCACCTGTTCAGGCAGGCGCTGGCCATAGCAGGAACGGAGCGGTGGCCGTTCGATCTGGCCCGCGTGCGCCTGGTCTACGGGGAACGGCTGCGGCGCGCCCGCGTGAACGCCGACGCCAGGGAGCCGCTGCGGCAGGCGTACGACGCCTTCACACGCCTCGGCGCCGAGCCGTGGGTCAAGCGTGCCGCCAAGGAGCTGCGAGCTACCAGATGGGGCATGGTGAAGGACACGCCGAGCGGCGAGGTGCTGACGCCGCAGGAGTGGGAAATCGCGGAACTGGCGGCGTCCGGCCTGAGCAACCGGCAGATCGCGGAGCGGCTGTACGTCTCGCACCGGACCGTCGGCTCACACCTGTACCAGATATTTCCCAAGCTCGGGATCGCCTCCAGAGCCGCTCTGCGCGACGCGCTCGCGGATCTGGAAGGTGGAGACCACCCCCCACGCCCCACTGGTGCCGAGGCGCGGAGGGCGTTCCTGGACTGACGGCGACGCCCTTACCGTGACGTCATGAAGCGCCGCCCCCGGATCCGTTTCCGGGCTGACGAGGTGTGATCCGCGGCGGGCGGGTTCCCTTGGGGCTGTCCACGACCGCCGCGATGGCTTCGGCGGTCCGAGCCACTTCGGTGCGCTCACGGGTCTGCTCCACCAGACTCAGGTCCACGCGGTGGGTCAGTCCGGGGAAGCGGTCCTCGTAGGACCGAAGGGTCTCGGTGTCGTCGGGACGGACCGTGTGCAGGAGCGGCCCGGTGACCGGGACGGGGGAGTCCGGGGCGACGATCGTGGTCTCGATCCCGAAGCCGATCAGTTCTCTCGCGTAGCTCTCCGCAAGATGTGCGGTCAGGGCGAGCGCCGCCGAATGCAAGGTGAGATAGGGAGTGTTCCCGTCGTCGAGGGGGAGCGGCACCACCCAGATCAGCAGTCCCTCCTGCCGCTGCCGCATCTGGGGGAGGACGGAACGGTTCACCCGCTGCGTGGACAGGACGTACTCGTCGTAGATCCCCGCCAACTGGTATGGGGTGAATGACTCGATGGGGCCCCGGGGCACCGGCCCCACGGTGTGGACCACGGCGTCGATGCGCCCGGCCTCTGCCAGGATCCCAGTGACCGTGTTCGCCACCGAGCGCTGGTCTGCCCTGTTCAGCGTGACGGGGCGTAGGCGTGCGCTGTTGCCGGCGGTCCGCTGGTCCGGCGCGCTTCGACGGCGGCCGGCGGGATCGACTCCCGCGTAAGCGACGTTTCCGGTCTCGGCCAGTGCCCTCGCGGTCGCTGCCCCGAGGTTGCTGGAAGCCTCGGTGACAAGGACGATCTTGGGCATCAGGCTCCCCGGCGCATGCCGCCGGCGCTGGAGAAGCCCTGGACAGCGCAGGCGCCCGCACGTCGGGCGCTTGTCGGAAGGAGTGGCGTCACGACAGGCAGCTCCCTGCGGCGCCTGCGGCCCGGCCATCGGGTTGCCGGCTGTTCATGGAAGTGGCCGTGCGTTGATCGTGCCATGCCGCCCTGCCTGCCCCTCGTAGGAACAACAGCCGTGGACGCCCCTCGGGCTCGGTTCATCCGGCAAGTATCAGCGGGGAACGTCTGCGCCCACATCAGTCGAATGACTGAGGGCGCGGCTGTCCCCGACGCTTCGAGACGCGGACCAGGGGCGAGGACGCTGATGCCCCAAGGCCGCCGGCCCCCATGCGGCCCTCGCCGCGGGACGGTCGGCGACGCCGCAACGGCTGCCCGTCCCGGCGACTGGTGAACCCTGAATGCGGTCGTTCGACGCATGCGGGAGCCCGGAACGCCAGGGAAGAATGTTGGCGACAAATGAGGCCGACCCCCTGTGGGCGGCACGGATGTACAACCCGGCCGGCCGGTACAAGGGCAGAGGCTCCGCCTCTGTATTGGTGACCAAAATCCTTCCCTGTGCCGCGGTGGTGGCGGATATGCAGGGGCCTCGAAGATCAGTGCCCATTTCGTGCCGGCCGGCTGTGCGGCGAGGTTGTTATCAGCTCATTCCCTGTGTGGAGAGGTCCGCCATGTCCCTTCCGACTCCGGTCGTTATGATCCACGGTCTGTGGATCCATTCAGATTCGTGGCAGAACTGGATGGAGGTTTATCGGCAGGCTGGCTACCAGCCGTTGGCCCCCGGCTGGCCGGGAGACGGCGGGACCGTCGCCGCCACACGCGAGAACGCGGATGCGGTGGCCAATCACGGTATCGAAGAGATCACCGAGGGCTACCGTCGAGTGATCACTTCGCTTGATTCCGCGCCGGTCGTCATCGGCCACTCCTTCGGTGGCCTGATCGCCCAGAAACTGCTGGCCGAAGGGCAGGCGCGCGCCGCCATCGCCATCGATCCCGGTCAGATCAAGGGTGTCAAGCCCGTGCCGCTCGCGCAGATCCGCTCGGGCCTGCCCGTGCTCGCCCACCCGAGCAACAAGAAGAAGGCGGTCTCGCTCACCAGGGATCAGTTCCACTACGGCTTCGGGAACGCCATCCCGGAAGCCGAATCGGACGAACTGTTCGAGCGCTGGGCCATTCCTGGTCCCGGCCGACCGCTCTTCGAGGCGAGCACCGCCAACTTCAGCAAGGCATCACCGGCAGCGGTGGACACGAAGAACGGAGACAGGGGGCCCTTGCTGATCGTGGGGGGCGGAAAGGACCACACCGTACCGGAGGTCGTCGCGGAGGCTGCGTACAAGCTGTACGCCGACGCCGAGGCCACGACCGACTACAAGTCGTTTCCTGACCGGGGCCACTCACTGGTGTTCGACCACGGCTGGAAAGAGATCTGCCAGTTCACCCTCGCCTGGCTCGAGAGCCAGGGCATCTGAGCATTCGGCGCATGGCCGCGCCGCGGCCATGTGTCGACGTTGATGAGAAGGAAGATCATGAATTCACCCATGAGGCACGGCAAGCGCACTTCCCGCTTTGCGATGCTGGGCACCGCGCTGGTCCTCGGGGGTGTGAGCGTCACGGCTGTCACGGCGTCCTCCGCGAGTGCCAAGCCCGTCGGCTCGGTGACGGCCAAGCCGACCGTCGTCTTGGTGCATGGCGCGTGGGCCGACGGCTCCAGCTGGGCCGGCGTCGTCTCCGGCTTGCAGCGGGACGGCTACACCGTGGACGTACCCCCCAACCCGCTGGAGGGCGTGGCCAGCGACTCCGCTTACATCGCCGACTACCTCAAGACCATCAGCGGGCCCATCGTGCTGGTCGGCCACTCCTACGGTGGCTTCGTCATCAGCAACGCCGCGACCGGCAATACGAACGTCAAGGCGCTGGTCTATGTCGACGCCTTCATTCCCGCGCAGGGCGACACCCTGAACGGGCTGAACTCGAAGTTCCCGGGGAGCCAGATCACTCCTGACGCGCTGAACTTCGCTCCCGAGCCCGGTGGCGTCGTCGACGCCTACATCAAGCAGGCGGACTTCCGCGGCATTCTCGCCAACGACCTGCCGGCCGGTCAGGCGGCCGAACTGGCTGCCACGCAGCGCCCGCTGGCGGCATCGGCGCTCGAGGAGCCCTCCGGAGCCCCGGCCTGGGCCTCGATCCCGAGCTGGGACGTGATCGGCACGGTCGACCACGCACTGCCGCCGGCCGCACAGGAGTTCATGGCGCAGCGTGCGGGGTCGACCGTGACGACGGTCCACGCCTCCCACCTGTCGATGGTCTCCCACCCCCGCGCGGTGCGCGAGGTCATCGAGGACGCGGCCAACGCCACGTCCTGACCGCTACCCGGCAGGGCCGCGAGATCCGGCGCCGTGACGGCGCCGGGGTCCGGCACCTCATCGCCGCCCGCACAGGCGAACCCTCACCCGTTCCCGGGGCCCATCGGCCCACTCCCGAATGTGAACTCGTATGAAAGCTGAACCTGGTGACTCCGGCACCACGCGGTTGTCCTCCCGCCGAGGTCTCATCAAGGGGGCCGCGCTCGGCGTCGCGCTGCCGTCGGCCGCGGCCCTGCTCGGACCGGTGCTGGCCACCCCGGCCAGAGCGGCAACCCCGGCCGCATCGGCCACTGCCTCCGCGACCGCTGCGCTGCCCGACTTCGCGCCCGTGCCGGCGGCCTCGTTCGGGCCTGCCGTGAACTCCGACGGCTACTTCGTCGGTCAGATCAAGGGCAACCTGTACTGGGTCACCGATTCGTACTACCAGGCCATGTTCCTCACGACCCGCGAGGGCGTGGTCGTGGTCGACGCGCCGCCCACGATCGGCAACAACCTGCTGCGGGCGATCCAGGAGGTGACCCGTTCCCTCGGGCGGCCGAGCCGTGTCACCCACATGATCTACTCGCACAACCACGCCGATCACATCGGCGGAGCGGGCCTCTTCGGCGGCCGGGTGGAGCGCATAGCCCACGTGCAGACGCGCGAACTGCTGCGCAGGGCGGCGGATCCCAACCGGCCCCTGCCGACCACGACGTTCAAGAACAACCTCGTGGTCGAGGTCGGCGGCGAGCGTCTCGAACTCGCCTACCACGGCCCCAACCACTCGCCCGACAACATCTTCATCTACGCCCCCGCGTACAACACGCTCATGCTCGTGGACGTCATATTCCCGGGCTGGGCGCCGTTCAAGAACCTCGCCGAGTCCCAGGACATCCCCGGCTGGATCGGGGCGCACGAGACCGCCCACGCCTATCCGTGGACCACGCTGGTCGGTGGGCATCTCGGACGGCTGGGCATCCGTGCGGACCTGGACGTGCAGCGCGACTACGTCGGCGACCTCCAGAACAGCGTGCGCAAGACGCTCACCACCATGGACCCGACGCCGTTCTTCGAGAAGTACGGGGCCACCGGCAACGGGTGGGCCATCTTCAAGACGTATCTGGACGCCGCGGCGCAGCAGGCCGCAGCCCCGGTCATCAGCGCGTACCTCGGGAAGCTCGCCGCCGCCGACGTCTTCACCCTGGAGAACGCCTCGGCCATGATCAACTCGATGCGCATCGACTACGACGTGCTCGGGCCGTTCGGGAACCACGCCTGAGCACGCCGACGGCGGCCCGGAAACCGGGTGGTGCGCCGTGCGCACAGGCCGGCCCGCCGGCGACAGCCGCTGGGCCGGCCTGCCGATACCCGAAGGGCGCTTTGCGCTCATGACGAGTTGCAGCGGTGCCTGAGGGTCTCCCCTTTTCCCTGCCGGACGGGGAGGTCGATCTCCGTTCGGCACCATCTGTCCTGTCAGTGATGCAGCAGAAGGAGTGGCAATGGCAATTCAGCCCCACCGAAGCCGGGCAGATCGACGCGGATTCGTCCGGCTCGCCGTCGGCGCTGCGGCAGGATCGGCGGCGGTCCCCTTCCTGGGAAAGGGATTACAGAGTGCTGCCGCGGTTGAACCGTCGACCTCGACCACCTATGCCCCGATTCCGCCCGCGGCTCTCGGGCCCGCCCTCAACTCCGACGGCTACTTCGTCGGCCGTATCAAGGGCAATCTGTACTGGATCACCGACTCGTACTTCCAGGCGATGTTCCTCAGCACACGTGAGGGTGTCGTCGTGGTCGACGCGCCGCCCACGATCGGCAACAATCTGCTGCGCGGCATACGTGAGGTCACCACGGCCAACGGGCGGCCGAGCCGGGTCACTCATCTGATCTACTCCCATTCGCACGCCGACCACATCGGCGCCGCTTCCGTCTTCGGCAAGGACGTCGTCCGCATCGGCCACACGGAGACGCGTCGCCTGCTGCGCAGCGACCGGGATCCCCACCGCATGCCGCCCTCAGTGACCTTCGACGACCGGTTCCGGCTGTCCGTCGGAGGCGAGACTCTGGAACTCGCCCATCACGGCCCGAACCACTCCCCGGACAACATCTTCGTCTACGCCCCGGACTACGAGACCCTCATGGTCGTCGACGTCCTGTATCCGGGCTGGGTGCCCTTCAAGTGGCTCGCGGTGTCCAGCGACATACCGGGCTGGATCACGGCACATGACATCGCTCTCAGGTATCCCTGGACGACACTTGTGGGCGGTCACATCGGACGGCTGGGTCATCGGGCGGACGCGGAACTGCAGAAGCAGTACGTCACGGACCTCGAAACCGGAACGCGTGACGCCATTGCCACGCTGGACCCGGCGCCTTTCGAGCAGGAGTTCGGGCCCTCCCATAATTCATGGGCCATCCACGCCGCATACCTCGACGCGGCGGCCCAGCAGGTCGCGGCGCCCATCGTCGCCAAGTACCTCGGCAAACTCGCAGCCGTGGACGTCTTCACTCTCGACAATGCCGCCACGATGGTCGAGTCGGTGCGGATCGACGCAGGAGTCCTCGGGGCTTTCGGTATCCATCCCTAGGTTGTCGCCCGGGCGGCGGGATCGCGAACTCCATGGTGCGGCGGGCCGGAAACCGGTGGCCCCGGCCAGGAGCACGGCGGCATCGCCCACTTCGATTGCACGCACGTACGTGGCGGCCGGTGCGGGAGCTCCGGCTGCCTCGACGGCAGCAGAAACGGAGCCAATCATGGCATCAATGCCCGTCGTGGGTCTCGCCCCCGGGTCACCCCCTCGGCCCGCCGATCTCGTCGTGCGGAACGCGAGGATCTACACCGGCGACGCGCTGCGGCCGTTCGCCACCGCGCTGGCGGCCACCGCCGGGGTGATCGACGCCGTCGGCGCCGACGCCGACGTCGCGGACCTGATCGGTCCGGAGACCGTGGTCGTGGACGCCCTGGGCCGCCGGGCCGTGCCGGGCCTGAACGACTCGCACAACCACGTGGTCCGCGGAGGCCTGCACTACACCCTCGAGTTGCGGTGGGACGGGGTGCGCTCGCTCCGTCACGCACTGGCGATGCTGCGCGAGCAGGCCGCCCGGACACCGGACGGACAATGGGTGCGAGTGGCCGGCGGCTGGAGCGTGGAGTCCTTCGCCGAGCACCGCATGCCCACTCCTGCCGAGCTGAACGAGGCTGCCCCGGACACACCGGTGATCGTCACGCACCTCTACCAGGCGGCGATCCTCAACCGGGCCGCGCTCCGGGCCGCCGGGATCACCCGGAAGGTCGCGGCGCCACCCGGCGGCCAGATCGTCCGCGGCCACGACGGCGAACCCACTGGCATGCTCATCGCCGCCCCCGCCGCGCTGCTGCTCTACTCCACGATCGCCAAGGCCCCGGTGCTGGACCCCGACGGCCAGCGGGAGTCCACTCGGCAGTTCCTCCGCGAGCTGAACCGCTTCGGACTGACATCGCTGATCGACGCGGCCGGCGGCTTCCAGGACTACCCGGGCGGCTATGCCGCCGTGACCGATCTGCACGAGGCCGGCGAGCTGACGGTGCGCATCGCCTACCACCTCTTCCCGCAGACCCTCGGTGGCGAGGTGGAGGACCTGCGCCGCTGGACAGGCATGGTTCGGCCGGAACAGGGCGACGGCTGGCTGCGCTTCAACGGCGCGGGGGAGAACCTCACCTGGGCCGCCGCCGACTTCGAGAACTTCGCCCAGCCGCGTCCCGAACTCCCTGCGTACGAGGGCGAATTCGAAAAGGCCGTGCGGCTGCTCATGGAGAACGGCTGGGGCTTCAGGCTGCACGCCACCTACGACGAGACCATCCGCCGCGACCTGGCCGTCTTCGAGAAGCTGGCCGCCGAGGGACTCTTCCCCAACGGCAACCGCTGGCTCTTCGACCACGCGGAGACCATCTCGCCGGAGAGCCTCGACAGAGTCGCCGCCCTGGGCGGCGCCATCGGCGTACAGCACCGGCTCGCCTACCAGGGCGAGACGTTCCGCGACCGCTACGGCACCGAGGCCGCGGCTGCCGCCCCGCCGCTGGGTGCGATGCGGGAGCGCGGCCTGACCGTGGCAGCGGGGACGGACGCCACCCGCGTGTCCACGTTCAACCCCTGGGTCGCCCTGTACTGGCTGGTCTCCGGCCGCAACGTCAGCGGCGTGCCGCTGCGCTCGCCCGCCAACCGGGTGGATCGGGAGACGGCCCTGGGGATGTACACCGCAGCAGGTGCGTCGCTCACCGGGGAGGGGGGGATCAAGGGCATGCTGCGGCCCGGCTACTACGCCGACCTTGCCGTGCTGAGCGAGGACTACTTCACCGTCCCGGAAGGCGAGATCCCCGGCATCGAAGCGCTGCTCACGGTAGCGGGCGGTCGCATCGTCTACGCGGCGGGCCAGTTCGAGGGCCTCGCCGCGCCGGCGCCGGCGGTGGTGCCCGAGTGGAGCCCGATCGCCCACTTCGGCGGCTACCAGGCGTCTCCCGGACAGCCCGGTTCGCAGCGTCCCGGAGTCCAGCAGGCCAGGTCGCTGGGCCAGGCCGCCGCAGAATCCGCCCAGTACCGCACCTGGCGGGCCGATCGCGGCCTCGCCGCCGGCCTCGTGGCTCTCGACGATCCCTGCTTCGGCTGAGGAGGCTCCGGATGAACGTCGGTTTGCTCATCATCCGGATCACGGCCGGGGTCCTCTTCGCCGCCCACGGGCTGCAGAAAGTGAGCTTCCGGCTCGGCGGGCAGGGACTGGCGGGCGGCATCGCCGAGTTCCGTGCGGATGGTTTCCGCGGCGGGGCGCTGACAGCCTGGGATGCGGCCGGCGGTCAACTCACCGCCGGGGCGCTGTTCCTCGCCGGCGTCCTCACTCCTGTGGCAGCCGCCACGGGAGTCGGCGTGATGACGGTCGCCGTCACCGTGAAGTGGGCGAACGGGCCGTGGGCCCCGCACGACGGCTACGAGTACCCCGGCATCCTCGTGGTGGTCGCCGCGGTGCTCGGCTTCACCGGGCCCGGGCGCTGGTCGGTCGACGGCGCCTACGGGCTGACACCCTGGCCCGGGTGGGTCGCTGCGGCCGCCGCGGCGCCCGGCCTGACAGCGGGCCTGCTCACCCGGCTCGCCCTGCGCCGGGCCCCGCGCGTTCCGGCAGCCGAGGACGCACGGTGAGGACCACTCTGCTGCGTCTCTCCGACCTGCTGCTGCCGGGCAGCGCCGCGAGCTACGGGCCGGTGCCCGTGCTGCTGATCGTGCTCACCTTCGTGACCGGCGTCGTGGACGCCGTCAGCTACCTCAGCCTCGGCCACGTCTTCGTGGCCAACATGACGGGCAACGTGGTGTTCTTCGCGTTCTCCCTGGCGGGGGCCAAGGCCCTCTCCCTCTGGGCGTCAGCGCTCGCCATAGCCGCGTTCATGGCGGGCGCCCGGGCGGAGACACGCCTCGGGCGCACCCCCACCGAGACCGCGCGGCGCTTCCGGGCCATCGTCGGGCTGCAGTCCCTCCTGGTGGCGGGGGCCGCGCTGTCGGCCGCCACCCTGGGCCACCGCACCGCGGGTGCGGCGGCGGCGCAGATCATCCTGCTCGGCTGCGGCATGGGGCTGCAGAACGCGGTCGCCCGCCGACTGGCCGTCCCCGACATCACCACCACGGTGCTCACCCTCACCGTCACCGGGCTCGCCTCCGACCGCCCGGGACCTCCCACGACGCGCCGCCTCATATCCGTGGCCGCGATGTTCTGTGGCGCCCTGTGCGGAGCTGAGCTCACCCTTCACGCCGGCACAACCTGGGCCCTCCTGCTCGCACTGGCGCTGCTCCTCGCCGTTGCCGTGGCGGCGAGCGCCCCCATCGAAAGGAACCGCACATGACCGTCTACTCCCACTCCCACGCGGACCACATCGGCGCGGCAGGGCTGTGGGGCAAGGAGGTCGAGCGCATCGGCCACATCGAGAGCCGCCGGCTGCTGCGGCGCGAAGCCGACACCCAGCGCCCGGCCCCCGAGACCCAGAGGCAGTACATGGCCGATCTGACGGCCAGTACGCGTGCCGCCCTCACCGGGCTCGACCCGACTCCGTAGTTCGCCAAGTACGGCCCCACCGGCAATTTCTGGGCCATTTTCAAGACCTACCTGACTGCCGTCGCCGAGCAGGCCGCCATCCCGGTGACCAGCAAGTATCGAGGGATGCTCGCCGCCGCCGACGTCTTCACCGTGGACGACGCCGCCGCGCTGGTCGAGTCGCTCCGCATCGACTCCGACGTCCTCGGTCCCTTCGGTATCCATGCGTGAGTGACAGGGCGCGGGTAGCCCGGCACGGCCGGCTCGGTGCCGGCCCGCCCAGCACCCCGTCGGCGTGTGGGACCAGGGCTGGGCCCGATCCCCAGCCCCCTTCCCGTGCCACCGGCCCCTGACCTCACCGGCGTCGTGCCGTGGCGCGAGCCGGGGTGCTCTTGCCGCCCGCGGCCGGTGTGCCGGCTGGCGTCGATGTCCGTGCCGGAACCCGGATTGTGGGCCTGGTCGGCGACGGTGGTAATGCCGGCGTTGATCGCTCGCACCGCGCCCCACCGCCCGCCCGCGTACACGTCCTCGGTGGTGAACCCGTCGCGAAGTTCCTGGTTCACCCTCTGCGCGTGCGGAAACAGAGTCACATCGCTGGAGGTATGCATGGTCGGTGACCGTCATCTGCCGGCTCGATGACGGCCCGCTGCGGTTCAACGCGCTGCGCCGTGCGGTGAATGGCATCACGCAGCGGATGCTGAGCATCACGGTGCGCAGGCTTGAGCGCGACGGCTTGATCAGCCGTGCCGTCGAGCCCGCCGTGCCGCCCCGCGTCGAGTACGCGCTGACCGAGCGCGGTCGCAGTCTTCACCGTGTCCTTGCGGAGCTGGTCGCTTGGACCGAGGAGAATCTCGACGAGATCCGGCGTGACCGTGAGCGCTACGACGACGCCGCCAGGGCTGAGGAGTTGTTGGCCTTTCCGGCTTGAAGAGCGGCGGTTCGGCCGGTCAGGCGGACGCCCCGCTCAGACCAGCAGGTCGAAGAGTTCGAATGCCTCGTCCCACTGGTCCGTGGAGGGGCGGCGGGTGTCGGCGGCGATGGTTTTGAGGGCGCGGGCGAGGGCGACGCTGAGGCCGCCGGCCAGGTCGGGCAGCCGCTGCTCGGTGTCCTCGGCGGCGTCCATGCCGAGGGCGGGGCGGGCGGCGAGCTGGTCGAGCAGCGGACGCAGCTCGATGCCCTCCTCCAGCTTCTTGAAGGCGTGGATGCTCTCCTGGAGGCCTTTGGTGACCGGGAGATCCTGCGGTTCGATGATGTCCCGGTCGTTGGCCTTGGCGTCGGCGGTGCCGACGAGGAAGAGGTCGTAGAGCTTGGCGTCCACGAAGTCGTTGTAGCGCTTGAGGTCGTTCTTGCTGACGTCGAGGCCGGCGGCTGCGCGGAAGAAATGCTCGAACTTGGCAACTCCCATGACGGGCATGACGTTTTACCTTTCTCGCAACGGTGGAGGGGCTGAGGTCATCGGACGGCGGGTGCTCCCACCTCCCCGAGGTGCTCGTGTGCCAGGCGGACGGCCATGGCGCCCTCACCGACCGCGGAGGCCACCCGCTTGACCGAGCGGCTGCGGACGTCGCCGACGGCGAAGACCCCCGGCAGACCGGTCTCCAGCGCGAGCGGGACGCGGCCCAGGGGCTCCCAGGCGTCCGCGGCTGCCTCGGCCACGTCCTGCCCGGTCGGAATGAAGCCGCGCTTGTCCAGGGTGACGGCGCCGGCGAGCCAGGAGGTGGCGGGACGCGCGCCGATGAAGACGAACAGGGCGCGGGCGGGCAGCACCTGCTGCTCGCCGGTGCGGTTGTCCTCGACGAGGACGGATTCGACCCGCTCCTCGCCGGAAACCTCCCGGACTTCGGTGTGCAGCCGGACATGGATCCGGGGGTGCCGCTCGATGCGGTCGATGAGGTAGCGGGACATGTTCTCCTCCAGGGCTCCGCCGCGGACCAGGAGGTGGACGGCGGGCGACTCGCGCGCCAGGAACAGCACTGCTTGGCCGGCGGAGTTGCCGCCCCCTACGACGGCCACCGTGTCACGGCGGCAGGTCCGTGCCTCCCAGACGGTGGCGGCGTAGTGGACCCCGAGTCCTTCGAACCGCTCGATGCCGGGGGCGGCCAGCCGCCGGTAGCGGGCGCCGGTGGCCACCACGACGTTGGTCGCCGTGACCGTGCCGCCGTCGGTGAGCCGCACGAGGCTGTTCCCGTCGCGTTGTTCGAGGCCGGCGGCCTCGGCGGGGACATCGATCCGGGCACCGAACCGGTCGGCCTGTACGACGGCGCGTTCGGCGAGCTCCATGCCGGAGATCCCGGCGGGGAAGCCGAGGTAGTTCTCGATCCGTGAGGAGGTGCCGGCCTGGCCGCCGGTCGCGACGGCGTCCAGGACGACGGTGGACAGTCCCTCGGAGGCGCCGTACACCGCGGCGGCCAGGCCACCGGGTCCCGCGCCGACCACCACCAGGTCGCAGACGCCCTTCGCGGGGGTCTCGGTCCGCAGCCCGATGACGTGGGCGAGTTCGGCATTGGAGGGATTGCGCAGCACCCGGTGGTCGTGCCAGAGGACGATCGGGGTCTCCTCGGGAGCGACACCGAGACGCCTGAGCAGTGCCTCGGCCTCGGCGTCCTTCTCCAGGTCCGCCCAGCGGTGCGGAAGGCGGTTGCGGGCGGCGAACTCCAGCAGCCGCCGCGTGTCGGCGGAGAAGGCGGAGCCGATGATGCGGAAGCCCGTGCCGACGCCGACCAGGAGCGTACGGCGCAGCAGGTAGGCCCGCAGGATCACATCGCCGAGCCCCGGTTCGCGGCTGAGCAGGTCGCGCAGGGCGGCCGATCCCACGGCCAGTACCTCTCCGGGCTTGTTCACCACCGCGCTGACGAAGGCGGTCTGGCCCTCCAGCAGGCCCAGTTCGCCGAGGAAGCTGCGCGGACCGTGCCGCTGGACGACGTGCTCCGGATCGTCGTGGACCACGGCCACCTCGCCGCTGAGGACGACGAAGAACTCGTCCGTGCGCTCGCCCGCCCGGAACAGCTGTTCCCCCTCGCCGACCTGCCGCTGCTGTCCGCAGGATCTCAGGATCGCGATCTGGTCGTCCGTCAGCCGCGGGTAAGCGGCGTGGACGTCGGCCGTCGGGGTCAGGGTCGGCACGGTTCGCTCCCCTCTTCGGAAACAGACGCTCAGACCATCGCCTCGTGCACGAAGCACCACCGCCAGTCCTCACCGGGCTCGAACGACCGCACGACCGGGTGCCCGTCGGCCGCCGCGTGAGCGCGGGCATGGCGCATGGGGGAGGAGTCGCAGCAGCCGACGTGGCCGCAGGTCAGGCACAGGCGCAGATGCACCCACGGAGTCCCCATGCGCAGGCAGTCCTCGCACCCCTCCGGCGTTCTGGGCGTCACGGGCCGGACCATCGACAGGTGCGGGTCGGAAAAGGTGGTCATCACGGCCTCCCTGAGGCGGGATCGGCTGATCCGTGGGACGCCGACAGCGACTCGTCCACCCACCGGCGCAGCGCGTTCGCGGGCGCGGCGCCGGTCTGGCGGGCGACCTGCCTGCCGTGGTCCAGAACCAGCAGGGTGGGTACGGCTTGGACGTCGAAGCGCCGCGCCAGCCCCGGCGACTTGTCGATGTCGACCTTCACGAGCTTGATCCGGCCGGCCAGATCCGCGGCGACCTTTTCGAGGGCGGGGCTCACCATGCGGCAGGGACCGCACCAGGTGGCCCAGAGGTCCACCAGCACGGGCACGCTCGCCTGCTCGGCGACCTGCCCGAAGTCGGCGTCGCCCGCTTCGGCGATCCAGGGCAGCGGCGCCCGGCAGTTCCCGCACCGCGGGCTGCCCTGCGCGGCGGCGGGTACCCGGTTGGTCCGGCCGCAGGTGGCGCAGGTGACCGTCCGTGCCGACGCCTCGGCCCCATCGGTGTGGTGGCCGTGGTCGGCGCGGCCTTCGTGGGGAGTGCTCATCACGGCTCCTGGGGCTCGTCCTGGAGAGTCACGGCCAAGTCGCCGCCCTCGGCGTCGACCAGGATGGTCACGCCCTCGCGTGCCTCGCCGCTGAGCAGCGCGCGGCCGATCCTGGTCTCGACCTCGTGCGAGATGAAGCGGCGCAGCGGCCTGGCGCCGTAGACCGGGTCGTATCCCTCGGCCGCGATCAGCCGGCGGGCCTGCTCGGTGAGGACGAGCGCGATGCGCTGCTCGGACAGGCGGTCGCGCAACTCGGCAAGGAGCAGATCGACGATGCGCTCGATCTGCGCGATGCCGAGCGGGTGGAAGAGGACGACGTCGTCGACGCGGTTGAGGAACTCGGGGCGGAAATGGCCGTTGAGTTCGGCCATCACCAGCGCCCGCGCCTCGGGCTTGATCTCGCCGGCCTGGGTGGCGTCCTGCAGCAGGTATTGGGAGCCCAGATTCGAGGTCATGATGACGACGGTGTTGCGGAAGTCGACGGTACGGCCCTGCGCGTCGGTGATCCGGCCGTCGTCCAGCACCTGGAGCAGCGTGTTGAACACATCGGCGTGCGCCTTCTCGATCTCGTCGAAGAGCACGACGGAGTACGGCTTGCGGCGCACCGCCTCGGTGAGCTGGCCGCCCTCCTCGTAACCGACGTAGCCGGGGGGCGCGCCGACCAGGCGGCTGACGGTGTGCCGCTCCTGGTACTCACTCATGTCGAGGCGGATCATGTTGGTCTCGCTGTCGAACAGCGCGGCCGCCAGCGTCTTGGCCAGCTCGGTCTTCCCGACGCCGGTGGGGCCGAGGAAGATGAAGGAGCCGATCGGCCGGCGCGGGTCGCGCACCCCGGAGCGGGCCCGGATCACCGCGTCGGCGACGAGCTGGACGGCTTCGTCCTGCCCGACCACGCGCTCGCGCAGGATCTCGTCCAGCTTGAGCAGCTTCTGCCGCTCGCCCTCCTGGAGCCGGGTGACGGGGATGCCGGTCCACGCGGAGACGATCCCGGCGATCTCCTCGGCGGTCACCACCTCGCGCAGCAGCCGGTTCTCGCCCTGTTTGGCGGCGAGCTGCTCCTCCTCGGCGGCCAGGCGGCGCTCCAGTTCGCTGACGGTGCCGTAGCGCAGCTGGGCGGCCCGGTTCAGGTCGTAGGCACGTTCGGCCTCCTCCGCCTCGTGCCGGGCGCGCTCCAGCTCCTGGCGCAGTCCCTGGACCTTGCGAATGGCCTGGCGCTCGGCCTCCCACTGCGCGTGCTTGGCGTCCACCTCGCCCCGCAGGTCGGCCAGTTCGCGGCGCAGGTCCTCCAGCCGGGCGCGGCTGGCCGGATCGGTCTCCTGGTCCAGCGCGGCCTCCTCGATCTCCAGCCGGGTGGCCCGGCGGGTGAGTTCGTCGAGTTCGGCGGGCATGGAGTCGATCTCGGTCCGCAGCCGCGCGCACGCCTCGTCGACCAGGTCGATGGCCTTGTCGGGGAGGAAGCGGTCGCTGATGTAGCGGTGGCTGAGGGTGGCGGCGGCGACCAGTGCGTTGTCCTGGATCTTGACGCCGTGGAAGATCTCCAGCCGCTCCCGGATGCCGCGCAGGATGGAGATGGCGTCCTCGACGGTCGGCTCGTCCACCAGCACGGTCTGGAAGCGCCGCTCCAAGGCGGCGTCGGACTCGATGTGTTTGCGGTACTCGTCGAGCGTGGTCGCGCCGATCATGTGCAGCTCGCCGCGGGCCAGCATGGGCTTGAGCATGTTGCCCGCGTCCATGGCACCTTCGGCGGCGCCCGCCCCGACGACGGTGTGCAGTTCGTCCACGAAGAGCAGGATCCGGCCCTCGGCACTCTTGACCTCGGCCAGCACGGCTTTCAGCCGCTCCTCGAACTCGCCGCGGTACTTGGCTCCGGCAACCAGCGAGCCCATGTCGAGCGAGAACACCGTCTTGTCCCGCAGCCCTTCGGGCACGTCGCCGCGGAGGATGCGCTGGGCCAGGCCCTCGACGACAGCGGTCTTGCCGACGCCCGGTTCGCCGATCAGCACCGGGTTGTTCTTGCTCTTGCGGCTGAGGATCTGGATCACCCGCCGGATCTCGGCGTCCCGGCCGATGACCGGGTCGAGGCGGCCGGTGCGGGCCTCGGCGACGAGGTCGCGCCCGTACTTGTCCAGCGCCTCGTACGCCTCCTCGGGGTTGGCGGAGGTGACCCGCTGGTTCCCGCGAACCGTGGTGAGGGCGGCGAGGAAGGAGTCCTTGCTGACGCCTTGCTCGCCGAGCCGCCGGCCGGCCGCGGTGGCCGGACCCTCGTCCACCAGGGCGAGGACGAGGTGCTCGGTGGAGACGTACTCGTCCTTGAGTCGCCTGGCCTCCTGTTCCGCGGTCTCCAGCAGCCGGGCCAGCCGCTGGGTCACCATCACCTGGCCGGGTGTGGCACCCGGACCGGTCGTGCGCGGGCGCTTGGCGAGGTCGGCCTCGACGGCGGTACGCAGAGCAGCCGGGTCCGCACCGGCGTCCGCGAGCAGACGGAGCGTCAGGCCGTCCTGCTGGTCGAGCAACGCCAGGAGCAGATGCTCCCCGTCGACCTCGGTCTGGCCCATCCGCACCGCGACGCTCTGGGCTTCCTGCAGCGCTTCCTGCGACTTCTGGGTGAGGCGGTTCATGTCCATGTGGTCGGCTCCTTGGCGGCTCGTTCGCCGCGCCGCAGTGCGGTCTCCAGACGTTCGATACGGTCGAGCAGGTCCAGGACGACGCCGACAGCCGCGTAGTTGAGACACAGTCCGTCCCGCAGCCGCTGTACCCGGGCGAGGGCGGCCGGGGCGCTCGGCCGGAACCACAGCCGACCCCGGGCGTCCCGCTCGGCGTCCACCAGCCCGAGGGCGACGAAGCGGCCCACGAGTTCGGGCGGCAGGCCGCTTCGGCCGGCCACTTCGGCCAAGGGGAGCCGGTAGGGGCTGGGACCGGTCCGGTGGATCCGCACCAGGGGATAGGCGGCCCTCGTGGCGGCCTGTCCGGTGCCTTCGGTGGGGGAACGGCGTTCGGCTCTCATGTCTGCTTCCTCGGGTCGAAGGAGGAGACGGCCGCCAGTTCCTCGAACAGCTCGCGCTCACGCGGACTGGGCGAGGGCGGCACCATCACCTGGATTTCGGCGTAGAGGTGCCCGGGGGAACCTTTCGGGTGCGGCATTCCCTCACCGCGCAGTCGCAGCCGGCGGCCGGTGGAGGTACCGGGCGGCACATGCACCTTGACCGCTCCGCCCGGACCCGTGACGGGAACCGTCGCCCCCAGCGCGGCCTCCCAGGCCGTCACCGGCAGATCGACGTGGATGTCGCGCCCGACGAGGCGGTAGCGCGGATGGGGCGCGATGCGGACCACCAGATAGAGGTCCCCGGCGGAACCCGGGCCGCGGCCCCGGCCGCCCTCTCCCGCGAGCCGGATGCGCTGCCCGTCGACGACGCCGGGCGGGATGGTGACGTCGTAGCTGCGCTCCGCGCCGTCCCCGCCGAGGGTGATCTTCCGCCGGCCGCCGCGGTACGCCTCCTCCACACTGAGCGTGAGTTCGGCCTCCTGGTCCGCGCCGGGAACCGGGCCGCCCCGCCCGGCACCGCCCGCCCGGCCGCCGAACATGCCTCCGAAGAGATCCTCGAAGTCCACGCCCGAGCCGTCGAAGCCGGTCTCCGTCCAGGTCGGGGCGCCGGTCCGGCCGGCGCCCCGGGCGCCCCCGAAGGGACTGCCGCGGTACGTGCCGGCTCCGCCACCGGCGCCCTGGCCGGCCGCGACGCGCTCGTCGTAGTCCTCCGGAATCTGCCGGAAGTCCGGGCCGAAGCGGTCGTAGCGGGACCGGGTGCCGGGGTCGGACAGCACGCTGTACGCCTCGTTGATCTGCTTGAAGCGTTCCTCGGCGGCCGGATCACGGTTGACGTCCGGGTGGTAGCGGCGGGCCAGCGTGCGGAACGCCTGCTGGATCTCGGCGGCGTCGGCGGTGCGGGGAATGCCCAGCACCTCGTAGTAGTCGTCTGCCATGGCGGCCTCACTCCTGCTTGCGGCTGACCGCCACCGCGGCCGGCCGCAACTGGCGGCCGGGTTCGCCGTAGCCGGGCCGCAGCACCCGCACGACGGTGCCCGGAGCGGTGTCGGGTTCCGCCACCACGGACACCACCTCGTGCCGCTCGGGGTCGAAGGGCACACCGGTCTCCTCGTGACGGGGGTATCCCAGGCTGCGCAGCACCTCGACGGCCTGGTCGCGTACCGCCCGGACCCCGCTGACGATCGCGCCGGGATCATCGGCGCCCGCGTGCGCGAGGGCCAGTTCGAGGTTGTCGACGACCGGGAGGAACGCCGCGGCCACCCTGGACCGCTCGGCCTCCCGTTCCCGGGGAAGCTCACGGGCGTAGCGCTTGCGGAGGTTGTCGAGGTCGGCGAGGGCGCGCCGCCACCGGTCCTCCAGCTCCTCCACCTCGGGAACGGCGGGAGCCGGCGGCCGCTCCTGCTGCCCGGACGCGGGAGCCGACGGCGGATCACGGTGCGCGGGCGCCTGCTCGGGCTCGGGCGGGGAGCCGTCCTCGGCGGGACCCGTCTGCTCCTGATCCGACATGTCGCCGCCTCAGCTCTTGTCGAAATCGGCGTCGATGACGTCGTCATCCCCAGGCGACTCGCCCCCGGCACCCTGACCGGGTGCCGCGCCGGGCTGGGCGCCACCGCCGGCGCCATCGCCGGCTCCGGCGGTGTGGGCGGACAGCGCCGCGTGGATCTGCTGCAGTTCGGAGGTCAGGTTCCGGGACCGTTCCGCCGGCGCCTCCTCCTTGATGGCGGTGCGCGCCTCGTCGATGAGCAGTCGGGCGCGGGCCCGCTCGTGCTCCGGCGCCGCGTCGCCGAGGTCGTCCAGTCGCCGCTCCACCTGGTAGGCGGCGGCGTCGAGTTCGTTTCGCGCGTCGATGGCCTCGCGCAGGGCCAGGTCGCCGGCCCGGTTGCTCTCGGCCTCGTCGATCATCCGCTCGACCTCGGACGGATCGAGGTTGGAGCCTTCGCTGATGGTGATCGACTGCTCGGCGCCGGTGTCCCGGTCCTTGGCGCTGACCTTGAGGATGCCGTTGGCGTCGATGTCGAACGTGACCTCGATCTGCGTCTCCCCGCGCCGGGCCGGCCGCAGGTTCTCCAGCCGGAAGCGGCCCAGCACCCGGTTGTCGGCGGCCAGTTCGCGTTCGCCCTGGAGCACCACGATGTCCACGGCCGGCTGGTTGTCCTCGGCCGTCGAGAAGGTCTCGGACCGGCGGACGGGGATCGTGGTGTTCCGGTCGATGATCTTGGTCATCACACCGCCGGCCGTCTCGACGCCCAGCGACAGCGGGGTGACGTCCAGCAGCAGGACGTCCTTGACCTCGCCCTTGAGCACGCCTGCCTGGACGGCGGCGCCCAGCGCCACCACCTCGTCCGGGTTGACGCTCATGTTCGGGTCCTTGCCGCCGGTCATCCGGCGCACCAGGTTCTGCACGGCCGGGATACGGGTCGAGCCGCCGACGAGGATGACTTCGTCGATGTCGTTGTCGGTGACCTTGGCGTCACTCATCGCCGTCCTGACCGGCTCGAGGCAGCGCTCCACCAGGTCGGAGGTGATCTGCTCGAAGGTGGCGCGGCGGACCGTCTCGGTGAGGTGCTTCGGCCCGGCGGCGTCCGCCGTGATGAACGGCAGGCTCACCTGGGTCTGGCTCACCGAACTCAGCTCGGTCTTGGCCTTCTCGGCCGCTTCGAACAAGCGCTGCAGCGCCTGCGGGTCCTTGCGCAGGTCGATGCCCTCGGCCTTCTGGAAACCGTCCGCCAAGTGGTCCACCAGCCGGCGGTCGAAGTCGTCGCCGCCCAGATGGGAGTCGCCGGCGGTGGCGCGGACCTCCACCACTCCGTCGCCCACGTCCAGCAGGCTGACGTCGAAGGTGCCGCCGCCGAGGTCGAAGACCATGACGGTCTCGTGGCCCTTCTTGTCCAGCCCATAGGCCAGCGCCGCGGCGGTCGGCTCGTTGATGATCCGCAGGACTTCGAGACCGGCGATCTTCCCGGCGTCCTTGGTGGCCTGGCGCTGGGCGTCGTTGAAGTACGCCGGTACGGTGATGACGGCCTCGGTGACCTTCTCGCCGAGCGCCTTCCCTGCGTCGTCGGCGAGCTTGCGCAGCACCTGCGCGCTGATCTCCTCCGGGGCGTACTGCTTGCCCTTCACCTCGAAGCGGGCCACCCCGCCGGGCCCCTCGACCACGTCGAAGGAGACCGCCTTGGCCTCGTCGGAGATCTCACCGTAGCGGCGGCCGATGAACCGCTTCGCCGAGGTGATGGTGCCCTTGGGGTTGAGGATCGACTGCCGGCGCGCCAGCTGCCCGACCAGCCGCTCGCCGTCGTCGGAGAACGCGACCACCGACGGCGTCGTCCTGGACCCCTCCGCGTTCGGGACGACGGTGGGCTCGCCGCCCTCCCAGACGGCGATGACCGAGTTTGTGGTGCCGAGATCGATGCCTACTGCCTTAGCCATGGGAAAACCCTCCGTCGGGACGCGGGACCGGCCGATCGGCGCGCTGCCGGGGCGTCGGAGGCAGCCGCGCCGCACCTGTCGCCAGCCTCCCGCGGCACGACGCGTGCTCACTCGCCCCCGCGGGACCAATCCGCACCGCCCTTCCCGTCCGCCAGGACGGGGGCACGGCACGGCTCTCGGGTGAAGCCCCGGGCCGAGCGGCGTAGCGTTGAGTAGCCGGAGTCGCTGTCGAGCCGCGAAGGGACCCGCGATGGACGCTGTTCCCCTGCCGACGGCCGCGTCCCACCCTCCCTTCCCCCAGCCGGGGGCCGCCCGGCACACACTGCTGCGGCTGGTGGCGGTCATGCTCGACGGCGACGACGAGCGCGAGGTGCTGTGGGGTGCCATGGCGGCGATCGCCGCTACCGGCCCGTTCACCGCAGAGGCGGCCTACGCCGTGCACGACGGTCTGGCGCGGCGATGCCCACCGTCCCGGGCGGCTGCCTCCGCCGCCGTCCGGCCGGGGAGCGTGACGGCATCCGAGTCGTCGGAGGCGGACCCCGCCGAAGCGGCGGCCGCTGACCGGCTCGACCGCCGGATCGGCGCCCTGGACGGCCACAGCCGGCACCTGTACGAAGTCGGCGGGCTCCGGGTGCAGGCCATCGCGCTGCGGTACCGGGACCACTGCCTGGGCTATCTCGTCGTCCGGTCCCCGGCCTCACCCTCTGCCGAGGAGACGGCCTTGACCGATCTGCTCGCCCAGCAGACCGGGATCGCCCTCGCGCGCCTCACGGGGGGCCGGGGAGAGTCGGCCCGCGTCGGCCGGGGGAGCCCGCCCGGCGGCGAGGAGCGGCTGGGAACCGGGAGCGGATCGCCCACCGCCGGCCCCGCGACGACCGTGTCCGCCCTGACCGCGCGGCTCGCTCTCCACGAGGCGCTGTCCCGGGCCGCCGCCGCAGGCGAGGGCGAGGCCGGAATCCTCCGGATCCTGCACGACAGCACGGGATTCGCTGCCCGTACCGAGGACCGGTTCGGCAACCTGCGCGCCCGGGCGGGCCCCGACCGGAGCGCGCCACGGGGAGGACCCGGCGGCAGACCGCCCCCGGAAGCGGAGAACCAGCGCCAGGACGCCCTGATCCGGAGCGTGCGGCGCCGGCCCGGCGCCGTCCGGGACCGGGACCGGCTGGTCGTCCCCGTCCAGATGGCCGGAGACCTGCTCGGCGTGGTCGCCCTGGTCGATCCGCACCGGCGGGCCACGGGAGCGGACAGCTCGGCGCTCGAACAGGCTGCCCTGGTGCTGGCCCCCCTGCTCTCCCACGAACGCAGACTCGCCGAGCTGGAGCCCCATCTGCGCCGCGACCTGGTCAACCGGCTGATCGCGGGTGAGGCGACCGACGACGTCCTCACCCAGGCGGCAGCCCTGGGCCACGACCTGCACCGGCCGCACAAGGCCGCCGTACTGCAGTGGCCCGGAAGCCCCGAGCGGGCCGCACTCGGCGACGCGGTGGCACGGGCGGCCCGGCGGCTGCACCGGGACGTGCTCGTCGGCTCCCGCGGCGCGACCACCGTCGTCCTGGCGCCCGACGAGGACCGGGGCGACCCCTGGGACGAGCTGTACCGGGCCGTCTCGGACGAACTCGGCACCGGAGCCGGCTCGATCGGGGTCGGCGGCCGCTGCGATGTCTTCACCGACCTCCCGCACTCCTATGACGAAGCGGTCCGCGCGCTCACCGTCCGCCGCCGTTCCCAGGAGCCGAACGGCAGCACCAGCTTCGAGGAGCTGGGCCTGTGCCGCATGATGGGCTCCGGCGAAGGCGAACGGGAAGCCGACCGCTTCGTCGCCGAATGGCTGGGACTGCTCCTGGAGTACGACGCCCGCCACCACACCGAGCTGGTGACCACGCTCTCGCGCTACCTGGAGAGCGGCGGCAGCTACGACGCGACCGCGGAGATGCTCCTCATCCACCGCAGCACCGTCCGCTACCGCCTCCAGCGCATCCGCGAGATCACCGGTCACGACCTCGGCGACGTCGAGACCCGCCTCAACCTGCACGTCGCCACCCGCATCCGCAACGTGCTCGACGCACCGCGCTGAGCGAGCCGCGCCGGCCGGCCTCCACAACCGCGCGGTCTGCGGGGACCACCGTGGCGCGGCAGCGCCACGGCCGCCGGCACCTCCGCTCCGCGGCCGGCCGTTTCCCCGACACGCCAGGACGGCGGTACGGGTCGAAGCGCCTCGCGCAGGTGATGGCTGAAGCTCTGGCCCGGTTGCAGGTCTGATGCGGCGGTGTCGGCGGCCCTGGTGCCGTGGCGGAAGGCCTGCGTGGTGCACGATCAGGGGGCAGGGCCCGACGGCGCCGACCGAAAGGCCCTCGTGCCCCACCGTCGTGCACCCTGACCGACTAACGCTTGCGGGCCTGGCGGAAGGCGTCCCTGAGCTCACTGACCAGCAGGCCGGGCTTTTCCCAGCCCGCGTAGTGCCCGCCGTACTCCATCTCGTTCCAGCTGATGATGTTTTGGTAGCGGTGTTCCGCCCAGCGCCGGGCGGTCGGGTACGGCTCGCCGGGAAACAGCGTGAAGGCGGTGGGTACGGTCACCGTCTCCTCGTTCTGGGCCTGTGCGCTGCGCGGCGTCGCCCGCACCGCCTCCCAGTACCAGCGTGCGGCCGAGGCTCCGGTCCCGGTGAACCAGTACAGGGCGATGTTGTCCACCTGCTGTGCCACGCTGACACCGCCGCCCGCCTCGGGCCGCGTGTCCGAGAAATCTGCCAGCGCCTGGCCCAGCCACGCAGCGAGCCCAGCCGGAGAGTCGAGCAGGGAGTAGCCCAACGTCTGCGGGAGCACACTCTGGACTATCGCGTGGGTGGGACCGGTCCTCATGAATGCGTCACGCTTGGCGATCATGGCTTTTTCTGCGTCACTGGCCGCCGCCAGGTCCTCGGGCAAGGGGGACGCGAACGGCATCGTCAGATGCAAGGCGGCGACCCGCTCGGGCTCCAGGCGGGCCAGGCCGATGCTGACGGGCGCACCCCAGTCGCCGCCGTGCGCCCCGAAGCGCTCGTACCCGAGCCTGGTCATCAGGTCTGCCCAGGCCCGTGCGGTGCGGCCGGGGTTCCAGCCGGGTTCACGGGGGCGCTCGCTGAAGCCGAAGCCCGGCAAGGCCGGGATGACCACGTCGAAGGCGTCCGCGGCGGCGCCGCCGTGCGCGACCGGGTCGGTCAGCGGCCCGATGACGCTCTCGAACTCCAGCACCGAGCCGGGCCAGCCGTGCGTCAGCACCAAGGGGAAGGCGTCCGCCTCGGGTGAGCGCACGTGCCAGAACGCGATGTTCAGGCCGTCCAGGCAGGTGCGGTAGTGCGGTATTGCGTTCCACCGTCCTTCCAAGGACCTCCAGTCGTGCGCTCTCCAAGCGTCCAGCAGGTTCCGCAGGCGGTCCAGGCCGATGCCTTGCGTACCGTCCTGGACCGTTTCCGCTTCAGGAAGCCGGACGCGGCCCAAGCGCTCCCGCAGATCCTTCAGTTCGTGTTCGGGAATGTTCACCGGAAAGGACTCGATCTCACTCACCTCCCCAGCTCTATCGGGACCTTGGGGGATCTGCGTGGGATCAGCCGCTGAACTGCTCGTTCGCGCAGCCGATCCTTCCCGGAAGGACGACGCTCGGTCACCGATCAGTAGGTGCGGTCAGGCTGCCGCAGCGGCGATGCCGAATGCCGACTGTCGGCCGGCTTGTCGTTAAGCGGCTTAATGAAGTAACTTAATTACTATGCCCGACACCACATCCGGGTCCACACCGGCGGACCAGGCCACGACCGACCTCGCCACCGAACTGCAGCGCGCCGTCGCGCGAATCTACCGCCGGGTGCGGTCCGAGATGCCGGCCAGCCAGCTCGGCGGCACCCAGCTGTCCGTGCTCACGCACCTGGTGAAGCACGGCTCGCAGACACTGCGGGCGCTCAGCGACCGGGAGCGCGTCACGCCGCCGGCAATGAACCAGACCGTCAACGCGCTCCAGGCGATCGACCTGGTCACCCGTCGTCCCGATCCCAGCGACGGGCGCAAGGTGCTGGTCACCGCCACCGAGCGCGGCGCCGAGCTGGTGGCCGAGGGCCGCCGCGTGAAGCACGTTTGGCTGAACGCGCGCCTTGAGCAACTGACCGATGCCGAGCGGCAGTCGCTGATCGAGGCGGCGCGCCTGTTCAACGAGATGGCCGACTCGTGAGCGGAATGTTCCGCTCGCTCGCGGTCCGCAACTACCGCATCTGGGCGTCCGGGGCCATCGTCTCCAACGTCGGGACGTGGATGCAGCGAACCGCGCAGGACTGGATCGTCCTGACCCAGCTCACCCGCCACAACGCCACCGCCGTCGGCATCGTCCTCGCTTTCCAGTTCGCGCCGCAGGTGCTGCTGCTGCCGGTTACCGGCCTCGCCGCGGACCGGCTGAACCGGCGCCGGCTGCTCATGGCGAGCCAGAGCGCGATGGCCACCTTCTCGCTCGTGCTCGGCCTGCTCACCGTCACCGGAGCGGTACGGCTCTGGCAGGTCTACGTCTTCGCGTTCCTCTTCGGCTCCGCCGCCGCCTTCGACTCGCCCGCCCGCCAGACGTTCGTCGCCGAACTGGTCGAGGGCCCGAACCTGTCCAACGCCCTTGCGCTGAACACGACGTCGTTCAACGCCGCGCGGACGATCGGGCCGGCCGTCGCCGGCGTCCTCATCGCCGTCGTCGGTACCGGCTGGGTGTTCGTCATCAACGCCGCGTCGTACGTCGCCGTCCTCGGCTCGCTGTTCCTCATCCGGGTCGCCGAACTGCACCTGTCCGCCCGGCGGCCGAGGACGGCGGGTGACCTCGCGGCCGGCTTCCGCTACGTGCTGCGGCGGCCGGACCTCAAGACGATGCTTCTGATGTTCTTCCTGGTCGGGACGTTCGGGGCCAACTTCCAGATCTTCATCCCGACGATGTCGGTCTCGGTCTTCCACCGCGGCGCCGGTGCGTACGGCCTGCTCAGCTCGTTCATGGCGGTCGGTTCGGTGTGCGGCGCGCTGCTCGCCGCGCGCCGCGAGAACCCGAGGATCACGCTGGTCCTCGCGGCGACGGCAATCTTCGCGGCCGGGCTCGGCGCCGGCGCGCTGGCGCCGACGTACCTGCTCTTCGCGCTCGCCCTCGTGATCGTCGGTGTCGCCACGCCGACCTTCACGACCTCGACGTTCAGCCTGGTCCAGCTGTCGACCGACCCGGCGATGCGCGGCCGGGTGGTCGCGATCATGCTCGCGGTCGGCCTCGGCGGCATACCGATCGGCGCGCCTGTGATCGGCATGGTCGGCGACGCGTACGGTCCGCGCTGGGCCGTCGCGGTCGGCGCTGCCTCGGGCGTCGCCGCACTGGGCGTCGGGGCCTGCTACGTCGTGCGGTACCGGCAGTTGCGGGTGCGATTCGAGGGAGCGCGGCTCCGGGTGTCGCTGAGCGATCCCGTGGAGCCGGGGGGCGCCGCGGGAGGAAGCACGACCGGCGACGGGCCGCGCGGTCCGGCCGGTGCCGCGCCCAGCGACGCGGCGGAGTCGACCGGGTCTGCAAAACGACTGGTGTGACCCGGCCGACGTTCGTGATCGTGACGTCCACCACTCCACCGGGCCGGGTGGGACGTGGCGGACGGGTCCTAACCGCAGGTCAGTACACCCGCGTTGCTCTTGGCCGTCAGCACCCGGTGCACGCTGTCGCTCACCGCGTTGCGGAAGGACGCGCTGGCCGACATGCGGGAGAGCACCGCGGAGGTCATGGGGGCGATGTCGGAGGGGATGACGGTCAGCACCACATTCCCGCCCGCCGCGATGAAGTCGACCGCGCGCTGCGCCGGGGTGTGGTCGGCGACCGCGACGGCCTGCCCGAGGTCGTCGGAGATCACCACGCCGTTGAAGCCCAGCGACCCGCGCAGCAGCCCGATCACGGCGGGGGAGAAGGCCGCCTGGTGGGCGGGGTCGATCCGGGTGTAGATCGCCGAGGAGACCATCACGAAGGGCACCCCGGCCTGAACCGCGCTGCGGAAGGGCTGAAGGAAGGGGTCGGTGCGGGTGGTGGTGTCGTCGGTGACGCCCGCGCTGAAGTCGGTGTTGCCGCGCACCCGGCCCAGGCCGGGGAAGTGCTTGGCGGTGGCCACCACACCCGACTGCCGCATCCCGCGCAGGAAGGCCGTGCTGTGCGTCGCGACCGGCCCCGGGCTGGTGCCGTACTCGCGGTCCAGCTGCCCGATGGGCGCGTTGACCGAGACCAGGTCGGGCGGCACGGTGTCGGCCACCGGCGCCAGGTTCATGTTCACCCCGGCCGCGCGCAACTGGCTCGCCCAGGTGGCGGCGTTGCGCTGCAGCACCGCGGTCGACCAGGTGCCCTGCGTGGTGGCGGCAGGGATCGACGAGAAGCCGGGCCCGTTGAGCACCTGGACCTGGCCGCCCTCCTGGTCGGTGGAGATCAGCAACCCCAGCGAGGAGCCGGGCACGCGGGTGGCCAGCGCCCGCACCTTGTCGGTGATCGCCTTCACCGCCGCCGTGCCCGCGGTGGTGTGCCCCTTGAGGAACACCGAGCCGACCCGGCCCCGGGAGAGCGCCGACGCCTCCGCGGACGTCATCCCGGTGCTGCTCACCGCCGTCATGAACAGCTGCCCCACCCGCTGGGCCGGCGTCATCGCCGCGTACGTCCGGTCCACGCAGGAGGCCGGCTGCGCGGTCGTGGGCCTGGTGGTCGTCGGTGACGGCGGCGGCACCGGGCGGGTCGGCGAGGCGGTGGGGGAGGTGGCCGGCGGCGTGGTGGCAGGGGTGGTCGCCGGGGTGGTGGGCGTGGGCGTCGCGGAGGAGCCGCCTCCGCCGCCCCCGCACGCCGCCGCGGCCATCAGCACGCCGGTGACGAGCGCGGCACGGCGCACCCGGACGGAGTACGGTCCGATCGCCCGGGGCCGCGCCTCCCGCGCGGACGGCGCTGCTTCCGGAACACGGCCTGGCGTTTTTCGCACGGCGCAACCTCACACGTCGGGAGTCGGTCGGTGCCGTCCGCCGGCACCTGCCTCGCGGTACGCCTTCCACCGGGACCGGGTGTTCTCCCCTGTTGCGGTGAAAAACCCTCGTCAGGAGGCGCCGAAGCCCCCGCCCGGCGCTGTGACCGCGCGTCACGGGCCGCTGGAGGGCTCCGTTCGCGCCAGCGGCCGTGCGCCGGGCGGGTGACACAGGTGACGCGGACGGGGCGTCCCCGCGGCCGCACGGCCGCCGCACGGCCGCCCGTCGTACGCGCCTCGCCCGCGCGCCGGCCTCCGTCCCGTGGCGGGACGTTCACCCGGTCCACTTCGCCGTCGAGCGGCGGTGGGGGAGCAGGGCGAGGGCCACCAGGGCGGCCAGGCCCGCGGCGATCGGCACCGTCACCGACGGGTGGCCGTGCTCGATCAGCGCGGCTCCGGCGAGCGCACCGGCGAACATCGCCGCCGCCGAGACCAGCCGGCGTACCGCCTTGCTGTCCGAGCCGCCGGCCAGCCGGGAGTCCGCGGCCACACCGGTGATCGTCATCGTCAGCACGGTCGTGGTGAGGTCCGGCACCGCGAGGACCCGCACCACCGCGTTCTGCAGCCCCATCGCCAGGCCCAGCAGCACGATCAGCGCCGAGCGGGCGCCGCCGGTCGCGGGCAGAGCGACCGTCTCGGCGACGGCGATCGCCGCCGCCATCAGCACCACCTGGGCCACCGTCGCCGCCAGCAGCAGCCGCGCCCGGTGCCGGGCGACCAGCACCACCAGCCGGCCGCCGAGCACCGCGCCAGCGGCGAACGCCAGCAGCGCCAGCACGGAGGCCAGCACCGAGAAGCCGCTCGCCCCGGCCAGCGAGAAAGCCAGAAAAACGACATTTCCGGTCATATTGGCCACGAAGACGCGCCCCAGGGCCAGGTAGCTGAAGGCGTCGACCAGCCCCGTGACCAAAGTGAGCGTCAGCAGCAGCGGCGGCAGCGGCCCCTGCGGCCCCGCGAGGTCGGGGACGAGCAGGGCGCGGATCTGACGGAGCGTCCAGTGCACGAGGTGATCCTCCCGGCGAGGCGTGTCCGCCGCCGTCCGGGACAGGCGAACGGGGCGGGCATGGCGGTCCACCCCCATGATTCACCCACGGTGGTGGCCCCTCGCCCGCGGGAGGCGACCGCCGCGCGCGCCGCGGGGGCCGATGTGAGACTGACCGGCAAGGAGGTGATCTTCCATGGCGACGCCCGCCCAGGACCCCGCCTCGGATGATGCGGTGGTGGACGACGGCTCTGTCGGGACCGTCACGACCGATGTGCCCGCCCGGCTCGACCGGCTGCCGTGGTCGGGATGGCACTGGATGATCGTGATCGGGCTCGGCACGGTGTGGATCCTCGACGGGCTCGAGGTGACGATCGTCGGCAACATCGCCGGGCGCCTGTCGGAGTCCGGCTCCGGACTGCCCATCACCGCCTCGCAGATCACCGGCCTCGGTGCCGCGCTCTACGTCACCGGCGCCTGCGTGGGCGCCCTCTTCTTCGGCTGGCTCACCGACCGCTTCGGCCGCAAGAAGCTCTTCATGGTCACCCTCGCCGTCTATCTCAGCGCCACGGCCATGACCTCGCTGTCCTTCGCGGCCTGGTGGTTCTTCACCTTCCGCTTCCTCACCGGCTTCGGCATCGGCGGGGAGTACGCGGCCATCAACTCCGCCATCGACGAGCTGATCCCCTCGAAGTACCGCGGCCGGGTGGACCTCATCATCAACGGCAGCTACTGGCTCGGCGCCGTCGGCGGCTCGCTGCTGTCGATCGTCGCCCTGAACACCGGCATCTTCCCCAAGAACGTCGGCTGGCGGCTCACCTTCGCCCTCGGCGTCGTGCTCGGCCTGGTGATCCTGCTGGTCCGCCGGCACGTGCCCGAGAGCCCGCGCTGGCAGTTCATCCACGGCCACGGCGACGAGGCGACCGCGCTCGTCAAGGACGTCGAACGCCAGGTCGAGGCCGAGAAGGGCGCCCCGCTGCCGCGCGCGGACCGCGAGATCACCATCCACCAGCGCAAGAGCATCGGCTTCGGCACCATCGCCAGGACGGTCTTCCTGGACTACCCGCGCCGCGCCACCCTCGGCCTGTCGCTCTTCATCGGCCAGGCGTTCCTCTACAACGCCATCACCTTCGGCTTCGGCACCATCCTCATCACCTTCTACGGCGTCGGCTCCGGCGACACCGGCTACTACTTCGCCGTCATCGCCGCCGGCAACCTCGTCGGGCCGCTGCTGCTCGGACGGCTCTTCGACACCGTCGGGCGGCGGACGATGATCAGCTCCACGTACATCCTGTCCGGCCTGCTGCTCTTCGGCACCGCCTGGCTCTTCGGCCGCGGCTCGCTGTCGGCCACCACGCTGACCGCGTGCTGGTGCGTGACCCTGTTCTTCGCCTCGGCGGGTGCGAGCAGCGCGTACCTGACGGTCTCGGAGATCTTCCCCATGGAGACCAGGGCGATGGCGATCGCCTTCTTCTACGCGGTGGGCACCGCGGCGGGCGGCATCACCGGGCCGCTGGTCTTCTCCGATCTCACCTCCTCGGGCAAGACCGGCGACACCGTGCTCGCCTTCTGCATCGGCGCCTCGCTCATGGTCGCCGGCGGCATCGTCGCGGCCTTCCTCGCGGTCAACGCGGAGCAGCGCTCGCTGGAGGACATCGCCACCCCGCTGTCGGCCGCGCAGCCGGCGGCGAGCACGCACTGAGCGGGGCGCGGGGCGGGGCCGCACCGAGCGGAGCGGGGCCGTACGGTCCTGTGGCCGCCGCGGCCCCGCCCCTGCACGTCGTCCACATCGCATCAGCGTCCGCATCGCACGCACCGGCGCACCAGGAAGCGGTCACGGCACCGAGAAGCTCTCACCATGAAGAGGTCCTGGCGCCCAAAGGCAGTCCTGGCACCAAGAAGCGGTCCCACCCCCCGAGAGTGGGACCGCTTCGTCCTGATTCGTACCGTTATGCCGGTTACTGCTGGGCGAGCAGGCCCGCGCGCAGCTTGGCGATCGTACGGTTGAGCAGGCGTGAGACGTGCATCTGGGAGTAGCCCATGATCTCGCCGATCCTCGCCTGGGTCAGCTCCTCGCCGAACCGCATCTGCAGCAGCGTGCGCTCGCGTTCGCTGAGCTTCTCGATCAGCGGTGCCAGGCTGCCCAGGTTCTCCACCAGCTCCAGGGTGGGATCGGCCTCGCCGATGCAGTCGGCCAGCGTGCGCCCCTCGCTGTCGGGGCCGCTCTCGCTGTCCGACCACGGAACGTCGAGCGATCCGGCGGTGTAGCCGTTGGCCGCCACCAGGCCCTCGATGACCTCTTCCTCGGACAGCTCCATGTAGGAGGCGAGTTCGGCCACCGTCGGGTCCCGGTCCAGCAGCAGCGACAGGTGCTCCTTGGCCTTGCTCAGCTCGACCCGCAGCTCCTGCAGCCGCCGCGGCACGTGCACCGCCCACGAGGTGTCGCGGAAGAAGCGCTTGACCTCGCCGGTGATGTAGGGGATCGCGAAGGTGGTGAACTCCGTCTCCCGGGACAGGTCGAACCGGTCGATCGCCTTGATCAGCCCGATCGTGCCGACCTGGACGACCTCCTCCAGGTCGGTCCCCGGGCGGTTGCGGTAGCGGCCGGCCACGAAGTGCACCAGCGCCAGGTTCATCTCGATCAGGGTGTTGCGGGCGTACGCGTACGCGGGCGTGCCCTCCTCCAGCTCCTGCAGCCGGTCGAAGAAGAGCCGGGAGAGTGCGCGTGCGTCCTTGGGCGCGACTGCGGTCGCGTTGTCGATCACGGGCAGACCACCGGTGTCCGCCTGCGACTCGTTCGGACAAACTGTGGCCTCGGCCACACCTGTGCTCTTCGACTGCTGGACCATCGCGGTCAACGTCATCGCCTCGCACTCAATTTCGCACTCGTCGGACTGTTCGTCGTGCGTGTGCCCGCTATTCCGCAGGTTATGACACATTGATTTTTCGGTTGGCCGAAACGAGACCCCGAGTCCGTCCGCCCGGGGCCCGGTTCCGGCGGTCGGGGGCCCAACTCCGTCCGGCCAGGGGCTCACCCACGGTCCGCGGGCACCTTCTCGGCGAGCCAGCGCAGCCGGGCCAGCTCCTGGTACGGACCGCCGCCCTCGTGGCCGTTGAAGTCGTAGACCTCGATCTGCTTGTCGGCGCCCGCGTAGGCGTTGAAGGCGGCGAAGACCGTGGAGGGCGGGCAGGTCTGGTCCTCCAGGGCGGTGGAGAAGAGCGCGGGGGCGTTCGCGCGGGCGGCGAAGTGCACGCCGTCGAAGTAGGCGAGGGTGGCGAACACCTCGGCGCGCTGCGGCCTGTGGGCGGCCAGGTAGTTGCCGATCTCGCGGTAGGGGAAGGCGTCGGTGATCTCGGCGGCCCGCGGGAAGTCGCACAGGAACGGCACGTCGGGCAGCACCCCGGCCAGGTCCGGCACCAGGCCGGCGACGGCGACGGTGATGCCGCCGCCCTGGCTGATTCCGGATGCCACGGTGCGGGCCGGGTCGGCGAGCGGGTGCGAGCGGGCCGCCTCGACCGCGCGGACCGCGTCGGTGAACACCCGCCGGTAGTAGTAGTCGTGGCGGTCGAGGATGCCGCGGGTGAGGAAGCCGGAGACGGCCGGGCCGGAGCCGACCGGGTCCTCGGTGTCGCCGCTCGACCAGCCGCTGCCCTGCCCGCGGGTGTCCATCACGAAGTGGGCGTAGCCGGCCGACGCCCACAGCAGGTGCTCGTGCGGCAGCCCGCGGCCGCCGCCGTAGCCGATGAACTCCACCAGCAGCGGCAGCGGCCCGGTGGCGCCGGCCGGGACGTTGAACCAGCCGCGGATCCGGTGGCCGCCGTAGCCGGCGAACTCCACGTCGTAACTGTCCACCGTGGCAAGGCCGTTGTCGACCGGCGTGAAGCGCGGCGCCAGGTCGTGGGCGCGCGCCTCGGCGAGGGTGTCCTGCCAGAACCGGTCGAAGTCCGCGGGCTCGACGGACGCGCTGCGCCGGGTGCGGAGCGTGTCCAGGGGCAGGTCGAACAGGGCCATGGGCGTTCCTCGTTCTCGAAGGTCCTCGGGTCGGTCGCTGATCACCGAGAACGCTACGTGGCGCTCCGGACCTGGTGAAGCCCCGTTTCACGGGCTGGTCGGCCGGGCGCCCGCTCAGCCGACGCGGTCGGCGAGGAAGGACTCCCACGTGCGGCGGCCGCGCTCGGCGCCCTCGCCGGCGAGGTTCGCCCCCGTGCGGTAGGCCCGGCCCGCCGCGCCCGGCAGGCGGAAGGGCAGCAGCGGCCGTTTCCGGCCACGGGCCCGCAGGTAGGCGCGGGTGAGGTCGGCCATGGGCCGCACGTGCGGCCCGGCGAGGTCGGGGACACGGCCGGCCGGGTCGCCGAGGGCGAGCTCCACCAGCCGGTCGGCGACCTCGGCGGTCTCCACCGGCTCCAGCCGCATGGCACTGGGCACCGGGACGAGCGGCAGCCGGCCCGTCTTCTCCAGCACCATCAGGACAAGGTCGTGGAACTGCGCGGCGCGCAGGGTGGTCGAGGGGACGGCGGACTCGGCGATGGCGCGCTCGGCCGCGTGCTTGGCCCGGAAGTACCCCAGCGGCACGTCCCCGGCGCCGATGACGGAGACGAACACCAGGTGCCGCACCCCGGCGGCCTCGGCCGCCCGTACGAGGGTGTGCGCGGCGATGTCGTCCCCCTTGGGGCCGCCGGCGAGGTGGAGGACGGTGTGCACGCCTTCGAGTGCGGCGTCGACTCCCTGGTCCTTGACCAGGTCGCCGACGAGATGGGTGACGCCGTCCTGCGCGGGGGCGGGCGCGGTTCCGGGCGCGCTCTTGTGCGAGAGGGCCGGGCGGCCGTACCGGGTCAGGACCCGTACATCGCGCCCGGGGCCGAGCAGCCGCGGCACGACGAGCCGCCCGAGCGTTCCGGTGCCGCCGGTGACGAGGATGGGTCCGTTCATGGTGCGTCCTCCACGAGCGCGCGAGACGGGTCCACGGGTCCGGGGCGCTCGCGCGACACCCCGCCCGGGTGCCGCGGCCACGGCCCCCTCCCCTCTGACCCCGCCGGCGCCGGAAACGTGACACGGACCGCCTGCGCGGCGCCCTGCTTTGGGTTTCGCTCCGGCCGCCTCCTCCGCGGTACGGCGTCTGCCTCGCGGGACCTCGGACGGCCGGGGGTGGAACGTCGGGGGTGCCTGGAGCGTCTACAGTCTTGTAGTCGGGTGGGGGATGACTGGGCTTCCGGGTGGCTTCTTTTGCCGTGCCCGGGGGCCGGAGACGTGTCGCGAAAGGTGGCGGTCAGGTGGAGCACGGCGGGGTCGAGGCGGCGGTCGGGGAGCGAGAGGTACCGCGGCATCGCAGGGGAGGGCCTGGGGGACCGGGAGGAGGGGGCACCGGGTGGAGCAAGGTGCCCGAGGTGACCGCGCTGTTCTGGGTGGCCAAGGTGCTCACCACCGGCATGGGCGAGACCGCCTCGGACTGGCTCGCCCGCGTCCTCGGGCCCGTCGGTGCCGGCGCGATCGGGCTGATCGGGCTCGCCGCCCTGCTCGCGGCCCAGCTCAGGGCGCCGCGGTACAGGGTGTGGACGTACTGGGCCGCCATCGTCATGGTCAGCGTCTTCGGCACCATGGCCGCCGACGTCGTCCACGTCGTGGCCGGCGTGCCCTACCTCGTCTCCACCGTGGTGTTCGCGGTCGTCCTCGCGGTCGTCCTGGTCAGGTGGTACCGCAGTGAGGGCACCCTGTCGATCCACAGCATCCGCACCCGCCGCCGCGAGCGCTACTACTGGGGCACGGTGCTGGCCACCTTCGCGCTCGGCACCGCCGTGGGCGACCTCACCGCGGGCAGCTTCAAGCTCGGGTACTTCTCCTCCGGCGTCCTCTTCGCCGCCCTCATCGCCCTCCCCGCCATCGGCGGGCTGCTGCTCGGGCTCAACGAGGTCGCCGCCTTCTGGGCCGCCTACGTCCTCACCCGCCCGCTCGGCGCCTCCTTCGCCGACTGGGCCGGCGGCTCCGTCCGGCACGGCGGCCTCGGCTGGGGCACGGGCCCGGTCACCCTCGTCCTCGCCCTGCTGATCACCGGACTGGTCGGCCTGCTCGCCCTGCGCCAGCGGGCGGAGCGCGAAGTGCTGGGCTGAGGCACCACGAACGCGGCGGGTGCGGGCAGGTGCCCGCGCAAGGGTGATGCCGCCCGCGCCCGCCGCCACCACTTGGCACCGTGTATCGGGGCCGGTCGGAGCTTGTACCAGGGCCGCTCGGAACCTCGCTCCTATTCATCTCCTACAACATGTAGTAGATTCGAAGCGTCCCGCCCGCCGCACCTTGCGTGCCCGCAGGCGGAGCCGCTTCCTCGTACGCCACCGCGCCCCGTGCCGCCCGCTGACGAGCTCGAAGCCAGTCGTGCCCTCGTCAGCAAGGAGGCCCCGTGTCCCGTACGACCGACGCCCCGCCCGGGCGGATCGTGATCCTTTCCGCCGCGGTCGGCGCCGGGCACGACGGTGCCGCGAACGAACTCGCCGAGCGGCTGCGCGCCGCCGGCCACCGCGTCGAGCGGCGTGACGTCCTCGACCTGCTGCCCGTACGCACCGGCCGCCTCCTCGCCGCCGCGTACCACCACCTGCTCACCGTCGCCCCCGCCGGGTACGACCGGCTCTACGCGGCCACCGAGCAGACCGGCCGGCCGAGCCCGGCGATACGGGGCCTGCTGCGCGCCGCCGAGGGCCGCGCCCTCCGTACGCTCCCGGCGGACACCGCGCTCGTGGTCTCCACGTACCCCGGCGCGAGCCAACTGCTCGGCCGCCTGCGCCGCACCGGCGCCCTCGCGGTGCCCGCGGTCACCTACCTCACCGACTTCTCCGTGCACCGCCTCTGGGTCGCCCCCGGCATCGACCTGCACCTGGCCGCCCACTCCGTCCCCGCCGCCCAGGCGCTCGCCCGCGGCGCGGGCCGCACCCGCGTCTGCCCACCCGCCGTACGCCCCTGCTTCGCTCCGGCTGGTCCCGCCGCACGGCGGGCCGCCCGTACCCGTTTCGGGCTGCCGCAGGACGCACGGCTCGCGCTGCTCGTGGCCGGTTCCTGGGGCGTCGGCGAGGTCGAGCGGGCCGCCGCCGAGGTGCGCGGCAGCGGTGTCGCCGAACCCGTCGTCGTCTGCGGCCGCAACCGCGTCCTGGCCGAGCGGCTGCGCGCCCTCGGGCTGGGGTACGTGCACGGCTGGGTCGAGGACATGCCCGCGCTGATGCACGCGTGCGACGTCCTCGTGCAGAACGCGGGCGGCCTGACCTCGCTGGAAGCCCTCGCCGCCGGGCTGCCCGTGGTCAGCTACCGCTGCATCCCCGGCCACGGCAGGACCAACGCCGCCGCCCTCGACGAGGCAGGGCTCGCCCGCTGGATACGCGAACCCTCCGATCTGCGATCGGAGCTGGCCGACCTGCTCGACACCGGCGGCCACGCCGCGCGGGCCCAACGAACCGCCGCCGCCCGCTTGTTCGCCTCGGGCCCGGCCCCGGAACACCTCCTCGCGGACCTCGCCACGGCGCCCTGCGGGCCGCAGCACGTAACCACCCTGAGACCGGCGGTCTTTGCGCCCGTCCTCGCTCGGCCGGAGGCCGCGCCGCTCGCCGAGCCGGGACCGTCTGTCCCGGTGCCGCAGCCCGCTCGGCCTGCGCCCGCGGGCCGCCTCACCGAACGCCCTGACGCCGTACCGCACTTCGCACCGGCCCGGCAGCCCGGCCAAGCCCCGCCCGCCCGGGGCTCGTTCCGGCGCCGTACGGCCCCCGCCCGGCCGGGCCCGTCGCGAGCCAGGGCCCTGCTCGTCGGAGTCGGCATCGCCGCCACCCTTCTGCTCGGTGTCGCCGCGCCCGCGGCCACCGCCGATCCCGGCGGGCTCCATGCCTTCGACCGGCTCCTGGACGGGGACGGCAGGTGAGCGCCCGCACCACCGGGCGGGCCGCGCTGCGGGTCGGCGCCGCCGCCCTCCCGCTGCTCGCCGCCGCGCATGCCGCGCCCGCGCTCAGCGCGCTCGGACCCCTACGGACCCGGCTGCTGCCGCACCTGTCCGGGCAGGGCCGCCCCGACCACGTCGCGCTCACCTTCGACGACGGGCCCGACCACCTGTCCACCCCGCACTTCCTGCGGCTGCTGGAGCAGCGCCGCACCACGGCGACCTTCTTCCTGCTCGGCTCGATGGCCGCCCGCTCGCCCGGCCTGGTGCGGGAATTGGCCGACGCCGGGCACGAGATCGCCGTGCACGGATGGCTGCACCGGCCGCTCGCCCTGCGTGGTGCCCGCGCGGTGTACGACGACCTGGCCCGCGCCCGCGACATGGTCGGCGCGCTGAGCGGCACCGAGCCCCGCCTGTTCCGCCCGCCCTACGGCGTGATGAGCACCGCCGCCCACCTGGCCTGCCGCCGGCTCGGCCTGACCCCGGTGCTGTGGACCGCCTGGGGCCGGGACTGGCGGGCCCGCGCCACACCCCGCAGCATCCACGACACAGTGCTGCGGGACCTGCGCGGCGGCGGCACCATCCTGCTGCACGACTCCGACTGCACCTCCGCCACCGGCTCCTGGCGCAACACCCTGGGCGCCCTGCCCCGCCTCCTCGACACGGTCGCCGAGCGCGGCTGGGCCGCCGGACCGCTGCGCGACCACGCCCCGCAGCCGCCGGCCGGCTGGCGCGGTCACCGCCCGGTGGTCTTCTACACCCCGTAGTACCGTGGGGCGGACCGAGGAGCGGAGGACGAGTGGAGCCGGCAGCAGAGGGAGGACGCCAGGGCCGCAGGGCACCGGGCAAGCTGGAGGGCGAGGTCCTGGCCGCGCTGTGGGCGGCCGGGGAGCCGCTCGGCGCCGGCGCGGTGCGCGACCAGCTCGCGGGCGACCCGGCGTACACCACCGTGCTCACCATCCTCACCCGCCTGCACGACAAGGGCCTGGTCACCCGGCAGCGCTCCGGGCGGGCCCACCTGTACGCGCCGGTGCGCGACGCGGCCGGGTACGCGGCCGCCGGCATGCACGACCTGCTCGCGCAGGGCGGCGACCGCGCGGCGGTGCTCGCCCGCTTCGTCTCGGAGCTGTCCGAGGAGGACGAGCGGGTGCTGGAGCGGCTCCTGCGCGGGTCCGCGGCGGACTGACGTGGGGATCAGCTTCTACCTGCCGCTGGCGGCGAGCGTGCTGCTCGCGGTGCTGGCGCCCCCGGCCGGCCGGCGGCTGCCGCCCCGTACGGCCGCCTGGACGCTGCTGACCGCCGCCGTGGTGGCCGCGGGCGCGTGGGCCACGGTGCTGGGCATGCTCGGCTTCACCCTGGTCGCGCAGATCCCGCAGGTCGCGGCCGAGGGCCGCTGGTCGCCGCACCTGCTCGCGGCCGACACCCCCGTGGAGCGGCCCGTCGCCGCGGCCTGCGTGCTCGCCGTCGTGGTGTGCACGGGGGCGCTGCTGCTCGCCCTGTGGCGCGGGATGCGGGAGCTGGCGGCGGCCTGGCGCGAGTGCCGCGGCCTGCCGGACGCGGGCGGCCTGACGGTCCTGGACGACCCGGTGCCCGCCGCCTTCGCGCTGCCGGGCAGCCCCGGGCGGATCGTGGTGTCCTCCGGGATGCTGCGGGTCCTGCCGGCGGGCGAGCGGCACGCCCTGCTCGCGCACGAGCGGGCGCACCTCGCCCACCGGCACCACGTGTTCCTGCTGGTCTTCCGGCTCTCGGCCGCGCTCCACCCGCTGCTGCGGCCGCTGATGCGCTCGGGCGGTTTCGCGCTGGAGCGGTGGGCCGACGAGGACGCGGTGGCGGCGGTGCGCGACCGCGCCACGGTGGCCCGGGCCATCGCCCGCGCCGCGCTGGCCTCCCGCGAGGCGCGCACGCGGGGACTCGCGGCGACGAACGGCCCGGTGCCCGAGCGCGTCACGGCCCTGCTGCGGCCGCCCGCCCGGCGCCGCCGGGACCTGGTGGCGGTGATCGCGTGCCTGGCGGTGGTGTGCTGCGCGAGCCTGGGCCAGGCCGCCGACAGCCTCGACCGCGTCTTCGACTCGGCGGCGGCGACCGCGGCCCCGGCCCCGCGCCTGGCCGTCCACAAGGCGCTGCCCGAGGAGTTCCACGGAGCGGTGCACGTCGAGCGCGGCTCGCGCTGAAGCGGCTCGCACGGGTCGTACGGCGACCACCAGGGCACCGTACGCACGCGGCCGTCACACCTGCTTGCCGTTCGTCCGGCGGGCGGAGGAGGCCGGACCGCCGGACGCGGTCAGCGGGCTACTTGCCGGTGGGGGCGGGGCGCTCGGGGCGCGGGTCGGTGGTGCAGCCGCCCTTGCGGCAGTTCACGTTGGGGCACGACATCGCGGATCACCTCTTTTCTGCCAGGTCGTCGGCCACACAGTCCAGGAGCAGCTTGTCCACCCGCCGGCCCTGCCACAGTCCCGCACTGCGCAGACGGCCGGCCGGGCGGAATCCGGCCTTGAGGTAGGCGTTGACGGCGGCGGTGTGCGGAGCGAGGACCTCCAGCCACACCGCGCTGAGCGAGGCGATGGCGAAAGCCCAGTCGAGGGTGAGTCCGGTGGCCTCGGCGGCATAGCCCCGGCCGCGGTGCTCCGGGGCGATCACGAGGGTGAACTCCGCGGTGTTGACGGCCTGGTCGACATTGAGCGCGGTGGTGCCGACCGGCTCCGCCCCATCGGCGGTGACCACTTCGAAGAGCTGGTAGTGGGCCGAGGTGTGGCTGCTGAGGAAACGGGCCCGGAAGACGTCCCAGGACACCGGCCAGCGGGCACCGAAACCGACGACGGTCGCCGGGTCGGTCTCCCACCGGTGGTACTCCTGCATCATGTCCTCCCGGGCCGGCGCCAGTGCCAACCGCTCCCCGACGCGCAGCGGCAGGGGTGCGGGGGAGTGGGGGGTGGTGGTCACGGTCTCGTTCCCTTTGGTGTGTGCCCGGCAACGGGCGGCGGCAGCCGTCAGGAAAGCGTCATTCCTGCAGGGTCCCGCACGGGCGGGAACGGCCATATTGCCCCGGACGGGTTGCGATTGTGCTTCGCCGGGACCCCTTGCATCCACGTCCATCCGTACCCAGCCGTCGCCGCTGTCCCCCACCGCACCACTGGCCGCGCCGGGCCGCCGTCCGGTGGCGTACGGCAGCCGGGCGGCGACCGCGCGTGCATGGCCGAAACACGTGCCAACCGGGAGAGCGCTCACCCGTACCGGGGCCGACTCGGACCTGGGCAGAACAGGTCGGGTCCGGCGGTGTATCCCTGTCTCCATCAGGGGAAGGCAAGGAGCACAGTTGTCATCCGACATCGGTGCCGAGAAGCGGGAGGCCGCGTGAAGGTCGGACTGCTGACCCGGGAGTACCCGCCGGACGTCTACGGCGGCGCCGGTGTCCACGTCGAGTTCCTGGCCCGCGAGTTGCGGGCGCTGCTCGACCTCGAGGTGCACTGCTGGGGCGAGGGCGGCGACCCGGGCGACCCCGGCGTCGTACGGCACAAGCCCCCAGCCGTCCTGGACGGCGCCAATGACGCGCTGCGCACCTTCGGTGTGGACCTGCAGATGGCCGCCGGGCTGCAGGGCCGCGACCTGCTGCACTCCCACACCTGGTACGCCAACCTCGCCGGCCACCTCGGCAAACTGCTCCACGGCATACCGCACGTGCTGACCGCCCACTCGCTGGAGCCGCTGCGCCCCTGGAAGGCCGAGCAACTCGGCGGCGGGTACGCGCTGTCCAGCTGGGCCGAGCGGACCGCGATGGAGTCCGCCGACGCGGTGGTCGCCGTCTCCGACGGCATGCGCGGCGACATCCTCGCCTGCTACCCGTCACTGGACCCGGCCCGCGTGCACGTCATCCGCAACGGCATCGACACCGCCGCCTACCGCCCCGACCCCGGCACCGACGTCCTGGAGCGCATCGGCATCGACCCCAAGCGCCCCTACGTGCTCTTCGTCGGCCGCATCACCCGCCAGAAGGGCGTCCCGCACCTGCTGCGCGCGGCCCGCTCCATCGACCCGGCCGCCCAGCTCGTGCTGTGCGCGGGCGCGCCCGACACCCCCGCCCTGGACCGGGAGTTCCGGGCGCTGTTCGACGAACTGAGCGCGGTGCGCGACGGCGTGCACTGGATCCCGGCGATGCTGCCGCGCCCCGCCGTCGTCCAACTGCTCAGCCACGCCTCGGTGTTCGTCTGCCCCTCGGTCTACGAGCCGCTGGGCATCGTCAACCTGGAGGCGATGGCGTGCGGCACCGCGGTGGTCGCCTCGGCGGTCGGCGGCATCCCCGAGGTGGTCGAGGACGGCGTCACCGGGCTGCTCGTGCCCCACCGCGAGGGCCACGCCGAGGAGTTCGAGGCGGGCCTGGCGCAGGCGCTGGACCGGGTGCTCGGCGATCCGGCGGCCGCCGAGCGGATGGGCGAGGCCGGACGCGAGCGCGCGGAGACCGAGTTCGGCTGGGACACCGTGGCCCGCCGCACCGCCGAGCTGTACGCACGGCTCCTCCCACCGGGCTCCGCCTGACGGGAACCGGGCCGGCCGCGCCACGGCACGGCGGCGGTGCAGGGCACAGGGAACACCCATCTTCGAACGAAACAGGGGGCGTCGATGCGCGGTGGCGGACCTTCGGTCCTGGGCATAGTCCTGGCCGGCGGCGCGGGCAAGCGGCTGATGCCGCTGACCGCGGACCGGGCCAAACCGGCGGTGCCGTTCGGCGGCACCTACCGGCTGGTGGACTTCGTGCTGTCCAACCTGGTGAACGGCGGCATCCTGCGGATCTGCGTCCTCACCCAGTACAAGTCGCACAGCCTCGACCGGCATGTGACCACGACCTGGCGGATGTCCAGCCTGCTGGGCAACTACGTCACGCCCGTGCCCGCCCAGCAGCGGCTCGGCCCGCGCTGGTACCTGGGCAGCGCGGACGCCATCCTGCAGTCGCTCAACCTCGTGCACGACGAACAGCCCGACTACATCGCGGTGTTCGGCGCCGACCACGTCTACCGGATGGACCCGCGGCAGATGCTGGAGCAGCACATCGAGGGCGGCGCCGGGGTGACGGTCGCAGGCATCAAGGTGCCCAGGACCGAGGCGTCGGGCTTCGGCGTCATCACCCCCGGCGCCGACGGCACACAGGTCGAGCGGTTCCTGGAGAAGCCGGCCGACCCGCCCGGCCTGCCCGGCGACCCCGACCACGTCTTCGCCTCCATGGGCAACTACCTCTTCACCACCAAGGCGCTGGTGGAGGCGCTGCACGAGGACGCCAAGGACCCGCAGTCCGTGCACGACATGGGCGGCAGCATCCTGCCCCGGCTCACCGCGGAGGGCGCCGCGCAGGTCTACGACTTCGACACCAACCACGTGCCCGGCGAGACCGCCCGCGACCACGGCTACTGGCGCGACGTCGGCACCCTGGACGCCTATTACGACGCCCACATGGACCTGATCTCCGACCGCCCCGCCTTCAGCCTCTACAACCGCGCCTGGCCCATCCACACCAATCCCGGCTCGCTGCCGCCCGCGAAGATCGCCGCCGGCGGCATCGCCGTGGAGTCGGTGGTCAGCCCAGGCTGCGTCATCCGCGGCCAGGTCACCCGCTCGGTGCTCTCCCCGGGCGTCGTGATCGACCCCGGCGCGGTGATCCAGGGCTCGGTGCTGCACGACAACGTACGGGTCGGCCGCGGCGCGATCGTCCGGGGCGCGGTGCTGGACAAGAACGTGGACGTGCCGCCGGGCGCGACCATCGGCGTCAACCCCGACCGGGACCGCGAGCTGTACGCGGTCTCGGCGGCCGGGGTCGTCGTACTGGGCAAAGGCGCCCACGTCGGCTGAGCGGATCGGGACGCCCCCACGTGCTCCCGGCCCTGGGCGGCCGTTCGCGGGATGAACCGCCCGCGCCGACGACCGGCGACGCGGTGCGCGTGCCTCTCCGGGAGGGCCCGGCGGCCGGGCAGGATGTGCCGGACACAGGGGCGCGTGCCACCCGCTTCTCGCCGCTGTCGGCCGCGGCGATCAGGTCGAGCGCGGCGGGGTCCCGCCGGTCGGACAGGTCCTACGCCGGCACCCAGTTGAAGGTGTCCGGGTCCGGACCGGTGCGCTCGCCGCGGTCCAGCGCGGTGATCCGCGCCAGATCGTCCTCGGTCAGCTCGAAGTCGAAGATCCGGATGTTCTCCTCGATCCGCGCCCGTGTGACCGACTTGGGGAAGACGATGTCGCCGCGCTGGATGTGCCAGCGCAGCACCACCTGGGCGGGGCTGCGGCCGAGCCGCCCGGCGATGGCGGTGATCACCGGGTCGTCGAGCACCTTGCCCTGCGCGATCGGCGACCACGCCTGGGTGGCGATGCCGTGCCGGGCGTCGAACTCGCGCAGTTCGTCCTGGACCAGGTAGGGGTGCACCTCGATCTGGTTGACCGCGGGCACCACCGAGGTCTCCTGGAAGAGCCGGTCGAGGTGGGCGGTCTGGAAGTTCGACACGCCGATCGCCCGGACCCGCCCGGAGGCGAGGATCTCCTCCATCGCCCGCCAGGTCTCGGTGTAGTCCCCGATGCCCGGCAGCGGCCAGTGGACGAGGAACAGGTCCAGTTGCTCCATCCCGAGGTCGTCCAGGGTGCGGTCGAACGCGGCGAGTGCCTGGGCGTGGGCGTGGTAGCCGTTGTTCAGCTTGCTGGTGACGAAGACGTCCGAGCGCTTCAGGCCGGACTCGGCGACCGCCTGCCCGACCTGCTTCTCGTTGCCGTACATCTCCGCGGTGTCGATGTGCCGGTAGCCGGTCTCCAGCGCGGCCAGCACGGCCGCCTTGGTGTCCTTCGGCTCGATCTGGAACACCCCGAAGCCGAGCTGCGGGATGGTCACGCCGTTGTTGAGGGTGATGTCGGGAATGACGGGCGCTGCGCTCATATGCCTGACTTCCTTGCGTGTACGTGGCCCCGCCCCCACGGTAGCGGCGGCGGGCTTTCGCGGCTCCCCGGCGCCTGCCCGGCCGCCGCCGCCCGCACACCCCCCCTCCGCCGTCCGGGTGCGGCCCGGACCGGTCAGGGCCGCCCGGCGTGGTGCCGGCGGGCCGACGTGTTCGGCGCGACTGGCGGCGCCGCCCGCGCGATGATCGGAGGATGACGCGGACCGGCAGCGACGTGGGCGTGCCCGAGCTCGAACCCGAGGTGTTCGACCGCGCCATCGTGGCCGTCGCGCTGACCGCGGGCTCCGACCACCGTCTCGTCTACTACAACGACGCCTTCAGGGCGCTGTTCGGCCCGCGCACCAAGGGCGCGCCCTGCGCGGAGGTCTTCACCGAACCCAACGCGGCCCGCTTCGTCAGCATGCTCGACCAGGTCTACCGCGACCGTACCGCCCGCCAGGTGGTCACGCCGCGCACCACCGAGGGCACCTTCCCCGGCGCGCCCGGCCGCCGGCACTTCATGTACAGCTGTTCCCCGGTCGTCTCCCGCTACGGGCCCGGCGTGCTCGCCGTCGCCGTGGACACCACCGCCCAGGTCGACGCCGCCGAGGCCGCCGAGCGCCTGCTGGAGCAGCGGCAGCAGGCGCTGCAGCGCTACGAGGCGCTGATGGCGGCGGTGACGCAGATCGTCTGGCTGATGACGCCGGACGGGCGCATCACCGAGCTGGTCGGCGGCTTCGAGGAGTTCACCGGGCGGCCCTGGCGGCCGGTGATCGACGAGGCGTGGCTGGAGGGGGTGCACCCGCACGACCGGGCCCGGCTGGTGCGGACCTGGCAGGAGGCGGCCGAGGGCACGCCGTCGATGTTCGTGTGCACCTTCCGGATGCGCACCACCAGCGGGCAGTACCGGCACGTGCAGTCACGGGCGGTGCCCGTGGTGCGCGAGGGCGAGGTCGTGGAGTGGATCGGCGCCACCGCCGACGTCGAGGACCAGTGGCGCAACCGGCTGCGCGAGCGGCTGCTGGCCCGGGTGGCGACCGTCTCCGGGGCCGACAACGTACCCGACGCCTTCGCCGCCGTGGCCGCCGCCGTCGTCCCCGACCTCACCGACGCCTGCGCGGTCTTCCTGCTGCCCCCGCCGGGGATGACCGGCAGGAACACCCCGCTCACCGCCGTCCGGGTGGCCTCCACCGCCCGTACCGGGCTGCCGCCCATGCCGCCGATCACCAACCGGCCCTACACCGTGGGCGCCATCGCCCAGCAGGTCATCGAGAGCCGGCGGACCGAACTGGTGGTCTTCCCCGCCGGCGACCCGCCCGAGGGCGCCCTGTCGGAGATGTCGCGGCGCTGGCTGCGGGCCGCCCGCGCCACCAGCCTGACCATCGTGCCGATCGTCATCGACTCCTCGGTGGTGGCCTTCGCCTGCGCGGCCGGCTGCGCCGACAGCCCGCCGCCCGGCAGGGCCGACCTCGCCCTGCTCGGCGAGATCCTGCACGAGGTGCGCGAGCCGCTGCGGCAGGCGATCGAGCTGCAGCGCACCCGGCACACCGCGCTCACCCTCCAGCGGGCCCTGCTCACCGCCACCCCGCGGGTGCCCGGCGCCGAGCTCGCCGCCCACTACCAGCCGGCCAGCCGCACCGCCGAGATCGGCGGCGACTGGTACGACGCGCTGCTGCTGCCCGACGGCAGCGTCACCCTCACCATCGGCGACATCGCCGGCCACGACCTGGACGCGGCCACCGCCATGAGCCAGCTGCGCAGCATGCTGCGGGTGATCGCCTACGACCGCTCCCGGCCGCAGTCGCCCGCCGAGTCGCTGGCCCAGCTGGACCGGGTCGCCGACGGGCTCGGCATCGCGCCGCTGGTCACGATGGTGCACGCCGGGCTCGCCCCCGGCCCTGACGGGCGCTGGCACGCGGCCTGGTCCAACGCCGGGCACCCGCCGCCGCTGCTCCTGCGCCCCGGTGCCGCCCCGCGCTTCCTGGACGAGGAGGGTCCCGACCTGCCGCTGTGCGTCGCTCCCGCGATGCCGCGCACCACCCGCCACCACGAGCTGCGCACCGGCGACGTCCTTCTGCTCTACACCGACGGCATGATCGAGGTGCCGGGCACCGACATCGGCGAGGGCATGTCCGCGCTGGCCGCTCTCGCGGAGGAGTGCAGGGCGGCGGGCCTTGGCCTCACCGAACTCTGCGCGCGGCTGCTCGCCAGCGTGGACGACCGCCGCGACGACGCCGCCGTCATAGGCTTCCGCCCGCTGTAGCCCGCGACACCTCGCTCTTGGCGCGGAGGGCGAGGCGTATCACTTCAGGGGCGCGGGGAACTGCGCGACAAGCCCAATCCGTGCGGCAGTCGGCGACGAGACGGGAACCCCGTCGGCGAGTTGCCGCCCTCGCCAAAAGGCGACCTGCGTGGTTGAGTCGGCGTAGCCGAAGCCGCACTCGGAGGCGAACCCTTCATGACGACACCCGCGCCGCACCTCACGCACCAGGTCGCCAACCAGGCCCCGCCCCGGGTGGACATCGACGAGTACGGCACCAACGCCCCCCTCGTGGAGGCCGTCGCCTATTACGGTGCCGGGGACCGGGCGGCGGGGCTGCACGAGGTCGGCGAACTCGTCGGCTCCGCGCGGTTCCAGGAGTGGGCCGAGCAGGCCCACGCCTTCCCGCCGAGCCTGCGCACGCACGACCGCTACGGCAACCGCGTCGACGAGATCGACTTCCACCCCGCGTACCACGAAGTGATCGGCGCGGCCGTGCGGCACGGCGCCCACACCGGCGGCTGGGCCGACCCGAAGCCGGGCGCGGCCGTCGCGCGCGCGGCCGTCTTCATGCTCTTCGCGCAGATCGAGCCGGGCCACGCCTGCCCCGTCTCGATGTCGCACGCGGTCGTCCCCGTGCTCCAGCGCGACGAGGAGGTGGGCCGCGACTGGCTGCCCGGGCTGCTCAGCCGCTCCTACGACCCGCGGCTGATCGCCCCCGCCCGCAAGACGGGCCTGACCTTCGGCATGGGGATGACCGAGAAGCAGGGCGGCTCCGACGTGCGAGCCAACACCACGCTCGCGCAGAGCGCGGACGGCGGCCGCACCCACCTGCTCACCGGCCACAAGTGGTTCTTCTCGGCGCCCCAGTCCGACGCGTTCCTGGTGCTCGCGCAGGCCGAGGCGGGCCTGACCTGCTTCCTCGTACCGCGCGTGCTGCCCGACGGCACCCGCAACGTGCTGCGGATCCAGCGGCTGAAGAACAAGCTCGGCAACAAGTCCAACGCCTCCAGCGAGGTCGAGTTCGACGGCACCGTGGCGGTACGGGTCGGCGAGCCCGGCCGCGGGGTGGCCACCATCATCGAGATGGTCAACCACACCCGTCTCGACTGTGTCCTGGGCAGCGCCGCGGGCATGCGGCAGTCGCTGAGCGAGGCGCTGTGGCACGCCGACCACCGCTCGGCCTTCGGCGCCCGGCTGGTCGACCAGCCCGCGATGACCGCTGTGCTCGCCGACCTCGCGCTGGAGACCGAGGCCGCGACCTGGACCGCGCTGCGCCTGGCGCACGCCTACGAGGCCGGCAGCGACGAGCAGGAGGTGCTCTTCCGGCGGCTGGCCACGGCCGCGGCCAAGTACTGGATCTGCAAGCGCGGCCCGCACCACGCGTACGAAGCCCTGGAGTGCCTGGGCGGCAACGGCTACACCGAGGACTGGCCGCTGGCCCGCCGCTACCGCGAGCAGCCGGTGATGGCGGTGTGGGAGGGCTCGGGCAACGTCGTGGCGCTCGACGTGCTGCGCGGCATCGCCCGCACCCCGCAGACCCTGGACGCCTTCTGGGCCGAGCTGGCCACGACCTCCGGCGCCCACCCCGTGCTGGACGAGCACGTCCGCCGCCTGCGTACCGGCCTCGCCGAGCTGGTGGCCGACCCGCAGGCCGCGCAGGTGGCAGCCCGCGGCACCGTGGAGGCGATGGCGCTGGCCCTGCAGTCCTCGCTCATGCTGCGCCACGCCCCGGCGCCGATGGCCGAGGCGTTCGTCGCCGCCCGCCTCGGCGAGACCCGCGCCCACCAGTACGGCGTCTTCCCCCGCGGCACCGACACCGCCTCGATCGTCGCCCGCCACCGCGGCTGACCCCGCCGGCTCACGGAGCCGCAGGCAGGCCGGCCTTCAGGTGCGGGCAACCATTGCCACCGCCAGGGTGATCATGATGCAGGCGATCACCGCGTCCAGGACGCGCCAGGCGGCCGGGCGGGAGAAGGGGCCGCGCAGGAGGCGGGCGCCGAAGCCGAGTGCGGTGAACCACAGGACGCTCGCCGTGCCCGCGCCCACGCCGAACGGCCACCGCGAGCCGCCGTAGCTGTTGGCGACCGAGCCGACGAGCAGCACCGTATCGAGGTAGACGTGCGGGTTGAGCCACGTCATCGCCAGGCAGGTCAGCGCGGCCGTACGCAGAGAGCCGCCGGTGCCGCCGCCCGCGTCCAGGCCGCTGGGGCGCAGCGCGCGGCGGGCGGCCAGCACCCCGTACGTCAGCAGGAAGGCCGCGCCCGCCCACGCGGTGACCGTCAGCGCGGTGGGCCACCGCCGGATCAGCGAGCCCACCCCACCGATGCCCAGCGAGATCAGCAGCAGGTCGGAGGCGGCGCAGATGGCGACGACCACCGCGACGTGCTCGCGGCGCAGCCCCTGGCGCAGCACGAAGGCGTTCTGCGCCCCGATCGCCACGATGAGCGACATTCCCGTACCAAGGCCCGCCAAGGAGGCGACAAGAGCGGCATGCATGACCGCAGGCTAGGAGCCGCCATGTGCTTCAAGCCAGCTAATGATTATTAGGCAGCATCAGCACTGCTTATGATTATCCCCACTCAGGAGCCGGCCGCCATTGCCCGGAGAAGGAGCCGCCGCGTGTTCGACCTTCCGCTGGACCAGGTCCGTACGCTGCTCGCCGCCGTGGACGAGGGCACCTTCGAGGCGGCCGCGGAGTCCCTGCACGTCACGCCCTCCGCCGTCAGCCAGCGGATCAAGGCGCTGGAGCAGCGCACCGGGCGGGTGCTGCTGCTGCGCACCAAGCCGGTGCGGCTCACCGCCTCCGGCGAGGTCCTGGTGCGCTTCGGCCGGCAGCTGGCCCGGCTGGAGCAGGACGTGCGCACCGACCTCGGCATCGGCGACGGCGCCGGCCCCACCGCCCTGCCGATCGCCGTGAACGCCGACTCGCTGGCCACCTGGTTCCTGCCCGCGCTGGTCGAGGTCGCCGGCAGCCACGACGTCACCTTCGAGCTGCACCGCGAGGACGAGGACCACACCGCCGCCCTGCTCCGCCAGGGCTTGGTGATGGCGGCCGTCACCTCCTCCCCGCAGGCCGTGCAGGGCTGCTCGGTACGGGCGCTCGGCCGGATGCGCTACCTCGCCGCGGCCACCCCGCGCTTCGCCGCCCGCTGGCTCGCCGGCACCCCGCTCCGGGACGCGCTGCCCGGCGCGCCCATGGTCGTCTTCGACCGCAAGGACGACCTCCAGGACGGCTTCCTGCGCGCCTTCGCCCCCGGCCGCACCCCGACCCGCGCCCGCCACCACACCCCCTCCTCCGAGGCGTTCACCGCCGCCGTCGCGAGCGGGCTCGGCTGGGGCATGATCCCGGAGAGCCAGGCGGCCCCCCACCTCGCCGCGGGCACCCTCGTCGAACTCGCCCCGGACCACCCCGTGGACGTTCTGCTGCACTGGCAGCAGTGGAAACTCGATTCGCCCGCGCTGGCAGCGGTGGCCCGAGCGGTCGCCCGCGCGGCGTCCGCGAGCCTGGCCCCGGCATGATCGGGGCCCTGGCTGCAAACTGCCGGACTGCCGGACGCGGTGCGGGCCCCCGCCCCGGCTCATGACACGGTGACCCGGCTCGGCGGCGCCTACGGGGCTGCGTAGCCTTGACCAGCAATGGTCGTCCGCGGGTCGGCACCTGCTCGACCGCGGTGCTTGAATGGGCCGTCGTCCCTGATCTGGCAAGGAGAAGTGCCGTGCCCTTGGTGTCCGTTGTGATGCCCGTGTACAACTCGGCCGCCACCCTCGGCGCAGCCGTCCGGTCGGTGCTCACGCAGACCCACGGTGACCTGGAGCTACTGGTCACCGACGATCAGTCCTCCGACGGCTCCATGGACCTGCTCCGCGAGTTCGCCGCGCAGGACGAGCGCGTCCTGCCGCAGTCGGCACCGGAACGGGGCGGTGCGGGCCGGGCCCGCAACCTCGCCATCGAGCGGGCCCGCGGGGACTACATCGCCTTTCTCGACAGCGACGACATGTGGCTGCCGGAGAAGACGGAGAAGCAGCTCGCCTTCGCCGCGGAAGGCGACGCGCCCTTGACGTTCACCTCGTACTACAAGATGGACGCCGACTACGCCGGCGAGAGCACCGACTGGGTCCCCAACGGCCGGGTCATCCGCGCGCGGCCGCACGTGGACTACCGCGCGATGCTGGTCCAGGACCACATCGGCGCTCTCACCGCCATGTACGACCGCAACGCCCTGGGCACGAGGCTGATGCCGGAGATGCGCAAGCGCCAGGACTACGCCCTGTGGCTGTCGATCATGCGGGACGGCGCCGACGCCCGGGGGCTGGCCGAGCCGCTCGCGGTGTACCGGGCCCACCAGGCCGGATCGCTGTCCTCCAACAAGATGTCCCTGGTCAAGTACAACTGGTCGCTGTACCGCGAGCACGAGGAGCTGTCCGTCCCGCGGGCGACGCGGGCACTGGCCGGCGCGGTGATGCAGTCGCTGCGCAACTCCCGCATCTGAGGCGAGTCCGTTCCGCCCGGGTCCCGGACCGGGGCCCGGGGTCGGGGAGCGAGGACCGGGGTCGGGCTGTTCGGGTCAGCGGTCGTCGTCCGCGTCGTCCGCGTCGTCGATGGGGCCCGGGCTCGTGAAGTCGGGGCTGGTGAAGCCCGGGCTGGAGAAACCCGCCTCTTCGGGGACCAGGTCGTCGGCGTCCTCGGCCTCGTAGTCCGGGCCGCGGAAGGGCGGCACCTCGTACTCGGGCGGGGTGTAGTCGCCGGGGCCCGTGAAGTCAGGGGTGCTGAAATCGGGGGAGCTGAAGTCGGGGCTGGAGAATCCGGGGCTGCTGAAATCGGGCTCGTCGTCCTTGTCCCGCTCGCGCTCCGCATCCGTGCCGTCGCTGCCCACGCTGCCCATGGCCGCTCCCTCCGCCGCGTGCCTGCCGGAGGGAATGTACCCGCCCCCACCGCTGTTGAGCGGGCTGTATGAGACAGGTTACGAGCAGAAAGGCGCTCCGATGAAGGTACGCAACTCGCTTCGCTCGCTCAAGAACCGTCCGGGCGCCCAGATCGTCCGCCGGCGCGGCAAGGTGTACGTGATCAACCGCAAGGACCCGCGCAGCAAGGCCCGCCAGGGCTGACGCGCGCGGCCGCCTGAGCGGCACATTCGACCGGCCCCGGCAGCCCTTCGGTGGCTGCCGGGGCCGTGGTGCGTCCTGGGCCGGTTACGCACCGTAGGTGGTTTTGGTGAGGGTGTGGATGTGGTCGAGTGAGGTGGTGGGGTCGAGGGCGGTGGCGGCGAGGAGGTTGTGGGTGAGGGTGGTGTCGCTGACGTCGTGGGGGGTTTCGATGAGGTGGGGGGTGTGGGGGTGGTCGATGTAGGCGATGTCGGGGCGGTCGGGGTAGGTCCAGATGGTGAGGGGGCCGTCGAGGCCGGGGTGGGGAGTGGCGGTGAGGGGGACGATTTGGAGGGTGAGGTGGGGGGTTTCTGCGGCTTGGGTGAGGTGGTGGAGTTGGCGGGTCATGACGGTGGGGCCGCCGATGGGGCGCAGGAGGACCGATTCGTCGAGGATGAGCCAGATGTAGGGGGGTTGGTCGCGGGTGAGGATGTGCCGGCGTGCGGCGCGTGCGGCGACGGCTTCGTCCAACTCGTCCGATGACAGGTGGGGGTTGGCCCAGCGGAGGCGTTGTCGGGTGTAGTCCTCGGTTTGGAACAGGCCGGGGATGATGCGGGGTTCCCAGATGCGGATCTGGGTGGCTTGTGCTTCTTCGTCGGCCATGGAGGTGAACCAGGTGGGGAAGGTGTCGGCGAGGACGCGTGTGAGGATGCGCTGGAAGCGGTCGCCGGTGCCCAGGGTGCGGTCGAGTTCGCGGGCGAGGGCTTGGGAGGGGGTTCGGCGGGCGGCCTCGACGTTGGAGATCTGCTGGAAGCTGTAGGTGGTTCCGGCGGCGACCTCCCTCAGGGTCAGGCCGAGTTGTTCGCGTACGGTGCGCAACTCCTCGCCGAAGAACCGCAGCCAGGAGCAGTCGGGCAGCCGCCCGCTCCATGCCGTTCCCATGTGCCGTGCACCTTCCATCGGTGAATTCCTCGCGAATGTTTGCAAGTAGGGCCCTGCGTCCAGGTCTTGGGGGCGTGGCTTGTGCTGGTGCCGGCGTGCGTTCATCGGTCGTGGGTGATGGCGCCGGCGGGTACGTCGAGTGCGTCGGCGCAGCGGCGGATGGTCTCGGCCCCCGCTCCGGCGAGCCCGCGCTCCAGGCGTGAGAGGTAGCCGGGGTCGAGCCCGGTGCGCTGCTGCATGTCCCGCAGACTCACCTTCAGCGCGGTCCGCAACGCCCGCATCGCGGCCCCATTGGGCCGCAGTCCAACCCCACCCTCCGACGGGCCACGCCCAGCCATGCGTCCACCCCTTACTACGTAACGGTCCTGCCATCCGATACGGATTTCCCGCGCTGCTTCCTTTGCGGGTGACGGCGTACTCATAAGAGCCTGAGCACGTTCGGCGGCGGAAGGCTTCGACCGTTGCTGCCGGGTGCCGCTGGTTGCTTCGGTTGCTTTCTCGGGCCCATTCGGGCATCTGGTGGCCCACACTGGCAGTGCCGGCGTTACGGAGGTCGAAGATGCCCGAGGCTCGTCATCCGCTCACCGAGTTGATCACTCGGCGGGGGTGGACCAACGAGTCGTACCTGCGCCGGGTACGTGACGAGTATGTCCGCCGCGGATACGGGCAGTTCGCCACCCGCAAGGAGAAGGTCTCGCGGTGGACGCAGCCCGAGCGGCCACAAGTGCCCACCGTCACCACTCAGATGGCCATGGCCGCCGTCTTCGGTATCCCCGCTCGGGAGGTGCAGGCCCGGGGCTGGCCCGGCTGGCTGCTGTGCGGGCTGCAACACGGCGATGCTGTGTGGGAGTTGCCGTGGACGACGGCGGGAACGATGGAAGCACTGGAGGTGGGAGGCCCTGTGGACCGACGCGGATTCATGACGGCGTCGACCGGCGTGGTCGCAGCCGTCGTCGCCCAGTGGGCGACTGCCCTGCCGGCTGCCGCGCAGGCGTCCGGCCGACGGATCGACGCCGCGGCCGCCGATCGGATCGACGCGCGGCTGACCGCGCTGCGGCACCTGGACGACGACCTCGGCTCCGACGTGGTCTACGACTCGGCGGTCGCCGAAATGCGCCTCGCCCGCAGGCTCCTGACGGAGTTCTCCTACACCGAGGAGGTCGGTCGGCGCCTGTTCGCCAGCGCAGCCGAGGCCGCGCGGCTCGCCGGGTGGTGCGCCTACGACAGCGGCCGGACCGACACCGCCGAATTCCACTACGCCCAGGCTCTTCGGGCCGCGGGCAGCGCCGGGGACGCCACGGTGGGCGCGGTGGCCGCGGCCTTCTGGTCCATCGTCCGCTACAACGGCAAGCCGCGGCCCGACCCCGCCGGCGCGTTGGCGATGCTGAACACGGCCCTCGGCCAACGGGCCGGGATCGACTCGCCCCGCGTCGTGACGCTGCTGCACATCCGGCGGGCCCGCGCCTACTCGATCGCGGGCAACCCCACCGAGGCGTACCGGGCTGTCGATGCCGCGCTGGCGTCGTACGAGCGCGGCGGGCGCCCGCAGGACGACAACGGGGTCATGTACTGGATGACGGCCGGCGAGATCTTCCAGGCCGCGGGCTCGGCGGCGCTGACGCTGGGCGAACCCACCCGCGCGCTGGACTTCTTCACCACCGCGACCACGCACCCCGACCCGTACAACGCCACCGCCGAACCCCGCGGTGCCGCCATCTACGAGGCCCGTCGCGCGGAGGCGTACCTGGCGGCCGGGAACATCGAAGGCGCCGTCGAGACCGCCCGGCAAGCGGTGGCCCTGATGGGCGGTGTCCAATCCGCCCGCACCACCGGCACGCTTGCCGACCTCCACACCGCCCTCACCCGCCACCGCCGCCTGCCACCGGTCGCCGACTTCCTGGACGAAACAAGCTGATCACCGAGCCGGGGCCGTCGTACAGCGCGATGCGGTCCCGGCCGGACGATCGGCAGATCGACGCAATCGAAGTCCCCGGCGGGACCAGGCACGTTGGGCTCCGTCCTGTTCCGACAGCACGACGGTCCCGTACGGAGGGGGAATTGCTGGGTGATCGCTCGTCGCGTACGCCGAGCGCACGGAGGTGCCGTACTCCGTCCTCTGGCCCGAAGTCCTCTGGCCCGAAGGCGCGGCAAGGGAACTGAAGCGGCAACCAGTCGGCGGGACGGGGCGCCTGCCGCAGCGGGAGGGTTGGCGTCGACCGTAGGAGGAGGGCGCGGAGGTGGATCGGCGGAGGTTCTTGGGGGCGGCGGCTGTTGCTGCCAGCGGGGCGGTTGCGCTGCCCGGTATTGCGGAGGTGCGGCGGGGGATCGATGCCGCGCTGTCCGGTTCGGACGCGGGTGATCTGGCGTATCTGGAGGGAGCGTTCGAGCGGCATCGCGGTGGGTATCGGGGGCGTTCTCCGGGGGAAGTGCTCGCGGAGATGCGGGGGGATCTGGATCTGCTGCGGGACGTGCTGACTCGGCCGCATGCCGCCGGGGTGCGGGCCGACCTGGCTCGTACGGCCGCGGGGATCACCGGACTTGTGGCGATCATCCAGCACGACCGCAGCGACCAGCGCGACGCGCACGGCTGGTTCGCCACCGCCGAGGGGGCGGCGCGCGAGTCGGGCGACCGGGAGATGCTGGCGTGGGCGCTGGCCCGGCACGCCATGGTGCCCCTCAACTACGGCGCCCCGAAGGCCGCGGCCGACCTCGCCACCCGTGCCCGCGGCGAGGCCGGGTCGAAGCCCTCCGCTGCCGCCGCCCTGGCCGCAGCCGTCCACGCCCGGGCCGCGGCCTCGCTCGGCGACCACGACAGCGCGCTCCGCTCCGTCGCCGACGCCCGCACCATCGCCAAGCACCTGGACCGCACGCAGGCCGCCGACACCTGGTTCGGCTACCCACCGCAGAAGCACCACGTCCACCTCTCCCAGGCGTTCACCCTGCTGGGCCGCACCCGCGAGGCATACGCCGAACAGGAAGCCGCCCTCGCCCTCACCCGCACCCCCTCGGTGATGACCCGTGCCCTCCTCGAAATGGACGCGGCCACCTGCCTCAACGTAGACGGCGACCCCTCGGCGGCAGCCGGCAAGGCCGCCGCCGTCTGGCAGCACCTCCCGCACGCCTACCGCAACGGCCTCGTCCGCACCCGCGCCGAAGCCCTCCACCACGCCCTCCCGGAAGCCGCCCGCCCCCACCTCACTGAAGCCCTCGCCAGCTGACGGCCCGGATGAGCGCCCGATGACCGCGCCCGCCCTCACCCTGCGGACCTTCACCGATCTCACCATGAAGCGCGCCGAGGGCGGGGTCGCACTATTGGTGCGGGTCTCCGGGGTGTGTGGGCTGATCAGCTGTGTGCTGTGCGTGGGCTCGGCGCCGGGTGGCGTGGAGGGAGCCGAGCAGGTGGAGGGAGTGGGCGCTTGGGCTGCCCGGTTCGGCGTGGTAGATGACGAGCTGCTGGCCGGGTGCCTCGCGTACGTCGAACGCCTGGTAGGTGAGCGTGAGCGGGCCGACATCCGGGTGGTGGAAGTGTTTGGCGTCCCGCGTCTTGCCTCGCACGGTGTGGGATTGCCACAGGCGCGCGAAGTCCGCGCTGCCCTCGGTGAGGGTGCCGACGAGTTCGCGCAGCCGCGGGTTGTCCGGTTCCAAGCCGGTCGCCTCGCGGAGGTTGGCGACGGTGGCTTGTGCCGCCCGGTTCCAGTCCGTGTAGAAGGTGGGCCCGATCGGGTCGAGGAAGGTCATGCGGGCGAGATTGTCCGCCGGGGTGAACGCCGAGTAGAGGGCTTGGGCCAGCGCGTTGACCGCGAGGAGGTCGAGGGTCCTGTTCATGACGAACGCCGGGGTGTTGGGGTAGCCGTCCATCAGCTGTCGCAGGGCGGGGCTGACGCCCTCGGTGCGGCGAGGCGCCGGCCGGCCGGCGGGGGCGGCCCCGGCCAGCCGGTACAGGTGCGTCCTGGCGTCCTCGTCGAGGTGCAGAGCGTGGCCGAGGGCGTCGATCACCTGGGGTGAGGGGTTGCGTTCGCGGCCCTGTTCCAGGCGGGCGTAGTAGTCGGCGTTCACTCCGGCCAGGACGGCGACCTCCTCGCGGCGCAGCCCGGCGACTCTGCGGGTCCCGTGGCTCGGCATCCCGACCTCGTGCGGGCTCAGGGCGGCGCGGCGTGCCCGCAGGAAGTCCCCCAGGCGGTTTTCGTCCATGTCTTCAGGCTAGGCGGCGCACCGGTGGGCTGCCTGGGTGTGGTGCACCCAGGCAGCACGCGTCCTGGTCGGGCGTCGCTGACCTGCGCAGACTCGGTGGAGCGGACCGACTGCCGGGGCAGGCAGCAGTCGCTGACGGACGTATCACACGCAAGGGAAGGACCGTATTCATGACCGGAGGACGTCTTGAGGGCAAGGTGGCCCTGATCACGGGCGCGACCGGGGGGATCGGCACGGCGACCGCCGAACTCTTCGCCCAGGAGGGCGCCCGGCTGGTGGTCACCGATGTGGCCCGCGAACCCCTCCAGGAGCTGGCGCAGCGCATCGAGGCGAGTGGCGCGGAGGTGGCGACCGCCCTCCTCGATGTCTCCTCAGCCCGGGAATGGGAGGAGGTGACGGCCCTCGTACGCGGTCGTTTCGGTGTGCTGGACGTGCTGGTGAACCTCGCCGGAATCCTGGACTGGCCGGGTATCGAGGACACGCGGGAGGAGATGTGGGACCGCGTGATCGAGGTGAACCAGAAAGGCACCTGGCTCGGTATGAGGGCGGCGATACCGCTGCTGCGAGCGAGCGGCAACGCGTCGGTGATCAACACCTCGTCCGTGCTCGGATTGGTGGGCAGCGGCGCGGCCGCGGCCTACCAGGCGTCGAAGGGCGCGGTGCGCCTGCTGAGCAAGACGGCCGCGGTCGAGTACGCACGGCAGGGCGTACGGGTCAACTCGATCCATCCCGGAGTGGTCGCCACACCGATGATCCAGGACCTCCTGGACGAGCAGGGCGACCAGCAACCGGACATCCGGCGCACCCCCATGCGCCGAGCCGGCCGCGCCGATGAGGTCGCCCCCGCGATCCTCTTCCTCGCCTGCGACGACTCCTCCTTCGTCACCGGCTCGGAACTCGTCGTCGACGGCGGCCTCACCGCGCACTGAACGACCCGCCCGGGCGTCCACGACGCCTCCCGCGCGCACACGCACGTCACGCGCGCTCATCCCCTGTGCCGTCCGCCTCGTGAGTGCGTGACCGTACGGCAGCCCGTGCCGCCGGCGCGGGAAACCGCGCGCGACCCTGATCCTTACGAGAGGACCTCATCATGACGCCCACCGCCGCGTCCGCCGAAGTATCCGAGTTCGCCGGGAAGACCGCCCTGGTCACCGGGGCCGCGCGCGGCGTGGGCAAGGAGACCGTGGCGCTGCTCCATGCCCGTGGCGCCCGCGTCGTCGCCGTCGACCTGCGTCCCGACGTCACGACCCTGGGGGACGAATTCCCCGGCGTACTCGCGATGCGGGGCGACATCGCACGGGAGGAGACCGCCGTCCACGCGGTCCGCTCGGCGCTGGACGCCTTCGGAGGACTGGACATCCTGGTGAACAACGCCGGACGCACCCTGAACAAACCCGTCACCGAAACCACCGCCGAGGACTGGGACACCGTGATGGCCGTCAACGCTCGCGGATCCTTCCTCTGCGCCCGGGAAGCCTTCCGGGCCATGCGGAGCCGGGGCGGCGGGAGCATCGTCAGCACCGGGTCCTACGCCGGCACGGTCGCCCTGCCCGAAGGCGCCGCCTACAGCGCGTCCAAAGGCGCCCTGGCCCAACTGACCAAGGTGCTCGCCGTCGAGGGCGGACCATGGGGCATCCGCGCCAACCTGGTCGCCGCAGGCGTCATCGAGACCGACTTCCTCGACACGATCCGCCCCGACAGCCGCGCCTACCTCGCATCGTTCGCCGACGCCCAGCCCCTGGGCCGGGTCGCACAGCCCGAAGAGATCGCCGAGGTTCTCTGCTTCCTCGCCTCACCACGCTCCAGCTTCATCACCGGAGCCGTGGTACCCGCAGACGGCGGCTTCACCGCCGTCTGACGCGACGGGACCGATCAGCCGTGTATTGGATATTCCCGACTACGCCGTCCACGCCTTCGGCGAGCCCTGAACCGCCCTCTGGTCAACCCGGCGGCGCGCAAGGCAACGTGCCGGACGGTCGCAGTGTCCGGTGTGCCGTCGTGCGCAGAGTGGGGCGCTCGTTGCTCGGCTTGACGGAGGGGTCAGAGAGGCCGGCGGGGCGGGGATGCGGAATCGCCGGTGGTGCTGCGGGGGCACGGAGCCCTCGCGGTGTCGGCGGGGGCGCGGGATGCGAGGTCATGGCACGCGCGGGGGGTGCTGTGTGCCACAGTGAGTGCGGTCTGCCGGCGCTGTCGGCGGGCAGAACCGGAAGGGGTACGCGGGGCGTCACCTTCCGTGGGGACACCGGCCGGCAGGGGCCGGCCGTTGAGCGCTCGGGGAGGCGTGGCGGTGACCGCGGAAATCTACTTCAGCAACAACTACCGTGATCTGTGCGAGGAGCACGGCACAGGCGCGGGATTCCAGTTCGAGTTCCACTGCAACCGCTGTCAGGACACCTGGCGTTCGCCGTTCGAGGCGTACGCCGGCGGCCGGATGGCCAGTTGGGTCGGCAAGGGCGTCAACGCGGCCTGGGGACTGCTCGGCCGGACCGGCTCCGGGGTGTCCACCGCGGCCGACGGCCTGGCGGGCGCGGGCTACGGCAGCGCCCGCGACGCCGCCTTCCAGCGCGCGATAGCCACCGCCCAGGGCCACTTCAACCGCTGCCCGCGGTGCACCTCGTACGTCTGCCACCGCTGCTGGAACGCCGGCCAGGGCATCTGCCTGACCTGCGCGCCCGACACCGCGGCCGAAGCGGTCGCGGCCCGTCAGCGCGGGCTGAACGACGGCGTCTCGGAGCGCGCCTACTCCGCGGGGCAGAACGCCGCCGACGGCTACGACATCGCCGCCCAGCGGCAGTTGGTCTGCCCGCAGTGCCACGGCGAGACCCACGGCTCGGCCTTCTGCCCCAACTGCGGCCACCGCCTGGCCCAGCCGGACGCCTGCACCTCCTGCAACGCCCAGGTCCCCGCCGGCGCCGCCTTCTGCCCGAGCTGCGGCACCCGCCGCTGAGCCGTCCGGCCGACGGCGGGCGACGAAGCGAGGCGCACGAGCGGGGCCGTACGGCGGCCGTACCAGCGAACAGAGCGGGGCTGCCGACGAGCGGCGCCTGGCGGCACTCACCAACGGCCAAGTCGCACCGACGCTCCAGCACACCGACGAAGCGCGCGCCACACGACGAAGCGCGGGCCCGTACACCAGGGCCCGCGCTTTCGTCCGTTCGCCGCCGATCCGGCGGCGGCCACCGATCGCTACCGGCAGTCACCCGCACGCCGGCCCGGCTGCTGCTGCGCCGCCCGGTGCGCCTTGTGCGCGCCCGCCGTGATCTCGGCCAGCTCCTTGCTGCCCACCGGCGGCAGGCCCTCCAGGCTGCCCGGCGCGCGCATCCCGGCCAGCTGGACCGCCGCGAAGCGGCGCCACGCGTCGGGTGCCACCTCGCCGCTGACCTCCACGACCCCGCGCAGCCCCCACACCAGCGCCTGCACGTCGCCGAGTTCGATCTCGGGGGCGATCCGGCCGGCCTGCTGGCCCTGCCGGAGCAGCTGCCCGGTCAGGTCGCGCAGGATCTCCACGCAGGCCGCCTTGGTGGCGCCGACCAGCTTGTCCGCGTACCCGCGGTACTCGACCAGCCACTGGCCCAGCACCTGGATGTACGTCTCCAGGCCGGTGCCGTCGGGCGCCTGCAGTGCGCGCCGCGCCTCGCCCACCAGCTCGCCGAGCACCTGCGCGGCGATCTCCTCCACCAGCGCCTCCTTGTTGGGGAAGCGCCGGTAGAGCGTGCCGACGCCGACGCCGGCCCGTGAGGCGATCTGCTCCATGCTGGCGTCGGTGCCGTGCTCGCTGAGCACTTCACGGGCGGCGGCGAGCACCAACTGCTGGTTGCGGGCCGCGTCGCGGCGCATCGGCCGCTGCCGCGTCTCCTGCGTTGCCATGAGCGACTCCCGTTCCGAACCGGCCGCAGTGCACAAGGTGAGGGCGGGCGGTGTCAGTGCGACGCGTCGCCTTCGACGTTACCCGCGGGGACGGCCGCGAGCTCCTGCCCGGCGCCGCTCTCTGCTGCGGCGGCCTCGTCCTCGGCGCCCTCGACGGACACCACGTTCCCGCGGCGACTCACCGGGATCAGCACCGCGGCCAGCGCGGCCACCAGCAGCGCCCCGCCCAGCATCGCGAACCCGCCGGTGTAGCCGGACTCGCGCGGCAGTCCGTCGGCCGCGGGATGCGCGGTCACGACGCTCGCCATGAGCGCGGCGCCGATGGAGCCGCCGATGGTGCGGATGTTGGCGTTCATGCCGCTGGCCACACCGGTCTGCGCGGGCGGCACGGCGGCCACGATCAGGCTGGACATGGCCGCGAAGGCCAGGCCGAAGCCGACACCCATCACCGCGGTGGCGATGTACAACTCCCAGGTGTGGGTGTGCGCGAAGGCGAGCAGCGCCATGGAGGCGGCGCCGATGAGCGCGCCGAGCAGCACCACGATCTTGCCGCCGATCCGCGCCGCCAGCCCGTTGGCACCCATGCCGACCAGGAACATCATCACGGCCATCGGCGCCAGGATGAGCCCGGACTGCGTGACGGACACGCCGAACCCGTACCCGGTGGACTTCGGGGTCTGCACGAACTCCGGCAGGAAGGCGAAGACGGCGTACATGCCGACGCCGAACAGCAGCGCGACCGTGTTGTTCGTCCACACCGCCGGGCGGGCCATCATCTTCATGTCGATCAGCGGGGTGGCGGCGCGCCGCTCGGTCTCGACCCAGGCCACCGCGAGAACCACGGCCGCGGCGAACAGGCCGATCACCTTGCCCGAGCCCCAGCCCCACACTGGGGCCTGGCTCAGCGCGACCAGCAGCGCGACCAGCCACGCCGACAGCAGCACCGCCGGCGACCAGCTGATCCGGCCCGGGGTGCGCACCGGCGACTGCGGCACGAAGAGGAAGGTGGCCACGGCCGCCAGGATCGTGACGATCATGGGCAGCCAGAACAGCCAGTGGTAGTCGAGGGCGTTGACGATCGGGCCCGCCAGCACGATGCCCAGACCGCCGCCGACGGCCACGAGCGAGGCGATGGCGCCGACCGCGCCGCTGAGCTTCTCGCGCGGGAACTCGTCGCGCACGATGCCGAAGGCCAGCGGCAGCACGCCGCCACCGATGCCCTGCACGACACGGGCGATGATCATCACCGTCACGTTCGTGGCGAGCGCGGCCAGCAGCGAGCCGGCGGCCAGGGCGGCGAGCGTCGCCACGAAGACCGGCCGCTTGCCGACCATGTCCCCGATCCGCCCCATGATCGGGGTGAATATCGAGGCCGACAGCAGATACGCGGTCAGCACCCAGGTGACCGTGTTCTGCGAGGTGTGCAGCGCCTGCTGGATCGTCGGCAGCACCGGCGTGACCAGGGACTGGAGCAGCGCGTACGCGGTGACACTCGCCGCCAGGACCACGAAGGTCACCTGATGGCCGGTGCGCCGGGTCTCGGACGCCATGGATCTCCTTAACAAGGACATACGGGACAGTGCTTCGGTGACGGCGAGGCCGCTCGGTCACGAAGCGCACAACCAGTGAAGCGGAACTGTTATTCCGCTATGTGTCCAGGATAAGTGATCAGGAATGGCGGTTCCGTTTCGGGCAGGTGAGATGTCGCGCACATCCCGGCTCCGGCACGGCCGTGCCGCGGCCGGTCAGGTGCCGAGCGCGTGCCCGGTCGTCGCGTCGACGTGGTCGGGGATCTCCTCGTGCCGGTCGCCCACGGTCGGTGTGCCGGTGGGCTCGAACATGAGGATCGCGGCGCCGGACGGGGCGTACGGCCTGTGCTCGGTGCCCTGCGGGACGGTGAAGACCGCCCCCTTCGGGAGCAGGACGGTGCGCTCGCCCTCGGGCTCGCGCAGGGAGATCCGCAGCTCTCCGTCGAGGACGAGGAAGAACTCGTCGGTGTCCTCGTGGACGTGCCAGACGTGTTCGCCCGCGACCTTGGCGACGCGCACGTCGTAGTCGTTGACGCGGGTGACGATACGGGGGCTCCACAGGGCGTCGAAGGAGGCCAGGGCCTTGCCGAGGGGGATGGGTTCGCTGTTCACGGAGCCATCCTGGGCCGCCCCGGACGGCCGCGGTGAGTGCTAGGAATTGCACATGGCGAAAGAATCCTCGCACGGGCGGGCCGCGGGTACGCACCGGGTCGTGGTGGTCGTGGACGAGAACTCCAACCCCTTCGAACTCGGCTGTGCCACCGAGGTCTTCGGCCTGCGCCGGCCGGAGATCGGCCGCGACCTCTACGATTTCCGGCTCTGCTCGCCCGAGCCCCGCACCCTGATGCGCGACGCCTTCTTCACCCTCACGGGAGTCGCCGGTCTGGAAGCGGCCGACGAGGCGGACACCTTGATCGTCCCCAACCGCCCGGACATCGAGGTGCCCCGCCGCCCCGCCGTGCTCGACGCCGTCCGGCGCGCGCACGATCGCGGCGCGCGCCTGGTCGGCTTCTGCAGCGGTGCCTTCACCCTGGCCGAGGCTGGGGTCCTCGACGGGCGCCGGGCCACCGCCCACTGGCAGTGGGCGGACGACTTCCGGGCCCGCTTCCCCTCCGTCCGGCTCGAACCGGACGTGCTGTTCGTGGACGACGGCGACATCCTCACCGCCGCGGGCAGCGCGGCCGCGCTCGACCTCGGGCTGCACGTGGTCAGCCGCGACCACGGCGCGGAGGTCGCCAACGCCGTGAGCCGGCGGCTGGTCTTCGCGGCGCACCGGGACGGCGGGCAGCGGCAGTTCGTGGAGCGCCCCATGCCGGACGTGCCGGACGAGTCCCTCGCGCCCGTCCTGGCCTGGGCCCAGGAGCGGCTGGACGCACCGCTCGCCGTGGCCGACCTCGCGGCCCGCGCGGCGGTCAGCCCGGCGACGCTGCACCGCCGCTTCCAGGCCCAACTGGGTACGACGCCGCTGGCGTGGCTGACGGGGGAGCGCCTCGCCCTGGCGTGCCGGCTGATCGAGCGGGGCGAGTCGCGCTTCGAGGTGGTCGCCCGGCGCAGCGGGCTCGGCACCGCCGCCAATCTGCGCACCCTGATGCGCCGCGAGACCGGCATCACGCCGTCGGCGTACCGGCGCAGGTTCGGGCCGGGGGCGGGTTGACAGCCGTTCCTCCTCGGTGCCGGGGTCCCGTTCCGGCGGGCCCCGCAACGGTCGGTGCAGGAGCGTTTACAGATACGGCGTGCCGCGCTACGGTCCGAAGGGGAGCGAATGGGAGCGCTCCCACCATCCCCCCACATGCGAAGGGACCCCCATGCGATGACGTTCCGACCCTTGACCCTTCCCGGAGCGCCGCGGCCGCTCAGACTCGCACTGCTCACGATCGTGGCGACCCTGGCCGCCTTCACCACGGTGCTGCTGACCGGCCACACCGCGACCGCGCACGGCGCCCCCATGAACCCCGGCAGCCGCACCTTCCTGTGCTACGAGGACGGCCTGACCAGCACCGGGGAGATCGTCCCGAAGAACCCGGCCTGCGCCGCGGCCGCCGCGCAGGGCGGCACCACGCCCTTCTACAACTGGTTCAGCGTGCTGCGCTCGGACGGCGCGGGCCGCACCTCAGGCTTCATCCCGGACGGCTCGCTGTGCAGCGGCGGCAACCCGACGTTCGCCGGCTTCGACCTGCCGCGCAACGACTGGCCGGTCACGCACCTGACGTCCGGGGCGACCTACGCCTTCCGCTACAACGCCTGGGCCGCCCACCCCGGCACCTTCTACATGTACGTCACCAAGAACGGCTACGACCCGACCAAGCCGCTGGCCTGGTCGGACCTGGAGTCCACGCCCTTCGCCACCGCCGACCACCCGCCGGAGACCGGCCCGGTCGGCACGCTCGACGGCCACTACGACTGGACGGCCCAGCTGCCCTCCGGCAAGACCGGCCCGGCGATCATCTACACGGTGTGGGCCCGCTCGGACAGCACGGAGACCTTCTACAGCTGCTCCGACGTCGTCTTCGACGGCGGCAACGGGCAGGTGACCGGGGTGAACGGCGGGACCACCTCGGGCGGCACGACGTCGGGCACGACGTCCGGCACGTCCTCGGGTACGAGCGCGGGCTCGTCGTCCGGTACGACGAGCGGTACGTCCTCGGGCACTACGTCCGGCACCTCGTCGGGCACCTCGTCCGGCACGTCGGCCGGTTCCACCGGCGGCACCCCGCCGACCGGCACGTCCTGCTCGGCGACCTTCTCGGTGACCAACTCCTGGAGCGGCGGCTACCAGGCCCAGGTCACCGTGGCCAACAACGGCACCGTGCCGCTGCTGGGCTGGATGGTGATGTGGTCCGAGCCGGCCGGCACCACCATCGCCAGCTCCTGGAGCGCCACCTTCAGCACGATGAACGGCCAGCAGATGGCCGAGAACGCCGACTGGAACGGCCGGTTGGCGGTGGGCGCCAGCACCACCTTCGGTTACGTGGCCAACGGCACGGCACCTTCCTCACCCCCCGCGTTCAGCTGCCAACCCGGCTGACGCCTCTCGGCCGCCCGGCCCGCCGCCGCCTCCCATCCCCCCACCGTGGCGGCGGGCCGCGCGGCCACCCTTCGTCCTAGGCTGGGGCCGTGACCTCCGCCCACCCGACGTCCGGCCCCACGTCCGACCCGGCTTCCGCCCTGACCTCCGAGCCGGCATCCGGCGCCGCCGCCCGCGCGGACGGGCGGCCCACGCTGCGGGAGCTGGCCGTGCAGGCGCTGTCCTCAGTGGAGCACGGGTACGACCTGCTGGCGCCGAAGTTCGACCGGACGCCGTTCCGGACGCCGGAGCGGTTCCTGACGGCGACGGGGGAGGCGCTGCGGGCGTTCGGGCCCTTCGCGGCCGGGCTCGATGTGTGCTGCGGGACCGGCGCCGGGCTCGGGCTGCTGGCGGAGCTGTGCGAAGGCCCGGTCACGGGGGTGGACTTCAGTGCGGGGATGCTCGCCCGGGCCCACGCGGCGCACCCGCGGGCCCGGCTGGTGCGGGCCGACGCGCGGGCGCTGCCCTTCCGTGGGGAGTTCGCACTGGCGGTCAGCTTCGGCGCGTTCGGCCACTTCCTGCCCGCCGAGCGGCCCGCGCTCTTCGCGGGCGTCCACCGGGCCCTGGCGCCCGGCGGCCTGTTCGCCTTCCCGGTCCCGGCGCCACCGCGCGTGGGCACCCCGTGGTGGTGGGCGATGGCCGGTTTCGACGCGGCCATGCGGGTGCGCAACGCGCTGTGGCGGCCGCCGTTCGTGATGTACTACCGCACTTTCCCGCTGGGCCCGGTGCGCCGCGACCTCACCCGGGCGGGCTTCGACGTCACCACCGTGCCGCTGGCCGGCTTCGGGTTCCGACCCGACGGTGCTCCGAACTGCCGTCTGGTGCTGGCCCGCCGCGTCTGAGTGGGCGCCCACCCCCGCGGGCCTGCCGGACCCGTCTGCCCCAAACGTCCGATCAGTACGGCCAGTTGACCCGTGCGCCCCTTGACACCACCGGCCCCAGGCCCGATCTTGTGAGGGCTCGGCGCGGATTCATCAGAGGTCTCACCGTGACCACGCGCCCCGCTTCCCCCACTGTCTGCACGCCGCCCGCCCCCACGCGAGCGGCCACGAAGGGACCGTGACGCCCATGCGCCACCGCACCGGACCCTGGCACACCTCCCGCGTCCTGCTGGTCTGCGGCGCTCTCGCGGCGGCCGTCGCCACCCCGGCCGCCCTCGACGGCACCGCCTCGGCCGCACCCGCGGCAACCGCCGCCGTCGTGGACAACGGCGGCACCCAGCTCAGCCACCGCGCCGCCAACGTCACCGGCGCCCTCGGAGTGACTTTCGGCTTCGAGACCTCCACCATCGCCGGCGGCCCGTACACCAACCAGGGCAACACCATCTACAACCTGCCGCTCTACCAGGCGGCCGGGCAGCCGAGCTCGCAGTTCTGGCTGGACGCGGTGGAGCAACTGGTCACCGCCGGCGTGGACTTCGTCGCCGTGGACACCCGCGGCTACGTCCCCGGCTCCGCCGTGCCCAACGGCGGCGGCGACCCGCGCGAGCTGACCCAGCTGGTGGCGGCCATCAACCAGGCCGGCGCCGCCGACAAGCTGAAGATCGCCGCCTTCGACGACACGCCCGCCTCGATGACCGACAAGAAGAACCAGGTCAAGCACCACACCGGCGGCTACGACCCGGTCTTCGACATGGGCGACACCACCGGCGCGGGCGAAGGCGGCTACCAGTACCTGTGGGACAACGACCTGAAGGCGTTCTTCCAGGCCGTACCCGACAACCTGCTCTACAAGGTCGGCGGCCGCCCGCTGGTCTACCTGTGGTCCGACAACTCCTTCGCCTTCGGCAACCAGGGCGGGGGCCACTCCGCGGCGATGCTCTCCTACGTCCGCTCGCAGGCGCAGGCGCAGTTCGGCGAGAACCCCTACTTCGTCACCGACCAGTCCTGGATCGCCAACGACCCCGCGGTCGCCTCCGTCGCAGACGGCCAGGACGCGTGGTTCGGCGTGCCGAGCCCGACGTACACCAACGACACGCTGAACGGCCACGCCTTCGGCGCCACCGTGCCCGGCTTCCACTTCGTGACCGGCAGCTCGAACATGGTGATCGACCCGAACCACGGCCAGACGCTGGTCGGCGACCTGGCGAACACCGTCGGCAAGGGCGACGACCTCACGCTCGTGGAGGGCTTCACCGACTGGCTGGAGAACGCGGCCCTGTGGCGCACGGAGAACGCGCCCTACGCCACCACCCAGCGCGACTACCCGGGCCAGGACCTCAACATCCTGCGCCGCTACTCCAAGGCGCCCTTCCCCGGCACGCTCACCGTGCAGGCCGAGACCGCCGACTCCGCCACCGACACCACCGCGGGCAACGACTTCGGCGTCTACCGCGCCGACAGCCTCGATGTGCAGACGACGACGGACACCGGCGGCGGCTGGAACGTCGGCCTCATCGCCACGGGCGAGTCGGAGCAGTGGAACGAAGTGCCGCTGCAGAACACCGAGGACCTCACCGTCCGGGTGGCCACCCCCAACCCGGGCACGCAGCTGCGCTTCGTGGTGGACGGCGTCGCCGGATCCACCGTCACCGTGCCGAACACCGGGGGCTGGCAGACCTGGCAGACCATCGACGCCGGCACCTTCCAGTTCCAGCCCGGCACTTATCACACCGTCCGCATCGAGTACCCCAACGGCGGCCTGAACGTGAACTGGTGGCGCGCGACCGCCTCCTAGGCAGCCGGGGCGGTTCAGGCCAGGGCGAGGAAGAGCTTCTCCAACTCGGCCTCGGTCATGGGCGGCTGCGTGCCGTCTGCGGCCGCCAGGCACTGCCGCATGCTACTGGCGACGATCTTGAAGCCGGCCCGGTCCAGCGCGCGGGAGACGGCGGCGAGCTGCGTGACGACGTCCTTGCAGTCCCGTCCGGCCTCGATCATGGCGATGACGCCGGACAACTGGCCCTGGGCGCGCCTGAGCCGGTTGAGCACCGCCTGCATCGCGTCGTCGTCCACTGCCATTCCCACGACCGCACCTTCCTCTCCGGTGGCCGGTTGCCGCCTGCTTCAGCGTACCCCAGGGGGTATGGCGGCCGGCTTCGCGCGAAGCCGGCCGCCATACCCCCGCCAAACCCCGCCGAACCCGTCAGCCGTGGGAGAAGCGCACGTCCGGCAGCACCCGGCGCAGCCAGGCCGGGCTCCACCAGGCGGCCCGGCCGGTGAGGCGGAGCAGCACGGGCAGCAGCACCAGGCGCACCAGGGCCGCGTCCAGCAGGACGGCCGCGCCCAGCACGATGCCCATCTCCTTGGGCGGCAGCGGCCCGGACAGCGCGAAGGTGAAGAACACCGCGACCATCACCGCGGCCGCGGCGAAGACGACGCGGCCGGAGTGCGCCATGGCGCCGGTCATCGCCGCTTTGGGGTCGCCGGTGCGCTCGTGGTGCTCCTTGGCTGCGGCGAGCAGGAAGACGGTGTAGTCCATGGCGATGGCGAAGATCATCGCGAAGAAGAACACCGGTGCCCAGCCGTCGAGGAAGCCCTGCGAAGTGAAGCCGAGCAGCCCGGCGCCGTGCCCGTCCTGGAAGACCAGGCGCGCGACACCGAAAGCGGCGCCCGTGGACAGCAGGCTCGCGGCCGTGCCCAGGGCGGCCACCAGCGGCGCCTGGAGCGCGAAGAGCACCAGCAGGAAGCCCAGGGCGAGGACGACGCCGATCACCAGCGGGGTCTTCTGGGTCAGGACGCGCTGCAGGTCGAGGTTCTCCACCGAGGCGCCGCCGACGAGGCTGCCGGGCGGCAGGTCCGCCCGCAGCGTGTGCACGGTGCCGGACAGCGCCGGGTCCGAGGGGTCGACGGAGGGCACCGCCTGCACCATCGACCAGCCCGAGCGGTCGTCCGCCTGCTGCGGCGGCAACACCGCGGCGACCCCGTGGGTGTGCCGGGCGACCTCGGCGGCCCTGGCGGCCGCGGCCGAGGGCACGGCGATCTGCAGGGTGCCCGGGGTGCCGGGGCCGAAGGCGTCCTGCACGGCGGTGTAGCCGGCGCGGGCGGAGGCGTCCTTGGGCAGTACGGCGATGGACGGCATCGCGGTGCGCAGGCCGAGCACGGGCGCGGCCAGCACCAGCAGCACCGCCAGGGCGGCGCCGCCGTAGAGCAGCGGCCGGCGCCACAGTTGCTCGCCCCAGGCGGCGAACCGCGGCGATCCCGCGCCGCCGGCCTTCGCCCACGGCAGGGCGGCGGCGTCCACGCGCGGGCCGAGCTTGGCGAGCACCGCGGGCAGCAGCGTCAAAGTGGCGGCCAGGACGAAGACGACCGCGAGCATGATGCCGCCGGCCATCGAGCGGAAGGCCGGCGAGGGCACCAGCATCACCGCCGACAGGCTCACCAGCACGGTGGCACCGGACAGCGCCACGGCCTTGCCGGCGGTGTCCATGGTCTCGGCGACCGCCGCCAGGGTGCCGCGCGTTCCGCCCGCGCGGGCGGCGCGGAAGCGCATCACGAGGAAGAGCGCGTAGTCGATGCCCAGGGCGAGGGCGAACATCATGGCGAAGTTCATCGCCCAGATGGACACCGGCGTCAGGTGCGTCAGAAGCACCAGCGAGCCGGCCGAGGCGCCGAGCCCGGCCATGGTGAGCAGCAGCGGCAGGCCCGCGGCCACCAGCGAGCCGAAGGCCAGCACCAGGATGACCAGGGTCACCGGCCAGGACAGGATCTCCGAGTGCATCATCGCGTCGTGGTTGGCGGTGTTGAAGTCGCTCCACAGCACCGAGGCGCCGGTGGCGTGCACGGTGATGCCGCCGCCGGACAGCGCCGCGAGCGGGCCCTTGAGGTCGTCGGCGGCGCGCACCATCGTGTTCGGGTCCGTCCCGGCGCCGGCCAGGACGATCGCGGTGCGGCCGTCGGGGCTGACGGTCGCGCCGGGCTGCGGCGGCAGCACCTGGGCGACGCGGGGGTCGGCCCGCACCAGGCTCTCGGCCCTCGCGATCACCTTGCGCACCGCCGGGTCGGCCACCGGCCGGTCGGCGTGGACGACGACCTGGAGGGCGGTCGAGGCGTTGCCGCCGAAGTGGTCCTGGGCGATCTGCCGCACGGCCACCGATTGCGAGCCGTTCGCCTGCCAGCCCGCGCCCGACAGGGCGGAGTCCACCTTGGGCGCGAAGGCGCCGAGCCCGGCGACCACGGCGATCCACAGTACGAAGACCGCTCTGGCGTGGGTGGCCGACCAGACCCCGAGCCGGCCGAACGGCCCCGGCGCGGGCGGCGGTTGCGGGGCGGGGGCGCGCTCGCCGGAGGGTGCGGCGTGCTGCGATGGCGCGGACGTCATGGGACCAGCCCTTCCGATGAGGCCCTGCGGGGCCGTACTGCGGGGTCGCGGAGTTCTCGCGGGTGGATACCCCAGGGGGTATCCGAAGCCCCACGGTAAAGGGCGCGGCGGGCCGCGCGCAAATACACCGGGGGGTATCCGCAGGGCGAAGCCGCGGCGCTGCCCTTCCGTACGCCCGCGCCTTCCCGGACACCCGCCGCCGCACGCGCCCGTCACCCGCTGGCGCCTCCGCCGGGAGCACCCGGAACCCGGCCCGGAGAACGCTGGACCCGACCCCGACCCCGACCCCGACCCCGACCCCGACCCCGACCCCGACCCCGACCCCGAAAACGCCGGCGCCGACCGCTCCCCGGTGCGGGAGCGGCCGGCGCGGGACGGGCGTGAGGGTCGGCCCTCACGCCCGGGCGGGCGTCAGCGGTTGCCGTCGGAGCGCTTGCGGTGCAGCGTGAACTGCTCGAAGACCGACAGGTCGCCGTGCGGCTTGTTGACGTTGTAGTACGTCACGTGCAGCCGTGTGGTGTCACCGGGGAAGCGGCCCGGGTCCACCGTGAAGGCCGCGAAGCCGTAGGGGTGGTCCAGGTCGCGCACGCCCGTCCAGACCGCTTCCTCCTTGACGTACGTGGCCGCGCGCTTGCCGCCGGCCGGGCGGGTGGCCGACACGGCCGTGATCACCTTGGCCGTACCGTCCTTGAAGAACGACTGGTTGGTGGTGCCCGACACACCGCCGCCGCCCAGCACCATGTGCACGGTGCCGAGGCCGGTGTCGATGTCGTCGGTGCGGGTGGAGACCGGGTTCGGGGTCAGGGTCTCGCTGCCGCCCACCACGCCGCGCACCGCGAGCGAGCGCTCGTAGTTGTGCTCGTGGCCGCAGACCACCAGGTCCACCTGGTAGCGGTCGAAGAGCGGTCCGTAGGCGGCGCGCAGCCCGAGGTCGGCGCCGTTGGCGTCCGAGGAGCTGATCATCACCTGGTGCATCGCCACGACCACCCAGTCGATGTCGCGGTCGGCCCGGGCGGCCTTCAACTCCCGCTCCAGGAACGCCATCTGGCGGCCGCCGGAGTAGCCGTTGATGTAGAGGTCGCCGCCGTCCTGCAGGCACACCTCGTCGTTCTGCAGCACGATCACCCGCACCGAGCCGGCGGTGAAGGAGTACCACAGGCCCTGCAGTTCGGGGTCGGTCTCGGTGGACGGCAGCTGGAAGTAGGTCTGGAAGGCGTCCAGGCCGATCGCGCCGTTGCCGGACTCGATCTCGTGGTTGCCGGCGGCCGGCATCCACGGCCGGAACCGGGCCGAACGGGTGTTGTTGGTGAAGAAGTTGTTCCAGGTGCGCACCCGGTCCAGGTCCAGGTTGGCGTAGCACAGGTCGCCGTTGAGCAGGTGGAAGAGCGGCGCGACCTGCTCGATGCCGGTGACGATGTCCTTGGTGGCCGGCGTGGAGTTCGCGTCCAGCGTCACCGTGCCGTCGGTGTTCCAGGTCACCTGCGGCGCCGACTGGTCGCCGAAGCTGGTGAAGGTCAGCGGCTGCCGGCCGCGCGGGGCGGTGGTGAAGGTGCCGCTGTCCGGGGTGGCGCCGTCGTGCGAGACGACGTACAGGTAGTCCTTGCCCGGGGTGAGCTTGCTCAGCAGCGCGTGGTGGACGTAGACCGTGCGGCCCGACTTGCCGTCGCTGTAGCTGCGGGTCTGCGCGTTCGCGCCCTGCCCGAGGCCGTGCTCGATCGTGCCGTAGAGCACCCGCGGCCGCTTGACCGGGGAGTCGGTCAGCCACGACACCACCATCTGCGTGGACGGGTCCTTGCCGAAGGTCAGGTGCAGGCCCTGCACGGGCGGCGCCCCACCGGTGTCGGGGGAGGGGTGGAAGGCCGTGGAAGACGCCGAAGACACGGAAGACGCGGAAGACGACGGCGCCGCGGCGGCGGGCGTCGCGGTGAGCAGCGGCGCGGCGACCGCGGCGGCGCCCACGGTGCCGAGCAGGCCGACCGCCGTGCGGCGGCCGATGCGTTCGCCGGAAGGCTCCGACGCGTCCAACTGTGCTGCCATCTTTGCTCCTTGGCGCGGATCGTGCGCGGATCTGGGGCGGGGTGACGGGCTGTGGGGGACCCGGGCGTGCGAACGACGTGCAGACTCGCGCCCTCCGGCGACGGGGAGTTGAACTCCTGCTTGCGCGGCGACGACCAAACCCACAGTGACCGGCGGTCACCCACCCGTGTCCTCCCTCGTCCCGGGCGTACCACCGCCCACCCTGGCGGGCGCTGTTCGCGTCGCGTACCGTCCGGTGACACCCGGCGGACACCGGTCCTTCGCCCGCGCTCGCTGGTGTGGGACCGCCTCCGAAGGGCCGCACCCCCGAGCCCCCCACCCGAGCCAAAGAGGTCTCGATGAGCGAACTCAACCGGCGCCGCTTCCTCCAGATAGCGGGCGCCACCGCCGGCTTCACGGCGCTGTCCGGCAGCATCACCCGGGCCGCCGCCATCCCGGCCGGCCGGCGCACCGGCACCATCAAGGACGTGGAGCACATCGTCGTCCTGATGCAGGAGAACCGCTCCTTCGACCACTACTTCGGCTCCCTGCGCGGGGTGCGCGGGTTCGGCGACCCGCGCCCGGTCGCCCTGCCCGGCGGCGAGCCGGTCTGGTACCAGCCCGACGGCAGCGGCGGCGAGGTGCTGCCCTACCACCCGGACGCCGAGAACCTGGGCCTGCAGTTCCTCGAGGGCCTCAACCACGAGTGGACCGGCAGCCACGCGGCCGTCGCTCAGGGCCGCTACGACCAGTGGATCCCGGCCAAGTCCGCGGCCACGATGGCCCATCTGACCCGCGCGGACATCCCGTTCCACTACGCGCTCGCCGACGCCTTCACCATCTGCGACGCCTACCACTGCTCGCTGATCGGCGGCACCGACCCCAACCGCTACTACATGTGGACCGGTTGGTGCGGCAACGACGGCAAGGGCGGCGGCCCCGTCGTCGACAACTCCGAGCTGGGCTACGCCTGGACGACCTACCCCGAACGGCTGGAACAGGCCGGGGTCTCCTGGAAGATCTACCAGGACGCCGGCGACGGGCTCGACGCGGCCGGCGGCTGGGGCTGGATCGAGGACGCCTACCGCGGCAACTTCGGCGACAACTCCCTGCTCTACTTCGACCAGTACCGCAACGCGGCGCCCGGCGACCCGCTCTACGACAAGGCCCGCACCGGCACCGACGCCAAGGCCGGCGACGGGTTCTTCGACGTGCTGCGCGCCGACGTGACGGCCGGGCGGCTGCCGCAGGTGTCCTGGATCGTGGCCCCCGAGGCGTTCTCCGAGCACCCCAACTGGCCCGCGAACTACGGCGCCTGGTACATCTCGCAGGTGCTCGACGCGCTCACCTCCGACCCCGAGGTGTGGGCGAGGACGGCGCTGTTCATCACCTATGACGAGAACGACGGCTACTTCGACCACGTGGTCCCGCCGATGCCCGCCGCGGCCGGCGGCGGCGCCTCCACCGCGGACACCTCGCTGGAGCACTTCGGCGGCAACTCCACCTACGCGCCCGGCCCCTACGGCCTCGGGCAGCGAGTGCCGATGCTGGTCGTCTCGCCCTGGAGTACCGGCGGCTACGTCTGCTCCGAGACCTTCGACCACACCTCGATCATCCGCTTCATCGAGCGGCGGTTCGGGGTGCACGAGCCGCAGATCTCGCCCTGGCGGCGAGCCGTGTGCGGCGACCTCACCTCCGCGTTCGACTTCTCGCTCACCCGCGACGAGCCGGCCCGGCTGCCCGGCACCGACGGCTACCAGCCGCCGGACTCCGACCGGCACGACTCCTACGTCCCCGTGCCGCCCGCCCACCAGGCGGTGCCGCGACAGGAACGCGGCCACCGGCCCACCCGGCCGCTGCCCTACGCGCCGCTGACCGACGCGGCCGTGACCGGCTCGGACCGGAAGGTCACGCTCACCTTCGGCGGCGGCCCGGCCGCGGGCGCCTGCTTCCACGTCACCTCGGCGAACCGCACGGACGGCCCCTGGACGTACACCACCGAGGCCGGCCGGAAGATCTCCGGCACCTGGGACAGTGGGGCCACCGGCGGGGAGTACGACCTCACCGTGCACGGGCCCAACGGCTTCCTGCGCGGCTTCAAGGGCTCCGCCTTCCGCGTCGGCGCGGAGGTGACCGCCCGGCACGACACCGCCGGCCGGCTCGACCTCACACTGACCAATTCCGGGCACTCCGACATCCGCTTCACCCTCACGAACGCGTACGGGGGTGCGCGGCGGACCCTCGTGGTCCGCGCCGGGCGCCGCGAGTCCTTCCAGGTGGACCTCACGGTGGGCTCCCGCTGGTACGACGTGACCGTCCTCACCGACCACGACCCTTCCTTCGAGCGGCGCTTCGCCGGCCACGTCGAGACGGGGCGCCCCGGGGTGACGGATCCGGCGATCGCCACTGTTTAGGGCGGCCGCTCGCTGTTGGCGGGGGCGGCCGCACGGTGTTGGCGAGGGCGGCAACTCGCCGTCGGGGTTCGTCGCCGTCGCCGCCTGCGGCGTTGTGGCGAGGGTGGCTCCCCGCCGCGGGGGTTTCCGTCTCGTCGCCGCCTGCCGCCCGGTGGGCGGTTGCGCGCGCAGTTCCTCCCCCAGAGCTTCGCCTGGGGGTACCCCCAGTGCCCCTGTAGGGCTTGCCCTTTGCGCGAAGGGTGAGGCGTATCGCCTGAGGGGGCGCTGGGTACCCCCAGGCGAAGCTCTGGGGGAACTGCGCGACCCGCCCATGGCGGGGTGCAGGCGGCGGCCAACCGGCCGTCTTGGCGCAGACGGGAGCCGTACCCGTAAGAACTAGCGGTGGCTGGTGGCGAAGCGGGAAGGGGGGACGCCCAGGTGACGGGTGAAGTGGCGGGCCAGGTGGGACTGGTCGTAGAAGCCGACCGCGGGGGCGACGTCGACGGGGCGGGCGCCGGAGAGCAGGAGGCGGCGGGCAAGGTCGATGCGGCGGCCGGTGAGGTAGGCGTGCGGCGGCAACCCGTAGGCACGGGAGAACGCGCGGATCAGGTGCGTGGGGTGGGCGTGCAGGACCGCCGTGGCCTGTTCGAGGGTCAGCCCGTCGGTGGTGTGGGCGTCCAGCAGTTCGCGCAGCCGCGCGGCCAGGCGGTCGCCCTCGCGCCCCGGCGGCCGTACCCGCCGCCCTTCGAGGTGCGCCAGCAGCCGCTCGCGCACGAAGGCCAGGCGTGACTGCGCCTCGAAGGCGTCGCCCTCGTGCCGCAGCGCGGTGTGCAGCCGGTGGACACGGCGGCGCAGCGCGACGTCGCCGAGGATCGGCCCGCGGTCGACGGCGGGCCCGGCCAGCCGCGCGGGCAGGATGTCCGTGGTGAGGTAGACCACGCGCTTGCGGAAGCCGAGCGCGTTGACCGTACGGCCGTCGTGCGGGACGCCCGGCGGCAGCAGGACCACCCGGCTGGCGTCGGTGGCGTCGTGCCGCCGCCGGTCGAGGGCGAAGTCCACGGCGCCGTCGTCCAGCAGCATCAGGTCCCACGTCTCATGGGTGTGCACGGGATAGGCGTGGTCGGTGAAGTGCGCGTGCAGCACCTCTGAGATGCCGGCGACCCCCGGCCGCCAGGCGTCCACCTCGTGGACGTGCGGCGGGTGGTCGGGACCGTCGCCCACGTGCGCCACCTCCCTTGCGTCGTGAGCCCGAGCGCGCAGGTCAAGCCTGCCACGGGCGGCCCGAAGCGGTCGCGTCCGGCCTGTCTCGCAGGCCGGCTCCCGGAAAGGCCCGGGCGCGGCCGGGGGCGCCGACGTTCAGCGGGCCTGTGACAGGTGCAGGCGGGGGCGCGGGACGGCCCGGCAGGTGGCGGGCGGGCTGCGCCTCCGGCCGGACACGGATGGCGGGCGCTGATGGCGCCACGCTGCTCCGCGGGGGTGCGGGGGTGCGGGGGTGCCGGGGGAACGGCTCGGCGGGCGGGCTGCGCCTCCGGCAGGACGCGGGCGGGCCCTGATGGCGCCACGCTGCCCAGCGGACCTGCGGACCCGCGGTGGTGGGGGGTGCCGGGCGGCGGGCGGGCTGCGTGTCGTGCAGGTCGCGGGTGGCGGGCTCGGCTGCGGTCGTGCTCAGCTCACCTGCGGCGGGTGCAGGCCGGGGCCCGGGATGGCCTGGCGGGCGGCGGCGAGCAGGACGTCCTGAAGGACGCGGGCGGCCCGGGGCGGGGCCACGTCGCTGCGGTGGGCGAGGGCGACGGTGCGGCGCAGGCCGGGCCGGGCGAGCGGGGTGACGCGCAGGCCCGGGCCGGCCCGGGCGGCGACCATCGTGGGCACCACGCCGATGCCGAGCCCGGCCCGTACGAAGCCCATCACCGCGTCCATCTCGCCGCCCTCCACGGTCAGATAGGGCTCGAAGCCCGCCGCGCGGCACGCGGACAAGGTGAGGTCGCGCAGGTCGTAGCCATGCCGGAACATCACCATCGGCCGCCCCTCCAGGTCGGCGATCCGCAGCGGCGAGGGCAGCGGCCTCCCGGCCTTACCCGCACCGGCGGCGTCGGCCGGTGCGGGGGCCGGGTCGGCCGAGACGACCACCAGGTCCTCCTGGAAGAGCTCGATCGTGGTCAGCGCGGGGGAGGGGCTGGGCAGCGGCAGGACCACCAGGGCCAGGTCCAGCGCGCCGCGGGCCAGCTCGCGGACCAGGTCGTGCGAGCCGCCCTCCTCGATCTGCAGCCGGATGCCGGGGTGGCGGTCGTGGAAGGCGCGCAGCACATCGGGGAGCAGGCCGGTGCACAGGCTCGGCGTGGCGCCCAGGCGGACCCGGCCGCGGGTGAGCCGGGCCAGCTCCAGCACCTCTTGGCGGGCGGTGTCGGCGTCGGCGAGGATGCGCCGGGCCAGCGGCAGCAGCGCCTCGCCGGCGTCGGTGAGCGCGATGTTGCCCCGGGCCCGGCTGAACAGCGGCGAGCCCAGCTCCTTCTCCAGCGCCCGGATCTGCTGCGACAGCGACGGCTGCGAGACGTGCACCGCCTCGGCGGCCCGCGTGAAGTGCCGGGTGTCGGCGACCGCCACGAAGTACGCCAGCTGCTGGAACTGCATGGCCCCCACGATAACGCTTGATAGGCGGTGGCTATGGAGACGAGCCCGATCATGTCTTGGACCACTGCTGTCCGCGGGTCCTACCGTCGTGTCCATGGCACTGGCAACGCGGCCGGCCCGACGGCCCTCCATGGCGCGCAACGTGTGGGACTCCACCGTCGGCAAGAAGACGGTGATGGCGGTGAGCGGCCTGGTGATGCTGCTCTACCTGCTCGTCCACATGCTCGGCAATCTGAAGATCTTCTTCGGCCCGAGCGACTACAACGGCTACGCGCACTGGCTGCGCACCCTCGGCGAGCCCGCGCTCCACTACGAGTGGGCGCTGTGGATCATCCGTGTCGTGCTGGTCGCCTCGGTCGTCGCGCACATCGTGACCGCCTACCAGCTCAGCCGCCGCGACATCAGGGCCCGCCCGGTCGGCTACGTCCACCGCCGGGCCCGCGCCACGTACGCGACACGGACCATGCGCTGGGGCGGAGTGATCCTCGCCCTGTTCATCGTCTGGCACCTGCTGGACCTCACCACGCTGACCGTCAACCGCAACGCGCAGCCCGGCCACCCGTACCAGAACGTCGAGGCGACCTTCCACACCTGGTACGGCGACGTGATCTACATCGTGGCGATGCTCGCCCTCGGCCTGCACGTCCGGCACGGGCTGTGGAGCGCCGCGCAGACCCTCGGCGTCGGCAGCCGCAGCCGCGACCGCGCGCTGAAGACCGTCGCCACCGTCGTCGCCGTGGTGCTGGCGGGCGGCTTCATCGCCGTGCCCGTCGGCGTCATGACCGGAACCGTCCACTGAGGGAGCCGAGTTGACCGCCTACACCGAGTACGCCACCGGCGACCCGATTGCCGACACCAAGGCGCCGCAGGGGCCGATCGCCGAGCGCTGGGACACCCGCCGCTTCACCGCCAAGCTGGTCAACCCGGCCAACCGCCGCAAGCACACCGTGATCGTCGTCGGCACCGGCCTGGCCGGCGGCTCGGCCGGCGCCACACTCGCCGAACAGGGCTACCACGTCGTCCAGTTCTGCTACCAGGACTCCCCGCGCCGGGCGCACTCCATCGCCGCCCAGGGCGGCATCAACGCCGCCAAGAACTACCGCAACGACGGCGACTCCATCCACCGCCTCTTCTACGACACCGTCAAGGGCGGCGACTTCCGGGCGCGGGAGTCCAACGTGCACCGCCTCGCGCAGATCTCAGTGGAGATCATCGACCAGTGCGTCGCCCAGGGCGTGCCCTTCGCCCGCGAGTACGGCGGCCTGCTCGACACCCGCTCCTTCGGCGGCGTCCAGGTCTCGCGCACCTTCTACGCCCGCGGCCAGACCGGCCAGCAGCTCCTGCTCGGCGCCTACCAGGCGCTGTCCCGGCAGATCGCCGCCGGGAACGTGGAGATCCACCCGCGCACCGAGATGCTTGACCTGGTCGTGGTCGACGGCCGGGCCCGCGGCATCGTCGCCCGCGACCTGGTCACCGGTGAGATCTCCACGCACCTGGCCGACGCGGTCGTGCTCGCCTCCGGCGGCTACGGCAACGTCTTCTACCTGTCCACCAACGCGATGAACTCCAACGCCACCGCGATCTGGCGGGCCCACCGGCGCGGCGCCTACTTCGCCAACCCCTGCTTCACCCAGATCCACCCCACCTGCATCCCGCGCACCGGCGACCACCAGTCCAAGCTCACCTTGATGAGCGAGTCGCTGCGCAACGACGGCCGCATCTGGGTGCCCAAGGCCAAGGGCGACACCCGCCCGCCCGCGCAGATCCCCGAGGACGAGCGGGACTACTACCTGGAGCGGATCTACCCCTCCTTCGGCAACCTCGTCCCGCGCGACATCGCCTCGCGCGCGGCCAAGAACGTCTGCGACGAGGGCCGCGGCGTCGGCCCCGGCGGCCAGGGCGTCTACCTCGACTTCGCCGACGCCATCGCCCGCATGGGCCGGGAGAAGGTCGCCGAGAAGTACGGCAACCTCTTCGAGATGTACGAGCGGATCACCGCGGAGAACCCCTACGAGGTGCCGATGCGGATCTACCCGGCCGTGCACTACACGATGGGCGGACTGTGGGTGGACTACGACCTGCAGACCACGATCCCGGGCCTGTTCGCGATCGGCGAGGCCAACTTCTCCGACCACGGCGCCAACCGGCTCGGCGCCTCCGCGCTCATGCAGGGCCTGGCCGACGGCTACTTCGTGCTGCCGGCCACCCTCAACGACTACCTCGCCCGCCACCCCGCGGCCGCCCCCGTCCCGGCCGACCACCCCGCCGTGGTCGAGGCCGTGGGCGCCACCAAGGAGCGGCTGCACCGCCTGGTCAGCGTGGACGGCGACCGCACCGCCGACTCCTTCCACCGCGAACTCGGCGAGCTGATGTGGGAGTTGTGCGGCATGGCGCGCTCCGAGGAGGGGCTGCGCAAGGCGCTGGAGCGCATCCCGCAGATCCGCGAGGAGTTCTGGCGCCGGATCAAGGTGCCCGGCACGGAAGCGGAGTTCAACCAGTCCCTGGAGCGGGCCAACCGCGTCGTGGACTACCTGGAGCTCGCCGAGCTGATGTGCCTGGACGCCCTGCACCGCGCCGAGTCCTGCGGCGGCCACTTCCGTGAGGAGTCGCAGACCCCCGACGGCGAGGCCGCGCGCAAGGACGACGAGTTCTCCTACGCGGCCGCCTGGGAGTTCACCGGCACCGGCCGGGCGCCCGTCCTGCACCGCGAAGAGCTCGCCTTCGAGTACGTCCACCCCACCCAGCGGAGCTACGCATGAGGCTCACCCTGCGGATCTGGCGGCAGAAGAACGCCACCGCGCCCGGCGCCATGAAGGCCTACGACATCGACGGCGTCTCCCCGGACATGTCGTTCCTGGAGGTCCTCGACACCCTCAACGAGAAGCTCACCCTGGAGGGCGAGGACCCCGTCGCCTTCGACCACGACTGCCGCGAGGGCATCTGCGGCGCCTGCAGCCTCGTCATCGACGGGCAGGCGCACGGCCCGGAGCGCACCACCAGCTGCCAGCTGCACATGCGCTCCTTCCGCGACGGCGACACCATCGACGTCGAGCCGTGGCGGGCGGCCGCCTTCCCCGTCGTGCGCGACCTCGTGGTCGACCGCGGCGCCTTCGACCGCATCATCCAGGCCGGCGGCTACGTCAGCGTGCCCACCGGCTCCGCGCCCGAGGCACACGCCACCCCGGTGCCCAAGGCCGACGCCGACCGGGCCTTCGAGCACGCCGAGTGCATCGGCTGCGGAGCCTGCGTGGCCGCCTGCCCCAACGGCTCGGCGATGCTCTTCACCTCCGCGAAGGTCAACCACCTGGGCGCCCTCCCGCAGGGCGCGCCCGAACGGGAGACCCGGGTGCTGGACATGGTCGCCCAGATGGACGCCGAGGGCTTCGGCGGCTGCACCCTGACCGGCGAATGCGCCACCGCCTGCCCCAAGGGCATCCCGCTGACCTCGATCACCTCGATGAACCGCGAGTGGCTGCGCGCCACCCGCAAGTCCGGCCGCCGCTGAGACCCCGGCCCACCCGCCCCCTCCGGCCGTACGCAAGCACGCTCCGGCTCCACGGAAAACAACGGAAAACGACGGAAAACACGTTGCCGCCCGGCACAGCCCCCTGCTGTAGTCGGGCGGTACGCGTCCCCCGACCAAGGAGCCCTGCGATGCGCGGTCCCGTCATGCCCGCCCCCGAAGGAAGGACCCACGACCTTGAGGACATGACGCTTCGTGCACACACTCAACCTCGGCATCCTCGCGCACGTCGACGCCGGTAAGACCAGCCTGACCGAGCGGCTGCTCTTCACCGCCGGCGTGATCGACACCGTCGGCAGCGTGGACACCGGCAGCACCCGCACCGACACGCTCGCGCTGGAGAAGCAGCGCGGCATCACCATCCGCTCCGCGGTGGTCTCCTTCACCCTCGGCGGCACCGCCGTCAACCTCATCGACACCCCCGGCCACCCCGACTTCATCGCCGAGGTGGAGCGGGTGCTCGGCGTCCTGGACGGGGCCGTGCTGGTGGTCTCCGCCGTCGAGGGCGTCCAGCCGCAGACCCTGGTCCTCATGCGGACCCTGCGCAGGCTGCGCATCCCGACCCTGGTGTTCGTCAACAAGATCGATCGCTCCGGCGCCGACCTGGAGCGCACCCTGGCCGGCATCACCACCCGCCTGACCGCCGACGCCGTCGCCATGGTCCGGGCCACCGGGCAGGGCACCCGAAGGGCCGCGGCGCTCCCGTGCGACGGGGCCGATCCCGCCTTCACCGCCCGCCTGGCCGAAGTGCTCGCCGGCCACGACGACCGGTTGCTGGCCGCCTATGTCACCGACGAGCAGGCGCTGCCGTACCCCCGGCTGGCGGCCGCGCTCGCCGAACAGACCGGGCGGGCGCTGGTGCACCCCGTCTACGCCGGCTCGGCCGTCACGGGCGCGGGCATCGAGGCCCTGGTGGACGGCATCGCACACCTGCTGCCCGCGACCGCCGGCGACCCCGAGGGGCCCGTGTCCGGCACCGTGTTCAAGGTGGAACGCGGGCCCGCCGGCGAGCGCATCGGCTACCTGCGGATGTTCTCCGGCACCGTCCGCGTCCGCGACCGGCTGCCCGTCCACCGCGGGGGCGCCCGCGCCGGCGAGGCGAAGGTCACCGCGCTGCGGGTCTTCGAGGCGGGCGAGGACGTACGGACCGACGCCGTCGCCGCGGGCCGCATCGCCCGCGTGTGGGGGCCGGCCGACATCCGCGTCGGCGACACGATCGGGGAGGCGGGCGAGCAGCGGGACGGCCGCCACTTCGCGCCGCCCACCCTGGAGACCGTGGTCACCGCGTGCCGGCCGGGCGGCCGCACCGCCCTGTTCGCCGCGCTCACCCGGCTCGCCGAGCAGGACCCGCTGATCGATGTGCGGCAGGACGAGACCCGCGGCGAGATCGCCGTCTCGCTCTACGGCGAGGTGCAGAAGGAGGTCATCCAGGCAACGCTCGCCGAGGAGTTCGGCATCGAGGTCGGCTTCCGCGAGACGACCACCCTGCACATCGAGCGGCCCGCCGGCACCGGCGCCGCGGTGGAGTTCAACAAGCAGGACGGCAACCCGTTCCTCGCCACCGTCGGGCTGCGGGTCGCGCCCGCACCCGCCGGCAGCGGCGTCTCCTTCCGGCTCGGCGTCGAACTCGGCTCCATGCCCTACGCGTTCTTCGCCGCGGTGGAGGAGACCGTGCACCGCACCCTCGCACAGGGCCTGCACGGCTGGCGGGTGACCGACTGCGCGGTGGAGATGACGCACTCCGGCTACAGCGCCCGGCAGAGCCACGCCCACGCGGTCTTCGACAAGTCGATGTCCAGCACGGGCGCCGACTTCCGCGGTCTGACCCCGCTGGTGCTCATGGCCGCACTGCGCCGGGCGGGCACGGTGGTGCACGAGCCGGTGCACCACTTCCGGCTCGACCTGCCGGAGAACGCGCTCGGCGCGGTGCTCCCCGTGCTCGCCCGGCTCGGCGCGGTGCCGCGCACCCAGCAGGTGAGCGGTGGGACCCATGTGCTGGAGGGTGACATCCCCGCCGCCCGCGTGCACGGACTGGAGCAGCAGCTGCCCACCCTGACCAGCGGCGAAGGCGTCCTGGAGAGCGCCTTCGACCACTACCGCCCGGTGCGCGGGCCGGCGCCCGCGCGGCCGCGCACCGGCCCCGACCCGCTGCACCGCAGGGAGTACCTGCTCCAGGTGCAGCGCAGGCTGTCCGGGTCCGGCGGACGGAGTTAGTCTTGGACAGATCGGTCTACCACCTGGAGATGCCATGGCACGCACCGGAAAGACGCCGGGACCCGACCACCCCATCACCGTGCAGCCCACCGGCGCGCGGGTGGTGGTGCGCGCGGGCGGGCGGGTGATCGCCGACACCACCGCGGCCCTCACCCTGCAGGAGGCGGACTACCCGGCAGTCCAGTACATCCCGCTCGCCGATGTGGCACCCGAGGCGCTGCGCCGCACCGACAGCCACACGTACTGCCCGTACAAGGGCGAGGCCTCCTACTACAGCCTGGTCGGCGACGGCACCGAGATCGCCGACGCCGTCTGGGTCTACGAGGAGCCCTACGACGCGGTCGGCACCATCGCCGGCCACGTCGCCTTCTACCCGCAGCACGTGGACATCGCGGTCGAGGCCGCGGCCTGACGCGCACGCGGAGCACAGGAGGGGCCGCGGTCACCCGCGGCCCCTCCGCCTCGTCCAAGGCGGCACACTGGTGCGATGGGTGAGAACAAGCAGCGCATGCTGGCCGGCGAGTGGTACATCCCCGACGACGAGGAGCTGGCGGCCGACTCGGTCCGCCGCGAGGAACTGTGCCGGGCCTACGACCGGGCGACCGACCAGGCCGAACGCAGGGCGGTGCTGGAGCAGTTGCTCGGCTCCGTGGGCGAAGGCGTCGGCATCAGGGCGCCCTTCCGCTGCGACTACGGCACCTACATCACCATCGGCCCGCGCACCTTCGTCAACTTCGGCGCGGTCTTCCTCGACGCGGCCCCCATCACGATCGGCGCCGACGTGCAGATCGGCCCGAACGTCCAACTGCTCACGCCCACCCACGAGTTGGACCCCGAGCGGCGGCGGGCCGGCTGGGAGCGGGCGCTGCCGGTGACGATCGGCGACAACGTGTGGATCGGCGGCGGCGCCATCGTCTGCCCCGGGGTGACGATCGGGCCGGACACGGTGGTCGGCGCCGGGTCGGTGGTCACCAAGGACCTGCCCGCGGGGGTGCTCGCGGTGGGGAATCCGGCGCGGGTGGTCCGGCGCCTGGAGCGCACGCTCCAGGCGTGAACGTGCGGCGTTGCGGCCCCGGCGCGAACCCGCCCCCGTTCACGCCGTGTTCGGCACCGGTCCGGTCGAGCCGCGCAGCACCAGGTGGGTGGACAGCTCCACGTGGAGGGTGTCCACGGTGTGCCGGTCCAGCAGCCGCACCAGCAGGGACACCGCCATGCGGCCCATCTCCTCCAACGGCTGGCGGACCGTGGTGAGTTGGGGGACGGTGCTGCGGCTGAGGTCGATGTCGTCGAAGCCGGTGATCGACAGGTCGTGCGGCACCCGCAGCCCCCGCTCGTAGGCCGCGCGCAACGCGCCCACCGCCGCCTTGTCGTTGAAGGCCACCAGGGCGGTGGGCCGCTGCGGCAGGTCCAGCAGCTCGCACGCGGCGCCGTAGCCCCACTCGGCGGTCGGCTCGATGCTGCGCAGCAGCTCCGCCGAGGGCAGCACGCCCGCCTCGGCCAGAGCCGCGGTGTGCCCCGCCAGCCGGTGCTGGCTGGCCAGCCAGTCGCTCGGGCCGCCGATCACCCCGATCCTGCGGTGGCCCAGGCCCACCAGGTGCCCGGTGAGGCTGCGCGCGCCGGTGAGGTTCGCCGCCGACACCGACGCGATGTCGCGCGGCAGCGGGGTACGCGGATCGACCACCACGAACGGGAAGTCCGCCGCCCGCAGCGCCTCCAGCTCCCGCTCCGGCTCGGGCGGCACGATGAGCACCGCGCCCGCGATCCCGGGGTCGCGCGGCAGCCCGGCGAGCACCTGGGCCTCGCGGGCGGCGTCCCCCGCGCTCAGCACCAGCCGCCTGCCGTGCAGGTCCAGCGTCTCGGCGATCGAGGAGACGATCACCCCGAAGTAGTCGGTGAGCACGTACGGGCAGCGCACGTAGATCGCCCCGGCGGCGGTCCCCGGGCGGGCGGGCGGCGGGGCGCCCAGCCGGGCCACCGCCAGGCGGACCCGCTCCTGGGTGTCGGGCGCCACGTGCTCGTGCCCGTTCATCACCCGCGACACCGTCGCGATCGACACGCCCGCCTCGGCCGCGATCGCCCGCACCGTCGCCCGGGTGCCGTCAGCCCTGGGCACGCGTTACATCTCCCCGTTTCATCCGGGCATGCTAGCGCGCCCTCACGCGCCCGCACCAGGCCGCCCCCACCGCGAAGGAGCGTCACGCGGACGTTTCAGGCTGTTTCACCGCGCGGGCTGCGCGGTGAGCGGAGCCCCTCGACGCATGCCGGCGGTGTGCCCCCTGGCGGCGGCTACCCGGTGACGCGGGTGGCGGTGAACATGTAGCAGCCCCAGGCGATGTTGCGGCTGTGCACCTGGGCGACCGTGGGGTCGGCGAGGACGCGGGCGATGGCCTGCTCGGGGTCGCGGCCGTCGTGAACGGTGGTGGCGTCGTGGATCCAGCCGCGCGCGTCGTAGGCGCGCAGCACCTGCGGGCGGCCGATCCAGCCGGCCGGGTAGCCGCCGGGGACGGCCGGGCCGGGGCAGCGGTGGGCGTGCGCGAGGACGGCACCGGTCTCGCGGTAGGGGCTCTCCGGCAGCGGCGGGCGATGGCCGAACAGGATCAGCTCCTCACCGGGCCGGGCGTCGCGCAGGCAGCACCGCAAGGGATTGCCGCCCTCCGCCGTCAGCCGCACCACGGGCGTCCCGAAGTCGTCCACCCCGGCGGCCCGCACCCGCTCCAGCAGCTCGGCGGGCAACTCGTGCACCTGGAACGCGGCCGATGCGGCCGCCTGCGTCGTCATGCGCCCACCCTGCCGCCCGGCCGCGCGCGCTTCCGGCGGTTTGCGGACGTCGTCCTCGCTACCCCTCGCGCAGCACCGCCACCTCGCCCGGGGGCAGCAGCAGCGTGCCGCGGACCGGGCGGTCGGTGAGCAGGTCGTGTCCTGTGGCGGCGAGGGCGGCCGGGGCGGCGGTGTGGTTGACGGCGAAGAGCCAGGAGCCCTCGGGGGAGCGGCGGCGGGTGACCTCCACGCCGTTGCCCGCGCCCTGCGGGGCGGGCCGGCAGCCCGCCTCGGCGGACCAGCGGGGGAGCAGCCGGGCGAGCGAGGCGCCGTCGAAGCGGGTGGCCGCGTAGCGGACGCTGCCGCGGCCGAGCCGGCGGCGCAGCACGGCCGGTCCGCCCGCGGCCGGGCCGGTGGTGAAGCGGGCCTCGACCTCGGTGCCCGGCCCGGGGACGACCCGCTCGGCCCACACCCGGCCGGCCGACCCGTCGTCCAGGGCGACCTCCTCGCCGGCGGCCAGCGGCAGGAACTCGTCCACGTGCAGCCCCAAAAGTCCGCCGAGCAGAGCCGGGTACGGCCCCGCGGGCACCCGGTCGTCGCGGTCGGCCACCCCGCTGAAGGGCCCCACCACGACATGGCCGCCCGCCTCGGCGAAGGCGGCCAGCGCCTCGGCCGCACCGGGCGGCGCCGTGTAGAGCGAGGGCACCAGCAGCAGCCGGTACGGTCCAGGTTCGGCCGCGTGCTCACCGCCGGGTACGGGGATCAGGTCGCAGCCCAGGCCCGCCGTCCACAGCGCCCGGTGCCAGGCCCGCAGCTCCTCGCGGTGGACCATGTCCCGGCTGGGCCGGTCCGGCAGCTCCAGCGCCCACCAGGCGTCGTAGTCCCACACCAGCGCCGCCTGCGCGGGCTCGCAGCGGCTGCCGGCGGTCTCGGCGAGCCGGGCCACGGCCGCGCCCAGCGCCGATGCCTCGCGCCAGATGCGCGTGCCGGTGCCGCCGTGCGGGACCATCGCCGAGTGCCACTTCTCGGCGCCCGCGGCCGACTGGCGCCACTGGAAGAACAGCACGCCGTCGGCGCCGCGCGCGAGGTGGGTCAGGCTGTTGCGGGTCATCTCACCCGGCGCCTTGGCGAGGTTGCGCGGCTGCCACTGCACCGCCGAGGTCGAGTGCTCCATCAGCAGCCAGGGCTTGCCGCCGGCCAGGCCCCGGGTGAGGTCGGCGGCGAAGGCGAGTTCGGCGGTGCGGTGCGGGTCCTCGGCGGTCAGGTAGTGGTCGTTGGCGACGATGTCGACCTCCCGCGCCCACCGCCAGTAATCGGCGAGGCCGAAGGTGCCCGTCATGAGGTTCGTGGTGATCGGGCGGCCGGGCGAGTGCGGCCGGATCGCGTCGCGCTCCGCGGTGAAGCAGGCCAGCTGCTCGGCGTCGCCGAACCGCCGGAAGTCCAGCAGCAGCCCCGGCGGCAGGCTGCCCGTGCTGGTGCGCGGCGGCGTCACCTGCGACCAGTCGCTGAAGCGCATGCCCCAGAAGGCGGTGCCCCAGCGGGAGTTGAGGGCGTCCAGGTCGTCGCCGTGGGCGCGCCGCAGCCAGTCGCGGAAGGCGGCGGCCGAAGTGTCGCAGTAGCAGAGGGCGTTGGTGTTGCCGTACTCGTTGTTGACGTGCCACATCACCACCGCGGGGTGGTCGCCGTAGCGTTCGGCCAGCGCCGTGGTGATGCGGCTGGCGTGCGCGCGGTAGGCGGGCGAGGAGGGGCAGAATGCCTGCCGGGAACCCGGGGCCAGGCGCACACCGTCGGCGGTGACCGGCAGCGACTCGGGGTGGGCGTGGGAGAACCACAGCGGCGGTGCCGCGGTCGGCGTGGCGAGGTCCACCGCGATGCCGCCCTCGTGCAGCAGGCCCAGCACCTCGTCCATGCCGGTGAAGTCCAGCCGCCCGGGCTCGGGTTCGATCCAGGACCAGGCGAAGATGCCGAGCGAGACGAGGTTCACCCCGGCCTCGCGCATCAGCGCCACGTCCTCGCGCCACACCTGCGGCGGCCACTGCTCGGGGTTGTAGTCGGCCCCGTAGGCGGGGCGGGGGACCCGACCCCAGAAGGGGCGCGGGCGATCCGGATGGGGCATGGCGGGGTCCTCGGAACATCGGAAAAGGCGGGGCGGGCATGGGTGAGCGGGGCCGGGGGAGGCACCTCCCGGCCCCGCTCGGTCGGCCCGCCCGGCGCCGGCCGCGTGTCAGGGCGGGGCCGGCGCGCGGGGCGGACGGGTCTCGGCGGGATTCAGCAGGTGGTGCTGGACGCCGACGTGCAGGTGGACTGCGGGTCCTGCCCGGTCTTGGCCTGGTAGGTCGAGAACGGCGTGTACGGCGCGCTGTCGCTGCCCGGCCCCGTGGACCCGTACGGCGCGACGAGGAAGGTCACGGCCCCGGTCCCGGTCACCTTGTAGGTGTTGAGATTGAGGGCCGGCTGCGTGGTGCCGCACTGTGCCCAGGTGCTGTCCGTGCCGCACTGCTCGATGTGGACCAGCTTGCTCGGCACGGCGTGGGTGATCGTGTTGCCCCAGAAGGACGTCTCGCCCGGCAGGTAGCTGGACTGCGACATCAGCCAGGGGCCCGGCTGCGTGCGGTCGATGGTGTTGTGGTTGACGGTGATGTCCTGGATGTTCGACGGGTCGGTGGTGTTGCGGCCCGCCGTCCAGGTGAAGATGTCGCCCTGCGACTGGGAGCTGGGGTTCTGCCCGTTGTCGGTGCAGGTGTTGTTGGTGACCGTGACATCGGAGGTGAGCAGGTCGCGGCCGCCGAAGACCGCGACGCAGTAGGCGTCGTTGCCCTCGATCGTGTTGTGGTCGATCAGGCTCTTGGTGGAGTAGGTGTCGGCGTCGATACCGCCGCCGTCACCGCCGCCGCGCTTGTTGGCGTAGGAGTGGTTGTAGGTCGCCCGCACGTCGTAGGAGTTGGACCACCAGGCGCCCTCGCCGTTGAGCAGCGAGGGGTTGTGCCCGTCGGCGGACAGCCCGTTGCCGTTGTTGTGCAGGTCGTTCTGGTAGATGTGCAGTCCGGTGACCCCCGAACCCCAGATGCCGGAGGCGTCGTTGAACGCCGAGCCGGAGTTCTCGATCGTCACGTCCGAGACGCCGTCCTTGGGCGGCAGGGTGCTGCCCGTCAGGCCCATGTGGCAGTCGGGCGTGTTGTAGCCGCCCGGCTTGGTCGCGTCGTACACCGCCTTCTCGGCGTGGCCGATCTGGAAGCCGACCTCGTGGGAGTTGTAGGCGTCCACGTCGTCGATCGTCACATCGGCGATCTTCGCCGTCTCCTGGCAGGGCTCGACGATGACGCCGCCGGTGGAGGAGATCCAGTCCGAGGCGGTGATCTTGCCCGTCGTCGGATCCACCGTGACGCGCGGCCGGTTGGCCTGGTCGTGCACCTTCAGGCCGGTGAGCGTGAAGCCCTGCTGGGTGACGCCCGGCTGGTCGGCCTCGATCCACAGGCCGCGCCAGTAGCCGCCGACGATGTCGAGGTCCCGCACGTTCCAGTAGGAGACGTTCTTCAGGGCCACCGCGCTCGGGTTCGACATGTCGTCGATGTCCTGGCCGCCGTCGATCACCGGCAGCGGCTGCGAGGAGTCGCCGTAGGCGCCGATGGTGTTCCACGCGGTGGAGGTGCCCGAGCCCTGGATGTCGAGGGACCCGTCGCACACCGTGCCGTACTTGAAGAGCAGGCTCTCGCCCGCCAGGAAGTGGTGGCTGGACGCCTTGGCCAGGCTGGTGAACGGCTCTGCCTGGCTGCCGGTCTGGGTGCTGCCGGCGGCCTGGCAGTCCACGTAGTAGGTGGCCGGCGCGGTGGCGGCCGAGGCGGCCGGTGCGCCGGTGAGGGCGAGCGCGCCGGTCAGGGCCGCGACCGCCCCGAGCGCGGCGGCGGCGGTACGGGCGCGGGCGCGCCCCGGCCGGATGTTTTCGGGCATGGCGGATCGATGTCCCTTCGTCCGAGGAGACGTTGCGTGACTGCCGTGTGGAGCGTTCGTGCGGTGGTGCGGACGGTGCGGCGCGCTCAGCCCTTGACCGCGCCCACCATCACCCCCTTCGAGAAGTGCTTCTGCAGGAAGGGGTAGACCAGGAGGATCGGCACCAGGCTGATGACGAGGATCGCCATCTGCAGCGACTGCTGCGGCGGCGGCGTGGTGCCCAGGGCCGCGATGTTGTCCGCGCCCAGCGGCGCGTTGTTGACCACATAGGTGCGCAGCACCAGCTGCAGCGGCCACTTCGCGGTGTCGTTGATGTAGAGCATCGCGGTGAAGAAGCTGTTCCAGAAGCCGACCGCGTAGAACAGGCCGACCACGGCGAGCACCGCCTTCGACAGGGGCAGCACGATCCGGGTCAGCACCCGGAACTCGCCGGCCCCGTCGATGCGGGCGGAGTCCAGGATGTCCTGCGGCAGGTCCATGAAGAACGACCGCATGACGATGACGTTGAACCCGTTGACCATCACCGGCACGATCAGCGACCAGTACGAGTTCAGCAGCCCGAACTCCTTGACCACCAGGTAGCTCGGGATGATGCCGGGGCTGAACATCAAGGTGAACAGCACCGTCAGCAGCAGCGGCTTGTGCGCGAAGGTGCCCGGCCGGGACAGCGCGTAGGCGAGCGCGGCGGTGCAGGCCAGCGCCAGCACCGTGCCCACCACGGTGATGCCGACCGACACCAGCAGCGCCCGGGTCACCACCCCGCCCGACAGCACCGCCCGGTAGGCGTACAGCGACGGGTGGTCGGGCCACAGCACGAACCCGCCGGCCTTCGTGACCTGGTCCTTGTCCGCCAGCGAGGTGGAGATGACCGCGACGAAGGGGACCACCACCACCGCGCAGCACACCAGCAGCACCAGGCCCTTCAGGCCGCGCACCGGCAGCGAGGCGCCGCCCGTACCGGGCCCGGTGGTGCCGCGGCGGCCGGGCGGGGCGGGGGAACGGCGGCCGGCCGCCCTGGTGATCGGACTGCGCCTGCGCGCCGGCCTGTTGGTGACTGCGGTGCTCACGACTCGTACACCCCGCGCTCTCCGAAGATGTGGGCGACCTTGTTCGCGCCCAGGACCAGGGCCACGCTGACCACGCCCTTGACCAGGCCGACCGCGGCGGACACACCCCAGTCGCCGTTGATCACGCCGTGGTTGTAGACGTAGGTGTCCAGCACCTCCGAGGCGTCGGTGCCCACCGGGGCCTGCTGGAGCAGGATCTGCTCGAAGCCGGTGTTCAGCGCGTCGCCCAGCTTGAGGATGAACATCAGCACCACGACGCCCCGGATGCCGGGCAGCGTCACGTGCCACAGCTGGCGCGTCTTGCTCGCGCCGTCCACGGCCGCCGCCTCGTACAGGCTGGTGTCGATGCGGGACAGCGCGGCCAGGAAGAGGATCGTGCCCCAGCCGGAGTCCTTCCAGACCACCTGCGAGGTGATCAGCACCTTGAACAGGCCCGGGTCGCCGATGATGTGGAAGCCGCCCGAACCGTGGTGCGCCAGCCAGGTGTTGAGCATCCCGGCGTTGCCCAGCATCGACTGGAACAGGGCGACCACGATCACCCAGGACATGAAGTGCGGCAGGTAGAGCACCGACTGCACGATCCGCTTGATCCGCTCCGAGAGCAGCGAGTTGAGCAGCAGCGCCACCGCGATCGGCACCGGGAAGACGAAGACGACCTGCGCCAGGGCCACGATCAGCGTGTTCTTCAGGGCGGTGACGAACTCCGGGTCGCCGTTGAAGATCACGTCGAAGTTCGACAGTCCCACCCACGGCGAGCCGGAGATGCCCAGGAAGGGCTGGTAGTCCTTGAACGCGATGACGTTGCCGAGCAGCGGCAGGTAGCAGAACAGCAGCACCACCGCGATGCCCGGCAGCGCGAGCAGCAGCAGGAACCGGTCCCGCCGCAGCCGGGCGAGCCGGCCCCGCCCTGCCGCGGGCCCCCCGCCGCGACCCCCGCCGTCCCCGCGCGGCCGCGGGCCGCGGGCCTTGCCCGGCCGCAGCCGCCGCGTCGCCTCGACAGCCATCTCTCCTCCTGGACCTCGTGTGCCTCGTTGCGGGTCCCCGCCCGCGCTTGCGAACCGTACGTCCCGCCGGGTGGGCGCCCCCTGCGGCGCCCGCCCGGCCGGAGCTCAGCTCGCGGACTCCGCGTACTCCGCGGACATCCGGTCGCCGCCGGCCGACCGCCACTGCCGCATCACGTCGTCCCAGTGCGAGAGCGGCTGGCGGCCGAAGGCGATGTCCAGCTGCGCGTCGTCGGTGATCTTCTTCAGCTGGGCGCCCTTGCGGCTGTTGGTGTCGGAGTAGCGGCCCACCGCCGGGTTGGCGATCAGGTTCTCCGAGATCCGCACGTGCCAGGTGTGCTGGGTGGTCACCTCGGCCTTGGGCCCCGGGCCCAGGATGGTCGGCGCGTCGGTGATGTACTGCACGTCGACCAGCTCGCGGGCGCCGCGCGCGGTGGGAGTCGGCAGCCCGTCCTTCCAGGTGTAGTCCACGCCCTCGACGCCGAACTTGCGCTGCAGGTGCTCGGCGGTGCCGATGGGCGCGCACAGCCAGTTGAGGAAGTTCAGCAGCGCCTTCGTCTTCTTCTCGCCCAGGCCCTTGCGGATCACGGTGAGGCCCTGGCTGCCGGTGCCGGCGTAGTGCTTGGCGTCACCGCCGCCGTCGTACTTCGGCTCCACCAGCGCGGTGACCTTGTCGTAGCCGATCTCCTTGCCGAAGATGTCCCAGGCCGCGTAGCCGTCGCTGGTCATCACCGTGCGGCCGCTGGCGAAGTAGTCCCGCAGCGGGGTGAACTGGGCGGTCGCGGAGGCGGAGTCGGGGTGGAACAGCCCCTGCTTGACCATGTCCCGGACCATGCCGAGCGCCTGCTTGGTGCCCTCGCTCAGCCAGAAGCTGGTGAACTTGCCGCCGGTGCTGTCCCAGGTGTTGGGCACGCCCAGCATCATCTGCAGGTGCGTGACCATGCCCCACACGTCCGCGCACGCCCAGCGGCTCTTCCTCGCGTCCGTGACGTCCTTCATCAGCTGCAGGAACTCCTGGTAGCTCTTCGGCTCCGGGTTCGCCCCCACCTGGCGGATGATGTCGGCGCGCAGGAACAGCGGGTTGGAGGGCAGCGCCCGCGGCTGCGGCACGGCGTAGATCGTCCCGTTGGCCACGGCCGTCTTCCACGACTCGGTCGGGATGTTCGCCAGGTACGGGTACTCCTTGGCCGCGTCGCCGGACAGATAGGGGCCCAGGTCCGCGAAGAGCTTCTCCATCACCTGCGGCTGGTCCGGGGTCGGCACCGGGAAGCCGGCGATGTCGGGCAGGTCGCCGCCCGCGATCAGCGTCTGGAACTTCGTCGGGTAGTCGCCGCCGGTGGCCAGCGTGATGTTCAGCTTGGCGCCCGCGCCCTTGTCCAGCTGCTGCCAGAAGGCGTTGTCGCCCTGCTGGGGCGGCACCGCGCTGTAGGTCGGGTAGATGATGCTGACCTCGCCGATCCCGGCCAGCGGGGGCGTGGCGAACGCCTGCTTGGGGTGTCTGGGGTAGCTGAAGTAGCCGGGCATGGCGCCGGCCGCCGTCCCCGGCAGGTCCGGGCGGACCACGGTGACCGGCGCGTACACCGGCAGCTTCGCCCGCGCGTTGGCCGCGGCGGTGTCCTTGGTGGCCGGGCTGGTCGAACACGACGACAGCAGCGGCACCGCGGCGCCCGCGGCGGCCAGCGAACCGGCGGCCAGGAACGTGCGGCGGGAGGGGCCTGTAACAGGAGCCATGGCGGCGGACCTTCCGTGCGGGTGGTGAGTCGTACTGATCATCTGGATGCGGTGCGGGGGAGTTCGCAGGGGCAACGCGCCCATCGCGACGCGGTGCGGGCGAGGTTCGGGCGGCGCGCCCCTGCGCGGGTACGGGGCGAGTGGGGGCCGCGGGCGGTGTCAGCGCTGTGCGGTCCGCAGGTGCTCGGGCCAGGTCAGCTGGAAGCCCAGCCGGGTCCGCAGCAGCCGCTGGAAGTCGGCCAGCAGCGCCGGATCGTTGCGGACCTTGCGCGGGGTGCTGCCGGAGTTCAGGCAGTGCGCGGCCAGCGCGCCCGCGGCCTCGCCGATCGTCCACTCCACCGGGTGCAGCCGGTAGCAGCCGTTGGTGATGTGCGTGGTGCCGATGTTCTTGTTCGCCGGCAGCAGGTTCTCCACCCGCTGCGGGATCAGCGCGCCCAGCGGTATCTGGAACGGGTGGTCGGCGATGTCGATGTACGTGCGCGGCCCGCTGCGGCCGCCGGAACTGGGGTGCAGGTCGATCCGGTACGAGCCGGTGCCCACCGTGTCGGCGAACGGCTCCGCGCCGGCCGGCAGCCCCGCCTCGGCCCGCGCCTGCACCCCCACGTGCTGCTCCAGCACCGTGAACTCCGCGCGGATGCGCCGCGATTCGCGGATGTAGGGGCGCATGGCGAGGCCGTCGTCGGTGCCGAGCACATCGCCGCGCAGCCGCAGGCCCTTGTACCCGGTGCCGCCGTCGAGCCGGGGCGCCTCGGTCTGCATCCAGTACAGGAAGGACAGGCTCTGCCGGCGGGACGCCTCCAGGTGCCGCTCGCGGGTGGCGTCGTCCACGCCGATGAGAGGGCCCTCCATGTAGTCGATCTGCGGCCAGTTGACGAGCGTGACATCGCTCCCGTAGCGCCCGGGGCGGTAGTTGGCGGCCGAGAAGATCCGGCGGAAGTTCCACCGGTCGGCGGTGACGTGGCCGCGCGGGGAGTCGGGGTGCTCGAAGATCGCCTCCCGGCGCGGCGCGAGCGTCTGCGGGATGACGTCCTCCCACGACAGCAGCGGCGCCGGCCAGAAGTCCGGCCGGTAGGCGCGCCAGAAGTCGTAGTCCGCGGGGCGGTCGATGGTGAAGTCCGCCTCCGGGTGGTAGTCCACGGCGAAGCACCAGGTGAAGGACTGCTGGTCCAGCGGGTCGGCCGGCCCGTCCAGGGCGTGCGGCTCGCCGGTCTCGTCGCGGCTCTCGGCGCCGGTCACGTGCTCCACCCCGGCCAGCTCCAGCAGGTCGCCGAGCTCGGTGGCGTCCAGGATGTACGGGGCGGTGAGGGTGACCTGCTCGCCGGTCCGGCGGGCGCGCAGGGTGACGGAGACGACCTGGTCGCCCTCGGTCTCCGCGGCGACCGGCTCGTGCTCGGTGAGCACGGTGAGCTGGGCGTCGGAACGGAAAGGAGCGAGCAGTTCGGCGATGGCGGTGACGCCCACGGCGGGCTCGTGGCAGATGGGGCTGACCCCGCCGCCGCCGGGGTTGAGCACCGAGGTGACCAGGGCGTCGTCGTTGAGGTCGTAGTTGCGGCGGTAGTAGTCGCGGATGTTCCGGCGCAGCCGCCGGTAGCTGCGGGTGGCGCCCTCGGTCTCGATCCAGGGGTGCTCGTCCGGCGGCACGGCCTGCGAGGTCATCTGGCCGCCGAGCCAGGGCGACTCCTCGGTCAGCACGACCCGGCGGCCGAGCCGGGCGGCCGCGAGCGCGGCCGCCACGCCGCCGAGCCCGCCGCCGACCACGAGGACGTCGGTCTCCTGCGCCGTCTCCTGCACCGTCATGGGGAACCTTTCCGCCGGGGGACTTCCGGCCGGGGGCTGCCCGAGGGCAGGGCCCGGCCCGTCCGCAGAACGCGATGTGGGGGTCGATGCGGGGGCCGCGGAGACGCTGCCGGCGGTCAACCGCCCCTGCGGGCAAGGGCGGTGGCGGGGGCGGCGGCCTTGTGCTCCCTGGCCTGTGTTTCCGGGTGATAAAGCGCATCAACCAATGCGGTTAACCTAGGCTCGCCGCGTTAGGGTGTCAACGAGTGGACCGAAGAAATTTCGCTGCGCGGCTCAGGGGGTGTTCCACGGTGCCCTTCGACTCGGGGGTGCCCCGCTCGCGGGGCTCCGGAGCGGGCGCACTCCGGGCCGCCGGGCCCGTGCGGGCGCCTCGGCCTCCGCTTCGCGGGGGTGTCGGGGCCGGGCTCTTGGGCTTCGCCTTCGTGTGCCGTGCCGGGGGCGTCTCCCGGGCGGGTCCCCCGGGCGGCCGGGGCGGGGGTTCGGTGCCGCCGCCTTCGTACACGGTGCCGGCGGTGGTCCCGGGCCGGCGCCACGCGTGGGGCTGGCGAGAAGCGGGTCCGGCACTGCGGGGCTTCGTCTTCGTACACGGTGCCGCGGCGTGTACCGGGTCGGCGGCGCGCGGGGCGGTGGGGCAGGCGCGGGGCGCGGTAGGTTTCCGGTGCCGTGGGGGCCCGGTGACGCTTCGGGCCGTACGGGTTCGCGGGCAGTGGTGAGGCAGCGGTGAGGGAGGCATGGTGGCGAAGGAGAGTGCCGCGGAGGGCGCGGGCGAGGGCCGGAAGGCGTCGCGCGCGGGCCGCGGCAGCCGTACCGGCGGTACGAGCGGCGGGGCCGAGAGCGGTGCCCGCAAGAAGATCACCCAGTCGGACGTGGCGCGGCACGCCGGCGTGTCGACCGGCATCGTGTCCTCGGTGATCAACGGCCGCGACTACGGTTCGATCCGGGTCAGCGACGCCACCCGCGACCGGGTGCGCCGCTCCATCCGCGAACTCGGCTACGTGCCGAACATCGCCGCCCGCAACCTCGCCCGCGGCAGCAACCGCCTGATCGGCGTCTTCACCTACCAGCCGATCTTCCCGCTGGAGAGCCGGGACTTCTACTACGAGTTCCTGATCGGCATCGAGGAGGAGGCCGAGCGGGCGGGCTACAACCTGCTGCTGGTGACGGGCTCCAAGGACCGCAGGAGCGAGCGGTCGATCTACGCCGACGGGGTCAACAGCCTGCAACTGGCGGACGGTTCGGTGCTCATCGGGGTCAACGAGTCGGCGCAGGAGCTGTCCCGGCTCACCGACGAGTCGTATCCGTTCGTCTTCGTCGGGCACCGCGAGATCCCCGGCGTGGACCTGTCGTACGTCGCGGCCGACTACTTCGGTGGCACCGTGGCGATCGTCGCCGACCTGGTCGCGCGCGGCCACCGCCGGATCGGCTTCGTGCAGAGCGCGGGCGGCTTCGAGGGAATCCCCGGGCGGCGGGCGGGATTTCGCGCCTCGCGGGCCGAACTCGGCCTGACCGCCGAGGAGACGCCGGTGCTCACCCTGGGCACCCCGGCGCCGGGCGCCGAACCCGAGGCCGACGCCACCCTGCCGGGCATCGCCGACCTGCTCCGGTGGACGGCGGCGCACGGCACCACGGCCCTGGTGGTGGAGGTGAGCACGGACGCGGCGGCGATCCGCGCGGCCGCTCTTGCCGCGGGCCTCGCGGTGCCCGCCGACCTCGCCCTGGTCGGCCTGAGCGGCACCCCCGAGCAGCCCCAGGTCTCCGACCTCGCCGAACTCCACATCCCCCGCCGGGAGATGGGCCAGGAGGCGGTCCGCCTTCTCCTCCGCCTGCTGGCCACCCCCGTGGAGGCTCCCCTCCGCTCGACCCTGGACTGCGGTCTCCGCACGGGCGTCACCCTGGGCCCGTAGCCGTCCGCTGCGGCGCCCGGCGGGCCGCACCGCAGGACGCAGCCGTCACCGTTCCCAGTGAGCAGCGGGCCGGACCGGTGGGGGCGGGAGCCGTTGCGGTGGTTAATAAAGCGCATTATCGTCGGGGGTCGCATCCGCCAGCGCACATCTTTGGGGGGCTTGACAGCCATGCCGTACGGACCGGACGACAGCCAGCGGGGCGACCGCGGGAAGGACGAGGCGCGGATCGCCGAGCTGGTGGGGCGGATGAGCGTCGCCGAGAAGTTCGGGCAGCTGCAGCAGCTCGCGTGGAACGGGGAGACCGGGCCCGGCGGCGGGCAGAACGCGCTGGTCGCCGGCGCCGCTCGCGCGGGCCGGCTCGGGTCCGTGCTCAACCTGCACGGGGCCAGGGAGACCAACGCGCTGCAGCGGATCGCCGTCGAGGAGTCCCCCCTCGGCATCCCGCTCGTCTTCGGCCTCGACGTCGTCCACGGCTTCTGGACCACCTTCCCCATCCCCCTCGCGCAGGCGGCGAGTTTCGACCCCGCGGTGGCCGCCGCCGACGCCGAGGTGTCGGCCGCGGAAGCCCGGGCCCACGGCGTGCACTGGACGTTCGCCCCCATGGCCGACGTCACCCGCGAGCCGCGCTGGGGCCGCATCGCCGAGAGCAGCGGCGAGGACGTGTACCTGACCTCCGTGCTCACCGCCGCCAAGGTCCGCGGTTACCAGGGCCCCAACGGGCCCGCCGCGCCCGACCGGCTGGCGGCCTGCGCCAAGCACTTCGCCGCCTACGGAGCCGTGGAGGGCGGCCGGGACTACAACACCGTCGATGTTTCCTGGCAGCGGCTGCGCAACGTGTACCTGCCCCCCTTCCGCGCCGCAGTCGAGGCGGGCGCGGCCACGGTGATGGCGGCGTTCACCACCGTCAACGGCGTGCCCGCTCACGCCCATCGCGAGCTGCTGGACGGGGTGCTGCGCGGCGAGTGGGGGTTCGACGGCGTGGTGGTGAGCGACTGGGGCGGGGTGCACGAGCTGATGGTGCACGGCCTGGCCGCCGACGGCGCCGACGCGGCCCGGCTCGCCTTCACCGCTGGTCTGGACATGGAGATGGCCGGCACCCACCTCGCGGAGAACGGCCCGCGCCTGCTCGACGCCGGGCTGATCAGCGAGGAGCGCCTGGACGAGGCGGTGGTGCGGGTGCTGCGGCTCAAGTCCCGGCTGGGGCTGTTCGAGCGGCCGTACGTCGAGGAGCGCGCGGCGCCGAGCGGTCCCACCGCGGCCACCCGCGCGGCAGCGCGCCGGGCCGCCGCCCGCTGCGCGGTGCTGCTGAAGAACGACGGCGGAGTGCTGCCACTGCGCCGTACGGGCGGCTCCCTCGCGGTGGTCGGCCCGTACGCGGACTCGCCCGACCTGCACGGCACCTGGGCAGGCCCCGGCGAGTCCCGCTTCCCGGCCCGCAGCGTGCTGGAGTCGCTGAGCGAGGCCGCTCCCGGCCTCGACATCCGGTACGCCGGATGCGGCGAGGAGGCGGTGGCTGCGGCCGAGGGCGCCGAGGCCGTCCTGGTCGTGGTCGGCGAACCCTCCGCGCTGAGCGGTGAGGCGTCCTCGCGGGCGGACCTGCGGCTGCCGCCGGAGCAGGAGCGGCTGATCGCCCAGGTGGCCGACACCGGGCGGCCGTTCGCGGTCGTGGTCGTCGCGGGGCGGCCGCTGGTCGTCGAGGAGTGGATCGACCGGGCGCCCGCGGTGCTGCTCGCCTGGCACGGCGGCATCGAAGCCGGGCCCGCACTCGCCGACGTCCTCCTCGGCGACGTGCCGCCCGGCGGGAAGCTGCCCGCGACCCTGCCGCGCTCGGTGGGCCAACTCCCGCTGTCCTACGACCACGAGCGCACCGGCCGGCCCGCCGACCCCGACCACCCGGACCGCCCCTTCACCTCCGGCTACCTCGACCTGCCGCACGGACCGCGCTTCCCCTTCGGACACGGCCTGAGCTACACGGAGTTCGCGATCTCCGCACCGCGGTGCGCCTCGCCCGGGATCGCGGTCGCCGACCTCGCCGCGGGGCGGCGGATCGAGATCACCGCCGAAGTGACGAACACCGGTACCCGCAGCGGCGACGAGGTCGTCCAGCTCTACGTGCACGATCCGGTGGCGTCCCAGGTCCAACCGGTGCGCAGGCTGCGCGGATTCGAGCGGGTGACACTGCGCCCGGGCGAATCGGCGGAGGTCCGCTTCCCGCTGGGCGCCGAGGACTTGGGCTTCCACACGGCGAACAGCACGGAACCGGTCCTGGAGCCGGGCCGGATCGAGGTGTACGTGGGAGCCGACTCGCGGGCGACGGCACGGCTCGACCTGACGCTCACCGGCTGAGACGCGCGAAGCCGACCCGTACGAGCCCGGCCGTACGACGCCCGACCGCACGAAACCGGGCCCGGCGCGGCCGGCACCGGAGGAGGCCGGGAGCGCACGAAGCCGGACCCCGCCCGGCCGGCCGTCACCCGACCGCCCCTGCCACCGAACCGCTCGCGCGCCCGACCCGAACGGCTCGCGCCACCCCGACCCCCTTGCCCGCCCGCCGCGTCCGCACCCCGCGGCCCGCACCGAACAGGCCCACCATGCTCATCGACATGCCCCTGGCCGAGCTGCGCTCCTACCGCCCCGAGCCCAGCGAGCCCGCCGACTTCGACGACTTCTGGCAGCGCACGCTCGCCGACGCCCGCGCCCAGGCGGCCCCCGCGCAGTTCGCGCCCTACGCGAGCGGCCTGCGCACAGTGGACGTCTTCGACGTCACCTTCACCGGTTACGCGGGCCAACCGGTGCGCGCCTGGCTGCTGCTGCCCCGGCACACCGAGGGCCCGCTGCCCTGCGTAGTGGAGTTCATCGGCTACCAGGGCGGCCGCGGCTTCCCGCACGAGTACCTGACCTGGTCCGCGGCCGGGTACGCCAACCTCGTGATGGACAACCGGGGCCAGGGCAGCGGCGGCCACACCCACGCGGTGACACCCGACCCCGCGCCCGCCGGCGCCCCGCACACCCCCGGCTACCTCACCCGCGGCATCGAGTCCCCGCAGACCTCCTACTACCGGCGGCTGTTCACCGACGCCGTGCGGGCCGTGGACACCGCCCGCGCCCACCCGCGGATCGACCCGGAACGGATCGCCGTCTACGGCGGCAGCCAGGGCGGCGGCATCGCCCTCGCAGCGGCCGCGCTCGGCGGCCCGGTGGCGGCCGCGCTGCTCGACGTGCCGTTCCTGTGCCACTTCCGGCGGGCGGCGGAGATCACCGACGCCGGGCCGTACTCCGAACTGGTCACCTTCGTGCGGACCCAACGCCACCGCGAGCAGGAGGCGTTCGCCACCCTCGACTACTTCGACGGCGTCAACCTCGCCGCCCGCGCGACAGCCCCCGCGCTGTTCTCCGTCGCCCTGATGGACGCCGTCTGCCCGCCCTCCACGGTCTTCGCCGCCTACAACCGCTGGGGCGGGCCGCACAAGGACATCCGGGTGTGGAAGTTCAACGGCCACGAGCAGGGCGGGGCCTACCAGACGGACGAGCAGATACGGTTCCTGGAGAAGGCGCTGGGCTGAGCGCCCGGGCTACTCCGGCGGGACCAGCGAGCCGTTCGCCAGCGCCTCGCGGGCCAAGGCGGCCGCGTCCGCGTAGAGGGCCGCCAGGTCGCGGGCGGCCTCCTCGGCGGCGAGCAGGGCACGGAACGCCGTGCCGTAGCGGCGCTGCTCGGGCAGCGGCATCTGGGGGACGCGGGCGCCGCGCACATCGAGGCGGGACGTGGTCGCCGTGGCGCGGCGTCTGGCCGCCGCGCCCAGCAGGAAGCCGTGGAGGAAGTCGGTGTCGAGCTGGTCGCTCGTCGAGACGGGCGAGCCCTCCGCGAACTCCACCAGGCCCGCCCGGGCGAGGTCGGCGACCCCCACCGACGCGCTCTCCAGGCTGCCCGCGCCGGCGCCCCGGGCGAGCGGCGGCAGCGCGTCGCCGAGAGCGGCGAGCCGGGCCAGCGCCGCGGCCCGCAGCGCCGCGTACTCGGCGGCGTAGTCGCGGTGGACGCCCGCCACGTGGGAGGCCGGGGTGAGGTCGACCACGTCGTCCAGCAGGTCGATCAGCGGCACCTCCACCACCTGCGCCGGCTGCGGGTCGAACGGGTCCTCCGGGCGGTTCGCGCTCAGGTCCACCATGCGCACCGCCTGCGCGCCCTCGGCGACCGGCCGCACCAGGAACCACAGGTGCACCGGCAGCGAGTGGCCGGTGGCCGTGCCCGGCGGCAGCCCCACCACCTGGGTGAGGATGCCGCGCCGCACCAGCTCCGCGCGGATCCGCCGGCCCGCCTTGCGGTAGGCGACCGACGCCGGCATCACCACCACCGTCCGCCCGCCGGGCGCGGTGTGCGCGTACGCGTGCTGGAGCCAGGCCAGTTCGCCCTCGGCCCGCGAGGGGATGCCCAACTCCCAGCGCCCGTCCAGCAGCAGCTCCTCGCGGCCCCAGTCCGGCCAGGCGACCGGCGGATCGCACACCACCAGGTCTGCCGTCAACTCCGGCCAGCGGTCGGCCCGCAGCGAGTCGCCCGAGCGGATACGGGTCGGCTCGCGCCCGGTGAGCCCGGCCCGCAGCGCGGCGAACTCGGCCATCGCGGGGTCGACCTCCTGGCCGAAGCGGGCCGGGCCCGACGCGGGGCCGAGCGCCAGCAGCAGGGTGCCGATACCGCAGGCCGGGTCGAAGAGGACGGCGTCCGGTGCGACCGGCTCGGTGAAGTGCCGTACGGCGGCCACGATCCGGGCCGAGGTGATGTGGTCGGTGCCCGAGCGGCGCGAGGAGTCCAGGAACCGCTCGGTGAGCCCGGCCACCACCTCGGCGGCGGGCGCCAGTTCGGCGGTGCGCCGGGTGTGGTCGACCAGCTCGGGGCTCAGGCCCGGCGGCGGGCATCCGTCGGCGAGCAGCCGCGCCACCGCGGCCAGGCCCTGCACGACGTCGTCGCCGTACTCCGCGCCGATCAGCTGCCACAGCCGCGCCTCGGCGGAGACCTCCTGCACCTTGTCCTGCCGGGCGAGCCAGGCGCGCACCTCCGACAGCAGGAACAGCGGGCTGTTGGCGCGGCCGCCCGCGGGCGCCGGGAAGTCGTCGTGGCGGCGCCGCCAGTTGGACACCGCCGCCCGTGTCACCCCCGCCAGCCGGGCGATCTCCGCACCCGTGACCAGTGGCTCCCCGGCCGCGTGTGCGTCGACGCTCATGCCCGCCACCGTACACGCCCATGCGATCGGGCTCCAGTGTTCGGTGTGTTGGCGTCGTACACAGACCGCCATCACCCGAGTTGCCCGTGTACGCCCGGGAATCGGGAGCCGGGCGGGACCGGCGCGCAAGCGGTCCATCGCAGACGAAGGGGCGCCGCACGCCCCGGCACGGCAGCCGGAGGCGGGCGGCGCCCTTCACACGGGCCGGCCGGTCAGGCGGCCGGGCCCGGTCCTGCGGACGGCATCGGCGAGCGGCGTCAGCTCCAGCTCGTGATGCCGGCCCCGTAGGCGTACAGCGGGTTGCCGTACGTCGTCGGCACCGTCTGCCCCGCGTCGATCTTCGCGCGGATGTCGGCCCGTTCGGCGTCGGTCGCGCCCAGGTCGTACGGCAGGTCCCACGCCTCGTTCGCGTCGGCCGGGGTGTCGCCGCCGCCCGGCTTGAGCACCTGGTCCAGGCTGCGCGGCAGCTGCCAGGGCAGATGGCCGTGCGGGGTGTAGTCGCCGAAGAGCAGGCTCGCCGTGGCCGGGCCCACCTCCTCGCCGCCCCGGTAGGTCACCACGATCGCGTCCGCCAGCGAGTTCCAGTCGCTGATCACGATCGGCCTGGGCAGGGTGAGCACGACGACCACCGGGATGCCCTGACTCTTGAACTTCTGGATCAGCGCCTCCTGGTCGGCCGGCAGGTACGGCTGGGTGTCCGGCCAGGCGGTGGCGTGGGTGTACGACGGCTCGCCCACGTTCACGATCGCCAGCTTCGGGTTCGGCCCGGTGTCCTGGTACACGTTGACCCCGGCCGTCGCCGCTCTCTGCTTGATCGCGTCCAGCATGTCCAGCGAGCCGTAGTCCGGGTGGAAGTAGCTGGACCAGATGCAGCAGGACGCGCCGTCGGTCGCCCGGTCGCCGGTCACCACGATGTTGTCGCCCGCAGTGAGCTTGACCGGCAGCACGCCGTCGTTCTTCAGCAGCGTGTCCGACTCGCGCGCGGCCTGGTTGGCGAGCGCGACGTAGCTCGGCTGGTGGAAGCGGAACGGGCCGTTGACCGGGTCGCCGTAGGGGTGGTCGAAGATCCCCAGCTCGAACTTGAGCTTCAGGATGCGCCCGACCGCGTCGTCGATCCGCGACTGGGGCACCTGCTGCTCGAAGCTCGCCATGGTGAATCCGGTGGCGCCCGGGTCGGCGCCGCCCATCACGTCCGAGCCGGCGTTCGCCGCGTTGATCCACGAGCCCGAGGGCAGCCAGTCGGTGGTGATCAGCCCGGTGTAGCCGATGTTCTGCCGCAGGTAGGCGATGATCTTCGCGCTGTCGCCCGCGCCGGGGCCGCCCGGGTCGAGATACGAACTGCCCGCGTAGCCCGGCATGATGTTCACCGCGCCGGCGTCGATCGCCGCCTTGAACGGGATCATGTGGTACTTGATCGTCACCCCGTCGTAGACGATGCCGGCCTCGCCGCCCGCGCCCTCGCCCGGCCAGTGCTTCACCGTGGCCAGCACCGAGGACGGGTTCAGCTCCGGACCGCCCTGCAAACCCGCGACCAGCGCCTTGAGTTGGGCCGCGGCCACGTCGGCGTTCTCACCGCCGCCCTCCTGGATGCGCGGGTAGAGCACCTTGGTGCCGACCTCGGCGAGCGGGGAGAGGGTGCCGCGCGCGCCGACCTCCAGCTCCTCCTTGCGCTGCATGTTGCCCAGTTGGTAGTCGAGCGGGTAGTCCTTGCCGGCCGCCAGGGTGCTCTGCAGCGGATAGGTGGTCTGGTAGCCGGCGGTGGTGTCGCCCGCCGAGACCGGCGGGATGCCCAGCCGGGTGGCGGCGGTGGAGAGCAGCACATTGTTCAGGTCGCCCGGCTGCGCGGGCCCGAAGTGCCAGCCGGACATGGGGTACTGCTGCACGTTGTAGAACATCTGGTACGCCTTCTCCTCCAGCGTCATCCGCCCGAGGAGGTCGCTCACCCGCGTGTCGACCGGCAGCCGCCAGTCCTCGTAGGGCTCGATCGTGCCGTCCTTGTTCAGGTCCCGGGCCCCGTTGACGATGTTCACCCCGTCGTCCACCTGCTCGATGTCGGGCAGGTAGACGCTGAACTGGCGGATGTTGGAGGTGGTGCGGGTGCCCGAGCCGGTCACCGCGACCACGTACCACTTGTACGTCCAGCGGTCGGAGATGTCCCAACTGGGCGTGTAGCTGGTGCCGGTGGGCTCGGCGACCTTCGTGTAGAGGTCGAGCAGGCTGCCCGAGGCGGACCAGTCGTAGTCGGTGCGGCTGACGTTGATCCACACCTCGTAGTGGGCCGCGCCCGATACGGCCGCCCAGGACAGCTGCGGGCGGCGGGTGTTGGTGACCATCGCCTTGTCGGCGGGCGCGCTGAGCGCGAACTGCCCGGTGGTGGCGGGCGGTTTGGTCGGGCCGGACAGCAGTGGCGGGGTGGAGGCCGAGGTGTCCACCGTGCCGTAGACCTGGAACTCCCACAGCGAGTAGCCGTATCCGGTGGCCCGGGCGGTGCCGGTCAGCCGCACGTAGCGGCCGGTGCCGGTGATCGGGAGCTTCTCGATGCCGCCCTTGCCGGTGGTCGTGGTGTAGAGCGTCTGCCAGGCGGTGCCGTTGTCGGAGACGTCGATGTGGTAGCCGCTGCCGTACGCGGACTCCCAGTTGAGCACCACCCCGGAGATCGTGCCGACGTTGCCGAGGTCCACCTGGAGCCACTGGTTGTCGGTGTAGAGGCTGGACCAGCGGGTGGTGGTGCGGCCGTCCAGGGCGGCGGCGGGCGCGTTGCCGCCCTCGTAGGAGGAGGCGGTGACCGGCTTGAAGGCGGAGATCACGGTGCCGGAGAAGTCGCCGCCGCCGGGGTTGCCGCCCCCGCCGGTCGTGCCGCCGTCCGTGCCGCCCCCGTTGCCACCCCCGCCGACGCTGCCGTCGGAGGTGTAGACCTGGAACTCCCACAGGGAGTAGCCGTATCCGGTGGCGCGGGCGGTGCCGTACATCCGGATGTAGCGGCCGGAGCCCGTGACGTTGAGCGTCTGGTTGCCGCCCGTCCCGGCGGTCGTGGAGTAGATGTCCGTCCAGTTCTGGCCGTCACCGGAGACCTGGATCCTGAAGCCGGTCGCGTACGCGGTCTCCCACTGCAGCGCGACCTTGCAGACCGCGGCGGTGCCACCCAGGTCCACTTGGAGCCACTGCGGGTCCGAAGCGGCGCTGGACCAGCGGGTGGTGGCGTCGCCGTCCACGGCGGCCGAGGCCGGGGTGCCGCCGCTCTCGGTGGAGGAGGCGGTGGCCGTCTTGCCCTGGGCCACGTCCGTGGTGCCGCAGCCGGACCCCGAGGTGCCGGTCGAGCCGTAGACCTGGAACTCCCACAGGGAGTAGCCGTATCCGGTGGCGCGGGCGGTGCCGTACATCCGGACGTACCGCCCGGAACCGTTTACGGACAGCGTCTGGTTGCCGCCGGGCCCGGTGGTCGTGGAGTAGACGTCCGTCCAGTTCTGCGCGTCCGTGGAGACCTGGATTTTGAACGCCGTCGCGTAGGCGGTCTCCCAGTTCAGGGTGACCGAGGTGATCGTGTCGGTGGCGCCGAGGTCGACCTGGAGCCACTGGGGGTCCGAAGCGGCGCTGGACCAGCGGGTGGTGGTGTTGCCGTCCACGGCGGCCGAGGCCGGCGTCCCGGCGTTCTCGGTGGAGGAGGCGACGGCGGTCTTGCCCTGCGACAGCAGGCTGCCGGCCGCCTGGGCCGAGCCGGTGCCGGTGCCGACCAGCCCGCCCACCGCCAGGGCGAGGACGGCGGCGAGGGCCACGAGTGGTCGGCGTCTGCGCAGGGCGCGCATGACGCGGGGGAGGAGGGTCATCTGCGACTCCAGGGTGGGGGGTTGCGCATTGGGAGAGCGCTCTCCCGGAGTCTCTGTGAGGGCGCTGTCAGTGTCAAGGCGTAGGCACGGGGTCGCGGCCGCGGGTGCGGACACGGGGGCTCTCCGGAGGTGCCCTCCGGACGCCGGCCGCGCCCTTCGGCTCGTTCGCCGGTGGGCACCCCTTGTGGCGGAGCCGAAGTTGACCTGTGGGGGACGCGGTGGTGAAGGTGAGGGGTTCGGTCGGGGAAGAACGGGAGGCGGCGTGGTGGACAGGCGGGGCGAGGTCGTGGTCGGGGTGGACTTCGGGACGCTGTCGGCGCGGGCCGTCGTCGTCTCGGTGGCCGACGGGCGCGAGCGGGGGAGCGCGGTACGGGCCTACCGGCACGGCGTCGTGACGGAGCGGCTGCCCGCCGGCGGGGCGGCGCTGGGCGCGGACTGGGCCCTGCAGGTGCCCGGGGACTGGTGGGAGGCGCTGGGCGGGGCGGTCCGTGAGGCGCTGGCGCGGGCCGACGCGGTGCCAGGCCAACTCGTGGGCCTCGGCACCGACTTCACCTCCTGCACGGTGCTGCCCGCCACCGTCGGCGGCACCCCGCTCTGCGAGCTGCCCCGCTTCGCCGAACGCCCGCACGCCTACCCCAAGTTGTGGCGGCACCACGCGGCCCAGCCCGAGGCCGACCTGATCACGGCGGTCGCCGCCGAGCGCAAGGAGCCCTGGCTGCCGCGCTACGGCGGCAAGGTGTCCAGCGAGTGGCAGCACCCCAAGGCGCTGCAGGTGCTGCGCGAGGACCCCGAGGTCTACGCGGCCGCCGAGCGGTGGATCGAGGCGGCCGACTGGATCGTGTGGCGGCTGACCGGCGAGGAGCACCGCAGCCTGAGCACCGCCGGCTACAAGGGCCTGGTCCAGGACGATCACCCCTCGCCCGCCTTCCTTTCCGCCGTGCACCCGGACTTCGCCGACATCACCGCCAAGGTGGCCGGGCCGCTCGCCCGCCCCGGCACCCGCGCGGGTGCGCTCACCGCACAGGCGGCCGCCGCCACGGGCCTGCCCGAAGGGCTGCCGGTCGCCGCCGGGCACATCGACGCCCATGTCACCGCCGCGGCCGCCGGCACCCTGGACCCCGGCCACCTGCTCGCCATCATGGGCACCTCGACCTGCCTGATCGTCAACTCCGAGGCACCCGCGGACGTCCCGGGCATGTGCGGGGCGGTGCGCGACGGCGTGGTGCCCGGGCTGTGGGGCTACGAGGCGGGGCAGTCCGGCGTCGGCGACATCTTCGCCTGGGCCGCCCGCACGGCCGTGCCCGAGCCGTACGCCCGGCAGGCGCGCGAGCGCGGCATCGAGGTGCACGAGCTGCTGACGGAGCTGGCGGCGGGCCAACCGGTCGGCGGGCACGGCCTGCTGGCGCTGGACTGGCACAGCGGCAACCGCTCGGTGCTGGTCGACCACCACCTGTCCGGTCTCATCGTCGGCCTCACCCTGGACACCCGCCCCGAGGACATCTACCGGGCCCTGGTGGAGGCGACCGCCTTCGGCACCCGCACGATCGTGACCGCCTACGAGGAAGCGGGCGTCCCCGTCGAGGAAGTCACCGCCGCCGGGGGCCTGTTGAAGAACCGGTTCCTGATGCAGACCTATGCCGACGTGTTGGACCGCCCGCTGCACGTGACCGTCTCCGACCAGGGCCCCGCGCTCGGCGCGGCGATCCACGCCGCCGTGGCCGCAGGTGCCCACCCGGACCTGCGCACCGCCTCCGCGGCCATGGCCCGCACCCACCGCTCCGCCTACCTGCCCGACCCCGCACGGGCCGCCGCGTACGCCGAACTCCACGCCGCCTACACCGAGTTGCACGACCACTTCGGGCGCGGCGGCAGCGACCTCATGCACCGGCTGCGCACGCTGCGCCGCCGCGCCGGCTGACCAAGTGCCCCGCCCGCGCTGTTGCGAGAGCATCGCACCTGGTCAGCGTGCGTATGACGGTGATGGCTGCAATCGGCCGCAGCTGGCACGGTGGGACCATGGACGGCAGCGAGCACACCCACGGCCACGCGCACGAAGAGCCCCGCGGCCACGCGCACGGCGGCCCCGGGGACCACCGGCGGGACCACCGGCACACGCACCCGCACCCCCACGGGGAGGCCCACGCCCCCGAACCGTACGGCCACGACCACGCCGGCACCCACGCGCACGCGGGCCCGCACACCCACGCCCCCGGTCGCCGCGCCCGGCTGCGCCACCGCCTCGCCCACCTGCTCACCCCGCACAGCCACGAGGCCATGGACAAGGTGGACCCGGCGCTGGAGACCTCGCGCGAGGGCCTGCGCACCCTGTGGGTCTCGTTCGGCGTCCTCGGTCTGACCACCCTCGTGCAGGCCGTCGTCGTCGCCGTGTCCGGCTCGGTCGCGCTGCTCGGCGACACCGTGCACAACGCCGCAGACGCCCTGACCGCGGTGCCGCTCGGGATCGCCTTCGTCCTCGGCCGCCGCGCGGCCACCCGCCGCTACACCTACGGTTACGGCCGTGCGGAGGACCTCGCGGGCGTGGCGATCGTGCTGACCATCGCCGCGTCCTCGGCGCTGGCCGGCTACGAGGCCGTCGACCGGCTGCTGCACCCGCAGGGCATCGCGCATCCGTGGGCCGTGGCGGCCGCGGCCGGTGCCGGGTTCCTCGGCAACGAGTGGGTGGCCAGGCGCCGTATCGTCACCGGCCGCAGGATCGGCTCGGCCGCCCTCGTCGCCGACGGGCTGCACGCGCGTACCGACGGTTTCACCTCCCTTGCCGTTCTGCTGGGCGCCGCGGGAGCCGCGCTCGGCCTGCGCTGGGCCGACCCCGTGGTGGGGCTGCTGATCACCGTGGCGATCCTCGCCGTCCTGCGCGGCGCGGTCCGCGAGGTGTGGCGGCGGCTGATGGACTCGGTGGACCCGCGCCTGGTGGACACCGCCGAGACCGCCCTGCGCGGGGTGGACGGCCTGCTCGGCGTCGGCACGGTGCGGCTGCGGTGGATCGGTCACGCGCTGCGGGCGGAGGCCGAGATCGTCGTCCGCCCCGACCTGACGGTGGTGGAGGCGCACGCCCTGGCCGTACGGGCGGAGCACGCCCTGATCCACGCGGTGCCGCGGCTGACCGCGGCCACCGTCCACACCGACCACCCGCCCCACACAGGTGACCCGCACGCGGCCCTGGCCCATCACCACGCGCACTGACGGGGGACGGCGGTTCGCGCGTCCGGACCGCCCCGGCCCCCGGCGGAACCCCAACTCTCCGTGCGTACGCGCCCGGTGATCCGACGAACGGCGAGGCCCGGGGCCCCCTTCGTACGAAGGGCGCCCCGGGCCTCGCCGTCAATCAGCCCAACCGTTGCGGCCGTTCAGCCCGCCGGAGGCAGCCCGCCCGCCCCCGGCCGTAGTTCGCCCGCCGCCGACTACCGGCCGCTCACTCCCCGTTCGCCGTGACAGCGATGTCGGGGTGCAGCCGCCGGGTGTGGTCCACCCTGCGGACCTCGCCGGTCAGCGTGCACACCACGGTGAGGCGCAGATCCGTGCTGGAGGCGCCCAACCGCAGTTCCAGCGCGCCGGGTTCGACCACCCGGTGGCCGTCCCGGCCGGTGAAGGCAGCGAGGTCCGCGGGCACGGCGACCTCGACCCGCGCGGAGGCGCCCGGCGCGAGCCGCACCCGCCGGTAGCCGACGAGCCGCTGGACCGGCTGCACGACGGAGGCGACCGGGTCGTGCAGGTAGAGCTGGACGACCTCGGTGCCCTCGCGCCCACCGGTGTTGCGCACCGTGAAGGCGAACCGCACCTCGCCGTCGGTGGGCGCCTGCAACTCCTCGACCTGCAGGTCGGTCCACTGGAAGGAGGTGTAGGTGAGGCCGTGGCCGAAGGCGTAGGCCGCCGTCGGGTCCACGCTGGAGACCTCGCTGGCCTGGCCGAGCCTGGCGGCCAGGTAGGTGGAGGGTTGCGAGCCGGGCCCGGCCGGGATGCTCACCGGCAGCCGCCCGGAGGGGCCGACGCGGCCGCTGAGCACGCCGGCCAGCGCCGCCGTGCCGCCTTCACCGGGGAAGAAGGACTGCACGATCGCCGCGGACTCGGTGACCGCGCGGCCGAGCGCGTACGGGCGGCCTGCCAGCAGCGTGACGACCACGGGCGTGCCCGTGTCGAGCAGGGTGTCGAGCAGCTGCTGCTGGACACCCGGCAGGGCCAGCGACTCCGCGTCGCACCCCTCTCCGCTGGTGCCGCGGCCGAACAGCCCGGCCCGGTCACCGAGCGCGACCACCACGACATCGGCCGCCGCGGCGATCCGAGCGGCCTGCTCGAAGCCCTCGGTGCCCGGCCCGTCCACCGTGCAGCCCGCCGCCCAGGTGATCTCGCTGTCGGGGAACTCCGCGGCCAGCGTCTCGCGCAGCGTGGGCAGGTCGATGCCGAGCGGCACCTCCGGGTGCTGCACGCCGACGTGCATCGGGAAGGCGTAGCAGCCGAGCACCGCGGTGGGCGTGTCCGCGTTCGGGCCGACGAGCGCGATGCGCGCCGGGCGGTCCAGCGGCAGGGTGCCGGTGTTGCGCAGCAGCACCACGCTCTCCTCGGCGACCCGCCGGGCCGTCTCCTGGTTGGCGGGGCTGTCGAGGTCCACGGTGCCGCGCAGCTTCTGCGGGTCGGCGAGGTCGGCGCCGGCCAGCACCGCGGGCACCGGGTCCCAGTCGGCGTCGAGCAGGCCGAGTTCGGCCTTCTGCGCCAGCACCCGGCGCAACGCCCGGTCCACCAGATCCTCGCTCACCACACCCTCGGCGACCGCCTTGAGCAGCGGCTCGCCGTACGCCTTGACGGTCGGCAGCTCGACGTCCACGCCCGCGGCCAGCGCGGCGCCGGCCGCCTCGCCGAGGGTGCCGGCCACGCCGTGCAGGGTCTTGAGGAAGGCGACACCGAAGTAGTCGGCGACCACCGTGCCGGAAAAGCCCCAGGTGTCGCGGAGCAGCCCGGTCAGCAGCGCCTCGTCGGCCGCGGAGGGGACGCCGTCGGTGTCGGTGTAGGCGTGCATCACCGAGCGCACCCCGCTCTCGCGCACGGCCATCTCGAAGGGCGGCAGGATCACATCGGCCCGCTCCCGTACCCCCATGCCGACGGGTGCGAGGTTGCGCCCGGCGCGGGAGGCGGAGTAGCCGGCGAAGTGCTTGAGGGTGGCGATGATCCCGGCCGACTCCAGGCCGCGGATGTAGGCGGTGCCGACCGTTCCCACCAGGTAGGGGTCCTCGCCGATGGTCTCCTCGACCCGGCCCCAGCGGGCGTCGCGCACCACGTCGAGCACCGGGGCCAGGCCCTGGTGGACGCCGACCGCGCGCATGTCGCGCCCGATCCCCTCGGACATCTCCCGCACCAGCTCCGGGTCGAAGGTGGCGCCCCAGGACAGCGGCACCGGGTAGGCGGTGGCGCCCCAGGCGGCGAAGCCGGCCAGGCACTCCTCGTGCGCCAGGGCGGGGATGCCGAAGCGGTTGGCCGCGGTGATCCGGCGCTGCGTGCGCAGCAGCGACAGGGCGCCGAGCGCGGGGTCGACCGGCGCGGTGCCGAACGGCCGGGTCAGCTGGCCGAGGCCCTGCGGCAGCAGCTCCTCCAGGGCGACGGCTTCTTCCATCTCGTGCTGATAGGGGGCGACCTCGCCGCCCTCGTCGGAGGCGCCCACCCACACGCCGTACAGCTGCGCCACCTTCTCCGGCAGGGTCATCGCGGCGATCAGCGCGTCGGCCCGGTCCTGCGGGGACAGGGCGGGGTCGGCCCACGGGGGCGTATCGGGTTGTGTCTCTTCGACCACGGTGTCGGTCACTTTCCTCCGACGCCCATGAGTCCCTGGACCAGGGCCCGGCGGGCGAACAGGTAGACGATGAAGATCGGCAGCATGGACAGCACCACCGCGGCCAGCAGGCCGGGGATGTCGATCCCGTGCTCGGTCTGGAAGTTGTAGAGGCCCAGCGTGACGACCTTGGACGAGTCGGACTGGGTGAGCACCAGCGGGAACAGGAAGCCGTTCCACGCCTGGAGCGCGGAAAAGACCACGATGGTGGACAGCCCGCCCTTGGACAGCGGCAGCACCAGCTGGAAGAACACCCGCCACGGCGGCGCGCCGTCCATGGCCATCGCCTCGTACAGGTCCGGGGTGATGTCGCGCATCACGCCGGTGAGCACCAGCGCGCACACCGGCATGGAGAACGCCGCCGTCGGCAGGATCACGCCGATGAGGTTGTCGTACAGGCCGGCCTTGGAGATGACGTAGAACATCGGCACGATCACCGCCTGCGCGGGGATCGCCAGGCCCAGCAGGAAGACCCGGAAGGCCGCGCCGGTGAGCCGGCCGCGGCTGCGCACGATCGCGTACGACAGCGGCGGCACCAGCGCCAGCACGATCGCCACCACGGCGAGGGTGACCAGCAGGGTGTTGAGGAAGTAGTGGCCGAAGCCGTTGTGGAAGTCCTGGCTGTAGTTGGAGAAGGTGAAGTGCTTGGGGAAGGACAGCGGGCCGTTCTCGCTGTAGTCGCTCTGGCTCTGCAGGGTCGCCGCCAGCATCACGTACAGCGGCAGGCCGACCAGGAAGAGCCAGACCAGCGAGCCGAGGCCGGCCAGGTAGTTGGGACGGCGCCTCATCACAGACCCTCCGACGTGCTGCGCATCTTGTCGTAGCCGGACACGCGCACGACGATCAGCGAGATGATCGTGGCCACCAGGACCAGCACCAGCGCGATCGCCGAACCGCCGCCGAAGTCGAAGGACTTGAACGCCCGCTGGTACATGTAGTAGGCGCTGATGGTGGTGTCGGTGCCCGGGCCGCCCTGGGTGAGGATCAGCACGGTGTCGAACGTGGTCAGGCCCCCGACGACCATCAGGATCATCGAGGTGATCATGGTGTTGCGCAGCTGCGGCAGCGTGATGTGGAAGAACTGCCGTACCGTGCCGGCCCCGTCGATCGCCGCCGCCTGGTAGAGCACCTGCGGGATGGCCCTGGTGGCGCCCTGGTAGATCAGCGTGTGGAACGGGGTGTACTGCCAGGCGCCGACGAAGACGAGCACACCGATGGCGCTCTTCTGCATGCCGAGCAGGTTGCCGTCGCCGAAGAGCCACTTGGCCTGCGCGGGCACGCCGAAGTTCGGGTCGAGCAGCGCCCGCCACAGCACCGAGACGGCGGTGGCCGACAGCAGCAGCGGCACGAAGTAGACGGCGGACAGCACCGCGCGGTTGCGCTGCTTCCCGGCCGCCCACACGCCCAGCAGGATGCTCAGCGGGGTCTGCACGACCACGCCGAGCACGGTGATCACGACGCTGAGCCACAGGCTCTGGATCATCGTGTGGTCGTGGATCAGCGCCTTCCAGTTGTCCACGCCCACGAACTCGGGCGAACTGATGCCGTCCCAGGAGGTGAAGGAGAGCACCGCGACCAGGACCAGCGGCAGGACGGCGAACAGGACGAAGAACAAGGTGGCGGGGACCGCCCAGGCGAAACTGGGACGGATCACCGCGGCGCCGGACCGGCCGGTGGACCGGCTCGTGGTCCGGCGCCTCGCCACCCGGGGGATGGTGGTGGTCATCTGGTCCGAATCCTCAGGCCGTCGGCAGGGCCTGCATGGCCTTGATGAAGCCGTCCGCGTTCTCCTTGCCGTCGACGAACTCCTGGACGGCGGTGTAGATCTGGGTCATCGCGGCCGGCGGGTACGCCTGGTCCCAGGAGAGCTGGAACGAGGGCGCCTTCTTCACCAGGTCGTACTGGTACTGCGAGTACGCCGGGTTCGCCGAAGTGCTCAGGAACTGCGGGGTGTTGGTGGTGGTCGGCAGGTTGCCGATCGCCAGCTGCGCCTTGACGAACTCGTCGGAGTACATCAGCTTCAGGAACTGGGCGACGGCGTCGGGGTACTTGGTCTTCTTCAGCACCGAGTAGTAGTTGTTGGTGTTGCCCACCACGTCGTTCGGGTCGCCCTTGCCGCCGGCGACGGCCGGGAAGGCGGAGTAGCCCAGGCCGTTCTTGGCGAAGTCCGGGTGGTCCTGCTGCTGCTGCGAGTAGTACCAGGAGCCCATCAGCTCGAAGCCGGCCTTGCCGGTGGCCACCAGGGCGACCGAGCCGCCGTCGGTGTACTTCACCGAGTCGTAGTTGGAGCCGAACGCGCCCGCGTCCACCAGCTGCTTGAGCATCGACAGCGCCTTGCGGCTGTCCGCGCTGTTCCAGGCGCTCTTGTCGCCGCTGAGCGCCTTCTCGAACAGGCCGGGGCCGGCCACCCGGTCGTAGAGGTACTCGTACCACATCTGGGTCGGCCACTTGTCGCCGCCGCCGAGCGCGATCGGCGTGATGCCCTTGGACTTGAGCACCTTGACGTCGGCGATCAGGTCGTCCCAGGTCTGCGGGGGAGTGATCCCCGCGTCCTTGAGCACCTTCTGGTTGTTGAAGAGCAGCACCGGCTGGGTGCCGCGCATCGGTATGCCGTACGACTTGCCGTCCACCACGGCGCCGTTGAAGACCGACGGCAGGAAGTCGGACTTCAGCGCGGGGTCCTTGGCGATGAAGCCGTCGAGCGGCATCAGCAGGTTGGCCTTGACGAACGGCTGGATGCTGCCGCCGCCCCAGTTGAAGAAGACGTCCGGGGCCTGCTTGGTGTTGATGATCGTCTGGAGCTTCTGCTGGTAGTCGGCACCGGGAATGGTGTCCATGACCGCCTTGACCTTCGAGGTCTTGTTGAAGGTGTCCACGATCTGCTTCTCGACCTTGTTGCTGGCGTCGCCGTAGACGAGCACATGGAACGTGCCCGAGCCGTTGCTCGAACCGCTGCCGCCGCCGCACGCGGCAAGGGTCAGTCCGAGCACGAGAGTCACACCGCCGGCGACGGCGCGAGGGAGCCAAGCGCGCTTCTTCATCGGGTAGCCTTTCGAAAAGTTTCGGCTTCGTCGCCGAAATTTGCTGCGCGCTGTGACGCTAAGGTGTGCTCCCTGGGGGGTCAACCCTCGGGTCTCGGGTTATCAAAGCGTTACCGGTGCGTACCGTACGCTGCCGGACATGGAGGATCAGGTGGAGCGCGACCGGGTGACACTGGCGCAGATCGCCGAAACTGCCGGGGTGTCGGTATCGACAGTTTCGAAGGTGCTCAACGGCCGGCAGGACGTCTCGCCGACCACCCGGCACCGGGTCGAGCGCCTGCTGGAGGAGCACGGCTATCGGCGCGGCGCCCGATCCGCCCCCGAGGCGCCGCTGATCGAGATCGTCTTCCACGAACTCGACGCGATCTGGGCGATGGAGCTGATCCTCGGGGTGGAGAAGGTCGCCAAGGAGCACGGCGCCAGCGTGGTGCTCACCCAGTCCGGCACCCGCCACTCGCCCGGCGCGGACTGGATCGAGGGCGTGATGCGGCGCCGGCCGCTCGGCGTGGTGCTGGTCTTCTCCGCGCTGCCGCAGGAGTTCAAGCACCAACTGCGGTCGCGCTCCATCCCGTTCGTCATCATCGACCCGGCCGGCGACCCCGACCCCGACGTGCCCTCGGTCGGCTCGGCCAACTGGTCCGGTGGGCTCGCCGCCACCCGCCACCTCATCGAATGCGGCCACCGCCGGATCGGGATCATCACCGGGCCCGAGGACATGATGTGCTCGCTCGCCCGGCTCGACGGCTACCGCTCGGCGATGACGACGGCGGGGCTGCCGCTCGACCCCGACCTTGTCGCCTTCGGCGACTTCCACGTCGAGGGCGGCTTCTCCCGGGGCACGCGGCTGCTGGACCGGCCGGACCGGCCCACCGCGATCTTCGCCGGCTCCGACCTGCAGGCGATCGGCGTCCTCGAAGCGGCGAGCGCGCTCGGGCTGCGCACCCCCGAGGACCTCTCCGTCGTCGGCTACGACGACGTCGCCGTCGCCCGCTTCGCCCGCCCCGCCCTCACTACGATCCACCAGCCCCTGCGGAAGATGGCGGAGGCGGGGGCGGAGATGCTGCTGCGCATGCGGGCGGGGGAGTCCACCACGACGCGGATGGAACTGGCGACGAGCCTGGTGGTGCGGAGCAGCACCGCTGCCCCGCCGGGGGCTTAGGGGGGTACGGCTCCCCGCCGTGGGGGTTCGCCGCCGCGCCCGGCCGCCAGGCCGGCTTTGGGTTGCTCGCGCAGTTCCTCCCCCAGAGCTTCGCCTGGGGGTACCCCCAGCGCCCCTGAAAGCGGAAACCCGCCGTAGGGGCTTCTGTGCGTTCCCGGCCGCAGGCCGGCTTTGGGCTGGTCGCGCAGTTCCTCCCCCAGAGCTTCGCCTGGGAGGTACCCCCAGCGCCCCTGGGTGGTAGGGGGCTCGCTGTGCGCGCAAAGGGCAAGCTCAATAGGGGCGCGGGGAACGGCTCCCCCAGAGGGGGTACCCCCAGAAGAGGCCGCCGGCCTCGGGACGGCATCGGACCCCGTGGGGCAGACGGGTTGCCGTTCTTGGGGGCGCGGGGAACTGCGCGACCAGCCTGGACGGGGCGGCGGGCGGACACGGCGGGGGGCCCTACGGCGGGGCGAACCGTAAGATGCGCGGCATGGGGTGGAGCTTTGGGCGAAGAGCGCAGGTGGGGGCCGTGGTGGCGGTCGGGGGAGCCGTTCTGGCGGGGTGCGGGGGCGGGGCGCCCGGGCCCGCGCCCAGTACGGCGGCCGCGGCGCCCGTGGCGGTGAGCGTGCAGCCCGTGCAGCAGTACGCGGCCGACCGTGACGGCGATGTCGGGATCGAGGTGCGCAACCACGGGCCCGCCCTCGCGAAGGTGACCGTGACGCTGCAGTTCACGGTGGCCCGAGGGCACACGGTGAGCGTGGCGCGGCAGGCCGGGAAGGGCAAGTGGCCGGCCGTACCGCTGAGCAGGAACGGTTCTTCACTCAACGGCAGCTGGACCACCGCCCTGCCCGAGGGCACCCGCACGCTGCACTTCCGGCTGCGCCCGCACTACGCCCCCGCCACCTTCGACGAGAAGCTGCCCGTCCACGTCGTCCTCGCCGACCGCGGCGCCCCGATCGCGATCGGCTCGGCCGACGCAACCCTCGCCACCCTGCTCGCCACCTGGAAGGACGGCCCGCACAAGCTGGCCGTGCACCGCGACGGCCGGTGGACCGAGGTCGCGCTGACCCTGCGCAACCCCTCGCGGCTGGACATCCCCCAGGTCGACGTGCGGCCGGCGTACGACACCTGCCCGGCGTCGGGCACCTGCCAGGGCACCGGCCGCGACGACCTCGCCGACGACTTCCGGATCGCCGTGCGCGACGGCGGCGACTGGGTCGGCGTCGACCGTGCCAAGGGCGCCGCCCCCGCGACCGGCGCCGTCGTCAGCGTCCCGCTGCCCGCGGGCGCCTCCCGCACCGTCCACCTGCGCATCGCGGCCACCGACGGCCTGCCCGCGTCCGCCACCCGCGCCGACTTCCGGCTGCTGGCCACCGGCACGCTCAAGGGCGCCCCCTCGCCGTCGCTCGCCCTGTGCGACACCGAACTCGACCTTTCCTGAGCCGCTTCGCGCGGCATCGCGCGCGTCCGCCGGCCCCGTGCACGGGGGTTGTCAGAGTCACGCCACGCCTCCTACCGTGTGGCGGCGACGGAAAATGCTCGACTCTGTTGTCTTCCGTGCGCTTGGGCCGCCAGGGAAGCAAAAACCGGGCACCAAGCGCACACGTAGGCACGCGTTCCCGCGCGGACGGCCGCTCGTCCGCGCACTTCTGTCCGTATGTCAGCTACGAGAACAGAGGACCGACATGCCAGGAACCGTGCGCAGGCTGCTCGCCTGCGCGACCGCCGGGGCGCTGTGGGCGGGCGCACTCGGCGCGGCGGGAGTGGCGGTGGTGACGGCCGACGTCGCCGTCACCGCCGCCCCCGCCGCGGCGCTCGACAACGGCCTCGCCCTGACCCCGCCGATGGGCTTCAACGACTGGAACGCCTTCGGCTGCAACGTCAGCGAGCAGCTGATCGAGCAGACCGCGGACTACCTGGTCAGCTCGGGGCTGAAGGCCGACGGCTACACGTACGTCAACATCGACGACTGCTGGATGACGCACACCCGCGACGCCCAGGGCCGCCTGGTGCCGGACCCGGCGAAGTTCCCCGACGGCATCAAGGGCACCGCGGACTACGTGCACGCCAAGGGCCTCAAGCTCGGCATCTACGAGGACGCCGGCACCGCCACCTGCGCCGGCTACCCCGGCAGCCTCGGCCACGAGACCACCGACGCCCGGACGTTCGCCGACTGGGGCGTGGACTACCTCAAGTACGACAACTGCAACAACAACAGCGACGGCACCCGCGCCGACTACGTCAACCGCTACACCGCCATGCGCGACGCGCTGGCCGCGACCGGCCGCCCGATCGTCTTCTCGCTGTGCGAGTGGGGCGTGCAGAACCCCTGGGAGTGGGCCGGCGACATCGGCAACTCCTGGCGCACCACCGGCGACATCAGCGACAACTGGGCGAGCATGCTGGGCATCGCCAAGGACAACCTGCCGCTCGCCTCCGCGGCGGGTCCCGGGCACTGGAACGACCCGGACATGCTGGAGGTGGGCAACGGCGGCATGACCGACACCGAGTACCGCAGCCACTTCTCGCTGTGGTCGATGATGGACGCCCCGCTGCTCATCGGCACCGACCTGCGCAAGGCCACCCCGGCGACGCTGGCGATCCTGGGCAACAAGGACGTCATCGCGCTCGACCAGGACCCGCTGGGCGCCCAGGCCACCGTGCTCTCCGACGCGGGCGGCGCCTACGTCATCACCAAGAAGCTCGCCAACGGCGACCGGGCCGTGGCCCTGTTCAACTCCGGCGACCAAGCGCAGCGGATCGCCACCACCGCCACCGCGGCCGGGCTGCCCCGGCGCGGCAGCTACGCCGTGCGCGACCTGTGGGCGCACCAGGACTACGACACCGCCGGGCAGTTGGCGGCCACCGTCCCCGCCCACGGCACCGTGCTGCTGCGGGTGAGCGCCGACCCGGTCAAGGGCGCCGCGGCGCTGCTCGCCCCCCAGCTGCTGGACACCGGCGTGACCGGCCCGGACCACATCGAGCCCGGCCGGACCGCCACGGTGAACGCCTACGCCACCAACCTCGGCGCCCTGCCCGCGACCCGCGTCTCGATCTCGCTGAAGGGCCCCGACGGCTGGACGCTGAAGCCCGAGGGCGGCGGCAGCGCGGCCATCCTGCCCAAGGGCCGCACCCTCAGCGCCCCTTGGCAGGTCACGGTGCCGCCGGGCACGAGCCTGGGCAGCTACCCGCTGACCGGCACCGTCAGCTACGCCCGGCCCACCGGCGGCACGACCACCTTCCCGCTGACCGGCAGCGTGACCGTGCAGGTGCCGCCGCCGGCCGGCACCAGCTACCTCAGCGACCTGTCGTGGGTCTCGGCGACGAACGGCTGGGGCCCGGTCGAGAAGGACACCAGCAACGGTGAGACCGCCGCGGGCGACGGCAACCCGATCACCATCGGCGGCACCGTCTTCGCCAAGGGCCTGGGCACGAACGCGCCGAGCACCATCACCTACTTCCTCGGCGGCGCCTGCTCCACCCTGACCGCCACGGTCGGGGTGGACGACGAGAAGAACGGCAAGGGCAGCGTGGAGTTCCTGGTGGACGCCGACGGCACACAGGTCGCCGACAGCGGGGTGCTGCGCAACTCCGACGGGCCCAAGCCGCTGACCGCGAACGTCACCGGCGCCTCCACGGTCCAGCTCGTCGTCACCGACGGCGGCGACGGCAACGACAGCGACCACGCCGACTGGGCGGACGCGCAGATCACCTGCGGATAGCGGCAGCCGGCGGCACCGCACGGCGGCCGGCGTGGGGGTTCCGCGCCGGCCGTCGTCGTCCGCGCTGCCGGTGCGACGCTCACTCCGCCGACGGGGCCGGTGTCGCCTCGAACAGCGCGAACCACACTGTCTTGCCCTCCGACTCCGGCCGCACGCCCCATTGGTGGGAGAGCAGGTCGAGCAGCACCAACCCGCGGCCGGAGGAAGCGAGTTCGCCCGGGGTGCGCTGGTGGGGGAGTTCGTCGCCGCGGTCGGTGACCTCCACCCGCAGGCTGCGCCGGCCGACATCGCCGGTCACCGTGGCGGTCAGGGCCGCGGCCTGGTCGGTGTGCACCAGCACGTTGCCCAGCAGCTCGGAGGTGAGCAGCACCGCGGTGTCCACCTGGTCCGGCCGCGTCCAGTCGTGCAGCATGGAGCGCAGTTCGGTGCGCGCCTCGGCGAGCGCCTCGGCCCGGTCCTGCTCGATGGTGAGCACCAGGCGGCGCCGGTGCAGGTCCGGCGGGAGGAACCCGGCGTCGCGCCGGACCAGCAACATGGCGATGTCGTCCTCGTTGCGCGGCCGGTAGTCGCGCCGCAAATCGGTGCTGGGCGGCGCCTCCTCCTCCGCGGCCGGCCCGGTGACCGCGCGGATCAGCCGCTCGGCCATCCCCTCCAGGTCGTCGCCGGGCCCCGGCGCCATCGCGTCGCGCACCCGGACCCAGCCGCTGTACATGTCGTGGCCGCCGGTCTCGATCAGGCCGTCGGTGCAGAGCATGAGAATCTCGCCGTCGTGCAGCTCCACGGTGCTGACCGGGTAGTCGTCGTACTCCTTGGCGCCCGGGATCATGCCGAGCGGCAGGCCGCCGCGGACGTGCTTGATCATGCAGGTGCCGTCCGGCAGGCGCAGCACCGGGTGCGGGTGGCCGGCGCGCGCCACCTGGAGCAGGCCGGTGTGCGGGTCGGCCTCCATGTAGATGCAGGTGGCGAAGCGGTCCTCGTCCAGGACGGCGAGGAAGCGCGAGGCGCGGGCGAGCACCGCGTCGGGGCCGTGGCCCTCGGCGGCGTAGGCGTGCACGGCCGTGCGCAGCTGCGTCATCAGGCCCGCTGCGTGCACGTCGTGGCCCTGCACGTCGCCGATGACCAGGGCGAGGCGGCCGTTGGGCAGCTCGATGCTGTCGAACCAGTCGCCGCCGACGACGAGGCCGCCGCCGGTCGGTACGTAGCGGGTGGCCACCGTCATCCCCGCGACCTGCGGCCCGGCCCGGCCCATCGAGCTGCGCAGGCCGCGGGAGAGGGCCAGCTCCGCCTCACCGGTGCGGGTGCGCTCCAGGGCGCGCGCCACCAGGCGGGAGGTGACGGTCAGCAGCGCCCGCTCGTCGGCGGTGAAGTCCACCGGGGTGCGGAAGGCCGCCAGCCACACCCCGCTGACCCGCCCGGCGGTCACCAGCGGCAGGAACGCCCACGACCTGCGGTCCTTGCGCACCGCCAGCGGAAAGGTGACCGGGAACCGGCGCCGGTACTCCTCGGGCGTGGACAGGAACACCGGGCGGCCGGTGCGGACCACCTCCACCGCCGGGTAACCGGTGGTCATCGGCATCCGGAAGGAGCGGTCGGACGCGCTGCCGGCCCGGAAGCCGTAGGCGCCCTCGGCGGTCAGGAAGTCCCCGTCGATGCCGAAGACGACCTGGCCGTCCAGGGTGAAGTCGGGTGCGTACAAGGCGGTGAGGCAGCGCAGCGCGTCGTCGAGGGTGTCGGCGTCGACCAGGTCGTTGCCCGCCTCGATGAGCAGGGCGTCGCGGCGGCGGGAGGCGGTGGCCGAGCCGGCGGCCGGCCCTTCGCCGCCGGCGGGGGCGGGCGGCTGGTCCGTTCGGGCGACGCCCGCGGTCTCCCGCTGCGGCTCCCCGCCCCCCTCGGCCTGTTCGCCGCCGGGCGGGGCCGTACGCGGGCGCACCGGCTCGCGCTCCGGTGTGCCCTCCTCGCCCAGGCGGGTGTCCAGCCGGTTGAGTGCTTCGATCTGCCGCAGTTCGGCGTCGTCGTTCGGCTCGGGAGCCGGCTCCCCGCGTCCACCGCCCATCCGCACCCTTCCGTCGCCCTGCGTGCGCTGTCATGCCGTGATCGTCCGCTTGTGTCCATGCTCCGCCGGTCCCGCGCACCTCGCACGCCGCCGCGCCCCGCCGCCCGCCCGGCTGCCCGCCGCACCGCCCGGCGCACCGACCGGCGCCCAGCAGGGCGGCAGCCGGCGCGGCGCGCCCCGCGGGTGCCTCCGCACGCCCTGTCCGGGGGGCGGCCCGGGGCCCTTGACTGGAGGTGACGGCAGGCAGCCGCCGAGGGGAGCCCACCATGACCACGGACCGGACCGAGCCGCAGCAGGCAGCCGCGGCCCCGATCGTCTTCGACGCCCCCTTCACCGACCGCTCGGCCTGGGCGGTCGGCCGCACCTCGGCCTACCCCGGCAGTGGACGCAACCCCGGCGACAACAAGCTGGACCAGATCGGCCCCGGCTACGGCCCCACGCCCGACGGCGTCTTCCGCGCCCGCCGCGCCTCGACCGCCCTGTGGCACACCGACCTGGTCTCCACCGAGTACGCGTCCGGCGGCTTCGAACTGCTGCCCGGCGATGTGCTCAGCGCCACCTGCACCGTCCAGGACGAGCAGGGCGCCTGGCCGTCGCTGTGGACCTGGGGCCGCGACTCGGCCGGCGGCCGCCCCCAGCCCGGGCACGGCGAGATCGACGCCTTCGAGTACCACGGCGGCAACCCGCACATCCTGGAGCTGAGCAACCACGTGCGCGAGGCGGGCCACTACGCGGACGGCGCCGTCACCCCCGGCCGCCCCTTCGCTCTGGAGGTCTCCCTCGGCGCGGACAGCGTCGTCTGGCGGGTCGACGGCACCGTACTCTTCTCCGACGGCCGCGGGGTCGGGCCCTCCTGGCGGGCCTGGCTGGTCGTCTCGATGAGCGTGTCCGCCGGCGGGTACGGCCACGCCGCACCGCGGCCGGGCGTGCGCGAACTGCAGTGGCGCTGCACGGACCTCCAGGTGCGCCGCCCCCGCGGCTGACACCCCTCGCCCGGACGGACGCCACGGGCACCACCGTGCCGCCGCCCGCACCTCCCGCCGCGCAGTACGCCCTCATCGGCGGTGGCCTTTGCGCCGTGGCCGGCACTGAGCAGGCTCCGCACGCAGGTGAGATCCGGCCTGTTGCCGGGCGCCCGACGCCAACGCCCCTGTGGTCCAGACCTATTGACGAGTGGTCGAGACCACTTTACGCTCCGCTCCATCACCCTGCGTGAAACCCGCAGCAGGTGACGCCCTACCGCACGGAAGTCCACCGGAAACCGAAGCACCCTCCACCTCACCCGGAGCCGGGCCGTCACGGCCACCCCCCACCGGCTCGGTGGCCCGCGGCCCACGGCGAGAAGGGAGCACAGCCATGAGAACAGCGATCGGCCGGCGGCTGCGGCTGCTCGGAGCGGGCCTGGCCCTGGCCGCCCTCGCGCAACTGCCCGCCCAACTCCCCGCCCACGCGGCCGTGTCGGTCGGGTCGGCCGCGCCCGCCGCCACCACCTGCGCCACCAAGCCCCGCCCGTCCGGCAAGGTCCTGCAGGGCTACTGGGAGAACTGGGACGGAGCCGCCAACGGCGTCCACCCCGGCCTCGGCTGGATACCGATCACCGACAGCCGCATCGCCCAGCACGGCTACAACGTCATCAACGCCGCCTTCCCGGTGATCCTCTCCGACGGCACCGCCGAGTGGCAGGACGGCATGGACACCGGCGTCAAGGTGCCCACCCCCGCCGAGATGTGCCAGGCCAAGGCGGCCGGCGCGACCGTCCTGATGTCGATCGGCGGCGCCACCGCCGGCATCGACCTCAGCTCCAGCGCCGTCGCCGACCGCTTCGTGTCCACCATCGTGCCGATCCTGAAGGCGAACAACTTCGACGGCATCGACATCGACATCGAGACCGGCCTGGTCGGCAGCGGCAGCATCGGCACCCTGTCCACCTCCCAGGCCAACCTCGAGCGCATCATCGACGGCATCCTCGCCCAGATGCCCGCCGGCTTCGGCCTCACCATGGCCCCCGAGACCGCCTACGTCACCGGCGGCAGCATCACCTACGGCTCCATCTGGGGCGCCTACCTGCCGATCATCAAGAAGTACGCCGACAACGGCCGCCTGTGGTGGCTGAACATGCAGTACTACAACGGGTCGATGTACGGCTGCTCCGGTGACTCCTACGAGGCCGGCACGGTGGCGGGCTTCACCGCTCAGACCACCTGCCTCAACAACGGCCTGACCGTCCAGGGCGCCACCATCAAGGTCCCCTACGACAAGCAGGTCCCCGGCCTGCCGGCCCAACCCGGCGCCGGCGGCGGCTACATGGCGCCGAACCTCGTCTCCCAGGCGTGGAACTCCTACGGCGGCGCCCTGAAGGGCCTGATGACCTGGTCCCTCAACTGGGACGGCTCGAAGGGCTGGACCTTCGGCGACAACGTGAAGTCCCTCCAGCACCGCTGAGCCCCCGCTCCGGTTCCTTCCCGCCTCCGGCCGCCGCCCCACCCGGGGCGGCGGCCGGAGCTTTTCCCGCCCCGGTTTCACGCCGCATCCGGAATGGCCCGATCCGGTGCCTTGGGGCGCGTGTGCATGAAAGGGGCGCATGAAACCCGTGCGAGGTGGCGATGATTAGGAGGGTCCCGCGAAGGTGCAATTGCACATGGCGGGAGTCCGAACACCGGTAGTCCTTCTGGGACACGAGGGCACAAGAGAGGGAAAGGTATGGGCGACATACCGTACGACACCGCGCATCTCGCCGTTCCGCACGGCGCGGACGCGGCCGGAGCCGAGCCGAGGTGGCGCAAAAGCTCGCACAGCAACCACCAGAGCAACTGCGTCGAAATAGCCGAACTCGACCGGAATTCGGTCGGTTTCCGGGACTCGAAGGACCGTCAGGGACCTGTTCTGGTCTTCACTCGCGGGGAGGCCGAGGCGTTCATCGCCGGCATCGCACGGGGCGACTTCGCCGCCGAGTGACGAGTTCCGGCCAGATGTCCGGGAGCAACCTCCGCTGCGTGACGGCTGCGGCACGATAGGTGAGCCATGGACGGGGGCCGTGACCACCCCCCGGTGAAGGAGAACCTCCGTGCCAGCTCAACCGTCACGCAGCCAGCGTGGGGCCCGTAACGTGCATGACCTCTCCGGACGTCCGCCGACCGCACAGCGCATGATCTTCGGCGAGACGCTCCGGCAGCGCCGCGAGGCGCAGGGCCTGACCGCCGAGGACGTGGGCCGCCGGATCGGCCAGTCGGCCTCGAAGGTCAGCCGGATGGAGAACGGCCGGCACGACTTCAAGGAATCCGACCTGCAGCGGCTGTTCGGCATCTACGGCGTGAACGACCCCGCCGAGCGCGAGCGGCTGCTGGAACTGGCCCGCAAGGCCAACGAGCGCGGCTGGTGGGACGCCTGGAGCGATGTCTCCACCAAGACCCTGCAGACGCTGGTCAGCCTGGAGGACATGGCCCAGCGGATCCGGTCCTACGAAATCGGCCAACTCCCGGGCCTGGTGCAGACCCCCGACTACACCCGGGCCCTCATCCGGGCCAACACCCCGGAGAAGGACCAGCAGGGCATCGACCGGATCGTGGAACTGCGGGCCATGCGCCAGCAGCGGCTGCGCGAGTCGCCGGGCAAGAAGCTGCTCTGCGTGCTGGACGAGGTCACCCTCGTGCGCGGCTACGGCTCCCGGCAGACCATGCGCCGCCAGCTGGAGCACCTGATAGCCCTGGCCGACCACCCCGACATCGGTTTCAGCCTGGTCGAACTGACCCGGCTGAACCTGCCCGTGCAGATCGGCACCACGACCATCTTCGACTTCGAGGACGGCCGGTTGCCCGACATCGTCTACATAGAGCGCCCCAACGGCGGCCTCTACCTGCACGACGAGTCCGAGGTGGACGAGCACGTCAAGGGCTTCGACCGGCTGCTGTTCGCCTCCCTCGGCCACCACGCCACCGTGCGGCGCATGCACGACCACCTGAAGAAGCTGCGATGAGCCGGCCGCCCCGGCGGCCGGCCCGGCACTGCCGCTACTCCTTGCGGGCCACCCCCGCGTACAGGGACACCTCGGCGTCCGTGACCAGGCTCGGGCCGCTGGCCGGCTCCGGCCGCCACTGGTGGGCCACCACCACCCCCGGCTCCTCCAGGACCAGCCCGTCGAAGAAGCGCACGACCTCCTCACGGGTGCGCACCTGCGTCGGCGTGCCGCCCTTGACGTAGATGTCCACGATCTGCGCCCACACCTCAGGCGCGAAGTCCGGTGTGCAGTGCGACAGCGACAGGTAGGAACCCGGCGCCAGCCGGTCGGTGAGCGCGGCCACCACGCCGTAGGGGTCGCGGTCGTCGGGCAGGAAGTGCAGCAGCGCGTTCATGCTCAGGCCCACCGGCCGCTTGAAGTCCAGGCAGCCGGTGGCCTCCACCGCGGCCATCAGCGCATCGGGCTCGCTCACGTCGGCCTCGACGTAGTCGGTGCGGCCCTCCGGGGAACTGCCCAGCAGGCTGTCGGCGTAGACCAGCACGATCGGGTCGTTGTCCGCGTAGGCGACACGTGCCTGCGGCACCTCGCGCTGCACGACCTCGTGCAGGTTCGGCGCGGTGGGGATGCCGGTGCCGATGTCCAGGAACTGGGTGATGCCGCGCTCACGGGCCAGGAAGCGCGCCGAGCGGTGCACGAAGGCCCGGTTCACCCGGGCAGTGGTGCGGATCGCGGGGAACTGCCGGATCACGGCCTCGGCCGCTGCCCGGTCCACCGCGTAGTTGGTCTTGCCGCCCAGGTAGTAGTCGTACATCCGGGCGCTGTGCGGGCGGTCCTGACGTAACCGGTCCGCACCGGCCGCCGGCTCGTCCAGCGGTTCGGCCGCCTCGCTCCCGGCCGTCTCCCGCTCGTCCATCCGGTCCATACCGGCCCCCCATCCCTCACGCTGTGCTCAGTGGTTACCCCGCGACACACTGTCTTATCCGGCCGGGCGCCCGCGCGCCACCCCTGATTTGGGGCGTGCGGGGCGCCCGGCCGGCCCGGCGCCCGCGCCGGTCACGCGCCCGTCACGGCCGGGTCACGCCCCGGCGGCGGGCTTGAGGGCGACACTCGCCTCGGAGGTGTGCACCAGGAAGGTGAGCGTCTCCTGGAAGTACAGGTCGATGGTGGTGGCCGTGTGCCCGAGGTAGCCGATCGACACGTCCTGGCCCAGCACCAGCTCGAAGTCGCCGCCGCGGGTGGCCAGCAGGAAAGCCCCGTCGATCGCCGGCGCCCACACGATGTCGCCGTCCAGCAGCCGCGCCAGGTGCTGGTGGATCGGGTAGCCGTGGTCGGAGGTCTCGCTGACCGCCGTGTACGCGTCCGCGCTCAGCGCCAGCGTGTACGCCCCGTCCACACCCGCCAGGCGCAGCGCGGTCACCGCGTGGCTGATGGCGTCCGGGTAGTCGCGCACGTCGGCCGGCAGCGTCAGCTCCGGGTTGGAGGAGGAGGCCCGGATACCGGTGATGCCGGCCGCCGGGTAGCCCTCGAAGACCGCCCGGTCCTCCGCGTACGCCAGCTGCCGGGCGGCATCCTTGACCGGCTGCCAGTCGGCGTCCTTCGCGCCCCGCTCCACGTCGTCCACCTGGGCGCGGTCGACGGTGAAGGGCACCCGCAGCTCCACCACGGGCTGCGAGACCCGGGTGCGGGCGATCACGCCGGCCGCCGGCGGGGCGGCCTCGGCCAGGTGGCCGGTGGCCACGGCGGACAGCTCGGAGCCGGCCGGCTCGGGCACGTCCACGATGCGGCGGGCCGCCACATTGCGCTTGAAGGTGCGCCGGGCCTCGGCCTCCAGGTCCGCCCACGCGGCGTCGGAGATCGGAGCCAGTTCGCGGTGCAGGTTGTTCACGAGGGCGTGCTCCTGTTCAGGTTGCCGATGCCGAGGCTGCCGTCCGCCCGGACGGGGACGGCCGCGGCACCGGCGGGGGACCGGTCGGGGACGGCGGCGGCCGGGACCGCCGCCGCGGGTGCGGGGACCTCGGCGGCACCCGGCGCGCCGGGCGCCGGCGGCAGGTCGTCGAGGAAGCCGGCGGGGGGCGCGTAGAAGAGCGTGCCCGTCACCGCCGTGGAGAAGTCGAGGATGCGGTCGTGCGAGGCGGCCGCGGTGCCCAGGAACATGTTCCGCAGCATCTGCTCGGTCACCTCCGGGGTGCGCGCGTACCCGATGAAGTACGTGCCGAACTCGCCGCGGCCGGGGCTGCCGAAGGGCATGTTGTCGCGGAGGATGTCGCGCTCCTCGCCGTCCGGCCCCGTGACGGTGTTCAGCGCGACGTGCGAGTCGTCCTGGTCGAGCTCGATGTTGGTCGCCTTGGTGCGGCCGATGATCCGCTCCTGCGCCTCGACGGGCAGCGCGTTCCAGGCGTCCAGGTCGTGCAGGTACTTCTGCACGATCACATAGGAGCCGCCCGCGTGCTCCGGGTCCTCCTCGCCGATCACCACCGCGTCCCGGGCGTCGGGGCCCACCGGGTTCTCGGTGCCGTCCACGAAGCCCAGCAGGTCGCGCACGTCGAGGTACTTGAAGCCCTGCACCTCGTCCTGGACGGTCACCGCGCCGCGCAGCCGGCCCATGATCTCGCCGGCCAGCGCGAAGCACAGGTCGTGGCGGGCGGCGCGGATGTGGAAGAGGAGGTCGCCGGGGGTGGCGGGGGCGCGGTGGCGCGGCCCTTGGAGGGGCTGGAAGGGGTGCAGTTGCAGGGGGAGGGGGGCGTCGAAGAGGCGCCCCCACACCTCGGCGCCGATGCCGGCGATGCAGCTGAGCCGGGCGTCGGGGGCGCCGAAGCCGTAGGCGCGCACCAGGCCCGGCAGGTCGGTGAGCAGGTCGCGGACCTCGTCCTCGCCGCCCTCGTCGACGGTGAGGACGAGGAAGATCGCGGCGCCGGTCAGCGGTTCGAGCACGGCCTGCGGCTCGGGGCCGACGGTGTGCTGGGGCTCGGTGGCCACGGCGTACTCCCGGTGCTTGGCGGCCTCGCGGCCGGCGATCACGGTGAATCACCTGGGACCTTACTGCGAAGCGGGGCGGTGTGTCCGGGCAGGTGGGGGGTGTGCCGCGGCGGACGTCCGGAGTGCCCGGCGGTCGGGAAAAAGAAGGCGCGCGGGACCGAGAGCTGGCTACACTCGCGTACGCATCACCTGCCCCGGGCCCAACGGGGCCCATGCCGTGACCAGTTGAGGGGAGCCGTGCCGTGCGACGCAGTACCGCCGCCGTTGTCCCCCCGTCGCGGCACGAGGTGATCCTGGTGTCTTCGCCCTCCCGGTGACGGCTGCGCGGCCGTCCCCGGAGCCGCGAGACGTGTGCTCGGCGCCGCCCACCGATTCCCGGTGAGCCCTGCTGCCCCGACCGGGCCCGGCTCTCCTCCCGTACGACCCGACCGCCCGGTCCCGCACCGGGCGCGCCCGGCGTCGTCCGAGGGGTGCCGGGCGCCCGTACGCCACGTCCCGCCGATCGCGCTGCCCTGAACCCGCCCGTACCGAAAGGCCACGGCCGTGCGCAGCGACCTGCCCACCACCCCTTTCACCACACCCGCCCGTACCGCGAGAGGCGCCGCCGGCACCCTCGGCACTGTCCGCAACCTCGGCATCCTCGCGCACGTGGACGCCGGCAAGACCACCCTCACCGAGCGGATCCTCTACGCCGCCGGTGCCACCCACAAGCGCGGCGAGGTGCACGACGGCACCACCGTCACCGACTTCGACCCCCAGGAGCGCGACCGCGGCATCACCATCTTCGCCGCCGCGGTCGGCTGCGACTGGCAGGGCCACCGGCTCAACCTGATCGACACCCCAGGCCACATCGACTTCGCCGACGAGGTCGAGCGCTCGCTGCGGGTGCTCGACGGGGCCGTCGCCGTCTTCGACGCCGTCGCGGGCGTGGAACCGCAGAGCGAGTCGGTGTGGCGGCAGGCGGACCGGCACGGTGTGCCGCGGATCGCCTTCGTCAACAAGCTGGACCGGGCGGGCGCCGACCTCGACGCCGCGGTCGCCTCGATCCGTGCGCGGCTGCATCCGGCGCCGCTCGTCGTCCAGCTGCCGATCGGGCACGAGGAAGGCTTCACCGGTGTGGTCGACCTGGTCGCGATGCGCGCCCTGGTGTGGTCCGGCGCGGAGGGCGCGGGGGAGGCCGAACAGCGGCCGGTGCCGCCGGAGTTGGCGGAGGAAGCCGGACGGCGGCGCCGGCTGCTGGAGGAGGCGGTGGCCGAGCTGCACCCGGGCGCGTTCGAGGAGTTCTGCACCCAGGGGCGGCTGGCCGCCGGCACCTTGACCGCAGCGCTGCGCGACCTCACCCGCAGCGGTGACGGCGTGGTGGTGCTGTGCGGCTCGGCCTACCGCAACCGCGGGGTCGAACCGCTGCTGGACGCCGTGGTCGCCTACCTGCCCTCGCCCGGTGACGTGCCGCCCGTGCGCGGCACCTTCGACGGCGCGCAGCAGGAGCGGCCGGCCGACCCCGCGGCGCCCCTTGCCGCCCTCGCCTTCAAGGTGACCGCCACCGCGACCGGCCGCCTGACCTTCGTCCGCATCTACTCGGGAACACTCCGGAAGGGGGACACCGTGCTGGATACCGGCCGCGGCCGTACCGAGCGGGTGGCCCGCATCCTGCGGGTGCAGGCCGACCGGCACATCGAGGTGCCGCAGGCCGCGGCCGGCGACATCGTCGCCCTGGTGGGCATCAAGGGTGCCCGCGCGGGCGCCACGCTCTGCGCGCCGCACGCTCCGCTGGTGCTCGAACCGCCGGTGGCCGCCGACCCGGTGGTCTCCGTGGCGGTCGAGGCCCGGCGGAACACCGACACCGACAAGCTGGTCGCGGCGCTGGCCCGGCTCGCCGACGAGGACCCCTCCCTGGTGGTGCGGACCGACGCCGAGACCGGCCAGACGGTGCTGTCCGGCATGGGCGAGCTCCACCTGGAGGTCGCGGTGGAGAAGGTCCGCCGCGACCACGGGCTGGAGGTCGCGGCGGGCCGCCCGCAGGTCGCCTACCGGGAGACCGCCGTACGCGGGGTGACCGGCCTGGTGTACCGGCACGTCAAACAGGACGGCGGCGCCGGGCAGTTCGCCCACGTCGTGCTCGATGTGCGGCCGCTGGCCGACGTCCCGGGCGCGGCCGTGGACGGCGAGGGCGGCCTGGTCGACCTCGTCTTCGAGTCCACCGTGGTTGGCGGGCGGGTGCCGCAGGAGTACGTGCGGGCGGTCGAGGCCGGCTGCCGGGACGCGCTCGCGGCGGGACCGCTCGGCGGCCACCCCGTCACCGGGCTGCACGTCGTGCTCACCGACGGGGCGACGCACGCCAAGGACTCCTCGGAGACGGCGTTCCGCACCGCCGGGCGCCTTGCCCTGCGCGAGGCGCTGCGGGCGAGCGCGATGGTGCTGCTCGAGCCGGTGGTCGAGGTCACCGCCACGGCGCCGGACGAGGCGATCGGCGGTGTCCTCGGCGACCTCGCCTCCCGCCGCGGCCGCGTCACGGGCTCGACCGCCAGGTCGGGCAGCACCGCCGTGACGGCCACGGTCCCGCTCGCCGAACTGTTCGGCTACGCGACCCGCCTGCGCAGCCGCACCCAGGGCCGCGGCACCTTCACCACCCGCCCCGCCGGCTACGCCCAGGCCCCCACGCCCGCGTAGCCCGAGGGCGCCCTCCGGCGGCGAGGCCCGGCACTGAGTACGGCCGAGCCCCGCCGCCGGACAGGGGCTGGACAACATGCTCGGGCCCCGCGGCGAGGAAGCCGCGCCTGTTTGCCCGGTTAGTTGGGAGCGGGGCTGAGCGAAGCCCAGCCGCGAGGTCGGAGCGCGATCGGGGCCGCGCACTGCCGTACGGCGAGGCCGGGCAGCCGGACCGAGCCGCAAGGCCGTGCGGCAGGGCCGGCCCCGTGTTCCGCGCAGGCGCGCGGCCAGCCGGGCGGGAGGCCGAACCGCCGGGCAGCGCCGGCGTGCCGGCCGGTGGGGCGCAGCCGTGAGCTTGTTTTTAGCCAGGTGGCCGGTTGGGCGACGGGTTGAGTGTCCGTGCTGACGCGTAGCTTGAGCGGGTGAGCTGGGACGTCTTCATCATGCAGTTTCCACCCGAGGCTGGTGCCATCGACGAGATCCCCGACGACTGGGGTCCGGCGAGTCTGGGCACGGGCCGGGATGTTCGCGGTGTCCTTTCGAAGGTGCTGCCAGGCGTCGGGTTCTCACCGGACGGGTGGGTCGACTACGAAGGGCCGGGCTTCTCGATCAGCATGCCGGTCAGTGAAGCTGACGACTCGCCGGTCACCGGGGTGAGCCTGTTCGTTCATGGCGACAGCGAAGCAGCAGCCCCTGCGGCTCTCGCGGTCGCGGATGCCCTGAAGGCGCGAGCCTTCGAGACCGGTTCGGGAGACTTCCTCACCGCTGACTCGGCCCGGTCCGCCTTGGACGCCTGGCGCGCATATCGCGATCGTGTACTGGGCGAGCGAGCGCCAGCGCCATGAACGGCCGCCCGTCACTGTATGCGCCGAGGTTTGGTGCCGGTCTTATGGTGGGCTGGTCGCTGGCATGCCTCGCAGGTAGTGAGGACTTGTCTCACGTCGTGGCGGATTGCGGCTCGCCGGTTCTTCGAGCCCGGAGGGCGTCCGGGGTCGGGTGTGGTGGGTTTCGATGCACTGGCCGGAGAACCTGTCGTCATGCGGAGGTGCCGAAACCCGCGCCGGACCCGGGTCGGGCCGAGCTTGGGCGGTGGCACCGGTTTCTTCCATGGCCGGCGTAGGTCGGTGGCGAGGGGGCGGGCGAGGCGGAGTTGGGTGTGGGGGGCGATGATCAGCCAGGTTCAGCGGTCGGCGGCTGCGGAGTCGCGCAGGCGGGGCCGGATCCAGCCGAGGGTCTGCGTGGGCATGCGGAAGGTGTGCTCGATGTCGAATCTTCGGAGGAATGCCTGCCAGCAGCGGTCGACGTCGGCCGGGGTGGCGCCGGTGCGCGACCACCACAGCCAGACCGGCTTGTTGACCCCGTCAGACGGCAGGTACTCGACGTCCAGGCGGACGACGGTCTCCTCGAAGACCGGCGGCGGGCCGTCGTAGTCGAGCCATGCGGCCCGGCGGGTCAGCCTCGGGGCCAGCCGGTCCCAGGCCCGCGCGGTGGCCTTGCCGTAGGGCCGGGTGTCGGTGACCGTGACGGCCTGCTCCTATCCCCAGGCGGCGGGGTCACAGAAGACGAACGCCGCGCCGTGCTTCGGCGGGCGGCCGTCCCTCGGATGGGCCCGGAAGAACTCTTCCCGAGAGGGTGCCGGGCGGCGCATCGCCCCGTCCGACCGGGTCCTGCCCAGAATCTCGACCGGCAGTCCGGACAGCAGGTAGGCGATGCGCGGGGCGTCGTGTCCGGCGTCCAGCACGATCAGGATGTCCGCGTCGCCTTCGGCCCGCTGCCCGCCGCAGCGAGCCGTTCGACCACCTCGCGGACCTGGCCCGCGGTGACCGCGGCCAGGTCGGTGCCGGGGGGGCGAGGCGGACCGCGTCCGGGAACGCGGACCAGGAGGTGCGGCCACTTTCCAGGTCGACAACGACCGAGTACGGCCGGCCGGGCATCATCTGGTGCTTGGCGTTGGCGCGGCCGTAGGTGGGGCAGAACGAGCGGTCTGGCACGGTCCCGGCGTCCAGCCGCAACCACGACGAGACGTCCACAGCCAGGACCACCCGACCACCGGCCGCCCGGGGCAGGGGCACCCCGGCCAGCGCCCGCCGCAGCCGGGCGACATCGAGCCCGCCGCGGTTCAGGCCGGCGTAGAGGGAACCGTGACCCCGGCGGTGCTCGGGCGCCAGGGCGAGGCCGACAAGCGACCGCACCTGTCCGTCGGTGCACAGCACCGCGTCGGTCAGCTCGAACAGCGCCTCGGCGCGGGCGGTCAGGCAGTCGTAGAAGTCGGTTCGGAACCGGGACGACACGGCCAGGGACTCGACCCGGACAACAGCGTGCAGCAGACTCACCCTCGGGGCCTTGGAATGATCAACAGCGTCTCGACAACGCGCGTGATCACACCAGGACCGCACCACGCTCGTCCCGGCCCTCGCTGGTCTGCAGGCTCTCAACTCGCCGAACTGACGCAGTCGTTAAAAGTCATCCCGCGACGGTGGGTCGTGGAGCGGACCTTCAGATGGCTGCTGCACCACCTCCTCGCCCACGACCACGCCCACGGGAGCAACCTGAACTGCAGAAATGCTCACGACCGGCCGCGAGCGAAGACAATGGTCGTGTGTTGAACACCTGCTGCGTTCGCCTTGGTACGGCTGCTGATCCGCTGAAACTGGCACTTCTCGGCCACCCTCAGTGATGCGGCGTTGGCCTCATCCGCCTCAAGTAGGAGTCGGGTCAATCCAAGATCACCCAAGGCCCATCCCGTCAGCAGCCGGACGGCCCGCGGCGCGATGCCACGGCCGCGGCTGGCAGGGAAGACGCTGTACGCAATGGTCGCAACATCATCATCCCGGAATTGCAGATTAATGATCCCTACGGGCTCGTCTGTTTCCGCGTCTGCGATCACTAGCGGAGCTGCTTGTCCACTCCGCCATGCTTCCTCGACGCGGGCCATGCTCGTATTGCGAGCCGCTTCGTCCATCGGTGCGTCGTCGAGCCAACGACGAGTTTCGGGGTCGTAGCTCGCTGCCGCGATGGCGCCCAGATCAGATACACGCCGGAGGCGCAAAACGATAACTCCATCCGGGAGCGGCACAGGCAGCGGCCTGATCGGAGTAGAACGCACCATGAGTCGATCTTAGATCGCACCTCCTCCCTGCTGACACAGGAAGGGCACGAACAAGACCTCGGGATCAAAAGCAGGCACTGTTGACGCTGTTGGGGATCTTGGAATTCGGGTGACCAGCCCAGGATTCGCACAAGGGCAGAGCAGCAGCGCCTTCAAGCGGCGGGCTTTCGGAGGCAGTGGGCTGGGAAGAGTCCGAACGTGGATAGATCCGAGGACAGACCGCTATTAACCGATGACCGTGGCAACGCCTTGCTCGCGTTCACATGGGAAGACGAGGCAACGCCACCGGGAGACGCGCCACTGCCGGCGGCGCTCGTCGCCCTCTGGCGTGCTGGCCGGGTCCTCATGGTCTTCGATCGGTACCGTCAGTCCTGGGAACTTCCTGGCGGGCGCATCGAGCAAGGTGAATCGCCTCGTCAGGCGGCTCTGCGTGAACTGTCGGAGGAGAGCGGGCAAGAGCCCGAGGGACCGTTGTGGTTCGTCGGCTATGCGAAGTTCGTACTGGCGCCCGACCAGCGAGTCGAGTATCTGGCCGTGTTCGCAGGTCACTCTGCTGGAGTTCGCGACTTTGAGGCCAACGAGGAGACCGCAGGCATTCACTGGTGGGATCTTCTCGAAACATTGCCAGGGTATGTTCAGTGCCTGGACGCCTATCTTGCCGAGCTCACGCGCTTGCCCAGCAGATCGCCTCACCCGGGCTGAAGTGGCCGACTCGATGGCCTGGAAAGTCGCAACCTGGCGGGTGGTCGTTGGGCTTGGAGCCTGGCTTCGGCGGGGTCCGGGGCAAGACGGCGGTCGCCGTCTTGAGAACGATCATGTCATCTTGCGGGGTGGGTTGCGGCGCGCCAGGACCGGGGCCGGGGGATGTGCTGCCAGTCGAGGAAGCCCTGGAGTGCGGTGGGGTTCCGGGGCCGGCGAGCGGGTGTCGGTGGCAGGTGGACGTCGATGCGTTCGAGGTTGACCGCGATGGCGGTCAGGATGTGCTGGACGTGGGCCTTGTCCTGGCTGCGGTAGCGGCACTGGCGCATGCCGTGGCCGTTGACGAACTCGCTGACAGTGCTCTCGAGGGCGGCCCGCACCGTGTAGCGCGAGAGCCACTCCTGGGTCTGCTGCTCGGCCCGCGACTCGGACTGGATGGCATGAAGATCGCGAGGCAGGAAGGAGACCTTCCGGGCGTCAGTGCGGCTGCAGGAAGCCTTCACGGGACACTGGCGGCAGTCGTCCGGGGAGAACTCGGCGTTGACGTAGGGGGCGAGCGAGGGCGGTGTCGACCACCGGCGGCTGACCTTGCCCTGGGGCAGGTGACCTGCTGGGCGTCCCAGTCGATGGTGAACGCTTCGCGGTGGAAGACGGTGCCCTTGCGGGACTGGCGGGTGCTTCTGGCCAGGATCGGTCCGACCAGGCCGACGCCGTGCTCGCGGGCGACCTGCTGCTTGAGCGCGACCGAGAGGTAGCCGCCGTCGACGAAGTGCTCCTTCGACAGCAGGTTCCGATCCTCCAGGTTGGTCAGGATGCCGGGCAGGGCGTTGGTGTCGTGGACGGGGGCCTTGGTGGTCGTGACGTCGGTGATCACGTTGGGGCTGTCCTGGTCGCAGGTCTCGGTGACGTGCGCGAGGCAGCCCTTCCAGCGGGTCTCGCCGCGGCGTGCGTAGCGGGCGCTGATGTCGTAGGGCGAGACGATGGCGATGGCCGAGTGCGGCAGGCCGGCGTCCTCGGGCTCGCGCCACTTCGGGCGGTCGTCGGCGTCAAGGTGGTAGTTCTGCACGAAGATCTGCCGCAGGGCCTGGAGCTGCTCGCCGTCGCGGAAGTCGGCCAGCACGCCGTGGTGGAAGCCGGGGTCCTCCAGATCCATGGCGAGGGCGTACTTGAAGTCAATGCGGTTGCGCACGGACTCAGCCGCCTGCCGGTCCGACAGCTCCAGCAGGAACTGCAGGACCGACACGGTGGCCAACTGGGCAGGTGACAGGCCCGGCCTGCCGTCCCGCGGGTACCACTCCTCGAAGTCCTCATCGCTCCACAGGCCGTTGAGGTGGTCACGGATGGCCATGGCCGTGGTGCCCTGCGGGTTGCACGCCCGCGCCACCCGAACGGTCAGTTCCGGAACCACGCAGCCGGTACGGGAGCGGACACACATCTCGGACCTCCGAAATCGCGGGCGCCAACCGTCCCACCCGCCCGGATCACGAAGACCGCAGTTCCTGGAGCGGCTACCACGAGCGGGTGAACGTCCTCGACCCGCCAGTCACGACAGCAACTCCAACACCAGAGAGCACGAACGATGCGTTCGCCCAATGGTCACCAAGCCGCCGCCACGTTCTCCGTCGAACCGCCAGCCGATGCGCTATCCCGCTGAACAGCGGAAACGGACCGCTCGCCCGGCGCCTTCATCATGATCGAGAGCCACGGAAACCAAGATCGCCAACAGCGTCAGGCACTGTTGTTTAACGTCGCTGCGCAGAAGGGGAGTTGGGTCTCGTCGGCTTCTTGAAGCTCCCGCGGGCGGCCGGTGGTCGGGTGGTCCTGGCTGTGGACGTCTCGTCGTGGTTGCGGCTGGACGCCGGGACCATGCCGGACCGCTCGTTCTGCCCCACCTACGGCCGCGCCAACGCCAAGCACCAGATGATGCCCGGCCGGCCGTACTCGGTCGTTGTCGACCTGGAAAGTGGCCGCACCTCCTGGTCCGCGCTCTTGGACGCGGTCCGGCTCACTCCTTCCGCCGATACGGCCGCCACCACTGCCCAGGTTCGCGAGATCATCGAACGGCTCATCGGCGCGGGCCGGCGGGCCGAGGGCGATCCGGAGATCCTGATCGTGCTCGACGCCGGCTACGACGCCCCGCCGACCGCTCACCTGCTGTACGGTCTGCCGGTCCAGGTCCTCGGGCGCCTGCGCTCGTACCGGGTGGTGCGCCGGGCAACCCCGCCGCGGATCTACGACCCCAAGGGTGGCCGTCCGCCGAAGCACGGCGGGGCGTTCGTCTTCGGTGACCCCGCCGCCTGGGGATAGGAGCAGGCCGTCACGGTCGCCGACACCCGGCCCTACGGCAAGGCCACCGCGCGGGCCTGGGACCGGCTGCATCCCAGGTTGACCCAGCTGGCCGCATGGCTCGACTACGACGGCCCGCTGCCGGTCTTCGAGGAGACCGTCATCCGCCTGGACGTCGAGTACCTGCCGTCTGACAGGGTCAACAAGCCGGTCTGGCTGTGGTGGTCGGCACCGGCGCCGCCGAAGCCGACATCGACCGCTGCTGGCAGGCGTTCCTGCGGCGCATCGACATCGAGCACACCTTCTGCATGCCCACGCAGACCCTCGGCTGGATCCGGCCCCGCCTGCGCGACTCCGCAGCCGCCGGCCGCGGGACCTGGCTGATCATCGCCACCCACATCCAACTCCGCCTTGCCCGCCCCCTCGTCACCGACCTTCGGGGACTGTGGGAGAAGTCCGCCCCGTCGCACAAGCTCACCCCGGCCCACGGTCGGCGAGGGATTCGCTCGCCCTGTCCCGGCGGCGGGACCACCCCCCACCGGTGGTCCCGCCCCCGGGGCTCCCCGTGCCCCCGTGAACCGGCCCCCGTGCCGGGAACCCGTCAGCGGTCGCCGGGTATCGGCTCCGTCAGGTCCAGGCGCCAGTCGTTCGAGGTCATCCAAGTGCCCTTCGGGTACTCCATTTCGACCGGGCCGAGCAGGGTGAAACCGGCCCTGCGGCACACCGCGTTGGAGGGCGGGTTCTCCACGCGGGGAAAGGCGTGCAGGAAGCGGTGCCGACCGGCCGCGCGCGCTTCGGCGGCCACCGCGACGGCCGCACGGGTGGCCAGGCCGCGGCCCTGGAACTCCGGCAACACCCCCCAGCCGGTCTCCCACACCTTCTCCCCGCGCCACTCGCGCTCCCAGTACCCGATCGAGCCGACCGTCTCCCCGCCGGCCACCACGCGGAACATCCGCCCGGTCCCGTCCAACTGCACGTACCTGCGGTGCCGTATCGCGAGCTGCTCCTCGCTCTCCGGCCCGCCCAGGTGCGCGGTCATCTCCGGCGCGTTCGTCCGCCGCAGCAGCCAGAGGTCGCCCTCGGACCACCCCACCAACGCGACGTCCCCCGCCGCCCCACTCTCTGCGTCCATGCGCAAGACCCTAGGGCGCCCCACTGACAATCGCCCCGACCTGCACCTTCACCACAATCCGAGGCCCCGCCAGAGCCTGCGCGCCCGCGCGGCACGCTCGCTCAGGACGCGCGGCGCAAAGCCGGCGGGACCGCCAGGGCGAGGAAGGCGAGGCTGAGGGCGGCCGTCGCGGTCCAGCCGGCGCGGTGGTAGGCGGCGGCGCCCAGGGTGCCGCCGAGGCTGTTGCCGATGTAATAGGACGTCAGGTACAGGGCGGACGCCTGGGCGCGGCCCGAGACGGCCGTACGGCTGACCGCGCCGGAGGCGACCGCGTGGCCGATGAAGAAGCCCCCGGTGACCAGGACCAGCCCGGCCAGGACCGCGGGCAGCGGGCCCGCGAGGGTGAGCAGCAGCCCGGCCGCGCACAGGGCGAGCGCCACCGCGAAGGCGCCGCGGCGGCCGGCCCGGGCGGTGAGCGCCCCGGAGGCCGCGGAGGTGCCGGTGCCGACGAGGTAGACCAGGAAGACGGCGCCGATCGCCGCCTGCGACAGGCCGTAGGGCGCGGCGGTCAGGCGGTAGCCCAGCACCGTGTAGACGGCGCCGAAGACCGCCATGAAGAGCATCCCGAGGGCGTACAGGCGGCGCAGCCGCGGGTCGCCCAGGTGGCCGGTGACGGTGCGGCGCAGCGCGGCCGGGTGCACCGGCGCCGGGGCGAAGTGCCGAGCGGGCGGCGCCAGCAGGCGGAAGGCGACCGCGCAGGCCAAAGCGCTCAGGCCGACCGCGAGCAGGGCGGTCCGCCAGCCGTACGCCTGGGCCAGCGCCCCGCCGGCGACCCGGCTGCTCATACCGCCGATCGAGTTGCCCGCCACGTACAGGCCGATCGCGGAGGGCACCGCCGAGGGGTGCACCTCCTCGGCGAGGTAGGCCATGGCGGTCGCGGGCAGCCCGGCCAGCGCGACACCCTGCGCGGCTCGCAGCGCGACGAGGACGGCGAGGTCGGGGGCGAAGGGCACGGCGAGGGCGAGCAGGGAGGCGGCGAAGACCGACGCGGTCATCACCGTCGTACGGCCGTACTTCTCGCTGAGCGCGCTCACCGGCAGCAGGGCGACGGCCAGGGCACCGGTGGACGCCGAGACGGTCAGGCTCGCCTGCGCGGGCGACAGGTGCAGCCCCGAGGAGAGCGCGGGCAGCAGCGCCTGCGTGGAGTAGAGCAGTGCGAAGGTGGCCAGGCCCGCGGCGAAGAGCGCGAGGTTGGCCCGCCGGTAGGCCCGCGTCCCGGTCCGCAGCCGGGTGTCGGGGCGGGCCCCGTCGGCGGGGGCGGCGGCCGGGCGGGCGGTGGCTGGGACAGTCGCGTCGGGGTGAGCGCCGGCCGGCGGAGCCGTCGCCGTACGCGCCGCGTCGGGGACGGCCGGCGGGGAGCCGTCCGTGGCCTGCCGAGCCGTGGCCGCCCTGTCCGCCGGCTTCCCCCGGCTCGCCGTCCCCGAGGGCGCTGTCGCTGCGGGCGGCGGTGTCGGTTCCGGGCGGCGGGGAGAAGAGGCGGGGCGCATGTCTGCGACGCTAGGCCGCGCCGCTTTCATGCGTCCAATGCGTGAAAGCGGCATGATCGATCCACTGTTGCATCACTACACGAAGAGGGGCGGACATGGACGAGGAACGGCCCACGGATCTCTCCGCGCTGCTGCCCCCGGAGGGCCCGCAGGCGGTGCCCCGAGGCGCCGCCGAGCTCGACGCGGGCGCCTGGGCGGCGGTGCTCGCGCCCCGGCTCGCCCAGTTCGCCGCCGTGGCCCGGCACGAGCACATGACGCGCGCAGCCCTGCAGCTCGGGGTGCCGCAGTCCACGCTGAGCCGGGCGGTGGCCCGGCTGGAGGCCGACCTCGGCGTCACCCTCTTCGCCCGGCAGGGCCGCACCCTGCGGCTCACCCGGGCAGGCCGCACCTTCCAGCAGGCCGCCGAGCGCGCGCTGGCCGAGGTGGAGCGCTCGGCGGAGTCCGTACGCCTGGACGCCGACCCCGGCAGCGGCCGCATCGCCTTCGGCTTCCTGCACACCCTCGGCCCCGAGACGGTGCCCGCGCTGCTGCGGGCGTTCCGCGCCGACCACCCCAGGGTCCGCTTCCAGCTCGTGCAGACATACGGCGAGGCCATGCTGGAGCGGCTGCGCGCGGGCGCACTCGACCTGTGCCTGACCTCCCCGCTGCCCGACGACCCCGACCTGGTGGTGCGGCGGCTGGACGAGCAGCGGCTGCGTCTGGTGGTGCCGGCCGCGCACCGGCTGGCCGGGCGCCGCCGGGTGCGGCTCGCGGAGGCCGCGGCCGACCCCTTCGTCACCCTGGAGCCGGGCTACGGCCTGCGCCGCATCACCGACGCCCTGTGCGCGGAGGCCGGCTTCACCCCGCGGATCGCCTTCGAGGGGGAGGAGGCCGAGACGCTGCGCGGCCTGGTCGCCGCGGGGCTGGGCGTCGCGCTGCTGCCGCCGCCGGCCGTGCCGCGCCCGGGGGTCGCCGAACTCGACCTGACGGGGGGCCGCGCGGTGCGGGCGATCGGCGTCGCCTGGCTCGACGGCCAGCAGGACACCGCGCCGGTGGCGGCGTTCAAGCGCTTCCTGCTGGGCCGCAAGGGCCGGCTGCTGCCGCGCTGACCTCGGCCGCAGTACCCACGGCCGCCCGCGCAAGGGGCCGTATTTCCTCTCTTCGGGAAATTTTCGCCGCTCTCGGGGAACACGGTGGACGGATTATCCACCAATCTCACCGGCGCATCTCATTCGTCCCACTGGTGACATCGGGGGGCGCGCGCCGAGCGCCGTGATCCGCCGTCCGCGTATTCGCGCACGCTTGCGAAAAGAGGCCCGCCGGCCTGCGTAAACGTTAATTCGCACGCGATGCCGTCCACGCGGCGAACACGCATGCCGCGCTTTTTTACTCTCCCGAATTGGGTGTTCTTTCCGAACGCGGTCAATGATCATGAAATGTGGGCTATCGTCGCGCCAAGTCAGAATCCGGAGGCAAACCGATGACTACGACTGACGCTGCGCAGCGGCTTCCGCGGCCGCGGGCGGACGCGTTCTACAAACTGGCCGTGACGGCCATCAAAGGGGAACAGGACCCCGAGGCGGCGGCGAAGAGGATCGCCGAGGCGCACGAGAGCGAGCGCAGCGCATGGGACGCGCGCTGGCGGGGGACGCAGGCCGAGGCGTCGCAGATGTCGGCCGAACTGCGCCGCCGCGTCGAGATGCTCGGCCACGCCGCCAATGTGACCAGCCGCGAACTCGCCGCGGGGGTGGCGATGTCCGCCACGATCACGCATCAGGCGCAATTGCTGGGCCGGCTGCGCTCGGCGGCGCAGCAGTCGCTGGACGGCACCATGTCCGCGGTGGACGTGCTGTCGATGCTCAGCGAGAACGTCCCCTCTCCCGAGGTGCAGCCCATGGTGATCGGCTTCGTCGCCGACACCCGCTACCGCAGCGGGCGCTTCGTGTCGACCTCGGGCGACATCACCGTCGTCTATCCGTTCGTGGGTTTCTCGCTGATCGTGAAAGGCCCCGGAAAGGGTGCCGACGTGGAGCCCACCTTCCTGGTGGAGGACCGCGCCCTGTGCCGCTCGGCGATCCAGATCGAGCGCGGGCTGATCATGCAGGGCACCCTGCAGCCGATGACCTCGCGCTGAGCCGGCGGAATACCCCGCCACCCGCGAGCACCCCTGCTTCGAGGTGCCCCGGCCGACCGCCGGGGCACCTTGTCCCGCTTTACGGACCCGTGTGCGAACGGGTCCTTTCTGCTTGCGCCTCTGCTTCTCCGTCCAGCCGCAATCCATCCGTACTCCACCGGTACTCCACCCGTGGCGCACCCGTACCGCACCGCGAAGCGAAAGCGAGCGAGCCCTCGAATGCACGTACGCCGGAAAACGAGAAAACACCGCAGCATCCGGGCGACCGCGGGGGAGATGTTCCTGGTCGGAATGGACCGCCAGGGCGTCGTACGGATCAGCCGCGCGGTCGACGCCCCCACGCTCGGCCGCTACCTCCACGAGATCGCCGACGAGTTGATCGCCGGACAGCCACCCGAACGGGGGGCATATGCCGCTCACCCATGGCCATGGCAGCAGCGGAGTGCTAAGAAAGGTTTCCTACGGACCGCGCCGGGCCATCCGGAGGCAAACCAGGGCCCGGCGCAGCCTTGAGGAGGACGCCCGCAAGCGCCCGATCCCACCCGAAAGCGTACTAGCCCGCATCGGCGCCCCGTGCGAATACCGGATTCCGGTACGGCAATTCCCGATCTTGTGCCTGTACGGGCGGCCGGTGTGCTATTCGGGCCCCGCGCCGGTCAACCGCTCGCCGCCCGCGAGAGAATTTCGCGCGCCCCCGGCCCCCGCCTGTCCCCGCCCTGTCCCGTCCCGTCCCCGCAAGGCTCAGCCCGGCGCCCTGCTGTCGACCGCCCCCGCCCGTCCTCGTCGGGACCCGGCGGAACCCGGCGGGGAGCCGTGGCCGGTCGGCGGCGCCGCCGATCTGCGGGTAGTGTCGGATTTCCGGGGGCTTCCCGGACGTGCGGAGGTCCACCGGGACGCCGGGGCCCACGGAGGCCCACCGGGACCAACCGAGGTGGGGAGGCCCGTCCTGCTGGCGCTGTGTGTGTTCTTCGCGCTGTGCGGTGCGGCCAGCAACGCGACCGGGACCGTGCTCCAGCGCAAGGCGGCGCTGCGGGTCCCGCCGGACGACGCCATGAAACTGCGGCTCCTGGTCGACATGGTGCACCAGTCGGTCTGGCTGCTCGGCATCTGCGCGGTCGCCGGCGCCGCACTCTTCCAGGCACTCGCCCTGGTCACCGGACCGCTCGCCCTCGCCCAGCCGGTCTTCGTCCTGGAGTTGCCCTTCGCCCTGCTGATCGCCATGCCGGTGCTGCACCGGACCATGGCGCCTTCCGGCTGGATCGCTGTGGGCTGCATGGTCCTCGGCCTCGCCCTCGCCCTCGGCAGCGCCGCACCCGGCGGCGGCACCGTACAGGCCCCGCTCACCCGCTGGGTGCCGGCCGTCGCCGCGGTCGGCGGCCTGGTCGCGGCCACCGTCGCCATGTCCCTGCGCCGCCACTCGGGAGCCGCCCGCGCCGCCCTGCTCGGCCTGGGCGCCGCGGCCGCCAACGCGCTGACCGCCGCCATGATGAAGTCGGCCGCCAACACCTTCTCCGACCACGGCGCCGGCGCCTTCCTCGCCGCCTGGCAGACCTACGGCTTCGTGGTGTGCGGCATCACCGCCGTCTTCCTGCTGGAGAACTCCCTGCAGGCCGGCTCCATCGCGGCCTCCCAGCCCGCCCTCACCCTCGGCGACGCCGGCATCAGTCTTGCCCTGGGCCTGACGATCTACGCCGAGCACATCCGCACCGGCTGGTGGGTGCTGCCCGAGCTGATCGGCGTCGCGTTCGTGGCCGGCGGCACCTTCTACCTCTCGCAGGCGGTCTCCCTCACCCGCGAACTGGCCGCGGGCGACCACTGAGCGGCACCGCCCCGCGGGCACGGACGCAGTACGGGTCCTGCCGCGCCACCTGCGGCGACCCGCCCCCCTGCGTACCGGCCGCGGCCACGCCATGACATGCTGGCGGCATCGATCTTGCCGAGGGAACACGCAGTGGCGATGACAGGAACCAAAAGGGCACTGGCCGACCTCTGGGACCGCTACTCGGCATCCGACCCCGGACTGCTGCGCCTGATGGCCGGACTGCGGACGGTCGGCTCCATCGGGCTCACCCTGCTGGTGCTCGCCCTGATCGGCGCCCCCGTCACCCAGCTCGTCGCCGGCGGCCTGGCCGCCATGGTGTCCACCTTCGCCATCCGCGACCGGCAGGTCGGCGCCCAGGCGATCACCCTCGCGCTCGGCCTGCCCATCGCGCTGGCCTCTGTCGCCCTGGGCGCGGTGCTCAACCCGCACGTCGTCCTGGGCGACATCTTCTTCCTGCTGCTGATCTTCGCCGCCGCCTACGTACGCCGCTTCGGCGACCGCTACAACGCCCTCGGCCTGATCAGCTTCCAGGTCTACTTCCTCTCGCTCTTCGTCCACGCCACCCCCGGACAGCTCGGGCGGCTCCTGCTGACCGTCGTGCTCGCCTTCGTCTGCAGCGCGCTCAGCCGCTTCGCCCTCGTCCCCGAGTCGCCCGAGCGCATCCTGCACCGGCTGCGGCAGGCGTTCCGGGCCCGCGCGGGGCAGCTCGTCGCCACCCAGCGCGCGGTGCTGGAGGCCGAGCCCGACCGGCTCGAGGGCGTCGTCGCCGACCTGCGCCGCGACACCGCCCGCCTGCACGAGACCGCCTTGATGATCCAGGGCCGGCTGGACGACGGGCTGCGCGACCCGGCCGCCGCCGACCTGCTGGAGCGCCGCATCGTCGATGCCGAGACCGCCACCGAGCGCCTCGGCGTCCTGCTGCTCGCCACCCGCAGCGCCGGCCGCGCCGACACCCTCACCCTGCACCTGCCGAACGCGTCACTGCCCCGTTTCACCCGCGCCCCCGACACCGAGGACGCCGCCGAGCGCGCCCTGCGCCGCGAGATGCGCGCCCTGCAGGTGCTGGTGGCCCGGCTCTCCCAGGACGAGCGCGGTGCGGTGGTCCGCAATTTGCGCAACCGGCTGCTCGGCTACCGCGACGAGGCGAACGTGCCGCGGGCCACCCCCGCCGTCCAGGACGCCTTCCGCGGCATCGGCGAGGCCACCCGCGCCCTGCTCGGCCTGCGCCTGGCGCTCGACGGCCCCGGCGAAGAATCCGACGAATCCGACGAGACGCCCGAGACCGTGCGCTCCCGTGAGGAGTTCGAGGCCGAGGACCTCGCGGTCGGCGGGGCCGAGGCGACCGCGCCGCGGACCGGCCTGGAGCGCCGGACCACCCGCGCCGCCTTCCAGGTCGCCACGGGCTCCGCGCTCGCCGTGGTCGGCGGCGAGTTCCTGTCCTCCCAGCGCTGGTACTGGGCGGTGCTCACCTGCTGGGTGGTCTTCCTCAACACGACCTCCACCGCGGAGATCCTCGTCAAGGGCTACCGGCGGCTGATCGGCACCGTCGCCGGCGTGATCGCCGGTGTGCTGCTCGCCGGACTGGTCGGCCACCACACGTGGACCGCCTTCGCGCTGATCCTCGTCCTCATCTTCGCGATGTTCTTCACCGCGCCGGTCTCCTACGCCCTGATGTCGTTCTTCGTCACCGCGATGCTGGGCCTGCTCTACACCCTCCTGCACACCTACAGCCTCTCGGTGCTGGTGCTGCGGATCGAGGAGACCGCGCTCGGCGCCGTCTGCGGCTTCATCGCGGCCGTCTTCGTGCTGCCGATCCGCACCGACGAGCACACCGACGAGCAGTTGGTGACCGTCCTCGGCAAGCTGCGCGAGGTCTCACTGGCCGCCGTGGACCAGCTCAGCGGCGGCCCGGCCACCGACCTGGTCGACATGGCCCGGGACCTGGACACCGCGCTCGACGCCTTCCGCCGCTCCGCCGACCCGCTCACCTACCCGATGAGTCCGCTGCGGATGCGCCGCCGCAACGCCCGCTACATCCTGGCGATCCTGGAGACCTGCGCCTATCACGCGCGCTCGCTCGCGGCGATCTCCGAACTCGTCCCCAGCAGCGCGAACGTGGCCCCCGAGCCGCGCCTGGCCCCGCTCGGCCCGCGTCTGGCCCACAACATCGACGCCCTCGTGGGCCACCTGAAGGAGGAGTCGGCCCCCGAGGTGATCCGTACGGGCCCGAGCATCGCCTCGCTCCTGGAGGGCTCCGGCCTGACGGAGGGCCCGGGCGGTGCTGCCGCCGGCAGGGCATCGGGCGGGCCCGGCCGCGCGGGTACGCCGGAGGGCGCGGGTGCCGGTACTGGTACGGGTTCGTCGTCCGGTGCGGAGCCGGGTGCGTCCGAGGAGCCCCGGCCGGGTCCGGAGCCCGCGCTTCCCGGTACGGGCGGGGGCCCTGGCCCGGACGGTGCCGACTCAGGTACGCGGGAGGGGCCACGGTCGGGGTCGGTCGCCTTCCGGGTGCTGCGGCACTTCCAGCGGCTGGACGAGAGCGTGACGGCGCTCGCCCGGCCGCTCGGGGTGCCCACCGACGCCGCACGCTCGGTCGGCGAGCGGCCGGCCAGTGGGGAACGAGCCGTCAGCGGCAGGTGAGTCGGGCGCCGGACAGCTCCTGCAGAGTGCCGCCGGCGGTGAGCCAGCCGAGCAGGCAGGACGCCAGCAGCCACTGGCGCCCCGGTGCCGCGACCGGGAGCACCGCCACGTGGCCCTTCTCGGGGTCCAGCACCGCCGAGCCGCCCCCGTGCAGCGGCGCGACCGCGATCCGGCAGGACCCGTGCCGGGCCGCTATCGTGCGCAGCCAGGCGACAGCGGCCTCCTGCGTACGCGGCCGGCTGGCGTAGAGGACGTCCGCGAGGTCCAGCCAGCGCGGTTCGTGCCCGCCGTCCGCGCCCACCACGAAGTGCTCGTCCAGCACGGTACGGCCACCGGGCTCGGCGGGCCCGGCGGTCGCCCGTAACGCCGTACGGGCCCGGGCGAGGTCGACGGACAGCTCCAGGACGGTGGCCGGATCGGGTACGGCACGCTGCTCGGCCTCGCCCGTCCCGGCCAGCAACTCGACGCTCACGTAAGCGCGTACGGCATGCGGCTCCCCGCCGGGCCCGCCATCCGCCCCACCACTTGCCGCGCCCTCCGGCGACACCCCTGCCGGGTCCCCCGCACCGGTGTCCATCGGCGCACCCTCCTTCCGGCGCACCGACGTCCCGCACCGCCGCAGCCGACTCGTGCGCCCGTCACATGACATCAACACTGTGTATCACCAGTGTTAAACCGCGCGAACAACCCCGGCCGCGCACTCCACCGGGTGCCGGATGTTGACGAGGGTGCGGATGGGCCATCCGGGGCGTGCCGCCTGGACAGGTTGGGGGCACGGAGGGCCGGGCCGTTCGGACGAGTAGCGCGGTCGCAGGGATGGGCGGAGGGGCGCGGGTCGGGGGCAACTGGGTCTCGGGTCAGGCGGTGGGACGAGCGGACGGACGGCTGCGGGGACGGGTGTACGGGGTGGGTGCGCGAGGGGGTGTACGGGCTGGGTGCGCGAGGTGGCGGTGTGAGGGGCGGTGGTGGTGCTGGCCGCGCACAATGGGAACCCGTCCCCGGAGCAGTAGGACCGTCGATGACCCCACCGCCCCTCGCTCGTGCGCTCGGCCTTGCCCCTCACCTGGAGGGCGGGTGGTACCGGCGGATCTACACCTCGCCCGTCACGCTGGCGCACCCCGCGTACAGCGGTACGGATCCCGAACGCGCCCTGCGCTCCTCGGCCACCCTCATCCACTACCTGCTCGGGCCCGGCGAGGAATCGGCGTGGCATACCGTCGCTTCCGACGAGGTCTGGCTCTGGCAGCAGGGTGGCCCCCTGCTCCTCCAGACCAGCCCGCCCGGCCCCGCTCCCGGCCCCCTCACCGACCACCACCTGGCGCCGGGCCCGGACGGCCCCTTCCACGCAGTCGTCCCCGCGGGCCACTGGCAACGTGCCCGCCCCACCACCTCCACGCCCGTCCTGGTCGCCTGCATGGTCACCCCAGGCTTCGACTTCGCCGACTTCACCCTCCTCCACGACTGACCACCCCCGCCCCAGCCGCGAACCAAGCGGCCCGCCCCCGAAGGGGCGCGGGGAACTGGGCGCCCAGCCAAGGACCGACCGGCGGGTCCGGCGCGGCGGGCGACCGCCCCTCCGGGTCGGCCGTCAGGCAGTGGGCGAGCTTTGTGCGTGGGCGGTGAGGGGTTCGTAGCTGAGGGGCGCGGGGAACTGCGCGCCCAGCCACCTGCGGACCGTCAGGTCCGGCGCGGCGGGCGACCGCCCCTCCGGGTCGGCCGTCAGGCGGGGAGCGAGCCTCGTGCGCGGGCGGCACGCCGTACGTGCTCAAGGGGCCGTGGAGGGGGCCGACCCTTCGGGCCGGCACGGTAGGCACCCCGTAGGCCGGCGGAGCCGTTGAGCGGAGCCGTTGCGTGGAAACACGTGACACGCCGGACCCCGAGCGGTTCAATACGGAAACCGCTTACATCACCCCGCTCCCCCCGGAGGGAACCGTGCGGATATCCCGTCGTGCCCTGATCGCCGCCGTACCGACAGGCGCCCTGCTGGCCGCGGCCCAGCCACTCCGCGCGTCGGCCGACAGCGCCGGCCGGACCGGCGAGGGAACCCCCGGAGGGACCGGCGCCGCCGGCCAAGCCCTGGTCCTGGCCAACACCCTCGCCGTGTTCGCCGGCACCCCGGAGGCGAACAGCCGGCCCGAGGTCGCGGCGAAGCTCGCCGCCATCGTGTCCACCGCCCGCTCGCACCTGACCGCGATGGACAGCGCGGGCGGCGGCCAGGTCTTCGCCGGCCTCACCCTCGGCACGAACGACGCCAACCTCACCTCGTCCTTCCAGTACCTCTACGAGATCGCCCTGGCCACCCGCGCCCCCGGCGCCCCTGCCGACCTGCTCGACAGCCCCGAGGTGCAGCAACGCGTCGTCGACGGGCTCGCGTTCCTCTACGACGGCTACTACGGCGACCAGTCGGCCGGCTACTACGGCAACTGGTTCAACTGGGAGATCGGCATCTCGCAGTACGCCACCAAGACGCTGATCCTGCTCAAGGACGCCTTGGCGGCGAGTCGCCCCGACCTGACGCCCGCGTACGTCGCCGCCATGGACGGCTACCTGCGCAACGGCAAGGACGGCGACGTCGACCTGAACTCCCGCTTCCACACCGGTGCCAACCTCGCCGACATCACCACCGACCGCATCCTGCAGGGCGCCCTGCTCGGCGACGACGCCCGCATCACCAAGGCGGTCGCGGACCAGCTCACCGTGCTCGCCGTCATCGACCCGTACGCGCTGCAGCACGGCGTCACCGACGGCTTCTACGCCGACGGCTCCTTCATCCAGCACGCGTCGGTGGCGTACACCGGCTCCTACGGCACGGGTCTGCTGACGCGGATCGTGCAGACCGTGAAGGTGCTCGACGGGACCGGGTACCTCGCGGGCGCGGATCCGGTGGCGGCGGCGGGCAGTTGGGTCGCGAACAGCTTCGCGCCGCTGATCCACGAGGGCTGGATGATGGAGGCGGTCAAGGGCCGCGCGGTGTCCAGGACCGGCACCGGGTACGCGGACGTGGGCACCGTCGTGGAGTCCGTGGTGGACCTGGCGGCGTACTCGACGGGTGCGCAGGCGGCGGCACTTGCGGGCTATGTGAAGTACGTGCGGCAGGAGTCGCGGGCGGCGCTCAATCCGGCGGGCTTCGTCTCCCCGGTGAGCGTGGGCCGCTACGCCGACATCCTCGCCGACACCTCCGTACCCGCCGCCGACCTCAACCCGGCCGCCCGGCACAGCGCGTTCAACGCGATGGACCGCGTGGTGCACCGCCGCCCCGGCTACACCTTCACCCTCGCCCGCAGCTCCACCCGGATCAGCGGCTACGAGTACATGAGCGGTGAGAACCTGCTGCCGTGGTTCCAGGGCGCCGGCGCGCACTACCTGTACCTGTCCGGGCAGGACCAGACGCAGGCGTACGGCGTGGACTACTTCACCACCGTGTCGCCCTACGCGCTGGCGGGCGTCACCGCGCCGGTCGAGGAGCGCGAGTCGGTGCCGGAGCTGTACGGCACGGCCTGGTACGACAACCCGGCGGCCGGCTTCACGTCTTCCTCCGAGTCGCAGAACACCTACGTCTACTTCCCGCTGTCCACCAACACCCACTCCGGCGGGACCAGTTGCGGGGCGTACGGCACCTGCGGCCTGGTGCTCTCCGACGACGCGGCCTACGCGGCTGTGCAGGCGGGGCAGTTGCCGCCGGACTTCGTCGCGTACCGCAACGCGCAGGCCACCAAGTCCTGGTACTTCTTCGACGACGAGGTCGTGGTGCTCGCAGCGGGCGTCGGCGACGGCGCGGGCCGCGCGGTGACCACGACCCTCGACACCCGCATCGCCGCCCCCTCCACCCAACTGGCCCTGACCGGGCGGCTGCTGAACGGCAGCGCGCTCACCGGCCCCGGCACCGCCCGGCTCGCCTGGCTGCGGTGCGCCGACCCGGCGCAGGACACCGTCGTCGGCTACGTCTTCCTCGACGGGCCCGGCGGGCAGCGGCCGCCGCAGGTGACCGTGGCGGTGGAGACGGTGACGCGCAGCCGTCGCACCGTGCGCACGTCCAACCCCGACACGGCGGTGACCAAGCAGGTCTTCTCCGTCGGCCACGCCCAGCCGGCCGGCGCCCCGCCCACGGCGTTCGCGTACGCGATCGTGCCCGGGGCCACCGACAGCGCCCTGGCCGGCTACGGCCGCCACGGCAGGACCCCGCTCGTCCTCGCCAACTCCACCGCCCTGCAGGCCGTCCACCACCCCGCCCTGCGGATCACCGCGCTGAACGCCTTCGCCCGCGGTACGCACCGCGCGGGTACGGTGGAGACCGACGGCCCGGCCTCCGTGCTGGTGCGCGAACACCCGGACGGCGGCGTCGAGGTGGCGATCGCCGACCCAACGACGACCCGGGACACCGTCACCGTGCTGCTGCGCGGCCGCCCCCTGCGCGCCGTCTCGACCGCCCCGGGCCTGCGCGTCTCCCGAACCCCCGGCGGAACCCGAGTGCGCGCCACAACCCGCCACTTGTACGGTGCCACCCTGTCGGCACTCCTGCGCTGACGTCCCCGCACCCGACAAGGAGCCGGCATGCCCCCGCTGATGACGCTGCGCGCGATCACCCTGGACTGCGCGGACCCGCTCGCGCTCGCGGCCTTCTACGAGGCCGCCACCGGCCTCGCACCCCACCCCAAGTCCGACGCGGAGTTCGCCGGGCTCACCTGGGAGGACGGCCTCCTGCTCGGGTTCCAGCGGGTCGAGGGCTACCGCCCGCCGGACTGGCCGGGCCAGGAGGCGCCGCAGCAGTCCCACCTCGACTTCGGCGTGCCCGACGTGGCCGCGGCCGAGGCGCGGCTGCTCGCACTCGGCGCCACCCGGCCGGACTTCCAGCCGGACGGCGTGAACTGGGTGGTCCTCGCCGACCCGGCGGGCCACCCCTTCTGCCTGACCCGCAACCCGAAGGCGTAGGCGGGCGGGTCCGCCGCGGCCGCCTCCAACTCCGCGAGCACAGTGGCGGGTTGGTGTCTGGTGTCTCAGCCGCAACGCTGACAACATTGTCAGGGACATGAGGGGGGTTGCTTCGGCAGGCCGAGGAGGCCCGTTGTACATGACCGTCAGGAGAGCACTCGCCGTCTTGGTGGCCGCGCTCGTCGCCGCGGCGGCCGCCCTGCTGGGGACGACGGCCCCCGCGCAGGCCGCCACCGGCCGCCGCGTCGTCGTCTACTACCAGACGCAGTACAGCAACGGCAGCTATGTCTCGCCGCTCGGCCTCACCGACCACGGCACCGGGGCCACCGACCTGCTCATCGGCGCCTTCCACCTCAACAGCGACGGCTCGGTGCACCTCAACGACGACCCGCCCGGCGACCCGAAGTTCACCCAGATGTGGAGCGACGTGGCCACCATGCAGGCCCACGGGGTGCACGCCCTCGGCATGGTGGGCGGCGCCGCGCAGGGCAGCTTCCAGCGCCTGGACACGCAATTCGCCACGTATTACCCGCTGTTGAAGAACGTGGTCTCCACCTACCACCTCGACGGACTCGACCTCGACGTCGAGGAGTCCATGTCGCTGGCCGGCATCGAGCGGCTGATCGACCAGCTGCACACCGACTTCGGCTCCGGCTTCATCGTCACCCTCGCGCCCGTGGCCACCGCCCTCGACGGCGGCGGCAACCTCTCCGGCTTCAGCTACGACCAGCTCTACCGCGACCGTGCCTCGTCCATCTCCTGGTTCAACGCCCAGTTCTACTGCGGCTGGGGCTCGCTCGCGAACACCAGCGGATACGACGCCATCATCAACCACGGCGTCGTCCCCGCCTCCAAGGTCGTCGCCGGCACCCTGACCAACCCCGCCAACTGCGGCAGCGGCTACGTCGATCCGGCCACGCTCACCAGCACGCTCGGCACCCTCAGCGCCAAGTACGCGGACTTCGGCGGCGTCGCGGGCTGGGAGTACTTCAACTCCGAGCCCGGCGGCACCGCGGCGCCCTGGCAGTGGGCCGCCACCGTCAACGCCGCGATGAACGGCGGAAGTTCGGGCGCCACCGACCTCGCCCTCGGACGCCCCGCCACCGGCAGCACACCCTGCAACGCCAACGAGACGCCCGACAAGGCCGTCAACGGCAGCGTGAGCGGCGGCACCAGCGACAAGTTCTGCTCGCTCGCCTCACCGGCCCAGCTCACCATCGACCTCGGAGCCACCCACGCCCTCTCCTCGGTGGAGATCGACCACGCGGGCGCGGGCGGGGAGTCGGCGTCCTGGGACACCCGCGCCTACACCCTCCAGGTCTCCACCGACGGCACCACCTGGACCACCGCGGCCCAGGCCACCGCCAACACCGCCGACACCACGACCCATGCGCTCACCGGCACCTCCGCCCGCTATGTCCGGCTGAACGTCACCACGCCGACGCAGACGACGGACCCGGCGACACGGATCTACGAGGTGAAGGTCTTCGGCTGAGTCCTCGGGGGCCGGGGTCTTCTTCGGCCGCGATTCATGGCCGGGCGGCTCAGCCAGGCGCCCTTACGCGTCGGGGAGTTGGTGGTCCGACCACACGTAGGTCTCGGGGAGCAGTGCGGCGACCGGCACCGTGCGGCGCTGCTCCCCGTTGCCCACGACCACCCGCACGCCGGGGAAGTAGTCGAGCATGACCTGCCGGCAGCGCCCGCACGGCGGCAGCACCCCGCGCTCCCGGTCGCCCACGGCCACGACGGTGGTCAGCTCATCAATGCCCTGCGCGGCCGCGGTGCCGATCAGCACCAGCTCCGCGCAGGGCCCGCCGGTGAAGTGGTAGGCGTTCATCGCGGTGACCACCCGCCCGTCGGGCGCCCGCCCGGCCGCCGCCACCGTGTGGTTGTCCCCACGGGCGCGGGCCCGTACGAGAGCTTGGGCGGCGTCCACGAGCGCGGTGTCCTCGGCGGTGACGGTCATGCGTCGAAGGTGTCGCGGCCGGGGCCCGGCGCGCAAGGGGATTTCGGCGGGCCTCAGTGCGGGATGTCCTCGATGATGTCCCGGGCGCCCTGGCGCAGGAGTTCGGCGCAGACACGGGCACCGAGGTCGGCGGGGCCGTCGCCGCTCTCGTCCCGCAGATGGGCACGGACGACGGCCGAGCCGTCGGGGGAGAAGACCATGCCGCGCAGGGACAGGCGCCCGTCCGGGTCGGTGGTGCAGTGCCCGGCGATGGGGCTGTTGCAGTGGCCCCGCAGGCCGTGCAGCATCTCGCGCTCGGCGCTCACCTCGGTCATGGTGGGCTCGTGGTTCAGCCGGGCGAGCAGGTCCGCTACCGGCCCGTCGTCGTGGCGGCACTCCAGGCCGAGGGCTCCCGACCCGACGGCGGGCAGCACCTCGTCCACGGTGAAGACCTGCCGCCCGCGGTGGGTGAGCCCGAGCCGCTCCAGCCCGGAGGTGGCCAGGACCATGGCGTCCGGGGCGGTGCCGCCGTCGGGCTCCCTCCTGCCGTCGAGCTTCTCGATCCGGGTGCCGACCGCGCCCCGCGCGCGGGTGATCGTCAGGTCCGGGCGGAGCCGCTTGAGCTGCGCGGCGCGCCGTACGGAGGAGGTGGCCACGATGGCGCCGGGCGGCAGGTCGCCGAGGGTCCGCCGCTCGGAGCCCTCGGGGAAGAGCAGCACGTCCCGTACGTCGTCGCGGGGGAGGAAGGCGGCGAAGACCAGGCCCTCGGGGAGCGGTGTGTCGCCGGGGACGTCCTTCACGCAGTGCACCGCGACGTCGGCCTCGCCGCGCTGCAGCATGGCGTCGATCTGCTTGACGAACAGCCCCTTGCCGCCGAGCTGTTGCAGATCCCCCTGCCACAGGTCGGCCTGCGTGGTGACGGGCATCAGCTCGACCCGCAGCTCCGGCCGCTCCTTACGCAGCAGATCGGCCACCGTGTTCGCCTGGGCGAGAGCCATCGGGGAGCTGCGGGTGCCGATCCGCAGGGTGCGGCCGTTGGGGAAGGTGCTCATGCGACGGGGGTCCTCTCGTTCCGCCCCCAAGGTAAGGGATCGCCCCTCCCCTCACCGTGCGCACCCCCCTGACTACGAGCGCGGGTGATTCGGAGGGCGGGTGCCACGCTGTTGTCCTCGCGGACCGGCATCCCCGGCGGGGTTCTCGTCCAGGCAGCGCGTCGGCGGTATTCCTCATCATTCCTCGTCGCGGCCGGGTCGCGGGCTGGTCCCCAGCGGAGTGCGGCACGCGGTTCGACCTCACCTTTGCCGATGGGACGGTGAAGTCCATGGTCGTCTTCGATCGGGCCGTGGACCTGGTCCGCGCGGCCTTCGCGACCGCGCCTGCAGCCTGACGCTGCGGTCCCACCGGCCTGCCGCCCCGGACTTGCGGGAACGCACGGACAAGGCCGGCGCCGCGCGGTTCGGCAAGCTCGCCCGTGCCGCCCCCTACGCCGCTACCACCCTCGCCGACGCCGCCTCCGGCCGTGAGCCGGCCCGTACGCGCACACCGTGGCGGCGACGCTCGGCGGAGTGGTTCTCCGTATCCGACACGGTCGCACGCGGCGAGAGTAGGCGTCGGCAAAAAATCACGTCACCGCCTTTCTTGCCCCACTCCATATCGCCTTACGAACCACAACGGTTGCCGCCAGGTCGAGAACCGCAACACCAAGGAGGCCGTAGGATTCCGGCGGCAGATACAGGATCAAGCCGATCGATAGTATCGCCGAGCTGCCGACCGACCCCAGTGAATTGATCCAAAAGCCGAGCCAGAAGGTCCGGCTTCCATTCGCTTTGCTGTAAATTTCCGCCAGCGTCTTTCTGATCTTCAAGGGGTTGCCCCAGCCGAGCCCGACGGCCGCGGCCATGATCATTATTCCGCCGATGAACATGGTTTCACTGACTATGAATCCTGCGCCTGCGCACGGGGCAACGTCGATCAAGCGCCGCTTCAGTTCGCCGAACGGATTCATGGCAAGAGTGAGCGCCGTGCTGAAAAGCGCCAGCGCAACGACAACGGAGTGCTTCTTCCGTCCGAGCAGAGCGAGGCTTCCCGGCCGTTTTCGAGGCGGCCTCGCGTCCCGCCCCGAAGGTGGCAGTGTACAGGAACTCATGAGAAAGCTTTTCCGGTCAAGCGATGGGACCGGGACAGGGTGCAAAATGCTCCACCGACGACCTTTCGCACCAGGAAGTTCTTACGCAGGGCTCGGGGAACCGGATTGCGCCACACGCCGACCACGCCGAAGTTCATCGACTTGGCGTCTTCGTAGGCGTCCGGGAAGACGCGAAGAAACGTGCACCCTATCTGGTCGTAGATACGCAGCAGTGGATCGAGGGGAACCTGTTTCCCCTTCACGTCCCGCGTGGAGTGAAAATACGATTCAGCGAAATCGTAGCGCTCCGCTTCGGTCAGCGACTCCACGGTCCGCCCCTTGTCGCGGCAGCGTCGACGGGACCATGACAGCAGGCCAGGCAGCCTGGACTCGAAGAAGAATTGATCATACCCACCCTCGACGACCTTTCCCATGGTGTGGAGGATGAGCATGTTCCGTGCGCCTTCACCGGCTTTGGGCAGCATGCTGAGGCTCACCACGTAAACATTCGGCCCCGACGGATCATACGTGCTCATCAGCGTTCCACCGTCAGTGGTTTCCTCCCACGATTTGAATTCATCCGGTGTTTTCCTGGTGGGGCAGCTGACAAGGAACCCTTCTATTGAGCCGTCCTTCTCGGCCACTCGGAACCAGTCGGGGCCGACCTTGTCGAGACGCATGGCGAAAATATCGGTCAGCCTGTTTCGCAGCTCCGTCTCTGTGGCTTCGTATTCCTTGTAGACGGAACGGAAAGCCGCGAGGTCGACATCCACCAGTCTTTCAATGTCGCCGCTGTGGGCTCCGCGCGAAGAATGGCGAGACCTCGAAACCCTCTGGTCATCCGACACCTGTGAACCTCCCTGGATCGTTGCGCATGCACGGTAGTCAAGTTCTGCGAGAAGTCGAAAATCTTGAATACCGCCACATTTTGCCGCATTCGGGCTCGATTTCTCTCCCCGGTGGGGCGGTATATGATCATTTGAGGCTCAAACCGCATTTCGATGCGTTCGCTCATGTTCGGTGTTTTTCAGGAGCCGGGTGGGCAGACCTGTTGCCCGGAAAATCTCAGCCGGCGCCCGGCATGCGCAGGGTGATCCGCTGCGAGCGGAGCGCGGGCTGCCTGCCGTGCCGGCGCTTTCCGAGCCATTGCGGCGGCTGGGACTGTCGGGAATGGATCCTTTTCGGCAGGCAGGGAGAGCAGAGAGAAGGGGCGGTGCCGAAATGCGCACCCGGGCCTGCCTCCATGGCTTTCATGAACGACGGGTCGAGCGAGTTTCTTCGAGACGCCCCGCGCGGACTGCGTTCCCGCAGTCCGCCATGCGCAGAACCTCTCGCAATACGCGTCTTGGGCAGGAAAATTCTGAGACAGCGCGGGGCGAACCTGATGCCCGATCACGCCGCAAACGCGGGAGAACGAAATGACCTCCGATGTGCGGAGCCCGAGCAGCAGGCAGCGCGTGCCGCACCCGCGGAGGCAGGACCGGGGCGAAGAACATCACCCGCGATTCATCTTCGTGCCCGCACTGCGCAAGGAACCGGAGGCCCCGTTCCCGGCGACCGCGGCAGCCCGGCCCGCGGAGGGCTCCGCCCGCTGGGAGCCTGGCTCGCTCAACCGCGCCCGCTCATGCCTTGACGCTGCTGCACGCCGAGTTCGGCCGGCCCGCTGGCCTGTTGGGCGGAAGCGACGATGGCGAGCCCCACCGGCGACCGCACACCGCTACCTCGGCCTGGCCGCCGCGGCGACCGAGCACCGCCCCATGGAGGAGGCCTTCACCGACCTCGGGGCGCTGGCCGCCGCCGGGACGGAGAAGTCGCGTCGCCGCTGCGGCGGACCGACCCCTCATGCTGCCTCTGCTTGCCGCCTCGCTGCTCTGCACATCGCGAAACGGGACGCGGGGGTGCCCAGGTATCGTACGGTCGTCGATGTCCTCACCGGTCTCAGCGGCATCGGCCGCCACCTGCTGCACCGTGACCGGCTCGCCGCCCGCGAGCGTGCGGAATCCGACGGCGCGCTGCGTACCGCGCCGGCGTCCCTCGCCGACCTCTGCGGCCCGCTGCGGACCAAGGACGCCGAGGTCGCAACTGACGCTCCAGGGCCGTGGATACCAACGCCGAGCCGGCTTCGGAGCAGGCGAGGCGGGCCTGTGCCAGAGACCCGCGCGCCGGCTCATGTGTCAGTACCCGCGGCTACGGTGTCGATGTGACCGATCTTGAGGCCGTGGCACGTGTGCGCGTCAGCAGCGGATCCCTCGTCGAGCGCCTGGTGTGCCACCCGCGCCTTCCTTTGATAGCCGCCCTGGACGGGGAGCGTCCCGCGGTTCGTGTATGGGGCTGCGAGGCCGGGCAACTGCGCGAACTCGGATGTGCGGGTGCGGAGTCGGACGACTACGGCGATGCCTTCGGCTGGGAGCGGATCGAGCGGACGCCCGCAGTGGCCTGGCATCCCTACGAGCGACAACTCGTGGTGGTCGGCGGCGAATATGGCGTGGTGCGGTGGTCCCCTGCCGGGCTTTCCGCGATGGACGGTCTTCCCCCTGCCGCCGACTACCGCGACGCGGCGTTCAGCCCGGACGGCAGGACGCTGTGGGCTACGCCGTCCTCGGACCGGGGGTGGGGCGGCTCGGACGCCGTCGACCTGGCTTCGGGGACCGTCGTCTCGGGCCCGCCGTGGGACACCGGCGTGGCCCACCACCCCGGCGGCGGTCTGGTGGCCACGCTGAACAGCGACCAGGCCGCGACGCACTGCCTGTTCGCGCGGGTCGATCCGGAGGCCGGGTCCGGTGCGATGCGTCTGCTGCGGCGGGCTCTGATCCTGGACGTCGATGACTACGAAACGCCCCTGTTCAGCCCGGACGGACGTCACTTCGCGATTCGAGGCAACTCGTACGACAACACCCTTGACGTCTTCGCGTTCCCATCGCTGCAGCGCGTTCTGGCGACCACTCTCGGCGAGCCCGACCCTCGCGCCTACCCTCGTCCGAAGGAATGGCTCGACCAGATGCACGCCTGGTCGCGGCACAATCTCGCGTTCGCAGGCCGGCCCGGTTTGCTCTGGGTCGGAACACCCACCGGGACGCTGATCGAGATCGATGTCCAAACCTCGCGTGCCGTCGAGCACGACATCTTGGTCGGATCTCCCGTGTCCGCCCTTGCGGCCATGGCCGGCGGCGAACTGGTCCTCGCGAACGGCAGCGCCGAACTCGTCGTCGTGTCCGTACGGTCCGACCCCGAGGAGTCAAGCGCCGCGGACGACGGTGACACATCCGCAGCCGCGGCATCGGCGGTCTCGGCGTTCCTCGACGCCACATCCGAAGTCCCCGACGGCGACGAGTGGCAAGAGCACCTCGTCCTCACCGACGGAGACCGCGTCTGGAATCCGGTTGACCTGGCAACCGTCCACACCGCAACGGCACAAGACCCTGTCTGGCTCCAACTCAGAGCAACCCAAAATCCCATGTTCGACGCGGGGACATGACCGGCCCACCCGCGCGCCTCGTGGACGAAGCTGATCTTTGCCGGCACTCAGCACCGCTTCCGCCTCGTCACACGCAACAATGCCCGCTGCGCCAGCCGGAGCACGCCGTCGGTGCCGACCACCACGAAGGTAGAGGGTTCGGGCACGTCGGCCGCGGATTGTGGGGCGATTCAATGGGCATCGGGCACCCGCCCCGCAGGTCCGGGCCGCGGCCCTCAGCTCGGCAGGGCCGACATATCGACAAGTCGTCGCCCCGTGTACGCATGTGAGCCGCCCCGGGGGAGACGGCACTTCGGGGCCTCCCGTCACCTTGGCGACAACCCGTTGAAGAGTGTCACTCATGCCACTGGGAGAGGTGGTTGCAGGCCCATAGGTTCGGGTGCGTACCCGGCGCGGGCCGTACTTCCTCCCATCTGAAGGACCCTTGATGCACGCCCAGATCGTCCTGTTCGACGGCTTCGACCCGTTCGATGTCATCGCCCCCTACGAGGTGCTGTACGCGGGCGGCACTGCCTCCGCGGGTGCCGTGAGCGTCGAACTGGTCTCCGCCGAAGGGCCGCGCGAGGTGATCAGCGGCACCGGCGGGCTGATGCTGCGTGCCACCGCTGCCCTCGACCCCGCGCGTGCCGGATTGATCCTGGTCCCCGGCGCCTCGGGCCGGGTGGGGGAACCGGGCGAGGTGCCCGACCACGACGCGGGGGCCGGTGAGTGGCAGCAGGACGAATTCATCCCCGTACTGCTGGGCCGCACCCTGACCACCGGACTGCCCGCCCTGTTGACGGCGGCGATGGAGAACCCCGAGGTGACGGTCACTGCCGTGTGCGGCGGCTCACTCGTCCTGGCCATGGCCGGACTGCTGGAGGGACGCCACGCCACCACCCACCACATGGGCCTGGACATGCTGGACGCCACCGGTGCCCACGCGGTGAACGCCCGCGTCGTCGACGACGGCGACCTCGTCACCGGGGCTGGTGTCACGTCCGGACTCGACCTGGGCCTGTACCTCCTCGAGCGCGAGCTGGGCCCTCGGATCGCCCATGCCGTCGAAGGGCTGTTCGCCCACGAGCGCCGCGGCACCGTCTGGCGCGCCACGGGCCCGGCGCCCGCGCGCCTGTGACCCGAGGTCTCCCCCTCCACCGCCCACTCGCACCGCACCGTGAGGAAGAACAGCAGCATGTCCGCCGAAGGCACCTGGGACCTGTCCATCTCCACCCCCATCGGAAGGATCACGGCCGTGGCCGAGTTCCGGCGCGAGGACGGTGCCCTCATCGGGACCGCACGCGGAGCGGGAGAGGAGGTCCCGCTCAGCGATGTCGTCCTCGACGGTGACCGGCTCACGTGGAAGCAGGCCGTCACCAAGCCCATGCGGCTGAACCTCGCCTTCGCCGTGACGATCCACGGCGACACGCTGACGGGGACCTCCAAGGCCGGCCGCCTCCCGGCCTCGAAGGTCACCGGAGAGCGCCGCCCGCGTCAGGCCGACACACCCCACTGACCAAGCGATCCCGCCGCGACCGACCAATCGGCCCGTGCCCGTCTCCGGGTGGCGGTGCACCGCACGCAACTGAACTTGAACCCGTGATGTCGGGAGGTCTGCTGGTGCGTCAGATGTGGGCCCTGACTTGCTTGACGGGGTGGCCGAGGGCCTTGGCGAGGGCGCCGAGTTCCTCGTCGCTGAACCAGGCTCGTTCGGGGTTCCAGATGGCGATCTCGAAGCGCGCGAAGCCGCACGGCCAGTCGTAGTTCAGTGCGTCCAGCGACGTTGCGCCGCCGCAGCAGGGAGCTTCGATTGCGAGGGTTGCGAAGCCGTCTTCGGAGTAGGCTTCGAGGAGGTCCGCCCACCACTCGGTGTCAATCGAGTCGCCGCATAGAGGGCAATTGATCCGTTCCAGGTTCGCCCCACAATCGACGACAGTGAGCTTGTCGTGCCAGGTGACGTCGATCTCGACATCTACCCCGCCAGGCAGCCTCGGTGCCATCTCGGCGACGATCATCGCGGTGCGGTCGGCCGCGGCACGGCCGGGCTGCCAATGCGGGTCGGTGGGTATTACCGACAGGACGTCCTCGCTCACAGGGCTCTCTCGATTCGTCGGCGGAAGCTCACTCCTTGGCGAATCGATGTTATCGAGCGTACGTTCGGTCCACCGTCATCCAGCTGATCAGCCGGCGAGGTTCAGCAGGCGAGACATCCGTCGATCACCTGGGGTCGAAACTTCGACGCTGCCGACGACAGGATCGGCAAGATCCGCAAGCGTGGACGCAAGGGATCCCTCGCCGCCCTGCGCGACGTGATGCCGCAAGGCTGAACCCAGCCCGCCTCAACCAGCCGCAGTACATCTACCTGAAGCTCGGGAGTCTCGGGCTCGGCGGCCTTGCCGGCCGCAACGCTGCCCGCCTTGCGCTGCCACCCGACGTTCCTGCCTCGGTCCTTCCCGCTCTCACAGGGACCAGCATCGACAACGCACTGGACAAACTTCGTCAAACGTGGACTGGACCGGCTACGGCAGCCGGCGAAGCGACAGCCAAGAAGTCGGTGTCGCTCGTTCGTAAGCATCGGCATCATGGTCGTCGGCAGGTTCCTGCGCGAGAGGGCGAGTGAGACGGGTGTCCGGAGACGGGCAGGCGGATCTGACGGGGCTGTGGCAGCAGCGTTGGCCCAGATGCCCGCCGGTTGGGTACAAGCTCCGGGGCCCGTACCAGGATGTCTGGGTACGTTTCCACAGCCTGCCGGAGTCGAAGCGGTACGCGGAGGACGAGAGCGAGTACGCCGTCGTCCTGGAGCGTTACAACACCGTCCTTGACGAGTTGTTCGCCGGCGCGGACGTGTACGTCATCAGTCCGCTGTGGACGACCGAAGCCGAGGTTCCGCCAGCGGGACCCAGAACGGGGTATTGGCAGAGCCTGCTGGTGGCGGACGATCCCGACCCTGAGCTCCGCACGTACTGCCACCTCTTCGCCGCACGCCGGCCCTGGCAGCGCGGCTGCATCGACGACTTGCTCCGGGATACCGCCGACGACAAGGTGGCGGGAATCCTCATCACCGACATTCGCATGCAGCGCATCCACCACCCCTACGACGGTGGTGCCGACGTCTTCCTCGCCACACCCGGAGAACGCGTCCGGATGCGCAATCGGCACGCCGACTGGCTTTCCCGTCACCCCTCGGGTCTCTGACCGGCCCGGATCGCCGCTCGGCTCAGAATGGTCTTCACCGGGGGAGGGGGAGGCGTGCGTGGACGCCGTCCCGGATCTCACCGCTGATGGGCAGGCGGGGGAGCCGGCGCGGGCGGGAGCAACGCGCGATCAGCTAACCGGCGTTGCGCGGGATTCGGGTACGTAGGACGAAGAGGGTGCCCTGGAGGGCCAGCTGATACGCAGTGCGCCCGGGACGTCGAATTCGGCGTGAACCGACCAGCGGTGGGCCTGTCCCTTGGGCGAAGAGGGCGCCCTGTCGGCAGGTGTCACCTTGCCGCTGGGCGCAACGGTTGCCGTACGTATCTGGGGGCGTAGCCCCCCAATGCTCCAAAGCCTCGCCCCGAGACAGCCGCATGCATGTGCCCCGTTCAAGGGCCCCCGTGTCACGAAGAGCCGAACTCCGCCGCCCAGTTCAAGGCCCCGTGTCGCTAAAGGCCGCACCCCGCCGCCCTGCTCAAGGGCTCCCTGTCGGGAGGAGCCGCACCGAACCGCCCCCGCCCAAGGGCCCCTGTCGGGAGGAGCCCCACCCCTCTCTCCGAGAGAAGCGGCACCGTCCGTACGGGAGCAGCACGCACCCCCCCCGTAAACGGGAGCAGCGCCCCCCGTAAGAAGGCGAACCCCTCCCCGCCCCCCAACCGCACCCGTCTGTCGGGAAAACGCCAGCCCCCACCGCCCCCTTGACGCACCCTCACCCCCACCCGCACACTCCGAATCGCGCACATGACAACGATGTCAAGAGACTTTTCATCCACACCCCTACCCACCCGCACGAACCGAAGGGCTGTGACCGCGTGACACGCACAGAACCCCGATTCCGCAGGAGATGGGCGGCCCTCGCCGCGGCCGCCGCCGTGCTCGCCGTGGGCGCGGCGACGCTCGCCACGGCACCCGAGGCCGCCGCCGCGGGCAGCGGGGCGACCGAACTCGTCAAGGACCCCACCGCCTACGTGGACCCCTTCATCGGCACCCAGAAGGGCACCGACTGGGAGAACACCTTCCCCGGCGTCACCGCGCCCTTCGGGATGATGCAGTTCAGCCCCGACACCGCCTCGGGCCCCACCGGCTACGACTACTCCTCGGACGCCATCCGCGGCTTCAGCCTCGACCACTTCTCCGGCGGCTGCTCCTCCTTCGGCGACATCCCGATCCTTCCGGTGACCGGCGACGTCGGCAGCGACCCCGCCGCCCGCACCGAGCACTTCTCGCACGAGGACGAGCAGGCCGCCCCCGGCTCCTACGACGTCAGGCTCCAGGACAGCGGCGTGGACGTGCGGTTGGGCGCCACCACCCGCACCGGCATCGCCGACTTCCGCTACCCGGCGGGCAGTACGGCCCAGGTGCTGGTCAAGTCCGGTACCAGCCTGGGCGGTGACCTCTCCGCCGACGTCCACATCGTCAACGACCACGAATTGGCCGGCACCACCACCCCGCACGGCCTGTGCAACAACAGCCAGTACACGATGTACTTCGACATCGTCTTCGACCGGCCGTTCACCGCGCACGGCACCTGGCAGGGCGGCACCGTCACCCCCGGCTCCGACCACGCGACCGGCTCCGGCTCCGGCGCCTACCTGACCTTCGACACCGCCACCAGCACCTCGGTGACCGCCAAGATCGGGATGAGCTACGTCAGCGAGGCCGGCGCGGCCGCCAACCGGGCCGCGGAGATCCCCGGTTGGGACACCGGCAAGGTGCAGGCGCAGACCCGCAAGGACTGGCGCGACGTACTGCGCAAGGTGGACGTGGGCGGCGCGAGCAAGGACGAACTCACCGTCTTCTACACCTCGTTGTACCGCTGCTTCCAGTCGCCGAGCGTCTTCAACGACGTGGACGGCCGCTACATCGGCTTCGACGACGCGATCCACCGCGTGCCCGCGGGCCATACCCAGTACGCGACGTTCTCCGACTGGGACATCTACCGCTCGCTCGCGCCGCTGCAGACCATGCTCTACCCGCAGCGGGCCGGCGACATGGCCGACTCCCTGCTCCGCGACGCCCAGCAGCAGGGCGGCTGGTGGCCCAAGTGGCCCTCGCAGAACATGACCGGCAACGTGATGAACGGCGACAACGGCGTCCCGCTGTTCGCCCAGTACGTCGCCTTCGGCGCCACGGGCGTGGACATCCGCGGCGCGCTGCCGATCATGGAGAAGGCCGCCAACCACTCGGAGAAGGTCGGCTGGGGCTGGGTGGAGCGTCCCGGCGTCGAGGAGTACGTCAAGCGCGGCTACGCGCCCAACGACGCGGTCTCGCAGGGCGACCACGGCCTGCAGGGCGCCTCGGAGACCCTGGAGTGGGCCACCGACGACTTCGCCATCTCGCAACTGGCCGCGGCGGTCGGCGATCACGCCGCCGCCGACACGTACGCGAAGCGCGGCCAGAACTGGCAGAACATCTTCGACCCGGCCACCGGCTACCTGCGTCCGCGAGACGACAACGGCGCCTTCCCGGCCGGACCCGGCTTCCAGACCCCGCCGGCCGGCGCGTTCGGCCAGGACGGCTACGACGAGGGCAACGCCGCGCAGTACAACTTCTCGGTGCAGCAGGACCTCGCCGGGCTGGTGGCCGCGATGGGCGGCGCCCAGGCCGTCGTCCCGCGGCTGGACGACTTCTTCTCCCAGCTCAACGCCGGCGGCAACGCCCCCTACGACTGGGCGGGCAACGAGATCGACACCACCGCGCCCTGGGTCTACGACTACGTCGGCCAGCCGTGGAAGACCCAGGAGGTGACCCGCCGCTTCGAGACGCAGCTGTTCACCACCGCGCCCGACGGCCTGCCGGGCAACGACGACAACGGCGCCCTGTCCTCGGAGTACGTGTGGGCCGCGCTCGGCATGATCCCGGCCACCCCGGGCACGCCGACGCTCGCCCTGAACAGCCCGCTGGTCAAGCGCGCCGAGATCAGCCTCGGCAACGGCCGCCACATCGGCATCCAGGCGCCGAAGGCCGCCGCCGACGCGCCCTACGTGACCTCGCTGCGGCTGGACGGCCGCGGCTACACGTCGAACGCGCTGCCCGCCGACTTCGCCACCCGCGGCGGCGAGCTGCAGGTGGACCTGTCCACCCGGCCCGACACCCACCGGGCCACCGCCGCGAAGGACGCGCCGCCCTCGTACCGGGCCCACGAGGTCCCCGCGGTCGGCTACCTGACCCCCACCGGCACGCAGGTCACCCCCGGCGGCACCAGCCTGCCCGGCACGGTGGGCGCCTCGGTCCTCGCCGGGAGCGCCGGCCGGGTGCACTGGACGGCGAGCGCGGACGTGCCCGGGGTGACGGTGACCCCGTCCTCCGGCACCCTCGACCTCAGCCACGCGCGCACCGCCACGACCCCGGTGACCATCAAGGTCGCCGACGGCACGCCGTCCGGGTACCACCCGGTGCAGATGGCGTTCACCACGGCGACGGGCCAGGCGCTGCCCGGCGGCGCGGCGGTGCTGACCGTGCCCGCGGCCGACGGCGACGCCACCGCCTGCGACACCCTCGGCAGCACCGACACCGAGTGCGGCCTGCGGCTGCGGGACAACGGCGACGGCCACACCGTGCCGGTCACCCTCGACGGCCGCAGCGGCCGCTCCACGACGGACGGTTCGCCGTACGAGTACTTCGACATCGACAACACGGTGGTGCCCGGCGGCGGCCCGTACCACGCGACCGTCACCATCGACTACTACGACCACGGCACCGGCAGCTGGACACTGCAGTACGACGCCGTGGGCAACACCTACAAGAACACCGCGCCGGTGGTGAAGACCGGCACCGACACCTGGAAGACGGCCACCTTCACGGTGGACGACGCGGCCTTCCACAACGGGGAGAACGCGGGCACCGACTTCCGCGTCGCCAACGGGGGTGACGTCGGCACGCTCGGGAAGGTGCACGTCGCCGTGAGCGGCGGCAACGTGCTCGCGCTGCACCTGTGCCCGGACGACAACTGACCGCGGCAGCCCGCTGAAACGCCAGGCGCCCGGACGGCGATGAGCCGTCCGGGCGCCTCCGCGTTCGCCGCCTGACGTGGCCTCAGATGACCGCGGCCTCCAGCGCCTCCGGGGCGAACAGCTCCTCGGGGGCGAACCGCCGTGCCGACAGGCCCTGTTCGTGGTGGTAGCGCAGGAACGCCTCAAGGGCCGCGCGGTTGCCATCCACGCCGTAGGACCAGTAGTCGCTGCCCAACAGCGCGCGCGCCTCCTCCAGTTGGGGGGTGAGCCAGGGCAGCATGAAGCGCAGCGCGGAAGTGTCGTACAGGCTCGCGTACGCCTGGTCGCGGGCGGTGACCAGCGCCTTGTTCAGCGACTGGGCCACCCAGGGGTGCCGCTCGTAGACGTCGCGGCGGATGACGACCACGTGCATGATCGGGAAGATGCCGGTCGCCGCGTAGTACTCCTTCTCGGCGCCGACCACGTCGGGGAAGACCCGCCGCACCCGCGGGTCGCCGGCCGCGAACGGGCTCGGCACGCGCGGGGTGCACAGCGCGTCGATCTCACCCGTGGCGAGCATCTCCGCAAGGGTGGCGTCCTCGGGGATGCGCTCGATGCGCACCGAGTCGGGCAGGTGCAGGTCGGCCTTCTCGATCCGGCCCGCGGTCTCCTGACCACCCGTCACGTAGCGGACGGAGTCGAACGGCACGTCGTGCCGGTCGCCGAGGATGCCGCGCATCCACACGCAGGCGGTCAACTGGTACTCGGGCGTGCCCACCAGCTTGCCGCGCAGGTCCTCCGGCTTCTCGATGCCGGAGTCGGCGTGGCAGTAGAGGGAGCTGTGCCGGAACATCCGCGAGGTGTAGACCGGCAGTGCCACGAAGGGCGAGGGGTCCTCGCGCAGCGAGACCACGTAGGAGGACAGGGACATCTCGGCGACCTCGAACTCCCGGTGCCGCAGCATCCGGAAGAAGGTCTCCTCGACCGGCAGCCGCAGGTAGGTGAGGTCGATGCCGTCGGCCCTGACCGTGCCCTCGGCCAGGGCGCGGGTGCGGTCGTAGTCGCCGCAGGCGAACGTGAGGTGCAGGGGAGCCACCGCCGGTCACCTTCCTTCCGCGGTGAGCCGCGCGTCCAGGCGCGGGTAGACCCGTCGGGCGTTGCCCTCGAAGACCTTGGCGTACTCCTCGTCGGTGAGCTTCAGCCCGTCGACGTAAGCCTTGGTGTCGTCCCACTCGATGCCGGTCGCGGGGTCGGCGCCGCGCACCGCGCCGAGCATCTCGGAGGCGAAGAGCAGGTTGTCGGCGCCGATCACCCGGTGCAGCAGGTCGATGCCCGGCTGGTGGTAGACGCAGGTGTCGAAGAAGACGTTCTCGCGCAGGAGTTCGGCCGGGTCCGGGCGGCCCTCCCGCATCGCCAGGCCCCGGTAGCGGCCCCAGTGGTACGGGACCGCGCCGCCGCCGTGCGGGATGACGAACCGCAGTGCCGGGAACCGCGCGAACAGCTCGGCGCCGCCCATGAGTTGGGCGAAGACGGAGGTGTCGGCGTTGAGGTAGTGCGCGCCCAGGGTGTGGAAGGCGGGGTTGCACGAGGAGGAGACGTGCACCATCGCGGGCACCCCCAGCTCGCTCATCGCCTCGTAGAGCGGGAACCAGTACGGGTCGGTGAGCGGCGGCGAGGTCCAGTGGCCGCCCGAGGGGTCCGGGTTGAGGTTGCACCCCACGAAGCCCAGCTCCTCGACGCAGCGCCGCAGTTCGGCGACCGATCCGGCGAGGTCGCCGCCGGGGGTCTGGGGGAGCTGGCAGACCGCGGCGAAATGGGCGGGGAAGAGCGTGGCGACCCGGTGCACCAGGTCGTTGCCCGCCGTCGCCCAGGCGCGGGCCGTGGCCGGGTCGGTGACGTGGTGCTCCATGCCGGACGCCTTGGGGGAGAAGAGCATGAAGTCGCCGCCGCGCCGGCGCAGCACCTTCAGCTGGTGGTTCTCCACGCTGTCGCGGATCTCGTCGTCGCTGATGCGCTCCGGGCGCGGGACCGGCAGCGAGGGGTCGGCCAGGCGCGCCAACTGGGCGTCGCGGAAGGCCTGGTGCTGCGGCGGCGTGGTCGTGTAGTGGCCGTGGCAGTCGATGATCACGAGGCGGCCCCCGCCGTGCCGGATTCCCCGTCCGGCTCCTGCGCGCCCTCGGGGTGGTCCACCCAGGTCAGGCCCTTGGCGGCGAGACGGGTGCGCATCTGGTGGATGTCCAGGCCGAGTTCGCCCTTCGCGTACCGCTCCCGCAGCGCGGCCTCGCGCTCCTCGCGGGCCTTCGAGGCGGCCAGCACGGCGGCGGCCTCACGGCGCGGGACGCGCACCACGCCGTCGTCGTCGGCGACCACCACGTCGCCCGGCTCGATCAGCTGACCGCCGCACACCACGGGGATGTTGACGTCACCGAGCGTCTCCTTGACGGTGCCGAAGGCGGACACATGGCGCGCCCACACCGGGAAGCCCATCGCGCGCAGCTCGGCGACATCCCGGCAGCCGGCGTCGATCACCAGGGCGCGCACCCCGTGCGCGGCCACCGTGGTGGCGAGCAGGTCGCCGAAGTAGCCCGCCTCGGAGGGCGAGGTGGGCGCCACCACCAGCACGTCGCCCTCACGGCACTGCTCGACGGCCACATGGATCATCCAGTTGTCGGCCGGCGGCACGCTCACCGTCACCGCGGTGCCGGCCACCCGCGCGCCCTGCCACACCGGGCGCAGCCGCGGGTCCAGCAGCCCCGTGCGGCCCTGTGCCTCGTGCACGGTGGCCACCCCGTAGCCCGACAGCCCCTCGACGGCCGCCCGCTCCGCCCGCGGCGGGTTCCTCACCACGACGCTCATGCGGCCGACTCCCAGGGCAGCAGGGACACGTGCACCGCGTCGCCGCCGAACTCCCCGCCCACGGTGCGGATCGCCCGGTCGGCGTCGGCGAGCCCGAAGGTGTGGGTGCCCAGCTTCTCCAGCGGGAAGCGGCCCGACGCCAGCTGCTCCAGGGCCAGTTCGCAGCTGCGGTAGCTGTGGCCGCGGGCGCTCTTGACGCTGATCGACTTCTCGGTGATCTTCTTCAGCGGGAAGTCGGGGAAGGCGGCCAGCTCGCCCTGCACCACGATCACGCCCTCACGCCGCTTGAGGGCGTCCACGCCCAGCAGCAGCGGCGCGGTGCCGGCGCCCGCGGTGCAGTCCAGCACCACGTCCACGCCGCGGCCGCCGGTGATCTCCATGACCCGGGCCAGCGGGTCCTCGCGGGTGACGTCCACGACGTCGTCGGCGCCGAGTTCGAGGGCCAGCGCCAGGCGGGCCGCGTCGCGGGTGGTGCCGGTGACGATGATCCGCGAGGCACCGGCCTGCTTGCACGCCACGACCTGGGACAGGCCCTGCTGGCCCGGGCCCTGGATGAGCACGGTGGCCGCGTAGCCGACGCCCGCGGTCACCAGCGCCCACTCGATGCCGTTGGACAACGGGGTGACCAGGCCCGCCAGTTCGGGGGAGACCCCGTCGGGGACGCGGTGGGTGACGCTGTTCCAGGGCAGGTAGAGGTACTGCGAGAAGCCGCCCCACAGCCGGCCCGGGTTGTCGGAGGAGGTGTAGCCGTAGCGGCGGGCGTCGGGGTTGGTGCGCCAGTCGGTGGCCTCGCAGTGGCGGTACTCGCCGGCGTGGCACCACTCGCAGCGGTAGCAGCCCACGTAGTGCTCGACGAAGACCCGGTCGCCCTCGGCCAGGCCCTTGCGCTCGCGGAAGGTGCGGCCCGCCTTCGCGATCACCCCGACGTTCTCGTGGCCCATGATCACCGGGTCGGTGAACGGCGGCTTGGCGTACATCTTCACGTCGGTGCCGCAGATCCCGGCCACTTCGACCTTCAGCAGGGCGCCGTCGTCGGGCACGTCCGGCATCGGGAACTCGCGCAGCTCGGTGGTGCCCGGCGCGGTCCGCACCGCCGCCAGTACCTGTTCTGCCATGGGGTGCTTCTCCTCGTCCTGGTCCGGTGCTGGTCCTCGTCCTCACTCTATGGCCTTATGGACTGACCATGCTACCTTTCGGGTCATGGCCGCTCCGAAGCTCACCACAGTGACCCGCACCCAGGGCGCCAACGCGGCGCTGAAGAACGGAAGCGTGCAGCCGCACGGCTTCGACCTCGCCTTCCAGGAAGTGCCGGTGCTCGTGCACGCCTTCCGCCGGATGGTGCGGGGCCTGGAGTTCGACGTCTGCGAGATGGCGCTGACCACCTACCTGGTGGCCAAGGAACACGGCGCGCGCTTCACCGCCCTGCCCGCCTTCCTCGTCCGCGGCTTCCACCACGGCGCGATCCTCTACGACCCCGAGTCCGGCATCACCGGCCCGAAGGACCTGGAGGGCCGCAAGGTCGGGGTCAACCGCGGCTACACCGTGACCACCGGGGTGTGGGCGCGCTCGGTGCTCGCCCGCGAGCACGGTGTCGACCTCGACCGCGTCACCTGGGTGCTGTCCGGCGACGAGCACGTGGCGGACTACCGGCCGCCGGCGAACGTGGTGCCGATGCCGGAGGGCGACTCGCTGGAGGACATGGTCCTGCGCGGCGAACTCGCCGCCGTCGTGGGCCTGAACGCGCACTCCACCCGGCTGCGGCCGCTCATCGCCGACCCCGAGGCGGCCGCGATGGCCGCGCTCGCCGAGCGCGGCACCTACCCGATCAACCACCTGGTCGTCGTCCGCGACGACCTGCTGCGCGAACACCCCCGGCTCGCCCCCGAGGTCTTCGCCGCCTTCGCCCGCGCCAAGCAGGAGTACGTCCACCAGCTCGGCACCGGCGCCATCGACAAACCCACCCCCGCCGACCTGGCCAACCTCGCCGTCCTGGAGGCCACCGGCAAGGACCCGCTGCCCTACGGGCTGCCGCCCAACCGGGAGGTCCTCCAGGAGCTGATGGGTTACGCGGTCGAGCAGCACATCCTGCGCGAACCGATCCCGCTCGAGGAGCTGTTCGCGGAGGGCACCCGCACCCTGGAGGTGTGAGGGCAGGTCCGAGGCTCGCGGGAGGCCCGAAGCGGGACCGGGCACGGGCCGCGGGCCAGCCCCCGGGCCCGGAAGGCGAACAGCGCACGACGACGAGGCGGGCACCCCCGGCGGGTGCCCGCCTCGCGGGATGCCGGGCCCCGGGCAGCCGGGGCCGGTCACAGCACCGTGCCCCTGCCGGGCGCGCGCGGACCCGGCCCGCTCACACACGCGACCTCACCGGCGCCGTCACGCCGAGCCCAGGAACTCCAGGATCCGCCGCGGCGCCGTCTCCTCCGTCTGCTCGGCCACCGGCACGTCCCAGAACTCGTTGCGCGGCAGGCACTCCTGGAGGTAGCGCGCGGCCGAGGGCGCGTGGGAGTCGTCCTGACCGGGCACGATCAGCGCCGGCACGTCGAGCGCCAGCAGGTCCTCCGGCTCGGGCCCCGGCACCGTGTCGCGGTCGAAGAGCAGCCGCGCGGTCCCGGTGACCGCCGTCAGATAGCGCCCCAGGTCGCCGGCCGCGTACGCCTTGGCGAACTCCTCGTCCCGGCGCAGCACGCTCGCCCACGGGCCCACCCGCGGGTCCGCGGAGAACCCCGCGTCCGTCGTACGCGCCAACTCCGCGACCTGCGCGAGCCCGTGTTCGGCCGCGTAGGCCAGGTGTGCGGTGAAGCGGGTGTGCTGCTTCATGCGGTACTTGACCCCGCCGGCCGGCGAGTAGAGCACCATGCCCGCCACGCGCTCGGGGCGGGCGACGGCGGTCGCGGCCACGGTGGAGCAGCCGACGCAGCCGCCCATCAACCAGGCCCGCTCGATGCCGAGATGGTCCAGCAGGCCGAGGCCCTGGCGGACGTAGTCGGCCCAGCCGATCCGCTCGACGCGGCCGCCGGAGTGCCCGGACTCGCGCCGGTCGAAGGTGATGCACGTGTGCGAACGGGTCAGGTGCGCAAGGAGGTTGAGCCGCTTGTAGACGCCGACCGTGCGCCAGCTCTCCAGGGTGGAGTCGAAGCCGCCGGGGGAGAACATCAGCAGCGGCGGGCCCGAACCCGCCGTCTCGTAGCGGGTGGTGATCCCGTCGATCACTGCGGTGGGCATGGCGCTCCTCGGTACCGGGACGGTGGGCGGACCCTCGACAAAGGCGAAGCGGGGCTCACCCCGCGGGCGGCGGCACCGGGATGCCGCCGGCGATCTGGCGGGCCGAGCGGACATCCTCGGCGTAGGCGCTGATCGCCTCCAGGGTGGTGCGGGCGACGTTGGCGTAGGTCGCCGGCGGGTTGTCCAGCGCGTCGGCCGCGTAGCCGATGGCGGCGTGCGCCATCCGCATCCGGCCGTCGAGCCAGGGGCCGCCGCCGAAGCCGCCGACCACCGGCACCGAGACCGCGGCGGCGACCGCCGCGCCCACCACGGGGCCGGAGTTGGTGAAGTTCAGCAGCACCGCGCCGGCCTCCTCCAGCTGCTTGGCCTCCTCGACCATCGCGTCCTGCATCTCCACCGGCACCTGGTCGGCGCCGGAGGGGATCGCGCGGTACTCCACGCCGTAGCGCAGCGCGGTCTGCGGGGTGATGCCGAACTGCGCGAACACCGGGATGCCGGCGGCGCTGATCGCCTCCACCGCCGCCAAGTGGTCGGCGGCGGCGTCGAGTTTGACCATGTCCACCCCCGCCTCCTTGACGAACCGCACCGCCGCCGCCAGCGCGCTCGCGGTGCCCTCCTGGAGCGGCCCGAACGGGAAGTCCACGCTGACCAGGGCGCGTTCGACACCGCGCCGCACGGCCCTGGCCACCACGACCATCTCGTCCATGGTGATCTCGAAGGGGTTGGCGTGGCCCCACAGGTTCACCCCCACCGTGTCGCCGACCGAGACGACCTCGACGCCGGCCCGGTCCACGATGCGGGCGATCTGGTAGTCCCAGGCCACGACGCCGACGATCTTGCGGCCGTCGTCCTTCATGCGCTGCAGCGTCTGGGGGGTGATCCTGCCGGACATCTCGCCTTCGTTCTGCGCGCTGCCGGCGGGCGGCCGCGCGCGGCTCGGGGGAACCCAGTGCAACTCGGTGCAGCTCGGGTTACTCGGTGGGGGCGGGTGCGGGGGCCGAAGCCCCCTACACCCGAAGGGCGGTGAGGAGGTCGACCACGTCGCCCTCGTCCGCCGACAGCAGCAGCACCCGGGCGTAGGGGCGCAGCGCGGCCACGGCCTCGTCGGCCTCGAAGCCGTCGCCGAGGACGACGCCCGCGGTGGTGACCGCCCGCGCCCAGCAGGCGCCGCCGATGGCGGCGGCCTGCTCGCGCCCGGAGTCCTCGGTGGCCAGCACCATCACCACGTCGGTGCCCTCCAGCAGCTCCGGCAGCGGCACCGGGGCGCCGCTGCCCTGGAGTTCGGTCAGCGCCAGGCCCTCGGGCACACCGGGCGGCACCGGCCCGCAGGTGTAGAAGCGGGCGTGCGCCCAGGGCCGCCCGGCCACCGACCGGGCGACGGCGGCGGCCGCGGGGTCCAGCGCCACCACGCGGGCGTTGCGCGCGGGCGCGATGGGCACCGTGATCCGAAAGCGGGACTCGGCGGCCGAGGCCGCCCGGGCGGACTGGCTCGGGTAGCCCGGGGCGGCCGGCACGGCGGCGGTGGGCGTCACACGGGACGCGGCTGGCACCGCCATGTCACACCGACGACTGGGCGACGCCGGGGGTGGCGGTGACCGCGTCCCGGCAGGAGTCCAGGAAGGACTCCGCCTGCGGCAGCACCACCGCCGCCGAGCGCACCCGGTGGTGCGCCGGGTCCACCCCCGGCGGGCGCACGCCCTCGTCGCGCAGCGCGATCGCGGCCTTGCGCAGCTTCTGCCGGGCCTTGATGATCCCGCTGTCGGCCGGCACGAGGCGCTCCTTGGTGCGGTCCACGATCGGGCCCATGCTCTCCTGCAGCGAGGCGTCCTGCATGGCGATGCCGGCGACTCCCGAGTACGTGTCGCCGCGCTTTTGGGCCTCGCGGTCGATCAGGTAGTCGTTGTCCATGTTCGCCTCCGGCCGGTAGGTGCCGGGGATGTTCTTGCTGTGCACGCCGTGGCCGTCGATCATCGCCTGCCGCTCGGCGTCGGTCAGCGCCCGCACCGGGTGGTAGTCGAAGCTGTAGGTCCAGCAGTTCTCGTCGTCGATCGGCACCCAGAAGTGGCCGTGCACCGGGTGGTCGCCGCGCGGCGGCACCATCGTGAAGGACGGCATCACCCACGGGGTGATCCGCCAGTAGTACGTGCCGGGCTCGGCGTTGCGGCGGGCGCCGACGAACAGGCCGCCCTCGCTGTCGGCGACCTCGAAGAAGGGCTTGGTGTCCTTCATGTTGTACTCGTTGCCCTTGGCGCCCTTGAAGAGCGGGTCGGTCTTCAGGCCGCCGGAGTGCAGGAAGGTCACGTGGCTGGAGTCGATGCCGCCCTCGAACGCCTGCAGCCAGTTGCACTGCTGCCAGCGCTTGGAGGTGTAGGTCTGCTCGGCGGGCACGTGCACGAACTCGAACTCCGGCAGCGGCGGCTGGTGTGCCGCGTCGCCCATGTACGTCCACAGCACGTCGCCGATCTTCACCAGCGGGTAGGACGTCAGCTGGACGTTCTGGCAGAAGCTGCTGTTGTCGGCCTCGGAGGGCACCTCGATGCACTGGCCGGTGACGTCGTACTTCCAGCCGTGGTAGGGGCAGCGCAGCCCCGAGCCCTCGTTGCGGCCGAACCACAAGGACGCCCCGCGGTGCGCGCAGAACTCGTCGACCAGCCCGTAGCGGCCGTCGCTGTCGCGGAAGGCGAGCAGCCGCTCGGAGAGCAGCTTCACCCGCACCGGCGGCGCGTCGTTCTCCGGCAGCTCCTCGGCGAGCAGCGCCGGTATCCAGTACTGGCGGAAGAGTTCCCCCATCGGGGTCCCCGGGCCGGTCTGGGTGAGCAGCTCGTTGATGTCTCGTCTAAGCACGGCCGTTTCCCTTTCACATGAAGCCCGTCACCGTCCGCGTGCGATGCGCGGGGTCAGGGCTGCTCCGGCGGGATCTCGACGGTCAGGCCGTCCAGTTCCTCGGTGATGCGGATCTGGCACGCCAGCCGGCTGGTGGCGCGCCGCTCGGAGACGGCCATGTCGAGCAGGTCCTCTTCCATCTCCTGCACGGGGCCGGTCCGGTCGGCGAACTGCGGGTCCACCCACACGTGGCAGGTGGCGCACGAGCAGTTGCCGCCGCACTCCGCGACGATCCCCGGGACGCCGTTCCTGACCGCGGCCCCCATCACGGTGTCGCCGACCGCGGCCTCGACGGCGTACTCGTCGCCGGCGCTGCCGACATAGATCACTTTGGCCAAGGCCCCTCAGCCCTTTCGCGGTTGGTCGTCCCGGCGGCGGTGGACAGCACGTTCCGGGACCGACGTCCGTTGGTATGTCCATTAGACCAGAGCGCGCGGCGGCGGCACAAGCGCCCCGCACGTCCCTTCCGGCCGGCCGCCGCCCTCCGGCCCGGAGCCGGCCGGCGGGGGCGCGGCAGTGGCACGGCGGCGGCCGTTCGGATCGCCGCGCGGGCGCGACCGGGCCGTTGACAGGCCAAAATGTTTGGCCTTAGGGTCCTACCAATCATTGCCAGGCAGGAAGGGCTCCGCCATGTCCAGTGACGCGACCGTCAACGACTCCCTCGCGGCGAAGTTCGCCACCGAGAAGGACTCGCCCTACACCCGCTGGGTGGCCGCCGAGGGGCTGGACATCATCGCCGCCCACTACGTGCCCGACCTGCGCAAGGTGGACCTCAAGCCGTGGGAGCGGCGCGGCGGCCGCGGCGTGTTCATCAACCACGAGGCCACCCGCACCTCCAACGACTGCTACGTGTGCGAGATCCCGGCCGGCGGCGCCCTCGCCCCGCAGCGGCAGCTGTTCGAGGAGATGATCCTGGTCCTCGACGGCCACGGCTCGACCCGGGTGTGGAACGACGCCGGCGGCGAGGTCACCTTCGAGTGGGGCCCCGGCTCGCTCTTCGCGATCCCGCTCAACGCCCACCACCAGCACTTCAACGGCTCCGGCCAGAAGGCCGCCCGCTACGTCGCCTCCACCAACATGCCGCCGGTGATCAACCTGTACGACGACGTCGACTTCGTCTTCGGCACCGCGCGCGACTTCCCCGGCCGCTTCAACGGCGAGCCCGACTACTTCGCCGCGGGCGGCGAGCAGAAGGGCCTGCTGCTGGACACCAACTTCGTCGCCGACGCGGTCAACCTGCCGCTGATCGAGGCCAAGGAGCGCGGCGCGGGCGGCGGCCACATCCGGTTCGCCATGGCCAAGGGCTCGATGAACAGCCACATCTCGCAGTTCCCGACCCGCACCTACAAGAAGGGCCACCGGCACGGCCCCGGCGCCCACGTGATCATCCTCTCCGGCACCGGCTACAGCATGATGTGGCCCGACGGCGAGGAGCCCAAGCGCTACGACTGGGGCCCGGGCACCCTCATCGTCCCGCCCAACATGTGGTTCCACCAGCACTTCAACACCGGCACCGAGCCCGGCCGCTACCTCGCCTTCAAGCACGAGGCGGTCTCGCTGCGCAACAACCAGGGCGTGCCCAAGGCGTGGATCAGCCGGCGCATCGGCGGCGACCAGATCGACTACGCCGACGAGTCGCCGATCGTGCGCGAGACCTTCCGCAAGGCGCTCGCCGAGACCGGCCAGGAGCCCGAGATGGACGCGGCCTACGAGGCCGAGCTCGCGACGCTGCCGCCCAAGCAGTGACCGCCGCCGCACCGGGGGACGACGCATCAGGCGTCCCCCCGTCCGGCGCCGGCCGGGCGCACCCGCACGACCACTCCGCGCCGGAGGGGCACACGCACCACGGGCAGCAGAAGCACTCGCACACCGCCCGCACCGTCCACGCCGCCCACGTGCCCGACCACCACCACGACCACGACGACGCCCCGCTCGGGCCCATCGAGGACAACCCGATCTGGCAGCAGGACAACGTGCTGCTGCACAGCGTCGGCATGGACATCGGCTCCTCCGGCACCCAGGTGGTCTTCTCCCGGCTGCACCTGCGCCGCATCGGCGAGCAGCTGACCAGCCGCTACGTCGTGGTGCGCCGGGAGAACCTGTACCGCTCGCCGGTGGCGCTGACCCCCTACGCCGGCGCCGAGCGGATCGACGCCGAGGCGCTCGGCACGATCATCGACCGCGCCTACGGCACCGCCGGCCTCGCCCCGGAGGAGATCGACACCGGCGTGGTCATCCTCACCGGCGAGGCGCTGCGCCGCCGCAACTCCGAGGCCATCGCGAGCATCCTCGCCGAACGCGGCGGCCAGCTCGTCACGGCCACCGCCGGCCACCACATGGAGGCGATGCTCGCCGCCTACGGCTCCGGCGCCGCCCGCACCTCGCACGACGCCGGCAGCCGCGTGCTGACCATCGACATCGGCGGCGGCACCACCAAGCTCGCCCTGGTCGACCACGGCCGCATCGTGCGCACCGCCGCCCTCCACATCGGCGGCCGCCTGCTCGCCTACGACGAGCGGCGCCGCCTGGTCCGCCTGGAGCCGGCCGCCCGCACCCACGCGGCAGCGGCCGGCCTCGACCTGCGCCCGGGCGAGGTGCTCGCCCCGCACCAGGCCGACCGGCTGGCCTGCGCCATGGCCGACACGCTGCTCGCCGCCGTCACCGGGGCGCCGGGCGGCGCCGACCCGCTGTGGCTCACCGAGCCGCTGGGCGACCTCGGCGCGCTGGACGCGGTGGTGTTCTCCGGCGGCGTCGCCGAGTACGTCTACGACCGCGAGCCGCGCGACTTCGGCGACCTCGGCCGGCCGCTCGGCCGGGCGATCCGGCGCCGGGTGGACGCCGGCGCCCTGCCGGTGCCGCTGCTGCCGGCCGGCGAGTGCATCCGCGCCACCGCGCTGGGCGCCTCGGAGTACAGCGTGCAGCTCAGCGGCAACACCGGCTGCGTCACCGATCCGGACCGGCTGCTGCCCCGCCGCAACCTCCAGGTCGTCCGGCCCTCCCACACCGTCGGCGCCGCCGAGGAGCCGGTGGACGCCGGCGAACTGGCGGCCTCCGTGCGCCGCCACCTCGCCGCCCTCGACGCCGACCGCGGGGATGGCGACATCGTGCTGGCCCTCACCTGGCGCGGCCGCCCGCTCCACGGCCGGCTCATCGCCTTCGCCCGCGGCATCCGCGACGGCCTGGCCGCCCGCACCGCCCGCGGCCTGCCGGTCTACGTGGTCCTCGACGGCGATGTCGCCATGACGCTGGGCCGGCTGCTGCGCGAGGAACTCGGCGTCCCCGTGGACCTGCTGGTGCTGGACGGGGTGACCCTGCGCGACTTCGACTACGTCGACCTCGGCCGGATCCGGCACCCCTCGCGCACCGTCCCGGTGACCATCAAGTCCCTGGTGTTCGCCGACGAGCCCGAGCCGGTGCCGGCGACCTGACCCCGGCACCGGACAGCGCCCGCGCCCGCCGTGCAGACGGCGGGCGCGGGCGTCGGTCATCGCCTCCCCCCTCACACCAGGCCGTGCGGCAGCGGCACGGCGAGCGCGTCGACGAACAGGAACTGGGTGACCGCCCACATCACCACCGCGCTGGCCACGGCCGTCCGCCAGGCCCGCAGGGTGAGGAAGTAGGCCAGGAAGAACACCGGGACGGCGACGACGAAGCCGAACACGTAGACCGCCAGCAGCAGCCCGGCCGTCCACGCCATCGCGAGGACCACCTGGCGCGGGTTGCCGGGGGAGACCTCCAGGGCGACCGGGGCCGTGCGGGGGGCCGCCGGAAGGTCCTCCCCGGACGGCTCCGGCCCGGCCTCGGTGGCGGCGGCCTTGTCCGCGGGGTCGGCGCCATGGGTGAGCGTCCACAGCCGCGGCACCGCGTGGGCGACCAGGTGCAGGGCGCCGATCCCGGCGGCGATCCAGCCGACGAGGTTCGGGATCTGCCGCCCCTGCGGCGGGTAGTGGCTCGCCGCCCGCACATAGAGCAGCGAGCCGATGACGACGGCGAGGTCGATGAGGAGCTCGCCGGCGTGGCGGGGGCGGGGGATCGGACGGCTCATCGGTTCTCTCCGCTCTCGCCGGCGCCGCCGGACGGTGTCGTGACGGGGGACTCCCCGGCGGGCGTACCGGACGGTCCGGCCGGCTCCCCCTCGGGTGCGGCGGGTCCATCGGTGCGGCCGGGCGCGGCGGCTGCGTCCGGATCGCCCTGGCCACCGGCCGCCCCTGCCGTGCGCAGCGCCGGCGGCAGCGGGTCCCGGCGCGGGACGAGCAGCCGGAAGGCGCGCTTGAACAGCGGCCCGAACAGGCTGAGCACGGTGATCGCCACCATGACGTCGGTGAGCGGCCGCTTCAGCGCGCCCCAGCCCTGCAGTTGCGAGACCAGGTAGAGGTTGTTCTCCACCACCTTGCCGAGGATGAAGCCGATCATCGCGGCGGGCAGCGAGTACCCGAAGCGCGTCATCAGGTAGCCGACGACGCCGAAGGCCACCATCACGGTCACCTGGGCGAGTTCGTCGGCGGCCGCGAAGACGCCGAGGAAGCCGAGCGCGACCACGAAGGGCACCAGCGTGCGGCCCGGCACCTTCGCGAGCCGGGCCAGCAGCGGCGCGAGGCCGAGGCCGGTCAGGCTCGCCAGCAGGCTGCCCACACCGATCACCAGGGCCATCGCCCATACCGCGTTGACGTGGTCCTTGAGCATCGCCGGGCCCGGCACGATGCCGAGGATGGTGAATCCGCTGAGCAGCACCGCCATACCGACGCCGCCGGGCACGCCGAGCGCCACCGTGGGCAGCAGGTTGCCGGCCTCCTTGGAGATCGAGGACGCCTCGGGCGCGATGATGCCCTCCGGGGTGCCGGTGCCGAAGCGCTCGGGGTGCTTGGAGGTCTTCATCGCCTGCCCGTAGGAGATGAAGTTCGCCGCGATGCCGCCGATGCCGGGGATGATGCCGAGCACGGTGCCGAGCACCGCGGAGCGGACGGTCAGCCACGGGTGGTGGCGCAGGTCGCGCACGCCGGTGAGCACCCGGTTCCCCGGGTCCTTCGCGCCGCGGGTGCGGGCGGCGGCCTCCGCGGCCACCGGGTCGCGCCCGGCGGCGTAGATGCGGAACATCTCCGAGAGGGCGAACAGGCCGAGTGCCGCCGCCGTGATGTTGAAGCCGCTGTAGAGCGGCTGGTAGCCGCTGGTGAAGCGCTGCACGCCGGTGATCGGGTCGTAGCCGACGAACGACGTCATCAGCCCGATCGCCCCCGACAGCAGGCCCTTGGTGACCGAGGCCGCCCGCATCTGCCCGATGAGCACGATCGCCAGCACCGCCAGCGCCAGGTACTCCGAGGCGTGGAAGAGCGTGGCGAGCTTGCTCATGAACGGGATCAGCACGAAGAGCAGCGCCACCCCGATCCAGCCGCCGACCGTGGTCGCCGCCGCCGAGATGCCCAGCGCGCGGGCCGGCTGCCCGGCCCGTGTCATCGCGTAGCCGTCGAACGTGGTCGCCGCCGACTCCGGCGCGCCCGGGGTGTTGAAGAGGATCGCGGTCACCGAGCCGCTGAAGTAGATGCCGGTGTGGGCCGCGAGCAGCAGCGCCAGCGCCGGCACGATCGGCATGCCGTAGACGAACGGCAGCAGCAGCGTGAGCAGTACGGCGCCGCCGAGCCCCGGGATCGCGCCCACCAGTGTGCCCACGAGGGTGCCCACCAGGAGCATCAGCAGGGCGTAGGGGGCGAACAGCCCGGAGAAACCGGATATCAGGCCGTGGAACATGCCACCTCCTTGGGTCTGGCCACGACGCGCCCGCTCAGCCGGTCTTGAGCAGGTCGGTGAACAGCGCGCCCTGGCCGAGCGCCTTGGTGACCGCGGCGGACAGGTCGGTGGCCGACTCCGGGCCGAGGTAGAGCCCGGCCTTCTCGGCGTCCTTCTGGAAGGCCGGGTCGGCGAGCGACTTGGTGAACGCCGTGCGCAGGGCGGCAAGCCGGTCGGCGGGCACACCGGGCGGGGCGAAGAAGGCGTGGCCGAGGTCCATCACGCCGCTGAGCGCCTGCAGGGCCTGCACCGTCCGCGCGTCCAGGCCGTGCCGCTGGGCCTCCTGGATGATGGTGGGCACGTTGGGGAGCTTGGCGAAGGGCCGCGCGGAGACCAGGACGACGCTGGTGGCGTCGGACGAGATGTGCGCGATGTCGGAGGAGGACAGGGAGGCGGTGGTGCCCTCGCCGCTCATGAACGCGGCCTTCTCCTCGCTGCTGCCGGAGAAGGCGGCGACCATCTTGAAGTGCGCCTTGAAGGCGTTGTAGACGATCACCGCGGAGTTGTAGTCCGAGCTGCCCTTGCCGGTGGCCAGTGCCGAGATGGTGCCGCTGCCCGCGAGCAGCTTGTCGAAGGTCTGGTAGGGGCCCTTGGCATGGGTGGCGATGATGTGCGGGTCGTTGTCGGGCCGGCCGAGCCAGTCGACCTTCGTCATGTCGATGGTGAAGCCGGAGCTGTGGTCGATCTGGTCGAAGACGTCGCCGCCGGCGTTGGTGTCGCCGATGGTCAGCCCGTCGGCCTTGGCCTGGTAGATCGCCTGGGTGCCGATCAGCCCGCCGCCGCCGGGGGTGTTGACCACCTTGACCTGCCCGGCGCCCAGGTACTTCTTCATGTACGGGGTGATGACGCGCGCCCACTGGTCGTACCCGCCGCCGGGGCCGTAGGGGACGATGATCTGCAGGGTCTTGCCGGCGAAGAAGTTGCCGCTGCCGTCGTCGGCGGCGGAGGAGCCGCCGCTCTTGTGCGGGCCGCACGCGGCGGCGGAGCCGAGCAGGGCGATCACGGCGGCGCACGCCGCGGCGGCCCGTCGTGAGCGGATGAGGGTAGGGGACGGCATCGTCGAGGTCCTCTCGGTCGGATGGCGGTCTGCGGGCGCGACGGCAGCACGCGCCGACGCCCGGGCGATGGCACCGGGGCGCCGCAGGACGCAAAAGGTATGTCCATATGACCGATGGAACAAGACTTCGTGCACAGATGGTGTCCACTCACCTGCCGCGGCAGCGGGGGAGGAGCGGGCCGGGCGGTGAGGGGTGGTGCGGGCGGTGCGAAGTGGGGCGATGGAGGCGTGAGTTGCGCGTGCGGCCCAGGTGTGTGAGGGGCCGGGCGCACACGTGGGAGGGGGCCTGGCGCGGGGATCGGCACCGCGTCAGGCCCCCTGGTGGTGGGACCGCGTTGGGGGTGGGTGGTCAGACCGCGGGGGCCACCCGGATCTCCTCGCGGATCAGGGACTTGAGCGAGGTGCCCGGGTCGCGGGCGAGGTCGGGGTCGATGGTGGCGCCCTCGCCCAGCGCCTTGCGGACGGCCATGTAGTCGGCCGGGCTGTTGACGGCGTCGACGGCCAGCAGCCGCCCGCCGCGGTAGTACAGGACGCTGAACCGCTCGCGGTCGGGCTCGCCGCGCAGCACGTAACCGTCGTGGCCGGCCGAAAGGCCCGCGGTCTGCAGCTTCAGGTCGCCCTGGTAGGACCAGAACCAAGGCACCGTACGGGTCTGCGCCGGCCGGCCGAGCAGTGTGGCGGCCGCGGTCTGGGCCTGCGCCTGGGCGTTCTGCACCGACTCCAGTCGGACCCGGCCGCTGCCGGTGAGCGGATCGGGCCGCACCGTGCAGTCGCCGGCCGCGACCACGCCGGGGTCGCTGGTGCGCGCCTGCGCGTCCACCACGATCCCGCCCTCGCACACCAGGCCCAGTTGCTCGGCGAGTTCGGTGCGCGGGACCACCCCGGCGCCGACCAGCACCAGGTCGGCCGGGAGCAGGGTGCCGTCGCCCAGGCGCACCCCGGTGACCCGCCCGGCTGCGTCGCCCTCGAAGGCGGTGACCGCGGCGCCCAGCAGCACCTTTGTGCCGCGCCGCTCGTGCGCGGCCCGGTAGAAGCGGGAGACCACCGGCGCCACCGCGCGGGCCATCAGCCGGTCGGCGGCCTCGACCACGGTCACCGAGGGGCAGCCGAGTGCGCGGGCGGCGGCCGCGGCCTCCAGCCCGATGAAGCCGCCGCCGACCACCACGACGTGCCGGGCCGTTCCCAGCCGGTGCTTGAACTGCTCGGCGTCGGCGTGGCTGCGCAGCACACCCACCCCGTCGAGCGCGGCGCCGGGCAGGCGCAGCCGGCGCGGCCGGGCGCCCACGGTGAGCGCGAGGCGGTCGAAGGCGAGGCGGCGCCCGGCGGAGGTCACCGCGGTACCCTCGCCGCGGCCCGATCCCGGCGCGGCGAGCGCGGCTTCGGTGACGCGCTCGCCGCAGACCAGGGTGATCCCGGCGTCGGCGTAGAAGGCGGGGGTGCGCAGCAGGAGCGCGTCGGCGTCCGCGGTCCCGGTGAGGAACTCCTTGGACAGCGGCGGGCGCTGATAGGGCGGAAGAGGTTCGGCGCCCACCAGGGTGATGGGCGCGGTGTCGCCGAACTGCCGTAGGGAAACTGCCAGTTGGAGGCCGGCCTGGCTGGCGCCGACGATCAGGGTCCCATTGCTGCCCACCGCAGCTCCTCTCGACTGTCCCCGGGGGCCCGCAGGGGGCCTGAACCGTTAACGTCATACCATTAAACCATAACGATCGGATCCGTTGACGCTCTTTAGGTCGGTTGATATAACGGTTAGGCCATTGAGACTGCGGTCGGAGCCGAACCATGAGGAGAGCCGCATGAGCGACAAGAAGGGCCGGGTCTTTCTCCGGGGAATCACCTCGGAGACCTACGGGCTGAAGGAGTTCCGCCGGCAGCAGCTCGACGCGCCCCGGGTCCGGGACGACTCGGTCGTGGTGGACGACGCGAAGGTGGCCCACTCCGGCGACTCGGAGAAGTCCCGCACCTGGTGGCGGATCGGCCCCGGCGACGACCCCTTCCTCACCCAGAGCCTGCAGGTGCACTTCGTCGAACTGCCCCCGCACTCCTCCAACCACGGCCACGGCCACCAGAACGAGGCCGCCTTCTACATCCTGGAGGGCGCCGGCTACGAGATCCACGACGACCAGCGCTACGACTGGGCCAAGGACGACCTGGTGATCGTCCACACCGACTCCGTCCACCGGCACTTCAACCCCTACGACGAGACGGCCCGCTGCCTGATCTTCAAGGCCAAGTCGATGTGGATGTACCTCGGCCTGGTCCAGCAGGGCCGCAGCGCCCCGGTGGAGGACGAGGACCGCTTCGGCCCGCGCGAGGACTGGTCGCAGGTGTGGACCCCCGGCGTGGACAAGCTGCGCAAGGTCGTCAAGGTCGCCGACACCAAGTGGGAGATCACCCCGCTCGGCAAGGTCCGCACCCTGTCCGCGCCCGGCGACGACGTGCGCACCTTCAGCGTCGACGCCTTCGTGCTCGACATCCCCGCCGGCAGCCGCTCCGGCAAGCGCTGGCACATGGCCGACGAGGTGCTCTACGTCCGCTCCGGCTCCGGCTACAGCCTGCACTGGGAGGTGGAGGCCGAGATCGCCGAGAAGTACTACGCGCGGATCGCCAAGGAGCCCACCCGGCACGAGTTCAAGGCCGGCGACACCCTCTACGTGCCGCACAACACCGTCGCCCAGCACTTCTCGGCCGACGGCGAGCCGCTGGTGCTCATCTCCGCCCAGAACCGGCTGTTCAAGCAGCTCGGCTACGACCAGGTCGCCTACCTGGAGAACGCCCCCGAGTACGACGCGGCGAACTGACGCCCCGCTCCCACCTGTTCGACCGCCGTACCCGGCGGCGGCAGCGCCGCGGCGGTGCCGCCGCCGGAGCAAGGAGAGCTGATGGCACAGCAGAGCAGCGCGGCCGCGGCCGTGTGGAGCAACCCGGAGTTCGCCGCGGCGTGGCTGGCGGCCGACCCGCAGGGGCAGGGCGACCTGCTCGCCCTGCCGCGGCAGATCGCCGCCGAGGTGATCGCGGTGGAGACGCCCGAGCCGCGGCTGATCGTGGACGTGGCCGGGGGAGCGGGCAAGTTCCTCGCGGTGCTGCTGGACCGGTTCCCCGGCGCCCGCGGGATCTGGCTGGACGCCTCGCCGAGCATGCTGGAGCGGGCCAGGCTGGACCTGTCCCGGTTCGGCGACCGGGTCGACTTCCGCCCCGGCGACATGACGGCGCTGCGCGCTGCAGGCATTCCCGGCAACGTGGACGTCCTGGCCAGCTCCCGGGCCAGCCACCACCTGGACCGCGCCGAGCTGCACGGCTTCTACCGTGAGGCGGCCGGGCTGCTGGCGCCGGGCGGCTGGCTGGTCAACCTCGACCACGTGGCACCGGCCGAGGTCTGGAACCGGCGGTTCCGCACCGCCCGCAAGGCGTTCGGCGCGCCCCGCAACTCCGCGGCCACCCACCACCACGACAAGCCGCTGCCCACCGCCGAGGACCACCTCGACGGCTACCGGGTCGCGGGCGTGCCGGAGGTCGACATCGCCTGGCGGGCCTTCTACAGCTGCCTGTTCATGGGCCGCGACGGCCGCCAGGACTGACCGGACCGCCCCCCGGCCGCGACGGCCCGCCCGGCGGACCTGCCGCGCCGTTCCGGCGACGGGACACCGCGGCCGGCCGGGCGTTCAGGCCACGTTCAGGCCACGAGCCTTCCTGAAAGCGGTGGGGGCGCCCCTCACTCCCCTGGGGCGCCCCCACCGCATGTCCGGGCCCGTCCTGCGGGCGCGCCTCAGGCGTGCGCCGGGGCGGCCGGCTTGCGGGGGGCCTTGGTGTGCGGCTCGTCCAGGCACAGCCGCGAGGCGGTGCGGCTCAGATGCTCGCGCATGATGCGCTCGCCCGCCTCGATGTCGTGCGAGCGGACCGCCTCGATGAGCGCGCGGTGCTCCTCCACACCCCGCCGACCCATCTCCGGGGCGATCTTCTGCGCCTTGGTCAGCGACATCAGCAGCGGTCCGTGGAAGGAGTGGACGAGCATCTCGAAGGCCGTGTTGTGGCTGGCGGCCGCGAGACGGGTGTGGAACTCGGCGGAGAGCGCCACGTCGTAGTGCCCGGTGGACAGCGCCGCCTCCTGGCGGTCGCACACCTCCTCCAGGGCCGCGATGTCCTCGGCGTCGGCGTGCTCGCACAGCAGCGGCACCAGGCCGACCTCCAGCACGAGGCGGACCTCGGTGACGTCGGCGGCCGAGACCGAGGACAGGGTGAGCAGGTCGGTGATGCTCGCACCGACCCGGTCGCTGGTCGGCTGCGTGACGAAGGCGCCGCCGTGCGCGCCCACCCGGATCTCCACCAGGCCGCCGGCCTCCAGGACCCGCAGGGCCTCGCGCACGGTCACCCGGCTCACGCCGAACCGCTCGCACATCTCGCGCTCGGGGGGCAGGCGGTCGCCCGGGGTGAGCTTGCCCTCGTGGATGAGGGACCGCACCTGGTCGACGATCAGGGCGGAGATCCGGCGGTCGGTCACGGGGCTGAGCAGCCCGCCGGACTGCCCCTCCTCGGACCTGGCTGCCGTACGGCGAGGCGGCATGGGGGTTCCCTCCGTAGTCGTTGAGCCTCCCAGTCTACCGCCTTAGGGTATGACCAATAGGCCCAGGTTGTGCGGTGTGGACCACTCCCGCCCGGCACGACCGTATCCGATCGGCTGACGCACCGTCATCGCGGGTGCGCGCTCCCTGTGGATGACCCCAATTATGTTCTATCTATTGCAATGGTCATACCGACAGCCCACAATGAGCACTGTTTTCCAGGGGGCACCCCGCGAAAAGTGCCTGCTGGCCGGCGCTTTTCGGGGCCCTCGACAGGAGGATGACCGTATGCAAGCAGAAAGACACCGCCGGGCGGTACGGACGACCCGCCCGCCGCTGGTGGCCGCGGCCGCGCTGCTGCTGGCCGTGACCCTCACCGCCTGCGGCAGTGCCGGCCTCGGCACCGTCAGCAAGCTCGAGCCGGCCCAGCAGCCCCAGGAGCTGCTGCCGCAGGCCCGGCAGGAGGGCAAGGTCGTCTGGTACACCACCTTCGCCGACTCCGACGTCGACGACATGATCTCCGCCTTCAACAAGGCGTACCCGGGCATCAAGGTCGAGGCACTGCGCCTGAGCGCCGACAAGCTGCCCTCCCGGCTGGTCACCGAGCAGCGCGGCCGCAAGTTCAACGCGGACGTGATCTCCGCCGACTCCGAGCCGGTCTACCAGCTGATCAAGGTCAACACCCTGGTGCCCTACCAGGTGCCGCAGGCCCCGCCGCTGCCCGCGCAGCTGCGCAACCTGCCCGCCGGGTACGGCAACGCGGTCTACATCCTCACCAGCGCCATCGCCTACAACCCCTCGGGCGTCAAGGCGCAGCACCTGCAGCCGCCGACCAGCATCCAGGACCTCACCGAGCCGCAGTGGAAGGGCCGCTTCTCGATCGACCCCTCGGCGGTCAACTGGTACGAGAGCCTGATCTCGTCGATGGGCCACGACAAGGCCCTGCAGCTGGTCAAGGAACTGGGCGACAACTCGCCCCGGCTGGTGGAGAGCCACACCCAGTCGCTCACCGAGGTGCAGTCCGGCGAGCCGCTCGCCTCGGTCAACGCCTACGCCTACAAGGCGGCGTCGCTGGCGAAGAAGACCCCGACGCGGATGGCGTTCACCAACACCGACCCGCAGCCGGCCGCCGCCGCGCTCGCCGAGATCGCCCGCAACGCGCCCCACCCGGCCGCGGCCAAGCTCTTCATGGACTGGATCATGTCCGCCCAGGGCCAGGACAGCGTCGTCAAGATCACCAACCACACCTCGCTGAGCCCGTCGGCCGTCAACGACACCAGCGTCTGGAACCCGGCGAAGTGGAAGCCCGCCTGGTCGATGCCGGTGATCACCGCGGACACCTACGACCGCTACCTGGCCGAGTACCAGAAGGCACTGCACGCGGTGTGACCCCCGCCGCCCGCGCCTGCCGCACCCGCCTCCGAGCCGCCACCCCACGGGCGCTGCCCTCCGCCGCCGGGCCGCCACCCCACGGGTCCCGCCACCCGCTGCCCGCCCGCACCGCCATCCACCCGACCCGAGAACGGCCACTGCAATGAGCCTGCTCAGCCGGTCCCGCCCAGCGCCACCACCCACCCTCGCCCGCCCCCGGCCGCCCCGTTCGACCGCCGGCATCCGCGGATGGTTCCGCGACCCGCGCAACATCCTGCTCGCCCTGGTCGCCCTCGTCGTCGCCTACCTGGCGATCGTGCCCGCCGCCACCATGGCGGTCGCCTCCCTGCAGTCCCAGTTCCTGAGCACAGGACCGGTGACGTGGACCTTCCGCCACTACACCGAGACACTCGGCACCTCCGACTTCTGGACGCTGGTCGGCAACTCCTTCGCCTACGCCGGCGCCACCGCCGTCATCAGCACCGTGATCGGCTTCGGCCTGGCCTACCTGGTCTCGCGCACCGACACGCCCGCGAAGTTCTTCGCCCAGATCGCGGCCATGGTGCCGCTGATCATCCCCGGCATCCTCAACACCGTCGCCTGGGCGCTGCTGTTCGCCCCGCACACCGGCGCGCTCAACGTGCTGCTGCGCGACGTGCACCTGCCCGCCTTCGACATCTACTCGCTGGCCGGCATGGTGCTGGTGCAGTCCATGCACGTCACGCCGGTGGCCTTCCTCATGGGCACGGCCGCCTTCAGCCAGATGGACTCCTCGCTGGAGGAGGCCGCGCTCGCCTCGGGCGCCCCGCCGCTGCGGGTCTTCCGCACCATCACCGCGCGGCTGATCCGCCCGGCGATCATGTCGGCCTTCCTGCTGATGTTCGTCCAGACCATCTCCACCTTCGAGGTGCCGCAGCTGATCGGCGTGCCCGGGCGGAAGTTCGTCTTCGTCAGCAAGATCTACAACGCACTGCAGGCCTTCCCCACCGACTACGGCACCGTCGGCGTCATCGGCGTGTTCATCCTCGCCGTGGCGACGCTCGGGCTGTGGCTCTCGCGCCGGCTGAGCGGCGCGGGGGCCGCGGCACAGACCATCTCCGGCAAGGGATTCCGCCCCACCGTCACCGAACTCGGCCGCTGGCGCTGGGCCGGCCTGGCCTGCTTCGTGCTCTTCTTCGTGGTCGCGGTGGCCCTGCCGCTGCTGATGCTGGTGTGGTCCTCGCTGCTGCCGGGCTACGAGCCCCCTTCCGTCTCGGCCCTGCACCACCTGACGCTGTCCAACTACCGCGAGATCTGGCACACCCCGGGCCTGGTGGCCTCCGTGCGCAACAGCCTGATCACCGCGGTGCTGGCCGGCGCGGTCGTCACCGTGATCAGCGCGCTCGTCGCCTACATCACGGTGAAGACCAAGGCCCGCGGCCGCGGCCTGCTGGACGGCCTGGCCACCATCCCGCTCGCGGTCCCCAGCGTCGTGATGGGCGTCGGCATCCTCTACTGGTACCTGACCGCCCCCATCCCGCTGCACCTGTACGGCACCCTGACCATCCTGGTCATCGCCTTCGTCACCATCGGCCTGCCGTACGGGCTGCGCTACATCGTGCCGGGCATGGCGCAGATCAAGGACGAGCTGGAGGAGGCGGCCGCCGCGAGCGGGGCGTCCTGGCCGCGCACCTTCTGGCGGATCTACGTACCGCTGCTGGTGCCGTCGCTGGCCGCCGCCTTCCTCTACACCGTCATCGTCGCCTTCCGTGAGATCTCGGCGGCGATCTTCCTCTACACCCAGGGCACCCAAGTGGTGTCGGTGACGATCTACCAGCAGTGGTCCAACGGCAGCTACCCGATCGTGGCCGCGCTCGGCGTGGTCATCGTGGTCTTCCTCGCCGTCATCGTCGCCATCGTCCGCCTCCTCACCAGGAGATTCGGGCTGAACCGCCAGGGCTGAACCGCAGTTGAGCACTCGAAGGAGAGTCTCGTGATCGAGGTACGCGGACTGACCAAGCGCTACCCGGGCCGCACCGTGTCGCGGAACGCCGTGGACGGCATCGACCTGGACATCCCGGAGGGGAAACTGGTCACCCTGCTCGGCCCCAGCGGCTGCGGCAAGACCACCACCCTGCGGCTGATCGCCGGCCTGGAGCGCCCCGACGCCGGTGAGATCCGGATCGGCGGCCGGCTGATGTGCGCGCCGGCCGACAACGTCTACGTCGGCGTGCACCACCGGCCGATCGGGGTTGTCTTCCAGTCCTACGCGGTGTGGCCGCACATGACCGCTGTGCAGAACGTGATGTTCCCGCTCCAGTCCGGCCAGAAGAAGGTGAACCGCGCCGAGGCCCGGCGGCGCGCGATGGAGGCGCTGGAGATGGTGGGCCTGGCCGAGTTCGCCGACCGGCCCGCCCCTGCCCTGTCCGGTGGCCAGCAGCAGCGCGTCTCGCTCGCCCGCGCGCTGACCCGCGAGCCGGAGGTGCTGCTGCTGGACGAGCCGCTGAGCAACCTGGACGCCGGCCTGCGCGACCGGGTGCGCGACGAGATCCGCGCGGTGCAGCAGCGGCTCGGCATCACCACGGTGTTCGTCACGCACGACCAGGACGAGGCACTGGCCGTCTCCGACGAGGTGATCGTCATGGACCAGGGGCGCATCGTCGAGCGCGGCCAGGCGCAGGACATCTACCGCTGCCCGCGCGAGGAGTTCACCGCGCGCTTCATGGGCATCTCCAACAGCCTGCCGGGCACCGTCGAAGCCGGCGGGGGAGCGGAGGAGACCGCGGAGATCACCCTCGCGCACGGCAGGCTGCGCTGCCTGACCAGCGGGGAGACCACCGTGGGCAGCCCGGTGAACGTCTTCATCCGGCCCGAGAGCCTGGTGCTCTCCCGCAAGGACCCCTCCGGGCGGGGCTGGAAGGGCACGGTGGAGTTCAGCATCTACCACGGCGACTGCTGGGACTACCACGTCCGCGTGGGCGACACCCTGCTGCGCTCGCGCATGTACCGCGAGAAGGTCGGACTCTCCCACGGCGACCCCGTCTTCGTCGTCCCCGAGGAGGAGACAGCCATCGCCATCCCCGCGGCTTCCGCTGCCGCGAGCTGACGGTCCAGGTCTGCCCCACGGGACCGTGTGCCGCGGCAAGGCCGACGGCCCTCTTCCCGCGCACCTCCCCGCGCCCCTGAAGACCTCGCCCTTCGCGCAAGGGGCAAGGTCTTCAGGCGCGGGCGAGAATTAGACAGCTATAACTGAACAGGTTCACTTGCGCAGTCTGGACTGTCTAATTACCCTGGACTCATGCCGGAGACACCGAACCGACCCCCCGAGCCCGCACGCAGCGCGAACGGCACCGCCCTCGTGCGGATGGCACGCGGCCTGCGCCCAGGACGCCTGGGTCGCCGCGGCGGCGCGGCCACCCCCGCGGACGCGTTCGACCGCCGCCTGCTGGCCCCGATGATGCTCGGGTCGGTGCTCAACCCGGTCAACTCCTCGATCATCTCCGTCTCGCTGGTGCCCATCGGTGCCGCCTTCGGGGCGCCGCCCTCCGGCACCGCGTGGCTGATCTCCGCGCTGTACCTGGCCACCGCCATCGGGCAGCCCGTGGTGGGGCGGCTCATCGACCTGTTCGGGCCGCGCCGCCTCTTCCTGATCGGCACCGCCCTGACCGGCGTGGCCGGTGTCATCGGCATGCTCGCGCCCAATCTGGGCACCCTGATCGCCGCCCGCGTCATCCTCGGCTTCGGCACCTGCGCCGGCTACCCCGCCTCGATGTACCTGATCCGCAGCGAGGCCCGCCGCACCGGCCACCAGAGCCCGGCCGGCGTGCTCACCGCGCTCGCGGTCACCAACCAGACCATTGCCGTCATCGGCCCGAGCCTGGGCGGCGTGCTGATCGCCGTCGGCGGCTGGCGGGCCACCTTGGCGGTCAACATCCCGCTGGCGGTGGCCGGGATACTGCTCGGCCTGCTCCGGCTGCCCCGTACGGCGCCCCCACGTCCCGACGGCGGCCGGCGCGCCGCCGTGGCCGGCCTCGACCTGCCGGGCATGGGCCTGTTCGCGGCCATGCTGGTCAGCCTGCTGCTCTTCCTGATGCACCCGCACGCGGCCGCCTGGTACCTGCCGGTGATCACCGTGGCCGCGGGCGCCGCCTTCACCTGGCGCGAATTGCGCGCCGAGCGCGCCTTCATCGACCTTCGGGTCCTCGGCGGCAACCGCCCGCTGCTGCTCACCTACGCCCGCGCGCTGCTCGCCTACGTGGTCTCCTACGCGCTGCTCTACGGCTTCACCCAGTGGGCCGAGGAGGGCCGCGGCCTGTCCGCCTCGCAGGCCGGACTCGTCCAGCTCCCACTGTTCGCCACGGCGATCCTCGTCTCCACGACCACCGGGCGGCGCCCGGAGATCCGCGGCAAGCTCATCGTCGGCGCCACCGGCCAGCTCGCCGCGGGCGCGCTGATGCTGGCGCTCGCGCCCCGCAGCCCGATCCTGCTGCTGCTCGCCGTCACCTTCCTCTTCGGCATCCCGCAGGGCCTGAACAGCCTCGCGCTGCAGAACGCCGTCTACCACCAGGCCGACGCCGAGCGGATGGGCTCCTCGGCCGGACTGCTGCGCACTTTCGGCTACCTGGGCGCCATCGTGGCCTCGGCGGCCAACGGCGCCGTCTTCCCGCACCGGGCCGACACCCCGGGCCTGCACCACCTGACCCTCTTCCTGCTCGGGGTCTCCGCGCTGTTCCTGGTGCTCACCCTCGCCGACCGCTCGCTGGGCCGGATCGGCGCCGAGGCGGCCGAGGAGGGCAAGCAGGCCGAGCCCGTGAGCCGCTGAACTCCCCTGCCTGGTCACCGCGGCCGCCGCGTCTGCCGCGCCCGCCCGTACCGGTCGATCCCTACCGACTGTCGCACCCGTAACCGCCGGCAGGCGGTGCGGCGTTCACTCCTGCGCGTAGAGCTCCGCGATGTCCGCGACCGTCAGGTGCTCCATCGCCTCGCGGGTCGTGGCCGCCACCGGCATCTCCCTGTGCGCGGCGCGGGCCATCAGCAGGGCGTTGGCGAGGTCCTTGCGGTGCCAGGTCAGCCGCATCAGGTGCATCTCGGCGAGCGTGCGGCTGGCCGCTGGGCCGTCCAGCAGGGCGGCGCGCAGCTTGGTGGGGGAGACGCCCAGGTCGCGGCCGAGCCGCAGCGCCTCCACGATCGCCGCCAACTGGCCCCAGTGGCAGAGGTTGTTGACGGTCTTGCCGACCTGACCCGAGCCAAGGGGGCCCAGGTGGTGGACCGTCCGGGTCCAGGGCGCCAACTCCGGTGCGATCGCGGCGAGTACGTCCTCGTCGCCGCCGACCAGGAGGTTCAGCTCGCCCGCCTCGGCCGCGCGCACCCCGCCGGTGAGCGCGGCGTCCAGCACCTCCACCCCCAACGGCCGGGCCAGCGCGGCGACATCGCGGCAGGTGTCGGGGGTGACGGAGGCGCAGATCAGCAGGACGGTGCCGGGGCGCGCGGCCGACAGCACGCCGTCCTCGGGGGAGCACACCGAGAGCACGTCCTGGTCGGAGGGCACCACCACGGCCACCACCCCGCATGCGGCGGCCAGTTCGGCGACCGAGCCGGCGGGCCGCACGCCGTCCGCGGCGAGCGCGTCACGGGTGGCGTGGTCGGTGTCGTAGGCAAGTGTGGGCACCCCCGCGCGGGCGAGGTGCACGGCGGCGGGCCGTCCCATCGCGCCGAGCCCGATCACGCCCACCGTATGGAAGGGGCGCCCCAACGACGCCGCCCCGTCCGCCTGTTGACCTTCGACCGCTGCCGCCATGGCCGCCCACCGCCCGTCGCTCGATCCGGCATTCCGTGCGTCCCGACAGGCTAGCTTATGGTCATACCATTCACAATGGACGCCGTCGGATGAAGAATCCCGTCCGACTCCTTGACGCGCGCCCGCCCCCACTTGACACTGCCTATCGGACCGGAGCACCCCCGATCCGCAGAGTGAGAGCGTTCTCTGCATCACCAATCAAAGGTAAAGCGAGGGTACCGGTCCAGGAAACAACGGCATTACGCGCGATCCACCCCCACAATCCCGCGCCGACCCGGTGTTCACTTCGTGAACGCCGGGCGAGAGGACCCCACGCATGCGCAGAACTTCCCCCGCACCGCCCGCAGTTGCCGCCCCGGCGGCATCCCCCGCCCGCCGGACCGGTACCCGCCGCCGGGGCGCCGCCGCCGTGCTCGGCGTCCTCGCCGTGCTGCTCGCGGGCCTGGCCGCGCTGACCGGGACCGCCGGCTCCGCCGTCGCGGACTCCTCGGACTACACCCAGTCCGCCACCCAGACCAGCAGCACCCAGGCGCAGCTGACGTTCACACCCACCAGCCCGTCCAGCTACGTCATCGTCCACTACCTGGTGAACGGGACCGGCCAGCAGAACGTCCAGATGGCCGCCGCCGGCTCCTCGTGGACCTACACCGTCGGCGGGCTGTCCAACGGCACCGTGCTGACGTACTCGTTCACATACACCAAGAACGGGCCGCAGTACGACACCCCGCAGTTCACCTACACCCAGGGCGGGGGCGGCACCACACCACCGCCAGGCACTGTGGCCACCCCCACCTTCAGCCCGGCCGGCGGCACCTTCAGCACCGCGCAGACCGTCACCATCTCCGACGCCACCTCCGGCGCGGCCATCCACTACACCACCAACGGCTCCACACCGACCGCGAGTTCGGCCACCTACAGCAGCGCGCTGACCATCTCGGCCACCACCACGGTCAAGGCCATCGCGGTGAAGTCCGGCTCCACCGACTCCGCCGTCGCCAGCGCCACCTTCACCATCGGGACCACCCCCGCGGCCTGCCCCGCGCAGTCCGACACCCCCGACTTCGGGCCGAACGTCCACATCTTCGACCCGTCCATGGGCAACGCCGCCATCCAGTCCCAACTGGACGCGCAGTTCAACCAGATGAAGGACACCCAGACCGCGCAGTTCAGCGAGAACCGGGTGGCCGACCTCTTCAAGCCCGGCACCTACAACGTCGAGGACAACGTCGGCTTCTACACCTCGGTGGCCGGCCTCGGCCAGAACCCCGACGACGTCACCATCAACGGCGACGTCACCGTGGACGCCTTCAACGCCTCCGACGCGGGCAACGCCACCCAGAACTTCTGGCGCTCCGCGGAGAACCTGGCGATCAACCCCTCCAGCGGCACCGACCGCTGGGCCGTCGCCCAGGCCGCGCCCTTCCGCCGGATCGACGTCCACGGCGGCCTCGCGCTCTACCCGGCCAGCTACGGCTACGCCAGCGGCGGCTTCATCGCGGACACCAAGGTCAGCGGCCAGGCCGCCTCGGTCTCCCAGCAGCAGTGGTACACCCGCGACAGCACGCTGGGCAGCTGGGCCGGCGGCGTGTGGAACATGGTCTTCTCCGGCGTCAACGGCGCCCCGGCGAACACCTTCCCCAACCCGCCGGAGACCACCCTGGCCACCACCCCCGTCTCCCGCGACGTCCCGTACCTGTACGTGGACAGCACCGGCAAGTACCGGGTCTTCCTGCCCTCGCTGCGCACCAACTCCTCCGGCCCCAGCTGGGCGAACGGCAGCACCCCCGGCACCTCCCTGCCGATGAGCGCGTTCTACGTGGTCAAGGCCGGCGACACGGCCGCCACCATCAACGCCGCGCTCGCCGAGGGCTGCAACCTCTTCGTCACCCCGGGCGTCTACCACCTGAACCAGACGCTCAACATCACCAAGCCCGACACCACCGTGCTCGGCATCGGCTACCCGACCTTCGTCCCGGACAACGGCGTCAACGCCATGCAGGTCGCCGACGTCAGCGGGGTCCGGCTGAAGGGCCTGCTCTTCGACGCCGGCACCACCAACTCCCAGGCGCTGCTGACCGTCGGCCCCTCGGGCTCCTCGGCCGACCACTCCGCCGACCCGACGACGATCCAGGACGTCTTCTTCCGGATCGCCGGCAAGGCCACCGACAGCCTCGTGGTCAACAGCAACAACACGATCATCGACCACATCTGGGCCTGGCGCGCCGACCACGGCAACAGCGGCACCGTCGGCTGGACCACCAACACCGCCGACAACGGCCTGACCGTCAACGGCAACAACGTCCTGGCCGACGGCCTCTTCGTCGAGCACTACCAGAAGTACGAAGTCGTCTGGAACGGCCAGAACGGCAAGACGATCTTCTTCCAGAACGAGAACCCCTACGACCCGCCCAACCAGGCGGCCTGGAAGAACCCGGCAGGCCAGAACGGCTACGCGGCCTACAAGGTGGGCGACAACGTCACCACCCACGAGGCCTGGGGCCTGGGCAGCTACTGCTACTTCAACGTCAACCCGGCCGTGAACAACTACCACGCCTTCGAGGTACCGAACACCTCCGGCGTGAAGTTCCACGACGTGCTGACCGTCTCGCTCGGCGGCGTGGGCACCATCACCCACGTCATCAACGACACCGGGGCCGTCACCGCGTCGAACACGACCCCGAGCAACGTCACCTCCTATCCGTAAGGGGATGATCCGCCCGGTAAGGAGATGATCCGCGCCTTCCCGTAAGGAGGTTCCGCGAGGGCCCGCTGCTCCCGTGAGCAGCCCGCCTCCCGCGGGGAGCCCTACCGCACAGCACCACCCCGTGCCCGGGGGCCGGTCCGCCGGTCCCCGGGCACCCGCGTGTTCCGCTCGCGTCCCGGTGCGGTCCTGCCGCGCACCCGCAGCCCCGCGGGTGTATCCATGAAGGGTGCGCTGGAAGCCCCACGGCGGCAGTGGCGGCCGGGCCCGGCAGCAGAACCGGGGCCTGGTCTGGGTGCCCTTGGCGCTGATCGTGGTGATCACCCTCGCGGACATCTTCTCGCCGGCGAACATCCACCTCGGACCCCTCCTCGTGGTCGCCCCCGCGCTCACCGCGTCCTTCGGCGGCTCCCGGCTCACCGCGCTGATCGGCCTGCTCGCCGTGGGCGCCCTGCTGGCGATCTCCGAGATCCGCAGCAGCATCACCACCTCCAACCACGAGACGCAGCTCATCGCGCTCGTCCTCGTCTCCGGTTTCACCGTCGTCTTCACCCGCGTGCGCGAACGGCACAGCGCCGAGCTCAGACAGGTGCGCACCGTGGCCGAGACCGCACAGCAGGTGGTGCTCCAGCCACTGCCCGAGACGATGGGCCCGGTCCGGATCGCCTTCACCTACCAGGCAGCCGCCGACCAGGCCCGCATCGGCGGCGACCTCTACGCGGCCGTGCGCACCCCCGAGGGCACCCGGCTGCTCATCGGCGACGTACGCGGCAAGGGCCTGGCCGCCGTGGACGACGCCGCCCTGCTCCTGGGCGCCTTCCGCAGCGCGGCCCACCGCGGGCTGTCGCTCCCGGCCCTGTTCGCCGAGCTGGAGGCCATCGTGTGGTGGGGCCTGTCCCAGCCGGCCAGGGACGACGAGGAGGCAGGCGAGGCGTTCATCACCGCCGCCCTGGTCGACGTCCCCGACCACGGCTCCGAGGTGCACATCCTCAACCGCGGGCACCCGCCGCCACTGCGGCTCAGCCGCGGCCGGGTCACCGCCCTCGACCCGGGGGAGTCCGCCCCGCCGCTGGGCGTCTGCCCGCCGAGGACCACGCCGGCCCGCGTCGACAGCCACCCCTTCGGCCCCGGTGACCTGCTGCTCCTCTACACCGACGGCGCCACCGAGGCCCGCGACGACTCCGGCGCCTTCTACCCGCTCGCCGATCGCGTCGCCGCCTTCCCCGGCCTCCAGGGCCCGCGCGACCTGGTCGAGCACGTCCGCGAGGACCTGCACGCGTACACCGGCGGCCTGCTGGGCGACGACGCGGCGCTGGTCGCGGTCGCCCGCCGGCCGCGGGAGGAGGATGCGGCGGGCACGGGCGTGCGGGAGCTGCCGGCCGACGCGGGTCCGCGGGCGGGTGCGCAGCCGGCGGAGGAGGAGCGGGAGCCCGAGCCCGAGCCGAAGGGGTGGGCCGCCCGGCACGCGGCGCCGACGCGGGGGCTGCGCGATCCGGGCTGAGGGGGCCGGGGGTGGGGTGGTGCGAGCTGACGGACCTGGTACGGGGCTGACGCGGTTCGGGCCTCGGCGGATCGGGCTGTCACGGGCCGCGATGAGGTGGCCGGCCGCTTCCTTCGGCGCCGTTGTCAGTGGCTCGTAGTAGACATGGGGGTGCGGGCCGTGTCCGGGCGGCGCGCGGACCTGGAGGCGACGGGGGAGCGGTGATGGTGGAGCGGCACGGGGGAGCGGACCCCGAGGTGGAGAGGCTGCTGCGCTGGCTGGAGGGCCAGCGGCGGCACGTCCTGGGCGCGATCGAGGGGCTGGACGAGGAGGCGCTGCACCGGCGGGTGCTGCCCTCGGGGTGGAACTGCGTGGGCCTGCTCCAGCACCTCGCCCTCGACGTCGAGCGGTTCTGGTTCCGCGCGGTGCTGCCCGGCGACGCGGAGGTCATAGCGGGCTTCGACACCATCGAGGACGCGTGGCAGGTGCCGGCGGACACACCCTCGGCCCAGGTGCTGGCCGGCTACCGCCGCGAGTGCGCCCTGGCCGACGCGGCCGTCATAGCCGCCGGCTCCGCGGACGCTCCCCTCGCCTGGTGGCCCCCCGCGTTCGGCGACCCTCACCTGCACACGCTGCGGGACGTGCTCCTCCACGTGATCACGGAGACGTCCTGCCACGCGGGTCACCTGGACGCGGTGCGGGAGCAGATGGACGGGAAGCAGTGGCTGGTGCTGACGTGAGGGCGGTGGGCCGGGTCTGAGGGGCGCCGGCGCCTGGGCAGGTGCGGCCGGGTGCGGTCGGGTGCGGTCGTACGACGGGCGGGTGGTCCGGTGCGGGCGGTTCGGAGCGGGCCTGTTCGGAGCGGCGGCTCGTCGGCGCTCGTGTGTACCTGGCGCCTGCGCGGCCCCTTCGGCATGCTGTGCAACGCCGCCGACGAGCCGCTGGGCCCGGCCAGTCAGGTCGGGGGCCCGGCACGGGTCAGCTCTTGGCCGCTCGCGCGTCGATCTCGGCGCGCTCCGGCATCGAGGCTGCCGCGCCCTCGCGTTCCACGGACAGGGCGGCCGCCGCGCTCGCCCAGGTCAGGGCGTCCGGCATGGGGCGGTTCTCGGCCAGGGCCACCGCCAGGGCGCCCGCGAACGTGTCGCCGGCCGCGGTGGTGTCGACGGCTGCCGCCGCCGGGGCGGGCACGGTCAGCGGTTCCTTGCCGCGCGCTGCCCACAGGCAGCCCTTCGCACCCAGGGTGACCACGACGTCCGGTACGGCGTCCAGCAGGGCGCGGGCCGCCGTGTGCGGGTCGGCGCGGCCGGTCAAAGCCTCGGCCTCGTGCTCGTTGGGCAGCAACAGGTCGGTGGCGGCGAGGAGTTCGTCCGGCAGCGGCACCACCGGCGCCGGGGTGAGGACCGTACGGACGCCGTGGCGCCGGGCGGCCAGCGCGCCCGCGAGCACGCCCGCGAGCGGGAGTTCGAGCTGGAGCAGCAGTGTGTCCGCGGCGGCGACGGCGTGCAGGTCGGCGTCCGCCAGTTCGGTCACCGTACCGTTGGCGCCGGGGACGACCACGATGGCGTTGCCGCCGTCGCCGTCCACCACGATGTGGGCGGTGCCGCTCGCACCCGGCACCGTCCGCAGCCGCGCGGTGTCGACGCCCGCGCTGTCGAGGGCGCCGCGCAGCCGGGGCCCGAAGTCGTCGTCGCCGACGGCACCCAGCATCACCACGGCCCCGCCCGCGCGGGCCGCGGCGATCGCCTGATTGGCCCCCTTGCCGCCGGCCCCGGTCCGGAACGCCTCGCCGGTGACGGTCTCCCCCCGCGCGGGCGCACGCCGGGTGTAGGCGACCAGATCCATGTTGGCGCTGCCGAGCACGGCGATCCTGGCACGAGGCCGAGGCGGGACGGGCATATGGGGCTCCTGGGGTGGGGGTGCGGCTCCAGGGTAGGGGTGGGCGGGGGTTGGGGCCGGGGGAGCCGTTGTTCTTACGGGCGCCGCCGGGGGTGGCCGTCTTTTGTGTTCGGTGACCATTTCCCCCTTTTTTGAGACGCCCTTCCGCCTCCGGGCGCTGGAGTCACTGTCGACAGTCGATCATGCTCGGTTTCCTCGTTCCTCGGAAACCTGCGCGTGTTCTCCTTTTCGACAGCGACGCGCCCTTCGGCTCCAGGGCTTTTCACCTCCCGCTGCTCCATGCTCACGGGCACCCCCGCCGGGGACCCTCACACTCAACGGCACCCCCACCAGGAACCCTCCCGCTCATGGGCACCCCGCCGGAACCCTTCGTGGTCGTGGGTTTCTCTAGGTGGCGAGGAGGGGGCGGTCGGGGCGGCAGATGTCGCAGGGGACCGTGTCGGGGCGGCGGAGGGCGGCGCGGGCTTCTTCGGTGCCGGCGGGGTGGGAGACGTCGTGGACCGCGTGGCAGGTGCCGCGGTGGACGATGCGGGCCGGGCCCGGGGCGCGGCCGATGTAGACGGGCTCCTCGATGCGCCACTTCGGGGCGACGCCGTGCCGCTTGGTGGGGACGGCGTCGTACGGCTGTCCGGGGACGGGTTCGCACAGGGTGGCGGGCACGCGGAAGTCGACGGGCGCGGGGTGCGTCTGCAACTGGCCGCGGATGTCGATCTGCGAGGGCAGGTGGATGCGCAGGTCGTACCACCAGGTGCCGTCCCGCTCCCGGCGCCGCCCGCGCACCACGGCGTACACCCGTTGCCCGTCCGGCAGCCTCACCCCCACCAGCGGCCCGTCGGCCTGCGGCAGCTTCTCACCCTCGCTCACTGTTCTATTTTAGTTCGATTCCCTTCGTCCCTGCTCACCGAGCCCTTGGCCGGGCACCGGGAGGCGGGGATGATGGCGGGGTGGCGGTCAGTGAACGCGTGGCGCGGCGGGTGCGGCGCGACTTCCCCGAACCGGGCTCCGCGCCGGAGATCCTGCGGATACTCGGCGAACTCCCCGAGATCGCGGGGTCCAGTGGCGCGATGTTCGGCAGCGAGCGGCTGCACGCGGCGATCGTCCTGTCCGCCCGGGGCAGCTTCAGTCGCTTCCGCGCTGCCGTCCGGCTTGCCGTGGAGGACTGGCGCGACTCCCTCGTGGGAGCCGACCTGGCCGACGAGGACTGGCCGACCCGCCTCGACACGGAGTTCGGCCCCGTGAAGCCCCCTGCCCCTCCGCCTCCGCCTGAGTAGGAAGGGAGCGCCGGCCGTCACCGGGTTCGCCGGACACCGGACGAAGCCCGCTGCGCCAGTCACCCGCTTTCCCGCTCTGTGACGGTCGAGCCGACGTCGCTATCGCTCGGTGGCGAATCGCTGGTTGCCGAGGACGGCGAGGAGTTCGAGTTTGCTCGCGGCTTCGGTGCCCGGCGATGCGGTGAGGACGAGGAGCGCGTGGAACTGGTCCTCGGTGAAGAGGACTTGGCAGTCGACTTCGATCGGGCCGAGTTCGGGGTGGAGAAGGGTCTTGTGGTCCGCGAACCGCCGGTGCACTTGTTGCTCGTCCCAGAGCGCGGTGAACTCGGGGCTCCGCCGGGTGAGTTCGCGGACGAGCTCCGCGGCGCGCGAGTTCGGTCCCATCGCGCCGAGGGCGGCGCGCAGCGTCGCGACCTGAGCCCGGCTCTGCCGTTCGTGGTCGTGTTCGGGGTAGCGGAGGCGTTCGGTCCCGGGGCGGACGAACCAGCGGTAGATCTCGCTGCGCTCCATGCCGGTGAAGCGGCTGGCGTCCCCGAAGAGGGCCTTGGCCGGCTCGTTCTGGACGAGGGTCTCGCCGAGGACGGAGATGATGAGCGCGGGGGTGTCGGAAAGGCGGTCGAACACGCGGAGCAGGGCGGGGGGTACGTAGTCCCCGCGGTGGTGACGGTCCGGGGCGCTGAGCCCTGCGACACGGAACAGGTAGTCGTGTTCGTCCGGGGTCAGCCGCAGGGCGCGGGCCACGGAGCCGAGGATCTGGGCGCTCGGCTGAGGGCTGCGGCCTTGCTCCAGCCGGGTGTAGTAGTCGGTCGACATTCCCGCGAGCTGCGCGACTTCCTCCCGGCGCAGGCCCGCGGCGCGGCGTCGGGGCCCGACCGTGAGACCGACGTCGGACGGTTGCAGGCCGGCCCGGTGCCGGGTCAGGAAAGTGCCGAGTGCGTCGCGATCCATGGGCACAGTATCGGCGGTCCGCAAACCCTCAACCAGAGACCGGCCTTCCCCCGATAAGCGGACTCTGGCACGCGCCGCGACGCGGCCGAACACTCGAAGCATGAACATCACCGGAAACACCGTCTTCATCCCCGGCGCGACCAGCGGCATCGGTCTCGACCTCGCTCTCGCCCTGCACGCGAAGGGCAACGAGGTCGTCGTCGGCGGCCGTCGCACCGACCTGCTCGCGCAGATCACGGCTGAGCACCCCGGCATCCACGCCGTCGAGATCGACACCACCAGCCCGGAGAGCGTCCAGCGGGCGGCCGGCCAGGTGATCGCGGAGCACCCCGAGCTCAACGTGCTCATCACGATGGCGGGGATCATGCGCATCGAGGACTGGACCAAGCCGGAGGGGTTCCTCGCCTCCGCGGAGGAGACCGTCACGACCAACCTCCTCGGCCCGATCCGCCTCATCGCCGCGTTCATCGAGCACCTCCGGTCCAGGCCGGACGCGACGATCATGACCGTCTCCTCGGGGCTCGCGTTCACACCGCTGCGGATCACGCCGAGCTACAACGCGACCAAGGCCGCGATCCACATGCTCAGCGAGACGCTGCGGCTCCAACTGGCGGGCACGACGGTGAAGGTGTCGGAGCTGGAGCCGCCGTCGGTGGCCACCGATCTCCTCCCCGGGCAGCGCGAAAGCTCGTTCGCGATGCCGCTGGAGGAGTTCGTCGCCGAGGTGATCGCCCTCATCGAGGCCGAGCCGGACGCCAGGGAGATCCAGGTCGAGCGGGTGAAATTCCTCCGCTACGGAGAGGCCCGCGGCGACTACGACGAGACCGTCGCCGCGGTGAACCACCTCGACCCGCACGGAAACTGAACGGAACAGCCACCCTCGTCACGCTCCGCGCGACCCGCACCGACCACGACGGCGCCGGCCCGATCACCTTCGGGCTGCACGACGACCGGCTCGTCGGCGTCGAGAAGGTCGACGACCTGGCTCCGGCCCCGCAGCGCGCGTACGTGCGGCGCATGGGGTTCGGCGACATCCTGGGCGGGGAGACCCGCTGACCGTACGCCCGGCTGCGGCCCTGCGATGGCCGGGCATGTCAGGAGTTGCGGCGCAGGACCGTGGCGAGAGCGTTGCGCAGCTCATTCTGCGCCTCCGCGGAGAGCCCGCCGAGGAGGTCGGTTTCCATCTGCCGGATGTCGCGGTGGGTGGCCAGCACCAGATCGCGGCCCTCCGCGGTGAGCCGCACGGTGCGCCGCCGGCGGTCCGACCCGTCGACTTCGCGGGCGATCAGGTGGCGGTCATCGAGGGCGTCCAGGTGGCCGATCAGACGGGTGGGGTCCCGGCGGCTACGGCGGGCCAGCTCCTTCTGCGTCAGCCCGGACTCGCCCATGAGGCGGCTCAGGATCACGTACTCCCACATGGTGAGGCCGTGAGCCTTCAGGATCGGCGCCTCGCGCGCGACGACGACGTTCAGCAGCCCACTGAGCAGCGCGCCGAGTTCCTCGCCGGGCTCGTCATCTCTTGCTGACATTCGTACACCCACGTAGATTATCTACCATGACAAACGAAATCACGGTCGGAACCACTTCCGACGCCACCGAACAGGACACCACACCCAGCCGCCCGCGTTTCGCGATGGTCGTGCTCTACGTCCGCGATCTTCAGGCATCGATCGCGTTCTACCGCCTCCTCGGGCTCGACGTGCCCGATCCCGAGCCCGAGCGCCCGGTCGCGGCCTACGCGGAAGGCGGCGCCACGAGGATGATCATCACCACCGACCCCGTCGCGCAGCGCTTCGATCCCGCCTGGGTCCGCCCCGCACGGGGCGGCTACCAGCAGGTCGTCGAGTTTTTCGTCGACGGCGACCCGGCCGTCGACGCTGCGTGGGAGCGGCTGACCTCAGCCGGTTACAAGGGCACCACGGCTCCCGGACACCTCCTCGGGCCCTACGCGACGATGGTCGAGGATCCGGACGGCAACGTGGTCCTGATCACCAGCGAACCGACCGCCGACACGGGGGAGACCGCACCTGCGAAGTAGCAAGCGGCAGATGTTTCCGCCGCGCATGCTTCGGTCTTCTGCGCATACGGGTCATGCTCGCCCCGTAGTCATGTTGTCGGTCTTCGATGCGAAGATCCGGGCGAGGCGACGCTACGCGAGGGAGATCAGCATGGGCACCTGGGATACCGGTCCCTTCGACAACGACACAGCCGCGGACTTCGCCGACGCGCTCGACGACGCCGAGCCCGCAGCGCGTGAAGCCCTGATCCGAGGCGTCCTCGTCCGGACGATCGACGCAACTGGCTATCTTGCGGAAGCGGAAGAGGCGGTGGCCGCCGCCGCCTTGATCGCGGCGCAATGCCCGGGAGGCGAACCCATCGACATGGCCTACGGTCCGGAAACACCGATGCCCGTGTTCCCTTTCGACCTCCGGGCACTCGCCGACGAAGCCCTCGCCCGCATCGTCGGCGACGATGATGGATCGGCCTCGAACTGGGTCGACCCGGAGGACTGGAAGCAGAGACGAGCCATACTGACGCGCCTTCGCGCAGTGCTTGCCCCGCCACCCCCTTCCGTTGCTCTCCTCGATGTCGAGCCGTAACCGAGCGTCGCTCAGCACGACAGTTGAGCCAGAGCCAGCGGGATGAACGAGGCGGTCCGGCTGTGGTGCCTCGCACTGGCAGCGGCCGCGTGCCGTCGGCAGTTGGTGCTCACTCCCTCCGCCCAGGCCCCGGCTGCCCGCCGTGGAGGGTGCGGAGGGTGCGGAGGGGGTGCGAGGTGAGGGCGGTGAGCGCGGCCGTGCTGACGGCTGCCGCGCAGAGCCCGGTGGTCACGCGAGGGCTGGTCGTGTCGGCGAGCGTGCCGAGGAGGGGGTTCGCCGCGAGGAGCGACACGCTCTGGACCAGGGTGAGCAGGGACTGCATCCGGGAGAGGTGCGTCTCCGGGATGCCCGTCAGGACCAGAGGGCCGATGTGGCAGGCGAACATGCCCGAGCCCGCGCCCAGGAGCAGACCGCCGCCCGCCGCCGCGGCCGGAGTGGGCGCCGCGGCCACCGCGGCGATGCCCAGGGCGGCGGCGAAGAGGCCGGCCGCCGCGCCGACACCGATGCGCCGCATCGCCCCCCGCCTCGTGACCGCGAGGGACACCGCGATCATGCCCGCGCCTTGCCCCGCCGCCATCAGGCCCGCCGCCCCCGCGCCCCAGCCGTGCTCCCTGGCCAGCAACGGGTTCAGCAGTGAGACCACCGGCAGCAGGAACGCCGCGGCGGCAGCCGTCAGCAGCAGGGCGGGTCGCAGCACGGGGTCCGTCACCGCGAGCCGTACACCGCCCGCCGCACCCGCCAGAAGGCTCTCGCCCCGCGGGGAGCGCTCCACGTCGAAGGCGGGCCGGACACGGAGGAGCACCACGAGCACGACGGCGAACGTGGCCGCGTCCACGAGGGCCGCGCCCGGCAGCCCGGCGGAGGCGACCAGGACGCCGCCGAGCGGTGCGCCCAGCAGCGAGGCGACCTGCCCGCCCGCCTGCCGCACGGCCAGCGCCCGGGGCAACTGCTCCTTGCCCACCAGGCGGCGCGGCATCGAGCCCGTCGCGGGCAGGTAGAACGCGTCCACCGTGCCGATCACCGCTGCGGTCGCCACCAGCAGCCAGGGCGGCGTGCCCAACTGGCTGCTCACCGCCGCGAGCGCGAGCACGGCCGCGAGCATCACGGCGTCCCCGGCGACCAGCACCCGGCGGGCACCGAAACGGTCGCCGACCGCACCGCCCAGGAGCAGCAGCACCGTACGCGGCAGGTTGACCGCGCTCAGCACCAGCGCGGCCGTCGCCCCGCCGTGCGCGCTCGCCGCCCAGCCGAGCGCGAAGTACATGGCCGCGTCGCCAAGGAGCGAGGCGCGGGTTCCGGCGAGCCAGACGAGGTACGAGCGGGGGAGCGCCGGCCGCGCCGGAGCCGCCCTGGCGGTGTCGAGGTGTGAGGCCACGGACGCAGACGCTAGGCGCGGCCACTGACATCCACCGGGGCAGATCGCTGAGCCCCGCGTACGTCGGGCGGCTGCGGCCGGGGCCGTATCGCGAGCACGGGTACGGCTCAGCCGGATACGCCCGGCCCCGGGGGCGGCTCTCCGCGGCATCGCCTGGTCCAGGATCGATTGTGGCGCAGGCACGCCCTGGCCGGCCGCGATGCTGTCCGGCTCAGGGCCCGGCCGACCATGGCGTTCTCCAGTCCAGGGCGGACCACGGCACCGTCCGCCTTATGGTGCGGCCCACCGCGGCATCGCCCGGTTCCGGGCCGCCCGTGGCGCCGGCACGCCCTGGCCGACCGCGGTGCTGTCCGGCTCAAGGCGCGGGCCACCGTGCCATCGCTGGTTCAGCACCGCCCATGGCGCCGCCCGCCCCGGGCGCGGGCGATCACGGTGCCGTCCGGTTCAGGGAGGGGACCTCCACGGTGCTGCCCGGCCCAGGGCCCCACACGCTCGCCACCCCGCTCAAATGCCCCCCACCGCGTTACCGGCGCCGATTCCGGGTTACCCGGAGAGCCGTAGGGCGGCGCAGGGCGAGCCCAGGAGGCGGGATGAGCGCGCTATGAGCGGGAAGCAGGACGCGGCCGACGTGCTCGTGATCTTCGGGATCACCGGGGACCTCGCGCGCAAGATGACGCTGAACTCGCTGTACCTGCTGGAGGCGGCCGGGCGGCTGGACTGCCCGATCGTTGGGGTGGCCCTGGAGGACTACTCCGCGGACCGGCTCCGCGCCCTGGTGGAGGACGCCGTCCACGCCGCCGACCCCACGGCCGATCGCGATGTGCTCGCCCGGCTGACCCGCCGCATCTCCTACGTGGCGGGCGATTTCGGTGACCCGGGGACGTACGAGCGGCTGGCCGCGGAGCTGCGCGGGCGGAAGCGGCCGCTGTTCTACCTGGAGATCCCGCCCGCCCTGTTCGCCCGCGTCGTGCAGGGCCTGGGCGGGGCGGGGCTCACCGGGGGAGCGCGGGTGCTGGTCGAGAAGCCCTTCGGGCACGACCTGGAGACGGCCCGCGCCCTGGACCGCGACCTGCACCGGGTGCTCGCCGAGCCGCAGATCCTGCGCATCGACCACTTCCTCGGCAAGCAGCCCGTGCTCGACCTGACCTGCCTGCGCTTCGCCAACACCCTGATCGAGCCGCTGTGGAGCCGCGAGTACATCACCGCCGTCGAGATCACCATGGCCGAGGACTTCGGCGTGGAGGACCGCGGCCGCTTCTACGACGACGTGGGCGCGCTGCGCGACGTCGTGCAGAACCATCTGCTCCAGGTGCTCGCCCTCGTCGCCATGGAACCGCCCGAGGCACAAGGCCCCGACGCCCTGTGGGACCGGCGGGCCGAGCTGTTCCGGTCGGTCGCCGACGCCGACCCCGCGATGTGCGTGCGCGGCCGGTACGACGGCTACGAGCAGGTGCCCGGAGTGCGGCCCGGCACCACCACCGAGACATACGTCGCCCTGCGGCTGCAGGTGGACAACCCGCGGTGGGCCGGCGTGCCCTTCTTCATCCGCGCCGGCAAGGCGCTCGCGGCCACCGCGACCGAGGTCCGGGTGGTCTTCGCCGCACCCGAGCAGGCCGGGGGCCCGGTCGCACCGGCCGGCCCGCCGAACCAGATCGTGCTGCGGGTCGACCCCGAACCGGGCCTGCGCACCCACCTGCTCTCCCGCAACGCCGAGGGCACCGGCACCCGCGACGTCCACCTCGACCTGCCGTTCGCCCTGGAACTCGGCAAGCCGCCCACCCCCTACGAGCGGCTGCTGCACGACGCCCTGACCGGCGACCGCTCGCTGTTCACCCGCGAGGACGCGGTCGAGGAGAGCTGGCGCATCCTGCAGCCGCTGCTGGACCACCCGCCGGACTGCGAGCCCTACGCCCGCGGCTCGTGGGGACCGGCCGCCGCCGACCGCCTGGTCGAAGGACACCTGCCCTGGCAGATCCCCTGGTTGCCGACGCCCGCGACGGCGCCCTGAAGACGACCGCGAGGACCTCACCGGGAACGGCCTCCCGGCCGCGCTGAACGCGACCCACCATCCGCGCCCCGGCGCCCCAGTGGCAGGGACCGCCCGCACCGGGCCCCGCACCGCCGTGCTTCCTTTAGAGTGCCCAGGTCAGACCTGTCACCTGGCGAACCGAGAAGGAACCACGGATTATGCCGACCGAGACGTTCGAGTTTCAGGTGGAAGCCCAGCGGCTTCTGCAGATGATGATCCACTCGATCTACTCGAACAAGGACGTCTTCCTGCGGGAACTCGTCTCCAACTCCTCCGACGCGCTGGACAAGCTGCGCCTGGCGAAGCTGCGCGACGACACGCTGGACGCCGACGTGTCCGACCTGCACATCGAGATCGAGGCCGACCCCGAGGCCCGTACCCTCACCGTGCGGGACAACGGCATCGGCATGTCGCACGACGAGGTCGTCGGGCTCATCGGCACCATCGCCAACTCCGGTACCGCCGCCTTCCTCAAGGAGCTGCAGGAGGCCCGCGAGGCGCAGGACAGCGCCGCGACCGAGGGGCTGATCGGGCAGTTCGGCGTCGGGTTCTACGCCACCTTCATGGTGGCCGACGAGGTGGTGCTGCTCACCCGGCGGGCCGGCGAGGGCCACGGCACGCGGTGGACCTCCAAGGGCGAGTCCACGTACACCGTCGAGACGGTCGAGGACGCCCCGCAGGGCACCGCCGTCACGCTGAAGCTCAAGCCCGCCGACGACGAGGACCGGCTCTACGACTACACCTCGCCGTGGAAGATCCGCGAGATCGTCAAGCGCTACTCCGACTTCATCACCTGGCCGATCCGGATGGTCAACCGATCGGCGGGCGCGGAAGGGGAGAAGGAGGAGGCCGCGGCACCCGAGACGCTCAACTCGATGAAGGCGCTGTGGGCCCGTTCCCGCGAGGACGTCGGCGAGGACGAGTACCACGAGCTTTACAAGCACATCAGCCACGACTGGAACGACCCGCTGGAGACCATCCGGCTCCAGGCCGAGGGCACCTTCGAGTACCAGGCGCTGCTCTTCATCCCCGCGCACGCCCCCCACGACCTGTTCATGCAGGGCTACAAGCGCGGCGTCCAGCTGTACGTCAAGCGCGTGTTCATCATGGACGACTGCGAAGCGCTCATGCCGCCCTACCTGCGCTTCGTCAAGGGCGTGGTGGACGCCGCCGACCTGTCGCTGAACGTCTCGCGCGAGATCCTCCAGCAGGACCGGCAGATCCAGCTGATGCACCGCCGGCTGGCCAAGAAGGTGCTCTCCACCATCAAGGAGATGATGACGGCCGAGCCGGAGAAGTACGCCGTCCTGTGGCGGGAGTTCGGCCGCGTGCTCAAGGAGGGCCTGATCGGCGACACCGAGAACCGCGACACCCTGCTCGCGATCTCTTCCTTCGCCACGACGCACGACCCCGAGCAGCCCACGACGCTCGCCTCCTACGTCGAACGCATGAAGGAGGGCCAGGAGTTCGTCTACTACGCCACCGGCGAGTCGCGGCAGGCGCTGGAGAACTCCCCGCACATGGAGGCGTTCCGGGCCCGCGGGGTGGAGGTGCTGCTGCTCACCGACCCGGTGGACGAGGTGTGGGTGGACGCGGTGCCCTCCTTCGAGGGCAAGGAGCTGCGGTCGATCGCCAAGGGCGAGGTCGAACTCGGCACCGAGGAGGAGAAGAAGGAGGCCGAGACCGCGCGCGAGCAGCGGCAGGAGGAGTACGCGGGCCTGCTGGAGTGGCTGAAGGGCGAGTTGGCCGAGCAGGTCAAGGACGTGCGGCTGTCCTCGCGGCTGACCTCCTCGCCGGCCTGTGTCGTCTCCGACACCCATGACGCCACCCCGGCGCTGGAGAACCTCTACCGGGCGATGGGCCAGGAGCTGCCGCCGGTCAAGCGCATCCTCGAACTCAACCCGGACCACGCCCTGGTGGCCGGTCTGCGCACCGCCCACGCCGAGCGGCCGGACGACCCCGCGCTGAAGGAGAGCGCCGAACTCCTGCACGGTATGGCCCTGCTGGCCGAGGGCGGCGAACTGGCCGACCCGGCGCGCTTCGTGCGCCTGGTGGCCGACCGGCTGGAGCACACGCTCTAGCGACGGCCGCTCCGGGCGCGGACGGGCGGACTCCGCAACGGAACCTCCTCGGCCCCGGCGCCGGATGTGCCGGGCGGGCCCTGGCGGCAGGCGGTCAGGGCCCGTTCAGGAGCGGGCGAAGGACGTCCGCAGCCGGTAGCGGTCCCCGGCGTAGCGGATGACCGAGACGAACAGCGGCTCCTGCTGGGCGCCGAAGGCGAGTTGGCGCATGACGAGCACGGGTGCGCCGGCCTCCAGGCCGAGTTGGCCGGCCACCTGCTCGTCGGCCCGGGTCGCCTCGATGGTGCTGTCCGCGCGCACCGGTTCGACCCCCGCCTCCTCCAGCGTGGTGAACAGCGAGCGGGAGGTGAAGTCGACGGACTCGATGCCGGGCACCAGGGACTGCCGCAGCCGGGTCTGGTCCACCGCTATGGCGACCTCGCCGAGGAAACGGACCCGCTCCAGCCGGAACAGCGGGGTGCCGGGCGCGATCGCCAGCTCCTCGGCCTCGTCGATGGTGGAGGCGCTGACCTCGCAGGTGAGGACGGTGGAGTGCGGGGTCAGGCCCATCCGGGACGCGGTCTCGCTGAAGGACTCCAGGCTGTTGGGCCACTCCTTCTTCTGCGCGCCGCGCGAGACGTACCAGCCGCGGCCGTGCGAGGCGCTGAGCACCCCGGTCTCGACCAGGCTGCCCAGGGCCTTGCGCAACGTGACGCGGCTGATGCCGAGTTGGCGGCACAGCTCGCGCTCCGGCGGCAGCCGGCCACCGGGCTTGACCAGACCCTGCTCCACCTGGCCGCGGATGACGTCGGCGGCCTGGACCCACAGCGGCTCGGGATAACCGGGCAGCACCGCGCCGGTGGTCTCCGGACTGTCGTTCATCTCGGCCAGGGCCCCCATGGTGTTCCGGACGTCCGCGGCGTCACGCTCGGTGCCGACATGGACAGCAGGCAGTCGTCGTCCTGCGCGCATCACCATAGCTTTACCTGCCGTCGGGGTGCCAGCGACGTGGGGGCCGCCGGGTGGGGACCGGTCACGGCAGCAGCACACCCTTGACGAAGTCCGGTCCCGCCGCCTCCATGGCCGCGAACGCCCGGTCCACCTCGTGGAGGGCGAACCGGTGGGTGACCAGGGGCGCGTAGCTGAACCGCCGCTCGGCGACGAGCCGCAGCGCGGTGCTCATCGCGGTCATCAGCCGGGTGCGGTCCGGGCAGAAGCCGTTGACGATCGTGACCGCCTTGTACCAGAGGTCCATGTCCATCGGAGCGTCGCCGCTGTGGTGGTAGCCGACGACGCACAGGGTGCCGAACGGGCGGGCCATGCTGGCGGCGGTGGCCAGGCCCGCGGTGCGGCCGGTCGCCTCCAGGACGATGTCCATCCGCCCCTCGCCGCGGCGGCCGGTGTCGGCGCGGTACTCCTCGGGCAACTCGTCGGGGGCGAAGGCGAGATCGGCGCCGAGGGCGAGGGCGCGCTCGCGGCGGGCCGGGTCGGGGTCCACGCCGACGAGCAGCCCGGGTGCGTGCCGCTTGGCGAGCTGCACCAGGCCGAGACCCATGAAGCCGAGGCCGACCACCGAGACGCGGTGCCCGGGTCGTATACCCGTACGGGACAGGGCCTCCTCCAGGTCGGCCACCGGCTCGCCGATGGCGTGCGCGGGCTCGATCCCGGGCGGCACCGGCAGCACCGCGTCGGCGTCCATCACCGCGAGCGTCGCGAAGCCCTCGCCGCCGAGCCCGGTGACCAGGTCGCCGGGGCGCCAGCGGCCGGCGTCACGGCCGGTGTCCACCACGCGGCCGACGATCTCGTGGCCGAGCCGCAGCGGCCCCGCGGCCGGGTCCCGCGCCAGCCACGGACCGATGTCGGAGGTGCACACGCCCGAGGCCACGACCTCGACGAGCACCTGCCGCTCGCCGGGGACGGGGTCGGCGACGTCGACCACCTCGGAGGTGCGGGGGCCGACCAGCTGACTGATCTTCACGTACGTCTCCTGCCTGCTGCCGTGGAAAGGGGCGGACCACCGGGGCCGGTCGCGGAACCGGTGGGGGACAGCGACGGGACCAGTGTAGTCAAGTGGTCCACAGTGGTAAGTAGTGGTGCGCTGTGAGCATGGCTGAATTCAAGCGCGTGATGTCCGCTTTCGTTCGCATAACGGTGGAAACATCGGCTGAACAAGCCGCGATTTCCGGCTGGTTACATCGTGCGCACCCTCTGGACATGGTCGCTTTCCTGACTACGATGTCCGCAAGTGGTATGCAAGTGGAACACTGTCGGTCCGTTCGAGGACGCGCCATCTACTGAATCGAGCCGCCGCATGCGGATACCCCAGCCGTCCCCGCTCCCGGGACAGATCACCGAGCAGATCGCGGAACAGCCCCAGGAACACCCCCGCGAAGAGGGGGACCGATAGGTGCGCGTCATCCTGCGGAAGGCCGCCTTCTACCTGCTCACCGCCTGGGCGGCGATCAGCCTCAACTTCGTGATCCCGCGGATCATGCCGGGCAACCCGGCCGACAACCTGATCAACCAGTTCCACGGCAAGCTCAGCCCGCAGGCCGTGCACGCGCTGCGGGTGCTGTTCGGGCAGTCCGGCCAGAACCTGTGGCAGCAGTACATCGGCTACTGGCACTCGATCTTCACCGGCGACTTCGGCATCAGCTACGCCTACTACCCCTCCTCGGTCAGCAGCGTGCTCGGCCAGAGCATGTTCTGGACGCTGATCCTGGTCACCGTCTCCACCGTGCTCGGCTTCGTCCTCGGCACCGCGCTGGGCATGCTCGCCGGCTGGAAGCGCGGCTCCTGGCTGGACTCCACGCTGGTCCCGGTGACCACGTTCCTGTCGTCCATCCCGTACTTCTGGTTCGCGATCATCGTCGTCTACCTCTTCGCGATCACCCTCAAGTGGTTCCCGCTGTCCGGCGGTTACGCCGTCGACCAGACCATCGGGCTGAACGCCGGCTTCATCGAGAGCGCCGTCAACTACGCGATCCTGCCCGCCGCCACCATCACCGCGGCCTCGGTCGGCGGCTGGCTGATCGGCATGCGCAACATGATGGTCACCACCCTCAGCGAGGACTACGTCCGGCTGGCCGAGGCCAAGGGCCTGCCCAAGCGCCGGGTGATGTACAGCTACGCTGCCCGCAACGCGATGCTGCCCTCACTGTCCGGCTTCGCGATGTCGCTGGGCTTCGTCGTCGGCGGCTCCATCGTCACCGAGGTGGTCTTCAACTACCCCGGCATCGGCTCGGTGCTCTTCAAGGCCGCCCAAGCCGCCGACTACCCGCTGATGTCCGCGATCTTCCTGCTCATCACCGTGCTGGTGCTGCTGGCGAACCTGGCCGCCGACATCGCCTACGTCTTCCTCGACCCGCGGACAAGGGAGAGCTGAACCATGGCCGTGCACGCCGCACTCGCCGAACCCGAGGCCGCCGCCGACCCGGCACAGGGCGCCGCCCGCCTGTGGCGCCGCCTGCTGCGCTCCCCGCTGACCGTCACCGGCCTCGTGATCACCCTGGCCTTCCTCGTCCTCGCGGTCCTGGCCCCCTGGATCTCGCCCTACGACCCCTCGGCGGTCAGCGACACCACCCTGGCCGGGCCGTCCGGCGCCCACTGGCTCGGCACCACCCAGAACGGCCAGGACGTGCTGTCCCAGATGCTCTACGGGGCCCGCGCCTCCATGGCGGTCGGCTTCGGTGCCGCGGTGCTCACCACCGCCCTGTCGGTCCTGGTCGGGGTGACCGCCGGCTACCTCGGCGGCATCGGCGACGAGGTGCTCTCCCTGCTCGCCAACGTCTTCCTGGTCCTGCCCAGCCTGCCGCTGACCATCATCCTGGCCGCCTACCTGCCGCACAGCGGCTCGCTCGGCATCATCCTGGTGATCACGGTGACCAGCTGGGCCTGGGGCGCCCGGGTGCTGCGGGCGCAGACCCTCTCCCTGCGCAAACGCGACTTCGTGGAGGCCGCCCGGGCCACCGGCGAGCCGACCTGGCGGATCATCGTCCGCGACATCCTGCCCAACCAGGTCGCGGTGATCGCCGCCTCGTTCCTGAGCACCGTCACCTTCGCCATCCTCACCCAGGCGAGCCTGGCGTTCCTCGGTCTGGCCGACGTCACGCAGTGGTCCTGGGGCACCATCCTCTACTGGGCGCAGACCGGCAGCGCCCTGCTCACCGGCGCCTGGTGGTGGTTCGTCCCCGCCGGGCTCGCCATCGCCGTGGTCGGCACCGCGCTCGCGCTGGTCAACTTCGGCATCGACGAGTTCATCAACCCGCGGCTGCGGCAGGCCGGCATCGGCACCAAGAAGGCCCAGCGCGCCCAGGTCACCGCCCGCCGCAGGCCCCGGGTGCGCAAGGGCGCCCCGGCCGTGCGCCGCCCGGCGGCCGCGCCCTTCACCCAGGACAGCACCGACGTCATCCTCGACGTGCGCCACCTGAAGGTGGACTACGTCGGCGACGGCGGCGGCCGCACCCCCGCGGTGGACGACGTCTCCTTCACCCTGCGCCGCGGCGAGGTGCTCGGCATCGCCGGCGAGTCCGGCTCCGGCAAGTCCACCCTCGCCTACGCCATCACCCGGCTGCACAAGCCGCCGGCCGAGATCTCCCACGGCGAGATCCACTACACCCGGCCCGACGGCTCCACCGTGGACGTCCTCGGCCTGGACGACGCCGAACTGCGGGACTTCCGCTGGGAGGAGCTGTCCATCGTCTTCCAGTCCGCGATGCACGCCCTCAACCCCGTGCTGCGGATCGGCGCCCAGATCGAGGACGTGATCGTCGCCCACCGGCCGCGGATGACGGCGCAGGAGCGGGCCGCCCGGGTGGTCGAACTGCTCGGCATCGTCGGCATCCCCGCCGACCGCGCCGACTCCTACCCGCACGAGCTGTCCGGCGGCATGCGGCAGCGCGCGATGATCGCCGTCGGGCTCGCCCTGGACCCCGAGATCATCGTCATGGACGAGCCCACCACCGCCCTCGACGTCGTCATCCAGCGGCAGATCGTCGAGAAGATCATGGAGCTGAAGGACCGGCTCGGCTTCTCGGTGGTCTTCATCACCCACGACCTGTCGCTGCTGATCGAACTGTCGGACACCATCGCGGTGATGTACGGCGGGCGGATCGTCGAGCAGGCGGCCGCCGAGGACTTCTACCGGCGCCCCCAGCACCCCTACAGCCGCGGGCTGCTGGCCTCCTTCCCGACCCTCGGCGGGCCGCGACGGGAGCTGACCGGCATCCCCGGCTCCCCGCCCGACCTGCGCCGGCTGCCCGCGGGCTGCGCCTTCGCCCCGCGCTGCCCGGCGGCCTTCGACGCCTGCACCACCAGGGTTCCGCAGCTCGTGCCGGTCCCCGCCCCCGGCGGCGGCACCGCCCAGGCGGCCTGCCTGCTGCACGAACCGGGAGCACCCAACGGCCTGACGGGCGAACAGAGCCAGAGCACCGACGAGTTGGCCACAGGTGAGGCCCGATGAGCGAGCAGACCATGACGGCCCCGGCCACCGCACCGGCCGGCGGGCCCCCGGTGCTCCAGGCGGTCCACGTCACCAAGCACTTCCCGGCCCGCGGCGGGCTGCCGCGCCGGGGCGTCGCCCGCCGGGTCGTGCACGCGGTCGAGGACGTCTCCCTCGACCTGTACGCGGGCCGCATCACCGCGCTGGTCGGCGAGTCGGGCTCCGGCAAGTCGACGCTGGCCCGGCTGCTCGCCCAGCTGCACCCGGTCACCTCCGGCGAGGTGCTGCTGCACGGCAAGCCGGTCAGGGCCCAGCGCGGGCGGGCCTTCCGCGAGCACGTCCGGGCGGTCCAGCTGATCCTCCAGGACCCGTTCGGCTCCTTCAACCCGGTGGCCACCATCGCCGGCACCCTGGGCCGCGCGGTCGCGCTGCACCACCCGGAGCGCAAGGGCAAGGAGCGGGCCGCCCTGGTGGAGGACCTGCTCACACAGATCAACCTCACCCCGCCCCGGCAGTTCGCCGAGAAGTTCCCGCACGAACTGTCCGGCGGGCAGCTCCAGCGCATCTCCATCGCCCGCGCGCTGGCCGCAGAACCCGAGGTGTTCCTGGCCGACGAACCCGTCTCCAGCCTCGACGTCTCCATCCGGCTCGGCGTGCTCAACCTGCTGCGCCGCCTCACCGAGGAACGCAACGCGGCGATGCTCTACGTCACCCACGACATCGCCTCCGCCCGCTACTTCGCTGCCGACACCGCCGTGATGTACGCCGGGCAACTGGTCGAGCAGGGACCCTCCGAGGCCGTCACCCAGCAGGCTGCCCACCCCTACACCCAGCTGCTGATCTCCTCCGCGCCCGACCCCTCGCGCCCGGCCGGCAGCCGGGTCCGCGACATCGGCCAGCCGCCCAGCCTGATCGACCCGCCGGCCGGCTGCCGTTTCCACCCGCGCTGCCCGTTCGCCATGGAGCGCTGCGCGACCACCGTGCCGGACAGCCACGAGATCTCACCCGGTCACACCACCCGCTGCTGGCTGTACGCCGACGACGCCGAGGCCCGCGCCAAGCGGGCCGAGAACGCCGCGGCCACCGGAAAGGCAGGTACCGCCGGGGGCACCGGCCCCGCCGATCCGCCGCCGACTCCCGCCTGAGCCTGGGCCGTTCGCCGCCCGGCCCCCCGACATCGCCCGCGATCCCCCCGCTCCGATCCCCCCGAACACCCCAGCTGTGCCCCGCCCTTCGCTCGTCCCATCCCCAAGGAGCAGACGCCCGTGACCACTTCGCAGTCGCCCCTCGCGTCGGGCATGACCAGACGCGGCCTCCTCGCCGGTGCCCTGGCGGGCGCGGGCAGCCTCGCCCTCTACGGCTGCCAGCCCTCCGCCGGCGGCTCCAGCGGCGGCAGCGACACGCTCACCGTCGCCGGCCAGTCCGACAACCTCGCCCGCACCTTCAACCCCTTCCTGCCCAACACCGCCCAGGGCCTGACCTACGCCTCCCCGGGCCAGGGCAACTTCATCTACGAGCCGCTGGTGCAGATCAACACCGTGGACATCGGCCACGACATCCCCTGGCTGGCCAAGGCGTGGCGGTGGAGCGACGGCAACAAGACGCTCACCTGCGACCTGCAGTCCGGCGTGAAGTGGACCGACGGCACGGCCTTCTCCGCCGACGACGTGGTGTTCACCTACACCATGCTGAAGAAGTTCCCCGCGCTGAACATGCTCGGCATCGAATTCACCACGGTGACCGCGCCCAGCCCCACCCAGGTCGTCTTCACCTTCGCCACGCCCTCCGAGCAGTTCTTCACCAACATCGTCTCCTCGGCGATCGTGCCCAAGCACATCTGGTCCACCGTCAAGGACCCCACGAAGTACGTCGACTCCGACCCGGTCGGCACCGGGCCCTACCAGCTCAAGCAGTTCTCCGCGCAGAGCCTGCTGCTGGTCCGCAACGAGAACTACTGGCAGGCCAAGGCGCAGATCAAGCAGCTGCGGTTCGTGGCCTACAAGGACAACGAGGGCATGACCAACGCCCTGGTGCAGGGCCAGGCGGACTGGGGCGGCACCTACATCGCCAACGCCGAGAAGACCTACCTCAGCCGCAGCAAGGACTACCACTACTGGGCGCCGCTGGCCGGCACCGACGGCCTCATCCCCAACCTGGAGCGCTGGCCGCTCAGCGACCTGGCGGTACGCCGGGCGATCAGCCTCGGTGTCAACCGCAAGCAGGTCGGCGGGGCCACCGGCTCGCCGCCGGCCACCTCCGTCACCGGCCTGCCGATGCCGGCGTACACCTCCTCGATCGCCCCCGCCTACAAGGGCGTCGACTTCACCCAGGACGTCGCCAAGGCCCGCCAGACCCTGGAGGACGCCGGCTACACCAAGGGCGGCGACGGCTACTACCACAAGGGCGGCAAGCGGCTGGAGTTCTCCATCACCTTCCCCTCGGCGTACACCGACATCGCCTCCCGGGTGCAGGTGCTGGTCTCGCAGCTGAAGGACATCGGCATCAAGCTCACCATCGACACCACGACGGTCACCGACATCAACACCCTGACCGCCAAGGGCGACTTCGACTCCACGATGGGCTACCCGGTCGACTCCGCGCCGCGCGCCTTCTCGTACTACAACGACACGATCAACCCCAACCTGTACTACCCGATCGGCAAGGCCACCCCGACGTACCAGAACATCGAGCGGTTCAAGAACGACGAGGCCGCCCAGCTGTTCAAGGAGTACCCGAAGGCGACCACGGACGCCCAGCGGCAGCAGATCCTCGACGGCATCGAGAAGATCTTCGTGGAGAACCTGCCCTGGATCCCGATGTTCTACTGGGGCACCTACGGCAACTGGAGCACCGCGAAGGCCACCGGCTTCCCGAGCCCGGACAACCCCTACTTCAGCCCCGTGCCCAACCCCGTCGTCGCCCTGCGGCTCAAGCCGGCCTGATCCCGCGCACGTCCGGCCGCCCGCCCCACCACCCCGTCAGGAGAGCCATGCCCCACCTCTCGACGCCCAGAGCCATGGTCGTCGTCAACGGCGACGACATCCACCACGACCTGCTCAGCGCCGCCGGAGTCTTCCGGCAGCTGGGCACCGAGGCCGGGTTCAGCACCCGCGCGGCCATGGGCACCAACCGCTTCGCCGACCCCCGACCGGAGACGGCCGAGGCGGAGGTCTACCTCTTCTACACCGCGGGCGGCCACTTCGCGACGGCCCAGCAGCAGGCGCTCGCCGACGCCGTGCGCGCCGGCAAGGGCCTGGTCGGGGTGCACGGCGCCAACATCATGGGCTGGCAGGGCGAGGGCCTGGACCCCGCCGACCGCCCCCTGTTCGAGCTGCTCGGCAACCGCTACCTCTCGCACGGCCCCGGCCACCACGAGGGGCGGCACACCATCGAGATCATCGCCGACCACCCGATCACCAAGGGCGTGGACGACTTCGAACTCTTCGACGAGTACTACGAGTTCGAGTTCGCCGAGGGCGAGGTGCAGATCCTCGCGCAGCGCCACCGCGCGGACGGCGTCGCCATCCCGGTGCTGTACGCCAAGGAGTACGGCGCCGGGCGGGTGGTCTACCTCGCCCTCGGCCACGACATGCGGTCCTGGGGCGAGCCGCCGGTGCGCACCCTGATCCGGCAGGCGATGCTGTGGGCGGCCGGCCGTGACTGAGACCGCGACACAGGACGCCCGCCCCGCGCTCGGCGTCATGATGTACACCGTCCTCGCCCAGGCCCGCGCCGACCTGGAGGGCACCCTCGCCCGCCTGGCCGCCCTCGGCTACCTCGGCATCGAAACCTACGGCCTGGTCGAGCACTTCGGCCCGGCCCGGGTCCGCGACGCCATCGCCGCCGCCGGGCTCACCCTGACCAGCGCCCACACCCCCTTCCCGGCCGGCAAGGACGCCGAGCGCCTGCTGGACGAGAACGAGGAACTGGGCGCCCGCACCCTGGTGTGGAGCATGGAGCGCGAGGAGTTCGACTCGCCCGAGGCCATCCGCCGCGGCGTCCAGCGGGTCAACGAGGCCGCCGAGAACGCCGCCGCCCGCGGCATGGCCATCGCCTACCACAACCACTTCGCCGAGTTCGCGAACACCTTCGACGGCCGGCAGGCCTACGACCTGCTGCTGGACGCGCTCGACGAGCGCGTCGTCGTCGAACTCGACGCCTACTGGGCGGTGATGGGCGGCGCCGACCCCGCGGAGGTGCTCGCCCGCCTCGGCAGCCGCGCCCGGCTGCTGCACGTCAAGGACGGCCCCGCCGTCTCCTACGAGGAGGACGTCATGGTGCCCATCGGCGAGGGCCGGATCGACTGGGAGCGCACGCTCACCACACCGTCCGGACTCCAGTGGCACATCGTGGAGCTGGAACGCCTGCACCTCGACACCTTCGAGGCGCTGCGCCGCTCCCACGACCACCTGACCGGCCGCGGCCTCACCCGCGGCGGAGACGTCCCGGCGCCGACCGAGGAGCAGGCATGAGGGTGCTGTTCCTCGGCGGCGCCGGGATGATCGGCTCGGCGGCGGGCGCGTACGCCGTGGAGCAGGGCACGGACCTGACCATCGTGACCCGCTCCGCGCCCAAACGCCCGCCGTCGGACGCCGTCCGGCAGATCCGCGCCGACGTCCGCGACACCGCGGCCCTGCGCGCCGCCCTGCGCGGCGAGGAGTTCGATGCGGTCGTCGACTGGGTCGGCTTCACCCCCGACGACATCCGCGACCACCCGGCGCTGTTCACCGGCCGCACCGGCCAGTACGTCTTCATCAGCACCTGCTCGGTCTTCGGCCGCCCCGTGCCGCAACTGCCCATCACCGAGTCCAGCCCGCGCCGCCAGCCCGTCTTCGGCTACGCCCGCGACAAGGTCGCCTGCGAACTGCTGCTGGAGGACGCCTACCGCACCAGCGGCCTGCCGCTGACGATCGTGCGGCCCTTCCACACCTACGACCGCACGGCCGTGCCGCTGCTGTCCGGCTGGACCGCGATCGAGCGGATGCGGGCCGGCAAGCCCGTCGTCGTGCACGGCGACGGCACCTCGCTGTGGTCCCTGATGCACGCGAGCGACTTCGCCCGCGCCTTCGTCCCCCTGCTCGGCAACGGGCACGCCATCGGCGAGAGCGTCAACGTGGTCAGCGGCGACATCCTCACCTGGGACCAGATCCACCTCGCGCTCGCGAACGCGGCCGGGGTGCGGGCGCCGCTGCTGCGGCACCGCTCCAGCGAGGACATCGCCCGCCACATCTCCGGCTGGGCCGACGTCCTGGAGCACGACTTCCGGCACTCGATGCTCTTCGACACCACCCGGCTGCGCACCCTCGTGCCCGGCTTCGCCCCCCGCGTCTCGCTGGCCGAGGGCGCCCGCGAGGTGATCGCCCACTACGACGCCCACCCCGAACTGCGCGCGGCGGACGAGGCCCTCGACCGCGCCTTCGACGCCCTGCTGCAAGGAGAGACCACGTGATCGGCATCGGCCTGATCGGCTCGGGGTTCATCGGCGACACCTACGCCGACGCCCTCCAGGACGTGCGCACCGCGGAGCTGGTGGCCGCCTGCTCGCGCGACATCACCCGAGCCGAGGCCCTGACCCGCAAATGGGCCCCCGCAGCACGCGCCTACGACGACATGGCCGCGCTGTGCGCCGACCCGGCCGTCGACCTCGTCGTCGTCGCCGTGCCCAACGAGGCCCACCTGGCAGCCGTGCAGGCGGTCGCCGCCGCGGGCAAGGGCGTGGTGTGCACCAAGCCGCTCGCGCGCACCGGGCCCGAGGCGAGCGCCATCCTCGACGTGGTGCGCGCCGCCGGTATCTGGCACGGCTACGCCGAGAGCTCGGTGTTCTCGCCCAACATCGCCAAGGCGCACGAGATGGTCGCCGCGGGCGCCATCGGCGACCTGCTCACCATGCGCGCCCGCGAGGCCCACTCCGGCCCGCACGCGCCCCACTTCTGGGACGCCGAGACCGCAGGTGGCGGCGCCCTGCTCGACATGGGCTGCCACACCGTGGAGTCCGCCCGGCACTTCTTCGGCAAGGACAACCCCATCACCGAGGTCTTCGCCTGGGGCGCCACCCTCGCCCACGGCGAGCGCACCACCGGCGAGGACACCGCCATCGCGCTGCTGAAGTTCGCCGGCGGCCAGCTCGCCACCGTGGAGTCCTCCTGGATCGAGAAGGGCGGCATGCAGCTGCGGCACGAACTCGTCGGCAGCGCCGGCCGCCTGGTCACCGACACCTCCGCCACCCCGGTGTGGGGCTTCATCGAGCACCCGGCCGGCTACCTGGTGGAGAAGGCCGACGCCGAGACCGGCTGGGTCTACCCGGTGCCCGAGGAGGCCCGCGCCTACGGCTTCAGCCAGCAGATGCGCCACTTCGCCGAGTGCTTCGCGCGCGGCGAGACGCCCCGGGAGACCTTCGAGGACGGCGTGGTCGTCAACCACGTCCTCGACGCCGCCTACGCCTCCATGCGCTCCGGCACATGGGAGCGGGTCCGGACCCCGGCGTGAGCGCCGGCCGCGCGGCCGGCGACGTGCTCGCCGCGGACCACCCCGAGCCGCTGTGGCTGCAGGCCAAGGCCGCGCTGCGGGACCGGATCGCCGGCGGCGAGGTCGCCGCCGGCGCCCGGCTGCCGCCCGAGCGCGAGCTGTGCCGGCTGCTCGGCATCTCCCGGGTCACCCTGCGCCGGGCACTGGCCGCGCTGGTCGAGGACGGCGTGCTGCACCCGGCCCAGGGCCGCGGCTGGTACGTCGGCGAGCCCGGCCGCCAGGAGTGGCCCAACACCCTGGAGTCCTTCACCGAGACCGCCCGCCGCCTCGGCCTGTCCGCCACCTCGAAGGTGCTGCGCCGCGAGACCGGCCCGGCCGGCTTCGACGAGGCCGAGGCGTTCCGCATCGCCCCCGGCACCCCGCTCTACCGGCTCGACCGGGTGCGGATGCTCGACGGCGTCCCCATCGCCGTGGACCGCTCCCTGGTCCCCGCCGGCATCGCCGTCGGCTTCGACGCCGTGGACTTCACCGCCCGCTCCCTCTACGACACGCTCACCGGCCTGGGCCACCAGCTCGCCCAGGCCGACACCACGATCGAGGCGCGCCCCGCCGACGTGGCGCTCGCCGGCCATCTGGGTACCGCGGCCGGCACCCCCGTCCTCGAGATGCGGCAGATCGTCCGCGACCGCACGCAGGTGCCGCTGCTGTCCTCGGTGATCGCCTACGCCGGCGACCGCTACCGGCTGCGCACCTCCTTCGCGCGGGCGCTGGGCGACTGACCGCGATGCCCGCCCCTCCTCGCACCAGCGGAGCCCTCGTGACCACTGCACCCACCCACCGCTACGGCACCCGCGCCATGGCCGCCGCCCTGGCCTCCCCGAGCGCGGCGGAGATCACCGCCTGCCGCGACCTCATGGCGCGCGAAGGGCTGCTCGGCCCCGACACGCACGTGTCCTTCTTCGGCCTGGCCGAACCCGACAAGCACGACCTGCTCGCAGGCGTCCAGGGCGCCCGCCGCTTCCGCGCGCTCCTGGTGGACCTGCGCACCGGCGTGTCCCACGACGTCACGGCCTGCCCGCAGGAGGACCGGATCGTCTCGGCGCGGGTCATCGACGTCGCCACCGAGGGCCATGTGCCGGTGGTCCTCGCCGAGTTCGGCCTCGTCGAGGAGATCGTGCACCGCGACGAGCGCTGGCTGGCCGCCATGCGCAGACGCGGCCTGACCGACCTCTCCCAGCTGCGGGTGAACCCCCTGTCGGCCGGCGTGGCCGGCGAGGGCGAGGCCGGGCGGCGGCTGCAGCGCTGCTTCACCTTCGTGCAGAAGGACCCCGACGACCTCGGCTGGGCGCACCCGGTGGACGGCGTCACCGTCGTCGTGGACGTCGTCACCCGCGAGGTCCTGGACGTCTCCGACCACGCCGACCTGCCCGTACCGCAGGAGGACGGCAACTACCACGACCCGGCCTGGGTCGGGCTGCCGCCGCGCGCGGGCGTCAAGCCCATCGAGATCACCCAGCCGCAGGGCCCGAGCTTCACCGTCGACGCCGACGGGGTGCTGGAGTGGCTCGGCTGGACCCTGCAGATCGGCTTCGACCAGCGCGAGGGCCTGGTGCTGCGCAACATCTGCCTGGACGACGCCGGCCGGAGCCGATCCGTGCTCTACCGCGCCTCCATCGCGGAGATGACCGTGCCCTACGGCGACCCCAGCCCGCAGCGCTGGTTCCAGAACTTCTTCGACTGCGGTGAATACCTGCTCGGCGGCTTCGCCAACTCCCTGGAACTCGGCTGCGACTGCGTCGGCGACATCACCTACCTCGACGTGCAGCTCGCCGACCCCACCGGCGCCCCGCGCACCGTTCCCCAGGCGATCTGCATCCATGAGGAGGACACCGGCATCCTGTGGAAGCACACCGACAACTGGAACGGCCACAGCGACTCGCGCCGCAACCGCCGCCTGGTGATCTCCTTCTTCGTCACCGTCGGCAACTACGACTACGGCTTCTACTGGTACCTCTCGCTCGACGGCTCCATCGCCCTGGAGGTCAAGGCCACCGGGGTCGTCTTCACCTCCGCGCTGCCCGGACCCGGCTACGCCTACGCCTCCGAACTCGCCCCCGGCCTCGGCGCCCCCTACCACCAGCACCTGTTCAGCGCCCGGTTGGACATGGCCGTCGACGGCACCGACAACGCCGTGGACGAGGTGGAGGCCGTGCTCGTACCCCGCGGCCCGGACAACCCGACCGGCAGCGGCTTCACCCAGAGCAGCGTCCGGCTGCGCACCGAGTCGCAGGCGCAGCGCCTGGCCGACAACACCCGCAACCGCTCCTGGCTGGTGACCAACCCCGCCGTGCGCAACCGGCTCGGGCAGCCCGTCGGCTACATGCTGCACCCCGAGGGGCGGCCGGTGCTGCTCGCCGACGAGCAGTCCGACATCCACGCCCGCGCCACCTTCGGCACCAAGCACCTGTGGGTCACCCCGTACGCCCCGGACGAGGCGTACCCGGCCGGCGACCTGGTCAACATGCACTCCGGCGGCGCCGGGCTGCCCGCATGGACCGCGGCCGACCGCAACGTCGACACCACCGACATCGTGCTCTGGCACACCTTCGGGCTCACCCACTTCCCGCGGCCGGAGGACTGGCCGGTGATGCCGGTCGACTCCGCCGGGTTCGTCCTGAAGCCCTACGGCTTCTTCGACCGCAACCCCACCCTCGACATCCCGCCCTCGCACGCGGACCACTGCGGGCCCGGGCCGGCCGGCGGCGCCACGGGCGGCTGCGGCTGCGGGGGGACCTGCGACCAGCACGCAGACCAGCACCCCGACCAGCACGCAGGCCAGCACGCAGGCCGGCACCACGAGCACCACGACCCGCACTCCGACCACGGAAAGGCCGACGCATGACAGCCCCGCTGGGCATCCAGCTCTACAGCGTGCGCGACGACATCGGACCCGCGCGGCTCGGCGGCACCCTCGCCCGGCTGAAGGCCGCGGGGTTCAGCCACGCCGAGCCCTTCGACATCCTCACCGACCCCGCCGGGCTCGCAACGGCCCTGCGGGACGCCGGACTCGAGGCCACCACCGCGCACTCCTCGGTGCTGCGGCAGCCCGCCGCGACCGTCCTGGACGCCGCCGCCGAACTCGGTGCCCGGACCGTGATCACCCCTTACGTGCCGCCGGAGAGCATCGCCGACCGCTCCGGCGTGCAGCGCCTCGCCGACGCCCTCAACAGCGCCGCCGAACTCGCCGCCGGGCGGGACCTGCGCATCGGCTACCACAACCACGACTTCGAGTTCGCCCAGCACATCGACGGCGTCCCCGCCTACGAGCTGCTGGTCTCGCTCCTCGACCCCCGCGTCGTCCTCGAACTCGACGTCTACTGGGCCGGGGTCGGCGGCGCGGACGTCTTCGAGCTGCTGCCGCGGCTCGGCGAGCGGGTCCGGCTGCTGCACGTCGTGCGCGACCGCGAACCCGGCAACGACCGGCCCGTGCTCGGGGTCGACGCCACCGGGCGGATGGACGAGGTGCTGGCGCTGGCCGCGCCCGCGCTGGAGCTGCCCGTCGTGGAGGTCGTCGCCCACCACAGCGATGTGTGGCCGCTGGTGGAGTCCAACGCCCGCTACTTCCTCGCCGGGGCGGCCGCGTGAGCCCCGCCGCCCCCGCCGGGGGGCCCACCCGGGTCGCGCTGATCGGCGCGGGCGACATCGCGGGGGAGTACCTGACCACCCTGGCCGGCTTCCCCGACCTCGCCGTGACCGCCGTCGCCGACCTGCTGCCCGAACGGGCCCGGGCGCGCGCGGAGGAGTTCGGCGTGCCGGTCTGGGGCAGCCCGCAGGAGGTGCTGCGCCGCGACGACGTCGACCTCGTGGTCAACCTGACCGTGCCCGCCGCTCACACCGAGGTGGCGCTCGCCGCCATCGAGGCCGGCAAGCACGTGTGGAGCGAGAAGCCGCTCGCGCTCGGCCGCGAGAGCGCCCGCGCCGTCCTGGACGCGGCCGCCGCCCGCGGGGTCGCCGTCGGCAACGCGCCCGACACCGTGCTCGGCCCGGCGATCCAGACCTCCCACCGGCTGCTGGCCGCCGGAGCCGTCGGCACCCCGCAGACCGTCCTGACCCTGATGCAGGGGCCGGGACCCGACCTGTGGCACCCGCGGCCGCAGTTCCTCTTCGCCAAGGGCGCCGGACCGCTGCTCGACATCGGCCCCTACTACGTCACCGCGCTTGTCCAGCTCCTCGGCCCCGTGGTGTCGGTGAGCGCCCAGGGGCACACCGCGCAGGCCGTGCGCACCATCGCGGCCGGGCCCGACGCGGGCACCCGCTTCCCGGTCGAGGTGCCCACGCACGTCAGCGTCGTGACCACCTTCGCCTCCGGGGTCGTCGGCACCTCCGTCTACAGCTTCGACTCCGCCGTGCGGCGCCAGCTGTTCGAGATCACCGGCAGCGGCGGCGTCCTGGAGGTCCCCGTCAGCGGCTTCGACGGCCCGACCCGGCTGCTCACCAGCACCGAACGCGACGCCCCCTGGCGGACCGTCCCGGCCGAGGGCGTGCCGTGCGGGCGGGGCGTCGGCGTCCTGGAGATGGCCCGCGCGATCCGGGCCGGGACGCGGCCGCGGGCCGGCGGGGAGCTGGCCTACCACGTACTCGACGTCATGCTCGCCGTCGAGGAGTCCATCGCCCGCGCGGCGCCGGTACGGGTGGAGAGCACCGCCCCGGCCGTGCCCCCGATCCCCCCACTGTGGGACCCGACCACGCGGACCCACGACGCCATCCACGACGCTACGGAGCAGTCATGAGCCACGGACACCTCGCCTACACGGCCGCCCGTGCCACCCAGGCCGAGGAACTGGAGGCGGCCGTCGCCCGGCTGACCGCTTCGGTGAGCGACCTCGCCGCGGCCGGCGGGCTGCGTGGCCCCGGTCCCGTCTTCGTCGCGATAGGCGCGAGCCTTGCCGCCGCGTGCGCGCCCGTCTGGGAGCTGCGGGCCCGCGGCGTGCACGCGTGGCGGCTCGGCGCGGGGGACCACCCGCTGCCGTTCCCCGCCAGCTCCCACCCGATCGTCGGCGTCTCGCAGAGCGGGCGCAGCGCCGAGACGCTGGCCGTGCTCGAATCCGTGCCGCGCGAGCGGCGGTTCGCCGTGGTCAACATGGTGCCCTCGCCGATCGCCGACGCCAGCGAGGGGCTGCTGCACCTGGGCAGCATCGCCGACAGCTACGCCTCGACGATCGGCTACACGGCGACCGTCGCCGCCCTCGGGCTGCTCGCCGACGCCTGGGACGGCGGAACGGTGGACCCCGGCTGGGCGGAGCTGGGATCGGTGTTCGCCACCGCCGAGAAGGAACTGGACGAGCCGGTACGGGCGCTGGCGCCGCTCTTCGCCGAGGCGACCTCGGCGGACTTCGTCGGGGCCGGCCCCGCGGTGGGCTCCGCCGAGGAGAGCGCGCTGCTCTTCCGCGAGGTCGCGCGCATCCCCTCCACGGGCATGAGCACGCGGCAGTACCTCCACGGGGCCATGGAGTCCGCCGGGGGCGGGGTCCACGTCATCTTCGGCGACGCCCGCGAGCACGCGGCGGCGGCCGCCCTCGCCGACGCGGGCCACCCCGTCATCCTCGTCACGGCCCAGCCCGTCGATCCCCGCCCCCACCTCCACCCCTTGCGCGTCCCCGCGCTCCCCGCGTCCCAGCGGGCGGTGATCGAGATCCTCGTCACCCAGATCCTGGTGGCCGCGGTCGCGGAACTCCGCGGCGTCGACATCGAGGAGTTCGTCTTCCACAACGCGGACACGAAGGTGCCGTAAGAGGGGCGGGGGCGGAATCTCGCCGCTGGGGTTCGCCGCCGTCGCCGCCTGCCGCCCGGTGGCCGGTTGTGCGCGCAGTTCCTCCCCCACAGCTTCGCGTGGGGGTACCCCCAGCGCCCCTGAAAACCTTGCCCTTTGGCGCAGGGCGAGGCCGTACCACCCAGGGGGCGCTGGGGTACGTCCCAGGCGAAGCTCTGGGGGAGGAAATGCGCGCTCAGCGGGCCACCGGCCTGCGGCTGGGAACGTGGGCAGCTCCTACGGCGGGTTGCCGTTTCTTGGGGGCGCGGGGAACTGCTCCCCCAGAGGGGGCACCCCCACCAGCCCAAGGCGAGGTGCGGGCCGCGACGAGACAGGAACCCCCGCGGCGGGCAGCCGGGACTTCGTGGTACAGCGCGTACCACCCGGCGGGGCGGGGTGTGCGGGAAGATGGTGCGCATGGATCAACTCGGTGCCGCGCTGCGGGCGTGGCGGGACCGGCTGGACCCCGCGACGGTGGGCTTCGCACACGGCTCACCCCGCAGGGTCCCCGGCCTGCGACGCGCGGAGCTGGCGGCGCTGGCCGGCATCTCGGTCGAGTACGTGGTCCGGCTGGAGCAGGGACGGGTGGCGACACCCTCGGCGCAGGTCTGCTCGGCCCTGGCGCGAGCCCTGCATCTGTCCGACGACGAGTATGCCCACCTTTTGCGCATGGCGGGTCACGCAACGGATCCGAGCCGGGTTCCGCGAATGATCCCAGAGAGCCTGTACCGGATCGTGGACCAGCTCGTCGGCAACCCGCTGGCCGTCTACGACGCCACCTGGCAGCTGCTGCACTGGAATCCGCTGTTCGCGGCCACGTTCGGCGATCCCACGGTCCGCGGCGCGGGAGACCGCAACGTCCTGGTCTGGCAGTTCCTCGGTGAGCTGCCCCGGGTTCGGCAGACGGCGGCCGAGCGGGCGGCGTTCGAGGAGTCCCTCGTCGCCGACCTGCGCGCGACGACGAGCCGGTACCCCGGCGACCCCGACCTCGCGGCGTTGGTGTCGAGGCTGAACCTCAGCCCCCGGTTCTGCGAGTTGTGGAGCCGCCGAGCGGTGGGCGGTCACCGGAGTGCGCACAAACTCGTCCGGCACCCGGATGTCGGAGACATCGCCATGAACTCCGACATCCTCAACACCCAGGACACGGACCTCCGCCTCGTGGTCTACACGCCGCAGCCTGACACCGACGCCCGCGGCAAACTCGAATTCCTTGCGGCCATCGGGGTTCAGACGATGTCTCCTCAGGGATGAAGGCCCGCGTTCTGCTTCGCCCGGCGGACCGGGCTGCTGGGGGGTACGCGCGGTACCAGGAAGTCCCGTAGCTCCCGCCGACCCTCCCGGGAACCCAGCATGGAGTGCGTGAACAGCGCACGACCGTGCTGCTCGGACCAGGAGGAGCCATGACCACCACGTTCATCACCGGGGCCAACAAGTCCCTCGGTTTTGAAACCGCTCGTCGCCTTGTGGAGGCGGGGCACACCGTCCTCCTCGGTGCCCGTCACCGTGAGCGCGGTCGGGCCGCGGCCGAGTCGCTCGGCGCCCGGTTCGTTCAGATCGACGTGACCGACGACGCCTCGGTCCGGGCCGCGGCCGCGGATGTCGCCGCGCATGAGGGAACGATCGACGTCCTGGTCAACAACGCCGGCGTCCTCGGCAAGGTCGGCCCCGTCGAGGAGTACACCGCGGCCGACATGAGCGCTGTGCTCGACGTGAACGTCGTCGGGATCGTGCGCGTCACGCACGCCTTCCTCCCGCTGCTGCGCAAGTCGCCGAACCCCGTCATCGTCAACGTGTCCAGCGGGATGGGCTCCTTCGGTATGACGCAGGACCCGGCGCGGATCGAGTCGCAGTAAGCCCTGCCCCTCTACTGCGCCTCGAAGGCCGCGGTCACGATGCTCACGACGCAGTACGCCAAGGAACTGAAGGACGTGAAGGTGAACGCCGCGGACCCCGGGCAGACCGCGACCGACTTCACCGGCGGCCTGGGACACAGCGTCGCCGACGGCGCGGAGTCCATCGTGACCCTGGCGACGATCGGCCCGGACGGGCCGACGGGACAGTTCATCGACCGGTTCGGGAATCTCCCGTGGTGAACTCGCCGCTGATCCGGCAGGCCCACGGCCGCTACCGCTGGGACGGCCGACCCACCAGCCGCCGCCTCAAGTGATCGCTTTGCCGGTCGGTCTCAGAGCAGGCCGTACGCCAGCGCGAGCGCCCCGGTGGCCGGCGGGGACGTGAGGAGGCGGATGTCGCGGGCGGGGTGGGCCGTACGGAGGTGGGACTCGACCGCGGCCCAGTAGGAGGGGACCCCTGTCAGCAAGCCGCCCGCCGCCACGACCGGTTCGGGGGTACCGCCCGTACGGGCGGTGAGGACATCGACCAGACGCGCGAGCGCACGGGCCCCCGCGGCAAGAACAGTTCGCGCGGTCTCGTCGCCCTCCTCCGCGGCCCCCACCACCGCGGGCGCGTACCGCCCCCAGTGCTCCGGCGCCTCCCCCCAGCTCAAAGCGAGCGCCAGCTCCGGGATTCCGGGCACCCCCACCGCTTCGAGGAGCCGCCTCGCCAGCAGCCCCGGCGGGCCACCGAGGTCGGCCGCGGCAAGTACGGCCCGAGCCGCGTCCCGCACCAGCGCGGAGGCGCTGCCGTCGTCGGAGAGCACCCAGCCCCAACCACCGGCCCGCCACGTCGTCCCGGCGCCGTCGGACCGTACGGCGATCGCCCCCGTACCCCCGATCAGGGCGATCCCCCGCTCCAACCCGGCGGCGGGCAGCAGCAGTTCGGCATCGTTCACGACCAGGACCGGTACCCCGCCCAGCCGTTCCCGCAGGGCGTCCCGCAACTCCTCGGCGTGTGCGGGCTCCTCGCACCCCTGCGCGCCGACAGCCAGCGCATCGACCTTCCCGACCCCGGCCCGCGCCAGTACCTCGGTGATCCACTGCGCGGCCCCTTCGACTGGCGTGGCCGACCACCCTTCCGACGGCACCACCACGTCCACCTCAGCAGGGGAGTTGGGGGCTGCGCCCTCGGCCGAGGTCCCGGCGGCACCCGGCGTCGTGAGGGACCCTTCGCGGCGGGCAGCCGCACCCCTTGAGCCGTCTGCGAGGACATGCGTCTTCGTGCCCCCTATGTCGATGCCGACGACGACCCGGGCGGCTGCGGGCGGTGGGGTCACGGAGACCCTCCTTTCGAGGGGGAGCAAAGGTCAGCGGGCCGTGGCCACGGCCAGGAGGAACCATCCGGTGTGGGGAATCCACTGCTCGGCCCACCGCCAGCTCTCGCCCGCGGGCGCGTCCGGCGGCAGGAAGGCGACGTCCTCCTCGTCGGTCCACCCGGAGGTGATCCCGTTGACGATGCCGCCCGGCAGGTTCGGGAAGTCCGACTCGTACTCGGGGTTGTTGCGTCCGCGCCCCTGGAGCATCGACATGTCGTACGGGTTGCGGCCGGTGATCCAGGCGAGCTGGTCGTCGGCGAAGGCGAGCAGCCGTGCCGCGGTGGCGGCGCCGACGCCGTCGAGCCCCGCGGTGAGCGCGGCCGCGGCCGCGAAGGAGGCGATGCCGGCGTTCTCGCCCTGCCACCAGTAGCCCGTCTCATTCGCGTGCGGGAAGAAGAAGGCGTCACGGGGTGTGCCGCCGAGGGGCTGCACGCGCTGCCTCGGGTACCCGAAAGGGTTCGGCACGGCCGCGGTCCGCCGCAGCGTGTCCTCCATCGCCTCGACGGCGAGCGCGCGGGCGACGGGGGCCTCGGGCGCGTCGGCCAGGACCTCGGCGAAGCGGACCAGGGCCACCACGGGCAGCCCGGGCTCGGCGGCGTGGAAGAAGGGCCGGCCCTCCTCATCGGCGCGGAACCACCCGGGCCCGTCGCCGGGGCGGACGTAGCGGCCGATCAGCGAGCGGGCCCGGCGCCGGGCGGCGGCCTGCACCGGCGCCCCGGCGCCGACGAGTTCGCTCGCCGCGAGCAGGGCCGCGTAGTCGTCGAGGACGGTCTCGGTGCCGTCGTCGAGGTACGCGGTGTTGTGCGCCTCCAGGTGCGCGAAGCCGGTGAGGGCGGCCCGCAGGTACCGCTCGCGGCCGAACTCCCCGGTGTCGTCCAGGGTAGAGGCTCGGGCCAGGGCGGCGATGGCGAGGCCGCCGCCCTGGCGGTAGGCGGCCTGGTAGCGGTCGGTGCGCACGCACTCGGCGAGCGGCGCGGTGATGACGCGCTCGTCCAGCTGCTTGGTGAGCGCGTCGAAGATGCCGGTGTAGAAGTAGCCCTCGGGCGCCTGAAAGCGGACCAGGAAGTCCGCGCCCCACAGCGCCTCGTCGCGAAGGCGCGTGCCGAGCGAGCGCAGCAGCGCCGGGTGCCGCCGGGCGACGGCGTCGCGGGCGGCGGCCATCGCCCAGGCGCACAGCGGTGTCTGCTGCGGGCTCATGGTGCGGGTGTAGGTGAGGTGGCTGAGGAACTTGCTGGTGTCGCCGCTGGCGTCGAGCCAGCCGCCGCGTGCGTCGACCGTCCGGCCCGACTCGTCGCCCCACAGGTGCGCGTGCCGGTCCTTGCGGTCGATCTCGCCGCTGGAGCGCATGGCCTTGAAGTAGGCGAGCACGTCGGACATCGTCTGGCGCTGCAGCCGGTCGGGGCCGATCTCGAACGGCTCGGCGGCGCAGGTGCGCCCGCTGCCGTCGGTGAGGCGCAGCGTGTGGCGGCCCGGCGGCAGGTCCGGCGGCAGCGGGATGCGGACGTAGGGCCCGGTGTGCCAGCCCGGCACCGCCTGCACCGGCCCGGCGGTCAACTCGCGGGTGCCGTCCGGCCCTTCGAGCACGGCGCTGCGCGGGGCGAGCCCGTCCGGCACCTCGGCGACCAGTGCCTTGTCGGCGCCGGCGCTCCATCCCAGGTGCGCGGTGAGCACCCGGGGCGCGCCGTCCCTCGTCCGGACCGTCATCAGCCGCTGTACCCCGCCCGGTGAAGCGGCCGGCGCGGATCGCCGGCCTGCGTTGACCGTAAAGGTATGCAGTGGACTGTGAGTGGTCAATAGTGGTACGCCTTGGGCTCCTCGGTGGTGCCCGGGCGGTCGGACTCCACGGACCTGGTCCCACCGCACAACGTCCCGCACAACGTCCCGCATGGAGGCGCTCGAGGCTCCACGCATCCTTCCCTACCGCCCTGGCGGGCTCGTTGCCGTGAGCAGGGCCAGGGGGGTTGCTGCCGCCCATGCCTGGGGGGAGCAGGCGTGGGGGTAGGGCACCGGGTCGGGGTGGACGTCGCGTCCGTAGCCGGAGATGACCTCGGGCAGGCGCCAGCCGTGGGGGCGGGCGGCGGACAGCAGCGCCTCGGCGACCTCGCGGGCCTCGGCTGCCAGGCCGTGCACGGCCATGCCGAGAGCGATCACCGCGTTGTCGTGCGGCCAGATGGCGCCGCGGTGGTAGGAGAGCGGGTGGTAGGGCGCCTGGCCCGACGCGAGGGTGCGGATGCCCCAGCCGGAGAAGAAGTCCGGCGCGAGCAGCCGCCGGGCGACCCGCTCGGCGCGCCCTTGGTCGAGCAGGCGCGACCACAGCAGGTGGCCGGCGTCGGAGGCCAGGGCGTCGACCCTGCGCCCCTCGCCGTCGAGGGCGAGCGCGGGGAAGTCGGCCTCCGCGAGCCAGAACTCCTGCGGGAAGCGCCGGCGCAGGTCGGCCGCGGCCTGGTCCAACGACCGCGCCCAGGCGGGGTCCCCCCACACCGTGGCGGCCAGGTGCGCGGTGCGGCGCAGCGCGTCGTAGGCGTACCCCTGGGCCTCGGCGACCGCGATGGCGCCGGTGGCCTGGGTGCCGTCGGCGAAGCAGACCGCGCCGGCGGAGTCCTTCCAGTTCTGGTTGGCCAGGCCGCCGGCCTGCTCGTCGGAGCGGTAGACCAGCCAGCCGCGGTCCCGCAGCCCGCCGTCGCGGAACATCCACTCCACCGCCGCGCGGGCGTGCGGCTCCAGCCGCCGGGCCGTCGCGGTGTCCCCGGTCTGCTCGGTGTACGCCTGGAGCAGGACGAGGAAGAGCGGGGTGGCGTCCACCGAGCCGTAGTAGCGGCCGTAGGGCACCTGGCCGAAGTGTGCCAGCTCCCCGTACCGCAACTCGTGCGGGATGCGGCCGGGCTGTTCGAGGCGGGCGGGGTCCTCGCGGGTGCCCTGCGCGGCGGCGAGCGCGGCCAGGGTGTGCGCGGCCTGCCCGGGGCGGTAGGGCAGGCAGAAGAGGGAGGTGAGCAGCGAGTCCCGTCCGAACAGGGTGAGGAACCACGGCGTTCCGGCGCCCGGCACCCGCAGCGGCTCGCCGTCCGGTCCGGTGGCGGGCACCCGCAGCCCGGCCAGGTCGGTGAGTCCCTGCCGGACGGCGTGGGCGAGGCCCGGCAGGCCGGTACGGTCGGCGCGGTCGGCCGGGCCGGGTGCGGCACCGACGAACTCCGCCGTCTCGCGGGCCTGGTGCGCGCGCACGGCGTCGGGGTCGAGCACGGCGCCGCCGGCCGCGGTGTCCTCGACGGCCAGTAGGCCCCCGGCCAGGGCGCGGGCGGTGACGCGGATCCGGGCGCTGCCGTGCGGGGGCAGCCGCAGCCGCCAGGAGAGCCGGTGGGCCGTCGCGGCGCCCGCCTCGGGTGCCACCGTGTCCGGCGGCGGGTCGGCCGTCACCGTCGTCCCGGCCGACCAGTCCGGCGGGCGCCGGTAGCGGAAGGAGACGCCCGCCGGGTGCGGCGCCGCCTGACGTACTCCACCGGGCTTGTCGTAGCGGCGGCGGTCGGAGCGCAGCTCGAACTGGTCGGCGAAGTCGGCGTCGGCGAGCAGCTCCAGTTCGGCGGTGACCGGGCGCGGCAGGTTGTTGAGCACCGTCAGGCGTTCGACGAGGGCGCCGGCGGTGACGGCCTGGGCGCGCAGCACCGTGAAGGGCGAGGGCTCGTCCCGGGTGCCGGGCAGGACCAGGACGGCCGTGCCGGCCCCGCCGGTCAGCACGGTGAGCGCCCGGCCGCCCGCGGTCAGCCGCCAGCGGCTCAGGTGCCGGGCGTCGCGCAGGAACAGCCCCTCGGGTGAGGTCCCGGCGGCGTCACGGATGTCGCCGTCGGGGGCGAGAACGGCGAAAGTGCCCTGGTCGACGAGGACGCGGGTGGTGCCGTCGGTGCTCAAAGGTCCTCCTGTTGCCCGGCGAGCAGGTCCAGGGCGAGTGCCGCGGTCCAGCTGAAGTCCTTGATGCCGCGCCCGGCCCCGGTGTGCGGGTTGACGTACTCCGCGAAGCCGCTGCGCCAGGCGTCACGCAGCACGCCCGCCCGCAGGTCGTCGGCCAGCCGGCGGGTCACGGGGGTGCCGGCCGCCTGCAGGCCGCGGTGGACGAGCCAGGCGGTGTTGAACCAACTGGGCCCACGCCAGTAGCGGTTGGCGTCGAACGCGGCGCCGGTCAGGTCGTAGCTGGGCACCATGTGCGTGCGGCCCAGGCCGAAGCGCTCGCCGGTCGCGGTGGTGACGAGGGCGTCGGTGAAGGCGCTCGGCAGACCGGGTACGGCGAGCGGGAGCAGTCCGTTCACGCCGGCGACCGGGAGCAGGCGGTCGCTGCCGAGGTCGCGCGGCGCGAAGATGCCGCGGCCTGCGTCCCACAGCCGGGTGGTCAGCGCCGCGGTCAGCCGCTCGGCGCGCTCCAGCGCGGGGGCGGGGTCGCCGCCCACGGCCCGCAGGATGTCGGCCAGGGCGTACTCGGCGGCGATCAGCAGGGAGTTGAAGCCTGGGTCCTCGACCCGGAAGGCGTGCGGGGCCGCGTCGTCGTAGCCGCTGTCGCGGTAGTCGCGGGCGAGCCGGACGTAGCGGGCGTAGTCCAGGTCGGTGGGGCGGTCCGCGGCCACGCTGTGGTCGAGGTCGACCCTGCGGTAGGAGTCCTCGGCTGCGGGGGTGACGCGGGCCAGCGGGGCGTCCCAGCAGGGGCTGTTGTCCAGGCCCGGCTCCCAGGGGTGGATGATCGCGGCCAGGCCGTGACCGCCCAGGTCGCGGTGGCCGGCCAGGTAACGGTGCCAGGCGTCCAGCTTGGGCGCCAGGCGCGGCAGGAAGCCGCGGCGGACCGACTCGTGCGGGTCCGCCCGGTGCACCAGCCACGCGGCCAGCGCGTGCACCGGCGGCTGCACGATCCCCGAGGTCTCGGCGAACGCGGGGGCGCCGCGGTGCCCTCCGGCGGCCGAGGAGCGCCAGAAGTCGGGGCCGGGGAAGTACGCCCCGGCGGGTACGGCGGGGTTGAAGACGATGTGCGGGATGCGGCCGTCGGCCCACTGGGCGCCCAGCAGCCACTCGAGTTCCTGCTGGGCCCGTCGCGGCGACAGGTGGCGCAGCCCGATGGCGACGAAGGCGGAGTCCCAGCTCCACTGGTGCGGGTAGAGGGAGCGGGAGGGCACGGTGCCCGTCCCGTTCCAGTTGCCCAGCAGCACGGATGCGGCCGCGGCCCGCAGCCGTCCGTGGTCGCACCCGGTGTCCCGGGCGCCGCTCTGCAGAAGGGTGGTCATCCCGCCGCCCGCCGCAGGAAGCCGGGCACCGAGCGCACCGCGTCGCGCGGGTCGCCGGTCAGCCGGCACTCGGCCGCCAGCCAGCCGCTGTAGCCGACGGCGTCCAGCGCGCCCAGCCACGCCGGCCAGTCCAGGTGCCCCGCACCGGGCTGGAACCGGTTGGAGTCGCTCACCTGCGCGTGCCCGATCCACGGGGCGGCGGCCAGGATCGCGGCAGCCGGATCGGCCTCCTCGATGTTCATGTGGTAGCTGTCGATGCCGATCCGCACCGCGTCCGATCCTGCCTCGCGGATCAGGTCGACGGCCTGCTCAAGCCGGTTGACCATGTGGTCCTCGTAGCGGTTGAGCGGCTCCAGGAAGAGGCTGACGCCCTCGGCCCGGGCGTGCTCGCCGAGTTCGGCGAGTCCGGCCAGCAGCACCTCGCGGTCCTCGGCCTCGGATCTGGGCGGTTCGAAGGGCGGCAGCCGGCGCGAGAACATCCCGTACGAGGCGGGGGTCTGGGCGCCGAGGCCGCCGATCTCGGCGATGACACTCAGCTGGGACTTCATCTGCTCGATCGCGTCGCGGCGCTGCTCGGCGTCGAAGGCGCCGAAGAAGTGCAGCATGTCCACGCACACCGTCGGCATGACCACTCCGTCGGCGAGCGCCCGGCGCAGTTCGGGCAGCCGGTCGCGGAAGTGCAGGTCGCCCTTGCCGCGCAGTTCGATGCCGTCGTAGCCGGCGGCCTGGGCGAAGTCCCACTTGGCCTGGAGGGTGTCGCCGGGCAGCAGTTGCTCCTGGCAGGCGAGTTTGAGCATGGAAGGGCCTTTCGGATCGGCGGGGCGGCTCAGAATTCCAGGACGACCTGGAGCGCGTCGGCGGGGTGCTCGTCGAGCAGCGCGTACGCGCCGGCCGCCTCGGCGACCGGGACCCGGTGGCTGACCAGGGCGGCGGTGTCGACCTCGCCGCGGGCCACCAGCTCCAGGAAGGTGCGCTGCAGCCGCTTCACGCTCCAGCGGTGCGCGACCTGCGGCGGCACCCCGCCGATCTGGGAGCAGACCAGCTGGACCCGGTTGTGGTGGAACTCGTCGCCGAGGCGCAGCCCGACGCCCTCGCCCTGGTAGAAGCCGGAGGCGACGACCCGCCCGCCGGGCGCGACCGAGCGCAGCGCCTCGTGCAGGGCCGGGTAGGCGCCGCTGATCTCGATGGCGAGGTCCGCGCCCCGGCCACCGGTCAGGCCGCGCAGGGCCTCTGCGACCTTGCCCCGCCGGGCGTCGAGGGTGTGCGCGGCGCCGAAGCCGCGGGCGGCGGCCAGCCGCGTCTCCAGGGCGTCGACCGCGGTGACGGCGGCGCCGCTGAGCCGGGCCAGCCGGGTGGTGAGCAGGCCGATGACGCCCTGGCCGAAGACGGCGACGTCCTCACCGAGGTGGATGTCCGCGGCGAGGACGGCGTTGTACGCGATCGCGCCGACCCGGGCGAATGCGCCGGCGAGCGGTTCGAGCCCGGCGGGCAGTCGGTGGCCCACCATCCGCTCGGCGGGCACGATGCCCTCGCTGCGGTGGCCCCAGATGCCCCAGACCAGGTCGCCCGGCACCGGCAGACCCTCGGTTCCCGCGAGTTCGGGGGAGACCTCGACGACCTCGCCCACCTCGGAGTAGCCCCACCCGGCGACCGGATAGCTGATGCCCGCGACGTCGTCGTGGAAGAGCCGCTCGACCGGGTCCCAGGTGCGGGTCAGGTACGGGTTGGTGCCGCGGTACGCCGTCAGCTCGGTGCCGGCCGAGATCCCCGAGTAGCGGGTGCGCACCCGCAGATGGCCCGGCGGCAGCGGCTCCGGGGCGATGCTCGCGACCTCCACGGTGCGCGGACCGGTGAACTGGACGATGCGTTCCACGATGACTCCGGAGCTACGGGTTGCGGGTCATGAACAGTCAGATGCTGCTGACTTGTGTCGAAGATATCTCAGACTTAAGTCTTGTCAACAAGCAAAAGTGGTGCTGTTATGCAACACGACGTTTACGCAAGGCGTGCAAGTGAGGACGGTTCATGCTCATGTGGTCGCTCAGAGGCAGAAGCTTGGCGGCGGGTACCGCGGCCGCGGTCGGCATCGGACTGCTGGCCGCGTGCGGCGGGCAGGGCTCCGGCCCGCGCTCCGGCAACACGCTCACGGTGTGGAGCGAGGAGAACCTGCCGGCCCGGATGGCCGTGACGCAGAAGCTCGTCGACACCTTCGAGAAGCAGACCGGTGTCAAGGTCAAGCTGGTCGGCGTCGACGAGGGCCAGCTGCCGCAGCTGGTCGAGTCCGCCGCGGCCGCGGGCAAGCTCCCCGACGTGATGGGCGGCATCCCGCTCGCCCCGGTCTGGCAGATGTACAGCAACGGGCTGCTGGACACCGACGCCACCGCCAAGGTCCTGGCGGGCCTGGGCCGTTCGACGTTCAACGCCAACGCGCTGAAGCTCACCAGCGACGGTGCCAAGCCGCTCGCGGTGCCCAGCGACTCCTGGCAGCAGATCCTCGTCTACCGCAAGGACCTGTTCGCCAAGGCCCACCTGCCCGTGCCCGACACCTACCAGGCCATCACCCAGGCGGCGCGGACCCTGGACAAGGGCTCGATGACCGGCATCTCGCTGGCCACCGATCCCAAGGACGTCTTCACCCAGCAGAGCTTCGAGGACTTCGCGGTCGCCAACGGCTGCCAGATGGCCACCGCCGCGGGCAAGGTCGCACTGACCAGCCCGAGCTGCGTCCAGGCGTTCAAGACCTACGACGACCTCGCCAAGACCGGCCCGGCCGGCACCCAGACCGTCGACACCACCCGCGCCACCTACCAGGCCGGCCAGTCCGCCATGGTGGTCTGGTCCACCTACCTGCTGGACTCCCTGGCCGGGCTGCGCGACGACGTCCTGCCCAACTGCCCCCAGTGCAAGGCCGACAAGAGCTTCCTGTCGAAGAACTCCGGCATCGTCACCGCCGTCAAGGGCCCCGACGGCGCCGCGCCCGCCCAGTTCGGCGAGATCTCCTCGTGGACCATCACCAAGACCGCCCACACCGCCGCCGCCGAGAAGTTCGTCTCCTTCATGATGTCCAGCGGCTACGAGGGCTGGCTCGGCATGGAGCCCGAGGGCAAGATCCCGGTCCGCAACGGCACCGCCGCCGACCCGAAGAAGTACGTCACCGACTGGCGGTCCATGAAGATCGGCGTCAGCAGCTTCGAGCCGATGGACAAGCTCTTCCCCGCCTCCTTCCTGGACCAGATCCTCGCCGGCGTCACCAACATGCAGCGCTGGGGCATCACCCAGGGCCAGGGCGCGCTCGTCGGCGCCACCGAGGGCTCCCTGCCGGTGCCCAAGGCCATCGGCGCCATGACCGGCGGCGACCACCTGGCCCCGCAGTCCGCCGCCCAGCAGGCGAATGACGCGGTCTCCGCCCTGCAGAAGACGCTGCGGTGACCAGCGGCACCCTCGCACCCGAGGAAACACCCATGAGCACAGCCACCGGCGGCACCCGCCGCCGGCCCTCCCCGACCCAGCGCGCCCAGAACCGGGCCGGACTGGCCTTCGTCTCGCCCACCTTGCTGGTGGTCCTGGTGATCGTCATCCTGCCGATCCTGTGGACGGTGCTGCTCGCCTTCCAGCATGCCAAGCTCATCGACCTGCAGGGCATGGGGCTGTTCGGCAACTGGACCACCGCCAACTTCCGGCAGGTCTTCACCGCTCCCGGCTTCTGGAGCTCGCTCGGCACCACCCTCGTCTACACCGTGGGCGGCACCGTCGGCTCCATCGCGCTCGGCCTGGTGGCCGCACTCGCGCTGCGCCGCCCGTTCCGCGGCCGCGGCATCGTCCGCAGCACCATGCTGCTGCCCTACGTGGCGCCGGTCGTCGCGGTCACCTTCGTGTGGGAGACCGCGCTGAGCCCGCAGACCGGCATCATCAACAACTGGGGCGCCCACCTGCTCGGCTGGCACAAGCCGATCGCGTTCCTGTCCACCAGCAGCTACCGGGCCGACCTGCTGGGCTGGCACGTCCACCTGCCGCTGGCGCTGCTCACCGTCGTCGCCTTCGAGATCTGGCGCTACTTCCCCTTCGCCTTCCTCTTCCTGCTCGCCCGCCTCCAGGCGGTCCCGGCCGGCATCGAGGAGGCGGCCGAGGTCGACGGCGCCACGCTCACCCAGCGCTTCCGCTACATCCTGCTGCCGCAGCTGATGCCGGTCATCGCGCTGCTGTCGGTGCTGCGCTTCATCATGACCTTCAACAAGTTCGACGACGTCTACCTGCTCACCGGCGGCGACTCCGGCACCGAGGTCGTCTCGGTACGGGTCTACAACTTCCTGACCGCCAGCTACGACGTCGGCGCCGCCGCCGCGCAGGCCCTCGTCCTCGCCGTGATCCTCATGGTGCTGCTCGGCGTCTACTTCGGATTCTTCGCCAAGCGCGTGCAGGAGGAGGAGGCATGAGCCGGGCACAGTTCGAGGAGCGGCTCTTCGGCACCCTGCGCTGGGTCGTCATCGCGGCCCTGCTGATCGCCACGCTCTTCCCCTTCTACTACATGGTGATGCTCTCCTTCCGGCCCACCGGGCAGCTGCTGCTGCACCCCGGCTCGCTGTGGGTGCCGCTGCACGAGATCACCGTCAGCACCTACCGGACGATCCTGGAACCGACGTCCAAGGGCGGCCAGGGACTGCTCGGCATGCTGCGCAACTCCGCGCTGGTCTCGCTCGGCACGGTGGTCCTCACGCTCGCCGCTTCCGTGCCGGGAGCCTGGGCGATCAGCCGGCTGAAGTTCGTCGGCAGCCGGCAGATCAGCGCGCTGTTCCTGGCCGTCTACCTCTTCCCGGCCACGCTGCTCGCCGTCCCGCTGTTCGTGATGTTCTCCAGGATCGGGCTGCAGGGCAGCCTGGTCGGCCTCGCCGTCGTCTACATCGCGCAGACCGTGCCGGTGTCGATCTACATGCTGCGCAACTACTTCAGCACGGTGCCGGTCAGCATCGAGGAGGCGGCCGCGCTCGACGGCTGCTCGCGGCTGCAGATCCTGTGGCGGGTCGTGCTGCCGCTCGCGGCGCCCTCGCTCATGGCGACCGGGCTGTACGTGTTCATGATCGCCTGGAACGAATTCCTCTTCGCGCTGCTCTTCCTGGCCGCCACCCCGTCCAAGTGGACGGTCTCACTGGGGCTTTCCCAGATGGACAACGCCATCGAGGTGCCGACGACGGTCCTCATGGCGGGATCGGTGGTGCTGACCATCCCCGTGATAGTCCTGTTCTACGCCGCCGAGCGGTTCCTCACCGAGGGGCTGACCACCGGTGCGGACAAGAGCTGAGACCATGAGGAGAACCGAGCCGATGGCCCCGATGGCAGCGTCGCGCAGTACCGCCGGGCACTTGCTGGAGCTGATCCGCACCGGCCAGGCCGGCACCCGGGGCGAACTGCAGGCCCTCACCGGGCTGTCCCGCTCCACCGTCGGACACCGGCTCGACCAGCTCTTCGCCGCCGGCTGGCTCGCCTCCACCCCGGGCCAGCTGTCCACCGGCGGCCGCCCCTCGGTACGCCTGACGTTCGACACCGGCCACGCCGTGGTGCTCGCCGCCGACCTCGACACCACCCACGGCCACGCCGCGGTCCTCGATCTGGCGGGCACCGTCCTTGCCGAGCGGCGCGGCGAACTGCGGGTCGCCGACGGGCCCGAGAGCGTCCTCACGGCACTCGCCGGCTGGTTCGCCGGCCTGCTCGCCGAGAGCGGCCGGACCGCCGCCGCGGTCTGCGGGGCGGGCCTGTCGGTGCCGGGGCCGGTCGAGTTCGACTCCGGTCTGGTCATCCGCCCGCCCATCATGCCCGGTTGGGACGGCTACCCGATCCGCGACCGGCTGCGGGCCGCCCTGGCCGAGCAGGCCGGCACCCCGCAGTCGCTGCCCGTCCTCATCGACAACGACGCCAACCTGATGGCGCTGGGTGAGCAGCGCGGCGGCTGGCCGGACTGCTCGACGTTCATGCTCGTCAAGGTCTCCACCGGGATCGGCGCCGGTGTGGTGATCGGCGGTCAGGTCTTCCGCGGGATCGACGGCGGAGCCGGCGACCTCGGCCACATCCGCCTGCACGACCGCTCCGACGCCCGCTGCATGTGCGGCTCCTACGGCTGCCTCGCCGCCGTCGCCAGCGGCCGGGCGGTGGCCGGCCAGCTCGCCGCGGCGGGCGTGCCGGCCGAGTCCGGCACCGACGTGCGCGCCCTGCTGGACGACGGTCAGCCCGACGCCGTACGGCTCGCCCGCGAGGCGGGCCAGCGTTGCGGCGAGGTGCTGGCCACCGCCGTCACCCTGCTCAACCCCGGCGTGCTGATGATCGCCGGGGACCTGGCCGAGACCCAGTTCCTCACCGGCGTCCGCGAGTTGATGTACCAGCGGGCGCTGCCGCGGGCCACCCGCAGCCTGCAGATCGTCACCTCGCGACTCGGCGACCGCGCCGCCCTGGCCGGAGCGACCGCCATGGTCGTCGAGCACCTGTACGCACCCGAGCAGGCCGACCGGCGCCTGGACTCCCTTGCCACCGCCACCGCCTGACCCCCCGTCTCCCGGAGCACCCCCTGTGACCAGCAACGCCTCGGCACCTGTCCGCGTCGGACTGATCGGCGCCGGACCCTGGGCGCGCGCCATGCACGCCCCCATGCTCGCCGCCGGGCCCCAGACGCACCTGACTGCCGTCTGGGCCCGGCGGTCCGAGGCCGCCGCCGCCCTGGCAGGCGCCCACGGGGCGGTCGCCGTGGCAGATGTGGAGGAGCTCTTCGAGCGCTGCGAGGCCGTCGCTTTCGCGGTGCCGCCGGCCGTGCAGGCGCCGCTGGCCGTCCGGGCGGCCCGCGCCGGCAAGGCCCTGCTGCTGGACAAGCCGCTCGGCGCCGACCTCGCAGGCGCCCGGGCGGTCGCGCAGGCCGTCGCCGAGAGCGGCGTCGTCTCGCAGATGGTCCTCACCAAGCGCTACCACCCGGCCACCAGGGCCTTCCTGGCCCGCGCCCGGCAGACGAAGGTCACCGGAGCCCGCTCGTGCTACCTGCACGGGGCCTTCCTCGACGGCGAGATGGCGACCGGCTGGCGGCTGAAGGAGGGCGCGCTGCTCGACCTCGGCCCGCACCTGCTCGACCTGCTCGACGCGGCGGTCGGCCCGATCGTCTCGGTGCGGGCCACCGGCGACCCCCGGCGCTGGGTCGAGCTGAGCTGCCGGCACGAGAACGGCGCCGTCAGCCAGGCCTCGCTGTCCGGCGCCGTCCGGCTGCCCCGCCCCCGCACCCGGATCGAACTGCTCGGCGAGAGCGAGGAGGTGGTCTGGGACAGCGCGGGCGCCGGCCACCAGGAGAGCTGGCCCCTGCTGCGCGAGGAGTTCGCCGCGGCCGTCCGCAGCGGCGTCCCCGGCCCCCTCACCGCCGCCCACGGCCTGCGCCTGCAAGAACTGATCGCGATGGCCACGCCCTAGGCGTAGTGCCTTGTGAGGTTGGGGACCCGGGCGGTCACGCGCTCAGGCGGTCGATGAAGGCGAAGAGGTTGGTGCGGGTGCGGGCGATCTGCTCGTCCAGTGTCAGCGACTCCTCCATGCGGCCGCCCGGGGCCACCGGCTTCCTGCCCCGGACGTAGAGGGAGCAGGCGAGGTCCGTGCAGATGTAGGTGCCCACCGTGTTGCCCTGGCGGCCCGCCGCCCCGGTCTTCGCGGCCGCCATCAGGGAGACGCCGTCGCCCGGGTGCGTGGTCAGGCACAGCGCGCACATGCTGCGGTGCCGGTAGCCGCGCTGCTGGGAGGCGAACCGCAGGGTGATCCCCACCGGGTCGCCCTCGCGTTCGGCCACCAGGTAGGTGCGGTCGGGGGCGCCCAGGTCGTGCCAGCCGAGGAAGTCGAGGTGCTCCCAGGGGACATCGGCCAGCTCGCGCGGGACGGGCAGCCGCTTGGCCTCGCCCCGGGAGCAGTTGACGAAGGACGCGCGGATCTGCTGCTCGGTCAACGGCTTCACGCAGCGAGCCAAACATGTCCCGGGCGCCCGGGCAAAGGGATATCCGGTGGGCGCGGTCCGAACCCGCGGCCGCGGGGTCCCGGGAACCCCGGGCTCGCGTGCGTGCTCTGGCAACGGCTCTGGCACAGTCGGCTGCCCACCCCCGAACGGGGGCGCGGAATACGGCCGTTGACGGCCCGCGCCGACCGGTCGGGGCTCTTCACGGAGCCTTCACTTCCGGTGCGGGACGGCCGCCGCTGCCCGTACGGCCCAGGCCGCGCCGCCTGTTCGGGCAGTCCGGGAGCGGCCCTGCGGCGGGCCCGCCGGCCAGGGGCTCACGGTCGCGCTCTGATTCTTTCGGGCGACCCGCGTACACGGCCCCGCCGCACGTCCTAGTCTGGTTGATGTGATCGGTGTCATGGGGGATGCGGGTGTGGCGTGTGTGCGGTGCCGGGATTTACGGGCGCGGTTCCGCGATCCGGCCACGCCCAGTCCCGGCGCGCTCCTCTACGCCTGGGCCACCCACCACCTCGACGACCACAAGACGGTCCCGTCCCCCCGCCCCGACTGCACCGAGTGCGACCGGTTCGCCACCGGCGAGGCGTCGGTGCGGGCCGACGTCTGGCAACGCTGGGCCCAGGTCCACTACATGAAGTGCCAGCTCGCCCCCGACTGGCGCCCGCCGTCGCCGTGAACCCCACGCGCCTCCGACACCTCGCAGCTCACGGGAAGTGACTCCTGCCTCACAGGTGGGAGGCTTTCGGCGGCGGCGACTTACGCTGGGGGTGTGCCGCGTGCGCGGCCCAGGGAGGTCACGGTGTTCAACGTCTTTGAGCAGCTGTTCAACCCCGGCCGCCAGCACACCGAGGACGAGCACAATCGGCTGGAGCTGACCCGGGACGAGGAGGGCAGCTCCGACCCCTCGCGCGGTCCCATAGATCTGGACTCCGGCGCGGTGGTCGTGCGCGCGCCCCGGCGCGACCCCGACGAGGAGGAGTCCTCGCCGCAGGAGGGCGACGAAGCACAAGGCGGGTAACAGGCGGCACACAGAGCGTCGAAGAGGGCGGGTCCGGCACCACGGACCCGCCCTCTTCGTGTGTCCGGCCGACCACCTTGCGACACCGCGTGCGACAGCCCCCGGAAAAGGCCGCCCCGAACTCCTGGAAAAGCGCCGCGGAACCGCCCGGTAAATGGGCCCGAATTCGGCTACACCCCGCACTCGTGCGACCACGTGCCGCGCGCGGAAAAGGGCCCCTGTGTGATTCCCTCGACGTAACGCAGCTCACTTACGAACGGGATTAGTAGCCGTTCTCCCACCGCTTCCGCCGCAGTCCAGCGGCAGTGCGGGTGCCGCGAACCACTTCCGGAACCATCTACGGGATTGTCCGTAGATGTCCCCTTTGACCCTTGAATTCGGAACCTCTAACAATTCACGAGTCCCCAAACGGAAGAGGTTCATCCCGCATGCAGCTCCCCACGATCCCGAAGAAGCTCCCCGCCGTTGCCAAGTTCAACCGCCTGTCGAAGAAGCACAAGATCACCGCTGCCGGCGCAGGCGCCGCAGCCGCGGTCGTGCTGGCAGTGGTCGGCCTGGAAGCGACCGCCGGGGCCGGATCGGCGACCGCGGCGGGCGACGCCACCGGGTTCAGCGTCTCCACCGGTCAGCACGTGAAGGAAATGGGCGCCACCACGGGCTTCGCCGCGCCGAAGGCCGCCCCCGCGGCCAAGCCGAGCGCCCAGCCCAAGGTCGACCTGACCGCGGCAGCCAAGAAGCACGCCGCGCAGGTGGCCCAGCAGAACGCCGCCAAGAAGGCAGCCGCCGAGAAGGCAGCCGCCGAGAAGGCGGCAGCCAAGAAGGCAGCCGCGAAGAAGGCGGCCGCCGCCAAGGAGCACACGGCCGCCAAGCCGGCCTCGCGCTCGGCCGCCCGGCCCGCGGTGCACCACGCCAAGGCGCACGCGGCCAAGCCCGCCAAGCCCGCCGCCAAGCCGGTGGCCGCCACCTACCCGAACAACCTCGACGGCTGGATCCGCCAGTCCCTGGCGATCATGCACGCCCACCACATCCCGGGCACGTACGAGGGCATCCACCGCAACATCATCCGCGAGTCCAGCGGCAACCCGAAGGCGATCAACCTGTGGGACATCAACGCCCGCAACGGCATCCCCTCCAAGGGCCTGCTGCAGGTGATCAACCCGACGTTCGACCGCTACCACGTCGCCGGCACCTCGTGGAACATCTACAACCCGGTCGCCAACATCACCGCGGCCTGCAACTACGCCGCCGACCGCTACGGCTCGATGGACAACGTCAACTCCGCGTACTGACCGGCCCCCGGCCGCGTCCGTACCGCACCACCGCCGCAGGGCGGCGGGACCGAGACCCGGCCCCGCCGCCCTGCGGCCATGTGCGGTTCCCGCGCGGGCACCGGATCGGCCACCCGGCCGGGGGAGCGGCAGGGCCGCGTACTACCGTCGGCGTGCGGGCCCGCCCTTCGGCGCTGCGGTGGGGGCGGCCGCGCCGGCCGGGCGGCCCGCCCGGCCGCACCGCGACCACCGCGCCGCAAGGGAGTACGCGCAGATGACACAGGCAGGCCCGGTCACCCTGGACGACGTCCGCGACGCCGCGGAGCGGATCAAGGGTGTCGCCCACCGCACCCCGGTGCTGCGCTCGCGCACCCTGGACCGGATCGCCGGCGCCGAGGTGCTGCTGAAGTGCGAGAACTTCCAGCGGATCGGCGCCTTCAAGTTCCGCGGCGCCTACAACGCCGCCTCCCGCCTGTCGCCCGAGCAGCTCTCCCGCGGCATCGCCGCCTACTCCTCCGGCAACCACGCCCAGGCCGTCGCGCTGGCCGCCCGCGAGCTGGGCAGCAGCGCCGTGATCGTCATGCCGGAGGACACCCCCGCCTCCAAGATGGCCGCCACAGCCGGCTACGGCGCCGAGATCGTCACCTACGACCGCTACACCGGCGACCGGGTCGCCATCGGTGGGGCGCTGGCCGCCGAGCGCGGCCTGGCCCTCATCCCGCCCTACGAGCACCCGCACGTCATCGCCGGCCAGGGCACCGCCGCCCTGGAGTTGCTGGAGGAGGCGGGCGAGCTGGGCGCGCTGCTGACCCCGGTGGGCGGCGGCGGCCTGATCGCGGGCAGCGCCACGGCTGCCAAGGGCCTGGACGGCGGCATCCGCGTGGTCGGCGTGGAGCCCGAGGCGGGCGACGACACCCGGCGCTCCCTGGCGGCCGGCGAGCGCGTCACCATCCCGGTGCCGCGCACCATCGCCGACGGCCTGGCCGCCGAGACTCCCGGCGAGCTGACCTTCTCGATCAACCGGCGGCTCGTGGACGAGGTCGTCGCCGTCTCCGAGGACGAGATCCGCGCGGCCATGCGGTTCGCCTTCGAGCGGCTGAAAATCGTCCTCGAGCCCAGCGGCGCCAGTGTGCTCGCCGCGCTGCTGGCCGGGAAGGCGGGCAGGCTGCCCGCGCGGGTGGGCGTGGTGCTGTCGGGCGGGAACATCGACACCAAGCGCTTCGCCGAGCTGTGCGCGCAGGCCCCCGCCGTCGCCTGAGGCACGGCTGCCCGAGATGCCCAGGGTTGCCTGGTGTCTCCGGGTACGATCCGCGGTGCCACCTTTGTGCCACTCCGGCAGCCGCTGCCCGGCAACCGGTACCCGGAGGCGTCCCTCGGGTAACGCGGGGCATAAGGTTCTGTGATCGTTGTACTGTCGGCGAGTCTCCCGGCCGGCGGCCGGTAACCGTACGGCGAGAAAGGCCGACCGAATGCTGCAGGTGTACCGTTCGAGCCCTTCCAGGAGCGTACGGCACGCGGGGGTGGGGTCCGCAGGCCGCGGACGGCTCGCGCGCGCCGGGGGAGGAGCCCCGCCGGGGTGCCCCGGCGGCAGCGGTCCGGGCCGACGTCCGGGCGGCTGCCGATGACGCAGAAGACCGCCGCCACCGCCGATGACGCCGCCCGGGCCGGGGAGCCCCGGCGGCGCCTGCGGCCCCGCCCGCTGCTGCCCGAGCGGATGCGCACCCGGACCCGCCCCCGGCTCGCCCTGGAGCTGGGCTTCACCGTCGCGCTCTACCTCGCCTACAGCCGCACCCGCAGGTACGTGCCCCGGCACGAGACCGCGGCCATGCACCGCGCCCGCGAGGTGCTGCACTTCGAGCGCATAGTGCACCTCAATCCCGAGCTGGTGCTCAACCACGCGGTCAACCGGGTCGACTGGCTGATCGTCGGGATGAACTACTACTACGCCACGCTCCACTTCGTGGTGACCCCCACCGTCCTCATCTGGCTGTACGCCTGCCGCCCCGCCTACTACCGGGCCGGCCGCACCGCCCTGTACAGCGCGACCCTGCTCGCCCTGATCGGCTTCACCTTCTTCGCCCTGGCCCCGCCGCGGTTCCTGAAGTCGCAGGGCTTCGTGGACACCGTCGTCACCCACCACACGTGGGGGTCGTGGGACTCCGGGCACGTCAGCGCCGTGTCCAACCAGTACGCGGCCATGCCGTCGGTGCACATCGTGTGGTCCGCCTGGTGCGGGCTCACCCTGGCCTACCTCGCCCGCCGCACCTGGGTGCGGGTGCTCGGCGCCTGCTACCCGCTCGCCACCTTCGTGGTGATCCTCTCCACGGCCAACCACTTCCTGGCCGACGCGGTCGCCGGCGCGGCCACCCTCACGATCGGCTTCCTCTTCCAGCGCGCCCTGTCCGGCCGCCCCGCCTACGCACTCCCCGACGCCGAGGTGCGCTACGGCCCGCAGTCCGCCCGCTGGTGGCGCAGGCGCGAGCCGAAGGAGCAGACGGCGCCGGTCCCGGAGGGGGAGGGCACCGGCCCGGCCGCGGGCCGCACACCGGGCGAGAGCCCGGGCCCGGGCGAGCTGACCGGCAAGTCAACGTAGCCCGTACGGACAGCCGGCCGCCGGTCCGCACGCAGCGCACGCGCGGACCCGCGGTGTGTGGCATTCCGGCCGGGGCCGCCGTGCTCAGGTGCGGCGGCTCCACTGCGGGCCCACCAGCGCCCACTCGCGGGTCAGCCGCTCCGAGCGGCGGCGGTCGATCGAGTGCTGGACGGCGATGCTGCCGCAGCTGATCACGCAGGCAGCGCCGCTGGCGGTGATGGCGCCGTAGGCGACGGCCCGGGACTGGGTCAGCGCGGGGTCCGGCGGCGGCCGGTGCACCGCCCCCTTGGCGTCCAGCCAGATCACCGTCCGGCTGCCCGCGGGGCTGTCCGGCGCGACCTCGGCGGTGGCCACCTCGGCGCCGTGCGGGGTGTGCCAGGTGACGGTGGCGTGCACCCTGCTCTGCGTCCCCGTCGCCGGGGGCGCCTGCTCGGTGACGGTCGCGGCCACCTGGTGCAGCCCGGTCGTCGCCGCCTCGGCGTCGGCGGCCGTGTGGACCCCCACGGCCGCGCCCGCCGCGGGGGCGCCCAGGACGAGCGCCGCTCCCGTGGCCAGCAGCACCCACGCCTCCACGCGGTCCGTACCGCGCTTGAGCGGGTTGCGCCGCCAGCGCCAGAACCTCCTGGTCGTACGCATGAGTGCGGGCTCCTTCGGCAGCATCCACGCCGGAGCGGTGGCCCCCGTCCGCCCCCGTACCCCTTGCCGTCCACCCTTTCGCGCCGGGCGGCCCGCCGAAAGGGCCGTTCGGCCGCGGTACCCCGGTCGTACGGACCCGGTGCCGCGGGCGGAGCGGACGCGACCCGCTCTCCTCCTCCAGGATGACCCGCCGGGCGCGGCACGGCAGCGCGGGGGCGCCGGCGGCGCGCGGTCTGCATGTGCACGGGGGAGGGGGCCGTCCTGTGCAGGGGCGGCCCGGCGCTCGGGACGGGCGGGTCAGTGCTCCGGGACCAGGACGGCGGCGCCGTTGACGCGGTCGGCCGCGAGGTCGGCGAGGGCCTCGTCGGCCAGGTCCATCGGGTACCGGGTGATCGTGGGCCGGATGCCGATGCGGTGGGCGGCGGCCAGGAAGTCGCGGCCGTCCTCGCGCGTGTTCGACGTGACACTGCGCAGGTCCCGCTCCTGGAAGAGGTGGTCCTGGTAGTTCAGGACCGGGATGTCGGTGAGGTGGATGCCGGCGATGGCGAGGGTGCCGCCGCGGTCCAACGCCGCCAGCGCCACCGGCACCAGGTCGCCGACCGGGGCGAACAGGATCGCCGAGTCCAGCGCGTCGGGGGGCGCGTCGTAGCCGCCCCGCGCGGAGGCCGCGCCCAGCTCCAGGGCGAGCGCCTGCGCCTGCGGGGAGCGGGTCAGGACGTGGACGGTGGCGCCGTCGGCGAGCGCGACCTGCAGGGCGAGGTGGGCCGACGCGCCGAAGCCGTAGATGCCGAGGCGGCCGCCCTCGGGCAGGGCGCTGCGGCGCAGCGCCCGGAAGCCGATGATGCCCGCGCACAGCAGCGGGGCGAGTTCGGCGGGGTCCGCGTCCCCGGGCAGCGGATAGGCGTAGGCGGCTGGCAGCAGCGTACGGTCGGCGAAGCCGCCGTCGGCGTCCCACCCGGTGTACCGCGAAAAGGGGCACAGGTTCTCCTGGCCGCGCCGGCAGTACGCGCACGTGCCGCACGTGTACCGCAGCCACGCGCCGCCGACGCGGTCCCCGACGGCCATGCCCTCGATCCCCTCGGCACCCGGGCCTGCGGCCACGACCCGGCCGACGATCTCGTGCCCGGGGATCGTCCCCGGCAGATGGGGCTCCAGGTCCCCCTCGGCCAGGTGCAGGTCCGTACGGCAGACCCCGCAGGCCTCCACCTCCACCACCAGCTCCCCCGCCTGGGGCGCGCGCAGCTCCCGCCGCACCCTCACCAGCGGCCGGGTGTCCATCTTTCCGGGCCGTCCCACCCCCCACCCGGTGATCTCGCCCATTTTCCCCATACCCCCAGCATCCGCCCTCCCCCCGGAACAGCAACCCCACCCCGGAGAGCCCCCGGGGGCTCCGCGTGGCGGCCGCCGGGCCCCGCAAGCAGCGGGTTCCACAGGACCGCCCGGCCCCCGTGCGAGGCCAAGCGGCCCAGGGACGCAAAAAGTGCCCGCGGCAGCGGTTCACGGACAATGGACCGTACCTATCCGATCCAGTACAAAACGGCAGGTGCACGCATGGCGCACAACAGCACGCCGGCCACCGCCGTGCTCGACGGCGCCGGGACGATCCGGGGGTGGACCGCGCCCGCCCAGGACGCGCTGGGGTACCGCGCCCAGGACGTGCTCGGCCGCCCGGTGGCCGACCTGCTGCCGGAGCGGACGGCGGCCGCCCAGGTCGCCGGGCTGCGGGCCCACAACCGCACGGGGGAGCCGTGGACGGCCCGCACCCAGCTCCGCCGGAAGGACGGCAGCGGCGTCGTGATGGACGTCCAGGCCTGGCCTCTGGACGGCGCCGGGGACGACACGTGGCTGCTGACGGCAGCCGACCGCTCGGGCCTGACCGCGTGGCCGCCCGCGGGCTCCACCGTGAGCGCCGCGCTGCTCGCCCGCTCCCCGGTCGGCCTGACCCTGTGGGACACCGACCTGCGCTGCATCTGGGCGAACGCCGCCGCCGAACGCCAGGACGGCGTCCTGCGCCGCCACCGGATCGGCCGCCTGATGAGCGAGGTGCAGCCCGGCGCCAACGGCCGCGCGATCACCGCCGCGATGCGCCAGGTGCTGGAGACGGGGGAGCCGGTCATCGAGCGCGAGTACACCTGGCGGGTCCCAGGCGAGGACCAGGACCGCATCCTGTCCGCCTCGTACTTCCGGCTGGACGGCCCGGACGGCCGCCCGCTCGGCCTGTGCAACATGGCCACCGACATCGAGACCTCGCTCGCCCGCCAGCACCTGCTCACCCTCGGCCAGGTCGGCAACCGCATCGGCACCACGCTCGACGTCATCCGCACCGCGCAGGAGCTCGCCGACGCCGCGGTGCCGCTGCTCGCCGACTACGTCACCGTCGACCTCGCCGAGAGCGTGCCGCTGGGCGAGGAGCCGCTGCAGCGCCTGCCGTCCACCCCGGGCGCCATCCCCGTCTTCCGCCGGGCGGGCCTCGCCTCGGTGCACGAGGGGATGCCCGAGGCGCTGTGGAAGGTGGGCGAGCCGGTGTTCGTCCCGCCGTCCTCACCGTTCACCCACGCCCTGTTCTCCGGCCGCACGCACTACGAACCGGTGCTGGACACCTCGCCCGGCACCTGGCTGGACCAGGACCCCGACCGCGCCCGGGTGATCGCCGAGACGGGCATGCACTCGCTGGTGGTCGTCCCGCTCAAGGCTCGCGGCACCGTCCTCGGCGTGGCCGTCTTCATCCGCAGCGACACCCGCCTGCCCTTCTCGCGCGACGACGTGCTGCTGATCGAGGAGCTGACCGGGCGGGCCGCGCTCAGCCTGGACAACGCCCGCCGCTACACGCGTGAGCGCGCCTCGGCCGTCGCCCTCCAGCGCAACCTGCTGCCGCGCAACCTGTCGGGCGGCAAGGCCGTGGACGTCGCCTCGCGCTACCTGCCCGCGCACACCCACGAGGGCGTCGGCGGCGACTGGTTCGACGTGATCCACCTGCCGGGGCACCGGGTCGGCCTGGCGGTCGGCGACGTCGTCGGGCACGGGATCAACGCGGCCGCCCTGATGGGCCAGCTGCGCACGGTCATGGGCACGCTCGCCGACCTCGACCTGCCCCCGCACGACCTGCTCGCCCGGCTCGACCGCCGGGTGCTGCTCATGGGCGACCAGGACGACGCCGAGCCGCCCGGCGGCCCCGTCATGAGCTGCACCTGCGTGTACGCGGTGTACGACCCGGTCACCCGGCGCTGCACCATGGCGAGCGCCGGCCATCCGCCGCCCGCGGTGCTCACCCCGGACGGCACCGTGTCCTTCGCCGACCTGCCGTCCGGCCCGCCGATCGGCCTGGGCACCATGTCGTACGAGTCGGTGACCATGGAGCTGCCCGAGGGCACGGTCATCGCCCTCTACACCGACGGCCTGGTGGAGACCAGGAAGGACGACATCGACGTCGGGCTGGAGCGGCTGCGCCGGGCGATGGCCCGCACCGGCACCTCGCTGGACGACCTGTGCACGCACATCATCGGCGCGATGGCGCCGAACGTCGCCCACCGCCCGCAGCGCCCGCCGGGCTCGCGCCTGCCGATCCTCCGGCCGGAGGACGACATCGCGCTGCTGCTGGCCCGTACGCGAGTGCTGGGCGCGGAGGAGGCGGCCACGCGGAACGCGCTGCGGCTGCCGACGCCCTGAGGGGCATGGCCGGGTATCCGGTGCTGATCGGCGATGCCCCGTGCCTGCGCGGCTGCACCTCGTGCCTGTGCGGCGGCGCCTCGTGCCTGCGTGCCCCTCGATATGTGGCTATGTCGAATAGCTATGTAAGATAGCTATGTGGACGAAGAAGAAGTGCGCCGGCTCCGTACGCAGATCAAGCTGCTCCAGCGGCGGCTGCGGCGCGAGACCTTCCCCGAGCACGGGTTGTCGCGCACCGCCCTGCAGGTGCTCGCCGCCACCGTGCGCTTCCCCGGCACCCCGCAACCCCGGCACTTGGCCGAGGAGCTGATGATGACCAGCTCCAACGTGGCCGCCGCGCTGCGCGAGTTGGAGGCGGCCGGGCATGTGCGGCGGCGCAAGGACGCCGCGGACGCCCGGCGGGTGCTCGTGCTCGCCACCGAGCAGGGCGAGGCCGTGGTCGCCGGGGTGCGCAACGACCGGGACAGCTGGCTCGGCCGCGCGGTGGAGACCCTGCTCGACCCGCGGGAGCAGCGGCTGCTGCTGGCGGCGGGCGAACTGATGCAGCGGCTCGCGGAGTTCGAGCCGGAGCCCGCGCCGGCACTTTCCGGCAGCCCTGCCGCGGTGCCGGCCGCGGGAACACCGGCCGCATCCACCGGCGGGACCGGGACCGGCGGGCGGGCCTCGTGACGGCCGGTGCCGCGGCCGCCCCCGGCCCCCTCGCCCGCGCCCTGTCCTCACTGTCCGTGCGCAACTACCGGCTGTACTTCTGGGGTTACTCGGTATCGGTGGCCGGCACATGGATGCAGTCGCTCGCGCTCGCCCTGCTCGTGCTGCGCCTGACCGGCAGCGGCAGCGACCTCGGCATCGCGACCGCCGCCCGCTTCCTGCCGTTTGTCGTCCTCGGCCCGGTCGGCGGACTCGTCGCCGACCGCTACGACAAGCGCCGGCTGCTCTACCTGACGCAGTCCGCCTCGGCCGGCATCGCGGTCCTCTTCGCCGTGCTCACCGCCCTGGACGCCATCAATGTCGGCCTGGTGATCGGCCTTTCGCTGCTGCTCGGCTCGCTCACCGTCTTCGACAACCCCGCCCGGCAGAGCCTGATCGGCGAACTCGTCCCGCGCGAGCGGCTCGCCAACGCCGTCACCCTCAACTCCGTGTCGGTGAACATGGCGCGGGTGATCGGCTCGGCGGCGGGCGGCGCGATCGTCGCCGCCTTGGGGCTCACCACGTGCTTCGCGCTCAACGCGGTCTCCTTCGGCGCCGTGATCGTCAGCCTCGCCCGGATGCGGCGCTCCGAGATGGCCCCGGTGGACCGTCCGCCGCGGCAGAAGGGCCAGATCCGCGACGGCCTGCGCTACACCCGCCGCACCCCCGCGCTGCTCCTGCCGCTGCTGATGCTCACCGTCACCGGCATGCTCGCCTACGAGTTCCCCCTCACTCTCCCGCTGGTCGCCCGCGGCGCCTTCCACGGCGGGGCGGGCACCTTCGGCGCGATGGTCACCGTGATGGCGGTCGGCGCGGTTGTCGGCGGGCTCATCGTCGCCGCGAGGGGCGCCCCGAGGCGCCCGGGAGCGCTGGCCGTCGCGGGCATCGGCTGGGGCCTGGCCATCCTCGCCGCCGCCCTCGCGCCCGACCTCGCCGTCGAGCTGGCCGTCCTGCCCTTCGTCGGCTACGGCAGCATCACCTTCAACTCCCTGTCCAAGACGGCCATGCAGCTCGCCGCCGCCCCCTCGATGCGGGGACGTGTCATGGCCCTGTGGGCGATGGCGTGGGGCGGCACCACGGTCGTCGGCGGCCCCCTGGTCGGCTGGATCGGCCAGACCTTCGGCAGCCGCTGGTCCCTGATCGCCGGCGGCGCACCCACGCTGGCGCTGGGCCTGCTGATGTACCCGGTGATGCGCCGGACAGTGCCGCCACCCGATGAAGTCACTTCCGAGCGGGGGAGCACCTCCGAGCCCGCGTCCGCCTCCGGCAGCCCGACGACGGGTGCCACGGCTGCCGTTGAGCCGACGCGGCCGGAGGCGGCGGCTGCGGAGGTGCCGCCGGCGCCGGCGGATGCGCGTACGCCCCACGGCAGTTGAGACGGCGGTCTCTCACCTGTGGGGAGGCGCCGGGCTGTTGGTCGAGCGAGGTCCACGCGGCGGCGGTCGAGCCCGGCGCCCCGGGTTGGCAAGCGGGGGAGGAGCGGGCCCGTCGGTGAGGGCGGGCCCGGTGGTCGGTCAGGCCAAGGCGACGGCCAACTCGGCGCGGTCCGGCGGGTTCGCGCCCGGGCGGGAGACAGTGAGCGCGGCTGCGGTGCCCGCCTGGCGCAGGACACGGGCGAGGGCCGCCTCGTCCAGTTCGCCCAGTGCGGTACGGGCGTCGCCGCCGGTCAGGCCGAGGTCGGCGAGCGCGTCCAGGGCGGCGGACATGAAGGAATCGCCCGCGCCCACCGTATCGGCCACCTGGGTGGCGACGGGCGTGCCCGTGACCGCGTGGGTGCGGGTGTGGGCGACGGCCCCCTTGGCGCCGAGGGTCACGAACACCGCGGCGGGTCCCATCTCCAGCCAGCGCGCGGCGACGTCCGCGACGGAGGCGTGCGGGTAGAGCCAGGCCAGGTCCTCGTCGCTCGCCTTGACGACATCGGCCAGCGCCACGCACTCCTCGACGCGGGCGACGGCGTCGTCGTGCTCGCCGAACAGCGCGGGGCGCACGTTCGGGTCGTAGCTGACGGTGGCGTACGGCCGCAGGCGCTCGGCCATCGCGAGCACCGCGGCCGCGCCGGGGGCGCACACGGCACCGATCGAACCGAGGTGCACATGCCGGGGCGCGACCGGCAGCAGCACGGGCCGCAGCGTCCAGCCGACCGAGAAGTCGTACGAGGCGCTGCCGTCGCCGTCCAGCGTGACCACGGCGGTCGGGGTGGCGACCCCGCGCTGCCCGTCGTCCAGCAGGTCCACGCCGGCCTTGCGCAGGTGGTCCCCGATCAGCTCGCCGGCCGCGTCCTCGCCCAGTTGCGTCAGCAGCGCGGTCCGCCGCTCCAGCCGTGCCAGCCCGTACGCCACGTTCGCGGGGCTCCCGCCGGGATGGGGCACGTCCGGCCGCCCCGGTACGCGGACGATATCGGCGACGCACTCGCCGATCACCAGAAATTCCGTCATCCCCTCAGTTTCCCGGATCGCCCCCACCCTGTACGCGGCGCCCCACCGCAGCCGGCCCTGCGGGATCGCCAGGGGCGCCTGGTGCGCACTCTCCCGCTACGGCGCCGCGGGGCGCCCCCGGGCCGAAGGGGGCCGATCGGGTCCGCGCCGAACCCCCGGCGGTCGCGGACGCTCCCTCGCCCACACGGTGACCCCCGTACGCTTCGCCCGCCCCCGAGCAGCCGGCTCGGTGCGTTTTCGGCGGACGCCCGGTGGGCCCCCGCGAAGATCCCGCGCGGTGTGGAAGAGTGATCTTCGGGAACCGTGACTCAAGCCGTGACCCAGGAAAGGCGTGACATGTCGAAACCCCCGCTCACCGCAGAGGCCGTCGAACTGCTCAAGAAGGCGAACCCCGCCGTCATCACCACCCTGCGGCCCGACGGCCAGCCCGTGTCGACCGCGACCTGGTACCTGTGGGACGAGGGCCGCGTGCTGGTGAACCTGGACCATGTCCGCGCCCGCCTCAAGCACATGCGCAACGACCCCCGGGTCTCCCTGACCGTGCTCGCGGGCGACGACTGGTACACCCACGTCAGCATCGTCGGCCACATCGGCGCCATCCAGGAGGACGCCGGGCTCGTCGACATCGACCGCATCGCCCAGCACTACATCGGCAAGCCGTACCCCGTCCGCGACCGCCAGCGCTTCAGCGCCTGGATCGAGATCGACCGCTGGCACGGCTGGGGCGCCATGAAGGACAACGACCAGCCGGGCTGAGCCGCCATCCCGCCCGCGCCCCACGGAAAACCGCTGGCCCGCCCCACCGCCGCCGCGCCACCCTGGCCGCGTGGAAGAACCGGAGCACCGCATCCGCGCGGCCCACACCGCCACACCACCGTGACGGTCTACCAGGCGTACAGCCCCGGTATCGGGCTGCCCGCGGCGAGGGCGGGCCGATTCCCGGGCACGTGGCAGCGGGACCGTATGACGTGGATCAAGCCGTCGTTCCTGTGGATGATGTACCGCTGCGGCTGGGCGACCAAGCCGGGCCAGGAGACCGTGGTCGCGGTGGAGATCACCCGCGAGGGACTGGCGTGGGCCCTCGCGCACGCCTGCCTCGCCCACTACGAGCCGGCGCTGCACGGCGACCATGCGGCCTGGAAGGAGCAGATGAAGCGCTCCCCGGCCCGCGTCCAATGGGACCCCGAACGCGACCTGCACCTGCGCCCGTTGCCCTACCGCTCGCTGCAACTCGGCCTCGCGGGCGAGGCGGCCCGCGCGTACGCCGACGAGTGGATCACGGGCATCACGGACGTCACCCCGCTGGCGCACGCGGTGCACGCCCGGGTCCGGGCCGGCGACCTGGACGGCGCCCGCGCCCTGCTGCCCGACGAGCGACCCTACCCCGTCCCCGACGCGGACCTCGCGCACCTGCGGGCCTGAGCAGCGGCCCGTCAGGGCCCGAAGGGACGTCGCGGTGCGGAACGGCGCTGTCCGGCACCGGCCCGCAAGCGTGGCAGGCTGGGCCCTCGACGGAAGGAGAGCCGTGGTCGACACCGGGCGGTTCTGGGAGCTGCTGCGGGCGCTGCCCGTGCCGCAGGACGCGGAGTACCTCTACGGGGACGACCCGCACGGGCGGCTGCGGGAGGCGAACCTGCGGCACTACTTAGAGCTGCTGGCGGACATCGGGCCGCGGGTGATGCTCGTCGGCGAGGCCCCCGGGTACCGCGGCCACACCGTGACCGGGGTGCCCTTCATGAGCATGCGGCAAGTGGGCGCCCGGCCGGGCCTGATCACCGGGCGGCCCGAGGGCGACGGCTTCACGCCGCCGGAGGCCCCGGCGGCGACCTGGGAGTCGTCCTCGGACACCGTATGGAGCGCGATGGCCGACTGGCGCGGACCGCTGCCCCTGTTCTGGGGGGTCTATCCGCTGCACCCCCACGAGCCGGGCCGCCCCGCCACCAACCGCACCCCGCGCGCCGCGGAGATCGCCGCGGGCACCCCGGTGGCCCTCGCCCTGGCCGAGGCCTTCGGCATCACGACCTTCGCGGCGGTGGGCCGCAAAGCCGAGGCCGCCCTGTCCCGCAACGGCATCCCGGCCACCCCGATCCGCCACCCCGCCCAAGGCGGCGCCCGCATCTTCACCACCCAGCTGGCAGCTCTGAACGAGGCCCAGCAGCACCCTCGTCCGAGCTGAAGCGGCCCAATCTCGTAGCCCAGCCGCTCGATTGTCAGCCGGGCGGCGGTCGAGATGCGCGTGCGGGCAGCCGACGGCACGTCACCGACGCGCGTACGACGGCAGGGTGGCGGGCTTTCCTGGTCGCGTACTCGGGTCGTTGGAAGTCTTCCAGGCCTCACGCGTTGAAAGGTGCCGCCTTCCTCGCGGAGCAGGATGCGCAGGTCCCGAGGCTGATGTTGTCGACCACCCCTCGGCGACCAGGAAGTCGGTCGGCTCGGCCAGGCTCCAGGTGGGGAAGCTCGCTCGGCCACGGCTTGGAGGCCATCGAGGTGAGGGCTCTACTTTGGGGACGGTGACCTACGACATCATCTTCGCGCGCCGGCGTCCTGGCCTCACCCTCCTGGAGACATTGGAGGATCGCGCAGCGGAGCACGACCCGGACGCCGAACCGGTACCTCTCCTTTTGACCACGGCCCAGCGCGCCGCATGGGAGCTGATCCTGCGGCGGGTCACTGCGGAGGTCGGGCCCGTTACGTCACAGGAGTACCTCTACAGCCTGACCTTGTGGCGGGACGGCCCTGCCGGCCACCTCCAGCTGGACTACGCCGGGGACTCGGCCGACATCGAGATCCCTTACCGCTACCCGGGAAAGGCGGCATTGCCGATCATCGCGGAGGCGTACCGCGTCGCAGGCATAGTCGAGGAAGCAACCGGGCTCGAAGGCTTCGACGGGCAAACCGAACAGCCCATCGCGGTCGGCGACATCGAAGCCGCCGCTGCCAAGCTCGCCGGCTTCGCCCGTTGGGCCCAAGACAACCTCACCTGACACCAACCCTCCTGCTACGACCAGCAGCGCAACCTCATCGCCCCCAGCAGGCGAACGTCGTCGGGATACGGCACCAGTGAAATTGAAAGGGTGATATCGAAGAAATGGAGGGCCGCTGTGGGCAGAGAGGCGAGCCTCTGGCCAGACAGTCCGACGGTATCGGCTGGCACTCACCACTCGAAGGTCTTCCACTCCTGTTGGGGGATGCAGCCCCCGTGGTGTCCCAGCAACGGTCGGCCCATCCTTCGGCCACCATCACCGGGCGGCTCAATACGAGGTCGCCGGCCCGCTGGGCCCGGAGTACCAAACCAAGCTGGGCCGAGCACGGATCGGCGCACTGCGAGTACCGGAGGTCCTTGTTGTGCGTCTCGAGGTAGTCGGTGAACTGATCCTCCAGGCGTGATGGCACCTGACCCACGAGGCCCATCCCGTCCAGGGTCACCTGCGGACCCCGCAGCGCGTTGACCGCGATGCCTGCCAAGCCGATCGCCCGGTCGTAGTAGACGGTTACCGCCGGCCCGGAGAACCCTGCATCAGGGCGCTGCGCCAGCCAGTAGTCAGCCCGTACCTCGTTTCCGGAAGGACCCTCACGAAGAGCGGCCTGCAGCATGCCATCGACTGCCGCCTCTGCCTGCTCGTGCGTCATGCCGAATTCCAGAGGTCCCACGCATTCGAACGGCGCGAACATCCATCGCAGGCGTTGCCTCTCGTCCAGCACGACCCAGACGTCCGTTGCCACCGATCAACCTCCGGTCAGTTGAGCACTTCAGCCTGGACGGCAAGCAGCGTGACGATACCGGCTTGGTTCGGCCAGCCTGCCATCGACACCCGTCCGGAGCCCCGGCCTCTCGGACGACCGGGGTCCGGCCGATTCGGCCCCAGGTTCTGGCGCGTGGCGGAGTCATCGACTGACCCGCCTCGTCCTCGAAGGGGATCCAGGCGCCGAGGTCCGCCGCCGTGCTCTTACCCGCGGCCGGGTCTCCTTCTTCCACACCTCGACCGCATCGTCGTTGCGCTCGATGGCCCTCCGGTCGGGCTGCTGCCGGCTCCAGCCGTGCCGCTTCAGCAGCCGCCAGGTGCCCTCGACGGTGTAGGAGACGTGGGAAAGCCGACCGATCAGCGTCCTGATCCTCGACAGCGTCCATCGCTGGTCCACCCAGCCGTGGGCCAGCGGGCCACGCTCCAACTCTCCTTCCGGCGTGGTGATCTCGGCTTCGCTGAGCCGAGGCCGACCTGGCGAGCCCTTCGACAGGACACCGGATCCGCAGCGCTCGCGCGCCAGGCCCGACGCCGGCGCTCCACCGACCGCTCGCTCACCCGCAGCGCGGCAGCGATCTCGCGGTTGTTGTCCCCACATTGGAAGCGGTCCACGGCCTGCATCCGGATCCGCTCCCGGACGGCCCTCTCGGCCTCGTTCAGCCGACCGCCCTGCGCGTATCTCACGCCACAGAGCTACCGGAGCCGTCCGGTCGTTTTCTGGCGAACAGCCCCGACATCACCCGATCAAGTTCAGTAGCGCAATGATGGGTTGCCCTTCGGAACTGCCGTTTGTGCCCGCCAAGGCAGTTCTCGCCGGCTGGAGCGGATGCGAGAAGACGAGGTACTTACACTCGACGGCATCATGCGTCGCTGTGTCACCTTCCCTCACGGCTTTCCTGTCCTCCCGAGGGATTGTGTGTGCCGGAGGCGATGTCGGTGCCGTTCGCTGTCTTCTGGTCCTTGATCAGGAGTACAGGGTTGTTCGAGGAGTGGTGATGATGGTGGCGTTGTCCGGACTGTCGGAGCGCAACGCGTTCTCAGCCCTGATCATCAGGACCGACTTTACGGACGAGGCTGCGTGGCGGGAGATGACGGCGGAGCTGGAGAGGTCCTCCCACTACGACGGCGACCCCGCGGAATCCTATGACGTGGTCGACGCGCCGGAGCTGGACGGCGCGGACACAGACGCGATCCTGGCGGCGATATCGGCCCACGAGGAGCTGTGGGACCAGCTTCCTGTGGTGTTCGTCGCCGACAGCACGACGATGCGTGCCGACCACCACGCCCTGCTTGCGGTCACCACCATGACTCGGGAGGACTTTGACGACGACGAGGAGGATGATGAGTACGAGGCCATGGTCGAGTTCGGACGTGAATTCCGCACGCTGCCGAGGGAGGTCCACTCGATCCATGCCAATCTTGAACTGGCCAACATGGACTTCCAGGACTTCTCGTCGAGGGCGCACGAGGACTCGGACGGAGTTTTCCGCTCCTTCTCCTCGACCGCTGGCTGACCCCCGGCTGTCGGGGCCCCGGCACCTGCGCGGCTGTCTTCGGCCGTCCTTGGACGTGGCAGTACGGACGGTCCGCCGGGCACGGCGCGTCCGAGCGGAGCCACGGCGACACATCCACAGCCGGCACCAGGCGCCCGCCGTCGGACCGCGGCAGCGATAATCCCGCCAGCACGGTACGCAGCCGACCGACGTCGATCCAGCCGTGATTCAGACCGCCGCACATCGCTCCGAGCCCACGACGATGCTCCGGCAGCAACATCAGATCCACCAGGGACTTCACCGCACCGTCCGCACACGGCCCCGAGCAGTTCGAACAACTCGTCGCGCCGAGCGCCCAGACACTCATGGGACTCGCCCCGGAAGCGTGACGCTTCCGCGAGCGCCTCCCTCCGGACAGCATCAGGCAGCAAACTCATCGTCAGCCTTCATCGTGGTCACGTGCACCTTGGCCGGAGCACATGATCAGACGAAGGCGCCTCCGACCTGCTCCGGCGGCGTGCAGGGGAGCCCGCGTCACCGCGGAGTCCACCGAGATGTCCCGGTCGGCCCGGCGGCAGCGGCCCGCAGGTCTTCGGCCGTCAGCAGTGACAACAGGCTGATGCCCGCTGCCTTGAGGGCTTCGCCACCGCCTTGCTCCCGGTCGATCACGCACAGCGCCTCATCGACCTGCGCGCCCAGGTTTCGCAGGTCCGCGGCCGACAGCGCGATCTGTCCGCCACTGGTCACCACGTCCTCGACGACCAGCACTTTCCGGCCCGCCACCTCTGCGCCCTCGGCCTGCCGGCAGGTGCCGTACGGCTTGGCCTGCTTGCGGACGAACGCGCACGGAAGGCCGGTGTGCCGGCCGAGTGCGGTCACCACTGGGATGCCGCCCATTTCCAGGCCGGCCAGCACCTGCGTGCCGGCGGGCACCAGAGGGACCATCCGCCGGGCGATCTCATCCAGCAGGACGGGGTCCGCCTCGAACCGGTACTTGTCGAAGTACTCCGTGGCCGTACGTCCCGACCGGAGCGTGAACTGCCCCGTCAGGTGAGAGGCGGCATGGATGCGGAGAGCGAGATCGGAGTGGGTCACAGGCAACTAGTCTCCCAGCCGCCAGCCGCCAGCCGCCAGCCGCCAGCCGCCAGCCGCCAGCCGCCAGCCGCCAGCCGCCAGCCGCCGGTCGCCAGCCGCCAGCCGCCCGGCACACCGGCTCTCCGGGAAACGACGGCCCGGAGGGGCCCTGGCGATTCCGGGACCGCTCGACAGCCGGCAGCGCAGAGGGCTCGCAGACCCCCGACAGGAGACGGGGCGCACCCCGTCGGCATGACAACCGGCCCCGGCACGCGGCAGAGCCGACGCGGGGCCCGTCCTCGTGACAACCTCAGTCGTCGCGTACCTCGCCATTCCGCCCCACCCCGCGGCAGCGGCAGCCGCACAACCCGCACCCCACCCCGCCGCAGCGGCAGCCGCACAACCCGCACCCCAGCCAGAAGCCCACCCCACCCGCCCCACGCGACTCGCGGAAGCTTGTGCGGACTTGTCCCGTCCCCGTCAGGAACCCCGCCAACCCCCGCGGAGCGGGGCGCCCTTGACACCTCGTGAAGCCCAGAGGAACATCACTTTCCGACTTCATGACAACGTTGTCCACCTCGGCGGCTCCCCGACCCCACCTCGCGGGGCGCCGGCCGTCCCCGTCCGACCGGCGGGGCCGCCCGCGCCCCTGCCGGTCTCCTCCCCGCACACCCGAAGGGCAGGAAAGTGTCAGCCAGACCCACCCACTCCGGCGGCAGAACGCGCCTGCGGCACCGCGCCGTTGTCGCCGTCACCGCGGCAGCCGCCCTGCTGGGCCTCGGCCTGGGCGCGCAGTCCGCAGCGGCCGCGGCCCCCGGCACGGCCACCGCCGACCCGGCCTCCTACGTCAACCCGCTGATCGGCAGCTCGAACGCCGGCAACACCTACCCCGGTGCCGTCACCCCGTTCGGCATGCTCGCCTGGAGCCCGCAGAACTCGACGGGCAACCAGTTCTCCACCCCGGCCCCGGGCGGCTACCGCTACGACGCCACCAAGATCCGCGGCTTCAGCCTCACCCACCTGAACGGCGTGGGCTGTTCGGGCGCGAACGGCGACATCCCGATCATGCCGTACGTCGGCGACGTGACCACCTCGCCCAGCTCCGACACCAAGGACGCGGTCTACGCGAGCACCTTCTCGCACGCCAACGAGACCGCCGAGGCCGGTTACTACAAGGTCGCCCTCGACAGCGGCGCCACCGCGCAACTGACCACCACCGCCCGCACCGGCACCGGCGAGTTCGGCTTCCCGGCCGACAAGCCCGCCACCATGCTGCTGCGCACCTCCAACTCCGAGAGCGGCAGCACCGGCGCCACGGTGAACGTGGACGCGGCCACCCGCACCGTCACCGGCTCGGTGGACGCCGGCAACTTCTGCGGCCCGCAGAGCGCCAACAACCGGCACGACGTCTACACCCTGCACTTCACGGCCCACTTCGACACGCCGTTCGCCAAGGTCGGCACCTGGACCGACGGCACCGTGGCGCCCGGCTCCACCTCCGCCACCGGCGGCACCGGCTACGACGCCAACGGCAACGCGGCCGCGGGCAAGGGCTCCGGCGCCTACGTCACCTTCCCTGCCGGCACCGACCAGGTGCAGGTCAAGGTCGCCGTCTCCTACGTCGGCGCGGCCGGCGCCGAGGCGAACCTGCGCGCCGAGAACCCGCCGTCGCGTTCCTTCGACTCCGTGCGCGCGGCCGCGAAGTCCGCCTGGAACACCGCCCTGCGCCGCATCGCGGTCTCCGGCGGCAGCGCCGACCAGCTGAGCACCTTCTACACCGCGCTCTACCACTCGATGCTGGAGCCCACCCTCACCAGCGACGTGGACGGGCGCTACCTCGGCGGCGACCGGGCCGTCCACCAGCTCGCCAAGGGCCAGCAGGCGCAGTACGGCACCTTCTCCGGCTGGGACCAGTACCGCGCCCAGGTCCAGCTGCTGACGCTCCTGCAACCGAGGATCGGCAGCGACTACGCCCAGTCCCTGTTCAACTACGCCACCCAGCGCGGCGGCGAATGGGACCGCTGGCTGCTGGAGAACGGCAAGACCAGCATCATGTCCGGCGACCCCTCCGACGCGGCCCTCGCCGGCATCTACGCCTTCGGCGGCCACGACTTCGACGTCAAGGGCGCCCTTGCCTCGCTGGTCAAAGCGGCCACCGTGCCCACCGCCGACGACTCCTCCAGCGCCGGCTGCAACGTCGAGTGCGTCGGCCAGCGGCCCGCCCTGGACCAGTACCTGAAGAACGGCTACGTCCCCTCGGACAACTGCCACTGCTGGGGCGGCGCCGCCGAGACCCTGGAGGACGCGGCGGCCGACTTCGGCCTGTCCGAACTCGCCGGTGACGCGGGCCAGAAGTCCGTCCAGAAGACCTTCGCCGACCGCAGCGGCAACTGGACGAACGTCTTCGACCCCAACGCCACCGCGCAGGGCGGCTACATGCGCGACCGGAACTCCAACGGGTCGTGGGCCGGGGCCACGTTCAGCCCCAGCACAGGCAACGGCTTCGTCGAGGGCAGCAGCGCCCGCTACACGTGGATGGTCTACTCCGACGCCGCCGGCCTCGCCCAGGCGATGGGCGGCGACCAGACCGCCGTCGACCGGCTCGACGCCTTCTTCCACGCCCCCGACGGCAGCTTCGACTTCTCGGCGAACGACCAGACCAAGTACGACCCGACGAACGAGCCCGACATCAACGCGCCCTACCTGTACGACTACTTCGGCGCCCCCTACAAGACGCAGGCAACCGTGCGGGCCGAGACCGACCAGCTGTGGACGAACACCCCCGGCGGCATCCCCGGCAACGACGACGCCGGCACCATGTCCTCCTGGTATGTCTTCTCCGCGCTCGGCCTCTACCCGCAGGTGCCCAGCCGCGCCGACCTCGTGCTCAGCGCGCCGATCTTCCCCAAGGCCGTCATCCACACCGGCCTCGGCCGCACCATCACCGTCAACGCCCCCAAGGCGTCGGCCGGCAACATCTACATCCAGGGCCTGAAGGTCGACGGCCACAGCTCCGACAAGCCCTGGGTGCCCGCCTCCTTCACCACCCACGGCGGCACCCTGGACTACACCCTGGGCGCCACCGCCGACACCCGCTGGGGCAGCGCCGCCAAGGACGCCCCGCCGTCCTTCCGTGACGGCGAGGCACCGTTCTTCGCCGCCGCCTCCCCGGCGTCGGTGAAGATCGAGCCCGGCAGCTCCGCGACCACCTCGCTGAAGCTGTCCACCATCGCGGACAAGAAGACGAAGGTCTCCTGGAGCGCCGACGCGCCGGCCGGGATCACCCTGTCGCCGTCGCACGGCACCGTCACCGTCCCCAAGGACGGCGCGGCCACCGCGAAGCTCGACGTCGACGTCGCCGCCGGCACCAAGTCCGGTGTCTACAGCGTGCCGCTGACGCTCACCGCCGACCACGGCACGAAGGTCCCGACGGTGTGGCTGAGCGTCACCGTCGGCGTCAACGGCAGCGTCACCTGGTACGTCAACAGCAACGGCATCTCCTACGACGACGACAACCCCACCGCCAACTTCGACGGCGGTGGCTGGAGTTACTCGGGCAAGGCACTCGCCGACGCCGGGGTCACCCCGGGCGGCACGGTCTCGGTGAACGGCTTCGACTTCACCTGGCCCGACGTCGCGCCCGGCGCCCCCGACAACATCGTCGTCGGCGGCGGCGACCAGGTCCTCGACGTGTCGAAGACGTCCGCCGGCGCCACCGAGCTGAGCCTGCTGGGCAGCGCCGCCTTCGGCGACACCAGCGGCACCGTCACCCTCACCTACACCGACGGCAGCACCCAGCAGGCCACCGTCGGCTTCAGCGACTGGACCCTGGGCGGCGGCGGGGGCACCCCGTCCTTCGGCAACACCATCGCGGTGCACACCCCCTACCGCGATGTCATGGGCGGCGGCGTCGACCCGGTGGGCACCGACGTGTTCGCCACCGCGCCGATCACCCTGCAGTCCGGCAAGCAGCTGAAGTCCGTCACCCTGCCGGCCACGGTCCAGGGCGGCGACATGCACCTGTTCGCCATCGCCACGGCGTAGGACGCGCCGGGCACATCAAGGCGGCGAGCACGCCGCGCAATTGGCACCAGCGCCGCCCCGGGCCGAGCGGAACAGGCCCGGGGCGGTGCGCCGTTCGCCAACGTCCGTGCACGCAGGCGGGGTTGCCCGCCGAGGGGCGGCTGGGCTTCAATCCGCGGTATGAGTGGCGCGAAGTGGACCGGGCGCAGTGCCGTGGAGATCGCCGAAGCCGTCCGCGGCGGTACGGCGGACCCGCGCGAGGTCGTCGCCGAACACATCGAACGCATCCAGGAGCTGGCCGGGCCGCTCGGCGCCTTCCGGCGGGTGCGCGGGCACGAGGCGCTGGCCGAGGCCGAGGAGCTGGCCGCGCGCCCCGACCTCGCCGAACTGCCGCTGGCCGGCGTGCCGGTGGCGGTCAAGGACAACGTGGACGTCGCCGGCGAGCAGACCCGCAACGGCTCCGCCGGCTCCGGCGAGGAACTGAACGACGCCGACGCCGAGGTCGTCGCCCGGCTGCGGGCGGCCGGCGCGATCGTCGTCGGGCTCACCAACGTGCCGGAGCTGTGCCTGACCGGCGTCTGCGACAGCCCCTACGGCATCGCCCGCAACCCGTGGGACCTCGCTCTCACCCCCGGTGGCTCCTCCGGCGGCAGCGCGGCCGCCGTCGCGAGCGCGCTGGTGCCCCTCGCACACGGCAACGACGGCTTCGGCTCCCTGCGCATCCCCGCCGCCTGCTGCGGCCTGGTGGGCTTCAAGCCCGGCACCGACGTGGTGCCCGCGACCGAGCCGACGTGGTTCGGCCTGTCGGAGAACGGACCCCTGGCCGCCACCGTCCAGGACGCCGCGACCGGCCTCGCCGTGATGGCCGGCGACCCGGACCTCGCCCGGCTCGGCGAACCGGCCCCGCTGCGGGTCGGCATGAGCGTACGGCCGCTGCTCGCCGGGCTCCCCGTCGACCGCCGCGCGGCCGCCGCCGTGCACGACCTGGCACCGCTGCTCACCCGGCTCGGGCACGAAGCGGTCGTGCACGACCGCCCCTACCCCAACTGGCTGGGCCTGGGCGCGCTGCGGACCTGGTACGCCAGCGCCCGGATGTCGGCCGAGCGGGTGGACGCCTCCCGCCTGCAGCGCAACACCCGCGGACTGGTCGCCGTCGGGCGGGCGCTGGAGGCCGCGCACCTGGGAGCCGCGGGCAGCAGGGCCCGCTGGCGGCACACCGGGGCCGCGGAGTTCTTCGGCGACCTCGACGTCCTCGCCCTGCCCGCCCTCACCACGCCGCCGCCGCGGGCCGAACGCTGGAGCGAGCGCGGCGCGGTACGCAACACCGTGCTCAGCGTGCGGACCTACGGGCTCTTCGCGGCCTGGAACATCGCGGGCTGGCCCGCGATGAGCATCCCCGCCGTCCCGCGCCCCGACGGCACCCCGATCGGCGTCCAGCTCGTCGCCCGCCCCGGCCGGGAGAAGCTGCTCCTGGAACTGGCGGCCCAACTGGAGCAGGCCCGGCCCTGGTTGCGGCACGCCCCGGCGTACAGGGCGGCCTGAACCGCCCGGAAGCCCTGCCAACGCGCTTGCTGTGTACAGCGGTTGAGTGCTCCGTACGGCCGTTCGGCGCCGCGTACGGCCGTTGGACGGGGCCGTACGCGGCAAGCGGTCGCCGCCCGGGCGGGCCGGCGGGCCGCGGGCGGATCACCAGGTCTTGCCGGCCTGCTCGCGGATCGTGCGGTTGATCCGGTTGAAGAAGTTGGTGATCGCGATGTTCAGGACGATCCCGGAGAGCTGCTCGTCGTCGAAGTGCTCGGCGGCCTCCGCCCAGATCTCGTCCGTCACGCCCGGCGCGCCGTCCTGCAGCCGGGTGGCCGCCTCGGTCAGCGCCAGCGCCGCCCGCTCCGCCTCGCTGAAGAAGGGCGTCTCGCGCCAGGTGACCACGTTGTGCAGCCGCTCCTCGCTCTCCCCGCGCTGCTTCGCCGAGCGCACCCCGGCGTACACGCACGGGCTGCAGCCGTTGATCTGGCTCGCCCGCAGGTGGACCAGCTCCAGCACCAGCGGGTCGGCCCCGCTGCCGTAGATCGCCTTGTTCAGCTGCTGGATCGCCGCGATCACCTCGGGGTTCGCCGCGTTCTTCAGCCGTGCTTCCATCGGTCCTGCTCCCTCATCGGTTACCTGTGCCCGTCCGGGCCCGTCATCCCTGTGACGGAGCAGAGCCGAGGAAGGTAACAGCATGTCCGAGACCACCCCGACGGACCCCCTGGCCGAGGCGTTCGAAGCCGAGCGGGACCGGCTGCGCGCGGTCGCCCACCGCCTGCTCGGCTCGCACGCCGACGCCGAGGACGCCGTCCAGGAGGCATGGCTGCGGCTGTCCCGCCAGGACCCCGCCGGGATCCGCAACCTCGCCGGCTGGCTGACCACCGTGGTCGGCCGGATCAGCCTGGACGTCCTGCGCTCCCGCCGGGCCCACCCCGAGGCGTCCTACGACGACGTGCCCGAACTCGTCGTCACCGCCGACGACGCCGCCGCACCCGAGGAGGACGCGGCGCTCGCCGACGCGGTCGGGATCGCCCTGCTGGTCGTCCTGGACTCGCTGCGGCCCAGCGAGCGGCTCGCCTTCGTGCTGCACGACCTGTTCGCGGTGCCCTTCGAGGAGATCGGCCGCATCCTCGGCCGGTCCGCCGACGCCACCAAGATGCTCGCCAGCCGCGCCCGCCGGAAGGTGCAGGCGGGGGAGCGGCCGGCCGCCGCCGGGCGCGAGCAGCGCGCGGTGGTCGACGCCTTCCTGACGGCGGCCCGGCACGGTGACTTCGAGGGGCTGCTGCGCGTCCTCGACCCCGAGGTGCGGCTGACGTCGGACACGCCCGGCGGTGTGGTCGTCACCCTCGGCGCCACCGCTGTCGCCGCGGGCGCCCGGCTGGGGGCGGCCGCCGCGCTGCGGGCCCGCGCGGTACGGGTGAACGGCCGTCCCGGTGTGCTCACCTGGCGCGCGGACGGCACCCCGGCCGCACTGATCGCCTTCACGGTGACCGGCACCCGCATCACGGCGATCGAGGCGCTCTCGGACCCGGCGCGGCTGGCGGCGACCCGGCTTCCGCCGCCGGAATGAGGGGTGTACGGGCGCGCGGCGCCGCCCGCGCGAAATCCAGGGGCGCGGAGCGCCGCGCGGGCCTAGAGTCCTCCCCGTGCCGGAACTGGAGTTGCTGCGTGCCGACCACGGGCCCGCCGTCCTCGCCTTCGAACGCGAGAACCGGGCGTACTTCGCCGCGACCATCCCCGACCGCGGGGACGACTACTTCGCCCGCTTCGACGAGCGGCACCGCGCGCTGCTCGCCGAACAGGACGCCGGCGTCTGCCGCTTCCACGTCGTGCTGGGCGAGGAGGGCGAGGTGCTGGGCCGGATCAACCTGGTGGACATCGCCGAGGGTTCCGCCGAACTGGGCTACCGCATCGCCGAACGGGCCGCCGGCCGGGGCCTCGCCACCTGGGCCGTCCACCGCGTCTGCGCCCTGGCCGCCACCCGCTACGCCCTCACCTCCCTGCGCGCCCGGGCCAAAGTGGACAACGCGGCCTCCCGCGCGGTCCTGACCCGCACCGGCTTCACCCCGACGGGCACGGTCCTCCTCTCCGGCACCCCGGCCCTGACGTATCACCTCGCGCTGACAGCGCCTCCGGCAACGGACGCGGCAACAGAGACGACGAGTGCGGCAACCCATGCGAGGACGAGCGCGGCAACGGACCCGGGAAGCGGACCCGGCCCCGACCGCCGCCCCTGACGCCACCTCGCCGTAGGCCCGGCGGCCGCCACCGCACCCGGGGCCCGCCGCCCAGCGGACGCCTCCGCGCGAGCGTCCCCGTACACCGAGGCGGTGCGGCGAAATCCGGTGCGTGATGATCCGACCATTTGTCCGGACCATTGACCCCGTGTCAGGCCGTGGCTAGCTTCACCTGAGGACACATCCTGCGCACCCGCGCCCCTTGAGCACCGCTCCGCCGTCCACGCCCCGGGCGAACCGCCGCGCCCACCGGAGGCCGCCCCCCACTCGCGCCCCCACCAGGAGCCCCGATGCCCCCCACCCCGCTCCCACGGCCCACCCCGCCGTACCCCCGCTCGCTGCGCCGCCGCCTCTCCGCGGCCTTCGCCGCTCTGATAACGATGTCAGCACTCCTGGCCCTCGGCCTCACCGACTCCTCCACCGCCCACGCCACCACGGCCCCGGCGACGGTCGCGCCCGCCGCCAACGCGACCATCTGCAACAAGTACTGCGACGGCCGCGACCCCGCGCTCAGCGGCGGCGACCGCCAGCCGGTGACCGCGAGCATCTTCTCCCGCTCGATCGTGCTGCACTTCGACGACGCCGACGCGATGGCCTGGGCCTCGATCGACAACGGCAACCCCGGCGACGAGGTCTGGATCGACCGCTCCTTCGACGGCGGCAGGACCTGGGGCTCGGGTAGCAAGCTCGGCGACACCACCACGCCCACCGGGCAGCGCGGCTGGCGCACCCTGATGCAGAACGTCGACGACTGGAACAACGACGGCGTCGGCGCGGTGCGCGCCTGCGGCAAGGCCGGCGACCGCCCCGACATCGCCTGCACCGCCTGGGCCCGCACCACCTGGAACGCCTGGAGCCGCAGCACCGCAGCCGCCACCGCGCTGATGATGTCCTTCGACCGCGGCACCGGCCTGTTCGGCGGCAACGGCTGGTGGACGGCCGCCAACGCGCTCACCGCGATCATCGACAACGCCCGCACCAGCGGCATGCCGAGCTACGAGTACGCGATCAGCTCCACGTACGACAAGAACATCAACGCCCAGGAGGGCAACTTCGAGAACAACTACCTCGACGACACCGGGTGGTGGGGTCTGGCCTGGGTGGACGCCTACGACATCACCGGCGACAGCCGCTACCTCAACACCGCCCGCGCGGACGCCGACCACATGCAGGCGTACTGGAACGGCACCTGCGGCGGCGGCGTGGTGTGGAACGAGACCAGCACCTACAAGAACGCCATCACCAACGAGCTGTTCCTCTACCTCAACGCGGCCCTGCACAACCGCATCTCCGGCGACACCGCCTACCTGAACCGGGCGAAGGCGGAGTGGAGCTGGTTCCAGAGCAGCGGCATGATCAACAGCAGCCACATGATCAACGACGGCCTCAACGACTCGTGCGCCAACAACGGCCAGCCCACCTGGACCTACAACCAGGGCGTCGTCCTCGCCGGGCTCACCGAGCTGTCCAAGGCCACCGGCGACCAGAGCCTGCTCACCACCGCCCGCACCCTCGCCGACGCCTCCACCGTCAACCTGTCGAGCAACGGCGTGCTGCGCGAGCCCGGCGAGGGCGACTCGTGCACCGGCGACGGCCCCAGCTTCAAGGGCGCCTACGTCCGCGGCCTCGGCCACCTCAACGCCCAGCTCTCCGACCACCCCTACAGCAGCGTCCTCACCACTTGGGCGAACTCCGCCTACGCGCACGACCGCAACGCCCTCGACCAGTACGGCCCACACTGGGCCGGCGGCGCCGGCAGCAGCGACTACGGCTGCCAGCAGAGCGCGCTCGACCTGCTCAACGCGGCCGGCTGACAGGGAAGTTCGCCGCGCGGCCGCGGGCGGGACCGCACGCACCCGTGAGGGGACGCGCAGCAAAACCCCGGCCGTGCCCGCACGGGGCCGCCGTCCGAGCCGGGCGGCGGCCCCCGCCGTGCCCGGGCGCCGGCGTCCGCGAGGGGGGCGCCCACCGGGCGGGACCGCGGCTTTGGAATGATCCGGGTATGAGCCGAAACCCCACCGCGCGGGGCGCGCGGGCCGCAGGCACCGCCCTGGCCGCGGCCGCCCTCCTCGCGGGCTGCTCCTCGCACTCCGCCGCCTCCGGGCCGCCCGCCCCCACCACCTCGGCGCCCGACGTGCCCGGCCGGGCCGACGTCCAGGCCGGCGGCAGCGACCTGACCATCACCAAGGCCGTCGCCCACCTCGACCCGGCCGGCACCGGCACGCTCACCATGACCGTCCACAACGGGGCCGCCGTCCCCGAGCACCTGGACATGGTGGCGACCCCCGACGCCGGCCGCGGAGCCCTGTCCGGCGCCGCCAAGGGCGACAACGGGGCCATGACCGACGGCGGCATCCTGCTCCCGGCGGGCAGCACGGTCACCTTCGGCGGCACCGGGCCCAGCATCCGGCTGACCGCCGTGCACGGCATCACCGCCGCCCACACGCTCCCGCTCTTCCTGCAGTTCGGCGTCGCGCGCCTGGTCCACGTCTCGGCGATCGTCTCCTCCGGCTGAACCGCCGGCCCGCGGAGGCGTCCGCGGGCCGCGGACGGGGGAGGGATGGGGCGGCGGACGCGACGGAGGTGCAGCCGTGATATCCGAACCGGAGATGACGGGCGGTTTCGACACCCCCGGCCCTGACGTGATCGCCGGCAGCGGCGACCCCGAGGACGATCCCGGCCCCGGACGCGGCCGGGCCGGCCGGCGGCGGGCCCTGGCCTGGGGCGCGGCGGGCGCGGTCCTCGCCTCCGCCGTCTGGGCGGGGGCGCTGCGCGCGTACGGCCACTACCACCACGGCGGCCCCGACCTGCACGGCTACGTCCTCGGCGACAGCCCCTGCGCGGGCACGACCCTCGCCCCGCTCACCACCGCGCTCGGCGCCACCGACGTCTCCTCCGTCTCGCCCGCCACCGCCCGCCTCGGCCACGCCCTGGACCAGCTGCGCTGCACCCTGGCCGTCTCGGCGCCCAGCCGCCCGGCCGGCACCGCCCGCTACGAGATCTTCGTCACCGTGGACCTGCACCGGACGACCGACCCGCGCGCGGAGTTCGACGACCAGCGCGGCCTCGACTCCGACACCCTCACCCCGGCCGCCGCCACCCGGCCCGTCCCCGGCCTCGGCGACGAGGCGTACCTGCTCACCCTGGGCGCGCAGAGCGAGGAGCTGAAGGTGCGGCACGGCGGGGCCGTCTTCACTCTCACCCTCACCGGCTACAACGCGCTCTCCACGGCTCCCGGCGCCCCGGCCGTCCCCCGCGGCGCCGCCACGGCGCCCGCGGACTTCGACGGCTACCAGGACGCGCTGGTGCGGGCGATGCGCAAGGTCATGGCGGGCCAGCACCGCTCCTGACCCGCCGGCGGCCGCGGCCTTCCGCCGGGGGCCCGGCGTCCCCGCTCAGACCATCAGCTCGATCGCGTAACCCAGCAGCCCAGCAGCGAAGAGCGCGGCGAAGAAGAGGATCACGGTCAGGGGAGCCGCCGCCCAGCCGCGGGAGAGAGGGCCGCGCTCGGGGCCGCCGAGGTCCGAGACGCCCGACTCGGCGGGCGGGGTCTGGCCGGCCCGCTGGACGGCGTCCTCGGGGACGCTCAGCCCCTCGTCCGCAAGGTGCGGGTTCGCGGCAGGGTGGGTGGTCGCCATGAGGGTGGCTCCGATCGTCGGGCTCGTGCACCGGTCGCTTACCGGTCGCGTCCAGCCTGCGGGTACCCGATCCGCGCCCGCCGATGCCGGGTGCGGGGGAGAGCGCGGCGATCCGGCGGCAGGACGGGGGAGGACGCGGGAGGGCGCCGGCGAGCACGGGTGCCCCGGGTCGCCGGGTCGTCCGGGGGCGTCCGTGCGTTGCCTGTGGGCCCGGGACCTGCTGTTACGAGGGCGTTAGGTCCCTGCGGGGAGAGTGAGGCGTATCCGGGCGGCCCGGCGAGAACAAGGGCCGCCCGCGACCGGAGTACGCAGCACCCCGAGGGCCCCGAAGGGCGGGCCCCGGGGGCGGAAAGGAGCGGCCCATGCCGACGGCCGACACCTCCACGGCCCGCCGGGCCCGGCACCGCGGCGGTCCCGCCCGCGCGGCTGCCGTCGCGGAGAAGCCGCCGGGCACCTGGCGCTCGCACGGCCTGCTCGCCGTGATCTGCGCCGGCGGGCCCGCCGTGCTGTTCCTGTGGTGGCAGAGCACCATCCCCGGCTCCCTGAACAGCGGCGCGGCCGCCGTCACGGCCGCCGGCCGCATCACCGGCCTGCTCGCCGCCTACCTGCTGCTCGTGCTGGTCGCCCTGATGGCCCGGGTGCCGTGGCTGGAGAACCGCATCGGCTCCGACGTCACCACCCGCTACCACCGTGCCCTCGGCGAGTACACGGTCGTCCTGGTCTGCGCCCACGCGGTGCTGATCACCCTCGGCTACGCCTGGCAGGCCCACACCAACCCTGTCTCCCAGACCGGCACCCTGCTCACCTCCTACGCCGATGTGTGGCTCGCCGCGATCGCCCTGGCGCTGCTCGTGCTGGTCGGCCTGGTCTCGGCCCGCGCGGTGCGCAGCCGCATGGCCTACGAGTCCTGGTACCACATCCATCTGCTGGTCTACGTGGCCATGGGCCTGGCCTTCGCGCACGAGTTCGCCGTCGGCACCGACTTCTCCACCTCCGCGCGCAACCGCCTGATCTGGTCGGCCGCGCACATCGCCGTCGGCGCCGCCGTGGTGGTCTTCCGGCTGCTGATGCCCGCCTGGCGCTCGCTGCGGCACGGACTCCGCCTGACCCACGTGGTGCCCGAGGGGCCCGGTGTCGTCTCGCTCTACATGGCCGGGCGGGACCTGGACGCGCTGCGGGCCGAGCCGGGGCAGTTCGCCCGCTGGCGGTTCCTGGCCCGCGGCCACTGGTGGCAGTCGCACCCCTACTCGCTGTCGGCCCCGGCGGCGGGCGGCGCGCTGCGGATCACCGTGAAGGACCTCGGCGACGGCAGCGCCTCGCTGGCCGCGCTGAGGCCCGGCACCCGTGTGTGGTTCGAGGGCCCCTACGGCGCCTTCACCGCCCGCCGCCGCGACCGCGCCCGCCCCCGCCCGGTGCTGCTGATCGCCGGCGGCGCGGGCATCACCCCGATCCGCGCGCTCTACGAGACGCTGCCCGGGCGCGGCTCCGACGTCGTGCTGCTCTACCGCGCCTCCACCCCGGCCGACCTGGTGCTCTACCACGAGTTGCAGGCCATCGCGGCCCGGCGCGGCTTCGGGCTGCTGCCGCTGCTCGGGTCGCGCGGCCGCGACGACCCGCTGACGGCGGCCCGGCTGCGGCAGGCCGTGCCCGACCTCGCCGAGCGGGAGGTGTTCGTCTGCGGCCCCGCCGGGATGACGGCCGCCGCCCGGCGCGAGCTGCGTCGCGCGGGCGTGGCCCGGCGCCGTATCCACGCCGAGTCGTTCGCGTTCTGAACCGCGCTGGGACCACGAGGAGGACACCGTGCGCAAAGTCGTCATGGCGCTGGCCGCAACCGCCGGCTGCATCGCCCTGCTGCTCGGGGTCAAGGCGCAGTCCGCCGGGCCGCCGCGCTCCGCCCTGGGCGTCAGCTCCCCGGCCCGCCCCGGCCCCACCGGCGGCGGCAGCGGCACGCCGTCCACCGGCAGCACGGGGAGCACGGCCGGCGGGGGCGGCTCCGGTAGCGCGCCCGGCGCCAAGGGCACGGCCCACGCCCCCGCCAGCGGCCGCTTCACCGGCGACCCCGAGGACACCCCCTACGGCACCGTGCAGGTCCAGGCGGTCCTCTCCGGCGGCCGGCTCACCGACGTCGTCGTGCTCCAGCAGACCGACGGCGGCCGCAGCGCCGCCATCGACGCCTACGCGCTGCCGGTGCTGAAGTCCGAGGCGCTGAAGAAGCAGAGCGCGAACGTCGACGTCGTCTCCGGCGCCACCTACACCTCCACCGGCTACGCCCGCTCCCTGCAGGCCGCCCTGGACCGGGCGGGCCGGTGAGCGCGATGAGGAGCGCCGTCCTGGAGACCATGGGCACCGTGATCTCCCTGGCCGCTCCCGACAGCGCCCGCTTCCAGGCCGCCGCCGACGCGGCCTTCGCCTTCCTGCGCCATGTGGACCGGACGTTCTCGCCCTTCCGGCCGGACAGCCCCGTCAGCCGCATCCGCGACGGCGCCCTCGACCCGGCCCGGCTCGACGGCCACCCGGACGCCCGGGAACTGCGCGAGGTGCTGGCGCTGTGCGATGGCCTGCACCGCGACAGCGGCGGCGCCTTCGACGCCTGGGCGGTGGGCGACCCGCCGCGCTTCGACCCCTCCGGCGCCGTGAAGGGCTGGGCCGCCGAGCGCGCGAGCGCCCTGCTCGCCGTCCACGGCCTGCCCCGGCACGCGCTCAACGCCGGCGGCGACGTACGGTTGCGGTCCGGGCCGCCCGGCGCGGACCCCGCACCGCCCTGGCGGGTCGGGATCGCCGACCCGCACCGGCCCGGGCATCTGCTGGGCGCCGTCGAGGTCGGCGAGGGGGCCGTGGCCACCTCCGGCACCGCCGAACGCGGCGCCCACATCTGGGAGCCCGCGACCGGCCGCCCGGCCGGCGCCCTGGTCCAGGTCACCGTCACCGGTCCCGACCTGGCCCTGGCCGACGGCTACGCCACCGCGGCCATGGCCCACGGCACGGCCGCGGCCGCCCATGCCTGGCTGGAGCGGCAGGCCGGCCGCGGCTACCGGGCGGTGACGGTGGACCCCGCGGGCAGGGTGCGCACCACGGGCGGGCCGGGCCTGCTCGGCTAGGGCCTGCCCGCGAAGCCGCGGCGCCCACCCGCGGGGCGTTACCGGAGGCGACGTCGCGGACAGGTTCCGGGCGTCGCACGCCGCGACGGGCTGCTGAGCGAGAGGATGAGGACATGCGCGTACTGGTGGTCGAGGACGAGCAGCGGCTGGCCGCCCGCATCGCGGAGGGCCTGCGCGACCAGGGCATGGCGGTCGACGTCAGCCACGACGGCGAGGACGCCCTGGAGAAAGCCGCGCTCAACGGCTATGACGTCCTCGTCCTCGACCGCGACCTGCCCGGCCGCTCCGGCGACGAGGTGTGCGCGGAGCTGGCGGGCCGCGAGGGCGGCCCCATGGTCCTGATGCTCACCGCGCTGTCCGGCACCGACGACCGGGTCGACGGGCTGAGCCTGGGCGCCGACGACTACCTGGGCAAACCCTTCTCCTTCGCCGAGCTGACCCTGCGCATCCAGGCCCTCGGCCGCCGCAGGGGCGCCCACGGCGTCACGCTCACCGGCGGCGGCGTCAGCATGGACACGCTGCGGCACACCGTGCACCGCGGCGGGCGTCCGATCGCGCTGACCGCCAAGGAGTTCGCCGTGCTGCGGCTGCTGCTGGCCGCGGACGGCGCCGTGCTCAGCCACGAGGAGCTGCTGGAGCGGGCCTGGGACGAGAACGCCGACCCCTTCACCAACACCGTCCGCGTCACCGTCAACCGGCTGCGCCGCAAGCTCGGGCCGCCCGAGGTGATCGAGACGCTGGTCGGCGCCGGATACCGGATCGTGCGATGAGCGACGGGAGCGGGCCCCGCGCAGCCCGCGGAAGCATCGAGGACGGCACCCCGCGGTCCTCCCGCCTGCGCCGGCTGCGGCCGCGGCTGCCCGCCATGACCCTGCGCACCCGCCTGACCCTCACCTACGCCGTGCTCTTCACCCTCGGCGGCTGCGTCCTGGTGCTCGCCATGACCACCGCCTTCTACCACGAGATCTTCCGGCCGCTGCCGGCCCACGAGGTGCCCAGCCGGCTCGACCCCGACCACGACCACATCGTCGGCCTGTCCGACCAGATCCGCGACGCCGCCGCCTCCCGGCTGCTGGTCATCTCGCTGGTGCTGCTCGCGGTCGTGGTGGCCCTGTCCGCGCTGGCCGGCTGGTGGGTGGCGGGCCGGATGCTGCGCCCGCTCGCGGCGATCACGGCGGCCGCCCGCAGGGCCGGCGACACCACGCTGCACGAGCGGCTCCGCCTGCCCGGGCCCGACGACGAGCTCAAGGAACTGGGCGACACCTTCGACGCCATGCTGGAGCGGCTGGACGCCGCCTTCGCCGCCCAGCGCCGGTTCGTTGCCAACGCCAGCCACGAGCTGCGCACCCCGCTCGCGCTGACCCGGGCGGCGGTGGAGGTCACCGTCGCCAAACCGGCCGTCACCGAGGCCCAGTGGCGGGCCATGGCCGCGGACGTCGCCGACTCCACCGAGCGCGCCCAGCACCTGATCGCCGCGCTGCTGGTGCTCGCCCGCTCCGAGCAGCGCGTCACCGACCCGGTCGAGGACGACCTCGCCGACATCGCCGCCGAAGCGCTGGACGGGATCGCCGCCGCCGTACGGGCCCGCCGGCTGCGGCTGCGGGTCGAGCTGGACCCCGCGCCGGTGCGGGCGAACGTCGCCCTGCTCGGCATCGCGGCGGCGAACCTGCTGGAGAACGCCGTCCGCCACAACCGCGACGGCGGCCTGCTGCGGGTGGCGACGGCGGCTGCGCGGGAGGGCGAGCAGGCCGTGCTCACCGTCGCCAACGACGGCCCCGTACTGGACCCGCGACACGTCGGCGACCTCTTCGAGCCCTTCCACCGCGGCGTGCACACCCGCCGTGGGGCGAGAGCGCAGGGCGCCCCCGAGGGCAGCGGCCTGGGCCTGTCCATCGTGCGGGCGGTCGCCCGCGCCCACGGCGGCCAGGTGACCGCCGAGGCCCGCCCGGAAGGCGGCCTGACGGTCACGCTGCGGCTGCCCGCGTAGGCCCTGGGAGCAGGTGCCGTACCGGCTCGGCCGCCGAGCCCCCGGCCCCGTCCGGCCGGCCCCGCGGGGCCCCGCGGGGGAGCGGCGGACCTGCCGGCAGGCGTCCTGGCTCCTCCGCGGGCACGGGCGCAGACTGGATGGTGGGGCCACGCTTCGGGAAGGGACGATTCCGTCGTGCAGCCGGGAAACGACAACGGCGCCTGTCCTGGTGCGCAGCCCGCTGCCGCCGGTCTGCTCGCCGCCGACGGCGACGGCCGCGTCGTCCTGTGGAGTTCCCTCGCGCAGGCTCTGCTGGGCCACCGGCCCGAGGAGGTCATGGGCCGGCCGCTGGACGACCTCCTCGCGCCTCCCGGTCTGCCGCGGTCGCCGTCCCCGCAGGCAGCGGGCTGGAACGGCGTCCTCGTCTTCCGGACCCGGCAGGGGGCGCAGGTGCCGCTGCGCGTGCAGACCTGCCCGGCCGATGTCCGCGGCGACCGCGTGCCCGGAACGGTCCTCTCGCTGCTGCCGCCCCCGCAGGAGGAGGAGTTCGACACGGCGCTGCTGCGGTGGCTGCTCGACGAGTCCCCGATCGCCCTGGCCGTCTACGGGCCCGACCTGGACTGCCTGCGTCAGAGCAGGGGCATGACCCGGCTGACGGGGACGCCGAGCGGCGAGGGCGGCTGCCGTGACCCCGTGGACGCCGTGACGGGCCCGGGGAGCACCGCGTGGCGCCGGCGGCAGCGCGAGGTGCTGGCCGGCGGCGCCGAGGTGCAGCGTCAGGAGGTGCACGGCCGGGTCGCCGCGACGCCGGACCGCGACAGCGTGTTCGTCGCCGGCGTCCACCCGCTGACCGATTCCGCGGGCCGCAGGATCGGCCTGTGCTCCACTCTCCGGGACGTCACCGGATACCGCCGGGCCCGGGAGCGGCTCACGCTGCTGAACGAGGCGAGCACGAGCATCGGCACCACGCTCGACCTGCGGGCGACCGCCCGCGAACTGACCGACGTGCTGTGCCCGAGGCTGGCCGACTGGACCCACGTCGACCTGCTGGAGAGCGTGCTGCACGGCGAGGAGCCCGGCTTCTACACCGGCAGCGTCGCCCTGTACCGCGCGGCACACAAGTCCTTCCGCGAGGGGGCGCCGGAGAGGATCAGGGAACCCGGCGGCGTCGACCTGTTCCCCGCGGACTCGCCACCGATCCGGTCCATGGCCACCGGCAGCTCCATGCTCCTGGCGGCCGACAGCGAGGAGATCCGGGCCTGGCTGGCGGCCGATCCGGCGCGGGCCCGGCAGTTCCGCGCGTACGGCTACCACTCGGTGCTGGTGGTGCCCCTCGTCGCCCGCGGCACCGTCCTGGGCGGGGCCGTCCTGCTGCGGAGCAGGCCGGACCCCTTCGACGAGGACGACCTGCTCCTGACCGAGGAACTGGTCTCCCGCGCCGCGGTGTGCCTGGACAACGCCCGGCGGTACGCGCGCGAACGCGGCACCGCGCTCGCGCTGCAGCGCAGTCTGCTGCCGCAGACTCCCCGGCGGCAGTCGGCGGTCGACACCGCGGGCCGCTACCTGCCCGCCGACTCGGGCGCGGGCGTCGGCGGCGACTGGTACGACGTGATCCCCCTGTCCGGCACGCGCGTCGCACTCGTGGTGGGCGACGTCGTCGGGCACGGCATCAACGCCGCGGCCACCATGGGCAGACTGCGCACCGCGGTACGCACCCTCGCGGACGTGGACCTGCCCTCGGACGAGTTGCTGACGCACCTGGACGACATGCTGACCCGGATGGGCGCGGAGGAGCAGGACCCGCACGGCGGCGGAGACCTCGGCGCCACCTGCGCGTACGCCGTGTACGACCCGATCTCCCGCACGTGCGTCCTCGCGTCGGCGGGCCACCCGACGCCGGTGGTGGTCCTGCCCGACGGCACGGCGGCCACCCCCCGGCTCTCCACCGGCCCGCCGCTGGGCGTCAGCGGCCTGCCGTTCGAGAGCACCGAGCTGACCCTCCCGGAGGGCTCGCTGATAGCCCTGTACACCGACGGGCTGATCGACCTCCGGCACCGCCACCCCGACCGGGCGCAGCAGCAGGTGGAGGAGGCGCTGCGCACCACCGGACGGTCGCTCGGCGAGCTGTGCGACACCGTCCTGGACCGGCTGCTGCCCAGCAGGCCCACGGACGATGCGGCCCTGCTGCTGGCGCGGACCCGCGCGCTGGACGCGCGGCAGGCGGCCGTGCTCGACGTGTTGCCGGAGGACGCCTTCGTGGGCCGGGCCCGTTCCTGGGCGGCCGAGCGCCTGGCCGAGTGGGGCCTGGCCGATGCCGGGTTCGTCACCGAACTCGTCGTCAGCGAACTGGTGACCAACGCCATCAGATACGGGCGCCCGCCCCTGCAACTGCGGCTCATCAACGACAAGGCGCTCATCTGCGAGGTGTCGGACGGCAGCAGCACCGCGCCGCACATGCGCCGGGCCCGCCAGTCCGACGAGGGGGGACGCGGACTCCTGCTCGTCGCGCAGCTCACCCGGCGGTGGGGCACGCGGCACTCCCGCGCGGGCAAGACGGTCTGGTGCGAGCAGCGGCTGGAGGGCGGCGAGGGCGCCGACGGCGGCCAGCCGTTCCCGGCCCCCACGGCGCAGCCCTCCTGACCGGCCCGACCTGACGGCTGCGCCGGCCACGCCCGGCTGCATCGGCCACGCGCCACCTGTATCGGCCACGAGCGGGCCGCCCCCCTTAGCACGCCCGCGACCGCGGCTGCAAACCTCCGACCAAACCCGCCCGCACCACCACCCAATTGGCAGGATCTTGTCAAAATCTCCGTCAAATCTCCTGTGCCCGGGCCCTGTTGGGCCCGCCCACGTGATCGATTGGCCTGCGAACTGCTCGCATCCGCGCATGTTCCGCGCCTGTTCGCGCCCGTTCCGGGAGGCCCCGTGCACGCACACGTCCGCAGGAGACACTGGCTGACGATCTCAGCCGTCACCGCCCTGGCCGCGCTCTTCGCCCTGCCCGCGGGCGCCGCGCCAGGGCACCCTGCCGCCAAGCCCCGCCTCGTCACCGCCCTGCACGCCCAGGCCGCACAGGCCGCCGACGACGGGGGAGACGGCGACGGGGGCGACGGTGACGGCGGCGACGAGTCGCACGAGATCGCCGAGGGCGCCGCGCAGTTCGCCGAGGCGCGGACCTCGCCCGGCACGGTCGCGCCCGGCGCCTTCTCGGCGGCCTGGGACCAGCTGAACAAGCTGCCGCAGACCGGCGGTTCGTGGACGTCGCTGACCACGCTGCCCTACAACTCCGACGACCCGCGCTACCGCGACATCGACTCCAACTCCAGCGGCGGCGCCGGCCTGGTGACCGGCCGGACCGCGGCCCTGGCCGCCGACGACCAGGGCTACGTCTACGAGGGCAGCGCCGGCGGCGGTGTGTGGCGCTCGGCCACCGGCGGCGGCCACTGGCAGCCGATCAGCGACTCCCTGCCCACCCAGGCCACCGGCTCCCTCGCCCTGGACGGCAAGGGCCGGCTCTGGCTCGGCACCGGCGAGGCCACCACGAACGCCGACGCCTACCTCGGCAGCGGCGTCTACGTCCTCGCCCACCCGCACCACGGCACCTTCACCACCCGCGACCGGGTCGGCGGCAGCGAGCTGGACTCCACCACGATCCACACCCTGCGGTTCGGCGGGAACACCGTGTGGGCCTCCACCAGCCGGGGCGTGTGGTCGCACTCCACCACCGACCTGCGCGGGCCCTGGACGCTGCAGTTCGCGCCCAACCCCGACTACCTGCCCGGCGGGAAGCTGGCGAACGACCCGGCGGCGCCGTACAAGAACATCGCCAACGACGTCGCGATCGACCCCCACGACCCGTCCAAGGTGCTGCTCGCGGTCGGCTGGCGCAGCGGCGACAGCTACAACGGCCTGTACCGCAAGAGCGGCAGCGGCTGGACCCGGGTCACCTCGCTCGGCCAACTGCCCACGGACGCGGGCTCGATCGGCAACATCACCTTCGCCCGCTCCGCCGACGGCTCGCGCTACTACGCCATCGACCAGTCGCCGACCGCGCTGAACACCGACCCCGACAGCAACCTCGACGGGATCTACGTCTCCAAGAGCGGTGACCCGTTCGGCAGCTGGACCCGCATCGCCGACACCGAGAAGCTCGCCGACGCCGGTTCCGCGCTGGACGAGCCGGGCTTCATGCCGGGCGTGCAGGCCTGGTACAACGAGTTCCTCCAGGTCGACCCGAACAACGCCGACCACGTCTACGCGGGCCTGGAGGAGGTCTTCGAGACCAAGGACGCCGGCACCACGTGGTCGGCCGTCGGCCCGTACTGGAACTTCGACTTCCCGTGCTGGAGCATCGACCCGTCCAAGCAGACCGGCGACTGCAGCCCCACCACCCACGCCGACCAGCACGCGGTCGCCGTGGGCAGCTCGCACGGCAAGAGCTTCCTCTACGTCGGCGACGACGGCGGCGTCTACAAGCGCCCGCTGAACGGGCGGACGGACGCCTCCGGTCACGCCACCGACTGGACGTCCACCAACGACGGCACCATCGACACCCTGCAGTACTACTCGGTGGGCGTCGGCCGCGACCCCTCCGGCCACGGCCTGGCGGTCGGCGGCGGCCTGCAGGACAACGGCCAGTCGGTGCTGCGCTCCGGCGACAAGGTGATGGGTTCCAACTTCGGCGGCGACGGCGGCGACACGCTCACCGACCCCGCCGACGGCTGCGACATCGCCCAGGAGTACGTCTACCTCGCGGTCAACGTCACGCAGAACTGCGCGGTCAACGACGGCTCCTGGGTCGACGACCCGTCCAAGGCCACCAGCTACGACGTGGCACCGCCGGACAACGAGACCGGCGCCGCCCGCTTCACCGCGCCCCTGACGGCCGACACCGAGAACGCCGACACCTGGGTGGCCGGCGGCCAGCACGTGTGGGTGCAGACCCACGGCTACGCGATCCGCAGCGGCGACGAGTGGACGGACGCCTTCGACCTCGGCACCGGCCACGTGGCCACCGCGGTCGCCGCCGAGGGCGGCAAGGTCTACGCGGCCTGGTGCGGCCCCTGCGACAGCCAGGGCTTCGCCCGCGGCATCGCCGTGGGGAACGCCGACGGCACCGGGTGGCACCAGATCTCGCTGCCCACCACCGGCACCGTGCCCAACCGCTACCTGTCCGGCTTCGCCATCGACCCGGCCGACGCCGACCACGTCTACCTCGCGGTGAACGGCTTCTCCCGGCACTGGACCGCGGGCCCCGGCGCCGGCACCGGCCACATCTTCGAGTCCTACGACGCCGGCGCCACCTGGAAGGACATCTCCACGAACCTTCCCGACGTGCCCGCCGACTCGCTGCTGGCCCTGCCGAACGGCGGCCTGGTCGCCGCCACCGACCTGGGCGTCCTCTACCGGGCCCCGCACCGCACCACCTGGAGCCGTCTCGGCCGCCTGCCGGCCGTCGCCGTCCTCCAGGTCAAGCTCGGCCCCGACGGCCGCGTCTACGCCGCCACCCACGGCCGCGGCCTGTACGCGATCACGCTCCACTAGCCCCCGAGGGCACGACGAAGGCACGACGCGGGCCCGGCCGCCTGGCGGCCGGGCCCTGCGTGCTGTTCAGGCCCCGGTGGTGGAGCCCGGGCGGACGATCATCAGCACCGTCACCGCCGCCCACAGCAGGTTGAAGACGCCGGTGAGCATCGCCAGCCGCGCCGTACGGGAGCGCTCCAGGGCGCCCGTGTCACCGTCGAGCAGGTCCACCAGGTCGTCCTGCGCCGGCAGGATCAGCAGCACCAGCAGCACGGCGGCCACGCCGGTGAGCGCGATCGAGGTCACCAGCCAGGCGCTGCCCAGCACGCCCATCCGGTCGGCGGTGGCGAAGCCGAACACCGGCACGGCGATCGCGACGGCCCCGTATACGCGGCACACCCGGTGCAGCACCCGGACCGTGGCGCGGCCGGCGGCGTCCGGCCCCTCGGCGTGGGCGCGCCGGACAGCGGCGGGGAACATGCTCGCCGCCACAGCGACGGGCCCGACGGCCATGAGCGCGGCCAGGACATGGAGGGACAGCAGGAGCTTCGTCATCGCAGGGTGCGGGTCTTTCGTACGGACGGCCGGGTGATCGCCGTTCACGTTAGACCCACCTCCGCGGCCGCCCTCATGCGCATTGATGCCAACCTCCAACGGATTCTCGCCAACGCCCCTGACCTGGTCGTCTGTGAGAGCGGGTGCTGTCGGGCCCCCATACGGGGCTGGCGCGAACACGGGCTATTCTCCACTTCGTGCACACCGTCGCCGTCCTCGCCCTCGACCACGTCGTGCCCCTCGACCTCGCCGCGCCCGTCGACGTCTTCGGCCGCACCCGGCTGCCGGACGGCAGGCCCGGCTACCGGCTGCGGGTCTGCTCGCCGGGCTCCGAGGCGGCCGGCGAGACCTTCGCGGTCCGCGCGCCCTGGGGCCTGGAAGGGCTCGCCGACGCCGACACCGTCGTCGTGCCCGGCTGCGCCGAGTCCGCCCCGCCGCCGCCCGCCGAGGCGCTGGAGGCGCTGCGGGCGGCGGCCGCGGCCGGCACCCGGATCGCCTCGGTCTGCTCGGGCGCCTTCATCCTGGCCGCCGCCGGGCTGCTCGACGGGCTGCGGGCCACCACGCACTGGGCCGCCGCCGAGGAACTCGCCCGCCGCCACCCCCTGGTCGACGTGCGGCCCGACGTCCTCTACGTCGACAACGGCCAGATCCTCACCTCGGCCGGCGCGGCCGCCGGGCTCGACCTGTGCCTGCACATGGTCCGCCGCGACTACGGCTCCGCGGTCGCCGCCGACTGCGCCCGCATGTCGGTGATGCCACTGGAACGCGAGGGCGGCCAGGCCCAGTTCATCGTCCACCGGCAGCCGCCGGTGCCGCAGGGCTCGGCGCTCCAGCCGGTGCTGGAGTGGATCGACGACAACCTCGCGCAGGACCTGACGCTCGCCGACATGGCGGCCCGCTACGGGACCAGCGGGCGCACCTTCAGCCGCCGCTTCCGCGAGCAGACCGGCACCACGCCGCTGCAGTGGCTGCTCCGGGCCCGGGTCCGGCGGGCCCAGTACCTGCTGGAGAACAGCGACCACTCGGTGGAGCGGATCGCCCGGCAGGCCGGCTTCGGGTCGCCCACCGCCTTCCGCGAGCGCTTCCGCCGCGTCGCCGGCACCACCCCGCAGGCGTACCGGGCCGCCTTCCGCGGCGCGGCGTCCGGGCCGGACGCGGCGTAACCTGGCAGGTGAGGCCGTCGGCAGATGCGGCCGCACCGTTCGCGGCGCGGCTGGTCCGCCACTGGCATGAGGACGGGCCCCGGCGGCCTCCCGCCGCGACTGGGAGCGTGCCATGGCCGAGACGACCGAGATCTGGGTGGAGCGCATCAGGAGGATCCACGGCGCCTCCGGGGACCCCTCGGGGGACATGGAGGTCAGGGAACTGGTGCACGAGGTGTATGAGACGGCCCAGAAGGACCTGGACGTCCAGCGGGCCGACGCCGAGTTCGAGCGCGAGGAGTAGCCGGCCGGCAGCCTCAGCCCTTCACGCGCGGACCCCGTGCGACGGCCACGCCGCCGCACGGGGTCCGCGCGCTTCTACCGCGGGACGAGGAGCGTTCCCGCGCCGCTGCTCACGGTGAGGTGGTGAGCGCCGCCTCGGTCTCCCGCAGGAAGTCGTCGAGGTCCTTCGGGGTGCGCGAGGTGATCAGCGTCCAGCCGTTGCCGGAGTCGGCGACCACGGGCTCGTCCACCCAGTTGCCGCCCGCGTTGCGCACGTCCGTGCGCAGCGAGGGGTACGAGGTGAGCGTCTTGCCGCGCACCGCGTCGGCCTCCACGAGCGCCCACGGGCCGTGGCAGATCGCCGCCACCGGCCGCCCGGAGTTCGCGAACGCCTGCACGTTCTCCACCGCGATCGGGTTCTGCCGCAGCGTGTCCGCGTTCAGGGTGCCGCCGGGCACCAGCAGCAGGTCGTAGGTGGAGGTGTCCACCTGGTCCAGGGTCGTGGTGGGCTGCACCTTCTCGCCGGGGTCCTTGTCGCCGACGAGCGTGACCACCGGCTCGCCGGAGACCGCCGCGATGTCCACGGTGGCCCCGTTGCGCCGCAGGTGCTCGACGGGGACCACCAGCTCGTCCTGCTCGACCCCGTAATTGGTCACCATCGCCAGAACGCTCCGTCCGGCCAGGTCGCCTTGTGCCATGGTCGCCCTCCTTGCCAGGTGCTGTGCCTTGCTGTGCCGGGTCCGGTGCGGTGCGCACCGCCCGGCGCTTCGTTCTCCTTCGTCGGGTACCCCCGGTGCGCCGCGGCATCCGCACTGGCCGGTATTGGTATAGACCTTGACAGGTTCAGACCAATATGATCGGCTGCACTCCCGATCCCACTTCTCCCACCCCCCACAAGGAGTGGCCTGTGTCGAGACAGCGCTTGATCGCCTTCCTCACCGCGCTCGCCGTCGCCGTCGGGCTCGCGGTCCTCGTCCCCCTGTCGTCCACCGCCTCGGCGGCGGACTGCGCGGCGGCCTGGAACGCGTCCTCCGTCTACACCGGCGGCCAGAGCGCCTCCTACAACGGGCACAACTGGACGGCGAAGTGGTGGACCGAGGGCGAGACGCCCGGCGCCGCCGACGTCTGGGCCGACTCCGGCGCCTGCGGCTCCGGCGGCGGCAGCGGCGGCACCACCGGTGGCAGCGGCTGCTCCTACCCGTCGTGGGTGGCCGGCCGCTCGTACGTCACCGGCGACGTCGTCACCTACACCAACGGACTGCTGTACATCGCCACGCACGACAATCCCGGCTACGACCCGACCATCAGCACCTGGTACTGGAGCCCCTACACCTGCTCCGGCTCCGGCGGCGGCACGGGCGGCACGAACCCGAGCGGCGGGTTCGTCGTGAGTGAGGCGCAGTTCGACCAGATGTTCCCGAGCCGGAACTCCTTCTACACCTACAGCGGCCTGACCGCGGCGCTGAGTGCCTACCCGGCTTTCGCCACCACGGGCAGCGACACGGTGAAGAAGCAGGAGGCGGCGGCGTTCCTGGCGAACGTCAGCCACGAGACGGGGGGTCTGGTCTACGTGACCGAGATCGACAAGTCGGGCAACTACTGCGCGGCCGAGCCGTACGGGTGCCCGGCGGGCACCTACTCGTACTACGGGCGCGGCCCGATGCAGCTGAGCTGGAACTTCAACTACAAGGCGGCCGGCGACTCCCTCGGCGTGGACCTGCTGGACAACCCGGGCCTGGTGGAGACCGATCCGGCGATCTCCTGGAAGACCGGCCTGTGGTACTGGAACACCCAGACCGGCCCCGGCACGATGACCCCGCACAACGCGATGGTCAACGGTGCCGGCTTCGGCGAGACCATCCGCAGCATCAACGGCAGCATCGAGTGCAACGGCGGCAACCCCGCCGAAGTCCAGGACCGCGTCAACAAGTACGAGAGCTACGCGGCCATCCTGGGCGTCAGCCCGGGCGGGAACCTGTCCTGCTGAACGGCCCGCGTGCGGCGCCCCGTCCGGGCAGGGGCGGGGCGCCGCCGCATACGTCGGGATCGCCCCTGGTCCGCGGCCTCCTCACGACTTAGGCTGCGCTGGTGACGATCACTGCGAAGGGCACCGCCATCCGACCGCTCGCCCCCGGCCAGCGGGCCCGTCTGATGGTGGCGGACATCGACGGCGGCACGCCCCGGCTCGTGCACGAGACCTCCGGCAGCGCGCTGGAGGCGCCCAACTGGTCACCGGACGGGCGCTGGCTGGTCTACAACCACGACGGGTTGCTCTTCCGCATCCCCGCCGACGCCTCCCCGGGCGACGGCCGCGGCCCCGAACCGATCGACACCGGCGGGATCACCGACGCCAACAACGACCACGTGCTCTCCCCGGACGGCGCCACTCTCTACCTGTCGGCGGGCGACGGCCACATCCACGCCGTGCCGTTCGCCGGCGGCCCGGCCCGGCGCGTCACCAACACCCGCCGGCCCGGGCCCTTCCGGCACTTCCTGCACGGCGTCTCGCCGGACGGCGCCACCCTCGCCTACGTCGGTGTGGAGCCGTGGAACGGCGACGAGTGGGGCTACCGCAACGTCTTCACCCTCCCCGCGGCCGGCGGCCCCGACACCCGCCTCACCGACAGCCCGGCCCCCGCCGACGGGCCCGAGTTCAGCCCGGACGGCGAGTGGATCTGGTTCAACTCCGAGCACGGCGCCGCCACCCCGGGCCACGCCCAGCTGTTCCGGATGCGGCCGGACGGCAGCGGGCTGACCCAGGTCACCTTTGACGAGCGGGTCAACTGGTTCCCGCACCTGTCGCCGGACGGCCGCCACGTCCTCTACGTCAGCTTCCCGCCCGGCACGCAGGGCCACCCCGCCGACCGCGACGTCCTCCTGCGGCTCACCACGCCCGAAGGCGGCGGCCACCGCGACGTGCTCGCCCTCTTCGGCGGCCAGGGCAGCCTGAACGTCAACAGCTGGGCCCCGGACAGCAGGCACTTCGCGTATGTGGAGTACCCGGTGGGCGAGTAGGCCGCGGGCGGAGCCGGCCGAACCGCCTTCCGGGGGGGGCGAGTCGGGGCGCGCGGGCGGACCCTCGACCCCGGCGGTGGACCGCCGCCCGCGGGACCGGCGTCAATCCGCCGCCCGGCTCAGCCCCTTGCCCGGCAGCTCGACCGCCCACAGGGTGAGGGCCACCGCCACCAGGGCCGCGGCCATCACCATCGTGCCCGTCCAGCCCCAGGCGGCGCGGACACTGCCGGTGGCCGCCGAGGAGGCCGCGCCGCCCAGGAACACGCTCGTCATGTAGACGGAGTTGACGCGGGCACGCGCCTCGGGCCGCAGGGCGTAGATGTCGCGCTGGCTGAGCACTTGGTGGCCCTGGACGGCGAAGTCCAGCAGCACACCGCCGAGCGCGAGCACCAGCACGTTGCCGATGCCGGTGCCCGCGACCAGGATCGCGACCAGGCCGACGCAGAGCGCGGCCGCGCGGGCCGCCTTGCCGTGCCCGAGGTCGCCGAGCCGCCCGGCCACCGGAGCGGCGGCCGCGCCCGCGGCACCCACGAGCGCGAAGACGGCCACGCCGGTCTGCGACATGTGGTGCCGGTCGACCAACTCGTAGGGCACCGCGGTCCAGTAGGCGGTGAAGGCGCCGAACATCGCGGCCTGGGTCAGGGCGCGCCGGATCAGCACCGGCTCGGTGCGGGCCAGCCGGCCGACCGAGGCGAGCAGCGAGGAGTAGCGCGCGGTGTGCTGCGGCTGCCGCACCGGCAGCATCCGCAGCAGTGCCAGCGAGGTGAGCAGCATGACGACGGCGGAGATCGCGTAGATGCTGCGCCAGCCCCAGGCCGCGGCGGCGAAACTCGCCACCGACCGCGCCAGCATGATGCCCAGCAGCAGTCCGCTCATCACCTGGCCGACCAGCCGGCCGCGGGACTCGGCCGGCGCCAGGTGCGCGGCGAGCGGGATGAGGATCTGGGCGACGACCGAGGTGATGCCTATCAGCGCCGAGACGGCCAGGAACACCCAGAAGTCGGGGGACAAGGCGGCGACGGCGAGCGCGGCCGCGGTCAGCAGCAGAGTGCGCGAGGCGAGCCGGCGGTTCTCCAGGAGGTCGCCGAGCGGGAGCAGGAAGGCCAGGCCCAGGGCGTAGCCGATCTGGGTGGCGGTGACGACGATCGTGGAGGTGCTCTGGCTGACCCCGAAGCTGCGGCTGAGCAGGCCGAGCAGGGGCTGGGCGTAGTAGAGGTTCGCCACGCTCGCGCCGCACGCGAAGGCGAGGGTGAGGATCACCCAGCGCAGGGCGCGGGCGGGTGGCTGGGGGACGTCCGCCTGCCGGGCACCGCCCGGACCGCCGTCGGGGGCATCGGCTTCCGGCTGGTCGGAGGGGGCGGCGCCGGGAGCGGTCTGCCGTGTCATCGGGTCTCCGTGCCTCGGGTTACTGAACATTGCGTTCAGTATGAGCATGCGGCGGCGCCGGGTTGTTCCCGGGGGCGGCCACGCCGGTCATGACCTGCGCCACGCACGCCTCGGCGAAGCTCTCGTCGAGCGGCTCGTGGCTGAAGAGCAGCCGGTAGTAGACGGGCGCGAAGACCAGGTCCAGGGTCGCCTCGACATCGAGGTCGGCCCGCAGTTCGCCGCTGGCCATGCCCTGGCGCAGCACCTCGGCGGCCACGGCCCGGCGCGGGCTCATCCACTGCTCGCGCAGCGCCTGGGCGATCTCCGGGTCGGACTGGGCGTCGGCGGCCAGGGCCCGCATCAGCGGCCCGGCCGGGGTGCGGGTGAACAGCCGCACGGCGGCGACCGCGAGGACCCGCAGGCCCTCCTGGGCCGAGACGTCCTCGGGCAGGGTCCACGAGTCGGCCGCCCGCAGCATGAACCCTTCGAGCGCGACGGCGCCGCGCGAGGGCCACCACTTGTAGAGGGTGGCCTTGCCGACGCCCGCCCGGGCGGCGATCGCCTCCATGGTGGCGGCCTTCAGCCCGCCCTCCATCATCAGGTCGCCCGCCGCGGCCAGGATCGCCGCCCGCCGCTCCTGGCTGCGCGGCCGCCCCACCCGCACCCCCGCAGCGCTCCCGCTCGCCATAGCACCCCTGCTTCCCGCTCCGGCGCCCAAGGGGTCACATTCCTGAACGTCCCGTTCATTATAGGTCGGCCCGCGAGAAGACGCGCCACGGAGCCGCCGCGCGGCGCTCGTGCGGCACCGCGGGCCGCCTTCGCCGGGACAGCCCGGTGGTCAGGCCGGGGGCGGGGTGAAGGAGGCGGTGGTGTCCGCGGTGATGCGGGTGGCGGTGTCGCGGAGGGCGGGCAGGACGGTCGCCGGAGGGGGCTCGGAAGGGGAGGCGTGCAGAGCCACGTTGACGGCGGCGACCACGTGGCCGTCGCGGTCGTGGACCGGGACCGCGAGGGACTGCAGGCCGTTCTCCAGCTCCTCGGTGACATGGGCGTATCCGTCCCGGGCGACCCGGTCGAGGATCGCGGCGAGGTGGGAGGGGTCCGTGACCGTATGGTCGGTGAGCGGCGCGAGGTCGGCGGCGGCGAGGCGGGCCGCGCGCTCCTCGGGCGCGAGCCCGGCGAGCAGCACACGGCCCATCGAGGTGGCGTGGGCGGGGAAGCGGGTGCCCACCGAGATCGACACGCGCATGATGCGGCCCGCCGACGCCCGCGCCACGTAGCGGATGCCGGTGCCGTCGAGCACCGCCATGGACGCCGAGTGGTGCAGCCGCGCGGCCAGCGCGGACAGGTGCGGCTGGGCCAGCTCGCCGAGGGTGAGCCCGGAGAGCAGGGGGTAGCCCAAGTCGAGCACGCGCGGCAGCAGGCGGAAACGGCCGTCGCGGGCGGCCACGTACCCGAGCTGCTCCAGCGTGAGCAGGGAGCGGCGGGCGGTCGCACGCGGCAATCCCGTGGCCTCGGCGGCGGCCGACAGCGTCATCCCACCGGGCGTGTCGTCCCGTCCGCCGGCGCCGCCCCCCGGCGTGTCGCCGAGCGCGCGCAGAACCGCGAGGCCGCGGGCGAGCGACTGCAGGTACTCCGGGCCGAGTTCGCTTTTGGCCGCTTTGGACGGGTCCCGGCGCTCGGCGGGACTACGGTTCGGGGCCGGCCGGGCGCCCAGGGCGGCCGACATCTCGTGGGCGGCGCGCCGCAACGGCTCCAGCGCGACGGCCACCAGGCCGGGCGTGTCGTGCCGGCTCGTGTGGCTCACCGCGCTGAGCGCGCACACGAACGCGCCCGCCGCGTCGGTCACCGGCACGGCCACCGCGATGAGCCCCGGCTCGACCAGCTGGTCGTCCACCGCCCAGCCGCGCGCGGCCGCCTCGGCGACACGGGCCCGGAACTCCGCCTCGTCGCCCCGCCCGCCACGCGGGCGCGGCACGGCCGGGAACCCGGCGTCCTCCGGGTCGGCTTCCCGGCGCGCCCGCCACCGGACGAAGTCCGCCTCGCTCCAGCCCACCGCGGCGAGCGTCCCGGCCGCGGAGCGCTCCGCGGGCACCGCGTCGCCGATCCGGAACGCCACGGACAGGGCGCGGCGGCGGACCGTCTGGACGACGAAGCGGACCGCGTCGCCGTCGGGGACCGCGAGGGAGACGGACTCGTCGAGCGTGTCGGCCAGCCGCTCGGCGAGCGGGGCGAGCGGGCCGGCCACGGCGCTGCCGCGCAGGTAGGCGGCGCCCAGCTCCATCAGCCGCGGGGCGAGGACGAGTTCGCGGTCCTCGACGCGGAGGTAGCCGAGGCGTTCCAGAGTGGTGGCGATGCGGTCGACAGGGGAGCGGGCGAGGCCCGTACGGCGGGCGAGGTCGCCGGCCCGCATCCGCCCCTCGGGGGTGTGCGCGAGTTCCGTGAGGACGGCGAGGCCGCGTTCGAGGGGGCCCACCCCGTTCTCGGCCATCGTTTTCCTCCCGGGGTCACCGTATCCCTTCTACGGGGGTGGCTTCTGACCGCGGGGGTTCCCGCTCCCTGCGTGTGCTTGCGCTTGTGCGGGTGCGGCTCCCCGCCGCGGGGGTTCCTCTACGGTGCCGGGTGCCGCGCCGTCGTGGCTTGTCGCGCCGTTCCTCCCCCAGAGCTCCGCCTGGGAGGTATCCCCAGCGCCCCCAACAACCGCTGTGCGTCTGGTTGCGCTCGTGGTGCGGGGCATCTCAGGCCGGTTGGGACGGGGTGTCGTGGGGGGTGATCACCGTGATGCCGGCGGGGGAGGCGGTGCTCATCGCTGCCAGGGCGGCCGGGGCCGCGTCCAGGGGGATCACCTCGCCGACGAGGTCGCCGGGGCGCAGCGTGCCCGCCGCGATCTGGCCCATCATCTCGGGGTAGGCGTGCGCGGCCATCCCGTGGCTGCCCAGCAGCTCCAGTTCGAGGGCGATCACCCGGCCCATCGGCACCTGGACGGTGCCGGTGGCGAGCAGGCCGACCTGGACGTGGCGGCCGCGGGCGCGCAGGCCGAGGACGGAGGCCGCGCAGATGTCGGCCGCACCCAGGGCGTCCAGCGAGACGTGCGCGCCGCCCTCCGTCGCCTCGCGGACCTCCCGGGCGGTGTCCTGCACCGAGCCGCCCGGCGCCAGGCACACCTGCGCGCCCAGCGTGGCCGCGAGCCCCAGCGCCTCGGGTGAGGGGTCGACCGCGACCACCCGGGCCCCGCACGATACCGCCACCATCACCGCCGACAGCCCGAGGCCCCCGCAGCCGTGCACGGCCACCCACTCGCCGGGGCGGATGCGGCCCTGCGCGACGACCGCCCGGTAGGCGGTGGCGAAGCGGCAGCCGAGCGCGGCCGCCGCGGTGTAGGGCATCGCCTCGGGCAGGGCGACGAGGTTGACGTCGGCGTGGTGGACGGCGACGAGGTCGGCGAAGGAGCCCCAGTGCGTGAAGCCGGGCTGCTGCTGCCGCTCGCACACCTGCTGGTCGCCGCGCAGGCAGGCCGCGCACCGGCCGCACGCGCACACGAAGGGCGCCGTCACCCGCTCCCCGCCGTGCCACCGGGTCACGCCCGGGCCCACGGCCACCACCTGCCCGGCGAACTCGTGCCCGGGCACGTGCGGCAGCGCGATGGCGTCGTCGTGGCCCTGCCACCCGTGCCAGTCGCTGCGGCACAGCCCGGTGGCGGCCACCCGCACCAGCGCGCCGTCCTCCGGCACGAGCGGGTCCGCCACCTCCCGCACCAGGGGCAGCTCACCGAACTCCTCGAACACCACAGCCCGCACGGGCCGCACCGCCTTCCGTCGCTTCTCCGGGGCCTGCTTCCCGAAGAGCCGCCCGCCAGCATCGCAGCCACCGCCGCGCCCGTGCCGCCGGGGCCGTGCCGACACACCCCGGGCGGCATCCGGACGGGCGCCCGGCCGTCCGGTCCGGACTCCGAGCCACGCCGCAATACCGGAGGAATGCGAATATCACCCCATACTGGTGACGATGAATCACCGACGCCACCCCCGACGGCCCCCGGACCGCCCGCGCGGACCCGCGATGTGGTCCCCGCTGCTGCTGACGCTCGTCATCGGCGGGCTGGCCGTCTCCACCCCGCGGGACTTCTCGGTCAGCCGGCTGCTGCCGGCCGCGCCCGCGCTGGCGGCGTCGATGTGGTCGGTGGGCGGCACCGTGGCGCTCGGCGTCGTCACGCTCTGCGTGGAGATCGGCCTCCAGGTCGCCTACGACGAGCGGGCCGCCGCCTTCACCGCGGGCGCGCTCGCCGCCGTCACGGCCGCCGCCGCGTACGCGGCCCACGTGCGCATCCAGCGCGAGCGGACCCTGTCCCGGGTCCGCTCGGTCGCCGACGCGGCCCAGGCCGTCGTGCTGCGGCCGGTGCCGCACCGGTTCGGCGACATCGGCATCGAGACCCTCTACCTCGCGGCGGCCGAGGAGGCCCGGATCGGCGGGGACTTCTTCGAGGCGGTGGACACCCCGCACGGGGTGCGGGTGCTGATCGGCGACGTCCGCGGCAAGGGCCTGTCCGCGGTCGGCGTGGCCAGCGCGGTGACCAACTGCTTCCGCGAGGCCGCCTACGACGAGGCCGACCTGGCCCGGCTGGCCCGCCGGCTCGACACCAGCATGGTCCGCTACAGCCGCACGCTCACCACCCCCGACGCCGGCGAGGGCTTCGCCACCGCCGTGCTCGCCCAGCTCCGGCACGGCAGCGACCTGGTCGAGCTGCTCAACTGCGGCCACCCGCCGCCGCTGCTGCTGCACCGCGGCGGCGCCCGCTCGCTGGTGCCGGCCGCGGCCTCGCCGCCGCTGAACATGGCGGCGCTGATGGGCGCCGACTACCTCGTGGAGACCGTGCGGATCGGGCCCGGCGACCGGCTGCTGCTCTACACCGACGGCGTCAGCGAGACCCGCGACCTCACCGGCGCCTTCTTCCGGGTGGGCGACTGGGCGGCGGGCAAGGAGGGCGTGAGCGACCCGCGGCTGCTGGCGATGCTCCACGAGCAGCTGCTCGCCTTCAGCCACGGCGGCCTGGACGACGACATCGCGGCCCTGCTGGTCAGCCGCGGCCGCGAGTATCCCGAGGCCGAGGGCGCGTCGGGGGCGACGGAGGTGCACTGAGGCCGCACCGGGCCCTTTATCGGGGCCGTGCCCAGGACGTACCGGGCCCGTTCCGAGCCCCCACCGGGCCCGCCTCGGGCCGGTTGCGAGCCGGGTGCCGCGCGAAGCCGTCGTCCCATGCCCCGTGGTGCCCGCTCGGGGTGCGGGCGTACGTTGCCCGAGGCGCCCGGCCGCGGCGCCCGCGCCCCGCCCCCGGTACGCAAGGAGCACCCCGGCCCGCCATGACCGAACGCCGCCACATCCCCGCCTGGCTCTCCGACGCCGTCCTCTACCAGATCTATCCGCAGAGCTTCGCGGACTCCAATGGCGACGGCATCGGCGACCTCGCCGGCATCACCGAGCACCTGGACCACCTCGCCTGGCTCGGCGTCACCGCGGTCTGGCTGAGCCCGTGCTTCGCCTCGGAGTTCGGCGACGCCGGCTACGACGTGGCCGACTACCTGACCATCGCCCCGCGCTACGGCACCAACGAGGACGCCGCCGTCCTGATCGACGCCGCCCGCTCACGCGGCATCCGCGTCATGCTCGACCTCGTGCCCGGGCACACCTCGCACCGCCACCCCTGGTTCCGCGAGTCCGCGCACACCCCCGGCGACCACCGCTACATCTGGTCCGAGACGATCGCCTCCCCGGCCCGCGACTGGATCCCCAACCAGGGCGCGCGCGGCGGCTTCTACCTCGCCAACTTCTATCCCATCCAGCCCGCGCTGAACTTCGGCTACGCCCGCCCGCACCCGGACCAGCCCTGGCGCCAGCCGGTGGACGCCGAAGGGCCGCGCGCCAACCGGGCCGCCCTGCGCGAGATCATGGACCACTGGTTCGGCCTGGGCGTCTCCGGCTTCCGCGTCGACATGGCCTACTCCCTGGTGAAGGACGACCCGGGGCACGTGGAGACCGGGCGGCTGTGGGGCGAGGTGCGTTCCTGGATCGACCGCGCGCACCCCGACTGCGCCCTGCTCGCCGAGTGGGGCGACCCGGCCGTCTCCATCCCGGCAGGCTTCCACTCCGACTTCTTCCTGCACTTCAACGGCCCCGCGCTGCGCTCCCTGTGGGACAACGGCACCGGCAGCCAGGGTGTGTGGGCCGACGGCAAACCCTGCTGGCTCGACGCCGAGGGCCGCGGCAGCCTGACGCCCTTCCTGGACGCCTGGCGGCAGGCCGAGGCCGCCGCGGACGGCCACGGCCACATCGCATTGCCCACCGCCAACCACGACTTCTCCCGGCTCACCTGCGGCCCGCGCACCCGCGACATGGTCGCCCCCGGCTTCGCCCTCCAACTCACCTGGCCCTCCCTGCCGGTGATCTACTACGGCGACGAGATCGGCATGCGCTATGTGCCCGGCCTGCCCGACACCGAGGGCAGCCAGCTCGGCACCGAGGCCCGGCAGGGCTCGCGCACCCCGATGCAGTGGGACGACGGGCCCAACGCCGGCTTCTCCACCGCCCCTGCCGACGCCCTCTACCTGCCCGTGGACCCGGACCCCGGCCGCCCCACCGTCGCCGGGTCGCGGGCCGACCCCGCCTCGCTGCTGCACCATGTGCGCCGGCTGATCGCGCTGCGCCGCAGCACCCCGGCGCTGGGCAGCTCGGGCCCCGTCGAGGTGCTGCACCGCGACTACCCCTTCGTCTACACCCGCGGCGGCACCCACCTGGTGGTCGTCAACGCCCGCGGCAGCCAGGCCCGCGCACCCCTGCCCGCCCTGGCGGGCGCACCCCGCCCGCTGGCCGTGCACGGGGTGCGCCTGGCCGAAGGCGAGGCGGTCGCCGACCCGTTCTCCTACGGGGTCTACGAACTGGCCGCCGCGGCAGGGCAGTAGGGGGCCGGGCACCGGTCAGGGCGCCTCGAGCCCGCCGTCGGGGCGGCGGACCCGAGTGGCCCACCGCTCGTGCAGGAACTTCACCGGCGGGTACGCGGCGGCCGCCTTCTCGTCCAGGTCCACACCCCACCCGGGCGCGTCCGAGGGGTACAGGTGTCCCTCGCGCACCACGGGGGTGCCGGGGAACACCTCGTGCACGGCGTCGCCGTAGGTGTGCGCCTCCTGGTAGCCGAAGGCCGGGGTGGAGATGTCGACGGCGAGGTTCGCCGCCACGCCGACCGGCGAGATGTCGCCGGGGGAGTGGAACGCCGTGCGCACGCCCAGGAGTTCGGCCAGCGCGACGAGCTTGCGGGTGGGGGTCAGGCCGCCGACCGCCGAGGTGTGCAGCCGCAGCAGGTCGATGCCGCCGTCGCGGATCAGCCGCACCGCGTCGGTCACCGAGCCGATCTGCTCGCCGACCGCGATCGGCACCGGGGAGGCCGCGCGCACCTCCGGCAGCCGGTCGTAGTGCTCGGGCGCGATGACGTCCTCCAGGAACGACAGCCGGTAGGGCTCCAGCGACCGGGCCAGCACCACCGCCTGCTTGGGCGTCAGCCGGCTGTGCACGTCGTGCATCAGGCTCACCTCCGGCCCCAGCCGCTCGCGCGCGGCGGCGAACAGCTCCGGGACGGCCCGCAGGTACTGCGCGACGTCCCAGCCGTCCGGGTGCGGCGAGCGCGGGTAGCCGCCCGGGGTGCCGGGGGCGCCGTAGGTGCCGGTGCCGGGGCCGCCGACCTGGAGCCGGATGTGCCGGTAGCCCTCGGCGAGCAACTGCTCGGCGGCGTCGAGGGTGTCGCCCACGGTGGGCCCGGCCGCGTGCGAGTACACCTCCACGGCCGCGCGGCTGCGGCCCCCGAGCAGCTCGTGGACCGGCAGCCCGGCGCGCTTGCCCGCGATGTCCCACAGCGCCTGGTCGATGCCCGACAGGGCGTTGCCGAGGACGGGCCCGCCGCGCCAGTAGGACGAGTAGTGGATCATGCGGGTGATGTCCTCGATGTCGGCGGGGTGGCGGCCGACGGCGAGGGGGCCCGCGTGCTCGTCCACGGCGGCGGCCACGGCCGCGTACCGCTGGGTGAAGGTGGCGCAGCCGAGCCCGTACAGGCCGTCGTCGGAGGTGTCGACGCGGACCACCACCAGCGGCAGGCCCTCGGGCGCGGTGACGACGGCCCGGACCCGGGTGATGCGCAGGGAGTCGCGCGGCTGCCAGGGCGGACGGGCCTCGGGGAGCGCGCCCGAGGCGTCGAGCAGTCGGTCGGGTCCTGAGCCGGTCATGGGTGAACCCCTGTTCCTGGTCGCTGGGTTGCGGCGGGTCGCCGGCGAGATCATGTTACGTTTTCATCATCCGCATGACGCTTCTCGTGCAGGAATCCGCAAAATATCGACACGAGTGCGGGGGTCGCACCACGGCCGTTTCGCGCCACACCGAGGGGGAGTCCACGTGAAGGTCCTGGTCACCGGGGCGGCCGGCACGCTCGGCCGCGAAGTCGTCGCGCACCTGTCCGGGCGCGGCATGCAGGTGCGCGCGCACGACCGCGTGGCCCTCGACCCCGGCGCCGCCTGGCAGACCGCCGCGGGCGACCTGCGCGAGCGGCCGGCCGTCGAGGCGCTCGTGGCCGGGATGGACGCCGTCGTGCACGCGGCCGCCCTTCCCTCGCCCCACGCGGCCCCGCAGGACGAGGTCTTCGCCAACAACGTCCTGGCCGCCCGGCTCGTCCTGGACGCCGCCGGCGCCGCGGGCGTCCGCCGCGCCGTCCACATCTCCAGCCTGTCCGCCCTCGGCCTGGCCTTCTCCGCCCACGGCACCTCGCCGCTGACCGCCCCCGTCTCCGAGGACCACCCCTACCTCGGCGACGACGTGTACGGGCTGTCGAAGTACGTCGGCGAGACCGTCGCGGCGACCGCCGCCCGGCGCTGGGGCACCACCGTGGTCTCGCTGCGCTTCCCCTTCCTCGGCACCGGCCGGCGGCTCGCCGACCACCTCGCCCGCGTGCACGCCGACCCCGGCCACGACAGCGGCGGGCTGTGGGGCTGGCTCGACAGCCGCGACGCCGCCCGCGCGGTGGGCGCTGCCCTGACCGCGCCGGTGAGCGGCCACACCGTGGTCAACGTCGCTGCCCCGGACACCACCGCCCTGCAGCCCACCGCCGACCTGCTGCGCCGCTACCACCCGGGCACCGAGGTCGAGCAGCCGCTGGACGGCTTCGCCGTGCCCTTCTGCCTGCGCCGCAGCCGCGACCTGCTGGGCTTCACCGCGCTGCACCGCTGGCGCCCCTGAGCCCGGGCCGCGGCACTACCCGCTGTACGGGTGAAGGCGGGCGGCACGAGCGGGTGATTCGATCCCGCGGGAGGGGTACCCGGGGACAGTGGGGGCGCACCATCGTCGAGCGGCGGGAGTTACCGCACATGGCTGTCCGAGTTGCCGTCATCTACTACAGCGCCACGGGAAACGTGCACCAGCTGGCCCAGGCCGTCGCCAAGGGCGCGCAGAGCCGCGGGGCCGAGGTGCGCCTGCGCCGGGCCGCCGAGCTGGCGCCCGACACCGCGATCGACGCCAACCCCGCCTGGCGCGCGCACGTCGACGCCACCAAGGACTCCGTCGCCGAGGCCACGCTGGAGGACCTGGAGTGGGCCACCGCCTACGCGTTCGGGACACCGACCCGGTTCGGCAACCCCAGCGCGCAGCTCAAGCAGTTCATCGACTCCGCGGGCGCCCAGTGGCAGGCCGGCGTCTTCCACAACAAGCCCGTCACCAGCTTCACCTCCGCGATGAACCGGCACGGCGGCCAGGAGTCGACGCTGCTGGCGCTGAACAACGTCTTCTACCACTGGGGCTGCATCATCGTGCCGCCCGGCTACACCGACCCGCTGCTCTTCGCCGCCGGCGGCAACCCGTACGGCACCAGCTGGCCGAGCGGCGGCGGCGAGGGCCCGGACCAGGCGACGCTCGACGCAGCCGACTACCAGGGGCGGCACCTGACGGACATCGCCACGCAGCTGCGCGGATGAGGGCCCTGCCCCGGTAGAGGCCGCGCCCTCTCCCCGCTCGGGCCCGCGGCGTGCCGGAAGGGCCCTTCCGGCAGGAATTCGCGGACGGGATCAGGAAGGCGGGGCCCGGCGGCAGTGCCGGCAGGCAGGTACCCCTCCGCTGTGCGGTCCTGGCGCGGGCTCAGTCCAGTACCTGGGTCAGCTCGCTGCGGGCCGCGGTGTGCACCAGCCGGCCCAGCGCGCCGTTCACCACCGGCATGAAGGGGGCCACGTGGCCGATCTCGACGTCGGCGACCACCGGCACGCCGAGCGGTCCGAGCGCGTCCATCACGGCCTTGTCCTGGGTGAGCGAGTCGTTGCCGGGCGCCGAGGTCCGCCCGACCAGCACCGCGTTCGCCGCGTCGAAGAAGCCGGCCAGCCGCATGCCGTGCAGGTTGCGGCAGATGGTGAACGCGTTGTCCTCGCACGCCTCCACGTAGACCAGCAGGCCCTGCGGGGAGTTCGCGCGGGCGAAGGCGGAGGCGTCGAGGTAGCGGGTGCCCGCCAGGTTGCACAGCGTCTCGACGCAGCCGCCGATCAGCCGTCCCTCCGCCACCACGTCGCCCCCGCCGCCCAGCCGCCGCCAGCGGCCCGGCGCGTCGAGGGTGAGGGTGCGCACCTCGGGGTGCGCGCGGTAGTCGTCCCGGCCGGTCGAGCGGTAGCGGCCCGGCGGCACCTGCGTGAACCGGTGGCCGCGCGGGGCCGCGGCGATGTCCAGCCACGAGAGCAGCCCGTCGGGCACCTCGTAGGGGGTGTCCATCAGGTTGTTGCCGTGCACGGTCGCCGTGCCCGTGAGCAGGGTCACCGGGGTGAGCAGCGTGGAGATGTCGGAGAAGCCGACGAACCAGGTGGGCTCGGCCGCGGCCAGCAGGTCCCAGTCGAGCAGCGGGAGCAGGTCGATCGCCGTCTCCCCGCCCCAGGGCGGCACCACGGCTCGCACGGCCGGGTCGGTGAGCATCGCCGTCAGCTCCGCGGCCCGCTCGGCGGCGGGCGCGCTCACATGGCCGCTGCCGTCCATGCACTGCCCGAGGACGACCTCGTACCCGCGCGCCTCCACCGCCCGCACGGCCACCTCCAGCCGCCCCCGCATCGCCTTGCGGACCCCGCTCGACGGCGAGGTGATCCCGATCCGGTCGCCCGGCTGCAACGGCCGCGGATAACGCACAGTCATGCGCGGGATTGTGGCACGCGGGACCACGGGCCCGACAACGAATTCCTGGCACCCCGCGCCCGCGCGACCTGCCGGTCGCGGGCCGGCTCACCGGGCGGGGCCGCCGTCCGGGCAGGGCCGTCCCCGTCCCGGTTGGGCCGTTCGGATGCGGCGGGCCGGGTAGGCGCGGTCGGCGGGGAACGGATGGAGGGGACCGGCCCGGCCACGCAGAAGGAGCACTGATCATGACGTCCTGGACCGACGACGAACTCGCCCGCATCGGCGGCGCGGACGAACTGCGGATCGCACCGCGCACGGCGGGCGGCGAGCTGGCGCGCAAGACGACCATCTGGGTGGTGCGCGAGGGCGACGACCTGTACGTGCGCTCCTACCGCGGGCACAACGGGGCCTGGTGGCGGGCGGCGGAGGAGAGCAAGGCCGGCCAGGTCGAGGCCGGCGGTGTCACCAAGGACGTCACCTTCACCGACGTGACCGACACCGACCTCAACGACCGCCTGGACGCGGCCTACCGCGACAAGTACCGCAGCTACAGCTCCACCTACGTGGACCCGATGGTGGCCGAGCCCGCCCGCTCGGCCACCCTGCGGCTCATCCCGGCCTGAGGCCGCCTCCTCACGCGAAGGGCGCGAGCACCAGCGGCATGCCGCGCAGGTCCTCCAGGGTGCAGCGGAGCCCGGCGAGCGCGCAGACTGCGCGCATGCAGATGTCGTAGTCGACCGCGCCCTCGGGCAGGTAGTCGTGGGCCACCGTGCCGGCCGCCTCGAAGGCCGCGCGCAGCTCGGCCGGCAGGGCCGGCAGGTCCGCGGCCAGGTCGAGGTCGTCGGCGCTGATCCAGGCCAGCGGCTCGCCGTCGACCGCGTACGTCAGGCTCGCGTCGGCGTTGACGGAGAACATGCTGGTGGCCGCCGTGCGCCCGGCGGCCGACAGCGGCGGCGTGTCGTCGTGCGAGGTGCAGGCCAGGTCGTCGTAGACGAAGGTCCAGTCGGCGATCGAGCCCGCGAGCAGGCAGCCGTCCTCCGGTTCCAGGCCGAGCGCGGCGGCCGGCAGGGACATCCAGCGGTCCGGCTTGTCCTGCGGCAGCGCGCACTCCCGGAAGGTCTCCGGCCGCGCGCCCAGGATCTCCAGGGCCGCGGCCGGCGCCAGGCCGCGCACCACGTGCACGGTGTGGTTGGGATCGTCGCCCGCCAGTCCGCTGATCCACACGGGGGCGCCGCTCGCGTCGAGCGTGTGGGGCGGGAATCCTGGCGTCGCCATGGTGACCTCGTCTCTGCAGTTCACCGGCGCCAAGTGCTCCCGGCCGCCGGGGTGTTGCCGGCGCATTCTGGCCGCGCGACCAACGCCTGGGCAAATCGGGGGCGTTGGGGCGAGGGATGCGTCCGGGATACGGCCGATCGGTCCCGTCCGTACGGGGACGCCGCCGCACCGGGCCCCTTCGGTCCGCACATGGGGGCAGTCAACGGACGGCCGTTGCGGCGGTGTTGGCCGCCGCCCTGAGGCCCGGGGAGCGGTGGGACGGCCTCCCCGGACAGGCCGGGCGCGTCGGGTCAGCAGGAGCGGCAGCGTCAGGCCAGGTCGCCGCAGCGCTTGAGGTGGTCGAACAGGAGCCGGTCGACCGGGGGGACGCGCGGGCGGTCGGCGTAGGAGAACCACGCCGTCTCCTCGATCTCGCTGCTCGGCGCCAACTCGCCCGCGTACTCGGCGGTGTAGCAGGCCATCCGGACCACGGCGCCGGCCGGCAGCTCCGGCACCGCGGCCTCGTACGTGCCCGCGTGCACGGCCGTCGCCGGGTCGATCCGGACCGACAGCTCCTCGCGGATCTCACGGACCAGGGTCTCCAGGTCGCTCTCGGACCCCTCCCGCTTCCCGCCGGGAACGTAGAACACGTCCTTGCCCCGCGGCCGCGCGCACAGCACCCGCCCGCCCTCGACCCGCACCCAGGCGACGGTGTCGATCAGCACGTTCCGACGCGTCCCCGCACCCATTCCGTCCCCTTCCCTTCGTCCCCGGGCACCTTACCCCCGGCCGGGGCCGGGCCCGCGGGCGATCAGCCGGGACGCCGCCCGGCGGCGCTCAGTGGTGGAAGAGCCGCACCCCGGTGCGCACCAGCCCGATCCCGTGCTCCCGGCACGCCGCCTCGACCTCCCCCGACCGCACCGAACCGCCCGGCTCGGCGATCCAGCCCACACCGTGCCGGCGCGCGTGGTCCACGTTGTCCCGGAACGGCAGGGCTCCGTCCGACACGAAGGCCACCCCCTCCAGCCGGTCGAGCCACCGCCTGCGCTGCTCCCGGGAGAAGGCGGGCGCCGGCTCGGACAGCGCCTCGGCCAGGCGGGCGGCCTCGTCGGGGGTGAGGTCGCCCTCGATGTGGCGGATCTGCCAGTTGACCCGGTCCTGCCGCCGCACCTGCGGCCGGAAGGCGAGCGAGCGCACCGCCGGATGCCGCCGCAGCCACCAGGTGTCGGCCTTCGCCCCCGCCAGGCGCGTGCAGTCCACCCGCGACTGCTGCCCGGCGCCGATCCCGAGCGTCGCCCCACCGCGCACGTAGCAGACCGAGTTCGACTGCGTGTACCGGACGACGGCCAGCCCCAGCAGCAGGTCCTGCGCCGCTGCCGCTGGCGGCTCCCCGCCCACGGCGGCGGCGAGCAGTCCGGGGCCCAGCCGCACCGGGTCGCGGCGCTGCGAGAGCCGCAGGCCGAACACCTCGCGCGCCTCGTCCCGCGGCGGCACGAACTCCGGGTCGGCCTCCATGACCAGGAAGCGGCCGCTCTTCTTGCGGGCGAGCACCGCCGCGGTGCCGGGGGCGTAGCCGGGGGCGACGATGCCGTCGCAGACCACACGGGCCAGCAGGTCGGCGAGTTCGGCATCGACCGGATGCGAGACCGCGGCGAAGTCGCCGTAGGAGGACCTCGGGTCGCCGTCGCGGGCCCGCAGGTAGGCGCTGGTGAGCGGGCCGACACCAGCCGGGGCGACGCCGTACAGGCCGGCGGCCACCTCGTCCAGCGGCCCGGCCACGGCCGCCCCGGCGGGCGAGACGTGCTTGAAGGAGGCGGCGGCCGGGCGGTGCAGGACCTCGGCGGCCTCCCGGACCAGCTGCCAGGCGTTCAGCGCGTCCAGCAGGTTGATGTACGACGGGCTGCCGTGCAGCACCCGGAGCGGGCTCCTGCCGGCGGCGGACGGCACGGCGCTGCCGTGCTGCTGGGGGTTCGTTCCGTACCGCAGGTCCATCGCGGGGCCTCCTCGGTCAGCGGCGGGTCACTGACGCAAGGCGCCCAGGCGGTCGACGCTCACGCGGGTCAACGGCCGCTCCCCGGTGGTCGTCCACCCTCGCCAGTCGCGGCCGAACGCGATCCTATCCGCCCGGTGTCCGCCCGGTCCGCGCCGGCCGGGGTCACGTGGCGGGCCACCAGGGCGGGGCGCAGGCGATCGCGGCTTCCACCAGGTCCTCCGTCGTGGCGGACTCCTCGCCCAGCCAGGCCTGGATGACGCCCGCGAAGCCGTGGGAGAGGAAGCGGGCGGCCAGGCGGCGGCGGACCGGGGTGAGGCCGGGCGGGGCGGCGTGGGACAGGACAGCGAGGGTGTATTCGGCGAAGTGGCGGACCAGGGCGTCGTGGACGCCGCGGTCGGCCGGGTCGGACAGGGACTGGCGGTAGACCGCGGCGAAGCGCTCGACGTGGGCCGCGACCTCCGTGGTGGCCACCCGCAGGAGGCCCGGGGCGGAGGGGCCGGCCAGCAGCAGCTCCTCGCGGCGGTGGCCGCGGTCCAGGTCGTCCTGGAGCACCTGCAGGAGGAGGTCCAGCGGGGTGCTGTAGCGGTTGTAGAAGGTGGCGCGGGTGGCACCCGCGTGCGCGGCCAGCTCGGCGACGGTGATCCGGGAGATCGGCCGCCGCCCCGCCAGCTCCACCACGGCCCGCTCGAACGCCCGAGCCGTCCGTACGACCCGCGGGTCGGTCCGCCCGCTCACCGCCCGGCCCCGCCGCCGCGGGTCCCGGTTTTGCCGCACGGCCCCACCGATGTTCTTATACACATGTCAAACAGTCTACGAGAGGACCCCGCCGTGCCCGCCCCCGCCACGCTCTCCCCGCAGGAGGCCGCCGACCGGCTCGCCATCCGCGAACTGGTCGACGCCTACGCCCACTGCGCGGACCGCCGCGACGCCGAGGGCCAGATGGCCCTGTTCACCCCGGACAGCCGCTTCCTGGTCTTCATGGACGCCACCTCCGCCGAGCCCACCCAGGAGCTGCACGGGCGTGACGCCCTCGCCCCCGTCTTCGACAACCTCAACGGCTACACGGCCACGACGCACTTCAACGGCCAGAGCACGGTCGACCTCGACGGCGACCGCGCCACCGGGGAGAGCTACTGCCTGGCGCACCACCTGTCGGCGGGCGCGGACGGAGAGCGGACCCTGATGGTCGCCTCCATCCGCTACCTCGACACCTTCGCCCGGCACGAGGGCCGCTGGCTGTTCGCCGAGCGCCGCCTGATGGTCGACTGGACGGAGACCCGCCCGTCGCGGCCGTGACGGTGGTTCCGCCGCGGTCAGCGGCCGAGCGCGTGGCTCAGCTCCGACTTCGTCATCTGCGAGCGGCCCTTGATGCCGCGCTGCTTGGCCTCGTTGTAGAGCTGGTCGCGGGTCGGGCCCTGCGAGCCCGAGTGCGAGCGCTGCCCACCGCGCTTCGAGGAGGACATGTCCTTCGTCGAGGTGCGGCTCTTCTGGCGCGCCTCACCGGAGCGGGCCCGCTCCTTGTTCACCGTGCGCGCGGCGATCTCCTCTGCCCGCCGCTCCGACTCGCCGCGGTCCTTCGCGCTGTCCTTGATGTGCTCGTACTGCCGCTCGCGCTTCGCGTTCGCTCCCCTGGGCATGGCGCCTGCCTTCCTGGACCGGCCCGCGGGCGCCCCGCGGGCCGTGCGGTCTGTTCGGGGGCCCGCCACCCAAAGGGGCCGGGCCCGGCTCACACTCTGCGGCTGCCCGGCCCCGCACCGGCTATGCAGCCCTTTCACCCGGTCGGCCCTGCCCGTCACCCCTCGGGGGGTACCGCCGCCAGGGAGGCGCCCTGCGGCCGCGCAGCCGACGAGGGCAGCGGCGGCAGCGGCAGGGGCAGCCCCGGCAGCCCGTCGATGCTCGTGGCCACGTGCTCCTTCTTGCGGAAGTACGCGTCCAGCGACTCGTCGTCCTCGCGCGCGAACCGCGAGGCGTGCAGGGAGCGGTCCTCGTCGTAGGTCATGAACGGCACCGCGTAGCCGCATGTGTCGCGGATCTTCTCGGCGGTGACCACGATCACGGCCCGCAGGCCGTGCAGCGTCGGGTCGATCGCCGGGAAGTGCGCCAGCAGCCCGGCCCAGCGCGGGTCGTCGCGGAAGACGGGCACACCCCGGCCGTGCACGCGGACGATGTTGGGCGGGCCGTCGAAGGCGCACCACATCAGGGTGATGCGCCCGTTCTCCCGCAGGTGGGCGATGGTCTCGGCGTTGCTGCCCGCGAAGTCCAGGTAGGCCACCGTGCGTTCGTCGATGACGGCGAACGAGCCGGTCAGGCCCTTGGGCGACAGGTTGACGGTGCCGTCGCCGTCGAGCGGCGCCGTCGCGGTGAAGAAGATGTGCTGGGCCTCGATGAAGGACCGCAGCCTGCCGTCGATCCGCTCATAGCTCTTTCCCATGCCCCGATTATCGGCGCGACCCCCCGTACGGAGCCGGAATCCGCCTTCCCACTTGTGCCCCCGGTCCCGGCGGGAATCCTCAGGGCGCGCGCCAGATGTTGTCGAAGGCCGCGTCCTCCACGCTGCGGCGCTGCCGGACCGCCTCCAGCTCGGTCACCGCGCCGTGGACCGCCGCGAGCACCGTCGTCAGGAAGTCGTCCAGGTCCTCGGCCCCGGCCTCCAGGCCCTCCGCGCCGTCGCGGTAGATGCCCAGGGCCGCCGCCAGGTGGGTGAGGACCGGCTCGCCGCGCTCCCAGCGCTCGGCGGCGGACCGGCGGGCGGGGGAGTCGACCAGCACCGTGCGGCCCGTGCGCACCGGGATCCACCGGCCGCGCTGCCGGGCGGCGCTCCCGCCGGCCTCCAGCGCGGCGAGATAGCGGGCGGACAGGCCCTGTCCGCGCCGCCACAGCCAGTCCTCGACCGTCTCGTACGGGGACTCGCGGACGAGGGCGGCCGCGGCCTCGCCCAGCAGCGGGTCCTCCACCGCCGCGACCCCGGCGGGCACCAGCCGCTCCCCGTCGAGCCTGAGCACACCCGCGTCCCTGAGGTCCACCACCTCGGCCCCGGCCAGGGCGAGCGACACCTCCCCGCGCTCCACCGGACGGCTCGGCGCCACGTCCATGGCGGTGATCATGAGGTCCTGGGGTGTCGTCATCGCGGGCTCCACGTCGGGCGTCACGTGCCTGGACGGCCATCTTCCCTCACCGGCGGCCGGATTTCCCCGGCACTGCGCCGCGGACGCCCGAGGGCGGGCATGGGAAGGGGGCGCCCCCCGGCGGAGGGCGCCCCCTTGTACAGGTCAGCCGGGACTCAGTAGGAGAACTGCTGCACCTGCCCGTCGTACGCCGCGTACGTGAAGCCCGTACGCGTCGCCGGGTCCAGCTGCAGCGAGTTCATCAGCCCGCCGTGCACCAGCGGCCCGCCGTGGGAGTCCACCGCGAAGCCCGGCAGGGTGCGCACCACCTGGCCCGAGGCCAGGTCCACCACCAGCAGCTGCCCGGTGGCGTTGTTGTCGGCCACCAGCGGCTGCTGCGAGCCGAAGTACGCGGTTCCGACCGGGCCGGGGTAGAGCAGCACCGCCACCTTGTGGACGCCGTCGACGGCGAGCGCGGCGGGCGCGCCCTGGCGCAGCGACACCGCGTCGCCCTGCGTGCCGGTACGGGTGTCCAGCCCGGTGAGCACGCTGTTCGGCACGATCTTGGTGCTGATCGCCGTCGCCGAGGCGTTGTAGACGGTGCCCGCGTCGTCCGAGGCGAAGCCGTGGCTGCAGCCGGAGGAGGAGCCCGCCGCGGCGACCGTGCCCGCGACCAGGTCCACCCGCGCCACGGTCACCCCGCCCAGGCACAGGAACGCCGGGGCGCCCTTGGCCAGGTAGACGTCACCGGTGGAGGTGTCGAAGTCCAGCAGGCTGTAGGTGCCCGCCGGCACGTTCGCCGGGTCGGCCGCGATGGCCGCGCCCACGTGACCGTCGGCCAGGTCCACCGGCACCACCGCGTCCGCGTTGTCCGCGGTGCGCACCAGCAGCGCGCCGCGCCCGTGCACCGGGTCCACCCGGCCGACGACGAAGGTGTAGGCGTCCGCGGCCAGCGTCCCCGAGCCCGCGAGCGTGCCGGTCGCGGTGTTCCAGGTCTCCACCCGCACGTCGCCGCCGTCGGCGCCGCGGTGGATGAGCAGCGCCCGGTCGGCGGTCGCGCCCAGCACCTCGTACTCCGAGCCGTCCGCCGGATCGGCGGCGATCACCGCGCCGTAGACCCCGGTCGCCGGGTCGTAGTGCCGGACCTCGGTGCCGCCGGTGGCCGTGCGCAGGGCCGCCACCGAGTGGGCGCCGGCGGTGGCGAAGCTGAGCACGGTGTCGCCGGGCGGGGCGGGGCCGTCGTCCACGGACAGGCTCGCCAGCGGCGACGCCTGGCCGATCACCTTGTGGTCGCGGTCCAGCGCCAGCACCCGCACCCCGTACACCTCAGAGGTGGCCAGGCCCGCCTTCAGCGCGTCCAGCTTGACGCTGCCCGAGGCGGCAGGGAGCACCTGGTGGGCGGTGGAGGGCGTGTCGATGCCGTCGGAGTCGAGCTGCGTGCCGTTGGTGTTGGTGAAGGTGTTGACGGAGCCGGACGTCGTGGGCCCGGGTGCGGAGAACTCCACCTCGGCGTAGCGGGCGCCGGGCACGGCCGTGGCGTCGTAGTGCAGGGTGAAGCCGGGGGCGCCGCGGGTGACCTCGGCGGTGTACCCGGTGGCGCCGTCGTGCCCGGTCAGCCGCGGCGCGGCCGCCCGCTGCCCGGTGGCGCCGGCCACCCGCACGGGGGCGAACTCGCTCCACTGCACGAACTGCGGGCTGCCGCCGAAGCCGGACTGCGCGATGCCGATGCCGTACAGGCCGCCCCCGCCGTCGAAGGCCGACGCGGGGATCGTCACCGTGCCCTTGGTGTCGGTCAGGTCCTGGTGCCAGGCGGCGGAGAAGACCGGGCCGAGCACCGGGTTCCAGTGCCCGACGCCGGAGACGACCAGCTCGGGCGAGCTGGTGCCGGCCACGCCGGTCAGGTCGTAGGAGACCGTGACCGCGTGCCCGGCGGCCACCGTCGCGGGCGCCTTCGGGGCCGCCGCTTCGGCGTAGGTGCCGTCGCTCGGGCCCACCGTCAGGGTGCGCTTCTGACTGGCGACCGTCCGCCCCGCGGTGACCACCGCGTAGGTGTAGGTCAGCTGCCGGTCGCTGCCGGAGATCACGGAAAGTCCTGCCGCGGCGAGGAGTTGACGGGGCGTCACCCGGATCGCGGGGGTGGTGGAGGTGAAGACGGTGCTGCCGACGGTGAGGCGGTAGGTGGTGTTGCCCGCGCCGAGGCCGGTGACGTCGCCGGCGAAGGTGACCGGGCCGACCAGGCCCTCGCCGGTGCCGCCCGAGGCCATGTCGCCCAGGTCGATCCGGTCCGGGTCGGTGGTCTCCAGGAATTCGCCGCCCAGGCCGCCCTGGATCACCCGGTGGGCGACCGAGACCCGCAGCAGCTGCGGGCGGGCGGGCCCGTGGGCGTCGAGGGCCTGTTCGGCCGCAGCCGTCACGTCGATCTGCGGGCCGACCTGGAGCTGCCGGTCGATCTGCGGCGGGGTGGGGACCGCGCGGCCGGTGTGCTCCAGCACCTGGCGGACCTGCTCGGGCGTCAGCCGGTGCCCGCCGAGCCGCCCGGCCTGCAGCACCACCGCGGCGGCCGCGGCGATCTCGGGCGCGGAGGCCGAGGTGCCGCCGTTGAGGGCGAGCGAGACGTCCTGCGGGGCGCCGCCGGGGGTGTGCGAGAAGGCGACGATGTTGTCGCTCGGCGCCGACAGGTCGATCCGGCTGCCGAACCCGGAGGAGAAGGAGCCGAAGCCGCTGATCCGGGTCTCGGCCACGGTCGCCGGGCCGTCGGTGCCCTGGGCGAGGGTGTCGTCCAGGGTGGTGCCGCCGGCGGCTATCGCGCCGGAGTCGGGCACCTCGGTGGGCGCGGTGGTGGCCGCGTCGTCGTCGATCGTGGTGGCGGCGCCGTGGCCGGCCAGGTCGGTGGGCGTGCTGCCGCCGTCGGGGCCGACCGGCGCGGGCGTGTAGAGGCGAGTGCCGTCGTTGGAGGAGATGGCGACCACGATGTGGTCGCGCTGCACGATCGAGGCGACCACCGAGCGGATCACCGGGTCGTCCTCCAGGTACCGGCCGGGCAGCCCCTGGGCGTCGGTGCCGAAGCCGAGGCTCGCGGTGATCACGTCGGGCCTGGGCGACTGGTTCGCGGCGGCCAGCAGCGCCCCGGCGATCCGGTCGGTCGTGGGCTGCTGCGGCACCACCAGGCGGTAGTTGGCGCCGGGCGCGATGCCCAGCAGGTCGGTGTAGCCCGAGCCGGTCGCGTCCGCGCGCTGCCGGTCGTGCGGCAGCGGGGCCATGACGCCGAAGTCGAGCATCACCTCGTCGAGCGAGGGGTCCTGGTCCTCGGTGGCGGCCGAGGCGTCCAGGCCGCCGGCGTCCGTGGCCACGTAGGTGGGGATCAGCGGCATGGAGGGCAGGTCGAGGTAGCGGTGGCCGTCCCGGAGCACCGTGGTCGGCCCGTTGGTCTGCACGTAGGAGTCGCCCGCGTCGGCCATCGACTGGTCGGTGAGGTCGCCGATGGAGACGTTGGTGATCGTCTCGCCGGCCCCTGGCTGCTGCCCGTACCCGTCCTGCAGCAGGCCGAAGGCGCCCACCGCGTCCACCCCGCCCGCGTTCAGGAACGGCTGGGCGGAGGACGACAGCGCGTAGTTGTCCGGCACGGCGGATGACGAGGTGGGGGCGGCGGGCTTCCGCGAGGCTTGGGTGCGGGCGGCTGACAGCGTTGTCGGGGAGAGCGGTGACCCGCCGCTCGTCATGGTGTTGACGTAGCGGTCGGGCTCCACCGCTTCGACACCGGAGATACCGGCGAGTTCCCCGGCCACCGCGGCGGCGTCCTTCTGCCGGGTCTGCACCACGTACGTACGGCCCAGGTCGGCCGCGCCGGCGCCCAGGCGGGAGCGGGCGGCGCCGGTGAGCGCGCTCGTGTCGGCGGCGGACGCGCCGGGCAGCAGCGGTCGCAGCGAGACTGCGCCGACCGCCTTGAGCCTGGCGTCCAGGGCGCTGCTGCTGGTGTCGGGGGCGAGCGCGGCCGCGCGGCTGCTCGCGATCCGGCCGCCGGTCACCGTGGTACCCGGGTCCAGGGTCACCAGCACCTGCCCCGGCACCTGCCCGGAGTGCTGCGCGGGCGGCTTCGGCGGTTTCGGCGCCGTCTGCGCCAGGCGGGGCTTGGGCGGCGGGCCGGCGGCCGCGGCTGGCGACGGCACGGCGAGACCGGCGGCGACCGTGGCGGCGGCCGCGAGGACAGCGGCGACGGCGGCGGAGGTCCGGCCCGGGAGGGACAACCGGTGCATCGAACACCTTTCGGCGAGGAGATGGCGCGCAGGCGACGGCCCGCTGACGGCCCGCCGCACCACACCCTGATGAGGGAAGATGCCAACGTCCGGCGTGAGCAGGCAAGATGGTCCGCCTGGCCGGAATCTGCCAGGTGGCGGCGGGCCGCCACGGGGAGTTCGGAGAATCGATGGAACTCAACGTCCTGGGACTCGCGGACGAAACACAGCACGTCTACCTCGCGCTCGTCGGCCGCCCCCGGTCCGCCGCCGCCGAACTCGCCCGCGGCCGCGGGATCTCCACCGCCGCGGCCACCCGCGCGCTCGCCGACCTCGTCGGCCGCGGCCTGGCCACCCGCAGCGGCACCCGCCCGGTCCGCTACACCGCCAACCCGCCCGAGGCCGCCGTCACCGCCCTCATCCAGGAGCACGAGCACCGCCTGGACGCGGCCCGCTCGCTGGTGCAGCGGCTCGCCGACGCCCACCGCGAGGCCACCCGGATCAGCCGCCCGGACATCGCCGTCGAACTCCTCAGCGACATCGAGGAGATCAGCCAGGCCGCGCACCGGCTCACCGCCCAGGCCCGCGGCGAGGTCCGCGCCTTCGATCGCCCCCCGTACGTCAACCGGCCGGGCGCGAACCTGGAGCAGCAGGTGGCCCGGCAGCGCGGCGGCGTCGTCCACCGCGTCATCTACTCGCGCGAGGCCGTGGCCTGGCCGGGGCGGCTGGCCGGCGACATCCTGCCGAGCGTGCGCGCGGGGGAGCAGGCCAGGGTCCGCGGCGAGCTGCCGCTCAAGCTCGTCATCTGCGACGACCAGGCCGCGCTGATCCCGTTCAGCCTCGCGCCGGGCGGCCACGCCGCCGCCTACCTCGTGCACCGCTCGCCGATGCTCACCGCGCTGGAGGCGCTCTTCGAGGCCGAGTGGGAGCGGGCCGTCGTCCTGGCCGCCCGGCCCGGGGGCGGCCAGGACGACGCCGCCGCGCCGGAGGGCGGCCCCGATTCCGAGACGCGGGCCCTGCTCACCCTGCTCACCTCCGGCCTGACCGACGCGGCCATCGCCCGCACCCAGGGCTGGAGCGCGCGCACCACCCAGCGCCGCATCCACCGCCTCCTGACGGAGCTGGGCGCCACCACGCGCTTCCAGGCCGCCCTGGCGGCCGCCCGCCGCGGCTGGATCTGAGCGGGGTGGGTCGGCCCGCTCGAAGGGGGCCCTGCGGCCGGGCCGGCCTTTTCCCGTCGAGCGGCGTCCTTCCGCTGGGGTCACCTGTGCGACGTCGTGGGCGGCCGGTGCCACCGCCGGCAGGAGCGCCGACCGGCGTCGGCACGACGGATTCGATGCGGGGAACCCGCGCGGAAAGCCTGTCGTAACTGCTACAGTTACATCAGGAGGTGGGGATGGGAGCGAACAGCAGGCTCACCGTTGCCGCGCATGCGCTGGCCTGGATCGAGCTGAACCGGCGGATGGGCGGCGAGGTGGCAACGTCCGAGCAGATCGCGAACAGCGTCAACACCAACGCGGTGGTGATCCGCCGTCTGCTCGGCGAGTTGCGCGAGGCGGGCCTGGTCGAATCCCGGCGCGGCGCCGGGGCCGGCTGGCGTCTGGCGCGGCCGGCGGAGTCGATCAGTCTGGCCGAGGTGTACCGGGCGGTCGAGGAGGCCCCGCTGTTCGCGCTGCATCCCGCCGAACCGAACCAGGAATGCCCGGTGGGCCACGGCATCCGCTCAGCGCTCGCCCCCGTCTACGGTGACGCGGAGGAGGCGCTGCGCGCGCAATTGGCCCGCACCAGTGTGGCCGACGTGGTGCGGGATTCCCTGGCGGTCCCCTGACCGTCCTCTGGGTGTCCTCTGACCGTGCCGGAGCCCCTCCCGCTGCCGTTATATGCCCATTGTCGTAACAGTTGAAGTTACATCCAGAAGCGCGCCCGCACCCGCCGGGACCGCGCATCGAGCCAAGGAGCAGCACATGACCACTCTCGACTACACCGTGCACGTGGCGCCGTCGAAGCCGGCCGTCTCCGACGACCTGCCGCCGGGCGAGGCGCGCCGCATGTGGTCCCCGACCGCCTCGACCCTCATCCACGGCGAGCGCGACGCCGTGCTGGTGGACCCGCTGATGACCATGGAGGAGTCCCGCGCCTTGGCCGAGCGGGTGGCTGCCACCGGCAAGAACCTCACCACGATCTTCGTCACCCACGCGCACGGCGACCACTTCTTCGGTGCCCCCGCCCTGCTCGAACGCTTCCCGGCCGCGAAGCTCGTGGCCACCGCCGGCGTCGTGGAGTCCATGGCCGCCCAATACGGCCCGCGCTGGTTCGACGGGTTCTGGGACCCCCGCTTCCCCGGCCAGATCTCCCCCCACCACGTGCTCGCCGAGCCGCTCGGCGACGACAACGTGATCGAGTTGGAGGGGGAGCGGCTGCAGGCGATCGAGTTGGGCCACACCGACACCGACGGCTCCAGCGTCCTGCACGTCCCCTCGGTCGGCCTTGTCGTCGCCGGCGATGTCGTCTACGGCGACGTGCACATGTACCTCGCCGAGTCCAAGGGCACCGGCCGGAGGCAGTGGCTCGACGCCCTCGACACGGTCGAACGGCTCGCTCCCACCCACGTCGTCTCGGGGCACAAGCGCGACGGCGACCCGGACAGCCCCGAGGACATCGCCCGCACCCGCCGCTACATCCAGGACTTCGACGCCGCCGCGGAGAAGGCCACAGGGCATCAGGACCTGTACGCGCGCATGGTGGCCCTCCATCCGAACCGGATCAACCGCGGCGTCCTGTGGAACTCCGCGAAATCCGTCATGGGGTGAGCCCGCCTGACCGGCCCGGCCATCGCCTGGCCCCGGGGCCGGAGCGGAGCACCGCCCGCTGGATCCGAGGGCTGGGCCTCTGCGCAGCTCGGGGCCCCGACCGGCGGGTTGCGACTCAGGCCGCCGGGGCCACCGCTCTCGCGTGCGCGGCGTCCTCGGCGGCGTGGCGGCGGTGGACCATGTCCAGTCGCAGCGCCGGGAGCGTGACCAGCAGCAGGAGGGCCGCCGCGGTCCAGAAGCCGAGCGCGAGCAGCAGCGGGCCGAGATGGCGCGAGCCGAAGTACTGCACGTCGAGCAGGCCGCTGACGCCCGCGCCGGTCGGCAGCATCTGGCTGATCCAGCGCCAACCGCCGGGCAGATAGTGCCAGTTGAGGGCGCCGCCGCTGGTGGCGTTGCCGATGACGATGAAGAGCAGCCCGGCCACGCCGATGCCGGCGCCGTGCAGGAGCCGGGTGAGCGCGATGGTGCTCGCGGCCACCGCGTACGAGATCGCCGCCGATATCGCGGCCACCGCCCACGGATGCCCGGTCACCGCGCCGAACCCGGCGTCGGCGACGGCAGTGAGCATCGTGCCGCTGACGACGGCGAAGAGCAGCGGGACCGTCAGGCGCACCAGCAGGGAGGCGCCCGACGCACTGCGGTGGAAGGCCATGGCGAACAGGAAGGAGCTGAGCGCGAGGCCGAAGACGTAGGAGAAGACGGCGAGTCCGCGGCTGTCGCCCGCGGGCAGCGGGGCGACGTCACTGACGGTCACGCGGTCGCCGAGGTGGGCCGCGGCACCGGTGAAGGCGGCGGTCAGGGTCTGGGTGACGCCCGGGCCGTTGGCGCCCGCGAGGGTGACCCGGGCGGTCCCGGCCGGGCCCAGGTCGAGCGCGCCGTAGACGTCGCGCGCGGCCACGGCGTGCGCCGCGGCGACCGGCCCGCCGTAGGAGGTGAAGCGGAAGGCGCCGGGCTGGGCGGCGTCCAGGCCGCGTTCCACGGCGGTGACGGAGGACGAAGGACCGGTGACGGCCACCGGCAGTCCGTGCGGGGTGGGGTGGTGGAGGGCGGCCAGGAAGACGGCGACGAAGGCGGCCGCCACCGCGAGGCCGGTCGCCAGGGGCCGCAGCACGGCGGACCGTGCGACGGGCCGGGAGGCGGCGAAGGGGCTGCGCCGCGGGGCGGCATGCGGCGTGGGTGTTCCGGTCACGGACATGGGTGTCTTTCGGGTGGGGTGCGAGCAGGCGCGGCAGGGGGCTGGCGGCGGGCCGTCAGAAGTTCTCGTAGACGGTGTCGGTGGGCACGGCGTCCGCGCATGTCCACAGATGGTCGAGCAGCTGGGCCCTCGCCTGCGGGTCGAGCGGGGCGAACAGCCGGTCCTCGGCCGCGTCCACGACGGGGTGGGCGCGGGCGACCAGTTCCTCACCGGCCGCGGTGAGCCGGGCCGGGCGGACCCGGGCGTGGTGCGCGCTGGCGTACCGCTCGACCAGTCCGGAGTCGATGAGGCCGGAAAGGATGCGGGTCATGGTCTGCGGCGTGACCGAGAGCACCCGGGCCAGCTGCGCGTTGGTGCTGCCGCTGTAGCGCTGGAGCATCGCCAGCACCGCGTACTGGCTCGTGGTCAGCCCGAGCGGTCGCAGTCCCTCCTCCACGAGGGTGCGCACGGCCTGGTTGAAGCGGCGCACGACGTAGCCGACGCGGCGCCGGAACAGGTCGTCCGGGCCGACGCGGATGTCGGGTTCGGCGGCCTCGGCCGGCTCCGCGGCCTCGCGGGCCGGCTCGCGACCTGCATCATCAGTGTGCTGGCTCATGCTCGTATGCTTACATTCGCGGCCGAGGAAGGCAAGGCGCGCCGGGCTCCCGCGCGCGGGCCCCGTCAGGAAGCGGCCGCCCGCAGGGTCTCCTCGACGCGCGCGCCGGCGGCCGCACCGGGCTGTGGACGTGATCACGGGCAGGATCGCGGAGTTCAAGGCGGCCGGACTGCGGCCGGGGCATGGCGCCGAGCCCGCTCCTCAGACGCCGCGGACGGTCCGGACGAAGTCCGCGACAGCGGTGCCGATCTCATCCGGGCTGTCCTCCTGGACGTAGTGCCGCCCGGACACGGTCACCTCGGTCTGCTTCGGCCACGACCGGCAGAACTCGCGAAGGCTTCCGGTCAGGATCGCGCCGGGCTCCGCGTTGATGAACAGCTTGGGCACCGCCGATCCGGCCAGCCAGCGGCCGTAGTCCTCGACCATCCGGACCACGTCGGCGGGCTCTCCCTCGATCGGCAGGTGACGCGGCCAGCTGAGCGTGGGCCGGCGGCTCTCGCCCGGGGTGAGGTAGGGCGCCCGGTAGACGGCCATCTCCTCGTCGGTCAGAGTCCGCAGAACACCCGCGGGAAGCACCCTTTCGACGAACACGTTGTCGGTGAGCACCATCGCCTCACCTGCCGGGGAGCGGAACCCCTGGAAGATCTCGCGGCCTTGCTCCTCGAACTGTTCCCACGTCCGCGGAGCCACGATGGCTTCCATGTAGGCGATCCCGGCGATCCGGTCCTGGTGCTGGTGGGCCCAGTCGAAGCCGAGGGCGGAACCCCAGTCGTGCACGACGAGCACCACCTCGTCGCCCAGGTCCAGGTGGTCCCAGAGCGCGAACAGGTAATCGCGCTGCTCCTGGTAGGAGTAGCGGTCCGGGCCGGACGGGGAGAGCCGGCCGGAGTCGCCCATGCCCACGAGGTCGCAGGCGATCAGCCTTCCCAGTCCCTCCAGATGGGGCATCACGTTGCGCCACAGGTAGGACGAGGTGGGATTACCGTGCTGGAAGACGATGGGCGCGCCTTCCCCCTCGTCGATGTAGGCCATCCGGACCCCGTTGATCTCCGCGAACTTCTTTTCCGCGTAGGGGCGGTCGGTCGTCACACTTGCCTCCACAAGATGCGCTGCAGAACTCGGCTGTGCGGCCGGTGGCGGTGGCCCAGCCCGGGCCGCGATGAACGCCGTTGAGCCGGGGGAGCCGTGGCCGCCCCCCGGCTGATCACCGGGTCCAGGATTCAGGTAGGCGGTACTGCGGGCGCGTTCGCCACGCCGCCGGATACCGCGGACGGGTAGAGCGCATCGGATGTGCCCCCATGGGATCACCGTCCGCAGGCAGCAGATCGGCCCGGCCGATACCGAGGCGGCGCGGCAGCCGGGTGCGCGCGATGATGCCCGCGGCCACCGCGTACGGGATCATGGCAGCGACGATTCGACCCAGCCGTGCAGCGGGGTGCCGTTGCCAGAAAGCAGGCCGCCATGGAGACACCGCTGCGGGGGCAGACCGCGATCGTGACGGGTGCCAGCAAGGGGATCGGGCTGGCCGTCGCCACGGCGCTCGTCCAGGCCGGGGCCCGGGTGCTCGCGGGCTCGCGGACCGCCACGCCCGAGCTGGAGGCACTGGCCGGCGGGGGCGCGCTGACCTGGGTGGAGGCGGACCTGACGCGGACCGAGGACGCCGAACGGCTGGCGGCTGCCGCGGGCGACCGGGTGGACATCCTGGTCAACAACGTGGGCGCCGCCCCCGCCCGCACCGGCGGTTTCCTGTCGGTCACGGACGCCGACTGGCGGCGCGCCCTCGACCTCAACCTGCTCAGCGCGGTACGGGCCACCCGGGCGGTGCTGCCGCGGATGCTGGACGCGGGCCGTGGGGCGATCGTCACCGTCGCCTCCGTGAACGCCACCCTGCCCGACCCGCTGGTCATCGACTACAGCGCGGGCAAGGCCGCCCTGGTCGCCTTCTCCAAGGCCCTGTCCAAGGAGGTCGGGCCGCGCGGCATCCGGGTCAACACGGTCAGCCCCGGCCCCGTGCGGACGGATCTGTGGCTGGGCGGGGAGGGGGTCGCGGCGACCGTCTCCGGCGCCGCGGGCCTGTCACCCCAGGAGGTGATCGACCAGGCGGCCCAGCAGAGCCCGACCGGCCGGTTCTCCCGCCCCGAGGAGGTCGCGGCCCTCGTCCTGTTCCTGCTCGGCGAGGGCGCCGGGAACATCACGGGCAGTGACATGGTGATCGACGGCGGGCTGATCCCCACCTGGTGAGCGCGGATGGGGGCTCACCGTCCGGGATCGATCACCGTACGGGCCGCGAGCCGACCGTACGGGCCGGATTCGTCGTACCGGCGGCGTGCACCGTCCCGGCCGGATTCGTCGTACGGGCCGCGAGCCCTTCCCGGTGGGGTGGGCTCACAGGTCGAGGACGGTGTCCTCGGCGGGCTTGGAGCAGCAGATCAGCACGTTGCCCTCGGCGGGCGGCTCGACCGGGTCAGGGTCGTAGGCCACCGAGCCGGACAGCAGGGCGAGTTCGCAGGTGTGGCAGACGCCCGTGCGGCACGACCACCGCACGGGCACGTCGCAGGCCTCGGCGAGGTCGAGCAGGGACCCCTGGGCGTCGCTCCAGGGGACGTCCAGGCCGCTGCGGGCGAAGGAGACCGTGGGGCCGGTGCCGGGCGGGCCCGGCGGCTGGTGGGGCGCCGTCCCGGTGGCGGGCGCGGTGATGCCGGGCGTGGTGGACGGACCCGCGCCGAAGACCTCGGTGTGCACATGGGAGGCGGCCAGGCCCGCATCCACCAGGGCGGCCTCGGCGGCCTGCATGAAGGCGTCGGGCCCGCACAGGTAGGCGTCGGCGTCCTCGGGCAGGCCGAGGTCGGCGACGCTCGCCGCGGACAGGTGCCCGGCGTCCGTGTAGTCGGTGCCCTGGCGGTCGCCCGCGGCCGGGCGGCTGTAGAAGACACGGGAGCGGGTCCGCGGCAGCGCGGCCAGCAGGTCGCGGCTCTCCTGGGCGAAGGCGTGCTCGCTGCCGTCGCGGGCCGCGTGCAGCCACCACACCTCGCGCCCCGAGCGCTCGTGGGCCAGCTCGTGCAGCATGGCGAGCACCGGGGTGACACCCACGCCCGCCGACACCAGCACCACCGGGCCGTCGCCCGGCGCCAGCAGGAAGGTGCCGCGGGGCGCGGCCACTTCCAGCCGGTCCCCGGTCCGCACGTGGTCGCGCAGCCGGCGGCTGGCCGCGCCGTGCGGCTCGGCCTTCACACTGATGCGGTACGCGGCGGTGCCGGGCTCGCCGGAAAGGGAGTAGCTGCGGATCAGCGGGGGGCCGCCCTCCCCGGAGGGGACCTTCACGGTCAGGAACTGGCCCGGCCGGGCGGCGGGCAGGTCGGAGCCGTCTTCGGCGGCCAGCGACAGGGAGAAGACGCTGCGGCTCTCGCGCCGGACATCGGTGACCACCAGCGGGCGGAAGCCGGGCCAGGCCGGGCGGGGTGCGGCAGCCGCCGTGTTGAGCCCCGCGCTGCCGGTGGCCGGCCCCGCCCCGCTGTCCTCCTGCACCAGCAGCGCCCGCATCGACTCCTGCCAGCCCGGGCTGAGTTCGGGGATGCGCAGCGCCCTTTCGACCTGCTCACGGGTGTGCCCCGGCAGGTAGAGCACGCGGTCGATCTCCTCGACCGTCATCGCCTCCGGCCCGGTGGCGACCTTGGTGATCTCCTGGCCCGCCTCGACCTCGCCCTCCTCGAGCACCCGCAGGTAGAACCCGGGGCGGTGGTGCGCCACCAGCAGCGCGGCCATCCGCGGCTCCGCCATCCGCAGGCCGACCCGGTAGCAGGTCACGCGCGGCTGGCTGACCTCGAACAGGGCGCCGCCGATGCGGTAGCGGTCGCCGATGCAGACCTCGTCGTCCGGCAGCCCGTCCACGGTGAAGTTCTCGCCGAAACCGCCGGGTTCGAGGTCGTCGCGGCCCAACTCGCGGGCCCAGAAACGGTACGAGTCAGCCTGGTAGACCAGCACCGCGCGGTGCTCGCCGCCGTGCCCGGCCAGGTCGCCCTGCCCGTCGCCGTCGATGTTCAGCCGCCGCACCATCCGCGGCCCGGTGACGGTCTGCTTCCAGACGCCGGTGTGCACGGTCCTGCCGTGCCAGGGAACGTCCTGAGGCATTCCGACATTCACGGCTTCCAAGGTCGCCACGTCCCGACCTCCCTTGCGGCGATCGGCCTTGCGGGTGTCGCCGGAGAAAGCCGCCGCGCGACGCCCCTGCGGGGCCGCCCCGGTGCCTCTCGCGCATCGGCCCACGACGGGCGGCCCTGGCGCGCGGCAACGTCCTTTCACCCTACCCCGTACCCCTCCCACCGGCAGGCGGGCCGCCCGCATGCGACGGGCCGCGCGCGTACCTAGGGTGGACAGCACCGACGAGCCGAGGAGTCGCGATGCGAGAGTTCCTGGTGCAGATCACCACGACGGTCCCCGAGGGGACCGCGCAGGAGGAGGTGGACCGGCGGCGGGCCGACGAGGCCGTGCGGGCACGGGAGTTGGCCGCGACGGGCAACCTCGCGCGGCTGTGGCGCCCGGTGGGGGAGTCGCGCAGCATCGGCGTCTGGCGGGCCGCGGACGAGGCCGAGTTGCGCGAGAAGGTACTCGGGACGCTGCCGCTGAGCCCGTGGATGAGCTTCGACGTCACCGCGCTCGACCCGCACCCCAACGACCCGGGCCCGGCCAAGGGGTGACGCGGCGCCGACCGGTGCCGGCGCCGCCTCGCGCGGGCAACGCGCCACGCGGGCAGGCCTGTTCGCGGCCCGGGCGTCCAACCCCCCGGCGCCCGGGCCGTGGACGCGCTCCGGTTGCCAACCGGCCACCGGGCGGCGGGTGTTCGGGGCGGTGGTCGGGTACCGCCCCCGCCGTCACGTCGGCAGTTCCGTACCTGCCTGCTCGCCGACCATGTAACGGGCGTACCAGTCCGGCCAGTCCTGGTCCTCCGCGCCCGTGCGGGCCTCGTGCTCGCCGTGGGCGGCCGAGGCGCGACGCATGGCGCTCGCCAGGTCGCCGGCCGAGGTGAAGGCGGTGGTGGCCGGGTCCAGCCGGCCGGGGAGCCGGGTGGTGATCTCCTGCAGCACCCAGCCGTTGCCGTCCGGGTCGGCGAAGGAGACGAAGGAGGAGTAACTGGTGCCCTGCGGGTCCCGGCCGGGTACGCGGGCGTCGGTGCCGGCGTGGTGGAAGACGCCGCCGGCGTCGTGGAACACCTCGCTCGGGTCGGCGCCCTGCCGCTTGAGTTCCGTGCGGGCGGCGTCGATGTCGTCCACGACCAGGTGCAGCCCGCGGGCCGAGCCCGGTGGCTGGTCGGAGACGGATTCGCCGAAGATGACCGAGGCGGGCGAGCCCGGCGGTGTCACCTGCACCACGCGGAAGCCCGCACCGGTGGATACGTCGGCGTCCAGCCGCCAGCCGAGGCCGGTGTAGAAGTCCTTGGCCCGGTCGACGTCGGACACCGGCAGCACGACGACCTCGAGTTTCATGTCCATGGGCGTGCCTTCCATTTCGTACGGCACAGGCGGCTTCGTACGCCGGCGGCTCGGGCCCCACAGGCCGGGGCCGCCGCCGGCCCGTCCAGGAAGGAGCGGTACGCGGGGTACACCGTGCCGCGGCGCCGTTCGACTGCTGCGGCGGTGCTTCAACCGCGCGGCTCCTCGCGGGCAGGACCCGTCCGCTGCCGGCCGTCCGCCGCCTTGGTCGCGGCACCCTCGCGAGGAACCCGCCGGAGTCTGTGCCGATCGGCCGAACTCCAGCCTAGACACGCCCGCCGCACGGCGCATGCGGACACCGCGGGGCGGTTCCGGCAGGTGGACCGGGCGGTGTCCGGCGCCGTGCGGGAGGGCAGGGCGCAGGGAACGGCGCGGGCGCGCCCCCCTCCGGCGCGCCGCGGGCCGGTGCACCGGCCCGCCGTCCCACCCCCGTACGGACGGCAGACCGGCAGCTCACGGGGATGCGTCCGGCTCCGGTGGCGGATTCTGCCTCCTGCGGCCAGGCTCGTACAGGTGCTCCGGAGTTCAATGTTGAAATCCGAACTATCCGAGTGGCTGTGACACTTCCGAGCGAGGGGCGGAGCGGGCGTGGCAGGAGTCGTCGACCCGAGGGGGCTGATCGGACTGCTGCGCGCCTGTCGCCGCCGCGCACGCCGGGAGGAGTACGCCGAACTGCCGGGGCTGCGGATGGCGGCGGGCCTGTCGCCCGTGCCCAGGACCGGGCCGCGCGACCGCGGGCTGACCCAGCAGGACATGGACGTGCTGCTCGGCCGCCCGCCCGGCGCCTTCTACAGCCGCTTCGAGCGCGGCCTGATCGCCGAACCGCCGCCCGGCACGATGCGCCGCGTCGCCGAACTGCTGCAGCTGAGCGAGCAGGAGTGGGCCGCGCTGTGGATCGCCGTCTTCGGCCAGCAGCCCAGCCCGTCGGTGGCGCTGCGGCCCGGCGACCGCACGGCGGTCCCGGCGGTGTGGCACACGGTGGTGATGAGCAGTCCGCTGCCCGCGTACGTCAGCGACCTCGGCTGGGACGTCGTCTACCACAACGAGGCCGCCGAGGCGCTGTGGGGCGCCGTGCCGCGCAACATCCTGGCGTGGATCCTCTTCGACACCGCCGCCCGCGGCAGCGTGATGCGCCAGTGGGCCACCCACTGGGCCCCGGCGGCCGTCGCCCAGCTCGCCAACGCGCTGCACGAGCACCCCGCGCACCCGCGGCTGCTGGAGATGCGCGAGCGGGCGCTGGGCGACGAGCAGGTGCGGCGCCTGTGGCAGGCCCGCCGCGCCCGCCCCTACGTGCACCCGGACGGCGACCAGCGGCCCATGCGGCACGCCCGCGCCCGCCGCGACATCCTGCTGCACGCCGCGGTCGGCGAGCCGAAGGCCGCGCCGGGCTGCCGGGTGGTGTTCCTGCACTGCGACGAGGAGCCGGCGCGCGGAGGCGGCCTGCCGGCGGCTCCCTCCGACGGGCGGTCCGGCTCCTAGGGTGAAGGGCGAAGCCCGCCATCTGGATCGAAGCCTGCCACCGCGCCCAGGTCGGTGGGCGGCACTCCGTGGCGGTGATGGACCGCACTCCATGGCGGCGCCTGTAGCCCGCGTGTGCAAGTATTATCTCCGTGGAAGCAACGGGAGTCGCCCGCGGGGGCGGCCCGGGCGTCCGGCGACGGCCGGGCGTCTGCCATGACCAGGGAGAAGGCGCTTCATGCCCAAGCTGTTCGAGCCGTACACGCTGCGTTCGCTGACCGTGCGCAACCGGGCCTGGATGGCCGCGATGTGCCAGTACAGCGCCACCCCGGACGGGGAGGACGCGGGCACGCCGAACGACTGGCACTTCGCGCACCTGGCGGCGCGGGCCGTCGGCGGCGCCGGGCTGATCATCACCGAGGCCACCGCGGTCAGCCCCGAGGGCCGGATCAGCCCGTACGACCTGGGCATATGGAACGACCGGCAGGCCGCCGCCTTCCGCCGCATCACCGGCTTCCTCAAGGAGCAGGGCGCCGTGCCCGGCATTCAGCTCGCCCACGCCGGGCGCAAGGCGTCCACCGAGCGCACCTGGGTGGACCGCGGCGCGCCCGTGCGGCCCGATACGCCGCTCGGCTGGACCCCGGTCGGCCCCGGCATCGAGCCCTTCACCGAGGTGTCGAACGTGCCGCACGAGCTGACCGCTGAGGAGATCCGCGCCATCGTCGGCGAGTTCGCGGCGGCCGCCCGCCGCGCGCTGGACGCCGGATTCCAGGTCGCCGAGATCCACGGCGCCCACGGCTACCTGCTCCACCAGTTCCTCTCGCCGTACACCAACCACCGCACCGACGAGTACGGCGGCTCCTTCGCCGGCCGCACCCGCTTCCCGCTGGAGGTCGTGGACGCCGTGCGCGCGGTGTGGCCCGACGACCTGCCGGTCTTCTTCCGGATCTCGGCCACCGACTGGCTCGCCGAGAACGCCGAGAACGCCGAGGACAGCCGTGAGGGCTGGACCGGCGACGACACGGTGGCCATCGCCAAGGAGCTGCAGGCCCGCGGCGTGGACCTGCTGGACGTCTCCACCGGCGGCAACGTGCCCGGCGCGGTGATCCCCCTCGGCCCCGGCTACCAGGTGCCCTTCGCCGAGCGGGTCCGCGGCGAGGCCGGACTGCCCGTCGCCGCGGTCGGGCTGATCACCGAACCCGAGCAGGCCGAGGCGATCCTGGCCGACGGCCGGGCCGACGCGGTGCTGCTCGGCCGCGAGCTGCTGCGCGACCCGTACTGGCCGCGGCACGCCGCCGAGGCGCTGGGCGCGGAGCCGTACGTGCCGGTGCAGTACCACCGCTCGTGACCCCGTAGCGGGATCCGGGGAAGGGCGCGGGCCGCACGGCCCGCGCCCTTCCCCATGTGTGGCCTGCCTGCCGCAAGGGCGCCCCGGGCGGGGAGAATGGGGCCGTGGACAGCGATGTGGAGGTCAGGCCGGCGCGGGCGGGCGACCTCGCCGCGTGCGGAAGCCTGGCGGCCGACCACAGCGGCGGGTCCGCGGGGACATGGGCGCGCGCCTTCGGGTCGCTCCTTGTCCCGGGCCCGCACGCGCTCTTCACGGCCGCCGAGGACGGCGGGACCGGCCGCGTCGTCGGCTACGGCAAGGTCCACCGCTTCACGCCCCCGCTCGGCGGGCCGCCCGACACCGCGCCCGAGGGCTTCTACCTCTCCGGGCTCGCCGTCGCCCCCGACCACCGGCACCGCGGAGTGGGCACGGCCCTGGTACGGGTGAGGACGGCATGGGTCACCGGGCGGGCCCCGTGCGTCTGGTACTTCGCCAACGCCCGCAACACCGCCTCACTGCGGCTGCACCAAGGGCTCGGCTTCACCGAGGTGACGCGCGACTTCAGCTACCCGGGCGTGGAGTTCGACGGCGGCGTCGGCGTGCTGTGCCGGGCGTGGCTGGACGGGGCCGGGCGGGCCTGAGCCCGCAGCGGCGCCCGCACCGGGCCGGGCCCTCGTGCCGGTAGTGGCGGGAGCCGGCAGCCGCCGTTCGGGCAGGGGCGTTGTCGGTGGTGGGTGGCAGGCTGCCGGTATGGATGCGCGGTGGATGCTGCGGCGCGTGTACGGCGCCGAACACGACGACCCGGACCCCGGTCCCGAGCCCGGGCGCGAGTACGCGGACCTCGTCGGCGGCCCGCTGGACGGGCTGCTGCTCGACGTCACCGGCTGGTCCCGGCAGGCCAGGGCGGGCGGGGTCGCGTTGGCCACGGAGATAGGCGCCTTCGGGGCCGGCGGCCACGCCTGGTACCGGGCGCGCCCGGCCGATCCCGCCCGCTGGGACTGGGACGGCGACTCGCCGTGAGGACCTTGCATGAGCATGCATTGCAGTGCATACTCTTCCTATGTCCAAGGTCCTCACCTCCCTGCCCGCCGGCGAGCGAGTCGGCATCGCCTTCTCCGGCGGTCTCGACACCTCGGTCGCCGTCGCGTGGATGCGCGACAAGGGTGCCGTGCCCTGCACCTACACCGCCGACATCGGCCAGTACGACGAGCCCGACATCGCCTCGGTGCCCGGCCGCGCCACCTCCTACGGCGCGGAGCTGGCCCGCCTGGTCGACTGCCGCGCGGCGCTCGTCGAGGAGGGCCTGGCGGCGCTGACCTGCGGCGCGTTCCACATCCGCAGCGGCGGCCGGGCCTACTTCAACACCACTCCGCTGGGCCGCGCGGTGACCGGCACCCTGCTGGTGCGGGCCATGCTCGAGGACGGCGTGCAGATCTGGGGCGACGGCTCGACGTTCAAGGGCAACGACATCGAGCGCTTCTACCGCTACGGCCTGCTCGCCAACCCGCACCTGCGCATCTACAAGCCCTGGCTGGACGCGGACTTCGTCAGCGAGCTGGGCGGGCGCAAGGAGATGTCGGAGTGGCTGGTCGCGCACGGCCTGCCGTACCGGGACAGCACGGAGAAGGCGTACTCCACGGACGCCAACATCTGGGGCGCCACCCATGAGGCGAAGACCCTGGAGCACCTGGACACCGGGATCGAGACCGTGGACCCGATCATGGGCGTGCGGTTCTGGGACCCCGAGGTGGAGATCCTCCCCGAGGACGTCACGATCGGCTTCGAGCAGGGCCGCCCGGTGACGATCAACGGCAAGGAGTTCCCCTCCGCGGTCGACCTGGTGACGGAGGCCAACGCCATCGGCGGGCGGCACGGCCTGGGCATGTCCGACCAGATCGAGAACCGGGTGATCGAGGCCAAGAGCCGCGGCATCTACGAGGCGCCCGGCATGGCCCTGCTGCACGCGGCCTACGAGCGGCTGGTCAACGCCATCCACAACGAGGACACCCTGGCCGCCTACCACACCGAGGGCCGGCGGCTCGGCCGGCTGATGTACGAGGGCCGCTGGCTGGACCCGCAGGCGCTGATGGTGCGCGAGTCGCTCCAGCGCTGGGTCGGCACCGCGGTCACCGGCGAGGTGACGCTGCGGCTGCGCCGCGGCGAGGACTACTCGATCCTCGACACCTCCGGCCCCGCCTTCAGCTACCACCCGGACAAGCTGTCGATGGAGCGCACCGAGGACTCCGCGTTCGGCCCGGTGGACCGGATCGGCCAGCTCACCATGCGCAACCTGGACATCGCGGACTCGCGCGCCAAGCTGGAGCAGTACGCGCGCCTGGGTATGGTCGGCGCGGCCCACCCGGCCCTGATCCCCGCGCCCCCGGCCACGCCGACCGACCTGATCGGCGCCATGCCGCAGGGCGGCGCGGAGGCCATCGCCTCGCGCGGCGAGTCGGACGAGGAGGAGCTGGTCCTGGACCGCGCCGCCATGGAGGCCGGCAACGACTGAGGCCCGACCGGCGCATCACGGCAGGGGAGCCACCCGCGAGGGCGGCTCCCCTGCCGCGTTCGCGCCTCCGGGCAGCAGCTTCCCGGCCAGCGCGCGCAACAGGCCGCGCTCGACGGCCGTGAGCGGCTCGGTCAGACCGGCGATGTGGCGGCGCATCTCGGCGGTGCTGCGCTCGGTCAGCCGCCGACCCTCCTCGGTGAGGGCGACCAGGACGCCGCGCCCGTCGTGCGGGGAGGGCTCACGCCGCACGAGGCCGCGCTTCTCGGCGCGGGCCACCAGCCCCGTCATCGAGGACTTGTCCAGGCCGAGGTGATCGGCGAGTTCGCGCATCGCGGGCCGGCGGTCGCGCAGGATGCCCAGCAGCCGCACCTGCACCAGCGACAGGTCGTGCTCGGCGGCGATCCGCGCGAGGGCGGACTGCACGAGGAAGGACAGCTGCACCAGGGCGTCGACGGTCTCGTCCGCCTCGGCCTGACGCGCCTCGAGCGGCGCGGTGTCCTCCGGTGCGGTGCGGTGGGGAGTCATGGGTGGCGGCCTCCACTTGACCTAGTACGTGGCACAAACTACTGTCAGGGTGGTACGTGGCACCAACCATAGGCGACCCGCCGGTGGTGCCCGCGCCCGATACCGCCCTGCCCGCCGCCCGGATGTCCGCAGACCCCAGGAGACCGCCATGCACGCCGCCGTCGTCCACTCCTTCGACGCCCCGCCCCGCTACGGGACGATCGACACGCCGCAGCCCCGCGGCCCGCACGAGGTCCTGGTGGACATCGTCGCCGCGGGCCTGCACCCCCGGGTGCGCTCGGCCGCGGACGGCACCCACTACACCTGCGACGGCACCCTCCCGATGGTCCCCGGCATCGACGGGGTGGGCCGCACCCCCGAGGGCGAGCTGCTCTACTTCGTCGCGCCCGACGGCGTGCCGGGCACGATGGCCGAGTACGCCGTCGTCGACCGCCGCCGCGCCGTCCCGCTCCCCGCGGACAGCGACCCCTACGCGGTGGCCGCCGCGATGAACCCGGGCATGTCCTCCTGGGTCGCGCTGCGCCGCCGCGTCCCGCTCCCGCCCGGCGCCTCGGTGCTGGTCCTGGGCGCCACCGGCAACGCGGGCCGGCTCGCCGTGCGCATAGCCAAGCACCTGGGGGCCGCCCACGTGGTGGCCGCCGGGCGCGACCCCGAACGCCTGGCCGTGCTCGGCGACACCGGCGGCGCCGACGTGACCGTCCGGCTGACCGGGGGAGAGGACGACGACGCCGGTCTCGCCGACGCGGCCGCGGACGTCGACGTGGTCGTGGACTACCTGTGGGGGCGGCCCACCGAGCAGGCGCTGCGCGCAGTGCTCACCGCCCGCGCCGACCGGGCCCGGCCGCTCGCCTGGATCCAGATCGGGTCCGTCGCCGGCCCCGACATCACCCTGCCCTCCGCCTACCTGCGGGCGGCGAACGTGCAGCTGGTGGGCAGCGGGCAGGGCTCGGTGGGCGTCAGCGACATCCTCGCCGAACTGCCGGAGCTGGCCGAGCAGTTCACCGCCGGCACGCTGAGCGCCGACCCGTTGCAGGTGCCGCTCGCCGAGGTGGAGAAGGCGTGGACCGCACCCGTGCCGCCCGAGCAGCGGATCGTGCTGACCCCGGGCGGGTGACGGACGGCCGCCGCCCGACCCCCCGCTGGACGCCGGCCCGGCACGTCACTCGGCCGGCGACTCCTGCGGTTCCGCGGCCCGGGACAGCATGCGGTCCGGCCGGTGGGCGTGCGCCGGGAGGTGGTCGCCCGTGCGGCGCCGCACCGTGGCCGCGCTGAGCGCGGCGAGCGCGCACAGGGCGAGCATCAGCCAGGTGGTGCGCAGCGGCGGGGTGACGGAGGCGAGCACGGTGGGGGTGAGGAACCCGGCGTAGGCCAGCGCGTAGAACACGCCGGTCAGCCCGGCCAGGTCGCGCGGGCCCGCGATCCGCTGCACCTCCATCAGCCCGCTCACCAGGCCGACGCCGATGCCGCAGCCCAGGACGGCGGCGGTCGCCACGCCGAGCAGCGGCGAGCGCTGCCACTGGGCGAGCGTGAACAGGCCGAGCCCGGCCGCGGTGAGCACCAGCGAGACCACCAGGCCGTGCGCGCTGTCCGGGCTGTCGAGCCGCTTGGCCCACGGCTGTACGAGAGCCGCGACACCGAGGGTGACACCGGTCAGCGCGGTGGCGTACGCCAGGCCCCAGTGCCCCGTCGCGCCCCGCAGCAGGACCGGCAGGTAGCCGTAGGCGAGGGCGGCCGAGGCGAACAGCCAGGGCGCGGCGACCGCCACGACGCGGACGAACCGCCGGTGCCCCGCCGCGGGAACACGCAACTGCGCCCGCAGCGGCCCCGGCAGGCCGCCCCGGCCGGTCTCCGGGACCCGGGCGACGAGCAGCGTGAACGGAGCGGCGACAGCGATCTGCACCAGGAAGGGCAGCACCTCGGGCCACGGTCCCCACTGGGCGAGCGCCCCCGCGACCAGGGCGCCGCAGCCCGAGCCGAGGGTGAAGGCCAGGGAGGCGCGGCGGGCACCGGTCCCGGCGTCGGCCGCCGGGTCGTGGGGCGGCTGGGACAGCTCCTTGAGCCAGCTGTTGCCCACCGCCATCGACACCCCCACCGTCACCCCGGACAGCAGCCGCCCGGCGAAGACCGGGGCCGGGCCGAGCGGCCCGAAGGCGAGCGCGCCGCCGGCCGCCAGCGAGGCCACGATGCCGGCGCACATCAGCGGGCGCCGTCCGTAGCGGTCGGACAGGGCGCCGGCGAGCAGCAGTGTGGGCGCCAGGCCCAGGACGTACACGCCGAGGAACATGTTCACCAGCGCCGTCGAGTAGTGCTGGTGCTGCTCGTACATCAGCAGCAGCGGGCTGAACTGGTTGCCGCACCAGGTGCTCGCGAAGATCGCGCCGAACACCGCCCGCCAGGCGCCGGGGGCGGCGGCCGCACCCGGCAGGGCGGGGCTGCGGGTGCGGCCCGCCGTCCCGTTCGCGGTCACAGCGCACCCCGGTGGCGGGCCACGTGCGCGGCCAGTTCGGTGCGGTAGCCGTCCGCGTCGCCGGCCGCGAGGCGGGCGAGGAGGCGGTGGTGGTCGGCGAGGACCACACCCAGCTCGCCCGGGCGCAGGCCCAGGAGCTGGTGGCGCAGCCGCTGCTGCCGGTCGCGCAGCAGGGCGAAGAAGTGCACGGCGGTGGCGTTGCCCGAACCGGTCACCACGGCCGCGTGGAAGTCCTCGTCGCAGCCGATGAAGCCGTCGGTGTCGGCCGCGTCGGCGAAGTCCCGCTGCCGGTCGAGGTTGGCCCGCAGCCGCTCCAGCAGCGGCGCGGGCGCGGGCCCGTCCGCGACGAGCCGAGCCGCCGCCGCGCCCTCGACCGCCTCGCGCATCTCCAGCACGTTGCGCGCCTCCTGCGGCTCCATCGGCACCACGACGGCCCCGCGCCGGGGCGCCAGCGCCAGCAGGCGCTCGGCGTCCAGCCGCAGGAACGCCTCGTGCACGGGGGTCCGGCTGATCCCCAGGGCGTCGCAGATCTGCCCCTCGCTGACGACCTGGCCGCCCACCAGGTCGCCGCGCAGGATTGCCCGCTTGGTGTGCAGGTACGCGCGGTCGGCCGCCGGGAGCGGCGCCACCGCGGACCCTTCATAGGTCTCGGTCACCCGACGACCGTACCGCATGCATGCATTCTTGCATGCAACGCCCTCTAGAATGCCACGGGCCGCTCCTGGCCGCCATGGGGGAGTGGCGAGCGCAGGCGCTAAGTGGTCGGCTCCGGAAGTCCTTCGGGGGTTGACGTAGCGGCAGGGCCTGTGTGAGATGCCGGTTGTCCGCTCGGCGCGTGGCATGCCCAGCCGGTGCGTCCTGTGGGGGCCGAGGGCCGTATGTTGATCTTCCGTAGCCGCACGGGAGTGCCCAGGCCTGCCGTCGGCGGCGCGGAGAAAAAGTCGAAGAAGTTTGTCGCCGGATGTCGAGGACCTGCTTCCTGCTCCGACTGAGGGGTGACAGCGCGCCAACGGGGCACGCAGAACCGGGGGAACGCCCGAGATGAAGTACGTCGCGATGATCTATGGCAATCAGGCCAAGTGGGACTCGTTTCCGGCCGAAGCATGGCCGGAGGCGATCGCCAGGCAGGACGCGTTCAACAAGAAGTACCAGGGGACCGGGGAGCTCATCGGTGCCTACGGTCTGGCGGACGCGGCCCTCGCCCAGCTCGTGCGCCGCAAGGACGGGGCCGCGATGGTGACCGACGGCCCCTATCTGGAGACCAAGGAGTACCTCGCGAGCTTCTACTTGCTCGACTGCGAGAGCCTGGAGCGGGCACAGCAGATCGCGGCGGACATGCCCTTCGCCGACGTGGAACCGGTCGAGCTGTGGCCCGTCCTGCACGAGGCCGCGGCGGACGTGTGAGCGTGGATCACCGCGCGGAGGACCTGCTGCGCGAGTTGGCGCCGCAGGTCCTCGGCGCGCTGGTGCACCGGTACGGCGTCTTCGACGCGTGTGAGGACGCGGTGCAGGAGGCGCTGCTCGCCGCCGCCCTCCGATGGCCGGTCGAGGGCCTGCCCGACAACCCGCGGGGCTGGCTGGTCACCGTCGCCTCCCGCAGGTTGGTCGACCAGGTGCGAAGCGAGCGTGCCCGGCGGCGTCGCGAGGACCGGATTGCCCTGGCCACCCCTCAGGCGGAGCTGCTCAGCCATGCCGCGGATGCCGCATCGGGCACGGATCGGGACGACTCCCTCGCGCTGCTGTTCCTCTGCTGCCACCCGGCGCTGTCCGAGCCCAGCCGGATCGCGCTGACGCTGCGCGTGGTCGGCGGGCTGACGACCGCCCAGATCGCGAGGGCCTTCCTGGTTCCCGAGGCGACGATGGCCCAGCGCATCAGCCGGGCCAAGCAGACCATCAAGGCCTCCGGTATGCAGCTCCGCATGCCGGAGCCGGCCGACCACGCCGAACGCCTTGGGGCGGTGATGCACGTGCTGTACTTGATCTTCAACGAGGGGTACACGACTACGGACGGCGCCGACCTCACCGCGCCGGCCCTGTCGGCCGAGGCGCTCCGGCTCACCCGGCTGCTGCACCGCCTGCTGCCCGACGACGGCGAAGCGGCCGGTCTGCTGGCGCTGATGCTGCTCACCGAAGCGCGCCGCCCCGCCCGCACCGGGGCCGGCGGCGACCTGGTGCCGCTGACCGAACAGGACCGCGGCCAGTGGGATCGTCGGCTCATCGCCGAGGGAGTCGACCTGATCAGCCGGACCCTGCCCCGGGGTGGGGTCGGCCCGTATCAATTGCAGGCCGCGATTGCCGCCGTCCATGACGAGGCCGAGCATGTCGACTCCACGGACTGGCCGCAGATCCTCGCACTGTACGGACTTTTGGAGCAGGTCACGCCGAACCCGATGGTCACCCTCAACCGCGCGGTCGCCGTCGCCATGGTGCACGGCCCCGCCGCCGGGTTGGAGTTGCTCGCCGCCCTGGAGTCCGACCGGCGGATGGCGCGCCATCACCGGCTCCTCGCCACCCGCGCCCACTTCCTCGAGCTGCTGGGCGAGCACCAGGCTGCGGCGGACGCCTACTTCGACGCCGCCCGACGCACTACCAGCGCGCCGGAACGACGTCATCTCACCGCCCGTGCCATGCGCCTCACCTCCGCACAGAGCTGATCGCGCCCGTGGATCGACCTCTTCCCGTGCCAGTCACCCGCGCCGTGCCCGTGGTACTGACCGCCTCGGAGCGCCGCCGGCTCAAGACCTCCATCCAGGTCCGCTGCCGTTGCCACCCCACGCTCGCGCCCGGGCAGGCCCGGGCGATGCGCGTGAACCACACCTACGGCCGAGGCGGCGCCCTGGCCTACTTGGCCGCCTACGACAGGACTTCCGGAACCAACCGCTAAGTTGTGCGCATGACGAACAGCCCCGTGCCGCGCGGCCGGATCGGTGTGGTCTTCGACAGGAGCCGTCCGCCCGAGGAGCTGACCGGCTTCGCCCGGGACGTCGAGGCCGACGGCGCCGACGACCTGTGGGTCGTGGAGGACCTCGGCTGGGCCGGCTCGATCTCCTCCGCGGCGCTCGCCCTGTCCGCCACCGGCGGCCTGCGGGTCGGCATCGGCATCGCGCCCGCGCCGCTGCGCAACCCCGCACTGCTCGCCATGGAACTCGGCACGCTCGCCCGGCTCTTCCCCGGCCGCCTGGTGGCCGGCATCGGGCACGGCGTCCCCGAGTGGATGGAGCGGGTGGGCGCCACCCACCCCGACAAGCTCGCCCTGCTGGAGGAGACCGTCGTCGCGGTGCGGACCCTGCTCCGCGGCGAGCGGGCCGACCTGCGCGGCAAGGCGGTCCGGATCGAGGACACCGCCCTGGTCCACCCGCCGGCCGAGGTGCCCCCGCTCGTGGCCGGCGTGGTGCGGCCGCGCTCCCTGGAACTGTCCGGACGGGTGGCCGACGGCACCGTCATGGCGGAGGGCCAGGGCCCCGAGCGGGTCGCGGCCGCGCTCGCCCGCATCGCCTCGGGGCGCGCCGCGGCCGGCGCCACCGGGCCGCACGAGCTGATCGTCTTCAGCCACCTGGCCGTCTCCGACGACCCCGCGCGGGTGGAAGCCGCCCTCGCCCCGATCCGGGCGGAGTACGCCGCCTGGCTCGGCATCCCAGCCCCCGACGTGCACTTCACCGCGGGCACCCCGGCCGAGGCCGCCGCCCGCGTGCGGGCCCTGTGGGCGGCCGGCGCCGACACCGTCGTCCTGCGCCCGGTCGGTGCGGACCCGCGCGGCCAGCTCGGGGCGGTGCTGGCCGCGCTGGAGGCCTGATCCGGGGCCCGCGCGGGGCGGAAAAGCCGCCGGCCGCGCCCGCCGCCCGCAGGAGGCGGCAGAGGCGCGTGCGATCGGCGGGAACGGTGGGGGCAGCCCTGCTGGGTATGGTGACGGTATGACGAGTAAAGCCTCCGGGCAGGTCCCGGAGGACATATCGGGACTGCTGCACGCCTTGGGCGCCGGTGCCTACACCACCGACGAACAGGGCGTGGTCACCGCGCTGAACAACCGGGCGGAAAAGCTGCTCGGCCGCGCCGCCGCCGCGGTCGTCGGCCAGGACGCGCACGACCTGCTCCACCGCAGCGGCCGCGGCGAACGGGTGCCCAGGACCCGGTGCGCGCTGCGGCAGTCCGCCCGCGCCCGCACCACCGCGCAGGGCGAGGACGAGTGGCTGGAGCGCGGTGACGGCTCGCTGCTGCGGATCTTCTGGCTCGTCACCCCCTGGGAGGGCGGCCGTGGGGCGAGCGCGCTCACGGTCTTCCACCCCGTCGACCCGGCCCCGCTACGGCAGGGGGTTACGGCCCCGCTCTCGCAACTGGAGCGACTGGCCCTGCTCGCCGAGACCACTCAGCAGCTGACCTCCACCCTGGACGTCGACGAGACGCTGAGCCGCCTGGTCCACCTGGTCCTGCCCCGCCTGGCCGACTGGGCCGTGGTCGACCTGATCACCGAGCACGACGAGGTCAGGCGCGCGGTCGTCGCCCATGTCGAGGACGGCGCCGTGCAGGTGCGCGAGGAGCTGCAGGGCCCCATGCCGCCGGTGCCCGCGGAATCGCCGATGCCGCTGTCGCGGGCGCTGCGCGGGGTCGCCTCCTCCCTCACCGGACCGCAGGCCTACCAGGGCCCGCCGGACTCCGACGTGGCGGTCGAGCAGCGGCGGTTGTTCGACGCCAGCGGCATGCACTCGGCCGTCATCGTCCCCATCCACCGGCTGCGCGAGGCCATGGGCGCCCTCACCCTGGGCCGCTCCGAGCGGCCCGACCCGTTCACCGAGGACGACCTCGCGCTGCTGGAGGACATCGCCCGCCGTACCGGCCTGGCCCTGGACAACGCCCGCCTCTACCAGCGGCAGCGCAAGGTCGCCGAGACCATGCAGCGCCACCTGCTGCCGCAGATGCCGCGCATCCCGGGCCTGCGGATGACCGCCCGCTACCTGCCGGCGCCCGACGCCTCGCAGGTCGGCGGCGACTGGTACGACGCCTTCATCCTCTCCGAGGACGCGACCGCCGTCGCCGTCGGCGACGTCGTCGGGCACGACCTGGAGGCGGCGGCCGGGATGGCGCAGATGCGCAACATGCTGCGCGCCTTCGCCTGGGTCCACCCCGAGCTGCCCAGCCGGGCGGTCGAATGGCTGGACCACGCCTGCCGGCACATCGTCGAGGTCACCATGGCCACTTTGGTGCTCGCGCATGTCAGGCCCGCCGCCGACGGCAGCTGCGAGGTCTGCTGGACGAACGCCGGCCACCCGCCGCCGCTGCTGGTGGCCGCCGACGGGCCCGCCCGCTATCTCACCGACGCCCACGACCTCCTGCTGGGCGTGGACGACCGGCGCCGGCGTACCGACGCCGCCGTGGTCCTGCCACCCGGCTCCACCCTCGTGCTCTACACCGACGGGCTGATCGAGTCCCGCGGGCAGACCCTGGACGACGGGATGGAGACCCTGCGCCGGCACGCCACCGAACTGGCCCGCCGCCCGCTGGACATGTTCACCGACCAGCTGCTCGCCCGCTCCCGCCCGCCCCACAACGAGGACGACGTCGCCGTCCTCGCCGTGCGGGTGGCCGCATCCAAGAACTGAGCAAGCACTGAGCAAGGACCCGGCACGGACCGGGCAGGGAGACCGGGCGAGAACCGGTCCCGGCCCCGGGAGGTTCAGTACCGGGCGCCCACCACCTGCCCGGCCAGCCCGTCCAGCACCGCCAGGTCCTCATCGGTCAGCCGCACCCCCAGGGCGGCGGCGTTCTCCTCCACCCAGCGCAGCCGCTTGGTGCCCGGGATCGGCACGACCGGCACGCCGAGCCGCGGCGCCTGCGCGGCGACCCAGGCCAGGGCGACCTGGCCCGCGGTGGCACCCCTGGCCTCGGCGATCCGGGCGGCCGCCTGGGCGATCGAGCGGTTCGCCGCTGCCGCGTCCTCGGCGAACCGGGCCAGCCGGCGCCGCGCGTCGCCGGCCGCGAGGGCGCCCGCCTCCACCGTGCCGGTGAGGAAGCCGCGCCCCAGCGGGGAGTACGCCACCAGGCCGACACCCAGCTCCCGGGCGGCGTCGGCCACCGTGGTCTCCGGGTCGCGGGTCCACAGCGAGTACTCGCTCTGCACCGCCGCGATCGGGTGGACGGCGTACGCGGCCCGCAACTGCTCTCCGGTGACCTCCGACAGGCCGATGGCGCGCACCTTGCCCTCGGCGACCAGCTCGGCGAGCGCGCCCACCGACTCCTCCAGCGGCACCTCGGGGTCCACCCGGTGCAGGTAGTACAGGTCGATCCGGTCCGTGCCCAGCCGCAGCAGGGAGGCGTCGGCGGCGGCCTTGATGCGCTCCGGGTCGTTCCTGACCACGAGCCGGCCGCGGCCGGTGGTGAAGTCCATGCCGGTCTTGGTGGCGATCTGCGCCTCGTCGCGCCGGCCGGCCAGCGCCCGGCCGACCAGCACCTCGTTGTGGCCGAGCCCGTAGGCGTCGGCCGTGTCGATCAGGGTGACGCCGAGGTCCAGGGCGCGCCGGACCACCGCGACCGACTCGTCCCAGTCCGCCGCCCCGTACACCGAGCTCATGCCCATGCAGCCCAGGCCCTCCGCGGACACGGCCAGGCCGCCCAGTTCCACCTGCTCCATCGTTGCGCTCCTCCATCGGGTGACTGCGGGACCCTCCCGCCCCTCCACCCTCGCCCGCGCGGCCGCGCCCCGGCAGTGCCGGAAACTTCCTGGGAGAAGCAGGACCAGGCTGGTGCCCGGCCGGCCGCCTACCGTGGAAGACATGCAGACGCCCAACACGCTGGGGGAGTTCCTGCGGGCGCGCCGCGAGCAGGTGCACCCGCAGGACGTGGGGCTGCGCGCCATCGGGCAGCGGCGCACCCCGGGGCTGCGCCGCGAGGAGGTCGCCCTGCTCGCCGGCATCAGCACCGACTACTACCTGCGCCTGGAGCAGGGCCGCGACCGCACCCCCTCCGCGCAGGTCACCGCCGCCCTCGCCCGCGCCCTGCGGCTGGACCCCGACCAGACCGCCTACCTGCACGGCCTGGTCCGCCCCCGGCCCCGCCCCGGCCGATCCCGCCCGCAGCAGGTCCCCGCCGGCACCCGGCTGCTGGTGGACTCCCTGCCGATGCCCGCCTTCGTCGAGGACCGCTACCTGGACGTGCTCGCCGCCAACCCCGTCGCCAGAGCCCTCTCGCCCAACCTGCGCCCCGGCACCAACCGGCTGCTCGCGGCCTTCCTCGACCCGGGCGAGCGGGAGCTGTTCGAGGACTGGGAGCAGGCCACCGCCGCCGCGGTCGGCCAGCTGCGCGCCGTGACGGGCGCGCACGCCGACGACCCGCGGATGGCCGCGCTGGTCGGCGAACTCGCCCTGAAGAGCGAGCGGTTCAGGAAGCTGTGGGCGCGGCACGACGTCGTCCGCCGGGCCGGCGGCCCGGCCCGGCTGCACCACCTCGAGGTCGGCGCGCTGGAGCTGCACCGCGAGAAGCTGGTGGTCGCCGGCACCGACGACCAGGTGCTCGTCGTCTACCACGCGGAGCCCGGCACACCCTCCGCCCGTGCGCTCGCCCGGCTCGCCACGATCGCCGCGGGCAGCGCCGACGAGTCGGAGGAGTCGCGCGAGCCCGTACGCGACCCGCGGTGGCACCTGCCGCCCGCCTGAGCACAGCGGCCGCCGCCCTTCGGAGCGCCGCGCCGGACGCCCGTCCCCGGCTGAGCTCCCGCCTCCGGCAGGGGGCCCGCTCCCGCGGATCAGCCCGCCGGCTCCAGCGGCTGCTCGGTCCAGATCGTCTTGCCCTGGCGGCCGTAGCGGCAGCCCCAGCGGGTCGTGCACTGGGCCACGATGAACAGGCCGCGCCCGCCCTCGTCGGTGTCGGCCGCCCGCAGCAGCCGCGGCTGGGTGTTGCTGGCGTCGGCGACCTCGCAGATCAGTGTGCGGTCCAGGATCAGTCGCAAGGTGACCGGGCCGCTGCCGTGCCGGATCGCGTTGGTGACCAGCTCGCTGACGACCAGCTCCGCGCTGAAGGCCGGCCCGTCCTGCCCCCACTCCTGCAGCTGCCGCACGGCCGCCGCCCTCGCCTCGGCGACCGACTCGCCCCGGGCCGGGAACCGCCAGGCCCGTACGTTGCGCGGATCGACCGCACGGGTCCGGGCCAGCAGCAGCGCGATGTCGTCGCGCGGCGGGCGCGCGTGCGGGCGCTCCACGATCGTCCGCCCGATCTGCTCCAGCGGGGTCCCCGCCGAGCAGGCGGCGGCCAGGTCGTCCCGCAGCCGCCCGATGCCGTCGGGACCGTCGTAGCCCCGCAGCTCGAACAGCCCGTCGGTGTAGAGCGCGAGCACGCTGCCGGGCGCCACGGGGAAGGTCACCGACTGGAAGGGCGCGCCCCCGACGCCGAGCGGCGGGCCGGGGACCACGTCGACCACCCGCGCGCCGCCGGGCTCCACCAGCACTGGCGGCGGATGCCCCGCGCTGGCCAGCGTGCACTCGTGCGTCGTCGGGTCGTAGACCGCGTACAGGCAGGTGGCGCCGATGGTGTCCTGCTGGTCCTGCGGCGCCTCGGCGGCCAGGCGCTGCACCAGGTCCTCCACCCGGGCCAGCACCTCGGAGGGCTCCATCTCCAGGTCCGCGTACGTCTGGATCGCCGTGCGCAGCCGTCCCATGGCGGCGGCGGCGGGCAGCCCATGCCCGATGACGTCGCCGACGACGAAGGCGGCCCGCAGCGAGGGCAGGCTGATCGCGTCGAACCAGTCGCCGCTGATCCCCGCGGTCCCGCCCGCCGCCTGGTAGACACCCGCGGTCCGCGCGGCCGGGGTGTCGGTGCCGGCCCGCGGCAGCAGCCGCTGCTGCAGGGCGGCCGCGGCGCGGTGCTCGCGCGCGTAGCGGCGAGCGTTGTCGATGCCGAGCGCCGCCCGGGAGCCGATCTCGGTGAGCAGCTCCACCTCGCTGTCGTCGTAGGGCTCCGGCTGCCGGGTCCGCCAGCCCGTCACCGAGCCCAGCAGCCGGCCCCGCGCGAACAGCGGGACGACGACGAGCGAGTGGGCGCCCGGCGGCACCAGCAATCGCACCAGTTCCTCGCTGCCCAGGGCGTCCACCGTGTCCTGGCGCCTGAGCGCGAAGGCATGCCCCTGCTGGATGCGCAGCACCTCGGCGCTCTCGGGCAGGTCCTTGTACGACCCGCCGGGGCCGAGCACGTCCTGCGGCCAGGTGCCGTCCGCCGAGGCGACGGCGAGCCGGATCAGCGGCACATTGCCCAGCGGGGCCGTGGCGGGCTCGTCACCCGCCAGCACCGGCTGCGCGATGTCCACTGTGGCCAGGTCCGCCAGGCCCTCCACGGTCACGTCGGCCAGGTGCTGCGCGGTACGGCGCATGTCCAGGGAGAAGCCGATCGCGGTCGCCGCGCGGTGCAGCAGGTCGCGGTGGCGCCGTACCCGCTCCTGGTCCGACACGTCGTTGACGACCGCCGCCACGCCGGTGGGCCGCCCCTCGGCGTCCTCCAGCCGCAGCGCCGACCAGGAGAGCAGCCACTGCTTGCCGGGGCGCTGCGCCGAGCTCAGTCGCTCCTCGCGCGAGATCTCCGGCTCCCCCGACAGCAGCACCTGGCCGAGCACCTTCTCGACGTCGTGCGCCTCGTCGGCGACCGCGACGTCCGACAGGCGGTCGCCGGGGCCGAAGCCGGGGCCGCCGAACATTCCGGGGGTGAAGTTCGTCAGCGCCACGTCCAGGTTGCCGCCGTGCAGCACCAAACCCATCCGGTGCTGCCGCAGGAACGCCTCCAGCAGGGACACCCCGTAGCCCCACGTCCGCGCCTGCCGCTCGTCCGCGAACAGCACGACGCTGTGGCCGCCGGCCCCGGTCAGGGGCAGGGCGTGCACATCCAGCGTCCGGCCCCCCGCGGGAACCGTCCGGCCCGACGGCGCCGGACCGCCGCCCGTTCCCGGGAAAAGCTCGGCGAACGGTCGCCCGCACGCGGCATCCCCCGCCACCCCCGTCAGCCGCTCGGCGGCCGGGGACCACGCGGTGACCGTGCCGCGGCCGTCCACCACGGCAGCACCCAGGGCGGGAAAGACGAAGCCCTGGTCGCCCGGCCCCTCACATCCAGTGCTCACGAGAACGGGCTCCTGACTGGCGGCAATCCATTCCCCCACATAAGCCTAGTACCCGGGGTGGGCCGCGAAGAATCGGAGCGGATTTCCTCCGCGAGCAGGCAGGATGCGTCCGGGGGGAAATATTGAGCGTTTATGCGTCGCCTGACTTTGCGGCCCTCCCCGGTAATTCCCGGGGCGCAATTACCGGGAGCCGAGCGCATTCACCGCGACGGCCGCTTTCCGGTGGCGGGCCCGGCGGCGGGTGTGCGGCGGCCGGACGGGCGGTGCCCGGGGAGCGCGAGGCTCCCCGGGCACCGGGACGTACGAGGGACGGGGGGAGCCTCAGCCGGCCGGTGGCCGGTCGTAGCCGACCACGCCGTGCACCAGTTGGGTGAACTCCTTGCCGCTCGTCGTCAGGTTGAGCTCCACGTCGATCTCCCAGCGGCCCGCGGCCGGGCTCGGCGCGACGAGGTGCGCCGCGGCGATCGTGGCGCCCGAGGCGTCGGTGGCCGGGGTCGCCGCCACCTGCTGCACGACGGTGCCGCTCGGGTCGAGCAGCCAGAACGTCATCGGGTTGTCGGGGCTGGCGTCCGGCGTCGTGAAGTCGACGTCCAGGTCCTGCTTGCCGGCCGGCACGTCCAGGTCGTACGTGCTGATCTGGCCGACCTGCCGGCCGACGCTGCTGGTGATCGTGGTGTCGAACGGGCCGCCCTGGGAGGGGATCAGGGTCCGGCGGGCCACCGGCAGCGAGGTGCTCGCCCCGTTCGCCGCGGTGAACTGCACGGACTCCGGGTGGTCGCCCGGGGCCGCCGGCATGGCGACCTTCAGCGGGACCACGGCGCTGGAGTGCGCCTTGATCCGCACCGGGTGCGCGGCCGGCGAGGTGACGTAGTGCTGGCCGGTGGTGCGGAAGGAGATGTCACCGGTGAAGGTGCCCGGCACGTTCGGCGGCTCCTGCAGGTGGGCGCGGCCGTTGGCCCACAGCACCAGCGCCTTCCAGCGGCCCGGCACCGGGGCGGTGACCTCGACGTGCTGGATGTTCGACACGGTGCCGGTGCGGCCGGCCCGGGTCGGCGGGGTGCCGTAGTCGTAGGAGATCTGCGTCAGAGCGCCCTTGGGGTCGACCAGGGTGAACGACAGGATCGTGGAGTTCGCCGGGTCCGGGATGAGCATGTCGGCGTCGAGCCGGTCCAGCCCCTTGGGCACGGTGAAGCTGATCGGGGCCGCCGCCTGGGCGCCCTGTGCCGGGACCGGCAGGCTCGGGTCGGGGGCGCTCACCGGCTCGGTGACGGTCCGGCCGAACTGCGCCGGCGTGCTCAGCGACCGGTAGGCGGCGCTGACCTCGGTGTCCTTGGCGCTGGTGTTGAACAGCGTCACCGACTGCGCGCTGGTGCCCGCCGGAGCGGTCACGTCCAACTGGGTCGGGGAGTGGACGACCAGGCTGCGGGCGTCGGCCGGCTTGCCCTTGCCGTGCTGGACGGCCGTGGTGCCGGGCTCCTGCTGCGCGGCCCGCACGGCCGCGGCGACGTTCAGCAGCCCCGCGCCCTGCTCGTCGGCAGGGGCGCCGATGTCGGTGGCGGTGCTGGTGAGGATCTGCTTGACCAGCGCCGGCGTCGGCTTGGTGCCGTGGTGGCTGTCGGCGTAGGCCTGGATCACGTCGGCCGCGGCGCCCGCCACGATCGGGCAGGACTCGCTGGTGCCGCCGAACGCCTCGGTCTGGGTGTTCGCCGGGCAGTCGCTGCCGTTGGGGTTGCACGCGGCCTCGCCGCCGTAGCCCGGGGCGACCAGGTCGACCACCCGGTTGTTCGGCGCGGTGCCGCCCGAGGACAGCGGGGTGATGTTGTTGTTGGTCCACTTCGTGTAGCCGGTGGCCTGGGCGTTCAGCCGCAGCGTGTTGGTGGCGCCCACCGCGATGGCCAGCGGGTCGGTGGCCGGTGAGGAGACCGTACCGGACACGCCGCTGTCGCCGGAGGAGACCACGACGGTCACGCCCGCGGCGATCGCCGCGTCGTTGGCGGCGTAGAAGACCGCGTAGCGGCCCGGCCGCGGGGTGTAGCCGTAGGACTCGGAAATGATGTCGGCGTGCTCGTTCACGACAGCGTTGTCGATCCCCGCGACGACCTCGGACTCCGACTGCTGCACGGCGCCGGCCGAGCCGCTCGGCGGGGTGTCGATCACCGAGCTGTCCACCAGCGAGGCGTCCGGAGCCACGCCCTTGATGGTGAAGGTGCAGCCCGACGGCAGCCCGGAGTACGGGAGTTCCTTGGAGTAGTCGTAGACGACCGTGCCCTGCCCGGCGATCGAGGAGGCGTCGCCGTAGTACTCGCCGTCGCTGTCGTCCGCGGTCGGGTCGGGGGCGTCCAGGACGACGGGCGTGCCGTCCTTGCGGATGAAGTTCGGGTTGCCCGCCAGTTCGTTGATGCCGTCGTTGGCGACGATGACGCCCTTGCCGGTGGCGATGTCGTTGCCCTCCGGGCCCGCCTTCGGGTCGTCGGAGGAGGCGCGCACGACCGACAGCGCCTCCGGCTCGGTGAACGGCTTGGCCGGATCGGCCGGGCACAGCGCCGGGTCGAGCTTGGCCGGCTTCGCCTTGGGGGTGGTGGAGCCGGGCTGCACCGTGATCGTCGCGTCGGGCAGGATCTCCGACACGGCGGGGTCGGCCCGCAGTTGCTTCACCGCGGCGGCCGACAGGTGGGCGGCCACCGCGTTGACGCTCACCAACTGCCGGATGTCGGAGCCGCCTTGGGCCTTGATGTCGGCGACGATCGAGCGCTGGTCGGCCCGGGTGGCCGAGGTACGGGCGGCTCCCTGGGCCTTGAGCTTCAGGTCGCTGTGCTGGTCGGCCAGGACCACGATGACGGCGCCGCCCGCGTCGGCGCCGTACTCCGCCGGGGCCAGGGAGGCCGCGGGCGCCGGGGCGGCGTAGGCGCCCGCACCGCCGGCGACGGTGAGCGAGAGGCCGGCGGCGAACGCTGTCGCGGCGAGGGCGAGCCGGGTGCGTCTCATCGGCCCCCGCCCGTCTGCGCGCCGCTCTCCGGGCTCTTCACGGGGCTGTGGGCGAGGGGATTTCGGGCGATTGCCGCGCAGGCGGGGGAACGGAGTATCTCGGAGATGACGACTCCCATGTGCGTGCGTACGGAAGGGACGAACCGTGCGACGGGCGGTGGGGGCACCCTGCTGCAGTGTGCACGCCAAGTGATCGAAAAGGGAACGGATGCAGCGTTCCTTAAACGGACCTTTAAGAGCGGGCGCGGATTTCGGGGATCTTGTGCCGTTTCGGACAACGATGTTGCATGCAATCAGCGTGCGCAGCGCCGGAGTTCCGTTCTCCCAGCCGGAGAGCCGGCCGTCGGCGGTCCCGCCTTCCGGTTCCGCTCACGGGTCCCGGCCGCCGGTGCTGCTCACGGACTCTGGCCGCCAGTGCGGCTCACGGCCGCGGCTCACGCTTCGGCTCACGGCTCGGCTCACCGCTCCGGCCCGGCGATCCGGTAGCCGACCGTCGGCACGGTGGTGATGACCGGCGGGGCGCCCAGCTTGCGGCGCAGCCGGCCGACGGTGACCGCGACGGTGTTGGTGAACGGGTCCGTGTGCTCGCGGTCGCCCGGGAACCGGGTCGGCCACGGCCGAAATCCGGTGGTGTCCGCGGCGCCCGCCCGGCAGGCTCGGCGGATGGCGTATCTCGGGTTGGCGACCGTGGTCGTGCGGGACTACGACGAGGCGATCGCGTACTACACGGGTGCGCTCGGGTTCGAGCTGCGGGAGGACACCCCCGTGGGCGGCGGGAAGCGGTGGGTGGTGGTCGCGCCGCCCGGCGCGGCGGAGAGCGGGCTGCTGCTCGCGCGGGCCGCGACCGGGCGGCAGCAGGCGCGCGTCGGGGACCAGACCGGCGGGCGGGTCGGATGGTTCCTGGTCACCGAGGACTTCGCCCGGGACCTCGCGCGGATGCGGGCAGCAGGCGTCGCGTTCGAGGAGCAGCCCCGGGAGGAGCCGTACGGCACCGTCGCCGTCTTCCACGACCTGTACGGCAACCGCTGGGACCTGATCCAGCACCGCCGTTGAACCGGCGCGGCCGCCCACCGCTCAGGGCAGCAATTCCCTTACGAGGGCGGCCACCTGGTCCGTCTCGATCAGGAAACCGTCGTGGCCGTGACGCGATTCGACCACGCGCACGCGGTCCGCGTGCGGGATCAGCGCCGCCAACTCGGCCTGCTGGGCGAGCGGGTAGAGACGGTCGGAGTCCACACCCGCGACCAGCGCGGGAGCCGTCACCCGGGCGAGGGCGGCCCGGGTGCCGCCGCGGCCGCGGCCCACCTCGTGCGCGTTCATCGCCTGTGTCAGCGTGACGTAGCTGCCCGCGTCGAACCGGCCGGCCAGCTTGCCGGCGTGGTGGTCGAGATAGGACTCCACCTGGTAGCGGCCGCCGTGCCACGGGTCCTCCGCCCCTTGTGCGAGCCGGCCGAAGCGGGCGTCCAGCTCCGGCTCGCTGCGGTAGGTGATGTGGGCCAGCCGCCGGGCCAGGCCCAGCCCGGCCGAGGGGACCCGCCCGGTGCCGTGGTAGTCGCCGCCCTGCCAGTGCGGGTCCGCCCGGATCGCCCCCACCTGCACCGCCGCCCACGCGATCTGCTCGGCGCTCGCGGCCGCGGTGGTGGCGAGCAGCAGCAGCGCGCCGATGCGCGCCGGGTGCGTCACCGCCCACTCCAGCGCCCGCATCCCGCCCATCGACCCGCCGACGACCAGCGCCCACCGCCCGATGCCGAGGGCGTCGGCGAGCCCGGCCTCGGCCGCCACCTGGTCGCGCTGGGTCAGGAACGGGAAAGCGCCGCCCCAGGCCCGGCGGCCGCCGGGGCGCGGGGAGGACGGTCCCGTGCTGCCCTGGCAGCCGCCGAGGACATTGGGCGCCACGACGAACCACCGGTCGGTGTCCAGCGCCCGGCCCGGCCCCACCAGCGCGTCCCACCAGCCCGGCGTCGGGTGCCCGGGCCCTGCCGGGCCGCTGAGGTGGCTGTCACCGGTGAGCGCGTGCAGCACCAGCACCGCGTTGGACGCGTCGGGCGCGAGCCGCCCCCAGGTCTCGAAGGCCAGCCGCACCCCCGGCAGGTGCCCCCCGCCCTCCAGCGCCAGCGGCTCCGGCGCGGCATACCAGCGGCGCCGCCCGGGCGGGTCCCCCTCCCGCCAGGCCCCGCCGGCCCGGGGGAGGGGGACCTCTGCGGCGGCGGCCGCGCTCACCTACGCGCCCTTCGCCGCGCGGAAGCCGGCCTCCAGGTCCGCCTTGAGGTCGGCCAGGTTCTCGATGCCCACGGACAGCCGCACCAGACCGGGCGCGGTGCCAGTGGCGGCAAGCTGCGCCTCGTCCAGCTGGCTGTGCGTGGTGGACGCCGGGTGGATGATCAGGCTGCGCACGTCGCCGATGTTGGCCAGGTGGCTGAACAGCTCCACGGCGTCCACGAACCGCTTGCCCGCCTCGACACCTCCGCGCAGCTCGAAGGAGACGATCGCGCCTGCGCCGCGCGGCAGGTACCGCTGCCCTGCCGCGTACCAGCGGCTGGACTCCAGCCCCGGGTAGTGCACGGCCGCAACCTCGTCGCGCTGCTCCAGCCACTCGGCCAGGGCCTGCGCGTTGGCCGTGTGCCGCTCGATCCGCAGGCTCAGGGTCTCCACGCCCTGCAGCAGCAGGAAGGCCGAGTGCGGCGAGAGCGCGGGCCCGAGGTCGCGCAGCAGCTGCACCCGCAGCTTCACCGCGAAGGCGCCCGGGCCGAGCGCGGGCCAGTACTGCAGCCCGTGGTAGCTCGGGTCGGGCGCGGTGAAGTCCGGGAACCGCTCGGCGTGCGCCCCGAAGTCGAAGGTGCCGCCGTCCACGACCACGCCCGCGATCGCGGTGCCGTGCCCGCCGAGGAACTTCGTCGCCGAGTGCACCACGATGTCCGCGCCGTGCTCCAGCGGTCGCAGCAGGTACGGGGTCGGCACCGTGTTGTCCACGATCAGCGGCACGCCCGCCGCGTGGGCCACGTCGGCCACGGCCCGCACGTCGAGCACGTTGCCCCGCGGGTTGCCCAGCGTCTCGGCGAACAGCGCCTTGGTCGTCGGCCGGATCGCCACCCGCCATGCCTCGGCGTCGTCGGGGTCGTCGACGAAGGACACCTCGATGCCCAGGCGCGGCAGCGTGTGCCGGAACAGGTTGTACGTGCCGCCGTACAGCGAGGTGCTGGAGACGATGTGGTCGCCGGCGCCCGCCAGGGTCAGGATCGCCAGCGTCTCGGCTGCCTGCCCCGAGGAGAGCGCCACCGCCGCGACCCCGCCCTCCAGCGCGGCGATCCGCTGCTCGAAGACGTCCTGGGTCGGGTTGTGGATGCGGGTGTAAATGTTGCCCGGCTCGGCCAGCGAGAACAGGTCGGCCGCGTGCTGGGTGTCGCGGAAGACGAAGGAGGTGGTCTGGTAGATCGGTGTGGCCCGGGCCCCGGTCACGGGGTCCGGTGCGGCCCCGGCGTGGATCTGCTTGGTCTCGAACGACCACGCCGAGGTGTCCGGCCCCGCGGCCGGCTCCTCTGGGGTGTGACCGGCGGTGACGGAGTCGACGGGCTGGCTGCTCATGGTGCTCCTCGTGCGGGAGGGCGGCGCGCTGACGTGCGACGAGGTAAGCACAGCCGGACAGGGCGCGAACAGCCCGATACGCAACGTGACATGAGGCCGTCACAAACGACACACGCCCGCAATCCTGCCGAAGGAACCGGGCCCGTCGGCGGGCACCGCGGCCTCCCGTCCGGGCCCGACCCGGGCCCGCGCGCGGCCCGTTCGGCCCCGGCCCGTCACCCCGCGGCCTCCCGCCCGGCCGCCGGCGCGTGCCCGCCCGGGGCCCGCGCCGGGCCGGTTCGGCTCCCGCCTGTCACTCCGCGGGCGCCGGCTGCCCGCCGCCGCGCAGGAACGCCAGCTGCCCGTCGGCGACGTCCACCGTCACCCGGCTGCCCTCGCCGACCTGACCGTCCAGCAGCATCCGGGACAGCTGGTTGTCCACCTCGCGCTGGATGGTGCGGCGCAGCGGCCGGGCGCCGTACTCCGGCTGGTAGCCGCGCTGCGCGAGCCAGTCCACCGCCGCCTCGGTGAACTCCACGGCCACGCCCTGGGCGTGCAGCAGCCGCCGGGTCTGCTCCAGCAGCAGGTCGGTGATCTGCCGCAGCTGCTCGGTGCTGAGCTGCCGGAACACCACGACCTCGTCGATGCGGTTGAGGAACTCCGGCCGGAAGTGCTCGCGCAGCGGCCGCAGGATCTGCTCGCGCCGCGCCTCCTCGTCCGCCTCCGCGCCGCCCGAACCGAAGCCGATGCCGGCCCCGCGCCGGGTGATCGCCTCCGAGCCGAGGTTGCTGGTCATCACCACGACCGCGTTGGTGAAGTCCACCGTGCGGCCCTGGGAGTCCGTCAGCCGCCCGTCGTCCAGCACCTGCAGCAGGATGTTGAAGACGTCGGGGTGCGCCTTTTCCACCTCGTCGAGCAGCAGCAGCGAGTACGGGTGCCTGCGCACCACCTCGGTGAGCTGGCCGGCCTCCTCGTGCCCGACGTACCCGGGCGGCGCGCCCACCAGGCGGCTGACGGTGTGCCGCTCCTGGTACTCGCTCATGTCGAGGCGGACCATGCGGTCCTCGCTGCCAAACAGCGCCTCGGCCAGCGCGCGGGCCAGCTCCGTCTTGCCCACGCCGGTCGGGCCGAGGAACAGGAAGCTGCCGATCGGCCGGTCCGGGCTGGCCAGCCCCGCCCGCGAGCGCAGCACCGCGTCGGCGACCACCGACACCGCCTCGTCCTGCCCCACCACCCGCTGGTGCAGGTGCTCCTCCAGGCCGAGCAGCCGCTCGCGCTCCTCCTGGGTCAGGCTGCTGACGGGGATGCCGGTCTGCCGCGAGACCACCTCGGCGATCGCCTCGGCGGTGACCTCCAGGTGCTGCCCCTCGTCGGCCTCGCCGTCCCCGCCCGCCTCGGCGATGCGCCGCCGCAGCTCGGCGACGCGGTCGCGCAGCTGCGTGGCCTGCTCGTACCGCTCGTCGGCGACGGCCTGGTCCTTGTCGACCGACAGCTGCTTCGCCTCGCGCTCCAAGGCGCGCACATCGGTGCCCTTGGTACGGGCCTGCAGCTTCACCCGGGCGCCGGCCTAGTCGATCAGGTCGATCGCCTTGTCGGGCAGCCGGCGGTCGGTCAGGTAGCGGTCGGACAGCTCCACGGCCGCCGCCAGCGCCTCGTCGGTGTAGCGGACCTGGTGGTGGGCCTCGTAGCGGTCGCGCAGCCCGCGCAGGATCTCCAGGGTGTCGGCCACCGACGGCTCGGGCACCAGGATCGGCTGGAAGCGGCGGGCGAGCGCGGCGTCCTTCTCGATCCGCCGGTACTCCTCCAGCGTCGTGGCGCCCACGATGTGCAGCTCGCCGCGGGCGAGCGCGGGCTTGAGGATGTTGCCGGCGTCCATCGAGCCGCCCTCGCCGCCCCCGCCGGCGCCGACCACGGTGTGCACCTCGTCGATGAAGACGATCAACTGCTCGGAATGGGCCCGGATCTCGCCGACGATGCCGTTCAGCCGCTCCTCGAAGTCGCCCCGGTAGCGGGTCCCCGCCACCACGGCGGTCAGGTCCAGGGCGACCACCCTGCGGCCGAGCAGCACGTCGGGTACCTCGCCGTCGGCGATGTGCTGGGCCAGGCCCTCGACGATGGCGGTCTTGCCCACTCCCGCGTCGCCGATCAGGACCGGGTTGTTCTTCCCGCGCCGGGAGAGCACCTCGATGGTCTGCTCGATCTCCTGGTCGCGCCCGATCACCGGGTCGATACGGCCCTGCCGGGCCAGGTCGGTCAGGTCGCGGCCGTAGGAGTCCAGGGTGGGCGTGCCGGTGGCCTGCTGCGGCTCGGCGCCGGGCGGCGCGGCCTCCGGCCCCTGCTCGGGCGCCGCCCCCGCCGCGGCGAAGCGGGCCGCGTTGAGGATGTGCCCGGCGGCGGAGTCGGGGTTCGCGGCCAGCGCGGTGAGCACGTGCTCGGGGCCGATGTAGCCGGCGCCGCTGGCCCGGGCCACGTCGTGCGCGTCGAGCAGGGCGCGCTTGACCGCGGGGGTGAGGTTGATCGCGGTGGGGGCGTCCTCGGCCGGCGGCTGCTGGAGCGGTCCGGAGCGCTCGTCGATCTGGGAGGCGAGCGAGTCGGGGTCCGCGCCCGCCCGGCTGAGCATGCTGCGGGTGGGTTCCGCGGCGAGCGCGGCCCGCAGCAGGTGCTCGGTGTCCAGGTCCCGGCTGCCGTGGTCGGCGGCGTACTGCGCGGCGCCCATCACCAGCTCCCGGGCGGGCCGGCTGAGCAGCCGGCCGATGTCGACCTGGCGCGGGCCGGGGCGCGAACCGCCGAAGAAGCGGGCGAGGAAGTCGCCGAAGGGGTCGCCCTCCGGGCCGATGAAGCTGCTGGTCATCGCATTCCGTTCCGTCGCGTGGTGCGTGGGTCGGTGGCCGGGCCGCCCGCGGGGACCTTCTGCCGGTCCCGTGGAACCTTCTGCCGGGGGCCCGTGGCTGCGTTCGCGGCGGCATCCGTGGCCGCATGTGCGGGCGAGGAGTCACCCCCTACGGGTAACCAGGTGGGCCCGGCTCATGCAGGACGGCACGGGTGGACACGGCCCCGCCGGGCGGGCGCCTCGCCGTCCCCTGCCCGGCTCACGGCCCGGGCCGCGCCAACCCGGCCCGCACCGCCCGGGTTTGGGCCCGGAGGTCGGGGCAAGGCGCCCCGCGAGGAAGGGAGAACGACATGTCGACAGGAGCCGTCGTCGGAATCGTGGTGGCGGTGCTCGTCGTCGCCGCGCTCGTCGCCGCCTTCACCATGGCCCGCGGGAGCACCGGCACCGGCGGCCTCAAGCGCCGGTTCGGCCCGGAGTACGACCGCGCGCTCGCCCGGCACGACGGCGACGCCAAGGCGGCCCGCAAGGAGCTGGCCGGGCGGGTCAAGCGGTTCGGCGGCCTGAAGCCCACGCCGCTGTCCCCGGCCGACCGCGAGCGCTACGAGACGCAGTGGCAGGACGTGCAGGCGTCCTTCGTGCAGGAGCCCGGCCGGGCCGTGAGCCAGGCCGACCGCCTGGTCGGCGACCTCGCCGCCACGCGCGGCTTCCCGCCCGCCGACTCGCCCGAGCACCTGGACGCGCTGTCGGTCCACCACGCCGGCACCGTCCAGGGCTACCGCCAGGCGCACGCGCTCGCCGAGCACACCGTCGCGGGCGGCCGCCACGACACCGAGGACCTGCGGCAGGCGTTGATCGGCGCCCGCGAACTGTTCCTGGAGCTGCTGGGCGACACCCCCGCCACCGCCCCGCGCGAGGCGCCGCAGCCCCGCGGCGCGAACGGCGCCGAGCCCGCCCCCGGGCCCGCCGCCGCCACGAAGGCCGGGACCCGCATGCCCGAGCAGACCGGCAGCACCGAGAGCGCCGACAGGGCCGACCCCACCGAAAGCCCTGCGGCCGGGAACGCAGGGGAGCACGGCGGCCGCGGCACGCTCGGCCACCGCTTCGCCGCCCTGACCGGCGCCGGGCACAAGGACGACGGCCGCGGCGACCGCGCCTGACGGGCGGCGGCAGCCCATCAGCAGCAGCGCCCGCGCCGCAGCACCCAGGACCCCCGCGAGGAAGACGAGGCAGAAGACGATGAAGATCCGCCAGGGCCACGACAGCGCCCACCGAACCGAGCCTGCCGCCACGAGCGGGTCGGCGGACAGCACCGGGCGGGACAGCCGTACCGGGGACCGGATGAGCGCCCCGGCGACCCAGATGCCCCCGGACGCCCCGGCCCCGCCGCCGAGCGCGCCCACCGTGGCGCCCACGGCCGGCACCGCCGGCACCGAGCACCTCACGACGGGCGCCGCCGAGGAGACGGCGCCGAGCCCGACGACGACCCCGACCGCGGGCACCGACGGGGCGCGGCCCGACGCCGACGGAACGCGCGGCAGCGGCACGACGACCGGCACCGCGACAGGCACCACATCGGGGGACAGCCGGCTCGCCGAGCGGCTGGACCACGCCGTCGGCACCTTCGTGGACGACCCCCGGGGCGCCGTCGCCGAGGCTGAGTCCGTACTGGACGAGGCCGCCCGGCGCCTGGTGAAGATGCTGGAGGAGCGGCGCCGCTCGCTGCACGCCGACTGGCACCGCGAGGACGGTTCCCCGTCCGGCACCGAGGAGTTGCGGGTGGCGCTGACCCGCTACCGCGACATGGCGCACAAGCTGCTCGACCTGGCCTGACAGCGGCTGTTGCCGTGTCGAGCCCGCCCGGGCCCGCCTGAAAACACCGAACCCGCCCCGCACCGCCGGCCGCCGTCCCCCCTCCCCGGGCTCCAGGACGGCGGCCGGCGCGATCCCGCGGAATGGCTCGTACCGCCCGCGAAGGCTGAACCGGAGTTCGTGTATGCTCGCTTCAGTTGTCACATGACAACTGAAGCGGCTCGTCGTAAGGGCGCCGGGGAGGAATGAAGACCATGGTGTCATCGCAGCCGTCGGCTGACGACCTGCTGTCCCCGGACGTGGCGGCGGCCGGCGACGCCTGGATGTCGTGGGAACCCGGTGTCCTGCTGGTCGAGGACGACCCCGGCGACGCCCTGCTGGTCGAGGAACTCGTCCTCGACAGCGCCCTGAAGATCCGGCTGCGCTGGGCGCGCTCCATGGCCGAGGCCATGCGGGAAGCGGCCGCCGAGACGCCCGACTGCGTGCTGCTCGACCTCCACCTGCCCGACGCCCGCGGCGTCGAGGCCGTCTCGCGGATCCGGGCCCACGCCCGGCGCGCGGCCGTCGTCGTGCTCACCGGCCTCGCCGAGGAGGAGACCGGTCTGGCCGCGGTCGCCGCGGGCGCCCAGGACTACCTGATCAAGGGCCGGGTCGAGCCCGAACTGTTCGGCCGGGCGGTGCGCTACGCCATCGCCCGCAAGCAGGCGGAGCGGGCCGCGGCCGCACTCGAGATCAGCCGGCTGCAGGCCCGCGAGAACGCCCGCCTGGAGCGCGGCCTGCTGCCCCGCCCGCTGCTGCGCGGCCAGGGCGTCCACGTCGTCGCCCGCTACCGGCCCGGCCGGGCGCAGTCACTTCTTGGCGGCGACTTCTACGACATCGTGCAGGGCGCCGACGGCACCGTGCACGCGGTGGTCGGCGACGTCTCCGGCCACGGGCCCGACGAGGCCGCTCTCGGCGTCGCCCTGCGGATCGCCTGGCGGACCCTGGTGCTCGGCGGCGTCACCGGCAGCGAGCAGGTGAGCCGGCTGGAGGAGATCCTGGTCGCCGAGCGGGCCCGTGACGACGTCTTCGCCACCCTCGTCAGCCTCACCGCCGTGGCCGGCGAGGGCTCCGCCCGGGTGGTGCGGGCCGGGCACCACGGAGTGCTGCGCCGGGCCGGGGGCGTGGACTGGGTCGAGGTGCCCGGCGGCCCGGCCCTCGGCGTGATGCCCGGCGCGAGCTGGCCGGACGCGGACCTCGCGGTGCCGCCCGGCACCTCGCTGGTGCTCTTCACCGACGGCCTCTTCGAGGGCCACATCGGCCCCGGCCCCGAGCGCCTGGGCGAGGCGGGCCTGCTGGAACTGGCGCGGGAGCGGGCCGACCTTCCGCCCGCCGCTTTCGTGGACGGGCTGATCGGCCGCGCCGAGCAACTGGCCGAACCGCGCGGCGGTCTCGCCGACGACGTCGCCGTGGTCCACCTCGGCTGGCACTGAACACTTGAGGAGCAGGAGCACAACGTGGCGGACGTGAAGGGTGGGGCGCGGATCGGCGGCCGGCTGACCGTGCAGGGCTGGTTCTACCTGGTGCTGGCCCTCATGGTGCTGCTGGTCCTGATCGGCACCGCGGTCGGCGCGGGCCTGCTGCGCCAGACCTCCGAGGTGAGCGACGACCTGCTCCACCGCCTCCAGCCCGCCCAGGCCGAGGCACTGCGGCTGCAGGACGCCCAGGTCAACCAGGAGACGGGCATCCGCGGTTACGCCATCGCCGCCGACCGCGACTTCCTCACCCCCTACACCCAGGGCGAGCAGGACGAGTCGCGCTCGGCCGCCCGGCTGCGCGCGATGCTCGCCCACCGGCCCGACCTGCTCGCCGACCTCCAATCCGTCGAGCAGGCCGCGGCCGCCTGGCGGCGCGACTACGCGGAACCGCTGGAAGCCTCCGTCACCCCCGGCCGGCCCAAGACCCTCGACCGGCAGAACGCCGACCGCGGCAAGGCGGCCTTCGACCAGCTGCGCGCCAAGTGGGCCCGGCAGAACAGCGACCTCGCGCAGGCCATCCACCACGGGCAGACCCGGCTCGCCCACGAACGCGCACTGCGCAACTCGGCCCTGGCCGCCATGGTCGCGGTCTTCCTGCTGACCGGCATCGCCCTCGCGGTGCTGATCCGGCTGATGGTGGCCCGCCCGCTGGAAGCGCTGCGCTCGGCCTCGCGCCGGGTGGCGGGCGGCGACTTCAGCCACGTCATCACCGCCGGCGGACCCGCCGACCTGACCGCGGTGGGCACCGACGTGGAGGACATGCGGCGCCGAATCGTCGCCGAACTCGACGCCTCCCGCGACCAGCAGGAGATCCTCACCCGGCAGGCCGCCGACCTGGACGCCCAGGCCGTCGAACTGCGCAGGTCCAACGCCGAGTTGGAACAGTTCGCCTACGTCGCCTCGCACGACCTGCAGGAACCGCTGCGCAAGGTCGCCTCCTTCTGCCAGCTGCTGGAGAAGCGGTACGGCGACACGCTCGACGAACGCGGCCGCCAGTACGTCGACTTCGCCGTCGACGGCGCCAAGCGCATGCAGGTCCTCATCAGCGACCTGCTCACCTTCTCCCGGGTCGGGCGGCTCAACGACGAGCGCGCCCCCGTGGGCCTCGGCGAGGCCCTCGACAAGGCCCTGACGAACCTCACCGTCGCCGCCGAGGAGTCCGGCGCGCGCATCGACCGCCCCGAGCAGCTTCCCGAGGTCACCGGCGATCCCACGCTGCTCGCCATGCTCTGGCAGAACCTGCTGGGCAACGCCCTGAAGTTCCGCCACCCCGACCGCGCCCCCCACGTCACCGTGGCGTGCGGACCCGATCCGGACGTCCCCGGGGGCCTGCTGCTGTCCGTCACGGACAACGGCATCGGCATCCCCGCGGAGTTCGCCGACAAGGTGTTCGTCATCTTCCAGCGGCTGCACAGCCGCGACACCTACGGCGGCACCGGCATCGGCCTGGCGCTGTGCAAGAAGATCGTCGAGCACCACGGAGGCCGGATCTGGATCGACGCCGCCCACGACAGCGGCACCCGCGTCTGCTTCACCCTTCCGCCCGCCGGCACCGTCACCCCGGATGCCGCCGGCGCGCCCACCGAGGAAACGGCACTGACATGACCCTCCCCGCCACTCCCGTCGACGTCCTCCTGGTGGAGGACGACCCCGGCGACGAGCTGATGACCCGCGAGGCGTTCGAGGACAACAAGATCGGCAACACCCTGCACGTCGTACGCGACGGCGAGGAGGCCCTGGACTTCCTCTACAAGCGCGGGGAGCACACCGGCGCGCCACGGCCCGACCTGATCCTGCTCGACCTCAACCTGCCCAAGTACGACGGCCGCCAGGTCCTGGAGCGCATCAAGTCCGACCCGGAGCTGTCCCACATCCCCGTCGTCGTCCTCACCACCTCGGCGGCCGAGGAGGACATCCTGCGCAGCTACAAGCTCCACGCCAACGCCTACGTCACCAAGCCCGTCGACCTGGAGCAGTTCATCGCCGCGGTCCGGCAGATCGACGACTTCTTCGTCCAAGTGGTGCGCCTGCCCGGCCGCACCACCCTGTGAGCGGCGGCCGGTGAGCACCCCCGTGAGCACCCGGTGAGTATCCGGTGAGCACGGCCGCCGCCGCACCCGGCGGGGCAGCGGCGGCGGTCGGCTCCTTCATCGAGGCAGGTCAGCGTCCATGCCAGTCAAGACACACCACGAGCGCGTCGTCGTCCGGTGTCGGCGTGCCGCGGTAGCCGGCCAGCTCGCGCAGGATGGCGCGCGGCACCTCGGCCGCGGGCAGCAGCCGGGTGGACAGGATCGCCCGGGCCAGGGCCGCGTCGCCGTACACCTCGCCGCCCTTGGGGGAGGCGACCGCGTACACCCCGTCGCTGGCGAAGACCAGCCGGTCACCCGGCATCACCTGGAACTTCTGCGGCACGTAGTCGGTCTCCTCGAACATGCCCAGCGGCAGCTGAGCGTCCAGGCCGACCCGCTCCACGGTCCCGTCGCGCAGCCGCAGCAGCTGCGGCGAGCCGGCGTCCACCGCCCACGCCTGCCCGGTGGCCAGGTCGAAGTCGAACATCAGCACCGACAGGTAGCAGCGGCCCCGGTAGTGGGCGTACAGCGCCTGGTCGGCCAGGGCCGCCTGGTCGGCGATGGGGAGGTCCGCGCGCCGCGCGTTGCGCAGGGCGTTGATCGCCAGGCTCGTCAGCAGCGAGGCCTCTATCCCCTCGCCCATGCCGTTGGTGACGTAGAGCATCAGCCGGTCCGCGGTCGCCGACCAGTCGAAGTTGTCGCCGTAGACGGTGTAGGCGGGCTCCAGCTGGGCGCCCAGCTCGTACTCCGGGCGCGAGCAGGAGCGGCCCGGCAGGAGCTGCCACTGCATCTCGGCGGCCAGCGTGAGCCGGTCCTTGCGACGGGCCTGGTGGTAGAGGTCGGTGTCCCGCTCGGCGACCAGCACCTCGTGCGCCAGTATGTCGGCGATCTCCGCGAGTTCGGCCAGGTACTCGTACGCCTCGTTCCGGCCGGGCAGGTCCAGGCTCAGGATGCCGAGCCGGTCACCGCGGGCGCTGACCGGCAGGTGGACGCGCGCCTTCCCGTCCGGCAGGTCCGCCACGAAGGGCTCCTGCGCGGCGAAGGCCCGGCCCTCGGGCGTGTTGTGGACCGACACCGGCGGCCCGGGGTGCTGCGCCTCGGCCACGCTCTGCAGCACGGTCAGGCTGTAGTCGGCGAGCAGCAGGTCCACCTGTTCGGCCGCGTACCCGCGCCCCAGCTCCCGCCGGGCGGCGTCCAGCAGCTCGTGCGGTGCTGCCGTGCGCACCGCCCGCTCGACGGCCATGAATCTGTTCACGTTCGTTGATATGCCATTCTTCCGCCGGACGCACGCATCCCCCGGCCGGTTACCGGCCGCGCGTGTCGTCCTCCCGTCCCTATCCCTGTCTGTGCGTGCGGCTAGTACGCTCAGAGGCGTCCCTGTGCCTGCGAGAGTGTGACCGTGACGTTTTTCCACCCCCGTCCCGAGCCGGATGAGGTCGCGCGCGTGACGTCCACGGCTGCGGAGCTGCTGGAGGTCTTGTGGGGGCGTGCCTCCACCGCTCCCGCCTCGGCGTCCCAGCTGCGCGTCCTGCTGGTGCTGGAGCACCAGGAGGGCATCAACCTGCGCACGCTTGCCGACTTCCTCGGCTCCACGCCGCCGTCGACCAGCAGACTGTGCGACCGCCTGCTGGCGGCCGGGTTCGTGGAGCGGGAGGTGAGCGCGGCCGACCGGCGGGAGATCCGGCTGTACCTGAGCACCAGGGGCCGGGCCTTCCTCGCCGACCTGCGCGCCCGCCGGGAGCAGGCGCTGCGCGCCGTGCTGGAGCAGATGGCGCCGGCCGGCCGCAGCGCGCTGCTGACCGGCCTCGAGGCCTTCTGCGTCGCGGCCGCCGCCCAGATCCACGACGCCGCCGACGCCTCCGACAACGCCTCCGACAGCCGGACCGCCTGACCCGGCACGGCACTCGGGCCGCCGGCGGACGCCCCCCTCGCCACGTGTCCCGGGCCGGCGAACGGAGCGCTCTGCGCGCACCGAGACATGCCAGTTCCTTTCCCCACTGCCACGACGTCGCTACTTTCTTGCCTGAAGGTCATAGTTGTCAAACGGCAACGGTTCTCCTGGGCGGTCGGGCACCCCGCGTCGTGCCTCGCCCTGCGCGTCGCGGGACCGTCGCAGCTCAGCGAGCGGTTCCGGCCTGCGTCGATGCCGGTTCCGTGGGGACCTGCCGGGCCGGGAATGTCCGCTGTGCGCAGGTGGTGGCCGCGGCGGGTGCCCGGCCGGGAGGCCATCGCCCCGCACGCGTCCGTCCCGCCGGATTGTCCCACGCGGTGACGTGACTCGGTGCCATCACGTTGGTACGGTGTGACGGTACCGAGTCACATCATGTGGGGTGGAGCCATGGGCCGATGGGAACCGGGCACGGGGGAGCGGCTGGCGCGGGCCGCGCTCGACCTGTTCGCCGAGCAGGGCTACGGCGGCACCACGGTCGACCGCATCGCCGAGCGCGCCGGGCTCACCAAGACCACCTTCTTCCGTCACTTCCCCGGCAAGCGGGAAGTGCTCTTCGCGGGCCAGGAGGCGCACCACCGGCGCTTCGTCGAGGGGATCGCCGCCGCGCCCGCGACCGCCACGCCCCTGGAGGCCGTGGGCGCGGCCCTCGACGCTGCCACCGCCCCCGTCACCCGTGCGCAGCGCGCCATGGGGGCGCGGCTCGAAGCGGTCGTCGCGAGCACCCCCGAACTGCGGGAGCGCCAGGCGTTCAAGCGCGCGGCCCTGGCGGCGGACCTCGCCGCGGCGCTGCGGGAGCGCGGGGTCCTGGACCCGGCCGCGAGCCTGGCCGCCGACCTGGCCGTGCGCGCGTTCACCGGAGCGTTCTCGCGGTGGTGCCGGCGGGGCGAGGCCAGGACCCTCGGCGAGATCGCCCGGCAGGAGCTGCGCGAACTGCAGATCGCGATGGCCGCGCTGGAGTAGCGGCCGGCTGCGGGGCCGTGCGCGGCTGCGGTCGCTGCGATGGAGCAGCGGTCGGCTGTGGGCCGTAGGTGGCTGAGGTGGCCGCGGGGCCGTAGGCCGGCCCGCCAGTATCTGCGGCGGCCCGAGGTGGCCGGGACTCTCACCGCTTCACCCGTCCCCGCACCGCCAGTGCGGCCAGGCCGAGCAGCACCGGCTCGCCGATGCGGGAGAGCATCTCGATCACCGTGCCGGGCGTGGTGAGGTTCTGGCCGCTGGAGCGGAACACCACGCTGTTGACGACGACGAGGGCCGCCTTGCCGCTGTCCTCGGCGCAGCCTCGTGTTTGCGTGGCGCTGGCAGACACGGCCGATCGCTTCACTTTGCGAGCGGGCACGTGGGCGCGTCAGCCACGTTGAGCTCGGCCTCCGCCGAGGGCGCGCTCACCGGGAGCGATGGGCCGCCCGCAGCCACACGCCAGGAAGCCGCCGTCCACGGCGAGGTGCGCCCCGTTGGCTACAGCAGGCGACCTCGAAGGCGGGAAGGGGACCGCCACCGCGCTCTCCTCGCCGGTGCCGACCCGCACCATCGGAACCCCGCGTTCTGGGCGGGGTGGCCAAGGGACGCGTCCGTCGGGGGGTGGATAGCCTGCCTTCATGGTGACGGGCGAGGGGACCGAGCAGATCGGTGCCGATCTTGAGGGGCAGGGCTGGGGCGCGACGCGTGCCTGGGTGGAGAAGGGGCTGTCCGGGGGAGAGCGCATCGAAGAAGTCGTGCGGCTGCGGGGCGGCTGGACGTCGGAGATGCGCCGCCTGGGCATCTGCGGACCGGACGGTCGACGCGCACTGGTCCTGCGGTCCTTCGTCAAGCCCTTCTTCGTTCGGCACGCGGAGGGCCTGCTGAACCGCGAGGCAGCCGTTCTGCGCCTGCTCGGCGACACGGACGTGCCCGCGGCCACGCTTGTGGCGGTGGACGCGACTGCGCGGTACTGCGACCATCCCTCCTTGCTGATGTCCCTGCTGCCCGGGACCGTGCGCCTGGGCGATGAAGGGGCCGATCGGCGTGCCGACCTGTTGGCCCGCGAGCTGCTGCGCATCCACCGTCTGCCGGTGACCGCGGAGGCACGGCCTCGCACCTATCAGGCGTGGACCTCTCCCGAGCGGGTGAGCCCGCCCGAGGACACCGAGCGGCCCGAACTGTGGCGACGGGCCGTGGACGTCATCCGGCGCGAGCCCCCGGATCACCGGGCCTGCTTCCTGCACCGGGACTTCCATCCCGGCAATGTCCTCTTCACGGGTGACGGCGACGACCTGCGGATCAGCGGCATCGTCGACTGGGTGGAGACGTCCTGGGGACCCGCCGACCTGGACGTGGCCCACTGCTCGACGGCCCTGGCCCTGCTGCACGGGGTTCCCGCGGGCATGAACTTCGCCGACCGCTACCTCGCGGCGGGAGGGACGCCGGCCGAAGACCGCGCCGCTCATCTCTATTGGGGGCTGCTGGACGCGTTGGCCTTCGCTCCGGACGCCGAGAAAGTCGCCGTCCCCTGGCGTGAGGTGGGCCGTACCGATCTGACCCCCACCGTGTTGACCAGGCGACTGGAGGGATACCTCCAGGCCCTTTTCGACCGCTATGCCTGAATCCGGATCGGCGGCCTGCGGGCTGGGCTGTCTGCAGAAAGGAGACCTGCGGTCGGCGGCCCTGTCACGCCGCGCATCCCCGACTCCTGAGCGTCCCTCCGCCCTGCGGCGGCCAGGCCGACGAGCCGGGCGACAACAACAGGCAGGGCAGGCGGGCCGACGAACCTGTCCCGGCCCGGTGAAGGGCACCGGCCTAGGATGGAGATCGCTTCGACCTTTCGGGAAGGTCGAACAGGACAGAACGGCGGATCCCCGTGACCGTGCTCGCCACCTTCGCCCGTGTCCACGTGGACGACCTGGACGCCGCGCTGCCGACGTTCGTCGCCCTCACCGGCGAGCAGCCGCGCCTGCGCTTCAGCTACGGGGAGCTGGAACTCGCCCGCATCGGCGGGTACTTGCTGCTCGCCGGCAGCCCCGAAGCCCTCGCACCGTTCCGCGGCACCCAGGCCACCACGATCGTCGACTCCCTCGACGGCGTCCTCGACCTCGTCCGGCGGCACGGCGGCGACATCCTCTCGGGCCCCAAGGACGTCCCCACCGGCCGCAACCTCACCGTCCGCCACCCCGGCGGGGCCACGATCGAGTACGTCGAGTTCCACGAGGAAGCCCGCGCGACCCTCGGCTGACCCCACACGGCGCGGACCGCCCACCGGCTGCCCGCGCCGCACCGTCACAACCCGCCGTACCCCGCCGTCACGGTGAGACGTAGCAGGACTTCACCACCGAGTAGAGCGGGTCGCCGAACACGTCGTTGGAGCATTCCACCGAACCGCCCGTCACCTGCCGGACGCTGAACGCCCCGTTCTGCCCGTAGGCGACCTGGTGGGTGCCCGGCACCGTGCAGGCACTGCCCTCGTCGGCGCAGCGGGTGTAGCCGCTGGGGCCGCCCAGCGGCGCCAGGCCGCAGGACTTGAGCGTGTTGTAGTCCGGGTCGCCGCCGAAGGAGGCCGTCGTGCACGGCACCGGGCCAGCCGCGACGCTCTGGTAGACGTAGCCGCCGGGCGCGCCGTAGGCGATCATGCCGGGGGCGGTGGCCGTGCAGACGCCGTGCTCGCCCGCGCACGTGGTCCACCCGGCGGGCAGCGCCGCGGCCGGCAGCGCGGAACGGGTGGCCACCGTGGTGGAGAAAGCGGTGGAGCGCCCCGCCTCGGGCGTGAAAGTGGCGCCCGAGTCGCTGCTGTACCCCTCGCCGGAACTCGGGTACGCGAACGCGTCGTTGTGGACCATCCCGTAACACCCCACGGCGTTGGCCGACTTGACGACGATTCCGTAGCGGGTGCCGGCGGTGACCGTGATGTTCGGGTACACCGTCACCGGGTGCGGCGACCAGCCGATCGAGTAGGACGGCACGACCGTGTGGAACAGCGCGCCGCCGGTCGGGCGGAACGAGCTGTCGGCGGTGTAGAGGTCGATCTCCAGACCCGCGTCCGGATAACCGCTCTGGAACGTGGTGTACGAGGCCGAGGTGAGCGTGCCGGTGCGGCCGGCGACGAAGGTCTGCACACGGGCGATGTTCCGGCCGATGTCGCACCAGGACCGGAAGCCGTCGGCGCCCGCGGACTGGTCCTGGTCGGGCGCGGGCCGCTGGGCGCCCGCCGACCCGCTCGCCAGGTCGAGCGAGAAGTTCGGCACGCAGGAGATGGGCTGGATGGAGCCGTCGGAGCCGAAGGACAGCGGCGCCCAGAAGTAGTTCGCCAGCGCCTCGTTGGCCGCGCCGTTGTTCCACAGGTCGCTGGCGTAGAGGTAGGCGGTGCCCGACGTGGTGGGGATCGCGGAGACGAACGCCGGCTGTCCCCCGCAGGAGTTCGTGGTGACCTTCGTCCCCGCCGACCACGTCCCCAGCGGCGAGGAGGCCGTCCGGTACGAGGTGCCGGTGCCGCCGCAGTAGCCGCAGTTGGGGTCGGAGTAGGTCAGGTAGTACGTGCTGCCGCGCCGGAAGAGCGCCGGCGCCTCGGTCGCGCTCTGGTGCAGCCGGACGTACGCGCCGGTGCCGGTGAGGTAGTCCGCGCTGAGCCGTTCGACGACGATGTCGCCGCCGCTGCGCCAGTCGGTGTACGCGAGGTAGGCGGTGCCGTCGTCGTCCACGAAGACGCTGTGGTCGCCGTTGTTGACGCCCCCCACCGGGGCCGAGTTGTTCACCGCCAGCGTCGGCACGGCGGCCTCGGCGAACGGGCCGGTGGGCTGGGTGGCGGTGAAGACGCGGTAGCCGACGCTGTTGTCGTAGACGTTGATCCACAGCACGTAGCGGGCGGTCGCGGCGTCGTACACCACGTGCGGGCGGAAGCAGCCGTACGTGCTGCCGTTGCACCGCGTCTGCCAGGTGCTCGACGTCCCGTCGAAGAGGTAACCGCGGTCGTCCCAGTGCACCAGGTCGGTCGAGGAGTACACCTTGAACCCGCAGAACGGCGTGCCCGCCTGCTGCCAGCGGTAGCCGCAGTCGTAGGAGGTGCCGTAGAGGTAGTACACCCCGCCGAAGACGGAGATCTCCCCGTCGTGGGCGTCGACCGCCGCGCCCTGCGTGTCGAATCGGACGAGGGGGTCGCCGGCGCTGTCGGAGTTCGTGACCGTCGTCCGGTACGAGGCGGCCGCGGCCCCCGCGCCAGGCGACGAGGCGGCGGGTGCGGGCGGGCCGGCTGCGACGGCAGTGGGGGCGGTGGCCGCGGCGAACGCGGCCACCATCGCGGTGACCAGCAGGGCGAGCCGACGGAACATGGCACCTCCGATTGAAGGTCGAGTGGGGGGTGAATCGTTTCAATCGGGCGCCGACGTAAGGCAAGCGGCTGGCGCGGGGGACAGGTGTCGACGGCGGCCCCGAAAGCGTGCGGAGAGCGCTCCCGTGCGTCGGGCATCAGTGTGGGTGGAGGGCGTGTCCACGTCAATGCCTCGGCTCCGGCGGCCGGACCGGGGGCCGCCTCGAACTCCCGGCCCGTGCACACCGGTTCGGTGCGTGGTGGGTTGTGGGGCATCCGGGGCCGTGCTACGTTCACGGCCGTTTCCGGGGCGTCGAATCAGTTCGACGGCTCCGCGGCGCGACGTCGGGAGTCGGTCCATGACGGTCACCATCGCGGATGTGGCGCGGCACGCGGGCGTGTCCCGCAGCACCGTTTCGTACGTGCTGAGCGGGAACCGCAGCATCTCGGCCGAGACGACCAGGCGGGTGGAGCGCAGCATCAAGGCGCTGGGCTTCCGGCCGCACGCCGGGGCCCGCTCGATCCGCACCCGCCGCACCGGGGTGATCGCGATGGGCCTGCCGCTGGTGTACGGGCCGCACAACCAGGTGCAGATGCCCTACGTGTGGGCGGCGCTGACGGCGGCGCAGGAGTGCGGCCTGAAGATGCTCATGCTCACCGACGACGACGGCGAGGCGGCCATCCGCGACACCGTCGCCGGCGCCCTCGTGGACGGTGTCATCCTCATGGAGGTGCAGCGCCGCGACCCGCGCATCCCGCTGCTGGCCGGGCTGGAGTGCCCCGCGGTGCTGGTCGGCACCCCCGACGACCCGCTGGGCCTGCCGCGTACCGACTTCGACTTCGCGCTCGCCGCCCGCGGCTGCGCGGACCACCTGCGCGAGGCCGGCCACAGTGCCGTCGGCTACCTCGCCCAGGGCCCCGGCGCCTTCGAACGCGACATCGCCTACGCGCTGCACGCCCGCGAGAGCGTTATGGACGCGCTGCGCTCGCGCGGGCTGCACGGCGAGTGGGCGCCCTGCGAGCCCACGACCGAGGGCGTGGTGAGGGCGCTGGACGACCTGCTCGCCCGCAGCACCCGCCCGACCGCGCTCATCGTCTACAACGAGCGCGCGCTGACGCTGGTGACGGACCGCCTGGCCGGCCTCGGCGCCCGGGTCCCGCAGGACATCTCCGTCATCGCGATCTGCACCGACGACGAGGCCGACCGGTACGACCCGCCGCTGACCTCGGTGTCCCTGCCCGCCGAGGAACTGGCCCGCACCGCGGTACGGCTGCTGGCCCGCCGGATCGAGGGAGAGGAACTGCCGAGCGCGACCCTGCTGGCGCCCGCGCTGAAGGTCCGCGGCAGCACCGGCCCCCGGCGGAAACGGGGGCCCTGGGCCGGGCCGCAGCACGGGCCGCCGGACCACTCGGCCTGAGCCGGACCTTGACCTGGATCTGGACCCAGCGCCTGGACCCTGCCCACCTCGGCCTGCGCCCGGGCCACCCCGGCCCGCCACCGGCCCCACTGCACCTGCCACCGGCCTCGTCCGGGCCTCATCCTGGGCCAGGCTCCCCGGCCCGGCTCCCTGGCTCGGACCTCCCCCCGGACGGACCGACCTTCGACCGGTCGGCACCGTCCCGGCCCCGCACGCCCCGTCGCAAGGCCCCCGTTGGCCGTCCACCGCCCGTCCGGCGGCCCCAGGCGGGGCTGCCCCTTCCGGTCGGGGCGAGCCGGTCCCCACCCTCTTCGCCGTCGAATTGATTCGAAGCTTCTCCGCCCATGCAAAGGCCGCCGCCGCGCTGCTCGTCGTCGCCCGACGGCGCCTTCAAGGACCGGACCACCCCGCCCGTGCACGTACGCCTTCGAGGAGACCACCTTGCCGCCCGCCTTCACCCGCACCCCGAACCGGCTCCAGTGGCGCCACGGCCACCACGTGCTGGAGATCGAACCCTGGGGCCGGGACAGCGTCCGCGTCCGGGCCGGCATGCACCGCGTCGCGGACGGCCTGCCCGGCGCCCTGGACCACCCGGACACGCCCGACCCGGCCGGCACCCCCTGCGCCATCGCGATCGACGCCGGGCGCGCCGTCCTGCGCAACGGCCTGCTGGAGGTGGCCGTGGACGCCGCCGACGGACGGGTGACCGCCTTCCGCACCGACACCGGGGCGGAACTGCTGCGCGAGGAGCCACCGCACTTCTGGTGGCCCGGCGCCCGGCACTTCGAGGCCGCGGGCGGCGGCACGTACCGCATCGAGCAGCGCTTCGCGGCCTACGACGGCGAGCGCCTGCACGGCCTGGGCCAGCACGGACACGGCCGCTTCGACAACAAGGGCACCGTCCTCGACCTCCAGCAGCGCAACGGCGAGGTGACCGTGCCGTTCGCGGTCTCCAGCCGCGGCTACGGCTTCCTGTGGAACAACCCCGCCGTCGGCCGGGTGGAGTTCGCCGCCAACGGCACCCGCTGGGTCGCCGACCGGGCCCGGCAGATCGACTACTGGCTCACCGCCGGCCGCACCCCCGCCGACATCCTCGCCCGCTACGCCGACGCCACCGGCCGCGCCCCCGCCTTCCCCACCTGGGCCTCCGGCCTGTGGCAGAGCAAGCTGCGCTACCGCGACCAGGCCGAACTCCTGGGCGTCGCCCGCGAGTACGCCCGGCGCGGCCTGCCGCTGTCGGTGATCGTGGTGGACTACCTGCACTGGCGCCACCTCGGCGACTGGGACTTCGACCGCCGCGACTGGCCGGACCCGCGCGCCATGGTCGACGAACTGCGCGCTCTCGGGGTGGAGTTGGCCGTCTCCGTGTGGCCCTCGGTCAGCCCCCTGTCCACCGGCTACGCCGAACTGCGCGACGCGGGGCTGCTGGTGGCCACCGACAGCGGCGCCGCGGTGCACGCCGAGTGGCCCGACGTGGAAGGGTCGAGCGAGGGCATCGGGGTCGCCTTCTACGACGCCACGAACCCCGCCGCCCGCGCCGCCCTGTGGCGCCGGCTGCGGGAGAACTACCACGAGATCGGCATCAGGGCCTTCTGGCTGGACGCCTGCGAGCCGGAGATGCGCCCCGGCCACCCGCACAACCTGCACTACGCCGCCGGCCCTGGCGCCGCGGTCGCCAACCTCTACCCCCGCGAGCACGCCCGAGGCATCCACGAACACCTCACCGAGCAGGGCGAGACCGAGGTGCTCTCCCTCGTCAGGTCCGCGTGGGCGGGCTCGCAGCGGTACGGGGCCGCGCTGTGGTCCGGCGACATCCCCGCCACCTTCGAGGCGCTCGCCGGCTCCGTCCGCGCGGGCCTGAACGTCGCCATGAGCGGCATCCCGTGGTGGACCACCGACATCGGTGGCTTCCACGGCGGCGACCCGGACGACGAGGCGTACCGCGAACTGATGGTGCGCTGGTTCCAGTTCGCGGTCTTCTGCCCGCTGCTGCGGCTGCACGGCCACCGCGAGCCCCGCGTCCACTCCGGCGCCGTGGGCACCGGCGGCGGCCCCAACGAGATCTGGTCCTACGGCGAGCGCGCCGAGGCCGCCATGACGGCGGGCCTCCACCTGCGCGAGCGGCTGCGGCCATACCTGCACGCCCAGTTGGCGGCGGGCCGCGCGGCCGGACTGCCGCTCATGCGCCCGCTGCTGCTGGAGTTCCCCGGCGACGAGGCCGCCTGGGACGTCGACGACGCCTTCCTGTGCGGACGGGACATCCTCGTCGCGCCCGTGCTGCGGGCCGGCGAGCGGACCCGCACCGTGTACCTGCCGTCCGGTGCCGACTGGACCCACCACGCCACCGGCACCCGGCACACCGGCGGGCAGACCGTCACCGTCCCGGCCGGGCTGGACTCCGTGCCCTTCTTCCTCCGCGACGACGCCGACCCCTTCGCGCCGGCCGCCACCCCGGCCCCCTGACCGGTACCGACCCGTACACCCGACCCCCCACCGGGAGGACCGCATGAGCCGCACTTCTGCACACCGACCGCCCACCGACCCCGTCGGCCGCGCCCGCAGCCCGCGCACGCGCCACCGCTTCGGCCGGACCCGCCTGCTCGGCGCGCTGGCCCTGCTCACCACCGCGGTCCTCGGTGCCGCGTGCCTGACGCCCGGCACCGCCCAGGCCGCCGGCGGCACCGTCACCGTGGACCTGTCCGCCCAGGGCGCGGCCCCCAACGGCGCGGGCGCAGGCTTCCTCTACGGCCTCAGCCAGGACGGCTCGGCCCCGGCCGACTCCCTCCTCCAGCCGCTCGCGCCCACCCTCTTCCGCGGCGGCGGCGCCCGCATCGACGGCGGCGGCTGGCTCGGCGACGGCTACCGCGCCGGCAGCGGCTACCGGGCCCGGCTCGACTCCGCGCTCGGCCAGGCCCGCCGGGTCACCGCGGCGCCCTACCACGCCGCCTACCACCTGCTCGTCTCCGACGTGTGGGGCGCCGACACCACCCAGCCGGCCACCACGGTCTACCCCTGCGACAACGGCGACTGCTCCAACTGGACCTCGTTCATCGACCAGTTGGTCACCGACGTCAAAGCCTCCGGCGTCCCCGTCTCCTACGACATCTGGAACGAGCCGGACGGCACCGGGTTCTGGCAGCGCGGTGTCAACAGCGACCAGTACTACCGGATGTGGGACACCGCGGTCCGCGAGATCCGCCGGCTCCAGCCGTCGGCGACGATCGTCGGCCCCTCCTACAGCGGCTACAACCACGGCTGGCTGGACGACTTCCTCGGCCGCACCAAGAGCGACGGCACCCTGCCCGACACCGTCAACTGGCACTTCGGCACCGACCCCGCCGCCGACGCCGCCGACGCCCGGGCCCTGCTCACCGCCCACGGCATCACGCAACTGCCGCTGACCATCAACGAGTACCTCTTCTCCCAGCAGCAGAACGCCGGCTACACCGCCTGGTTCCTCGACCGCCTGTCCGCCTCCGGCGTCAGCGCCGCCGCGCACGCCATCTGGAGCGACTGCTGCGGCGCCGGCACCCTGGACTCGGTGCTGGCCGGCGGGCAGCCCACCGGCCAGTGGTGGGTCTACCGGGCGTACGCCCAACTCGGCGGGAAGCTGCTGGCCGCCAGCGGCGGCGACGGCGTCGCGGTCGCCTCGGCGGCGGACGCCGGCGCCCAGCGGGTCCTCGCCCTGGTCGGCAACAACTCCGGCCAGGGCGGCTCCACCGCACTGGACTTCACCGGCCTCGGCGCCACGCCCTACCTGCTGCACGACGGCGCCGTGCACGTCACCGTCCAGCGCATCCCCGACCAGAGCCCGCTGACCGCCCCCGCCACGGTCTTCGACTCCGACGTGTCGCCCTCCGGCGGCACCGTGCACGTCCCGCTCACCCTGGTCAGCGGCACCGACGCCTACACCGTCGCCCTCACCCCGGGCAACGGCACGACCGGGCCCGTCACCGGCACCGTCACCATCGACGGCAACGACACCGCCGCCGGCGACACCGACCACTTCACCTACGGCGCCAACTGGGGCCTGACCACCGGCGTGTCCGACATGTACGACGGCACCGCCAACTGGTCCTACGTCGGTGGCGCCGCGGCCTCGCTGCACTTCACCGGCAGCAAGGTCGTGCTGCACGCCGTCCGCGACGTCGACCAGGGCCGGATGTCGCTCGCGCTCGACGGTGGCACCCCCGTCACCGTCGACGACTGGGCACCGAGCCGCAACGCCTCGGGCGTCGTGTGGACCAGCCCCCAACTCGCCTCGGGCGCCCACACGTTGACCATCACCAACACCGGCGCGCACAACCCGGCGTCCAGCGGCGACAACATCGCGGTGGACAGCGCCGACATCACCATCCCCTGAACGGCGCTCGCCACAACGGGGCGCCGACCCGCCGGCCCTGAACGGCGGGGCGGCGCCCCGCGCTCACCAGTTCGCCGCCCCCGCCTGGGCGCGCAGCCGGGCCGCGTCCTGGGCGGGCGGCAGACCGTAGACGCCGCGGTACTCCCGGTTGAACTGCGTGGCGCTGCGGTAGCCGACCGCCTGCGCGGTCGAGGCCGCCGTGGTGCCGCCCGCGAGCAGCCGCCGCCGCGCCTCCAGCAGCCGAAGGTGCTTCTGGAAGCGCATCGGGCTCATCCCCGTGGTCGCCTTGAAGTGCCGGTGCAAGGTGGCGGTGCTCATGTGCGCCCGCGCCGCGAGGTCCTCCACGGAGACCGGCTCGGCGTAGTGCGCGGCGATCCACGCGGCCACCGCCCGCACCCGGGCCGCGGCGGAGTCCGCGGGCATGCACTGCCGCAGCAGCGGGCCCAGCGGACTGCGGAGCAGCCGGTAGAGGATCTCGCCCTCGACGCGGGGCGCCAGCGCGCGGATGTCGCCCGGGGTGTCCAGCAGCCGCACCCAGCGGAGGACCGCGTCGGTGATCTCCGGGTCCATCGGCGCCACGATCTGCCCACCCTGCGGCACGGGGGAGTCCGCCGGCTCCCCCTCGTCCAGCTCGACCAGCAGCGTGGCCAGCGCCCCGCCGTCGATGTGCAGCACCACCGAGCGGTAGGGGACACGCTCGAACGTGGCGGTGACCGGCAGCACGATCGAGTTGAGGAACATCTGCCCCTGCCCGACGACCCACGACAGGTCGCCCGCCACCGTTCGCTTGGACCCCTCGACGATGAAGCAGACCATCGGCTCGTACAGCAGCGGGACCGGCGCGATGAGGTCGTCCAGCGCCACCAGGGTCAGATGCGGCACCGCAGTCCCGCCGCGGTCCAGGCCGCCGCTGTGCCGCGAGACGGCGTCGGCGAGTGCGTCGAGCATGGCGTCCTCCCCTTCCGGGACCGGGGCCCGGTGAGACGATCAGGCAATCCTACGCGATCGCTGCCCCATGACCGCGCAGGTGGGCCGGACCTAGCGTCGAGAGCATGACGCAGAACGACAAGAACCTGCCGACACGCACGCTCGGCACGCAGGGCCTTTCCGTAGGGGCGATCGGCCTGGGCACCATGGGCATGACCCTCGCCTACGGCGCCCCCGACGTCGAGGGCGGCACCGCGGCCATCCGCCGCGCCCACGACCTCGGCGTCACCCTCTTCGACACCGCCGAGCTCTACGGCATGGGCACCGGCAGCAACGAGCGGCTGCTCGGCCGCGCGGTCGCGGACTTCCGCGACGAGGTGGTGATCGCCACCAAGTTCGGCTTCGACCTCAGTGACCCGGACAACGTAGGGGCCGCGTTCGACAGCAGGCCCGAGCACATCCGCGAGGTGGCCGAGAACAGCCTGCGGCACCTGGGCACCGACCGCATCGACGTGTTCTACCAGCACCGCGTGGACCCCGACGTGCCGATCGAGGACGTCGCCGGCACGGTCGGTGAGCTGATCGCTGAGGGCAAGGTGCGCTGGTTCGGCCTCAGCGAGGCCGGGCCCGACACCATCCGCCGCGCCCACGCCGTCCACCCGGTCTCCGTGCTGCAGACCGAGTACTCGCTCTACGAGCGGGCCGTCGAGTCCGACGTGCTGCCGGTGCTGCGGGAGCTGGGCATCGGCTTCGTGCCCTACTCGCCGCTCGGCCGCGGCTTCCTCACCGGCGCGGTGCGGCCGGCCGCCGCCTACCCGGCCGACGACATGCGCAGCTGGGACGACCGCTGGCAGCCCGGCAACTACGAGCGCAACCTCGCCGCGACCCGCGAGCTGACCGCGCTCGCCGGGACGCTCGGCATCACCGTCGCACAGCTCGCACTCGCCTGGCTGCTCGCCCAGGGCGAGGACATCGTGCCGATCCCCGGCACCCGCAGCCCGCAGCGCGTCGCCGAGAACACCGCGGCCGCGCACGTCACCCTCACCGCGCAGGACCTCGCCCGCATCCAGGAAATCCTGCCGCACGGCGCGGCCGGCTCCCGCTACCCGCAGGCGATGATGCCCACCTGGTAGGCCCGGTCGCCCGCTGCCGCCGCCCGCCTCGACGCCCGGGCGGGCGGCGGCAGCGTCACAAGGCGTCGCCGGCACGGCAGCGCAGAGTGGCATTAGCAGCCAGGGCTGCCCGGCGAACCGCGGCGGCAGGCGCGGCCGGACGCCGGGCGCGGTGGGCACCGCCACGGCCGCCCGCCCGGCATGTCCCATGGCCGGGCGGACCGGTCAGCGGAACGGGTCGCCGGCCGGGCGGCCGGCGCCGGGGCGGGTGTTCAGCGACCACACGTGCGTGCAGCGCGGGCACTGCAGATGGACCACCGGGCCCTTGTTGGCGAGCAGGTAGCGCCAGTGCTCGGCGCAGTTGCGGCGGCCGGCGCAGTCCGCGCAGTGGCGGGCGTCGTCGCAGACGGGACAGGCCACCCAGGCGCGGCGGGCGGGGTCGGCCTGAGGGTCAATGGGCAGCCGCACGGCCCTGCCCCTCGTCCGGCAGGACACCGGCCGCCACCAGCAGGTCGTAGGTGCGCTGCTGCTCGGCGTCCAGGCCCGAGTAGAGCAGGGCGTACGCCGCCTCCTCGTCGCGCAGCTCGGCCGCCGGGTCCCAGTGCGGCCCGAGCGCGGCAACGACCTCGGCCCGCCGCCGGGCCTCCTCGAAGGTCAGGTCGATCGCGAAGGGTATGAGGCCGCCTGTGGTGTCCTGGCTCATGGTGAGACTTCCCGATTGCATTGGTACGTCTCCTCCATCCGTACCAGGCACCGCAGGCACAGGGAAGGGCGGCCTGAGCCGCCGCCCTCCCGCGCTCCGGCCGGGGACACCCGCACGTGCCGCGATCCGCTGACACCGATGGGCCGTTGGCCACGGGACGTGGAGCCGCCCGGCCCGCCGCTGTGACCCACTTCACGGCCCACGGGCCTGCCCGGGCGGCACCGCCTGTGGCGTCGCAGCGGCCGCAGGCCCTGGGGTGGGTGGGGTGCGCGTGATTCGTGTGCAAGTCCTTGACGCCGCCCTGGGCACTCGGTAGACAACAGGCTGACACCGAGAGAGCGCTCTCAAGAGCTGTCCTCACCCCCCACTTCCCTCCTTGGGACAGGAGATCGCAGTGTCCAGTGCAGAAGAACCCCGGCAGGAAACCCTCCTGCCCCATCCGCCGGGTCCCGGTCACCGGGCCCGGCGGACCCGCGCCCGGACCGCGCTCGCGGCGCTGGCCGTCGGCGCGCTGAGCCTGGCCGGCCTGGCGGTCGCCACCGGCTCCGGCGCCGCCGCCCCCACCACGCACACCGTCGCAGCCGCGAAGGCCGCCGCCGCGCCGAACGCCGTACCGGCGCCCCCGTCCGGCTTCACCACCACCTGGAGCGACGACTTCAACGGCGCCGCAGGCACCGGCGTCCCGTCGTCCACCTGGAAGTACGACACCGGGCCGGGCAGCAGCTTCGGCACCGGCGAGATCGAGACGATGACCAACAGCACCTCCAACGTCTACGAGGACGGCAACGGCCACCTCGTGCTGAAGGCGCTGCACTCCGGCAGCGACCCGCGCTCGGGCTGGACCTCGGGCCGGATCGAGACGCAGTCCTCGTCCTTCGGGGCGCCGCCCGGCGGCGTGGTCATGATGCAGTCCTCGATCCAGCAGCCGAACCTGACCACGGCCAACGGGGCCGGCTACTGGCCCGCGTTCTGGATGCTCGGCTCCACGCTGCGCACCGGCACCAGCTGGCCGACCTCCGGCGAGGTGGACATCCTGGAGGACATCAACTCGCGCAGCTCGGTCTTCGGCACGCTGCACTGCGGCACCAACCCCGGCGGCCCGTGCAACGAGTCCACCGGCATCGGCTCGGGCGAGCACGCCTGCTCGGGCTGCCAGACCGGCTACCACACCTACGCGGTCCAGATCGACCGCTCGGTCTCGCCCGAGCAGATCCGCTGGTACCTCGACGGCCAGAACTACTTCACCGTCAAGGCCAACCAGGTGGACGCCACCACATGGGCCAACGCCGTGGACCACCCGTTCTTCATCATCTACGACCTGGCGATGGGCGGCGGCTTCCCCGACGCCTTCGGCGGCGGCCCCAACTCCGCCACCGTGTCCGGCGGCCAGATGAACATCGACTACGTCGCCGTCTACAACAAGGCCCCCGGCGGCAGCGGTTCGACCGGCACCAACCTGTCGCAGGGCAGGACGGCGACCGCCTCCTCGACGGAGAACTCCGGCACCCCGGCCTCGGCCGCGGTGGACGGCAACACCGGCACCCGGTGGTCCAGCGCCTTCTCCGACCCGCAGTGGCTCCAGGTCGACCTCGGCTCCACCCACACCATCAGCCAGGTGAACCTCGACTGGGAGGCGGCGTACGCGAAGGCGTTCCAGATCCAGACGTCCACCGACGGCACCAACTGGACGACGATCTACTCCACCACGAGCGGCACCGGCGGCAACCAGACGCTGAACGTCTCCGGCTCGGGCAGATACGTCCGCGTCTACGGCACCCAGCGCGCCACGCAATACGGCTACTCGCTCTACGAGTTCCAGGTCCTCGGCAGCTGACCCCCACCCCGGCTGCCACCCCGGCCCGGCCCCGCGCCTGCTCGCGGGGCCGGGCCGTTCGCGTACCGACGGGCGGGCGCCGCCCTGTGCCGGAGGGAGGCTACGGCGTCCTTGCCGGGGCCGCCGCACGGTGCCGGGCGGCGTACCGGGTGCCGGGAGAACGTCGTCTTCCGCGACGGGCGTGCCACGGGCCTGATCGACTTCGACCTGGCCGCGCCCGGGCACCCCCTGTGGGACGTCGCCATGACCGCCCGCGACACGGGGGCGTCGGCCGCGGGGTCGCGGGTCTCGTCGAACCGTTCCGGGACGGGCAGGCCACGGCAGACCACTGGCGGTCCGCGGAAGGCCCGCGGGAGAGCTACGTCAAGGACGGGTCGGTCGGGCCGACCGGTTGTGCCGCCTCCGCGTCCAGCAGTTCGCTCGCCGACCGGTGGATCTTGGCCAGCGCGCTCATGAGGTGTTCGCGCTCGGCCGCGGTGAGGGATTCGGTGATCCTCTCTTCCAGCAACCGCCGTTCGTTCTCCACCGGTTCGCGCAGCGCACGCCCGGCGTCGGTGAGGTGGAGCCGTACGAGGCGGTGGTCCCGCTCGTCCCGACGCCGGGTGATCAGTCCGGCCTCCACCATGCGGGCACTGACCTTGGTGACGGCCGGCGTCGTGACGTTCGCGGCGGCCGCGATCTCCCCGGGGGTGCGGCCGTCCTGCTCCCAGAGCGCTGCCAGCAGGTGGTCCTGTCCGAGGCGCAGCCCATGGCGCCGTATCGCGGCGTCGGCCGCCGCTCGGATCGCCTTCGTCGTCCTGCCGTGCAGGTCGAGGAATTCGGGCACCAGGGGCCTCCGGGGGAGTCAGACCGACGGGTGGCGGGGTCGTCGGGCGTGGGTTGACGAGCTAATCGTTAACTGGTTAACGTTCCTGTTCGTAAACCGGTGAACGATCTGGAGGTCGTCATGCTACTGGTCACCGGTGCCACCGGGCACATCGGCCGCGAACTGGCCCGCGAGCTGGATGCGAGGGGCGCGCGTTTCCGTGTCCTGGTGCGTGACCGGGCTCGTGCGGCCGGCCTGCCGGAGCGGGCCGAGCGCGTCGTCGGCGACCTCGGCGAGCCCGCGACGCTGACTGCCGTCCTCGACGGCGTCCAGGGCCTGTTCCTGCTGGTCCCGGGCATCGGCCTGGAGCACACCGAGAACGTCCTCGCCGCTGCCCTGGCAGCCGGGGTGCGGCGCATCGTGTACCTCTCCTCGTACGCCGTCATCGGCGACCCGATACCTGCGATGGGCCGCTGGCACCACGAGCGGGAGCAGTTGATCCGCGGCAGCGGCATCCCCGCCACGATCCTGCGGCCGACCGGCTTCATGACCAACGCCTTCGACTGGCTGCCCACCCTTCGCGCCGAGGGCTGTGTCCTCGACCCGATCGGGCCCGGGCGTGCGGCGCCGATCGACCCGGCCGACATCGCCGCCGTCGCCGCCCTCGCCCTGACCGAGGACGGCCACGAAGGACGCGAGTACCTGCTGACCGGCGGCGAGAGCTTCACCGTCGCCGAGCAGGTCAGGATCCTGGCCGAGGCGATCGGTCGTGACATAGAGGTTCGGCCGGTGGCCACCCCGGCCGAGGCCGTCCGGTTCCGCTACCCCGACGGAGCGCCGCCGAAGCTCGCCGAGGCCCTGGTCGAGGGACTGACACTGATGCGCCAGGACACCGTGGGCGTACGAAGCGACACCGTGCGACACCTGCTGGGACGCGAACCCGAGACCTTCGCCAACTGGTGCGCCCGCAACGCCTACGCCTTCCGCGGAACCCCGGCTTGACCGGCGCCATCGGGCAGCCGACGAGGAATCGCGGGTACGCAACCGGACCAAGGGGGCTGTGAGTCGGATGGGCGTCGAGAAACCGGCCCCTGTGAGCGCGTTCGTGGTCGTGTCAGGTCTGCCGGCCAGCGGGAAGAGCACCCTGGCCCGGGGCTTGGCCGGGCGTCTGGGTCTCCCGCTGATCGAAAAGGACGCGATCCTGGAGTCCCTCTACAACTCGCTCGGAATCGGCGGCCATGCCTGGCGAAGCGAGGCGGTCTGACCACGAACATTCACCTGGCCTGTGAGCAGGGACAGAAGCCGTTGGCCATCCGGATCACGGCCGGTCGACGTGGGGACTCGGCGACGCAAGGTCCAGTGCACCATCCCGGAGAAGACGGACCAGGTCGCCAACCGCCGGAAGCTGGGCTCGTGCGGGGGCGCGCGAGTGGCTTTGAAGCAGGTCCGGCCTTCCTCCGGGCATGGAGTACCGTCCTGTCGAAGAGCTCGGCTCGGCTGGCTGCGTGCGGGCCCAGGTCGTCCTGCTGTTCGTTCCGAGCTCAGGGAGAGTGCCTGCTCGTTGGGCAGCGAGCGAACAAGACTGACGCTTCCGAGCCGGTGATCGCGGGCAGGAGGCGTTCCAGGCCGGCGGCTTGCTGCCGCAGCCGTTTGAACATGGCGCGTCCCGATTGCACCGAGCCGGGTACGTCTTGCGCTGGGCCACATGCCGCTGCGACGTACAAGCATTCCAGCCATGCGGCCTCTCGCGTGCCGTCCTCGGTGAAGCGCTCGACGAGTGTGGAGAGCGTCGACTCGTGCCCAAGATGAAGCCAGATCTGGATGTGGAGGCCGGGGCGGCGGTAGATGTGGCCAAGCTGTGTCTCTTCTGGGCCGGTGAAGCCCTCGGAACGAAGGAAGCCAAAGGCCGCCGCGAGGGCTTCGTCGTACGTCGGTTGCCCGGCGCGGATACGGCGACTCATGCGTTGATGCTGCCGCGGGCGTGTCGAGCTTTCAAGGGTGCGTCCCACTTGCTGGGCTGCTCCTTTCGCCCCGTCACCTCCACGAGAACCATCGACGTCAGCGATCTTTCAAAACACGGCCTAGTGCCAGCCGGTGCGGGCGCGGATCCAGGGGAGGGCCGCTTCGCCCTGGGCGCGTTGGAAGGACCGCACCGTCGGCAGGCCCGGGGGTGGGGGCTGGACGGACTGGTGGAGGAAGAAACCGGCCGCGGCGATGAGTACGGTGGTCACGTCCTCGGGAGCGGCGCCCTGGGCGTGGAGGTGCCGGTCGAGGAGCCGTACGGCGTCCGGGGTGCCCTGCATGACGACACTCGGTCCCATCGCGACGACGTCGAACCACGCAGCGCCGACCGCGGCCCACGGCCAGTCGACCACCACGACGCGGTCCTCGGTGAGCAGGATGTTGTCCGCCCGCAGATCGCCGTGGACCAGGGCACTGCCGGCCGCCGCCGCGGTCCAGCCGGCTTCGCGGTCGGCGAGGCGGCCGAGATTGCGCCGCGCCCAGGGGCCGAGCCAGGCGAGGTCGTCCGTCCCTGCCGCGGAGGCGGCGGCGAGCCGGCGCCAGCCCTGGAAGCTCGCGCCCAGGCGGTCGGCCACCGGCGGCGCCTCGACCGGCGAAGGATCGAGCAGCACGGACAGGTCGGCGGCCGCCGCAAGCACACGCCGCAGTTCGTCCGGCTGCCACGGCTGAGCCGGCATCTTCCCGTCCACGTCCTCAAGGACCAGGACGACCCAGCCGTCGAGGTCCAGGGCCGTGAGCAGTGAGGGGACAGGGGCTGCGCCCGGCAGGGCCGCTGTGATCCGGGCCTCCGCCCGGTGGATGCCGGGGGCTTCGGGGTTGGGCTCGGGTCCCACGGCCTTGATGAAGACCCGGCGGCCGTCGGCGAGTCGCACACGCGCGGCGACGCCGGGCGAGAAGCCACCGGTCTGGGTGACGGCACTCTCCACGGGAGACCCGAGGGCCGCTTCGACCTCGCTCCTCACAGCGAGGGGAACCGCCCACCACTCCAGCCGCACGCCCGCGGCCGCAGGCACCGCCGTGGTCTTCGCGCCCGCCCGTTTCCCCATGGGCCACATGATCCAGGCGGCCTCCTCGGGGAGGCAACGAGGTTTTCAGGGGGCCGCTACCGTCGTCACGCGGCGCGCTCAGGCGTCCACGGACGTGGGGCACGCCCTCATACGAGGCCGCCGCGGTTACGCGGGGTGGTGCCGTGTGATCGGGCCGGCCGGGTCGTCGGTGAGGGCAAGCCAGACGGTGACGCGCTTGCCGACCGGCTCGCGCTGGACCTCGTAGCCCTCGGCGAGAGCCATCACGATCTCCAGGCCGTGCTGGCCGACGCGGCCGGCGTCGGCGGCACGGGCGACCGGCAGCACGGGATCGCTGTCCCAGACCTCCACCTCGACCAGGCCGTCACCCGCGATCCGCAGGTCCAGCAGGACGGGGCCGGGCGCGTACTTCAGAGCGTTGGTGACCATCTCGCTCACCACCAGCCGCACGGAGTCCACCGCCCGCTCCGAGACCGTCACGGCGTGCTCGACCCGTGCTCGCTCCAGGAACCGTGCGGCGCTCTCCCGCGCCTGCGCGATGCACCCGCTCTCTCCGTCCAGCGCAACCGTCTCCCGCACTTCGGCCGTCCCGACCGCCATGCCCGCTTCTACCAGCCGTAGCCTTCTCACGGAGGGCGGATACCCGGCGCGAAGAGATTCACTCCGCCCCACCGTGAGCCGCCGCGCCCCCGCTGCGCGCCCTCGCCCACGGGCGCCCGCCGGGGAGACCCGTCGTGTCCGGCGGGCCATGATCAGCAGGCCTGGGTGGACCTGCCGGCCGCGCCGAGGCCGGCTGCGCGCGGGGGAGCGGGCGATGGGGGCCGATGCCGCGGCACACGTACCGACCGCGCGGCCTTCGCGCCAGCCGTGACTGGACCAACGCGCCTTCGGCAGAAGGTACTTCGGAGCCCGGGCGCGGGAGATGCGGGAGCGTGCGCCCGCGGCACGGGGGCACACGCCCGGCATGGACAGCCAGCAGGTGCCACCCAAGCCGCCGTTCCCCCCGGACCGCACGGGCGGGCCCGGCAGGACGGACGGGCTGGACACACCGCCCGCACCGGCACGCGGCCCGCGGCGGCCCGTACGCCTCGCCGTGTCGGCAGCCGTCCTCGCCGTGGCCGTCGCCGTCGTGCTCGGCGTGGTGCTGAGCGGCAACGGCACCGCCCACCACGCGGCCGCGGCCCATCCGGCGCCCGAGTTCCACGCCGGGGACACCGGCCTCGTCGTGCTCGACGGCGTGTCCGGACGTATCCGCGTGACCGCCGACCCGCACGCGCACGGCGTCGCCGGCCGCTTCGTCCGCAGCGACGGCCGGGCGCTGCCACTGCACGCGGCCACCGAAGCCGACCCGGCGACCGGCCGCGACGCCCTGGCCGTACGGTGCGGGGACGGCGACGGCGGGGACGTGCCGTGCGCGGGCGACCTCGTCCTCACCGTGCCGCAGCACACCGGGCTGCGGCTGCGGCAGACGTCCGGCGAGACGCTGGTCAGCGGGCTGCACGGCGACGTGGCCATCGACGCCGCTTCCGTACGGCTCACTGCCCGCGGACTGCGGCCCGACCGCGCCGAGGTGACGGTGACGTCCGGCAGCGCGGACCTCGCTTTCGCCGCCGCCCCGCACGACGTCGCCGTGCGCGCCACCTCGGCCTCGGTCGCCCTGCGCCTGCCGGCGGCCGGCGCCGGCTACGCCGTCACCGAGAACGCCGCCTCCGCGGACGTGCGGGTGGGGGTGCCGCGCGATCCGGGCTCGGCCCACCACGTCTCGCTGACCGTCACCTCCGGCTCCCTGGCGGTCCTCCCGTCCTGACCACGAGCGGTCCTCGGCCGAGCCCAGCGTCCGGGCCGCGCGTCCGCGCACGCGTACCTCACCCCTCCGGGGGCAACACCGCGCGCGGAGCGCCCTTTGATCCCGCCGGCACCGCACCTCCGCCCGCGCGGGCAGGCATCCGGCCCTCCCCGCCACCCGAACTCCCCGTCCACACACGGCATTCACCCTTGAACGCCCCCCCTGCGTGCGCCCCCTCCCCGCGGGTAATCGCCCTTCAGCGCAGTCCCGCGGACGCGTGGGCGCCTCGGGGGCTGCGCGGGGCGGGAGGTCGGCTGCGATGCGCGGGACGCGCGGGGTGGGCAAGGCGTGGCGGGAGTCCGTCGCGGGGCGGATCTGGCGACAGGGCGCCGAAGTGGAGCTGATGCACCGGGCGATGGGCTTCGCCGCCCTCGGCATGGTGACGCTGATGCCGCTGCTGATCGTGGTGGCGGCCGCGGCGCCGTACCGGCGGGCCGGGTTCGAGGAGTGGATCGTGGACGGCATGGGGCTGTCGGCGGCCCCGGCGGGAGCCGTACGGCGCCTGTTCGCCACCCCCGGCACCGTGCTGAGCACGACCAGCGCGCTGAGCCTGGCGTCGCTCGCCGTGTTCGGGCTGTCCTTCGCGGCCAGCGTGGAGACGGTCTACCTGCGGATCTGGGACCTGCCCGCGGCGCCCTGGCACAGCGCGTGGCGCCGTGCGGTGTGGCTGGCGGCGCTGACGGGCTACCTGTTCGCGGAGGCGCAGAGCGGCCGGGTGCTGCGCAGCGGGTGGCCGTCGTCGGGGGTGCGGGTGCCGCTGACGCTCGCCGCCGGCACCGTGTTCTTCTGGTGGGGGCAGCGGTTCCTGCTCGGCCACCGGGTGCCCGGGCGGCCCGCGCTGACCGGCGCGCTGTGCACGATGGCGGGCCTGGTCGGGCTGCGGGTCTTCTCGGTGCTCGTCCTGTCCCCGCTCACCGTCAGCAACGCGATCGCCTACGGCCCGGTCGGCACCCTGCTGATGGTGCAGTGCTGGCTGATCGGGGTGGGCTTCGTCGTGTTCGGCGGCCCGCTGGTGGGGCGCCAGCTCCACCAGCGGGGGGAGCGGCCCGACCCCGAGCGGGAGCCCGCCGCGGACACCCCCGGCAGGGCCCGCTACCGGGAGGACGGCCCGACCGGCGAGGCCGCGGTGGACGCGCACGGCCCCGGACACGCGCACGGCCCCGGAACGCGCTGAACGCGTTCCGGGGCCGTCGGCACTGGCCGTCGCCGGGGCCGTCCGTACCTGCCCACCCTTCGGGGGCCGTCCGTCCGTGCCCCCTTCCGGCGCCGCCCTTGCCGTCCGCGAGCAGCAGCCCGCATCAGATGCGCCGCCCACCCCATCTCGGGGCGACCAGGCCGATCAGCACGGCCGCGACCCCGACCTGCAGGATGTGCCGGATCCAGTCGACACCGTTGGTGTTCGCCACCCCGAACGCCGAGGCGAGCAGGTTTCCGAGGATGCCGCCGACGATACCGATGATGATCGTCAGCCACAGCGGCACCGGCTGGCGTCCGGGCAGCACGAGCTTGGCGAGCAACCCGATGATCAGGCCGGCGATGATGGCCCACAGGAACGACATGAGGCTCTCCCTTCCGTCGGCCGGCCCGAGGCCGGCGGGCACCCGCGGCTGCGGGTGCCTGCCGGGCCGTCTGCCCCGCGGTCAAGTCGACATGTCCACAATGGCGTTCCGGTTGTACGCGATGGCCGGGTTTCCCCTGTCGGGCGGGTGTCCTGCGCCCGGTTCCCGCGCCGGCTGTCCCGCCGGGCCGTTCAGCGGCTGCCCCGCGCGGGCCGGTTCAGGCGCTCCAGACCTGGAACTCGGACAACTGCCCCGCCGGCCAGCCGGAGTTGGCGCTGACCGTCACCCGCAGGACCCGCTGGGTGGTGGCCGGGAAGGTGAGGGTGACGGTGTTGCCGCTCGCCGGGTCGAAGGTGTAGCTCGCCGAACCCTTCAGTGTGGTGGTCACAGTGGACGGGTCGGTGCCCGCCTGGAGGGTGAGCGTCTGGCTGCGGGCCCCCCAGGAGGCGGGCAGTTGGAGCACCACGCGCGAGACGCTCCGCGCCGAGCCGAGGTCGACCTGGACCCACTGCGGGAAGCTGTTGTTGGCGCTCTCCCAGTAGCTGTTCCGGTCGCCGTCGGTCACGGCGGAGGAGGCGTAGGTCTGCGTGTGGCTGGACTCCGACGTGGCCTTGCCCGCCGCGAGGTTGGTGCCGGTGCTGCCGCTCGCGGTGGAGAACGCGAAGCTGTTGAGGTTCCAGCCGCCGTTGTCCTGGTCGAGCGTGATCACCTGGCGCCCGGCCGGCAGGGTGACCGTGGTGGTGACCGTGGACCAGGTCTGCCAGTCGCCGGTGGCCGGGATCGACACCGAGGGGCTCAGGTTCGCCCCTGAGCTGTCCGCCAGGTGCAGCGCGCCGCTGACGGCCGAGGGCGCCGCGACACGAAGGGCCAGGGCGTACGTTCCGGCGGTCGCGACGTTCACGGTGTAGCGCTGCCACTGGCCGCTGCTGGTCCAGCCCAGGTCGTAGCCGCCGCCGGTGTCGGAGGTGGCCTCCAGGTCCACCCCGTCGGCCCGGTAGGCGGTGCCGTTGCCGTTGACGGAGTTGACGTTGTACGCCACGCCCTGCCCGCCGGTGTCGTAGTTCTCCGCCTCCACGGTGCCAGGGACGGCGGCCGGGGTGCCGCCGTAGGGCGCCTCGACCGGGCCGGTGCCGCCGCTCTGCCAGCTGTTGCCGCTCAGCGAGGCGGTGAAACCGCTGGAGTTGTTCGCGTACGCCGTCGCACCGGACTTGAGCCCGCTGACGGTGTTGCCGGTGATCGTCGCCGAGCCGGTCGGCGCGGGATAGAACGGCGGCGAGATCACGATGCCGTTGCGGCCGGGGCCGGTGACCGTGTTGTTCTGCAGGAGCGTGTTGGTGGAGGTGGAGAAGCCGATCGCGTCGTAGACGGAGTCGGCCACGGTGTTGCCGGTCACGCTGACGTGGTCCACCGTGCCGGTGTTCTGGCCGTCGCCGCCGTTGCCGATGTGCAGGGCGGGCTGGCCCTGGCTGTAGGCGTTGCCGCCGGAGCGGACGACGGTGTTGCCGGAGATCGTCGCCGACAGCAGGTCGCTGCCGTTGACGCCGAACCGGCCGGCGCCCAGGCCGATGTAGCGGGCGGTGTCGCTGATGTAGTTGTTCTCCACCACGTGCCCGCTGCCGCCGTAGACCGCGACGCCCTTGCCGCCCCAGGGGGCGATCGAGGTGTTGTTGGTGACGGTGATGTCGGTCATCGGGTTGTAGAACGTCTTGGAGCCGTCGCCGTTGGTGTTGTAGTTCACCGAGTTGATGGCGATGGCGTCGTCGCCGGTGCCGCGGACGAAGTTGTTGGTGACGGTGAGGTCGTTGCCGCTGCTCGCGCCGAGCGAGACGTTGTTGACGTTGATGCCGTCGGCCCAGATCGCCGTCAGCCGGCAGTTGCGGACGGTGCCGCCGGTGCCCGAGGCCCAGAAGCCGGACTCGGTGTGCTGGGTCCATATCCCGTCCGCCGACCAGTTGGTGCCGGTGGTGTCCATGGCGCCGCCGTCACCGCCGATCGTGCTGCGGCTGACCGCGTTGGCGTCGATGTGGAAGTTCTGCACATGCGTCGAGGTCAGGCCGAACAGGGCGGGCAGCGGCGTGCTGTTGGGCACCGGCACGTCGCGGTAGATCGTGCTGTACCACATGCCCGCGCCCGCGATGGTGATCCCTTGGGCGTTGAGCCCAGCGGTCCCCTTCACGTAGAAGGTGCCCTGCGGGATCCACAGTGTCTTGCCCTGGGACTGGGCCTGGTCGATGCAGTTCTGGATCGCGGCCCTGCTGTCGGTCGACTGCGGGTCGGCCGCGCCGTTGGTGGGCGTGTTGTCGGCCACGGCGCCGCAGCTGGTGATCGAGATCGAGCCCGCGGGCTGGGTGAGCGCCGCGGGCGGGTTCTCCACGTCGATCGCGTCCACGTCGTAGGACGAGGCGGTGTTGGCGGCGTCCTTCTGCAGCGTGAGGGTGCTGCCGGGGGCGATCGGGCTCCCGGCGACGAAGGTGTGCGACTCGTCGAAGAACACCCGGGGGTCGCCCTCGGCCGGGTTCTGGTCGTCGCTGTTGTTGTAGTTGGTGCCCTCGTAGACCCAGGTCTGCTTGGAGTTGAGGTTCAGCGCCTGCCGGAAGACCCCGTCGACGTAGAGGTCCAAGGTGGCCGTGATGCCGCCGCCGGAGGCCGAGTCGGGGATGCTGGCGCGGACGTTGACGAAGCTGATCGGCTGCCCGGTGGTGTTCGTCCAGCGCACCGACTGCCCGGTGCCGGCCAGATGGACGTAGCCGTGGCCCGAGGCCTCCAGTGCCGCGCTGGAGTACTGCGTGGTCGGCGCGGACGTCAGCGTCACCGCCTGGGCGCCGCCGCCGAGGGTGCCGGCCTCGGCCTCGTAGGTGGTGAACGGGGTGGTGGCGCCCACCCCTTGGGCCGCGGCGGCCGCCGCGGTCAGCGGCACCCGGTCCGGCGTGGCGGCGCCGCGCTCCGCCGGGGCCGCGCCGGCCGCGGCGGCGGTCGTCCACACCAGGCCGGCGACGGTGGCGAGGACGACTGCCAGTCGCGCTGCCGGCCCCCTGCCCGGTACGGGCCGTAACATCTGACGCATCGCAATGCTCCTCGGGGTCCACCGATGAATGGCGCTGCGACCGTACTGAGTGCACGGAGGGACCGCAAGGTTCGCATCAGTAAAGGAAATTCCGGCGCAGATGGCTGAAAGACCCGCCGCGAGCGGGGAGTCGGGCCGTCGTGGCTGTCCTGCGACCTGGAGGCGTCATCGGACCTTTCCGGTAGGTGGGCGCGGTCAGATGAACCGCCACAGGTGGTCCGCGGTGCCGTTGTCGCTCCACTGCGTCACCTGTGCGGCGTCCGCCTGCGACATCCCCGAAACCGCCAGCACCTTCCCGGAGTTGCGGTTCTGGATGCGGAACCAGTGCACGGTGGAGCCGGCCGGCGGCAGCAGCGGCGCGAACATCCCGCCGACGACCGGGCGGTCCTGGAAGCCGCGTTGGGCGGCCGAGGCGACCACGTACTGGCCGCGGCCTGGTGCGCCTGCTGGTCCAGGCCCTGGCGGCGGACAGCGCGGCCGCGCTGTCGGGGGCGAACCAGTCCGCCGTGCCCTGGCCGAGCCGCCAGGTCAGCCCGGTCGTCGCGGTGAGGGCGGCGAGGACCGGACGCCGCCAGGGCGCCTGGTCGGAGTTCTCCTGGAGCACATCCGGGGTGGCCTGCCCGCAGGCCAGACGGTCTGCGTGCCGTTGTTCCGCTGCGCCCGCACGACCGCCGTGGCGTTGTCGCCGTGCACCCACTCGGCCGAGACGTCGACCTGCACGTCCACGGTGTGTGCCCGGCCGTCGGTGGAGGCGGCCTCGCGGTGAGGTGCGTCGGGTGCGTGCGGACGGGGTGCGCATCCGATCCGGAACGGTCGTGCGCCACCTCTTGGCAGGATTGTCAGACGGTCATATAGTCAGGCAATCGATCGCGGGAGCCGAGCCAAAGGGGGCAAAATGGCGATGAGTCATGCCATCCCGTCGGAGTGCACCACCGACGAGCGGAGGCACCCGTGACCGGGTACGAGATCGTCGTCGTCCGCTACGGGACGCGGCAGACGGTCCGCAGTGAGGTCTTCCTCAACTACGGCCTCTACGGCGAGCCGGACGCGCCCATCGGCATGGACTACTTCTTCTGGATCGTCCGGAACGATGAGCACACCTTCGTCGTGGACACCGGCTTCAGCCGGGCCGGCGGGGCGAAGCGCAAGCGCACCACGCTCATCGACCCCGTCGAGGCCTTCGGTGCGCTCGGCGTCCACCCGGCGGACGCGCCCACGGTCATCGTGACCCACGCCCACTACGACCACATCGGCAACCTCGGCCACTTCGACCGCTCGCCGGTCGTCCTGGCCCGCGCCGAGGCCGAGTTCTGGGCCGGCCCACACAGCCGCCACGTGCAGTTCCACCACTCCGTGGAGGACGCCGAACTGGCCGGGCTCGCCGCCGTCGTGGACAGCGGCCGGGCCGTGCTCTTCGACGAGCGGACCACCGTGGCCGACGGCATCGAGGTCATCCGCGTCGGCGGCCACACCCCCGGCCAGAGCGTGGTCCGCGTCGAGACCGCCGCCGGGCCCGTGCTGCTCGCCTCCGACGCCGTCCACTACTACGAGGAGAGCGAGAAGGCGATGCCCTTCGTTTCGGTCGCCGACCTGGTCGGCATGTACGCCGGCTTTGACACCGTCGGGGCCCTGGCCACGGGCGGCCAGGTGATCAGCGGCCACGACCCGGCCACCCTGGACCGCTTCGGCCGCGACGGCGGCCCGCTGGGCGACGCCACCGCCGTGATCGGCAGGGCGCGGGCATGAGCGGGGCACGCTTCGAGGGCAAGGTCGCCGTCGTCACCGGCGCCGGCAACGGCCTCGGCCGGGGCAGCGCGCTGCGGCTGTCGCAGGAGGGCGCCCGCGTCGTCGCTGTCGACATCGACGAGGCCGCGGCCCGCCGCACCGCCGCCGAACTGCCCGCCGAGGCCGTCGCCGTGGCCGCCGACGTGGCCGACGAGGAGGCGACCGCGCGCTGGGACGCCGCCGCCGTTGCGGCCTTCGGCCGGGTGGACCTCTACCACCTCAACGCCGGGATCTTCGGCACCTTCGCGCCCCTGCCCGAATTGACCGCGGCCGAGTTCGACCGGGTGCAGGCGGTCAACGTGCGCGGCCAGTTCCTCGGGCTGCGGGCCGCCTTCCGGCGCTTCGCAGCCCAGGGCGGCGGCGGGGCGATCGTTCTGACCGCCTCGATCGCGAGCCTGACCGGCAGCGCCGACCTGCTGGCCTACCAGACCTCCAAGCACGCCACGCTCGGCCTGCTGCGCGGAGCCGCCCTGTACGGCGGGCCGATCGGGGTACGGGTCAACGCGGTCGCCCCCGGCATCGTGCCCACCGATCTGTTCGCCGCGGCTGCCGGCGCGGTCGGCGGCAAGAACGACATGGAGCAGCGGGCGTCCACCACGCCGCTGCGCCGTGCCGGGACCCCGGCGGACATCGCGGCCGTGACCGCGTTCCTGCTCAGCGAGGATGCCGCCTACATCACCGGCCAGGTGGTCTCGGCCGACGGCGGCGCCAGCGTCGTCAACACCGTGCGCCCCTCGGGCGGCGCCGGGGCCTGGCCCACCCGCGAACTGGACGAAGCGCTGTACGGCACCGCGGTGCCGGCCGGCGGGGACGGAGGGATCGGATGACCGGACGGATCGGGTTCATCGGCCTGGGCAACATGGGCGGGCGGATGGTCAGGCGGCTCGTCGAGAGCGGGCACGAAGTGCTCGGCTTCGACGTGCGGGACGGCCTTGCCGCCGACGTGGGCGCGCGGGCCGCGGCGAGCGCGGGCGAAGTGGCCGCGGCCTGCCGCACGGTGCTGCTGTCGCTGCCCGACAGCAAGGTGATCGAGAAGGTCATCGGCGGCAAGGACGGCGTGCTCGCCCACGCCCGCGACGGCCAGGTGGTGGTGGACCTCAGCACCGCGAACCCGGCCTCCACCCGGGAACTCGCCCGGCAGTTCGCCGCCAGGGGCGCCGCCTTCCTCGATGCGGGCATCTCCGGCGGCGCGGCCGCCGCCGACAAGGGCGCGCTCACCCTCATGGTGGGCGGCGACCCCGAGGCGCTGGAGGAGGTCCGCCCGGTCCTGGACGCCTTCTCTTCGCGGATCTTCAGCCTCGGCGACAGCGGCGCCGGGCACACCGCCAAGGTCCTCAACAACTTCCTCAACGCCGTCGCCCTCGCCTCCACCGCCGAGGTCATGGTCGCCGGCAAGAAGGCGGGCCTGGACCTCGCGGTCCTGCTCGACGTCCTCAACGCCAGCTCCGGCGTCAACTTCGCCACGCTGAACCGCTTCCCGCGGATCATCACCGGCGACTACCTGGAGGGCGGCCTGACCAACGCCCTGATGATGAAGGACGTCACCCTCTACGCCGACCTCGCCGCCGCCCTCGGCGTCTCCTCGCTCAACGCCGGCGGCCCGCTGGCCAGTTTCGGGCTGGCGAACGGCCTGGGCTACGCCGACCGGATCAGCAACACCGTCGTGGACGCGATCGGCGACGTCTCCGGCGGGGTGCGGCTGCACACCGCGCAGGCCGAAGGAGGAGCGGCGTGATCATCATGCCCGGCCGCTCGAGGCAACTGCCCGACTCGGCACGCAAGTCCGACACCTTCACCGGCACCGTGTGGGCCGACCCGGTGCTGCCCGCCACCGACGGCGTCGTGATCAACACCGTCTTCTTCGCCCCCGGTGCCCGCACCTTCTGGCACCACCACGAGCACGGCCAGATCCTGCACGTCCTCGCCGGCTCCGGCCTGGTCTGCAGCGACGGCGGCCCTGCGGAGCCGCTGCGGCCCGGCGACGTGGTGTGGGTGCCGCCCGGTGAGCGGCACTGGCACGGCGCCGGCTCCGGCTCCTATCTCGTCCATCTCGCCATCTCGCTCGGCACCACGGTGTGGGCCGAGGAAGTCGCCGGTGCCCAGGGCGCCGGCCCCCGCCCGATGTGAGGACCCCTTCGATGACGACACAGGCAACGCACGCCGAGACCTACGAGCGCGGGCTCGACCTGCGCCGCGCGGTCCTGGGCGCCGAGCACGTCGACCGCTCGCTCGGCCAGGTCAGCGACTTCACCCGCCCGGTGCAGGAACTCGTCACCGAGTACTGCTGGGGCGCGGTGTGGGGCCGCGAGGGGCTGGACCGCAAGACCCGCAGCCTGCTCAACCTCGGCATGCTCACCGCACTCAACCGCTCGCACGAGCTGGCGGTCCACGTGCGCGGCGCCCGCACCAACGGCGCGTCGGTGGCCGAGATCCAGGAGGTGTTGCTACAGACGGCGATCTACGTCGGCGTGCCGGCGGCCCTTGAGTCCTTCCGCGTCGCGGAGAAGGTGCTCAAGGAACTGGGCGAGGTCGAGGAGCCCGGCGATGAGTGAGACGCACGAAGGGGCCGAAAGGACCGAAGGGGCCGCAGGGCACGTCGCCTTCGTCGGCCTCGGCAGGATGGGCCTGCCGATGGCCTCGCAGCTGGTCCGGGCGGGCGTGCCGACGGTCGGCTCGGACGTCGGCCACGCGGCCCGCGACGCCTTCGCCGCCGCGGGGGGAGCCGTGGCGGACTCCGCGGCGGCCGCGGTCGCCGGGGCCGCGACCGTGATCCTCATGCTGCCGGACTCCGGCGTGGTCGAGTCGGTGCTGGGCGCCCCGCAGGTTGCTGCGGCACTGCGGCCAGGCACGACCGTGGTCGACATGAGCTCCTCCGAGCCGGCCCGGACCAGGGCCCTGGCCGGGCAACTCGCCGCGGCCGGCGTCGCGATGGTCGACGCGCCCGTCTCCGGCGGTGTGGCCCGGGCCGTCACCGGCGAACTCGCCGTGATGGTCGGCGGCCAGGACGCGGACGTGGCGCGGGTCGAACCATTGCTGAAACGATTCGGCACCCTGTTCCGCTCCGGCGGCATCGGCAGCGGCCACGCCGTCAAAGCGCTCAACAACCTGATGTCGGCCACGCACCTGCTGGTCACCAGCGAAGCCCTGCTCGCCGGCCGGCGGTTCGGGCTCGACCCCGCCCGGGTGCTGGAGATCGTCAACGCCTCCAGCGGTCGCAGCGGCTCCACCGAGAACAAGTGGCCCCGCTTCGTGCTGCCCGGCAGCTACGACTCAGGCTTCGGCCTACGGCTGATGCTCAAGGACATGCGGATCGCCGTCGCCCTGGCCGAGCAGGTCGGGCTGCCGAGCCGGCTGGGCGCGGACGCCGTCGCCGTGTGGGCCCGGGCCGCCGAGGAGCTGCCCGCCGACGCCGACCACACCGAGATCGCCCGCTGGCTCGACGAGCACGCCCCGCCGCCCGCGGCCGCGTGACCACCGTCCCCGTACCGGCAGCCCCTTTCGGAGCGGGCCCGGGCGCCCACCGCACGAGAAAAGGCACACCATGACACTCACCGCCCGCCAGGAAGAGATCAAGGCGCGGTTCATCGAGGTACGCGGGACGTGGAGCCCGACCTGGGAGTCGATCCTGCGCCTCGACCCGGAGTTCCTCCTCGCCTACCTCGACTTCTCCGCCGTCCCCTGGCGGCAGAACCACCTGACGCCCCAGGTGAAGGAACTGATCTACATAGCCGTCGACGCCAACGCCACCCACATGTACCTGCCCGGGGTGCGGCAGCACGTGCGCGCCGCCCTGGACATCGGCGTGCCGCCGGCCCAGATCATGGAGGTGCTGGAGCTGTGCGCCACGCTCGGCATCCACGCGATGAACATCGGCGTGCCCGTGCTGGTGCGGGTCCTTCAGGAGAAGGGCCTGCGCACCGGACCCGCCCCGCTCACCGAGCGGCAGGAGCAGATCAAGGCCGACTTCACCGAGAACCGCGGCTACTGGAACCCCTTCTGGGACGAGATCCTCGAACTCGACCCCGAACTCCTCGCCGCCTACACCGAGTTCTCCTCGGTGCCCTGGCGCGGCGGCTCGCTGGAGCCGAAGGTCAAGGAACTCGTCTACATCGCCTTCGACACCGCCGCCACTCATCTCTACACCCTGGGCCTGGAGGCCCACATCGAGAACGCCCTGGGCTACGGCGCCACCCCCGAGGAGATCCTCGAGGTGATGGAGATCGCCTCCGTCCTCGGTGTCCACGCGGTCACCGCCGCGGCGCCCATCCTTGAGGAGGTCCTCGACGAGGTGCGCACGGCGGAGCAGAACGGCGGGGCCGGGCGATGACGGCGACCCCGCCCGGCCCCGCCGACCGGACCGGACCCGCGCAGTCCCAGGAGCGCGAGGACCGGGCCGGCACCGAGCCGATCCTCCTCACCCGGGTGAGCGACCGGATCGCCCGTATCACCCTCAACCGGCCGCACAAGCGCAACGCCCTGGACCGCCGGGCCCGCCAGGCGCTGCGGGAGGCGCTGGCGCGGTGCAGGGACGCGAGCGTGGTGGTGCTCAGCGGTGCCGGCGGCACCTTCTGCGCCGGCATGGACCTCTCCCAGCTCGCCACCAAGAGCCGCGACGACGAGGACGAGCTGAACCGCAGCTGGCGCATGGTGCAGGAGGACATCCGGCACCACCCCGCCATCGTCATCGCCTCGGTGGCCGGCTACGCCCTGGGCGGCGGCGCCACCTTGATCAACACGTGCGACCTGGCCGTCGTTGCCGAGGACGCGCGGATCGGCACCCCCGAGATCGGCTTCGGCTTCTACCCCGGACTTGCCGGCCCGGCCGCCCAACTGCGGCTGTCCGCCAAGCGCGCGGCCTGGATGGTGCTCACCGCCGAGCGCATCGACGGCCGCACCGCCGAGGCGTGGGGCATGGCCAACCTCGCCGTGCCGGCGGACGAGCTGGACGTGCGGACCCTGGAACTCGCCGAGCGGGTCGCCGGGTTCGACCCCGTCGCCCTGGAGTGGTCGAAGAAGGCGCTCTGGCAGATCCCGATGCAGATCGGCGAGTGGCGCGCGGCCCTGGAGTTCGGCGCGTACGTCAACGCCGAGATCCACGCGCGCACCCGCTCCCACGAGGGCGCCCTGGACGGCTTCCTCGGCGGTGTCCGCCACCCCGGGCAGGGGGCCGACCGATGACCGCCGAACCCGTCGCGCCCGCGCCGCCGCGCCCGTTGCGGGTGCTGGAGCTGACCGAGAGCGTCGCGGGCGGCGTGTGCGGCCGGCTGTTCGCCGGCCTCGGCCACCACGTCGTGCGCGGCGCCACCGACCCCGCCGACCCCCTGCGGCACCGCGGCCCGGTCAACTCCGACGGCCTGTCACTGGAGTTCGTCGCCGTCCACGCGGGCAAGCGCGGCCTGGCCGCCGTGGACCGGGACGGCCGGCTGCTGCCGCAAGCCCGCGACCTGCTCGACGGCGCCGACGTCCTCGTCCTGGACGCCACCCCGGCCCGGTCCCGCGCCCTCGGCATCGACCCGCACCAACTCGCCGCCGCCCACCCGGAGCTGGTCGTCGTGTGGATCACCGGCTTCGGCTCCGGCAGCCCGTACAGCGACCTGCCCGCCGACAGCCTGCTCGCCGAGAGCTACGGCGGCCTGGCCACCATGATCGGCGAGGCCGGCCGGCAGCCGCTCGCCCTCGGCGGCGAGCAGGCCGCGCACTGCGGGGCCGTCACCGGCTTCCTCGGCGCGATGCTGGCGCTGCTGCGCCGCGACGCGGGGCAGGGCGGCGACCTCGTGGAGGTGGCGCTGTGCGACGTGGCCGCGTACATGGACTGGAAGAGCGACGTCAACTGGTCGATGACCGGCATCGCCCCGGGCCGCGCGGTGCGCGACGAGGGCGACTGGCGGCTGGTGCGCGCCGCGGACGGCTGGGTCGGCTACATCTTCCTGCCCCGGCACTGGCCCGCGGTGGTCGAGCTGGTCGGCGACCCGGCGCTGCGCGACCCCGCGCTCGCCTCGCAGGACGAGCGAAGCGCCCATCCCGAGCGCTGGTGGCCGGTGATCGAGCGGTGGACCGCGCAGCTGCCGGCGCAGGAGGTCTACACCCGCGCCCAAAAGCTCGGCCTGCCCTTCGGCTGGGTGACCCGCACATCCGACCTCGCCGCCTCCGAGCAGCTGGCCGGCCGCGGCTTCCTCAACCGGCAGCCGGCCGCACGCGCCGGGCGGGTGCCCGCCGTCGGCGGCCCCCTGCACGGCGCCGGGCTCGGCTGGGACTCCGGCGAGCCGCCGGCCGAAGGCGCGAGCACCACCGCCTGGCCGGCGCGTGAGGAGCCCGCCGCGCACCCGGCCGCGGCAGGCCGGCTGCCGCTGGAGGGCGTGGTCGTCCTCGACTTCGGGACCATCACCGCGGGCGCCGCGGTCACCCGGCTGCTCGCCGACCACGGTGCCACGGTGCTGAAGGTCGAGTGGACCGAACGGCCCGACACCTTCCGCACCTGGAAGCTCACCGAGTCGCAGCTGTGCTCGGGCCCACCGCCCACCTCGCCGTACTTCCCGTCGAACAACATCGGGAAGCTGGACGTGGCGATCGACCTGAAGACCGCCGAGGGGCAACTGCTGGTGCGCGAACTGGCCCGGCACTCCCACGTGGTGGTGGAGAACTTCCGGGTGGGCGTGACCCGCAGGCTCGGCATCGACGCATCCACGCTGCTGGCGGAGAACCCGCGCCTGGTGTGCCTGTCGCTGTCCAGCCAGGGGCAGCGCGGCCCGGAGTCGGGCAACCGCTCCTTCGGCTCGACACTGGACCTGCTCTCCGGCCTCGCCTCCGTCACCGGCTACCCCGAGCGCGGCCCCACCTGGTCCTCCTACGAGGTCAACTACCCCGACCAGCTGGTCTCCCTGGTGGGTGCGGCGGCCGTGGCCTACTGCCTGCAGCAGGACGTCACCGGCGCCGAACTCGACCTGTCCCAGCGCGAAGCGGTCAGCTGGACCCTGTCGGCGCAGATCGCCGACCACGTCGTCAACGGCCGTGACGCGGCCGTGACCGGCAACCGCAGGCCCGGGGCCGCACCGCACGACACCTTCCCGGCCGCGGGCGAGGACCGCTGGATCGCGGTGGCGTGCACCACCGACGGCCACCGCGCGGCCCTCGCGCACTGGCTCGGCCGTCCCGACCTCGCCGGGCGCGATGCGCACTGGTGGGACGGACCCGAGGCGGCCGCACTGGTCGCCGCCGCGACGGCCGCGCTCCCGCGCGACGAGGTCGCGGCCGCACTGCTGGCCGCGGGCGTGCCCGCCGTGCCGGTGCTCACCGCCGCCGACCGGGCGGCCACCGCGCGCTTCACCGCGCGCGGCGTGACCCTCGGCGGCGACGGGCCGCCGGTGAAGGGCTCCCCGATGATGTTCGCCCGCTACGCCCCGGCCGTGCGGCCGGTGGCGCCGGCCATCGGCGAGCACACCCGGGAGGTGCTGACCGGACTGGCCGGCCTGGCACCCGGCGACGTACGGCGTCTGGAGGACGCCGGCGCCGTCCACTGCGCCCGGCCGGCGGTGCCGGCCGGGGAACCGACGGACGGAAGGAAGGCGAGAGCCGGTGACTGACGCGATGAGCGCCGCGAGCGGACTCATGGCCGCGGAGATGACCGCCATCCCCGCCATGGTGATCCGGGGCGGCACCAGCAAGGGGGTCTACCTGCGCGGGCGCGACCTGCCCGCCGACCGCTCACTGTGGGGCCCGTACCTGATCGACATGTTCGGCGCGCGCGACGCCCGGCAGATCGACGGGATCGGCGGCGCGATGCCGACCACGAGCAAGTGCTGCATCGTCGAGGAGAGCGCCCGCCCCGACGCCGACGTGGACTACACCTTCGCCCAGATCGGCATCGGCGAGGAGCGGGTCTACTGGGACTTCAACTGCGGCAACCTCACGCCCGCCGTGGGGACGTACGCGATCCTGGCCGGCCTGGTGCCGGCGGTGCCCGGGCGCACCAGCGTGCGTGTCCACCAGACCAACACGCGCATGCTCCTCACCGTCGACGTGCCGACCGGGCCGGACGGCAGCCCGCTGGTCGCGGGCGACTTCGAGATGGCGGGGGTGACCGGGCCGGGGGCCCCGGTGACCACCGACTTCTCCCGGGCGATCGGCGCCTCGCTCGGCGGCGGGCTCTTCCCGACCGGCCGGCGCACCGATGTGATCACCGTGCCGGGCGTGGGAGAGGTGATTTGCTCGATCCTGGACCTGGCGAACATGTGCGTGTTCTTCCGGGCCGAGGACGTGGGCCTGACCGGCCTGGAGATGCCGGCGCAGGGCCCCCTGGGGGTCGCCGAGCGCTTCCACGAGGTGCGCCGGGCCGCCCAGGACCTGCTCGGCGTGGACCACGCCACGACCACGCCTTGGCCGGTCGGCTTCACCGCGGCCCGGGACTTCGACCTCTACGGCGGCGGGGACCTCGCCGCCTCGGACTACGACCTCGCGGTGCGCTTCGCCGGCATCCAGCCGATGCGCGACACCCTCCACGAGGCGTTCCCGGGGACCGCGAGCTGCTGTACGGCGGTGGCCGCGGTGGTGGAGGGCACGGTCGTCCACGACCTGTACCCGCGGCGCAAGGAGGGCAGCGTGCTGCTCGCCCACCCCTCCGGAATCTCGGTGGTCGAGGCGGTCGCCCACGACGAGGGCGGCGAGTGCGTCGTGGACGCTGTCCGGATCGCCCGCACCGCCCGGCCGATCATGCGCGGGGAGGTGTTCGTGCGGAAGGCGGAGGTCGAGCGGCTGTGCTCGGTCATCCCCGTGGAGGACCGCATCCGGTCGGCCGTGCCGCCCGCCGGTGCGGCCGACGCGTAGCCACTGCGTCATCGCACCACGTCAGACCTATTGCTGTGCCTCCATCCGGGGGCTACAGTCGGCACACTTCACGAATTGTCAGCCTGTCAGACAATCTCTCATCCTCCCCATCCTTTTCAGGGACCTCGATGGGATGCGAAAGTCCACAAGGAGTCGGTGATGGCAAGACGTCACAGCGGAGGGGCCGGTCCACGGTTCACCGCCAGAGCCCACGGGCGGTTCGGCACGCGCAGGGGCGCGCTCGCCGCCGTGGTGGCCGCCGCCGCCCTGGTCCTGAGCGCCTGCGGCGGCTCGGGCTCGGGCAGCTCGGCGAGCGGTGACATCAAACTGGGCATCTCGGTGCCCCTGAGCGGCGCGGTCGGCTCCAGCTGCGCGCCGATGAACAAGGCCATGCTCGCCTGGTTCGACCACGTCAACGCCCGGGGGGGCATCGACGGGCACAAGATCAAGGTCGACAACCGCGACGACGGCTACGACGCGGCCCGCGCAGTCACCAACACCAAGGCGTTCATCGCCGAGAAGGTCGTCGCCGTCACCGGCCAGTGCGGCAGCCTCCAGCCGCCGGCCCAGCTGCCGCTGCTGAACGCGGCCAAGATCCCCTTCATGTACGTCTTCGGCGCCTCCACCACACTGCTGAAGCCGCTCAGCCCGATGTACTTCAACCTCATGCCGACCTACGGCAGCCAGCTGGTCGCCGAGATCCCCTGGGTCTTCCAGCAGCACGGCCCCGGCACGGTCGCCCTGATGAGCACCGTCACCCCGGACTCGCCCACCACTGCCAAGCAGGTCGAGGCCGCGGTCAAGCAGGCCGGCGGCACCTTCGTCGGCGACTACAACGCCCCGCCCGGCACCGCGGACTTCTCGCCCGAGGTGCTGAAGATGAAGCAGAAGCACCCCGACTACGTGGTGCTCGACCAGATCCCGCAGGACGCCGCCCGGCTCACCCAGGCGATGACCGACAACGGCTTCGCGCCCAAGAAGTTCCTGGTCGGCTCCAGCGCGGTCTCCCAGCAGACGTTCCTGGCCGGTGTCTCCGCCGCGCTCCAGCCCAAGCTGCTGGTCACCTCCGACACCATCGCGCCCTCCAGCGCCGAGGGCACCGACTGCGTCACCGTGCTCAAGGCCGCCAAGATCAAGGTCGAGGGCGTCACCCTGCGCGGCTGCGGCACCGCCCAGGTCGTGGAGTCGGTGCTCAAGGCCGCCAGGAAGCCGATCTCCAGCCAGAGCGTGGTGACGGCGATGGAGAGCATGTCGCAGGTGAAGGCGTCGGAGATCTACCCGCCGATCACCTTCTCCGCCACCAACCACGTGGGGGTCTCCAACCTCTACATCTTCGGCGTGAAGAACGGCGCCTTCTACCAGGCCGGCTCGATCGGCGGATGACGGACCGAACGCGAGGACGCGCGGCGGCGCGGCCGTACGGGCCCCACCGGGACCCGTACGGCCGCCCCCGGCGAAGTGGGAGAACGACATGGGACTTGCTCTATCGGTCATCGTGAGCGGCATCGCCTTCGGGCTGCTCATCGGCATGCTGGCCTTCATCCTCGTCTTCCTCTACAAGACGACAGGAGTGGCCAACTTCGCCGTCGGCAACATCGGCATGTTCGAGACGTTCATCGTCTACGAACTGTGGAAGGACGGCATGGGCCTGTGGCCCGCGGCCGGCATCGGCCTGGTGTGCAGCGCCGTGTTCGGCGTGCTCGTCTACCAGGTGGTGCTGCGGCCCTTCGGCGGCAACCAGGCGAACACCCTGGTGCGCACCGTCGCGCTGTTCCTGCTGCTGGCGGCGATGGCGGACGTGTTCTTCGGCCGTGACCAGCCGTACCACTTCCCGTCCCTGTTGCCCAGCGGAGGCACCAAGGTCGGTGGGGTGCTGCTGCGCTGGTCCGACCTGATCACGGTGGGGATCGTGCTGGTGATCGTCACCGGCTTCGTGGCGATGTTCCGCTACACCCGCACCGGCCTGCAGTTCCTGGCCGTCGCGCAGCGCCCGGAGACCGCGCGGCTGCTGGGCGTGCGCGCCCAGCGCCTGTCGACGATCGCCTACATGCTCGCCGGCTGCCTGGCCCTGCTCATCGGCCTGCTGCTCGCCCCCAAGCAGCTGCTCTTCTCGCAGATGATGAACCCGATCCTGCTCTTCGCCTTCGCGGCGGCGGTCGTCGGCGGATTCACCAGCCTCGGGGGCACGTTCGTCGGCGGCATCATCATCGGCGTCGCCACCGACCTGGTCTCCACCTACTGGGGCAGCGACCTGACCCTGGCCAGCGCGCTGGCGATCATGCTGCTCACCCTCGCCGTACGCCCCAACGGGCTCTTCGGCACCGCCCAGGTGAGGCGGCTGTGACCGCGCCCACCCGACACCGCAACGACCACCGGGGAGTTGAACCATGCTGACGCGAGCCAGGGACGACGTGGGGCGGCCCGCGCTGCTGCTCCTGCTGCTGCTGGCGCTCGCACCGCTGGTGGTGACCGGCGTCAGCGACCAGGGCATCCTGGTCGTCGCCATGATCTACGCGGTCGGCGCCGTCGGCCTGGACGTGCTCACCGGCTACTCGGGGCAGTTCTCCTTCGGCCAGTTCGTGTACTTCGCCATCGGCGCCTACGTCATGGCCGCCGTGCGCGTCCACGCGCACTGGCCGTGGGTGCCCGCCATCATCGCCGGCGTGCTCGCCGCCGCGCTGGTCGCCGCCGTGATCGGCTCGCTCTTCGTCCGGCTGCGGTTCTTCGGGTCCGCGGTCGGCACCTTCTTCCTGGGCGCGGTCGCGGTGGACCTGATCAGCGGCGCGCGGCTGTCGCACTGGACCGGCGGCTCCAACGGCCTGGCCGTGCTGCCCGTGACCATCGGCGCCAACAGCCTCTCCCAGGGCGACTGGCTCTACTACACGGTGTGGATCGCGCTCGCGATCAGCGTCGCCCTGTGCCTGCGCTACACCAAGGTCCGCGCCGGCATGGCCGCCCGCGTGGTCAAGGAGAACGAGGTCGTCGCCGCCGTCCTCGGCGTACGCGTCTTCCGCGAGAAGGTCCGCGCGCAGGCGCTGGCCGGAGCGGTCGCCGGACTCGGCGGCTGTATGCTCGCCCTCGACGTCGGCTACCTCTCGCCCGACACCTTCGGCATCAGCCAGTCCATCGAGCTGTTCGCGATCGTTGCCGTCGGCGGCACCGGCAGCATCGTCGGGCCGGTCCTGGGCGCGATCTTCTTCTTCAGCCTCGTCAACGGCTTCGCCTCCACCTCGGCGTCCGCCTCCCAACTGCTGTTCTCCCTGGTCGTGCTCGCCGTCGTGGTGCTCTTCAACCGCGGCCTGTACGACCTGGTGGAGCAGGGCGTGCGCAAGCTGCTCGCCCTGCGCGGGAAGGGGACGCCGGCCGCCGGACCCGCGGAGGACGGGGCCGTACCGGCCGCACAGGCGCCCGCCCCGGGGGAGGATTGCGGACCCGCGGTCCTCGCCGAGGTCCGCCCCCGTGAGGAGCCCGCTGTCCCGCAGGGCCCGCCGCTGCTCGTCCTGGAGGGCATCGGCGTCGACTTCGGCGGTGTGCGCGCGCTCGGCGGGGTGGACCTGAGCGTCGCCCGCGGCGAGGTGCACGCCATCATCGGCCCGAACGGCGCAGGCAAGACCACGCTGCTCAACTGCATCAGCGGCATCCAGCCCGCCACCGGGCAGGTGGTCCTGGACGGCGACGACGTGACCGGGTTGCCGGTCTCCGTGCGCCGGGCCCGCGGCATCTCACGGACCTTCCAGCATCCCTCGCTGGTCGCCGACCTCACCGCGCGGCAGAACGTCGAGGTGGGCGCCTACGCCACCCACGACGGCTCGGCCCTGTTGGAGATGGCCGGACTTCCCGGCACCCGGCGGCGCGACCGTGTCGCCCGCGAACGGGCCGTCGCCGCACTGGAACTGCTGGACTTCCCGAGGTCCCGCTGGGACGTGCACGCCGGCGAGCTGACGATGGGCGAGCAGAAGCACATCGACATCGCCCGCGCCCTCGCCAACGAGCCCGAGCTGCTGCTCCTCGACGAGCCGACGGCCGGGCTCGGCGAGGAGGAGATCGGAGCCGTGGCCGGTGCCATCGAAGGTGTGCGGCGGGCGGGCGTGACCGTCCTGGTCATCGCCCACCACGTCGGCTTCGTCCGCAGGATCGCCGACCGCTGCACAGTGCTGGACTTCGGCCGGGTCCTCACCTCGGGCACGGCCGCCGACGTCCTCACCGACGAGCAGGTCGTGGACGTGTTCGTGGGAGCCGGAGGGAAGTCATGACCGCGGTGAGCCAGGAGGGGACCCGCCGGGAGCAGGCGGGCGCGGGTCTGAGCATCGAGGACCTGCACGTGCGCTTCTCCGGCGCACGGGTGCTCGACGGGCTCTCGCTCGCCGTCGCGCCGGGCGAGATCGTCGGCCTGGCCGGCCGCAACGGCGCCGGCAAGACCACCACACTCCGCGCCGTCTCGGGCCTTGCCGCCCGCAGCCGCGGGGTGATCTCGCTGGACGGCGTCCCGCTGCCGGCAAGGCCGGAGGCGGTCGCGCGGGCCGGCGTCGCCCATGTCCCCGAAGGGCGCGGGATCTTCGCCGATCTGACGGTCGAGGAGAACATCCGGCTCGGCATCGTCCGGAAGGTGCCCGCGGAGCGGACCCTGCGCGGCGCGCTGGAGGAGGCGTTCCCCGCGGTCGTGCGGCTGCGCGACCAGAAGGCCGGCCGGCTCAGCGGTGGCGAGCAGCAGATGGTCGCTCTCTTCCGCGGCCTGATCGGCAGCCCCCGGGTGCTGCTCGTGGACGAGATGAGCCTGGGCCTGTCACCGCGCGCCCTGCGCACGGCCATCGAGGCGCTGGCCGCGCTCGGCCGGGCGCACGGTATCGGCGTGCTGGTCGTGGACCAGAACAGCCGGATGCTGCACGAGCATTGCGACCGCGTCCACCTGCTGGGGGACGGGCGGGTGCGGCTGTGGGAGGACGCCAGCGACATCGCCTCGGCGTACTTCGAGTGACCGTACGGGAGTTGGCGCCACCGACGGCCGCCGCGTCCGCCGTGGAGGGGCGGCGGGCGCGGCGGCCGACGGTGGCGGCCACGGACCGCGCAGGCCCTATGCTGGGTGGGCGCGCCGGCTCATTGTCAGACAATATATGAGCGCAGGTCGGCGTCCCCGGACCCGCCCGCCGGCACACGGGCGCCGGCACACCGAGGCACGGACGCCTCGCAGACGAAGCACACGGCCGCACAGGCCACCATTGGGAGGACACAGCGTGGGATCGGACAAGAGCATGGCGGGCAGCGCGGCCGGAGCGCCCTTCGCCGGCGCCCGGATCGGCCGCGTCGCAGCCCCGATTCGCGAGCAGGTCCTCGACGTGATCCGGCAGGGCATTCTCGACTTCCAGCTGCGGCCCGGACAGCGGCTGATCGAGCGGGAGTTGATCGAGCAGCTGGGCGTGTCGCGGCCGACCATCCGCGAGGTGCTCTCCCGCCTCGTCGCCGAGGGGCTGGTCACCATCCAGCCCCAGCACGGCGCGATCGTCGCGGTGCTCTCCCCGGTCGAGGCCGAGGACATCTACGAGATGCGGGTCCCCTTGGAGGTGCTGGTCATGCAGCGCTTCGTGAAGCGGGCCACCGACGAGGAGGTCGCCCAACTGCGCGGCGCGCTGGCCCGGATCGAGGAGATCACCGAGGCCGGCTCGGAGACCCAGAGCCGGCTGCGGGCCAAGGACGACTTCTACCAGATCGTCTTCGAGGGGGCCCGCAGCCCCGTCCTCGCCCAGACGCTGCAGACCATGCAGGGGCGCATCCGGCTGCTGCGGGCCACCTCGCTGGCCACCGCGGGCCGCCCGGAGGCGTCGCTGGAGGAGATCCGCCAGCTGGTCGCCGCCATCGAACGCCGCGACCTGGACGCGGTGGCCGCCGCCGCGACCGCCCATGTGCGCAACGCAGCGGCGAGCGCGCTGAGCCAACTCGCCGAGAACGGGGCGGAGGCCGCCCGGAGCTAGAGCCTCGGCACGTCCTGCCTGCCGTCGCGGCGGGCACCCGAAAGCCCCCGAGGGGAGGCGGCGGCCCGGCATCGTGCCGGGCCGCCGCTTTGCCGCCTCGGGCGCGGGTGCCTCAGCCGTCGGCGGCGGCCTTCCAGCGGACGAAGGTCACCTCGTCGTCCACCGGCTCGAACAAGGCGGTCACCGGGCGGCCGATCACCAGGTCGGCCGGGTCGCCGCGCATCAGGCCGTACATCTTCAGCCCGCAGGTGAGCTCCACCAGGCCCACCACGTAGGGCAGTTCGTCGGCGAAGGCTGGGTCCAGGGCGCGGTGGTAGGTGGCGTAGCTCCACAGCGTGCCGGCCGGCTCGACCTCCTCCCAGGCGAACTCCGCGTGCTGGCACTGCGGGCAGAGCGCCTCCGGCGGCCACAGCCGGTAGCCGCAGGAGGTGCAGCGCGGGACGGTCAGCCGCCCTTCGCGGGTGGCCGCCCAGAAGGGGGCGGTGACCGCGTCGGCCAGGTCGGGCAGGGGCTTGGCGGGCTTGTCGGCCGCCTCGGGCGTCGTGCTCATACCGCACTCCGGGTGGACAGGATGGTGGCGGCGCCCTTCCAGAAGTCGTGCGTCTGGGCATGCAGGGCGACTTCGGCCCCCGGGACCTGCCGGTCCCCGGCCTCGCCCCGCAGCTGGGCCACCGCCTCGTACAGGTGCATCCAGTTGTGGGTGTAACTCTCGGAGAGCTGCCCGCCATGGGTGTTGACCGGCAGCCGGCCGCCGGGGCGGGTGTGGCCCTCGGCCAGGAACGGGCCCGCCTCACCCAGGCCGCAGAAGCCGTACCACTCCAGCATCTGCAGCACCCACACCGAGGTGCCGTCCTGGAGGTAGGCCAGGTCCATGTCGTCCGGTCCCAGGCCCGCGTTGCGGTACACCTGCTCGGCGATGGAGCCCAGCCACGGGCGCATCAACTTGTCCTCGTTCTGCTCGTTGCGGATCGCCGAGCGCTGGGCCATGCCCAGCAGGTGCACCGGTTTGGCGTGCAGGTCGGCCGCCCGCTCGGAGGAGGTGACCACGAAGGCGGCACCGCCGTCGGAGATGACGGTCAGGTCGGCCCGCCGCAGCGGCTCCACGACGTACGGCTGCGCCAGGTAGTCGCCGATGCCCATGGGGGAGCGGAAGACCGCGCGCGGGTTGAGCGCCGCCCACTCCCGCTGCGCGACACTGACCCAGCCCAACTGCTCCTCGGTCGTGCCGTACAGGTGCATGTGACGCCGGGCGGCCATCGCGGCCGGCCCCGCCACGTGCAGGAAGCCGGTCAGGGCCGCCCACTGCGCCGAGCCGCCGATCGGGCGGGAGAAACCGATGCGCGCGCTGCGGGCGTTGGTGCCGTAGGTGAGCAGCACGGTGCTCGCCAGGCCCGAACGGATCGCCATCGCGGCCAGATGCAGCGAGAAGCCGGCCATGCCGTAGTCGAGGGTGGTGCTGTAGTCGGGGTTGATCCCGAGCAACGGACCCATCGCCTCGTCGGTGCCGTGCGTGGTCAGCGGCGCCTTGCACGTGATCAGGCCGTCCACGGCCGACTTGTCGATCCCGGCGTCCTCCAGCGCGGCCACCGCGGCCCGAACCGCGATGACTTCGGGGGACTCGCCGGGAAGCTCCCCCTGTTCTGTCGCTCCTGCGCCGATGACCGCGACTGCGGGGGGCGGCCCGATTCCTGAACCCACACCCGACTCCCTCTGTCAGTTCGTCCGACTGTCAGACGATACTATCGGCAAGGGTCCCGCCGGCACCATGCCCGAACGGGAATCCCCGGGCGGTACGCCGCAGGTCACAGCCGAGCGGCGGCACCGTCCACCACCACACGCCACGGGGGTGCAACGGATGACACCGGACGAACCGCACACGACGCCGGGGGACAGCTGGCAGCCGACCGCGATCGGCCGCGTCTCCGCACCGCTGCGCAACCAGGTGCTCGACGTCCTGCGCCGCGAGATCCTCGACTTCCGGTTGCGCCCCGGCCAGCGGCTGATCGAGCGCGAACTCATGGAACGGCTCGGGGTGTCCAGGGCGACCGTCCGCGAGGTCGTGGTCCGCCTGGAGTCCGAGGGCCTGGTCACCTCCGTCCCGCAGCGCGGCGCCGTCGTCACCGTCCTGACCGTGAGCGAGGCCGCCGATATCTACGAGCTGCGCGGCGTCCTGGAAATGCTCGCCGCCCGCCGCTTCACCGAACGCGCCACCGACGCCCAGGTCCACCACCTGCGGCAGGTCTACGAGGACCTCGCCGCCGCCTCCGCGCCCACCGACGACACCCTCGGCCCGCTGCGCGCCAAGGACGCCTTCTACGCCGTGCTGCTGGAAGGCGCCGCCAGTCCCGTCCTCACCTGGACCCTCACCGGCCTGCAGAGCCGGGTCCGGCTGCTGCGGCAGACCTCCTTCTCGGTGCCCGGCCGCGTGCAGCAGAGCCTGGCCGAGATCCACACCCTGCTCTGCGCGATCGAGGCCCGCGATGCGGACGCCGCGGCCGAGGCAAGTGCCACCCACATCCGCAACGCCGCGCGCATCGGCCTGGCCCGCATGTCGCAGGCGCCGCCGCCGTAGACCTGCCACCGCGCACCTCGGGCTCCCGCGCCCGTGAGAGGCTGGACGAGACGCCCTCGCGGCAACGCCGAACCGGCCGCGTGCGAAGGGCACTTCGAGCGGAGGAGCACGTGCGGAGCCCGGACACGTCCCGCGTGAGACGGCTCGCCGCGCACCGCGCCGTCTCCGCCGCGCTCGCGGCCCGCGACGAGGGCGAATTGCGCGCGCTCGTGGCCGCGGGCACACCGCACGGCTCGGGGATCGGCGGGAGATCGGTGCTGCTGGAGGTGGACGGTGTCCCCGTCTTCGTCAAGCAGGTGCCGCTGACCGACATCGAGCGCCGCCCCGAGCACATCGGCTCCACCGCGAACCTGTTCGGCCTGCCACCCTTCTGCCAGTACGGCTTCGGCGGCCCGGGATTCGGCGCCTGGCGCGAGCTGGCGGTGCACGAGGCGACCACCGCGTGGGCGCTCGCGGGGGAGTACGACGGCTTCCCGCTGACCTACCACTGGCGGGTGCTGCCCGGCCCCCGGCGGCCGCTGCCATCCGAACTGGCCGATGTGGAGCGGGCCGTGGCCTACTGGGGCAGTGATCCGGCGGTGCGCCGCCGGATTGAGTCGCTGCGGGAGGCGACCGCGAGCCTGACCCTCTTCCTGGAGTACGTCCCGCACGACCTGCACACCTGGCTCCGCACGCAGGTCGCCGCAGGCGCGGGTCCGGCCGAGCGGGCCTGTGCCATGGTGGAGCGCGAGCTGGCCGCCGGCGTGGCCTTCATGAACGACCGCGGGCTGCTCCACTTCGACGCCCACTTCGCCAACGTCCTCACCGACGGCGAGCGGCTGTTCTTCGCCGACTACGGCCTCGCCCTGTCCTCGGACTTCGACCTCTCCGCCGCCGAGACCGCCTTCTTCGAGCGGCACCGCGGCTACGACCGCTGCTACACACTGTGGCACCTCGTGAGCTGGCTGGTCGCCGAGGTGTACGGCCACGACCCGGATGCCCGCGCGGACTTCGCGCATGCATGCGCGAAGGGAGCGACGCCCGAGGGGATGCCCGCGGTGCTCGCCGGCATCGTCACCCGCCACGCCCCCGTGGCCGACGCGATGGGCACGTTCCTGCGCGCGCTGCGCCGGGAGAGCCGCACGACCCCGTACCCGCACGAGGAGCTGACCGGGCTGCTGCGGGCCGCCCGCTGACCGGGCGGGCGGAGGCGGGGGCTATTCGCCGTGGTCGTCCTGGGGGCGGCCGTCCGGCGGGGCGTCGGCGCGCTGCTGGACGGCCAGGATGGAGAGCAGGTCGGCCACCATGGGGCCGGTGTCGGCGGGGTGCCGCAGGGGTGCGCGGTCCTTGACCGTGTAGTGGTTGGAGCGCCCGCTGCGGGTGTGCGCGAGGTACCCCGCGTCCTCGAGGTCGGCGATGATCTTCTGGACGGCGCGTTCGGTGAGCAGGCACCTGGCGGCGATGTCGCGTACGCGCACGCCCGGGTCGCGGGCAATCGCAGCCAGGACCCGTGCGTGGTTGGTGAGGAAGGTCCATCCCGGTCGGAGGCGTGCGGCGTCGTCCATGCGGACATCGTACGGCTGAAGATTCACGCACATCCATACGTGAAAAAGTTTTCACGTATTTGTTGACGGGTGGAGGGTTCTTCACCCATGCTGAAGGGGCACCGCCCCACCCACGAGGAGAACGGCGACATCCGTGATGGAACTCGTCTCGCTCGCGTACGCGTACGGAGAAGAAGAGGAACCGCCCGTCCGCGAGCAAATTGTCGCCGGGGGGCGCCTGGTCAGGGACCTGCGCGGTCGGCTGGCCATCCGCATCACCGAGCGGTCCGGGCGGGTGCGCGCCGCAGTCGGCGGCGAAGTGGACCTCGACTGCGCCGCGACCCTTCGCCACGTGCTGTGCTCCAACCTCGTCGAGTCCCTCGGCGGTCTCGACATCGACCTCAACGCCGTCCGCTTCTTCGACTGCTCCGGTCTGAACGTCCTCCTCCACCTGCGTGTCCTCGCCCGCGAGCACGGCATCCCGCTGCGCCTGCTGCGCGTCTCGCCCGCCGTCTCCCGCGTCCTCACCCTGACCGACACGGCGCCCCTGTTCTTCGCGGAGTCCAAGGCCGCGTAGCAGGAGGGGCGCGGCGGTCAGGCGGCTGGCAGCAGCCTGACCGCCGACATCCACACCGTCAGCGGGTTCACGCGGTCCGGGTAGCGGGCGACCATCGCGTCGAAGTACGCCCGCGCGCTGGTCGCCGACGCCAGCACCTCCTCGGCGGAGTCGAGGTAGCCGCGGGTCGTGGCGATGTCGGCGGGGCTGTCCGGCCAGGCCGGTTCGCGGTGCCCTGCGACGACGTGCCGGGGATCGAGAGCGGCCACGGTGTCCAGGGCCCGCCGCCAGGCGTCCAGCCCGCCGCCCCCGGCCTCACCCAGGTACTGGTGCACGTTCGCGTAGACGACATCGCCCGCCGCCACCAGGCCGATCGAGGGGACGTGCAGCACGGAGGTGCCGTCCATGTCGCTGTGGCCGGCCTCGACCGGCAGCAGCGCGTGCCCGTCGACCTCGAAGCCGTCCCGCGGGACGGCTTCGAGGTCGAGCGGCGCGCCGGCCACCTGGCCGGGGAAGGCGGCCGGCCACAGCCCCGTCGCCGCGCCCTCCGGCGCGGCCGCCCGGATCGCCTCGATGGTGCTCGGCGTGGCGAGGACCGTGACGCCCGGGAAGCGCTCGACCAGCGGCTGCGTCCCGAGCCAGTGGTCGCCGTGGCCGTGGGTGACGTAGATGAAGGACAGCCGCTTGCCGAAGCCCTCGATCCAGTCGCCGAGGGCGTCCGCCTGGGCCCGGGTGATCGGCGGATCCACCAGGGCGGCCTCGGTGGGCCCGTGCACCAGCGTGTGGGCGAGCGGCGACCACGAGCCGGCGGTGCCGTCGGGCAGCTTCAGGGCCGCCGGTGCGACGGGCGTCATCGCCGAGACATGGACATCGTGGCTGAGCGTGCTCATGGGGAAGCTCCTGGGTGTGGCGGGCTCTTGGTGGGCCCGCGAAGCAGGTGAAAGAAGTATTATCACTTTGACTATGTCATACGAACCGGGCGGCGGCGACAGCCCGCGGGCGCTGCCATAGGGTTCGGTTGCGGGTCCCGGTACGGCCACCGGCGGCTCCGAGCGGAAGGACGGTGCCGATGAGCGCGCAGGAGACGGGCTGGCCCGCCACGGGCCGCTTCCGGGTGACAACCGCCCCGGGCGGGCTCGGCCTGGTCCAGGACCTGCTCAATACCCTCGCCCCGGAGGGCTCCGCCCACCGCGACCTGCTCGCGGACAAGGCGTCGGCGCAGGAGTGGGCCGACGCCACCGCACGCCAGTGGGCCGCGGTCACCGGCGGCACCGCCCCGCACGTCCTCGTGGACGACGAGGCGCTGGCGCGGCTGCGCGCGTATCGCGCCCGCTTCCAGGACGCCGCCATCGAGCCCGGAGCGGGGGAGGGGCCGCCCGGCGAGGCTCCGCTCACCGGCGAGGCCGCCCTCGAACTGGGAGCGGACGGCCAGGTCCGCGCCACGCCCCAGGGCGCCGGCTGGCGGCGCCTTGCCTCGCTCCTGCTGCTCGCCGCCTGGCAGGCGCAGGCCGATGACCTGCGACGGCGCCTGAAGGTGTGCCGCAACCCCGCCTGCCGCGTCGCCTTCTACGACCGCTCCCGCAACAACAGCGGCGTCTGGCACGACGTGCGGACCTGCGGCAACACCGCCAACCTCCGCGCCCACCGGGCCCGCCGCCGCGAGGAGGCAGGGACCTCGGCCACGTAGGACCGCAGGTCCCGCCTTTGAGCCGGGCGCCCCCAGCGGTCCCCGTCGGGGCGGGAGCTGCCTTTCGCGCGCAGCGGCCCCGTACGCCGCTCAGCCGCGCGGGCTGCTCCCCGCCGGGCGCCGCAGCTCCTCGGCGCTCCCGGCCGTCAGGAAGTACCGCGCGTACGGCGTGCCCGCGAAGTGCTCGCCCATCAGCCGGGACCAGGTGAGGACCGCCGAGAGCGGGCGGTGGTTGATCACGATGTGCTGCGTCTGTCCCGCCGCGTTGCGCCGGACCACCACGACACTGCCGATCGGCTCGTCGCGCACCCGCGAGACGTAGTCCTCCGCGAAGCCGTCCTCGCCGTACTCACCCGCGTACACGAACTCCTGGTAGTCGTACAGCGTGCGGGCGAACCCCAGGATCGCGCGCACCGCCTCGGGGCCGCGGACGATCCCGTTCATCACCGACGCCTCCATCGTGACGTCCTCGGCCAGGTCGTCCAGCCAGGCCGGGTAGTAGTCCGTCCGCCGCGCGCCCGCGTCGCCGCTGCCCAGATACGTCGTCATGGCCGGTTCTCCTCGTGTGTGCGACCGCCTCCGACGGAAAGAAGCATACGCCAATAGCTTCTTTCTTGGCGGCGTCCATCGACGACGGTCTGTGAAACCGGTTTCATCCCGCCTGTGAACACTCAACGGCCGTGACTGGCAAGGCCATTGACGACCGGAGTGGAAACCGCTTACCTTCTGACCCGCAAGGCGCGCTCCACCGCGGTCCGGCGCCATCCCGGCAGCCGCGCGACGATCCGCTGCCCGGAACCGGAAAGCCCCCCACCCTCCGGAGGAGACATGTCCGCACCCGCATTCGCCCCCAGGCCGCGAAGGAGGGTCGCCGCGGCACTGCTCCTCGCCCTGCTCGGCGCGCTCCTGTGCACCCTGGGCCCGGCCGCCCGCAGCGCCTCCGCCGCGTCGTTCACCGTCTACAACCAGACGCAGGGCGACTGGCACAACTGGAACCTGGAGCAGTTCGGCCTGACCGACAACGCGGCGATCTACGACCAGTGGGGCCTGAGCTGCTCCGCGACCGCGTGCAGCAACGTGCCCTCGCAGAGCGCCTTCCAGACCGCGGTGAAGAACGCCGTCGCCTCCTTCAAGGCCTCGGCCTCCGCGCCGCTCGTCCTCGACCTGGAGAACATCCTGCCGGTCAGCGCCAAGTCGGCCGGCCAGGCCCAGCAGGACCTCACCCTCTACGAGAAGCTCGCCACCTGGGCCCACCAGGCCGAGCCCGCCGCACCCCTGGGCATCTACTCCTACGACTACAGCACCGCGTACAGCTCCTACACCAAGCAGCTCTACACCGGCGGGTACCTGCAGTACTTCGCGCCCTCGATGTACAACCGCTGGGCCACCGTGGCCGATTGGGAGAACGAGTTCGACGCGGCGGTTGCCGACGACCACGCCATGGACCCCGCGCTGCCGATCTACCCGTACCTGTGGCCGCTGTGGGACAACGGCAGCGGCGGCCAGCTGAGCGGCCCGGACCGGAGCACCGAGTTCGCCCAGGTGCAGGCCAAGACCCAGGGCGCCATCATCTGGGCGAACGCCGCCACCTCGCTGGGCAGCGGCTCCTGCGGCTGGCTCGGCGACCTCGCCTACGAGATGAGCCTGCTGAGCGGCACCCAGAGCTCCGGCCCGCTCGGCGTGACCGCGAAGGTGCCGAACACCTGTGAGATCGGCCGGGGCCTGACCACCGCCATCCCGCTCACCCTCACCAACAAGGGCACCTCGACCAGCGCGGCCACCACGCTCAAGGCCCTCTCCGGCCCGCAGGGGATCACCGGCTCCTACGCCTCGACGGCCGTGCCCGCCCTGGCCCCCGGCGCCTCCTGGTCCACCACCCTGTCCCTGACCGTGCCCGCCACCGAGTCCTCCCAGACCGCGCTGCTCAGGATCGACTACGGCACCGGTTTCGGCCGGCTCACCGTGATCATCCCCTGAGGTGCTGAGGTGCTGAGGTGCTGAGGTGCTGAGATCTTGAGGTCTTGAGGTCTTGAGGTGGTCCTGAAGGGTTGAGGTGCTGACGCTCACGGCGCCTCGGGTGCCCTCCACGCTCACCGCCCTCGCGGCAGCCGCGGTCCCTCGTCCGGTGGCTGCCGCGAGGCGCGCACACCGTCGCGGAACGATCTGTGCTAGCGTAGTTGATGTTGCAGTTGTGGTACCCATGAACTCTGTGTGCGCCTGACGGGATGTGACCCTAGGGCGCATTTTTGTTTCCGGCCTCCGGGTGGGGTTCATCGCAGCGGCACCGGTTCCGCACGGTGCGGAATCGGACCTGCCCCGTCAAGAGGAGTCAAAAATGGCAACCGGAACCGTGAAGTGGTTCAACGCGGAAAAGGGCTTCGGCTTCATCGAGCAGGACGGCGGCGGCGCCGACGTCTTCGCCCACTACTCGAACATCGCCGCCCAGGGCTTCCGCGAGCTCCACGAGGGCCAGAAGGTCAGCTTCGACGTCACGCAGGGCCAGAAGGGCCCGCAGGCGGAGAACATCGTCCCGGCCTGATCCGGGACACGGCACCGTCGAGGGCCGGGCACCGCACCACTTGCGCGCGGGGCCCGGCCCTTGCCCTGCTCCACCGCCCATCCGACCGGCCATCCGGCGGCCGCGGCGCCCGCACCCGACCGTGGGGCGCCGACCCGACACGGTGCCTCCCGTGCACCGTCCGCGCACGCACCGCGCGTTGCGCACCACCCCGGCTCGTATCGCTGGTCTCCGTCTGCTGCCCGCCACGGATTCCTCCCGGCACGCGCCGCCTTCGAGGAAGGCTTCCCGCATGTCAGAGGACACCACCCATAGCAGGCCGGCCCGACGCCGCCGCCCCTCCGGCCGCCCCGCGGCCGGCTCCCGCACCGGCGCCGGCACAAGCCGCCGCGGCGGCAAGAACGACAGGAACGCCCCGACCGACAGGAGCGGCAACGGCGTCGAGCAGGCGCTGACCGCGGCGGGAACGCCCGGTCCGCCGCCCGTCGAGCACTTCTCCGAACTGGCCCTGCCCGCGCCGGTGCTGGCCGAGCTGACCCGGCAGGGCGTCACCGTGCCCTTCCCCATCCAGGCGGCCACACTGCCGAGTTCGATCGCCGGGCGCGACGTGCTCGGCCGCGGGCGCACCGGCTCCGGCAAGACCCTCGCCTTCGGCCTCGCCGTGCTGGCCCGCATCGCCGAGCAGCGCGCCGAGCCCGGCCGCCCGCTCGCCATGATCCTGGTCCCCACCCGCGAGCTGGCCCAGCAGGTGACCGACGCGCTGACCCCCTACGCCCGGGCGGTCCGGCTGCGGCTGGCGACGGTGGTCGGCGGGATGTCGATCGGGCGGCAGGCCGCTGCGCTGCGCGGCGGCGCCGAGGTCGTCGTCGCCACCCCGGGCCGGCTGCGCGACCTCATCGAGCGCGGCGACTGCCGGCTGGACCAGGTGGCCGTCACGGTGCTCGACGAGGCCGACCAGATGGCCGACATGGGCTTCCTGCCCCAGGTCACCGCGCTGCTGCGGCAGGTCGCCCCCGGCGGCCAGCGGCTGCTGTTCTCCGCGACCCTCGACCGCAACGTGGACACCCTCGTCCGCCGCTTCCTCTCCGACCCGGTGGTGCACGCGGTGGACCCCTCGGCCGGCGCGGTGACCGCGATGGAGCACCACGTGCTCCACGTCGCGGAGGACGACAAGAACCAGACGGTGGTGCGGATCGCCGCCCGCGAGGGCCGGGTGCTGCTGTTCGTGGACAGCAAGCGGGGCGCCGACCGCCTCGCCAAGCGGCTGCTGGCTCAGGGCGTGCGCGCGGCCGCGCTGCACGGCGGCAAGAGCCAGCCCCAACGCACCCGCGTCCTCGACCAGTTCAAGGACGGCCAGGTCTCCGTCCTGGTCGCGACCAACGTCGCCGCCCGCGGCATCCACATCGACACCCTCGACCTCGTGGTCAACGTCGACCCGCCCGCCGACCACAAGGATTACCTGCACCGCGGCGGACGCACCGCCCGCGCGGGTGCCTCCGGCAGCGTCGTCACCCTCGTCCTGCCCGAACAGCGGCGCGAGATGGACCGGTTGACCGCCAGGGCCGGGATCAGCGCGCGCACGACCGCGGTGCGCTCCTCGGACGCCGCACTGGCCGAGATCACCGGGGCCCGCGAGCCCTCGGGCATCCCGGTCACCATCACGCCGCCGGCCGCCGCGGCACCGCCCGCCCCCGCGAGTGCCCGCGCCCGCAACGGCGCCCGCCGGGGACGTACGGGCTCGGGCGCCGCGGCCACCTCCCTGCGCGCGAACGGCCGCTCCGGCAACGGCGGTTCGGGCACGGCAGGCGCGGCCCGCTCCGCCGGCCGCCCGGCTGCCACCCGCTCCCGCCGGCGTGCGGCATGACAGCCGCTGCGGTGCCGACACCCGCGCCCCCGGTGACCGCCCCGGCCCCGCCGGACGGCAGCGACTTCGCCGTGCTCTCCCGCCGCATCGCCGACTCCGGCCTGATGCGCCGCCGGCCGGGCTACTACGCCGCACGGATCGGCTCGCTCGCGGTCCTCTACGCCGGCGCCTGGACGGCGTTCGCACTGCTCGGCTCCTCCTGGTGGCAGCTGGCGGTTGCCGTCGTCCTCGGTGTGCTGTTCACGCAGGTCGCACTCGTCGCCCACGACCTGGCCCACCGGCAGGTCTTCCGGCTGCGGCGGCCGAGCGAGAACGCCGGGCGGATCGCGGGCAACGTGTGCATCGGCGTCGGCTACGGCTGGTGGCACGACAAGCACACCCGGCACCACGCCAACCCCAACCACGAAGAGCTCGACCCGGACGTCGGCCCCGGCGTGCTGGTCTGGTCGAAGGACCAGGCCCGCGCCGCCCGCGGCCTCGGCCGCTGGATCGGCGCCCGCCAGGCGTACTGGTTCTTCCCGCTGCTCACCCTGGAAGGGCTCAACCTGCACGTGGCCGGGGTACGGGCGCTGTTCCGGCCCGGCCGCGACCGCGCCCTGGAAGGCACGCTGCTCGGCCTGCACATCGTCGCGTACCTCACGGCGCTCTTCGTCGTGCTCAGCCCGCTGCAGGCGCTGGTGTTCCTCGCCGTCCACCAGGCCGTCTTCGGCGTCTACATGGGTTGCACGTTCGCACCCAACCACAAGGGCATGCCGACGCTCACGGGCACGCAGCGCCCCGACTTCCTGCGCCGCCAGGTGCTCACCTCGCGGAACGTACGCGGTGGCCTGCTGCTCGACGTCGTACTGGGCGGCCTGAACCACCAGATAGAGCACCACCTCTTCCCGAGCATGCCCGCCCCGCACCTGCGCCGCGCCCGGCCCATCGTCCGGGCCTACTGCGCCGAGTTGGGCATCCCCTACGCCGAGTCCGGGCTGCTCTCCTCCTACGCCCAGGCACTGCGCCACCTCCACGCGGCCGGCGCGCCGCTGCGTGCCACGGCCTGACACCCGAGCGTCTGCACTGCGGGCGGCCGGCGGACTTCCACCAAGTCCGCCGGCCGCCCGCTCCCGTTGTCCGCAGGCTTTGCGGCAGCCGGGCTCAACGCGCGGCCGGGCAGCGGCTCTTGTGCCCTGCGGGAGGCACGAGAAGGGTGTTACAGGACAGTCCTCCCGTGTCCGACTTGATGTGATCAGCGGCTCATCCCAGGCATCTTGTGCGGTTGTGGAGACGGTGTGCAGAATTCTCGTCGCCGGTATGGATCCGGCAGGTGAGACCCCTCGGAGCGTGACGTGCCCGACCTCGCGGAACCGCGCTCCGCGCCCGCCGGCCCTGCCCGGCGTGCCCCGCGTACCGGGCGCCACGCCGCCCGCCGGGCGCACGCGGCCGACGACTTCTCCGGCGGCCGGGCCCGGCTGATCGCGCTGATCCCCGCGCACGACGAGCAGGACCGTATCGCCGAGGCCATCCGCGGCCTGCACGCCCAGACCCGCCGGCCCGACCTCGTCGTCGTGGTCGCCGACAACTGCACGGACGCCACCGCCGACATCGCCCGCGCCCTCGGCGCCGAGGTCTTCGAGACGGTCGGCAACCGGCACAAGAAGGCCGGCGCCCTCAACCAGGCCATCGCCTGGGCGCTCCCGCACCTGTCCGACCGGGACCTGGTCCTCGTCCAGGACGCCGACACCGTCCTGAACCCGTGGTTCGTGGAGACCGCCGAGAGCACCTTCAACCGCCGGGTCGGCGCGGTCGGCGGGGTCTTCTTCGGCGAGGAGGGCGGCGGGCTGCTCGGGCTGCTCCAGCGGATGGAGTTCCACCGCTACGCCTGGGAGGTCGACCGCCGCGGCGGCAAAGCGTGGGTGCTCACCGGCACCGGCACGGTGTTCCGCGCCCGCGTCCTGCGCGAGGTGCGCGCCGCACGCCGCGAGGGGCGGATCGGCGGCGGCGCCGGCTACTACAGCCTGGCCTCCCTCACCGAGGACGACGAGATCACCAAGGCGATCAAGACTCTCGGTTACCGCACCATGTCGCCGGCCGGCTGCGGGGTGACCACGGAGGTCATGACCACCCTGCCCAAGCTGTGGCACCAGCGGATGCGCTGGCAGCGCGGCGCGCTGGAGAACCTGCGGGACTACGGCTGGACGCGGGTGACCGCGCGCTACTTCCTGCAGCAGTTCATGATGGGCTTCGGCGCGCTCAGCTTCCTGGTCTACCTGTCCTTCATGGCCGTCACCCTGACCGTCTACGGCTGGCCCGGCCTGTCGCCGTTCTGGACCTGCGTCGGGGCGGTCTTCCTCGTCGAGAAGGTCGTCTCCGTGCGCCGCGCCGGCCCGCGGGCGGTCGTGCTGGCCGCGCTGATGCTGCCCGAGATGCTCTACGACCTCTTCCAGCACGCCGTGTACTTCTCCTCGCTGTGGGGCCTGCTGCGCCGCAGCGAGGAGAAGTGGGTCGCCACCTGACCCGCGGCCCCCGCGACTCCCCCCACACGTGTCCCACCAGCTGTGACGAACGCAGAGGAGAAACGTTCATGTACGGAAGAACCATCGGTGCCGGCACCACGGGCACCGCGGGGGCGACGCTGGCCGCGACCGGCGTGTGGACCCACAGCGTGGCGCTGTTCGTGGCCGCGGCGACGCTGGTGACGGCGGGTCTGGCGCTCTACAAGCTGGCCCCGCGCCGGCGTACCCGCTGAGCCTTGAGCCCCGGGGGTCCGGTCCCTCGCACGTGCGCTCTTCGGAGTGCGTGTGGGCCCGGCTCCCGGGGCTCCTGCATGCCCGTTGCGCACCCGGCGTGCCCCGCCCGGGCCTTGGTGCGGGGCAGCCTTGCGGGGGCCGGTCCGCCGGGCCCGGCCCGGCCGGCGTCAGGAGGCCTGGGCCGTCGGCATGATCGTGACCTGCTGGAGGTTGGCCCGCGGCGGCAGCGAGGCGAGGAAGCCGATGGTGTCGGCGATGTCCTGCGGGGTCAGCCACTCCATCGCGGACTTCGAGCCCTCCAGCCAGTCCAGGGCGCCCTGGTCGGTCACGTGGTCCTGCAACTCGGTGCCCACGATGCCGGGTTCGATCGCCGAGACCCGGACGTTCTTCGGGCCGAGCTCGGTGCGCAGGTGCCGCGAGAGGTGGGTGACGTACGCCTTCGTGGCCGAGTAGACCGCGAACGTCGGGAAGATGTTCTGCGCCGCGATCGACGAGGTGTTGACCAGGTCGGCCACCCCCCGCTCCTGCGCGGCCCGGACCAACTGCGGTGTGAACGCGGCGATGGCGTTCATCAGCCCGGTGACGTTGAGGTCGATCTGGCGCTGCCACTGGTCGGTGGCCAACTCCTCGATCGGGGCCGGGAGCATCACGCCGGCGTTGTTGAACAGCAGGTCCGCGCCGCCGAGTTCGGCGGCGACGCGGTCGGCCGCGGCCTGCACGGCGGCCTTGTCGGTGACGTCGGCGGTGATGGCCGTCGCCGAGCCGCCGTTCTTCTCGATCCGGGCGGCCAGCTCCCGCAGCCGCTCGGCCCGGCGGGCGAGGACGACGACGTGCGCGCCCAGAGCGGCGAGCTTTTCGGCGGTCGCCTCGCCGATGCCGCTGGAGGCGCCGGTGACGACGGCGACGCGGCCGTGCAGGGGAGCCGGGATCTGCGGGGCGGTGGCGGGGGTGCTCATGGCGGATGCCTTCCGTGGGTGGGCCGATGGGTGGCCGCGTGAGCCGGTCGCCGCTGGTGCGGCCGGGCTCCTCGTCGGCGCACATCCAGCACACCAGCGCGGCGGGCCCGTCGGGGCGCCATAGCTGGCCCTGCTCCGGCAGGTACTGGCAGGGATACCTTCGCGCGGGACAGGCCGGCCGCGCCGCGATCACAATGGTGGTATGGACCGCAGCCAGGAACTTGCCGACTTCCTCCGCTCCCGCCGCGGGGCGCTGACCCCCGAGGAGGCGGGCCTGGCGCCGGACGGGCGGGTCCGCCGGGTACCGGGCCTACGCAGGGACGAGGTGGCGCGGCTGGCCGGGGTGAGCACCGAGTACTACACGCGGCTGGAGCAGGGCCGTGCCGGCCACCCCTCCTCCGAGGTCGTCCAGGCGCTGGCCCGCGCACTGCGGCTGGACGCGTCGGAGCGCGAGCACCTCGCCGACCTGCTGCAGCCGGATCCGCATGCGGCCCGGCGTGCTCCGGCCAGGCCGCAGCGGGTGCGACCGGGCCTCTACCTGATGCTGGAGACGCTGAGCCACGTGCCGGCGTTCGTGATGGGCCGCCGGACCGACGTGCTGGCCTCGAACCGCCTGGCGAGGGCCGTTCTCACCGACTTCGACGCGCTGCCCGCCCCGCGCCGCAACCTCGCCCGCTACTACCTGCTGGATCCGGAGGCGCGCGAGCGGGTGGGGGACTGGGAGCGGATCGCGGCGGAGACGGCCGCGATGCTGCGTCTGGAGGCGGGCCGCTACCCCGACGACCGCCAGCTGGCGGACCTGGTGGGGGAGTTGACGGTCCAGTCCCCGGAGTTCTCGCGCTGGTGGAACGACCACAAAGTGCTGCGCCGTACCCACGGGGCGAAGTGGTACGTCCACCCGGTGGTGGGCGAGCTGCACTTCTCGTACGAGTCGTTCCAGGTGCCGGGCGATGTGGACCAGGTGCTGTGCGTCTACAACGTGGAACCGGGTTCGCAGAGCGCGAAGGGCCTGGAGCTGCTGCGGAGTTGGACGGCGCCGGTCGAGCAATTGGGTCGGTGACGGCGCGGGGGCGCCGCGGTGTCTTGGTTCCTCTGCGTACTCAGGGCGAGGCGTGCCCGGTCCCGGGGGGAGGCCGACGCGATGTGGTCGGATTCCCCTCGGAGGTGTGCCCGGTCCCGGCACGCCCGTCGCGGGACGCCCTGCGCCACGGCAGGGCACCCTCGATCTCGATCTGCAGGGAAAAACTCAGGAAGGTGCGGATGAGGACGATCAATCCCAGCACGGCGACGTTTTTGAGTGTCGGCGCGACAGCGACCGTGCGGATCAGGTCCGCTGCCACGAGGATCTCCAGACCCAGCAGCAAGGCGCCCCCGAACGTCTCGCGCAACGCGCGGTAGCCCTCGCCGGCCAGCCCCGACCGCCGCCACTCCCGCGCCGCGACCGCCAGCGCCAGCAGGAAGCCCACCGCCAGTACCGCCGCGCCGACACCCTCGAACACCTGCGCGGCACGGTCCATCGCCTGGGTAAAGGTCACACGCAGCTCCGGGGCCTCGAAACAGGTTCTGCTGCTGCCATCCTGCGGTCACCAGGTGTGCGGCGGCGACCGCGGATCGCCCCGACGGGTGCTGCCGGTCGTGGCTGCCACCGGCGCGACGGACCTGCCGCCAGGAACGCGGTGGAGGGCTGCCGGCCCGGCTCGAGTGGTGGGGGCAGGAGCCAGGTGGTGGCATGGGGAGGTGGAGCGCAGGACTGCAGCTGGTGGGGGTGCGTTGCGGGCCGGAGACGGTGCTGCGGTAATGGCGGCCGCCATCATCTCCGTGGCGCTGCACTTGGTCGGTCACGAGACGCTGTCGCTGATTGCCCTTGCGGTTGCCGCCACGTGGTGGGTTCTGCTGGCGGTGGCGTTCGTCGCCATGCTGGTGCGGGACCGGCGCGCATGGCTGGCGGTGGCCGGGACACCGCCCGGGCTCACCGCCGTCGCGGCGACCTCGGTGCTGGGCACGCGCCTGGTTGTGCTCGGCCGGCTGGACACGGCCGCGGCCATGCTCGCGCTGGCGGTTGTGTGGTGGCCCGGTCTGACGGTGAGCGTCGTGCGCCGGCTCACCCGTGGTATGCCCGGGGGAGTGTTCTTGATCGCCGTGCCCGCGGAGGCGATCGCGATGCTCGCCGAGAGGCTGTCCGTCGCGCACGGTTCCGGCTGGCTCGGTTCGGCGGCGCTGGGCTGCTTCTGCCTGGGGCTGGCCCTGTACGCGGTGGCGCTGATGTACTTCGACTTCCGGCAGGTGCTCACGGGAATGGGTGACCAGTGGGTGGCCGGCGGCGCGCTGGCGATCTCCGCCCTCGCGTGCACGTCCTTGGTGTCCTCACCCCAGTGGTCGGGGAACGCTCACGAGACGCTGCACACGCTGGCGGTGGTGCTCCTCGCCGTGACGTTCGCCTGGTACATGATCCTGGCGGGGGCGGAGTTCTACCGGCCGCGCCCTGGATACGACATCCGGCGCTGGTCCACGGTCTTCCCCCTGGGAATGATCGCAGCGGCCTCGCTCTCCTCGTCGGCCCCCCTCGGCATCGCCTGGCTGGAGCCGCTGGGCCGGGTGCTGCTGTGGATCGCGCTGGCGATATGGCTGATCACCTTCGCCGCGCTCCTGCGCAGGTCCGCCCTGGCGCGTGGGCCGGCCTGACCAGTGAGGCACTCGCCGCAGGACGGCACGTGTGAGGTCGAGGTGTCCGGCCCTTTCGCCGCGGCCGCACGGCGCAGTGGCGCGGTCGGAGTCGCGTCGGACGCCGACCGGAGCCGTCGCGTGCTGCTGTGGCGCCATCAGGCGATCTTCGAACCCTGAGGCGACGGGTGGTGTCGGCCGGTTTCTGCCGCGGGTGGTTCGCCCGTGCCGTGGCCGCGGAGACCGGGGTTCGCAGGCCCCGGCGCATGTGGCGGCCGGCCTGACCGCGTCCGGGTCGGGGGATGTCGGGCGGGCCCGTCTGTCGTAGCCGGCCCGCCGGGCCCCGTGACGTTCCGGCAGCGGCGAGTGTGCTCGAAGTGACTCAACTCACATGCGGGGGCCGGTGGTTTTCGCTGTACCGCCGGGTCGGTATGGCAGAGCGCACGAACCGCGCTCCACCGCCGGACGAAGGGGAAGACATGCGGAAGATGAGCAAGAAGAGCCTCGCTCGGGCTCTTGGGATCGGTGTCGCATCTGCAGGTCTGGCAATCGGCGTGACCAGCAGCGCTCAGGCGGAGACCGGCTTCACCAATGGCGCGTACATCTCAAGCACCTACGTCTCTTTTGTCGGCTGTTCCGGCCAGGTGCAGGCCGGCTACTCCACCAGCACGGGCGACACCTACGCGCGAGGCTGGTTCACGCTGAACACAAGCACCCGGGGACTGGCATGCCAGGGCTGGCTGGAGCGCAGTACGAACGGTGGCGGTTCGTGGAGCGACCTTTCGTACACGCACGTGGGCGCGGGTGGGCAGACCGTCGGGACCGACTACTACTACGACGGGCCGGGCTACCTCGCACGCGTATGTGTGGGTGACTTCCTGTACTCCAACTCGTACTCCTGCGGGGGCAGCTTCTGAGTCGCGCTCACCCTGGATGATCGACGGCAGCGCTGATGCCCGGGCATCGCTGCTGTGCCGGTAGGGCTGTCCCGGCTGCCTCCTGCGGGCAGCCGGGACGGGGCGGTCCGCCGATCACCGGCGGACCGCACCATGGCACGCCCGTCGCCGATCACCGAGGGCACCTCCATGCCGTCGCTTCATCGGGGAGCGGGCAATGCACGGAACCCTGTGGATCAGTACCGGGAGGAATGCGCAGGGCGTGCCTTCCCGGTGAGCCTTCGATAGTCAGCCGCGCATCATCTCCTCCCGCCCGCACCGCCCGCTGCCGGATCGCCCGGCGCGGCGGCTGTGGCGGGAGGGGCCGGCCCCTCCGCCGGAGACGGCTCCGGCTCGAAGGGACTGGCCGGGGGTGATAGTCGGGCGAGCAGTTCCACCACGCGCTCGGGATCGGTCTGCCCTATCCGGCTCAGCGCCTGGTTTCCGATCTGCTCCCGATCCCGCCGGGGCTTGTCGGCACGCCAGCGCGCTGTGATGTTTGCCAAGGCGGGCAGAACCGCGAGCAGCGAGCACAGCACGAGTGCGGCTAGTACACAGGGGGCGCCATGTGTGGTGAGCGCGGCAGTCCCGGGCAGGGCCGGCAGAAGGGCCAGGAAGCGGGTGCGGTCGGACATGTTGCGTCAGCACGCCGGAACGGGCCCGGCGGCGTGCTGACTCCTTGGCATGCGGAGTGCGGCGTCGGCACCGCGGGCCCTCGGTGCCCTCGGCCCCCGCCGACTGTGTACGGGCGGGGGCCGTTTCATACGTAGTTGGGGTCCCTCAGAGACTCTGAGACTCCTCAGCCATGTACGCACTTTCAGGGTATGCGGGGCTAAGGCGACTGCCAGGTACCACGGTTGGACGACCTGTTGGAAGGTCCGTTCGCGCAGTGCCTGCTGTCCTCGCCCGGCACCGCGTCCGCCGCCGTCCACGGCGCGAGGATCCGCGCCTGCCGCCGCCGTTCACCCCACGCGGGACGCGAGGGACGGGTGGACGGCGGACGGTGGCTCTGGGATCGTCATGCCGTGCTGATCTTCTTCGCGGTGTTCGCACTGCTGATGCTGGGCTTCTTCGGACTCGGCCTGGTGCTCTTCACCGACATGAGGGGCATCGGCTCCCACTTTGCCGCTCGCAACAGGGCGGTTGTCGAGGAGGCGACGGCCGGCGGACGGAACGCCGGGTGGTTCCTGCTGTTCGGGAGGACGCGCAGGGTCGGGGCGTTTCTGATGGTCCTCTGCGGTGTTCCGCTGCTGATCGCGCTCGTCGGTTTCGTCGAAGCGCTCGCCGGGATTTCCTGACCGGGACGGTCGGTCAAGGCCGCCGGGACCGTTGGCTGCGAGTCCCGCGGCTACGGCGTGGGGAGGAAGGTCAGCGGCCGTGAGCGGCGCCTGGTCGTGGGCCCCGGGGGCTTACCCCCGTTCGTCATGGTCACTCCGGCCGACATGAGCGACCGCAACGCGAACGGCTGATCCGGCGTTCCGAGGTGATGATCGGGCCGGGTCCGCCCTCGCGATGAGGTGCGTCACCCGCCGTACTCCCGTAGGGAGTGGGCAGCCGGCCTCTCGCGAAGCGATCGCGCCGTGGCGGTGCAGCCGGTCCCGACGGCGCGGAGCCGGCGGTGCAGCCGGTCCGGCAGCACGCCGGTGAGGGCGTCGAGTGCGCCGGACGCGGCGGCGGCCGGCTCGAAGGTGTTCACCGCTCTACGGTCGGCCGCCCGAGTCGTGCTGCCTGCGGCGCAGATCGCTGACGGTTTCGCCGAACTCGCGTTTCAGGGCCCTGCCCAGATGCTTGGGGTCGTGCACTCCCCAGCGTGCCGCGATCACCGCCGTGGACAGGGGCGAGGAGGCCGGGTCGAGCAGATCCCGGCGGATCCGCAGCAGGCGTTCGTGCCGGACCCATGCGGCGAAGGTCGGACCGCTGCCCTTGAACAGCGCGTGCAGGTGCCGGACGGAGATGTGGTGCCGGCGTGCGACGTGCTCCGCGCCGAGGCGGCCGTCGCCGAGGTGGGCCAGTGCGTAGGCGCGGATGCGGTCGGCCAGGTCGGTCGGGACCGGGGCCCGTTCGGGGGTGGTGTCGGCGAAAGCCGCGAGGACGAGTGCGGTGAGCGCGTCGGCCAGATGCATGCGGGCCGCACTGTGGCGGGGGAGGTCGTCGTCGGCTGCCGACAGTGCGTGGCCCAGGAGCCCGCCGACCCCGCCGGCAGCCGGCAGCGTCAGCGCGGTGCGCCGGCCGATGGCATCCGCGTGCCTGCCCAGGCTCGCCCGCGGCACGCAAAGCACCGTCATGTCACTGGTATCCGCCCCGACGAGACGGTAAGGCCGGGTGTTGTCACAGGCGAACAACTCTCCGGGGTTCACCACCGTGGCCCGGTCGTCCTGGGCTGCGGTGAGCAGTCCGCGGTGGTGCACGGTGAAATGCATCCACTGCACGTCGCCGGAGGTGATGCTGCGCCTGTCGCGCACCACAATTGCGGCACCGGCCCGGATACGGGCGACGACCACGGGCCCTACGGCCTCGTACTGGACCGAGGCTTCGAACTGCCGGGGGCCGGAACCGGTCACCTGCAACGGGGCGAACAAGCCCGAGGCGACCTGCTGGAACGACTCGGTCCCCACCAATCGGGAACTTCCGCAGTCTGTCATGCCGATCCCCCCAGCCCCGTTTGTGCGGGAATCCTACTGTTCCGCGGCCCGCCGTGCACGAACTGGGGAGTCACGATGCACGTGATGGTGCTTGTGGGACGTGGCGTGCGCCTACCGTCATCAAAGAGCAGCGCACACCTCAGCCCGCGGACAGGGTGCGGTGGGCGTCCGCTCACAGGGAGAAGACCAACGGGGCCGCCGGCCACCGGTGAAGACGCTGTTCTCGCGAACACGACTGCGGCGTCCGGCGCGTTCACGATCGGCCGCACCCGGCGAAACGGGGGGCGGTGCAGTTCGCGGCGACCCCAAGCGACCCGAGACCCCCGGATGGCCGTTCCACACGCAGCGCCCGGCCGGGATGCGCGGACCGGGCAATGGCGAGAGGACAGACAGATGCGCACCAGATCCACGCTCGGCGTGGCCCGCAGGATCTCGACGGTTGTCGCCGCAGGAGCACTGCTGGCAGCGGCCGGACTGGCAGGAGCGGGCACCGCCGCGGCGGCGCCCGCCGAGCATGTCCCGGCCTACCTGCACACGACGGTGACGCAGTGGACGCACTGGACACCCGACCCGTACACATCGACCCACGCCGGCACCCTGTACGCGGGGCTGAACTACTTCTACTGCTGGACGTTCGGCGAGGAGTACGCGGCCAACGGCTCCACCAGCCACATTTGGCTCAACACCGACGACGACACCGGAGACCGCAACGTGTACGTCAGCATCGTCAATCTCGACGCCGACGGATGGAACACGTACTACAGCAAGTTGGACCAGTGCTCCTAGGGCCTGCCGCCCAGGCGGGATTTGTCAGAGAGGCCCTCGCAGGCACGTGCCGCCAGGACAGGCCCTCGCACCCTGCGCCCAAGGCCTGCGAGGCGACGTGCACTTTCCGGCGATACGCCGGGACGCTTTCCGCCGGACGGAGGACGATGCCGGTCGCGATGCCGGTCGGCCCGGCCGCCGGCACGTAGGACGCAGCGTCGGGCCTTGCGGGCACGGCGACCTCACCGAAGGGGCCTCAAGTGCCCCGGCATTCGACCGCATCGCCCGTCGACCACGGGCGACACTCACACGGGGGTATCCCATCATGCTGCGCACGATCACGACGGCCGTGGCGACGGGGACACTGCTCGCCGCACTGGGAGTGGCGACCACCGGTACCGCCCATGCCGCACCGCAGGCCTACCCCAAGGCCTACCTGCACACCACGGTGACGCAGTGGACGCACTGGACACCCGACGCGAACACCAGCAGCCACGCCGGAACTCTGTACGCCGGAACCAACTACTTCTACTGCCACATCCAGGGCGCGACGTACGGCGTCAACGGCAGGTACAGCGCGACATGGCTCCTGACCGACGACGACTCGGGCAACCGGAACGTCTACGTCAGCGACCTGAACCTCACCGAGGACGACTGGATCAACGAATACCACTACCTGGGCCCTTGCTGACCCTGCCCTCCTCCCCCTCACGCAGCTCGCCGACATGCTCGCCCCGTACCGCACGGGGCGAGCGTCGCCGTCGCTTCGAGCCCTGGGCCCGGGCACGGCACGGAGTCGGGCTGCGGGCGTGTACGGCATGCGCCAGGGCTGGCTGGAGCGCAGTACGAACGGTGGCAGTTCGTGGAGCGACCTTTCGTACACGCACGTGGGCGCGGGTGGGCAGACCGTCGGGACCGACTACTACTACTACGACGGGCCGGGCTACCTCGCACGCGTATGTGTGGGTGACTTCCTGTACTCCAACTCGTACTCCTGCGGGGGCAGCTTCTGAGTCGCGCTCTCCCTGGATGATCGACGGCAGGGCTGATGCCCGGGCATGGCTGCTGTGCCGGTAGGGCCGTCCCGGCTGCCTCCTGTGGGCAGCCGGGACGGGGGCGCGGGGGGCGTGCAAGCGGGGCAGGCGGGTGTGAGCAGGTTCGCGGTCGAGGTGGTTGCTCGCCTGTTCGTTCCGGCTTCGCTTGTACGGGTGCGGAATCGAATGGGTGTGTGGTCGGATGTTCGTGGCGTCGAGATATTCCGCGTCGGAGCGGGGCGGCCGCTTGTCGGCGGGTGTCGTGTTGCCTGTGTTGGTGGTGGGTGCGGGGATGGGGGTTGGCCGGGGTGGTGTGGGAGCGCTGTCGCAATGGGGGATCGGGGTTCAGGGGCTGGTGGAGTGTTCGGCGAATACTGCGAGGGCCACTTGGTAGGTTTCGAAGGCGCGGGCGACTCCTGCGTAGACGGCCAGGTGGATGAACAGGTCGACGAGTTCTTCCTTGGTCACCTGGTTGTTGAGTGCGATGCGCAGCTGGCCGCGCAAGGGTTCCTGGGCGCCCAGTGTCGCGGTGATCGCGACCGAGACCAGCGCTCGGTCGTGGGTGGACAGTGCGGTGCGCGTCCAGGAGTCGGCGAAGGCGTGCACGGTGGCCACCTTGCGGAAGTCGGCGCCCGCCGCGGGTTCCCCCGGGGCCGGCGGCAAGTCGAGCCGCTGCCCCAGCAGTTCCCCGGCGGTCGCGAGTGCGGTCCGGTACTCCTCATCGGCGCTGCCGGGTGTATCGGGGCTCATCGCGTGCTTCTCCTCGGTCGGGTTCGCCGGTGGGCTGTGGGGGTGCCGGTGTCCCGGTGTCCGGTGCGGCCGGCACCTGCGATCGTTACCGCACCGGTGGCGCGCGTAATCCTCGCTCCGGGTCCTGGTGCTCGCGGCCTTCGGGGTGCCGGAGGCGGCGACCCGGGTGAGCAGGTGAGCGGCCGGCCCGGTCGGTCACCCGCCCGACGTGGGCGGCCGGGCCTGTGGCCGGCCCGGCCGCCCTGCCGGAGCCGCGGTGGACGGCACGTCGCCGCCTGTGCGGGCTCCTTTCCCGGACGAAGGTGCTCAGGACCCGGTCACACCAATGGTGCCGCCGTCGTCCGTCCCGCCGCCGTTGACGCTGCCGGTGATGCCGTCGACGCCGGCGATGACTCCGGCGGTGCCCCCGTCGTCCGCTCCGCCGGTGGGGCCGACGCTGCTGCCGCCATCGTCCGTGCCGCCGCCCGCGGCGGAGTTCTGGGGTGAGGGGAGGGACGCAGCGAAGTCGGCAGCGTTGTCGTCGATGCCGCGGAGCGAGGTGTTGCGTGCCGCCGAGGTGATGTTGCCGGCACCCTGGGCGGGGCTGCTGCCCTCGTGGACGGCGGCGGTGCCGTATCCGAGGAGGTCCTTGACGCGCGCGTCCTCGGCGCAGGCGGCCTGGGTGCGGCAGGTGAGCGGCGTGGTGCCCGCGACGAGGGCGACGATGCCGCTCGTGGCGGAGAGGTTGGTGTCGCCGACGGCGTCGGGGGTGGGCAAGGGGGTGGTGCCGCCGATGTTGCCCCATTCCTGGACGAGGTACCGGCCGCCGGCCGGAAGCGTGCCGTTCAGCGCGGTGATGCCCGGACGCAGGCGCGGTCGTCGTTGCCGAGTCCGTCGCCGGACCGGGAGTTGACCTCGGCTTTCCAAGATCTCCGACAGGGATCGAGCTAGAGTTGGGGTGTCCGCAGTCGCTGGGATTGCCGGGACCTGACGGGTCGTGAGGAGAGCGCACCGTGCCAGGAGCAGTGGTGATCGGTGCGGGGCCGGGGATCGGCCTCGCCGTCGCCGACAGGTTCGCGCGGGAGGGGCTGCCTGTCGCGGTGATCGCCCGCCGTGAGTCGACCGTCCGGGCCGTTGCCGGGGAGATCGAACGGCGCGGGCGCAAGGTCCTGGCGCTCACCGCGGACAGCACCGACGAGGTGGGGCTGAAAGCCGCCCTCGACACGGTGGCAGCCGAGTCGGGACCGATCGACGCCCTGGTGTACAACGCGGCTTGGATCCGCAGCGACGGACCGGGAGAGCTGGACGCGCGCGGCCAGTTGGACGCCTACGCGGTCAACGTCGTCGGCGCGCTGACCGCTGCCGTGCACGTGGCGCCCGGTATGGCCGAGCGCGGCCGCGGCTCCGTCCTCGTCACCGGCGGCATGCCCCGTATCGACCCTCGTTACATCAGCCTGGGCCTGGGCAAGTTCGGCGTGCGTACTCTGGTCGCGCTGCTGGACGCCAACTTCGGCGCGGCGGGGGTGCACGTCGCCTCCGTCACCGTGCCCGGTGCGGTTGCCCCGGGCACGGCGTACGATCCGGACGACATCGCCGAGCACTACTGGCGGCTGCACACCCAGGCGCGCGGTGAGTGGGAGCACGAGGTGGTGCACGGGGGTGCACCGGTCGGCTGACGGGCCGTCAACGCGCGGGAACTCTCCGGCGCGTCCGGTCAAGACCGCCTTTTGTGCCCCTGGCGTCGAGGCCCGCCACGGCGGCACCGGCCCCCGGGGCGCTGACCTGGGCACTGCCGGCCGCGACGGCGTGCTCGCGCGGGATCCGGTGGCCGGCCGCGTTTCGTGAACACGAGATGGCAAATCTGCCGAGCGCCCCGGGGGCCCGGCCGGGGGCGTCGGCCTGCGGCTTTCGCCGCCCTCCGAACGGCCTCGGCCGATTCGGGGTGCCGAGGGACACCGGCCGAACGGAGCCGGCAACTCCGTATGGCGCGAGCCGGGAAAAGCCGGGAAAGACATTGACTTGAATGAGTGCACGGCTGTTCGGTGTCGCCACGTATGGTCGAGGGCGTTGACCGAACCTGTCGACTCACGCATTCAGGAGCGGACTCTATGCGATGCGGGCGACACGCAATTGTCGTTTTCACGTCGGAGGCAACCGGCCGGCGTTCCGGAATGGCCCCCGAGGGCCCGGAGCCCAGGGGGCGGGGAGTGGCCGCGGCGAGGAGGCCGGTCACAGAGGGCCATGGAGCACGGACAGTCGGGCCCCGCCCATGAACGGCCTGCTGACGGCCGACCGCTCGCCGGCCGAGAGCCTGCACATCCAGGAGGCGAGATCGGGCGGCCGCTTCCACGTGTGGGGCGAGATGGTCGCGACGGCCTGCGGCCCGATGCGGGTGCACCAGGCCGACCGGGGGGCCTTCGACGGGGTCATCGTCTCGGGCACCTTCGGCAGCGTGCAGGTCGCGACGGTGCGCGCGGACCCGCACACCGTGGAACTCACCGAGGGCCTGGCCACCCGGGCCAAGGCGACCCCCCTCCACCTCACCTGCGTGCTGGACGGCGAGGTCGTGATCGACCAGGGCGGCACCCACGCCGTGGCCGGCACCGACAGCCTGTTCTGCTACGACGGCTCCTGCCCGTTCGTGCTGCGGATGAGCGCGCCCATCCACATGGTGACCGTCAAGTTCGACCACCGCCTGGTGGACCTGCGAGTGGGGCTGGAGCATCCGCTGCGGGCCGCCACCTGGTCCGGGCGCGAGGGCGCCGGGGGCCTGCTGGCGAGCCTGCTGCGCAGCCTGACCGGCCACATGAGGGAGCTGGACGCGGTTGCCGCCGGCTACCTCGGCAGCAGCCTGGCCAGCCTGGTCACCGCCGTGTGCGCGGAAAAGCTGCGGTACGGCGGCGAGGGCGCGGCCGCGGCGCGCCGGGCCCAGCTCCACCGGATCAAGTCGTACGCGCGCGCCCGTCTCGGCGACCCCGGGATCACGCCGCCGCTGCTCGCCGAAGTCCACCACGTCTCGCTGCGCTACCTGCAACTCCTCTTCCAGGACGAGGGCACCAGCCCGGCGCAGTGGATCCGCAACGAGCGGCTGGCAGGCTGCCGCGAGGACCTGGGCAACCCGCGCATGGCGCACTTGACCGTGGCCCACATCGGGGAGCGCTGGGGCCTTCATGGTGCCTCGCATTTCAGCAAGCTCTTCCGCCAGCGCTACGGGATCACCCCGCGGGAGTGGCGTCAACGATCCCTGTCGGCGGGGTCGGCGGGGTCGGCGGGGTCGGCGGGGTCGGCGGGGTCGGGAGATTTCTGACGTCCCGCGGGCCTCACTGCGAGCGTCCGGTCCGCTCTGCGCCGGCCGTGGGGGCCGGCCCGTGCCGCGGATGCGCGAACCCGGCACACCGCATGCGCTTTTCCGCGAGTAACGGCAAGCCGTTCCCAGGACACTGAAGCACGATCGTTGTTTTGACGAGGGCAAGGAATTTCCGGCGCCTGCATTGTTCGTGAATCACGATGCATGCGCATCCGCCCTTCCTTTTTGTTCCCCGAACCATCACACGCGAACGGGGTTCTCCCGCATGCTCGGTTCCACGCGAATAGGGATTGTCGGCGCCGGCGCGTCCGCCGTGTGCCTGCTCGACGCGCTCAGCCGGCGGGACGCGGTTCCCGCGGCCGTCACGGTGTTCGATCCGGCGCCGCACCCGTGGCGCGGCCGCGCCTACCAACCCGACAGCGAGGTGCTGCGGGTCAACGCGCCGCCGGAGGACATGAGCGTGCGGGCCGGCGATCCGCGGCACTTCCTGCGCTGGCTGGAAGAGCGGCGCGTGACCCTGGGGATGTCCGGCGACTACGCGGACGCCCGCTCGGGCATCGTCTTCCCGCCGCGCGCCGTCTACGGCGACTACCTCGAGCAGTCGGCGCGCAGCGCGCTCGGCGCACTCGCGGACCGGGGCAGCGACCTCTCCTTCGTGCGCAGCGCGGTGACCGGCCTGCGCCGCGACGGGCAGCTGCTGGTGGCCGGCACCGCCGACGGCGGCTCCCACGCGTTCGACCACGTGGTGCTGTGCATGGGCAACAGCGGCCCGGCGGACCCGCATCGGCTGGGGGGCGCGCCGGGCTTCGTGCCGGACCCCTATCCGGTGGCGCGGCGGCTGGCGGAGATCGGCCCGCGGGCCGGGGTCGTGGTCGTCGGCAGCGGGCTGAGCGCGGTCGACGTCGTGCTCTCGCTCGCAGCGGCGGGCCACGAGGGCGGCGTCGTCCTCGCCTCGCGCACCGGGATCCTGCCCGGCGTGCGGCAGCGGCAAGTGGAGCACGTGGCGCGGTACTTCACCGCCGAGCACTTCCGGGCGATGGCCGCCCGAGGGCAGACCCTGGCCCTGGCCGACGCCTCCGCCCTCATGCGCAAGGAACTCACGGCCGCCGGGGCCGACCCGGACGCGGTGGTGCGCGAGATCTCCACCGGCCCCGGCGAGGACCCGCAGGCACGGCTGCGCCGCGGTCTCGCCGCGGTCGACGACCCTGACCTGGGGCTGCGCATCCTGCAGCGCGCGGTGCCCGACACCGGCCCCGACGTATGGCAACTCCTGCCGGAGCGGGATCGGGCGGCACTGGTGCGCCACCATTACCGCACCATCATGAGCCTGTGCTGCCCGATGCCGCCGGCCACGGCCGAGGCACTGCTGCGGCAGGCCGGGGAAGGGCGGCTGGAGTTCGCCCGGCTCGTGGGGCGGATCAGCCCGGTGCCGGGCGGCGGGTTCCGGCTGTGGACCGAGGACGGCGTTCGCCACGCGGATGTGGTGGTCAACGCGGTCAGCCCGCCGGCCCACCGCATCCCGCCCGCGGCGCAGCCGCTGGTGGCGTCGCTGGTCGGGCAGGGCCTGGCCGAGCGGCACCCGCGCGGCGGCCTGCGCGTCACCCGCGCCACGAGCGGGCTGACCGTCAAGGGCAGGGCCGACACCCGGCTGTACGCCCTCGGCGACCTGGCGTCGGGCTCCCTGTTCTTCACCTTCGGCGTCCCCTCGCTGGTGGACCGGGCTGTCGACATCGCCGACGCCATCCACCGGGAGGCCGCCCGCCGAGCCGTCTCCATGCAGACCGCATGACGCGCCCGGCCCGCACCCCGCCCGTTCCCCCGTCCAGGGGAACGGGCAGACACCCGCGAAGGAGCGCTCTTTCATGACCGACACGGCGACCGAGAAGGCGACAGACACGGCGACAGACACGGCGACCGAGAACCAGACCGGCTACCTGGCGGACACGCGCACCGGGCTCCCGATGCCCGCCGAGCCGGTCTTCGACTCCGTCGACGACGCCCGCAGGCACCACAAGCAGCGCCTGGCGGCCGCCCTGCGGCTGTTCGGCAAGTACGGCTACGGGGAGGGCATCTCGGGCCACATCTCGGTGCGCGACCCCGGGGACGAGGACCGGTTCTGGGTCAACCCGTTCGGGGTTTCCTTCAGCCGGGTCAGGGTCCGTGACCTGATTCTGGTCGACGGGCAGGGCCGGGTGGTCAGCGGCCGCCACCGGGTCAACCCGAGTGCCTTCGTCATCCACTCCGCCATTCACCGCGCCCGACCCGACGCCGTGGCCGCGGCGCACGGCCACACCCCGTACTCGCGGGCGCTCGGTGCCCTGGGCCGGCTGCTGGAGCCGGTGGACCAGGAGTCCGCCGCCTTCTACGGCGACCAGGTCTTCTACAGTGCCTACGAGGGGCCGTCGATCAGCGTGGCGCAGGGCCAGGACATCGCCGCCGAACTCGGCGGCAGGCGCGCCATGCTGCTGCGCCACCACGGACTGATCACCGTGGGCGGCTCCGTCGACGAGGCGGTGCACTGGTTCTTCACCTATGAGGGCGCCGCCCAGGTCCAGCTCCTTGCCGCAGCGGCCGGCAGGCCCCAGCCGATGAGCCACGAGCAGGCCCTCGCCGCCCGGCAGGGTTTCGGTGACCGGCAACTGGGCTGGTTCAGCTTCCAGTTGCTGTGGGACGAGATCACCGCCGAACAGCCGGACCTGCTGGAGGAGTAGCGCACCCACCGCAGACGGCCGGGGCCGCCCCGTATCGGAGGCGGCCCCGGCCCTCGTGTCGTCCGGCGGCCGGCGCAGTCCGCCGCGGCGCGGTCAGGAAGCGGACCCACCGGCGGACGCCGCCGATGCGGACCGTTCCTCCCCGGCCCCGGCCTGGGGGGAGTCCGCGGCTGCCCGGGCGGCGCCCTTGGCCCGTACGCGGGCGGCGACGGCTGTGACCGCCGCGGCCAGCGCCGAGAAAGCGGCGACGACGACGATGGCCCATGTGCCCTGGTGGTAGCCGGACACCGTCCGCGCCTGGCCGGTGTCCTGGTCGCCCATGCGCACCGTCACCACCGCGAGCACGACGGCGGCGCCTACCTGGTAGCCGGTCTGGAGAATGCCGGCGGCCAGCCCCTGCTCGGACTCGGCGACCCCGTTGGTGGCCTGCACATTGGCCGCGGTGAAAGCGAACGGGAAGCCGCCGCCGATCAGCACCATGCTCGGCAGGATCACCGACCAGTAGGAGGAGTCGGCGCCGATCCGCAGGAACAGCAGGAAGGCGACCGTGTAGGCGAGCATGCCGCCGAAGATCATCCAGTGCACGCCGGTGCGGCCGAGCAGCCTGCCCGCGCGAGGCGCGAAGAAGAGGATCATCAGGCCGACGGGCAGGAAGGCGAAGGCCATCTCCAGCGGTGACCAGCCGCGGTAGGACTGCAGGTAGAGGCTGCCGACGAACTGGTAGCTCATGTAGGTGCCGAGGATCGCGGCGGCGATCAGGCTAGCGCCCACCAGGGACTTGTTGCGCAGCAGGCCCAGGCGCAGCAGCGGCTGCGGGCTGCGCGTCTCCACGGCCGCGAAGGCGGCGAGCAGCAGCACCGCGAGAGCGAACAGTCCCAGGGTGCGGCCGGCGGCCCAACCGTGCCCGGGCGCCTGCACGATCGCGTAGACGAGCAGCAGCATCGCGGCGGTGACGGTGACGGCGCCGGCCGCGTCGTAGTGGCGCTCGCCGCTCTCGCGCGCCGGATCCCGCGGTACCAGCCGCAGGGCGCCGGCGATGGCGGCGAGGGCCACCGGCACCGACAGCATGAAGGTCCAGCGCCAGCTCGCCTGCGTGAGGGAGCCGCCGACCACGACGCCGATGGAGTACCCGACCGCGCCGCACGCGGTGTAGATGCCCAGGGCCCGGTTGCGCTGCGGGCCCTCGGGGAAGGTGCCGATCACGATGGACAGGGCGGCGGGCGCGGTCAGCGCGGCGCCGATGCCCATGACCAGCCGGCCGAGGACGACGACCACACCGGTGGTGGCGGTGCCGCCGCCGAGGGAGCCGAGCGCCAGCAACAGCAGGCCGGCCACGAACACCCGGCGCCGCCCCACCAGGTCCGACAGCCGGCCCCCCAGCAGGAGGAAGCCGCCGAAGCCGAGGACGTAGGCGCTCACCACCCACTGCGCGGCAGAGGTGCTCATGTCGAAGTGGGCCTTGATCTGCGGGGTGGCGATGCCGACCATGATGTTGTCGAGCGCGTCCAGCGAGAACGCGCCGCAGACGACCACGAGCATCAGCCATGCCCGCAGCCCCCAGCGCACCTCCCCCCGCCCGTCCTCGGCGTCGGGCACTTGGGCGTCCGCGAGTGCGTCGTCCGCGTGGGCCATGAACTACTCTCCTTGGATGGAAGGCCGTGCCGGGGCCGGACGAGGCGGCAAGGGAAGCGGGCACGGCCGTGCGGGGGTACGAGGAGGCGGGAGCGTGGCAGCTCGGGGCGAGCGCACCCCCGACTTCTGTAATAGGCTCTAAAGAAAGCTACTGAGCGGCTGGCGTGCCGTCAAGGAGGGCCCGTGGCAAGGCTGGGACGACCCCGTGCGTTCGACCGTGAGGCGGCACTGCACACGGCGATGCTGGTCTTCTGGGAGCGCGGCTACGAGGCCACCTCCACGACCGAGCTGAGCGCCGCCATCGGCATCAACCCGCCGAGCCTGTACGCCGCGTTCACGAACAAGGAGAACCTGTTCCGCGAGGCGATCGGTCACTACGAGGCCACCGAGGCCGCGGTGTCGCGGCAGGCGATGAACGCCGCACCCGATGTCCGCTCGGCCGTCGCGGCGCTCCTGCACGGCAGCGTCGACCAGTTCACCGCGGACGGCAAGCCGCACGGTTGCATGATCGTGCAGGCCGCCGCCAACTGCACCGCGGACCACGAGTCCGTGCGGGATTTCGCGCTGCGCTGCCGGGCCCGCACGAAGTCCGTGATCAAGGAGCGGCTCGAGCGGGCGGTGGCGGAGGGCGAACTGGCCGCTGAGGTGGACACCGAACGGATCGCCGCGTTCTACACCACCTTCCTCAACGGCGTCTCGGTCCAGGCCCGCGACGGTGCCCCACGCGCCCAGCTCCACGCTCTGGTGGACATGGCGATGGCCGCCTGGGACGCGTCGCTCGCCGCCCCGTCTGCCGTCGGCCCGGCCACGGCCTGACGGCACACGGGGTGGGCGGGGGCGGCCCGCTTCCCGCGTGCTCCCGTTCCGCGCCGGAACCCGGGGACATGCCGCCGCGGGGGGCCCGAGCCGGTTCAGCCGCCCTGAGGAGTGAACCGTGCCAGCCAGGAGGCGGTGGCCTCGGGGGATCGGACCACGTCCCACATGGCGGCGGGGTCGTTGAAGTTGTCGACGAAGGCGTCGGCGACCTGCTGGTCCCGGGTGGCCGCGGCGAAGATCCCGCCCAGGTGCTCCTGCGGCGGACCGATGTTGAGGTTGGACCAGGCCACCACCGGCTCGGCGATCCGCCACAGCCGTTCGGCCACCTTGCCGGCGAACGCCTCGTCGTACGGCGGCCCGGCCACGATGAGATCGGCCAGGGCGAAGGCGCACCGGGAGCCGAGGTTGGCCCCCTGGCCGGTCAGCGGGTCGTTGACCACCCAGGCGTCGCCCAGTGCGAGCGCGACCCGCCCCGAGGGCAGCGTGGTCCAACTCTCGCGCACCGTGGGGATGATGCCGCCCTGGATCACGTCACCTGGCCTGGTGATCCCGAACTCGCCCTCGTCGATGCGTTCGCGCAGCCCCGGGGCGTGTTCGCCGACGAGCTTGAGCAGCAGCCGCTCGAAGCCGGCCCGGTCGGCGGCGTGGTCGAAACGGGCGAGCTGCTCCAGTGGCCCACCCGGCAGCGCCTCCACGACCATGCCGTGCACGGGACCGTCCGACGTGAGGATGCGGGTGGAGAAGATTTCCCCCACCGTGCTGACCTCGAAGTGGATCCACCCCGGGTCGGACGGCGCGATGCCGTGGAACAGTCCCGCCGTCAGCACCCGCTGCGGCGCGGTGTACGGCGAGCGTGCCGGATCGCGCGGGAAGAGCCCGCTCCTGGCCGCCCGCCCGGCGGCGACCACGACCAGGTCGTGGCCGCCGGAAACGCGGTCGATCTCGGCCCCCTCGGGACGCAGCAACTCCAGGCGGCCGCCGCGCTCCAGGTAGTCGGCCGTCAGCCGGGGCAGATACAGGCGCAGGTCGATCCCGCTGGCGGGTTCGCCGAGCCGGCCGAAGAAGTGGACGGCGGGGTCGCCGGGCGCCACGAGGTTCACTCCGTGGGTGTCGTCCTGCGGTCCTTCCCAGTGCGCCACCCCCAGTTCCCGCTCGCGCCGCCGGGTCGCCCCGAACCGTACGGGGAGACTGTGCGGGCGGCTCGCGGCGACCTCCTGCGGGCTGTGCTCGGCGTACACGGTGGTGGCGACCCCGGCCTGCTGAAGCCGCAGCGCCAGGTGCAGGCCGGAGATGCCTGCTCCCACAATGGCGATGTCTGGCATGGTGCTCCTTCATCCGTCGGTTGGGAGGTGCGGCGGTGGCGTCAAAGGTGCCGGGTCGTCAGCCGAACCGGGGCACGACGTGCTCGGCGAAGAGACCCAGCGAGCGGCGGGCGCGCTCGACGGGCAGTCCCGGCGCCCGGCCGAAGAAGATGACGCGTTCCACGTCGCCCAGCGGCTTGACGCGTTCGCGAATGCCCTCGGCGACGACATCGGGTGGTCCGACCAGGAACAGCTCGCGCGGCAGGTCGTCCACCGACGGCAGGCCGGGGTTGCCGAACCACTCCTGGAAGGTGCTGAGCAGGTACCAGTAGTGCTCCCTGATCTCCTGCCAGCCCTCCTCGGCGTCCTCGCAGACGTAGACGCCAGGGGTCACCAGGGCCGTGATGCCGAAGCGGGCGGGGTCGTGGCCGTGTGCGGCCAGCGTCTGCCGGTACAGTTCGACGGTCTCCGGCGGGGTGCCGAGGTCGGGCAGGAAGCGCAGCCCGTGGCGGCCGGCCCGGCGGGCCGCGGCCGGCCCGCCGCCACCCAGCCACACCGGCGGCCCCTGCCGGGCGGGCACCGGGGTGACGGTCACGTCGTCGAAGGAGAAGTGCTTCCCGGCGTACGAGAACGGCTCGCCGCTCCAGGCGCGGCGCAGGATCTCCACCGTCTCCTCGGTGCGGGCGCCCCGGTGCGCTCGCAGCACGCCCAGGGCCTCGAACTCCAGCTCCCGGTAGCCCGCCGACAAGCCCAGCTCCAGACGTCCGCCGGAGAGCAGGTCCGTGACGGCGGCGTCCTCGGCCAGCCGCAAGGGGTGGGTCAGGGACGCGAGCACCATGGCGGTACCGAGCCTGATGCGCCTGGTCCGGGCGGCGATGGCGGCCAGGACGGGGAACAGCGAGGGCAGGTAGCCGTCCTCGGTCAGATGGTGCTCGGAGAGCCACACGGACTCAAAGCCCTGTTCCTCGGCGTCGACTGCCAGGGAGAGCGTCTCCTCGTAGACCTCCTCCCAGGGACGCCGCCAGCGCACCGGGTTGCGGAAGTCCAGCCAGACCCCGAATTTCATTGCTCCTCCTCTTTCCTGCTCGTGACGTTGCGTTCCGGCCCGTTCGCCCGGCCGTTCACGGTTCCTCGCCGATCCGTGCGACGGCGCCGGCCGGGTGGTCGGACGTGGCGCGGGGGAGGGGCTGCGCAAGAGGCGGACGGCTGTCGGCGCGGGAGCAGGCCAGGGTGCGCAGCGCGCCGTTCAGCGACACCAGCGGTGGCCGACGCCGGCGCCCGCCGGTGGCCAGCACCTCGCCGATCACCACCGCGCTGTCGGCGAACCCCCGCCATTCGTACAGCCGGCACTCCAGCCAGGCGGACGCCGCCAGCACCAGGGCCCCGGTGCGCGGGCCGGCCCAGGTGACGCAGGTGCGCAGGGCCCTGGCCCGGGTCTCGGGGTCGGCCCCGAAGGAGCGGGCGAGATCGTCGCCGGCCACGTCGAGGATCGACACCGTCCACACCCGTGAGGCGAGCAGGCTGGTGAAGAACCCGGCCTCACGGGGCAACACCATGGAGATCAGCGGCGGTTGCAGGGAGACGGAGACGAGGGAGCGCACCGTGACGGCCTCGTGCCGCCGCTCGCCGTCGCCGTCGGCGAAGGTCGTTGCCACGCAGACACCGGTGACGAATGTGCGCATGGTCGGTCGAATGTCGGGGAGCACGGGGTTGCCCCTCCCTGTGATCGGCTGCGCTCGGTGACACCGGGCGCGACGAGCGTAGGCAGCGCGCCTGCGGCACGGCCGCCGAAGCGCGCACGCGGAATGGGCCGTTTGCGCACGGGTGCCCTCTGCAGGTCACGGGTGCGGGCCGGGCAGGCGCGCGGTCAGTGCGGACTTGCGGAGCTTGCCGGTGGGGGTCCTCGGCAGGTCGTGTTCGCCCAGGGCCTCCAGGTGGTCCACGTGGGCCCCGAAGCGGTCCCGCAGCCGCTCGCGCACCATCCGTTCTGCTTCCGGGCCGGGCACCCGCGGGCGGGGACGGAAGAAGACCGCGAGGGCCCGGCGGCCGCCGGCGCCCGGGTAGGACCGGACCACTGTGGACCCGGGCAGCACGCAGGGCAGTTCCTCGACCGCGTCCTCCAACTCGTGGCCGTGGTAGCGGTCCTGGCCGACCTCGATCACGTCGTCGGCCCGGCCGGTCACGGTCAGCTCGCCGCCGTCGACGAACGCCAGGTCGTCGGTGACGAGCCAGCCGTCCGCGGTGAGCGGCGCGGGGTGCGGTGCGGCGTCCTCGAAGTAACTCACGGCAACCGGCGGACCGGTGACCTGGAGGCGGCCGACGGCGCGCTCGGGCAGCACCCGCCCTTCGTCGTCCACCACCCGCACGGACACACCGGGGTGCGGCACCCCCACCGGGACATACCGCCGGGACGGCCCACCGTGCGGGACGAGGACGCCGTCGACGACACCGGAGGCGGTCTCCGGCATGCCCCAGCCCGGGTGGATGGCGGTTGCCGGCAGCCCGTAGGGGGCCAGGGCCGCCAGGAAGCGCCGGGCCACCCGGTCCTTGACCGCCTCCCCGCCGTTCATGACGTACCGCAGCCGGCTCAGGTCCCACGGCCGCCCTCCGCTTTCGTCGAGCCGTTCGACGACCCGGGCGAAGGCGTGGTTGGGCGCCCACGTGGTGTCGGCGCGCTCGGCCGAGGCCAGGTCGAGCCAGCGCAGGGGGTCCGCACGGACCCAGCCGGTGTCCGCGTGCACCTGGTGGCAGCCGAGGAAGACGTCCCGGATGTGGAACATCACCATGCCGCTGACGTGGTCCAGCGGCAGCCAGTTGAGGGTGCGGGTGCCCTCGTCGAGCCCGCGGGCCAGCGCGGTGGCGTGGGACCGGGCGAGTACGTTGCGATGGCTGAGCGGCACCGCCTTGGGCCGACCGGAGCTGCCCGAGGTGAGGGTGAGGAGTGCCGGATCGTCCGGCCGGCAGCGGTGCGGCCTCGGCCCGGGGCCGCCCGGCACGCCCAGGGCGGACACCGGGCCCAGCGGGCGGATGCCCGCGGGCAGCGCGGACGGATCGCCGTCGGCGACCAGCCACGCCCGGCCGGCGGCCGCACCGGCATCGGCCAGGACGGCGCTGCCGCCGGCTGCGGGGACCGGCAGCGGCACCAAGCCGCCCAGGACGCAGGCCCAGAACGCGGTGAGCAGGTCCGAGGGCGCCGACAGCGCGAGGACCACCACCGCTCCCGGCTCCGCACCGGCCGCCTGGAGTCCCCCGAGAACGGCGGTCGCCTCGCGGTACAGCTCGCTGTACGGCCGCCAGGTCCCGATCCCCCTCGCGTCGATGAGGACCACGCCGTTACGGGTGTCGGCTGCCCGCCGCAGCGCCCCGGACAAGGTGGTGACAGGTGGCTCCGGCAGCGGACCGCCCTGCAGCACGGCCAGGCCGTCCGGGGCGCCGGGCACGCGGGACCCCTGCGGCCCGCGCCAATGCTCCAGCGGCGCCGTCACGCCACGATGCCCAGACTGAAGGGGTTGTACGGGGTGCCGCCGAGCAGGTGTGCCCCGGCGGACTGGAGCACCTGGTCCTGGGCGATCACGTGCTGGCGCATCGTCGTCAGGTCGCGCAGGGCGCGGTCCAGGGGCGAGGGGCGGTAGATCGCAGTGGTCGCCACGAGGTCGTAGAGCCGGGTGACGACATTGCGGGCGGCGCGGAAGGAGTTCACCCGGGCCAGAACGGGCTCCACCCGGGCGTCCCGGCCGATCTCGCCGTCGGCGGCCAGGGTTTCCAACTGCCGGCGCAGGCTGCCGTAGACGGCGTGGCGGGCGGCGCCGAGCTCCATCTCGCACTCGGCGATGGCCATCTGGACCCGGTAGGTGTCGGCCCAGGGGGTGCCTGCGGCCCGGTCGAATCGTTCCACGGCCAGTTCGCGGACATGGTCGAGGGCGCCGCGGGCCACGCCGAGCGGCACCCCGGGCATGTTCCGCAGGATGGCCTCGGGCGTCGCGTAGGGGCCGCTGGTGCGCGGGGTACCGAGGCTGAATGAGTGCTCCTCGGGCACGAAGAGCGCGTCGGCCCGGTAGTCGCGGCTCCCGCTGCCCGCGAGCCCGGTGGTGTGCCAGGTGTCGAGGATCTCGAACTGGCCGGTCGGCGCGATCATGATCCGCCACTGGGGCCGGCCGTCGGGACCGGGCTCCAGTTCGCCGTCACGGTGAACGAAACAGCCCGCGACCACCCAATCGGCGTGGGTGATGCCGCTGCCGAACTGCCATCGCCCGGTGACCCGGTAGCCGCCCGGTGCCCGCTCGGCGCGGCCGAGCGGGAGGATCAAGCCCGCGGTCACCGCGTCCGGGTCGCTCAGCTCCTCCCGGGCGACGGACTCGGGGAGGAACTGCGCGTACAGCGCCGTGTCCATGCCGATCATCGCGCACCACGCCGCGGACGCGTCACCGCGGGCCAGGGTCTCCACCACCTCCGTCTGCTGGAGGGAGTCCAGCCCCGGCCCCCCGCGCTCGACCGGCACGCCGGTCCGGAAGACGCCCGCCTCCCGCAGCAGGTCCACGACACGGGTGGGCAGTTGGCGCGCCTGCTCGATCTCCGGGGAGGCGGCGCGCAGCACGGGGACCAGTCCCTCGGCCCGGCGCAGGACCTCCGCCGGTGTGTTGGGCCGGGTCTTGGACGCGGGGGCGGTTGTCGGTGACGTCGTCATGGCGGGGTTCTCCAGTCTGAGGAGGCGGCCGAGGCCGCGGGTCAGGAGTAGCGGCCGGACGCCAGCGCCTGGTGCGGGTCGAGGAGTGCCTTCAGCCGCCTGGTGAGCGCGACCGCCCCGGCGTCCGGGGCGAGGGTGTCGACCCAGTGGGCGTGGTCGACGTCCAGCCGGTAGGGCGCGAACCCCGCCCCGGTGAAGGAGCTGTAGAGCAGGTCGAGTGCCCGGTGCGCCCGGCGGGCGGAATCCTCGTCGCGGGCGAAGCGCAGGGCGATCACGCAGTCGACGAGGTCGGGGCCGAGCAGATGCAGCGTCGCGGACATGCGGGTGCCGGTCGCGGCGGCCGCGTCCTGGACCAACTGGTCGGCCCGGACGGCCGCCTCGCCGGTCAGCGGCAGCAGCGGGAGGAAGAAGAGGAAGCCGGCCTGCGCGTCGACCTCCTCGGCGCCCACGCCCATCTTGGCGCGGAACAGGGTGTCCTCGACGTCCGGGTCGCCGGTGTAGGCGCGTTCCACCAGCGCGGCCTCGGCACGCCGCGGGTTGTCGGGATCGGTGGCGTCGGTGTCGGACACACGGGTGAACACGCCCGCCCGCCGGGCCTCGCCCACCAGGACGCCGGCCAGCGCGCGCACCGACTCGGCCGTGCCGTCGACCGGCAGGTCGACCAGGAACTCGTCGTCGGCGCCGCCGTAGGCACGACCCGCGGCGGGGTCGTAGATGCGGGGCACGCCCCTGGTCAGGCCCTGGGCGACCCAGCGGCGGACGGCGGTGACGGCCGGCGCGAGCCCGGGGCGCCGGAAGGTGAGGCGAACCAGGCGCAGCGCCTCGGGCCGCGGCCGCAGCCGCACCACGGCGGCGGTCACCGCGCCCAGGTCGGACTGGACGAAGAGCGGCAGCGCCGAGGGGCCGAGCCCGTGCGGGTACACCGGGGCCCGCCGGTCCTCGCCCGGCCACCAGCCCACGCGTACCGTATCGCCGTCCGCAAGGGCCACCTCCAGGCCGGCGAGGTCCTCGGTGCGCTGGCCCCGCAGGCCGACACCGCGGTCCAGCAGGTTGCCGAGGATGCTCGTACCGGCGGCGGAGACGGTCACGTTGAGCATGCGGTCGGTCCCTGCCAGCAGCTCGGACAGCCGTCCCTGGGTGACCCCGGGCTCGACCACCGCCCAGCCGGCCTCCAGGTCGAGGTCGCGAATCCGGTCGAGGCCGCCCAGGTCGAGCACCACGGCGTCGTCACGGGCGGGCTCGCTCGACCCCAGTCCCCAGTTGCGGCCGGTGCTGATGACGTGGAGGCTGCCGGATCCGGCTTCACGGCCGAACAGCGCCACGAGCCTTCGGGCCTGCTCCGCGTCGGCCGGCCGCAGCACCGCCGCGACGCGCCGGGACCGGAAGAGGCCGGTGTTGGGACCGAGCAGGCCGGTCGCGCTCCCGTCGGTTGCCGGGAGCAGCACCCGCTCCGCCCCCACGATCCGGACGGCTTCCTCCAGCGCGCTGTTCAGCGCGCGCGGGCGGGGGGACGGATCGGCGAGGCGGTCATCGACCGCCGTGGGCAGTTCGGACAAGGCGGTATCTCCCTCGGACGTGCCCTGATCGGGCGGACGGGCCGGACGCCGGCCGGCGTCCGGCCGCGGGACTGCGGTGGGTCTGTGGGGTGGGTCTGCAGTGGGCCTGCGGGTGGCTCTGCGGCTGGGGCTGCGGTGGGAGGGACAGGTCGCACGGACGGCAGGCCGGCGGCCGTGGCTTGCCGTGGACTAGCCGGCGACGCCGCAGGTGAAGGTGCCTTGAAGGAAGATCAGTGGCTCCTGCGGTTCGCGCACCCCGGTGGCGAGCACCTCGCCGATCACCATGAGGTGGTCGCCGGCCGCGAAGGAGTCGGCGAGCGCGCACTCCAGCCAGCCGGGGCCGCTGAAGATCAGCGCTCCGGTGTGCGTGCCGCGGTCGGCCGGCAGCGTGGCGAGTGCTTCGCGCCGCCGCTCCCGGGGGCGGGCCAGCAAGGCCGCCGTCCGGGCGCCGTCCGCCCCGAGGATGGACACCCCCCACCGGCCGGCCGCCAGCAGGTCGGCGAGCAGGGCTGACTCGTTGTGCAGGCACAGGGAGACGAGCGGGGGGTCGTACGAGACCGGGGCCAGGGAATTGACGGTCACCGCGTCGTGGCGCACGCCGCCCGGGGCGTCCGGCGCCGCGGCGAAAGTGCTCACCACGCTCACGCCGGTGGCGAAGTGGCGCATGGCGGCGCGCAGATCGAGTTCCATGCCTCTTCCTCCTCGTGTTCCTCCCCGTGTCGGACGGCGCGGCCGGGACGACCACGGCCGGGATCCGTCTGCCAACGGGCCGTCGCGTCCACGGGAGCGCAGCCGCGGCGGGTCAGGGAACAGGTCCGCGGTGTGCTGCCGCGGGCCTGACTCGGCCGCGGACCTCCGACGCAGCCCGGCCCGGGAAGGCAGCCGGTCCGGTTCCCGCTTCCGGTAACGGCACGTTAAGGGCCGTGCGGGACGGGCTGTAGCGCCCGCGCGCACCCGCACTGTCGCGTTCGCGTACCCGGGCCGTGCGCGGATGTGGCACACACCGTGCGCGCACGCCCGAAGACGTGCCACGGCCCCGGGCGAGACTGCAACGTGTCCCCCCGGGGGACGCCGGGGTCCGGCCGAAGGACCCCTGCGACCGTGTGCCGCACTGCCGTTCGCGCCGCGGCCGTGCCCGCCCGCGAGGCATCAGGGGTGGCCTCAGGGGGCGGCGTGGTGACGGCCCCGGCCGCGACGACGACCGGCTCGGCCCCGGGGCGGACCCACGCCGACGGCGCCCGGCACCGGTGTCCGAAGCGACCGGGAACGGAGACCGAGATGGGGAGGCATGGCCGATGATCCGCACGGCGGTGATCGTGGGGACAGGGCTCATCGGCACGTCGGCCGGCCTGGCCTTGAGCCGGCGCGGGGTCCGCGTGCATCTGCTCGACGTGGATCCGCAGGCGGCGCGGGGCGCCGCGGCCCTGGGCGCCGGCACGCTCGCGGTGCCCACCGCCCCGGTGGACCTCGCGGTGCTGGCCGTGCCGCCCCGCAACGTCGTCCGCGTCCTTGCCGAGCAGCAGGACCGCGGCCTCGCGCTCACCTACACCGACGTGGCGAGCGTCAAGGACGCCACCACGCGCGCCGTCGCCCAAGGCGTCGCGGACCAGGCGAGCTACGTCGGCGGCCACCCCATGGCCGGCAGCGAACGCTCCGGGCCGCTTGGCGCCCGCGCCGACCTGTTCGACGGCCGCCCATGGGTGCTCACCCCCACCGGGCAGACCACCGCCGACGCGCTCAACCGGGTGCTGGCGGCCGTGGCGCTGTGCGGCGCGGTCCCGGTGATGATGGACCCATGTGACCACGACCGCGCGGTGGCGCTGGTGTCCCACGCCCCGCACGTGGTGGCCTCGCTGATGGCGGCGCGGCTGCGGGGAGCCCCGGACGAGGCGTTGCGGCTGGCCGGGCGCGGGGCGCGCGACGTCACCCGGATCGCGGGCGGCGACCCACGGCTGTGGCGCGACATCATCGGCTCCAACGCCGCGCATGTCGCGGACACGCTCGGCGGGCTGGCCGAGGACTTGAACACCCTCGTGGCGGCGCTGCGGGCCGCGGCGACGTGCGGCCCGGGTGCCCTCGCGGCGGTAGAAGAACTGCTCGACCGCGGTCAGGACGGCTGGCAGAGCGTGCACGGCCCGAACCGCGCTTCGCCCGGCGCGCAGGTGACGCTGCGTGTCACGGTGGCCGGCCGGCCGGGCGAACTCGGGCGGTTGCTGGACGAGACGGCCGAGTTCGGCGTCGGCGCCGACTCGCTGCGACTGGGCGCGCCCTGCGACGGTGACGCCCCGGCAGCGACGGCGAACGGCTCCGCTCCGGACGAGCTGGTGGCGTACATCGCCGCATCCCCCGGCGTTGCGGAGCTGCTGCGGCGCAAGCTGGCCGGCGGCGGCTGGCGGGTGTCGGTCGCTCCCCGTTCCGCCGGTGCCCCGGCGCCTGGCAGGGCCACCGTGCGGACCGCGGACACTCTCACCACAGGAACGGCCTGACCCGCGCGACCACCTGGTGAGCGGCGGGTTCGGCGACGGTTCAGCACTTCGTGAACGGCACGCCAGGCACGGTTGATCGCGCACGCCGCGACCGCGGGTACGTGCGCGTCCGGACACCTCTGAGGAGTGGGCATGACGTTGGATCGAAAGCGGTCCGTATCGGGGAGGCGGATGGCCGGGCTGCTGGCCGGCGCCGTGGCGCTGGCGGTGGGTGGCGCTCTGGTCAGCGGCACCGCGGCCGGGGCCACCGCTCCCGCGGCGGCGACCGGCGGACTGACGTCGGCCGGGCACGCGGTGCCGGGCGGGGGGAAGGTCTCGCCGATGACGTCGGCGAGCTTCAGCCACACTCTGACCGTCGCACCGTTCTCGACGGTCACCTGCACGCTCGACGCCGACAATCCCTTCCGCTACTACGGCGGCCCGTACGGCGGCGGTGAGGAGGGCCTGGCCGGCGTCCAGTGCAGCTACACGACCACCGAGATCGATGCCCAGGTGGGCCTGTACCGCAACGGCTCGCTCGTCGCGAACAGCGCCGTCAGGCAGGTCTACTCCGGTCTGCAGAACACCGTCGACAGCGAGTACCCGGTCTCGCCCGCCTCGTACCAGACGGGCGCCATCGCCGCGGTGCAGTTCACCGACGGTTACGTCTACTCCTTCCCCGAGGTCTACAGCGCTTCGGTCAGCATCACCTCCTAAACGCGGGCCCCCGGCGGCTCCGGGCACCGGGGCCCGTGGCCCGTGGCCCGAAGGGGTGCGCCGGTGCCTCGCCCATCACCAGGGCCTCCGGCAGGAAGTCCTGGTGATGGGCGAGGCACCGGCCCCGTCGGCGCGGCCCAGGAGGTATCGGTCCTCTTCCAGCGTCCGCGGGGTCACCGACCGGGTCGGCTCCACCCGGGGCAGCGGCCTGAACCTGTCCACCGTCCAGGCCGCGGCCCGGGTCGGCGGGGGCGACGTCCGGGTGGTCCCGCGCCCGGGTGGCGGGCTCACCGCGACCGTCACCCCCATCGGCCACGCCGACAGCAGGGTTACCGTGAACCGTGAGCAGACATCCCGACCATGCCGACCACGCGCTCGGCGCGTTCCTGCAGGCGAGCCGCGCGCGCATCGAGCCCTCCGACGTCGGTCTTCCGCCGGCTGCCTCGGGGCGACGGGTCAAAGGACTACGGCGTGAGGAGGTGGCCGTGCTCGCCGGGGTGAGCGCGGACTACTACACCAAGCTGGAGCAGGGGCGCGAGTCGAACCCGTCGCCCCAGGTCGTCGTCGCCCTGTGCCGGGCACTGCGGCTGGACGCCGACGCGCGTTCCCACGTGTTCCGGCTGGCCGGGGTCGATCCCGCCCTCGGCGCGCCCAGCGGGCGCAACCACGTGCATCCCGCGCTGCTGCACCTGCTGGACGGGTTTCCCGCGGACGCCGCCTACGTCCTCGGTCCCGCTTTCGACGTCCTCGCCGCGAACTCCACCGCCGCGGCGCTCCTGTCCCCGTTCGGTCACGAGAAGAACATGCCGCGGATCCTTTTCACGCATCCCCGGGCCCGGACGGTCTTTCCCGACTGGTCGCTGGTGGCCGGCGCGACGGTCCACGCCCTGCGGCTGAATTCCGGGCGTTTTCCCGACGCCCCGGAGATCATCGCGCTCATCGAGGACCTGAACCGCCGGTCTGCGCCGTTCCGCGCGTTGTGGGAGGACCAGGTCGTCTCCGGCCTCACGCGGGCGTACAAGGTGTTCGTGCACCCGATGGTGGGGCGCATCGAACTCACCTACCAGTCCTTCGACGTGCGGGCGGCGCCCGGACAGGAACTGCTGGTCGGATCGGCCGAGCCGGGAAGTCGCAGCGCGGAGGCGCTGGCGTACCTGGGAGCCATGACAGCCGTGGGTGGGTGTACGGCACCCCGGATGACACGGCCTTCTTCCCATCGGCGCGCGGCCGAAGAATGACGGCGTCGGCAGTCGGCCGACCGACCTTCACTTCCCGGAGTTGCGCCATGAGCACATCCCCCACCCGCATCCCGACCGACGCCAAGGTCGTCCTGGTCACCGGGGCATCGAGCGGCATCGGCGAGGCCACCGCCCGGCATCTGGCCGAACAGGGTCACCACGTCGTCCTCGCCGCCCGGCGTCGAGACCGCCTGGCACAGGTGGTCGGGGATCTCACCGAGGCGGGTCACAGCGCCGAACACGAGGAACTGGACGTGACCGACCGCGGCAACGTGCAGGACGTCGTCTCGCGCCTTGTCGCGCGGCATGGCCGTATCGACGTCCTCGTGAACAACGCCGGCGTCATGCCGCTGTCCCCGGTGGCCGCGCTCCGGCTCGACGAGTGGGACCGGATGATCGACGTCAATCTGCGAGGCGTCCTGCACGGCGTCGCGGCGGTGCTGCCCGCCATGCGTGAGCGGCGCTGCGGGCACATCGTCAACGTGGCGTCGACGGCAGCCCACCGCGTCGACCCGACGGCGGCGGTCTACTGCGCCACCAAGTTCGCCGTCCGAGCCTTCTCCGAGGGCCTGCGTCAGGAGAACACCGACCTCCGCGTCCCCGTGATCAGCCCGGGTTTCACCCGGTCCGAACTCGCTGACAGGGGCGGCGACCCGCAGGTCCAGGGCGCGGTACGCGCCGCGACGGAACAGATCGGCCTGCCGGCCTCGGCGATCGCCGAGGCGATCGGATACGCGATCGGGCAGGCGCCCGGCATCGACGTCAACGAGATCGTCGTCCGTCCCACAGCGCAGAACTGAACAGCTCACCGAACGGCTCGCGGGCATCGTGCCGAACCCGGTGGGCCTGGGCCCCGTGGAACCTCCACGACGCCTACGCCCTTGACGAGCGGTGCGACACGGTGGTGATCTCCGAGCGGCACGGCCTGCGCAAGCGGGAGAGCTTCGCCCTGGTGCTGAAGTGCTGGATCCGCAGGCCGCGCCGAGCGGTGCTTCGCTCCGGCCGAGGAGCTGGGCTTTGCGACCGTCCACGCCAAGGACGCGCAGGCGACGGTGGCCCGCTCGGAGGCGCTGCCGGGCCTGCCACACGTCGTCGGCGCAGTTGCCGGCCGGTGCGGCGGGCGTCCGTCTCGGCTTCGTCGACGGCGTGGCGCGCCTGAGCCTCCCGGTCGACGGCCCGGCCCAAGGGCTGCTGCGCTTCGGCGGCCGCGGCCCGCGAGTCCTTGAGGCGCCGCTCACGGTCGGTCAACTCCCGGCGGGCATGGTCGTGATCAGCGCGCGCGTCCTGCACCGCGGCGCTGGCCGCAGGCCGCCACCACCGGCGGTCTGCGGATCGAGGCGCGCGCCCAGTTCGGGCTCCGGACCGCGCTCGGCTCCACCGACGACCCGCACATGTGGCTGATCATCCAGACGATCGCACCCGACGATACGCGCCGGATCCTCGTCGCCCGCGAGCGGGGCGCGACCGATGCCGAGTTGCAGGAGCTGGTCGCGAAGGCCCTCGGGCACGCCTACTTCCGGAATTTCGACTCGAGGGCGGGAGGGCCGGACGTGGTCTTCACCGATGTGGAGTTCATAGATTTCAGTTCCTGAGCAGGCCGCCCGGCAGAGCTGCCATACCTGGCTCACCGAATTACCGAGTCGACGCCTGCTTCGCTCACGCCCTGGCCGCCGGCCGCGGCCACTACGCCGACCCTGCCGCCCGCCAGGCCGCCAGGCCGCCGCCGGCCTCCTGCCGCGCCCGATCCCCACCCACGCCGCGCTGCTGGCTGCCCTCGCCCGCCTCCAGCCCGGTAGCGACATCGACGTCGACGAGCTGGCGTTCGCCGGCCGTCTCGCGGCCGCCGACCCCGAGGCCGCCGCGGACCTGGTCGCGTTCCTTGACCCCGCCGCCGGACGGGCGTTGTGAGCGCCGGTCGGCGCGGCGTGGACGACGGTGTCGGCTGAGGGCACACCCGGGTGGAGACCGCGCAGGGCCGGGCCGCCGTCGACATTCAGGCGCCCGCCGGCGAGCGGGGCCTGGGAGCGCGGCTAGTCGGTGTAGGGCGCGAAGTCCTCCTTGGGGCTGCCACAGACCGGGCAGCCCCAGTCCTCCGAGACGTCCTCGAAGGGGGTGCCAGGCTCCACTCCCGTGTCTGGATCGCCCGACGCGGGGTCATAAGGGTTTCCGCAGACTGCGCAGTGGTACTTCTCCATGGTGACGCCTCTCCGTGTTAGGTGGGCCACTGAGAGTATTTCGCGTGAGAGGCCGACGCGCTCTACCAGGCGGGTCCGGCGTGCCTCCACCCGGGCGGAGGCCGCTCAGGTCGACAGCCCCTGGGCGGCTCGGGCAATTCGAGCGCGCACACGCAAGGAGCTGCGCGGCCTGCAGGGACCGGCACCCACCGCCCTACGGGACGGGTGTCACGTCCGCTGTCCCGCTGACGCAGAGTGAGCATTGCGCCGCCCGGGAGCGTGACACTCCGCGTTGCATCATCACCTAGCCGCGCGGATGACTGAAACTGCAGGTCAATGGGCATCGTGGACGTGCCCGGCGGGTGGGACGACGGTCAGGGTCGGGTGTCACGCTCGCCGGGATCGCCCGCCGGGAGGGCCGATCCGGGCACTTCGGAGTTGAGCGTGACAGCGTTACACCCGCCCGGGTCTCACCGCCCGTGAACACCGCGCGGGGCCCGGCCGCTGCTCGCACATCACCTCAGCCCGGAGCCTGCCGCCTCGTAACCATCCCGGCCCCGGCTCGTTGGACACCGCGATCCCCCCACTCCCGAAGCCCCGGCGCCATACGCCCCCACGGCGGCCCGGGGCTTCGTGCTGCCCGCCCCGCCCATCCTCGGCGGTGGCTGCGCCCTGTTACTTCACGGTCCCCGGTTCGTTCCTCCCAGCGATCCGCCCTGGCTTCTGCCTGCCTCCGCAAGCCTGGCGGCCCGGCCACCACATCGGTTGAATCCAGCGCGATGCTTGGCAATTCTGTCCGGATTCCAGTCGTTAGGTGCACCTAAGCGACAGAGGAGGACGACCACTATGACGACGCTGCACACCGACCGCCCCGCCTTACGGGCCGACTTGGCCCATGAGCGCAGGCTGTTCCGCGACGACCGCCTGGAGCCGGTCCTGCGCGGCTTGGCCGGCCCGGAGGCCGAAGTCGCCCTGCGGTGGGCGGTCGACGGGGAAGGCTGGGAGCAGGCCGCGGCTGGCGCGGGCCTGCCACAGGGCTATGGCGAGCGGGTCCGGCACAAGCTCAAGCGGCTCGGCGCCCGGCACTGCGAGCGCGCCGCGGCCGCCAAGGCCGCGCAGGCCTTGCCGACGGCCCGGGGGATAGGCCGGTGAGTCTGCTCGCGGCAGGAGGTCCGTGGTGGGCGGTGCTGGTGCTGTCGCTGCCCGGCGCGGTCGCCGTCATCGTCCGCTCGGTCTTCCCGCAGGAGTCCGCCGACCGGCTGGCTTGGTGGCGCGAGCGGCGCCTGCACCGCGAGCGCTTGGCCGGCTCCCGCAGCACGCGGGCCGCCCCGTCGGCAGCGCCCGGGGAGGAACAGCCTCGGCTGGGGCCATGATGTCCGGCCAAGGGGGCACGGGCGGCCCCGCGGGGCCGCTACCGTGGCAGCAGCCCGCAACGCCCCTCTGGAGGCCTCGATGAGCGCGACTCCCGACCACGCTCTGCCGTCGGCCACGCCCCCGGCTCCGGCGGCTGCCGCGCGGCTGTTGGAGGCGCTGCGCGCCGACCGCCGCGCGGGCCGGTGGGTGCCGGCGTTCGAGGCCGACTGGGCACGCGCCCTCGAGGACTCCCGGCACTCCTACAGCCTCAGCCCCCTGCACGACGTCGTGCGCACCTGGCAGGCCCGCCTGGCCGCCACGCCGGCCGTCGACGCGTTCATCGCCTCGGGGTACGACGACTCCGACGGCGTCGCACTGGAGGACGTGCTGCCGCCGCGGGCCGCCCAGTGAGCAGCCTGTGGCCGGCCCGCCTCTCCCCACAGGCCGCCAAGACCATCACCGAACTACCGCCGCATGCGGTGGAGATGCTGCGCGACGTCCTGGACATCGCCGGCCGCGACCCGTGGACCTGGCCACCGATGGACGCCGGCGACCTGGAGGGCGAGGACGTCCGCGCGGCCGCCGTCGGCCAGCTGACCGCCGTGTACTGGATCAACCGCAGCGCCGGGCGCCTGTACGTGGTCTCGGTCGTCTGGATCGGGTAGCTGCTCCGGCTCATGCGAAGGCGAGGTGCACGGTGAGCCACCACCGCGAATCCGGCTATGGCGGTCCCTATTTTGACCACGGCGGGGGTGGCGGCGACTTTTCCGGCGGTGGCGGAGGGCACGGTTGACGGTGTGCTGGGTGGGGCTGAGTTCCCCGTCGGGTGGTCGGTTGAGCCCGGTGGTGAGCCATGGGCCGGCGCCCCGGTAGGCGCGGTCGGCAAGGATCGGGACGCCTTGGCGTTCGCAGATCCGGATGATGCGGTGGGTGCGGGCAGAGGCCAGGTCGTGGGTGCGGCCGGGCAGGGCGGGGAGGTCCACAGCACGTGGCCGTCGGGGTCGGTGACGGCCTGGACATTCACGCCGTGGCGGCGGTGCTTGGCGGAGTAGTCGGCGCGGCTGCGGCCGACGCGGTCGCATTCGGCGAGCGTTCCGTCCAGGAGGACGAAGTCGGGATCGTGCTCGCGCAGCGTTTTGAGAAGGCCTGCGGCGCGGGCGGGTCGGGCCGGTCCTGCGGCTGATCCGCCTGATCCGCTTGAACGGTCTGTGGCGTCTCCGGTGTCTGCTGCTTCTGGGCGCCCCCTACCGTGTCCTCGCCCTTCGTTTCCTTGCTCACAACCCCAATGTAGTTCGATATTCCGTTTGATTCTGTGGGTGGAAAACCGGACCGGGCCGGGGCGCCTGGTGTCCGGTGCCACCGGACCTTGACCGTTTGCCCGTGAGGTTTGGCCGGTTCGGGTTCGGTGGCGGTGACTCAGGCTGTTGTCGCGCCCGGCAGGCCGAAGAGCGGCAGGCAGGGTGCGAGACCGGTGACCGTGGTGGAGATGTGCTTGTGCGCCTCCCACTCGGGCCGGGTCAACCGCAGGCGTCGCATTGTCGCGCGTCGGCCACGGATGTTGTGCTGCTCGACGCCGTCGTGTTCGTACCCGAGCTTCTTGGACACGGCGAATGAGGTGGGGTTGTCCTCGAAGGCGCCTGACAGTGCCTCCAGTGCGTCCAGGCCGGCGAAGGCCAGATGCAGAACTGCGGCGCGCATCTCGGTCCCGATCCCCTGGCGCTGGTGACGCAGGCCGAGCCAGGAGGCCGTGTTGACCTGCCTCAGCACGGCGAAGTCACGAGCGGCGATCTCCTGCAGGCCGACGACGCGGCCGTCCTCGAAGACGGCGAGGTTCAGTGCCCAGTTGTCCGGGGCCCAGTTCCCCCGCCGCAGCCAGTGGTGCTGCACCACCGAGCGCGCTCTTTGCGCCGGCGGCAGATCGGTCCAGGGGACGATGAACGGCATCCGGTCCGGCTCGTGGACGCCTTCGGCCGCCAGGTCGGCCAGTTGGCCCAACTCCTGTTCGGAGGGCAGCCGCAGTACAAGGCGGGGGGTGTTCAGACGCAGTCCCAGCAGGGGCCAGTGGTCCGTCAGCATGAGTCATTGTCCGGGCGCGGCGCGACCGAGGTCACACGATTTTCTGTCCGCGCGGATCGCTCGTCCGTCACCATCCCGCACCGGTCGATGTTCAGTGGCAATCGGTCAAGTTTCAGTGTCATCGGGCGCCTGGCGTTCCACGGGCAGCGATGCTGCAGGTCGCAGCTGTGGAACGGGGGTGAATGGGGGCGGGTGCAAGCGGGTCCGTGACCGGCCCGGTTCTCGGCTCCTTGCTCCGAACCCTCCTGTATTGGCGTGAAATTGGGCGAAACCTGGCACAGTGCCACGGTCCCGCCGTCGGCGGTCGCGGTCCGAAGCCGGGAGCGCTCGGCATAGTCCTGAAACGCATCGGCTTGCGGTGGGATCACCCCCACCATTCGCGGCCACGACACTGCCTTCCGTACAGGGGGATGGAAGTGTTGGTGAACGTCGCCGATCCGCTGCGCGGCAACCGAGCCACTCTCGGCACGGATCTCAACGCTCCCGCCGGGCGGCCGTGCTATCGCGCGTTGCGGGTGAGGGCCGTGGGGCGGCGCGTGGCGGTGCGGCACTTCGTCCGGGGCGCGGGACGAAGAGGAAGAGGCACGCCTCCCCGTCTGACGGGTTACCTTCGAATCGCGGAGGTTCGGGCAACTTTGGGAGGCGGGATGCTGGGCATCGATCTGGTGGCCGGGTATCTGCTGGCATGGGTCCTGCGGCGGGGACAGCATGCCTCCGAACAGGCGGGGACGGAAGTGGACCGTGTCGTGGACACGCGACTGCGACGCCTCTTCGAGCTCGTCGCGGGACGGCCTGACACGGCCTCCGCGCTCGAACGGGTGGTCGAGGAGGCCGAGTCGGGCCGTCGGCAGCCCACTGATCGCACGCGTGCGAGCGTGGAAGCGGTGCTGGAGCAAGTCGCAGGGCAGGACGGTGCGTTCGCCGCCGTGCTGGCGGAAGCCCTGGCCGATGTAGCGGACGCGCTCGCTCAGCAGCGAGACATCGGCACCGTGCAGGGCAGCACCTTCCACGGCCCGACGGCGGCACAGTTCGGTGATCACAACACCATGCGCAACACCTTCGGCTCCTGACCGCCGATGACGGGGAACGGCAGCACGTTCTTCGGCCCCACCGGCGCGATGTGGGGCGACGGCAACATCCAGAACAACACCTTCGTCAGCGCTCCGAGGCCGCCGGCCACACTGCCTCACCAGGTGGGCGTGGTCCCGTTGCGTGCACGCTCGTTCCAGCACCGTGCGGAGGCCGACCGGCTGCGCTCGGCGGTCTCCGCCGGAGAGACAGTGGTGCTGTGCCAGCTACTGGTGGGGATGGGCGGGGTCGGGAAGACGCAGCTCGCCGCGGACTTCGCCCACCAGGCGTGGGACGAGGGTACGTTGGAGCTGCTGGTGTGGATCACCGCGAGCAGCCGCGAGGACATCGTGTCGGGGTACGCGCGAGCCGGCGTCGAGGTGTGTGGGGCCGATCCGCGGGATCGCGAGGAGGCCGCGGGGATGTTCCTGGCCTGGTTGCGGGCGAAACGCCACCAGTGGCTCGTGGTCCTGGACGACCTCGCCGAACCGGACGACCTGCGGGGGCTCTGGCCGCCGGAGACCCCGAACGGGCGCACCCTGGTCACGACCCGCAGCCGCGAGCCGGCACTGCTGGGAACCGGCCGCCGCAGGATCGAGGTCGGCCTGTTCACCCCGGACGAAGCGGTGGCCTACCTGTCGTCGGCGCTCGCCGTCCACGGACGAACCGAGTCCCGCCACGACCTTGCCGGCCTGGCGTCGGATCTGGGCTATCTGGCGCTGGCACTGTCGCAGGCCGCCGCCTACATCGCCGACAGGAAGATGGGCGTGACGGAATACCGCGACCTGCTGGCCGACCGCCGTCGGAGGCTGGCCGACGCGCTGCCCCGGGCGAACCGCCTGCCCGACGACCAGACCGTAACGGTCACCGCGGTCTGGTCGCTGTCTCTGGACCGGGCAGACCAGCAGGAACCCGTCGGCGCAGCACGCCCCTTGATGCAGCTGCTCGCGCTGGGAGACCCCAACGGAGTTCCGGTCGCTGTCCTCTACGGCCGGTCCGTCGAGAGGTTCTATGTCGCCGCAATGCCGGACCTCGTCCCCGTCTGGGGGATCGTGGGACGAGGGCTGCAGGTGCTGCACAGGCTGAGCCTGATCCAGGAGATAAATACCGCCTACGGGACGGTCCGCGTCCACGCGCTGGTTCAGCGGGCCACCCGCGAATCGCTGCCGGCGGACCAGCATCACGCGTACGCGCGGGCGATGGGGGACGCGCTTTTGGCCCTGTGGCCGGAGATCGACGGCGGCGACCCGCTTCTGGCGCTGACGCTACGTGCCAACACCGCAAATCTCATCGCATGTGCCGACGAGGCCCTCGTCCAGGCCGCAGTCCATCCGCTGCTCAGCCGGTATGGCCGCAGCCTCGGTGAAGCGGGGCTCGAAGGCGTTTCGCGTGACCACTTCCAGAGCATCGTGGCCCTTGCACGGCGGCTCCGCGGCTCTGAGGACCCCGACATCCTCACAGCACAGTGGGAGCTGGCTCGGTGGCAAGGAGAGGCGGGGGACGCCGCCGGCGCCGCCAGCACCCTGCGCCAGTTGCTCGCGGACACCGCACGACAGAACGGTCCCGACCACCTGAACACCCTGCTCGTCCGCAGCAGCCTGGCGCACTGGCAGGGAAAGGCGGGCGATCCCGACGGGGCCGTCGTCGGCTTAGCCCAGGTTCTCGACGACTTCCGGCGAATCCTCCACGACACCCATCCCCTGACCCTCGACACCCGGGCGAGCCTGGCCCACTGGCGCGGTGAGACCGGCGATCCCGACTGCGCCGTGACCGCGCTCGCCCAAGTGGTCCGCGACCGGTTGACCTCGCAAGGCTGGGACCACCCGGGGACTCTCAACAACATGGGCAGCCTGGCCGAATGGCAGGGAAGGGCCGGTGACCCAGCCGCGGCGGTCTCCTGCTTCGCCGAGTTGCTCCCCGTCGTCGAGCGCGTCCTCGGCACGGACCACCCCTACACGCTCTCCGTACGCGGCGACCTCGCGCACTGGCGGGGCGAGGCAGGAGATCCGACCGGTGCCGCCGCCGCGCTCGGCCAGTTGCTCACCGAGGCCCGGCGCATCCTCGGCCCCAACCATCCTCGGACGAAGGTCATCCACAGCAGACTTGCCCACTGGCAGCAGGGCCCGCGGGAGCCTGGGTTGCCGGAGTGACGATGATGCCCTCGGCCGCGCCCCGCCCCCAGGTCACCAGGAGGACTCGGGTCCCGGACCTGACTGTCACAGCCATCCTCGTCGCGCACCGTCCACGCGTCACACGCCACCGCGGGGGGAGTGCCGGTTCACTGCGCCCGGCGGTGTGAGCGGTACGGCATGGCAGGTGCCGCGGGTGGACGATGCGGGCAGGTCCGTGCTCAGTGCCGAAGTGGACCGGCTCCTCGACCTTCCAGGCCGGGGTGGTGCCGACGCGCTCGGTGGGCATCTGGTCGTACGCCTGCCCCTCGATCGGCTCGCGGCGGGAGGCGGGGGCGGTGAAGTCGACGAGGGCGGGTTCGTCGGCCGGGCGGCCGAAACGCTGGGTGGCGGCCGGAAGGTGGATCTGCAGCAGGTACCACCACGACGCGTCGGCCGCGCTGCGCTGGCCCTCGGCCACGGCTTACTGATCGTTTCAAAATGAGTTGAGCCGTGGAGCAAGGACGTGGGGGATGCCGCAGGCAGTTCGGGGCTTGCCTACGGATGCTGATGTTGGACAGGGTGCCTCGGTGACTTCCTTTACGCAGCGGTACATCAGTGGTGATCATGATGGTGTCTGGGCCGAACTGCGCCGTCTTGGCTCAGTTCCAGATGCGCTTGATGAGGACTGCCGAGGGGTGGCGTTTGCGACGATGCAGCGTGTGGCAGGCCATGTGGACCGTCTCGCGGAGCAGCTGACCGACCTCGGACTCGTGCCTGTCATGCCCGTCCGGGAGCCGGTCACGGCCGAGGATCTGCGGGAGCTCGATCTTCTTCGTGCTGAGATGGGCCCTGTGCCGCCGGCTCTGGACGCATGCTTCCGCCAGGTTGGCGGCGCGTGGTTCGCTGGGGACTGCGCGGCGCTGAACGAGTGCTACTCCGCAGGGAGCCAGTACAGCGCCGCCCCGGTACTTCCTGACCCGCTGGTGCTTCCGACTGTGCAGCACCTGCGGGAGAGCTGGGGCGACTACCAGGACGCCGTTGAGGACGACCCCGAGGTTGGCGAGGATGGGTTCTTCTTCGACTTTGCACCGGACGAGTTGCACAAGGCCAACATCAGCGGTGCCACCCACGAGATCGAGATGGCCCAGTTCGTGCCCGACCCGGTCATTCACGGCGTGGCAGGCCGATCCGGCATCACCCTGGTCGAGTACTTGAGGGTGTCGATCGCCTGGGGCGGCATGCCGGGCTGGTCGTTCAAGCCGGACCAGGCGCCGGCCGCCCTGGCGACGCTGCGCGTTCAACCCGACTTCTAACCAGTGAGGTCCATATCGCACCTCTACAGTCCAATCCGAACCTCATGAACCCCTCGCGGAGGTCGCTGATGCGTCAGCACATCGTTCGGAGTCGTCGGAGGCAGATGATGCTGCAGGCCAGTTCCAGCAGGCCCTGGTGGAGGTCAGCGCGACGTTCGTAGCGGATGCGGAGCCGTTTGAACTGGTGCAGCCAGGCGAATGTGCGCTCTACCACCCAGCGGGTCTTGCCCAACCCGGAGCCATGGGCGACGCCGCGTCGGGCGATCACCGGCTTGATGCCACGCGCCCACAACGCCCGTCGGTACTTGTCGAAGTCGTAGCCGCGGTCGCCATACAGGTGCCGCGGCTTGCGACGAGGCCGTCCTCGCAGCCCCCGGATCGGCGGGACCGCGTCGAGCAAAGGCAGCAGCTGGGTGACGTCGTGTCGGTTGCCGCCGGTGAGCGTGACGGCGAGCGGGGTTCCGTGCCGGTCGACTATCAGGTGGTGTTTGGAGCCAGGACGGGCACGGTCGACCGGCGAGGGGCCGACGTGATCCCCCCTTTGAGGGCCCGGACATGCGAGCCGTCAACAGCGCAGTGTTCAAGATCCAGCAGGTCGGCGTGGCGCAGCTCGGTCAGCAGGACCGCGTGCAGGCGCGGCCAGACGCCGGCCTCAGTCCAGTCCCGCAAACGGCGCCAGGCCGTCACGCCGGAGCAGCCGACCATCTCGGCCGGGACATCACGCCAGGCGACGCCGGTCCGTAGTACGTACATCACCCCGGTGAGGGCTGCCCGGTCGGGAGCACGCAGTCGCCCGGGGTGGCGGCGGCGCTCAGGAGAGGGTGGCAGGAGCGGAGCCACGCGCTCCCACAGGTCATCCGGAACAAGATCAGCACGCACCCGGACACCTTGCCGACCAAGATCGCTAGGCGCAAGACCCGCGGCTCAACTCATTCTGAAACGATCAGTTAGAACTGCTGGCCGTCGTGGAGCGTGACCTTCAGTTTCGGGGTGGGTCCGCGCGGGAGCTGGCCCTTGTCCCGCCCCCCTTGTCCCCCCTCTGATTTGTCCCGTGATTGGCTCGCTTGGCGGCGAGGCCGCCCCCCTGGAGCTGGCCTTCCAGTCCCTCGACCTGCGCCGAGTTCACGGCAGGAGCCCGGACATGCGAGCACATCCTGGAGAGCCGGCCCGGACGCCATAAGCCGATCCTGGACCGACGCCTCCATCGATACGCTGCCAGAGCTGCACGGTAGAAAATGCCGGACCGCTCGACCACCGGCCCCGTAATCTGCCGGTATGGTCACCGCCGATCGCGAACTGCTCTCCCGGACCGCCCGCAACGCCGTCCGGGCACAGATGAGCGGGCTCGTGGCAGGAGCGATCGGCGAATACTGGGAGAACGAGCACTTCGCCCCGGATCCCGGCTTCACTCCGGGCGAGGGCGGGGTCCGCAAGCAACTCTTTGACTCCTACGCCGCTTCCGTCGACTGGACCGACCACGACCATGTGACCCGGGCCCTGCGGGTGTTCGAGAGCATGCTGCGCCGCCTGGACCGGGAGAGCCGAAGGTACGGCGGGGACGGCTTGCCTGCCGATACGGTGGCGGAGCTGCGGGAGGCGTTCGCGCGGGACGGCTGCCGTCTGGACGACGATCTGCGCCTGCACACGGCACGCGTCGCCCACTTGGTCGTGCACGCCGACGCCCTGTCCGAGGCGTCGGGCATCCAGGCCGAACTGGAGCGGGCGCGCCGGTTCGGGGCCGAGTACCCCGACGACGCGATCGGCGCGGCCAAGCAGCTCATCGAGGCGACCGCCAAGCTCGTGCTGCTCAAGCGGAACCTACCCGTCGACGAACGCCAGGACCTGCCCGCGCTGATCAAGCAGGCGCAGCAGTCCCTCAACCTCCACCCCGCAGTAGTGCCGCCGGCCCGCACCGATGGCAGCCCGGACAACGCCGACAGCATCAAGCGCATCCTGGGCGCACTGACCTCGGCTGCCATCGGCGTCGCGGAACTGCGCAACCGGTACGGGACCGGCCACGGACGCCTGGCCGCACCCACAGGGCTCGGGCCCCGGCACGCCCGCTTCGCCGTCGGCACGGCCGCCACCTGGTGCGAGCTGATGCTGGACACCCTCGCCGACCCCGATGCCCCCTGGCGCAAGGCGCAGCCTGCCCCGACCCCGACCCCGACCCCGACCCCGACCCCGACCGCGGGCAGCGCACCCGCAGCCTCGACCTGAGCCCGCGCGAACTCGAACCCCAGCGAGAAAGAGCCGACCTGTGGCACCGCAGCAGCTCACTGTCGTCACCCGCCAGCGCATCCTGGACCTCTTGGTCGTCGAGAGGGTCTGGTGGTGGGGCGATCTGGACGAGGTGAGGTTCCTGGAGCGCCTGTACGACCTAGACGCCCTCGAAGGCGACGGCTACCGGCGTGCCACGGCCAGGGAGGACATCTGGCAGCACTGCGTCAACAACGACGACTGGCCGCCGGAGTGGGTGTTCACCGATGCCCGCTTCGGCCTCAACAGCGACTCTCCGCAGCCGCTGATGGACTTCCTCGCCGAGATGCTCCACCCCGTGGTGCGCCGGGACCCGGCCGAGGTCCAACGTCTGGCCGAGAAACTCAACGACATCCTCGCCAAGGACGGCTTCGAGCTCTACCCGGCCGAGTACATCAGCGGGCTGCCGGTCTACGCCGGCGGTCCCCGTGCGTCCTTCCACGGCGCTCGGCCGGACCTGAAGTTCGAGGCACGCCCCCTGTTGACCGACCCCCGTGTCCTGCATGAGCACCAGGAGCGCATCAGGGCCGGTCTGGAGCGCGATCCGGCCGCAGCGATCGCGTCGTGCAAGGAACTCGTCGAGAGCCTCTGCAAGATCATCCTGGAACACCAGGGCGTCGAATACCCCCGGGGAGAGGACCTGCCGCCGCTGTTCAGGCGGGTCACGACGCTGCTGGGCCTGAATGCCGACGCGGTAGCCGGCAGCTCCAAGGCCAGCGCGACGGTGGTCAAGATCCTGCGCACCCTCACCACGACGGTGCAGGGTCTGGCCGAGCTGCGCAACCAGCTCGGGCTCGGCCACGGACGCACCGCACCGAGCCCGGCACTGGCCCGGCACGCCCGCCTGGCGTTGAACAGCACCGTGACCGTGACGGAGTTCGTGCTCGACACCTGGCAGGACCGCACCGAGCGAGGAGAGCTCTCGCCCCGCTCCGCGTAGCACCGCGCCCGGCGGGCGCTCGGCGGCGCGCCCGGGACGACTTGCCGCCGTGCCGGGAGCAGGGGCGGCCGCCCGGCACAGCCGGCCGCGAATGGGGCGCGCCTGCAGGCTGAGGCCGCTTCGTTGACCGTGATCGTGATGCCCGCCGCCGCGGCCCGTGCCGCGCGGAGGTCCATCAGTGCCGGCGGTGGCAAGGGTGGCTGCGGCCGGAGCAGTCGGCGGCGGCGCACCTCATGCGCACCCCGGCGCCACCGCCGACTGCTGCCCTCGCTACAGCGGGCACACCCCCATGTCGTTCACCTGTTCGACTTCTGTTTCTGGACGCAATCGGGTCAATGGGGTTTCCCGCCTCATCTGACCTGCCGTCATCGCCGAAACGCCGCAACGCTCGCGCAGACGTCGCCGACGCCGGCGGACCTTTGGAGTGGCCGCAGCACCCCTCGGCACTGCACTATCGGCGTCATCCGGGGCGGCCCGCCGAAAGGCCTCCGCCCGACCCGGGGTCTTCGATTCCCCCGATCTGACGCAGGAGTGAAAACCGTATGTCGCTCAACCTGCCCTGCCCGTGCGGCGGTTCGCCGCACACCCCCCTGTGGCCGCACAGCGCGCAGCCCGGCTCCCGGCACTTGCCGGCGCCCGACGCGGCCGTCATTGTGGTGGTCGTGCTCGTGCTGGCCGCGCTCGCGATGAGCGGCATCCAGGCCTCGCAGGCCCTCACCCTCATCGCGGTGGCGGTGGCCGACCTGATCCGCCGCGGCCCCGGCGGCCGCGGGAAGCGGAACGGCTGATATGGCGCGCCCCATGTGCGCGGTCGATCCGGCGGCAAAGCCGGCCCTGCGCCGGCTCGTCGGCTTCCTGCGCGAGCTGAAGACCCGGACGCAGCTCACCTACCAGCAGATGGCCGCCCGCACCGCGGGCACCGCCAGGCACTGCGGGCGCAGCACGCTGACCGAGGTCGTCTCCGGCGCGCGGCTGCCACGCTGGGAAGCGGTGCACGCCTACGCCTGGGCCTGCGGGGATCCGTCCCCGCGGGTCCGGCAGGCCCGCGTGGACCGGGCCTACGCGCTGTGGCGGGCCGCGGCCAGGGAGGCCGCGCCCGCCGCCGGTCCCGCCGAGCGCCGCAAGATCCGCACCACCGGGCAACTCGGCCAGCACCTGCACCGGCTGTGGAAGCAGTCGGGCATCTCGCTCCGCCTGCTGGAGACGGCCACCGCCCAGGCCGGGCTGCGCGTGCCGCGCTCCACGATCCAACTCATCATGCACGGCCGCGTCCTGCCCACCGACGGACAACTGCTCGTACTGCTCACGGCCCTGGAGAGCACCCCGGAGCAGAACGCCCGGCTGCGCGCCGCCCGCGACCGCATCGCCGACGCCCGCCGGGGCGACCGTCAGCAGCCCCCGGTGTCGGCCGCCGCCTACCTGTGCCTGGACGGCCATCCCGCGGTGGAGAGCCGCCAGGAGCAGTTGCGCACGGACGAGCGCATCAAGCGGCGCACGGGCCGGCTCAGGGAAGACGAGGACTACGACGACTGGCGGTCAGACCGCACCTACGGGGGCGCGCGGGACGTCTGGGACCTCAGCGACGAGGAGATCGAGGAGATGGAGCGCCAGAGCGCTCAGGCCGCCGCCCGCGCGGGCGACGACGCCGGCCAGATGCGCGCCGCCCTGCTGGACATCGCGGCCAGGGCCGCACCACAGGACAGTTGAGCTGGCCTGCGGCCGGCGCAGGCGACGATGGAGGGCCTCCACGAAGCGATCGTCGGCGGGGAGGCGTCGGATGACGGACAGGGCAGGCTCGGTGACCAAGCCGAGGGCGAAGGCGGGGCAGAAGGAGGCGCGGCGGCCGCGGGCGACGGTGCGCGACCAGGCCGATGTGCTGGGGGTGCTGGGGGTTCTGAAGGTGGCGACCGCGACGCAGATCATGCGCCTGGTCCGCCCGCATCTGTCGGACAACAAGGCGATCCGCAACGCCCTGCTGGTGCTTCAGGCCGACAAGCTGGTGGTCGCGGCGGGCAGCACGGCGGGGCCTGCGGGGAAGTTCGGGGCGCCGGACCGGCGAGGTGAGCCGTCGCAGAAGCTGTGGGGCCTGACCCCGGCCGGCCTGGAGTCGGCCGCCGAGAAGCTGGGGCGCGACCCGGAGCTGATGGGCGGCCGCGCGCGGGGAGCCGGAGCGGGCGGTGCTCCGCACGCGATGGCCGTCAACCACACGATCGTGGCCTTCACCTGCGGCGGCACCCTGCCCGGCTCCCCGGCCGGGATCGGGAGCATCGACTGCTGGCGCACCGAGGTCCCGCACCCGCTCACCAGCTCGGGTAAGCGCAACGTCCGTAGCGACGCGGTGTTCCAGGACAAGGCGGCTGGTGTGCCGCTGCTGATGGTGGAGGTCGACCGGGCGACGGAGTCCGTCCACGTGCTGGCGGACAAGGTCGGCGCCTACGCGGACTTCTACGCCCGTCGGGTCCGCGACCCGGCACTGCCTCCGAGTTCCGGCCGCGGCAGGATCGGCCACGTGGACACGGTCCCGTTCTGGGAGACGCTCTACCGGTGCGCCGGCGCACCGGCGCACCGGCGCACCGGCGCACCGGCCTGACCGGGCTGCCGCCGTTGGCGATCGTCCCCGCCGGGGCCGGCCCTACGGCGCTCACCAACTGGATGCGCGCGGTCGCGGGCCTGTCCCGCGAGCACTGGGCACCAAGGCGCGGGACCAGCAGCTATCACGGCGTCAACCGGGAGGGAGACTTCTACCCCTTCTACCTCGACTTCGCCGGCCGCATTCCCCTGGTGATGACGACCCTGGACCGCCTGAAGGAGCACGGCCTCTCGGGCCCGGTGTGGCTGCGCATCGACGGCTACCGCCCCGCCGAAGGCCAGCCCCTGCTCCAGGCGCTCGCCGACATCCGCCCCTACGCC
>NZ_FNIE01000003.1 GCF_900103985.1 Actinacidiphila guanduensis | reverse complement strand
TGGGCGAACTCGGCGTTCTCCGACAAGAACCCGTAGCCGGGGTGGATGGCGTCCGCGCCGGACTCCTTCGCCGCGGCCAGGACCTTGGCGATGTCGAGGTAACTGGCCGCGGGAGTGTCACCGCCCAGGGCGTAGGCCTCGTCGGCCACCTTGACGTGCACCGCATCCCGATCCGGCTCCGCATACACCGCGACACTGCCGATCCCCGCATCCCGGCACGCACGGGCAACCCGAACAGCGATTTCACCGCGGTTCGCGATGAGCACCTTACGCACGACAGCTCCCTCCTTGGAACAAGCAGAGTTTAGGTAGTGGCCACACGTGCTGCCGACGCACCCTCGCACGTGAAGTTGCCCACACGGAGGGTGAACCGACGGCCCGGAGTGCCGGTGGACGCCTGCTCGAACCAAGGTACGGCGCGGGTTGGGGCAATGTCCCGCACTCAGGCATGTGGGAGCGATCTCGTTCGGAGTCGGGCGGTCGGAGCGCCGTTCCTTTGTGGGGTTCCTACGAAGAGCCCGCTCAAACTTTGCCTCGCCGTCCACCCGTAGGAGTGGTTGCGCCGCAGGCCTTGCCGGGTCCCGTACCCGTGAGTAGCGTGCCAGCGGAAGGGGTACCCGGGGTAACTCCCGTACGGCGCCCGGCGTGTCGGCCCGAGGCCCGGGACCGGGGCGGGCGGCGCCGGCCGGAACTGCCGGGAAGCCCAGGGGATTCGACGCGGTTCGAGGCGACTCGAAGGGCTCGGAGGAACTCGGAGGAAGGGGACGGGATGCGCAGGCTGCTGGCCGTGGGCGCCGCCGTGGTGCTCGTACTCGAAGCCCTGACGGTCGCGTTCGCGAACTGGATACTCGGTCTCGCCGTGCGCCGCCAGAACATGTCGCTCGCCGGCAGCAAGCCCGACGCGATGGCAGTGGGCGCCTGGGTGGCCGGCGGGGTCTTCGCGCTCTTCCTGCTGGTGTGCGCCGGACTGGTGGTGCGGATCGCCGTGCGCGACGCGATGGTCGGCCGGGTGTGGCGCATCGTGCTCATCGTGTGCGCGGTGATCCAGGGCGTGATGGGCGCCGCCGTGGTGGGCCTGGTCGGCTGGTTCGCCTTCGTCGCCCTGATGGTCGTCCTCGCGCTGCTCGTCGGCACTCTGCTGGCCTACGCGCCGGAGGACGAGGAGGGGCCGCGTACGGCCCCGGACACCGGTGGCGAGGTCCCGCCGCCTGCCGCCCCGCCCGCGACGGCGTAGCGGCCGCGCGGGGCCGCCGCGCTGGAGTGCCGCCGTGATGGCGGTGGGGCAGGGGGTGCCGCGTCGCTCGTGGGGGCTGCGAGCCCAGCGCGATGGGGAATCCGTGTCCACAGCGTGCCGGTCGTGGGGGCCGGTCGGGTGCCCGTCCTGCGCCTGATGGTCGTGCCCGCGCTTGGTCGACAGCGGTCCGATCCCCGGTCGGTCCCGGGTCAGGCGGCGCTCTCGCGGTTCCACAGGTCGGTGATGCGCACGGACAGGTCGGCGAGCAGGGTGCGCAGCAGTGGCAGGGACAGGCCGATGACGTTGCCCGGGTCGCCCTCGATGCCGTCCACGAACGGGGCCGAGCGGCCGTCCAGGGTGAACGCGCCCGCCACGTGCAGCGGTTCGCCGCTGGCCACGTAGGCGGCGATCTCGTCGTCGTCCGGGGAGCCGAAGCGGACGGTGGTCGAGGCGGTGGCCGAGGCGCGCCGGCCGGTGGCGGTGTCGATGACGCAGTGGCCGGTCCTGAGCACCCCGCTGCGGCCGCGCATCGCCTTCCAGCGGGCGGTGGCCTCCTCGGCGTCGGCGGGCTTGCCGAGTGCCTGGCCGTCGAGGTCGAGCACCGAGTCGCAGCCGATCACCAGCGGCTGCCCGTCCGGCAGCCGTCCGCTTGCCACGACCGCCTCGGCCTTCGCGGTGGCGAGGACGAGCGCGAGTTCGGCGGGGGTGGGCGCACTGATCGCCTCCTCGTCGACCCCGGAGACGAGCACGAGGGGCTCGATGCCCGCCTGCCGGAGCAGGCCGAGCCGGGCGGGGGAGGCGGAGGCGAGGACGAGACTGCGGGCGGGAACAGCCGCCGCGGCCGGGGGAGTCGGGGGAGGGGTCACCCGATCATCGTAGCCAGCGGCCCGCCGGCGCCGGCCGGGCCGGTGGGGAGGGTGAGCAGGTGCAGCCCGGGTTGGGGGTGCTGACTGGGGCGGCCTGACGGCTTGGTGAGTGCGGCGCGGCCGCCGTGTGCAGGGGCGCGGGCCGGGGCGGTCGCCCGGGGCTTGCGGCGCGGCCGTCCTCAGCCTCGCAGCGTGCTGAACGCCGTGATCGCGGTGATCGCGGTGGCCAGGGCAGCGGCCACCGCGAGCAGCAGCATGGCCCGGCGGAGCATCGCCTGGGCCCGGCGCAACTCCTCGTCGCGCTCACGCTGTTGATCGTCCGACCAGAGCATGCGCTCCAGGGTGGCGCGCCGGCCGCGGTGGCGCCTGAGTACGCGTACTCAGACGGCGCCACGCGGCACTTGGTCATCACCCGTCACTCAGGTGCTTTCCGAACTCGGCTGTTGCTGCCGTCCCTCACGTCACAGCCGCCGCGCCGGGCGCATCCGTCACCCGGGCCACGCGGAGGTGCGCCAGGTGTCGGGTCCGGGACGGCGGTGGGCGCCCGGGACCGTGCGGGCGGGGTCGGACCAGGCGCCGCGGGCCGGCCGGGAGCGGTCCTCTGCGGACTCCGCCGCCGCGGCCCGGGCCTGGACCAGCGCCACCACGGCGGCCAGCTCCTCGGGGGTCGGCGCCCCCCGCTCCACCTTGATCATCATGCGCGGCTCCTCGGGGCTCGCGGGGGCGGTCACAGCGGGATGTTGCCGTGCTTCTTCGGCGGCAGGCTCTCGCGCTTGTTGCGCAGCGCCCGCAGCGCCTTGACCAGTTGCGCGCGGGTCCGGGACGGGGCGATCACCGCGTCCACGTAGCCGCGTTCGGCGGCGACGTACGGGTTGAGCAGCGTGTCCTCGTAGTCGGTGATCAGCTGCCGGCGCAGCTCGTCGGCCTCGGCAGCATCGGCGGCCTGGGCGAGGGTGCGGCGGTGCAGGATGTTGACGGCGCCCTGCGCGCCCATCACGGCGATCTGGGCCGTCGGCCAGGCGAGGTTGAGGTCGGCGCCCAGGTGCTTGGAGCCCATGACGTCGTAGGCCCCGCCGTACGCCTTGCGGGTGATGATCGTGATCAGGGGAACCGTGGCCTCGGCGTACGCGTAGATCAGTTTGGCACCGCGACGGATGATGCCGTCCCATTCCTGACTGGTGCCGGGGAGGAATCCGGGGACGTCGACGAAGGTGATGACGGGGATGTTGAAGCTGTCGCAGGTCCGCACGAAGCGCGCCGCTTTTTCCGAGGCGTTGATGTCCAGGGTGCCGGCGAAGTGCAGCGGCTGGTTGGCCACCACGCCCACCGGGCGCCCCTCGATACGCCCGAACCCGGTGAGGATGTTGGGCGCGAACAGGCTCTGCGTCTCCAGGAACTCACCGTCGTCCAGGGCGTGTTCGACGACCTTGTGCATGTCGTAGGGCTGGTTCGCCGAGTCCGGGACGAGGGTGTCCAGCTCCAGGTCCTCCTCGCTCACCGCGAGGTCGGCGGTGGCCGGGTAGGCGGGCGCGTCCTCCAGGTTGTTGCTCGGCAGGTAGGACAGCAACGCCTTGACGTACTCGAAGGCGTCCTTCTCGTCGCCGGCCAGGTGGTGGGCGTTGCCCGAGGTGGCGTTGTGGGTGCGGGCGCCGCCCAGCTCCTCCATGCCGACGTCCTCGCCGGTCACGGTCTTGATCACGTCGGGCCCGGTGATGAACATGTGCGAGGTCTGGTCGACCATCACCACGAAGTCGGTGATCGCCGGGGAGTAGACCGCGCCGCCCGCGCACGGGCCCATGATCAGGCTGATCTGCGGGATCACGCCCGAGGCGTGGGTGTTGCGGCGGAAGATCTCGCCGTACATCCCGAGCGAGGCGACACCCTCCTGGATGCGGGCGCCGCCGGAGTCGTTGATGCCGATCACGGGGCAGCCGGTCTTCAGGGCGAAGTCCATCACCTTGACGATCTTCTCGCCGTACACCTCGCCGAGGGCGCCGCCGAAGACGGTGAAGTCCTGGGAGAACACGGCCACGGGCCGGCCCTCCACGGTGCCGTAGCCGGTGATCACACCGTCGCCGTACGGGCGGTTGGCCTCCAGCCCGAAGTTGGTCGACCGGTGCCGGGCGAACTCGTCCAGCTCGGTGAACGAGCCCTCGTCCAGCAGCAGTTCGATCCGCTCCCGCGCGGTCAGCTTCCCCTTGGCGTGCTGCTTCTCCACGGCGCTGCCGGAGCCGGCGTGTGTCGCGGCCTCGATGCGCCGGCCCAGGTCGGCGAGCTTGCCCGCGGTCGTGTGGATGTCGTACTCGGGCTCGGCCATGGAGGCGGCTCTCCTGCTCTCGTCGGCTCCCGTCACCCGCACTGCGCAACTCGCGGGTAACGCTTTTTCGTAGCGTAGTAGTGACACATCGGTACGGGCACTGCGGGCTTCGCCACACTCCCCGTCACCCGCACAAGTGCACGTGCCCCCGGCGCGGCTGTGTACGCGCGGCCCTCGCGGGGCCGGGGTGTGCGCGTCACGCGAGGGGGGTCCCGCTCGGCGGGGAGGGGCGCCCGGTGCGCGCGGTGGAGGCCCGGGCGAGCGACTGCGGCGGGTGAGGAGGGCAGTGTGGCCGGGACGGCTGACGGCGAGGCGGTGGTCCGGCGGGCGGGCGGGGTCCGGGACGGCGGGGGAGGCGGTGAGGAACGGCCTAGGGTGGAGGTATGACGCGCAGCCGCTGGTCCGATCTCGACCGACCGCCGTTGAATGCCGCGGCTCTCCGCAAGGCGGTGGTGGTCCCCGGCGGCCTGTGGACGGGGCTGGACGTGGTGGAGTCCACCGGTTCGACCAACGCGGACCTCGCCGCCAAGGCCACGCAGGGCGCCCCCGAGGGCACGGTGCTGGTCGCCGAGGAGCAGACCGCGGGCCGCGGCCGGCTGGACCGGCAGTGGACGGCCCCCGCGCGCTCCGGCCTCTTCTTCTCGGTGCTGCTCCGTCCGGGTGCCACCGGGGCGGACGGCACCGCGCCCGTCCCCGTCGAACAGTGGGGCTGGCTGCCGCTGCTCGCCGGGGTCGCCGCCGCGACCGCGCTCTCGCGGGCCGCGGGGGTCGACACGGCCCTCAAATGGCCCAACGACCTGCTCGTCACCGTCCACGGCGAGGAGCGCAAGACCGGGGGCATCCTCGCGGAGCGCACCGGCTCCGACGCGGTCGTCCTCGGCCTGGGCATCAACGTCACGCTGCGCGTCGCCGAGCTGCCCGTCCCCACCGCGGCCTCCCTCGCGCTCGCCGGCGCCGCCGGCACCGACCGCGACCCGCTCCTGCGCGCCGTGCTGCGCTCCCTCGCGGACTGGTACGGCGCCTGGCGCACCGAGCACGGTTCCGCCGAGCGGTCCCGCCTCCAGCAGACCTACGCGGCCGGCTGCGCCACCCTCGGCCGTACGGTCCGCGCCGAACTCCCGGGCGGCGACGCTCTCACGGGTACGGCGGTCGGTGTCGACCCCGACGGCCGCCTCCTCATCTCCACCCCCGAGGGTGAACGCGCCCTGGCCTCGGCCGACGTGATCCACATTCGTTCCGCTTAAGCGGGCGGGGTTCCCACCCGCCGTAGGGGTTCGCCGCCGCTGTCGCCTGCCGCGCCGCTGTGGCTGGTCGCGCAGTTCCCCGCGCCCCCAAGAACGGCTCCCCGCCGTAGGGGCTTCTCCGCGTCCCCGGCCGCAGGCCGGCTTTGGGCTGGTCGCGCAGTTCCCCGCGCCCCTTCGGGTTCCCGTCTGCCCCCCATCCCGCCATACCCGGCCGCAAGCCGGTGGCCTGCTGAGCGCGCAGTTCTCCCCCAGCGCTTCGCCTGGGAGGTTCCCCCACCCCCAGAGCTTCGCCTGGGGGTACCCCCCAGCGCCCCTGGGCGGTGCGGGGCTCGCCCTGCGCGTGAAGGGCGAGCACATCAGGGGTGCGGGGAACTGCGCGACCAGCCAGAGGAGCCCTGCAGGCGGCGATGGCGGCGTACCCCGACGGCGAGTAGCCGCCCCGTAGCCCCATCGCCGCGGCAGGCGGCGACGAGACAGGGACCCCGCGGCGGGGAGCCGCCCCCGTACCGCCTTGGGCGGGGCGCCGCCCCCGCCCGCGCCCCGCGGAACGTGAGCTGGGGCACACACACCTGCCGTATCTTTGAGACGCTGCGTCGTCTCGATGATCGGAAGGGCTGTGCGCAGGGACTTTTCAGGGGCCGGGCGGTAGGCGTGGACAACGACAGCCCTCCGCCCGACGAGCCGTTCACCCCGCCGCCGGGCGCCGGCCCGGCCGCCGGGCCGAACGCGGCGCGCCCGGCGCACCCCGGGACGGACCCCGCTCCCGAGACCGCGGAGCCCGCACCGGGCGGCGGGAGCGGCGAACCGGCCGGGGACGGCGCCCCTGTCCCGCCCGGCGGCGAGCACGGCGCGGCCGCGGGACCCGGGGAGCCGTGGGAGGAAGAGGGCACCGAGTCGGGCGAGCACCCGCTGGCGCTGCGGCTGGAGCAGCTGATCCTGGGCGCGCCCCGCCGTTACACCCCGTTCCAGGCGGCCCGCACCGCGGGCGTCTCGATGGACCTCGCCTCCCGCTTCTGGCGCGCCATGGGCTTCGCCGACATCGGCCAGGCCAGGGCCCTCACCGAGGCCGACGTCCTCGCGCTGCGCCGCCTGGCCGGACTGGTCGAGGCCGGGCTGCTCAGCGAGTCCATGGCGATCCAGGTGGCCCGTTCCACCGGCCAGACCACCGCGCGCCTGGCCGACTGGCAGACAGACTCCTTCCTGGAGGGCCTGACCGAGCCGCCCGAGCCCGGCATGACCCGCGCGGAGGTCGCGTACCCGCTGGTCGAGCTGCTGCTGCCGGAGCTGGAGGAGTTCCTGATCTACGTGTGGCGGCGGCAGGTCGCCGCCGCGACCAGCCGCGTGGTGCAGTCCGACGACGAGGAGGCCGTGGACCGCCGCCTCGCCGTCGGCTTCGCGGACCTCGTCGGCTTCACCCGGCTGACCCGGCGCCTTGAGGAGGAGGAGCTGGGCGAGCTGGTCGAGGCGTTCGAGACCACCGCGGCGGACCAGGTCGCCGCGTACGGGGGGCGGCTGATCAAGACCCTCGGCGACGAGGTGCTGTTCGTCGCCGACGACCCCGGCACCGCCGCCGAGATCGGCATGCGGCTCATCGAGACGATGACGGGTGACGAGACCATGCCGGCGCTCCGCGTGGGCATGGCGTTCGGCACGGTCACCACGCGGATGGGGGACGTCTTCGGTACGACGGTGAACCTCGCGTCCCGCCTGACCTCCATAGCCCCCCGCGACGCCGTCCTCGTCGACGGGGACTTCGCCGAGGCGCTGGGGGCGGCGGGGGAGGCGCCGCTCGCCGAGGCGGATGTGGAGGCGGGGTCCGACGAGAAGTACCGCTTCGCGCTCCAGCCGATGTGGCGGCGGCCCGTGCGCGGCCTCGGCGTGGTCGAGCCGTGGCTGCTCACCCGCCGCGACGGCTCCCCCTGAGGTGACGGGGTTCCCCTCCCCGTTGGGGATTCCGCGCGTTCCGGCCGCCGGGCCGGTCGGTGGCTGTGGGGGTGCCCCCAGCCCCCGGGGTAGGGCCTCCCGCCGCGGGGGTTCCTGTCTCGTCGCCGACAGCCGGCCGCTGACCGGTTGCGCGCGCCGTTCTCCCCCAGCGCTTCGCCTGGGAGGTACCCCCACCCCCAGAGCTTCGCCTGGGAGGTACCCCCCAGCGCCCCTGGGCGGTACGGGGCTCGCTTTGCGCGCGAAGGGCAAGGTTTTCAGGGGCGCGGGGAACTGCGCGACCAGCCCAAGGAGCCCCTGCACACGGCAGCGGTGGGAACCCCTACGGCGGGGAGCCGGAACCCCGCCCACGCAGAGCGCCCTCGCGCCCGGCGACGACCGGCAACGGCGAGCGCAGCGCTTTGGCCCGGTACTGGGCCGCGTCCGCAAGACGGAAGAGCCGCCGCGCGGAGCGCACCTCGCCGATGGGATCGCCGGGCATCCCCGCAAAGCTCATGGTCGGGCTGCGGTCGGGGGCCGGGGCGGGAACGCCCGCGGGGGCGCGTGGACCGTAGGATGGGCAGCCTGTTTGCGGTCGTTAACCGGGGAGGCGGACTCGTGGGTGAGCAGGGCGAGCGGCGGTTCGGGGAGTACGTGGTGGTCAGGCGGCACGGCGAGCGGGTGGCCGAGCTGGTGCTGGACCGGCCCGAGGCGATGAACGCCGTGTCGCGGGCGATGGCCGCCGCGATCGAGGAGGCGTGCGCGGCGCTCGCCGCGGACCTCTCGGTGAGCGTCACCGTCCTCACCTCCTCCGCCCCACGGGCGTTCTGCGCGGGCGCGGACCTCAAGGAGCGCAACTCCCTCACCGACGCGGAACTGCTGCGGCAGCGGCCCCAGTCGCGGGCCGCGTACACCGGGGTGCTGGAGCTGCCGATGCCGGCGATCGCGGCGGTGGGCGGGTTCGCCCTCGGCGGCGGGTACGAGATCGCGCTCGCCTGCGACGTGATCGTGGCCGACGAGACCGCTGTCGTGGGGCTGCCCGAGGTCTCCGTGGGCGTTATTCCGGGCGGCGGCGGCACGCAGCTGCTCCCGCGCCGTGTCGGTGCCGCGCGGGCCGCCGAACTCGTCTTCACGGCCCGCCGTGTCCCGGCTGCCGAGGCGCTCTCGCTGGGCATGGTCGACCAGCTCGTACCGGCGGGCTCGGTCCGTACGGAGGCGCTCGCGCTGGCGGAGCGGATCGCGGCGAACTCGCCCGTCGGGCTCCGTGCCGCCAAGCGGGCGCTGCGCCTCGGGCACGGCCTCGACCTGCGGGCCGGCCTGGAGGTCGAGGATGCCGCGTGGCACAAGGTCGCCTTCTCGCCCGACCGGGCGGAGGGGGTGGCGGCCTTCAACGAGAAGCGCTCGCCGCGCTGGCCGTAACGGGGGCGCCTGCTGCCGCAGGCCGTCGTCTTCCCGCGGCACGCGGACGAGGTGGCGGCAACTCGCCGTAGGAGTTCCGCCTCGTCGCCGACACCCGCGCCGTCCTGGCTGGTCGTGCAGCTCGCCGCGCCCCTTCGTGGTCGCGTCTGTCTCGACCTCGCTGTTTCCGGGCGTGGGGCGGTGGCCGGTTGCTCGCGCAGTTCCTCCCGCCTGGGGGTACCTCCCAGGCGAAGCTCTGGGGGAGGAACTGCGCGACCAGCCCAAGGCGGGGTGCAGGCGGGAGCTGCGGGGGAGCCCCTGCGGCGGGGGGCCGTGGCGGTGGGGCGCGCGGGGCACCCTGGTGACCCACGCGGGAGCAGCTTGGGGAGCCGTTCGGCGCAGTGCGGGGCTCGTCGGCGGTCGTGGTGGGGGAAAGGTCCCTAGCCTGGGGGAATGGCGGAAGGGACGGCCGACCTGCGGCTGCGGGCGGTGGTGGAGCTGGCGCAGGCGCTCGCGATGGCGCAGACGCCGCTGGGCGCGGTGCGGGCCGGGGCGCGGCGGGCGCGCGGCGCGATGGGCGGCTCGTTCGCGGCGATCTCGGCGTGGGAGCGGGAGACCGGGCGGCTGCGGGTGCTCGTCAACGACGGCGACCTCGCCCCCGGCGAGGAGGCCGAACCCGCCGACGAGTCGTACTCCGTGCACGACTTCCCCGAGATCGCCGAGTTCCTGCACGGCACGTGGGCGGCCGGCGGTGAGCCCCACGCCTGGGTGGAGAACGCCGACGCCACCGGTTCCTCGCCGGGCGGCGGCAGTTGGGGCCGGGCGGCGGCACTGCGGCGCCGCGGCCGCGGCAGTTGCGTGGTCGCGCCGCTGATCCTGCACGGCCGCGCCTGGGGGGAGCTGTACGTCGCCCGCCGCCTCGGCGAACCCGGCTTCGTACGCGCCGACGCCGATTTCGCCTCCGTGCTCGCCACGCTCATCGCCTCCGGCATCGCCCAGACCGAACGCCTCGCCGAGGTCCAACGGCTCGCCTTCACCGACCAGTTGACCGGGCTCGGCAACCGCAGGGCGGTGGACGTGCGGCTGGACGAGGCGCTCGAGCGGTACCGGCGCGAGGGCGCGGTGGTCAGCCTCGTGGTGTGCGACCTGAACGGGCTGAAGAAGGTCAACGACGCGTACGGGCACGCCGTCGGGGACCGCCTGCTGGAACGGTTCGGCTCCCTGCTGTCGCTGTGCGGGGCCACGCTGCCGGGGAGCCTGGCGGCTCGGCTCGGGGGTGACGAGTTCTGCATCGTCGCGGTCGGACTGCCGGCCGACGAAGTGGTGCGGGCCGCGGAGGAACTGTGCCGGCGGGCCGCCGAACTCGAGATCGGGGAGGGGGTGGCGTGTGGGGTCGCCTCCACCGGCGATCCCATCGGTGAGGTGCGCTCCGCGCGGCGGCTCTTCCGTCTTGCGGACGCGGCCCAGTACCGGGCCAAAGCGCTGCGCTCGCCGTTGCCGGTCGTCGCCGGGCGCGAGGGGCCCGGCGACCCCGTCCTCCGCCTCGCCGAGTCCTCCGGCCCCACCCGTGAGGGTGAGCGGCGCGCTCTGCGTGGCCGGGGTTCCGGCTCTCCGCCGTAAGGGTCCCCACCGCTGCCGTGTGCAGGGCTCCCTGGGCTGGTCACCCGGTTCCCCGCGCCCCTGGGTGATACGGGGCTCGCTGTGCGCGCGAAGGGCAAGGTTTCAGGGGCGCGGGGAACTGCGCGACCAGCCCAAAGCCGGCCTGCGGCTGGGGACGCGGAGAAGCTCTTACGGCGGGGAGCCGTTCTTGGGGGCGCTGGGGGTACCTCCCAGGCGAAGCGCTGGGGGAGAACTGCGCGACCAGCCCAGGGCGAGGTGCGGGCGGCAGCGGCGGGGAACCCCCGCGGCGGGAAGCCGCCCCGTGACAGACGAAGTTTCACTGCTTAGGGTGCGTGAATATGGATATGCAGAATGTGCAGCTCGGCACCCACGGCACCCGTCCGGAGGACGTCCTCGCCGTCGCCCGCGGCAACGCGCACATCACCGTCGACCCCTCGGCCCTCGCCGCCGTCGAACGGTCCCGCCAGGTGATCGACGCCCTCGCGGCGAAGCCGGAACCCGTCTACGGGGTCTCCACCGGCTTCGGGGCCCTGGCCGTACGCCACATCAGCCCCGAGCTGCGGGCCCAGCTGCAGCGCAGCCTCGTCCGCTCGCACGCCGCCGGCATGGGCCCCGCCGTGGAGCGCGAGGTCGTGCGCGCCCTGATGTTCCTGCGGCTGAAGACGCTCGCCTCGGGCCACACCGGCGTGCGCCCGGTCGTCGTGGAGACACTGGCCGCGCTGCTGAACGCGGGCATCACCCCCGTCGTCCACGAGTACGGCTCGCTCGGCTGCTCCGGCGACCTCGCCCCGCTCGCGCACTGCGCCCAGGTGCTGATGGGCGAGGGCGAGGCCGCGGGCCCGGACGGCACCGTACGGCCGGCCGCGGAACTGCTCGCCGAGCACGGCATCGCTCCCGTCGAGCTGCGGGAGAAGGAGGGCCTGGCCCTCATCAACGGCACCGACGGAATGCTCGGCATGCTCGTGATGGCCTGCGCGGACCTCGCGGGCCTGTTCACCGCCGCTGACATCACCGCCGCCCTCACGCTGGAGGCGCTGCTCGGCACCGACAAGGTGCTCGCCGAGGAGCTGCAGGCGATCCGCCCGCACCCCGGCCAGGCCGCCAGCGCCGAGAACATGCGCAAGGTGCTCGCCGGCTCCGGCCTCACCGGCCACCACCAGGACGACGCCCCCCGCGTCCAGGACGCCTACTCCGTACGGTGTGCCCCGCAGGTCGCCGGCGCCGGGCGGGACACCCTCGCGCACGCCGTGCTGATCGCCGGGCGCGAGCTGGCCGCCGCCGTCGACAACCCCGTCGTCCTGCCCGGGGACGAGCCGGGGCAGGGCCGGGTGGAGTCCAACGGCAACTTCCACGGGGCGCCCGTCGGCTACGTGCTGGACTTCCTGGCCATCGCCGCCGCCGACCTCGCGTCCATTGCCGAGCGGCGCACCGACCGGCTGCTGGACAAGAACCGCTCGCATGGGCTGCCGCCCTTCCTGGCCGACGACCCCGGGGTCGACTCCGGGCTGATGATCGCCCAGTACACGCAGGCGGCGCTGGTCAGCGAGATGAAGCGGCTCGCCGTCCCGGCGTCCGTCGACTCGATCCCCTCCTCGGCGATGCAGGAGGACCACGTGTCGATGGGCTGGTCGGCGGCGCGCAAGCTGCGTACGGCGATCGACGCGCTCGGCAAGGTTGTCGCGATCGAGTTGTTCGCTGCCGCGCGGGCGCTGGAGATCCGTACGACGGGTACGCAGCTCGAGCCCGGGCCCGCGGCGACCGCCGTTCTCCGCGCCCTGCGCGAGGCCGACGTCCCCGGCCCCGGCCGCGACCGCTTCCTCGCGCCCGACCTGACGGCGGCAGAAGCCTTCGTCCGTACGGGCGCGCTCGTCCGTATCACGGAGGAAGTCACCGGCCCCTTGCACTAGGTTCCGCTGGAGCGTGCGGGGTTCCCCTCGCCGTGGGAGCGTCCGCCGTCCCCGGCCGCCAGGCCGGTCAGTGGCCGGTCGCCCGTCTGCCCCATCTCCGCCGTTTCCGGCCGCGGGCCGGTGGCCGGTTGCTCGCGCAGTTCCTCCCCCAGGGCTTCGCCTGGGAGGTACCCCCAGCGCCCCTATAAGCGTCGCCCTTCGCGTGAACGGCGAGGTTTTTCAGGGGCGCGGGGAACTGCGCGACCAGCCCAATCGGTGCGCCACTCGGCACCGTAAAGGAACCCCCGCGGCGGGGAGCCGTAACCCCGTCAGGCGGGGTCCTCTCCGTCCTCGGCGGCTTCGGCGGCCGCCTCCGCCTCGGCCGCCTGGCGGGAGCGGCGGGTCGCGTTCACGAGAAGCCCCGCTCCGGTGAGGAGAAAGGCCGACCCGCCGATCATGTACGGCTTCGTGTTCATCGCACCCGTGTCGGCAAGACCCCCGTCACCTGCGGATTCGGCGGAGGCCGTGGCGGCCGTGGGGGCGGCGGGAGCCGCGGGCGCGGTCGTGGACGGGGCGGGGGTCGCGGTCGCGGAGGGGACGAAGAGGAGTCCGGCCAGGACGGCGGCCGCCGCCGCGGCGACGTAAGGGCGGGGTGAGGCCATCGATTCCCCCGAAGTTGGCGGCGAGTTGACCGTAAAGCCGATCGTAGTGACATCACGCCGCCACTGGGAAGCCGAGCCGCAAACGGCGGAGGGTGGCGAAAGGTTCACGGAACGGGATGTGGCGGGCATCACGGGGAGTACGTGTCAAAGCCCACAATTCCGGCACCCGAGGCGTACCTCGCGGCTCGGCCTGTTTCCATGGAAGCGGAAGAAAGCCCCGTACCGACACTGCTCGGCTCCCGGGCGCCCCCTGCCATTGGAGAGATGCGTGACGCCGCCCGACACCGGAAACGCCCCCACGCCCGCCGACGCCCGCCGCCCGCGCAAGGTCTTCCGCCGCCGCACTCTCGCGGCGCTCGCGGTGCTGGCCGGCGGCACTGTCGCACTGACCGCGTGCGGGGGCCACGGCGGGGGCAGCGCGGACGGCGCGCAGAAGGCCGCGGTCGGCTCGCCGAGCCCGCGCACCACGCCGAGCAGCGCGGCGGCCACCCAGGCCACCCAGAACCGCGAGGACGCGAACGCGGCCAAGCAGGCGTCCGAGGCGAAGTCCGCGGCCAGGATCACCATCACCCCGAAGTCCGGCGCCACGCAGGCGGCCGTCTCCGGCGCCGTGAAGGTGACGGTGGCCGGCGGCAAGCTCACCTCGGTGACGATGAAGGCCACCTCCTCCGGCCGCACCGTGGCCGGCCGGATATCCGCCGACGGCACCAGCTGGCAACCGGACGCCGCACTCGGCCACGGCCTGCAGTTCCGCGTCACCGCCGTTGCGAAGGACAGCCAGGGCCGCGCCGCCACCGCGACCTCGACCTTCGCCACCAAGGCGGTCAGTGGCACCTTCGTCGGCTACTTCACCCCCGAGGACGGCTCCACGGTCGGCGTGGGCATGCCGGTCTCGATCAACTTCAGCAAGGCGATCTCCTACGGCGACCGCGCCGCGGTCCAGCGCGGCATCACCGTGAACTCCAGCAGCGGCCAGCAGGTCGTGGGCCACTGGTTCAGCTCCACCCGGCTCGACCTGCGCCCGCAGGCGTACTGGCAGGCCGGCTCGCACGTCACGCTGAACCTGGACCTCAAGGGCGTCGAGGGCGCCCCGGACACCTACGGCACCCAGCACAAGACGGTGAGCTTCGACGTCGGCCGCTCGCAGGTCTCCACCGTGGACACCGCCACGCACATGATGACCGTCGTGCGCGACGGCCAGGTGATCCGCACCATCCCGATCTCCGCGGGCGGCACCGGCCACACCACGTACAACGGCCAGATGGTGATCGAGGAGAAGGACCAGACGACCCGGATGAACGGGGCGACGGTCGGCTTCACCGACTCCGACGGCAAGGGCGAGTACGACATACCGGACGTGCCGCACGCCATGCGGCTGAGCGACTCGGGCACGTTCATCCACGGCAACTACTGGGCGGACCCGTCGGTCTTCGGCACGGCGAACACGAGCCACGGGTGCGTGGGGCTCGCCGACGTCAAGGGCGGCAAGGACCCCAACACCGATGCGGCCTGGTTCTACGACAATTCCCTGCTCGGGGACGTGGTCGTGGTGAAGAACTCGCCCGACAGGACGATCCAGCCCGCCAACGGCCTCAACGGCTGGAACATGAGCTGGACCCAATGGGTGGCCGGCTCCGCCCTCCGCTAGCCCCAGGAATTACGGCTCCCTGGGGTGGCCGCGCAGTTCCCCTAAGGTGCTCGCCCTTCGCGCGAAGGGCAAGGTTTTCAGGGGCGCTGGGGGTACCCCCAGGCAAAGCCCTGGGGGAGGAACTGCGCGAGCAACCCACCACCGGCCTGCGGTCGGGGACGGCGGCGAACCCCACGGCGGGAGTCGGTCCCCTTTACCGGCGGAGCCAATTGGCCGGGGCTTCGAGGACCGGGCGGACCGCGCTGTAGGCGGCACCGCGCAGGACGCCGTCGCGGCCGAGGCGCGAGGTGACGAGGTCCTCCGGGCGCCATTGGCGGTCGGTGACGCGGGAGGCGAGTTCGGCCCGGACGCCGGGCAGCAGCCAGGGCGCAAGGTCGGCGAGGGGGCCGCCGACGACCACCGCCTGGGGGTCGAGCAGGTTGACCGCCCCGCTCAGCGCGATGCCCAGCGCCTTGCCCGCCTCCTCCAGCGCCCCGATCGCGGCCGGGTCGCCGCTCTCCGCGGCCGCGCGCAGCGCCCGCGGGGTCCCGACGCCGGCCGAGCGCAGCAGCGCCTCCTCACCGGCGAACGTCTCCAGGCAGCCGTGCGCCCCGCACGAGCACAAGGGCCCCTCCGGGCGTACCGGGACGTGGCCCAGCTCGCCCGCGAAGCCGCGCGCCCCGCGGAAGAGGCGGCCCTCCACTATCAGTGCGGCGCCGATGCCGATCTCCGCGGAGACGTGCACGAAGTCGGCGAGGCGGTCGTGCCCGCCGAGCCACAGCTCGGCGAGGGCGCCGAGGTTCGCCTCGTTCTCCACCAGGGTGGCGCCCGGGCCCATCGACTCGGCCACGGCGACCTCCTCCCAGCCGAGGTTGGGCGCGCGCAGCACCGTACCCCGGTCCGGGCTGACCAGGCCGGGCACGGCCACAGTTGTGCCCACCGGGCGCAGCTCCATCGCGGCCGCCTCCTTGCCGACCTGCGCGGTCAGTTCCGCGAGTTCGGCGAGGACGGCTGCCGCCGGGCGGCCGCGGTTCGCCGCCGGCGCCTCCGTACGGCAGCGGACGTCGCCGCGCAGGTCCACCACGCAGGCGGCCAGGTGGTCGATGCCGATCTCCGCGCCGATCCCCGCCGGGCCGGTGGCGGCCAGGGCGAGGGCGGTGCCGGGGCGGCCGACCGTGCCGGGGCGCTGCGCGCCGCGCTCCTCCAGGAGGCCCGCGGCCAGCAGTTCGTCCACGAGCGTCGAGACCGTTGCCCTGGTCAGGCCGACTTCCGCGGCGATCGAGGCGCGACTGAGGTTGTCGCCCGCGGCCAAGGCGCGCAGCACCAGCGACAGGTTGCGGTGCCGCAGTTCCGACTGGGCGCCGGCGCGTTTCGGCACGGGCTCTCCTTCCTCGCGGAGCTTCAAGTATGTACGGGTGCGGAATCCCGCCGTCGGGGTTCGCCGCCGTTGCCGCCTGCCGCGCCATCCGGGCTGGTCGCGCGGTACCTCCCCCCAGGGCTTCGCCTGGGAGGTACCCCCAGCGCCCCTTGGGTGGTACGGCTTGGCCTTTGCGCGCAAGGCGAGCCTCGTACCACCAAGGCGCGGGGGACCCGGAGGGGGTGCCCCCGCGGCCATGAGGGCGCGGGGGCCGGCGACGGTGGGAACCCCGTTGGCGGGGATCCGCACCCTCCGTCAGCCCGCCAGGGGCAGGGCGGCGGCGAGGCGTTCGAGGGTTGCCTCGTCGCGGGGGAGGGGGTCGTGGAGGGGGCCCTGCGCGGTGTTCCAGCTCGCGGCTATCGCCGCCGGGGCCTCGCCGGTGAGGAGGGCGGCCGCCTGGACCGCCGCGCCGAGGGCGACGAGTTCGGAGGCCGCCGGGACCTGGACGGGGCGCCCCGAGAGGCGCCGTACGGTCTCGCGCCAGGCCACCCCCTTCGCCCCGCCCCCGATGAGCAGGATCGGCTGCGCGCTGTCCTCCCCGTCGACCGCGAGGACGAGGTCGAGCGCCGCGAGCAGCGCGTAGACGGCCCCGTCGTAGGCGCCCTGGAGGATCTGGCCCGCGGTGGTGTCGTGGCGCAGGCCGGTGAGCAGGCCGGAGGCGTAGGGGAGGTTCGGGGTGCGCTCGCCGTCGAGGAAGGGCAGGAAGGCCACCGAGCCGCCGGGCTCGACCTCCTCGCGGCCGCGGCCGAGCAGCGCGGCCACCTTGTCCACGGCGAGCGTGCAGTTGAGGGTGCAGGCCAGCGGCAGCCAGCCGCCGTCGGCCGCGGCGAAGCCGGCCACGGTGCCGGTGGCGTCGGTGGGCCGCTGCCGGGAGACCGCGTAGACGGTGCCGGAGGTGCCCAGGCTCAGCACGGGCTGCCCGGGGGTGAGGCCGAGGCCGAGCGCGGCGGCCGCGTTGTCGCCGGTGCCGGCGCCGACCAGCGCGCCGGGCCGTACGCCCGCGCCCTCGCGGACCTGTCCGGCCGCCTCGCCGGGGCCGAGCACGGCGGGCAGCAGCTTCGGGTCGAGCCCGACCTCGGCGAGCATGTCCTCGTCGTACGCCCCGGTGCGCGAGGCCCACCAGCCGGTGCCGGAGGCGTCCCCGCGGTCGGTGACGGCCGCGCCGCTGAGCCGCTCGGTGAGGAAGTCGTGCGGCAGGCGCACCGCGCGGGCGGCCGCGGCCGTCTCGGGTTCGTGCGCCCGCAGCCACTCCCACTTGGAGACGGTGAAGCTCGCGCTGGGCACCGAGCCGAAGCGGTCCGCCCACTCCTGGGCGCCGTGCCGCTCGACCAGCGCCTCGACCTGGGGCGCGGAGCGCACGTCGTTCCACAGCATGGCCGGGCGCAGCGGGCGCCCCTGGCCGTCCAGGACGACCAGCCCGTGCTGCTGGCCGCCGACGGAGATCGCCGCGGCCTCCTGCGCGTACCGGCCGATCTGCCCGAGCGCGTCCTGCAGCGCGGTCCACCACACCTCGGGGTCGGTCTCGCGCGCCGCCCCGGTGCTCACCGTGTGCGGGGCCTGGCCGCGGGCCAGCACCTCGCCGGTGCCGGCGTCCACCGCCAGCACCTTGGTGGACTGCGTGGAGCTGTCCACGCCGAGGACGACCTGCCCCTGCCTGTCTCCGGCCATGTGATCCCGGTCCTTTCGTGGAGTGCCCACTTCCCATCATCGGGCTCGCATACTAATTTGTTCAACAGTCTGACGAATAGGAGCCGACCGCGATGTCTTCCGAGACGAACCTCACCCCTACCCCCGAGCACAAGTTCACCTTCGGCCTGTGGACGGTCGGCTGGCAGGGCCGTGACCCCTTCGGCGACGCCACCCGCGCGCCGCTGGACCCCGTCGAGTCCGTCAACCGCCTCGCCGAGCTGGGCGCGTACGGCGTGACCTTCCACGACGACGACCTGATCCCCTTCGGCTCCTCGGACGCCGAGCGGGACGCGATCGTCAAGCGCTTCCGGCAGGCGCTGGACGCCACCGGCATGAAGGTGCCGATGGCCACCACCAACCTGTTCACCCACCCGGTGTTCAAGGACGGCGGCTTCACCGCCAACGACCGCGAGGTCCGCCGCTACGCGCTGCGCAAGGTCATCCGCAACATCGACCTCGCGGTGGAGCTGGGCGCCACCACGTACGTCGCCTGGGGCGGCCGGGAGGGCGCCGAGTCCGGTGCCGCCAAGGACGTGCGCGTCGCGCTGGACCGGATGAAGGAAGCCTTCGACATCCTCGGCCAGTATGTCACCGAGCAGGGCTACGACCTGCGGTTCGCCGTGGAGCCCAAGCCCAACGAGCCGCGCGGCGACATCCTGCTGCCCACCGTCGGCCACGCGCTGGCGTTCATCAACTCCCTGGAGCGGCCCGAGCTCGTCGGCGTCAACCCCGAGGTGGGCCACGAGCAGATGGCCGGCCTGAACTTCCCGCACGGCATCGCCCAGGCGCTGTGGCACGGCAAGCTCTTCCACATCGACCTCAACGGCCAGAGCGGCATCAAGTACGACCAGGACCTGCGCTTCGGCGCCGGTGACCTGCGCTCCGCCTTCTGGCTGGTCGACCTGCTGGAGCGGGGCGGCTACGAGGGCCCGCGGCACTTCGACTTCAAGCCGCCGCGGACCGAGGACTACGACGGCGTGTGGGCGTCGGCGGCCGGCTGCATGCGCAACTACCTGATCCTCAAGGAGCGCGCCGCCGCCTTCCGCGCCGACCCGGCCGTCCAGGAGGCGCTGCGCGCCTCGCGCCTGGACGACCTGGCCCGCCCGACCCTGGCCGCCGGCGAGACGCTGGCCGACCTGCTCGCCGACCGCAGCGCCTACGAGGACTTCGACGCCGACGGCCTGGCCGCCCGCGGCATGGCCTTCGAGGCGCTCGACCAGCTCGCGATGGACCACCTCACCGGCGTGCGCTGACCCCTCGGCGGCCCGCGGCGCGACGCGCTCCGCCGCGGGCCGGACCGCGGCCCGGCCGCGGACACAACCCAACGGAGAAGAGTCCCGGCCGGACCTGGGAACGGCCTGTGGACAGGCCCATAGCGGACTGTCCAAGGAAGAAATCATCCCCGGTTCAGCCGGGCCTCATCTCCGCGCGGTAGAACTCAGCACACGCTCACCTCGACCTCAGTGCGCCCTCAGCGCCGGTTCCTAGCGTGGCACGGCAGCGGGGCTCCCTTTCCGGAGCCGACCGCCACCCACCTGCCAACGACGAGGAATCGGATGTTCTTCACCTATCTGCGGCGCGAGTTGCGCCGCCGCCGCAAGGCGGCACTCGTGGTCGCCCTCGGCCTCGCGCTCGGCATCGGCCTCGTGATCACCGTCGACTCGGTCTCCTCCGGGATGGACCAGGCCCAGGGCAAGGTGCTCAAGTCCCTGTACGGGCTGGGCACCGACATGACGGTCACCAAGGCGGCCTCGGCGGCGAGCGCCACCACCCGTCCCCAGTTCAACTTCAACGCGAACAGTTCGGGAAGCTCGCAGAGCAGCGACCGGGTCCTGGTCCAGGGCTTCCAGACGCTGGCGTCCTCCACTGCGACCGAGGTCGGGGCCCAGCCGCACGTGGCCAAGGCCGTCGGCGGGCTCAACCTGCAGGTGCTGAAGATCAACGGCACCTTCACGCAAGGGCAGTTCCAGCCGGGCCAGGGGTCGGGCCAGGGTTCGAGCCAGGGCGGTCCTGGCGGCGGCCAGTCCCCGCAGGGCCAAGTCCGTGGCGGCGGCGCCCAGTTCGACGCCAACAGCTACTCCGTCTACGGCGTGGACGTCTCCGACCTCACCCTCGGCCCGCTCAGCTCCTCCAAGATCACCTCCGGTGCGGGGCTGACGGCGGCGGACGCCAAGGCCGCCGACGCCGTCGTCGACGCCTCCTACGCCAAGCAGAACAAGATCGCGGTCGGCTCCCAACTGACCATCAAGGGAACCAAGTTCAAGGTCGTCGGCATCTCCACCGCGGACAGCGGCGACGCGGCCGCCGACGTCTACCTGCCGCTGTCCCGGGCCCAGACGCTCGCGGACGCCAAGGACAAGATCACCACCGTCTACGTCAAGGCGTCCGACTCCCAGCAGATCTCCGCGGTGAAGTCCGCGATCCAGAAGGACGTGCCCGGCACCACCGTCACCACCTCCGCCGACCTCGCCTCCACCGTCTCCGGCTCGCTGTCCACCGCCTCCTCGCTCGCCTCCAACGTCGGGCGCTGGCTGTCGATCGCGGTCCTGATCGCCGCCTTCCTCGTCGCCGGACTGCTCACCTCCTCCGCGGTCAGCCGCCGGGTGCGCGAGTTCGGCACGCTCAAGGCGCTCGGCTGGAAGAGCGGCCGGGTCACCCGGCAGGTGATGGGCGAGGCCCTGGTCAACGGGCTGATCGGCGGCGCCCTCGGTATTGCGCTCGGCCTGGCCGGCGCCTACGCCGTCACCGCGATCAGCCCCACCCTCACCGCCCAGCTCGGCGGCGGGGGTTCGGCCCCTGGCGGCGGTGGACCCGGCGGGTTCGGCGGCGGCGCCCGGCAGGCAGCCGCCAGGACCGTCGACATCGCGCTGACCGCGCCGGTGAGCGTCGCCACCATCGTGCTCGCCGTCCTGCTCGCCCTCGGCGGCGGCCTGATCGCCGGCACCTTCGGTGGCTGGCGCGCCTCGCGCCTCCGCCCGGCCGACGCGCTGCGCCGGGTCGAGTAAGGGCCTGTCGCTCCGCACTCCCCAACGACCGCGACCTCCGCAGGAGTTCACCCCATGTACCAGCTCACCGGCGTCACCAAGCGCTACCGGCGGGGCAAGGACACCGTCGACGCCCTGCGCGGCATCGACCTCGCCATCGCCGACGGCGACCAGCTCGTCATCCAGGGCCCCACCGGCGGCGGCAAGTCCACGCTGCTGCAGATGCTCGGCGGCCTGGACCGCCCCACCAACGGCTCGGTGCTGCTCGACGGCACCGACCTGGCCCGCCTCGGCGAGACCCGGCTGACCCGCGTGCGGGCCCAGCAGATCGGGTTCATCTTCCAGAGCTTCAACCTGATCCCCACCCTCACCGCTCAGGAGAACGTGGAGACGGCGCTGGTGCCGCTCGGTGTCCACCCCGGGCAGCGGCGCCAACAGGCCGCCGAGGCACTGGAGTCGGTGGGCCTCGGCGAGCGCCTGTCGCACCTGCCCTCGGAGTTGTCCGGCGGCCAGCAGCAGCGCGTCGCCATCGCCCGCGCCCTGGTCAAACAGCCCAAGGTCCTCCTCGCCGACGAGCCCACGGGCAACCTCGACGAGGCCACGCGGGACGACATCATGTCCCTGCTGGAGGGCCTCTGGCGCGACCGCGGCCTCACGTTCGTGATCGTCACCCACGACTCGGCGATCGCCAAACGGGCCCCCCGCCTCGCCACGATCCGCAAGGGCACCCTGACGGTGCGGGAGTCGACCCCGAGCTGAGCGGTCCCCTGTGGGCGGGGGCGGCTCCCCGCCGCGGCGATTCGGCTACGGGGCGGCTAATCGCCGCTGGGGTTCGCCGTCGCCGCCGCGTGCAGCGGCGATTGGGCGATGGGGCGGCTAATCGCCGTTGGGGTTCGCCGCCGTCGCCGCGTGCAGGGCTCCTCCGACTGGTCGCGCAGTTCCCCGCGCCCCTGTACAGCCTGCCCTTGCGCGCAAAGCGAGCCCCGTACCACCCAGGGGCGCGGGGAACTGCGCGACCAGCCCAGGACCGGCCTGCGGCCGGGGACGCGGAGAAGCCCCTACGGCGGGTTGCCGTTGTTAGGGGGCGCTGGGGGCACCCCCAGGCGAAGCTCTGGGGGAGGAACTGCGCGACAAGCCACATCGGCGCGGCAGTCGGCAACGGCGGGGAACCCCAACGGCGAGAAGAACCCCCGCCTGCCTAAGCGGAGCGAAACGCGTTGTCGCGCAGCAAGCAGTAGTACGCCCCCGTACGTGCCGCGTAGCGCCAAGGCGTGGCCCCGATCCACCCGTCCACGTGGCGGAACTGCTCCACCGCCTCCGCGTAGCGCTGCTGCCGGTAGAGGTAGTACGCGAGGAGGTGGCGCAGCATGCGGACGCCGACCGTCTCGTGGGTGGCCGCGGCGGCGTCGGCGAGGCCCGCGTCGATGAGGGCGGTCAGCTCGGGGGAGCGGTCGTCGGGCGACGCCTTGAGGAACGGGCGGTGCTCGAACCAGCTGGTCAGCGGCAACCGGCTGAGCCCGGCGCCGGCCGGGGCGTACGCGGCTGCCTGCCGGGCGAAGGAGTCCGCCAGCTCCTTCGACCCCCGCCACTTGCCGCACCAGTACTGCAGGGCGCTGTCGTGGGCCGACTGGTGGTGCGGGTCCCGGATCACCACCTCGGTGAACAGCGCGCGCATCCGCTCGTGCGAGTAGCCCAGCCCGTACGCGGCGGGCAGCTCCACGGCGTACGGCGTCGGGTCGTTCGGCGCCGCCAGCTCCGCCGCACGGCGGCACGCGGCCTCGGCCTGCGGCAGCACCCGGCGGAACCCCCCGAACTGCTCCGGCGTCGTACCGGCCGCGCTCTGACCGCCGCGCAGCTTCCAGGCGAGGCGGATCAGGCCGTCCGCCTCGACGAGGGCCGCCCCGGGGTCGTCGGGGCGGGCCTGCTGCCACTGCCGGAGCCAGCCGTCGTCCTCGGCGGCGACCCGCCCGAGCGCGTACACCAGCGAGGCCCGCCGCTCCCAGTCCTCGCCGATCGCGGTGAAGAGATCGGCCGCCCGCGACCAGTCGCCCGCGCGTGCGGCGTCGGCGGCGGCCGTCTTCGCGGGGTCGGGCGGGAGCACGCCCTCCGTCATCTGGCGCTCGGGCGGCAGCATGCCGGGAGCAGGCGGGGCCGGCGGCAGGGCGCCCTTGTTACGGAGAGCGCGAGGACTGCGGAACAGGTCGAAGAAGGTCACGAGCGGGGTCCGTTCAGATGGTCGTCGTCGGCTTCACCGCGGCCCGGCCACCCGCCGACCCGGGGATCAGCGATCCCGCCCTCGCGGACGGGTACGGTGCCGGGCTCGGCCGGCTGCGCGCCGGAAGGGTGCCGCGGGCTCGGCGTGGTGGAAGGAAAGTCCGGGGCGGCGGCTCGGCTCGGCTGTGCGGCGGGGCGGGCAGGTGCGGCCGGTGCCGTGCCGGAGCCCGGTGCCGGGAGCCCGATCTCGGGGCCGGGCGCGGGGCTTGCTTCGTACGGGGGCTGAACTCCCGTGGGCTGCGGACCCGTTGCGGCAGCGAGCAGCGCGCGCAAAGGGGCCGTGTCCGGGAGGTCGGCGACAGCGGCCTCGACTGCCGGGCGCAGCGCCGTGTCGAAGCGGGCCGGGCGAACGCGGCGGACCGGGCCGGCGGACCAGGAGAGTTCGAAGCGGGCCGTCGAAGCGTCGACCAGGCCGATGAGGGCGTCCACCAGGGTGCCGCGGGCGAACTCGCGCGCCGCGCGCCCGGTCGCCGCGCCCGCCTCCTTCGACTTCGGCAGCCGCTCGGCAATCGCCCACAGCCGCCCGGCCTCGATCTCAGCGAGTACGGCGTCCAGCGAGACAGCACCTCCCGCAGCACCAGCACGGCCGGCCGGAGCCGCCCACCCACCAGGCCCGCCCGCAACACCCTTGCCCGGCAGCGGAGTTACCGGCCCTGTCACAGTCGAGCTCGGCCCCTTGCCCCACGCTGCTGCGGCGACCCCACTGCCCGGCGGCCGCGCCCACCCCGCGTGCGCCGGCCGCGCCGAGGCCCCGGCTGACATCGCCGCCCGCAGCGGCTCCGCCCGCTTCAGGCTTGCCGCGCGGCCCGCGTGTTCGGCCAGCTGGGCCCAGGGGACGCGGTGCATGGCGGCCGCGCGGTCGACCAGGGTGGCCGATTCGAGGGCGGTCAGGACGGCGGCGGGGGAGCGCAGGAGGCTCAGGGCGAGGGGGGCAGCGGGGTCGTCGGGGCGGCCGTCCGGCGGAAGGGACTCAATCAGGCGGACCCGGTCGGCGATCGGCGGGTGGGAGTCGTACGGCAAGAGCGGTTCGGCGGGCAGATCGGCGCGCAACGCGGCCACCTCGGCGGCTCGTTCGGGATCGGCGAGCAGCCGGCGGAAGCCGCCGTAGAACTCCCCGGCCGGTGGCAGCAGCGCGCTGTCCCAGCCCGCGGTGGCGTACCGCTCGACGTAGAAGTCGAACGCCCCGCTCAGCGCCGGGATCTCGCGCAGCGCCGCCGCGGTGGTGTCGCGCCCGCCCAGCCGCGCGGCGACCTGGTCCGCGGCCAGCTCCTGACGGCGGGCGACGGACTGCGAGACCCGCAGGTACATACGGGCGTAGCGCACGTACAGGTTGCCGACCGCCACGTGCAGCCGGTTGCCGCCGCGCGCGCTCGCACCGAAGGCGTCCACCGTGCGCAGGACACCCTCGCGGCCGCGCATCGTGACGCCGGACAGCCGCGTGTCCTGGTGGCCGTAGTGTCCGAACTCGTGGGCCAGCACCGAGCGCAGCCGCGGCAGCGTGAGTCCGGTGAGCAGCGGGACGCCCAGGTACATGCGGCGCTTGCCGCGGATCAGGCCGAGCAGGTGGGCGCGCTCACCGACGGCCGCGTTGACGTCCCCGGTGAGGGTGAGCGTGTCCGGCGGGCGGGTGCCGGCGGCACGGGCGGCGGCGCGCACCTCCGCCCACAGCTCGGGCTGCTCCCCGGGCGTGACCGGCACCCCGGCCGGGCCGTCCGCGCGCGGCCGCCGGAAGGCGAACATCCCGCGCACGATCGGCACGGTCACCGCCAGCGACACCGCCACCAGCTTGACCACGGCGAGCACCGCGTGGCCCTTGAGCCCGGCGACGACGAGGAAGGTGTCGAGCCCCAGCACCGCGGCCAGCAGCACCACACCCATCAGATAGAACCCGGCGAGCAGCAGCAGCGCCCGGAAGGCGCGGAACGTGGCAGCGGCGGCCCCAGGCGCGGATGCGGACGCGGGGACGGGCGCAGCGACGGGCGCGGCCACCGACGGGGTGCCGGGTACGGCCGCGGGGGCGGCGACCGGAGCCACGCCCGGCCCGGGGCCGTACGCGGGTGCGCCGGGACCGTACGGCCCGGCTTCGGGCGCCGTTTCCCCTACGGTGCCGGGCCCGGCTTCCGGCGGCGCTTTCCCTGCGGCGGCGGTACCGGCCTCGGGCCGCGGCCCGGATCCGGGCATGGACGAAGAGTCGGATGTGGCACGTGCCATGAGTGCTGGTCCCCCCCGGGACGTCGAAGAACCCCACCGCGGCCCCGCCCCCACGGGAACCGCCGTTCGATCGCCAGCGGATCATACGGCCACCGGATGAACGCCGCCTCCGGATTCCCGCACTCCGCCCCACCGTCCGCCCGCAGGGCCGCCCACCAACCCCCGCCCGGCCGCCCGCGGGGCACCGCGGGTGCGACATCGCGCCGCCGTGGCCGGTTAGGCTCGGCGGCATGAGCGACAGCGATCAGCCCACCCGGCAGAACGACGAGCACCCCTACCGGCACTTCGAGACCCTGGCGATCCACGCCGGTCAGCCGGCCGACGCCGCCACCGGTGCCGTGGTGACGCCGATCTACCAGGTGTCCACGTACAAGCAGGACGGGGTCGGCGGGCTGCGCGGCGGCTACGAGTACAGCCGCTCGGCCAACCCGACCCGCAGCGCCCTGGAGGAGAACCTCGCCGCGCTGGAAGGCGGCCGGCGCGGTCTCGCCTTCGCCTCCGGGCTCGCCGCCGAGGACTGCCTGCTGCGTACGGTGCTCTCGCCCGGCGACCACGTCGTCATCCCCGACGACGCCTACGGCGGCACCTTCCGGCTGTTCGCGAAGGTCGTCGAGCGGTGGGGCGTGCAGTGGTCGGTGGCCGACACCTCCGACGTGCAGGCGGTGCGTGACGCGGTGCGGCCCGAGACGCAGCTGATCTGGGTGGAGACCCCCTCCAACCCGCTGCTCGGCATCACCGACATCGCGGCCCTGGCCGGGGTGGCCCGGCACGCGGGGGTGCGCCTGGTGGTGGACAACACCTTCGCCAGCCCCTACCTGCAGCAGCCGCTCGCCCTCGGCGCGGACGTCGTCGTGCACTCCATGACCAAGTACATGGGCGGGCACTCCGACGTGGTCGGCGGCGCCCTGGTCACCTCCGACGCCGCGCTCGGCGAGGAGCTGGCCTACCACCAGAACGCGATGGGCGCGGTGGCCGGCCCCTTCGACGCCTGGCTGGTGATGCGCGGGCTGAAGACGCTCGCGGTGCGCATGGACCGGCACAGCGACAACGCCGGGCGGATCGCCGAGATGCTCGCCGCGCACCCGAAGGTCACCCGTGTCTACTACCCGGGGCTGCCCGAGCACCCCGGCCACGAGGTCGCCGCCAAGCAGATGAAGGGCTTCGGCGGCATGGTGTCCTTCCGCGTGGAGGGCGGCGAGCAGGCGGCGGTCGAGGTGTGCAACCGGGCGCGGCTGTTCACGCTCGGCGAGTCCCTCGGCGGCGTCGAGTCGCTGATCGAGCACCCCGGGCGGATGACGCACGCCTCCGTGGCGGGCTCCGCGCTGGAGGTCCCCTCCGACCTTGTCCGCATCTCGGTGGGCATCGAGGCGCTGGACGACCTCGTCGCCGACCTCCGCCAGGCGCTGGCCGGCTGAGCCGCCCGGCCCCTTCGGCACCACCGGCCGGCCCGCGGGACGAACCGCGGGCCGGCCGTTGCGCGCCTCCCGCGGGCCCCGTGCGCCCCAAGGTCCACTATTGACATGCATACCTCAGGTGCCACCTAATGGTCCCCTGGTGGGCACCGGTCCCGCCGGCGCCCCACGTGCGGGTGGGCAGCCTCTTCGCGCGTCGAACGGGAGTCCTCCGTTGCGGGTGTTACGTGCACGCATACCGGCCGGCGGCCGGCGTGGTTCCGCCGTCGTGGCCGCTCTCGGCGCGGCGGCGATTGCCGTCCTGGGGCTGTCGGCGCCGACCGCCTCGGCCCGGCCGGCCACCGCCGCGTCCTCCGACGTTTCCGCCGCTTCGTCCACCACCGCCGATGCCCCCAAGGGCGCCTTCGAGCGCACCTGCGACGCCGCCGGGCCCGGTGAGTTCTCCTGCTTCGCGCTGCGGCGCACCGATGTCGGCTCCGCCAAGGGGCTGCGCCCGGCGCTCGCCGCGCCGACCGGCTTCGGCCCGGCCGACCTGCAGAGCGCCTACGGCCTGCCGGCCGACGGCGGCGCGGGCCGCACCGTCGCCATCGTCGACGCCTACGACGACCCGACCGCCGAGGCCGACCTCGCCGTCTACCGGCAGCAGTACGGCCTGCCGGCCTGCACCACCGGCAACGGCTGCTTCCGCAAGGCCGACCAGCGCGGCGGCACCGGCTACCCGGCGCCCGACAGCGGCTGGGCCGGCGAGATCTCCCTCGACCTGGACATGGTCTCGGCCATCGCCCCCGACGCCCGCATCCTGCTGGTGGAGGCCGACGACTCCAGCGACACCGCACTCGGCGCCGCCGTGGACGAGGCGGTCGCGCTCGGCGCCCAGTACGTCTCCAACTCCTACGGCACCGACTACCGGTTCGGCAGCGGCGAGGACCCCTCGCAGACCACCGCGCTCGACCCGTACTACGACCACCCGGGCGTGGCGATCGTGGCCTCCTCCGGCGACTACGGCTACGGCGTCTCCTACCCGGCGGCTTCCCCGTACGTGACCTCGGTCGGCGGCACCTCGCTGGTGCGCGACCCCTCGGCCGCCCGCGGCTGGAGCGAGTCGGCGTGGAACGAGGCCGGCTCGGGCTGCTCGCTGTACGAGCCCAAGCCCGCCTTCCAGACCGACACCGGCTGCGCCGACCGTACGGTCGCGGACGTCTCCGCGGTGGCCGACCCGGCGACGGGCGTGGCCGTGTACCAGACCTTCGGCGCGGGCGGCTGGTCCCTGTACGGCGGCACCAGCGTCTCCTCGCCGATCATCGCCGGGGTGTACGCGGACGCCGCCGCCCCCGCCGCCGGCACGTACCCCAACTCCTACCCGTACGCCGCCGGTACGGGCCTGAACGACGTCAGCGGCGGCAGCAACGGCGACTGCTCGCCCTCCTACCTGTGCCACGGCGCCGCCGGCTACGACGGCCCCACCGGCCTGGGAACCCCCGCCGGCCTGCAGGCCTTCCGCACCGGCCCGCACGGGCAGCTGACCGGCACGGTCACCGACCGGGCGAGCGGCAAGGCGCTGGCGGGCGCGGTCGTCAGCGACGGCACCGATGTGGCGCGCACCGACGCCCAGGGCCGCTACACCCTGACCCTGCCGGCCGGCCGCCAGGACCTGAAGGTGACCGCCTTCGGCTACGCCGACGGCACCGCCTCGGGCGTCACCGTCACCCAAGGCGCCACCGCCACGAAGGACTTCGCGCTGCGGCAACTGCCCAGCGAGACCGTCTCGGGCACGGTGGCGGACGGCTCGGGCCACGACTGGCCGCTGTACGCGAAGATCACGGTGGACGGCAACCCCAACGCGGCCTTCACCGACCCCGTCACCGGCGCCTACCGGCTGACGCTCCCTCAGAACAGTGACTACACCCTGCACTTCGCGGCCGACGCGCCCGGCTACGACGCCGTCACGAAGGACATCCACGTCGCCCGCGCCTCCGTGCGAGCCGACGTGCCGATGACCGCGAACCCCTGGACCGCCACCGCCCCCGGCTACCGCCTCGGCCTCACCGGGCCCACCACGCCCTTCGACTCCACCACGTCCGCGCCGGACGGCTGGACCGTCGCCAACGCCCCGGACACCGACGGCGGATGGCAGTTCGACGACCCGGGCGGCCGGACCAACGAGACCGGCGGCACCGGCGGGTTCGCCATCGCCGACAGCAATCACTGGGGCTTCGGCAGCCACGTGGACACCTCGCTGATCAGCCCGGTGTTCGACTTCTCCGCCGACACCACGCCCGAAGTCGCCTTCGACACCATGTGGACGATCAACCCCACCTACGAGTCCTTCGGCATCGACGCCTCCGACGACGGTGGCGCCACCTGGAACAGCGTCTGGACGCCGGACCTCAGCGGCAACACCTACATCGCCACCGACGACCACCTCGACATCCCGCTCGCCGCCTACGCCGGCAAGTCCGCCGTCCAATTGCGGTTCCACTACGTCGCCAACGGCGGCTGGTACTGGGGACTCGACAACGTCTTCGTCGGACAGCGCGACTACCTGCCGGTCCCCGGCGGCCTGGTCACCGGCACCGTCAGCGACGCCAACACCGGCCAGGGCGCGGTGGACGCCACCGTCGCCGACCACGCCGACCCCTCCGTGCAGGCGCCCACCGTCCGCACCCCCGACGACCCCGGCCTCCCGGACGGCCACTACTCGCTGTTCGTCCCCGGCGCCGGCAGCCACCGGCTGACCGCGGCCAAGTTCCACTACTCCACCGCGGCCGAGACGGTGAAGGTACGCGGCAACAGCACCGTGGCCGCCTCCTACCGGTTGGCCGCCGGGCGGCTGCGGATCACCCCCGGCACCCTCGACGCCACCGCCGCCCAGGGCCGGCACACCACCCGGCAGGTGCGGATCACCAACACCGGGACCGCGACGGCCACCCTCACCGTCGGCGAGCAGGCCGCGGGCGCCCGGCCCGACGCCCCGGCCGGCGCCCCGGTGCGGCGCGTCACCGGCGACCACCCGACCGGCTTCATCCGGCCGCAGGCTGGACCCCCGACCACCACGTCGACCACCACGTCGACCACCACGTCGACCACCACCGCGGCCGAGCCGGCGGCCGTACCCGCCGCCGACCCCTGGCAGAGCGCCCCCGCGCTGCCCGTGGCCGTGATGGACAACGCCCTCGACAGCCACGACGGCAAGCTCTACTCGTCCTTCGGCGACGTGGGCCTGACCTTCAACGGCGAGGGCACCTTCTCCGACCTCTACGTCCTGGACCCGGCGGCCGGCGCCTGGACCCACCTCGCCTCCGCCCAGGACCCGCGCCAGGCCCCCGGCCACGGCTTCGTCGGCGACCGGCTCTACATCGCCGGCGGCTGGGGCACCGACGGCAACCCCGACCCCAAGCTTGAGGTCTACGACACCGCGAGCAACACCTGGACCACCGGCGCGGACGAGCCCCGCCCGCACGCCGGCGCCGGCAGCGCCGTCCTGGACGGGAAGCTCTACCTCGTCGGCGGCTGCGACATCGCCTGCGGCACCACCGACGTGAGCGCCTACGACCCGGCCACCGACAGCTGGACGCAGGCCGCGCCCTACCCCGAGCCCGTCTCCTGGACCTCCTGCGCGGGCATCGGCGGCAAGCTGTACTGCGCCGGCGGCGTCACCGACGGCGGCGACGTCCAGCACGCCTACGTCTACGACCCGGCGGCCGACGCCTGGTCCGCGCTGCCGGACATCCCGCTGCCGCTGTGGGGCTCGGCCTACGCCGCGGCGAACGGCCAACTGCTGGTCTCCGGCGGTGTCGACGGCGACGCGGTCACCAACCAGGGCTTCGCCTACGACCCCGCGGCCGGCACCTGGTCCGCCCTGCCCAACGCCACCACGCCCACCTACCGCGGCGGCGGCGCCCTCGGCTTCTACAAGGCCGGCGGCTCCACCGGCGGGGTCACGCCCACCACGGCCGTCGAGGCGCTCCCCGGCTTCGGCGTCGACACGGCGACGGACGTGCCCTGGCTCGGTGAGCGCACCCAGCGCCTCACCCTGCGCCCGGGCGCGAGCACGACACTCACGGTCTCCTTCGACGCCAAGGCCACCGCGCCCGGCGACCACACGGCCGCCCTGACCTTCGGCAGCACCACCCCCTACCCCCTGCCCGCCCTGCCGGTCACCTTCCACGTGACCAGGCACTGACCCCGGGGCCCTGCGGCCCTTCCACCGAACCCCCGCTGCCGGGCGCCCTGTCGAGGCCGCCCGGCAGCGGCGTTTCCGGTGCATCCCGCGGCTCGGGGCCGGTCGGGTCAGTTCTGCGGGGGCCACCAGGTGCCGGGCTCGGCCGGGGGAGGGGAGGACGGCCACATCAGGGCGGCCAGGACGATCGCAGTGACCACCGCGGCCAGCAGCAACGTCCACAGGGCTGCGTGCACGGCGCGGCGGCGGCGCAGGATGCGGTGGCCGCGGGCGGTGGCGGCCGCGGCCAGGCCCGCGGGCAGCAGCGGGTGCGGGGTGTCGAGCATGCGGCGGATCTCGTCGTCGCGGCGGTTCGGCGGGCTCATCGCGGCACCGCCCGGGTGGCGCCGAGCGGGGCGGGGCGGTTCGGCCGTGGGGCCGCGCTGCGCAGCGCGGCCGTCGCCCGTGCGGCGATGGCCCGCACCCGGTCCTCGGGCAGGCCCAGTTGGGCCGCGGCCTGCTCCTCGGCGACGCCCTCGAAGAACCGCAGGGTCACCACGGTCCGCTCCTGCGGCGAGAGCCCGTCCAGTACGCCGCCGTGCGGGCGGCGCCACCAGGGCCGGTGGACGAAGCGGCGGAACAGCTCGCGACGGGCCAGCTCGTAGGGGTCCTCGCCCCGCATCCGCAGCCAGCCCGCGTGCACGGCGGCCAACGTCGGCAGCAGCAGCCGCTCGGCGGCTGCCGGGTCCCCTGTGAGCAGAGTGGCGGAGTGCAGCAGGCGCCCGCCCGCACCCGCGACGAACGCCGCGAACTCGGCGTCCCTGCGGGTCTCCGCTGCCTCCCGGCGCCTGCCCACGCCCCCATGGCACGGCACCGGAGCCGCCAGGTCAAGGGTTCTGCACCCCTTGCCCCGCCGCCCGGCCCGCCCGTGCCCGCAGGGGCACCGCCGCCGCGCCGAGCCGGCCGCTCGCGGTCGGGCCGCCCCGCTGTCCCGGCCGCCGCAAGGAGCCCCCGCGCCGTACCGGCTCCGTTGCCGGGTGGTGCCGGCTGTCACCCGCGGTCAGCTGCGGAGTTCCGGCCCGTACCGGCTCTGCCGCCGGGCCGACTCGGCCACCGCTCGACGTTCGGCCGCCGTCCCGGCCACCGCGGGGCTCCGCCCGTACCGGCTCCGCCGTTCGCACCGGCCGGTACGCCGTTCGCCGCCGCCCCTGCCACCGCGAGGCGCCTGCACCCCGGCCGGCGGGCGCCGTTCAGGCGCCGCGGCCCACCGGGCTCGACTCGGTGTCCTCGCGCAGGCCCGCGTGCCAGTCGGCGAGCGCGCTGTTGAAGCGGACCAGCAGGTCGGTGAAGACCTCGCGCTCCTGGGGGGACCAGTCCTCGGTCACCTCGGCCATCAACTGGCGGCGGGAGGTGCGTACCTCCTCCAGCCGGCCGCGGCCGCGCGGGGACAGCGCGAGGACCACCGCCCGCCCGTCCTCGGGGTGCGAGGTCCGCTTCACCAGCCCGGTGTCGACCAGCGGCGCGACCTGCCGGGTCACTGTGGAGGAGTCGATGCCCATGGCCTCGGCCAGCGCCTTGACGCCCATCGGCCCCTCATGGTCGAGGCGGTTGAGCAGCAGGTAGGCGGCGCGGTCCATGGAGTTGCGGGCTCTGCCGACGCCGCCGAGTCTGGTCTGCTCGGCACGTCGGGCGAAGAGGGCGACCTGGTGCTGGAGGCGCTCGAGGAGTTCGGTCGAGGTCTCCGGAGGGTTGGACATGGCCTGGAAGCTCGCGTTCTGTCGTCGGGCCGGTGAGGGTTGGCGCGAAGGTGTCTTGTGGCTGGGACCTGGCGGGAGGTTGGGAGAAGAGTACGCGGACCCGGTGCCGGCGGGGTGCTTCTCGGTGAGTTCCCGCCGCCGCTCCCGCCGGGGCCGGGCCCGGGCGGGAGCCGCGGGGGGCTGCGACACTGTGCCCATGGACAACACGCCACCCCGGAGGATCACCCTCGACGACGTCCGCGGGGCGCACAAGATGCTCTCCGGGGTCGCCCGGATCACCCCCATGGAGACCTCGCGGCACCTGTCGTCGCTGGTCGGGGCGCCGGTGCACCTGAAGTGCGAGAACCTCCAGCGCACCGGCTCGTTCAAGATCCGCGGCGCCTACGTGCGCATCGCCGCGCTGCGGCCGGAGGAGCGCGCGGCCGGGGTCGTCGCGGCCAGCGCGGGCAACCACGCCCAGGGCGTCGCGCTCGCCGCCTCGCTGCTCGGGGTCCGCTCCACCGTCTTCATGCCGGTCGGCGCCCCGCTGCCGAAGATAGCCGCCACCCGCGAGTACGGCGCCGAGGTGCGGCTGGCCGGCGCGGTGGTGGACGAGACGCTGCGGGCCGCGATCGAGTACGCCGAGGAGACCGGCGCGGTCTTCATCCACCCCTTCGACCACGAGGACATCATCGCCGGTCAGGGCACCGTGGGGCTGGAGATCCTGGAGCAGTGCCCCGAGGTGCGGACCATCGTGGTCGGCATCGGCGGGGGCGGGCTCGCCGCGGGCATCGCGGTCGCGGTCAAGGCGCTGCGGCCGGACGTGCGGATCGTCGGCGTGCAGGCGGCGGGCGCGGCCGCCTACCCGCCCTCGCTCGCCGTCGGCCGCCCGCTGGCGCTGGACGCGGTGGCCACCATGGCCGACGGCATCATGGTCGGCCGCCCCGGCGACGTGCCGTTCGCGCTGATCAAGGACCTCGTCGACGACGTGGTCACCGTCTCGGAGGACGCCCTGTCCTCGGCGCTGCTGCTCTGCCTGGAGCGGGCCAAGCTCGTGGTGGAGCCGGCCGGGGCGAGCCCGGTGGCCGCGCTGCTGAGCGCGCCCGGCGACTTCGAGGGGCCGCTGGTGGCGCTGCTGTCCGGCGGGAACGTCGACCCGCTGCTGATGCAGCGCATTCTGCGGCACGGCATGTCCGCGGCCGGCCGCTACCTCTCCCTGCGGCTGCGGCTGACCGACCGCCCGGGCGCGCTGGCGACCCTGCTGGCCGTGCTGTCCGGCATGGACGCCAATGTGCTGGACGTCAGCCATGTGCGCACCGACCCGCTGCTCGGCCTCACCGAGGCCGAGGTCGAACTGCACCTGGAGACCAAGGGCCCCGAGCACCGGGCGTCGGTGGCCGCGGCCCTGGAGGACGCCGGCTACACGGTCATCGGGTGAGCGCGGCTTGAGATGCGCGGAGGCCGCCGCCCCGACGGGCAGCGGCCCCTGCATCCTTCCCCCTCCGGCCGCCGTGGCGCGGTCAGGCCGTCGCCGAGCGGTACTTGCGGACGGCGAGCGTGCGGAAGACGGCGATGATCACCACCGACCAGATCAGCGACGCCCACACCGGGTGCACCATCGGCCAGGCGTCGGAGGGCACCACACCGGGGTTGCCGAACAGCTTGCGGCACGCCTGCACGGTGGCGCTGAAGGGGTTCCACTCCGCGACGTGCCGCAGCCAGGGCGTCATGCCCTCCGGCGAGACGAACGCGTTGGAGACGAAGGTCACCGGGAACAGCCAGATCAGGCCGCCGGAGGTGGCCGCCTCCGGGGTGCGCACCGACAGGCCGATCAGCGCACCGATCCAGGAGAAGGCGTAGCCGAGCAGGAGCAGCAGCCCGAAGGCGGCGAACATCTTCGGCACGCCGTGGTGGATGCGCCAGCCGACCAGGACGCCGACCACGGCGAGCACCACCACGGTCATCGCGGTCTGCACCAGGTCGGCCAGGGTGCGGCCGGTGAGCACCGCGCCGCGGGACATCGGCAGCGAGCGGAACCGGTCGATCAGGCCCTTGTGCATGTCATCGGCGATGCCGGCGCCGGCGCCCGCGGTGGCGAAGGTGACGGTCTGCGCGAAAATGCCGGCCATCAGGAACTCGCGGTAGTCCGAGGCGCTGAAGGAGCCGCCGATGTTCACCGAGCCGCCGAAGACGTAGCTGAAGAGCACCACGAACATGATCGGCTGGAACAGGCCGAAGATGACGACCTCGGGGATGCGCATCATCCGCAGCAGGTTGCGCTTGGCGACGACCAGCGAGTCGTGCGCGGAGCCGAGCAGGCCGCCGCGCGCGGTCGGCGCGAGGGTGGGGCGGGGGGTGCCGGTGACGGCGCTCACTTGGCTGCCTCCTGTACGGCGGGCTCGGCGTCCTCGGGACCGGTGGACTCGGCGGTGGCTTCGGCGGCGTGGCCGGTGAGCGAGATGAACACGTCGTCCAGGGTGGGGCGGCGCAGGCCGATGTCGTCGATCTCGATGCCCTGGGCGTCCAGGTCGCGGATCACCTCGGCGAGCAGCTTGGCGCCGCCGCTGACCGGGACGGTGATCCGCCGGGTGTGCCGCTCGACGGAGGCATCCCCCTCGCCGTGCCGGGCGAGCACCTCGGACGCCTCGGCGATCCGCTGCGGGTCGTGCACGACGACCTCGACGCGCTCGCCGCCGGTCTGCGCCTTCAGCTCGTCGGAGGTGCCGCGGGCGATGACCAGGCCGTGGTCGATGACGCAGATGTCGTGCGCCAGGTGGTCGGCCTCCTCCAGGTACTGGGTGGTGAGCAGCAAGGTGGTGCCGCCGGCGACCAGTTCCTGGATCACCTCCCACAGTTGCTGGCGGTTGCGCGGGTCGAGGCCGGTGGTCGGCTCGTCCATGAACATCACCGGCGGGCTCACCACCAGCGCCGCGGCCAGGTCGAGCCGGCGGCGCATGCCGCCGGAGTAGGTCTTGGAGACGCGGTTGGCGGCGTCGGCGAGGTTGAAGCGCTCCAGCAGCTCCTCGGCCCGCCGCCGGGCGCTCTTGGCGTCCAGCTGGTACAGCCGGCCGACCATCTCCAGGTTCTCCCGGCCGGTGAGGTACTCGTCGACCGCGGCGAACTGGCCGGACAGGCCGATGTGCCGCCGCACCTCGTTGGGGTGCTTGAGCACGTCGATCCCCGCGACCGTGCATGTGCCGCTGTCGGGGCGCAGCAGCGTGGTCAGCACCCGCACGGCGGTGGTCTTCCCCGCGCCGTTGGGGCCGAGCAGGCCGAGCACGGTGCCCTCCGGCACGTCGAGGTCCACACCCCCCAGTGCCCTGACATCGCCGAAGGTCTTCACCAGACCCTCGGCATGGATAGCACCCGGCATGTCTTTGGCTCCCGTTGTCGTCGTCTCGAACGTTCCCGGCCGGCCGCTCGGCGCGGCTCGTGCCTCTTCGACCGGCCCCGCGGCCGGAACTCATCGCTCCGCGGGTGCCGGGGTTGCGCACCCGTGCTGCCACGGGTACGCGTCCTCGCGATGGGACGCGAGCATGGCAGACGCGATATATCGCGTCAACTCCTTTTCTGGTACCGGTTGCGGGCTTCGGCGAAAGCGCAGGTCAGAGGGAAAACGGAAGGGCCCCGTCCAAGCGGACGGGGCCCTTCGAGGCGTGTTTCGGCTCAGCCCGTGTAGGGCTTGACGTCGAGGATCCGCACCGAGGCGGTCTTGCCGTTCGGCAGCTCGTAGGTGGCGTCCTCGCCGGTCCGCTTGCCGGTGACGCCCTTGCCGAGCGGGGACTGCGGCGAGTACGTGTCGATCTCGCCGCCGACGCCCTCGCGGGAGCCGAGCAGGAAGGTCATCGTGTCGTCCGGGTCGCCGTCGAAGGCGATGGTGACGACCATGCCGGGGGCGACCACGCCGTCGTCGGCGGGCGCCTCGCCCACCTTCGCGGTCTCCAGGATCTGGGTGAGCTGGCGGATGCGCAGCTCGAGCTTGCCCTGGTCCTCGCGCGCCGCGTGGTACCCGGCGTTCTCCTTGAGATCGCCTTCCTGGCGGGCTTCCTCGATCTTGGCGACGATCTCGGCGCGCGCCGGACCAGACAGTTGCTCCAGCTCGGCCTTGAGCTGGTCGTACGCCGCCTGGGTGAGCCAGGTGACGTTGTCGCTGGTCTGGGTCACAGGTGCTCCTCGTCGGTACATGTGGTGCCGTGTGCCTGTCCTGCGGGCCTTCCGCGGACGGTACGCTCCCCGCGCTCCGGTACGGATTCCATTGCCAAGGGCACAGGGGGCGAAACCACGAGCCTAACAATTGCGCGGCCGCTGTGTCGCGAGTGCGGCTCCCCGCCGCGAGGGTTCCTGTCCCGTCGCCGGCAACCGCACCGATGCGGGCACCGGCGGGTGGTCCCGATGCCGGCCGAAGAGGGCTGGGCGGGGGACACCCCGCCACCGACGTGCGCTCAGTGGGCCTTGGAGCAGCCCACGAGTTCCCCCGTCGTGCCACGGGCGGTCGTGCGGAGGGTGATCACCGTGTCGATGTGGGAGCCGGTCTGCGTGATACGGACGGTCTTACGGCCGACCTCGTCGTGGTCCGCGTCCTCGGAGCGCACCGTGCACACCGCGTCGGTGTGCTTGCCCTTGTCGACCTCGAGGTGGATCTCCAGCGACTGGTCCGACACGGCCTGGAAGGCGACGACCTGCGCGCTGATCCTGCTCGCGTCCAGCGCCCGCCACCCGAAGAACACCACGGCGATCGCGGTCAGCGAGCCCAGTACGATGGCGGCGGCCCGCAGCTTGCGGTCCGCCCGGGCGTCTGCGGCGGCCCCGCCCCCGTAGCGGCCCTCGGGCACGGACGGCGCCGGACCCGGCTGCACGGCCGTCATGATCGTTCCTTCCGGTCGGAAACCGCGGAATGAAAGCCCCTCGTCTCCCGTCACTATAGGAGGCGACCCCACCGGCCGTGGGAGGGGGTCGAGACCGCCGTGAAGACCGGCATGGACCCGGTAGAGCCAAAGGGATCAGCCTTGACAGAGAAGCTTCGACTGATGGCCGTTCACGCCCATCCCGACGACGAGTCGAGCAAGGGCGCGGCCACCATGGCCCGGTACGTGGCCGAGGGGGTGGACGTCCTGGTCGCCACGTGCACCGGCGGGGAGCGCGGCTCCGTGCTCAACCCCAAGCTCCAGGGCGACCCGTACATCGAGGAGCACATCCACGAGGTGCGCCGCAAGGAGATGGACGAGGCGCGGGAGATCCTGGGCGTGCGCCAGGCCTGGCTCGGCTTCGTCGACTCCGGCCTGCCCGAGGGCGACCCGCTGCCGCCGCTGCCCGAGGGCTGCTTCGGCCTGCAGGACGTGGACACCGCCGCGGGCGCCCTGGTGCGCCTGGTACGCGAGTTCCGCCCGCACGTCATCACCACGTACGACGAGAACGGGGGCTACCCGCACCCCGACCACATCATGACGCACAAGATCTCGATGGTGGCGTTCGAGGCCGCGGGGGACCCCGAACGCTACCCCGAGGCCGGCGAGCCGTGGACGCCGCTGAAGCTCTACTACAACCAGGGCTTCAACCGGGAGCGGACCGTCGCCCTGCACGAGGCGCTGCTCGCCCGCGGCCTGGAGTCCCCGTACGGCGACTGGCTCAAGCGGTGGGACGAGTCCGACCGGCCCGAGCGGCAGATCACCACCCGGGTGCCGTGCGCGGACTACTTCGAGATCCGGGACAAGGCGCTGCTCGCGCACGCCACCCAGATCGACCCCGACGGCGGCTGGTTCCGGGTGCCGATGGACCTGCAGCGCGAGGTCTGGCCGACCGAGGACTACGAGCTGGCGCAGTCCCGGGTGGACGTCTCCCTGCCCGAGGACGACCTGTTCGCGGGCGTGCGCTGAGCCCGGCCGGGGGCGGCCGTAGATCGCCGGGGGGCTGAGCGACAATGGAGGGCGTGACTGACACGTACGCCCTCCACCAGCTCGTCCCGCTCGCCAAGGAGCTGGACGAGAACAAGGTGACGCCGGGGCTCCTCGGGTTCGTGGTCTTCGCCGTCCTCGCGGTCGGCGTCTGGTTCCTCATGAAGAGCATGAACAAGCACATGAAGCAGGTCGACTTCGAGGAGGAGCCGGCGCCACCGGCGGAGGCCGGGAAGGCGCCCGCGCCCCGCCGCTGAGCCGCCCCCACCGTCCCCGTCCGCCTCCGGAACGGCCCTGCGTCCGCGCGTCAGACCGCGGGGACGGACATCGTCATGCGGGCGCCGCGGGCCGGGGTCATGCCCAGCCGCCAGGCCTCCCAGGGGGAGCCGGGGACGATCGAGCCCCGGTCCAGCAGCAGGGCGTACGCCTCGGCGTACTCGGCGAGGTCCGGGTCCCGCGCGGGGTGGGGCGCGGCCAGCAGCGCCGCGAGTTCGGCGCTCGCGCGGGCCGCGCCGTCGGGCGTCGCCGGGTCGGGCGCGAGCAGCGGCAGCACCGTCGCCCGCAGGAAGACCGCCCAGTCGCGGCCGCGCAGGTCGCCGAGCCCGTCGAAGAGGTCGTACGCCTGGTCCAGCAGGGTGAGCGCTTCGAGCAGCCGCCCGTTGCCCGCGTCGATCACCGCCAGCTCCACGCACGACCACGCCTCGCCGTGGTCCACCCCGATCCGCCGGAAGTCCTGCCGCGCGTCCTGGAGCAGCTGGCGGGCGAAGCCGCTGTTGCGCAGATTGCCGGTGCGCTGCGCCCGCTGGTCGCGGGTGACCCGCGCCGAGTGGTGCCGGGCGCAGGCCAGCCCGTAGACGTCCCGCATCCGGGAGAACATGCTGCGCGCCCGCTCCAGGGTGCGCAGCGCCGCGTCCGTCCCGCCGCTCTCCTCCAGCGCGTGCCCGAGGTAGTACAGCGTCCACGCCTCGCCGCGGGCGTCCTCGGTGGCCCGGTGCCGCTGCACCGCCTCGTCCAACTCCCGTGCCGCCTCCCGTGCTTCGCCGCGCAGCAGCCGGGCGCGGGCCTGCTGGGTGAGGGTCCAGGCGGTGCCGCGCGGGTCGCGGGCCAGCGCGTACGCCTGCCCGGCCGCCCGCAGTTCGGCCTCCCCCTCCTCCACCATGCCCAACTGCAGGTACGCCTGGCCGAGTTGCAGGTGCGCCCAGCCCTGGCCCTGCACGCTCTCGTTCTCCCGGTGCAGCGCCAGGGACTCGCGCAGCAGCGGCAGCGCCTGGCCGATCCGGCCGGCGTCGCGCAGCACCGCGCCCAGCGCGTGCATCGTCCACGCCCGGTCCTCCTCCAGGCCGGGCGCTGACTGGATCTCCAGCGCCTCGCGCAGCCTGGCCTCCGCCTCACGCAGGTTGCCCTGCTGGTGCAGGGTGATGCCCAGGCTGTTGAGGGTGCGGGCGGCGCCCGAGGGGTGCTGCGCCTCGAAGTACAGGTCCACCACCGCGCTCAGGGTGGACTTCGAGCGGTCCAGCTCGCCCAGCTGCCGGGCCGCGATGCCGGTGCGCCACTGCACCGAGCGGACCAGCACCGAGCGGTCCTCGTCGCCGGAGCGGTCGCCCTGCTGGGCCTGCGCCATCTCGCTGATCTCGCCCAGCCGGTAGAGGTCCCCGCGCAGCAGGCAGTAGTCGCACAGCGCGCCCAACAGGGCTTGAACGGCGGCCGGTTCGACGCCCTGGGTGTCGCGCAGCGCCGCGGTGATGAAGCTGGACTCCTCGTCCAGCCAGCGCAGCGCCGACTCCAGCGAGGAGAAGCCGTGCTGGCCGAAGCGGCCGGCCCGGGTGGAGGTCTTCCCCTCCACCAGGCGGATCACGGTGTTGGCGAGGTCGGCGTAGGAGCGGATGAGCCGCTCGTGCGCCGCCGCCCGCTCGACCGGGTCCTCCTCGTCCAGCAGCCGCTCGGCGGCGAAGGCGCGCACCAGGTCGTGCGGGCGGTAGCGGCTGCCGCGGACGTGCTCGAGCAGGCCGGCGTCGGCGAGTTCGGCCAGCCGGCGGCCCGCCTCCTGCTCGTCGGTGGCCATCAGGGCGGCCGCCGCGGCCGCGCCGAAACTGGCCCGCCCGGCGAGGGCGAGGCGGCGCAGCAGCCGCCGGCCGGGCTCCGGCTGGTCGTGGTAGCGCAGCGCCAGCACCCGGTCCACGGCGTCGCGCGGCCCGAACACCTCGATGTCGTCGGCGAGTGCGGTGGCGCCGCCGTGCAGCGCCAGCCCCGAGGCGCAGATCCGCAGCGCGATCGGCAGCCCGTCGCACAACTCCCGCAGCCGCTCGGCCTCTTCGGGCCGCGGCGTGTCGGTGCCCGCCGCGTCCGCGATCTCGCCCAGCAGCTCGAAGGTGTCGTCCAGGTCCAACGGCCCCACCGGCAGGGCGTGCACGACGGCGTTCGGCAACCGCAGGTCGAAAGGCTCGCGGGCGGTGACCAGCACCAGGCTCTCGGAGCGCTCGGGCACCAGCGGGCGCACCTGCTCGGCGTCGGTCGCGTCGTCCAGGACGATCACCACCGGCACGCCGGTCAGGTGCTGCTGGTACTGCTCGGCCAGCCGGCGCAGGTGCTGCTCCTGGTTCTGCCGCTCCCGGAACAGCAGTTGGTCGCGCGGGGCGCCCAGCCGGTTGAGCAGGTGCAGCAGCGCGTCGCGCACCGGCAGCGGCGCGGGTCCCGCGCCGCGCAGGTCCACCACGCACGCGCCGCGGAACTGGTCCTTCAACTGCCGTGCCGCGCGCACCGCCAGGGTGCTGCGGCCACTGCCCGCCGGGCCGTGCAGCAGCACCACGGTCGGGCGGACCGCCGTGGACACCCGGGCCTGGTGCACCCATTGGGCGATCTGCGCGAGGTGGCCGCGGCGTCCGGCGAACGGTCCCTGGCTCTCCGGCAGTTGGGTGAAGGACTGCTCCAGCAGGGCGCGGGTGCGGGCGGCCGCGCTGCGGTCGCCGACAGAGCGGCGCGGCGGCGGGACCGGGGCCTTCGCCGCTTCCTTCACCGGCTGGGGGTGCTTCGCCGGCGGCTGCGGCGGGCGTTCGGCGGCCGTCGCCTCGGCCACGAACGGCCGGATGCCGCGCTGCTCCACCGCGGCCAGCCACGCCGCTCTCGCCCGTACCGCGGCCTCCGAGTCCGGGGCCCTGCGGCCGCGGCCGCGCAGCGCCGCGGCGCCGAAGGTGGCGGCGCCCGTCGCCGCGCCCGTCACCACCGCGGCGCCCGCGGACAGGCCGTGCCCGAAGTCCACGCCGAGCGAGACCGCGGCGGCGACCACCGCGGCCACGGCGGGTACGCCCGAGGCAGGCGCCCCCGCCTGCCGGGCCGCCCGGTACGCCTCGTGCTCCGCCTCCGCCGGGCCGGCCAGCGCGTCCAGCCGCCGCCGTCCCCGGTCCATCAGGGCCCGGGCCGCGTCCCCGCCGGTGCTCTCGGCGACCACGCGCCGCAGCACACGCTCCACCTCGACGCGGTCGTCCCCTCGCAACGCCCTTCGTGTGTCCGCCACTTCCCCTCCCGCCGCCGCACCCCGCTCCCACCCCCGAGGACACCCTCCGGGTCCTATGGGGTTCCCGCCCACACGTCCCCCCAACCCCTCACGGCGTTCCGCCTGCGCGGTACGGGGTTCCGCCTGCGCGGTACGAGGGCGGCATCCCACCGCCGGGGTTCCCGTCTCGTTGCCGACAGCCGCGCTGTTGTTGTTACGGTGCGGCTGCCCGCCGCGGGGGTTCCTGTCTCGTCCCCGCCTGCGGCCCGGTGCCTGGCTTGTCGCGCAGTTCCTCCGCCAGAGCTTCGCCTGGGAGGTACCCCCAGCGCCCCTTTCGGGGTCGCGTCTGCCCCCACCTGGCCGTTCCCGGCCGCGGGCCGGTGGCCGGTTGCTCGCGCAGTTCCCCGCGCCCCCAAGAACGGCAACCCGTCTGCCCCAGGGGGTCCGATCCCGTCGCAAGGCCGGTGGCCAGTTCCCGCGCAGTTCCCCGCGCCCCTTTCGGGTACGCGTTTGCCCGGACCTCGCCGTTGCCGGCTGCGGCCCGGTCCTGGGCTGGTCGCGTAGTTCCTCCTCCAGAGCTTCGCCTGGGAGGTACCCCCAGCGCGCCCTTGGGCGGTATCGGCTCGCTTTGCGCGCAAAGGGCAAGCTGTAATAGGGGCGCGGGGAACTGCGCGACCAGCCACGATGGCGCGGTACTCGGACCCATGGAGGAACCCCGGCGGCGGGGAGCCGCATCCGCACCGCCTGGCGGTAGTCGGCACCGTGGAGGAACCCCGGCGGCGGGGAGCCGCACCCGCACCGCCCCGGCGGAACGCCGCCTCAGTGGAGCGCGGAGCGCAAGGCGCGGGGGTCGGAGGTGGGGGCGTCGCAGACGAAGCGGCGGCAGACGTAGGCCGCGGCGCGGCCCCCGCGGGTGGGACGGTCGAGCAGGAGCGGGAACTCCGTGGAGCCCTCCTCGCCGAGCGCGACCACCGCGCCCGGCGCGGAGCCGAGCAGCGCCGTGCGGTGCAGCTCGTCGGTGAGCGCGTCCCCCGTCGGCCCGACGATCGCGACCTCGCGCGGCCCGTCGAGCGCCGCCTCGGCGACCGCGAGCCCCCAGCCGGCGAACCGCGGCGCCCGTTCGGCGAGCGTGCCGACCACGCCGAGCGCCCGCTCGGCCGCGGCCCGGTGCCGCTCGGACCCGGTGTGCGCGGAGTAGCTGAGCAGCGCGCCCGCCGCGGCGTTCCAGCCGGAGGGCGTCGCGTTGTCGGTGGGGTCCTGGGGCCGGCGGATCAGCGTCTCGGCGTCGTCCGCGGTGTCGTAGAGCGAGCCGTCGGCGCCGGTGAAGTGCCGCAGCACGGACTCCAGGAGCAGCCCGGCGAAGTCGAGCCAGACGCCCTCGCCGGTGACGGAGGCGAGCGCGAGGAAGCCCTCGGCGACGTCCCCGTAGTCCTCCAGGACGCCGGCGTGGACGCCCGCGGTGCCGTCGCGCGAGGTGCGCAGCAGCCGGCCGCGGTCGTCCAGGTGCTCGCGCACCAGCAGGTCGGCGGCGTCGACCGCGGCCTGCACCAGGTCGGGCCGGTCGAAGTAGGCGCCGGTCTCGGCGAGTGCGGCGATGGCGAGCCCGTTCCAGGCGGCGACCACCTTGTCGTCGCGCCCCGGGCGCGGCCGCCGGGCGCGGGCGGCGAGCAGCCGCTCGCGGACGGAGGCGACCCGGTCGGCGTCCACCACCCCGTTGCCCTGCGGGAGTTGCAGCACCGAGGCACCCTTCTCGAAGGTGCCCTCGTCGCTCACGCCGAAGTACGCGGCGGCGAACTCCCCGTCGGCCTCGCCGAGTTCGGCGGCCAGTTGGCCGGGCGTCCAGACGTAGAAGGCGCCTTCGACGCTGTGCCCGCTGCCGTCGTCGCTGTCGGCGTCCAGCGCGGAGGCGAACCCGCCCTCGGGCGTGGACAGTTCGCCGACGACGAAGTCCGCGGTCTCCAGGGCGACCCGGCGGGCCAGGTCGGAGCCGGTGGCCCGCCACAGGTGGGCGTACACCCGCATCAGCAGCGCGTTGTCGTAGAGCATCTTCTCGAAGTGCGGGACCGTCCAGGTGCGGTCGACGCTGTAGCGGGCGAAACCGCCGGCGAGCTGGTCGTAGATGCCGCCGCGGGCCATCGCCTCGCACGTGTCGCGGACCATCTGCAGCGCGCCCTCGGCGCCGGTGCGCGCGTGGTGGCGCAGCAGGAACTCCAGCGCCATGGACGGCGGGAACTTCGGGGCGCCGCCGAATCCGCCGTGCCGGGCGTCGTAGTCGCGGGTCAACCCCAGGAGAGCGGCGCCCAGTTCGCGCTCGCCCACCGCGCGGTCGGTGGTGCCGCCCAACGCGCCGGAGCGCTCGGAGAGTTCGCGCACGATGCGCGCGGCGACGTCGGCGACCTCCTCACGGCGGTCCCGCCAGGCGGCGACGACACCCTGCAGCACGTCCATGAACCCGGGCAGCCCCTGCCGGCCGGTGGGCGGGAAGTAGGTCCCGAAGTAGAAGGGCTCGGCCTCGGGCGTGAGGAAGACGGTCATGGGCCAGCCGCCCTGCCCGGTGGCCGCCTGCACCGCCTCCATGTAGACGGCGTCGACATCGGGCCGCTCCTCGCGGTCCACCTTCACGGCGACGAAGTGCTCGTTGAGGTACGTGGCCGTCGTCTCGTCCTCGAAGGACTCGTGCGCCATCACATGGCACCAGTGGCAACTGCTGTACCCGACGCTGAGCAGCACGGGCACCCCGCGCTTGCGCGCCTCGGCGAACGCCTCTTCGCCCCAGGGCCACCAGTCCACCGGATTGTCCGCGTGCTGCAGCAGATAAGGGGAGGTCGCACCAGCCAACCGGTTCATACGGCCCAGCCTCTCACAATGCCCGCCCCGGCCGGTGAGCCCGCGCGCCCACCACCCCACCCGGCCCAACCACCCCGCGTTCCCCGGGCCGCTTCCTCCCGACGGCACCGACCCCAGAGCCTCGGGACAGTAGGCTGAACCGAGCAGCGCCGGCCGCGCGGAAGCCCTTCGAAGGAGGTACACCGTGACCGCCGAGATGCTGGCGCCCGCGTGGATGCGTACGCAGATCAGCGCGGAGCAGTACGACTCCTGGTCCGAGGATCAGTGCGCGGGTATCGAGATCGTGGACGGGATGGCCGTCGTGCGTCCGAGCCGGTCCAAGCGGCACAACCGCTTGGCCAGGGTCCTGGCCAACGCGCTGGACGCCGCCGTGGGCCCGGAGTGGAACGCGGACACGGACTTCGACGTCCGGCTGCAGGACGTTCCGCTCACCAACCGCCGCCCTGACGTCGCCGTCTACCGTGCGGAGACCATCGACTTCACGCCGACCCGCCCCGAGCACGTGCTCCTGGTCGTCGAGGTCGTGTCGCCCGGCTCGGAGACCACCGACCGGATCGTGAAGGTGGACCAGTACGCCAAGGCCGGTATCCCCTTCTACTGGCGGATCGAACAGGCCGCGACCGGTGTGCCGATCGTCTGCACATACGTCCTCGACCCGGCCACCAAGGCCTACCGGGAGGGCGAGATGTTCATCGGCGTGATCAAAGCCGCCGCCCCCTTCCCCGTCACCGTGGACCTGGGCACCATCTGACAGCTCCCGTGACAGCTCCGGCATCCGTGCCGGCGCCCGGCCGCTGCCCTCCCCTGCGGTCGGGTGCCGTCCGGCCCTTCAGCGGGGGGAGGCCGCCGTGGGCGGCCTGAGCCGGCAGCCCGGCCGTGTCCAGCCGGTCCCGGTAGCCGGCAGCGACCGCGCTGCCGAGCAGCGCGACCACGATCGCCGAGCCGGTCTGCCGCAGCGTCTGCAGCAGGCCGGATCCGCTGCCGGCCCGGTCCCTGGGCAGGGCGCCCAGCGCGCTGTGTCCATCGCCGGCATCAGCGCCGTCCCGAAGCCGAAGCCGGCCACCGTCTGCCACAGCGCGCAGGCCCCGTACCCGTCGCCGCCGCCGGTGCCCGCGCCGAGGAAGGCCGCCCCGGCCAGGACGAGCAGCCCGGCGGCGACCACCGGACGCGGCCCGAGCCGCCGGGCCGGCACCCCGCTGATCCGGGCGGCGACCGCCAGGCCGCCCAACGTCGGCAGCAGCCGCACCCCGGTGCCCAGGGCGCCGTTGCCGAGGACCGTCTGCACGTAAGAGGGCAGGACGAAGAGCGGGCCGGTGAGGACGAAGGTGACCAGCGAGGCGGCCACCGCGTTCCCCAGGAAGCCGGGGCGGGACAGCAGCGACAGGTCCAGCATCGGCCGCCGCACCCCGCGATCGCGCAGCACCAGCCCCGTGATCAGGGCGGCCGCGCAGGCCGGGGCGAGCAGCACCAGCGGCCAGCCTTCGGCCAGCGACGGTCAGCGGCCACCGACTGCGACGGGTCGCCTGGGCGCCGGGCACGGCAAGAGCCCGCACCGCACCGCAAGGCCCCGCACCCCCAGTGCACCGCAAGGCCCGCACCCGCAGCGGCACGGCAAAGGCCCCGCACTCCGGGACGGGAGTGCGGGGCTTTCGGGGACGAGTGTCGAAGCCCTACCTGTGGGTGTACGCCACCAGCGAGATCCCCACGTAATGGATGATGAACGCGGCCAGCGTGAACGAGTGGAACACCTCGTGGAAGCCGAACCAGCGGGGCGAGGGGTTCGGCTTCTTGAAGCCGTAGACCGCGGCCCCCGTGCTGTAGAGGATGCCGCCGACGATCACGCACACCATGACGGCGACGCCGCCGGTGCGCATGAAGTCGGGCAGGAAGAATATGGCCACCCAGCCCAGCGCGATGTAGCAGGGCGTGTAGAGCCAGCGGGGCGCGCCGACCCAGAACACCCGGAAGGCGATGCCCGCCAGCGCGCCCGCCCACACCAGCCACAGCAGCAGCTCCGATGTGCCTCCCGGCAGCAGCAGGATCGTCAGCGGTGTGTAGGTGCCGGCGATGATCAGGAAGATGTTCGCGTGGTCAAGCCTGCGCAAAATTCCTGCGCCGCGCGGGCCCCAGTTGCCCCGGTGGTAGAGCGCGCTGACGCCGAAGAGGGCACACGCGGTCACCGTGAAGACGGCGCACGCGACCCGTCCGCGGGTGCTCTGCGCCATGGCGGTCAGCACCACCCCCGCTATCAGCACAGCGGGGAACATGCCTGCGTGCAACCACCCTCTGAGCTTGGGTTTCAGCGACTTCGGCAGGTCGACGGAATCGACGGCGGAGGGCACGTCGTCAGGTTCGTCCACGACTGTCATGCCGCAATGCTATCTACGTCACCGTAAGTTACCCATAAGTAGGAAGCTGACAGGGTGAGTGGCCCTGCTCACTTCGGGTGGTCTGGACAGAATCATTTGAAGGGGACCACACTCATATGAGTGCGATCGGTACCGGATGAGCGCCCGTCAGTCTCGCGCAGCCTCGCGCACGCGTCCGGACCGCAGCCCCCAAGGGGCCGAACAACACCCTCAACCCCACGCCGGTTCTGTGCGGACCCGGCGGAACGGAGCGATCGTGGCGCGCGGCATTACGGCTCCCACCAACCACGCAGAACTGATCCGCTGGGTCGGCGAGATCGCCGAACTCACCCGGCCCGACGAGGTCGTCTGGTGCGACGGCTCCGAGGAGGAGTACCGCCGGCTGGCCGGCGAACTCGTCGCCAAGGGCACCTTCACCCGGCTCGATCCGACCCTGCGCCCCAATTCCTACCTCGCCGTCTCCGACCCCACCGACGTGGCCAGGGTCGAGGACCGCACCTTCATCTGCTCGGCCCGCGAGGCCGACGCCGGGCCCACCAACAACTGGATGGCGCCCGACGAGATGCGCGAGGTCTTCACCGGCCGCGGCGGTGAGGGCGGCCTCTTCCGCGGCGCGATGCGCGGCCGGACGATGTACGTGGTGCCCTTCTGCATGGGCCCGCTCGGCTCCGAACTGTCCGCGATGGGCGTGGAGATCACCGACTCCGCCTACGTCGCCGTCTCGATGCGCACCATGACCCGCATGGGCAGCGCCGTACTGGACGCCCTGGGCACCGACGCCCCCTTCGTCAAGGCCGTGCACTCCGTGGGCGCCCCCCTCGCGCCCGGCCAGGCCGACGTGCCGTGGCCGTGCAACGCCACCAAGTACATCTCGCACTTCCCCGAGGACCGCGAGATCTGGTCCTACGGCTCCGGCTACGGCGGCAACGCGCTGCTCGGCAAGAAGTGCTACGCGCTGCGGATCGCCTCGGTGATGGGCCGCGACGAGGGCTGGCTCGCCGAGCACATGCTCATCCTCAAGCTCACCCCGCCGCAGGGCACCCCCCGCTACGTCGCCGCGGCCTTCCCCTCCGCCTGCGGCAAGACCAACCTCGCCATGCTGGAGCCCACCGTCTCCGGCTGGACGGTGGAGACCATCGGCGACGACATCGCCTGGATGCGCTTCGGCGAGGACGGCCGGCTGTACGCCATCAACCCCGAGGCCGGCTTCTTCGGCGTCGCCCCCGGCACCGGCGAGCACACCAACGCCAACGCGATGAAGACGATGTACGGCAACGCCGTCTTCACCAATGTCGCCCGCACCGACGACGGCGACGTGTGGTGGGAGGGCATGACCGAGGAGCCGCCGGCCCACCTCGTCGACTGGCGCGGCCAGGACTGGACCCCGGACAGCGGCACACCGGCCGCCCACCCCAACGCCCGCTTCACCGTGCCGGCCGCGCAGTGCCCGATCATCGCGCCCGAGTGGGAGGACCCGCGCGGCGTGCCGATCTCGGCGATCCTGTTCGGCGGCCGCCGCGCCTCGGCGGTCCCGCTGGTCACCGAGTCCTTCGACTGGCAGCACGGCGTCTTCCTCGGCGCGAACGTCGCCAGCGAGAAGACGGCCGCCGCCGAGGGCAAGGTCGGCGAACTGCGCCGCGACCCGTTCGCGATGCTCCCCTTCTGCGGCTACAACATGGGCGACTACTTCGCCCACTGGCTGCGGATGGGCAAGGAGCACGACGCCTCGAAACTGCCGCGGATCTACTACGTCAACTGGTTCCGCAAGGACGCCGCCGGGCGGTTCGTGTGGCCGGGCTTCGGCGAGAACAGCCGGGTGCTGAAGTGGATCGTGCAGCGCCTGAACGGCGAGGCCGAGGGCGTGCGCAGCCCCATCGGTGTCCTGCCGGCCGAGGGCGCCCTGGACCTCGACGGGCTGGACCTCAGCGCCGAGGACCGCGAGCTGCTGCTGACCGTGGACCCGGCCGTCTGGCGCCAGGAGGCCGCGCTGATCCCGCCGCACCTGGAGACCTTCGGCGACCACACCCCGCCCGAGCTGTGGCAGGAGTACGAGTCCCTGGTCGCGCGCCTGGGCTGAGCCCGGACGCCCGACAGGGCCGCAGCGCGACGACCGGCTCCGGGCGGTGCCGCCGCCCCGTGCCGGTCGCCCGCGCCGGCGGGGCGCTACGGCTGCGAGTAGCCGTCCAGGAAGCGCCCGATGCGCTGGATCGCGCTGCGCAGGTCCTCCGCCCGCGGCAGCGTCACGATCCGGAAGTGGTCTGGCTCGGGCCAGTTGAACCCGGTGCCGTGCACGATCATGATCTTCTCGGCGCGCAGCAGGTCCAGCACCATCTGCCGGTCGTCCTTGATCTTGTAGACCTGCGGGTCGAGCCGCGGGAAGGCGTACAGCGCGCCCTTCGGCTTGACGCAGGTGACGCCCGGGATGTCGAGCAGCGCCTCGTAGGCGGCGTCGCGCTGGGCGCGCAGCCGGCCGCCGGGCAGCACCAGCGAGGTGATCGACTGGTGGCCGCCGAGCGCGGTGGCGATCGCGTGCTGGGCCGGCATGTTGGCGCACAGCCGCATGTTCGCCAGGATCGTCAGGCCCTCGATGTAGTTGGCCGCGTGCTGCTTGGGGCCGCACACCGCCATCCAGCCGCTGCGGTAGCCCGCCACCCGGTACGCCTTGGAGAGCCCGTTGAAGGTGAGGGTGAGCAGGTCGGGGGCGATGGCGGAGGTGGGAGTGTGGGTGGCGTCGTCGTAGAGGATCTTGTCGTAGATCTCGTCGGAGCAGACGATCAGGTTGTGCCGGCGGGCGATGTCGGTCAGGCCGCGCAGCATCTCGTCGTCGTACAGGGCGCCGGTGGGGTTGTTGGGGTTGATGATCACCAGGGCCTTGGTGCGGTCGGTGACCTTGCGCTCGATGTCGGCGAGGTCCGGCATCCAGTCGGACTGCTCGTCGCACCGGTAGTGCACCGCGGTGCCGCCGGCCAGCGAGACCGAGGCCGTCCACAGCGGGTAGTCGGGGGCCGGGACGAGCACCTCGTCGCCGTCGTCGAGCAGCGCCTGCATGGACATCTGGATCAGCTCGGAGACGCCGTTGCCGAGGTAGATGTCCTCGACGTCGAGCGGGATGCCCTTGGTCTGGTAGTGCTGCATGACGGCGCGGCGGGCCGACAGCAGGCCCTTCGCGTCGCCGTAGCCGTGCGCGTCGCCGAGGGTGCGCAGCATGTCCTCGAGGATCTCCGGCGGGCACTCGAAGCCGAAGGGCGCCGGGTTGCCGGTGTTGAGCTTGAGGATGCGGTGCCCGGCCGCCTCCAGCCGCATCGCCTCCTCAAGAACCGGACCCCGGATCTCGTAGCAGACGTTGGCGAGTTTCGTGGACTGGATCACCTGCATGCCGGTCACCTTAACGACAGGTTTCGGCGGCCGCGCGGTGTTTTCCACCACGTGGACGGCGCGGACGGCGCGGGCACACGGTCGCGGCCGGGCCGCTACGGGCGGGCGGGGTTTCGCGGGCGGCGGGTTCTGGGAGACTGCGGGCATGGCGTCTCCACCGTCGCGGACCGGGCTGTCCGCCCCGGCCGCGGCCCCCTACGACGGCGCCGCCGGTTACGCGCGCGGGGCGCTGCTGGGCGACGAGCCCGTCTCCCGGCGCGAGGCGGACCTGCTGGGCGCGTGGACGGCCGCCGAGCAGCTGGCCACCCTGCTGGTCGACTCGCGCGCCTCCACCCCCTTCACCCTCGCGGTGGACGCCGGCTGGGGCATGGGCAAGAGCAGCCTGATGCGGATGGTCGACGCGCGCTTACGCCAGCACGGCGAGGTGCACACCGTCTGGTACAACGCGTGGAGCTCCACCGGCACCGACGCCCTGGAGGGGCTGATCAAGTCGGTGCTCGGCCAGTTCGACCGCAACGTGCTGCGGCGGGCGCTGCGCCGGGCCCGCGAGGGTGGCGCCCTGGTGCGCGCCGCCCAGCTGCTGAGCCTGCTGGTGGCCGGGCCGCTGGGGGCCGGCCGCCTGGTGGACGAGCTGTGGCGCAGCCTGTCGGTGGACGCCACCGCCCGCAACGGCATGCGCGACGCGCTGCGCCGGCTCGTCGACGAGTGGACGCGGAACGTGCCGTCCGGCACCCCGGACCGGATGCTCGTCGTCTTCATCGACGACCTCGACCGCTGCTCGCAGCCCACCGTGCTCGCCCTGTGCGAGGCGCTGAAGGTCTACCTGGACGTGCCCGGGCTCGCCTTCGTCATCGGCTGCGACAAGGCCGCGATCAGCCCCGACGGCCTGCTGCGCAACCTCGACCCGGCCGGCGCCGCCTTCATGGAGAAGATCTTCCAGACCAGCTACCGCATCCCGGCCGCGGGCAGTGCCGAGATCCACGGCTACGTGCGCTGGTGCGCCGCCCAGGCGGGCCTGGACCACCTGCTCGACGAGCGGCTGGTGCAGCTGCTCGCCGAGCGCGCCGCCCGCAACCCGCGCCGGGTCAAGCGCCTGGTCAACGGCCTGCTGCTGGAGGCCCGGCTGAACCCGATCTGGGCCGACATCCGGCTGGAGGCGGTGATCGGCACCCTGCTGGTGCAGTACCTCTACTCCGACTTCTACCGGCTGATGACCACCCCGGGCGGCTCCCGGCCCGGCACCGACGTCGTGCACGAGTTCCTCGGCTACCTCGACGTGCGCGGCAGGCTGCGCGGCACCGGGCCCTGGACCGAGCAGACCACCCGCGAGGTCGAGCGCTTCCTGAGCCCCTACGCCGTCCCGGTGCCCGACGTGCAGGGCCGCCCGGACGCCCTGGCCAACCTGGAGGGCCAGCTCCCCGAGGTGTTCCCGCAGCTCGCCGACGACCCCTCCTTCGTGGCGCTGCTCGGCGAGCTGATGGGCCTGTCCGAGATCGCCACGGTGCTGCGCCGGCTGCGCTACGGCATGGACGGCCCGGCGGCCGGCGGCTCGCCCTGGACCGGGGGAACGCAAGCGCAGGTGACGGGGCCACCGGATTACCCCACCGGCTACCCCACTGGCTATCCCGCCGGCTACGCCGCCGGCCCGGCGCTGCCCGGGCCGCGCGGGGCCGCGCCCGCCGGCACCGCGGGCGGCCGCCCGCAGACGGTGGCCTCCGGGCTCGACGACCTCGACGGCCCTGACGGGCGCGACGCGCGCGACCCCGGCCCGTACCCGCTCTATCCGCCACCCGGCGGCCTGCCGCAGCCGGGCGGCCCGCGGGCCGGGGGGAGCACGGTCCAGGCCCCGACCGTGGTACTCGCCGGCTTCACCGGCGCCGCCGCGGGACAGCTCGACTTCGCGCTCCAGCAGGCGGGCCTCGCGGTGGACTTCGCGTTCAACGACGTGGTGTGGCAGGCCGCGCTGCGGCGCGGCCCGCAGGCGGTGCTCTGCCACACCGGGGCGTTCACCGAGCGCGACCACGGCTTCGAGCTGGTCCGGGCCGCGCGGGCGGCCGGCTACAACGGCCCGGTCGTCTTCTACACCCCGCGGTTGACCCCCAACGAGCGGCGCGCGGCCGAGGAGCTGGCGGCCGCGGCGATCACCGACGACACGGAGTCGGCGGTGGCCGCCGTGGTCGCCGCCGTCGGCCCGGTGACCCCGGCCGCGGCCGCCGGGCCGCGCCCGTACGGCGACTCGGACGGTGCCGGGTTCAGCGCCGGTCCCCGGTCCGGTTCGACCGGTGGGCAGGGGTCCGGGCCGCGGCCGGACGGGCCGGTGCCCTCCTGACCGAGCGCCCCGCCAGCACCCCGGTGCGCCGGCCGTCCCGGACCGCGAAGCGGCCGTCCACCAGCACGTGCGGGATGCCCACCGGCAGCGCGCGGGGCCGCTCGAAGGTGGCGCCGGAGGCCACCGTGTCCGGGTCGAAGAGCACCAGGTCGGCCCGGTGGCCCTCGCGGACCAGGCCGCGGTCGGGCAGCCGCAGCCGGGCCGCGGGCCGCCCGCTCAGGTGCGCCACGCACTCCTCCAGCCCGAGCACCCCCAACTCCCGTACGTAGCGCCCCAGGTACTCGGGGAAGGTGCCGTACGCGCGCGGGTGCGGCTTCGCGCCGTGCAGGATGCCGTCGGAGCCGCCGGTGTGGGCGCGGTGCCGCATGATCGCCGCCACGTTCGCCTCGTCGCCCACGTGCTGCAGCACGGTGGTGCCCAGCCGGTCGGCGAGCAGCAGCGCACGGGCGGTGGCCCAGCTGTCGAGCCGGGTGCCGACGCGGCCGGCCAGCGCCGGGTCGCCCACCCCGGAGATCTCGATCGTGGACCAGTCCATGGGCACGCCGTGGCTGCCGTCGGAGCCCTCGACCTCCATGGCGTGCCGGATCGCCTCGGCCGTCGTCTCCTCGCGCAGCCGCTCCAGCGTCGCCGCCGGGCCGCCCTCGGCGGCCCAACTGGGCAGCAGCGCGGCCAGGGTGGTGCAGCCGGGGGTGTAGGGGTAGCTGTCGAGGGTGATGTCGGCGCCGTCGTCCAGGGCGCGGTCCAGCAGTGCCAGCAGGTCGCCGGCCCGGCCCCGGTTGACGTCGAAGTTCATCGTGGCGTGCGCCAGGTGCAGCGCGCAGCCGGCCGTGCGGGCGAGCGCGACCATCCCCTCGTAGGCGGCGAGCGCGCCCTTGCCGTAGGAGCGGTGGTGCGGGCAGTAGTAGCCGTCGTAGGCGGCCACCACCCGGCACAGCTCGGTGAGTTCGCCGTCGGAGGCGTACATGCCCGGGGTGTAGGTCAGGCCGGACGACATGCCGACGGCGCCCTCGGCCAGGCCGCGGGCCACCAGCTCCTTCATCCGCTCCAGCTCGCGCTCGGTCGGCGGCCGGTCGGCCCAGCCCATCACCACGGCCCGCACGGTGCCCTGCGGCACCAGGTAGGCGGCGTTGACGGCCACGCCCTCGTCCAGCCGGTCCAGGTACTCGCCGACCCCGCGCCAGGTGAAGTCGGCGTCCTCGCCGGGGCCGTTCCAGCCGGCGATCTGCTCGCGCAGCGGCGGCAGGACGGCGTCGTCCACCGGGGCGTAGGAGAGCCCGTCCTGGCCCAGCACCTCCAGCGTGACGCCCTGGGCGACTTTGGCCTCGTGGGAGGCGTCGGTGAGCAGGGCGAGGTCGCTGTGGGCGTGCATGTCGACGAAGCCGGGGGCCAGCACCAGCCCGTCGGCGTCCAGCACCTGGGCGGCGGACGGCCGGCGGCCGCCGCCTTCCGGAACGATCCGCGCGATCCGCCCGCCGTCGATCGCCACGTCGGCGGTGAACGCGGGCGCGCCGCTGCCGTCCACCACCCGGGCCCCGCGCAACACCAGCTCCATGAGCAGCCATCTTCCCCCACCGCCAGGAAAGGTACGTACCAATCCTGGCGGCGGGCCGTTTCTCTCGGGTCTCTCAGGTCTCTCGGGTCTGTCGGGTCTCGCGGGTCCGTTCGGTCCTCCGCGCCCGCTGCGTTCTCCGGGCTCTCCGCGTTCTTCGCGTTCTTCGCGCGCTCGGGGTCAGAAGAAGGTGCGGACGTAGGAGGTGACGGCGCCGTCCGCCGTCACCACCGGGATCAGCTGCCACTTGTCGAAGGTCGTGCACGGGTGGGACAGGCCGAGGCCGACCAGGTCGCCCACCTCCAGCCGGTCCTGCGGCGGCACCTGCAGCCAGGCGTGCTGGTCGGAGAGCTTGACCACCGCGAGCCCGCCGGGGGCCTCCCGCTGCGACCCGTCGCGCCCCGAGCGCACCAGCAGCGGCCGGGGCAGCCCGAGGTCGTAGGGGACGTCGCGCTTGCCCGCGTTGAGGAACGCCTGGTCGGGGGCGGGGCGGGAGACGACCTGCGCCCACAGCCGGAAGGCGGGCCGCAGCGCGCCCTCGGCGGGCACCCGGTTGAAGGGCGTCACCGCGCGGTAGTGGTCGTCGTCGTGCGTCAGATAGGCGCCCGAGCGCAGCAGCGGCAGCACCGGCCGGGACAGCTCGGGCATCTTGGCGAAGACGTCGGCGACCACGTCGAACCACGCCGAGCCGCCCGCGCTCACCACGATCGTGCCGGCGGCGGCGAAGTGCCCGGCCCGGTCCAGGGCCGCGGTCAGCGCCAGCAGGTCGCGCAGGTAGGCCGCCACCCGCTCCGGGTCGGCCTGCGGCACCTCGGCCTCGTAGCCGGCGACACCGACCGGCCGCAGCGTGGTCGTGGCCGCCGCGGCGGCCACGACCGCCGTCGCCTCGGCCGCAGTCCGCGCCCCGGTGCGCGCGCCTTCCCCGGCGCCCACCTCCACCACGACGTCCAGCCGCCGCTCGGTCCCCGCCGTGCGCAGGGCCGCGTCCATCAGCTCGACCCCGCGCACGGAGTCCACGTAGACGACGAGTTCGAAGTCCGGGTCGGCGTCCAGCTCGGCGCCGATCCAGCGCAGGGCGGCGGCGTCCACCACCTCGTTGGCCAGGAAGATCCGCGGCACGCCGAACGCCCGGGCCACCCGCACCTGGTGGGGCTGCGCGAGGGTGATGCCCCAGGCGCCGCGGGCGAGCTGGTCGGCGAAGAGCTGCGGGGCCATCGACGTCTTGCCGTGCGGGGCGAAGCGGAGTCCGTGCCCGGCGGTGTAGCGCTCCAGCTGGCCGAGGTTGTGGTCCAGTGCCTCCGCGGAGAGCGTGAGGACCGGGGTGGTGAAGCCGCCGTCGAACAGGCCGCGGCGCTGCGCGGCAAGTTCGGCCACAGTGAGCCCCTCGGCGTCCGGCGGGGTGCCTTTGAAGCGGTGGTCGACCCGCTCCTGGCCCAGCGCGGCCACCCGCTCGTCGATCTCCATCCACTCTCCTCATCCGTTGCACATGGTGCAACGGTCGTTGCGTATGCTGGCTTGAGCTGTCTAACATCCGAGTCGGCGCCGGGTCAACGGCGGCCGTGTGTCCGTCCCGAGGGGAGCGAGGCCCGCGTTGAGCGCAGCGAACACCTCGACGAACGCCGATGCGGGCGAGGCCGGGGACAGGACGGCCGGGCCCGGGGCGGGTGGCGCGGCCGGGGGCGTGAACGGCTCTGCGGCCGGCTCGGTGACTGGCTCTGCGGCCGGTGCAACTCCCGTCGCTGCGCCGGAGCTTGGGGTCGGCCACGCAATCGGTCACGCGGTCGGTCGTGCGCCCGGCCCTGTGCCCGGTCCCGCGCCCGGCGGCCCGGACGGGGGCGGGCCCCTCGACGTCGTCTGCCTCGGCGAGTCCATGGTCACCTTCGTACCCACCACGCCCGGCCCACTCGCCGACGTGCCCTCCTTCGACCGGGCGATCGGCGGCGCCGAGTCCAATGTGGCCTGCACCCTCGCCCGCGCCGGGCACCGGGTGCGCTGGGTGAGCCGGGTCGGCGCCGACGGCTTCGGCGACCACCTGCTCGCCGCCATCGCGGCCAGCGGGGTGGACGTCGGCGCCGTGCAGCGCGACCCGCACCTGCCGACCGGGATCTACTTCCGCACCGCGGGCGAGCGCAGCCAGACGCTGTCCGCCGAGCCCGGCCGCGGCGAGGTCGTCTACTACCGCAAGGGCTCGGCCGCCGCCGCGATGGCGCCCGGCCTCATCCGCGACGAGGACGTGTACGCCGGGCGGGTGCTGCATCTGACCGGCATCACCGGAGCGCTCTCGCCCACCTGCCGCGACCTGCTGCACCGGCTCACCGCCCGCACCCCGGGCCGCCCGCTGGTCTCCTTCGACGTCAACCACCGGCCCGCCCTGTGGCACGGCCAGGACCCGCTGCTGCTCGCCGAGTTCGCCCGCGGCTGCGACATCGTCTTCGTCGGCGAGGACGAGGCGCAGGCCGCCTGGGGCCTGCCCGACGCCGACGCGGTACGGGCCGCGCTGCCGGAACCGGCGGTGCTGGTGGTCAAGCAGGGCGCGCTGGGCGCGACGGCCTTCGCCTCGGCCGGGGCGGCGGCTGCGACCGGGACGGGCGCCGCCGAGACGCAGGGCAACGACCTTGTGGGGTACGGCAGTTCGGGAAGCACCACCGCGGGCGCCACCGCTTCCGGCCTCCCCGCTCCCGGCCGTACGGCCTCGGGCGCCGCTGCTGACCCCCGCGGTACAGGCCCCGCCGCTTCCGGCCGTACGGCCTCGGGCTTCGGCGTGCACCCCGACGGTACGGGCCCCGCCGGTTCCGGCTCCGCGGTCCCGGGCCGGGCTTCCGACGTACGGCTGCACGTGCCCGCGCCCGTCGTGGACGTCGTCGCGCACGTCGGCGCGGGCGACGCTTTCGCCGCCGGTTTCCTGTCCGCCACCCTGCGCGGACTGCCGCTGCGCGACCGGCTGCGGCACGGGCACCTGATGGCCGCGGCCGCGCTGACCGTGCCCGGCGACCTCGCGGAGCCACCCGCCCGCGACCGGGCCGACGCGCTGGTCGCGCTCGACGACGAGGCATGGGCCGCGCTGCACTTGGCGCCGGGCTGGACGACGGGGGAGGCGGGGTGAGCCAGACCGTCGACCGCGCGCTGAGCATCCTGCCGCTGCTCGCTGAGGGCCCGGCCGGGCTCGACCAGGTCGCCCGGCGGCTCGACGTGCACAAGTCCACCGCCCTGCGGCTGCTGCGCACCCTGCATGCGCACGGCCTGGTCCACCGCCAGCAGGACCAGCGCTACCGGCTGGGCGCCGCCCTGTTCGCGCTCGCCCAGCAGGCCATGGAGAGCCTCGACATCCGCGAGATCGCCCACCCCCACCTGGTCGCGCTCAACGAGGCCACCGGCCACACGGTGCACCTGGCGGTGCACGAGCAGGGCGAGGTGGTCTACATCGACAAGGTCGACAGCCGCTATCCGGTGCGGATGTACTCCCGGGTCGGCCGGCCGGTGGCGATCACGGTGGCCGCGGTGGCCAAGCTGCTCCTCGCCGACCTGCCCGAGCCCGAACGCCGCGCGCTCGCCGAGCGGTTGGAGTACCCGCGCTACACCCCCGGCTCCACCCCGGACGCGGCCGCCTTCCTCGCCGAACTGGCCCGGGTCCGCGAGCAGGGCTGGGCACAAGACCTCGGCGGCCACGAGGAGTCCATCAACTGCGTGGGCGCGCCGATCCGCGGCCCCGACGGTCGGGTGTGCGCGGCGATGTCGATCTCGGCGCCCAACGTCGTGGTCACCGCCGAGGAGTTGCTGCGGCTGCGGCCCCAAGTGCTGCGCACCGCCGAGGCGATCAGCCGCGAGCTGTCCGGGACCGCACCCGCCGGGCCCGCGAACTCCCCCTAGCCTCCGGCCCCTTGGCACTTCGGCCCCTCGACGGCTCCGTCCATTGCCGCGCTGTCGGCCGTGTCTGCCCGCCCCGGACTGCCTGCCCGAACCGCCCTCCTCCGCACCCTACTTCCCTGCCGCGCACACTCCGCTGCGAACTCTCCCGCTACGAACCACCGAGGACACCGACCGTGAGCGACCTGACCAAGACCGCGATCACCCCGCCCACCCACACCGCGCCGCCCGCGCGGTTCTCGCACGGCGTCCGCAAGGGCAACATCCTCCAAGTCGCGGGCCAGGTCGGCTTCCTGCCCGCGGTGGAGGGGCAGCCGCCGACGCCCGCGGGCCCGACGCTGCGCGAGCAGGTCCTGCAGACCCTGGCCAACGTCCGCTCCGTGCTGGAGGCCGGCGGCGCCACCTTCGAGGACGTCGTGATGGTCCGCGTCTACCTCACCGACACCGCGCACTTCGCGGAGTTCAACGCCCTCTACGACGACTTCTTCGCCGAGCTGGAGCAGCCGCCCGCCGCCCGCACCACGGTCTACGTGGGCCTGCCGGCCGGTCTGCTGGTCGAGATCGACGCGCTGGCCGTCCTGGGCTGACCCCGGACCGGCCGCCGGTCCGGTCGAACGGCCCGGCTGCCGGACCCGCTGCCGGTCCGAACACGCCGAACGGCGCCCCCCCGTTGCGCGGGGGACGCCGTTCGGTTGTTCCGGCCCTACTGCCGCACTGCTCCTGCGTTCTCGGGCGTTCTCGTGCGCTTTCGGGCGTCCCCGGCTTCCGCTCAGGCCATGCCGTGGACGTGCGCGCCCACCGTGTTGGACCAGGAGTTGCCGTTCGACGCGTCCCAGTTGGTGGACCAGGTCATCGCGCCGCGGATGGTGGGCCACTTGGCCGGCGGGTGGAAGGAGCCGCAGCCGGTGCCCTGGGCGAGGCAGTCCAGCGCGTTGTCCACCACGGACGGGGAGACGTAGCCGGAGCCGGCCGCGCTGGTGGACGCCGGGGTGCCGATGCCCACCTGCGAGGGCGCGAGGCCGGCCTGGATCGCGGTGCAGGCGAGCGTGGTGATGAAGTCCACCGTGCCCTGGCTGTAGACCCCGCCGTCGCAGCCGTTCATCGAACCGCTGTTGTAGTACTGGGTGTTGACGACGGTGAGGATGTCCTTGATCTTCAGCGCTGTGGCCAGGTAGTCGCTCGACGGCGAGAGCATGTCGATGGTCTGCGGGGCCATGGTGATGATCAGGCCCGAGCCCGCCTTCGCGCTGAGGTTGCGCAGCGCCTGCGACATGTACGTCGGGTCGATGCCGTTCTCCAGATCGATGTCGACCCCGTTGAAGCCGTAGGTCTGCATCAGGCTGTAGACACTGTTGGCGAAGTTGGTCGCCGAGGCGGAGTCGCGCACCGAGATGGTGCCGTTCTGCCCGCCGACGGAGATGACGACCTTCTTGCCGGCCGCCTGCTTGGCCGCGATGTCCGCCTTGAACTGCGCCGTGCTGTAGTTCAGCGACGGGTCAAGGGTGAAGGAGACCGCGCCGGGCGTGGTCGTGGCGTCGGCGAAGGCCACCGCGATGATGTCGTACTGGTTCTGCACCTGCGCGATGGTTTGCACGGCGGCGCCGTTGTTGAAGTCCTGCCAGTAGCCGGTCACCACGTGCTTGGGCAGGTTGCCCGCCGGCGGCGAGGTCGGGGGAGTGGTGGGCGGCGTCGTGGGCGGGGTGGTCGGCGGCGTGGTGGGGGGCGTGGTGGGCGGCGTCGTGCCGGTGCCGCCGGGGCCGGAGAGCGTCACGTCGTCGGCGTAGTAGGCGGGTTGGGCGTACCAGCCGTGGGTGTAGACGGTCACCGAGGTGGTGCTCGCGCCGGTGGTGAAGTTCACGCTGAGCTGGGTGTACGAGGAGGCGCCCGGGGTCCAGGTGGACGGGTCGGTGCCGCCGGTGCCGGTGGCGCCGAGGTAGACGTAGGAGCCCTCCACCCAGGCGCTCAGCGTGTACTGGGAGTTGGGCTGCACGCTGATCGTCTGCGAGCACTGGGCGTCGTCGCTGCCCGACGGCGTGGCCTTCAGCGCCGAACTGCCGGAGTGCACGGGGCTGCTGACCGTGGTGCCGCTGCCGGCACTGCACGTCCAGCCGGAGAGCCCGGACTCGTAGCCGGAGTTGGCCACCAGGTTGGTGGTGGCGGCGTCGGCGCTGCCGACGGTGACCAGGGCGACGCCGGAGCCGATCACGGCGGCGCCGCTCAGCCCGGCGAGCAGCCGGCGCCTGACGAGGGATCTGGAGCGGGCGGGGCGCCCTTGCTCTGCGTGCGGAGCACGTTCCACGACTGCCTCCTGGGGGCAAGGAGTTGGGGAGTGGCGGGGTGCGCGGGTGACGGGAGGGCGGATGGCGCGACGGACATGGAGGGCATCGATGGCATGGACACGAGGAACAGGGCCACCATGGAGAAAGCTGGTCCAGACCAATGGGGTTGTCAAGACCTCTGCCGGACACCGTCCGTTCACGGACCGATCCGCGACTTTCCGCGCCCGGCCCGCTACACATCGATAAGCTGACGACCGCGTATGGCCAGGTGGACCCCGTCGGACGGGTCCGCCGCGCGCAGATGGGGAGGGGAGCCGTATGCCGAGCGTGTTCACGGTGACCTCGGAGGACCTCGCGCTCCCGCTGGAGGAGCACATCATGCGCGCCTCGGCCGCCCTCGACGCGCACGGGCACGTCATCGCGCTCGCCCCCGACGACCCGGCCGACCCCGCCCGGCGCCGGATGCACACGGTCCGCTCCGCCCTGGAGGGCGACCGGATCGCGATCGTGCCGCTCACCCTGCCGCCGCTGGCCCGCACCCTGCTCGGCGAGCAGCTGCGCCAGCTGTCCGGCACCGACCTCGGCCCCGGCGTGCTCGCCGGCGCCGCCCGGCTGCTCTCGTACTACCTGCACTCCGGCGCGCTGCTCGCCTCGGTGGCCCGGCTCGACCGGGTACCCGTCGGTGTGGGCACCCACATGAAGTCCCTTGTGCCCGGGCGGCACTTCGCCGTCCTCGCGCACCCCGAGCCCTACCTCGGCGAGGCCGACCCCGCCCACGTGCCGCCCGGACCCTCGTACCGGACCCAGCTCGCCGTCGCCGGCAACGCCCTGGACCCCGCCTGGATCGCCGGCCCGCTGGCCGCCGGATGGGGCACCCAGCACCTTCGCGAGCTGCCGCTGCCCCCCGACTCCGCCCGCTGGTGGGGCACTTCGCGCCTGGTGGAGTTCACCGCCTACATCGGCGACGTCGGCATGCTCTACCAACTGGTCACCTCCGTACGGCGGGACACCTGCACCTGGTGCGGCCTGGAGGTGATCGGCGACCAGTGCCTCTTCTGCGCCACCCGGATCGGGGAGCGCGCCGCCCCGGCCAAGCACGCGGCCGCCGCCCGGCAGTCCGTCGAGACACCCCGCCGCCCCCAACTCGAACCCCACAAGCGATAGGTGCGACCGCACATGAACTCACGTCAGCGCCGTGGTGCCGTCCTGCTGGTGGTCTCCGTGATCTGCGCGGTGGCCGCCTTCGCCGGGGTCGTCGCCGTCGTCGGCGACGCGCGCTCACAGGTCGGCTCGAAGGTCACGGCGTACGAGTTGTCCGCGGACGTGCCCGCGTACACCGCGCTGGACACCGCCAAGCTGCACCGGATATCCGTGCCCAAGCGCTGGCTGCCCGACACCGCGGTGCGCGACCTCGGCCAGCTGCAGGGGAAGATCGCCGCGGTGCCGCTGAAGAAGGGCTCCCTGCTGGAGTCCGACATGGTCGCCGCCCGGCCCCGGCTGACGCCCGGCCAGATGGAGATCGCCATCATGATCGACGCGGAGACCGGTGTCGCCGGCAAGATCACCCCTGGCGCCCGGGTGAACATCTTCGCCACCTTCGCCGGCCGCAAGGACACCGACCCCGACGTCTCGAAGATCATCGTCACCGACGCGCAGGTGCTCGACGTCGGCGAGATCAAGGCGTTCGACAAGAACCAGGACGCTCAGCGGCTCTCCGAGGAGGGCGTCCCGATCACCTTCGCGCTCGACGCCGAGGACGCCCAACGCGTCGCCTACGCCGAGTCGTTCGCCGAACACGTCCGCCTGGCGCTGGTCGCCCCCGGCGACACCGCAGTGCCGCCGCAGAGCCAGCGCACCTACACCCTGGCCGGGGACACCGCCGGGAGCACCCGATGAGGCCCGGCCGGCCGCTGCGCCCGGCCGGCGAAGGGAGGCAGCCGTGACCGTGCGCATCCTGCCCGGCACCGGCGACGCGGACGCGGCCCGGGCCCTGACCGGGCTGCTCGGGCAGTTGCCCGGCGCCGAACCCGCGCCCCCCGCACGGGACTCCACCGCGCTGCTCGACACCCTCTCCCGCGCTGCCGAGACCGGCCTGGACGAACTCCCCGAGGTCGTCGTCGTCCACGACGTGATCGGCCCCATGCCCGCGCTCGACCTCGTCCGCGAGGTCGCCCTGCGCTTCCCCGCGGTCGGCGTGGTGCTGCTCACCGCCGACCCCGGCCCCGCCACACTCGCCGCCGCGATGACCGCCGGCGCCCGCGGCGTCGTCGGACTCCCGCTCAACTACGACGAGTTGGGCGCCCGCGTGGAGGCCGCCGCGTCCTGGGCGGGCGGCGTACGGCGGCACCTGGCCCCCGGCCGCACCGCCCTGCCCGCCGTCACCGGCGGCACCATGGTGGCGATCGCCGGCGCCAAGGGCGGGGTCGGCACCACCGTCATCGCCGTCCAACTCGCCCTGGCCGCCCACGCGTCCGGCCGCTCCACCGCCCTGGTCGACCTCGACCTGCAGGGCGGCGACGTCGCCTCCTACCTCGACGTGCAGTTCCGCCGCTCGGTCGCCGACCTCGCCGACATCGCCGACGTCTCCTCGCGCGTCCTCAACGACGCCATGTACGTCCACGAGTCCGGCCCCGCCCTGCTGCTCGCCCCCGCCGACGGCGAGCGCGGCGAGGAGGTCACCGACCGCTCGGTCCGGCTGGTCCTGGCCGCCCTGCGGCAGCGCTACGAGGTCGTCATCGTGGACTGCGGCACCCAGATGACCAGCGCCAACGCGGTCGCGGTGGAAACGGCGGACGCCGCCGTGCTCGTCACCACGCCCGACGTCGTCGCGGTGCGCGCGGCCAAGCGGATGGTCCGCATGTGGGACCGGCTGCAGATCCGCAAGCCGCAGGACACCACCTCGGTGGTCAACCGCCACACCCGCGGCAGCGAGATCCAGCCCTCGCTCGTCGCCCGCATCACCGGCACCCGCGTGGCCGGCTCCGTGATCCCCGCCGCCTTCCGGGAGTTGCAGGCCGTCATCGATGCCGGGCGCCTCCACGACCTCGACGCGCGCTCCACCGTACGGGCCGGCATCCGCGCCCTGGCCGGCGAACTCGGCCTGGCCACCGGGACGGCGCCGCCCGGCCGCCCCGGCAAGCGGCTGCGCCGCTCCGAACGCGACCGCGGCCAGGTCGTCCTGGAGACGCTCGGGATGACGCCGATCATCCTGATCACGCTCATCCTCGTCTGGCAGGCCGTCCTGGCCGGCTACACCTTCACCCTCGCGGGCAACGCCGCCGACGAGGCCGCCCGCGCCGCCGCCGTGGGCGCCGACCCCGGCGCCGCCGCCCGCAGCGACCTCCCCGGCGCCTGGTCCTCCTCCCTCCAGGGCCCCGACATCACCCACGACTCCGCGACCGCCCAGGTCACCGCCACCCTCGGCCTGAAGGTCCCCGTCCTCTTCCCGGGAGCCGTCGACTTCCCCCTCACCATCCACGCCCACGCCAGCACCCCCGACGAACAGCCCCCCACCCCATGACCGGCCCCAGCACGAGCTCACACGTCGGTTCGCCCTCCCCGACGAACCGCCCCGCGGCCGGAACGGGGACGAGCCCGAACTTGGGGTTGCCGTTCTTGGGGGCGCTGGGGGTACCTCCCAGGCGAAGCTCTGGGGGAGGAACTGCGCGCCCGGCCACGGGCGGGCCTGGGGTCGGGGACCGGCGGAAGTCGAACGGCGGGGCGCCGCAAGGGGCGCGGGGAACTGCGCGCCAAGCCACGAACCGGCCTCCGGCCGGGGAGCGGCGGAAGTCGAACGGCGGGGCGCCGCAAGGGGCGCTGGGGGTACCTCCCAGGCGAAGCTCTGGGGGAGGAACTGCGCGCCAAGCCGAGACGGACCGGCACCCGGCAACGGGGCCGAAGGGGCACCCCCTTCACCGCCCCCGCACCGACAACGGAGTGGCCTCGCTCGAATACCTCGGCATGCTCCCCTTCCTCCTCCTCATCGCCCTCGCCGGCATCCAGCTCGGCATCGTCGCCTACTGCGGCTCCCAGGCCGCGACAGCGGCCCGCACCGCGGCCCGCACCGCCGGCGAGGCCGGCCAGTACGGCGGCCCGGCCGCCGGCCGCGCCGCCGGCAGGGCGGCCGTCAGCGGCTGGGTGAAGCCCGCCATCGACTACCCCCGCGAGGACCCCGGCAGTATCACCGCCAGCGCCACCGTCCGCGTCCCGTCCGTCCTGCCCGGCGTGCACCTCTTCAAGCCGATACACCGCGACGCCACCATGCCGAAGGAGGACACGCCATGAGCCTGCGCGCCCGCCTGGCCGTGGAAGAGGCCGCCCCGCAGACGCAGGAGGGCCACCTCGTCGCCGTCTACCGGGCCAAGCTGCTCCAGGAGATCGACCTCGCCGAGATGTCCGCGCTCGCCCCCGCCGAGCGCCGGGCCCGCCTGGAGCGCGTGCTCGGGCACATCATCAGCCGCGAGGGCCCGGTCCTGTCGACCACCGAACGCGCCGCCCTGATCCGCCGCGTGGTCGACGAGGCACTCGGCCTCGGCATCCTCGAACCGCTGCTGGAGGACCCCAGCATCACCGAGATCATGGTCAACGGCCCCGACCGCATCTACGTCGAGCGCGGCGGCCGCGTCGAACAGGTCCCGGCCCGCTTCTCCTCCGCGGAGCAACTGCTGCAGACCATCGAGCGCATCGTCTCCACCGTCAACCGCCGCGTGGACGAGTCGAATCCGATGGTCGACGCCCGCCTGCCCTCCGGCGAGCGCGTCAACGTCATCATTCCGCCGCTCTCGCTGACCGGCCCCACCCTGACCATCCGCCGCTTCCCGCGCGCCTACACCCTGGCCGAGCTGATCGAACTCGGCACGCTGGACGAGCACATGCTGATGCTGCTCTCCTCCTTCGTGCGCGCCAAGTGCAACATCATCGTCAGCGGCGGCACCGGCTCCGGCAAGACCACCCTGCTCAACGCCCTGTCCGGGCTCATCCCCGACGGCGAGCGGATCATCACCGTCGAGGACGCCGCCGAACTCCAGTTGCAGCAGGAGCACGTGATCCGGCTGGAGTCGCGCCCGCCCAACGTCGAGGGCGAGGGCCGCGTCACCATCCGCGACCTGGTGCGCAACTCGCTGCGCATGCGCCCCGACCGGATCATCGTCGGTGAGGTCCGCGGCGGCGAGACCCTGGACATGCTCCAGGCGATGTCCACCGGCCACGACGGGTCGCTCGCCACCGTGCACGCCAACTCCGCGGAGGACGCGGTGCTGCGGCTGCAGACGCTCGCCTCCATGAGCGAGGTCAAGATCCCCTTCGAGGCGCTGCGCGACCAGATCAACTCCGCCGTCGACGTCATCGTCCAGCTGCACCGGCACGTCGACGGCACCCGCCGGATCGCCGAGATCGCCGCCCTGTCCTCGCGCGGCCGCTCCACCTTCCAACTCACCTCCGCCACCCGCTTCCGCGCCGAACCCCTGGGCGTCGACCGCATCGTGCGCGGCTGGTACGAGCACCACCCCGTCCCCCGCGAACTGGGCGAACGCCTCTACCTCGCCGGCGAGCACGTCCCGGCCGCCTTCGGCATCGGTGCCAGCGAACTCGAACTCGACAGCCGGGAGGCCAAGTGACCCCCGCCACCGCCGTGCCGGCGTCCGCGACCTGGACCACCGGCGCGGCCCGCTTCTCCTCCGGGCCCTACCCGCTGCTGGTGCTCGCCGCCACCGTGCTCGCCCTGGTGCTGGGCGTGTGGGGCCTGCACGCCTGGCGCGGCGGCCGCGCCGACCGCGCCGCCTTGGTCGAGCGGCTCGCTGGCGACCTCGGCGAGGAGCGGGCCCGGCAGCCCGCGTTCGCCGCCCTGGACCGGCGGGTGCGCCGCTACGCCTGGGGCCGCCGACTGGCCGGCCGGCTCGCCGCCACCGGAAGCACCCTGACCCCGGGCCAGTTCACCGCCGCCTTCGCCGGCATCGTGGCCGGCGCCTGGATCATCGCCGCCGTGGTGTTCGCGCCCTTCTTCGGGCCGATCGCCGCGATCCTCGCCGGGTGGGCCGGTTACTCCTACCTGGCCTGGCGGCGCCGGGTGCGCACCGAGCGGTTCATCGCCCAACTCCCCGACCTGGCCCGGGTGCTGGCCAACGCCACCCAGGCCGGCCTCGCCCTGCGCACAGCGGTCTCCATGGCCGCGGAAGAGCTGGACGCCCCGGCCGGCGAGGAGTTGCGCCAGGTCGCCGACGCCATGGCGCTCGGCCACTCCGTCGAGGACGCCCTCGGCGAACTCCAACTGCGCCTGCCCAGCCGGGAGCTGATCGTCCTGGTCTCCACCCTCGTGCTCTCCAGCCGGGCCGGCGGCTCGGTGGTGGAGTCCCTGCGCAACCTCACCGTCACCCTGGAGGAGCGCAAGGAGACCCGGCGCGAGGTGCGCACCCAGATGTCCCAGGTCACCGTCACCGCCTACGCGGTGCCCGTGATCGGCATCGGCTCGCTGCTGCTGCTCGACCGCATCATGCCCGGCTCGCTCGCCGCCCTCACCGGCTCCACCGTCGGCCGGATCTGTGTCCTGGTCGCCCTCGGGCTGTACGTGGTCGGCTTCGCCCTCATCCGGCGCATGTCCCGGATCGACGTGTGAGGAGCCCGCGATGACCCTGATCGGAGCCGGACTCGCCCTGTTGGCCGCCCTCGCCGTCGCCGGCGTCGTGTACGGCGTCGGCATGCTGCGCTCGCAGGTGCGCCTGCCCGACGACCTCGCGCTCGCCCTGGAGGTCGGCAGCACCCGCACCACCCGCGCCGGCAACGCCGTCGACCGGCTCGGCATCCGCTGGGCGCCCATGGTGATGCGCATGATGGGCCCGGCCCGCAACGCCAAGATGCGCGCCCGCATCGACCACGCCGGTCACCCCTACGGCCTCACCCTGGAGCGCTACGCCGCCCGGCGCGCCGTCTACGGCGCCCTCGGCGCCCTGGCCGCCCTGGTGCTGGTCAGCCGCGGCCACTGGCTCCTGGCGCTGCTGCTGCTCGCGTACGGCTGGTGGTGGGCCGACCTCGGCATCTGGCTCGCCGTCCGGCGTCGCCGCGAGGACATCGAGCGCACCCTGCCGGACTTCCTCGACGTGCTCGCGGTCGTGGTCAGCGCCGGCCTCGGCTTCCGGCAGGCACTGGAGCGCGTCACCGCGGTCTACGAGGGCCCCTGGTCCGACGAGATCCGCATCGCCCTGCGGCAGATGGACGTCGGGGTCAGCCGCCGCGACGCCTTCGACCAACTGCGCCGGCGCAACCGCAGCGACCAGGTGGGCCAGTTCGTCACCGCGCTCCAGCAGGGCGAGGAACTCGGCGCGCCGATCGCCCGCACCCTGCTCCAGATCGCCACGGACATGCGCAGGACCGAGGCGCAGAACGCCCGCCGCCGGGCGGCCCGCATGGTCCCGCGCGCCACCGGCGTCATCACCGTCCTGCTGGTGCCCGCCACGATGATCCTGCTGATCGCGGGCACGATCATCGGTTCGCAGATCCACTTCGGCGACGTCTTCGGGGGCGGGTGAGGACGTTGTTTTGCGTGAACGTGGTACGACACAGCGTGATTTCGCGGCATGCTGGCCGTCAGGGTGCGTCTCGGCCCGACACGACCAGCGAAAGGCGGTGCGCCGTGGACCTCCTCCCAGCCGATCGGCGGGGCACGGGCACCGCACGCAGCAGCCAGGTGATCAGGAATGGGGCGAGCAAGCATGAACAGGTGGCTACTCCACCGCTACACGGCGACCGAGATCTGGCTCCGCGCCCAGACCGACCGTCTGACCGACCGTCTGACGACCTCCACCCGGGGGGACCGCGGCCAGACCTCCTTCGAATACCTGGGCATCGCCGTGGTGATCGCAGTGATCATCGGCGTCCTGGCGGGGACGACGGACATCGGCGACAAGATCAAGAACGCGATCACCAGGACCATCAACAAGATCACCAACGCGGGCTGAGACGCCGTCCGCTGGGCCTGGGCGGCGATGGCGGGCAGACGGTGGGCATCTACATCGTGTCCATCGCGGCACTGTTCTTCCTGGCTTTCGCGTACTTCGCGGTGGGTCAGGCGGCGGTCAAGCGCAATGGGGCGCAGACCGCCGCGGACGCCGCCGCACTGGCCGCCGCGCGCGAGGAACGGGACCAGGGCAAGGACGCGTTCCTCGCCGCACTGAGCGCGGGAGACCTCGACGCCATCGGGAAACTGCTCGGTGGCGACAGCGGTGGCGGCGGCTGCGCGGGGGACATCGGCAGCGCGGCCTCCTCTCTGGCGGGCGCCAACGACGCCGAGGTCACCTCCTGTTCGGTGGTCGCCGGACCGCCGGGTGTCACAGTGTCCGTCCGCACGCTGAGCGCGGTGGGCAAGTCGGTGATCCCCGCGACCTCGACCCGGCACGCCGTCGCGTCGGCGACCGCGCTGATCGAACCGAGGTGCACCATCGGGGGGAAGCAGGGACACGGCATCCGGTTCAGGTGCGACGGCGGACCGTTGACCATCGATCCCACGGTGAACGGCTTCCGTCTGGACCTCTCGCAGCTCTACGCCATCCACCTCAGCAAATGATCCACGAACAAGCAGCCAGGGAACGGGGAACGATGGGACACGCGCGCAGGGCCACGACCGCCGTGACACTCGTCGCCGCCGCGGCCATCACGCTCACCGCGTGCGGCGGAGGCGGCGGCGGGTCGGACGACAAGCCGTCCGCCTCCTCGAACACGACGGTGAAGGCATCCAGCGGCAGCAAGGGAGGCGCCACGCCCTCGGCGACCCCGACGCAGGTACTCGCCCAGATGAAAGGCGCCCAGGGCATCACGATCACCATCAACTCCGCGGTGCGCGACTCGAGCGGGTTCGTCACGGTGCAAGGCGTCCTCACCAACGACAGCTCGGACATCTACGACGCGAACGAACTGCGCGGCAACGAGACGGCACTGGTCGCGTCGGGTGCGTCCGTGGCGGGTGCGGTGCTGGTGGACGAAGCCGGCAAGAAGCGCTACTACGTGCTGCGTGACACCGACGGGCGCTGCCTGTGCACGATGGGACTGGAGGACATCGAGCCCCAGGCGAGCCGCCCCTTCTTCGCACAGTTCCCCTCCCCACCCCCCACCACCACCTCCGTCGAGTTCGAGCTGCCGACCATGCCCCCGGCCAAGATCTCCCTCTCGGAGGGGTGACGCACGCGTGAGGAGTAGGACGCGCAGGACGCAGCGGGCGGCCGCGGCCGCCGCCGGGGCCGCCACCGCGGCCGTCTTCGTGCTCGCCACCGCCGGACCGGTGCGCGCCGACACCAACCCCCCGCCCACCGCCGGGGACGCCGCCCCGACCGCACCCGTGCCGATCGACCCGAACGCCCCGGGGCTGCGGCTGCCCCCGGGCGCGACCCTGGCCCCGGCCAAGGTGCTGGACATCGTCTCGGTCACCGACCAGGGCTCGGTGTCGGCGAGCCAGCCGGAGGAGCGGCAGGAGACGTCGAACTCCACGGTGACGTACGCCCTGCAGTCCGAGGTGCTCTTCACCAAGGACAGCGCCAAGCTCTCGCCGACCGCCGCCGACCGCATCCGGGCCATCGCCGGCGACATCAGCGCCCGCCATGTCACCTCGCCCATCCGGGTGTTCGGCTTCACCGACAACCTCGGCAGCAGCGAGCACGGCACCGTGCTCTCCAAGCAGCGTGCGCAGGCTGTCTACGCGGTGCTGGCCGCCCAGCTGAGCGCTCTCGGCGACCCCGACCACACCTTCCAGGTGCGTGGCTACGGCGAGGACTACCCCATCGCCGACAATTCCACCGAAGCCGGGCGCCGGGAGAACCGCCGGGTGGAGATCACTTTCACGCCACCTGCCTCGTAGTGTTCGATGCCGCGGCCTGAACGCGGTACGGTGTAACCCCCCCTCGGGCCGGTTCGCTCTCCCCCCCCTGCGAACCGGCCCGTTTTTTGCGCCCGCGATTTCCAGCCGCGCGGCCGGAAGCCGAGGGGTCCGGGGGAGTCGGCCAGCCAGGCAGCGAGAGGCCGAGGGAGCCGACAGTCAGGCAACCAGGAGCCGGGGAAGCCGGCAGCCAGGACAGCGAAGGGCCGGCGGAGCCGAGGGGCCAGGACAGCCGGGGGAGCCGACGGCACCCCGCTCAGTCCACCGCCAGCACCGCACCCCGCACCACGCCCCACCCCGCCATCGCCCCCGCCTCGGCCTCCAGTACGTGCCGGGCCCGCAGCCGCGGCCGGCCCACCCGCCCGGGCGGCATCGTCCGCACCGCGAGCACCCGCAACCGCCGGTCCAGGTAGGCGACGTCGATGGCGAACCGCATCCGCACGGTGTGGATGCTGGACGCGGGGGTGAGCAGCAGCGCGCCGGTGATGCCGTCGCTGCCGAGCAGGCCGCGGGTGCGGGCGCGGTAGGAGGCGGCGACTCGCAGCGGCACCGGCCCGTTCGGGGTGCGCAGCACCCGCTCGCCGTCCTGCCAACTGCGCCGCACGGCCCCTCCCCTGGCTGACGGCCGTCCGTGTACGGTCGGCCCGGTGCATGTCTATCTGATCGTGGGCGCCGCCGTCTGGGGAATGGCGAGCGGGCTGCTGCTGCCGCGCGCGGCCTACCGGCTGGCGGTCCCCGCGGAGCAGCCGTGGGCGCGGGCGTGCCCGGCCGCGCACCCTGTGGCCGGCTGGCTGGGCCCGGCCCGCTGCCGCGCCTGCGGTCCCCAGGAGGAGCGGTACGGCGCCGGGTACGGGATCGCGCTCGCCTGCGCGGTGGTGTGCGGGCTGCTCGCCTGGCGGGCGGGGGCGCACCCGGAACTCGCGGTGTGGCTGCTGCTGACACCGGCCGGCATCCTGCTCGCCCGGGTGGACCTGGCGGTCCATCGGCTGCCGGACGTGCTCACCCTGCCCGCCCTGGCGCTGACTGCGGTCCTGCTCGGCGGGGCCGCGCTGCTGACGCGCCACCAGGGGGACTGGCCGCGGGCCCTGATCGCGGCGGCGGCGCTCTTCGTGCTCTACGGGGTGCTGTTCTTCGTCAACCCGGCCGGGATGGGCTTCGGCGACGTCAAGCTCGCCCCCACCCTCGGCCTCGCGCTCGGCTGGTACGGCTGGCCCGCCGTCGTCGGCGGCACCTTCGCGGGCTTCCTGCTGGGCGCCGTGGTCGGCCTGGCGCTGATCGCCACCCGCCGCGCCACCCGCAAGACCGCCCTGCCCTTCGGCCCGTTCATGCTCACCGGAGCGCTGCTGGCGCTGCTGCTCGCGGCGTGAAGGTCCACGGCGTGACCGTCGGCCGCGTCAAGATCCACCGCGGGGAGCCGCCGCCGGGCCGGCGCACCCGCCTGCGGGCCGGGAAAAGGAAGCTCCCCGCCGCAAGGAGCCCTCGTGAAGGGACCCTTGCGGCGGGGAGCGGCCGGCCCTAGGCGTCGCTGCTGACCGACCAGAGGTTCACGCCCTCGGGCTCGACGGCGTGGCGGTCGATCTCCGCGAGCTCCTCGGCGGTGAGCGGGGCGGCGCCCACCGCGGCGACGTTCGCCTCCAGCTGGGCCACCGACGAGGCGCCGATCAGCGCGGAGGTGACCCGCGGGTCGCGCAGCACCCAGGACAGGGCGAGCTGGGCGAGCGACTGGCCGCGGGCGGCGGCCACGTCGTTCAGGGCCCGCAGCCGGGCGGTCGTCTCCTCGTTGACCAGCGCCGGGTCCAGCGACTTGCCCTGCGCGGCACGCGAGCCCTGCGGGATGCCGTTGAGGTAGCGGTCGGTGAGCAGGCCCTGGGCGAGCGGCACGAAGCCGATGCAGCCCATGCCCTCCTCGGCGAGGACGTCGAGCAGGCCCTCGTCCTCGATCCAGCGGTTGATCATGGAGTAGGACGGCTGGTGGATCAGCGCCGGCACGCCCATCTCGCGCAGGATGCGGGCCGCCTCGCGGGTGCGGTCGGGGCCGTAGGAGGAGATGCCGACGTAGAGCGCCTTGCCCTGCTGCACCGCGGTGGCCAGCGCGCCCATCGTCTCCTCCAGCGGAGTCTCCGGGTCGAAGCGGTGGCTGTAGAAGATGTCGACGTAGTCCAGGCCCATCCGGCCGAGCGACTGGTCGAGCGAGGCGAGCAGGTACTTGCGCGAGCCCCATTCGCCGTACGGGCCGGGCCACATGTCGTAGCCGGCCTTGGTGGAGATGACCAGCTCGTCGCGGTAGGGGCGGAAGTCCTGCGCGAAGAGGGTGCCGAAGTTGGCCTCGGCGGCGCCGTAGGGCGGACCGTAGTTGTTCGCCAGGTCGAAGTGGGTGATGCCGAGGTCGAAGGCGCGGCGCAGGATCGCCCGCTGGGAGTCCAGCGTGCGGTCGTCGCCGAAGTTGTGCCACAACCCGAGGGAGACGGCCGGGAGTTTCAGGCCGCTGCGGCCGGTGCGGCGGTACTCCATGGAGTCGTAACGCCCGTCGGCGGCGCGGTAGAGGTCTCTGATGTTCACATTCTCTGCTTATCACGCGCCGGCGTCGGCCCCGTGACCTGGGGGATCGCGGAAGAATCACACTCGGGCGGCGCACCGGCGGCGGGGGCGGTCAGGCGGCCGTCGCCCGCATCCGCTCGCGGTGCTCGCGGGCGATCGCCGTGAGCCGGTCCAGGGCGTCGCGGGTGCGGACCAGTTCGTCGATGTGGGCGGAGAGCCGGTCGCGCTCCTGGGCCAGGCGCTCCAGGGCCGCGTCGGAGTTCTCCTCGCTGGGCGCGTCCACGCAGGGCAGCACCGAGGCGATGGTGCGGCTGGACAGGCCTGCCGCGTAGAGCCGCTGGATGAAGTGCACCCGCTCGATGTCGTCCTCGGTGTAGTGGCGCTGGCCGCTGGGGCTGCGGCTGCTGGTGAGCAGGCCCTGCTCCTCGTAGTAGCGCAGCGAGCGCACGCTGACCCCGGTCCGTGCCGCGAGATCGCCGATCCGCATGCCCGCTCCCGTCCGCCGCGGTCCCACCGGAACGCGACTTGCCTCTGACATCGATGTGAGGTTCTAGCGTACCGGGACCGCCCCGGATTCCGGCCGGGGCCGACCCGAGGAGCATCCGGCCGATGAGCCCTGCCACCCTGTTCACTCCCCACCGCCTCGGCGGCCTGACGCTGCCCAACCGCGTCGTGATGGCCCCGATGACCCGGGTCCGCGCCGCCGCGGGGGGCCTGGCCACCGCGTCCATGGCGACCTACTACGCCCAGCGGGCCACCGCCGGGCTGATCGTCTCCGAGGGGGTGCAGCCCAGCCTGCTCGGCCAGTCCAACCCCGGCACGCCCGGCCTGCACACCGACGAGCAGACCGCGTCCTGGCGGCAGGTCACCGACGCCGTGCACGCCAACGGCGGCCGGATCTTCGCCCAGCTGATGCACGGCGGCCGCGTCTCGCACCCCGACACCACCGGGCTGGTCCCGGTCGGCCCGTCCGCGGTGCCGGCCGAGGGCAGCGTCTTCACCCCGAGCGGGCCGCAGCCCGCGCCCGTCCCGCGGGCCCTGACGACCGAGGAGGTGCCCGAGCAGGCCGCCTCCTACGGCCAGGCCGCCCGACGCGCCGCCGAGGCCGGCTTCGACGGGGTGGAGCTGCACGGCGCCAACGGCTACCTGATCTCGCAGTTCCTCTCCTCCAACGCCAACCTGCGCACCGACCGCTACGGCGGCCCGATCGCCCACCGCATCCGGTTCGCCGTGGAGGCCGCCGAGGCCGCCGTCGACGTGATCGGCGCCGACCGCACCGGGATCCGCCTCTCCCCGGGCGGCACCTTCTGGGGTGTGCGCGACAGCGAGGTGCCCGAGCTGTACGCGGCCCTGCTCGCCGAACTGGCCCGCCTCGGCCTGGCCTACGTCCACCTGGAGGCCACCGCCCCCGAGGAGGTGCTGCTGGGCCTGCGCCGCGCCTGGCCGGGCACCCTCGTGGTGAACCCGACGGTGCCCATGGGCGCGAAGGTGACCGGGCGCGACGACGCGGACCGCTGGCTGGGCCTGGGCGCCGACCTGATCGGCTTCGGCCGGGCCTTCCTGGCCAACCCCGACCTGGTCGAGCGGCTGCGCACCGGAGTGCCGCTGGCACCCCACGACGAGGCCACCTTCTACACCGGCGGCGACGCCGGATACCTGACCTACCCGTCATACGCGTACACCGCCTGAAACGCGCTGCGGGCGGCCGGGAAACGGGCCGGGCCGGTGCCCCCGCGGGGCGCCGACCCGGTTCGCTGGCAGGGGTGTTGGCGAAGTAATGTGGCGGCCCGGGGCGACGAGCGCAGGAGGGCTGGTACGCGATGAATCTGCGCGACCTGGTGTACGGGATGTACTCCCGCAGGGTGGAGCGCCGGCTCGACGCGACCCAGGTGCCCAAGCACATCGGCGTGATCCTCGACGGCAACCGGCGCTGGGCCAAGGCGGCCGGCGGCACCACGGTGCAGGGCCACCAGGCCGGCGCCGACAAGATCGCCGAGATGCTCGGCTGGTGCGAGGAGACCGGCGTCGAGGTGGTCACGCTGTGGCTGCTGTCCACCGACAACCTGGACCGCCCGTCCGAGGAGCTGGTGCCGCTGCTCGGCATCATCGAGGACGCCGTGAGCCGCCTCGCCGCGAGCGGCCGCTGGCGGGTGCACCACGTGGGCACCATGGACATGCTGCCCACCCGTACCCAGCTGGTGCTCAAGGAGGCCGAGCAGGCGACCTTCGCCCACACCGGCATCCTGGTCAACGTGGCGGTCGGCTACGGCGGCCGGCAGGAGATCGCCGACGCGGTCCGCTCGCTGCTGCACGAGCACGCCGGGCGCGGCACCACCATCGAGGACCTGGCCGGGCTGCTGGACGTCGAGCACATCGCCGAGCACCTCTACACCCGCGGCCAGCCCGACCCGGACCTGGTGATCCGCACCTCGGGGGAGCAGCGGCTGTCCGGCTTCATGCTCTGGCAGAGCGCGCACTCCGAGTACTACTTCTGCGAGGTCTTCTGGCCCGCCTTCCGCAAGGTGGACTTCCTGCGGGCGCTGCGCGACTACTCCGCCCGGCACCGCCGCTACGGGTCCTGAGGCCGGCGCCGCGCCGCCGCCGGCCGGACGGAGCCCGGAAGTGCCGGGAAGGAGCCTGAAAAAGGCCCGGAGAAGGCCCGGGAAGGGCCCCGGCGTGCGCCTCGCCGGGCCGTGGGTGGCCGGTGAGCGGGCCGTGACCAGGCGATGACGGTCCGGTGTCCGTCCTGGCCGCTCGCATGGCGGCATGATTTCCAGGGCATACCACTGGCAGACCGGCATCCGGACCGCGGGCGCCGGGACGCAAGACTCACCTCTCCCGAGGGGGTTCGTCCACACGTGGTGACCAGCAAGAATCGCCGTGATCACGACCGGCGTACGTACGTACTCGACACCAGCGTGCTGCTCGCCGATCCCGGCGCCCTCACCCGTTTCGACGAGCACGAGGTCGTGCTGCCGGTCGTCGTGGTGTCGGAGCTGGAGGCGAAGCGCCACCACCCGGAGCTCGGCTACTTCGCGCGCCAGGCGCTGCGGATGCTCGACGAGCTGCGGATCCGGTACGGCAGGCTCGACGCGCCGATCCCGATCGGCGACGTCGGCGGCACCCTGCGGGTCGAGCTGAACCACTCGGACCCGGGCGTGCTCCCGGCCGGCTACCGGCTCGGGGACAACGACGCGCGGATCCTCGCCGTCGCCCGCAACCTGCAGGCCGAGGGGTACGACGTGACCGTCGTCTCCAAGGACCTGCCGCTGCGGGTCAAGGCGTCCTCGGTGGGCCTGCTCGCCGAGGAGTACCGCGCCGAGCTCGCCGTCACCTCCGGCTGGACCGGGATGGAGGAGCTGCACATCGCGGCCGAGGACGTGGACGCCCTCTTCGCCCAGGAGACGGTCGACCTGCCCGAGGCGGCGGGCCTGCCGGTGCACACCGGCCTGGTGCTGCAGTCCGAGCGCGGCAAGGCGCTCGGCCGGGTGACCGCGGACGGCAGCGTGCGCCTGGTGCGCGGCGACCGCGAGGCGTTCGGCATCCACGGCCGCAGCGCCGAGCAGCGGATCGCGCTCGACCTGCTGCTCGACCCGGAGGTCGGCATCGTCTCGATGGGCGGCCGGGCAGGCACCGGCAAGTCGGCGCTGGCGCTGTGCGCGGGCCTGGAGGCCGTGCTGGAGCGCCGGCAGCACCGCAAGGTGATGGTCTTCCGCCCGCTGTACGCGGTGGGCGGCCAGGAGCTGGGCTACCTGCCGGGCACCGAGGCCGAGAAGATGAGCCCCTGGGCGCAGGCGGTCTTCGACACCCTCTCGGCGGTGACGTCCAAGGAGGTCATCGAGGAGGTGGTGGCCCGCGGCATGCTGGAGGTGCTGCCGCTGACCCACATCCGGGGCCGCTCGCTGCACGACGCCTTCGTGATCGTGGACGAGGCGCAGTCGCTGGAGCGCAATGTGCTGCTGACCGTGCTGTCCCGGATCGGCGCCGGCTCGCGGGTGGTGCTCACCCACGACGTGGCCCAGCGCGACAACCTGAGGGTGGGCCGGTACGACGGCGTGGTCGCGGTGGTGGAGAAACTGAAGGGCCATCCGCTCTTCGCCCACGTGACGCTGAACCGCTCCGAGCGCTCGCCGATCGCCGCGCTCGTCACCGAGATGCTGGAGGACGGCGTCGGCTGACGCACTGCCCCAATCTGTCCGATATTCACATGAGTTGAGGCTGCTGTGCCCGGTGGAACGGGCGCAGCAGCCTAGCGTTTCTCGGGCTCCCGCGCGGAGATTTACCGCCGTCCGCAGCATGTGAAGTTTGCCACTCAACCGGAAATTGCCGCAGCGCGTCCCCGTACGGCAGGGTGTGAGGCTGTCAGGCCCCGCTCATGGCACTCCTGCGCCCCCTCGGGGGAGCCGGACGGCACCACCACAAATCCACATCGCACGCCATGAGCCGCCCGAGCAGTACGCGGAATCCGCAACGGACTTCGCACCGGGCCCGCACCCCCGTGACCGACCGGCCCGTACGGCGGACCGGCCCGAGGGGTCAGCGCCAGGGGCACGATTGCGTCCGTGCGGTCACCAAGCGGGCGCTTCCGGAAGGAAACCGTGTGAGCCGGATCTCGGTCCGGGGACTCGCGGTGGCTTCGGCCACTGCGGTCACCACTGTGGGCGCCGTCGTGGGCGTCGCGTCGGGTGCGGAGAACAGCGGGCCTGCCGAGCAGCCCGTCGAAGCCGCCGGTACGACGACCCTCCTTGCCGACATCCCCGCTGGACAGCAGGTGCAGCAGGCTTCGTTGACCGAGCAGATCCAGGCTCAGTCCGACGCCGCTGACGCGTCCGCCCGGCAGTCGGCAGAGCAGGCCGCCCGCGTCCAGGCCGCCAAGGACGCCGCCAAGAAGAAGAAGGCGGAAGACGAGGCGGCCAAGCAGAAGGCGGAGGCGGCAGCCGACCACGGCAACCCCGACGCCAGCTTCCCGGTGAGCGCGTCGTACACCATCGCGCAGGTCCAGGCGATGGCCAAGCAGATCGTGGGCTCGGGCCAGTACGCCTGTTTCTCCAACATCGTGACGCGCGAGTCCGGGTGGAACTACACCGCGACCAACGCCTCCTCCGGCGCCTACGGCCTCGTCCAGGCGCTGCCGGGCTCCAAGATGTCCTCCGTCGGCGCCGACTGGCGGACCAACCCGGCCACGCAGATAAAGTGGGGCCTGAACTACATGAACAGCCGCTACGGCAGCCCCTGCGGCGCCTGGCAGTTCTGGCAGGTCAACCACTACTACTAGGCCGACAGGCCGCGTAGCGGGCCGAGTTGCTCCCCTGCCGGTGACGGGATCGGGCCGCCCCCGCGCGGCCTGATCAACCTCCGCCCCGGGTAACGTCGTCCTTCACAGCAATACGACAGACGGCACCACGGGTCAGGGGAGAGCCATGCCGGACAAGCGCCACTGGAGCGCAGCGCTCGCTTCCGGGTTGGCGAACCTCGCCGGGCGCCTCGACGAACGGCACGCGACCATTTCGGCCCGCGACGCCGCCGACCGCGGGGAGGACACCGAGGACCCCTCGGCGGCTCCCGCCGAGGCCGGCCCCACCGAGCCGCCCGAGCGCGCTGCCGCACCCGCCGCCGCTCCCGCTGTCAGGCGCGAGCGGCCCGCGGTGCCCGTGCAGCGCGCCAAACCCGCCATGGACCCGGTCGCCGTGGTCCCGTGGAGCATGCGGGTCGCCGCCGAGGTCGGCTGGCGGCTGCTGGTGCTGGCCGGCACCGTCTACGTGCTGATGCGGGTGATCGGCGCGGTCCGGCTGGTCGTCCTCGCCTTCGTCGCCGCCCTGCTCATCACCGCGCTGCTGCAGCCCTTCGTGGCCCGCCTCAAGCGCCGCGGGGTGCCGCGGGGACTGGCCACCGCGATGGTCTTCATCGGCGGGTTCGTCGTGATGGGGCTGGTCGGCTGGTTCGTCGTCTGGCAGGTGATGGACAACATCGACAACCTGTCCTCCAGCCTCCAGGACGGCATCAACCAGGGGAAGCGCTGGCTGCTGCACAGCCCCTTCCACGTCACCGACGACCAGATCAACCAGGTCGCCAACAACCTGAGCAACGCGCTGAGCCACAACACCAAGCAGCTCACCGACGCCGGCCTGCAGGGCGTCACCGTTATCGTGGAGTTCCTGACCGGCGCCCTGCTGGCGATGTTCAGCACCCTCTTCCTGCTCTACGACGGCGCCAACATCTGGAACTGGGTGCTGCGGCTCTTCCCCGAGGGCGCCCGGGACGGGCTGGCCGGCGCCGGGCCCCGCGCCTGGCGCACCCTCACCCTCTACGTCCGCGGCACCGTCATCGTCGCCCTCATCGACGCGATCTTCATCGGCATCGGCATCTTCTTCCTGCGGGTGCCGATGGCGGTGCCGCTCGCCGTGGTGATCTTCCTGTGCTCCTTCGTGCCGCTGGTCGGCGCGGTCGCCTCCGGCGCCATCGCGGTGGTCGTCGCCCTGGTCACCCAGGGCCCGTTCACCGCGCTGATGGTGCTGGTGGTGGTGCTCGCCGTGCAGCAGATCGAGGGTCACATCCTGCAGCCCTTCATCCTGGGCCGCGCGGTCCGCGTCCACCCGCTGGCCGTCGTGCTCTCCGTGGCGGCCGGTTCGCTCATCGCGGGCATCGGCGGCGCCATCAGCGCCGTGCCGCTGGTCGCGGTCCTCAACACGGTGGTCGGCTATCTGCGCCAGCGCGCCAAGGACATCGCGGCCCTCCAGGAGGAGACGGAACTCGCCGAGAGCGCCGAGGAGGCCGCGCCCGCCGAGAAGAGCGCCGGCGAGCCGCCCGAGGACGGCTCCCCGGAGGAGCCCGCCTCCGACGAGCAGCCGGCGTCCGTGAGCTGACCCCGCGCGAGGCCCGGGAGAAAACTCCCGGGCCTCGCGCGTGTGCGCTGGCGGGTGCCGGTCGGGGCGCTCGAGTACCCGCCGGGGCCGGCGCGGTCGGCCGCCCGCCGAGCGGCCGGCCGACGCCTATTCGGTCCGCAGCCCGTCCGGCCGCATCATCCGCCACAGCGGCGGGAGGCTGACCAGCGTCACGGCGAAGACCACGCCCGCCCCGACGAGGGAGAGCAGCCCCACTTCAGGCCAGTCCGTCCGGAACGGGTGCCCGACCATCGCCAGCAGCGCGGCCCCGAGGGCCGTGCCGCCGCCGACCGCCAGCAGCAGCCCCAGGACGACCGGCACCGCCGTCTGCCACAGCACCGACCAGGCCAGCGCCGAGCGCTTGGTGCCGAAGGCGACCAGCACCGCCAGCAGTTTGCGCCGCTCGCGCAGCTGCTCAAGCATCGTCACCAGCAGGCTCGCCCCGATCAGCGCCATCGTCAGCGTCGCCCCGGCGAACAGGCCCCGCCGCAGTTGCGTGTACTGCGACTTGGCGTGGGTGTTGCTCAACTCGTAGACATAGGTGCCGATGCCGAACCCGGCCGCGGTGTTGCGCACGTACTCGATCGCGTCCGGCTGCTTCGGCGCCAGGGCGACCATGATCTGGGCGTTCGGCGCGCGCAGCCGGGCGGCGTCCAGCGCCTGGGGAGCGGCGAAGATCCCCCACTCCTTGTCGCCCGCCGGGTCGGTGCGGCCCGCGACGGTGGGCGTGCCGGCCGGGACCGTCCACAGCCGGGGCGTGCCCGTGTAGCCGCTGCCTTCCGGCGGGTTGAGGTCGATCCGCATGCCGGGCCTGGCGTACCGGGCGAGGTCGTCGCCGAAGTCGCCCGGCGGCGGCACGACGAAGGTGCTCGTCGGGGTGCACCGGGTGATGCGGGCCAACTGGCGCAGTGTCGCGCAGTCGCCGACGACCACCGGGAGGTAGGCGGCGTCCGCCGTGTCCTTCAGCTTGCTCGCCCCGCCCTGGGTGGCCTCGGACTGGGTGTAGCCGAAGACCTCGGCGGCCCCGCGGGTCGCCTTCAGCCTGCGGACATCGGCCGCGGTCTGGGCGCCGTCGGTGATCCGGGTGCTCACGTGCACCTGCGCGCGGCTGACGTCGGCGCCGGTGGAGGTGACGAACTCGCCGTTCACGCTCTGGAAGAGCATCTGCAGCGCTATCGCCCCGGCCACCGCCACGGTGACACCGCTGACCATGCGCGCGGCGGCGTTGCTGCTCAACTGCAGCCTGCGGGTGGCCAGCTGCCAGGCCACCGGGCCGCCGCGCAGCCGGCCCACCACCGCCTCGACGATCCACGGCAGCACCGCCGTCACCCCGAAGAGCATCAGCACCGCGCCGGCGGCGACCTGGTACTGGTTGATGTGCCCGGTGCCCTGCGCCTTGCCGAACAGCGGGGCCAGCAGCGCGAGTCCGACCGCGGGCAGCAGCAGCCGCCACCACAGCCGGCGCGGCCGCCCCACGCCCTGGCGGACCACGCCCAGCGGCTCGACCACGGTGCCGCGCAGGCTCAGCAGGGTGACCGCGACCGAGGCGGCGGGGACCGCCACCGCGATCAGCACCGCGAGTCCGGTGCCGGGCCGCAGGTCCGAGGGGTAGGCGGAGATGTCCCGTATCGTGACGTGCGGGGCAAGGTGCCGGCCGACCAGGAAGAAGAGCGAGCCGAGGGCCAGGCCGAGGAGGGCGCCGAGCAGCGCCTCGCCGGCCGCGATCCTGCGGGTGGTCCGGATGTCGGCGCCGACCAGCCGCAGCGCGGCCAGCCGCCGGTCCCGGCGCTCGCCGCCGAGCCGTACCGCGGTGCCGACGAAGATCGCCACCGGCAGCAGCAGCACCACCAGCACCATCACCAGCAGCAGGTCGAAGACGGGGCCGAGCACCTCGGGGCTGCTGCCGCGGCCGAAGCCGGTGGCGCGGTCGGCGTTGCCGCCGTTGTCGGCATCGCCGGCGGTCAGCCGGCTGTCGCCCGCGTAGAAGTAGAGTTCGGCCGGGCCCAGCAGCCCGGCCGGCTCGATGGTGCCGGTGATCCGGTACGGGATGCGCTCGCGCAGCAGCGGTGAGGCGGCCAGCAGCTTGCGCAGGGCGGGGGAGACCACCATCCGGCCCGGCCCCGGCAGCTGTTCGACCCCGGGCGGGCGTTCGGGGGCCGGGCCCTCGGGCCGTAGGAGCACGCCGGTGATGTCCCGGCCGTGGTACTCGGTGTTGGCGTCGGCCACCAGCAGGGAACCGGGCGTGGGGTGCTGCAGCGTGGCGGTGACCGAAGGCGTCCGGTCGGTCTCCTTGCGGTCGCGGGTGTGCAGCATCGCCGGCGCGGCTGCCGCGAGCAGCAGCAGCGCCACGCCCATCGCGACGCCCACGGCGGTCAGCGCCGTACGGGTCCAGCCCTCGCGGCCGCTGACGGCGAAGCGTGCGCCCAGGGCGAGGTCGCGCGCCCAGGTGCGCAGGTCCGGCTGCGGCTCCCGGTCGCGGGCCCCCGAGGTCGTGTCGGAACCGGCGAACGGCTCGTGCGGGGCGCTCATGACACCTGTTCCAGGTCGCGCGACTTCCCGTCCCGCACGACGATCTCCCGGTCGGAGTAGGCGGCCACCCGCGGCTCGTGGGTGACCAGGACGACAGCGGCGCCGGTGTCGTGCGCGGCATCGGTCAGCAGCCGCATCACCCGCTCGCCGTTGAGGGAGTCCAGGGCGCCGGTCGGCTCGTCGGCGAAGACCACCCGGGGGCTGCCGACCAGCGCGCGGGCCACTGCGACCCGCTGGCCCTGGCCGCCGGAGACCTCGCCGGGCCGCTTGCCGGCGATCTCGCCGACCTCCAGCCGCGCCAGCCACTCGGCGGCCTGCGCCTCCGCGGCCCGCCGCCGGGTGCCGGCCAGCCGGGCAGGCATCGCCACGTTCTCCAGGCAGGTCAACTCCGGCACCAGCTGGCCGAACTGGAAGACGAAGCCGAAGTCGGTACGGCGCAGGGCGCTGCGCTCGGCGTCGGACATCGCGGTGAGGTCGCGGCCGCGGTAGCACACCCGGCCGGAGTCGGCCTGCACGATCCCGGCGAGGCAGTGCAGCAGGGTGGACTTGCCCGAACCGGAGGGGCCCATCACCGCCACCACCTCGCCCGCGCGCACGGTCAGGTCGGCCCCGTCGAGGGCGGGGGTCCGGCCGTAGGACTTGCGCAGCGCGGTGGCCTGGAGCAGCGGCTCCGCGGCGGCGGTCACGATGTCACCGCCTTCGCGAGTTGGTCGAGCCGGGCGGCGGTCAGCTCCAGCCAGCGCAGGTCCGCCTCCAGGTGGAAGAGGGCGTGGTCGCAGATCAACTGGTCGGCCAGGTCGCCGGACTTCTTGCGGCGGGTCAGCTCCCGCATCAGCCGCAGGTGCTCGGCCCGCTGGGTGTCCAGCAGGTCGGCGGCCGGGCGGCCGGTGAGCAGCGCGAGGACCACCTTGGTGTAGAGGGTGGTCTGCAGGTACGGCTCGGGCTTCTCGGGCTGCCGCAGCCAGGCGTCGACATCGGTGATGCCGGCGTCGGTGATGGCGTACCGCTTGCGCTCCGGGCCGCCGCCGGGCTCTATCCCGTCGACCTCGACCAGGCCGTTTTTCAGCAGCCTGGCCATCGTCGAGTAGACCTGGCCGTAGGCGAGCGGCCGGTCGTGTCCGAAGCGTTCGTCGAAGGCGCGCTTGAGGTCGTAACCGTGGCGCGGCCCGGACTCCAGGAGCCCGAGCAGAGTGTGGCCGATTGACATGCAGCGCACACTACACCACGGGTATACATCGCGTGTATACCCGCTGTGGATAATCGGGATCCGGGCTGTCCCCGCAGGTCGTGACTACCCGTCGGCTGCCCTCTCGGCGCCCTTGCCGTCCTGGTCGGCCCCGCCGTTCCGGTCGTCCTGGCTGTCCTTGTCGTCCTTGCCGTCCTGGTCGGCCCGGCTGCTGCGGCCGTCCTGCGCCGGGACCGCGCTCGCGGGGTCCTTGGGCGGGCGGCCGCGGCGCGGGATCGGGCGGGCGCCGGCCGGCAGCCGGCCGGCGTCGGCGAGCGCGCGCCGCAGCAGGTACTCGATCTGCGCGTTGGTGCTGCGCAGTTCGCCCGCCGCCCAGGCGGCCAGGGCGTCGTGGACGGCCGGGTCGAGCCGCAGCAGCACCTGCTTGCGGGCCGGGCGGCCGGTGTCGGTCACTGGTAGAGCGTCCCGGTGTTGAGGACCGGCTGGGCGGCCCGCTCACCGCAGAGCACCACGAGCAGGTTGCTCACCATGGACGCCTTGCGCTCCTCGTCCAGGTCCACGATGTCCTGCTCGGCGATCCGCGACAGCGCCGCCTCCACCATGCCCACCGCGCCGTCCACGATGGTGCGGCGCGCCGCGACGATGGCGCCCGCCTGCTGCCGCTGGAGCATCGCCGAGGCGATCTCGGGCGCGTAGGCGAGGTGGGTGAAGCGGGACTCGATGATGCGCACCCCGGCCGACTGCACCCGGGCGGCGATCTCGGCGGACAGCCGCTCGGTGATCTCCTCGGCGTTCTCCCGCAGGGACAGCCCGTCGGTGTCGTAGCGGTCGTAGGGGTAGCTGGTGGCGATGTGCCGGACGGCGGTGTCGGTCTGGAAGGAGACGAACCGCGGGAAGTCGTCCACCTCGAAGACCGCCTGCGCGGTGTCCTCGACCTGCCAGACCACCACCGCGGCCAGCTCGATCGGGTTGCCGTAGGCGTCGTTGACCTTCAGGGCCGCGGTCTCGTGGTTGCGCAGCCGGGTGGAGATCCGCCGCCGGCTGGTGAAGGGGTTCACCCAGCGCAGGCCGTCCTGCCGGATGGTGCCCTGGTAGCGGCCGAACAGCTGGCAGACCCGGGCCTGGCCCGGCGCCACCTGGGTCAGCCCGAACAGCGCGGTGAAGGCCGCGAGCAGCAGCACCACCCCGACACCCACCAGGCTCCCGGCGGTCGCCCCGCTCTGCCCGGCGCCGACCGCGATCAGTGCCACCCCGCCCGCTGCCACCAGCAGCGAGACCAGCAGCACCGGCAGTCCGGGCGTGCCGGCCGCCCGCCGCTCGTGCACCCGCGGCCGCGGCATCTCCGGCACGTCCTCGCGTACCGCGGCCAGCGCGTCCCGGCTCGGACCCCGGCCTGTTCCCTCGTCCATGGCATTTCCCCCATCACAGTGATTGCTCTTTCTATCTAAGTGTAATCACATTACCGTGGGTGGGGAAGGGAGGTGCCGACTCACAGGATGCGAGCAGCCCCGGGCCACGGGAGGACACACGTGGCCCGGGGCTGCGCCTTCGGGGGCGTTCGCCAGGGCGGAACCTGCACGGATCCGCGACGGTGACGGCCGCAGGGGGCGGCTCAGGGCCGCTTGACCGCCGCCGCGATCCGGTCGCCGATCTGCTGGTCGATGCTGCGCCAGTACGCCAGCGCCCGCTCCAGCACCGGCGCGCTCACCCCGTCGCTCAGGTGCCCGGCGACGTTGCCGACCAGCCGGTCGCGGGCGGCGTCGTCCAGCACCTCGCGCACCATCGTGCCCGGCTGCCCGAAGTCGTCGTCCTCGCGGTGCCGGGTGTACGCCTCGCGCACCATCTCGCCGGCCGCCTGCCAGCCCGCGATGTCGCCGTACGCCTGCGCGGACGCGGCCGGCCCGCCGTAGGAGTTCGGCGCGTACGGGGCGCCGGTGCGGGCCGGCTCGAAGCGCATGGGCCCGTCCTTGGCGTAGGAGTGCACCGGCACGTGCGGCCGGTTCGGCGGCAGCTGGGCGTAGTTGGGCCCGATCCGGTAGCGGTGGGTGTCGGGGTAGGAGAAGAGCCGGCCGAGCAGCATCTTGTCCGGCGACGGGCCGATGCCGGGCACCATGTTGGACGGCTCGAAGGCCGCCTGCTCGATGTGGACGAAGTAGTCCTCGGGGTTGGTGTCCAGCGTCATCCGGCCGACCTCGATCAGCGGGTAGTCGCCGTGCGGCCACACCTTGGTCAGGTCGAACGGGTTGAACCGGTAGTCCGGCGCGTCCTCGAACGGCATCACCTGCACATAGAGCGTCCAGGACGGGTGGTCGCCGCGCTCGATCGCCTCCCACAGGTCCTGCCGGTGCGCGTCGGCGTTCTGCCCGGCGAGCTCGTCGGCCTCGGCCTGCGTGAGGAAGTCGATGCCCTGGTCGGTCTTGAAGTGGTACTTGACCCAGAACCGGGTGCCGGCGCCGTTGACCCACATGTAGGTGTGGGAGCCGTAGCCGTTCATGTGCCGGTAGGTGCGCGGGATGCCGCGGTCGCCCATCAGCCAGGTCACCTGGTGGGCGGACTCCGGCGACAGGGTCCAGAAGTCCCACTGCATGTCGTTGTCACGCAGGCCGTTGTCCGGGCGGCGCTTCTGGCTGCGGATGAAGTCCTGGAACTTGATGGTGTCGCGGACGAAGAACACCGGGGTGTTGTTGCCGACCAGGTCGTAGTTGCCCTGCTCGGTGTAGAACTTCAGCGCGAAGCCGCGCGGGTCGCGCCACGTGTCGGGGCTGCCCTGCTCACCGGCGACGGTGGAGAAGCGGGCCAGCATGCGGGTGGTCCGGCCGGGCTGGAAAAGGGCGGCCTTGGTGAACTGGCTGACGTCGTTGGTGACCTCGAACCGGCCGTAGGCGCCGCTGCCCTTGGCGTGCACGACCCGCTCCGGGACGCGCTCCCGGTTGAACTGCGCCATCTTCTCGATCAGATAGTGGTCCTGGAGCAGGATCGGGCCGTCCGGGCCGACCGTCAGCGAGTGCTCGTCGCTCTCCACGGCGATGCCGGCGTTGTTGGTGGTGTGCTGGACGTCGGGTGTGCTCATCGGGATGATTCCTCCCGTACGGCGCGGGGACGCCGTGACTCGGGTCGTGTACGCGGGGTCTGCTACCCAGACTGGGCGCTTTTGCCCCCGCGTGCCTCCCCGGCGCGGCCCCCGCCGCCCCGCGTCACCCCGGTGCCGGTACCGGCACCGCTCCCGGCTCTGCTCCCGGTCACAACCCCAGCTCGAACCAGACGACCTTGCCCGCGCCCAGACGGGTGGCGCCCCAGCGCTGCGCCATCCGGTTGACCAGGTACAGGCCGCGGCCGCCCTCCTCCTCGGGCGCCGCGTGCCGCATCCGGGGCAGCAGCGGCGCGTCGTCGCCGACCTCGCAGCGCAGCACGTCGGTGCGCAGCAGCCGCAAGGTGACCGGGCGTTCGGCGTACCGCACCGCGTTGGTGACGACCTCGCTGACCAGCAGCTCGGCCGCGTCCACCTGCTCGTCCAGGCCCCAGCGGCGCAGCGCCTGGCGGACCAGGCGGCGGGCCCGCCCGGCCGTTTGCGCCTGCGGCTCCAGGAACCAGTAGGCGACGTCGCTGGGCGCGATCCCGGCGAACCGCGCCGCCAGCAGCGCGATGTCGTCGTCGCGGTCGCCGGGGCCGAGGATCTCCAGCACCTCGTCGCACAGCGGCTCCAGCGGCGGCGGGGAGACCACGGTCGCGGCGTCGTGCAGCCGCTCGCGCAGCAGCTCGATGCCGCCCCACACGTCCCGGCTGCGGGACTCGACCAGGCCGTCGGTGTAGAGCAGCAGGGTGGCCCCGGCCGGGGCGGGCAGCTCGACCGCCTCGAAGGGCACCCCGCCCACGCCGATGGGGGCGCCCGGCGGCACCCGCAGCACCTCGGCCAGGCCGTCCGCGTGCAGCAGCACCGGCGGCGGGTGCCCGGCGTTCGCCACCACCAGGCGGTGCGCGATCGGGTCGTAGACGGCGTACACGCACGTTGCCATCCGGTCCTGGCCGAGCCGCTGGGCCTGCTCGTCCAGGTGGTAGAGCACCTCCTGCGGAGCGAGGTCCAGGCCGGCCAGGGTCTGCACGGTCGTGCGCAGCTGGCCCATGATCGCCGCCGAGGTCATGGAGTGGCCCATCACGTCGCCGACCACCAGGGCCACCCGGCTGCCGGGCAGCGGGATCGCGTCGTACCAGTCGCCGCCGACCCGGGCGGACTCCGCCGCCGGCAGGTAGCGGCTGGCCAGTTGGACGCCGGTGGGCTGCGGCAGCGAGTCGGGGAGCATCTCGCGCTGCAGGGCGTCGGCGATGTACGCCTCGCGGCCGTAGAGCACCGCCTTGTCGACGCCGAGCGCGGTGTGGGTGGCCAACTGCGCGGCCACCAGCAGGTCGTCGGCCTCGAAGGCCGGGCGGTCGGCGCGGCGCAGCAGCACCGCGGCGCCGATCACCCGGCGGCGGCCGCGCAGGGGCGCGAGCAGGGCGCGCCGCCCGGTCGGCAGCGGGCTCTCGGGGTAGCCCAGGAGTTCGGCGAGCGCGTCGGCGGCCCGCGGCGACTCGGCGAAGACCGGCCGCACCCCGCGCAGCACCTCCGCCAGCGGCCCGTCGCTGAGCACCCCGATCGACTCCGGCGCCCCGGTGTACGGGGTCTCCAGCGCCGGGAGGGTGCCCACCGGCACCTCCTCGTCCTCGCCGGGCCCGTCCAGGCCGCCGTCGGCCCGGCGCAGCCGCAGCCGCAGCGGGCCCGAGGGGCGCTCGTCGCCGACCGGCAGCGGCTCGCGCAGGTAGACCAGGATCGCGTCGGCGAAGGCCGGCACCGCCGAGCGGCACAGGCCGAGCAGGATCTCGTCCAGGTCGAGGCCGCGGGCGATCCGGCGGGTCGCCGCGCCCACGTAGCGCAGCCGGTCGGCCTCGGGCCCCGTCTGCACGGGCATCGGGATGCGCATGCCCACCGAGTCCTCGTCGCCGGGGTGCCCGGCCGCCTCCAGCGGCGTGCCCCGTGGCGGCGTGCTGACATACGCGCCCAACGCCTCGCTCCCCTCCGTCACTCGCGGCATCCATCCCGTTCCGTGCCCCGGGGCCGGAGGCGGTGGCTGGCCCTCGCCCAGCGGTCCGCCGGAGGCCCCTTCCGGCGGCGGCTGCGGGCTCGGCGGCGCCTCCTTGGCCCCACCGGGCGCTCGTCCCCGGCCGGGCGCCGGGGTGCCGTCGCTCCGCCGTGCACTGTACGCCCCGGCGGCACTCCCGCGCGGGCCGGCGGCGCCCGGCCCGGTCCCGGGGCGGCCCGTGGCGGGGGGCGATCCGGCGCCGTCCGGGCTCTCCGCCGGGTGCGCGTCGTGGCCGCGGGCGGCGTCGGGCCGGGTGTCGCGGTCGTGGTGGTCGGGCTCGGGCACGGCGGGGCCGGCGGGCGCGCCGGGCACCCCGGCCGGCTCCGCGGGATCCGCCTGCTCCTGCTCCGCCGGTCCGGGCGCGCGCAGGCCGAAGCCGCCGCGCGGGTCCTGCGGGGGCGGCGCGGCGGGCTCTCGGGGCGGGCGGGGCGGGTCCGTGGTCACGCGTGTCGGTCCATCCGTCGGTGCTCGGCCGTCGGCGTACGGCGGGAGGCGCGGGCCTGTGCGGGGGTCGGGTCGGGGTCGGTGAGGGTCTGCGAGGGTCTGTGAGGTCTGTTGCGTTCTGCCGGGGAGCGGGAAGCCGGGGCTCGGCGCCTCAGCCGGGGGACCGGGCCGGTCGGACCGGTGCCGGCGGGAACCGGCGCCGCCGGCGGGCGGCCGGGGTCACACGCGCCGGCAGTAGAGGAAGATCTGCTCCTCCGGCGGCACGTCGGCGCTCGCCGGCGCGTACGCGTACGACTCCTCCTTGATCACCTCGAAGCCCGCGTCGGTGACGACGTGCTGCAGTTCGTCGCGCAGGTAGCCCGAGACGCGGATGGTGCGGCCGAGGAAGGGGATCGACATGTCGTCCACGTCGGCCTCGACCATGCCGAGCGCCAGCAGGCCGTGGGGCACGAGCAGGCCCCGCACCGCGGCCAGCGCGGCCGGGATCTCGGCCCTGGGCAGCATCAGCAGGGTGAAGAAGGCCGCCACGGCGTCGAAGGAGCCCAGCGGCAGCGGCCCGCCCTCGACCAGGTCGAGCACATCGGCCTGGAGGAAGGCCGCGCCCGGCACATTGGCCCGGGCGAGCTCCAGCATGCCGGCCGACAGGTCCACCCCGGTGACGTCGAGCCCGGCGTCGACCAGCCGGCGGGCGGTGGGCAGGCCGGTGCCGCAGCCGAGGTCGAGCACGGCCGCGCCCTGCGGCAGCGACGCGGTCAGCCAGCCGCCGGCCGCGATCTGGCCCTCCTTGTGCGGGAACGCCTCGTCGTAGCGGTCGCCGATGGCGTCGAACGCCTCGGCCTGGCCGCTGCGGTCCCGGTCGGGGACCCCGGCAGGGGGTGCCTCGACGTACTCCTGGCCGCCGTTGTCCACTGCTCGAAGCCTCCCTGGCTGCGCTGTGCGAATCGTGGGGGTACGGGTGTGCCGCGGCCCTGCCGGACCGTGACGTGCCGTGCCGGGCCTCGCGATGGCGCCGTGGGGGGACGGGGACCGGGCCGGCACAGGCATGGCATATGCCGGACGCGGCACTCGTTTGTACCCCCGTGACGTGGCGTCAAACTCTAGGCCGTGCCAGGCAATTGTGCAGTCTTCCCGGGCCGATCCTACGGTTGCGGCCCCGCGCGGCGGCAAGGGGCCGCGCGGCGCGTCCCGCCCGCCTGCCGGGACGGCCCCGCGAGCGGCGGGGCCGTCCCCGCGCGGGCTCAGCGGGCCGGGCGGTCCCAGTCGGCGGGCAGCGCCGGCACCGTCCAGGAGGGGTCCGGGCGCCAGTCCTGCCAGCCGTCGCGGAACGGCGGGCCCCAGCGGCGCAGCACGGCGACCGCGGCCCGGCCGGCCTCGCGCACCCGCGCGGCCAGCTCGGCCGGCATCAGCCCGTCGGCCTGCGCCTGGGCGAACTCGTCCTCGTCGCGCCACTGCCAGCTGCGGTCGGGGTGCACGGAGATGTCGAGGAAGTGGTCCTCGGAGTCGACCCCGCCCGACCAGCGCCGCAGCGGCTCCTCCAGGTTCACGTACCAGCTGCGGAACTGCCAGCCCTGGTCCCAGAAGAGCCACACCGACCACGGGTCACCCGGTCGGGCGAGCTTGAGCACGCCGCCACCGAACCACTCCTCCACCGTCCGGGTACGCGGCTTGACGTACCGGGTGGCCAGCGGCTCGCGGTGCACCGGCGTGCCGTCGGCCATCACCGGCCGCACGCACGGGGTGCCCGGGGCGAGCCACACCGCCAGCAGTTCGGCGTCGTCGCGGACCACTGTCACCGGGCGGCAGATGTGCACCTCGTCCGAGCCGTTGCCGCGATAGCGCCAGAGCACGTGCTCGCCGGGGGCCCAGTAGCGCGCGGGCGGACGGGACCGGTCGGACGGGGTGGGGTCGAGGTCGGCTGTCATGGACGGAGTTTACGGACGCTCCGTCAGGGACGGGTCATCCGCAGGACGTCCAGCGCCTCGTCGAGCTGCGTTTCGGACAGCTGCCCGCGGTCGACGTACCCCTCCTCCAGCACCACCTGCCGGATCGTCTTGCGCTCGGCGAGCGCCTTCTTGGCGACCTTGGCCGCCTCCTCGTAGCCGATGTAGCGGTTGAGCGGGGTGACCACCGAGGGCGAGGACTCGGCGTACTCGCGGGCCCGCTCGGTGTGGGCGGTGATGCCCTCGACCGTACGGTCGGCCAGCAGCCGGGAGACGTTCGCCAGCAGCCGCACCGACTCCAGGATGTTGCGGGCGATCACCGGCAGCATCACGTTCAGCTCGAAGTTGCCCGCCGCGCCGGCCACCGTGATCGCCGTGTCGTTGCCGATCACCTGGGCGGAGACCATCAGCACCGCCTCGGGCACCACCGGGTTGACCTTGCCCGGCATGATCGAGGAGCCCGGCTGCAGGTCGGGCAGGCTGATCTCGGCCAGGCCGGTGCGCGGGCCCGAGGACATCCAGCGCAGGTCGTTGGCGATCTTCGTCAGGCCGACGGCGATCGTCCGCAGCTGGCCCGAGGTCTCCACGATGGCGTCCCGGGCGCCCTGTGCCTCGAAGTGGTTGCGGGCCTCGGTCAGCGGCAGCCCGGTGGTGCGGGCCACCTCGGCGATCACGGCCGCCGGGAAGCCGGGCGGGGTGTTGATGCCGGTGCCCACCGCGGTGCCGCCCAGCGGCAGTTCGGCCAGCCGCGGCAGCACCGCCGCCAGCCGCTCGATCCCGTAGCGGACCTGGGCCGCGTAACCGCCGAACTCCTGGCCGAGGGTGACGGGGGTGGCGTCCATCAGGTGGGTGCGGCCGGCCTTGACCACCTCGGCGAACTCCGCGGACTTCGCCTCCAGCGCCTCGGCCAGGCGGGTGAGGGCGGGGACCAGGTCGCGGGTGACCGCCGCGGTGGCCGCGATGTGGATGGAGGAGGGGAAGACGTCGTTGCTCGACTGCGAGGCGTTGACGTCGTCGTTGGGGTGCACCCGGCGGCCCAGTCGCTCAGTGGCCAGGGCCGCGATCACCTCGTTGGTGTTCATGTTGGACGAGGTGCCCGAGCCGGTCTGGAAGACGTCGATCGGGAAGTGCGCGTCCCAGTCGCCGGCGGCCACCTCCTCGGCGGCGGCCTCGATCGCGGCGGCGACGTCCGCGTCCAGCACGCCGAGCCCGGCGTTCACCTTGGCCGCGGCCGCCTTGATCCGGGCCAGCGCCTGGATGTGCGCGCGCTCGATCCGCTGCCCGGAGATCGGGAAGTTCTCCACGGCCCGCTGCGTCTGCGCCCCCCAGCGCGCCTCCGCCGGCACCCGCACCTCGCCCATCGAGTCGTGCTCGACCCGGTACTCCCCACCACTCTGCGTCTGCTCGTCCATACCCCCTACAGTGCCCCGCCCGTCCCCTTTGTTCCCCGCGTCGTTCGCCGGGGCGCCGCCGCCGCGGCCCGCGAGCAAGCGGGCACACGGACGGGCGCGGGAGTGAAGGGGACGGGCGGCGCGGGCTACGCGCCCTGGCGGACCGGGATGGAGGTGAAGGTGGGGGAGGGGGCCGGGTCCTGGAAGAAGTCGTTGCCCTTGTCGTCCACCACCACGAACGCCGGGAAGTCCTCGACCTCGATCTTCCAGACGGCTTCCATGCCCAGCTCGGGGTACTCCAGCACCTCGACCTTCTTGATGCAGTCCTGCGCCAGCCGGGCCGCGGGGCCGCCGATCGAGCCGAGGTAGAAGCCGCCGTGCGCGCGGCACGCGTCGGTGACCTGCTTCGAGCGGTTGCCCTTGGCGAGCATCACCAGGGAGCCGCCGGCCGCCTGGAACTGCTCGACGTAGGCGTCCATGCGGCCGGCCGTGGTGGGGCCGAAGGAGCCGGAGGCGTAGCCCTCGGGGGTCTTGGCCGGGCCGGCGTAGTAGACGGCGTGGTCGCGCAGATACTGCGGCATCTCCTCGCCCGCGTCCAGCCGCTCCTTGATCTTGGCGTGCGCGATGTCGCGGGCCACGACCATCGGGCCGGACAGCGACAGCCGGGTCTTGACCGGGTAGCGGGTCAGCTCGGCGCGGATCTCGTCCATCGGCCGGTTGAGGTCGATGCGCACCACGTCGTCGTCGAGGCCCGCGGCGGAGCCGCCGGTGAGCGCAGCATCGGTCGTCTCCGGCAGGAAGCGCGCCGGGTCGGTCTCCAGCTGCTCCAGGAAGACGCCCTCGGCGGTGATCTTCGCCAGCGCCTGGCGGTCCGCCGAGCAGGACACCGCGATCGCCACCGGGCAGGAGGCGCCGTGCCGCGGCAGCCGCACCACCCGCACGTCGTGGCAGAAGTACTTGCCGCCGAACTGCGCCCCGATGCCGATCTTCTGGGTCAGCTCGAAGACCTTCTGCTCCAGCTCCTTGTCCCGGAAGCCGTGCCCGGCCGGCGATCCCTCGGCCGGCAGCTGGTCCAGGTAGTGCGCGGAGGCGTACTTGGCGGTCTTCAGCGCGAACTCCGCGCTGGTGCCGCCGACCACGATCGCCAGGTGGTAGGGCGGGCAGGCGGCCGTGCCCAGCGAGCGGATCTTCTCCTCCAGGAAGCGCATCATCGACGCCTCATTGAGCACCGCCTTCGTCTCCTGGTAGAGGAAGGACTTGTTGGCGCTGCCGCCGCCCTTGGCCATGAAGAGGAACTTGTAGGCGCCGCCGTCGGTCGCGTACAGCTCCACTTGGGCCGGCAGGTTGGAGCCGGTGTTCTTCTCCTCCCACATCGTCAGCGGGGCCATCTGGGAGTAGCGCAGGTTGAGCTTGGTGTAGGCGTCGAAGATGCCCCGGGACAGGGCCTCCTCGTCGCCGCCGGAGGTGAGCACGTTCTGGCCGCGCTTGCCCATGACGATCGCGGTGCCGGTGTCCTGGCACATCGGCAGCACGCCGGCGGCCGCGATGTTGGCGTTCTTCAGCAGGTCCAGCGCCACGAAGCGGTCGTTGGGGCTGGCCTCCGGGTCGTCCAGGATGCGGCGCAGCTGGGCGAGGTGGGCCGGGCGCAGGTAGTGCGAGATGTCGTGCATCGCCTCGGCCGCGAGCCGCCGCAGCGCCTCGGGCTCGACCTTCAGGAAGGTGCGCCCGCCCGCCTCGAAGGTGCTCACGCCTTCGGCGGTGATCAGGCGGTACGGCGTGGGGTCCTCGCCGAGGGGGAGCAGATCCGTGTAGGCGAACTCGGGCATCAGGGGCAGTCCTCACTCGGCAGCGTCGATGCGGTGAAAGCCCCTTCAGGGTAGAACGTGGCCGCCCCGCCGCCGCTGTGAGGTCCCCCGCACCCGGCCCGCACCCGGCCGCCACTCGCCCCGCGGTGGGGGACGGGCGGGGGTGTCCCCTAGGGGAACGCGGTGCGGACTTCGGGGTAGTCGCGATCTATCGCGTCTGTGTACGGTGGTGCGGTGGACGAATCCCAGCTCCAGAAGCGCTCCCAGCCGCCGTCCGCCCCGGTCGCCGAGGGCGAGTTGAGGGCGTCGGACGCCGACCGGGACCGCGTCGCCGACATCCTGCGCGAGGCCCTGGCCGAGGGCCGGCTGGACTCCGCCGAGCACGCCGAGCGGCTCGACCGCCTCTACGCCTCCAAGACCCTCGGCGAACTGGAGCCGCTCGTCCGCGACCTGCCCGGCGTCCGCGGCCCGGCGCCGGCCCCCGGGCCGGTCGCGTACACCGCCGACCCCACCGGTGAGAACCCGCACCTGGTCGGCATCCTCGGCGGCGCCGAGCGCAAGGGCCGCTGGCGGGTGGGCAGCCGCATCACCGCCGTGGCGATCATGGGCGGCGTGGAGATCGACCTGACCGAGGCCACCTTCACCTCGCCCGAACTCGTCATCCACTGCACGGCGATCATGGGCGGCATCACCATCAAGCTGCCGGAGAACGTCACCCTGCGCGGCGGCAGCGTCGTCGGCATCATGGGCGGCTCCGACGTCAAGGCGTTCGAGGCGCCCGAGCCGGGCGCGCCCTCGGTCCGGGTGGACGGCATCGCGTTCTGGGGCGGTGTGGAGGCCAAGGCGAAGCGCGGCAAGAAGGTCGCCGACTGGACGAAGAAGCGACTGGAGAAGTAGCCCGGGACGCACGGGGAGCGTGCGCGGGATGCGAACACCGGGCGAACACGGTGCGCATGAAGTCGCGCACAGCGGGTAGGGGAAACGCACGCCGCCGCACGGCACTTCCGGCCCACCCTCGCCCGGATGCGCCGGCGACAGGCAAGCGTGGCAATGGCCCCCAGAGCTGCGCCTGGGGGTACCCGAACGCCGTCGTCAGGAGTATCCCGTGCTTCAACCGATCGAGCCCGTCAAGGAGACCGCGCTCCCGCCTGGCCATCCGCGGGATCTGGGCGGCCCATGGCACTCGGAGGCCGCCTGCCGCAGCGACGAGGCGGGGATGTTCTTCGCTCCCTCCAAGGAACCCACCGCGGCCCGGCTGTCACGCGAGGAGGCGGCCAAGCGGGTGTGCGCCCGCTGCCCGGTGATGCTGGAGTGCCGCGAGCACGCGCTGCTCCTGCCCGAACCGTACGGGGTGTGGGGCGGGATGACCGCGGCGGAGCGCCGGGTGGTGCTCGCCCGCCGCCGGCGCCGCGAGGTCGAACTCCAGCGCCCGGCCGCGCGGATAGCCGCCGCGGGCTGAGCGCAGGCCGAGGGGGGCCGCCCCGGGCCGGGCACGCCGGGGGAGGCCGAGGGAATGCCGAGGGAAGCACGTAAGAACAGAGGGAAGCCGTAAGGGAGTGCGTCCCGCCGGGTGCCGGCGCACCCGGCACCGCGCGGGACCTGCGCGCCCCGGCCGCCCGCCGCCGCTGCCCGGGATCACGGGGCCCGGGCAGCGGCCGCACAGCCGGCTGTGTGCTCTCCCGTGCTCTCCTGTGCTCTCCCGCGCGTCCGCGACTGCCCCGGCCCGGGGGCCGACGGGCGCAGGGGAGCGGTCAGTTGGCCCGGTCGAAGTCGATCGAGCTGTACGCGCGCAGCTTCGACAGCCGGTGCACGGAGTCGATCTGCCGTATGGTGCCGGACTTCGAGCGCATCACCAGGGACGAGGTGGTGGCCGTCTCCGCGCGGTAGCGCACCCCGCGCAGCAGCTCCCCGTCGGTGATGCCGGTGGCCACGAAGAACACGTTGTCGCCGTCGACCAGGTCGCGGGTGTGCAGGACCCGGTCCAGGTCGTGCCCGGCGTCCAGCGCCTTGCGCCGCTCGGCGTCGTCCTTGGGCCACAGCCGGCCCTGGATGGCGCCGCCCAGGCAGGCCATTGCGCAGGCGGTGATGATGCCCTCCGGGGTGCCGCCGATGCCGAGCAGCAGGTCCACGCCGGTGCCCTCGCGGGCCGCCATGATCGCGCCGGCCACATCGCCGTCCTGGATGAACTTGATCCGCGCGCCCGTCTCGCGGATCTGGCGGGCCAGCTCGTCGTGCCGGGGCCGGTCGAGCAGCACCACGGTGACGTCCTCGGGCGAGCCGCCCTTGGCCTTGGCGACCCGGCGGATGTTCACCTCCGGCGGCGCCGTGATGTCCACGAACTCGGCCGCCTCCGGGCCCACCACCAGCTTGTCCATGTAGAAGACGGCCGACGGGTCGTACATCGCGCCCCGCTCGGCCACCGCGAGCACCGAGACCGCGTTCGGCATGCCCTTGGCGGTCAGCGTGGTGCCGTCCACCGGGTCCACGGCGACGTCGCACTCCGCGCCGCTGCCGTCGCCGACCCGCTCTCCGTTGTAGAGCATCGGCGCCTCGTCCTTCTCGCCCTCGCCGATGACGACCACGCCGTTCATCGACACAGTGTGCACCAGGGTGCGCATCGCCTTCACCGCGGCGCCGTCGGCGCCGTTCTTGTCGCCGCGCCCCACCCACCGGGCGGAGGCCATGGCGGCGGCCTCGGTGACGCGGACCAATTCCAGGGCCAGGTTGCGGTCAGGGTCCTCCGGGCTCACTTCGAGCTGGGGCGGCAAGTGCTGTTCGGTCATCGCAGCGCACCTTTCTGTACGAGGACGGCCGGAAATGAGGGTGCTGCGACCCTATCGGCAGACCGCGAGAATGAGCAGGGCGTGTGTCACATGAGCGGAGCTTCCCTGTGCGGGTACCCGGCAGCCGGAACACAAACGCCCATGGGGGACCATGGAGGGCGTGGCAGCGGACAAGCGTGGCAACAAGACGGTGCGGGACCTGGCCCTGTCGATGGTCGTGCTGGGCGTCGTCGTCTTCGGGATCTACCTGTTCGTCCCGCACGGCAACGGCAAGCGGGACCCGGTGAAGACGGAGACGGTCAGCTACAACGTCGAGCTGGAGCAGGCCCGCAGGGACGCCCCCTACCCGGTGCTCGGCCCCACCGGGCTCGGCGCGCGGTGGCGGGCCACCTCGGTGCAGTACAGCGGCGCCGACCGCCGCAACGTCACCTGGCACCTCGGCTTCGTCGACCCCGAGGAACAGTACGTGGCCCTGGAGCAGACCAACGGCGCCGCCAAGGCGTTCGCCGCCCAGGTCACGATCGGCTCGCACCCCGACCCGGGCAGCGGCGTGGCCGTCGCCGGTGCCACCTGGCAGCACTGGTCCGGCGGCCGCTACGACGCGCTGGTCCGCACCGACAAGGGGGTCACCACGGTGGTCATGGGCACGGCGCCGCAGAGCCAGCTGGTCCGCCTGGCGACCTCGCTGCGGCCGACCGGCTGAGGCCGCCGCCTACTCCTCGCCCTCGGCGCCTTCCTCCTGCGCTTCCTCCGCCTCCTCGGCGGCCAGCGCGGCGTCCAGGCGGGCGCGGGCGCCCTCCAGCCAGCGGCGGCAGATCCGGGCCAGCTCCTCGCCGCGCTCCCACAGGGCGAGCGACTCCTCCAAGGTGGCGCCGCCCGCCTCCAGCCGGCGGACGACGTCGATCAGCTCGTCCCGCGCCTGTTCGTACCCGAGCGTCGCCCGGGCGTCCTGGTCAGCCATGCCCGCAAGAGTAGGGGGTGCGTCGGACACGCCGGGCGACCCCTCAGGCGGAGCCGCGCATCCGGCGCAGGGCGCGGGCCAGCGGATTGCGGGTCCGCGGCGGCGCGGGCTGCCGGGGCTGCGGCGGCTTCGGACGGCCCACGCGCAGCGAGAGGTCGCTCCCGGGGGTCGTCCAGTAGGGGGTGACGCGGCGGTCGGAGCCGTCCGGGTGGGGGCGCCAGGACAGGGCGTCCGTCACCTCGGGCAGGCGGCCGGAGCCCAGGCGGGCCGACGCCGTCCAGCCCAGGGCGGTGAGGCGGACGTGGAAGTCCCAGGCGCCGTCGCCGAGGACCGTACCGGGGACGACGGCGCCCGGATCGAGGACCGCGGTGCCGGTGACGGCGAGGGTGTCGAGGGCTTCGGCGCCGCCGTCCGCGGGCACCGGCTCCCGGACGGCCTCGTACGCGGTGGGCAGCGGGTACTGCGCCCCGGTCGCCCGCTCCCGCAGCACCAGCACCGCCGTGGCCCGCGCGGGCTCGGCCGCGCCGGTCAGCGACTCGGCGGCAAGCCGGCCGCGCAGCTCGGGCGGCAGGCCCGTAGGACTCAACCGGTCCTGTCCCGCGAGGAGTTCCAGCGGGCGGCCGTCCGCGGCCGGCCGGGCGGTGAACGCGACCGCCAGGGTGCCGTCGTCCCGCCACTCCACCGAGCGCAGCAGCGGCAGGCACGCCACCGTCCGCTCCCAGCCGGACAGCGCCAGCAGGTCTGCGGTGCGGCCCTCGGCCAGGAGCGCGAGCGCCAGCCGCTGCCGCGCGGGCAGGCCCGCGGCCGCGGTCGGCGACAGGTGCGGCAGCGTCTCGCGGATCTGCCCCAGCAGCTCCTCGCGGTCCGCCTCGGCCATCTCCGCCAGCCGAGTGCCGCCGATCCGGTCCAGGACCTCCACCCGCAGCCACCGCCGGTGCAGCCGGTCCCGGGCCGGCCCCGGCACGGTCAGGCCGTCCGCGACCGCGGCAAGCTCGCGCAGCCGTGCGTAGAAGGGCCCGGGCCGCACCGGCTCGGCCTTGGCGAGCGGGGCGTAGGAGCAGCACACGTAGGAGCCGAGGACCGCGGTGCGGCGGGCGTGCAGCAGCGCCCGGACGGTGTACTCCTGCTCCCGCAGCGGCCGTCCGTCCGGGCCGAAGCGCAGGCCGTGCCGCTGCGCCATGGCCCGGTCGACGAGCTTGTCCGCGGTCAGGCTGTCGCCCAGCGGGTCCTTGGCCAGGCTCGCCGCGGGCCGGTCGCGGGCGTACAGCTCCTTCGGCACCGGGCGCCCCTTCGCGCCGGCGAGCCGGCCCGCGACGACATCGGCGTCGTGCTCCAGCCCGTAGCCGTACAGCCGCTCCAGTGCCTCGGGTCCCAGGCGGTCGCCCGGCCGCAGGAAGTAGAGGTAGTCGCCGCGGGCCGCGGCCGCGCCGGTGTCCCGCCGGTCGCCGCCGCCCTCGTGCCGCACCACGCGCACCCCGGCCGGCAGCGGGTCGGGCACGGCCTGGACGGCGTCGGCGACCAGCACCGTCTCGAACCGCTCCGCGGGCCAGGACTGCCCGGCCAGCGACGCCAGGCTCGCCGCCAGCAGCTCCGCGTCCTCGCCCGCGGGCAGCACGACACTGACCGAGGGGGCCGCGGCCCTTGGGGACGGCTCGACGCCGGTCTGCGTGGCGAGGACGAGTACGCCGTCACCCGCCGCCTGCGACACGCGGGTGCCGGCCGCCGCACCGGCCGGGACGGCGGGGGCGCCGCCCGGGACCGCGAGGTCGGTGGTGCGGTCCAGCCCCGGACCGAGCACCCGCACCTGCAGGTCCCACTCGCCGGCGGGCAGCGGCTGCCCGCCCGCGGCCCGGCGCGGGTCCACCGCCACCGTGCCGCGGACCACCGGCGCCACCCCGCCGCCGGGCTGCTCCTCCCACACCACGTCGAGGTCGCGCGGCAGCATCCACTTCACGGCGGTCTCCCGGTTGTGCAGCAGCACGTCCACCCGGAAGCGCGTCAGCTCCTCGCTGACGTCCACCCGCTCCACGCCGAGCCCCTCGGTCAGCGCCGCGGGCAGCAGGTACCGCCCGCCGTCGCGCTCCAGGGCCAGCGGCTCGCCGCCGTAGGTGAAGGACGCGTCGAAGGACAGCCGCAGCCGCTCGCGGTGCCAGTAGGCGCCCGTCAGTTCGGCCCGCGCCCCCATCCGGGCCGCCCGCGCGGCCAGTTCGGCGACTTCGGCGGTGCGGCCCGCCCGCACCAGCGCGGCCCGCGGCCGCTCCAGGCCGAGCAGGCCCGCGTACACACCCTCGGTCAGGTACTGCGCCGCCACCTCGCGGAGGGCCTGCAGGAGCCGGTCGCGGTAGTCGTCGTCGGGGTAGGCGGGGAAGATCGGTTCGCTGAGGTACTTCACCATGTCCGCGCGCCAGAAGCGCCGCAGCCACGTGTCGCGCGCCGGACCCGGCTCGGTCTCGGCGAGCAGCGCGTCGAGGATCTCCCGCAGGTTGCGCGCGTAGCTCGCCGGGTCCAGCAGGTCGGGCGTGGCGTGCCCGCCCTCCTCGCGCTCCAGGTAGAAGTAGCAGGGGTAGTCCCCGACGATGGACACCGACCGGGCCCGCAGCACCGCGGGCACCATGAACAGCAGGTCCTCGCCCACGTAGTGGCCCACCGGGAAGCGGATGCCCTGCTCGCGCAGGAACTGCGTCCGGTACATCTTGTGCACGGTGAGGCTGTCGTGCAGCGGCGCCGTCCGCCACGTCACCGACTCGCGGGTGCGCGACATCAGCGCCTGGGGAGCGCCGCGCAGCCGGTGGGTGATCGTCACCTTGCCGATCACGTAGTCCGAGCCGTTGCGGGCACCGATGGCGTACATCCGCTCCAGTGCCTCGGGGCCCATGCTGTCGTCGTGGTCCACGAACTGCACGTACTCGCCGCGGGCCTGCTCGATCGCCACGTTGCGCGGCCGGCCCGGCCAGCCGGAGTTCTCCAGCCTGATCACCCGGAACAGCGGGTCGCGCGCGGCCAGTTCCTCCAGCCGGTCCGGCGTGCCGTCGGTGGACCCGTCGTCAACGAAGAGCACCTCGAAGTCCTCGGCGGGCAGCGTCTGGCGCTTCATGGAATCGATCAGCGGCCCCACCACGTCGCCGGAGTTGTAGGTGGGAACGACCACGGTGACCTTGAGCGACACGCTGCACCCCACAACCGCCGGCGGGGGCACCCCGGGCGGACCGCTGACACGACCGGCCACATCCTAGTCACCCGCCGGTCACCGCAGGTCCGTCCGCCGGACAGCGGCCCACCCGCCCACCTGGGCCGATATCGCGGGTCAGTCGGGATCGGCCGGGATCGGCCGGGGGCAGCCGGGGTCACTCGTCGGGCGCGACCTCGACGCCGAAGGCGCCCCCGGCCACCCGGGCGCGCAGCGGCTCGCGCGCGCCCAGCCCCTCCGGGGTGCGGACCACCGAGCCGTCCTCGCGCTGGAGCACCGCGTAGCCGCGGTTCAGGGTGGCCGCGGGGGAGAGGGCGACCACCCGGGCCAGGGTGTGGGCGAGGTCCCCGTCCGCCCGGTCCAGCAGGTGGCCCAGGGTGCGCCGGGCACGGCCGAGCCGGTCGGCCACCTCGCCCTCGCGCTCCTCGACCATCCGGTACGGGGCCGCCAGCGCCGGGCGGCTCAGCGCCGCCTCCAGGCCGCGCTCCTCGCGCTCGATGATGCCCCGCAGCACCCGCAGCGCCCGGTCCCGCACCAGCCGCACCCGCGCCAGCTCCTCGCGCACGTCCGGCACGATCCGCTTGGCGGCGTCCGTCGGCGTCGAGGCGCGCAGGTCGGCCACCAGGTCCAGCAGCGGGCTGTCCGGCTCGTGCCCGATCGCCGAGACCACCGGCGTCGCGCACTCCGCCACCGCCCGCACCAGCCGCTCGTCGGAGAAGGGCAGCAGGTCCTCGACACTGCCGCCGCCGCGGGCCACGACGATCACGTCCACCTCGGGGTGCGCGTCCAGCGACCTGACCGCCTCGATCACCCGCGGCACCGCGGTCGCGCCCTGCACCGGCACGTTGCGCACCTCGAAGCGCACCGCGGGCCAGCGCAGCCGCGCGTTCTCCCGCACGTCCCGCTCGGCGGCCGAGGCCCGCCCGGTGACCAGGCCGATCAGCCCCGGCAGGAAGGGCAGCGGGCGCTTGCGGGCGGGGTCGAAGAGCCCCTCCGCCGCCAGGGCCTTCTTCAACTGCTCCAGCCGCACCAGCAGTTCGCCCATGCCGACCGGCCGGATCTCGCTCGCCCGCAGCGACAGGGTGCCGCGCGGCCCGTACCACTCCGGCTTGGCGTGCACCACCACCCGCGCGCCCTCGCCGACCACATCGGCCACCTGCTCGTACACCCCGCGGAAGCACGTCACCGACAGCGAGACGTTGCGCGAGGGGTCGCGCAGGGTCAGGAAGACCACACCCGCGCCCGGGCGCCGCGACAGCTCGGTGATCTGCCCCTCGACCCACACCGCGCCCAGCCGGTCGATCCACCCCCCGATCAGCCGCGACACCTCGCCGACCGGGATCGGCGCGTCCGCCGAGGTTTCCAGAGCCATGACCGCACCCTAGTGCGCCCCTCGGACAGCGCGGGGCAGCCCCGTACGATGGGCCCATGAGCTCTGACTCCACCCGCCGTGTCCTGCTCGCCGCCCCCCGCGGGTACTGCGCTGGCGTGGACCGTGCCGTCATCACCGTCGAGAAGGCGCTGGAGCAGTACGGCGCCCCGGTCTACGTGCGCAAGCAGATCGTGCACAACAAGTACGTCGTGCAGACCCTGGAGAAGAAGGGCGCCGTCTTCGTCGACGAGACCGAAGAGGTGCCCGAGGGCTCCATCGTCATCTTCTCCGCGCACGGCGTGGCGCCCGTCGTCCACGACGAGGCCGCCGAGCGGAAGCTCGCCTCCATCGACGCGACCTGCCCCCTGGTCACCAAGGTGCACAAGGAGGCCGTCCGGTACGCCAAGGACGACTACGACATCCTCCTCATCGGCCACGAGGGCCACGAGGAGGTCATCGGCACCATGGGCGAGGCCCCCGAGCGCATCCACCTGGTCGACGGCCCCGCCGACGCCGCGGGCGTTCAGGTGCGCGACGAGTCCAAGGTGGTCTGGCTCTCCCAGACGACGCTGTCGGTGGACGAGACCATGGAGACCGTCGACGCGCTGAAGGACCGCTTCCCGCAGCTGGTCTCCCCGCCCAGCGACGACATCTGCTACGCCACCCAGAACCGCCAGGTCGCGATCAAGCAGATCGCCGCCGAGGCCGACCTGGTGATCGTGGTGGGCTCGCGCAACTCCTCCAACTCGATCCGGCTGGTGGAGGTCGCCCTGCAGGCCGGCGCCGGCGCCGCGCACCTGGTGGACTTCGCCGAGGAGTGCGAGGAGGGCTGGCTGGAGGGCGTCTCCACGATCGGCGTCACTTCCGGCGCCTCGGTGCCCGAGATCCTGGTCGAGGGCGTCCTGGAGTGGCTGGCCGCCCGCGGCTTCGGCGATGTGTCGGTGGTGACCTCGGCCCGCGAGTCCATCCAGTTCTCGTTGCCGAAGGAACTGCGGCGGGACCTGCGTGCGGAGCTCGCCGCCGGGGAAGCCAACAGGTGACGAGACTCGGACAGGTGCGGATCAGCACCCGCCCTTAACGTGGAGGCCATGAACGTGTTCGGTGTGGACATCGGCGGTACGGGGATCAAAGGCGCGCCGGTCGACCTCGACCGCGGCGACCTGTCCGAGGAGCGCTGCAAGGTGCCCACACCGCACCCGGCCACGCCGGAGGGTGTCATCGAGGGCGTGGCCGAGGTGGTCGCGCACTTCGGCTACCGCGGCCCGCTCGGGGTGACCTTCCCCGGCGTCGTGGTCGACGGCGTGACCCGCACCGCGGCCAACGTCGACCACGGCTGGATCGGCGTGGACGCCCGCAAGCTGCTCAGCGAGCGGCTCGGCGGCCCCGTGGTGGTGCTCAACGACGCGGACGCCGCCGGCGTCGCCGAGATGACCTTCGGCGCCGGGCGGGGCCGTGGCGGCACCGTCATCCTGCTCACGCTGGGCACCGGCATCGGCAGCGCCCTGTTCGTGGACGGCAAGCTGGTGCCCAACACCGAGCTGGGCCACCTGGAGCTGCACGGGCACGACGCCGAGCGGCGCGCCTCGGTCAAGGCCCGCGAGGACGAGGAGCTGAGCTGGGAGCACTGGGCGCACCGGCTGAAGAAGTACCTGGCGCACGTGGAGATGCTCTTCTCGCCCGACCTGTTCGTGATCGGCGGCGGGGTCAGCCGCAAGCCCGACAAGTTCCTGCCGCACATCCACGGGATCAGCGCGGAGATCGTCCCCGCGGAGCTGCAGAACAACGCCGGGATCGTCGGCGCCGCGATGGCTGCCGCAAAGCTCTGACGCCGACGATGACGGCGGCCAGCACGGTGCCGGTGTAGAGCCAGCCGGTCATCAGGGCGAGCCCGGTGAAGACGGCCACCAGGTGCCCGACGAGGCCGCCGCTGCCGCCGTCGGCGGTGAGCACGATGCCCAGGGCGAAGGCGATGGGCGCGGCGACGGGCGCGGCCACCAGGTCGTAGGGCCGTACGTAGACCGCGGCGGCCGCGCACACCAGGACGAAGACGACGCCGAAGAACGTGCCGGGGCCGTGGAAGAGCAGGGAGTCCAGCAGGCCGGCGAGCACGGTGACCACGGTGACGAGGGCGGCGGTGCCGAGGCCGGTGAGGCGGGGGCGGAGGCGGGCGGTACGGGTGCGGGTGCGCGCAGCGCGTGTCGTGCCGGTGGCGCGGGGGGTTTGGGCGCGGGCGGCGCGGGTCGGGGCGGCGCTGCCGACGGTGCCATCGGTGCGGGGGGTGCCGGTGCGGCCGGTGCCGGCTGGGCGGCTGGTACGGGTGGTGCCGGCTGTCCAGGCCTGCGTACCGCTGGTTACCCCCGTACTGTCGGCGCCCCCAGCAACGCCGGTACCTCCCGTGCCGCCGGTGCTGCCGCCGCCGGGCAGGGTGCGCAGCCGTCGTACGGCGGCCGCGACCGGCCCGGCCGGGCGGACCGGGACGGCGGCCGGGGCGGGGCGGGGGGCGGTGCCCGTACGCGTACTGTGTTGGTCCACCTACCCAACGTAGGCACGAAAAGTGGTGTACGCAGGGCCGGGACACGCGGATTCGCCCGGCTGGGCGCGCTGTTCGAGACGCGCGGCCTGGTCCGGTGCCCGGTGGGCGTCCCGGTGGAGCGGTGCCGCGAGTGCCCGCGTGGGTGTCTGGGAACCCGGGCGGGCGGGTGTCGGGGCGCTCGGCCGTCCGGGTGAGGCGGGCCCGGCCCGTAGACTTGGAGCCGGTCCACCCCCTCCGCGCCTACGGGAAGTCGTCACGTGTCGCTCACCATCGGAATCGTCGGTCTGCCGAACGTCGGCAAGTCGACGCTCTTCAACGCCCTGACCAAGAACGACGTGCTGGCGGCCAACTACCCGTTCGCCACCATCGAGCCGAACGTCGGCGTGGTCGGCGTGCCGGACCCGCGGCTGGACCGGCTGGCGGAGATCTTCGGCTCGGCCCGGGTGCTGCCGGCCACGGTGGACTTCGTGGACATCGCCGGCATCGTGCGCGGTGCCTCCGAGGGCGAGGGGCTGGGCAACAAGTTCCTCGCCAACATCCGCGAGTCGGACGCGATCTGCCAGGTCATCCGGGCGTTCAAGGACGAGAACGTGGTCCACGTGGACGGCAAGGTCTCGCCCAAGGACGACATCGAGACGATCAACACCGAGCTGATCCTCGCCGACCTGCAGACCATCGAGAAGGTGCTGCCGCGGCTGCAGAAGGAGTCGCGGATCAAGAAGGACGTGGCGCCGAAGGTCGCGGCGGTCGAGGAGGCGAAGGAGATCCTGGACAAGGGGGACACCCTCTTCTCCCAGGGCGTGCTCCAGGGCACCGAGCGGGCCGCGCTCCTGCACGACCTGCACCTGCTGACCACCAAGCCGTTCCTCTACGTCTTCAACGTGGACGAGGAGGAGCTGACGGACGAGGACTTCAAGGCAGCGCAGCGGGCGCTGGTGGCGCCGGCCGAGGCGATCTTCCTCAACGCGAAGCTGGAGGCGGACCTAGCGGAGCTGGACGACGCGGACGCCCTGGAGCTGCTGGAGTCGGTGGGCGCGCAGGAGCCGGGCCTGGCGACGCTCGCCCGGGTCGGCTTCGAAACGCTCGGCCTGCAGACGTACCTCACCGCGGGCCCCAAGGAGGCCCGCGCGTGGACCATCAAGCGCGGGGCCACGGCTCCCGAGGCGGCGGGCGTCATCCACACGGATTTCCAGCGCGGCTTCATCAAGGCGGAGGTCATCTCCTACGACGACCTCGTAGCCGCGGGCTCCGTCCCCGAGGCCCGCGCCCGCGGCAAGGCCCGCATGGAGGGCAAGGACTACGTCATGCAGGACGGCGACGTCGTGGAGTTCCGCTTCAACGTGTAGTCATTCGAGCGGAAGGCCGTCTGTCAGTCATCAAGCGGCTCGGGCCCTGGACAGGTGCGGGACCCACGTCGTGATCCCGGTCAAGTGCTCGGGCCTCGGTCCCTTGGCCGTCAACCGCTCCACGAACTCATCTGCGGTGGCCCATTTTGAGCCGCTGAAGTCCATGTGGGCCGGCAGCCAAGGGGGTCCGTGGAGTCGTGCTGCAGCTCATCGGCTGCGGCTACGGCCTGGTCCAGCCGTTGGCGAAATCGCATTGGAGGTCCGTCCGGCGGTGACACGCGACAGGGGCGAAGGCGGGGTGGTCGCGGAGGTGAGCGAGGGCATTGACCCACTGCTCCCACAGGCCACCGGGCTGGGTGAAGCGGTCGGCTCGGTGGGTGCCGAGGTGGGCGTCGAGGCGCAGGAGGGCACCCAAGGCGGCGGGTTGGTCGTAGCGGAGGTCGGTGCGGGGGAGGTAGTGCTCGAGATAGGCGGTGAGGATCTCGGCGTCCGCGTGGGTGCCGAAGCGGGCCAGGGCGAAGCAGTAGGCGCCCCCGGAGAAACAGAACTCGCCGGCCAGGAGCAGGTCGCCGAGGCGTTCGCGAAACGTGGCGCGTCGGCCCACGCCGATCAGCCAGGCGGCGGTGAGGCGTGAGCGCCACTCGTATCCGAGGAGGGCCTCCAGTTCGGCATCGGTGATCGTGACCGAGTCGTCGATGAGGTGATGGGCGAAACGTTCGGCGTGAGGCCACTCGGGCCGCAGGAATCGACCACTTTTCAGGACGAGGTAGCGCGCGCGGCCCGGGTCCTTCCTCGTCACGTAGCGCTCGATGACGTAGCCGTAGCCGATTTCCTCGGGGTGCTGGGACGGCATCGGTCACCTCTCCGGGTACAGGTCGGTACGGTCCATCCACGTGGGGGCGACGAAGATGGTGTCGCCGACGGGGGCTTCGGAGGCTTCCAGCAGGGACCACGTGCGGGACTCCTCGACCAGGTGCTCCCAGGGCGCGGTCCAGTCGAGTTCCCAGTCCAGACCGGTGCCGGATATGCCGTCTGTGCGGCCGGCGTCCACCCGCCAGAACTGCGAGTAGAGGATCACCTGGGCATGGTCGGCCAGGTCGTTGACGACCTCGGCGAAGTGGGTCGAGGGCAAGCCTGGGGCGTCGTCCGCGGCGGCGGCTCGTAGGCGCGCGGTGAGCGGCGGGACGACGGGGGTGCGGGCGCCGAGTTCGGTCAGGGCAGCCACACGCGGTGCACGCAGCAGGGGTAGGGGTGTCGGTCACTCACCCCCGGAGTCTCGTTGAGGGCTCGGCTTGGGCACCACGCCTTTTCGCTTCCGCGGCCCGCCCGACCGGTCCGCAGCCTGTCCGCAGGACAGCCGTGAACCCCCGTCGGAACCCAATGCACACCTTGGCTGCCGTGGGTTCAGGCGACGCAGATTCCTGGGACGGGGTGTTTACGGAAGAGGTGGGGGGTGGCGGTGAGGCTGGGCGGGTAGAGGGCGCGGGCGGCTGCTCGGGTGGTGGTGTCGAGGCGGGCCGTCCGGTAATGGGCCGTCGACTCCCATACGGCGTGGTTGAGGAAGGTGCTGCTGCCGGCGATGCCGCGGTACAACTGGGTGGAGATGAAGCCGGGTTGCTTCTTCAGGGCGGCCGCGTCGGTGGACCAGGCCAGGAGCAGTTGGTCCACGTCCTCGGGGGCCACACGCAGGATGTTGACCAGGACGACCGGGCCGCCGCCCTCGTCCAGCTGGTCGGCGAGGGTGACGCGCGGGTCCAGTTCGGTGAATCGGGGCATGGCACGGCTTTCGGATGGGGTAGGGATGGGGCTGCTCGCTCGGGAGTTCGGTGGCCCGGTCGGCGGTGCGCTCAAAGATTCGCTCAACGGCCCGGTGCGGGAAGGTCCGGGAGCTTCCCGTTCGCCGTCAACTCTTCGGTGAGCAGCGGGTTGACGTGCTCGGCGGTGAGGCCCCCGCTGCCGTACGGGCGCGTGATGATCTCCAGCTCATGGCCGCTCGGGTCGTCGAAGTAGACGCCGCGGCCGTCATCGAGGCGGTTGACGGCTCCCGCGAGCTGGTGGCGTGGGTCCGCCCAGTAGGCGAGGCCGCGCTCCTGTATCCGGCCGAAGATCGCGTCGAACTCGTCCTCGCTGACCAGGAAGGCGTAGTGCTGGGGCGCGATGGTGTCCTCGGTCGTCATGAAGTCGAAGGTGACGTCCGGGCTGACCTGCACCATCACGAAGTGGCCGAGGGATACCGGGGGTTCGAAGCCGAGCATGTCGGCCAGGAAGCGGGCCGAGGCCCCGGCGTCGCGGGACCGGACGATCTGGTGGTTCAAAACGCTCATGGGCCGATTGTTGGCCACACGGTCCCGGTCGCCCCAGGGGTCGGGCGATTTGCAGCAGCTACTTCCATGAAGTCGCGGAGAACACGTCTAAAATACGCCCGTGGACGTCATGGATCAGCAAATCCTCCAATCTCTGATGCTCGACGGCCGGGCCCCGATGCGGCGGATCGCGGAGGTGGTCGGGGTGTCGGAGCAGACCGCCACTCGCCGCTACCGCGCCATGCACGAGGCGGGGGTGCTCCGCGTACTGGTCAGTGAGGCGACTGCCTCGGCCCGGCGCGGGCTCTGGCTGCTGCGGCTCCAGTGCCGGCCGGCAGCCGCAGCCCACCTGGGCGAGGTGCTCGCCGCGCGCGACGACGTCTCCTGGGTCGCGCTGCACTCAGGCGGTGCCGAGTTGATGTGCACGACGACCCTCCCGGCCGACGCCGCCTGTGGAACGGGAGTGCTGCCGCGGATCTCGCACACGGCGGAGGTGCTCTCGTTCAGCACGTACCTGGTGCTGCACTCGTACTCCGGAGGCCCCGCCGAGTGGTCCGGGTTCGACGAGCCGCTGGGCGAGGAGGCGAAACGGCATCTCCTGCAGGGGCGCGATCCCTCCCGGCGGCAGGAGGCGTACGGTCATGTGCTCGCCGAGGACCGTGCCCTCATCGATGAGCTGCGCCGAGACGGCAGGGCCACCGCGTCCGCGCTGTCCCGTACGCTCAACTGGCCGCTGTCCCGCGTCAGAAGCCGGCTCCAGACACTCCTGGACAGCGGCGCGGTCAGCGTGGACGTGGACGTGATGCTGGAAGCGTTCGGCTACCGGATCTCGGCGACGCTGCTCCTCCAGGTCGCCCCGAACCTCATCGTCCCCGTCTGCGAGGCACTGTCCTCGCACCGGCAGACCAGCTGGGTCGCCGCGGTGACGGGTTCGGCGAACGTCGTGGCGGCGGTGACCTGCCGCGACAGCGCGGAGCTCTTCACTTACGTCACCGAACAGCTGGGCGGCCTCCCCGGAGTCCTCCACGTCGAGGCGGTCCCCCTCCTCACCAGGCTCAAGCAGTCCGCCACCCGAGTCTCCAACGGCCACTTCGTGTAGCTGTGTCGCTCACGAAGCAAGGCCGACGAGGAGCACGACGTCATGGAGATCGTCTCCGACTCGTGGCTCGCTGCCACTGCTGGCTCGCCGGGTTTGTTTTGGTGGTGGGCGGCGCGGCGGGGTGGGGGGCCCGTCGCGCCGCTGTTCACCGTGGGGGGATCACTGTGGGGGGATGACCGGGGTTGGTGGGTGGTGCGGTGGGTGCTGTGGGGGGGTCAGTTTGTGGTGCAGGTGAGGGTGGGGGGTGGGGTGGGGGTGCCGCCGTTGACGACGTAGCCGAAGGTGGTGGAGGCGTTGGGGGCGAGCTGGCCGTTGTAGGGGGCGTTGGTGGCGGTGGTCTGGCTGCCGGAGGTTCCCTGGACGGCGTTCCACAGTGACGCGATCGTGGAGCCGGAGGGTTGGGTCCAGGCGACCTTCCAGCCCGAGATGGTGCTGCTGCTGGTGTTGGTGACCGTGACCTGTGCCTGGTAGCCGCCCGTCCAGGCGTTCACCGACGCGAACACCGCCGAGCACCCCGACCCACCGGAACCACCCGTCGTACCCGAGGTCGTGCCGCTCGTCGTACCCGAGGTCGTGCCGGACGTGGTGCCGCTCGTCGTACCCGACGACGTACCGGACGAAGTCCCGGACGTCGTGCCCGAACTCGTACCCGCCGACGTACCCGAACTCGTGCCGCTCGACGTACCGGACGACGTACCGGACGAAGTCCCGCTCGACGTCCCCCCGTTCGTCGCCCCCGTACCCGTACCGTTCAACGCGTTCAGCACCGCCGTGTACGACGGCTTCTTGCTGTAGTTGCCGTCGAACAGCAGGGGCGTGTCGCTGCTGCGCCACGAGTACTTGTCGGTGATGCCCCACACCGTGATGCCCGTGCAGCGCTGGATCGCCATGCACGCCTGGACGACCTTGGTGTAGCTGTCGGCCTGGGCGGTGCCGGAGCCGGCCACGTCGAGTTCGGTGATCTGGACGTCGACGCCGAGGTCGGCGAACCGCTGGAGGTTGGCCTGGTAGTCGGACGTCATCGGCGAGGCGCTGTTGAAGTGCCCCTGGAAGCCGACGCAGTCGATCGGCACGCCGCGCGCCTTGAAGTCCTTGACCATGTTGTAGACGGCCGTGCTCTTCGCGTTGATGCCGTCGATGTTGTAGTCGTTGTAGCAGAGCTTGGCGTTGGGGTCGGCGGCCCGCGCGGTGCGGAACGCGTGCTCGATGTAGCCGTCGCCGAGCTTGTCCTGGAAGGGCGAGCTGCGCCGGGCGCCGCTCCCGCCGTCCTGGAACGCCTCGTTGACCACGTCCCACGCGTAGATCTTGCCCTTGTAGTGGGTCATCAGCGACGTGATGTGGTTGTCCATCGCGCTCTGCAGCGCGCTGGCCGACAACCCGCTGACCCAGCCGGGCAGTTGGGAGTACCAGACCAGCGTGTGCCCACGGATCTTCATGTTCTGGGCCTGCGCGTGGGCGACGATCTGGTCGGCTGCGGAGTAGGTGAAGACGCCCTGGGTGCTCTCGGTGGCGTCCCACTTCATCTCGTTCTCGGGGGTCACCGCGTTGAACTCGGTGTCCAGCGTGGACGCGTACTGCGCCTCGCCCAGGTGGCTCGCGGCCACCGCGGTGCCGAAGTAGCGGCCCGAGGCGGCCGCGGAGGCGCCCAGGGTACTGGCGGCGTGCGCGGTGCCGGCCGTCGTCAGCAGGCCGGCGGCGGCCACCGCGCCGGCCGTGACCGCGCCGAGTGCCAGCCGAACGCCCTTGCGGCGTACGCGTCTTGCGCCCGGCTCCAGGGGGTGGGGGGATGCAGGGATCACTACGACCTCGTCTTCCGGTTGGCCCGGTCCGGCGTTGCTGGTGAGGGCGACACCGGGTGGGCGAGTGGGGGGAAACCATTCGCGAGGGTGCGGCCGACCACGGGAGGAGGCCGCTGCACGGCGTGGTCGGGTGTCGATCGCTGACGAGTCTGGCTCCGCACCGGGCCGAACGTCAACGGTGCGTTTCCGAAATCGCCGGGAAACTTACGACCCGCCAGCAGTAGTTCGGGTCGCACCGGCTGAACCGTCCATTGCCCGGCCGATATTGGGGAGAAGCGCACGGGCGACGCCCAACTTCGGGCGCAGCAGCAGGACTTTGAGTGACGGCTCGCTTCACACCGTCGTCACACGCCTTGACGCGCGCCCGCGGCGCCCCTACCGTTTCCCGAAACATTCGCAGAGGTGTCGAAACTTTTCGCCGCGGCCGCAAGGCCGACCATCCCCCCACAACACGCCGTCCGCCGCCGGGAAGGAGAGGCCCGTCGGCGGACGGCGGGTCCCGGAAAGGACACCATCCGCCATGCCCCGGAAGAGGAGCAGCAGACGGCTGCTCGTCGCCCTGCTCATGGGTGTCGTGCCGCTGATCGCGGCGCTCCTGCTCGCCGCGACCTCGGCCACCAGGGCCAGCGCGGCCTCGCTCACCGAGGTCACCGGCTTCGGTGACAACCCCAGCAACCTGCGCATGTACGTCTACGTGCCGAACAGCGCCCCGGCCCATCCGGCGATCCTGGTCGCCGTCCACCAGTGCACCGGCTCGGGCCCCGGCTTCTACTCGGGCACCGAATTCGCCTCACTCGCCGACCAGTTCGGCTTCATCGTCGTCTACCCGTCGGCCACCCGCAGCGGCAGCTGCTTCGACGTCTCCTCGCCGCAGGCGCTCAAGCGCGGCGGCGGCAGCGACCCGGTCGGCATCATGTCGATGGTCACGTACACCGAGCAGCACTACGGGGGCGACGCCTCACGCGTCTACGTCACCGGCGCGTCCTCGGGCGCGATGATGACCAACGTCCTGCTCGGCGACTACCCGGACGTCTTCAAGGCCGGCGCCGCCTTCATGGGGGTGCCGTTCGGCTGCTTCGCCACGACCGACGGGTCGTCCTGGAACAGCACGTGCTCCAGCGGCCAGTCGATCAAGACCCCGCAGCAATGGGGCGACCTGGTACGGGCGGCCGACCCTGGCTACAGCGGCCCGCGGCCGCGCATGCAGCTGTGGCACGGCACCGCGGACACCACGCTCGCCTACCCGAACTTCGGGGAGGAGATCAAGCAGTGGACGAACGTGCTCGGTGTGAGTCAGACGCCGGTCCTCACCGATCACCCCCAGTCCACCTGGACCCGCACCCGCTACGGTGACGCGGGCACGCAGCCGCCGGTCGAGGGGATCAGCGTCCAGGGCGCGGGCCATGTGCTGCCGACAAGCGGCATGGCGGCGAAGGCGATCGCGTTCTTCGGCCTGGACGGCACGGGGGCGACGAACGGGGGTACGTCGAGCGGGACTTCGTCCGGTACGTCGTCCGGTACGTCGAGCGGCACGAGTTCGGGTACGTCGGCGGGTACGAGTTCGGGCACGACGTCCGGTACGTCGAGTGGGGCGTCGTCGGGTACGACGAGCGGCACCACGTCCGGCACGACCTCGGGTACGACGTCGGGTTCGACGGGTGGTTCCGGTGGGTCGGGGTGCTCGGCGGTGTTCGCGTCGGTGAACGCCTGGACGGGCGGCTACCAGGCACAGGTCACGGTCACCAACACCAGCAGCAGCACCATCTCGGGCTGGAAGGTCGCCTGGACCCAACCGTCGGGCTCCACGATTGCCTCACTGTGGAACGCCGTCCAGGGCACCTCGGGCAGCCAGACCACCGCCACCAACGCCCCCTACAACGGCCAGCTCGCCCCCAACGCCTCCACCACCTTCGGTTACGTCGTCAACGGCGGCACCCCCACCCCACCCCCCACCCTCACCTGCACCACAAACTGACCCCCCCCACGGCACCCACAGCACCCACCGCACCACCCACCAACCCCGGTCATCCCCCCACAGTGATCCCCCCACGGTGAACAGCGGCGCGACGGGCCCCCCACCCCGCCGCGCCGCCCACCACCACCACCAGCGCGTGAGCGCTCCCGGCAGGGCTCGACGGACACCGCGATCCCAGCCGCCCCCTTCACAACCGCGGCGCTCGCAGGAAACGCCGTACTCGCCGCCACCGCACCAGCGTGCACCCCTCCTGCCCGCGGGGAGCGCTTCGTGTTCGAGTGGCGGGGTGGCGGGCGGGGGCGTCGAATGGAAGTGGCCCGGCCCCCGAGCGCTGGAGGCGAATGTGTCCGTCGTGCCGCTGCGAGAGATCCTGGCTGACGCGTTCGACAAGCGGTACGGCGTGCCGGCCATCAACATCTTCAACGACCTGACGCTGGAGGCCGTGCTCGCCGCGGCCGTGGAGCGGCGCTCGCCGCTGATCGTGCAGACCTCCGTCAAGACGGTGAAGTCGATCGGCAGCGACGTGCTGTACCGGATGTGGACGGCGATGACGGACGGTATCGACGTCCCCGTCACCCTGCACCTGGACCACTGCCCGGAGCGGGCCGTGATCACCGAGTGCCTGGAGCGCGGCTGGAACTCCGTGCTCTTCGACGCCTCCCGGATGCCGGTGGCCGAGAACACCCGGCAGACCGTCGAGGTCGTCGCCGAGGCCCGCCGGCACGGCGCCGACGTCGAGGGCGAGATCGAGTCGATCACCGGCGTGGAGGACGACATCGGCTCCGACACCGCCGCCGCCCAGCAGGACCTCGCCGTCGCGCTGGACTTCCTGCGCACCACCGGGGTGGACGTCTTCGCCCCCGCCATCGGCAACGCCCACGGCTCCTACAAGCGCGCCCCCGTCCTGGACTTCCAGCGGGTCTCCGACCTCGTCGCGGCCCACCCGCTGCCCATCGCGCTGCACGGCGGCAGCGGGCTGTCCGACGAGCAGTTCCGCGACCTGATCGGCCGCGGCTGCGCGAAGGTCAACATCTCCACCGCGCTGAAGGAGACGTACATGAAGTCCAACCTGGCGTTCCTGCGCGCCGCCGAGGAGAAGGACAAGTGGGACCCGCCCTCCCTCTTCCGCGCGGTGCGGGCCGACGTCGTCGAGCTGGCCGGCTCCCTGATGACGCTCTTCGGCAGCGCCGGCCGGGCCGGGTGACGCGCCGTGCCGCCCGCGCTGGTCTTCGACTGCGACGGCGTCCTCGCCGACACCGAGCGCTACGGCCACCTGCCCGCCTTCAACCAGACCTTCCAGGAGTTCGGGCTGCCGGTGCGCTGGAGCGACGCCGACTACGCCGAACTGGTGAAGGTCGGCGGCGGCAAGGAGCGCATGAAGACGCTGCTGACCCCGGACTTCATCGCCAAGGTGGGCCTGCCCTCCGACCCCGACGCGCTCGGCACCGAGGTGGCCCGCTGGCACCGGCGCAAGACCGAGATCTACACCGGCATCATCGCCGGCGGCGCCATCCCGCCCCGGCCGGGCGTACGCCGGATCGCTGCCGAGGCGCACGCCGCTGGCTGGCCGCTCGCGGTCGCCTCCACCTCGGCCGAGCCCTCCGTACGGGCCGTGCTGGACTTGGCCGCCGGGCCCGAACTGGCCGCGCACTTCAGCGTGTTCGCCGGCGACGTGGTGCCGCGCAAGAAGCCCGCGCCGGACATCTACGCCTACGCGGCCGAGCGGATGGGCCTGGACCCGGCGCAGACCATGGTGGTCGAGGACAGCCGCAACGGGATGCTCGCCGCGCTCGCTGCCGGCCTGCCCTGCACGGTCACCACCAGCGCCTACACCGGCCAGGAGGACTTCACCGGCGCCGCGCTGGTCGTCAGCACCCTGGGCGACCCCGCCGGACCCGAGGCGGGCGGCGCGGGCACCCAGGATCTGCGGGGCGGGGACGGCCCGGACGGTTCCGGCGCCGTCACCACCGAGGTCCTGGCCGACCCCTTCGGCATCGACCCGCGCCCCTACGTCCGCCTGGCCGACCTCGCCGCCCTGATCGGCCTTGCCGCCAAGAACCCCGGAACCGGGCCGCACTGAGGAGCCGGAGAGCCATGTCATCACCCTCGTCTTCCCCCAGCGACCTGGAGTTCGTGGTCGCGACCATCGCCCACACGGCCGTGGACAACGAGCGCGTGTTCGGCGAGCTGGACGCGGTCGCCGGCGACGGCGACTTCGGCTACTCGCTGGCCCGCGGCTTCGAGATCGTGCTGGCCGACTGGGACACCCTCGACCGCGGCTCGCCCTCGGACTTCCTCAAGCAGACCGCCCTGGTGATCTCCAAGCGGGTGGGCGGCACGTCGGGCCCGCTGTGGGGCACCGCCTTCCTGCGGGCGGCCGGCGCGGTACGGGACCGGGCCTCCTTTGCCGACCTGACCGGCGACGACGCCGTGGCGATGCTGCGGGCCGCCGCCGAGGGCATCAAGGCGCGCGGCAAGTCCGACCTCGGCGACAAGACGCTGCTGGACGCGCTGATCCCGATGACCGACGCGCTCGACAAGCAGCTGCACTCCGGCGGGGGCGGCGGTGCGGAGCTGGCCGCGGTCGCCGCGTCGGCGGCCCGCAGCGCCGCGGACGCCACCACGCCGATGCTGGCCAGGCGCGGCCGGCAGAGCTACACCGGCGAGCGCAGCATCGGCTCGCCGGACCCGGGCGCGGTCGCGGTGGCGGTGATGGCCGAGCGGATCGCGGCGGAGTGGGGCGCCCGCGGCTGACGCGAGGCCCGAAGGCACTCGGGGAGAGTGAGGGAGCGAGCCCATGAAGAAGTTCGTCAACGACCCCAAGAACTACGTGGCGGAGATGCTCCAGGGGCTGGCCCTGGCCAACCCGGACACCCTGCGCTACGTGCCGGAGTACAACCTGATCATGCGTGCGGACGCGCCCCAGGAGGGCAAGGTGTCCATCGTGCAGGGCTCGGGCTCCGGCCACGAGCCGGCGCACGTGATGAGCGTGGGCCCGGGCATGCTGGACGCGGCCTGTCCCGGCGACGTCTTCGCGGCGCCGCCGGCCGACTACGTCTACGAGACGGTCAAGCTCGTCGCCTCGCCCAAGGGCGTGCTGCTGCTGGTGAACAACTACACCGGCGACCGGATGGCCTTCGAGATGGCCGAGGAGCTGTCGCAGGCCGACGGGATCGACGTGCGCACCCTGTTCGTGGACGACGACGTGGCCGTGCAGGACTCGACGTACACCGTCGGGCGGCGCGGGGTGGCCGGCAACTTCTTCGTGCTGAAGGCGGTCGGCGCGGCGGCCGAACGGGGCGCGGACCTGGACGAGCTGGTGCGGATCGGCGAGAAGGTCAACTCCGTCACCCGGACGATGGGCATGGCGCTGACCGCCTGCACCCCGCCGGCCAAGGGCTCCCCGCTCTTCGACCTGCCCGCCGACAAGGTGGAGATGGGCGTCGGCATCCACGGCGAGCCGGGCCGCCGCCGCGAGCCCCTCCAGCCGGCCGAGGCGCACGTGCGCGAGCTGCTGACCGCGGTGGTGGACGACCTGCCGTTCGTCTCCGGCGACCAGGTCGCGCTGATGGCCAACGGCCTGGGCGGCACCCCGATCGGCGAGCTCTACCTCGTCTACGGCCTGGCGCACCGGCAGTTGGCCGAGCGCGGCATCGAGGTCCGGCGCTCGTACGTGGGGGAGTACTGCACCTCGCTCGACATGGCCGGCGCCTCGCTGACGCTGGTCCGCCTGGACGACGAGATCGCCGACCTGCTGGCCGCGCCCGCGCAGACCCCGATCCGCGTCTTCTGACCGCCGCCGCAACGCCCCAGCCGGCCCGGGCCCGCCGCCGCACCCCGCCGTGCGGTGGCGGGCCCGCGGCCGTTCGGGTCCGGAGCCGTTCGGGTGACGTTCGGTAGGCGTCCGGTTGCGGTCGGTGCGTGTCGGACTTTGACTTGTGCCGGACGGGGGTAAGGCGGTCGAGAGGAGTACACGATGCTGTCGGTGCGCGGACTGTTCACGGCGATCCTGGACAATGACGACGCCTATCGGCTCTTCTGCTCGATCGCGGCCAGCGGCGAGGCGCAGGGCGGCTGGGAGAACGGGCGGATCGCGGCCCTGGTGCCGCCCACCCAGCGCGAGCTGGCGCCCAAGATCGCCCGGCACGGCGCGGACGAGGACAAGCACGGCCGGATCTTCACCGGGCTGCTGCGCAAGCGCGGCCTGGAGCCGGTGGCCGTGCCGCCCGAGACGGACTACACGATGCTGCTGGAGCGGGCCGGGATCGGCCTCGCCCACGCGCGGCTGCGGCGCGACGAGCCGCTGACCGAGCTGGACATCGTGACCTACCTCGCGCACAGCCGGGTCACCGAGCAGCGCGCCTCGGAGCAAATGGGGCTGCTGGAACGGCACTTCGCCGACCACCCGGAGATCGGCAAGGCGGTCCGGCAGATCTCGGCCGACGAGGACAACCACCTCGCCTACTGCCACGAGGAGCTGCTGCGGCTGTCCGCCGAGGGGCACCGGGGGACGATCCGGCGCATCCTGCGCGAGTGCGCGCTCGCGGAGATCCGGGTGCACCGCGAGGTGAGCCTGGCGGTCATGGCCCGCATGGGCCGCATCCTCGGCTGGTCGGCGGCCACCGCCGCCGCCCTGCGCGCCGGCATCCACGCCACGTATCTCTACGAGCGCGTGCACGGCTGGCGCCGCATGACCACCCTCACGATGCCGGCCCGCCGCAACGCCCTGGGCACCCCGGCCACATCCGAGGCAGCCGCGGGCATCTAGGACCGGGGCACCGCCGGTCGTCGGAGCCCGACTCCCGCTCGCGGGAAGGGGGAACCGTGCGGGTCGGCCCGAGACAGTGGCTCGCATGCTTCCGCTGCCGGAGCTGCCGGAGCTGCCGGAGCTGCCGGAGCTGCCGGAGCTGCCGGAGCTGCCGGAGCTGCCGGAGCCCTCCGTGGGCCCTACGGCAGGGGCAGTGCCGGTCGCCGGAGCCCGGGTCGCCGGAGCCCCCGTCCCTCGCGGTCAGCGGGACCCGCGCGGGACGTCCGCGGCCCTGGGGCCGCACACTTCCGCTGCCCGAGCCGCCCGCCCCTCCTGCACGGCAACGCCGCCCGCTCGGCGGTTCACGGTCCGCCGGGCGGCTCGTCGTGGTCCCCGGGGGTCGTCCCGGTGGCCAGGCGGGCCGCGGTGACGTACGCGCGGACCAGGGGGCCGGCCTTGCCGCGGGGCCAGGCGACGGCGAAGCGGCTGGGGGAGATGCCCCGCACCGGCCGGGTGCGCACCCCGCCGAGCGTGATGAGCGGCGCGTTGCCGGCCGCGAGCAGGACGACGCCGAGCCCTGCGACGAGCGCCTCGTACGTCTCCTCGTTGGACGCGATCTCCGCCCCCACCCGGGCCGGGTGGCCCCCGCGGGCCTCGAGCGCGAGCCAGTAGTCGCGCAGCGGGCCGGCGGAGGGCGGCAAGGCGAGGAACGGCTCGTCCAGCAGCGCGGCGAAGTCCACCGGCTCGCTCGGGTCCGCGGCCGCGAGCCGGTGCCCGTCGGGGAAGGCGACCAGCCGCGGCTCCTCGGCGACGACCGCGTACCCGTAGCGGTGCTCGTCGGGCAGCGGCAGCCAGACGAAGGCGACGTCGCTGGTGCCGTCGGCCAGGCCCGCGGTCGGGTCCTGCCAGCCCACGTGGCGCAGCCGCAGCGACGCCTCGGGGTGCGCCGCGGCGAACCGCGAGCGGACGGCGGGCAGCAGGCCGCCGCGTCCCGGGCTCGTGCTCATGCCGACCACCAAGGTGGCGCGCTGCGCGGCCTTGGCCGCCTCGACCGCCTGTGCGGCCTGCTCCCAGGCGGCGAGCACCGCCCGCGCGTGCGGCAGCAGCGCGGCGCCCGCCGCGGTGAGCGCCACCCCGTGCCGGTCGCGCACCAGCAACTCGGCGCCCAACTGCCGCTCCAGCGCCCTGACCTGCTTGCTCAGCGCGGGCTGCGAGACGAACAGCCGCTCGGCCGCCCGGGTGAAATGCAGCTCCTCGGCGACGGCCACGAAGTAGCGCAGGTCCCGCCCGTGCACGTCCATAACCGATGGTTATCACCGTGGGTCTTGGACCGGCAAGGGCCGCCCCCGGCAGGGTGGTCACCGAGAGGGGCCGGCGCCGGAAGAGGCGGCGGACCCGCGCACACGAGGGAGTGGACGATGAGCAGGGTATGGCTGGTCACCGGCGCCAACAGCGGCTTCGGCCGGGCGATCGTGGAGGCGGCGGTCGCCGCCGGGGACGTCGTGGTCGCGGCCGCCCGCAGGACGCAGGCGCTGGACGACCTGGTGGCCGCCCACCCCGACCAGGTGGACCCGGTGCGGCTCGACGTCACCGACACCGCGGCGATCGGCCCGGCCGTCGCGGACGTGCTCGCCCGGCACGGCCGGATCGACGTCCTGGTCAACAACGCCGGCCGCACGCACGTCGGCGCCTTCGAGGAGGACACCGACGAGCAGCTGCGCGACCTGTTCGACGTGCACGTCTTCGGCCCGGCCGCTTTGGTGCGCGCGGTGCTGCCGGGTATGCGCGAGCGCCGCTCGGGTGCGATCGTGCAGATGAGCAGCATGGGCGGGCAGATGTCCTTCGCCGGCTTCTCCGCCTACAGCGGCACGAAGTTCGCGCTGGAGGGGATGACGGAGGCGCTGCGGGACGAGGTCGCGCCGCTCGGGATCAGGACGCTGATCGTGGAGCCCGGCGCCTTCCGCACCTCGCTGATGGGCAACCGCACCCTCAGCCACGAGGAGTTGGCGGACTACAAGGACACGGTCGGCGCCACCCGGGCGATGGCAGCCGCGGCCGACGGCAGCCAGCCCGGCGACCCGGCGAAGGCGGCCGCGCTGATCCTCGAGGCGCTGGCGGCCGACGAGACGCCGCTGCGCCTGCCGCTCGGCGCGGACGGGGTGGACGCCGTTCTCGGCCACCTCGACCAGGTGCGGGCGGAGATCGCCGCCTGGGAGAGCAGGGCGCGGGCGACAGCGTTCGAGGGCTGAGGCTCCCCCCGGGTCGGGGCCTGGCTCCGGGAGCACCCCTGGCCACCTCGCACCAGGGGCAGGGCTGATGACCCCCGGTGACCCCCGGGCCCCTTTTGCGGTCACCAACGAACCGTAAACTCCCCTGGTGGACATACCGCCGCCGCCTCCGCCGCCGCCCCTCGGGGACGAGCCGCCGCACGACCAGAAGCCCTCGGCCCACCCGGCGGGCCCGCCGCCCTACGGCTACCCCCAGGACGCGGGGCCCTCCTACGGCTACCCGCAGGCCGCCCCCTACGGCCCGCCGCCGGCGTACGGCCAGCCGCAGCAGCCGCCCGGGTACGGGGCGAACCCGTACCAGCAGAACCCGTACGCGGCCCCCGGCCCGCCCGGATACCCCGCGGCCCCCGGCTACCCGGGTGCGCCCGGCGTCCCCGGCTACCCGCAGCCGTACCCGCAGTATCCGGGGCAGCAGGGCTGGTTCGCGGTGGAGCGGACCACCAACGGCCTGGCCATCGCCTCGCTGGTGACCGCCTTCACCTGCATCCCCTTCCTCGCCCTGGGGCTCGGCATCGGCGGCCTGCGGCAGATCAAGCGGCGCGGGCAGCGCGGCCGCGGGCTGGCGATCGCCGGTGTGACGCTCGGCTCGATCGGCACCGCGCTGATCGCCCTGTTCGTCGTCCTCGGCGTGACCGGCGTCTTCGACGAGGGCAACACCAAGGTCGCCGACATCAAGGCGGGCCAGTGCTTCAACACCGTGGGCCGGCACCTGTCGCAGTACGGCGACGGCGGCAAGGTGTCCACGACGGTCGACGTGGTGGACTGCGGCAAGGCCCACGACGCGGAGGCGTACGACGTCTTCCCGGTCGACTCCGCGACGGGCGCGTACCCGGGCGTGCCCGTCATCTCGGGCGAGGCGAGCGCCAAATGCCCGGCGGCCGCCGAGGACTACCTGGACGGCAAGACGCTGCCGGCTGGCATGGGCTACTTCAGCTACATCCCGCCGGCCTCCGCCTGGGCCCGCGGCGACCACTCGGTGACCTGCTTCTTCGGCAGCCCCGGCGGCAAGGTCACCGGCTCGGTGCGCTCGGGCGTCACCGGGGGCGGTTCGGACGGCGGTTCGGACGGGGGCCCGGACGGGGACGGTTCCGACGGCGGGGTGGGCGTCTGACCGCCGCGAACCGGGGTCCGGCTACCCCTCCACACCCGCCACACGGTCCGTAAGGCTCACGGCAGAGCTTGCGGACGAGTACCCAGGGTTGCGAAGCTGTCGCACACAGTCAACCCCTGGGAGGGGCACGTGGCCTTCGGTGAGCAGCCCGCCTACCTTCGCGTGGCCGGAGACCTGCGGCGGAAGATCCTGGATGGCACTCTGCCGCCGCACGCCCGGCTCCCCTCGCAGGCCCGCATCCGCAGCGACTACGGCGTCTCGGACACCGTCGCCCTGGAGGCGCGCAAGGTGCTGATGGCCGAGGGCTACGTGGAGGGCAGGTCCGGCTCGGGCACCTATGTGCGCGAGCGTCCCGTGCCGCGGCCGGTCGTGCGCAGCGGTTTCCGGCCGACCGGCGCCCCCAGCCCGTACCGGCAGGAGCAGGCGGACGAGGCGAGCAAGGGCACCTGGGAGTCGCACACCGTGCAGGAGGACGCCTCCCCGCAGATCGCGCAGCGGCTCGCGATCGCGCCGGGCGACCGGGTGATGCGCACCCACTACCTCTTCCGCACCGAGGGCGAGCCCTCCATGCTCTCCACCTCCTGGGAGCCGCTGGCGCTCACCGCCCGCACCCCGGTGCTGCTGCCCGAGGAGGGCCCGGTCGGCGGGCAGGGCGTGGTGCCGCGGATGGCGGCGATCGACGTGGTGGTCGACCACATGGCCGAGGAGGTCGGCGCCCGGCCGGGCCTGGCCGAGGAGACCGCCCTGCTCGGCGGGGTCCCCGGCCACATCGTGATCGAGATCCGCCGCACCTACTTCGCCTCCGGCCGCCCGGTGGAGACCGCCGACGTGGTGCTGCCGGCCGACCGCTTCCGGGCCGTCTACCACCTGCCCGTGCGCTGAGCGCCCGCCGGGAGCAGGCGCGCCCGGGGAGTCTGATGCCGTGTCACGTTTCCGGTCGAACGGCTGGCCGGATCGATACCTCTTCGTGTCATCCCGTGCCCGGTCCGTGAACCTCGGGCGTAGGGTCGGGGCATATGCAAACGGTCGGGCATATGCACGAAGGAGGGGGCGGCGCAGTGACGTCCGAGCTCGGATGGGTCCTGATACGTCAGGACGAGGGCGGCAACCGCTACCGGGTGGGCCGGTACGCGACCCGGGCGGAGGCCGAACGGGTCGCCGGCACCCTCGTAGGGCCCGCGGCCCGGTCCGGCGCGGCCACCGGGCAGAGCGCCGAGCAGGCCCCTGAGCAGGCCCCCGAGCGGATCTACGTCATCGAGCCGGTGTCCCCCCGCCCCGCCGACTCCTGAGCCGGGACCCCGTACGCGCCCTGCCTGCCCCCATGGACGCCCTCACGTCGCTGCGGGCCCTCCTCGCCGGCCCTTGAGACCGGTCACCGCACGTCACCGCCCCCGTATCCGCCGCCCGCCCGCGCGCTCCCGCGGGCACAACCCGGACCAAAGAGGCAGTATCGGGTAAGAAGAGGGAAAAGCTCTCTTGGTGGCCGGGACGCGCGGGCCCGGCCCGACCCGGTCGGGGGTGCAACCGATGAGCGCCAGCGGCGAGCCCCGCCCCGGCACGCTGCTCGACACCCTGCGCGTCGCCGTGGTCATGCTCGACACCTCCGGCCGCGTCCTGCTGTGGAGCCCGCTCGCCGAGGAGGTGCTGGGGTGGTCCGGCGAGGACGTCGTCGGGCGCCGGGTCGGCGGCCTGTTCGGCCCCGCCGAGAGGCCGCCCGAGGACACCCCGGGCAGCGGCACCCCGAAGGTCGGCGCCCGCGGCACCCCGGTGTCCGCCGAGCGCATCCTCGCCGAGCTGATGCGGTACGGCCGCTGGAGCGGCATCCTCGCGCTGCGCCACCGCGACGGGCACAGCGTGCAGGTCGAGACCCGGGCCAGCCTGCTCGTCGACGGCGAGGGGCGACCCTTCGTGCTGGCCTCCATGGTGGAGACCAGCCGGCTGCGCACCCTGGAGCACGACTTGGCCGCGCTGGACGCGCTCTTCGACTCCTCGCCGCTCGGTGTCGCCATCTTCGACACCGACCTGCGCTATGTGCGGATCAACGCGGCGCTGGCCGCCATGAACGGCGTCCCGCCCGCCGACCACATCGGCCGCACCGTCCACGACATCCTCGACCCGGCGGTGGCCGGCCGGATCTCCGAGCTGCAGCGCGAGGTGCTGACCACCGGCCGTCCCGTGATCGACCTGGTCGCCGCCGCCCCGGGACCCTACGGCCACCGCTCGCTCTCCTACCACCGGCTGGTGGACAGCGCCGGCCACGTACTCGGCATCAGCGCCACCGTCATGGACGTCACCGAGCGGGTGCGCGACGCCCGCAAGGCCGAACGCGCCCGCCGCCGCCTCGCCCTGCTCAACCACATGGGCGCCCGCATCGCCGGCGTGCTCGACGTCACCCGGGTCGCCGAGACCGTCGCCGAGTCCCTGGTCCCGGTCTTCGCCGACTACGCGGGGGTGATCCTGCGCGGCGAGGTCGTCACCGGCGGCGACCTGCCGGTGACCGGCTACCGCGAGGGCACCCCGCTGCGGCAGCTCGGCACCGCGGCGGTGCGCTGGACCCCGCAGGTGGAGCGATGGCTGCGGCGCGGGCAGGCGATCTCCTTCACCCAGGACTCCGCCTTCGGCCGGGTGCTGGCCGGCGGCGACGCCCGGATGGTCACCGGCGAGCAGGAGCTGCTGGCCACCACCTACCCCGGCGATCCCAAGGTGTACGCGGCCCTCGAACTGGGCGTCACCTCCATGCTGGTGCTGCCGCTGCGCGCCCACGGCACCGTCCTCGGCCTGCTGGTGGTGGCCCGCTCCGGCGCCCGCGAACCGTACGAGCAGGACGACCTGGCGCTGGCGAACGAACTCGCCTACCGCGCCGGCGCCGCCCTGGACAACGCCCGCCTGTACGCCCGCGAGCGCGAGGGCGGCCTGATGCTCCAGCGCAGCCTGCTGCCGCGCACGGTGCCCGAGCCGCCCGGCATCAACGTCGCCTACCGCTATGTGCCGGCGGGCAGCGGCGCCGAGGTCGGCGGCGACTGGTTCGACGTCATCCCGCTGGCCGGCGGCCGGATCGCCTTCGTCGTCGGCGACGTGATGGGCCACGGCCTGCCCGCGGCCGCCGCCATGGGCCGACTGCGCACGGCGGTGCGCACCCTGGCCGGCTTCGACATGCCGCCCGACGAACTGCTGCGCCGGGTCGACGCCCTCGGCGACGACCTCGCCCCCAGCAACGCCGGCGGCTGGCTGGCCACCCTCGCCTACGCGGTCTACGACCCCTCCACCCGGCACTGCGCCATCGCCCGGGCCGGCCACCTGCCGCCGGTGCTGGTCGAGCAGTCCGACGGCCCCGAGCAGTGCCGGGCCCGCCCGCTCGACCTGCCGACCGGGGCACCGCTGGGCGTCGGCGGGGTGCGGTTCGAGAGCATCGAGCTGGACGTGCCCGACGGCGCCGTGCTCGTGCTCTACACCGACGGCCTGGTCGAGGCCCGCGGCATGGACATCGGCACCGGCATCGACCGCCTGTGCGCCACCCTGTGCCGGCGGCTGGACTCCCTGGAGGACGCCTGCGACGAGCTGCTGGCCGAGCTGGACCCGACCCGCGAACCCGACGACGTGGCACTGCTGATGGCCCGGCTCGGCGGCCTGCCGGCCGACTCCACCGCCTCCTGGACCTTCCCGGCCGAGGCGAGCGCGGTGCGCCTGGCCCGCCGCCGGGTGCGCGACACCCTCGTCAAGTGGGGCCTGGCGCCGCTGATCGACGTCACCGTGCTGCTCGTCAGCGAACTGGTCACCAACTCCCTGCGGTACGCGCACGGGCCGATCGGGGTGCGGATGGTGCGCGGCGGCTCGCTGCTCGTCGAGGTCTCCGACCCGCTGCCCGACCCGCCGCGCGAGCGGGTGGCCGCCGAGGACGACGAGGGCGGCCGCGGGCTGCAGTTGGTGGCCCGCTCCGCGCACCGATGGGGCACGCGGCACGGCGCGCTGGGCAAGACGGTCTGGTTCGAACTCGCCCTGCCCTGAGGGGTTTCGGGCCCGGCTGCGAATTCCTCCGCCGCTTCTGTCCCGGGCCGGTTCCCGTCCTGGCCCGCTCCTGGCCCGCCGCCGTCCCCGCCCGGACCGGCCCCGGACCGGGCGCCGTTCGGGCCGTCGGCACAGCCGAACGGCCACCGCGCGCGCCACGGCGGCCCCCGGAGCGCGATGGTTCGGACCGAGTGTGCCGGGTATGCCGAAGGGGCGGGAGAGAGAGGTGCGACCGAGGGGTCCGGGGACGCCCGTGTACCCCACGAGCTGAGATGATGCTGTGATCGACAAGACCGTGTGCTGGATGGTCGCCATGCTGAATACTCGGCTTCAACCGGTCCATGTGTGCTGAGCTGGAGGGGTCGGGCGAGTGAGCGACATGCCAGCCGGGGCGGTTCCGCCCGGGGACGACACGGACACGGCGATTGCCGGCGTCTGGCAGTCGAGCCCGCCCGGATCGCTTTACGACTACATACGTGTCGCCTCCTTCTCCCTCGACCGCAACGGCCGCATCGACCAGTGGAGCCGCCGGGCCACCGAGTTCTTCGGACTGGCGGCGGACGAGGCCGTCGGCAAGGACCCCGTCTCCGCGTTCGCCCCGCCCGGCGTCCAGGTCCGCGGCCACCAGCGGCTCGCCGAGATCCTCGACGGCCGCGAGTGGAACGGCGTGGTGCCCTACCGCGACGCGGCCGGCGGCGAGGGCCTCGCCGAGGTCTATGTCATGCCCTCCGACGAGGGCGCCCTGTGCGTGGCCGTCGACGTGGCCGCGCTGCGCCAGATCGAGACCGATCTCGCCGCCTCCCAGGCGGTGTTCGGCCAGTCGCCGATGGGCTTCGTGCTCTTCGACACCCATCTGCGCCTGGTGCGGGTCAACGAGCGCTTCGCCGCGGTCTTCGGCCGGCCCGCCGAGGAGCACCCCGGGCGCGGCCCGCACGACTTCCTCTCCCGCGTGGAGGCCGACCGGCTGTCGGCGGCGCTGCGCCAGGTGCTGGAGACCGGCGAACCGGTGCTGGACATGCCGCTGGTGGGCACCGTCCCCGGCGACCCAGCACGCCGCCGCTGGTCCATCTCCCTCTACCGCCTGCACAGCAACTCCGGCCGCCCGATCGGCGTCGCGGGCCTGGCGATGGACGTCACCGGCCGCCAGCGGGCCGAACGCGAGGCCGCCCACGCCCGCCGCAACCTCGCGCTGCTCAACGAGGCCGGCTCGCGCATCGGCACCTCGCTGGACCTGGAGACCACCGCCCGCGAACTCCTCGACGTGGCCGTGCCGCACTTCTGCGACCTCGCCTCGGTGGACCTCTACCAGGCGCTGCTGTCCGGTGCCGAGGAACTGGTGGGCACCACCGACGGCAGCGGCCAGGTGCGCCGGGTCGCCTTCGCCAGCGCGGTGTCCGACGCGCCCGTGGTGATGGCCGGCGACGACGACGTGGACCCCAGCGAAGGCCCCGTCTCGGTGGGCGCGGTGCACCGCTTCCGCTTCAACTCCGCCAGCGCCCGCGCCCTGCGCACCGCCCAGCCCCAGGTGCTCGACGGCGACGGCGGCCACGACCTGGGCGGCGCCCCGCTGGTGCAGTCCACCCTCGTGGTGCCGATGGTCGCCCGCGACACCGTGCTCGGCCTGGTGCAGTTCTCCCGGGCCAAGGGCAGCGAGCCGTTCACCGAGCGGGACCGGATGCTCGCCGAGGAACTGGCCGCCCGCGCCGCCATCTTCCTCGACAACGCCCGCCTCTACCGGCGCGAGCACGAACGCGCCCTGATCCTCCAGCGCTCGCTGCTGCCCCCCGACGACCCGGAGGCGGCCGGCCTCGACATCGCCTGCCGCTACCTGCCCGGCAGCATGGAGACCGAGGTCGGCGGCGACTGGTTCGACGTCATCGAACTGCCCGGCCACCGCACCGCCCTGGTCGTCGGCGACGTGATGGGCCGCGGCCTGCGCGCCGCCGTCGCCATGGGCGAACTGCGCACCGCGCTGCGGACGCTGGCCATGCTCGACCTCGAACCCGCCGAGGTGCTCACCGCGTTGGACGAGGTCGCCAGCGGCCTGGGCGCCCCCGCGGCGGGCCGCGCCCGCCGCTCGAAGAGCCCCACGGACGCCGACCCCGGCGAGGTCTACCTCGCCACCTGCGTCTATGTCGTCTACGACGCGGTCACCCGGCGCTGTTCGATCGCCAACGCCGGGCACCTGCCGCCGGTGGTGGTGGAACCCGACGAGCCGCCGCTGCTGCTGGAGGTGCCCAGGGGCGTCCCGCTCGGGGTCGGCGGCGAGCCCTTCGAAGAGATCGAGGTGCAGCTCGCCGAGGGCGCGCTGCTCGCCCTCTACACCGACGGCCTGGTCGAGTCCCGCAGCCACGCGCTCGACGAGGGCCTGGATGCCTTCCGCGCCTCGCTCGCCGACTCCGCCCGCCCGCTGGAGGATGTCTGCGACCACGTGCTCGCCACCTTGGACACCGCCCACGGCGAGGACGACATCGCGCTGCTGATGGCCCGGATCGAGGGCCTGCCGGCCGACCAGGTCGGCGACTGGACGCTCGCCCCGCAGCCCACCTCGGTCGCCCGCGCCCGCGAACTCGCCCGCGACCAGCTGCTCGCCTGGGGCCTGGACGACCTGGTGGACACCACCGAACTGCTCGTCAGCGAGCTGGTCACCAACGCCCTGCGGCACGGCTTCGGCGACATCCGGCTGCGGCTGCTGCTGGAGCGCACCCTGGTCTGCGAGGTGTGGGACAGCGCGCTGCTCCAGCCGCGCCGCCGCCGCGCCCGCGACACCGACGAGGGCGGCCGCGGCCTTCAGCTGGTGGCGATGCTCAGCCAGAGCTGGGGCAGCCGGCGCACCCACCGCGGCAAGACCGTCTGGTTCGAACTCGCCCTGCGCGGCGACAGCCACGGCTCCCAGGGCCCTTCGGTGGACGACCTGCTCAACATGTTCTGAGCGCCCGCGGGCCCTTCGGGGAGCCGGGGAACCCCCTTCGGCCGGCCGTCAGGAGACCGCCTTCAGCCGGGCGAGGCGCGCCTCGACCTCGTCGGCGTCGGCGAGCGACTCCAGCGACTCGAACCGGCCGTCCAGCGCGGAGGGGGCGAGCTCCTTGCTCCCCTGGGCGCGCGCCTCCTCGCGGCGGACCTTCTCCTCGAAGCGGGTCAGGTCGCTCGTCGGGTCGAGGACGTCCACGCTGCGCACGGTGTCCAGCATCGTGTGCTGCGCCGGAGCGGTCCGCGAACGGGTCACCAACTCCTCGCGCTTGGCCTGCAGTTGCGCGAACCGCTCCTTCATCCTCGCCAGCCCGTCGCGCAGGTCGCCCACCAGCTCGGACTGCGCGGCGATCACCGGCTCCGCGGCCCTGGCCTCCTTCTCGGACTGCAACTGGCGGCCGAGCGCGATCCTGGCGAGGGCGTCGAAGCGGTCGGCCGCGGCCGCGCTGCCCGCCCGGCGCAGCTCGTCCGCCTTGCGGCTCGCGACGGCCGCCTTGCCGCCCCACTCGGCGGCCGCGGCGATGTCCTCGGCGTGGTCCTGCTCCGTCATCCGCAGGTTGCCGATGGTGCCGGCCACGGCGTCCTCGGCCTCCTTGATGTTCTCCCGGTAGTCCCGGACGAGCTGGTCGACCATCTTGTGCGGGTCCTCCGCCTGGTCGAGGAGCGCGTGGATGTCGGCCCGCGCCAGCTGTGCCACCCGTCCGGTGATCGTCTGCTTCGTCATACCTGCTGCTCCCTGATCCGAGGGTTTTCGACGTTGTGGCGGCCCACTACGTGCCCGCCCCGCGCCCGCGCGCCGCGGGTCCCACCCCGGCACCGGCTGCCCGGCGTCCGCCCGAGCATGCGACGGGCCCGCACCCGGCGGTATCGGTCGACGCCGGCCTGGACCGGCGTGCGACCGGGCCTGCGGCCGACGGGTGGTCGGCGGGTGGTCGGCGGGTGGTCGGCGGGTGGTCGGCCTGGACCGCCCCCCCGCCGACGCTCGGTCGGCTCGCAGGGCTGCACCGGGCTGCACCGGCCTGCTCCGTTGTGCAGCCCGCGCAGCCAGCAGGCGTCGGCCCGCACCGGCCCGCGTCCGCCTGCGGCCTGCCACCGGCCCGTAGTCGGGCTGCGATCCGCGTCCGGCCGGCGGGTGGCCGGCCTGCACACCGGGCGGCGGGTCGGCTGCGGCCTGGGGGCCGGGGCGGGGGGTCAGGGCCGGCCTCCGCCGCCCATGCGGCCGCGGGTACGGCCGCCGCCGAAGCTGCCCGGGCCGGCGCCGCCGAAACCGCCGCCCAGGCCGCCGCCGAAACCGCCGAAGCCGTAGCCGCCACGACGGCCGCCGCCGAGGAGGTCGCCGAGCAGGATGCCGCCGAGCACCGCGCCGCCCATGCCGCCGGCCCCCGTGGGCGCCCGGCCCGTACGGTCGGGCCCGAAGCCGCTGACGTCGTCGCGGGCGTGCGCCTGGGCGTCGCGGGCCAGCCGGTCGGCGGCCCGGGCGTGCTCCAGCGCGGCCGCGGGGTCCCCGGCGGTGGCCTGCTCCGCCTGCCGGAGCAGCCGTTCGGCCTCGGCGAGGCGGGTACGGGCCCGGCTGCCGACCGCGCCCCGATGGGTCGTCACCGCGTCCCGCGCGGCGGCGACCTCGCTGCGGGCGGCGAGCATCGCCTGGCCCAGCAGAGCGGTGGCCCGCCGCCGCACCGCCTCGTCCTCGCGGACCCCGGTCAGCGCGCGGTCCAGCGCCTGGTCGGCATCCTGCACCCGGCGCAGCGCGGCGATCGGGTCCGGCCGCCCGGTCGCGGCCTCCTCCCGTACGGCGGCGAGCACCGCCTCGGCCCGCGCCACCCGCCCGCGCAGCTCGGCGTGCGCGCCGCCCGCCCGGCCGGCCACGTCGCCGTACACCCCCGTCCCGCCGCCGGCGCCGTACCGGCTCGACCCGCCGGGCCCCTGCACGCCCGCGCCCAGCACCGCCCGCGCCTCGGCGAGGTCGGCGTCGGTCTCGGCCAGGGCCGCGCTCAGCGCCGCCTCGGCCGCGTGCAGCTCCTGCTCCCGGCGGGTGACGGCGTCGGCGAGCGTCGTCGCCTGGTCCAGCGCGCCCTCGGCGGCCCGTACGAACACGGCGGTCCTGCCGTGGTCGGTGCCGAGCGAGGCCCGCGCCTGGTCCAGGCTGCCGCGGGCGAAGTCCAGCCGGTCGCGGGCCTCGGCCGGGTAGCCCGCCACCGGCTCGAGCGCGCTGTCCGCGTAGCGCGCCGCCAGCGGGCCGAGCAGCGACTCGGCGGCGGCTATCCGGCCCGGCAGCGCGGCCGCCTCCGCCTCGGCCCGCTCCAGAACCTGGGGCGCGTTGGCCTCCATCGCCCGCAGCCGGTCGAACGCCTCGGACTCCGCGTCCAGCCGGCGGTTCGCCTGCGTGCAGCGTGACAGGATCTCGTCCAGCATCTGCCGCCGCACGGCGTCGTCCTCGGGGAACGCGTCGTCCAGCTTCTGCCGCAGCCGGAAGGCCGCGGTCAGCTCGCCCTTGGCGTACGCCACCGCCTCCGCGAACGGCTCGACCGCCTCGTCGCCGAACTGCGCGGACGCGAAGCCGACGTCCTCCTCGCTGGTGCGCACCGCGTCGTCGGTGGCCACCAGCAGCTCGCGGGCCTGCGCGTCCAGTTCCGGCAGCGGGGTGACCGGCACCGGCAGCCGCGGGCGGCCCTCCCAGCGGGCGGCGCCCCTGCCGGCCGAGGTGCGCACCGGGCGCGGCTTGGGGCGGCGCCGGCGGTACGCCCACAGGGTGAGCAGCCCGGCCGCCGCGAGCGCGGCCACCGGGACCCACACCGCTCCCGTCGTCCCCCCGCCGGTCCGGCCCGGGTCGGGCGGGCCCGGTGTGACCGCGGGCCGTACGACCGGGCGGCCGGAGAGCACCGCGTCGTACCCGCCGGCGGCGCCGACCGCGGCACCCGCCCAGTCGTCCTGGCGCAGCGCGGGCTCGATCGCCTCGTCGCCCACCCGGTCGAGCTGGGCCCGCGTCAGCCCCGACTGCGGGTCGGCGGAGACGGCGTACCGGCGGTCGTGCGTGGCGACGGCGAGCAGGATGTCCTTGCGGCCCAGCCCGTTGAGTGCCGCCGTCCGGTCCGCCCACGCCTGCGGCGGGCTGCCGGAGAAGCCGGTGACGTACACGGTGAAGAGCTGCAACCGGTGGCGGGCGTACAGGCCGTCGAGCGCCACGGCCACCTCCGGGCGGCGGTCGCCGAGCGCCCCCACTCGGTCGGTGATCTGGCCGATGCGCGCGAGCGGTACGGGCGCGTCCGCGCGCCCGGCCCCCACGAGCGCCGCCAGCGCGGCGAGCGCCGTCGCGAGTACGGCGGGGAACGCTCGTCGTGATATCCGCACGGTTCGCTCCGCGGGCTGCAGGGGGGAGCGGGGGTGCCCCGCTGGGCCTTTCTGGAGCGTATGCGGGGGTTTCTTTGCCCGCGACTTGAGAAGCCCAGTTGCTGGCTTCTCGCCGTTGGAGTTCCTGTCTCGTCGCCGACTGCCGCACGGCTGTGGCTGTGGGGGTGCCCCCTCTGGGGGAGCAGTTCCTCCCCCAGCGCCCCCAAGAAACGGCAACCCGCCGTAGGGGCCTCCGCGCGTTCCCGGCCGCCGTCCGGTCCTGGGCTTGTCGCGCAGTTCCCCGCGCCCCTGAAAAACCTCGCCGTTCGCGCGAAGGGCGAGCACCTCAGGGGCGCGGGGAACTGCGCGAGCAACCAACCACCGGCCTCGGGACGGCATCGGACCCCGTGGCGCAGACGGGAACCCGAAAGGGGCGCTGGGGGTACCCCCAGGCGAAGCTCTGGGGGAGGAACTGCGCGACAAGCCCAGATGGTGCGGTAGACGGCAATGGCGGGGAACCCCGACGGCGAGTAGCCGCCCCGTAGCCCCTTCGCCGCGGCTGTCGGCGACGAGACAGGAACCCCAGCGGTGGGGAGCCGCACCCGCAGCGCCCCCGGCGGGAACCCGCACGGCCCCCGGAGGGGAGCCGTTCGGGTGGAAGGGCGGCGGGGGAGCGTCGGCGCCGTGGAAGAGCGGGCACGCTCCGTTCGTGTCGGGGCGGACGCCCCGCGACTCAGCGAAGCGCCCGGAGGTGTTCGAGCCCATGACCCGCACGAACCCGCCCGCCGCCCCCCTGGCGGGGAACCGGCGCGGCCTGTCCGCCGCGGCACGTGCCGCGCTCGCGCTGGCGGTCGGCGCCGGCGCGCTGGCCGCCTGCTCGTCCTCCTCCGGCGGCGGCGCGGCCGGAAGCGCGGGTGTGGACGTGGCTGCCGTGTCCCGCGCGGGAGTGCGCGACGGCGGCACCCTCACCTGGGCGGTCGACGAGATGCCGCACACCCTCAACGCCTTCCAGGCCGACGCGGACGACGCCACCTCCACTGTCACCGGCGCCACCCTGCCGGCGATGTTCCGCCTCGACGCCCACGGCACCCCCAAGCTGAACACCGACTACCTGGCCGACGCGAAGGTCACCGCGCAGGAGCCGCGCCAGGTCGTCACCTATGACCTGAACCCGAAGGCGAAGTGGAGCGACGGCCGGGCGATCGGCGTGGACGACTTCACCGCCCAGTGGAAGGCGCTCGGCGGCAAGAACACCGCGTTCTGGACCGCCCGCAACGCCGGCTACGACCGGATCGCCTCGATCAGCCGCGGCAGCGACGCGCACCAGGTCAAGGTCACCTTCGCCACGCCGTACGCGGACTGGCGGGCGCTGTTCACCCCGCTCTACCCGAAGTCCGTGACCGGCACCCCCGACGCCTTCAACGACGGTGTACGCACCCGGCTCCCCGTCACCGCGGGCCCCTTCGCCGTGCAGGGGGAGGACGCCAAGGCCGGCACGGTCACCCTCGCGCGCAGCGCCTCCTGGTGGGGCGAGCGGGCGAAGCTGGACCGGATCGTGCTGACGGCGGTGCCGCAGGCCCAGCGCCCGGCGCAGGTCGCCGCCGGCACCCTCGACGTGGCAGCGCTGGAGCCGGACCAGCTGTCGGCGGTCCGGGCCGCCAAGGGCGTCGGGGTGCGCAAGGCGCCCGACGCGGCCTACGCGCAGCTCGCGCTCAACGGCAGCACCGGGCCGCTCGCCGACGAGAAGGTGCGGCACGCGGTGGCCCGCGCGATCGACCGCAAGAAGATCGCCGCGAGCGTGCTCAAGCCGCTCGGGCTGCCCGACCAGCCGCTCGGCAACCACCTCGTGCTGCCCTCGCAGGCCGGGTACGCCGACCACAGCTCCGCGCTCGGCAGCTCCGGCGCCGAGCAGGCGGCCGCGCTGCTCGCCGACGCCGGCTGGCAGCGGTCGGCCGCCACGCAGGGCGAGAAGGCGGCCGGGCCCGGGCGGACGGCGGCCTCCGGCGCGCTGACCGTGGTGGAGCCGGTGCGGGCGGCGGCGAAGAAGGGCAAGGACCTCACGCTGCGGTTCGTGCTGCCGGCGAACTCGCCGACGCTGGACGGTGTCGGGCAGCAGATCGCGCAGATGCTCTCCGCGATCGGCATCCGCACGGAGATCAGCAAGGTGGACGACGACAGCTTCTTCCAGGACCACGTGGCCTCGGGGGACTTCGACCTCGCGCTCTACTCGTGGCCGGGGACCGCGTACCCCGCCACCGACGACACCCCGATCTTCGCCAAGCCGGTGCCGGCGCCGGACGGTTCGCTGGCCGTCGCGCAGAACTACAGCCGCGTGGGGACCGATCAGATCGACCAGCTCCTCGCCCGGGCGGGCTCCGAGCTCGACGCCTCCCAGGCACGCAGCCTCACCAACCAGGCGGACGCCCGGATCTGGGCGGCCGCGGGTTCCATCCCCCTCTACCAGCGCCCCGAAGTGGTCGCCCTGCGCGCGAACGTCGCCAACGCCGGCGCTTTCGGCTTCCAGACCCCCGTCTACCAGAACATCGGCTTCCGCAAGTAACGAGGGCGCTTCTTACGGTGCGGATCCCCGCCGTCGGGGTTCCGCACCGTCGCCGACTCCCGCGCCATCTCGGCTGCTCGCGCAGTTCCCCGCGCCCCTGAAGAACTCGCCCTTTGCGCGCAAGCGAGCCCCGTACCACCCAGGGGCGCTGGGGGTACATCCCAGGCGAAGCTCTGGGGGAGGAACTGCGCGCTCAGCCGGTCACCGGGCGGCACCCGGCGACGAGACCGGAACCGTGACGGCGGGTAGCCGCCCCCGTACTGCGCAAGCGGCGGCCGCAAACCTGGGCCCGCGGAGCGACCCGTACCATGGGGGGCAGAGGCCGTGGCGATTGGTGTGCCCGGCAGGTGAGCGCGTCGAGGTAGGGGCGCGACGCCGTCCACGATTCCGGGAGAAGCGCCGTACCCATGTCCACGCGCCACGACATCCGCAACGTCGCCATCGTCGCCCACGTCGACCACGGCAAGACGACCCTCGTCGACGCCATGCTGAAACAGGCCGGCGCGTTCGCCGCCCACCAGCACGTGGACGACCGGGTGATGGACTCCAACGACCTGGAGCGCGAGAAGGGCATCACCATTCTCGCCAAGAACACCGCCGTCCGGTACCACCCGAAGGACGGCGGCGACCCGGTCACGATCAACATCATCGACACTCCCGGCCACGCCGACTTCGGCGGCGAGGTCGAGCGCGGCCTGTCGATGGTCGACGCGGTCGTGCTGCTGGTGGACGCCTCCGAGGGCCCGCTGCCGCAGACCCGGTTCGTGCTGCGCAAGGCGCTGGCCGCCCGGCTGCCGGTGATCTTGTGCATCAACAAGACCGACCGCCCCGACTCGCGCATCGACGAGGTGGTCAACGAGACGTACGACCTGTTCCTCGACCTCGACGCCGACGAGGACCAGATCGAGTTCCCCATCGTCTACGCCTGCGCCCGCGACGGCATCGCCTCGCTCACCAAGCCGGAGAACGGCACGGTGCCCGCCGACAGCGACAGCCTGGAGCCCTTCTTCTCCACCCTGCTCGCGCACGTCCCCGCGCCCACCTACGACGAGGACGCGCCCCTGCAGGCGCACGTCACCAACCTCGACGCCGACAACTTCCTCGGCCGTATCGCGCTGCTGCGGGTCGAGCAGGGGCACCTGAAGAAGGGTCAGACCGTCGCCTGGATCAAGCGCGACGGCTCCGTGCAGAACGTGCGCATCACCGAGCTGATGATGACCGAGGCGCTGACCCGCAAGCCGGCCGAGTCGGCCGGCCCCGGCGACATCTGCGCGGTCGCCGGCATCCCCGACATCATGATCGGCGAGACGCTGGCCGACCCGGAGAACCCGATCGCGCTGCCGCTGATCACCGTGGACGAGCCGGCCATCTCGATGACGATCGGCACCAACACCTCGCCGCTGGTCGGCAAGGGCGGCAAGGGCCACAAGGTCACCGCGCGGCTGGTCAAGGACCGCCTGGAGCGCGAGCTGATCGGCAACGTGTCGCTGCGCGTGCTGCCCACCGAGCGTCCCGACGCCTGGGAGGTGCAGGGCCGCGGCGAGCTGGCGCTGGCGATCCTGGTGGAGACGATGCGGCGGGAGGGCTTCGAGCTGACCGTCGGCAAGCCCGAGGTGGTCACCAAGGAGATCGACGGCAAGGTGCACGAGCCGATCGAGCGCATGACGATCGACTCGCCCGAGGAGCACCTGGGCGCCATCACCCAGCTGATGGCCACCCGCAAGGGCCGCATGGAGACCATGACCAACCACGGGTCCGGCTGGATCCGGATGGAGTGGATCGTGCCCTCGCGCGGGCTGATCGGGTTCCGGACGGAGTTCCTCACCCAGACCCGCGGCACCGGCATCGCGCACTCGATCTTCGAGGGCCACGAGCCGTGGTTCGGCGAGCTGCGCACCCGCAACAACGGCTCGCTGGTCGCCGACCGGGCGGGCGCGGTCACCGCCTTCGCGATGACCAACCTCCAGGAGCGCGGCGTCCTCTTCGTCGACCCCGGCACGGAGGTCTACGAGGGCATGATCGTCGGCGAGAACTCCCGCTCGGACGACATGGACGTGAACATCACCAAGGAGAAGAAGCTCACGAACATGCGGTCCTCGACCGCGGATGTCGCCGAGTCCATCGTGCCGCCGCGCAAGCTCTCCCTGGAGCAGTCGCTGGAGTTCTGCCGCGACGACGAGTGCATCGAGGTCACGCCGGAGACGGTGCGCATCCGCAAGGTCGTCCTCGACCAGAAGGAGCGCGGCCGCGCCGCCGCCCGCGCCAAGCACGCATAGCGAGCCCCGGAGGGGCGCGGAGCTGCGTTTCATGGGCGGCTCCACCGTGTGAGCGCGAGCAACCCCAGCACTGGCCGAAGGGGGCGGTCCGGGCACTTCCGGGCCGCCGGCCGGTGACCGGTTGCGCGCACACGCGGCGGAGCCGCCCATCGGACGCAGCCCCGCGCCCCTTTTCCATGCCCCGTTGAGCGGATTTGGTGTCCGGATATCGGACGTCTCGGGCGTGATAAGAGTCACGCCGTCCGATTCATGCGCGTATGGGTATGCGGCGGAATGTCCGGATTCTGGGACGCGTAAGGGCCCCTTGCGGCCCCGGCACACCGAACCCTCTGTCCCGAGCAACCCGGGAAGTGGCGGATAGTGGACCAGGTTGAGCTCGGGTCAATGGGTCACGCGCTGCCACAATGCGCCGCGCCGACTCACGAGCACGAAGGCCGCAGCCACTGTCAGGGGTGTCAGGGGCGGACGGCCTTCTCACACATCGAGTACGTATCGACAGTGACTCCTGAGGAGGCATACCCATGCGCGGTGCCAAGAGCGCCAAGTGGGTCGTGGGAGCGGCGGTCGTCGCCCTGGCGGCCACCGCGTGCGGCGGCGGTTCCGGCGACACCAAGGCCGGCGGTTCGGACGACGGCATCGTCCGGGCCTGGTGGGGCGACCCGCAGAACCCGCTGGAGCCCGCCAACACCAACGAGGTGCAGGGCGGCAAGGTCCTCGACATGATCTTCGAGGACCTCAAGGAGTACAACCCGACCACCGGCGCCGCCCAGCTGGCCGCCGCGCAGTCGATCACCACCACCGACCAGCAGAACTTCACCATCAAGCTGAAGCCCGGCCTGAAGTTCTCCGACGGCACCCCCGTCACCGCCCACTCCTTCGTGGACGCCTGGAACTACGGCGCGCTGCTCACCAACAAGCAGCTCAACGCGTACTTCTTCGAGGACATCGCGGGCTACGCCAAGGTGCACCCGGACTCCGGCGCGCCCACGGCGAAGACCATGTCCGGCCTGAAGGTCGTCGACAACCAGACCTTCACCGTGCAGCTCACCCAGAAGTTCTCCACCTGGCCGGACCGGCTCGGCTACAAGGCGTTCGCGCCGCTGCCGACGTCCTTCTTCACCGACCACGCCGGCTACCTCGACAAGCCGGTCGGCGACGGCCCGTACAAGATCGTGTCGTACACCAAGGGCTCCAGCATGAAGCTGGTCCCCAACCCGTACTACACCGGGCCGAGCAAGCCGAAGAACAAGGGCGTCCTGCTCAAGGTCTACACCGACTCCAACACCGCCTACGCCGACCTGCAGGCCGGCAACCTGGACGTGCTGGACGACATCCCGGCCGAGCAGCTCAGCCACGTGAAGACCGACCTGGACGGCCGCTACCTCAACCAGCCGGCCGGCATCATCCAGACCGTCTCCTTCCCGCTGAACCAGAAGGCGTGGAGCAAGCCCGGGATGGACAAGGTCCGGCTCGGCCTGTCGATGGCGATCGACCGCAAGACGATCACCCAGAAGATCTTCCAGGGCACCCGCACCCCGGCCACCGACCTCACCTCCCCGGTGCTGGGCGCGGCCGGCGGCTACAGCTCCGACATCGCCGGCGACTCGGTGACGTACAACCCGGCCAAGGCGCGCGAGCTGATCAAGGAGGGCGGCGGCATCCCCGGCGGTCACATGACCATCGGCTACAACGCCGACTCCGGCTCCCACAAGGAGTGGGTGGACGCGGTCTGCAACAGCATCAACAACGTGCTGGGCGACAACAAGGCGTGCGTGGGCGCCCCGACGGGCACCTTCGCGGACTTCCGCAACCAGATCACCAAGGGCGAGATGACCAACCCGTTCCGTTCGGGCTGGCAGATGGACTACCCGCTGATCGACGACTTCCTGACGCCGCTCTACGCGACCGGCGGCAGCTCGAACGACTCGCACTACAGCAACCCGCAGTTCGACAAGCTGATCAAGCAGGCCAACGCCGAGCCGGACACCGCCAAGGCGACCGCGCTCTACCAGCAGGCCGAGAAGCTGCTCTTCACGGACATGCCGGTGATCCCGCTCTGGTACCAGAACGGTGAGGCCGGCTGGTCCTCGCGGGTCTCGCACGTGACGGAGAACGCCTTCAGCTACCCCGTCTACACCGACATCACGGTCAACAACAGCTGACACAGCAGCCGACCGGCATGTCGTAGGCGCACCCGCCCCGGTACCCCGGGGCGGGTGCGCCGCAGGGGGAATCCGACAGCAACCGCTCGCGGTGGGGGTGTCGGCCGCGGCCACGAGCCGCGGCCGCCGTCCGGCCCGACTCCATGGAGGACACGTGGGGCGCTACGTCATCAGGCGACTGCTCCAGATGGTGCCCGTCTTCATCGGCACGACCTTTCTGATCTTCGTCATGGTCTACGCGCTCGGCGACCCGGTGGCCGCGATGTTCGGCGACCGGGCGCCCGACCCGGCGACCGCCGCGCAGATCCGGCACGCGATGTACCTGGACCACTCGCTGCCCGCCCAGTACGTCCACTACATGAAGCAGATCTTCACCGGGAACTTCGGCACCGCGGCCACCGGCCAGCCGGTCACCGAGCTGATGGGCAGCGCGTTCCCGGTCACGATCCGGCTCACCCTGGTGGCGTTCGCGATCGAGGCCGTGGCCGGCATCGGCCTGGGCCTGCTGGCCGGCATGCGCCGCGGCCGGTTCGCCGACACCGGCGTGTTGGCGTTCACCCTCCTCGTCGTGGCCGTGCCGACCTTCGTCACCGGCTACGTCCTGCAGTACTTCCTCGGCGTCAAGTGGCACGTGGCGAACCCGGCGGTGGCCGAGGGCGCCCCGATCGGCGACCTGATCCTGCCCGGCCTGGTGCTGGCCGCGGTCTCGCTGGCCTACGTGGCGCGGCTGACCCGTACCTCGGTCGCGGAGAACGCCCGCGCGGACTACGTGCGCACCGCCGTCGCCAAGGGCCTGCCCAAGCGCCGGGTGGTCACCGTCCACTTGCTGCGCAACTCGCTGATCCCCGTGGTGACCTTCCTCGGCACCGACATCGGCGGCCTGATGGCCGGCGCCGTCGTCACCGAGCGGATCTTCAACATCCATGGCGTGGGCTACCAGCTCTACCAGGGCATCCTGCGGCAGAACCCGCCCACCGTGGTCGGTTTCGTCACCATCCTGGTGATCATCTTCCTGGCCGCCAACCTGCTCGTCGACCTGCTCTACGCGGTCCTGGACCCGAGGATTCGGTATGCCTGAGACGACCGAGACCACGCCCGCCGCAACGACTCCGGCCACCACCGCGGCCGACACCGCGGCCACCGCGACGGCGGCCGGCCCGGTGACCCCCGCCGGCACCGCCACCCCGGAGCGGGAGAAGGCGCGCAGCCTGTGGAGCGACGCCTGGCACGACCTGAGCCGCAAGCCGATGTTCTACGTCTCCGGGCTGCTGATCCTCTTCCTGGTGGTCATCGCGATCTGGCCGGGCGCCATCGCGAGCGGCAACCCGCTCGCCTGCGACCTGTCCAAGTCGCAGATGGGCCCGACCTCCGGGCACCCCTTCGGCTTCGACACCCAGGGTTGCGACGTCTACACCCGCACCGTCTACGGCGCCCGCGCCTCGGTGTCGGTGGGCATCTTCTCCACGGTCGGTGTGGCCGTGCTCGGCTCGCTGCTCGGCGGCCTGGCAGGCTTCTTCGGCGGCTGGTGGGACGCGGTCCTCTCCCGGATCAGCGACATCTTCTTCGGCATCCCGATCCTGCTCGGCGGCGTGGTGTTCCTCTCCGTCGTCAAGGGCGGCACCGTGACCACCGTGTCCGCGTTCATGATCCTGCTGGGCTGGCCGCAGATCGCCCGGATCGCCCGCGGCGCGGTGATCACCGCCAAGCAGCAGGACTACGTGCAGGCCGCCAAGGCGCTGGGGGCGAGCAACACCCGGATGCTGCTGCGGCACATCGCGCCCAACGCGCTCGCGCCGATCATCGTGGTGGCCACCATCGCGCTCGGCACGTACATCTCGCTGGAGGCGACGCTGTCCTTCCTCGGCGTGGGCCTGAAGCCGCCGGCCGTCTCCTGGGGCATCGACATCTCCCAGGCGTCCGACCAGATCCGCAACGCGCCGCACATGCTGCTGTGGCCGGCGGGCGCGCTGAGCATCACGGTGCTGGCGTTCATCATGCTCGGCGACGCGGTCCGCGACGCCTTGGACCCCAAGCTGCGCTAGGAGGGCGTACGTTGACTGCCACCGACACCATGGCGGGCGCCCCCGCGCCCGCGACCGCCACCGCGCCGCTGCTCGAAGTGCGCGACCTGCACGTGGAGTTCCACACCCGCGACGGTGTGGCCCGCGCCGTGAACGGCGTCAACTACTCGGTGAACGCCGGCGAGACGCTCGCCGTGCTCGGCGAGTCCGGCTCCGGCAAGTCGGTCACCGCGCAGGCGATCATGGGCATCCTCGACATGCCGCCGGGGCGCATCCCGCAGGGCGAGATCCTCTTCCAGGGCCAGGACATGCTGAAGATGTCCGCCGAGGCCCGGCGGAAGATCCGCGGCCGGAAGATCGCCATGATCTTCCAGGACGCGCTCTCCTCGCTCAACCCGGTGCTCAGCGTCGGCTACCAGCTCGGTGAGATGTTCCGGGTGCACCAGGGCCTGTCCCGCAAGGCCGCCAAGGCCCGGTCGATCGAGCTGATGGACCGGGTGCGCATCCCGGGCGCCCGTGCGCGGGTCAACGACTACCCGCACCAGTTCTCCGGCGGCATGCGCCAGCGCATCATGATCGCGATGGCGCTCGCCCTGGAGCCGGACCTGATCATCGCCGACGAGCCGACCACGGCCCTCGACGTGACCGTGCAGGCCCAGGTGATGGACCTGCTCGCCGAGCTGCAGCGCGAGTCGACGATGGGCCTGATCCTGATCACCCACGACCTCGGTGTCGTCGCCGACGTCGCCGACAAGATCGCGGTGATGTACGCGGGGCGGATCGTGGAGAACGCGCCCGTGCACGAGATCTACCGGCAGCCGGCCCACCCGTACACCAAGGGCCTGCTCCAGTCGATCCCGCGGGTGGACCGCAAGGGCCAGGAGCTCTACGCGATCAAGGGCCTGCCGCCCAACCTGCTGCACGTGCCGGCCGGCTGCGCCTTCAACCCGCGCTGCCCGATGGCGCAGGACGTGTGCCGCACCGACGTGCCGCCGCTGCACACGGTCGGCGCCGGGCGCGGCAGCGCCTGCCACTTCTGGAAGGAGACCCTCGGTGACTGACACGGTGAAGGGCGCCGCCCCCGCGGGCGAGCCGATCCTGCAGGTGCGCAACCTGGTCAAGCACTTCCCGCTGACCCGCGGCATCGTCTTCCAGAAGCAGGTCGGCGCTGTGAAGGCGGTCGACGGGATCTCCTTCGACCTGCACCGGGGCGAGACCCTGGGCATCGTCGGCGAGTCCGGCTGCGGCAAGTCCACGGTCGCCAAGCTGCTGATGAACCTGGAGCGGGCCACCTCGGGCGAGGTGTTCTACAAGGGCGAGGACATCACCCGGCTGTCGGGCCGCGCGCTGAAGGCGGTGCGGCGCAACATCCAGATGGTCTTCCAGGACCCCTACACCTCGCTCAACCCCCGCATGACGGTCGGCGACATCATCGGCGAGCCCTTCGACATCCACCCGGAGGTCGCGCCCAAGGGCGACCGCCGCAAGCGGGTGCAGGAACTGCTCGACGTGGTCGGCCTCAACCCCGAGTACGTCAACCGCTACCCGCACCAGTTCTCCGGCGGCCAGCGCCAGCGCATCGGCATCGCCCGGGGCCTGGCGCTCAACCCGGAGATCATCATCTGCGACGAGCCGGTCTCGGCGCTGGACGTCTCGGTGCAGGCGCAGGTGGTCAACCTGATGGAGAAGCTGCAGGACGAGTTCGGCCTGTCGTACATCTTCATCGCGCACGACCTGTCGATCGTGCGGCACATCTCGGACCGGGTGGGCGTGATGTACCTGGGGCGGATGGCCGAGATCGGCACCGACGCCGAGATCTACGAGCACCCCACCCACCCCTACACCCAGGCGCTGCTCTCGGCGGTGCCGGTGCCCGACCCGCAGGCGCGCGAGCAGCGCGCGGCCGGCGCGGACTCCGGTGCGGCGGCCGGCCGGGGCCGGATCATCCTCTCCGGCGACGTCCCCTCGCCCGCCGACCCGCCCTCGGGCTGCCGGTTCCGCACCCGCTGCTGGAAGGCCCAGGACCGGTGCGCGCAGGAGCAGCCGCTGCTCGCGGTGCCGGAGGTCTTCCGCGGCTCGGGCACCCCGGCCGAGCACGAGTCGGCCTGCCACTTCGCCGAGGAGCGCGCCACGGCCGAGGCCGCCTGAGGCTCCCTCACACCCCGGCCGGTCCGCCCCGGTCCGCCGCGAGCGCCCCGATCCGCCCGCAGCGGACCGGGGCGCTCGCGTGTGCGCGTTCTCGCACGCCCCTTCGCACCGCTCGCACCCGGGCGCAGCCACCCGGGTGAACTTCGGTGCGCCCGCCGCCACCTGAGCGCCACATTGCCCGGGCGACACGAGGGGAGAAGAAGTGCAGCTCCGCCCGTATTGCGGTGTCATGGGTACCCACGTGCCATTTGTGACCCATGAGGAGGCATCGATGCGCGGAGCCACGCGCGTGAAGTGTGCCGTCGGTGTGCTCGCCGTCGCGCTGGTCGCCACGGCCTGCGGTGGCGGGAGCGACAGCGGCAGCAGCGGCGGCAGCAGCGGTGGCATCGTGCGTGCCTCCTGGGGCGACCCGCAGAACCCGCTGGAGCCGGCCGACACCAACGAGGTGCAGGGCGGCAAGGTGCTGGACATGGTCTTCCGCGGCCTGAAGAAGTACGACCCGAAGACCGCCAAGGCCGAGAACATGATCGCCCAGTCGATCACCTCGACCGACGCCCAGAACTTCGACATCAAGATCAAGCCCGGGTGGAAGTTCAGCAACGGCGAGCCGGTCACCTCCGACTCCTTCATCAACGCCTGGAACTACGGCGCCGACCTGCGCAACGCCCAGCTGAACGCTTTCTTCTTCGCCCAGATCGACGGCTACTCCCAGGTGCACCCCGACGCCACCGGGGCCAAGCCCACCGCGACCAAGCTCTCCGGCCTCACCAAGGTCTCCGACACCGAGTTCAAGGTGAAGCTCAGTCAGAAGTTCTCGCTGTGGCCGGACACCCTCGGCTACGCGGCCTTCTACCCGCTGCCGCAGGCCTTCTTCACCGACCACGCGGCCTGGCTGCGCAAGCCGATCGGCAACGGCCCGTACGAGATCTCCTCGTACACCAAGGGCACGGGGATGTCGCTGCGCAAGTGGACCGGCTACCGGGGGCCGGACGCGGCTGTCAACAACGGCGTGGACCTGCGGGTCTACACCGACAACAACACCGCGTACACCGACCTGCAGGCCGGCAACATCGACCTGGTCGACGACATCCCGGCCACCCAGCTGCGAAACGTCAAGTCCGACCTCGGCAGCCGCTACATCAACGAGCCGGCCGGCATCATCCAGACCATCTCCTTCCCGCTGTACGCCGCCGGGTGGTCCTCGGCGAAGTCGGCGATGGTGCGGCAGGGCCTGTCCATGGCGATCAACCGGCCGCAGATCACCCAGCAGATCTTCCAGAACACCCGCACCCCCGCCTCCGACTGGACCTCGCCGGTGCTCGGCGACGCCGGCGGCTTCAAGAAGGGGCTGTGCGGCCAGGAGTGCGAGTACAACCCGGCCAAGGCCAAGCAGCTGATCCAGCAGGGCGGCGGCCTGCCCGGCGGGCGGATCACCATCGGCTACAACGCCGACACCGGCTCGCACAAGGAGTGGGTGGACGCGGTCTGCAACAGCATCAACAACGTGCTGGGCAACAACCGGGCCTGCGTGGGCGCCCCGACCGGCACCTTCGCCGACTTCCGCAACAAGATCACCAACAAGCAGATGACCATGCCGTTCCGCTCCGGCTGGCAGATGGACTACCCGCTGATCCAGGACTTCCTGCAGCCGCAGTACTACACCGACGCCTCGTCCAACGACTCGCACTACAGCAACGCGAACTTCGACAACCTGATCAACCAGGCCAACGCCGAGAGCGACAACAGCAAGGCGATCGGCCTGTTCCAGGACGCCGAGCGGCAGCTGGTCAAGGACATGCCGGCGATCCCGCTGTGGTACCAGAACGGCAGCGCGGGCTACTCCAGCAACATCAGCAACGTCACCCTCAACCCCTTCAGCGTGCCGGTCTACAACGAGATCAAGGTCCACTGAGACCTGCCGGAGGCCGCACCGGGCGCACCCGGTGCGGCCTCCGGCCGCTCCCCGTGCAGGAGGCCCCATGGGACGCTACGTGATCCGGCGGCTGCTCCAGATGATCCCGGTCTTCATCGGCAGCACCTTCCTGATCTTCTTCATGGTCTACGCGCTCGGCGACCCGGTCGCCGCGCTCTTCGGCGACAGGGCACCCGACCCGGCCACCGCCCAGCAGATCCGGCACGACCTCTACCTCGACCACTCGCTGGGCGCCCAGTACCTGCACTACATGAAGAACATCTTCATCGGCGACTTCGGCACCGCCTTCAACGGGGAGTCGGTCACCTCGCTGATGGGCAGCGCCTTCCCGGTCACCATCCGGCTGACCATCGTGGCGATCATCTTCGAGATCATCATCGGCATCGCGCTCGGCGTCGTCACCGGCATGCGCCGCGGCAAGCCGGTCGACACCGGCGTCCTGCTGCTGACCCTGGTGGTCATCTCCGTGCCGACCTTCGTCACCGGCTACGTGCTCCAGTACGTCTTCGGTGTCCGGCTGAAGTGGACCGCCCCCTCGGTCTCGCCCAGCGCGCCCTTCAACGAACTGATCCTGCCCGGCCTGGTGCTCGCCCTGGTCTCGCTCGCCTACGTCACCCGCCTGACCCGCACCTCCATCGCCGAGAACACCCGCGCCGACTACGTGCGCACCGCCGTCGCCAAGGGCCTGCCGCGGCACCGGGTGATCATCCGCCATCTGCTGCGCAACTCGCTGATCCCGGTGGTGACCTTCATCGGCACCGACATCGGCGCGTTGATGGGCGGCGCCATCGTCACCGAGCGGATCTTCAACATCCACGGCGTCGGCTTCCAGCTCTACCAGGGCATCCTGCGCAACAACGCGCCCACCGTGGTCGGCTTCGTCACCGTCCTGGTGCTGGTCTTCCTGCTGGCCAACCTGCTCGTCGACCTGCTCTACGCGGTCCTGGACCCGAGGATTCGGTATGCCTGACGGAAAAGACCCGCTGGAACCGGTGGACCCCGGCCAGGCGATCGCCCCCGGCGGCGGCTACGGCGGCGGCATGGACCTGGCCGCCGCCGACGCCCAGACCCTGGAGCGCACCCCCGGCACCGGCCAGGACGCCGGCGGCCCGACCGGCAAGCCGCGCAGCCTGTGGTCCGACGCCTGGCGCGACCTGCGGCGCAACCCGATCTTCATCATCTCCGCGCTGATCATCCTGTTCCTGGTCTTCATCGCGATCTGGCCCGGCACCATCGCCACCCAGGACCCGCTGAAGGCCAACCTCGCCAAGTCCCAGGCCGGGCCCGAACCCGGCCACCCCTTCGGCTTCGACAACCAGGGCCGCGACGTCTACACCCGGGTCGTCTACGGGGCCCGCGCCTCGGTGACGGTCGGCGTGTGCGCGACGGCCGGCGTGGTCATCCTCGGCAGCGTGCTGGGCGGCCTGGCCGGCTTCTTCGGCGGCTGGTGGGACGCCGTGCTCTCCCGGATCAGCGACGTCTTCTTCGGCATCCCCGTGGTGCTCGGCGGCCTGGTCTTCCTCTCCGTCGTCACCAACTCCACGGTCTGGCCGGTGGTCGGCTTCATGGTGCTGCTCGGCTGGCCGCAGATCGCCCGCATCGCCCGCGGCTCGGTGATCACCGCCCGGCAGAACGACTACGTGCAGGCCGCCCGCGCCCTCGGCGCCGGCAACCGCCGAATGCTGGTGCGGCACATCGCACCCAACGCGGTGGCGCCCGTCATCGTCGTCGGCACCATCGCGCTGGGCACCTACATCGCCCTGGAGGCGACCTTGTCCTACCTCGGCGTAGGCCTGAAACCGCCCACCGTCTCCTGGGGCATCGACATCTCCGACGCCTCCAACTCCATCCGCGACGCCCCGCACATGCTGCTGTGGCCGGCCGGCGCGCTGAGCCTGACGGTGCTCGCCTTCATCATGCTCGGCGACGCCGTCCGCGACGCCCTCGACCCCAAGCTGCGCTGAGGAGAACCGCCGATGAGCACTTCAGGCGCGACCGACGCGGTCATGGCCCCCGAACCCGAGCCGCCCGGCGGCGGCGAGGAGCGGCCGCTGCTGGACGTGCGCAACCTGCACGTGGAGTTCCGCACCCGCGAGGGCATCGCCAAGGCCGTGAACGGCGTCAACTACTCGGTGCACGCCGGCGAGACGCTCGCCGTGCTCGGCGAGTCCGGCTCCGGCAAGTCCGTCACCGCGCAGGCCGTCATGGGCATCCTCGACTCCCCGCCCGGCTTCATCACCCAGGGCGAAGTGGTCTTCCAGGGCCGCGACCTGCTGCGGATGGGCGGCGAGGAGCGGCGCAAGATCCGCGGCGCCCGGATGGCGATGATCTTCCAGGACGCGCTGTCCTCGCTCAACCCGGTGCTCAGCGTCGGCGAGCAACTGGGCGAGATGTTCCGGGTGCACCAGGGCCTGTCCCGCAAGGAGGCCAGGGCGAAGGCGATCGAGCTGATGGAGCGGGTGCGCATCCCTGCCGCCCGCGAACGCGTCAAGCAATACCCGCACCAGTTCTCCGGCGGCATGCGCCAGCGCGTGATGATCGCCATGGCGATGGCGCTGGAACCCGAGCTGATCATCGCCGACGAGCCGACCACCGCGCTCGACGTCACCGTGCAGGCCCAGGTGATGGACCTGCTCGCCGAGCTGCAGCGCGAGTACAACATGGGCCTGATCCTGATCACCCACGACCTGGGCGTCGTCGCCGACGTCGCCGACAAGATCGCGGTGATGTACGCCGGCCGGATCGTGGAGAGTTCCCCGGTGCACGACATCTACCGGGCCCCCGCCCACCCGTACACCCGCGGTCTGCTCGACTCCATCCCGCGGGTGGACCTCAAGGGCCAGGAGCTCTACGCGATCAAGGGACTGCCGCCCAACCTGCTGCACATCCCGCCCGGCTGCGCCTTCAATCCCCGCTGCCCGCGCGCCCAGGAGGTGTGCCGCACCGACGTCCCGCCGCTGTACCGGGTGAACCAGGAGCGGGCGAGCGCCTGCCACTTCTGGAAGGAGACTCTGGATGACGACAGCGCCCCGTCCGGCGACGCCTGAGCGGCCCGCAGGGCCGGACCCGGACGGCCGCGAGCCGATCCTGCAGGTGCGCAACCTGGTCAAGCACTTCCCGCTGACCCAGGGCATCCTGTTCAGGAAGCAGGTCGGCGCGGTCCAGGCGGTCGACGGGGTCAGCTTCGACCTCTACCCGGGGGAGACCCTGGGCATCGTCGGCGAGTCCGGCTGCGGCAAGTCCACCGTCGCCAGGCTGCTGATGAACCTGGAGACGCCCACCTCCGGCGAGATCCTCTACAAGGGCGAGGACATCACCCGGCTGTCCGGGCGGGCGCTGAAGGCGGTCCGGCGCAACATCCAGATGGTCTTCCAGGACCCCTACACCTCGCTCAACCCCCGCATGACGGTCGGCGACATCATCGGCGAGCCCTTCGAGATCCACCCCGAGGTCGCGCCCAAGGGCGACCGGCGGCGCCGGGTCCAGGAACTGCTCGACGTGGTGGGGCTGAACCCGGAGTACATCAACCGCTACCCGCACCAGTTCTCCGGCGGCCAGCGGCAGCGCATCGGCATCGCCCGCGGCCTCGCCCTGCGCCCGGAGGTGATCGTCGCCGACGAACCGGTCTCCGCGCTCGACGTCTCGGTGCAGGCCCAGGTGGTCAACCTCATGGAGCGGCTGCAGGACGAGTTCGGGCTCGCCTACATGTTCATCGCGCACGACCTGTCGATCGTGCGGCACATCGCGGACCGGGTCGGCGTGATGTATCTGGGCCGCATCGTGGAACTCGGCGCGGACGCGGCGATCTACGAGCACCCCACCCACCCCTACACCCAGGCGCTGCTCTCCGCGGTCCCGGTGCCCAACCCCGAGGCGCGCGAGCACCGCGAGCGCATCATCCTCGCCGGCGACGTGCCCTCGCCCGCCGACCCGCCCTCGGGCTGCCGGTTCCGCACCCGCTGCTGGAAGGCCCAGGAGCTGTGCGCGGAGAAGGACCCGCCGCTCACCGTGCCGCCGGTCTTCCGCGGCACCGCCGGCCCCACCGAGCACCCCTCGGCCTGCCACTTCGCCGAGGAGAAGCAGGTCGTCCCGCCCGAGTAGGGCCGGGCATGCCAGGGGCCGCGGCCGGGGAAAAGGGGTGTCCGGACGCGGCCCCTGGGACCGAGCGGAGGCTGGGCTGAGCCCGGGTCAAAGGGTCTTGTCAGCCGCCTCCTCGATCGCGGCGAGTGCCGGGTCGAGAACGATGTCCTCGTCCCGCGCCGCGACCGTCGGCTCCTCGGGGAAGTGGCAGGCGGTCAGGTGACCGTCCTTGCTGCCTCCCAGCTGGATGAGCGGCGGCTCCTCCGACGCGCAGAGATCCTGCGCCTTCCAGCACCGGGTGCGGAACCGGCAGCCCGAGGGCGGGTTGATCGGCGAGGGCACATCGCCGGCGAGCCGGATGCGCTCGCGCCCGTCATCGTCCGGGTCGGCCTCGGGAGCCGCGCTCAGCAGCGCGTGCGTGTACGGGTGGCGCGGCTTGTTGTAGATCGAGTCGCGGTCGCCGACCTCGACGATCTTCCCCAGGTACATCACCGCGACGCGCTGCGAGAAGTGCCGCACGATCGCCAGGTCGTGCGCGATGAACAGGAACGCGATGCCGAGTTCCTGCTGCACCTGCTGGAGCAGGTTGACCACCTGCGCCTGGATCGACACGTCCAGGGCGGAGACCGGCTCGTCGGCCACGATGAGCTTGGGGTTGAGCGCCAGCGCCCGGGCCACGCCGATGCGCTGCCGCTGGCCGCCGGAGAACTCGTGCGGGAAGCGGTTGTAGTGCTCGGGGTTGAGGCCCACGATCTCCAGCAGCTCGCGGACCCGCTTCTCCCGGCCGCCGGGCGGGTTGAGGTGGTTGACCTCCATCGGCCCGGAGATGATCGTGCCGACCGTCTGCCGCGGGTTGAGCGAGGCGTAGGGGTCCTGGAAGATCATCTGGATCTCGGACCGGATCGGCGCCAGCTGCTTGCGGTCGGCGTGGGTGATGTCCTGCCCGGCGTAGACCACCTTGCCGTCGGTCGGCTCCAGCAGCCGGGTGACCAGGCGGCCGGTGGTCGACTTGCCGCAGCCGGACTCGCCGACCATGCCCAGCGCCTCGCCCTTGTCGATGTGGAAGTCCACACCGTCCACCGCGCGGACGTCGCCGACCCGGCGCTGGAAGATGAAGCCGCCGTTGATCGGGAAGTACTTGCGCAGGCCGGTGACCTCCAGCAGCCGCTCGCCCGGCTCGGGGCGCTGCTCGGGGACCTTCGCCAGGCTCGGGGTCGGCTCCAGGGTCGATGCCTTCTCCAGCGACTGCTGCTGCTGTTCACTCATTGCTGTTCCCTCGACTCCTGGTCAGCGCAGCCGCGGCTGGATCTGCTCGATGAAGATGTCACGCTTCTGCTCCGCCGTCAGGTGGCAGGCCGACCCGCGCCCGTCCGGCAGCTGCGGCCGTTCGGTGCTGCACCGGTCGCCGCCGACCGTGGCGGTGAAGGCGCACCGGGTGTGGAAGGGGCACCCGGAGGGCGGGTTGAGCAGGCTGGGCGGGCTGCCCGGGATCGGCGCCAGCGGCACGTCCACCGAGGCGGTCAGCCGGGGGATCGAGCCCAGCAGGCCCCACGCGTAGGGGTGCTGGGGCTCCTTGAGGATCTCCCGGGTGGTGCCGCGCTCCACGGCGCGGCCCGCGTACATCACGACCACCTTGTCCGCGGTGTTCGCGATGACGCCCAAGTCGTGGGTGATCAGGATGATCGCGGTGCCGGTCTCCTGCTGCAGGTCCTTGAGCAGGTCGAGCACCTGCGCCTGCACGGTGACGTCGAGCGCGGTGGTCGGCTCGTCCGCGATCAGCAGCGCCGGGTCGCAGACCAGCGCCAGGGCGATCATCGCGCGCTGGCGCATACCGCCGGAGAACTGGTGCGGGTAGTCGTCCACCCGGGTCTGCGGCTGCGGGATGCCGACCTTGGCCAGCATCTCGATCGCCCGCGCCCGGGCCTCGCGCCGCGAGGCACCGGTGTGCTTCATGAAGGGCTCGGCGATCTGCCGGCCGACCGTGTAGTACGGCGACAGCGCGGTCAGCGAGTCCTGGAAGATCATCGCCATCTTGTTGCCGCGCAGCCGCTCCAGGGTGCGCTGCGAGGCCCCGGTGAGCTCCTGCCCGTCGAGCAGGATCTCCCCGGTGATGGTGGTGTTGCGGGGGTTGTGCAGCCCGAGGATGGCCAGGTTGGTCACCGACTTGCCCGAGCCGGACTCGCCGACGATGCCGAGCGTCTCGCCGCGTTCGAGGTCGAACGACAGCCCGTCCACGGCCTTCACGGTGCCGTCCTCGGTGGCGAACCTGACGTACAGGTCGCGGACGGACAGGAACGGGGCGTCGCCCGCCGGGTCCTGGGGTGCGGATGAGGTATCCGGCTTGGTCAGCGTGGTCACTTTCGGGCTCTCCTCGGGGCCGGAGCCTTGTACGGAACAGGGACTGCCGGGTTCATGCGAGCCGGATTCGCGGGTCGATGAAGGCGTAGCAGGCGTCGATCAGGATGTTGAAGAAGACGATGGAGGTGGCGCCGACGAGCATCACGCCCATCTCCAGCGGCAGGTCGGACTGGAGCACCGCGCTCACCGCGAGGTTGCCCAGACCGTGCAGGCCGAAGGTCGCCTCGGTGATGATCGCGCCGCCGAAGACCGAGCCCAGGTCGATGCCGAAGATGGTGACGATCGGGCCCATCGCGCCGCGCAGGGCGTACCGGAAGAAGACGTACTTCGAGCCCATGCCCTTGGCGCGGGCGGTGCGCACGTGTTCCTCCGACAGCTGCTCGACCATCAGGGAGCGGGTCTGCCGGCTGTAGTTGGACCAGAAGATGACCGACATGATCAGGCAGGGCAGGACCAGGCCGGTCAGCGAGCCGACCGGGTCGCTCGTCCAGTCCGGGTCGTGGCCGCGGTCGAGCCAGCCGAGCTGCACCGAGAACAGGTAGATCGCCAGCGGGCCGATGAAGTAGATCTGCACCGACTGGCCGAGCAGCGAGATGGAGCTGGCGACGCGGTCGAAGACCGAGCCCTGCTTCCAGGCGGAGATCAGGCCGAGGCCGACGCCGATGACCAGGAAGGTGACCGAGCCGCCGATGGCGAGCGACAGGGTGGTGGGGTAGCGGTCCTTCAGCAGCGACCACACGGAGGTGTCGTTGTTGAACGACAGGCCGAAGCAGGGGGCCGGGCAGTTGCCCAGCGGGAGGTGGCGGCCGGCGAAGATGCCGACGACGTAGTTCCACCACTGCACGGGGATCGGCTTGTCCAGGCCGAGGTTCTTGTGGATCAGCGCCAGGTTCTGCGGGTTGCAGTTCTTGCCGCAGGACAGCAGCGCCGGGTCCGAGGGCAGCGCGAAGAACAGCAGGTACGTGACGAAGCTGATCAGGACGAGGATGACGGCGGCGCCTAGCACCCGGCGTACGAGGAAACGGAGCATGGGGTCGGGCTCTTCCGTAGGGGTGCCGCGCTGCGGCGCCGGTCGGGAGCGGGTGTGGGGTCCAGGGGTCCCGGGCCGGTGACCGGCTCCGCGGGGGCGTGCCCCGCGGAGCCGGTCACCGGTGGTGCGTTCCGGGTGGTGTCCGGAAGGGGTACGGCTACTTCACGAACACCGTGTTCGGGCTCAGGGTGCCCAGCGGGGTGTTGTAGGAGACGCCGCCGAGACCGTCACCGTAGACGTTGTAGTACTTGTCGTACTCGTAGGGGATCTCGGGCACATCGTTCTTCATGATGTACTCGGCCAGCTTCTCCCACTCGGACGACGCCTGGGTCGGGTCCGCGATCGCGTTGATGCGGTCGATCTCGGAGTTCACCTTCGGGTCGTTCAGGTGCGAGTAGTTCGGGTCGTTGTCCGCGACCAGTCGGCCGTCCTGGGTCGGCGGGATGACGGTGGAGGCGTTCGGCCAGTCCGCGCCCCAGCCGGTGCGGTACAGGTCGTACGGGTTGTTCACCTTGCCGATGAGCGTGTAGTACGCGGTGGAGTCGATCGCCTTGGTCTGCAGGTCGATGCCGGCCTTGGCGAACGCGTTCTTCAGCGTGGTGGCCACGGTCACCCAGCGGGGCTGGTTGGAGAAGGCGTAGGTCAGCTTCAGGTGGGTGACGCCGGCCTCCTTCAGCAGCTCCTTGGCCTTCGCGGGGTCACCCTGCGGCTTGGTGAGCTTGCCGTACGGGTCGTAGGACTTGAAGCCCTGGACCGTCGGGCCGATCAGGCTGGTGCCCAGGTCGCCCTGCGGCGGGCCGCCGAGCGCGGTCTGCACCTGCTGCATCGGGAACGCGTACATGATCGCCTGGCGGACCTTGACGTCCTTCACGCGGGTCATGTTGATGTTGAACACGTCCACGAACGGCTGGTAGTTGCTGACCAGGCGGGACTTGTACTTCGGGTCGCCGGCGATGACCGAGGTCTGGGTCGGGTCGGCGGGCGCCACCAGCGCGAGGGAGTCCTTGTCCTCACCGGACTGGGCCTCGAGCCGCTGGGTCAGACCGGGCTGCGCGACACCGAGCTGGATGTCCCACTTGTCCGGGTAGGCGTTGCGGATCGGGTCCGTCTTCGGGTCCCAGTTCTTGTTGCGCACCAGCTCCAGCGCCTTGCCGGCCTGGTAGCTGGCGATCTGGTACGGGCCGTCCGAGAACGGGGCGGTGTCGTACTTCGGGCCGGTGTCCTTGGCCTTCAGGATCGGGCCGGAGCCGGACAGGGCCATCGCGTAGGGCGCGTCGGAGTGCGGCGCCTTGAAGTGGAAGACGACCGTCTTGTCGTCCGGGGTGGCTATCACCGAGTCCGGCAGGGACTTGCCGCCCTGGGGACCGGGGTAGACCTTCCGGAAGGAGCTGGAGCCGGTGAGCCACTGCTGCAGGTACTGCGGGCCGGCGGTCTCGTAGCTGGAGAACAGCCGCTCGATGCCGTACTTCACCTGGTCAGAGGTGATCGGCGTGCCGTCCTGCCACTTCAGGCCGTCCTTGAGGTGGTACGTCCAGGTCTTGCCGCCGTCCGAGGAGGTGCCCGTGTCGGTGGCCAGGTCGCCGACCAGGACCGTCTTGCCGGTCTTGGCGTCGATCTTGTAGTTGGTCAGCTGGCGGCTGAAGAGCTGCCCGATGACCTGCTCCTGGTTGACGTACGCCTGGGCCGGGTCGAGGTGGTTGACACCCGAGGCCTCCAGGTCGTGCACCGTGCCGCCGCTCTTGGCGCCCGCGACGGCCGGGGCCGGACCGGTGGAGTCGGCCGCCGTGCCGAGCGTGACGCTCTGCACCGACGCGGTGGCGCCGTTGGCACCGCCGCCGCTGGACGTCGACTTGCCCGAGCCGCCACCGCCGTCGCTGTTCCCACTGCTGCACGCGCTCAGGGCCAGAGCCCCCGCCGACAGCATAGCCGCGGCGTAATACGCCCTACGCTTATTCATTGATTCCTGCCTGTCACTGGCTTTGTCGGCTTCCCGGTTCCCGGTGAGACGACCTGGACACTCATCAGCGGATGGTCTTGGGATCGAGAGCGTCCCGGACCGAGTCCCCGAGCAGGTTGAAGGCGACGACGAAGATGACCATCGCGATGCCGGGGAAGAACATGTAGGTGATGTCGGACTGGTAGTACTGGACCGCGTCCTGGAACATCAGCCCCCAGTCCGGGGTCGGTGTCTGCATGCCGACGCCGAGGAACGACAGGCCCGCCTCCGCGGTCACGTTGACCGGCAGCAGCAGGGTGGACTGCACCAGGATGGTGGTCCACAGGTTCGGCAGCAGCTCCCTGCGGATGATGCGCGAGCTGGAGGCGCCCGAAAGGCGCGCGGCCTCGATGTACTCCCGCTCCCGCAGCGACAGCACCTGGGCGCGCACCAGGCGGCCGAGGGCCATCCAGCCGAGCGCGAACTGCACCAGCACCAGGGCGGTGAACCGCAGGTAGGTCGGCTCCGAGTCGCTCGGCTTGACGAAGATCGCCACGACGACCGGCGTGAACGCGATGAAGAACAGCTGCTGCGGGAAGGACATCATCAGGTCGGAGAACCGGCCCACGAAGTAGTCGGTCTTCCCGCCGATGTAGCCCTGCACCAGGCCGACGACGACACCGAGCACCACCGACAGGACCGTCACGCACAGCGCGATCGCGAGCGAGGTGCGGATGCCGTAGATGAGCACCGCGAACACATCGCGGCCCAGGCCCGGTTCGATGCCGAACCAGTGGGTGCCGTCGATGCCGCCGTTGGGCTTGATCGGCAGGCCGAACCCGTTCAGCAGGCCGTCGTCCTGGCCGTAGAGCGAGTACGCGTTCTCGCCGTAGAGCTTGACGATCAGCGGCGCGAAGATGGCGATCAGCAGGTAGGCGAGCACCACGAAGGCGCACAGCACACCGATCTTGTCGCGACGGAAGCGCATCCAGGCCAGCTGCCGGGGAGAGCGCCCGACAAGCTCCGGAGCCTGCTCCTGGGAAGGCTCGGAGCTACCGCCCTCTGGGTCGAGGGTGAGGCCGCCGGCACCATCCGCAGCCTGACTAGGACTTGTCATCACACTTCCCCGGGACCGAAAACGAGCGTGCCACGCCGATGCGCAACGCGTGTTGAGCGGGACTTTCGCAATGGAATCAACTTCCAGTCAAGGGGGGAAGGAGGGAAGAAACCTTGTTGTTTGGCATCTTGAGCGAAGGTTTTGCGGATTGTCGTCCGAACGTGCTTGACAGAGGCTGACTCAACCGGACATAGCCGACATAGCTCCACGAAACGCGTTTACATGCAGGCAACTTTTCTGTCGCAGCTCCGATATACGGACCGAGCAGTCTGAACAACGTACGGCCGTGCGGGTGCCGTAGGCCGGCCGGGGCACGCCATGCCGCCCCGGCCGGCCGCTCCGCAGCCCTCATCGCGCCCCTCCCGCCCCTCTCCTGCCGTGTGCCGCCCGGCCCCAGAGGAACCGTTTCGCCGAACCGGCGGAACCGATTGTTCCCCTCCCGCCCCCGCGGGTATATCCGGGGGAACATCAGGCCCACGGGGGAGCGGCCATGTACGGGAACCAGGCCACGTCGACGACACCGGCGCCGGGCGCGCGAGCCGCCGCAGCGCTGCTCTGCCTGGCGCTGATCGGCGTCGAGACCGCCTGGCTGGTCAGGGACATCCACGCGACCGGCTTCCACAACACGATATGGCGCTGGCTCCAGCTCGATCTGATCGACCCCCGCAGTGTGCCCACCACCACCTCGATCACGGACGTGGTGCTGCTGGTCGTGCTGGTGGCGGCCCTGGCCGCGGCCCGGCGGCCGAGCGCGGGCGGGGCGTTCGCCGCGGCCGGTCTTGCGGCGGTGCTCTTCCGGTTGCCGGGGGTCTGGATCTTCACGGCGGACTGGACCCGCGGCTTCCCCGAGCGCGGCCGGCTGCTCGCCACCTCGATCGCCTTCGTGGCGGGTGGACTGCTGCTGGCGCTGGCCGCATTCGCCCGCGTGCCGGCGAACGGTGCGGGCGCGGGCGCCGCTTCGGGTGCCGGGTCGGGCGGCGGTGCGCGGGCCGCGGCGAACCGGCCCGCGCGTGGGCCCGCCATCGCCGCCGGGGTGCTGCTGGTCCTGCTCGCCGCGGAGACCGTGGGCTGGCAGATCTACTTCGTGCACACCTACGGTGGCCGCGGCTATCCGCCGCACCTGTACCGGCACGGTCTGTTCGGCGACCCGACCACCCTCGGCGCCCTGCTGGCACCGCCGTTCGCCTGGGCGGGCTGGGCGACGGTGCTCTTCGCGGTGGTCGCCGCCTTCGCCGCCTTCCGCGGTGCACCGGCGGCCAGGCCGCTCGCGATGGTCCTCGGGCTGCGGGTGGCGCTGGTCGGGGTGGTCGCGCTGGACCTGTGGCACGAGGAGAAGCTGCTCTTCGCCGGCAAGCGGCTGCCCGGCACCCTCCAGGCCCAGCAGTGGACCGCGGTGCTGGAAATCGTGCTGGGCGTGGCGCTCATCGCGCTGGCCGTACCGCGCGCGAACCGCGGCCCCTTCGCCGGGCTGCCCCCGCTGCCGCCCGCGCGGAACCCCAGGTGGGGACCGCCTCAGCCGTACGACGCACCACCGGCGCCGCCCCGGCAACCCCAGCAGCCACCCCAGTCGCGCCAGCCGCCCTCCGCTCCCCGGTTCCCCCCGAACCCGCCGGCCGGCGGGTTCGGGCCGCCGCCACCCGGCTATCCGCCGAGCGGGCCCGCCTCGCCTCCCGGGTATCCACCGGGCGGGCCCCGGACGTGACAGTGGGGGCGCGGGAGCCGAACGGGGCTCCCGCGCCCCCACTCCTATAAGAGGGGACAGGCGTATCCCTGGGGCCGGGGTGATCAACGGGCCCTGCGGGGCGGTGCGTTCGGACGTGACCGGTGTGGCGGGGGATCACCGGGCCGCCGGACGCGCCGGCTTCCGGAACCGGGTCAGCCGCGCGGGCGGCCGGCCAGCGCGCGCTTGAGGAAGTCCACCTGGAGCAGCAGCAGGTTCTCGGCGACCTGCTCCTGCGGGGTCATGTGCGTGACGCCCGACAGCGGCAGCACCTCGTGCGGCCGCCCGGCGGCCAGCAGCGCGGTGGACAGCCGCAGCGAGTGGGCCACCAGCACGTTGTCGTCGGCGAGGCCGTGGATCACCATCATCGGGCGGGCCGGCTCGACGGCCTGCACCAGACCGGCGTCGCCGACCAGGGAGTTCGCCTCGTAGACGGCCGGCTGGACGGTGGGGTCGCCGAGGTAGCGCTCCATGTAGTGCGTGTCGTAGAGCCGCAGGTCGGTGACGGGGGCGCCGACGACGGCCGCGTGGAAGACGTCGGGGCGGCGCAGCGCGGCGAGCGCGGCGAGGTAACCGCCGTACGACCAGCCGCGGATGGCCACCCTGTTGAGGTCCAGCGGGTGGCTGCCGGCCAGGGCGTGCAGCACCTCGACCTGGTCGGCGACCGAGACGCCCGCGAAGTCGCCCGCCACGGCCTTCTCCCACGCGGGGGAGCGGCCCGGGGTGCCCCGCCCGTCGGCGACGACCACCGCGAAGCCCTGGTCGGCGAACCACTGGGAGACCAGGTGCGGGTTGTGCGCCGCGTAGACCCGCTGGCCGTGCGGGCCGCCGTAGGGGTCGAGGAGGACGGGCAGCTTGCCGTCGGCCTCCGTCCAGCCGGTGGGCAGCAGCACGGCGGTCGGCACCCGGTGCTCCCCGGCGGTCAGCAGGTGCACCCGGGCGGTCAGCGACGGGGTCTCCGTATACGTTCCGATCCTGGCGGCCTCCTCGGCGCCGCGCAGCACGCGGGTGAGCGGGCCGGGCCGGTCGAGCGCGGAGGAGGTGAGCACGGTGAGCTCGCCGGACCGCACGGCGGTGTGCACCCCGGGCTCGGCGGAGACCCGGACCGGGCCCGCGGCGCCCACCCGGTAGACGTGCACCTCGCCGATTTCCGCTGCGGCGGCCGCCTCGCCCGCCGAGGCCGCGACCAGCACCTCGTCCCCACCGGCGTCCAGCACCGCCCGCAGGTGCAACTCGGGCCCGGTCAGGGTCTTCTCGCCCACCTTCAGCACGCGGGCGCCCGCTTCGTCGGTGATCCGGACCAGCTCGCCGGAAGGGGTGAGCGCGGGCGAGCCGGCGAACAGATCAAGCCACTTTTGATCTTCCTCGACGGCCAGCACCGAGGTGGTGCCGCTGTGCCGGTCCACCGCGAGATACTGCTGGATTCGCTGGTCCCGGCTCTGCACCAACAGCAGCGCGGGGCCCGCGGCCGACCAGTGCACCGCCGCCAGGTAAGGGAACCGGGCGCGGTCCCACTCCACCTCGGTGCGGCCGCCCGCCAGGTCGAACAGGGCGAGCGTCACCTCGGCGTTGGGCGTGCCGGCCGCCGGGTAGCGCACCTGGACCGGCGCCCGGTCCGGGTGCGCGGGCTCGGAGATCCACCACTGCTGCACCGGCGCCTCGTCCACCCGGGCCACCAGCAGCGCGCTGCTGTCCGGCGCCCACCAGAAGCCCCGGCTGCGGCCCATCTCCTCGGCCGCGACGAACTCGGCCACCCCGTACGCCACTTCGGGCCGCTCCGGCTCGGCGAGGGCCCGATCCCCGCCGGCACCGCCGACACCGCCGGCCGGTACCAGGCGCAGGGCGCCGCCGCACGCGTACGCCACCCAGCGGCCGTCCGGGGACAGCCGCGGGTCCACCACGGGCCCGGGCACGGGGAGTTCGCGCACCCCGGCCGCTCCTGCGGCAGGTGCGGAACCGGCCGCCGCGGCGGGCTCCCCGGCGCCCTCCGCGCTCCCCGCGCCCCCTGTGCCCTCGCCGGGGGCCGCCGCGAGGTTTGCGGTGAACAGCCGCCCGGAGAGGGCGAAGACGGCCGTGCGCACCGCCTCGTCCACCGCGAAGCCCACGATGCCCGCCGAGCCCTCCCGGCTGCGCTCGCGCCGGGCCTTCTCGGCCGCCGACAACTCCTCGCCCGCTCCCCCGAGCACCTCGGCCGGGTCGGCCGCCACGCGCTCGGTGCCGCCCGGCAGGTCCAGCACCCACAGCACCTGCTCGCGCGAGGTGCCGGAGCGGGACCGCACGAAGGCCACCCGCGTGCCGTCGGGCGCCACCGCGAAGGCCCGCGGCGCCCCGAGGGTGAAGCGCTGGGTCCTGGCGTGCTGGCGCGGGAATGAGAGGTACGTCATACCCGCGACCCTAGAGGGTGGCTCCGACAATCGCCTCCGGATTGCGCGCCGGAACCGCCGCGCGGTCGCTGACCTGGCACGGTGTCACCCCGGCCGGGCCGCCGGGCGGGCCGGGCCCCGGCCGGCCGGTGGCCGGATCTCGTCATGCGCCCCCGCGTGCTTCCGTGCTCCGACATATGCGGGGGGACGGAAAGTTATGATCCGTAGCGGTGGGTGGGTAATAAGCATGTGGCAACTGACCGCACTCGACTGACCGCATCCGACGGGACCCTGCGTACTGGGAGGTGAGCCGCTGTGGCACTTTCGATTTCGGCGGTGCTGCTGCTGCTGGTCATCGTTGTCCTGCTGATCCGGCGCTCCGGCCTGAAACCAGGACACGCCATCGCCTGTACGCTGCTGGGTTTCTATCTGGCGAGTTCCTCCTGGGCGCCGCAGATCAGCGACCTGACCAGCAATGTGGCGAAGACCATCTCCAATATCAAGATCTAGGCACCCGTTCGGCGGAGCGCGCCGGGCGCTCCCGCGCTCCCGTGCGCGCCCCGGGGCGGGCGGCGGGCCTGGAACAGGGCGGTCCGCCGCAGCCGCGTAGGCTTCGGGCATGACCGAAGTCCCCGACGCGGCGAGCCCGCCGGCCCGGCGCCTGCTGCTCGTCCACGCCCACCCGGACGACGAGACGATCGGCAACGGAGCCACCATGGCCCGGTACGCGGCCGAAGGCGCGCTCGTCACCCTCGTGACCTGCACCCTGGGCGAGGAGGGCGAGGTGATCCCGCCCGAGCTGGCCCACCTGGCGGCCGACCGCGACGACACCCTCGGCGAGCACCGCATCGGCGAACTCGCCGCCGCCATGGCCGAGTTGGGCGTCACCGACCACCGCTTCCTCGGCGGCCCCGGTCGCTACCGCGACTCCGGCATGATGGGCGTCGCCCAGAACGACAACCCCGGCTGCCTGTGGCGCGCCGACCTGGACGAGGCCGCGGGCCACCTCGCCGACGTCATCCTGGAGGTCCGCCCCCAGGTCCTCGTCACCTACGACGCCAACGGCGGCTACGGCCACCCCGACCACATCCAGGCCCACCGCATCGCCATGCGCGGCTACGAACTCGCCGCCGGGCGGGGCCACCGGGTGGACCGCGTCTTCGAGAACTGCATGCCGCGCTCGGTCGTCCAGGCCGGCTTCGACGCGCTCGCCGCGGCGGGCCGCAGCTTCCCCTTCGAGGGCATCGCGCGCGTGGACGACGTCCCCGGCGTGGTGGACGACGAGCAGGTGACCGTCGCGGTGGACGGCGCCGCGTACGCCGGGCACAAGACGGCCGCGATGCGCGCGCACGCCAGCCAGATCGCCGTGGACGGCCCCTTCTTCGCGCTCTCCAACGACCTCGGCCAGCCGTTCTTCGCCGTCGAGTACTACCACCAGGTGCACGGCACGCCCCCGCCGCAACCGCTGCCGGCCGGCGACCTGTTCGCGGGCCTCACGGACGGCCCGGCGGCCGACGGCGCCCAGGGGGAGCCCCGGTGAGCCGCACCAGCCCGCCGCCGCGCCAGCCGGTCTTCCGCGCGCTGAACAGCAATCCGCTGATGACGCCCGGCGCCCGTATCGCCTGCTACGTCGGCCTGGCCGTGCTCGCCCTGGTCGTGGCCGTCGCCGGCGCGCTCATCCAGGCCGCCTGGCTGCCCGGCGGCCTGCTGCTCGCCCTGGCCGGCTGCGTGGCGCTGTTCTACGGCGGCACCAAGCTCACCGGGACCCGGATCGGCACCGTGGTGCCCGCCGCGGTGTGGCTGATCTCCGTGGTCCTGCTGAGCACATCGCGGCCCGAGGGCGACTTCCTCTTCGCCGCCGGTGTCGGCCCCTACGTCTATCTGCTCGGCGGCGCGATGTCCGCCGTGATCTGTGCCACGCTGCCCCAACTGCCGCCAGCCGGGACGAATCGCGCCTGACTTGGCGGCCAGGGGCGGGCACGTGGTTGGGTGTGGCCCAGCGTTCCGCCTGACCCGGGTCGCCGCAGCTGCCAGGTCGGTATGGTGGGTGCGCCGGCGAGCCGAAACCGACTGACAGGTCGGGCGGCGTGTCCAACCGGGAGAGCCTGCTTTGAGTCGTGAAACTGACAGTACGTCCTCTGGCCCCCAGGGGCGCGGCGGCGCCGCGTACCCGTCGGGGACCCCGCCGTACGGCCCGCGCCCCTTCCCGTCGCTGCACCCGCAGGACCGGCCGCGTCCGGCCGCGCCCGAGCAGCAGGAGCCGGCGGAGTCCGCCGACACCGCCGAGGAGCCCAGGACCGAGACGACTCTGACCACCCGGATCAGGATCAACATCCCCGGGTCCCGGCCGATCCCGCCCGTCGTCGTGCGCACCCCCGTCGAGGAGGGCGCCGCGGCCCCGGCCCCCGAGCCGGCGCCCGAGGAGCCCGCCGCCGAAGCGGCGGCCGAGCCCGAGCCGGAGCCGGAGAAGACCAAGGAGACCAGCGACTGGTTCGCGCCCCGCAAGCCGGTCACCCCGCCGCAGGGCACCCCCGTGCCGCAGCCGGGACCGGCCCCCGCGCAGCCCGGCCCCGCGGCTCCCGGCGGGCCGCAGGGCGACGGCGGCTTCGGCGGCGGCCCCGCGGCGCCCTTCGGCGGTGGCCCCGCGACCCCGGGCGGTCCCGTGCCCCCGCCGGCTGCCCCGGCCGCCGAGTTCTTCGGCGGCGGCCCCGGCCCCGCGGGCGGCCCCGGCGGCGACGACCTGTTCTCCGGCCCCTTCGCCTCCCCCTACGCCGAGCCGGACACCGGCTCGCACCCCGCGCCCGCCCCCGAGGGCTTCCCGCCGGCCGGCGGCGCCCCCTTCGACGACGGCCAGAACGCCCGGGGCCCGCACGACACGCCCTCCGGCGGCTTCGCCTCGCCCTACACCGGGTCCGACACCGGCCAGAACCCGGTCCACCGGCCCGCGCCCGCCTCGCCGTTCGGCCCCGACGACTTCCCGCCCGGCGTGCCCCGCCCGGCGGATCGCGACGCCGGGGCGCCGGCCGGGCCCACCGACTCGACCACCGGCACCATGCCCATCCCGACGGTCCCCGAACTGTCCCGCGAGCCCGTCCGCGACGACCTGTTCCGGCCGCAGGGACCCCGGACCCCCGGCCCCGGCGGTCCGCCGCCCGGGCAGCGGCTGTCCGGCGACACCCTCGTCGGCGGCATCCCGGCCGTTCCGCCCGGCGAGTCCCGGCCCCGCTCCGGCCCGGCGCGCCCCGGTCCCGTCCCGCCCCGAGTGGCCGAACCGGACGCGCAGGCAGCCCCCTCGGGGCCGGCCGCGGCCAAGAAGGCGCCGGCGAAGAAGGGGCGCTCCAAGCTGGTGCTGCTGTGCGCGGCGGTCGGCGGCGTGGCCGTGGTCGCCTACGGCGCCGGGCTGCTGATGAACCACGCGGACGTGCCCAAGGGCACCACCGTGCTCGGCACCGACATCGGCAACATGAAGCAGGACGCCGCCGTGCAGGCGCTGGACAAGTCGCTGGGCGACCGGGCGACCGCGGACCTGACGGTCAGCGTGGACGGCCGCAAGGAGAGCCTGAAGCCCTCGGTGGCGGGCCTGTCGATCGACGTCGACGCCACCGTGCAGAAGGTCGCGCACCCCGACTACAACCCGGTCGCGGTCTTCGGCACCCTCCTCGGCCACAAGCACCCGGCCGACCCGGTGGTCATCGTGGACCAGGACAAGCTCAAGGCGGCGCTGAAGGGCATCGAGGGCAAGAGCGGCACCGGCTCCGACGGCATGGTGAAGTTCACCGGCGGCAAGGCCGTCGCGGTGCCCGGCAAGCCCGGCAAGGGCATGAACATCGACGCGGCCGCCGCCAAGGTCGCGGCCGCCTACCGGCAGCGCGCCCAGAGCGACACCAACCCGGTGGTCGCCCTGCCCGTGACCACGGTGCCGCCCAAGGTCACCCAGGCCGAACTCGACAAGGCCGTCAACGGGTTCGGGAAGACCGCGATGATGGGGCCGGTCTACGTGGGCGCGGGCCCCGGCCACGACGTCGAGTTCAACACCACGCTGCCGCAGTTCCTGACCATGCAGGCCACCCCGGACGGCAAGCTGGCGCCGCACATCGACCTGAAGGTGCTCCAGTCCCTGTACGGCAACGCCTTCCAGGGCGTGCTGCTGCAGCGCGGGGACGGTTCGAAGACGCCCGTGACCCCGCAGGACGTGGCCACCGCGCTGATCCCGGCGCTCAGTTCGAGCAACCCGGCCGACCGCTCGGTGCAACTGCCGAACATCGCCCAGTAGTCCCGGCGGCCGGCGGGACCCCTCGGGGGGCCGCCGGCCGCCCGGCCGCGCTCAGCGGCGGCGCTGCCACCAGTGGCGGGTGCGCGGCGGCGCCAGCGCGTGCACGGCCGGCCGCAGCAGGTCGAAGGTCGCCACCGTGGGCGGCCCGCCCGGCACGATCGCGCCCAGGCACAGCAGCTTCAGCTGCTCGTCGGGCAGTTCGAGGGCGGCGAACACCGGGGCCCCGTCGAAGCCGTCCGGCAGCTCCGGCCCCGACCACTGCATCCGCCCCTCGGGGTCGGGCCGCGAGACCGCCCCCTCCAGCAGGTGCTGGTGGCGTGCCGGGCGGCGGCCGCCGCCCTCGGCCGTGTGGCCGAGGATGTAGGCGGGCAGCGGCTCGGCGACGATGGCCGCGATGTCCTCCGCGCGGGCGGCGAGCCCCTCGGTGATCTCCTGGGTCGCCCAGCGCCAGCTCTTGCGCTCGGCGTGCAGGTGCATGTCGACGGTGGGCATCACGGCCACGCCGAGGGTGGGGAAGGCCGTCCAGCGCTTCATGAAGCCGCCCATCACCAGCTCGTCAACGGGCTGTTCGGGGTCGGCGAGCTCGGGCCGCAGGGTCCACTGCCCGGTCTCGTAGCGCGTCCGGTGCGCGGCCGTCACCAGGTACTGCCGGATCACCTCGTGGTCCCCACCGGTCTCGATCAGGTCGTTGTACCAGAAGGCCGTGGCGAAGCTGAGCTCAGGACGGGTCGCGTGGAAGGGCAGCGTGGCCCGGCCGGCGATCTGCCGGATCGTGTCGGGCACCAGGCCGCGCGGCTCGCCTGGACCGGGCTCGGGCAGCACCACGCGGTCCGCGTCGCCGGGGCCGGCGTCCGGTGTGTCCCGTGTGTCCGGTGCGGTCGGGCCGTCCGCGACGCCGGTGCCGCCGGCGGGCGCCGCGGGCTCCTCGGCACCGCCGGCACCCGCGGTCCCGGGGCTCTCGGGCCGCCCGGCGCTCGCGGACTGCGGTTCCTTCGGGGTCTCTGGCGGGGTTTGTGGCACAGCCGGACCCTACTACCCGGGGACCGGCTGCGGCGGGCTGCCCCTCGGCGGTCCCTCAGCCGCCTTCGCGCGTGACGCCGACCACCGTCGCCGACAGCGGCACCGTGGCCCGTACGGTGAAGCCGCCGTCACCGGAGCGCGCGGTGGCCAGGGTGCCGCCGGCCAGCATGATGCGCTCGCCGAGACCGGTCAGGCCGTTGCCGGGCGCGTGGTCGGGGGCGGGGCCGCGGCCGTCGTCGGAGACGGTCAGCGTGGCCGCGCCGTCCGCCGCGGCCAGCGCCGCCACGCAGACCGCGGCCCCGCTGTGCCGTACGACATTGGTGGCCGCCTCGCGCAGCGCCCAGGCGAGCGCGCCCTCGCCGTCCGGGTCCAGGCCGGGCACGCGCTCGGGCAGGTGGAAGCGGGCCTCGATGCCCGCCGAGGCCAGGGCGGACCGGGCGGCTGCCGCCTCGGCGGCCAGGGTGGGCCGCCGGTAGCCGCTGACCGCCTCGCGGACGTCCACCAGGGCCTGCCGGCTGACCCGTTCGATGTCGGCGACCTGCTCGGCCGCGTCGGTGGGCCGGTCCGGCAGCATCCGGCCGGCCAGCTCGCTCTTGAGGGTGATCAACGACAGCGAGTGCCCCAGCAGGTCGTGCAGGTCGCGGGCCAGTCGCAGCCGCTCCTCGGTGGCGGCCAGGTGCGCCACCGTCTGCCGTGCCTCGCGCAACTCGCGCATGGTGTGCACCAGTTGCTTGACGCCCATCATCGCGAAGCCGCCGAGGAGGGCCGGGACCAGCAGCGAGGCGAAGAACTGCCCGCCCGGGTCCTTCCAGCCGCCCATCGCCGCGAGCAGCACCACCACGCCGGGCACCGCCCACCGCGACTCGGCGGCGGACAGCGCGGCCCCGCAGGCCACCGCCACGTAGACCAGCAGCACCAGCCAGTCCTTGCCGAGAGCGGCCGGCAGCGCGAGCGCCAGCGCCGTCTCGCCGACCAGCACCAGGTGGACCCACCGCTCCGGAGGTCCGGGGTGGTTGGTGCGGAAGAAGACCAGCACCAGGTAGCCGGCGACGAAGACGCCCAGGCCGAGCGCGGCCGCCGTCGTGGCGGCCGCGCCGTGGTGGCCGCCGGTCAGGTCGCTGACCGGCGCGCCGAGGTAGAGCAGCCACAGCCCCACCCACAGCAGCTTCACCACCGCCTGCCTGCGGGTCTCCGGGGGCCGCCCCATGGAGGTGGTGTCGGCGTCCTCGATCTCCTGCCGCCACGCGGGCAGCGGCTCGGCGGGCGGCTTCTGGCGCCGCCACGGCGGCCACGGCTCGCGGGTCATCGCCTCACGCCTTCCTGGTGTCCTTGCGGTAGAGCCAGGCCGCGGCGCCCGCGAACAGCGCCAGGTAGACGACCAGGACGGCAACGTCCCGGGTGTGCGGCGCCTGCCCGAGTTCGATGGTCTGGCCGAGGTCGGCGTAGGGGCGCGCGGGCAGGTAGTCGGCGAGCGTCTGCAGCCAGTGCGGGAAACTGTAGATGGGCACCCACAGGCCGCCCAGGATCGCCAGGCCGAAGTAGAAGAGCATCGACAGCGGCCGGGCCACCTCGGCGCTGGACATGTAGCCGATCGCCACGCCCAGGGCGGCGAAGACCATGCTGCCGGCCCAGATGCTCGCCGCGATGGACACCCACTGCCAGGCGGCCATGCGGACGCTCTCCACCGCCGCGCCCAGCACCAGGACGACGACGATCGAGGGCAGGCTCACCGTGGCCGCGGCCGCCACCTTCGCGGCCACGTAGCCGCGGCCGGGCAGCGCGGTCAGCCGCAGCTGGCGCACCCAGCCCTTGTGCCGCTCGCGGGCGATCCGCTCGGCGTTGCCCATCAGCACCGAGGTCATCGCGCCGAAGGCGGCCATCGCCACCATCAGGTAGCCCACCGCGGACAGTCCCGAGCCGCCGACCGTGTCGCTCTTCTTGTAGCTCAGGCCGATGGCGAGGAAGAGGAACGCCGGGTACAGCACCGACAGGAACATGAACTTGCGGTTCCGCAGGGTGCGGGTGATCTCCAGCCGGATCAGGGTCTTCATCTACTTCTCCGCCTCCTCGGCGGTCGCCGCGTCGGTGATGGCGAGGAACGCCTGCTCCAGGCCGAGCCCGGCGACCTCCAGATGGTGCGGGTAGAGGCCGAGGCCGTACAGGGCGTGCACGGTGGCGTCCGCGTCGTCGGAGCGGATGCGCACGGTCGGCCCGGTGACGTCCAGGCCCACCACGTGCGGCAGGGCGCGCAGCGCGGCCTCGTCCACCGGCCCCTCGGCCTCGTCCAGGTCGAAGGTGATCCGGCGGGCACCCGCCCGCGCCTTGATCTCGGCGGCCGTGCCGTCCGCGATCAGCCGGCCGCGGTGGAGGACCAGGACCCGGTCGGCCACCGCGTCGGCCTCCTCCAGGTAGTGCGTGGCGAAGAGCACGGTGCGGCCCTGGTCGACCTGGGCGCGCATGGTGGACCAGAACGCCTGCCGGGCGCCGACGTCCATGCCGGTGGTCGGCTCGTCCAGCACGATCAGGTCGTTGGCGCCGGCGGTCGCCATCGCGAACCGGACCCGCTGCTCCTGGCCGCCGGAGAGCTTGTCGACCTTGCGGTCGCCGATCGCGGTGAGGTCGGCGGCGGCGAGCACCTGATCCACCGGGTGGGCCCGCGGGTGCAGGTCGCAGGCGAGGGAGACCAGTTCGCGGACGGTGACCTCCTCCATCAGCCCGCCGCTCTGCAGCATCGCGCCCACCCGGCCGGCCGCGATGGCCCGCGCGGGCGAGGTGCCGAAGACGGTGACGGTGCCGCGGTCGGGGTTCTTCAGGCCCAGCAGCAGGTCGAGCGCGGTGGACTTGCCGGCGCCGTTCGGCCCGAGCAGGGCCACCGTCTCCCCGGCGTGCAGGGCGAGGCTCAGCCCGGCGACGGCCCGGACGGTGCCGAAGCTCTTGTCGACGCTCGTGAAGGACACGACGGGCGGGCCGGCCGCCGGGTCGTGCCCGGCCTCCTGGTGGGTGCGCGTGCGCGCGGCTGGTGCGGTCATACCGGAACGATCCCGCGCGGGACGGTCCCCGCGGAAGTGCGATGGGTCGTGTCTTCGGCATGACAGATGTCATGCGCGGCGGGCGCCGAATGTCGTACGGGCGGCTCGGCGGGCCCGCTCGCTGGCCGGAGCCGACTGGAGCCGGCCGCAGTTCGCTACAGCCAGCCCTTCTCGCGGGCGATGCGGACGGCCTCCGCGCGGTTGCGGGCGCCGGTCTTCTGGATCGCCGTGGAGAGGTAGTTGCGCACGGTGCCCTCCGACAGCAGCAGCCGGCGGGCGATCTCGGCGTTGACCGAGCCGTCGGCGGCCGCGTTGAGCACGTCGCGCTCGCGGGCGGTGAGCGGGTCGGCGCCCTCGGCGAGCGCGGCGGCCGCGAGGCCGGGGTCGATCACCCGCCGCCCCTGCAGCACCTGGCGGACCGCGGCCGCGAGCTGGGCCGCGGGGGCGTCCTTGACCAGGAAGGCGTCCGCGCCGGACTCCATGGCCCGGCGCAGGTAGCCGGGGCGGCCGAAGGTCGTGACGATGACGACCTTCACCCGCGGCAGCGCCCCGCGCAGCGCCGCGGCCGCCTCGATGCCGGTCAGGCCCGGCATCTCGATGTCGAGCAGCGCCACGTCCGGCGCGTGCTCGCGCGCGGCCGCCACCACCTCGTCCCCGCGCGAGACCTGCGCGACGACCTCGATGTCGTCCTCCAGGCCCAGCAGCGTGGCCAGCGCCTCCCGCACCATCGACTGGTCGTCGGCGAGCAGGACGCGCACCGGGCGCGCCGCAGGTTCGGCAGTCATGGCGACCAGCGTAGGGCCCTTTCCGGCAGCGGCGGCCGGGTCAGCCGGTGATGCGCATGAGCAGGATGTGGGCGCCCTCGACGGTGAAGGCGAAGTCCGAGGGCCCGTTGAAGCCCTTGCCGCCCACCTCGGCGCTCACCGTGGTGGTGGGCCCCTCGGTGCGGGTGCCGGTGACCCGCAGGGTCACCTCCTTGCCGATGAACTCCGCGTCGCTCCAGCGGCGGATGGCATCGTGGCCGCGGAAGAGGCGGCCCCAGTCGTCCACGGCGCCCTGGGGGGCGAAGGCGGCCAGGAAGTCCTCGGTGTTCCCGGCCGAGGCCGCTTCCAGCGCGGCCGCGACGGGGACGGGGAGAGGCGGGGGAGTGGTCATGCCGCGTGAACGAGGCGGCGCCGGGAAGGGTCACGTGGCCCGCGGCCGTTCGGGGCCGGGAGGCGACGGGCCTGCGGTTCGGAGCCGGCGGAACGCCCCTGGCCCGGCAGGGCCCGGCCGAGCCGGGATGGGTCGAGCGGGTCGTGGCCGGGGCGGGTCGCGCCGGGCGCAGGTCCTTGGCCCTGCAGGGCATGGCCGGGCCGGGACCGGGAGGCCGTGGAGGAGCCGGCCGTACCGGTCCGGTCGGCTCGATCGGTCAGGCGTGCGTGCCAGGGCACGGCGACCGGGCAGGATGTGTCGGAGAGGTCCTGAGAGAGCCCTAGTTGAGCAGCGCGCGGGCGGCCCGGGCCTTGGCGCGGATGGCAGCCGCGGAGTCCGCGTCGAAGGTCGCGACGACCTCCGCGTACTCCTCCATCTCGGCCGCCCCGCCGAGGAAGTCGCCCATCGCGACCAGCAGTTCGGCCCGCTCGTAGCGGAGCTTGGCGGGGTGCCGGGGGAGCAGCAGGGTGAGGTCGAGGGTCCACAGCCGGACCGGCATGCGCTCGGGCTCCGGCGTCGCCCACACCCGGATGTTGGCCAGGATCCGGCGGACCACGTCGAGCGGGTCGGCCGGGGCCATCGCCGAGGGCGGCAGCGCGCCCGGGGCCGTGCCCGTGGCCCGTGCCACCAACTGCTCGGCGTCGCCCGGCGACAGCGGCCGGCCCCCGTCGAAGGGGTCCACCAGCACGCAGGCGTCCGGGTCCCGGCCGAGCGCCTCCCACTCGCCCAGCGCGACCACGAAGTGCCCCGGCAGCGCCACCCCGTGGACGGGTGCGCCGGCCCGCCGGGCCACCTCCATCCACACCACCGACAGCAGGATCGGCAGCCCGCGCCGCCGCCTGAGCACCTCCTGCAGCAGCGAGGACTCCAGCCGCCGGTAGTCCGCGCCGGTGCCGTGGAAGCCGTGGCCCCGGCCGAGCACCCGCTCCAGGGCCCGCGCCCACTGCGCCGGCGTCTTCAGCCCGTACGGGAGCAGCCCGGCCAGCCGGTCGAGCTCGACCTGGGCGAGGTCGCTCGCGCGGCCGTCCAGCGCCGGGTCGGCCTCCGCGCCGACGAGCAGGCACAGCTCGGCCAGGTCGGGCCGCTCCTCGCGGGCGGCGGCCGCGAACCTCTCGCGCACGGTGCCGGTCATGCCGCGGGGCGCCGGTAGTGGTACCCGTGGTGGTCGGTGAAGCCCAGCCGGTCGTACAGCGCCCCCGCCCCCTCGTTGTCCCGCTCGACCTGCAGGCAGGCCGCGGTGGCGCCCTCGTCGTACGCCCGCCGGGCCAGCGCGCCCATGATCGCGGTGGCAAGGCCCCGGCGGCGCTGCTCCGGGGCCACCTCGACGGCGCCGAACAGCGCCCAGGGCCCGTCCACCACGACCCGCCCGATCGCGCCGGGCAGTGTGGCGAACCACACCGAGGGGCCGCCGGAGACCACCTCCAGCGCCACCCGGGACAGGCCGCCGGTGCGGTGGTAGGCGGCGATCCACTCCTCGTCGGCGGTGCGGGAGAGCGTGACGGCGGTGTCCGGGGCGAGCCCGGTCAGCGGGGCGAGCGGCGCCGTGCGCAGCACCGAGTCGGCCTCCCGGACCCAGCCGCGCTCCTCGATCGCGGCCGCGTAGGGCGAGCCGTCGGGCACTTGCAGCCAGGGCGTCAGCCGGCGCTCGCCGTACCAGGCGACGACCGCGGCCAGCGCCTCGTCCAGCGGCATCCCCGCGTCCGCGCCCACCAGCACCGAGTTGGCCCGCCGGGTGAAGCCGGCCCGCACCGCGCCCTCGGGCAGCGCGGCGGGGTCGCCCTCGTAGGCCGCGCGCAGCGTCCAGCCGCCCAGGGCCGCGCTCTCCAGGGGCGGCCAGGCCCGCGAGGCAACGGCCTCCAGCTCCTCGGCGGTCACCTGCGGGACGGCCGGGGCACGGCGGGCAGGAGCGGGCGGCACCACCTTCCCGGCCACCAGCGCCTCCTCCGCGATCCGCACGGTCTCACCGGTCCGCCGTGTGACGCAGACCACCCCCGCGTCCCAGGATGCGAGAACACCGACCGTATCGGTGAACATAGGATGCCCGTCGGCGATCTCGACCACCCGCCGCACCGACACGCGTTTTCCCACGTCAGACGGGGTGATACGGATTTCGAGCCGACCCGCGGCCGAGAAATCCCCTGGCATGCCTGCCCCTCCTGTTCGGATCGTGCCCAGGAACGGAGATACTAGGTGCGGGCATCGACGACGCCGCGCTCCCGCGCGAGATGAGCCCTATCGAGGAGGAACGACAGCGTGACCTACGTCATCGCGCAGCCTTGTGTAGACGTCAAGGACAAGGCGTGCATCGAAGAGTGCCCGGTCGACTGCATCTACGAGGGCTCCCGGTCCTTGTACATCCACCCGGACGAGTGCGTCGACTGCGGCGCGTGCGAGCCGGTCTGCCCGGTCGAGGCCATCTTCTACGAGGACGACACCCCGGAGGAGTGGAAGGACTACTACAAGGCCAACGTGGAGTTCTTCGACGAGCTCGGCTCGCCCGGTGGCGCCTCCAAGCTGGGCCTGATCGAGCGGGACCACCCCTTCATCGCCGCGCTGCCGCCGCAGAACGGCTGACGTCGGCGAACGGCTGACTCCGCCGGGCCCCGTGACCCTCGCGGGCACGGGGCCCGGCGTCCTTCCCGACAAGCGAGAGTGAGCACGGTGAGCATCTCCGCCCGCCTTCCGGTCTTCCCCTGGGACCGCCTGGAGCCGTACAAGGACACCGCGGCCGCGCACCCCGACGGCATCGTGGACCTGTCGGTGGGCACCCCGGTCGACCCGGTGCCCGAGGTGGTGCGCGCGGCGCTGTCCGCGGCCGCCGACAGCCCCGGCTACCCGCTGACCTACGGCACCAAGGCGCTGCGCGAGGCCGCCGCCGATTACCTGCGGCGCTGGCACGGCGTCACAGGCGCGGCCCCGGCCCACGTCCTGCCGCTGATCGGCTCCAAGGAGCTGGTCGGCTGGCTGCCCACCCTGCTCGACCTGCGCGAGGGCGACCAGGTCGGCTTCCCCGACCTCGCCTACCCGACCTACGAGATCGGCGCCCGCATCGCCCGCGCCGAACCCGTCGCGTACGCCGATCCGGTCGCCGACCTCGACCCGGCCCGCACCAAGCTGCTCTGGCTCAACAGCCCCTCCAACCCGACCGGGCGGGTGCTGCCGGCCGCCGAACTGCGCCGGATCGTCGGCTGGGCGCGCGAGCACGGGGTCCTGGTCGTCTCCGACGAGTGCTACATCGAGCTGGGCTGGGAGGGCGCCGAGCCGGTCTCGGTGCTGCACCCGGACGTCTGCGGCGACAGCCACGACGGGCTGATCGCCGTCCACTCGCTCTCCAAGCGGTCCAACTTCGCCGGCTACCGGGGGGCGTTCCTCGCCGGCGACCCGGCCGTCGTCGCCGAACTGCTCGGCATCCGCAAGCACGCCGGGATGATCGTGCCGCAGCCGGTGCAGGCCGCGATGGCCGCGGCGCTCCTGGACCGCGAGCACGCGGTCGAGCAGAAGGAGCGGTACGCGCGGCGGCGCGCGGTGCTGCGGGCCGCCGTCGAGGCGGCGGGCTTCCGCATCGAGCACAGCGAGGCGAGCCTCTACCTCTGGGCGACCCGGGGTGAGAACTGCTGGGACACGGTGGCGGACCTCGCCAAGCGCGGCATCCTCGTCGCCCCCGGCGAGTTCTACGGCCCCTCGGGCACCCCCTACGTCCGCATCGCCCTCACCGCCACCGACGAGCGCGTCGCCGCAGCCGCCGCCCGCCTTTCGCGCTAGGTCGGGTCGGCTCCTCGCCGCTTGGGTTCCCGTCTCGTCGCCGACTGCCGCGCCGTCGTGGCTGCTCGCGCAGTTCCCCGCGCCCCTGTGGGGCTCGCCCTGCGTGCGAAGGGCGAGGTTTTTCAGGGGCGCTGGGGGTACCTCCCAGGCGAAGCTCTGGGGGAGGAACTGCGCGGGAAGAGGCCACCGGGCTGGGGCCGGGAATGGCCGGGAACCCCTGCGGCGGGAAGCCGCCCCGCTCCAAACCAAGGCTCAGCGGGCCACCGTGATACGCACGAGCGTGTCCGGCACCTGCGCGGAGGACCCCTTCGCATTGGTGCGGCTCTCCACCGGAGCCGCCTTCTGCCACCCCTTCTCCGAGCGAGCAGCGTCCCAGCGCATGTCACCGAACGACACCCGCTCCACCTTCAGGTCGTGCGCGTGGGCCACCGCCCACTGGGCCAGCTCCCAGCCCCGGCGGCGGCCGTCCCCCTCCGCGGCACCCCCCGACGGAGTCGACGGCACCGCCACGGTCCGCGGATCGCCGCTGTCGGCGCGCGGCTTGACCTGGTCGCCGAACTCGCGGGTGAGCCGGGCGGTCACGGCCGACGCGCGGCCCAGCCGGCCGCCCGCGCTGTAGGGCGTGTCCGCCCCGGTCGTACAGCTCAGCGCCCCCGCGTCGCGGCCGGTCAGCGCCGAGGACAGCAGGGTGGCGTCGGCCTCGTGCTTGGCGTACGCCTGCGGGTAGCCGCTGCGCTGGACCCGCTGCGCGGCCACGGTCAGCGGCAGCCGCGTGTAGCCCTGGATCTTCACCAGGCTGTCGAAGAAGGAGTTCGAGGCGTACACGGGGTCGAGGATCTGCTGCGCGGTGCCCCAGCCCTGCGAGGGGCGCTGCTGGAACAGCCCGAGCGAGTCCCGGTCGCCGTGGTCGATGTTGCGCAGCTGCGACTCCTGCAGCGAGGTCGCCAGCGCTATCGTCAGCGCCCGCTCGGGCAGCCCGCGCGAGGTCGCGACGGCGGCGATCGTCGCCGCGTTCGACGCCTGGTCCGGGTCGAGGTCGAGCACGTCGCCGTCCGCGCGGACCGTGCAACCGGCCGACGCGGGGCCCCTGTTGTACCCGAAGTGGTAGGCGAGCCAGCCCGCCGCGGCCAGCAGCACGACGAGAGCGGCCACGAACCGCAGTCCGCAGCCGCGACGCTTCTCGGAGGCGGGGGAGGACTTCCCCGCGGGGGAGGGTGACGCGGGCACGTGCGCACCCTACCGAAACTCGGGCCCCGCTCCGGCCACCCGCCGCGCGCCCCGCTCGGACGGCGCCGCGAAGATCGTCCGGCGGCCGCGCGGGAGCCGCCGCCCTATCCTCGGACCATGGAACTCGACCTGGCCCAGCCCGTGGGCGCCCTGACCGCGCAGCTCGTGGACGTCCCCTCGGTCAGCCGCGAGGAGAAGCCGCTCGCCGACCTCGTGGAGGGCGCGCTGCGGGCCGTGCCGCACCTCGCGGTGGACCGCGACGGCGACGCGGTGGTGGCCCGCACCCGCCTCGGCCGGGCCGAACGCGTCGTGCTCGCCGGGCACTTGGACACCGTGCCGATCGCGGACAACCTCCCCTCGCGGCTGGACGAGGACGGCCTGCTGTGGGGCTGCGGCACCACCGACATGAAGGCCGGCGTCGCGGTGCAGCTCAAGCTCGCCGCCGAACTCGCCGCGCCCAACCGGGACGTGACCTACGTCTTCTACGACGCCGAGGAGATCGCCGCCGAGTTCAACGGCCTGCGCCGGCTCGCCGAGCACCATCCCGACTGGCTCGCCGGGGACTTCGCCGTACTCCTGGAGCCCACCGCGAACCGGGTGGACGGCGGCTGCCAGGGCACCCTGCGGGTGCGGGTGCAGACCACCGGGCGGCGCGCCCACTCCGCCCGCAGCTGGCTCGGCGAGAACGCCATCCACAAGGCCGCGCCCATCCTCACCCGGCTCGCCGAGTACACCCCGCGCCGGGTCGAGATCGACGGCCTGGTCTACCCCGAGGGGCTCAACGCCGTGCTGATCGAGGGCGGCCACGCGGGCAACGTCATCCCCGACTCCTGCGCGGTCACCGTCAACTACCGCTTCTCACCCGACCAGTCGGAGGACGAGGCGCTGGAGCGGGTGCGCGGCATCTTCGAGGGGTTCGAGGTGGTGCTCACCGACAGCGCCCCCGGCGCCCTGCCCGGCCTGTCCCACCCGGCGGCCGCGGCCTTCGTGGCGGCCGTGGGCACCCCGCCGGCCGCCAAGGAGGCGTGGACGGACGTGGCCCGCTTCGCCGCCCTCGGCGTGCCCGCGGTGAACTACGGCCCCGGCGACCCCACGCTCGCCCACACCCGCGAGGAGAACGTCGCCGTCGCCGCCGTCGAGCAGTCCGAGGCCACCCTGCGCCGCTGGCTCACCGCCTGACGGCTCCCGGCGCGCCCCGGTGCGAGCCCCGCCGGGAGCCCGGCCGCGGCCCGTGCCGCCGTCCGCGGGCCGCTCATGCGTACGCTGCGGGTATGACTGACGCAACCGATCCCCAGGACGCGCCTTCGGGCGCGGACCCGTGGCAGGAGGCGGCGGCCGCCGCCAACGCGGCCGCCGAGGGGCGGCCCGAGGGCCGGGGGTGGCCCGAGCGGCACACCGGTCCCGTGATCCGCCGCCGCGGGCAGGTGCTCTCCGGGACGACCGACCAGCGGCTGCTGGACAGCCGCGGGGACGCCGAGTGGGTGCACAGCGACCCCTGGCGGGTGCTGCGCATCCAGTCCGAGTTCGTGGAGGGCTTCGGGGCGCTCGCCGAGCTCGGCCCCGCCGTCAGCGTCTTCGGCTCGGCCCGCACACCGGTGGAGTCCCGCGAGTACGAGGCCGGCGTGCGGATCGGGCGCGCGCTCGCCGAGGCGGGCTTCGCCGTGATCACCGGAGGCGGGCCGGGGGCCATGGAGGCCGCGAACAAGGGTGCGCTCGCCGCCGGCGGGGTCTCCGTCGGGCTCGGTATCGAGCTGCCCTTCGAGCAGGGGCTCAACCCCTACGTCGACATCGGCGTGAACTTCCGCTACTTCTTCGTGCGCAAGACGATGTTCGTGAAGTACGCGCGGGGGTTCGTGGTGCTGCCGGGCGGCTTCGGGACGCTCGACGAGCTGTTCGAGGCGCTCACCCTCGTCCAGACCAAGAAGGTGACGCGCTTCCCGATCGTGCTCTTCGGCACCGAGTACTGGGGCGGCCTGGTGGACTGGATCCACCGCACCCTCGTCGCCCAGGGCAAGGCGTCCTCCGCCGACCTCGAACTCTTCCACGTCACGGACGACATCGAAGAGGCGGTCTCTTTGGTGACGAAGGAATCTGCCTAGCGGATGCGGGGGTACGGCTCCCCGCCGTAGGGGGTTCCGCGCGTTCCCGACCGCGGGCCGGTGGCCGGTTACTCGCGCAGTTCCTCCCCCAGAGCTTCGCCTGGGAGGTACCCCCAGCGCCCCCGAAAACCTTGCCCTTCGTGCGAAGGCGAGCCCCATAGGGGCGCTGGGGCCCCCAGGCGAAGCTCTGGGGGAGGACTGCTCCCCCAGAGGGGGCACCGCCACAGCCGGGCGGCAGGCGGCGGCGAGACGGGAAGCCCTACGGCGTATGGCCGCCCCGTTACGCGAGACCGCGGCGGGCGACGGCAGGGGGGCGGTGGCCGGCCAGGGAGGCGACCATGTCCAGGACCTGCCGCGTCTCCGCCACCTCGTGGACCCGGTACACCTGCGCCCCCAGCCACGCGGAGACCGCCGTGGTGGCGAGCGTGCCGATGAGCCGCTCCTTGACCGGCCGGTCCAGCGTCTCGCCCACGAAGTCCTTGTTCGACAGGGAGACCAGAACCGGCCACCCCGTCGCCGTCATCTCCGGCAGCCGCCGGGTCGCCTCCAGCGAGTGCCGCGTGTTCTTGCCGAAGTCGTGCCCGGGGTCGATGAGGATGCCGTCGCGCCGGACGCCGAGCGCGAGCGCCCGCTCGGCCAGCCCCACCGTGACCCGCAGGATGTCGGCCATCACATCCTCGTAGCCGATCCGGTGCGGCCGGGTGCGCGGCCGCACCCCGCCCGCGTGGGTGCAGACCAGCCCTGCCCCGTACCGCGCGGCGACCTCCGCCAGCTTGGGGTCCACCCCGCCCCACGCGTCGTTGAGCAGGTCGGCCCCGGCCTCGCAGACCGCCTCGGCGACCTCGTGCCGCCAGGTGTCGACGCTGATCACGACGTCCGGGTGGCGGCGGCGCACCTCGGCGACGAAGCCCACCGTGCGCAGGATCTCCTCACCCGCGGTGACCTCCTCGCCCGGCCCCGCCTTCACCCCGCCGATGTCGACGATCGCGGCCCCCTCGGCGATCACCTGCTCGACCCGCTCCAGGGCCGGCTCGTCGGTGAAGGTGGCCCCCTGGTCGTAGAAGGAGTCCGGCGTCCGGTTGACGATCGCCATGATCACCGGCTCCCGCTCGCCGAATTCCCGGGTGCCCAGCCGAATTGCCACGGTCGCTCCTCATCTCTGACTCATGCGATCGTGGCACGATCGTGCCTGACACGTAGGGTCGGACCCCGGGAGATCGAGTTGTTCTGGTTCATGCTCATCGCGCTCGCCGTGGTGGTCGCGGCGGTGGCACTGGCCGTGCTCGGCGACGGCGGCGCCCTCAAGGACGCCGAGCCCGAACGCATCCAGGACCGGCTCCCCCCGGACCGCCCGCTGGTGCGGGCCGACGTCGAGGCGATGCGGCTGCCCGTCGGCGTGCGCGGCTACCGCATGGACGAGGTGGACGAGGTGCTGGACCGGCTCGGCGCCGAACTCGCCGAGCGCGACGCCCGCATCGCCGAACTGGAGGCGTCGCTGGCCGGTGTCCGCGGCGGCGGTACGGCCCTGCTGGAGGGCAGCCGGCCGCAGGGCCCGGTCCGGCTCGACCCGCACACCCTGCCCCAGCCCGGCCAGGGCGCCCCGTACGAGCAGTACGGCCCCGCGGACGGCGACCCGCAGCAGTACGGGCAGGAGTACGGCCGGGGCGGCGCCCACGAGTACCGGCCGGGCGGGGGCCAGGAGTACGGGCAGGAGCCCGGCCGCCCGGAGGGGACGGCCGAATGAGCGACGGCGGCACCGTCGAGGGTCCCGACGGGCGGCTGCGCTGCCCCTGGGGCCTGTCCACCCCCGACTACCTCGCCTACCACGACGAGGAGTGGGGGCGCCCGGTCCACGGCGACGACGCGCTCTTCGAGCGGATCTGCCTGGAGGCCTTCCAGTCCGGCCTGTCCTGGATCACCATCCTGCGCCGCCGTGAGACCTTCCGGGCCGCCTTCCACGGCTTCCGTATCGACGCCGTGGCCGCCTTCACCGACGAGGACCGGGTCCGGCTGCTCGCGGACCCCGGCATCATCCGCAACCGGGCCAAGGTCGACGCTGCCATGGCCAACGCGGTCGCGGCCCGTGCCGTCCGCGACACCTATGAGGGTGGCCTGGACGCGCTGATCTGGTCGTTCGCGCCCGACCCCGCGACCAGGCCGGTGCCCAAGACCACCGCCGACGTCCCCGCGACCAGCCCGGAGTCCGCCGCCCTGGCCAAGGACCTCAAGAAGCGCGGCTTCCGGTTCGTCGGCCCGACCACCGCCTACGCCCTGATGCAGGCGTGCGGCCTGGTCGACGACCACCTCGCCGACTGCGTGGCCAGGACCGGCGTCACCGGCCGGTGAAGCGCGGGCGCTCCTTGCGGACGAAGGCCGACACCGCCGCGCGGTGGTCCGCGGAGGCGCCCGCCGCCTTCTGCAGCCGGTCCTCGCGCTCCAGCGCCTCGGGCAGGGTGGCCGTGCTCGCGTAGGCGAGGGCCTCCTTCATGGCGGCGTAGGCGAGCGTGGGGCCCTCGGCCAGGCGGCGGGCCAGCGCGAGCGCCTCGCCGGCCAGTTCGCCGGCCGGCACCACGCGGTGCACCAGGCCGAGGGCGAGGGCCTCGTCGGCCGGGACCGCGCGCGGGAAGTAGAGCAGCTCGGCGGCCCGGCCGTAGCCGACCAGCCGCTGCAGCGTCCACGACATGCCCGAGTCCGTGGACAGCGCCACGCCGGCGAAGGCGGTGGTGAAGGAGGCGGTGTCGGCGGCGATCCGGTGGTCGGCGGCGAAGGCGAAGCCCGCGCCCGCGCCGGCCGCGACCCCGTTGACGGCCGCGACGACCGGCTTGGGCATGGTGGCGATGGCGAGCGCGATCGGGTTGTAGTGCTCGGCGACCGTCGTCATGCCGCCGCCGGCCTCCAGGATGCCGACGTGCTCCTTGAGGTCCTGGCCGACGCAGAACGCCTTGCCCCGCCCGGTGAGCAGCACCGCCCGCACCGCCTCGTCGGCGGCGGCCGCGCGCAGGCTGTCCCGCAGCGCGTCCTTGGTGCCGGTGTCGAGCGCGTTCATCGCCTCCGGCCGGTTGAGCGTCACCGTCGCCAGACCGTCCCCGACCTCGTACAGCACGCTGTCGCCCATGCCTCACGCCCCTTCGTCGCGGCTCCGCCGGCGCCCCGCGGCACGCGTCCCCGGCCGCGCCCGGCAAGTGTCCCGGCCAGGATGCCGGACCCGGCGGCCGCCGCGCATGTGACGTACGTCAAGAAACCGGTCGCCCGCGAGCCGCCCTTTGCGCGCCCCGCCCGGTGAAATGCGCGGGTTTGGATGTTCCGAATGTGGAACGGAGTGGCACCGTCGTTGGTCATCGGGTCCGGTGATGCGGGATAATGGCCGAGAACCAATGTGTTCGAGTCCGAGCTGGTCTCAGGAAGGGGAACGAGCATGGCGGCCATGAAGCCGCGGACGGGTGACGGCCCGCTCGAGGTGACCAAGGAGGGGCGGAGCATCATCATGCGCGTTCCGCTGGAGGGCGGCGGGCGGCTTGTCGTCGAGCTGACCCCGGACGAGGCGGACGCTCTGGGCGATGCCCTGAAGAAGGCCATCGTCTGAGACCAGCGGCTCCGTAGCCGAACCGGCCGCGCGCCCCGGGAACCGGGGCGCGCGGCCGGGCTGTTTCCGTATCCCTTTTCCGGCACCGCCGGGATTCCCCGGTCCTGCGGAATTCCGGGCCCGCGGGGGTGACGGGCTCAGCCGCGCTTGACCGCGCAGAGCAGCCCGTCGTCGGTGGGCAGCAGCACCGGCGCGAGCCGGGCGTCGTCGCGGACCGCGCGCATCAGGTCGCGCAGGTGCAGCGACTCGGCGTCCTGGTGGGCGGCGTCCAGGGCGCGGCCCTGGCCGAAGGCGCCCTCGAAGCACAGCACGCCGCCGGGGCGCAGCAGCCGCAGCGCCTCGTCCAGGTACTCCAGGCACTCCAGCCGGTCGGCGTCGCAGAAGACCAGGTCGTAGCCGCCGTCGGTGAGGCGCGGCAGGACGTCCAGGGCGCGGCCGCAGATGAAACGGGCCCGGTTGGCGGCGACGCCGGCCTCCCGGTACGCCTCGCGGGCCAGCTGCTGGCGGTCCGGCTCGGAGTCCACGGTGGTGAGCACCCCGTCCGGCCGCATCCCCTTGAGCAGATGGATGCCCGAGACGCCGGCGCCGGTGCCGATCTCGACCACCGACTTCGCCGCCGCGGCCCCTGCCAGCAGCCGCAGGGCCGCGCCGGTGCCGGGGGAGACCGCCCGCAGGCCGGCCGAGCGGGCACGGGCACGGGCGCGCACGAGCGCGTCGTCCTCGGCGACGAACGCGTCCGCGAACGCCCAGCTCGCCTGCCGGTTGCCGGAAATGGCCGCTCCCCTTCGTCCCGTCGTCCCTCACCGAATGCGATCTGCTCGGCGACTGTATCCGCTGCCCTCGGGAACCGGCTGATGGGACCGGCCGTTATGGCTTTTAGGTAGCACGAACATCGGGCGGGTAGGAGGCCATCGGCCCCGATCCCGCCTCGGCAACAGCGCATTTATCCGGAGCTAACGGGCGAGGTGGATATGGTAGGGGCTCTACTGGAGACCACCAGAGCCGACAGGGGAGGTGCGGCTGCGGCCGGTGACCGGGGAGTGTTCGCACGCTTCCGCCGGTCGGCCGGACAGCCGGAATCCGTGACCAAAACCGCTGATGACCGTTCACCAGAGTCCGCCCCTGCGACCGCGACGTTCGCCACGGACGCGGACGGTCAGACGTGGACGCCTCCTTCCTGGGAGGAGATCGTCAGCACCCACAGCGCGCGGGTCTTCCGGCTGGCGTACCGCCTGACCGGCAACCAGCACGACGCCGAGGACCTCACCCAGGAGGTCTTCGTGCGGGTCTTCCGCTCCCTGTCCACCTACACGCCCGGCACCTTCGAGGGCTGGCTGCACCGCATCACCACGAACCTGTTCCTGGACATGGTGCGGCGCCGCCAGCGCATCCGCTTCGACGCCCTCGGCGACGACGCGGCCGAGCGGCTGCCCAGCCGCGAGCCGTCCCCCGCCCAGCACTTCAACGACACGCACTTCGACGCCGACGTCCAGCAGGCGCTGGACACCCTCGCGCCGGAGTTCCGCGCCGCCGTCGTGCTCTGCGACATCGAGGGACTGTCGTACGAGGAGATCGCCGCCACCCTCGGGGTGAAGCTCGGCACGGTGCGCAGCCGCATCCACCGCGGCCGCTCGCACCTCCGCAAGGCTCTGGAGCACCGGGCGCCCGGAGCGCGCCCGGCGCCTGCGCTCGCTGCCACCGCACCCAAACCCGGTCAGGAGGGCGGGAGAGCGTGAGCAGCAGTGGTTTCGGCGAGCAGCACCGTCCCCAGCGTCCAGCGGCCGCCGAGCAGCACCTCGGCGACCGGCTGTCCGCCTTCGTGGACGGCGAGCTGACCGGCGACACCCGGGACCGGGTGCTCGCCCACCTCGCCACATGTCCCCAGTGCAAGGCCGCCGCCGCCGACCAGCGGCGGCTGAAGAGCGTGGTGGCCGGCTCGGAGCTGCCGGCCATCTCGGCCGGGCTGCTCGCCCGGCTGCAGGGCCTGCCCGGCATGAGCGACATCGACGGCCCGGACGGCGGTCCGCCCCGGCCCCCGGCCGACTCCGCCGACGCGGCGGGCAGCACCGACCAGCAGCGCCGCGGCCCGTTCGACGGCGGCAGATTCGGATCGTTCGGCTCGTTCGGGGGCTTCGGCTCCCGGCCGTCGGTGCCCGAGCTGCCGGACCCCGACCTGTCGGGCTCGGGCCTGCGCACCGGCGCCCAGCCCGCCTTCTCCTACCTCGGTCCGGCCGAGGACCTGGTGCCCGCGGCCGACGACGGCCCGCGCGGCCGGGGCTTCCGGATACACGACTCGGCCTCGCGCGGCCGCCGCTTCGCCTTCGCCGCGGCCGGCGCCTTCTCCATGGCCGCCATCGCCATCGGCAGCGCCCTGCCGATGGAGGCGGCGATGGACGGCGGCGCCCGGCCGGACGACGGCCCCGCGGTCAGCCCGCTGACCCCGCTGAGCGCCGGCCAGGTCTCCGACACGCGGGGCACTTTCCCGCGCGGGGTGATCGACGCCGAGAGCGAGCACCGGTCCCGGCACGAGTCGGCGGTCGTTGTCGCGTCCGCCACATCCATGGCGCTGGCCCGGCCGCTGCTCGCCCCCGGCGTGCTGCCACTGGACGCCGGCGCGCAGGACGCGCCGGCCACGGCCGGCACCGGCTCCGTCGTCCTCCACTGAGCGGCTTCCCGGCGCCTCCTGTGGCTCACTGTGGCCTGCTCCGGCCCTCCCAAGGGCCGGAGCAGGCCACCGGGCCCGACCGGGCCACCTCGGGTCCACCGGGCCGCCCCGGGGCCGCAGCGGACCGTACGGGCCCGGGGCGGCCCCGAGGCGGTCCTTCACCCGGTGGCGGCGCAGTGTTCGGCCCCGGCCACTCTTGTTTCCGCCGCACGGGCAGGTACCGTAAAGTCCGCCGGTCCCTCGCCTCGCCGGCAGTGGACGTCCCAAGGAGCGCAAGGTGTTCTTCGACATAGGCCCGCTGGAGCTGGTCGCCCTGGTCGTCCTTGCCGTCCTCGTCTTCGGGCCGGACAAGCTGCCCAAGGTCATCCAGGACACGATGGCGTTCATCCGCAAGGTGCGCGAGTTCTCCGACAACGCCAAGGAGGACATCCGCCGTGAACTCGGCCCGGAGTTCAAGGACTTCGAGTTCGAGGACCTGAACCCGAAGACGTTCATCCGGAAGAATCTGATGAACGGCGACGACGAGTACGGGATCGGCGAGCTGAAGGAGCTGCGCGACAGCCTGGACCTGCGCAAGGAGATGGCCGAGGTCACCGACCTGCGCAAGGACGTCCGCGAGGTGACCGACGCGGTCAACGGCGTCGAGCCCGCGAAGGCCGCCTCCACCGCGGCCGGCGCCTCGGGCACCGCGGCGGCCAACGGCTCGGCCGCGACCCCCGACCGGCTCAAGAAGCTCGGCGCGGAGGAGCCGCCGCCCTTCGACTCCGACGCCACCTGACCGGCCCCGCGCCCCTGCCGAGGGGCCCGCATCGGACCTGACCAGGGGGCCGGCAGGGCGTCGGCCGGGCGTGGCGCCGGGCAGCCCAGGGCCGACCGCGTGCCGCGTGCGTCAATTCCTTGATCGGATTTCACCCGATTGCGTGACCGTTGTCCGTGTGTTCGCCGTCACCCCACGCCGTTTCGCGCCCCGAACCCGCCCAGGGTCGGGCAAGATGGCATGTCGCCCGGACGGGCACGGAGGAGGCGCGACCCATATGGAGACGAAGACCGGCACGCGTCAGGGGGCGGTCGACGGCTACCTGCTGGCGGACTTCCCTTGGTACGGACTCGACCAGGCGTTCACCGGGCCCCGCTGGCTCGGCACGGTCGGGGCCAGTGCGGACGGGACCGTCGAACACGGATCATTGGGGCACGGCGACGCGCCCTCGCTGAAGGCGGAGGCGGGCGACCCGGAGCTGCAGCGGTTCGCCGTCGTCGTCACCGTGGCGGAGCGGCCGCTGCGGCGGGACGGCACCGGCATCCTGGAGGCGACCTCGGTCTCCTCCGCGGCCTGGCTGGCCGGCTCGGGGCTGCTGTCGGCGACCTGGCCCACCCACATGGACCGCTCGCTGCGGCAGGACTGGCTCGACCAGCAGACGGCGGCGGCCTGGGACCTCGCGGACGACCTGTCGGGCCCCGGCTGGTCCTCCCTCACCCTCCCGGTCGACGGTGAGCCGACGCCCTTCCACTACCGCGAGTCCGAGTACGGCTGGGTGCTGGCGGGCGCCGCCAAGGGGGTTCACCTCGGCGCCTACGGGCGCGGCATGAGCGCCTACGGGCTGGCCCTCCAGGCGATCCCCGACCTGTCGGCCTACGGAGGCTAGCGGGGCCCTGACAACCCCGGCCAGCGGCCCGCCGCAGGAGACCCTGCGGCGGGCCGCCGGCCGTAAGCGCCGCCCGCGTCAGAACTTGTTGCGCGGGGTGATGCCCAGCGACATGCCGGCCAGGCCCCGCGCGCGGGTGCCGAGCTTGCCGGCGATACCGCGCAGCGCGGTGGCCGCGGCGGAGTCGGGGTCGGTCAGGACGACCGGGCGGCCGTCGTCGCCGCCCTGGCGCAGGCGCACGTCGATCGGGATGCGGCCCAGCACCGGCACCGTGGTGCCGGTGGTGCGGGACAGGCCCTCGGCGACGCGGTCGCCGCCGCCGGTGCCGAACACCTCCACGATCTCGTCGCAGTGCGGGCAGGGCATCCCCGCCATGTTCTCCACCACGCCGACGATCTTCTGATGGGTCTGCACCGCGATCGAGCCGGCCCGCTCGGCGACCTCGGCCGCGGCCTGCTGCGGCGTGGTGACCACCAGGATCTCCGCGTTGGGCACGAGCTGGGCGACGGAGATCGCGATGTCACCGGTGCCGGGCGGCAGGTCGAGCAGCAGGACGTCCAGGTCGCCCCAGTAGACATCGGCGAGGAACTGCTGCAGGGCGCGGTGCAGCATCGGCCCGCGCCAGACCACGGGCGCGTTGCCCGGGGTGAACATGCCGATCGAGATGACCTTCACGCCGTTCGCCGACGGCGGCATGATCATGTTCTCGACCTGGGTGGGCCGCCCGTCCGTGCCCAGCATCCGCGGCACGCTGTGGCCGTAGATGTCGGCGTCGACCACGCCGACCTTGAGCCCGTCGGCGGCGAGCGCGGCCGCCAGGTTGACCGTCACGGAGGACTTGCCGACGCCGCCCTTGCCGGAGGCGACCGCGTAGACGCGGGTCAGCGAGCCCGGCTGGGCGAAGGGGATCTCGCGCTCGGCCTGCCCGCCGCGCAGCGAGGCGGCCAGCTCCCGGCGCTGCTCGTCGCTCATCACGTCGAGCGCCACCCGCACCGAGGCCACGCCCGGCACACGCTGGACCGCGGCGGTGACCCGGGTGGAGATCTCGTCCCGCATCGGGCAGCCGGAGACCGTCAGGTACACGGTCACCGAGACCACCCCGTCGGGGGAGATGTCGACCGACTTCACCATCCCGAGGTCGGTGATCGGCTTGTGGATCTCCGGGTCGTCGACCGTTGCGAGCGCGGCGCGCACGGCCTCGTCGGTGGGGGCGGTCGGGGTCGACCCGTGCAGAGCGGTAGCCATACGAACGAGCATACGGCGGCGGCCCACCGGGCTTCAGCGGCCCCGCCCGTCGCCTTCGTCACCGTGTGTCCGGCCGCCGTCGCGCCGCTCCTCCAGTTCCTTGACCAGGTCCTGCAGTTCGGAGCGGATCCAGTCGCGGGTGGCCACCTCGCCGAGGCCGGTGCGCAGCGCGGCGACCTCGCGGGTCAGGTACTCGGTGTCGGCGATGCTGCGCTCGTTCTGCTTGCGGTCCTGCTCCAGGTTGACCCGGTCCCGGTCGTCCTGCCGGTTCTGCGCCAGCAGGATCAGCGGGGCCGCGTACGACGCCTGCAGCGAGAGCATCAGGGTCAGGAAGATGAACGGGTAGGAGTCGAACCGCAGATGGCGCGGGGCGAAGACGTTCCACAGCACCCACACCACGATCACCGCGGTCATCCAGACGATGAACCGCCCGGTGCCCAGGAAGCGGGCGATCCGCTCGGAGAACTTGCCGAACGCCTCCGGGTCGTAGGACGGCAGCAGGCTGCGGCGCGGCGCGCGCGGCTGGTCCAGCCGGGTCCGCGGCCGGCCGGTGGCGGTGGCGCCGGCCGGCGGGCGCGCCCGCTCGCGCTCCTCAGCGGCCATCGGCGGCCTCCGTCACACGCTGCTCCTCGTCCCGGCCGGGCCGGCCGCCGTCGCCCTCGTCGCTGCCATCGCCGTCGTCGGCCCCGTACCCGCCGTCGCGGCCCGCGTCCGGGCCGTCGTCCGCGCCGGGCGGGCGGTAGTCCGTCTCGCGCCAGTCCTCGGGCAGCAGGTGGTCGAGCACGTCGTCGACGGTCACCGCGCCCAGCAGCGCCCCGCTCTCGTCCACCACCGGGGCCGCCACCATGTTGTACGTGGCCAGGTAGCTGGTCACCGACGGCAGCGGGGTGTCCGGACCGAGCGGCTGCAGGTCGGTGTCCACGATGGAGCCGAGCAGGGTGAACGGCGGGTCGCGCAGCAGCCGCTGGAAGTGCACCAGGCCGAGGTACTTGCCGGTGGGCGTCTCCTCCGGCGGGCGGCACACGTAGACCTGGGCGGCCAGCGCCGGCGGCAGGTCGGGGTTGCGGATCCGGGCCAGCGCGTCGGCGACGGTCGCGTCGGCGCGCAGCACCAGCGGCTCGGTCGTCATCAGGCCGCCCGCGGTGCGCTCCTCGTACGACAGCAACCGCCGCACCCCCGCGGCCTCCTGCGGCTCCATCAAGGTGAGCAACCGTTCCTGCTCCTCCAGCGGCAATTCGGCGAGCAGGTCGGCGGCGTCGTCGGGGTCCATGGCCTCCAGGACGTCGGCGGCGCGCTCCTCCTTCAGCTTGCTGAGGATCTCCACCTGGTCGTCGTCGGGCAGCTCCTCCAGGACGTCGGCGAGCCGGTCGTCGTCCAGGGCGGCGGCCACCTCGCCGCGGCGCTTGGGGGACAGGTGGTGCAGCACGTTCGCCAAGTCGGCCGGGCGCAGCTGCTCGAAGGTCGCCACCAGGTTCTCCGCGCCCTGGCCCTCCTCGGCGAGCGAGAAGCCGGTCACCGCCGACCAGTCCACGGTCAGCGCCTCCCCGCGGCGGCGCAGCGCGCCCTTCTTGCCGCGCCGCACGAAGACCTTGTCGATCTCCCAGTCCCGCCGGGCCGGCAGCCGTGCCATCGACACGTCCAGCACCGTGACCTCTTCCGCGGGCCGGTCGGCCGTGCCTGCTGTGCCCGGCCCGCCCGCCGTCCCGTCCTCCGCGGTGCCGACCGGGGCCACCAGCCGCACCCGGCGGTCCAGCAGCTCGCCGAGCACCAGCGTCTCGGCCGGGCGCTGCTCGAAGCGGCGCATGTTGAGCACGCCGGTGGTGATCACCTGGCCGGACTCCACCCCGGTCACCCGGGTCATCGGCAGGAAGATCCGGCGCCGGCCGACCACCTCCACGACCAGCCCGAGCACACGCGGCGGCCGTCCGCCCAGCCGCAGCATCACCACCACGTCGCGGACCCGGCCGACCTGGTCCCCGTTCGGGTCGAACACAGCCACGCCCGACAGGTGCGAGACGAAGACCCGGGGGGCTCCTGCCACCATCGCGGGGCCTCCTGCCGGTTCAGGGGCGGCTCCGGCACTGCTCGCGTCGCGGTGCCGTGCGCCCGTGTCATCCAACGGCCAGGCTACTCCGGACGGATCTTGTCCGCCCCGCGGGATGCTCCCCGGGGGTACCCTGCGGTAGCTTCGGCACCGCCCGCAGCCGCCGCAACCGAAGGACGAGCCCCCGTGCACCACGGCCGCAGGACCCTTGCGACGCTCCTCACCCTCGCCGCCGGCACCCTGCTCACCGGATGCCTCGGCATGGGCGGCGACCCCGACGCGGGCACCAACGGCGTCGGCAAGCTCCCCGCCGCCGGCATCGAGCAGAAGGCCAAGGCGGCGGCCGCCGCCGCGCCGACCGTACGGCTGGCCGGCACCGTCGTCAGCGGTGGGCAGACCTACCGGCTGGACATGCGGCTCAGCTCGGCCGGCGGCGTCGGCGAGGTCAGCACCAAGGGCAGCACCTTCCAGCTGCTGCGGGTCGGCGGCGACCTCTACCTCAAGGCGGGCGCGGACTTCTACGGCTCCGGCGACGACAAGAACAGCCAGGCGGCCGCCGCCAAGCTCAGCGGGAAGTACGTCAAGGTGCCGCCGGGCGACCCCTCCTACCAGCAGTTCAGCGGCTTCACCGACAAGAAGGTGCTGCTCGCCGACCTCTTCGTGCTCGACGGCAGCGTGCAGACCGGCGACCACCGCAAGGTCGGCGACACCCGCACCATCGCGCTCGACGGCTCGCAGGGCGGCTCCCTGGACGTCTCGCTCAAGGGGCAGCCCTACCCGCTGCGGTACCAGCGGGCCGGCGGCGCGGGCACCCTCACCCTGTCCGACTGGGGCGAGCGGTTCAGCCTGGTGGCACCGGCGAAGTCCCAGGTCGTCGACTACGGCAAGACCGTCAAGTAGCCGGGCCCTGGCGAGAGGTGCCGGCCGGCGCTAGGACTTCTTGCGGCGGCGGCCCGCGAGCAGGCGGGGCAGCGGGGCCGGGATCGGGTGGCGGGTGACGGCCGGGGACGGTACGGGGGCGGCGGCGCCGGAGTCGGCGGACAGCGCGCCCGGGTGCTCGGCGGGCAGCCCCTGCGGGGTGAGCCGGAAGACCCGGCACTCGGCGGCCCAGCGGTCGGCGACGCCATCGGGGTCCACGGAGTTGAGCCGCTTGGCCTTCAACTCGGCCACCGCGGCCTCCCACGCCTCGCTGCGGGGCGCCACCAGCTCGACGCGGGCCTCCCACGTCACCAGGCGCCCGCCCTTGTCCTTGCTCCGCACGGACACCCGTGCGGCCCCGCCGTCAAAGAGCCCGGGCAGCGGCTGCTCACCGGCGCCGCCGCCCACCACCCACAGGGCGTCGTCCATCCACACGTGCCACAGCGCCTGCCCGTTCACCCAGACCAGCCCGGACTTCCGGCTCGCCTCCGCCACGAGATGGCGCTGCTCCGCCGCCCCGAAAGAAGGCCGCGCCGCCGCTCCGATCCCCTCTGCCGCTGTCGCCATGCGCCCAGCTTATCCGCGCCCGGCCCGGCCCCCTCGAGCTGCGCGACCGGGAGGGGACGGCCGCGCACGGGGTGTCCTGGATGCGAGGTGTGCGCCTTAGAGTGGGCGCGTGGACGCCCGGAAGACCCTCACCGCAGCCCGCAGGGCACCCTCGGCACAGGCCGGCGCCCCGGCGGCAGGCGAGGCGCCCGTACCGGGGAGCCCGCTCGACTACGGGCTGCTGGCGCTCGCGGTCGCGGGTGTGTCCATGTCGGCGCCGCTGATCGCGGCCACCGCCGCCCCCGCGCTGGCGATCGCCTTCTGGCGGAACGCGATTGCCGTCGGCGTCCTCAGCCCGCTCGCGCTGTGGCGGCACCGCGCCGAGCTGCGCGGGATGGGGCGCCGGGCGATCGGCCTGTCGGTGGCGGCCGGCCTCGTGCTGGCCGCGCACTTCGGGATGTGGCTGCCGAGTGTCGACATGACCTCGGTGGCGACGTCCACCGCCCTGGTCACCACCACCCCGGTGTGGACGACGCTGCTGCTGCGGCTGCGCGGCCGGCGCCAGCCGGGCCTGGTGTGGGCGGGCACCGCGCTCGCCGTGGCCGGCGTGCTGATCCTCACCGGGCTCGACCTCTCCACCGACACCCGCGCGCTGGAGGGCGACGCCCTCGCGCTGGGCGGCGGCATCGCGGCGGCCGGCTACATGCTGCTCGGCTCGGAGGTGCGCCGCACCGCGACCACCACCGCCTACACCTTCGTCTGCTACACCTCGACCGCGGTGGCGCTGCTGTGTGCGTGCCTGGTCGCCGGCTCCTCGCTCGGCGGCTACGACGCGGGCACCTGGGGCAAGATCCTCGCGCTGACCGCCGTCGCCCAGTTCCTCGGGCACTCGCTGCTCAACCGGGTGGTGCGCGGCCTCGGCCCGTCCACCACCTCCACCGCGATCCTGCTGGAGACCCCTGGCGCCACGCTGGTGGCCGCCCTGTGGCTGGGCCAGACCCCGCCCGTGGCCGCCTACCCCGCGCTCGCCGTGATCCTGGCCGGCCTGGCGATGGTGGTCATGGCCGGCCGCCGCGGCTGACCGCGGCTCCCCCGCAGCCGCGCTACAGCCAGCCGTTGCGGCGGAAACCGCGGTGGATGGCGTAGCAGATCGCCAGGATCGCGCCCAGGACGGTGGGATAGCCGTAGCGCCAGTGCAGTTCGGGCATGTGGCTGAAGTTCATGCCGTAGACGCCGGTGATCATCGTGGGCACCGCCAGGATGGCCGCCCAGGCGGTGATCTTGCGCATGTCCTCGTTCTGCACCACGGTGGCCTGCGCGAGGTTGGCCTGCAGGATCGAGTTGAGCAGGTCGTCGAAGCCGGTGACCTGCTCGTGCACGCGGGCCACGTGGTCGGCGACGTCCCGGAAGTACTTCTGGATCTCGGGGTCCACCAGCCGCATCGGCCGCTCGCCGAGCATCTGCATCGGCCGCAGCAGCGGCGAGACGGCCCGCTTGAACTCCAGCACCTCGCGCTTGAGTTGGTAGATCCGCCCGGCGTCGCCGCCGCGCGAGGTCTTGCCGCTGCCGGCGGAGAACACGTCGATCTCCACCTCGTCGATGTCGTCCTGCACCGCCTCGGAGACGGCGAGGTAGTCGTCCACCACCCGGTCGGCGATGGCGTGCAGCACCGCCGAGGGGCCCTTGGCGAGCAGCTCCGGGTCGTCCTCCAGCCGCAGCCGCAGCGCCCGCAGCGAGCCGTGCCCGCCGTGCCGGACGGTGATCACGAAGTACTGGCCGGTGAAGACCATCACCTCGCCGCTCTCCACCACCTCGCTGGTGGCGGTGAGTTCGGCGTGCTCGACGTAGCGGATCGTCTTGAAGACGGTGAACAGCGAGTTGTCGTACCGCTCCAGCTTGGGCCGCTGGTGGGCGTGGACGGCGTCCTCCACGGCGAGCGGGTGCAGGTCGAACTCCTCGGCGATGCCGGCGAACTCCTGCTCGGTGGGCTCGTGCAGGCCGATCCACACGAAGCCGTCGCTGCCGTCGCAGGCCGCGCCGGGCCGCCCGGCCCGGACCATCTCCAGCGCCTCGCGCAGGTCGGCGCCCTCGTTGCAGCGGACCCCGTTACGGTAGACGGCGCAGTCCACCACGGCGCTGGGCGTGTTCAGGTCGCGGGCCGGGCCGTAGTCGTAGGACGTCGTGTGCTTGCGCAGGGTGGGTCGCAGGGCCGGGCGGACGACTGCGCGCAGGTCACGGATCATCGACATGGCAAGCTCCTTCACGGACTGGCCGACGGCGCGGGGCCGCACTGAATGCTGATCAGGGCGTGGTGATCACAGGCAGTTCAGGGCGCTCTTCCGACGCGGGCAGGACTCCGCGGAGCGGTGCGGCCGGGGCGGCACCGGTTGATCGCGTTTCACGGCGGCGGGGCCGGGTAGGGAAACGCTGCCACTCACGTCGCGGGGCGGCGTACGGAAGAGCGGCCGGTACTGCACGGTCGACTGGGATCCATGTCAGTCCCACCTCCTCCGGCCGATCCCCGCTGAGGGATGACGTCAGTGAACGCTCCACTTTAGCAACTCCGGAGGCGCCCGATGCCGCGCCTTGCGCGTTCCGTACGCGTTCTATGCTCGCCGTATGGCTGATGTTGTGGCGCTGGTCGAGGCGCGGCTGCGTTCCGCGCTCGGCGAGCCGGACGCCCGGGCCGCGGTCACCTTCCTGGGCACCGACCGGATCGAGGTGCTGCGGTTCACCGCCGGCGGGCTCGTCCGCTACGCCACGCTCGGCATGTCCGCGCAGCCGATGGGCGACCCCACCGCGGCCGCCGCCGACCCGGTCCGCGGGCCGCGCGCGGAGCTGGTGCTGACCGTGCGGGCGGGCGCCGCCGACACCGACAAGGTGCTGCGGCCGCTCGCCGTCCTGGCGGCGTCCCCGCAGGTCGAGGGCCTGGTCGTGGCGCCGGGCGCGGGCCTGGACACCGGGGAGCCGCTGTGGCCGGGCGCCCCCTTCTCCGCGGTGCTGGTCGCCGAGAGCGGCGGCCTGGTCCCCGACCTCGATCTCGATCCGCCGCTCGACCCGGTCCGCTTCCTGCCGCTGCTGCCGATGACGGCGAACGAGGCCGCGTGGAAGCGGGTGCACGGCGCCGCCGCGCTCCAGGACCGCTGGCTCGCCGCCGGCACGGACCTGCGCGACCCGTTCCGGGCCGGGGTGGCGCTGGACCAGGGTTCGCCCGGAGCCGGATCGGGGCCGGGCCCAGGCTTGACCGGAGCTTGACCGTCGCCGGTGCTTCGGCGGCAACCGCGCGCTGCCCTCCGGACGGGTGATCGTCCTTGACGCGGGCACGGGCGGGGAGGACCGTGGGGCCTTATGAGGGGCGAACCCAGTTGCCCGAAGTGCGGGGGAAGGGTCCGTGCGCCCGGGCTCTTCGCCGACTCATGGCAGTGCGCCGTGCACGGCACGGTGCACCCGCTGCAGCCCGTCGTGCCCCCCAGCGTCGAAGCCCTCGCGGTGGCTGTCCACCGCTCGCAGGTGCCGGTGTGGATGCCCTGGCCGCTGCCGGTGGGCTGGCTCTTCTCCGGTGTCGCCGCCGTCGGTGACGACCGCAGCGGCGGCCGCGGCGCCGCCGTCACCTGCTCCGGGCCCGGACCGCTCGGCGGCCCCGGCGAACTCATGCTGATCGCCGAGGAGTTGGGCGTCGGCCTCGGCGCCCGCTACGCCGGCATCGACGGCCCGGACCCCGGCCCGGCGATGTGCGTCGACACCCCGCCCCATGCCAAGGTGCTGGCCGCCGGCCGCCCCACCCCGCTCTGGCATGTCAGCGGCGCCCCCGACGACCGGGCCGTCTTCGCCGGCGAGGCGCGCGGCCTGTGGCTGTGGGCCATCGTCTGGCCCGAGGAGACCGGCCTGCTGATGTACGACGAGCTGGTCCTCACCGACCTGCGCGACGCGGGCGCCGAAGTGGACCTGCTGCCCTGCGGCGCCCTGTCCCCGCGGCTGCTGGCGCGCTGATCCCCGGCGGGGCGGCCCGGCCGTGGCACCCGTACGGGCCGGATATGCTGGAGCGGGCCCGCCACGTGCGGGTCCTGCCAGCCCGTCCCGTCAGCGTCCGTGGAGAGTGTCGTGCGTATCGACCTGCACACCCACTCCACCGCGTCCGACGGCACCGACAGCCCCGCGCAGCTGGTGCGCAAGGCGGCCGCCGCCGGGCTGGACGTCGTCGCCCTCACCGATCACGACACCGTCGGCGGCTGGGCCGAGGCGGCCGGCGCGCTCGTCGGCGTGGAGAGCCCGGGGCTCACCCTCGTGCCCGGCGCCGAGCTGTCCTGCAAGGTCCAGGGCATCAGCATGCACATGCTGGCCTACCTCTTCGACCCGGCCGAGCCCGAACTCCACGGCGAGCGCGAGCTCGTGCGCGACGGGCGGGTGCCGCGGGCGCAGGCGATGGTGGCCAAGCTGCGCGACCTCGGGGTGCCGGTGCGCTGGGAGCGGGTCGCCGAGATCGCCGGGGACGGCTCCGTGGGCCGCCCGCACATCGCCACCGCCATGGTGGAGCTGGGCGTGGTCGGCAGCGTCTCGGAGGCGTTCACCGAGGAGTGGCTGGCCAACGACGGCCGCGCCTACGTCCCCAAGCACGAGTTCGACCCCTTCGCCGCGGTCCGCCTGGTCAAGGCGGCGGGCGGGGTGACCGTCTTCGCGCACCCCGGCGCCCACAAGCGCGGCGAGACGGTGCCCGACGAGGTGATCGCGGACCTCGCGGCCGCCGGCCTCGACGGCCTGGAGGTCGACCACGTCGACCACGACGCCCCCACCCGGGCGCGGCTGCGGGCGCTGGCCGCCGAGTTGGGCCTGCTCGCCACCGGTTCCAGCGACTACCACGGCGAGCGCAAGACCGTCGGTCTCGGTGCGTGCACCACCGACCCCGAGGTCTACCGCGAGATCTCCCGCCGGGCGACCGGCGCCCTCCCCATCTCGCAGGTCTAGCACCCGCGTACCGACCTGCCCGGCCCGCCGCCCTCCGGTGCGGGCCCTCCGTGCGCCGCCGTGCCCCGCGGCCCCCGTTGTCCCCGCCCCCGCTCGACCGAAAGCCCCGTCATGTTCGAAGTACCGCTGTTCGGGTCGGTGTTCGTCACGCTCTTCGTGATCATGGACCCGCCCGGGATCACCCCGATCTTCCTCGCGCTCACCTCCGGCCGGGCCACGAAGGTGCAGCGGCGGATGGCCTGGCAGGCGGCCGCCGTCGCGCTGGGCGTCATCACCGTCTTCGGCATCTGCGGCCAGCAGATCCTGGACTACCTGCACGTCTCGGTGCCCGCGCTGCGAGTGGCCGGCGGGCTGCTGCTCCTGCTGATCGCGCTCGACCTGCTCACCGGCAAGGCCGAGGAGCCGACGCAGACCAAGGACGTCAACGTCGCGCTGGTGCCGCTCGGCATGCCGCTGCTCGCCGGGCCCGGCGCGATCGTCACCGTGATCCTCGCCGTGCAGCATGCGCACGGCTTCGGGCAGCAGCTGTCGGTGTGGCTGGCGATCGTGGCGATGCACGCGGTGCTCTGGCTCACCATGCGCTACTCGCTGGCGATCATCCGGCTGATCAAGGAGGGCGGCGTGGTGCTGGTCACGCGGCTTTCCGGCATGCTGCTCTCCGCGATCGCGGTGCAGTCGGTGGCGAACGGCGTCTTCGGCTTCATCCACGGGAACGGCGGCTGAGCGCGGCAGGCCAGGCGCATGGCCGCGCACAAAGCTGAGCACATGACCGAGCGCACGGCCGGGCACATGCGCGAGCACATGCCCGGGTACATGGTCGGGCGAGTGGCCGGGCACGCGAAAGCGCCCCGTACGTCCATCGGTACGGGGCGCTGCTGCGGGTTGGGTGCGTCGTGTGCGGAAATTCGGCGGGTGGAGCTGGACCTGCGGTGATGCGGTGCTGCGCGCTACTCCGCGGGTCGGATGTAGATGCGCTGGCCGAGTGCGGCGGCCTGCTGGACGATCTTGTCGACTGCGGTGGCGTCCACGACGGTGCTGTCCACGGCCTCGCCGTTGACGTCGTCGAGTCGCATGATCTCGAAGCGCATGGGGCCTCTCCCTTCGTCACGCGTTACATGTGTGGTCAACGAACACCCCCTTCAAAACATTCCCTAGACTAAAGAAATTCTTGCGCGCTGCGATTACTCGCCGGTAAGGGAGTTTCCGCCCCGCCGCTCGGCGTCGGTCCAGAAGTCGATCAGCGCTGCCGCGGTCTGCGCGGGCCGCTCGGCGTTGGGGGAGTGCTCGGCTCCCTTGATCACCACGCGGCGGGCCCCGAGACGCACCGCCATCTCGTCCAACCACGGCACCGGCCAGGCGTAGTCCACCTCGCCGGAGAGTACGAGTGTAGGCACCGGCAGCGCGGCGAGTTCGGCTACTCGGTCGGATTCGGTCATCAACTGGCGGGCGGTGGCAATAAGTTGCTCGGGAACGGTGGTCACCCAGCGGCGGTGCAGAAATTCCTCCAGCCAGTCCGGGTCGGCCGGCTGCGCGGCCGTGCCGTCCTCGGCGACCTGGGCGTCCATCGCGCGCATCGCCTGCCAGGCGGTCTCCATGTCCATCGTCGGCAGGTGGTCGATGAGCAGTTGGGTACGGACCTGCTGCTGCTCGGAGATCGCGGCGGGGCCCGAACTCATCAGCGTCAGCGAGGTGTAGGGCAGGGGTGCGCCCGCCGGCAGGGAGAGGGCGGCGGCCCGCACCACGTGGCCGCCGAAGGAGTGGCCGAGCACGTGCAGCGGGCGGCCGCCGCTCCCGGCGGCCACGGTGTCGGTCTGGGCGAGCAGGTCGGCGGCCAACTCGGCCTGGGCGTACGCCGTCTCGTCCCGCGGGCCGGGCGACTCGTGCTGGCCGCGGCCGTCCACGGCGACGACGCGGTAGCCCGCGGCGGTCAGCGGTTCCATCAGGTCGAGGAAGTCCTCCTTGCTCCCGGTGAACCCCGGTACGAGCAAGGCGGTGCCCTTCTCCTCCAGTTGCGGCGCGCCCTCCACCGCGGCGAACGCCCCCCGCGCGGTCTCCAGCACCCGCGCGGCCACGTTCCTCTTCGGCTTCAGCGAACGGGGTCGACTCATGCAGTGAGGTTACGCTGCGCTCGGCTTTACGGGGGCTACGCGCCTTGCCCCTTGCGGCCTGTCCCCGGCCGGCACCTCCGTGGGTGGTTGCTCGCGCCGTTCCTCGCGCCCCTCGGGTGCGCGTCTGCCCCGCGAGGGTGCCTTTCCGGCTGCGCGCCGGTGGCCTCTTCCCGCGCAGTTCCTCGCGCCCCCAGGAACGGTGGCCCGCCGTGGGGTTCCTGCCTGTTGCCGGCTGCCGGGCCGGTTCGGGGCTGGTCGCGCCGTTCCTCGCGCCCCTTCGGGTGCGCGTCTGCCCCGCGAGGGTGCCTTTCCGGCCGCGGGCCGGTGGCCCTTTCCCGCGCAGTTCCTCGCGCCCCCAGGAACGGTTCCCGCCGTGGGGGTTCTGCGTGTTGTCGGCCGCCGGGCCGGTTCGGGGCTGGTCGCGCAGTTCCCCGCGCCCCTTCGGGTTCCCGTCGTAGGGGTGCGCGGTGTTTTCCGGCCGCCGGGCCGGTGGGTGGTTGCTCGCGCAGTTCCCCGCGCCCCTTCGGGTTCCCGTCGTAGGGGTGCGCGGTGTTTTCCGGTCGCCGGGCCGGTGGGGGGTTGCTCGCGCGGGTCCCCGCGTTCCTCGGGGGACCGTCTGCCGCAGCCCTGCCGTGTCCGGCCGCAGGTGGTGGCCCTTTCCCGCGGCGTTCCTCGCGGCCCTCGGGGGGCTTTTGAGGGGGTGCGGGGGTAGCCCACGCTGGTAGGGGTGGGTGGGCGGGGAACGACAAAGGTGCGGCACCCCTTGTTGCTTGGGGTGCCGCACCCTTGGGCTCGCTACTGCTGGGGGGCTGCCGGGGCCGGGATCTCGGCCGCGGTCGCGGCCTTGCGCGAGGCTCGCTTGCGGGGGGCGGGCTTCGCTTCCTCGGTGGGCGCCGCCTCCGTGGTTGCGGCCGCGGTCGCGGTCTTGCGCGGGGCCCGCTTGCGGGCCGGCTTCGGCTCCTCCTCGGTGGCTGCGGCCGTCGCGGCGGTCGCGGGCGCCGCCGTCTTGCGGGTGCGCTTCGGGGCGGCAGGCTGGGGCTGCACCTCGTCCACTACGGCCTCGGCGGCAGCGGTCGCCGTCTTGCGGGGCGCACGCTTGCGCGCGGGCTTCGCTTCCTCGGCGGGCGCCGCCGCGGGTGCCACGTCGGTCGCAACCGCCGTAGCTGTCGCAGCCGTCGCCGCCGCGGTCTTCCGCGGGGCCCGCTTGCGCGCCGGCTTCGGCGCGACAGGCTCCACCGTCTCGACCGCCGGCTCCGCCGTTCCCACCGCGGGCTCGGCCGTCTTCACCGCCGGCTCCGCCGGCTCCGCCGTCTCCACCGCGGGCTCCGCGGCAGCGGACTTGCGGGTGCGGCGGCGGGCCGGCTTCTCGGCCGGGGGTGCGAGCGGCGGGTCGAGCACTGCGACCGGCTCGGCCGGAGCCACCGACTCACGTACCGTCTCGGGAGCGGCGGCCGCACCGGCGCGGGTGCGGCGGCGGCGCCGCGGGGTGCGGCGCGCCTCGCCGTCCACCGGCTCCGCGGGCGCGGGAATGGCCGACGCGGGAGCAGCCGTCTCGCCGGCACCGCCGGGGGCGACCGTCTCGCCGCCCCGGGTGCGCCGCCGCTGGCGCGGCGTGCGGGTGCGCGCGGGGCGCGGCTCCGCGGCCGGTGCCTGGGAGCGCCCGCGGCGCGGCCCGCGGGACCCGGTCTCGCCCAGGTCCTCCACGGCCTCGGCGTCGAGCCCGGCCCGGGTCCGCTCGGCCCGGGGCAGTATCCCCTTCGTGCCCTCGGGGATGCCGAGCAGCTCGTAGAGGTGCGGGGAGGTGGAGTACGTCTCCTCCGGCTCGTTGAACGGCAGTTCCAGCGCCTTGTTGATCAGCTGCCAGCGCGGGATGTCGTCCCAGTCCACGAGCGTGATGGCGGTACCGGAGGCGCCGGCGCGGCCGGTGCGGCCGATCCGGTGCAGGTACGTCTTCTCGTCCTCGGGCGTCTGGTAGTTGATCACATGCGTGACGCCCTCGACGTCGATGCCGCGGGCGGCGACGTCGGTGCAGACCAGGACGTCCACCTTGCCGTTGCGGAAGGCGCGCAGCGCCTGCTCGCGGGCGCCCTGCCCGAGGTCGCCGTGCACGGCGCCGGCGGCGAAGCCGCGCTTCTCCAGCTGCTCGGCGACGTCCGCGGCGGTCCGCTTGGTGCGGCAGAAGATCATCGCCAGGCCGCGGCCCTCGGCCTGCAGCACGCGCGCGACCAGTTCCGGCTTGTCCAGTGAGTGGGCGCGGAAGATGTGCTGGGTGATGTTGGCCACGGTCGCGCCCTCGTCGTCCGGCGCGGTGGCGCGGATGTGGGTGGGCTGCGACATGTAGCGGCGGGCGAGGCTGATCACCGCGCCGGGCATGGTGGCCGAGAAAAGCATGGTCTGCCGCTTGGCCGGCAGCATCGCCATGATCTTCTCGACGTCGGGCAGGAAGCCGAGGTCGAGCATCTCGTCGGCCTCGTCCAGGACGAGGGTGCGCACGTGCTTGAGGTCGAGCTTGCGCTGGCCGGACAGGTCGAGCAGCCGCCCCGGGGTGCCGACGACCACGTCGACGCCCTTCTTCAGCGCCTCGACCTGCGGCTCGTAGGCGCGTCCGCCGTAGATCGCGACCACCCGCACCGCGCGGACCTTGCCGGCGGTGAGCAGGTCGTTGGTGACCTGCTGGCACAGCTCGCGGGTGGGGACGACGACGAGCGCCTGCGGCGCGTCGGTGAGCTGCTCGGGCGTGGCGCGGCCGGCCTCGACATCGGCGGGCACGGTGATCCGCTCCAGCAGCGGCAGGCCGAACCCGAGGGTCTTGCCGGTGCCCGTCTTGGCCTGGCCGATCACGTCGTTGCCGGCGAGGGCGACCGGGAGGGTCATCTCCTGGATGGGGAAGGGGGTGGTGATGCCGACGGCGTCCAGGGCCTCGGCGGTCTCGGGGAGGATCCCGAGGCTGCGGAAAGTCGTGGTGGTCAGGATGTTGCCTCTTCTGTGAGACGCGGCACTGGCGGCAAGGGGGGTCGAGCCACCGGAGCGCCTAAGGGACGGCGCCGGTCGCTGACCGCGCAGAGGTGTCGTTCGGCCATAGGTCGGCCGCGGAGCGCGGGACCGCTGCCCTCGCTGATGCCGCGAGTGGGCCCCTCCCGATGGCGGGAAGGCGGTCGGTTCGGAGCCGATCGGGCCACCGACCGGGCATCCAGGTGTTGCACACGTCGCCCGCCGGCCGTCGTCACGTGACCGACTTCTCGGCGGGTGCATTACCACTCTACCCCGGAAACGCCCAGCTGCACCCGATCATGTGTTTCGTTCCACTGCGATCGGGCAGGAACGGGCGCTGCGGAGGGCCGCGCCGCACCGTATCCGGGCGGTGCGGCAACCCCGTGCCGTGCCCGTCGGGCCGCGGAGGCCCATGGCGTACGGCACCGGACCTCGCCGCCCGCCCTCGTCACCCGCCGGTTTGGCTATTGTGCGGGCCATGGACGACGAGACGCCTGAGTCGACGGACGCGAAGCCGCAGCCCCCGGTCACCGGGATCGCCGCACAGGACTGGGCGGAGGCCAGTGCGCAGCCGCAGTACCGGGCCGCCGTGGTGGACCTGCTGGGCGCACTGGCCTACGGGGAGCTGGCCGCCTTCGAGCGGCTCGCCGACGACGCGAAGCTCGCGCCGACCCTGGAGGACAAGGCGGAGCTGGCCGCGATGGCGACCGCCGAGTTCCACCACTACGAGCGGCTGCGCGACCGGCTGGCCTCGATCGGCGAGGCGCCCAACGACGCCATGGCCCCCTTCGCCGCGGCCCTGGACGGTTTCCACCGCCAGACCGCGCCCTCGGACTGGCTGGAGGGCCTGGTCAAGGCGTACGTCGGCGACGCCATCGCCTCCGACTTCTACCGCGAGGTCGCCGCCCGGCTCGACTCCGACACCCGCGAGCTGGTGCTCGCCGTTCTCGACGACACCGGGCACGCCTCCTTCGCGGTGGAGAAGGTCCGCGCGGCCATCGCGGCCGACCCGCGGGTCGGCGGGCGGCTGGCGCTGTGGGCGCGGCGGCTGATGGGCGAGGCGCTCTCGCAGGCGCAGCGGGTGGTCGCCGACCGGGACGCGCTGTCCACGATGCTGGTCGGCGGTGTCGCCGACGGCTTCGACCTGGCCGAGGTGGGCCGGATGTTCTCCCGGATCACCGAGGCGCACACCAAGCGGATGGCCGCGCTCGGCCTGGCCGCCTGACGCGCCGCAGGTTCCTTCCGACGCGCCGCCGGTTCCCCCTCAACCCCGGCGGGAACCGGGCCCGGCTAGACCCCGGCCTTGGCGTGGCGGCCGCGCCGGGGCGGGCCGGCCAGCAGGCTCAGCAGCACCGCCGCGGTGAGCGCGGCGGCGGGATACGTCAGCTCCGGGTGGCGTTCACCGACGACGCTGAACGCGACGAGGCCGCCGATGAGCGCGGCCACCGGCCCGGTGGCCAGGGTGAGCGGGCTCAGCCCCAGCCGGGCGGGGAACACCCGCCCGGCCGCCCACGAGACCACCAGCCCCAGCACGGCAAAGGCGACGGCGTTCCAAAGCATCGTCAACTCCCCTCGGTGGCATGCGGCTACGCCCGTACGGGACGCTACCTACCCGTAACAACGCCGCCATGAAACGGGACCATGCCCTCCGCTTGTTCGCCCGCTGTGAACGCGACGTGGCCGCGTCCCCCCGCCGGGCACGCAAAAGCCGCACCCCCGGGAGGGGATGCGGCTTTTGGATGCTGCCGGTGCCGCCCGCGTCAGAGGGCCGCGCCGAAGCCCACCCGGCGGGTGGCGGGCTCGCCGATCTCGACGTAGGCGAGACGGTCGGCGGGGATCAGGACCTTGCGGCCGTGCTCGTCCACCAGGGTCAGCAGCTTGGACGTGCCGGACAGCGCCTCGGCGACGGCGGTCTCCACCTCGTCCGCCGACTGCGCGCTCTCGATGTTGATCTCGCGCGGCGCGTGCTGCACGCCGATCTTGACCTCCACGGCTTGGATACCTCCGATGGTCGGGCGGTGTGCGCGGTCCTCTCGCGCCGTACGCTGCACAGACTAGCCCGGCGTGGCGGGCCGCATCGGACACGCCGGGAACGCCGTGAGCGAACAACCGGCGACCGCCGGGCGGCGCCCCCGGGGACCCCGGAGGGCGCGGCAGCGGCTTGCCGGTGGCCCGAGAGCGGCCTGCCGGCGGCCCGTCAGTGGCTCGCCGGCGGCCCCACAGCGCCCTGTCAGCGGCCCGTCAGTGGCCCTTCAGTGGTGCCCGTCGGTCCCGTGGTGGCCTTCCGCGCCGTGCAGCGGGAAGCCGGCGACGCCCCGCCAGGCGAGCGAGCTGAGCAGCGAGACCGCGGTCTCGCGCGGCACGTCGCTGCCGCTGGCCAGCCAGTAGCGGGCCACCACCTGCGAGACGCCGCCCAGGCCCACGGCCAGCAGCATGGAGTGCTCGGGGGCGAGCCCGGTGTCCTCGGCGATGACCTCGCTGATCGCCTCGGCGCACTGCAGCGCCACCTTGTCCACCCGCTCGCGCACGGCCGGCTCGTTCGTCAGGTCGGACTCGAAGACCAGCCGGAAGGCGCCGCCCTCGTCCTCGACGTAGGCGAAGTAGGCGTCCATGGTCGCCTCGACGCGCTGCTTGTTGTCCGTGGTGGACGCCAGCGCGGTACGCACCGCGTGCAGCAGTGACTCGCAGTGCTGGTCGAGCAGGGCCAAGTAGAGTTCGAGCTTGCCGGGGAAGTGCTGGTAGAGCACCGGTTTGCTGACGCCGGCCCGCTCGGCGATGTCGTCCATCGCGGCCGCGTGGTAACCCTGGGCGACGAAGACTTCCTGTGCCGCGCCCAGCAGCTGTTCGCGCCGGGCCCGGCGGGGCAGACGGGTGCCGCGCGGCCGTGCCTGAGTCTGCTCGATGGCTGTCACGCCGCCTCCCAGTTCGTGAGGGTTCCGGTGCGGGTCCTGCCGGAATGCACCGCGGTGGCCATCGTACTTTTGGGTAACGGCCTCGTGCCGCCCGCGGCCGCACATTCTCACACCCTGGTACTCCCGGGCAGGGCGCGCGAGGTACTCCCGGGCAGGGCGCGCCGCAGGCCGCCGCAGGGGGCGGTCACCGGTAGTCGTCCTCGTCGAGGGTCACCACGCGGTGCTGCTCGGCCTCGTCCGCCGGGTCCGCCTCGATGCCGGAGGGCGGGGCCTGCTCGCCCTCGTCGGCCTCCTCGCCGGGCACCACGTCCGCGCGCTGCTCGGCGGCGTCCGCCTCGGGCGCCTCCAGGTCGAGGTCGTTCTCCTCCGCATCCCCGGTGTTCGCGGGGTCCGCGGCCTTGGTGCCGGCCGCCTTCCCGGCGGGGTTCTCGGTGCGGTCGGTCGGGTGGGACATGGCGCCTCCTCGTGGTACCGGTGCGAGTCGAGCGTCTCCAGGGAGCCTATGGGCCCTGAGATGCTTCTGACCACTTGTGGCGGCGAACACACCGGCAAGGTGCGTGATCGCCTCGTAACATTGGCGCATGCCCACGACCGATCACTCCAATGCGGCCGTCGCACCGGTGTCCGTGCCCCCCAGGGGCCCGCTGCTCGCCGACGGGGAGTCGGCCCGCACGGTCCGGCTGCCCGGGTTCAGCCTGGTGGTCCGCTCCCGCCCCGGGCCCGGCCTGGAGCCGGCGCTGTTCGTGCACGGCCTGGGCGGCTCCTCGCAGAACTGGTCGGCGCTGATGGCGCGGCTGGAGGGCAGCGTGGCCCCCGAGGCGCTGGACCTGCCGGGCTTCGGCCACTCGCCGCCGCCCGACGACGGCGACTACTCGATCCCCGGGCACGCCCGGGCGGTGATCCGGCTGCTGGACGCCGGGGGGCGCGGTCCGGTGCACCTGTTCGGCAACTCCATGGGCGGCGCGGTGGCGGTGAAGGTCGCCGCCGCCCGGCCCGACCTGGTGCGCACGCTGACCCTGGTCTCGCCCGCGCTGCCCGAGGTCCCGCCGCAGCGCACCGCCTGGCCGACGGCCCTGGCCGCGGTGCCGGGCATGGTCGCGCTGTACGGGCGGCTGACCCGCGACTGGAGCGTGGAGCGGCGCACCGCCGCCCTGCTGGCGCTGTGCTACGGCGACCCGGCGGTGGTGGACCCGCGAACCCGAGAGGAGGCGGCCGCGGAGTACGACCGGCGGCTCGCCCTGCCGTACTTCTGGGACGTGATGGTGCGCTCGACCCGCGGCATCGTGGACGCGTACACCCTCGGCGGGCAGCACGCGCTGTGGCGCCAGGCCGAGCGGGTGCTCGCCCCGACGCTGCTGGTGTACGGCGGCCGGGACAAGCTGGTGTCGCCGAAGAGCGGCCGCCGTGCCGCCCGCGCCTTCCGCGACCGGCGGCTGCTGGTCATCCCCGGCAGCGGCCACGTGGCGATGATGGAGCACCCCGAACTGGTGGCCCGGGCCTTCCGCGACCTGCGCTACGACCTCGCCCACCGCAGTGGCGGGCGGGCCCTCGCGGAACCGACGACGACCGCGGCGACCGGGAGCTGAGCGAGAGCGTGGGCAGGCACAGCGCACCGGGCGGCCCGGACGACGGGGACCGCCTGGACCGGGGGATATCCGGTACAGGCGGTACAGGCGGCACGAGGAACACGGGCAGTACGGGCGGCGGCAGTCGCGCCCCCCTGGGCGGTACGGACCCGTTCGACGCCTTCGAACCCCTCGACCCGTTCGGTCCGGACGGCCTCGACCTGCCCGCGCCGCCCGCGCCCGGTACCCCCGGCTACATCAGCGGCACGCTGCCCTCGGGCCCGCCCGGCACCGGGCGGCGGCGCCGCGGGCCCGCCGAGGAGAGCGACTACTTCGTGCCGGTGCGGCCCACCGGACCGCACGTCCCCGGGCAGCGGCCCGGCGGCACCTTCGACCGGCTCGGCGACCGGCTCGGCGACCGGCTCGGCGACCGGCTCGGTGACCGGCTCGGTGACCGGCTGGGCGACCGGCTGGGGCACGCCCAGCACCCCGAGCACCCGGAGCACGCCGCCTGGGGCCGCTCCGGCACCTGGCCCGCCGCGGCCGCCGGGCACCGGGACCGGGCGGCCGAACTCGTGGAGGAGTGGGCCGCGGACTGGGCGGCCCACGACACCGCGTCCGGCGGTGGCGGTGCCGATCGCCCGCCCGCCGCCGGACGGCCGGTCCCGCGACTGCGACAGGAGTTCGTCGACGCCTTCGACGTGCCCCCGCCGCCCCGGCCGGCGCGCCCGGCCGCCGAGCCCGCACCGGAACCGGAACCGGCCGACGCGGCGGCGGCCGCGCCGCCGGCCAAGCGCGGCAGGGGCCGTGCGCTCAGCGGCATCGCGGCCGCCGCGGTGATGACGACTCTGGCCGTCGTGGTCGGCATGCACGTCCACCGCAGTGATCATCGCCACACCGGCGGCGACGGCCGCCCCGGTGGCGGGACCCGCCCGGCGGCGGGGGAGGACCCCGCGGCCGCGCCCTCGGCGAGCGCCACCGCGACGGCGACGGCGGCACCGGACTACGACGCGCTGATGTCCCGGCAGTACCCGCTGGACCCCGGGCTCAGCCTGTCCGGCGACTTCACCACCGTGCCCGGTCACCAGGCCGCCCCGGGCCGCGGCAAGGTGGTGCGCTTCCGGGTGGACGTCGAGAAGGGCCTGCCGCTGGACGCCGGGCTCTTCTCCGACGCGGTCTTCAAGACCCTCAACGACCCGCGCAGTTGGGGCCACGGCGGCGCCATGACCTTCGAGCGGGTGTCAACAGGCCCGGCTGACATCGTCGTCACCCTCGCCAGTCCGGGCACCACCGACAAGTGGTGTGCGAAGTCCGGATTGGACACAAGAGTTGACAACGTGTCATGTGACTCGGCGTCGACTCCCCGGACGATGATCAACGCCTACCGGTGGGCGCGGGGCGCGGCCACGTACGGCAGCGGGCGCATGCTCGAGTACCGGCAGATGCTCGTCAACCACGAGGTCGGGCACCGGCTCGGGCACGGCCACGTCGGGTGCCCGAAGGAGGGCGCGCCGGCGCCGGTGATGATGCAGCAGACCAAGTTCCTGTCCCTGGACGGAGGTCCCACCTGCACCCCCAACCCCTGGCCTTTCCCCTGAAGCACGGCCGTGGGAAGCGGGCCGGATCATAAGTGTTGCTTTGTGATTGCCAATGATCGACTTTGACTTTTCTCTGCGCCGCCAGGCACCCTTCTGGGCATGGCACAGCGCAACATCCGTCCCCTCGTCCGCACCGGTTTCGAGCTGGTGCTGATCGGCGTGGCCGCGCACAGCGTGGCCGACGTGCACTGTCGCTGACCCCACCGGCCGGTCCCCCGCGTCGAGGCACCGCCTCCGCGACCAGGGGCCGGCTCCGGCAGGTCCGGCCGCCCGCCACCGCGGGCCACCCGGACCGCACCCCCCGAGCACCACCCCCTTGCGCGCGCCCGGCGAACCGGCGCGCACCTTCCCCTGCTCGGGCCCCGACCGGGCCCGCGAAAGGTCTCCACCATGCATCGCTTGTCCGTGACGCCTCGCAATCTGGGCGTGATAGCCGTCGGCCTGGCCCTCGCCGGAGGGGCCGTCGCCTGCGGCCCCAAGAGCGCGGACTCGGCCGCCAAGAGCGGCACCGACGCGGCCCCGCACAAGGGCGGCACCCTCTACGTGCTGAACAACCAGCCGCAGACCAACTTCGATCCGGCCCGCCTCTACACCTCCGGCGGCGGCAACATCCCCTCGCTGGTGTACCGCACGCTGACCACCCGCAACCGCGCCAACGGCGCCGCCGGCAACAAGGTCGTCCCCGACCTCGCCACCGACACCGGCACGCCCAGCAAGGACGCGACGGTGTGGACGTACCACCTCAAGGACGGGCTGAAGTACCAGGACGGCACGCCGGTCACCGCCGCCGACATCAAGTACGGCATCGAGCGCTCCTTCGCGCCCGAGCTGTCCGGCGGCGCGCCCTACCTGCGGGACTGGCTGGTCGGCGCGCAGGACTACCAGGGCCCGTACAAGGACCCCAAGGGCCTGCCGGCGATCCAGACGCCGGACGCGAAGACCATCGTCTTCCACCTGAACAAGCCCGAGGGCGACTTCCCGCTGCTGGCCACCCAGACCTCCTTCTCGCCGGTGCCCAAGGCGAAGGACACCGGCACCAAGTACGCCGACCACCCGGTCTCCACCGGCCCGTACGAGGTGGTCAGCAACCAGAACAACGGCGAGCACATCGTGCTCAAGCGCAACCCCGAGTGGTCGCGGGCGACCGACGACCAGCGGCAGGCCTACCCCGACACCATCGACGTGCAGTCGGGCCTGGACCAGGCCGTCATCAACCAGCGGCTGTCCGCGGGCGTCGGCAAGGACGCGGACGCGGTGACCACGGACACCAACCTCGGCCCGGCCGAGCTCGCCAAGGTCACCGGCGACAAGGCGCTGGCCTCGCGGGTGGGCACCGGCCACTTCGGCTACACCGACTACCTGGCCTTCAACCCCAAGGTGAAGCCGTTCGACAACATCAAGGTGCGCGAGGCCATCGCCTACGCCGTGGACCGCTCCACCGTGGTCGACGCCGACGGCGGCTCCGCGCTCGCCGAGCCCGCCACCACCTTCCTGCCCCCGCAGGCCGCCTTCGGCTACACCCCGTACGACCCCTTCCCGGCGGGCGCGAGCGGTGACCCGGCCAAGGCGAAGGAGCTGCTGAAGGAGGCCGGCTACCCCCACGGCCTGACCGTCACCCTCACCCACGACACCAACAAGGGCGGCGAGGAAGGCCCCGAGGTCGCCACCGCGATCCAGGACGCGCTGAAGAAGGCCGGCATCACCGTCAAGCTCGACGGCCTGGAGCACAACGCCTACGACGACAAGGTCTACAGCGTCAAGACCGAGCCGGGCCTGTTCCTGGCCGGCTGGGGTGCCGACTGGCCCTCCGGCGGCCCGTTCCTCGGCCCGATCTTCGACGGCCGGCAGATCGTCAAGGACGGCTACAACTTCAACAGCGCCCAGCTGAACGACCCGTCGGTGAACAACGAGATCGACGCCATCAACAAGATCACCGACCTGAGCGCGGCCGCCAAGCGCTGGGGCGCCCTCGACAAGAAGATCGGCGCCCAGGCGCTGACCGTGCCGCTGGTGCACCCCGTCTACAAGCGGCTGTACGGCAAGGACATCCGCAACGTCGTCATCAGCGACTGGACCGGTGTGCTCGACGTCTCCCAGGTCGCGGTGAAGTGACGCCGTGAGCGCGGACACCCTCACCACCCTCCCGGAGGGCGGCGCGGCTCCACTGGCGCCGCCCTCCGGGGCGCGGCAGGTCTGGCGGCGGCTGCGGGCCAGGCCCGCAGCCGTGGCCGGCGGCGCCGTCGTCGTCCTGCTGGTGCTCGTCGCGGCCGGCGCACCGCTGCTCGCCGCCCTCGAAGGCCAGGACACCACCACGTACCACGCCGCGCTGCTCGACTCCCGGGCCGGCGCGGTGCCGCTGGGGCACTTCGGCGGCATCAGCGGGCAGCACTGGCTGGGCGTCGAACCCGGCACCGGCCGCGACCTGTTCGCCCGGCTCGTCTACGGCGCCCGCACCTCGCTCGCCATCGCGCTGGGCGCCACCGTGCTGCAGGTCGTCGTCGGCGTGGCCCTCGGGCTGGCCGCCGGCCTCGGCAACCGGTTCGTCGACGCGCTGCTCAGCCGGGTGACCGACGTCTTCGTCACCATGCCCGCGCTCGTCTTCACCATCGCCCTGCTCGCGATCGTGCCGAGCGGCTTCCCCCGCCCGGTGCTGCTCGCGCTCGTACTGGGCCTGCTCGCCTGGGGCGGCACCGCCAAGATCGTCCGCGCCCAGGTGCTCGCCCACAAGTCGCTGGACTACGTGGCCGCCTCCAAGCTGGCCGGCTCCAGCACCTGGCGCACCGCCCGCCGCGAACTGCTGCCCGCGCTGGTCGCGCCCGTGCTCACCTACGCGGCGATCCAGCTGCCCACCAACATCGTCTCCGAGGCGGGCCTGTCCTTCCTCGGCATCGGCGTCACCCCGCCGACCTCCTCCTGGGGCCAGATGCTCTCCTCGGCCGCGACCTGGTACCAGGCCGACTCCGCGTACGTGCTGCTGCCGGCGCTGCTGCTGTTCGTCACGGTGCTGGCGTTCACCGTCTTCGCCGACGGGGTGCGGGTCGCGCTCGACCCGCGCGCGGCCGGGCGGCTGGGGGTCGGCACGCGCAAGGAGCGGCGGGCGGAGGCCCGCAAGGCCGCGGGGGCAGGGGCGGCCGATGCCGCCGGGTCCGTTTCCGGGTCCGCTGCTGTGACGGCCACCGCCGATGCTCCGGGGAGTGCCAACGGTCCTGCGGCCGCTTCCGGTTCGTCGGCTGCCGCTGCCGCTGCCGACTCCGGCTCCGGCTCCGGCGAGGAGAAGGGCGGTGCCCGGTGATCCGCTTCGCCGGCCGGCGGCTGCTGCAGGCCGCCGTCGTCCTCCTCGTGCTCGCCGCGGTGCTGTACGCGACCTTCTACCTCGCGCCCGGTAACGCCGCCCAACTCGCCTGCGGCCCGCGCTGCTCGGTGGCGCAGGTGCACCAGATCCGCGTGCAGATGCGGCTGGACGACCCGGTGTACGCGCAGTTCTGGCACTTCGTCCAGGGCATATTCACCGGCCACGACTACAGCACCGGCACCGGCACCCTGCACTGCCCGGCGCCCTGCCTCGGCCAGTCCTACCGCACCGGCGACCTGGTCACCCACATCATCGCCGAGAAGCTGCCCGCGACCGCCTCGCTCGCCCTGGGCGCGATGGTGCTGTGGCTCGTCCTCGGCATCGGCACCGGCCTGCTCTCCGCGCTGCGCCGCGGCTCGATCGTCGAGCGCCTGCTGACCGGCTTCACGCTGATCGGCATCGCCACACCGGTGTTCATCACCGGCATCCTGCTGCTCCTGGTGTTCTGCGCCTGGCTGCGCTGGCTGCCCTACCCGACGTATGTGCCGCTGACCTCCGACCCGCAGCAGTGGGCCTGGAACCTGCTGCTGCCCTGGGTGGCGCTGGCCCTGGTCGAGGCGGCCAAGTACGCGCGGCTGACCCGCAGTTCGATGCTGGAGACGCTCGCCGAGGACCACATCCGCACCTTCCGCGCCTACGGCGTCGGCGAGGGCGCGCTGGTCCGCCGGCACGCCCTGCGCGGCGCGCTGTCCCCGGTGATCGCCCTGTCCGCGCTCGACCTCGGCACCATGTTCGGCGGCGCGCTGCTCACCGAGACGCTCTTCGGCGTCCCGGGGCTGGGGCAACAGCTCGTGCAGTCCGTGCAGTTGAAGGACCTGCCCGTGGTCGTGGGCATCGTGCTGGTGATGGGGCTCGCCGTGGTGGTCGCCAACGCGGTCGCCGACGTGCTCTACGCGCTGGCCGACCGAAGGGTGGTGCTGCGATGAGCGGCACCGAGGCGACGAGCGGCACCGACTCCACGACGGTCGAGGACATGACGGCAGCACCCATTTCCCCCGCGCTCCCCACCGGCCCCGGGCCCGCCCCGCTGGCCGAGGTCGCCGACCTGCGCATCGACTTCCCCACCGACGGCGGCACCGTACGGGCCGTGGACGGGGTCGGCTTCACCCTGCGCCCCGGCGAGGCGCTCGGCCTGGTCGGCGAGTCCGGCTCCGGCAAGAGCGCCACCGCCTACGCCCTGCTCGGCATGCACCGCGGCACCGGCGCGCGGGTGACCGGCACCGTCCGGGTCGCCGGCACCGATGTGCTCACCGCCCGTGAGGAGGAGCTGCGCCGGCTGCGCGGCGGCACCGCCGCCATCGTCTTCCAGGACCCGCTCTCCTCGCTGGACCCGTACTACGCCGTCGGCGACCAGATCGCCGAGGTCTACCGGGCCCACCACAAGGCGTCCCGCTCGGCGGCGCGGGGCCGGGCGGTCGAGGTGCTCGACCGGGTCGGCATTCCCTCGGCGGCCAAGCGGGCCCGGCTGCGGCCGCACGAGTTCAGCGGCGGCATGCGCCAGCGGGCCCTGATCGCGATGGCGCTGGCCTGCCAGCCGCAGCTGCTCATCGCCGACGAGCCGACCACCGCGCTCGACGTCACCGTCCAGGCCCAGATCCTGGACCTGCTGCACGAGTTGCGCGAGGCCGAGGGGCTGGCGCTGCTGCTGGTCACGCACGACCTGGGCGTGACGGCGGCGAGCGTGGACCGCCTCCTTGTCCTCCAGCACGGTCTGCCCGTGGAGTCCGGCCCGATGGCCGAACTGCTCGGCTCGCCCCGCCACCCGTACACTCGCGCCCTGCTGAGTGCGGTCCCGCGGCTGGACGGCGAGGGCCCGGCGGTGAAGCCCGTGCAAGAGCTGGCGGAGGAGGCGCCGGCGAAGGGCGCCGAGCCCGAAGCTCTCGGTGAGGGGGCCGTGTCGGAGGGCGCCGAGGCCGAAGCCGACGGTGGGCGTGCCGTGTCGGAGGGTGCGGCGGCTGAACTCCCGTCCGGGGAAGGGGCGTCGGAGGGGGCCGCTGCGGAAGTCCCCGCTGGGGAAGCCGCGTCGGAGGATGCCGAGGTCGAAGCTCGCGCTGGGGGTGCCCTGTCGGAGGAGGCGGCGGCTGGAGTCCCGGCGGGAGAAGGGGCGTCGGAGGACGCCGCTCCGGAAGTACCCGCTGAGGAAGCCGTGCCGGAGTACGCGGCGACCGAAGTCCCGGCTGCGGAAGCCGCGTCGGAGGGTGCTTCGGTCGAAGCTCTGGGCGAGGGGGCCGTGTCGGGGGCTGTCGGCCGTACGCTCGCCAACGGCGCCTCGGGAGCGGGTGCGGCTTCCGGTGGGGAGCCCTTGCTCGAAGCCGTGGGGCTGCGCAAGGAGTTCGGACGCGGGCGGGAGCGGTTCGCCGCCGTGGACGGGGTGAGCCTGACGGTCGCGGCGGGCGAGACGCTCGGCGTCGTCGGCGAGAGCGGCAGCGGCAAGACCACGCTCGGCCGGATGCTGGTGCGGCTGCTCGACCCGACCGCGGGCGCGGTCCGCTACCGCGGCCGCGACATCGCGGCCCTCCGGGAGCGGCAACTGCGGCCGCTGCGCCGGGAGTTGCAGATGGTCTTCCAGGACCCGGTCTCCTCGCTCAACCCCCGCCGCAGCATCGGCGAGTCGATCGCCGACCCGCTGCGGGCCGAAGGGCGCCTGACCGAGAGGGAGATCACCACCCGCGTCGGCGACCTGCTGGAGCGGGTCGGCCTGGACCCGGCCTGGTACCACCGCTACCCGCACGAGTTCAGCGGCGGTCAGCGGCAGCGCGTCGGCATCGCGCGGGCGCTCGCCCCGCAGCCGCGGCTGATCGTCTGCGACGAGCCGGTCTCCGCGTTGGACGTCACCACCCAGGCCCAGGTCGTCGCCCTGCTCGGCGAGCTGAAGCGGGAGTTCGGCGTGGCACTGGTGTTCGTCGCCCACGACCTGGCCGTCGTCCGCCAGGTGAGCGACCGGGTGGCGGTCATGCGCTCGGGCCGCGTGGTCGAGGAGGGCACGGCCGAGGACGTCTACGGCAACCCCCAGGACCCGTACACCAAGGGCCTGCTCGCCGCCGTCCCGGTCCCCGACCCGACCGAGGCGGCAGCCCGCAGAACGGCCCGCAAGGCAGTAGCGGCCCAGCTGGGCGTGTCCTGACAGGTCCGCCTGCCTGTCGCGGTTTCGTTCTCCGACCGGCGGTCGTCCTGCGGAGCTGTCCGCAGGGCGGCGGCCGTCCGTCCCGGCTCTGCCGGACGCGTTCGCCTGCTCGTGTCGGGCCTCGATCCGGCTGGGGGCCGCGGGGCCTTTCCGCACGGCAGCGGCAGCGATCGCTTGCCTGGGCCGGAGCGGCAAGCCCCGTTTGCCCGTCGCTGTTTCGGCCTCCGACCGGCGGCTGTCCTGCGGAGCTGTCCGCAGCCGTTCGCCGGGGCCCGTCGTGACGAGTCCGCCTGTCCGCCGCGGTTTCGTTCTCCGACCGGCCGTCGTTCTGCGGAGCTGTCCGCAGGGCGCCGGCCGCCCGTCCCGGTTCTGCGGGACGCGTTTGCCTGCTCGTGTCGGGCCCCGCTCCGGCCGGGGCCGCGGAGCTTTTCCGCACGGCAGTGATGGCGATCGCTTGCCTGGGCCGGAGCGGCAAGTTCCGCCTGCCCGTCGCTGTTTCGGCCTCCGACTGGCCCGGGCTGCGCGCTGACGAGCCGTGACCGGGCCGTGGTCTGCCGAGCCGTCCGCAGGGGTAGCAACGGCCAACCGGACAACGCCCGCCTGACGCCGCCTCGCCCCGCCCGCGGCTCCCGGCTCCGCGTACCCCGATAGTTCGCGGAAGCGCGGCCGCGGCGGATCGCCGTCCTGGGCCCGCTCACCCGGGCGGTGGCCCCGCCTCGGCGTACACGGCAAGTGCCAGGAGCGCGCCAGGGGTTGGGGGCGCTGCCCCTCACCTGCCGGGCGCAGCCCCCGGGCGGGGCTCCGTAAACGCACCGGCCGCCGGGAAGGTTACGGCTCTTCACCCCTTCTGATGGCGCCGCGGACAACCGTCCGCCGCGGCACCGTTGTCCCGGCATAGCGTGCTTCGCGCCGGGCGGGCGCCGACCGCCGTCCATGGCGGTGCCCCCGGAGGGACGCGCCCGCCCGGCATGGCCGTACGTCCGTCATGCCGAGAGGGGGCGCACCCGTGCGCATCGCACTGCTCACCGAGGGTGGCTATCCGTATGCGCGAGGTGAGGGAGGAGCGTGGTGCGAACGGCTCGTCCGCGCACTGCCGCAGCACGCGTACGACGTCTACGCGCTCAGCCGCTCGCCGCGTACCGAGGCCGGCGGCCGGGTCGAGGTCCCGCCGCAGGTCGGGCAGGTCCGCACCGAACGGCTGTGGGGCGAGCCGCCGGCCCGCCCCGCCACCGGCGGCCGGGCCGACCGCCGGGCCCGCCGTGCGGCGTTCGGCTGGCACTTCGGCGACCTCGCCGCAGCTCTGGCCGGCGCCCCGCAGCGGGCGGGCGCCGGGCCGACCGCCGCACGCGGCCGCGCCGACCGCTTCGCCGCCGGGCTCTACGGACTGGCCGAGACCGCCGCCGAGTTCGGCGGGCTGCCCGACCTGCTGCGCGGCGAGGACGCCCTGACCGCGCTGGAGGCGGCCTGCCGGGCCCCCGGGGTGCGGCCGCTGCTCCAGGACATCACCGTCACCGAACTCCTCGCCGTGGCCGCCCTCCTGGAGCACCAGCTGCGGCCGCTCTCCCTGCCCTGGTACGGCCCCGACGCCCTCGGCTCCGCCGATGTGTGCCACGCCGTCTCGGGGGGCCCGGCCACCCTGCCGGGACTGCTGGCCAAACGGTTCTGCGGCACCCCGCTCATCGTCACCGAGTACACCGTCCGGGTCCGCGAGGCCCTGCTCGCCCACCGCGCCGCCGGGCTCACCCCGGCTGTGCGCGCCCTGCTCGGCGACTACCACCGGCTGCTCGCCGGCGAGTCCTACCGCCAGGCCGCGCTCATCACCCCCGGCTCCACCCACGTGCGCCGCTGGCAGGAGCGCTGTGGCGCGCCGGCCGAGCGGCTGCGCACGGTCTACCCCGGCATGGACGCCGCCCGCTTCGCCCGCGCCGGCGAGGAAGCGGAGGCCGAGGCGGCCGCGCCCGCGGCGCACGCCGACCCCACCGTCGCCTGGGTCGGCCGGGCCGAGCCCGCCAAGGACCTGATCGCCCTCCTGCACGCCTTCCGCACCATACGGGCCGAGGAACCGCAGGCCCGGCTGCGGGTCTTCTACGCCCCCGCCACCGACGAGCGCTCGGCCGCCTACCTCGGCCACTGCCGCACGCTCGCCGCCCAGCTGTTCCCCGACGAGGCGGCGCACCCGCACGCGGTCGGCGAGAACCCGGTCACCTTCGAGGAGATCGGCTCCCCGGGCGCCCCCGAGGCGGCGGACGCCTACGCGGCCGGCGACGTGGTGCTGCTCTCCAGCAGCGCGGAGGGCTTCCCGCTCAGCCTTGTCGAGGCGATGTTCTGCGGGCGGCCCACGGTCTCCACGGACGTGGGCGCCGTACGGGAGGTGATCGGCGGCACCGGCCTCATCGTGCCGCCGCGCAACCCGCGGGCGCTCGCCGACGCCACCCTGCAGCTCCTGCGCGGGCCCGAGCGCGCCGCCCGGCTCGGCGCGGCCGCCCGTGAACGCGCGCTCGCGCTCTTCACGGTCTCCACCTGCACGCGGGCCTTCCGCGACGCCTACCTGAGCGTCGTCGCCCACCACCCCGTCCCGCGGGAGCCCTTGCACGACGCGTCGGGGGCGCCGCGCCCCTTCACCACGCCGGCGGAGTCCCTCGCACCGACCACGCTGACCCCCTGTCATTAGGAGCCATCTGCCATGCGGCCTTCCCACGTTGACGAATCGCTTCTGCTCCCCGGCGGGGGCGCCCCCGCCGGGTTTTCCGAGGAGGGGGACGACGCCGGGCCCGAGGACTCCGAGGGCGGCGGCTTCGCGCGCGACGGGCTGGGGATAGCGCCGGACGCGGGGGAGGGGGGCAAGGGCGTCGGCCTGCCGGGACAGCGGCGGGGTGGGGCAAGCGGCACCCCCGGTACGGAGGGTGGGGCTTCGCCGGAGGGGCGGGGCGAGGTGTCCCGCGAGAAGGGGGTGGCCGCGGGGGAGGCGGAGTCCGCCCGTACGGGTGGTGGTCGTGAGGAGGAGGAGGGGGGTCGGAGGTTGTCGCCGGAGGGCGGTGACGGCGCGTCAGGTGCCGGTGCCGGGTCCCCTCGTACGGACGGTGGTGGTGAGCCGGAGGGGGTTCGGGGGCCGTCGTGGGCCGACGGTCACGGCGCGTCAGGTGCCGGCGCCGGGTCCCCCCGTACGAGGGCTGGGCGTGAGCCGCAAGGGTCTGCCGAGCCTCGAAGCGAGGGCGGTCGCGGGGGCGCCGGCAGTACGGCCGCGGGCGGGGCCGCCGCACGGACGGGGCTGCCGCGGCGTCGGGGGCCCGCCGACCCCGTACTCGGCGTGCTGCACCGGCACCACGACATGCTGGCCGGCGCCGTCGACATGTGGGAGGTCGCGGCCGGGCTGGAGGCGCGGGGCGTCACCGACGCCGACGCCCGGCGGCTGCGGCACCGCGACGTCTTCGGCCTCGCCGAGGAGCTGGTGGCGCGGACGCCCAGGAACGGGCGGCCCGCACCGGCCGCGGGCGCGCGCGAACCGCTCGGCTTCGGCGTCCGCGACGCCGCGCTGCACCTCATGCCCGCCCTGGCCCTCGCCCTGGCTGCCGCCCTGGGGCTGCCGGGCCCCGCCGCCGTCGGGCTGCTCGTCGCCGCCGCGTGGCCGGCGCTGCGCCGGGGTCCGCTGCGGGTGACCGAGGGCGCCCTGCGGCACCTGCCCGCGCTGGGCACCGTCGCCCTGCTCGCGCTGGCCCGCTGCGGCCCGCACCCCGTCGGCGCCTGGACGCTCGCCGCCCTCGCGCTCACCCTGCTCCCCGCCGCCTGGCTGGCCCGCTGGTTCGCGTGCAGCGCCCGCGCCCAACTGGCGCCCAGCCACAGCCTCGCCGACTTCGCTGACGCGGTACGGCCGCGGCTGCTCGCCGTCCTCGCCGGCTACGCGGCCGTGCTGCTCGGCCTCCTCGCCGCGCTCGGCACCTTCCGCGGCTCCGCGCTGGGCGCGCTGCTCCTCGTCGCCCGGCTGCTCGCCGTCCACGGCGCGGCCCGGCCCGCGGCGGCCGCACTCGCCGCGGCCCTGGCCGCCCAGGCCGTCCTGCTCGTCCTCCTGCCCGCCGTCCCTGCGGGCACCACGGAGGCGGCGGCCTGCGGCACCCCCGCGCTGGCCCTCACCGTGGCGGCGCTCCGCCTCCTGCCGCGCGCCGCGGCCCACCGCACATGACGTCCCGTGACACCGATCAGGAGAGATCTCCCGTGACCACGCACCATCGCCCTTCCTTCCCCCGACCGGCTGCCGCGCCGTCGCCGGCAGCCGCGGCGAGCGCCGCCCCGGCCGCTCCCACCGCAGCCCGAGATACGGGCTCCCCCGATGCCACTTCGGCTGCTCCGCGCCAGGGAGCAACGTGTACGGAGCCGGGCCCCGTCCGGCCCGGACCGAGCCCCTTGACGAGCCCCTTGAACGGTCGCCGGGCCGGCGCCCCCCGAACGCTCGCCCGCCGCAGGGCCGTTCCGATCGGCCCCTTCGCCATCCCGGTCCTGCCGGCCCCGGTCGAGCCCGGCCCGGGCGCCGGATCGCTCGCCGTCCCGTCACCGGTGACGGCCGCCCCCGGCCGGCAGGTCGCCGTGTCGCGTCTGCCGGTGGGGCCGTTCGCGGTGCCCGTCCCGCCTGTTCTGCCCGTCCCCCCCGCCTCCTCCGAACGAACCGCCGCCGTACCGCCGGCCGTTCGTACCGGCGCCGCAACCCGCCCGCACGTGCCCGTCCTGGCCGTACGCAGGCAGCGGCGGGACGCTCCCGTCGTGCGGGCCCTCGCGGTGCGTTGCGGGGGTGCGCGATGAGGGTGCTGCTGCTCGGGGCCGACGGGTTCCTCGGCCGCCACGTCGCGGAACGGCTGCTGGCCGACCCCGCCTGCCAGCTCACCGCGCTCGGCCGCAGCGACGACGCCGACGTGCGCTTCGACCTCGCCAGCGGGGCGCCGGGGGTGCTCGCGCGGTTCATCGACGCCGTCCACCCCGGGGTGGTCATCAACTGCGCCGGGGCCACCCGCGGCACCGCGCGCGACCTGACGCGGCACAACATCGTGGCCGTCGCCACCGTCTGCGAGGCGCTGCGGCGCAGCGCGGTGGCGGCCCGGCTGGTCCAGGTCGGGTGCGGCTCGGAGTACGGGCCCTCGCAGGCCGGCTCCTCGATCGGTGAGGACGCGGCGCCGCGGCCCGGCGGCCCGTACGGTGTGAGCAAACTCGCGGCCACCGAGCTGGTACTGGGCTCCGGCCTGGACGCGGTGGTGCTGCGGGTGTTCACCCCGGTCGGGCCCGGCACCCCCACCGGCGCGCCGCTCGGCCGGGTCGCGGAGGCGCTGCGCCGGGCGATGCAGAGCGGCGACGGCGAGGTGAAGCTCGGCGGGCTCACCGCGCAGCGGGACTTCGTGGACGTACGCGACGTCGCCCGCGCCGTGCACGCGGCCTCGCTGTCGGCCGCGCAGGGCGTGGTGAACATCGGCAGCGGCCGCGCGGTGCGGATGCGGGACATGGCCGCCGCCCTCGCCCACGTCGCCGGGTTCGACGGGGCGCTGCGCGAACTGGACGACCCGCCGCACGCCTCGCCGTACCCGGACGGCTGCGGCGCCTGGCAGCAGGCCGACGTCCGCACCGCCCGCGACCGGCTCGGCTGGCGGCCCCGGATCGCCCTGGAGGAGTCGCTCGCCGACGTCTGGATGGAGGCGGCATGCCGCGTCTGATTCCCTCGCGAATGCCCCGGCTTCTCCCCGCGCACGGCTTCCGCGACCGCTGGCGTGCCGACGCCCCCGCCCACCCCGCCGACAGCACCCCGCGTGAGAGCCCCGGGCCGCAGGCCGCACAGGCGGACGCCATCGACGCGGGTGAGTCCGGGACCCGTGGCGGAGAGGCCGAGTCCGCGGCCGGGGAGGCGAGGACGGCGAGCGTCCATGGTGACGGGTGCGACCTCGCTGCCAGGGCAGCGGAGGCCCGCGCTCATGGTGCTGGCGCAAAGTCCGCCTCCCAGGAGGTGGACAGCGCCGGCGCCCCTGGACGCGAGGCCAAGCCCGTCACCGGGGAGGCGGCCAGGATCGGCACCCATGGCGATCAGGTCGTCCCCGCTCCGAGGGGCGCGACCCCTGGCAGCCCTGGTGACCCGGCCGACCGGGACCCCGGGGGTGCGACCCCCGGCACCCATGGAGGAGAGGCCGACCCCGACCCCAGGGGTGCGACCCCTGGCGCCCATCGCGACCAAGTCGCCCCCGCCCCCAAGGGCGCGGACCCCGGCACCCCGGGCGACGAAGCGGGCACCGCCGCCGAGGAGGAGAGCCCGCCTCGCCTCCCTTGCGGCGAATCCGCGGCCAAGGAGCGCACGCGTCGGGCCGTCGCCAGGGCGTTCGCCTCGCGATCCGCCCCTCCTGAGCACGCCCCCATGCCGCCGGAGCCGGTCGCCCTCGGCGAGCCCGCCGCGGGCGCCCGCTTCGGAGTGCCGCTGTTCGCGCACCCGCTGGTCGCCCCGGCGGAGTGGGCCGAACTCGCCCGGCCGGGCGCCCCGCTGGACTGGGTGGCGTTCGACGTCTCCGGAGGGCCCGGCGCCAAGGCGGACGGCCTGTACGCCGAGGCGCTGGGCCGCGTCCGTGAGAACGGCGTCCCGATCCTCGGACGCCTGGACGCCGCCTACGGGGCCAGGCAGCACGGCGACCTGGTGACCGAGGCCACGCACTACCTGGACTGGTACCGCGTGGACGGCTTCTACGTCGACCGGGCGCCCACCCTGCGGTCCGAGGCGGCGTCCTGCAGGCGCGCGGTCGGAATGCTGCGGGCAGTGCTCGGCGACAAGGGCGCCGTGGTGCTCGCCCCGGGCGCCCATCCGCACCCCGCCTACGCCGAGTTCGCCGACCAACTGGTCACCTTCGCCGGGCCGTGGGCGCGTTACCGCTGGTCGGAGGTGCCGCAGTGGACGGCCTGCTACCCGGCCGCGCTCTTCGCGCACCTGGTGCACGGACTGCCGGCCGCGCACCTGGACGAGGCCCTGCGGATCGCCCGCTGGCAGGGTGCGGGCACGGTCTGCCTGACGGACCGCACCGACCGGGACGGCGCCGACCCGTGGGCAGGCCTGAGCGGATACTGGCACCGGGCGGCGCGCGGGACGGCCCGGCCGGAGCGGGCGCGGGCCCGGCCGCGCGCCTGAATCCGCCGCCATGGCGGCGGGCAGGGCCGCGACCTGCGGCGCCGGACCAGCATGTGGCCCTCGATCGTCTCGGCCCTCGGAACAGGTGTCTTGGAATGAAGACGGGCGTGGCACTGTTGTGCAGTGGTAGTGCGCTCCGGCGCCCGCCTGTCCGCACTGTCTGATGACCGACCAACCGTATTGCTGAGGTCCCTGTGTCGCTGCCACCCCTGGTCGAGCCGGCATCCGAGCTCACCGTTGACGAGGTCCGCAGGTACTCGCGTCACCTGATCATCCCCGACGTCGGGATGGACGGGCAGAAGCGGCTGAAGAACGCCAAGGTGCTGTGCGTCGGGGCCGGCGGCCTCGGCTCGCCGGCCCTGATGTACCTCGCCGCGGCAGGCGTCGGCACGCTCGGCATCGTCGAGTTCGACGAGGTCGACGAGTCGAACCTGCAGCGCCAGATCATCCACAGCCAGGCCGACATCGGCCGCTCGAAGGCCGAGTCCGCGCGGGACACCGTCAAGGGCATCAACCCTTACGTGAACGTCGTCCTGCACGAGGAGCGCCTCGAGGCCGAGAACGTGATGGAGATCTTCGCGCAGTACGACCTCATCGTCGACGGCACGGACAACTTCGCCACGCGCTACCTGGTCAACGACGCCTGCGTGCTGCTGAACAAGCCGTACGTGTGGGGGTCGATCTACCGGTTCGACGGCCAGGCGTCGGTGTTCTGGTCCGAGCACGGCCCCTGCTACCGCTGCCTGTACCCCGAGCCCCCGCCGCCGGGCATGGTCCCCTCCTGCGCCGAGGGCGGCGTCCTCGGCGTGCTGTGCGCCTCGATCGGCTCGATCCAGGTCACCGAGGCGATCAAGGTCCTGGCCGGCGTCGGCGAGCCGCTGGTCGGCCGCCTGATGATCTACGACGCCCTGGAGATGTCCTACCGCCAGGTCAAGGTCCGCAAGGACCCCGACTGCGCGGTGTGCGGCACGAACCCCACGGTCACCGAGCTCATCGACTACGAGGCGTTCTGCGGCGTGGTCTCCGAGGAGGCCCAGGAGGCCGCGGCGGGCTCCACGATCACTCCCAAGCAGCTCAAGGAGTGGATCGACGACGGCGAGAACATCGAGATCATCGACGTCCGCGAGCCCAACGAGTACGAGATCGTCAACATCCCCGGCGCCAAGCTGATCCCGAAGAACGAGTTCCTGATGGGCTCGGCGCTGGAGCACCTGCCGCAGGACCGGCGGATCGTCCTGCACTGCAAGACCGGCGTGCGCAGCGCCGAGGTGCTGGCCGTGCTGAAGTCCGCGGGCTTCTCCGACGCCGTGCACGTCGGCGGCGGCGTGATCGGCTGGGTCAACACCGTCGAGCCCGAGAAGCCGGTCTACTAGGCCCGCGTCCCAAGGACCGCCGACGGCCACGCGGTAAGGGGCGGCACCCTCTGGGTGCCGCCCCTTACGCATGCCCGCATGTCCCGCTACAACTGGCCCTTGCGGGAGAGGTGGGTGAAGGACAGCCAGCCCGGCAGCACCGGCAGCCAGAAGGTCAGCAGCCGGAAGAAGAGCACCGCCGGAGTGGCCACCTCCTTGGGCAGCCCGGCCGCGATCAGGCCACCGGTCAGCGCCAGTTCGACGGCCCCGACCCCGCCCGGCGTCGGCGCCGCCGAGCCCAGCGCGTTGCCCGCGAGGAAGACCACCGCGGTGGCCGAGTAGCTCAGGTGCCCGCCGAAGGCCCGTACGCAGCCGTCCAGGCAGATCACGAAGGTGACCGTCAGCATCAGGGTGCCGCCGATGCCCGTGAGCAGCTTGGCGGGGCGCTGCAGCACGTCCAGCATGCGCGGCACCACCCCGGCGAACAGCGCCCGCACCCGGGTGGAGACGAACTTGCGCAGCGCCGGCACCGCGGTGACCACCAGCACCAGCACGCCCGCGGTCAGCAGGCCCGCCATGACCGTGCGGGACGGCGACAGCGAGGGCGTCTTCTCGGTGCCGGTGATGAAGCCGAAGGTCATCAGCAGCACGATGTGCGCGCCCAGGCCCACCAGCTGGGAGGCGCCCACGCTCGCCACCGCCAGGCCCGGCCGCACCCCGGCCTTCTGCAGGTAGCGGGTGTTGAGCGCCACCCCGCCCACCGCGGCCGGCGCCACCAGCTTCACGAAGGAGCCGGCCACCTGCGCCAGCACCGTGCGCGGCAGCGACAGCCGCTCGGGCACGAAACCGGACAGCGCGCAGGCCGCCGCCACGTAACTGGCCGCCGAGCCGAGCACCGCGATGACCGCCCACCGCCAGTCCGCGTGCAGGATCGCGTCGCCGATCGGCACCGAGGTCAGCTGGGAGAGCAGGAAGTAGGCCGCGAAGGCGCCGGCGATGACCGTCACCAGGGTGCGCGGCTTGATGCGCTCCAGGCGTACGGGCTCCACGGGCGCCTGGGGGCGGATCAGCAGCACCTGGCGGCGGATGCGGGCGAGCAGGTCCTCCTCGCGCACCTCCTCCAGGGCGTCCTCCATGGCGCGCTTCTCGGCCTTGTTCTCCGCCTTGCGCTCCGCCTTGGCGGCCTTGGACAACTCCTTGGCCGTCGGGGAGTCGGGCGCCTCATGGGCGGCGTGCGCCTGGCGGCTGCGCTCGCGCGCCTCCTTCTCCGCCGAGACCGCCGCCAGCACCGCCTCCCGTTCGCGCTGCGCCCGCTCCCGGTTGAGCACCTTCAGCTGGCCGCGGGTGGAGCGGCTGAGCCCGATCGGCTGCAGCAGGGGCAGCGAGGCGGCGACGGCGTCCGGGCCGAGCACCGCCACGGCGGAGGCCACCGAGCGCTCGGGGCCGACCCGCAGCGCCATGGTCGTCAGCATCTGGGCGACATCCATGCGCAGCACGATGTCGCCCGCCGCGATCTCGCCGCCGCGCAGGTCGGTCAGGAAGACCCGGCCCCGGTCGTCCACCAGCAGCGACTCGCCGACCAGCCGCCGGTGCGCGATCCGCCGCGACTGGAGGGCGCGCACCTGGGTCCAGGCCTCGTGCAGCAGGTCGTCGGTGATCTCCTCGTCGGCCAAGGCGTCCAGCCGCCTGCCGCCGATGTGCTCGTAGACGAGCATCACCGCGTCCGGCCCCAGCTCCGAGGTGGCGATCAGCTTGGGCGCGTTGGCGCCGGCCGCGATCGCCGCGTAGGCGAGCAGCGCCTCCTGCTCCAGGGCCTGGCGCAAGGAGAGCAGGGCGCGCCGCTGGGTGATGCCGCCCACCAGCGACAGCCGCCGCCAGGAGCGGTAGAAGAAGCCGTGCGCCTGCTGCTCGCGGTCCACCACGGTGACGTCGAGCGGCGCCCCGTCCTCCAGGGTGACCAGGTAGCCGCGGCCGCGGTCGGAGTCCGCGCTCTCCGGGCCCTCCTCCACCACCCGGCGGGCGGTCAGGGGGGCGAAGCCGACCCGGCGCAGCCCCGCCAGCAGGTTCTGGCCGGTGGGGCGGACGTTGGGGGAGCCGACGGCGTAGATCGTGCCGCTGGCCACCGTCCAGCCGATCAGCACCGTCAGCGCGATCGAGAAGGGCGTGGTGTAGCCGCCGACGAGCACCGCGAAGGCGTCCAGCAGCAGCACGCACCACAGGGCCACCCGCCACCTGGGTCTGCGGGCCATGCCGCTGGCCGTCACATAGGCGATCACCGGCGCCAGGTAGCCGTGCACGGGGTCGGTCATGCCGACACCCGAGGGCGCGGTGTGCGACAGGGCCTCGCGGATGGCGCCCGGCGCCGCGTTCGTCACCCACAGGTCGGTGGCCAGGGCGGTGCCGTGGGCGAGCACGGCGGCCAGGACGCCGTCGGCGATCTTCAGGCCGTCGCGCTTGGCCAGCCGCTCGACCGCGAAGGCGACCGGCACGATCAGCACCGCCACGCTGGCGGTCGTGCCGGTGAAGGACGAGAAGAAGTCGGGCGCCCGCTCGGTGCCCTTGGTGATGTCGGTCTCGAGCCCGCTGGTCGTCGCGTGCGCGAAGCCGGCGACGGCGAGCACCACCGCGATGCCCAGCAGGCCCAGGATGAAGCTCACCAGGTCGGCGGGGCGGTGCACCCGTGCGGCCAGCAGCGGCTCGTCCACGGACACCGCGTACCGGGTCGCCCCGGCGGGCTCCCCGGACGCGCGGGGCCTGCCGCCGGGCCGGTCGGGCGCGGGCACGGAACGGGGGGCGCGGTCGGCCTCCCCGGCCTTGTGCGCGCCCTTCTCCTGGCCCGTTTCCTGGCCCGCTGTCTCTTCTCGGTCTCGTATCACCAGTCACCGCCCGGACGATGGTGGCATGCGGGGTGCGGATACGGGGCCGGAACCCCCCTGTGTCGGCGCTGTGCGGCAGGATTGCCCGGGTGAGCGAGAGCAGTGCGGACCGGTCGCAGGGCCGTGAGGAAGAAGGTGTGGCGGGCGAGCTGGACCCCTACACCGAGCGGGTGCTCGACCTGGTGGCGTCCATCCCGCCGGGCCGGGTGCTGGCCTACGGCGATGTCGCCGCCTGGCTGGGCGAGGGCGGGCCGCGCCAGGTCGGCCGGGTGATGTCCCTGTACGGCGGGGCGGTGCCCTGGTGGCGGGTGGTGCGCTCCGACGGGGTGCTGCTGCCCGGGCACGAGCTGCGCGCCATGGACGCCTACCGGGAGGAGGGCACCCCGCTGCGCGAGAGCGGCCCGGCCGCCGAGGGGCACATCCCGCGGGTGGACATGCGCCGGGCGCGCTGGGACGGGACCGCGCCCTAGCGGCGGCGGGCGGCGCCGGGCGCACCCCGAGCTGCCACGCGGACCGGGGACGGCTCCCATGGCGGCGCGGCGGGCTCCTGGTACGGCCCGCACTCCTGCGGACGGCCGGGCGCTCATGTCATCCAGCTTCCGCCATCCCGCACCTGTCCATGCCGTCCTCCGCCCGTCCGGAGTAGATTGCCGCACCCTGACGAAAACGGCGAACCACGTGAACACCTTCCCTTCATCCCGCAGCGGTCCGGGCACCCCGGGCGCCGTCCTCGACCCGCCGCGCCCGGCCGCCGGGGGCTACCGGCTGGTGCGGGCGCCCGTCGCGACCGCGGCGCCCCCCGTGCTGGACGCAGAGCAGCGCGCCGTGGTTGAGCACGGCTCCGGACCGCTGCTGGTGCTCGCCGGGCCGGGCACGGGGAAGACGACCACGCTCGTGGAGGCCGTCACCGCCCGGGTGCGGGCCGGCACCCCCGCCGACCGCATCCTGGTGCTCACCTTCGGCCGCTCGGCCGCCGTCGAACTGCGCGACCGGATGGCCGCCCGCCTGCCGGCCCGCGGCACCGGCGCCGGCGCGCCCCGCCCCGCGCCCCAGGCGAGCACCTTCCACTCCTTCTGCTACGGCCTCCTGCGCGCCCACCAGGACCCCGACCTGTTCGCCGAGCCGGTCCGCCTGCTCTCGGGCCCCGAGCAGGACCTCATGGTGCGCGAGCTGCTGGCCGGCGAGGCGCGGCTGGCCCGCGAGGGCCGCGCCCGGGTGCGCTGGCCGGACGACCTGAAGGCCGCCCTGACCACCAGGGGCTTCGCCGACGAGGTCCGCGCCGTCATCGCCCGCACCCGCGAACTCGGCCTGGGCCCCGACGCCCTTGCGGCGTTCGCCCGCCGCAATGGGCGCCGGGACTGGCTCGCGGCCGCCGACTTCCTGCGCGAGTACCTCGACGTCGCGGACCTGCAGGGCGTCATCGACTACACCGAGCTGGTCCAGCGCGCGGTGCGGCTGGCCGCCCGCCCCGACGTCCACGCCGAGCTCGCCGCCCGCTACGACGCGGTCTTCGTCGACGAGTACCAGGACACCGATCCCGCGCAGACCCGGCTGCTGCAGCTGCTCGCGGGCCAGGGGCGCACCCTGGTGGCCTTCGGCGACCCCGACCAGTCGATCTACGCCTTCCGCGGCGCCGACGTCAACGGCATCCTCGACTTCCCGGCCCGCTTCCCGCACCGCGACGGCCGCCCGGCGCAGATCCGCGTCCTGACCGGCAACCGCAGGTCCGCCGCCAGGGTGCTGGCCGCCGCCCGCGAGCTGACCGCCCGCATGCCGCTGCCGCGGCTGCCCGCCGCCGCGGTCCGCCGCCACCGCGCGCCCCGCCCCGCCCGCCCGAACGGCACTGTGGCCGTGCGCACCTACCCCACGCCGGGCGCCGAGGCCGACGCCATCGCGGACGCCCTGCGCCGCGCCCACCTGGAGGACCACCTGCCGTGGTCGTCCATGGCCGTCCTGACCCGCTCGACCACCGCCCTGCCCGCCCTGCGCCGCGCCCTGACCACCGCGGGCGTCCCCGTCGACCTCCCCGCGACCGACACCCCCCTGCACGCCGAGCCCGCCGTGGCCCCACTGCTGCTCGCCCTGAGGATCGCGGCGGAGTCGGCGATCACGGCGGCACGGAGCAGCAGGGCAGCGGGCGGAGGCGTCCTGGACTCGGGGCAGGCCGTCCCCGCCCGGGGACCGGGCACCCAGGAGGCCGGATCGCGGCCGGGCATCGCCATCACGGTCGAGGACGCCCTGACCCTGCTCACCTCGCCACTGGGCGCCATGGACTCCGCCGATCTCCGCAAGCTGGGGCGGGCGCTGCGCGAGGAGGAGCGCGCCGCCGGGCAGGCGGTGCCGCGGCCGTCGGACACCCTGATCGCCGAGGCCGTCGCCGAGCCCGAGCGCCTCACGGCTCACGACCCCTCGTACGCCAGGGGCGCGCTGCGGCTGGCCCGCCTGCTGCGCGCCGCGTACGGGATCCTGACCGCGGGCGGCACCGCCGAGGACGCCCTGTGGGCGCTGTGGAACGGCACGCCCTGGCCGGGCCGCCTGGAGCGGGCCGCCCTGCGCGGCGGGGCGGCCGGGCGCGGCGCCGACCGCGACCTGGACGCGGTGTGCGCGCTGTTCGAGACCGCGGCCCGGGCCGAGGAGCGCACCGGAGGCCGCGGGGCGCTCAACCTGATCGAGGAGCTGTCCTCCTTCGACGTGGTGGCCGACACCCTGGGCGGCAGGATCGTGCGCCCGGACGCCGTACGGCTGATGACCGCCCACCGCGCGAAGGGACTGGAGTGGCGGCTCGTCGTCGTGGCGGGGGTGCAGGAGGGCGTGTGGCCGGACCTCAGGCGGCGCGGCTCCCTGCTGGAGGCCGATCGCATCGGCCGCGACGGGCTCGCGCCGCCCATGAGCCAGGGCGCCCTGCTCACCGAGGAGCGCCGGCTGTTCTACGTGGCCGCCACCCGGGCCCGCGACCGCCTGCTGGTCACCGCGGTCAGGTCCGCGGCCGACGACGGCGACCAGCCCTCCCGCTTCCTCGCCGAACTCGGCGTCGAGCCGCAGCACGTCGCCCACCGCACCCGCCGCCCGCTCGCGGTCGCGGACCTGGTCGCCGAACTGCGGGCCACCACCGTGGACCCCGACGCCTCCCCGTCGCTGCGCGCGGCCGCCGCGAGCCGCCTGGCCACCATGGCGGCGCTCACCGACGAGGGCCACGCGCTGATCCCCACCGCTCACCCCGACCGCTGGTGGGGCCTGTACGAGCCGACCCGCTCCCAGCGGCCGGTCCGCGACCGCGACCAGCCCGTCGCCCTGTCCGGCAGCGCGCTCGACCAACTCGCCAACACCTGCGCGCTGCAGTGGTTCCTGGGCCGCGAGGTCAAGGCCGAGCCGCCGGCAACGGCCGCCCAGGGCTTCGGCAACGTCGTGCACGTCCTCGCCGACGAGGTCGCCTCCGGCCGGACCCCCGCCGACCTCGACGTCCTGATGGCGCGCCTGGACTCGGTGTGGGACGCGCTCGCCTTCGACGCGCCCTGGAAGTCCCGGCAGGAGAAGGACAACGCGCGCGCCGCCCTGGAGCGCTTCCTGCGCTGGCACGTCATGGAGCGCGGCCGCACCGCGGTGGGCACCGAGCACGACTTCGACGTCACCTTGGAGGCCGGCGGCGCCCAGGTGCGCATCCGCGGCAGCATGGACCGCGTCGAGACCGACGCCGACGGGCAGGCCTACGTGGTCGACTTCAAGACCGGCAAGGCCAAGCCGACCGCGAAGGAGGTCGCCCGCCACCCGCAGCTCGCCGTCTACCAACTGGCGGTCCGCGAAGGCGCGGTGGACTCCCTCTTCGACGGCACCCGCCCGCACCCGGGCGGCGCCGAACTCGTCCAGCTGCGCATCGGCGCCCCGGCCAAGGAGGGCGGGGAGGCGCTGCCGGCCGTCCAGCGGCAGCAGCCCCTCGAAGGGGAGTCGGGCGCGTGGGCCGAGGAACTGCTCGCCGAGGCCGCGGGCCGGGTGCTGGACGAGCGCTTCACGCCCAACGCCGGTCAGCACTGCGCCCACTGCGCGTTCCGCGGGTCGTGCACGGCCCGTCCCGAGGGCCGGCACGTGGTCGAATGACCGCCCGCCGAATCCGCGGAACCGACGGCTGACGCCCTGTCAACCCCCCTGTGGACAACTGTGAGCAGGCTGTGCGGGGCGGGGTCTATCGTGTGGAGCACGGCAGGACGCCGGGGGCGACCGGGCGCGCGGACAGGGGCGTGCGCGCGGGTGATCAGGGGTGGAGGGGCTGGCCATGACGGCCACGACGAGGTTCTGGACAGGGGCGGCCGGCGCCGCGGCGGCGACGGCGCTGCTCGCGGGCTGCGCGCAGGACGACGCGGCGGACGCGCCGCTGGTGGCCCCGGTGAGCGTCGAGCGGGACACCGGCCCGTTCGCGGGCACGAGCGGCGCGGACGTGATGGCCCGGGCCACCCGCGCGATGGACGGCATCGTGGCGGTCACGGTCGACATCCACTTCGACGCGGGCCCGGACGGCTCCGGCGGGTCGGACGACCCGGAGGACGGCCCCTCACGCCTGGCGGCCGCGGTGGAGTACGGCAAGTGCGCGGGCTCCATGGAGTTCGACGCGCGCAAGGTGCAGTTCCTGCTGGTCTCCGGGACGCGCTACCTCAAGGGGGACGCCGGGTTCTGGACGACCGAGGTGGGCGCCCCGCCCGCGATCGGCCAGGAGCTCTCCGGCTCCTGGGTGAAGCTCCCGCCGCCGGGCAGCGACGGCGACGGCGACACCGGCCTGGAGCACTTCTGCGACCTGCAGGGCATGCTGAACCAGATCGACGACGCGGCCGGCGAGGGCCCGGTGACCAAGGGCTCCGCCACCACCTACGACGGCCACGCCGTCATCCCGCTCACCCAGGACGGCGGCGACGTCACGACCCGGTACTACGTGGCCACCGCCGGCACCCCGTACATCCTGCGGCTGGACGACACCGAGGACGGCGACACCACCACCGTCGGGTTCTCCGATTTCGACAAGAAGCCGCGAATAACCGCCCCGCCGGCCGGCTCCACGCTGGACCTCGCGGACTACACGCACGACCCGGGCTTCACCGTCTGAGCCGAGCGGCTTCCCCGGCACGGTGGCCGGGTGCTGGGCTCCGGGGGCGGACGGGGTGGTCAGCCCGAGCCGAGCTGTGCCCCCGGCACGGTGCCCAAGTGCTCGGCTAACGCGCGGACGGGCTGGTCAGCGGCGCCCGCGGGCCGCGGTGACGGGCGGTGCCGGTACGGGTGAACGGCGGCGGGCGGGAAAGGGAAAGTCCGTCCCTGCGGATAGCCTCGCTGGGTGTCCTTCCCCCTCGACCGGCCCGAACAGCTCAGGGAGCTGCTGGGCATCCCGTTCACACCGGAGCAGTTGGCGTGCATTGCCGCGCCGCTCGCCCCGGGCGTGATCGTGGCCGGGGCCGGCTCGGGGAAGACCACGGTGATGGCCGCGCGGGTGGTGTGGCTGGTCGGCACCGGCCAGGTCGCGCCCGAGCAGGTGCTGGGCCTGACGTTCACCAACAAGGCGGCCGCCGAGCTGTCCGAGCGGGTCAGGCGGGCGCTGGCCCAGGCGGGCGTCACCGGCGGCACCTCGCAGACCGCGCGGACCCCGGCCGGCCCGCCCGCGCCCTACGCCGAGCCGGATGTCCCCGGCGACCCCGAGATCTCCACGTACCACGCCTTCGCGGGGCAGCTGCTCAAGGACCACGGGATGCGGATCGGGCTGGAGCCCTCGGCGCGGCTGCTGGCGGACGCCACGAGGTTCCAGCTCGCGGCGAAGGTGCTGCGGTCGGCGCCCGGTCCCTACCCGGCGCTGACGAAGGGCCTGCCCACCCTCATCGGCGACCTGCTCGCGCTCTCCGGCGAGCTGTCGGAGCACCTGGTGGAGCCCGAGCGGCTGCGCGCGTTCGACCAGGGGCTCGCCGAGCGGCTGGGCGAGCTGGACCCGGCGAAGCGGGGCTTCGCCTGGGTGCGGGAGGTGGCGCCCGCGGTCGCGGCCCGCCGGGAGCTGGCCGAGCTGGCGGCGGCCTACCGCGACGAGAAGAAGCGCCGCGACCTGCTGGACTTCGGCGACCAGATCGCCCTGTCCGCACGGCTCGCGCAGACCAGGAAGGAAGTGGGAGCCGCGCTGCGCGAGCAGTACCGGGTGGTGCTGCTCGACGAGTACCAGGACACGTCCGTGGCCCAGCGGCTGCTGCTCGCCGGCCTCTTCGGCGGCGGCACCGGCCACCCGGTGACCGCGGTCGGCGACCCGTGCCAGGCGATCTACGGCTGGCGCGGCGCCTCGGTGGCGAACCTGGACGACTTCCCGCGGCACTTCCCGAACGCCGACGGGCGGCCCGCCGACCGCTACGCCCTCAGTGAGAACCGCCGCTCGGGCGGCCGGCTGCTGGAGCTCGCCAACACCCTGGCGGCCGAACTGCGCGAGCGCCACGAGGGCGTGGAGGCGCTGCGCCCCGCCCCCGGCGCGGAGCGGGACGGCCTGGTGCGCTGCGCCCTGCTGCCCACGTACGCGGAGGAGATCGCCTGGCTCGGCGACTCCGTGGCGCACCTGGTGCGCACCGGCACCGCGCCGGGGGAGATCGCCGTGCTGTGCCGCACGGCCGCGCACTTCGCCGACATCCACGCCGCCCTGGTGGCCAGGGAAGTGCCGGTGGAGGTGGTCGGGCTGTCCGGGCTGCTGCACCTGCCGGAGGTCGCGGACCTGGTCGCCACCTGCGAGGTGCTGCACGACCCGACGGCCAACGCCGCCCTGGTGCGGCTGCTGACCGGCCCGCGCTGGCGGATCGGCCCGCGCGACCTGGCGCTGCTCGGCCGGCGCGCGAGGCTGCTGGTGCGGCACGCCGGACCGGACGGGGCCGCGGCCGACCGGCTGGCCGCGGCCGTCGAGGGCGTGGACCCCGCGGAGGTGGTGTCCCTGGCGGACGCGCTGGAGACGTTCCTGACGGACGAGCCGGCCGACGACCTGCCGTTCTCGCCGGAGGCGCGGGTGCGGTTCGGGCGGCTGGCCGGGGAGATAAGGGAGCTGCGGCGGGCGCTGGCCGACCCGCTGATGGACGTGCTGCACCGGGTGCTGGCGGTCACCGGGCTGGAGGTCGAGCTGTCGGCCTCGCCCCACGCGCTGGCCGCCAGGCGCCGCGAGACCCTGCACTCCTTCCTGGACGTCGCCGCGTCCTTCGCCTCCCTCGACGGCGAGACGACGCTGCTGGCCTTCCTGGGCTTCCTGCGGACGGCGGCGCAGTTCGAGAAGGGGCTGGACAGTTCGCTGCCCGGCGGCGAGAACACGGTCAAGGTGCTCACCGCGCACAAGTCCAAGGGACTCGAATGGGATGTCGTCGTCGTGCCGGGCCTGGTCGCCAAGGGCTTCCCGAGTGAGCGCGGCCGCGAGCTGTGGCCGACGAGTCCCAAGGTGCTGCCGCACGGGCTGCGCGGCGACGCGGCCACGCTGCCGGACGTCGCGGAGTGGAGCAAGGCCGGGCTCGACGGTTTCCGCGCCGACATGAAGGAGCACCAGCGGATCGAGGAACTGCGCCTGGGCTACGTCACGTTCACCCGTCCCAGGTCGCTGCTGCTCGGCTCGGGGCACTGGTGGGGGCCCACGCAGGGCCGGTCGTTCGGCCCGTCGGCGTTCCTGGAGGCCCTGCGCGCGCATTGCGAGGCAGGCGACGGCGAGGTCGAGGTGTGGGCCGAGCGCCCGGCCGAGGACGCCACGAACCCCGCGCTGGAAGGGGCCGCCGAGCCGCAGTGGCCGCTGCCGCTGGACCCGGTCGCCCTGGAGCGGCGGCGCGAGGCGGCCCACCGGGTGCGCGAGGCGATCGAGGAGGCGAGGACCGCCGCCCTGTTCCCGGGCGCCCCGGCGGAGGGGAGCGGGGCGGCGGCCGGCGGGCAGGGGGCGGGCGCTGCCGCGCGGGAGGAGGGCGACGCCCCCGTGCCCGGAGCCCGGCGGGAGCCGGACCCGGCCGAGGTGCCGCACCAGGGCGGCCCGGCCGAGGAGGGGAGCGGGCTCGTCGGGGAGGAGGCGCGGGTGGTGGCCGCGTGGGACCGCGATCTGCAGGCGCTGGCCGGCGAGCTGCGGCGGGCCCGCTCGGGCGTCAGGGAGGTGCCGCTGCCCGCCGCCCTCACCGCCACGCAGCTGATGCGGCTGGCCGCCGACCCGGACGGCCTCGCCGAGGAACTGGCCCGCCCGCTGCCCCGCCCGCCCGCGCCGGCCGCCCGGCGGGGCACCAGGTTCCACGCGTGGGTGGAGTCCCGGTTCGACGTCCGCCCGCTGTTCGCCCCCGAGGAACTGCCCGGCATCGAGCCCGGGGACGACATCGCCGACGAGCAGGACCTGGCCGCTTTGAAGGAGGCGTTCCTGCGCACGCCGTACGCCGACCGGCACCCCTACCGCGTGGAGGCACCATTCAGCCTCGCGCTGGCCGGTCGGCTGATCCGCGGCCGGATCGACGCGGTCTACCGGGTCGCCGCCGGGGGAGCCGAGACGTACGAGATCGTGGACTGGAAGACCGGCCGCACCCCGCACACCGCCGACCCGCTCCAGCTCGCGATCTACCGCCTGGCCTGGGCCGAGCAGCAGGGCGTGCCGCTGGAGAACGTGACCGCGGCGTTCGTCCACGTCCGCACCGGCGCGGTCGTACGGCCCGCGCCGCTGCCCGACCGCGCCGCCCTGGAGGAGCTGCTCGCCCCGGAGCCACCGGAAGGGGCGGGTGCATGAGCGGGCAGGTGAGCGGGCCGGCCCTTTGTACGGCGGGGTGCGCGGCCGGAGCGCCCGGTCCTCGTACGGCCGGGCACGCAGGCAGCGCGTCCGCCCTCGTACGACCGGGCGCCCCGCCGTGCGCTTCGAGCGCCCACCCGACCGGCCACGGCCCTTGCCGCGCCGCCCGGTACGCTGAAAGCCATGCGCACCGCCCCGGACAACGCCGTCCGCTCCTTCGTCGCCGAGCACACCGCCGACTTCCTCGGTGAGCTGGAGGAATGGCTCCGCATCCCGTCCGTTTCCGCCGACCCCGAGCGCGCGCCCGAGGTGCGGCACAGCGCTGAGTGGCTGGTGGCCGCGCTGCGGCGGACCGGCTTCCCGGTGGCCGAGGTGTGGGAGACCGAGGGTGGGCCCGCGGTGTTCGCCGAGTGGCCCAGCGGCGAGCCCGACGCGCCCACCGTGCTGGTCTACGGGCACCACGACGTGCAGCCCGCCGCCCGCGAGGACGGCTGGGCGACCGACCCCTTCGAGCCGGTCCGGCAGGACGGGCGGCTGCGCGGCCGCGGCGCCGCCGACGACAAGGGCCAGGTGTTCCTGCACACCCTGGGCCTGCGCGCCCACCTGGCCGCGAGCGGCCGGACCGCCCCCGCCGTCAACGTCAAGCTGCTGGTCGAGGGCGAGGAGGAGTCCGGGTCGCCGCACTTCGGCGCCCTGATCCGCGCCCACGCCGACCGCCTGGCCTGCGACACCGTGATCGTCTCCGACACCGGCATGTGGTCCGAGGACACCCCCACCGTCTGCACCGGCATGCGAGGCCTGCTCGACGGGCAGATCGACCTGCGGGGACCCGACCAGGACATCCACTCCGGCTCCTTCGGCGGCGCCGTGCCCAACCCGGCGGTCGAGGCCGCGCGCCTGGTCGCCGCCCTGCACGACGAGGACCGCCGGGTGGCGATACCCGGGTTCTACGACGGCGTCGTCGAACTCGGCCCCCGCGAGCGCGAACTCTTCGCCGAGCTGCCCTTCGACGAGGCCGCCTGGCTGCGCGGCGCCAAGTCGCACGCGGCCCTCGGCGAGGCCGGCCACACCACCCTGGAGCGGATCTGGGCCCGTCCCACCGCCGAGGTCAACGGCCTGCACAGCGGCTACGGCGGCCCCGGCGGCAAGACGATCGTCCCCGCCGACGCGCACATCAAGTTCTCCTTCCGGCTCGTCGCCGGCCAGGACCCCGCCCGTATCCGGCAGCTGGTCACCGACTGGGTGGCCGCCAAGCTGCCCGACGGCATCCGGCACGAGGTCGGCTTCTGGGGCGAGGGCACCCGGCCGTGCCTGACCCCACTGGACCACCCCGCCCTGCGCGCGCAGGTGCGGGCGATGGGAAGGGCCTTCGGCCAGGAGATCCGCTACACCCGCGAGGGCGGTTCCGGCCCGGCGGCCGACCTGCAGGACCTCCTCGGCGTTCCCGTGCTGTTCCTGGGAATTTCCGTGCCGTCCGACGGTTGGCACTCGGTGGACGAGAAGGTGGACCTCGACCTGCTGCTCACCGGCGTGCAGGCCGCCGCGTACCTCTGGGAGGAGCTGGCGGCGGACTGGGCACGCGAGCCATGGCCGGCGGCCGGCGCGTGAACGCGGCGCCGCGCACCGGCCCGGCACCGCGCGGGAGCGCCACCGCACCAGCACGGCACCACGACGTACGACGGGGAGTTGGGAAGCAGCCTTGACCGGACTGGACGCGACCTCGAAGCCGCTCGCGCTCACCACCACGGGGGTGGACCGCGCGGCGCACCACCGCCAGGACGAGGCGTGGCTCGCGGCCGCCTGGAGCCACCCGACCACCCGCGTGTTCGTCGTGTCCGGCGGACAGGTGCTGGTGGAGGAGACGGCCGACGGCCGCACGGAACTCGTCATGACCCCGTCCTTCGACGCGCCCGAGACCGAGCAGCACCGCTACTTCCTGGGCATCGACCCCGACGGCGTGCGGTACTTCGCGCTGCAGAAGGACACGCTGCCGGGCCGGATGGACGACGTCGCCCGCCCCGCGGGCCTGCGTGAGGTCGGCGGGCTGCTCTCGCCGCTCGAAGCGGGTCTGATGGTGCACGCGGTGGCGCTGGAGAACTGGCAGCGGATGCACCGCTTCTGCTCCCGCTGCGGCGAACGCACCGTCATCGCCGCCGCGGGCCACATCCGCCGCTGTCCCGCCTGCGGGGCCGAGCACTACCCGCGCACCGACCCGGCCGTGATCATGCTCGTCACCGACGACGAGGACCGCGCGCTGCTCGGCCGCCAGGTGCACTGGCCCGAGGGCCGATTCTCCACGCTGGCCGGCTTTGTGGAGCCCGGCGAGTCCATCGAGCAGGCCGTGCGCCGCGAGGTCTTCGAGGAGGCCGGCGTGGTCGTCGGCGACGTGGAGTACGTCGCGAGCCAGCCGTGGCCCTTCCCCTCCAGCCTGATGCTCGGCTTCATGGCCCGCGCCACCAAGCCCGACATCCACGTGGACGGCGAGGAGATCCACGAGGCCCGCTGGTTCTCCCGCGAGGACCTGCGCGCGGCCTTCGAGTCCGGCGAGGTCCTCCCCCCGTACGGCATCTCCATCGCCGCCCGCCTCATCGAGATCTGGTACGGCAAGCCCCTCCCGAGGCAGGGCACCTCCCGGTAGTCCTTTCGCTGGTTCTTTCCCGGTACACCGGTCCCAGCGGCGCGGCAGGCCCCTCCCGATTCCTTTCGGGAGGGGCCTGTCGGCATGTGCGTGCATTCATGCACGGAAGTGGCCGGTTTTCCCCTTGGAATGGAGAGGCAGCGCGGTGCGGCGGCCGGAAGCCGCAGGTGGGGCGGGCCGATGGGATGTGCTCTGACCACGCTCTGATCAGCTCTGATTTCTCTTTTCGCAGAGCCGGGAATACGGTAGGTGTCTATCACTGAGCGTGGATGCTTGACAGCCTGGGAGTAGCCAAGCCGGCGCGGAACAGGAATGCGGAAGGTCCAGCGATGGAAACCCGTCACGTCATGGCACAGGACCACGAGGTGGTCAATCGCTGGCCGAGCAGCAGGCGCAGCGTCCCGAGGGCGCGCCGGCAGCTCGCCGCCACCCTCGCGGCCTGGGGGATGCCCGAGTTACGGGATGCTGCCGAACTGGTGCTCTCGGAACTGCTCACCAATGCCGTCCGGCACGCCCGTACGCCTCTCGGCCACCTCGTGGAGACCCGCATCCGCCGGCTGCCCGGCGACCGGGTGCGGCTGGAGGTGCACGACGCCAACGACGGGCACCCGGTGCTGCGGGACGCGGAGGACACCGACGAGAGCGGCCGCGGACTGCTGCTGGTGGACGCCCTGACCGCGCACCAATGGGGCGTCGACGCCCGCCCGGGCCTCGGCAAGCTCGTCTGGGCGGTGGTCTCCGTCCCCGACGACACCGTGCCGTGGCCGTAGCACCCCGCGCGGCCGGCAGGCCGCTCCGGTAGGGGTGCCGAGCCGCGCCCCACCGACATCCAAGCCCCTCGCCCCGGCAGTCCGCCGATCCAGGGCGAGGCGGGCCAGCGCCCGCCACTTGCGGAGCCCGGTCGCAGTGATCCGGCCGGGTGTGGCGAGGCGCCGGCCCGGGGCCGCTCTCCCGAGCCCCCGTAGGGAGGGCGGCCCGTATGTGCAGCGCGGCGGCGAACAATCCGGAGGGGGGCCGGAGCGGGGGCGTAGCCCGGCGCCGAGTCGGCCGGAGCGCGGCAAGCGCCGCACGTGTCCTGAGTGCCGCGAGCGTGAGGAGTGCCCTGAGTGTGCTGAGCAGCGTAAGTGGACGGCGTGGCGCCCGGTGCTGCCGGGAATCTGACCTAGCCTCGGTCGTACCGCAGCCGACTGGGAGCACTCCATGGCCGAAGCCGGGCACCTCGCCCTCACCCGCCGGGCGTTCTTCACCTCGGCAGGGGTGCTGGGAGCCGGGGCCGGGGCGGTCCTCGTGGGCGCGGCGCCCGCGCGGGCCAGGGGCCGCAGGTGGCGGGACGTGCCCGAGCCGGAGATCCACGGCACGGACGACTGGGGCGCCAGGCAGCCCACCTCCCCGGTGGCGCTCGCGGGCAACGACCCGGACAAGATCATCGTCCACCACACGGCCTTCGCCAACACCGCCGACTCCGGCACCTCCGGCTCGTACCCGGTCGCGCGCGAGATCCAGGACCTGCACATGGACACCAACGGCTGGATCGACAGCGGCCAGCACTTCACCGTCAGCCGCAGCGGCGTCGTCATGGAAGGCCGCCACCGCAGCCTGGAGCGGCTCCGCGCGGGCAGCGACATGGTCGTCGCCGCCCACACCGTCGGTCAGAACACCCAGAGCATCGGCATCGAGAACAACGGCACCTACACCTCGGTGGCGCCGCCGCAGGAGCTCTACACGAGCCTGGTGGACCTGTGCGCCTATGTGTGCGGGCAGTACGGGCTCAGCCCGCAGGAGATCTACGGGCACCGGGACTTCAACGCGACCGAGTGCCCGGGGGACCGGCTCTACGCGATGCTGCCGCAACTGCGCGGGGACGTGGCGGCGCGGATGTAGACGCCGGGTTTCCCCAGTGGCTGCGGGAGGGGCGGCCGCCGGGCCTGTGCCGATCGCTGCCGCCGGCCGTTGCCGCCGGTTGCCGCGTGGAACCGGCCGGCCGGGTGCGGACACGGCTGCGTCCCCGGGAGGCCGCGGGCTTCCCGGGGACGCGTCTTCTGTCGTACTGCCAGTGACCCCAGCGACCGTCCGGGGCTCGTCTGCGGCTCCTTTGCGGCTGTCCGGACCGCGGCGGCGATCAGGCGCTGAGCGCCTGGGAGACCTGGGCGAGGCTCGGGTTCGTCATCGTCGCCTGGGTGCCGGCGGGGGAGACGACCACCACGGTGGGGACCGTCTGGTTCCCGCCGTTGACCTCCTCGACGAACTTCGCCGACTCGGGGTCCTCCTCGATGTTGATCTCGGTGTACGCGATGCCCTCGCGGTCGAGCTGGCTCTTCAGCCGGCGGCAGTAGCCGCACCAGCTGGTGGAGTACATGGTCACGGTGCCCGACATGTCCTGCCTCGCTCCTCGGTGAATCCGGGTCCGGCGGCCCCGGAAGGTGTCGATGCGTGAACGACGGGGAGGTCCCGGACATTCCCGCATGCGGCGAGCTTCCGGCGGCGGTGGGCCGAACGGGGGCTGTGGACAACTTTTCCACGGTGTCGCACGAACCTGGCACAGTGGCGGTTGTGACTGCGACACCCCACGAATCGCTCTTCCCCGCGACACCCGACTCCGCGGACGCGGTGCTCGAGGGCCTCGACCCCGAGCAGCGCGCCGTCGCCACGGCCCTGCACGGCCCGGTCTGCGTGCTGGCCGGCGCCGGCACCGGCAAGACCCGCGCGATCACCCACCGGATCGCGTACGGGGTGCGCGCGGGGATCCTCCAGCCGTCCACCGTGCTCGCGGTCACCTTCACGGCCCGCGCGGCCGGCGAGATGCGCGGGCGGCTGCGGCAGTTGGGCGCCGGCGGGGTGCAGGCCCGCACCTTCCACTCGGCCGCGCTGCGCCAGCTGCAGTACTTCTGGCCGCGCGCGATCGGCGGCGAGATGCCGCGGCTGCTGGAGCGCAAGGTCCAGCTGGTCGCCGAGTCCGCCGCCCGCTCCCGCATCCGCCTGGACCGCAACGAACTGCGGGACGTCACCGGCGAGATCGAGTGGTGCAAGGTCACCCAGACCGTCCCCGAGGAGTACGCGGCCGCGGCCGCGAAGGCCGCCCGCGACGTGCCGCGGGACCCGGCCGAGGTGTCCAGGATCTACGCGGGCTACGAGCAGCTGAAGCGGGACCGCGCGGTCATCGACTTCGAGGACGTGCTGCTGCTCACGGTCGGCGTGCTCCAGGACCGCCCGGACGTGGCGGACACCGTCCGCGCCCAGTACCAGCACTTCGTGGTGGACGAGTACCAGGACGTCAGCCCGCTGCAGCAGCGCCTGCTGGAGCTGTGGCTCGGTGGCCGCGGCAACCTGTGCGTGGTGGGCGACGCGTCCCAGACCATCTACTCCTTCACCGGCGCCACCCCGGACTTCCTGCTCGGCTTCCGCGGCCGCCACCCGGACGCCACCGTGGTCAAGCTCGTCCGCGACTACCGGTCCACCCCCCAGGTCGTCGCCCTGGCCAACGGGCTGCTCGCCCAGGCCCGCGGCCAGGCCGCCGCCCACCGCCTGGAGCTGGTCTCCCAGCGCGAGAGCGGGCCGGAGCCCGTCTACACCGAGTACCCCGACGAGCCCGCCGAGGCCGAGGGCGCCGCCCGGCGGATCAGGGAGCTGATCGACGCCGGGGTGCGGCCCTCGGAGATCGCGGTGCTCTACCGGATCAACGCCCAGTCCGAGGTCTACGAGCAGGCGCTGGCCGACGCGGGCGTGCCCTACCAACTGCGCGGCGCCGAGCGGTTCTTCGAGCGGCCCGAAGTGCGCGAGGCGGGGATGCTGCTGCGCGGCGCCGCCCGGGCGCCGCAGGACGAGGAGCCGGAGAGCCTGCCGGACCAGGTGCGGGCGGTGCTCAGCTCGCGCGGCTGGGCCTCGGAGCCGCCGGCGGGCTCGGGCGCGGTGCGGGACCGGTGGGAGTCGCTGGCCGCGCTGGTGCGGCTGTCGGAGGACTTCTCGGCCGCCCGCCCGGACGCGGTGCTCGCCGACTTCGTCGCCGAGCTGGACGAGCGGGCCAACGCCCAGCACGCCCCCACCGTCGAGGGCGTCACACTGGCCTCCCTGCACGCGGCCAAGGGCCTGGAGTGGGACGCGGTCTTCCTGGTCGGCCTCACCGAGGGCACCATGCCGATCACCCACGCCAAGACCGACGAGCAGGTCGAGGAGGAGCGGCGGCTGCTCTACGTCGGGGTGACCCGGGCCCGGGCGCACCTGTCGATGTCCTGGGCGCTGTCCCGCTCGCCGGGCGGCCGGGGCGGCCGGCGCCCCTCGCGGTTCCTCGACGGGCTACGGCCGGGCTCCGCGCCGCGGGGTGCCAGGGGCGGCCGGGCCGGTGGCCAGGGCGGCGTGGAGCGCGGCGCGGGCGGCCGCAGCAGGCGGCGCGGCCCGGTGCTGTGCCGGGTGTGCGGGCGCACGCTCTCCGACCCGGGCGAGATCAAGCTGATGCGCTGCGAGGACTGCCCCTCGGACCTGGACGAGGGCCTGTACGAGCAGTTGCGCTCCTGGCGGATGGACCAGGCACGCCAACTCGGCCAGCCCGCCTACTGCGTCTTCACCGACAAGACGCTCCTCGCCATCGCCGAGGTGCGGCCCTCGGACGAGCAGGGGCTGGCCGCGATCCCGGGGGTGGGGGCGCGCAAGCTGGAGAAGTTCGGGGCGGACGTACTGGCGCTGTGCGCGGGGGAGTTCACGGAATCAGAGCCTCCGGACGGGGAATCCGGCACTCCGTTTGAGGATGTCCGGGAGCCCTCCGGGGACGCCGCAAAATCTTCCGCGGAAGAAGCAGAAAAATAGTTTGCGCATCGCGCGCGAATCCTCATAGCCTGCGGGAGCACGGTCGGGAACGGCCTTCGGAACAAGTCTTCCGAGAGTCGCCACCGCTGTGATGTACTAGGCAAGTACGGTCCACTGCCCTTACGAGACGCCGAGAGGAGGCGAGCACAGTGAGCACGAAGATGATCACCAAAATGACCGATCGCCCGGTCGTTCTCGCCTGCCCGCCTGGCGTCTCGATGGCCTCTGTGCGTGGCACCGGTCTGTCCCTCGTTCCCGCCCTGCTGCCGGTCTTCCCGGCCCGGGTGCGCAATGAGCGACCGACCCAGGCGTCCGCGGCGGCGGCGAAGGCGCAGGCTCCGGCCTATGCCTTCGCGGCGGTGGCCAACGGCGCCGGCGCTTTCAGCGCGAGGGGTGCCGAAGCCGGCGCCGCAGGACAGCCGATCGGACAGCAGAAGACGACGCAGCACGGTAAGTGGGCCTTCCGCGGCCTCGAACCCTGGAGTGATCCAGCCTGATAGCGCATCAGGTCGGCACCTCAGGGCCGCGGAAACCCAGACCGGGTTCCGCGGCCCTTCTGTTTCTCCAGCAGACACAACCGAAGAGCCGGCCCCACCGGCCGGACCGACAGACGAGGAACGCACACCGTGCACACCACCCCGCACGACACGTCTGGAACCGACCTGAACACCCCGCACCCCGGCACCACCGCCGCGGACCGCACGGACCACCCGCCCGCACAGCCCCCGGAGACCACCTTGCTGCCCCTCACCGAGCTCGACGACGAGATCGAGCGACTCGGCGTCCCCGTCCCCTGCCGGACCTACGACCCCGAGGTCTTCTTCGCGGAGTCCCCGGCCGACGTCGAGTACGCCAAGTCCCTCTGCCAGACCTGTCCGGTCCGCGAGGCCTGCCTCGCCGGTGCCAAGGACCGCCGCGAGCCCTGGGGTGTCTGGGGTGGCGAGCTGTTCATCCAGGGCGTCGTCGTCCCCCGCAAGCGGCCGCGTGGCCGCCCGCGCAAGAACCCGGTCGCGGCATGAGCACCAGGAAGACCCGCAGGGTCCCCGGCACCATCGACCGCCCGCTGACGCACGACCCGAAGCATCGCGACTCCGAGAATCAGGCCCCGATGACCACCTCCCTCACCGAGCTCCCCGCCCGAGCCTCCGACGCCATGGCGTCGACCCAGAACAGGAACCTCGAAATGCAACTCATGCCAGAAGCACTGGCCCGCGCGCATATGCAGCAGCGACTGCGCGAGGCCGAAGAGCAACGCAGGTCGCAGCGCCTGCTGGCCGCACGCCGGCTGCAGCGCCGCGCCGAGCGCGCCTCGCTGCGCGCCCGCCGGGCGCTCGCCATGGCCGTGATGCAGTAATGGCCCCACGGCCCCCGGCCGACCACCGGGCGCTCCCGGAGCGCACCTGACCAGCAACGATTCCGCGGGACCGGCCCTCACCAGGCCGGTCCCGCAGTGCGTTGCGGCGGCCGGCCCGCTCCGGCGGAGTTATCGTCAGCCGGTGGATCAGAAACCCTCTCAGACCACGACGGCAACCAGCTGCGCCCGCTGCGGCACCACCTCCGAGGGCCCGCCGCTGACCTGGACCTGCTCGGTCGAGAACGGCCGCCGCGTCTACTTCTGCGACGCCTGCGCCCGCAAACACCTGCGCAGCATCGAAAGCCGGCTGGACTCCGCCTGGTGGTGACCCCGCCGGCGAGCCGGGACCTGCCGCAGCCGCAAAGTGCCTAGCCCGCTCGCGCCGAGCCGCCGGCTCACGCCGAGCCGGCGTCCTCCTGCGGCCCGCCGCCCTCGGGATCGAAGCCGGGCAGCCACGCCTGCAGCTCCGCGCGCAGCCGCACCGTCGCGTTCAGCTGGCACAGCACCCCGACGGTGCTCAGCGTCACGCGGTGGATCAGCAGGTACGACGGCGGCAGGTTGAGCTGCTTGCCCAACTGGTGCGCGGGCGAGCGCGGATCGGCGATCCGGGCCGCCTGCGCCCGCATCCACGCACGGTCGAACGGGAACTCCTCCCGCCCGGCCGGCTCGATGATCGGCAGCAGGTAGTCCAGCACGGCGTCCGCGTCCAGCTGGATCGTCGGCTTGACGAAGCCCTCCTCGCGCAGCATCCGGTACACCTGCTCGGCGTCGCCCTCCAGTGCCAGCCGCAGCGCGTTGCCGATCGGCAGCGGCAGGCCCTCGGGCAGCCGGTCCACCGTGCCGAAGTCCAGCACGCCCAGCCGCCAGCCCGAGGCTGGACCGTCGTCGGTCAGCAGCCGGAAGTTGCCGGGATGCGGGTCGGCGTGCAGCAGACCGGTGCGGGCGGGCCCGGCGAACAGGAAGTGCGCGAGCAGCTGACCGGCCCGGTCGCGCATCTCCTGGTCCCCGCCGGAGATCACCTCCGACAGCGGCACCCCGTCCATCCACTCGGTCACGAGCACCTGGTCGGCCTGGTGCACCACGTCCGGCACCTCGATGTCCGGGTCGCCCGCGAACTCCTCGGCGTGGATGTGCTGCGCCTTCGCCTCCAGGGCGTAGTCCAGCTCCTCGGCCACCCGCTCGCGCAGCTCGGCCAGCAGCGGCTTGACGTCCATCCCCGGCACCAGCGGGCCGAACAGCCGCGCCACCCGCCCCAACTGCGCCAGGTCCGACAGCAGGGCGTCGCCCGCACCCGGATACTGGACCTTCACCGCCACCTTGCGGCCGTCGCTCCACACCCCCCGGTGCACCTGCCCGATCGAGGCGGCGGCCGCCGGGGCGTCCTCGAACTCCGCGAACAGCGAGCGCCAGTCCGGACCCAGCCGCTCGGCGAGCACCCGGTGCACGGTGCGGGCCGGCATCGGCGGGGCGGCCTCCTGGAGCTTGGTGAGCGCCGCCCGGTACGGGCTCGCCACGTCCTCCGGCAGCGCCGACTCGAAGACCGACAGGGCCTGGCCGAACTTCATCGCCCCGCCCTTGAGCTCACCGAGCACCTTGAACAGCTGCTCCGCGGTGCGCTCCTGCAGTTCGGTCGCGACCTCGTCGGCCGGGCGGCCGCCCAGCCGCTTGCCCAACCCCAGCGTCGCCCGCCCGGCGAAGCCGAGAGGAAGCGCGGCCAGCTTCGCGGTGCGGGTCACCGCCTTGCGCGGAAGATCAGACATGCGCCCCCTCATTTCCCGTCGGTTCCATGGCCATTGTGCCTCCCCCCGCTCGCGCACCACCCCGGAGACCGCCACGGGTTCCCGCCGACCCCTCCTCCGGCCCTGCGGCCGCGTCCCCGCCGTCACCCTTGTCCGCACCCGCGCCGTCCCCGCGGCCCGCACCGGCCCCCGCACCCGCGCATTCCCAGCGGGCCCCAGCCGCACCCGCGCCCGCCGCCGCGGCCTGACGGGCGGCCGCGCCGCACTCGCAGCGCGGATCGGGGGGCAGCGCCCGTACATAGGTGGACAGCCTCGCCTGGGACAGCTCCACCCGGGCGCCCGCGCTCGGCGGCACCCGGCCGTCCAGCCGGGCGAGGACATGGCCCGCGGCGATCCCCGCCACCGCGGTGGCCAGCGCGACGTCGCACGCCGGGACCGCCGGCTGCCGGCCGGACCGCAGCTGCGCCAGCACCCGCGGCAGCGCCGGGTCCCGGTCGGCGAGCGCCAGCGCCAGGCACTCCCCGCACGCGGTGCGCCCGGGCACCACCAGCGGGCCCACGAACCCGGTGCCCTCCAGCACCCCGGCGTAGAGGTGCACCACACCCGAGGCGACCAGCCGCCTCGCGTGCGCCACGTCCGGTACGTAGGCCGCCAGCCCGTCCCGCGGGACGATCACCGTCACCGAACGGTCGCCGGCCCGCCCGGCCGGTACCGCCGAGCCCACCGAGCCCAATGGGCCCGCCGAGCCCGTGGAGCCCGGCACCCCCGCAGTCCCCGGCGGCGCCGATCCCTCGTCCGCGCCCCCGTCTCCGCCGCCGCAGGGCGTCGCCCGCGGGCGGCCCCCGCCACCGGGGGACCACGGCCGGCACCGCTGCTCGCCCTGCGGTCCGGCCCGGCCGCCGGACGCCCTGCGCACCACGCCCCGGGCCGCCGCGTCCCGCCGCTCGCCCACCTGCTCGGCCGGGAAGCCGGCCGGCGCCACGTCCCACGGCTCGACGCGGCCGGTGTCCACCACGTCCACCGCGCCCACCCCGGCCGCCGCCAGCACCGCGGCGAGCGCCGTGCCCACGCGCCCGGCGCCGGCCACCCGCACCCGCGAGGCGCCCCGCTCCCGCATCCGGGCGGGCGCCGCGCCGGGCGGCCGGTGCACCACCGAGAGGGCGGCGAGGTCGGGCCGCAACCGGTCCAGCACGTCGCCGCGGCGGTGGAGGGCGGCCAGCTCGGCGTGCGCCGCCGCGTCGTCCAGCACGCCGCCCTGCGCGAGCATCGCCAGCAGCCGCCGGACCCGGTCCGGGTCCATGCCGAGCGCCGCGGCCTCGCGCATCAGCGTCTCCCCGCCGCGCGTGCCGTCCAGCAGCCCGAGGAAGGCCGCCGCCGGCCCGTCCACCGGGTCCATCACCACCGCGTGCTCCGGGTCCACCCCGAACTGCACGCACTCCTGGTCCCGCCAGCTGCGCCGCAGCGCGCCCTTCACCATCGGTCGCATGGCCCTGCCTCCGTCCGGCATCGCGGAACCTGCCCGGACAGCACGCGAGGCACGTACGGCCGGCAGATCCGTCACTCTCCGTGAGCGACAGATCCACCATGCCCGAGATCGCCGATCCGCCGCGAAAGTTATCCACAGGTTGTGAGGGTCAGTCGTTCAATATGCGTATGAAGCGAGGTGATTCCTGCGTCATCCGGCCGCGAGGCGGGACTTCCCGTACCGCCAGCCGGTAACGTCGAGGCGTGTCCGCCGATCCCGCCCATGCCCGTGACCTCGCAGATCCGCCCGCTCGGGGTGTCCGCAGCGGTGCCGGAGGGCCGGTCGAGGTCCGCCGCAGCGCCCGTCGGCGACGGACCGTGTCCGCCTACCGCGAGGGCGACCGCACCATCGTGCTGATCCCCGCGCGCATGTCGGCGGCCGAGGAGAAGCGCTGGGTGACGGTGATGCTGGACAAGCTCGCCGCCCAGGAGAGCCGGCGGATGCCCGGCGACGACGAACTGGCCGCCCGCGCCGAGCGGCTGTCCGAGCAGTACCTGCAGGGCCGGGCCGTGCCCGACACCGTCCGCTGGGTCACCAACCAGAACTCCCGCTGGGGCTCGTGCACCCCCGCCGAGGGCAGCATCCGTCTCTCCCACCGCCTGCAGGGCATGCCCGAGTACGTCATCGACTATGTGCTGCTGCACGAACTGGCCCACCTGCTGGTGCCCGGACACGGCCCGCGGTTCTGGAAACTGCTGGAGAACTACCCGCGCACCGAGCGGGCCCGCGGCTTCCTGGAAGGCGTCGTCGCCGCCGGCCGCCTGCCCAACCCGCCCGCCCCGCACGGGGACTGACCCCGCGGCCGGGCCCGGCCCGCCGTCCCCCGCGCCCCTCACGTCCCGTTCTGCTCTGCTACACGCCCGGTACGGAGCAGAGATGGCCCCGCCCACACCGACCGGTTAGCCTGACGCAACGCACCCGGACGACGCGGAACCGGCGCGGGCACACCGCGGCGGGCCGCGCACGAGCAAAGCGCCAGCACGAGCGGGATGGGGGACGGTCGCACCATGGCCAGGGAGTTCCAACGCGGCCACAAGGCCAAAATCAGTGATCTCACCGCCGGAACGGACCTCTACGTCGGAGTCCGGATCGCCGCCCCCGGTCTCACCTTCGACATCAGCTGCTTCGGCCTCGACGCCGACGAACAGCTCTCCGACGACCGGTACTTCGTCTTCTTCAACCAGCCCAAGTCGCCCGAGGAGTCGATCCAGCTCCTGGGCCCCCAGGCCGGCGACACCGAGTCCTTCCGGGTGACGCTGGAGAAGATCCCGACCGCCGTGCGCAAGCTCGCCTTCACCGCGACCATCGACGGCGACGGGCAGATGTCCCAGGTCGCCCCCGGCTACATCCGCCTGGTGGCCGGCGGTGAGGAGGTCGCCCGCTACGCCTTCACCGGCGCGGAGTTCAGCACCGAGCGCGCGGTGATGCTCGCCGACATCTACTTCAAGGACGTGTGGCGCTTCGCCGCCGTCGGCCAGGGCTTCGACGGCGGACTGGCCGCCCTGCTGCGCAACTTCGGCGGCGAGGTCGCCGAGGACGAGCCCGCCGCCGAGCCCGCGCCGCAGGCCGCACCCGGCTTCGCGCCCCCGCCCGGCGGCCCCGCCCCCGCCTTCGCACCGCCGCCCGCGGCCACCCCGCCCCCGGCGCCCGCCCCCTCCTTCGCCCTGCCCGGTGGCGGAGCCACCCCGCCGCCCCTGCCGCCGCCTCCGCCTGCGCCCGGTCAGCAGGGCTTCACCCCGCCGCCCGGCTCCGGCGACCCCGCCATCCACCAGGCGCCCACGATGATCGCGCCACTGGCCACCCCGCCCGCCCAGGCACCGCCCTTCGGCGAGGTCCCGCCGCCGGTCGCCCCGCCGGTGCCCCCGCCCCCGCCTGCGTACGGCGGCGGGCCCACTCCGCCGCCCTTCCCGCAGCAGCCCTCCTTCGGGGCCCAACAGGTGCCCCCCGGGCCGCCCATGGCAGCCGGACCCTCGTACGCGGCGGCCCCCACCCAGGGCGCCGGCATCCAGGTGTCCATGCAGAAGTACCGGGAGCAGCCCACCGGGCAGCGCTGGACGCAGCAGAACCCGAAGATGATGCGGGCCGACCTCGGCCAGGGCGGCGGCCAGGCCGTGCTCGCCCGCCAGGGCTCCATGGTGCTCTACCAGGGCAAGGTCGAGTTCGCCTACAAGGGCGCCGGGTTCCGCGGCCGCGTCGTGGGCGCCATGACCGGCCAGGAGATGCAGCTGATGCGCTGCACCGGCGGCGGCCAGGTCTTCTTCGCCGAGAACGCCGCCTACCTGCACCCCGTCGAGCTGCAGAACGACGCCCTGTGCGTCTCCGCGGAGAACGTGCTCGCGTTCGACGAGGGCCTGCAGCACGAGGTGCGCCGGATCGAGGGGCACGGCATCCCGGGCGGCGCCCTGTACACCATGCAGTTCCAGGGCACCGGCACGGTCGTCGTCAAGACGCACGGCACCCCGGTGGTGCTTCCGGTCACCCCCACCACCTACGCCGACAGCAACGCCATCGTGGCGTGGTCGGCCGGCGCCCAGGTGATCGTCTCCACCCAGGTGCGGCTGCGCAGGAGCGCCTACCCGGGCCACAGCGGCGAGACCGTGAATCTCCAGTTCCGCGGCGCGCCCGGCAACTTCATCGTCGTCCAGCCCTACGAGGTGTGACCCGCCATGGACCAGCAGATGATCGCGGGCCACGCCCCCAAGCCGGTGACCGCGCGCATGGAGAACCACGGCTCCTCGATGCTCAAGGTCGCCATGGCCACCGGCCAGGACCTCTTCGCCCGCACCGGCTCCATGGTGGCCTACGAGGGCTTCATCCAGTACGAGCCCAACCCGCCGGCCGTGCGGCAGATGGCGTCGGCCTGGCTCACCGGCGAGAGCGCCCCGGTGATGAAGTGCAGCGGCGACGGCCTGCTCTACCTCGCCGACTACGGGGCCGACGTGGTCTGCCTCAACCTCAACAACGAGTCGGTGTCGGTCAACGGCACCAACCTGCTCGCCTTCGACGCGCACCTGCAGTGGGGCGTCGAACGGGTCAAGGGACTGGCGAAGTTCGCCGGGCAGGGCCTGTTCAACGTGGCGGTGTCCGGCACCGGCTGGGTGGCGATCACCTCGCGCGGCACGCCGATCGTGGTCGACTGCGGCTCGGGCGCCGACGAGACCTACGTGGACCCAGACGCCCTGGTGGCCTGGTCGTCCGGCCTGAAGATGAAGGCCAAGCGCAGCTTCAAGGCGTCGTCCCTGATCGGGCGGGGCAGCGGGGAGGCGTTCCAGATCGCCTTCTCCGGACAGGGCTTCGTCGTCGTACAGCCCAGCGAGGACAGCACCGACCGGCTCCGGGCCCGGGGCTGAGGGGGAACGAGACACCATGCAGAGCCCGCTTTTCGCCTACACCGAGGTCCAGAACCAGGACCACTACAGCCTGCAGAACTCCTACCTGCTGCGGGTCCGGCTGGACGGCAACACCGGCCCCGACTGCCTCGCCCGCAAGGGCTCGATGGTCGCCTACCAGGGGATGATCGAGTTCGACGGGGAGTACCAGTCCCGCCACCAGCGCGCCGCCCGGCGGCACACCGGGGAGGCGCTGGACCTGATGCGCTGCTCCGGCCAGGGCACCGTCTACCTCGCCAACCTCGCCCAGCAGATCCACATCCTGGACGTCGACCACGAGGGGCTCACCGTCGACAGCGCCTACGTCCTCGCGCTCGACTCCGGGCTGCACTGGGACGTGATCGCGGTCGACAGCCTCTACGGCCTGTCGGGCACCGGGCAGTACAACGTCGCCATCGCGGGCAGCGGCAAGGTCGCCCTGATGACCTCGGGCAAGCCGCTGATGCTCCCCGTCACGCCCGACAAGTACGTCTCCTGCGACGCCGATGCCGTGGTGGCCTGGTCGACGTCGCTGCGGGTGCAGATGCAGGCGCAGACGAGCAGTTCCTCGGTGTTCCGCCGGCGCGGCAACACCGGCGAGGGCTGGGAGCTGAACTTCGTCGGGCAGGGCTACGTGCTCGTGCAGCCCAGCGAGCTCATGCCGCCGCAGAACCTCGACCTGCACGGCCTGCGCGCGCAGTACGGCCTCGGGCCCCAGGGCGTCCGCGGGAGCAACCAGGGCAACGTCTGGGGGCGTTGACGCCCCCAGCGCCCACCGCCCGCGCGCCCACCGCACGCAGGGAGGCCGCCTCACGCAGGGAGCCCCCGTCCGCATCCGCGCGCGGGGCTCACCTCTGCTCAGGGTCCGCCGCCATGGCGGCGGGGCCGGCCGCCAGGGCGCCTCAGAGGAGCATCCGGGTGCGGGCGAGCAGCGCCGTGACCGAGCCGTCGGCGACCTCGGCCACTTCCGGGAAGGTGAACCAGCGCAGCGCCAGCGACTCCTCGCTGACGGCCTCCACCGCTCCCTGCGGGGCCACTGCCGCGTACTGGACGTCCAGATGCCAGGCACAGGGCGTCAGGTGACGGTCCAGCTGCACAGGGCCCGGCACCAGCAGCTCCAGGTCCGCGATGCCGGACTCCTCGACGCCCTCGCGCAGGGCCGCGGCCGCCAGCGCCTCGTCCTGCGGCTTGCAGTGGCCGCCGGTCTGCAGCCACATGCGCAGCTTGGCGTGCAGGGTGAGCAGCACCCGCTCCCTAGCGGCGTCCAGGATCAGCACGCTGCCGGTGAGGTGGCCGTCCTTGCACGCCTTCCACATGCCGTCGGGGTGGCCGGCCAGGTGCTCCAGGTATTCCTGGCGCAGGCGGTCCTGGCCGGTGTCGGGCGCGTGCCAGCCCGTGAGGACGCCGACGGCGTCCTGGTGGAGTGCGCTCACCTGCCGCTGTCGCCGTTCTGCCCGTCCTCGCCGCTGTCCGGGCCGCTCTCCTCGCCGCCTGGGTGCTTGCCGGTGTCCTCAGGGCCGGCGTCCTCGGTGCCCTGCCCGCCGCCCTTGGTGAGGTCCGGCCCCTTCGTGTCGGCTTCTGCGCCGCCGGCCGCCTCGCCCAGGATGCGGTCCAGCTCGGAGAAGTCCAGGGCGTCGCGGTGGACGAAGCCGTCCGGGTCGTCCAGGTCGGCCGCCGTCGGCAGCATGTCCGGGTGCGCCCACAGGGCGTCGCGCCCCTCCATGCCCCGGGCGTCGGTGAGCGAGGCCCACAGCCGGGAGGCGTCGCGCAGCCGGCGCGGGCGCAGCTCCAGGCCGATGAGGGTGGCGAAGGTCTGCTCAGCCGGGCCGCCGGTGGCGCGGCGGCGGCGCAGGGTCTCACGCAGCGCGGCTGCCGAGGGCAGGTGCGGGGCGGCGGCCGCGTGCACGACCGCGTCCACCCAGCCCTCCACGAGCGCCAGGGCCGTCTCGAGACGGGCCAGGGCCTGCTTCTGCGCCGGAGTGTCCTCCGGCTGGAACATGCCCTGCTGCAGCGCCTCCTGCAACTGCTCGGGCTGTGTGGGGTCGAGCTGGCCCACCGCCTCCTCCAGGCGCGCGGTGTCCACCTTGATGCCGCGGGCGTAGCCCTCGACGGCGCCGAAGAGGTGGGCCCGCAGCCAGGGCACGTGGGCGAAGAGCCGCTGGTGGGCGGCCTCGCGCAGCGCCAGGTAGAGCCGGACCTCCTCCTGCGGGATGCCCAGGTCCTTGCCGAACGCCGCCACGTTCGCCGGCAGCAGCGCCGCCTTTCCGGCGGGGGCGAGCGGCAGGCCGACGTCGCTGGAGCCGACCACCTCGCCGGCCAGGGTGCCCAGCGCCTGGCCGATCTGGGAGCCGAACATCGCGCCGCCCATGGAGCGCATCATGCCGAGCAGGGGACCGGAGACGGCCTGCATCTCCTCGGGCAGCACGTCCCCCATGGCGCCGGCCACGCGCTCGGCGACCGGGTCCACCAGATCGCGCCACACGGGCAGGGTGGCCTCGACCCACTCCGCGCGGCTCCAGGCCACCGCGGTGTTGGCGCCGGAGGGCAGGGACGTCACGCCGTCCAGCCACAGGTCGGCCAGGCGCACGGCCTCGGCGATCCAGTCGCGGTCGGCGCGGCCGACGCTGGCGTCCTTGACGCCGTCGGGGGTGCCCTGGGCGACGGTCTGGCGGGCGATGTCCTTGGCCATGTCCCAGTTCACCGGCCCGCCCTCGTAGGAGAGCATCTGGCCGAGCTGCTGGAAGGCGGCACCGAGGTCGCCGGGGTTCAGGGAGCCGAACATCGCCGCGAACGGGTTGTCGCCGCCGGCGCCGAAGGGGCTGCCGCCGCCGAAGCCGAAGGGGTTCGGCCGACCGTCGCCGGGCTGCTTGCCCTCGTCCCCGTCCTCGGGCTCCTCGGGAGGGACGCCGAATCCGAATGGGATGTCACTCACGGGATTCCTCGGATCTGTGTCGGGGTGTATCGGGCGCTACCTCCAGCCTAGACACCTGTCCGGCAGGATGGCTGCGTACGTATCTGAGACAACCGTGGGAGACACCCGGTGAGTTCCCCAGAAGCACACGTCAGCCCAGAGCGGAAAACGGCGCGCGCCGGATCGGGGCCGGTGGTCGCGATCACGGGGGCCGCCTCCGGGGTGGGCCGTGCGCTGGCACTGCGGCTCACCGCGTCCGAGCTGGTCCGCCAGGTCGTGGCGATCGACGAGCGGCGCGGCGACGTGCCCGGCGCGACCTGGCGGGTGCTGGACGTGCGCGACCCGGCGATCGCCGAGAAGCTGCGCGGCGCCGAGGTCGTGGTGCACCTGGCGCTCGACCTCGACCTGGAGTCCGACCCCAAGGCCCGCTCGGCGTTCAATGTGCGCGGCACCCAGACCGTGCTGACCGCGGCGGCTGCCGCAGGGGTGCACCGGGTGGTGCTGTGCACCTCGGCGATGGTCTACGGCGCCCAGGCGGACAACGACGTGCCGCTCGCCGAGGACGCGCCCTTGCGCGCCACCTCGGAGGCGAGCTTCGTCGACGACCTGCTGGAGATCGAGCGCCTGGGCCGCCGCGCGCCGCGCGCCCACCCCGGCCTCAACGTGACGATCCTGCGCCCTGCCGTCCTGGTCGGCGGCACCGACACCGCGCTCACCCGCTACTTCGAGTCCCCCCGCCTCCTGGTGGTCGCCGGCAGCCGTCCCTGCTGGCAGTTCTGCCACGTCGAGGACCTGGTCTCGGCACTGGAGTACGCGGTGCTGGAGCGGGTCGACGGCGAGATGGCAGTCGGCTGCGACGGGTGGCTGGAGCAGGAGGAGGTCGAGCAGCTGTCGGGCATCCGGCGCATGGAGCTGCCGCCCTCCATCGCCTTCGGCGCCGCCTCCCGGCTGCACCGGCTGGGCCTGACCCCTTCCCCCGCGGGTGATCTCGCCTACACCATGCATCCCTGGGTGGTCAGCGGGAGCAAGCTCCACGAGGCGGGCTGGCGGCCGAAGTGGACCAACGAGGAGGTGCTCGCCGAGCTGCTGGACGAGGTCGAGGGCCGCAACTCCGTGGCCGGGCGCAGGCTCGGCCGCAAGGACGCGACCACACTGGGCGCGGCGGGAGCCACCGTCGCCCTGGTGGGCGCCGCAGCGGTCGTGCGCAGGGTGCGCAAGCGGCGCGGGCTGTGACCTCCTCGCGCCTCTCGGTGGTCCTCCCCGGCGGTGGTCCACGAATGGAAGCGTCTTTCCGTATCGCGGTATCGAGGGGAGAATGAGGCACCATGGAAGGCATGGCACCCGCATCGGCCACACCGGAAGCGTCCGAGCCGGCACCGGCGCACGCGACATCGCAGGAGACCGCCGGCGAGCCGGCGCGTACCGAGACCGTGCGCCTGCTGGCGGTGCGCGACACCCCGCTGTCGGTGGACGAGGTCTTCGCCGCCGTGGGTGACGACGCGGCCGGCGGCACCACGTTCTTCGTCGGCACCGTCCGCGACCACGACGGGCACGGCGGCGCCAAGGTGACCGCCCTGTCCTACACCGCGCACCCCAGTGCCGAGGCGGAGCTCCGCCGGGTGGCCGAGAAGGTCGCCGCGGACTTCCCCGTGCGGGCGCTGGCCGCCGTGCACCGGGTGGGCGACCTGGCGGTCGGGGACATCGCGGTGATCGTCGCGGTGGCGTGCCCGCACCGCGCGGAGGCGTTCGCGGCCAGCCGCCGCCTGATCGACGACCTCAAGAGCGAGGTCCCGATCTGGAAGCACCAGGTCTTCGACGACGGCACCGAGGAGTGGGTCGGGGCGGGCGAGCGCTGCTGACGCGCGCCGCCCGGACACCCGCCGGCGCCGCAGGGCTCCGGCGGCAAGCGATCCGCCTCCATGGGCACGCGACCCGGTCGCCATTGCGGCCGGGTCTTCGCGTGTCCATGGACGGCCACCCTCCGTTCGTGGGATTCGCGGTTGCGTAACCGGACCCACCGTCGGACCGTTGTCCCACCGAGTGGTTAATCTGCTCATAGGTCCGATGGGGACCGGTCTGGGGCATTCGGGATCGGGGAGTCTTGGTGGCAGCACTCGTCTGGTTGCTCATTCCGCTGGCCGCCGCGGTCGCCGCCGCGCTGTGGGGCCGGTGGGCCGCCCGCAAGCGCAGCACCGGGGACGGCGCGTCCCTGGCCGGCTACGAGCGCTTCAGGGAGGCCATGCAGAACGCCGGCGGCCCTGTTGCCGGGGGCGAGGCGCCGAGCCCGCAGGAGGGCGGAGAGGACTCACCCCGGGGCCCGCTCGCCGGGCCGGTCCCGTAGGGTTCGGGGCATGCCACGCCGCACGGTGACGCTTCTCGCCTCGTCCCTCGTCCTGATAGCACTGCTGCTGGTGGCGCTGCTCGCGCCCACGCCGTACGCGGAGATGTCACCGGGGCCCACCGTGAACACCCTGGGCACCTACGGCGGCGCCAAGGTCATCCAGATCACCGGGCGTCAGACGTACCCGACGACGGGGCACCTGAACATGACCACCGTGCGGGTCACCGGCGCCGACTACCACATGAACCTCGTGGAGTCCGTGCTCGGCTGGCTGCGGCACGACGACAAGGTGGTCGAGCACGACACCCTGTACCCCAAGGGCCAGACCGCCGAGCAGGCCGACCAGCAGAACGCCGAGGAGTTCAGCCAGTCCCAGGACAGCGCCAAGGTCGCCGCCCTGGAGGAGCTGAAGATCCCCGTGCAGTCCCGGGTGATCGTGGCCGCCGTGGTCAAGGGCGGCGCCGCCGAGGGCGTCCTGCACGCGGGCGACGTGGTGAAGTCCGTCGACGGGCACACCGTCTCCGCCGCCGACCAGGTGGCCACCTTCGTCACCAAGCACCAGCCGGGCCAGCCGGTCACCTTCACCGTCGTGCGCGCCGCCGACACCAAGAAGAAGAACCCGCCCACCCACCAGGTGACGATCACCACCCGCACCTCGGACGACACCGGGCCCAAGCGCGCGGTCGTCGGCATCCAGGCGGGCGTGGAGCACCTCTTCCCGTTCACCATCGACATCCGCCTGGCCGACGTCGGCGGCCCGAGCGCCGGCATGATGTTCGCCCTGGGGATCATCGACGAGCTGACCCCGGGCAGCCTGACCGGCGGGCAGTTCGTCGCGGGCACCGGCACCATCGACGACAACGGCAACGTCGGCCCGATCGGCGGCATCAGCCTGAAGACGATCGGCGCCCGCGACAAGGGCGCGAAGTTCTTCCTCACCCCGGCCGACAACTGCGAGGAGGCCGCCAAGGACGTCCCGGGCGGCCTCACCCTGGTGAAGGTCAAGACGCTCGACGACGCCATGGCGGCGCTGAAGGACATCCGCGCCGGCCACCTGTCCGCGCTGCCCAGCTGCACCAAGTAGCGCCCCGCGCAGGGACAGGCGGGGACAGGCAGGGTTAGACGCGGACAGGCGGGTGGACGGTGCCCGGCCGGGCAGGGGCGGGCCGGGGGAGGCGGGGTCAGTCCTCGAAGGTCGCCGCCAGCGCCTCGGCCAGCCCCGGCACCAGGTCCGGCCCGGTGAGCACCTCCGTGGGGGTGTCCTTCTCGCGCAGCCGCAGCGCCGAGTCCCGGGTGCCGTCGCGCAGGACGCCCACCGTCATCCGCACCTCCTGCCGGTCGGGGTGCTCGGCGACCCAGGCGGCCAGGGCCGCCTCGTCCAGGCCGTCGGGGATGGCGGCCTCGGCGGACGGCGGCAGCATCAGCCGCTCCACGCTCAGCGCGCAGCCGGCGATCACCTCGGGCCAGGCGATGGTGGCCAGGAAGTCGTCGAGCGCTTGGCCGGCGGGCAGCTCTTCCTGCTCGATGGGGGTCAGGCTGCCCGGCACCGACTCGTCGCCGAGCCCCAGCTGCTCGGCCAGGGCGGGCTCCTGGGCGCGCAGGCCCGCCGTGTCGACCAGGGCGAACAGCCGCGCGGGCTGGTCCCAGCCGAGCCCGGCGGCGTAGCTGTCGATCTCCAGGACGGCTCGGGTGAGCGGGCTCGCCGACAGCGGCGCGCCCTCGTTCGCGGTGTTCGCAGTGTTGGACATGTCAGTATCCTGCCTCTTCCGCCACCCGGATCGGGAACCGGCCAAAGCGTCGATAAGTTGCACCTGTGGGAGGCCGGGCAGCGGCACCCGTGACCGACCGATCCACGACGAGGTGCGCACTTGGTATTCGAGATGCCGGACCGGGGCAGGGCGCCGTCCGGAACGCGGCCCGCCCCGGCCCGGGCCGCGCGGGGTACGCGCGCGCTGCTCGTCGCGGTGGCCGTCATCGCCGTGCTCATGGTCGCCTTCGTGATGTCCGCCGGCCTGTGGACGGACCTGCTGTGGTACCGGTCGGTGCACTACTCGTCGGTCTTCACCACCGTGCTGTGGACCAGGGCCGGGCTCTTCGCGGTCTTCGGCCTGGCCATGGCCGGCGCGGTCGGCCTGAACATGTACCTGGCCCACCGGCTGCGCCCGCCGCTGAGCGCCATGTCCGCCGAGCAGCACAACCTGGACCGCTACCGCATGGCGCTCGCCCCCTACCGGGGCTGGACGGTGCTCGCCGTCAGCGCGCTGGCCGGCCTGGTCGCAGGGGTGGCGAGCGCCTCCCAGTGGCGCCTGTGGCTGCAGTACGCGCACGCCACCTCCTTCCACACCAAGGACCCGCAGTTCCACAAGGACGTGTCCTTCTACGCCTTCGACCTGCCCTGGTACCGCTTCCTGCTCGGCTTCGGCTTCGCCGCCGTGGTGGTCTGCCTGGTGGCCGCCGCCCTGGTGCACTACCTGTACGGCGGGCTGCGCCTCACCTCCCCGGGCGGCGGGCGCGCCACCCGCGCGGCCACCGGCCACCTGGCGGTGCTGATCGGCCTGTTCGTGTCCTTGAAGGCGGTCGCCTACTGGCTGGACCGCTACCGCCTCGCGGTGAAGTCGGGCGGGATGAAGTCCGCCGGCGGCTGGACCGGGCTGCGCTACGTGGACGCCAACGCCTACCTGCCGGCCAAGACCACGCTGTTCTTCATCGCCGTCATCTGCGCCCTGCTCTTCTTCGCCACCGTGTGGCGCGGCACCTGGACGCTGCCGGGCACCGCCTTCGGCCTCATGATCCTCTCGGCGATCCTGATCGGTGGCCTCTACCCCGCAATCGTCCAGAAGTTCCAGGTGCAGCCCAACGAGGCGGCCAAGGAAGCGCCCTACATCCAGCGCAACATCGACGCCACCCGGGCCGCCTACGGCATCGACCGCACCGTGCAGACGCCCTACAAGGGCACCAGCACCGCCTCCAACGCCAAGCTGCGCGCCGACACCTCCGGTGCCGCCGAGATCCGCCTGCTGGACCCGGACGTGGTCGCGCCCACCTTCCAGCAGACTCAGCAGGGCGGCAGCTACTATTCCTTCCCTTCCACCCTGGACGTGGATCGGTACACCGTGGACGGCCGGGAGCAGGACACCGTGATCGGCGTGCGGGAGATCGACAGCGACGACATCCCGGACGGCAGTTGGATCAACGACCACTTCCGGTACACCCATGGGTACGGGGTGGTCGCCGCCAAGGGCACCGAGGTCACCGGCGGCCATGGCGGCGCGGCCGCCGGGGCGGGAGCCCAGGACCAGTCCGGCCGGCCCGTCTACACCGAGGGCGGCCTGCCCGCGACCGGCGACCTGGGCGGCTACCCCCAGCAGATCTACTACGGCGAGCAGACCCGGCAGTACGCCATCGTCGACGGCCCCACCAAGGAACTCGACTACGCCGACGGCTCCGGGGTGCGGACCACGCGCTACTCCGGCCCCGGCGTCTCGCTGGCCAACCCGATCACCCGCGCCGCCTATGCGCTCAGCTTCGGCGAGCCGAAGATCCTGTACTCCGGCGCCATAGGCGACGACTCGAAGATCCTCTACAACCGCACGCCCACCCAGCGGGTGGAGTCCGTCGCGCCCTGGCTCACCGTCGACGGCGACCCCTATCCGGCGGTCGTCGGCGGCCGGGTGGTGTGGATAGTCGACGCCTACACCACCACCGACGGCTATCCGTACGCCTCGCGCACCACGCTGGGCGCCGGCACCGCCGACTCCGCGACCGGCGGCCAGGGCCCGGGGGCGACCCGGCAGAACCAGGTCAACTACGTCCGCAACTCCGTCAAGGCCACCGTGGACGCCTACAGCGGCGCCGTGCGGCTCTACCAGTGGGACACCCAGGACCCGGTGCTCAAGACCTGGATGAAGGCGTTCCCGCACACCGTGCTTCCCAAGAGCGCGATCCCGGCCGGCCTGCTGTCCCATCTGCGTTATCCGCAGGACCTGTTCACGGTGCAGCGGCAGATGCTCGCGACCTACCACGTCACCGGCGCGGCGGAGTTCTCCGGCGGCAGCGGCGACTGGCAGGTGCCCGCCGACCCGGCCACCAAGTCCGGCAAGCCCGTGCCGCCGTACTACTTGAGCCTGAAGATGCCCGGGCGCAGCAGCCAGGACTTCTCGCTCACCTCCACCTTCACGCCGGTCAAGCGGGGCAGCCTCGCCGCCGTCCTGGCGGTGGACTCCGACGCCACGAGCCCCGACTACGGCACCCTGCGGCTGCTCGAACTGCCCGCCGACGCGCCCGTGGACGGCCCGGCGCTGGTGCAGGGCACCTTCGACTCCGAACCGGCCTACGCCAAGGCGATCTCCCAACTGCGCGGCAAGGGCTCCACCGTGGAGTACGGCAACCTGCTGACCGTGCCGCTGGACGGCGGGCTGCTCTACGTCGAGCCGGTCTACGTGCGCGGCGCCGGGACCGACTACCCGGTGCTCCGCAAGGTGTTCGTCAGCTTCGGCCGTAACAAGGCGCTGGAGGACACCCTGGGGCAGGCGCTCGACGCCGTGTTCGGCAGGTCGCCCGCGGCGGCGGCCCCCGCCGGAGCGCACTCGCCGCCGGGCGGCACCTCGCGCGACCCCGCGCTCCAGGCCGAGTTGACGAGGGCTCAACAGGCGTACGACGACGCCCGGGCGGCGATGCAGAAGGGCGACTGGGGCGCTTACGGCGCCGCGCAGAAGCGGCTGGGCCAGGCGCTGGCGCAGGCCCGCAAGAACGCCACCAACTAGTGCATGAAAAGGCCATGGTCAAGGAACTTTCGCCCTCTTCACTTGATCGGGGGGCGGCAGGTTTGAAACGTTTGGCGTGCCGTCTTGTCGGGAAGTCGACAAAACGCTGAAGAGACCGCCTGGGTTGCGATATACCGGGTGTACGCCGCTCACAGGTGGGTGCGACCATGGCGCTTATGGGGGATGGTGCAGGACTGCTGAACACTCGTCAGAACCACGAGGAGCGTGGGCCGGCGGGCGAGAAGGCCATGACCGTGGCCGACCTGCTGCCCGGGCCCCGCGCCGCCCTGCCCGCGTCCGGACCCGCCGTACGGGACACGCCGGACGCCGCTCTGCCCGCACCCGGGGACACTGCGCCCGGCGGTACCGGTCAGACCGAGCCCGCCGCACCCGCGCTCCTCAGTGAACTGCCCGACGAGGACACCCTCGCCATGCGCGAGGAGGCCGAGATAGCAGCTCGCCACCGCAAGGCCGCCGACGCCGGCGACCCCGCCGCGATGAGCGCGCTCGGCACTCTGCTGCTGCGCCGCGGCGACCTCGACGGCGCCGAGCCGTACCTGCGGGCCGCCGTCCAGCACGGCGACCGCGCTGCCGCCAACAACCTCGCCCTGCTGCTGCACCAGCTCGGCCAGTCCGAGGAGGCGGCCGGGTGGTGGCGGGTCGCCGCCGTCGCGGGGTCCGCCCCGGCCGCGCACGCGCTCGGCCGGCACTTCCGCGAGCGTGGCGAGGAGCCGGCGGCGGAGTACTGGCTGTGCCAGGCCGCCGAGGCCGGGCACCCGCTGGGCGCCTACGCGCTGGCCGACCTGCTGCACCACCGGCGCGACCCGGGCGCCGAGCGGTGGTTCCGCGCGGCCGCCGAGCACGGCCACCGCGAGGCCGCGTACCGGCTGGCCCGCATCTGCGCCGCCCGCGGCCACGACCGCGAGGCCGAGCAGTGGTTCCGGCAGGCCGCCGCCCGGCGGCACCGGCGTGCCGCTCTGCGGCTGGGCGCCCTGCTGGAGGAGCGCGGCGACACCAAGGAGGCCGCGCACTGGTACCTGACCGCCGCCCGTGACGGCGAGGCAAGGGCCGCGTGCGCCCTGGGCTTCCTGCTGCGCGACTCCGGCGACGTCGAGCAGGCCGCCACCTGGTGGCGCCGCGCCGCCCAGGCCGGCGACGGCAACGCGGCGAACGCGCTGGGCGCCCTGCACGCAGAGGAGGGCGAGACCCAGACGGCCGAGCGCTGGTACCGCACCGCAATGGAGGCCGGCGACGTCAACGGGGCGTACAACCTCGGTCTGCTGTGCGCGGCCCAGGAGCGCGTCGCCCAGGCCGAGCAGTGGTACCGCAAGGCCGCCTACGCGGGGCACCGCGAGGCCGCCAACGCGCTGGCCGTCCTGCTTCTCCAGCGCGGGGACGCCGCCGGCGCCGAGCCGTGGTTCTCCAAGGCGGCCGAGGCCGGCAGCATCGACGCCGCCTTCAACCTCGGCATCCTGCACGCGGGGCGCGGCGAGGAGGCCGCAGCCCGCCGCTGGTACGAGCGGGCCGCTGCGGCCGGGCACGCCGAGGCCGCCCTCCAGGTGGCGATCGCGCTGCAGCGCGAGGGCGACTCCCACGGCGCCGAGCGGCACCTGCGCTGCGCGGCCGGCGGCGGCAGCCCCGAGGGCGCCTACCGGCTGGGAGCGCTGCTCGACGGCCGGGAGGAGGCGCGCGAGGAGGCCGACGCGTGGTTCGAGCGGGCGGCGCGCCAGGGGCACCCCAGGGCGCAGGTGCGGCTCGGCATGGGCGCCGCCCGGCGCGGCGACGTGGTCGAGGCCGCGCACTGGTACCGGCTGGCCGCCGAAGCCGGCTCGCGGCAGGGCGCGTTCAACCTCGGGCTGCTGCTCGCCCGCGAGGGCAGCGAGCCGGAAGCCGCCGTGTGGTGGACCCGGGCCGCGGACGCCGGGCACGGCCGGGCCGCCCTGCGGCTCGCCCTGCTCTCCGCGCGCCGCGGCGACCTGCCCTCGGCGCAGAGCTGGTGCGCCCGGGCGATCGAATGCGGCCCGCCCGAGGTCGCCGAGCGCGCCGAGCGGCTGACCGCCGCGGTCACCCACGAACTCACCGCGTGAGTCCGCAGAGTGGCCGGCGGCGGGCACCCTGCCGCTCCGCCGCCCGGCCCGCGCAATGGATTTGGTGCCCGGCCCGGTGACCTGTAGACTCAACATCACAACGACGCGGGGTGGAGCAGCTCGGTAGCTCGCTGGGCTCATAACCCAGAGGTCGCAGGTTCAAATCCTGTCCCCGCTACCACGAAGGTCAGGCCCGGAAGTCCGCTTCCGGGCCTGACCTTTTGTCTGACCGTCAGGCCGATGTGCGCCACGGGCGCCGCCAGGCGGCCCGCGCCGGTCGGATCGTCGGCCCGCTGCACGCCGCCCGCCCCCGGACTCCCTCCAGGTTTCGGCATCTTCCGGCAAAGTCAGGGCGAAGCGCCTTGGTGGGGCCGCCCTCGCGGCGGGATGCTGGGGGCGGACGATGCCGTGCGGGGCCGGGAGGCGGGTTGCTGGGCAGACGGCGCCGGGAGCGCGTACAGGCCGCCGCCGCGCAGGCGGTGGACACGGGCCGCTGGCAGGAGTGGTGCCGGCGGTGCCGGGAGGGGCGCAGGCCCGAGGACGCGGTCGCGCTGCTCGCCCGGCTGCGCGAGGCCGCCCAAGGGCCGCCGCAGACGGCCGCCGCGGCCCTGGCCGCGCTCGCCGAGGACCCCGCGGCACTCCTGCTGCTCCTCGACCGCCACGCCCGCGCCGGCGGCCCCGCTCCGGTGGCGCAGCCGACCGTACGGGTCCCGCGCGTGTGTGCGGGCACCCGGCCCAGGTCCGGCCGACAATCTGAGCGCCAGGACCCGCAGTCGGCCGCCCTTGGGCGCGTGCTGGCCGCCATGGAGGCGGACGGCAGGGTGCGCGAGGCCGCGGTGGACGCCCTGGCGTCCGCCTCGGGGCCGCTGAGCGCCGCCCTGCTCGCGGTCCGGGCCGCCGATCACGTGCCCGAGGTGCGCCGCAAGGCGGCCGCGGCCCTGGTGGCGCGCACGGCACCCGACGAAGTGGCGGCCGTGGTGGGCGTATTGCTGCGCACGGCCCGCCGCCATGGTGCCCAGGTGCTCGGCGACACCTACCGCGCCGCCCTGTGCGAGCCCTCGGCACGCAGGGCGGTCCGGGCACTCGCCGCGGCCGCCGACCCGCCGGTCCGCCGCTATGGCGTCGAACTCGCCCTGGACCTGGGCGCCTACGTCCGCGGCGACCTGCTGCGCACCGCCCTGTACGACCGCGACCAGGTGTGCCGCAGGCTGTGCGCGCAGCGGCTGCTGGAGCTGGACCCCGGGCAGGCGGAGCGGCTGCTGCGGGCGCGCGGCGCCGGGGTGCGGGAGCTGGCGGTCGTGGCGCTGTCCGCGGACGTGCCGGCGACGCGGCTGCTGGGCCCGCTGGCGGACCGGGCCAGGATGGTGCGGGCGCAGGCCCGCTGGAAGCTCTACCAGCGCGAGGAGCCGCCCGCCGAGGTCTACCGCACCCAACTGCGCAGGGCCGTCAAGCGCGACGCCCCGGCGCGGCTGCTCGCGGGCCTGGCCACCGGGCTCGGCGAGTGCGGCGACGCGGCGGACGCGGCCCAGCTCGCCCGGCTGCTCCCCGACCCGCGGCCGCAGGTGCGGCGTGCCGCGGCGGGCGCGGTGGGGCGGCTCGCCAAGCCGTACGAACTGGTGCCGCTGCTGGGCCCGTTGGCCAACGACCCGGACCCGGGCGTGGCCCGGGAGGTGTTCGAGGCGCTGGCCAGGGTGCCGTGCGACGTGCCGCCGGAGACGGTGTGGATCGGGCGGACCCGGACCGAGCCGGCGGTGCGCAGGCTCGCCGAGCGGATCACCGCCCGCGGCCGCGCGGCCCGCGCGGAGCAGGCTCAGCCGGCCGACCTGCAGTCGGGGCACAGCCCGCGGTAGGTGACCTCGACCGCGGAGACGGCGAAGCCGAAGCGCTCGGTGTCCGGCAGGGCGGCCAGGGGGTCGCCGGTGGGGTGCACGTCACGGATGGTGCCGCAGCCGGCGCACACCAGGTGCTGGTGGGCGCGGTGGGCGTTGGGGTCGTACCGCTTGGCGCGGCCGTCGGTGGCGACCTCGATGACCTCGCCGATGCTCACCATCTCGCCCAGGGTGTTGTAGACGGTGGCGCGAGAGATCTCCGGCAGCCGCCGTGCGGCGCGTGCGTGCACCTCGTCCGCGGTCAGGTGGACGTGGTCGCCGTCGAGGACCTCGGCCACGACCCGCCGCTGGGCGGTCAGGCGCCAGCCGCGTTCGCGCAGTCGTTCCAGCAGGTCGCTCATGTGTCCAGGGTAGCAGCGGCAGTCCTGAAGGAGAACAGATCCGTTACTGATCACCATCTTGACTTAGACGCAGTCCATTGTAGGATCGGATGCATACGAAGGACGGGGACCCTCCCGGAGTGAGGGGCGCGACTTCGGCAAGCGGTCGGACCCGCCGCGTTACCAGGCCCTACGCGGCGGGTCCGACGCCTGACCGAACGGCCGGAGGGGCCGGACGCCAAGGGGCTCCGGCCCCTCCGTTCTGCCCTGGTGCGGCCCTGTTGCCCGGAGAGCGTCCAAGGTGCACTCGGAATGCGCAGAGCGCGCGACGGGTCCGCTCAGGCCGGCACTGTCGAGGCGGCCGCTTCGGAGCCCGCACGCACCGGCGCCCAGCGGCGGATGATGTCGCGGACCGAGACCACGCCGACCGCGTCCTGGCCGTCGAGCACGATCAGGTGGCGGAAGTTGCCGCGCACCATCGCCTGCGCCGCCTCCTCCAGGGTCCAGCGCGGGCCGGCGAAGACGACGGAGGTCGTGGTGTGCGCGTCGGCGTGCTCGCGGTCGGGGTCGAGGCCCGAGCCGACGGCGTCGAGGATGTCGCGCTCGGTCAGGATGCCGAGTCCGTAGGTGTCGGGGTCGAGGACGATCGCCGCGCCCACCCGGCGGGCGGACATCAGGCGGGCGGCCTGGCGGAGGGTGTGCGCGGGTCCGATGGTCAGTACCACCGTGCTCATCGCGTCGCGGACCAGCATGTGGGGGCACCTCCTGAGGGTGGAAAGGCGCTCCGTGAACGGTTTCACAAGTTCACAAGCGGGGGCTTTCTCATGTTCACATGCTCACCGCCACGCGGCAAGGGGGTGTGCCTCACCCGTCCGGGTGAAGTCGCTCAGCTGCCGCCCAGATACCCCAAGAGCTCTTCGTGCAGCAGCCCGTTGGAGGCCGCCGCGTCGCCGCCGAAGGGGCCGTCGACGCCGTCCAGCGAGGTGAAGCGGCCGCCCGCCTCGCGGACGATCACGTCGTTGGCCGCCATGTCCCACAGGCTCAGCTCCGGCTCGGCACACACGTCCACCGAGCCCTCGGCGACCATCATGTACGGCCAGAAGTCGCCGTACCCCCGGGTCCGCCAGCAGGTGCGGCCGAGTTCCAGGAAGCCCTCCAGCCGGCCGCGCTCCTCCCAGCCGGACAGCGAGGAGTACGCGAAGGAGGCGTCCGCCATGCGGCCCACCCGCGAGACGTGCAGCCGGGTCGCCGACGACAGGCTGCGCCCGCTGTAGGCGCCGCCGCCCTTGGCCGCCCACCAGCGCCGCCCGAGCGCCGGCGCCGACACCACCCCGACCACGACCTCGTCGCCGCCCTCGCCGCGTACCGCCAGCGCGATCAGCGTCGCCCACACCGGCACCCCGCGCACGTAGTTCTTGGTGCCGTCGATCGGGTCGACGATCCAGCGCCGCGTGCCGTGGCCGTCGCTGCCGTACTCCTCGCCGAGCACGGCGTCGCGCGGCCTGGCGCGGGCGAGTTGACCCCGGATCAGCTCCTCGGCGGCCTTGTCGGCCTCGCTGACCGGGGTGAGGTCCGGCTTGGTCTCCACCTTCAGGTCGATCGCCTTGAAGCGCTCCATGGTGGCGGCGTCGGCGGCGTCGGCCAGCACGTGGGCCAGCCGCAGATCGTCGTTGTAGTCGGGCATGGCCGCCACCCTAGCGATCAGGAGGTGCCCCGAGCACGGCCGGAGCCGGTACGGGCGCGCCGCCCCGGCAGAGGCCCGACACAGCCGCAGCGGGGCCACGGCAGGGCCCCAACGGGCCCAAACCGGGCCGCAGCAGGGCCCCGTGGGCCGAAGGAGGCCCGCGGCAGCGGCGGTCAGTGCGAGGAGCCGGAGATCTGCAGGCCGATCACGCCCACGATGACCAGCGAGATGGAGACCAGCTTCAGCGCGGAGACCAGGTCGCCGAGGAACGCCATGCCGTAGATCGCGGTGCCCGCCGCGCCGATACCGGTCCACACCGCGTACGCCGGGCCGACGTCGAGCTTGCGCAGCGACAGGGTGAGCAGGCCGAACGAGCCGAGCGCGAACAGGCAGAAGGCGACGGTGGGCCACAACCGGGTGAACCCGTGCGAGAGCTTGAGGCAGACCGCGAAGCCCGTTTCGAAGAGCCCCGCGACCACCACAAGGAGCCAGGCCATCGCCGCGTCCCTCCGTATCCGTTCCGATTCCGCTCGGCGGGCCCGCACCCCTACGTGTCCGGCGCCCACCCGCTGTGTCCGCTGCCGATCATCACACAGCCTGCCCGCGGATCGGAGGGCGGTACCGTCAGTCGCCCTCGCGGCGCTCCCTGGTGGCCAGCAGCCGGCGCAGCGAGTCCAGCCGCGCGGGCTCGGCGTGGCCGTCGGCGACCCAGGCGTCCAGGGCGCAGTCCGGCTCGTCGTGGGAGCAGGCGCGCGGGCAGTTCTCGGTGCCGGGCTCCAGGTCGGGAAAGGCGTGGATGACGCGCGAGGGGTCGATGTGGGCCAGGCCGAAGGAGCGCACGCCCGGGGTGTCGATCACCCATCCGGCCTCGCCCGGCAGGGGCAGCGCGAGCGCGGAGGTGGTGGTGTGGCGACCGCGGCCGGTCACCGCGTTGACATGGCCGGTGGTGCGCTGACGCTCCACCAGCGCGTTGACGAGCGTGGTCTTGCCGACGCCGCTGTGCCCGACGAACGCCGTGACGTGCCCGGCCAGTTCCTCGCGGATGCGGTCCACCCCGCCGGTCAGGAAGTCGTCGCGATTGGTCACCACGTACGCCAGGTCGAGCGCGCCGTAGGTCTCCAGCAGCGGTTCCGGCGGGGCGAGGTCGGACTTGGTGAGCACCAGCAGTGGCCGCAGCCCCGCGTCATAGGCGGCGACCAGGCAGCGGTCGATCATCCGCGGCCGGGGCTCGGGGTCGGCCAGGGCGGTGACGATGGCGAGCTGGTCGGCGTTGGCGACGACCACCCGCTCGTACGGGTCGGTGTCGTCGGCGGTGCGGCGCAGCACCGAGGAGCGCTCCTCGACGCGCACTATGCGCGCCAGGGTGTCCTTCACGCCCGACAGGTCGCCGACGACCGCCACCCGGTCGCCGACCACCGCGGACTTGCGGCCCAGCTCGCGCGCCTTCATCGCGGTGACCTCGCGGTCCTCGACCAGGACGGTGAGCCGGCCGCGGTCGACGGTGAGCACCATGCCCTCGGCGGCGTCCTCGTGCTTGGGGCGGATGCTGGTGCGCGGGCGCGAGCCGCGGCTGTTGGGGCGGACCCGGACGTCGTCCTCGTCGGGGTTCTTGCCGTAGCGGCGCATGGCGGGCCTAGCCCCCCATCCCGGCCGGCTCGGTGCCCGCCAGCATGTCCGCCCACAGCTGCGGGAACTCCGGGAGGGTCTTGCCGGTCGTCGCCACGTTCTCCACCTCGACGCCGGGCACGGCCAGGCCGAGCACCGCGGCGGCCGTGGCCAGGCGGTGGTCCTCGTAGGTGCGGAAGACGCCGCCGTGCAGCGGGCGGGGGCGGATGCGCAGCCCGTCCTCGGTCTCGGTGACGTCGCCGCCCAGGCCGTTCAGCTCGGCGGCCAGGGCGGCCAGCCGGTCGGTCTCGTGCATCCGCAGGTGGGCGATGCCGGACAGGTGGGACTCGCCGTCGGCGAGCGCGGCCACCGCGGCGACCACCGGGGCCAGCTCGCCCACCTCGCCGAGGTCCGCGGTGATGCCGTGCACCCGGCCGCCGCCGGTCAGTGTCAGGCCCCGCTCGGTCAGCGTGCACGAGCCGCCCATCCGGGTGAACAGCTCCCGCAGGGCGTCCCCGGGCTGCGTGGTGCGGCGCGGCCAGTCGGGGACGGTGACGCGGCCGCCGGTCACCAGGGCCGCGGCCAGGAAGGGGGCGGCGTTGGACAGGTCGGGCTCCACGGTCAGGTCCCGGCCGAGCAGGGCGCCCGCGGCCACCCGCCAGACGTTCGCGGTGCCGCCGTCCTGGGGCGCGTCCACCCTGGCGCCGGCCTTGCGCAGCATGTCCACGGTCATCCGGATGTGCGGCAGCGAGGGCAGGGTGCGGCCGGTGTGGTGCAGCTCCAGGCCCTTGTTGAAGCGCGGCCCGGACAGCAGCAGGGCGCTGACGAACTGGGAGGAGGACGACGCGTCCACATCCACGGCGCCGCCGGCCAGCGAGCCGGCGCCGTGCACGGTCAGCGGCAGGGCGCCGCGGCCCTCGTCGTCGATCCGGGCACCCAGGACGCGCAGGGCGTCGATCACCCCGCTCAGCGGCCGCTCCTGGGCCCGCGGGTCGCCCTCGAAGCGGACCTCGCCGTCGGCGAGCGCGGCCACCGGCGGCAGGAAGCGCATGACCGTGCCGGCGTTGCCGACGTCGACCGAAGCCGGGCCGTGCAGCCCCGCCGGGATGATCCGCCACACCTCGCCGCCGCCGGGGTTGACCAGCTCGTCGATCTGGACGCCCATCGCCCGCAGGGCGTCGGCCATCAGCACGGTGTCGCGGCTGCGCAGCGGCCGGCGCAGCCAGCCGGGCTCGCTGGAGAGCGCGGCCAGCACCAGGGCCCGGTTGGTCACCGACTTCGATCCGGGCACCTGGACGGTGGCGTCCACGGTGCCGGGCGCGGTGGGGGCCGGCCAGAGGTCGGTCTGCGCGGTGCTCTCGCTCATGGCCGCAAGCGTAGTGGCTCGGGTACGGGGAGATAAGTCGGCGAATGTGGCGAAACCTACTGGAAACAGGATGGCGGGCGTATTCGGCCGCCCGGGTCACCGCTGCAGCAGCCAGCGGCCGCCCGCGACCAGGGAGCACAGGGCCACGGCGTAGAAGAGCAGCAGCCACAGCGCCACCGGGGTGTGGGTGAGGCGGGCCAGCTGGTCGGCGTCGGAGGAGCCGCTGCGGTCGCGGCGCCGGGTGCGTTGCAGCTCGGCCACCGGCCGGGAGCCGCCCAGCAGCAGGAACCAGACCACCAGGTAGGCGAAGGCGGCCTGCACCTGCGCCTTGGTCAGCCAGGACACCAGGAAGAACAGGGCGCCGGTGATGATGACCGTCAGGGCGCCGTACGCGTTGCGGATCATCACCAGCATCACCAGCAGCAGGGCGGTGGCACCCCACAGCAGCGCGGTGATGTGCCCGGCGGCCAGCAGCCCGGCGCCGGCCAGGCCCAGCAGCGGGGGAGCGGTGTAGCCGGCGGCCGCGGTGAGCACCATGCCGGGCCCGTGCGGGCGGCCCTTGGAGACGGTCAGGCCCGAGGTGTCGGAGTGCAGGCGTATGCCCTGCAGGCGCCGCCCGGTGACCAGGGCGAGCAGGCCGTGCCCGCCCTCGTGCGCGATGGTGACCGCGTTGCGGGTGACGTGCCAGACCCTGCGCACCAGGACGGCGCCGAGCGCCAGCAGCGCGGTGATCCCGACCAGCCAGCGCGACGGGTCCGGCTGGGTCCCGGTCAGCCGGTCCCACATCTCGGTGATGCTCGCGACGTTCATGCGGTGCCCAATCCCTCTTCCGTGCGGTGCTGCGGTCGGCTGTGCGGTTGCTCGTGCGGTGCGCGTGGGCGGCTGCCGTCGGGCTGCCGCGCAGTCTGCCGTGTGGTCGTGTGCGGTCGTGTGCGGTTGTCCGGCCGCCGCTTCCGCGGGGCCCTGCCTGGCCCGCGCGCGGCCGTGGCAGTGTGGCAGCCATGTGCGGTCGATACGCGGCAAGTCGCGAACCCCAGGAGCTGACGGACCTGTTCGGGGTCCGGGTGTGGAACCCCGAGGAGGCCGCACCGCCCGACTGGAACATCGCGCCCACCAAGAACGTCCACGTCATACTCGACCGTCCTGTGCGCGACTCCGGTTCCCCGGCGCCCGTGCGGCAGATGCGCACCCTGCGCTGGGGCCTGGTGCCCTCCTGGGCCAAGACGCCCGACGGCGGGCCGCCGCTGATCAACGCGCGCGCGGAGACCGTCCACGAGAAGCCGTCCTTCAAGCGCGCCCTGACCGCCCGGCGCTGCCTGGTGCCCGCGGACGGCTACTTCGAGTGGGTCACCGGCGCCGAGGAGCGCGCCCTGGAGGAGAAGGGGCGGGGCAAGCGCGCCCGCAAGCAGCCCTACTTCGTCACGCCCGCCGACGGCTCGGTCTTCGCCATGGCCGGCCTCTACGAGTTCTGGCGCGACCGCACCCTGCCCGACGACCACCCCCGCGCCTGGTGGGCGACCTGCGCGGTGATCACCACCGCCGCCGAGACCACCGACCTGGCCGGCTACCGCGGCACCGGCCCGCGCTCGCTCGCCGACATCCACCCGCGGATGCCGCTCATGCTCGGCCCCGACCGGTGGGACGCCTGGCTCGACCCGGCCACCACCGACCCCGCCGACCTGCTCCCCCTGCTCGCCCCGCCCCCGCCCGGCATGCTGCGGGCCTACCCGGTGGCCACCGCCGTCAGCAACGTCCGCAACAACGGCCCCGAACTGGTCGCCGAGCTGCCCGCCCCCGAAGAGGAGACACTGTTCTGATGACGCGAGCCGCGCGGACCGAGACCGTGCCGACCGGCCTGGGGGACGCCCGCATCACCTGGCACAGGGGCGAGGGCGACCGCTGCGTCCTCGCGCTCGGCCACGGCGCCGGGGGCGGCATCGAGGCGCGCGACCTGGCCGCCCTGGCGGCGGGGCTGCCCGGCCGCCAGGTGGCGGTCGCCCTGGTCGAGCAGCCGTGGCGGGTGGCGGGCAAGAAGCTCGCCCCGGCGCCCAAGCGGCTGGACGAGGGGTGGCGCGCGATCTGGCCGCGCCTGGCCGCCCCCGGACTGCCCGTCGTCTCCGGTGGCCGCAGCGCCGGCGCCCGCGTCGCCTGCCGCACCGCCGCCGAACTGGGCGCCCGGGCCGTGCTGGCCCTCGCCTTCCCGCTGCATCCGCCCGGCCGGCCCGGGAACTCCCGTGTCGAGGAGCTGACCGCGGCCGCCGCCGCCGTACCGCTGCTCGGCCTCCAAGGCGGCGCGGATTCCTTCGGGACGCCGGACGAGTTCCCGGCCGGCCACCGCCCGGTCGAGGTGCCGTACGCCGACCACGGCTTCGCGGTGCCCAAGCGCGCCCCCGTCACCCAGGACGACACCCTGGCGCTCATCGTCGGCACTGTGGCGTCCTGGCTGGCGGACATGGGGCTCGCCGCCAAGGAGTGACGGTGCGCGCCCGCGGCGTCGCGCTGAGCACAAGGGATCGCACCTGGCGCCCATGGCGTCGCGCTGAGCACCAGGGATGGAACCTGGGCACTCAGGGTGATGGCGCTGAGCACCAGGGATCGCACCTGAGCACTCAGGGTGACGGCCCTGAGTGCCAGGGGTGCCAGGGCGGCTCCTTGCAGGCTGCACTGCTGGGGGCCATCCCTGGGCGCGAGGGGCGCCCACCGCCCCTGGGCGCGCGACTGGACACCCCTGTATGCCTCCGCGCGCCCGAGCACTCATCCCCGGGAATGACGACAGCGCGGGCGATGTTGTGCAGGTCGACAGGACCGCGACAGCAGTGTCGGGGCACGGGTGAGAGAGGCAGCGCATGGTGTCAGCCGCATGCCGGCCACGCCAGGAGGCGACCGTTCAGATGGGCGCACAGGTGGTCCCGGCCACTCCGGGGCAGGCCGCCGCCGCGCCGTATCTGAACTGGGCCGAATGGGCCACCAAGGACGACGCCAAGGGCACGTCCGGCACGTCGGGCGGGCGTGCAATATCCTCCGAGACGAGCGTGTCCGCTTCCGGGCGCGCAAGCGTCACCAAGGAGGTGGGTCCGGTCACCGGCACCGACGACAGCACGGCGGATACCGCGCGTGCGTCCGGTCAGGGAGTCGAGGAGAGCGAAACCGAGCGCAGCGCCCGCTTCGAGCGCGACGCGATGGGCTACCTCGACCAGATGTACTCGGCCGCGCTGCGCATGACGCGCAACCCCGCCGACGCCGAGGACCTGGTCCAGGAGACCTACGCGAAGGCGTACGCGTCCTTCCACCAGTTCCGCGAGGGCACCAACCTCAAGGCGTGGCTGTACCGCATCCTGACCAACAGCTTCATCAACTCCTACCGCAAGAAGCAGCGCGAACCGCTGCGCAGCGGCTCGGAGGAGATCGAGGACTGGCAGCTGGCGCGGGCGGAGTCCCACATGTCCACGGGGCTGCGGTCGGCCGAGTCGCAGGCCCTTGACCACCTGCCCGACTCCGATGTGAAGTCGGCGCTGCAGGCGATCCCCGAGGAGTTCCGCATCGCGGTCTATCTCGCGGACGTCGAAGGCTTTGCCTACAAGGAGATCGCGGACATCATGGGTACTCCCATCGGCACGGTGATGTCCCGGCTGCACCGCGGGCGCCGCCAGCTGCGCGAGCTGCTGGAGGACTACGCCCGGGACCGCGGGCTCGTTCCTGCGGGCGCGGCGAACGAGAAGGGCGCGGATTCATGAGCTGCGGCAACGCACATGAGACGGACTGCTCGGAAGTGCTCGACCACCTCTACGAGTACCTCGACCAGGAGATGTCCGACGACGCCCGGACGAAGTTCAAGGAGCACTTCGAGGAGTGCCACCCCTGCCTGGAGAAGTACGGGCTGGAGGTGGCCGTCAAGAAGCTCGTCAAACGCTGCTGCGGCCACGACGACGTACCCAGCGATCTGCGCTCCAAGGTGATGATGCGGATCGAGCTGGTGCGCAGCGGCCGCCCCGGCGCCGAGGGCGACCTGCGTGCCGACGTCTCCTCGGACGTCGCGGCCGGCACCGAGGCACCCTCCGCCTGAGACAGTGCCCGCACGGGCCCGGCACGCGCCTGAGCCGGGCGCACGGCGCGGGCCCGGCGCAGAGCTGACGCGGCACCCGGCAACGGGCCCGACACCACCCGACACCAAGGGCGCCGACCCGGCACCCCGCACCGCGAGCGGCTTGACCCGGCGTCAAGCCGCCCCGCCCTCTCCTCACTCGTACGGGTGAGCGCGCATGCCCTCTTCCGGCGCAATGCGGCCAAAGCCCGATTTCCCGGGGTGTACACCCCTATCCTCCTGAGTCCCGCAATTATGCGTTCGCGCCCGCCGAACCGGGAGGCCCACCGCCGTGTCAGCCGCGCACCGCCGCACACCGCCGCCTCCGCTCTGCCGGCGGGCCGGCTGCACGCGCCGGGTCCGGCAGGAGGCCCAGGACGCCGCCGTACAGGCACTCCTGCAGGCCCTGCAGCTCAAGGACCCCTACACCAGGGCGCACAGCGAGCGCGTGGGCGCCCTGGCCGCCCTCATCGCCGCCGAACTGGGCGGCAGCGGACCCGGTACCGCCGCCGTACGCCTGGGCGGCCTCCTGCACGACGTCGGCAAACTCGCCGTCCCCGCCGACGTGCTGTGCAAGGACGGGCCCCTCACCGACGACGAGCGGCGCCTCGTGCAGGCCCACCCGGCCGACGGCGACGGCGTCCTGCGCGCCATCCCCGTCCTCGCCGAGGCCCGCGCCGCCGTCCTCCACCACCACGAGCGCCTCGACGGCACCGGCTATCCGGGCGGCCTCGGCGGCGCCCGCATCCCCGAGGCCGCCCGGATCGTCGCCGTCGCCGACGCCTTCGACGCCATGACGACCACCCGCTCCTACAGCCGCGCCCGGCCCGCACCGGCCGCCCTGGCGGAGCTGCGGCGGTGCGCGGGCAGCCAGTTCGACCCCGCCATGGTCGAGGCGCTGGAGCGCGCCCTGGCGGCCGTGCGCTGGCGCACCCCCGACGCCGCGCCCTGCGGCGAGACGGCGGTGGCCGAGGGCCCGCTGCTCGCCCCGCCGCTCCTGCCGCCGCTGGCCGGGGCGGGCGCGCACGGCGCGACCTGGGCATGGTTGGATGCCGGTGCGAAGGGCAAGGAGGTCGGATGAGGCCCGCGTTCCGCAACCGGCGGGCTCGGGCTGAGACAACGGCCAGAATGTGCAAGGTTGGTGTCGTACAGGGTGGTACGGGCCGCACCGGGCCGACCGGCTGAGCGGGCAGGCGGGACGAGACGTTGAAGATCTTCGGAAGAGTGCGGCACCGGCCGTCGCCGACCTGGCGCCAGGCCACCGACCAGGCGTTCTCGCTGATCGACGACGGCCGCTACGAGGACGCGGGCGCGCTGCTCACCCGCGCCGCCGATCTGGAGCCGTGGCTCTCGGAGTCCTGGTACAACCTCGCCCTGCTGCACAAGTTCCGGCACGACTGGGCGCAGGCCCGCATCGCCGGGCTGCGCGCGGTCGCCCTGCTCGACCGCCCGGTCGGCGCTCCCGACTGGTGGAACCTCGGCATCGCTGCCACCGCCTTGCAGGACTGGCCGCTGGCCCGCCGCTCCTGGCAGGCGTACGGGCTGCGGGTGCCGGCCGAGACCGCCGAGATCGGCGGCGAGGGCTCGGCGCGGATGCCGCTGGGCAGCGCCGCGGTGCGGCTGTCGCCCGAGGGCGAGGCCGAGGTGGTCTGGGGCCGCAGGCTCGACCCGGCCCGTATCGAGGTGCTCTCCATCCCGCTGCCCTCCTCGGGACGCCGCTGGGGCGAGGTCGTCCTGCACGACGGGGTGCCGCACGGCGAGCGCGCCACCGACCGGGGCGCCGTCTACCCGGTGTTCGACGAGATCGAGCTGTGGGCGCCCTCACCGGTGCCGACCTGGCTGGTGCTGCTGGAGGCCGGCAGCCAGGCCGACCGCGACGCCCTGGAGCGGCTGGCCGCCGAGGCCGGGTACGCCGCCGAGGACTGGTCCTCCTCGGTGCGGCTGCTGTGCCGCACCTGCTCCGAGAGCCGGATGCCCACCGACGACGGCTCCGCGGCCACCCGCGACCCGCACGACCACGGCGAGCCCGGCCACCCCGGGCACCTGAGCCACCTCAGCCACGCCGGCGAGGAGCCGGGCTGGACACCCGAGCGCGAGTGCGGCATCGCGGCGCCGGCCGGCATGGTGCGCGGGCTGCTGGAGAGCTGGGTCGCCGACAGCCCCGGCACCCGCGACTGGCGGGACCTGGAAGAGGTCTGCTGACCCCTGCCGACCCCTGCGCCGCCCGGCCCTCCGGCAAGCGCGCCCGGTGGCGCCCGGAGTCCGCCGGCCGGTGCACACGCGGCCCCGCGGCCCCGTACCCTGGGGAGGATCACCCCACAGGTCCCGGGAAGGCTTACGTCGCAGATGTCCCAGCAGCACACCGAGCAAGACCTCGCGTTCGTCGACGACGTGACCGGGGCCGAAGAGCGCGAGCGGGAGCACCGCGAGCGCGGCACGGTCCACCCGATCACGGTGGTCGGCAACCCGGTGCTGCACCGCGAGTGCCGGGACGTCACCGCCTTCGACGATTCCCTGCGCGCCCTGGTGGACGACATGTTCGCCTCCCAGCGCGCCGCCGAGGGCGTCGGCCTCGCCGCCAACCAGATCGGCGTCGACCTGAAGGTCTTCGTCTACGACTGCCCCGGCGACCAGGACGTCCGCCATGTCGGCGCCGTCTGCAATCCGGTCCTGGTCGAACTCCCCGCCGACCGGCGGCACCTGGACGACTCCAACGAGGGCTGCCTGTCGGTGCCCGGCGCCTACATGGAACTGGCCCGGCCCGACTACGCGGTGGTCCACGGCCAGGACCTGGCCGGCAACCCGATCGCGGTCCAGGGCACCGGCTACTTCGCTCGCTGCCTCCAGCACGAGACCGACCACCTCTACGGCCGCCTCTACATCGACCGCCTCTCCAAGCGCGACCGCAAGGACGTGATGCGTCAGATGGCCGAGGCCACCCCGAAGTTCGCCACCGTCCCCAACGACTGAGCGGGTCCGCTCAGCGGTTGAGGGCGACGTTCTCCCGCACGGTCACGGGGAAGGTGCGGCTCGACTGCCCGTCCGGGAGCGCGGGTCGGGCCTGCGGCGGACCGTCGGGGTCGGCGGAGGGGGTCCAGGTGACCTTCCACACGACGCTGGCGGTCAGCCGGTAGCCGCCGTGCGGCGACGCCTTGCGGTACGTCACGTTGCACCCGGCGCCCTTGGTGTCCACGCTGAACTTCCCGCCGCTGGCGCTGAGGTCGTAGGTGCAGCTGGCCGGATCGGCGTCCGCGGTGCCCGCGTCGATCGTCAGCCGCGTGGGCACGGCGGTGGTCGTGGCGGCGACGTGCACGCCGAAGGCCGCGTTGTCGAGCCGGGCGGTGACCCACACCTTGGGCAGGGCCTTGTCGAAGCGGACTTCCGTGTCCAGGTTGACCAGTTGGTTCTGCCCGGTGGGGCGCAGCGTGATGTCGGGCTCGGGCAGGACGGTCCGGTCGTAGGCGAGCCCGGCGAGGGTCTTGGGGTCGATGACGGGCGCCTGCGGCGAGCTGGGGGTGGTGGGGGTGACCCAGAGCCAGGAGTGCGGCGCGTCGCATTCGCCGCCGCGGGCGGTGTCGGGGATGACCAGCTTCCACCAGGCGCCCTTCTCACCGGTGTGGTAGTCGATGCCGCCGGGGTCGTCCTGCCCGATGACCTCTTCCGCGATGTGCTCGGCCTCGTAGTGGGTGGTCAGGTAGTCCTCCATCTGCTGGGGGGAGTAGGTGGGTTCGTACCAGCAGACGGGAGGCGACCAGGCGGCGGCCGAGGAGGTCATCCTCGCGCCCGAGCCGTGGTAGCTGCGGGAGTAGTGGACCTGGGAGCTGATGGTCGAGGGGTCGGGGGCCTTGGGCGGCGGGGAGGGCGGAGCGGGGTCGGTGGTGTCCCACGATCCACCGGCGTAGCTCGGCGTGCAGAGCGCGAGCACGCCGGCCAGCGCCGTGGTGGTGACGACGAGGGGGGAGCGGAGCCGTCTCAGCGCTGGCATGCCTTCGCCCCCTTCTGCGACTGGTAGGTGGTCATCTTCCAGACGCCGTCGCTGCCCTTCTGCATCATCGCCAGGTGCTGGGTGAAGTCGTCAGGGCTCGGTGTGGTCTTGATCGTCCTGCCGGTCGTGGTGTCCTTGTCGTAGGCCGCGCGCTCGCTCTCGCAGAACGTCACGTTCGCCGTGTCCGACCCCGTGACGTGCACGGTGCGCTGGTAGAACTGCGTGGTCCCGGTGACCGAACGGTGGTGCGACTGGCCCCACTTGACCTTGTCGATCCAGCTCTGCAGCGCGTCGCCGCCGACGTAGGTCTGCAACTGCGGGAGCTTGGGGTCGAGTTTGGCGATGGCGAGGAAGATCGCCTGTTCGCCGTAGGCCTGGTCCTTCAGGATCGCGTCCTTCGTCGCGTCGCCCGTCGTGTCGGGGTCCACGACGACCTTGACGTCGCTCGGGAAGTCGAAGGTGGGGCCGTCCGCGGCCGCGGGGGTGGTCGCCGGGGCGCTCGTGGCCGGCGCCGATGTCGTGGGCGCCGCCGGGCTCGAGGTGATCTTGCTGTCGCTGCCGCCCCCGCCGCAGGCGGTGAGGAGGAGCGCGGCGGCCGCGAGCGAGCCCGTGGCGGCGAGTGCGGTGGTGCGTCGTGCCATGTGAGTGCCTGTCTCCGCTGGTCGAGGTGTGCGGGGCCGCGGGCACGCGAGGACGGCCGAGGAGACAGGCGTTGGCAGGGCTCCCCCGGGCCGGCCGAGCCACGTGTGGCGGCCACTTCTGCAACGTTGGCTGACTCACGTTATCCGCGGTCACCAGCCGTGTCCACGACGGCACGGCGGGGCGCCCCGACCCGATGGAGCCGGGGCGCCCCGCCCGGGGTCAGAAGTCCTCGGTCAGGGAGACGCTGCCCTCCACCGCGACCTGGTAGGCGGACGGGCGGCGCTCGAAGAAGTTGGTGAGTTCCTGCACGCCCTGCAGCTCCATGAACGGGAAGGGGTTGGCCGAGCCGTACACCGGGGCGAAGCCGAGCCGGACCAGCCGCTGGTCGGCCACGCACTGCAGGTACTCGCGCATCGAGTCGGTGTTCATCCCGGGCAGCCCGTCGCCGCACAGGTCGCGGGCGAACTGCAGCTCGGCGTCGACCGCCTCCCGCAGCATCTCGGTGACCTGGCCGCCGAGTTCGGCGTCGAAGAGCTCCGGCTCCTCCTTGCGGACGGTGTCCACCACGTCGAAGGCGAAGGACATGTGCATGGTCTCGTCGCGGAACACCCAGTTGGTGCCGGTGGCCAGGCCGTGCAGCAGGCCGCGGGAGCGGAACCAGTAGACGTAGGCGAAGGCGCCGTAGAAGAACAGGCCCTCGATGCAGGCGGCGAAGCAGATCAGGTTGAGCAGGAAGCGGCGGCGGTCGGCGGACGACTCCAGGCGGTCCACCGACTCCACCGAGTCCATCCAGCGGAAGCAGAACTGCGCCTTCTCGCGGATGGAGGGGATGCTCTCCACCGCGTCGAACGCGGCCGCGCGGTCCTCGGGATCGGGCAGGTAGGTGTCGAGCAGCGTCAGGTAGAACTGGACGTGGACGGCCTCCTCGAAGAGCTGGCGGCTCAGGTAGAGGCGCGCCTCGGGGGAGTTGATGTGCTTGTAGAGGGTGAGCACCAGGTTGTTGGCGACGATCGAGTCGCCGGTGGCGAAGAAGGCGACCAGCCGGCCGATCAGGTGCTGCTCGGCGGGCGAGAGCCTGGCGAGGTCGGCGACGTCGGAGTGCAGGTCGACCTCCTCCACGGTCCAGGTGTTCTTGATGGCGTCCCGGTAGCGCTCGTAGAAGTCCGGGTAGCGCATGGGGCGCAGGGTCAGCTCGAAACCGGGGTCGAGCAGGTTCCTGGCGGTCTCGGTGGTGGTCACTGGCATGCCTCGCAGGACTCGGGGTTCTCCAGGGAGCAGGCGATCGCGTCGGCGTCGGCGGCCGGCCCGGGAAGGGGGACAGGGGTGGCGGGCGCTGCCTGGGCGGCGCGGGCGATCCGGGTCGCAGGCCGGGACCGCAGGTAGTACGTGGTCTTCAGGCCGCGCTGCCAGGCGTAGGCGTACATCGAGCTGAGCTTGCCGATGGTGGGGGTCTCCATGAATAGGTTCAGCGACTGGCTCTGGTCCAGGAAGGGCGTGCGGGCCGCCGCCATGTCGATCAGGGCGCGCTGCGGCAGCTCCCACGCCGTGCGGTACAGGGCGCGCACCTCGGCGGGCACCCGGCCGAAGCCCTGGACCGAGCCGTTGGCCTCGCGCAGCGCCTCGCGGGACTGCTCGTCCCACACGCCGAGCCGCTTCAGGTCGGCCACCAGGTAGGAGTTGACCTGGAGGAACTCGCCCGAGAGCGTCTCGCGCTTGAAGAGGTTGGACACCTGCGGCTCGATGCACTCGTACGCGCCGGCGATCGAGGCGATGGTGGCGGTCGGCGCGATGGCCAGCAGCAGGGAGTTGCGCAGGCCTGCCGCGGCGATCCGGGTGCGCAGCGCGGCCCACCGCTCGGGCCAGGCGAACTCGGCCCCGTAGTGGTCCGGGTGGAGCACGCCGTCGGCGGTGCGGGTCTGGTCCCAGGCCGGCAGCGGGCCATTGCGCTCGGCGAGGCCGCAGGACGCCTCGTAGGCGGCGAGCATCACGCGCTCGGCGATGCGGGTGGACAACTCCCGTGCCTGCGGGGAGTCGAAGGGCAGCCGCAGCTTGAAGAACACGTCCTGCAGGCCCATCACGCCCAGCCCCACCGGGCGCCAGCGGGAGTTGGAGCGGCCGGCCTGCTCGGTCGGGTAGAAGTTGATGTCCACCACGCGGTCCAGGAAGGTCACCGCGGTGTGCACGGTGGCGTCCAGCCGCTCCCAGTCCATCGTGCCCTCGGGGGTGACGAAGGCGCCGAGGTTCACCGAGCCCAGGTTGCACACGGCCGTCTCGGAGTCGTCGGTGACCTCCAGGATCTCGGTGCACAGGTTGGAGGAGTGGACGGTGCGGCCGGGCCGGGCGGTCTGGTTGGCGGTGCGGTTGGCGGCGTCCTTGAACGTCATCCAGCCCTGGCCGGTCTGCGCCAGGGTGCGCATCATCCGCCCGTACAACTCCCGTGCGGGGAGCGTCTTCTGGGCCAGTCCCGCGGCCTCGGCCCGGCGGTAGGCGGCGTCGAACTCCGCACCCCACAGGTCCACCAGTTCGGGGACGTCCGCGGGCGAGAAGAGCGACCAGGGCCGGTCCTGCTCGACCCGGCGCATGAACTCGTCGGGCACCCAGTGGGCGAGGTTGAGGTTGTGGGTGCGGCGGGCGTCCTCGCCGGTGTTGTCGCGCAGTTCCAGGAACTCCTCGATGTCGGTGTGCCAGGTCTCCAGGTAGACCGCGGCGGCACCCTTGCGGCGCCCGCCCTGGTTGACGGCGGCCACCGAGGCGTCCAGCGTCTTCAGGAAGGGCACGATGCCGTTGGAGTGGCCGTTGGTGCCGCGGATCAGCGAACCGCGGGCCCGCACCCGGGACCAGGACAGGCCGATGCCGCCGGCGTGCTTGGACAGGCGGGCGATCTGCGCGTAGCGCTCGTAGATGGAGTCCAGCTCATCCAGCGGGGAGTCCAGCAGGTAGCAGGAGGACATCTGCGGATGGCGGGTGCCGGAGTTGAAGAGGGTGGGCGAACTCGGCAGGTACTCCAGCCGGTTCATCAGCCGGTAGAGGGCGGCCACCTCGTCCGCGGCGCGGGCCGTGTCGTCCTCCGCCAGGCCCGCGGCCACCCGGAGCATGAAGTGCTGCGGGGTCTCGACGACGTGGCGGGTGATCGGGTGCCGCAGCAGGTAGCGGCTGTGCAGGGTGCGCAGGCCGAAGTAGCCGAAGCGGTCGTCGGCGCCCTCGGCCACGGCCTGCTCGACCAGGGCGTCCAGGCGGGCCGCGTGCCGGGCGGCGAAGTCGGCGGTGCGGTCGGCGATCAGGCCCTCGCGGTGGCCGACCGCGATCGAGGCCGAGAAGGAGGTGGCGCCCTGGCCCGCGGCCTCCTCGGCGACGGTGCGGGTCAGCAGGCGCGCGGCCAGGCGCGAGTAGGCCGGGTCCTCGGCGATCAGTCCCGCGGCGGCTTCGGTGGCCAGCGCCCGCAGTTCGGCCGGGTCCGCGGCGGCGCTGCGGCCACGCAGGGCGGCGGCGGCCACCCGGCCGGGGTCGGTGTCGGGCAGGTCCGAGGTGAGGGCGAGCAGTTCGTGCAGGAGCGCATCCCCTGCGGGGTCGGCCGGTCCGGCCGGTCCTGTGGTGCCGGCGGCCCGCGGGGCTGCGGTGTCCTCGGCTGCGGGCGCGGTGGGTGCGAAGGTCATACGGGTGCTCTCCCTCGAACGCGGCGGCGGCCGCGCGGGAGGGACGGAAGGCAGGGCGGAGCGGGCCCGGTTCCGGGCAGGCCGCCGTGCGTCCGTCGGCCCACTCCACGAGGCCCGGACGGGTGCGCCGCACGCGTGCGCGCGGCGCGCTGCCGTCAGGCGATCGGGCTGCGCGGACGTGCCGGGGCACGGCCGCTCACCGTTGCGGGGCAGCGCCGGATTCACACCGGCTTCCCCTGCGGCAACGGTGACGAGCATACATGTGGGGGCTGGTTCAGCGAACTACCCCCAGATGTTGTGGCGTCGAGCGTGTCGCTGGTGTGTCGATACCGGCTGCGGGCGAGGCCGTACGGGGCGCCGGGGGCTGCCTTCGGCCCTGCGGCACGTAGCCGGGGAGCCGTGCGGGAAGGCTCCGCGAAGCCGGTTCGGCCTCCTCGCGGGCGCGGCGCGCCTCGGCGGCGCGCAACTGCCGGGTGATCCGCGCCTCGTGGCGGAGCCCCAGGACGGGCACGAAGGTCAGGGCGAGCAGGAGGGCCAGCAGGGCCGCGATGTCCAGGAGAATGGTCATGGGTCCAGCCTGCTCGCGGTGCTTACACCAGGACAGTGGCAGGACTGTCGTACTACCCAAACATCCTGCCACTGTGCGATGCTCGGGGGCATGCTGCAGAACGTGGCCGTGGCGGTGGTGGACGGCGTCCACCCCTTCGAACTGGGCGTGCTGTGCGAGGTGTTCGGCCTCGACCGCAGCGACGAGGGCCTGCCCGTCTACGACTTCGCGGTGGTCTCCGCCGAGGGCGCCGACGTGGCCACGCACGCGGGGTTCTCGCTGCGGGTGGCCGAGGACCTGGACCGGCTGGAGGAGGCGGACCTGGTCGCGGTGCCGGCCGGGGACGACTTCAGCGACCGGGAGTTCCCCCGCCCGCTGCTCGCCGCGCTCAACCGGGCGGTCGACCGCGGCGCCACCGTGCTCAGCGTCTGCTCGGGCGTCTTCGTGCTGGGCGCCGCCGGGCTGCTCGACGGGCGGCGGTGCGCCGCGCACTGGCGCCACGCCGCCACCCTCGCCCGGCGCTACCCCGAGGCCGTCGTGGAGCCCGACGTGCTCTATGTGGACGACGCCGGCGTCACCACCTCCGCGGGCACCGCCGCCGGCATCGACGCCTGCCTGCACCTCGTACGGCGCGAGCAGGGCAGCGCGGTGGCCAACGGGATAGCCCGGCGGATGGTGGTGCCGCCGCACCGCGAGGGCGGCCAGGCGCAGTTCGTGGACCGGCCGCTGCCGCGGGCCAAGAGCGACCCGGTCTCCGGCGTGCTGGCCTGGATGGAGCGGCACCTGGACCGCGAGGTCACGGTGGAGGAACTCGCCGCCCGCGCGCACATGTCGCCGCGCACCTTCGCCCGGCGGTTCCAGCAGGAGACCGGCACCACGCCGTACCGCTGGCTGCTGGGCCAGCGGGTGCTGCTGGCGCGGGAGTTGCTGGAGGGCACCGACGAGACGATCGACGCTGTCGCGGGCCGGGCCGGCTTCGGCAACGCGGCCACGCTGCGCCACCACTTCGGGCGCTGGACGGGCACCACCCCGCAGTCCTACCGGCGGGCGTTCCGCGGGGAGGGCCGGCGGTCGTAGCCTGCTCGCGTGCGGTCCCCGCGCGCCTTCGGCAGCACGCGGGGACCGCCCACGGCAGGACCGCTACGGGCCCCTGAGACCTCCTACGCCCCCGCGGGCTCCGGGAGTTCGGCAGCCACGCCCTGTTCGCCGGCCTCCACCGTGTAGTCGGACAGGGACGTCTCGTCGGTGCCGGCCGGCGCGCGCAGGGCGCGCAGCACCAGGGTGAGGACGACGGCGACGGCCAGGTTGAGGACGAAGGCGGTGAGCCCGATGTACCCGATCTTGCCGATCCACGGGATGGTGTCGGAGTTGCCGCCGAAGTGCGCCTGCGTCGGGCTGGACTGGTCGTACGCCTTCCAGGTGCCGTAGGCCATGCCCGCCGCCCAGCCGGCCAGCAGCGCCCAGCGGTGGAACCACCGGGTGAACAGGCCGCCGACGATCGTGGGCACCGTCTGCAGGATCCAGATGCCGCCCAGCAGCTGGAAGTTGATCGCCACCGTCTTGTCCATGGAGAGCACGAAGACGAGCGCGCCCACCTTCACCACCAGGGAGACGATCTTCGAGACGCGGGTCTCCTCGGCGGGCGAGGCGTTCGGCCGGAAGAGGTCCTTGTAGATGTTGCGGGTGAACAGGTTCGCGGCCGCGATGGACATGATGGCCGCCGGCACGAGGGCGCCGATGCCGATGGCGGCGAACGCGATCCCGGCGAACCAACTGGGGAAGATGTTCTCGAACAGCTGGGGGATGGCGAGTTGGGCGTTGTAGCCCTTGATGCCCTTGCCGACGCCGTCGGCGACCGCCATGAAGCCGAGCATGGCCAGCAGGCCGAGCATCAGCGAGTACAGCGGCAGGATCGTGGTGTTGCGGCGGATCACGTTGCGGCTCTTGCCGGACAGCACCGCGGTCACCGAGTGCGGGTAGAGGAAGAGCGCCATCGCCGAGCCCATCGCCAAGGTGGCGTAGGCCCATTGGGCCTGCGGGGCGACGGTGAGCGAACCGCGCGGCTTGCCGGTGGCCGGGTTGGTGACCGCGTACGCGGTGCCCGCCTTGTGGAAGATGTCGTCGAACCCGCCCAGCTTGTACGGGATGTAGATGATCGCCACCGCGATGACGATGTAGATCAGCGCGTCCTTGACGAAGGCGATCAGCGCGGGTGCCCGCAGGCCCGAGGAGTAGGTGTAGGCGGCGAGCACGCCGAAGGCGATCAGCAGCGGCAGGTCCTTGACGAACCAGTTGGTGGAGTGGCCGCCGCCCACCCCCAGGACGTCCAGCACCGCCTGGATGCCGACGAGTTGGAGTGCGATGTACGGCATGGTGGCCACGATGCCGGTGAGCGCGACGGCCACCGACAGCGCCTTGGAGCCGAACCGGCCGCGGATGAAGTCCGAGGAGGTGACGTAGCCGTGCTTGTGCGAGACCGACCACAGCCGCGGCAGGAAGAGGAAGACCAGCGGATAGGCCACGATCGTGTACGGGACGGCGAAGAACCCGGAGGCGCCGGCCCCGTAGATCGCCGCCGGCACGGCGACGAAGGTGTACGCGGTGTAGAGGTCGCCGCCGAGCAGGAACCAGGTCACCCAGGTGCCGAAGCTCCGCCCGCCCAGGCCCCATTCGTCCAGGTGCAGCGCGTTCTCCGCGCGCCGCCAGCGGGCGGCCAGGAAACCCATCACCGTGACGGCGAGGAAGAAGAAGATGAAGACGCCGAGCGCGACGCCGTTGACGTCGTTCTTCACCGGCCCGCACCCCCCTTGCGCAGCCGCTCCTCGCGGCGGACCAGGACGTAGGCGGTGTAGGTGAGCGCGGCGGCCACCGGCACCCAGGCGAGCTGGTACCAGTAGAAGAAGGGGATGCCGATGAAGGTCGGCGTCTGCCGCGAGTAGGAACCCACCCACAGCAGGGCGACGAACGGTGCGATCAGGCAGATCCCGGCCGCCACGCGGGAGGGCGTGACGACGGGCTGCCGGTGCGCGGGCTGGTGCTGTTCCTGTTCTTGGGCCTGGTCTGGCGGCACAGTAGGTGCTCCCGTCCCTCGAGTGATCACTGCTGTGCGCAGGAATCTAGGGGAGTGCGGTGACGCGCGTCACTACCTGTGCGTTCATCAGCCGTACGGGGGAGCGGAGAAGGGCGGGGACCGCGGGAACGGCGGGACGGCCGGGGTGCCGGGGGCGGGCTCAGTCGGTGGGGCGGCTGAGGCGGGCGACGAACTTGTAGCGGTCGCCGCGGTAGACCGAGCGGACCCACTCCACCGGCTCACCGGTGGTGTCCACCGAGTGCCGGGAGAGCATCAGCATCGGCAGCCCCACGTCGGTGCCGAGCAGCCCGGCCTCGCGCGGGTTGGCGAGCGAGGTCTCGATGGTCTCCTCGGCCTCGGCCAGGCGCACGTCGTAGACCTCGGCGAGCGCGGTGTACAGGGAGGTGTACTTCGCCAGGCTGCGGCGCAGCGCCGGGAAGCGCTTGGCCGACAGGTGGGTGGTCTCGATCGCCATCGGCTCGCTGTTGGCCAGCCGCAGCCGCTCGATCCGCAGCACCCGGCCGCCGGCCTTCATGTCCAGCAGTTCGGCGAGCCGGTCGTCGGCGGTGATGTAGCCGATGTCCAGCAGCTGGGAGGTGGGTTCGAGGCCCTGGGCACGCATGTCCTCGGTGTAGGAGGTCAGTTGCAGCGCCTGGGAGACCTTCGGCTTGGCCACGAAGGTGCCCTTGCCCTGGATGCGCTCCAGCCGGCCCTCGACGACCAGCTCCTGCAGCGCCTGCCGGACGGTGGTGCGGGAGGTGTCGAACTCGGTGGCTAGGGTCCGTTCCGGCGGAACAGGAGTACCGGGGGGCATGGTGCGGGTAATGTCCAGCAGGTGGCGCTTGAGCCGGTAGTACTTCGGCACCCGGGCGGTGCGGCCCGCGGTGCCGTTCGCGGTGGCCTGCGCGCCGCTGCCCGTGTCGCTGTCCATGCCGTGTACTCCCGACTGCTGTCGTGCTGCCGTCACCGGCTCCTCCGTTGATCGCGGTCACATGGTGGCACGGGCCGCCCCGCCGGAGGGAGGCGGTGGGCGGTCGGCGCCGCCGACGTGTCGGTCCGGTGGTCCGGTCCGATGGTGTCGGTCCGATAACGGACCCGACGGGTGTTCTTATACACCCTTGACACCCCTAAAGGTCTAGGCCAAGCTCCGGGGTACTGGTCTAACCATTAACGACCAATCCCAGACCCACGAGCAGGACGCGGGTGCGGTGGTGTGCCACCGGACCTGACATTTCGGGCGGTGGGGGGAGTCTCGGGCATCCTGAAGGAGGGTGGCATGAAGCGCAAGCTCATCGCCGCGATCGGTGCGGCGGCAGTGCTCACCGGGGTCGCGGCCTGCGGCGGCAGCAGCGACAGCAAGAACAAGAGCGACTCCGCCGGTCCGGCCGATTTCAAGGGCAAGACGCTCAACGTCTGGCTGATGAGCGGCTCCAACCCGCCCGGCTGGACCAAGGACATCACCGCCGCGTTCCAGCAGAAGTACCCCGGCGCCAAGCTGAAGATCACCGTCCAGCAGTGGGACGGCATCCAGCAGAAGCTCACCACCGCCCTGTCCGAGAGCACCCCGCCGGACGTCATCGAGGTCGGCAACACCCAGACGCCGTACTACGCGGCCACCGGCGGCCTGAAGGACCTCACCAGCGTCAAGTCCGCCATCGGCGGCGACGACTGGGTACCGGCGCTCAACGGCTCCGCGGTCTACAACGGCAAGCAGTTCGCCGCCCCCTGGTACTTCGCCAGCCGCGTCGTGGTCTACAACAAGAAGATCTGGTCCGCGGCCGGCATCACCACCCCGCCCAAGACCCAGGACGAGCTCTTCTCCGACCTGGACAAGATCAAGTCCAAGGGCACCAAGGACGCCTTCTACCTGCCCGGCCAGGACTGGTACGGCTTCGACGGCTTCCTGCTGGACGCCGGCGCCGACCTGGTGAAGAAGCAGGGCGACAAGTACGTCGGCAACCTCGACACCCCGCAGGCCGCCCAGGCGATCGACCTCTACAAGAGGCTCAACTCCTACGGCACCGCGCCCAAGGACAAGGACGAGGCCACCCCGCAGCAGTCCGACGTGTTCGCCAAGGGCGACGTCGGCGCGTTCCTGGGCCTGGGCTGGGAGGCCAGCGGCGCCATCACCAAGAACCCGGCGCTGAAGGACCAGGTCGGCTTCTTCCCCTTCCCGGGCAAGACCGCCGCCAAGCCCGCGGCCGTCTTCGTCGGCGGCTCCAACCTCGCCATCACCCAGGGCAGCAAGAACCCCGAGCTGGCCCAGGACTTCCTCACCCTGGCGATGTCCGACCAGTTCGAGGGCGAGCTCGCCAAGGAGGGCGGCGTCGTCCCGAACAAGGCCTCGCTCGACTCCCAGCTGGCCGGCAACGAGTTCGGCACCGCCTCCTCGGCCGCCGCGGCCAACGGCGGCACCACGCCGCTCATCCCGGCCTGGGGCAACGTGGAGAACGCGCCCAACCCGATCACCACGCTGTTCATGACCGGCGTGCTGCAGGGCCAGAGCCCCAGCGACGCCGCCAAGAAGGCCGACGCCGAGATCGACAAGCGGCTCAGCCAGCAGTAGGACCCCGCCCGGCCCGCCCGCCGACCGCCTGCGCGCGGCCGGCGGGCGGGCCGGGCCCAGCGCTCGCAGCGGACGGCACGAGAAGAGGGAAGCATGGCCGCGCAGTACCGAGGGACGCCGACCCGGGCCCCCGACCAGCAATCGGCGGTGGCCGCGCCCACGGCCGGAGCCCCCGTCGCGGTGGGAACCGCGCCGGCGCCCGGCCGCCCGCGCGCCTCACGCGGCAGCGCCCTGGCCGGCCGCACCACGCCCTACCTGCTGATCCTGCCGGCGCTGGTGGCCACCGCGGTGCTGCTCGGCTACCCGCTGGTGCGGAACGTCATCATCTCGTTCCAGACCCTCAACGCCTTCCAGCTGATCCAGCACACCACCCAGTGGACCGGCTTCGGGAACTACAAGGAACAGCTCACCAGCGCCGAGTTCTGGCACACCACCGAGCGGTCGATCTTCTTCACCCTCGCCAACGTCGCCCTGATCATGGTCGGCGGCACCCTGATCGGCCTGCTGCTCAACCGGCTCGGCAAGCGGATGCGGCTGACCCTTTCGATCGGCCTGGTGCTCGCCTGGGCGATGCCGTACGTGGCGGCCACCACCGTCTACCAGTGGCTCTTCGACACCCGCTACGGCGTCGTCAACTGGGGCCTGGACAAGCTCGGCTGGCACTCGATGGCCGGCTACAACTGGCTCGGCAGCCAGTTCTCCACCTTCGCGGTCATCACGCTGATGATCGTCTGGCAGTCGCTGCCCTTCGTCGCCCTCAACTTCTACGCCGGCCTGACCACCGTGTCGGCCGAGATCTTCGAGGCGGCCCGGATGGACGGCGCCGGCGCATGGCGCACCTTCTCCTCGGTGCTCTTCCCGATGCTGCGCCCCTTCTTCCTGAGCACCACGTTCCTGGAGATCATCTGGGTCTTCAAGGCGTTCACCCAGGTCTACGCGCTGAACGCGGGCGGTCCGGCCGGGCTCACCGAGACCCTGCCGGTCTACGCGTTCGTCGAGGGCGTCGGCAACCAGCACTACGGCACCGGCGCGGCGATCTCGGTGCTGACCATCCTGATCCTGCTGGCGCTGATGTCCTACTACTTCCGCATCATCCTGAAGCAGGAGGACGAGCTGTGAGGCGCTCGCTGTTCGGACGCACCTGGCCCAACGTGGTGGCCCTCGTCCTCTTCGTCTTCTTCGTCTTCCCCGTCTACTGGATGGTGACGACGGCCTTCAAGCCCGACCTGGACATCATTTCCACCACCCCGGTCTTCATCCCGTTCCACGGCACCATGGGCCATTTCGACAAGGCCGTGCACGCGGCCGGGTTCTGGACCCTGGTACGCAACAGCTTCACCGTCACGATCTGCTCGGTGGTGCTGTCGCTGCTGGTGGCGATGGCCGCGGCGTTCGCGGTGGCCCGGATGCGCTTCCGCGGCCGCAAGGCGTTCATCCTCATCGTGATGATGGCCCAGATGGCGCCCTGGGAGGTCATGACGATCTCGGTCTACATGATCGTCCGCGACCAGGACATGCTCAACAGCCTGGTGCCGCTGACCCTCTTCTACATGATGATGGTGCTGCCCTTCACCATCTGGACGCTGCGCGGCTTCATCGCCGCGGTGCCCAAGGAGCTGGAGGAGTCCGCGCTGATCGACGGCTGCACCCGGCTGCAGGCGTTCTGGCGGATCGTGCTGCCGCTGCTGGCCCCCGGCCTGATGGCGACCTCGCTGTTCGGCTTCATCACCGCTTGGAACGAGTTCCCGCTGGTGCTCATCCTCAACAAGGAGAGCGCACAGACGCTGCCGCTGTGGCTGACCCAGTTCCAGACCAACTTCGGCGACGACTGGGGCGCCACCATGGCGGCCTCCAGCCTGTTCACCGTGCCCGTCGTCGTCGTCTTCCTGTTCCTGCAGCGCCGCGCCGTCGGCGGCCTGACCGCAGGGGCGGTGAAGGGATGAGCCGGACCGCGGCCGCCGCGCCCCCGCACTCCGACGCCGACACCGCCCGCGACGCCCTGGCCGTCCTGCAGCCCGGTTTCGGCGGCACCACGCCGCCCGACTGGGTGCTGCGGCTGCTGGACGAGGGCCTCGGCTCGGTCGCGCTGTTCTCCCGCAACATCCGCACCCCCGAGCAGGTCGCCGCCCTGACCGCCCGGCTGCGCGCCCAGCGGCCCGACCTGCTGGTCACCGCCGACGAGGAGGGCGGCGACGTCACCCGGATCGAGGTCCGCGAGGGCTCGTCCTTCCCCGGCAACCTCGCCCTGGGCGCCGTGGACGATCCTGACCTGACCCGGGCGGTGGCCGCCGAACTCGGCCGCCGGCTGGCCCTGCTGGGCGTCAACTTCGACTGGGCGCCCTCGGCGGACGTCAACTCCGACCCCGACAACCCGGTGATCGGCACCCGCTCCTTCGGCGAGGACCCGGCGCTGGTGGCCCGCCACACCGCCGCCTACATCGAGGGCATGCAGTCCGCCGGCGTCGCGGCCTGCGTCAAGCACTTCCCCGGCCACGGCGACACCGCCGTCGACTCCCACCACGCCATGCCGCGCATCGACGTCGATGCCGCCACGCTCGACGCCCGCGAACTGGTGCCCTTCCGGGCCGCTTTGGCCGCGGGCGCCAAGGCGGTGATGAGCGCCCACATCCTGGTGCCCGCGCTCGACGGCGCCCTGCCGGCCACGCTCAGCCCGGCGATCCTCGGGCTGCTGCGCGCCCCGCGCGAGCAGGGCGGCCTCGGCTACGACGGGCTGATCGTCACCGACGGCATCGAGATGCGGGCCATCTCCGGCGCCTACGGCATCGCCCGCGGCACCGTGATGGCGATCGCGGCCGGCGCGGACGCGATCTGCGTGGGCGGCGGGCTCCACGACGAGCAGACCGTGCTCGACCTGCGCGACGCCCTCGTGGCCGCCGTGCGGGACGGGTCGCTGCCGGCCGAGCGGCTCGCCGACGCCGCCCGCCGGGTCCGGGACGTCGCCGCCTGGGCGGCCGAGCGGTCGGGCGCGGCGGAGGGGATCGCGCCCGGCCCCGAGGTCGGACTGCAGGCCGCCCGCCGGGCGCTGCGGATCACCCGCGCCGAGGGGTTCACCGCGCTGGACGGCCCGCCGTTCGTCGCCTCCTTCGCGGCCGAGGCGAACATCGCGGTCGGCACCGAGACCCCCTGGGGTGTGGCGCCCGCGCTGGAGCGGCTGCTGCCGGGCACCCGCTCCGGCACCTACCGCGGCTCGGACGTCGAGGCACTGCTGGCCGAGGCGGGGGAGCGGCGGGTGGTCGCGGTGGTCCGCGACGCCCACCGGCACCCGTGGATGGCCCAGGCGCTCGACGCCCTGGTGGCCCGGCGGCCGGAGACGGTCGTGGTCGAGATGGGCGTCCCCCAGTCCCCGCCGCGCGGCGCCCTGCACATCGCCACGCACGGCGCCTCCCGGGTCTGCGGGCAGGCGGCGGCCGAGGTGATCGCAGGGGCGTAGCCGCGACGGGAGTCCTGCGGGGCTCGCCGGTACGGGGCGCCTGTGCGAAGGGCGCCGCAGGACCCGGGTCAGGGGGGTCCCGCGGCGCCCTTCATCGTTGTCCGGGGCTGCCGGAAGCTACCGGCGTTCGGCTACAGCCCCTGCCAGTCGGGCTTGGCGGCGTAGGTGGCGCGGAAGTAGGGCGCGAGCTTCAGCTTGGCGGCCGCCGCCTCGTCGACCACCACCGTGGCGTGCGGGTGGAGCTGCAGCGCGGAGGCCGGGACCACCGCGGCCACCGGGCCCTCCACCGTGGCCGCGACCGCCTCGGCCTTGCCCTCGCCGGTGGCGAGCAGCACCAGGTGCCGGGCCTCCAGGATGGTGCCGATGCCCTGGGTGATCACGTGGTGCGGCACCTGCGTGATGTCGCCGTCGAAGAAGCGGGCGTTGTCCTCGCGGGTCTGTTCGGTGAGGGTCTTGATCCGGGTGCGCGAGGCGAGCGAGGAGCAGGGCTCGTTGAAGCCGATGTGGCCGTCGGTGCCGATGCCGAGCAGCTGGAGGTCCACCCTGCCGGCCGCGGCGAGCGCGGCGTCGTACTCGGCGCAGGCGGCCGCCACGTCCGCCGCGGCGCCGTCCGGGCCCATGAAGCGGTCGGGCGAGAGGCCGAGCGGCTCCACGACCTCGCGCAGCAGCACCGAGCGGTAGGACTCGGGGTGGCCCGCGGGCAGGCCGACGTACTCGTCGAGCTGGCAGACGCGGGTGCGGGAGGTGTCCACCGTGCCGGCCCGGACCTTGCCGGCCAGCGCCCGGTAGACGGGCAGCGGGGTGGAGCCGGTCGCCACGCCGAGCAGGGCGTCGGGCTTGCGCCGCAGCAGGGCAGCGACGGCCTCCGCGATGACCTCGCCGCCCGCGGCGGCGTCCGGGACGATCACAACTTCCACGCTGGTCCTGCCGTTCTGGAGAGGTGGGGGTGCGACTGCGAGGGCCCACAAGGGTGGTATAGACCAATCTACCAGAGCGGCACCGCCCGGCCCAGGCCCGGCGGGGGTGCGTAAAATCCGTGGCCCACCCATGGACAACGGATAATGGTCTAGTCCACAATACGAGTGCTGGACCTCCGCCCTCCCCGCACAGGAGGACGGACCGAGGCCACGGCGTTCTCTGCCCTGACTACGCCCGACGCCTCACCGGTCGGCCCCACCGGGCCGGAGGGGACCGCACACCCCGCCGGCCGCGGCGCCGACGGCAGCTCCGGGCTGCGGTGCTGGAGGGGTTGAGGGTCCCCTCCCGGCACCGCGGCCCGAAGTGCGTTCCGGGTCCGCGGGGTACCCTCGCAGGCGTGCCCTCCATGAACGACCTCGTACGCGAGCACACCGACCTCGACCGGTCCGACCTCGAATGGCTCCACCTGCTCGTCTCGGAGTGGCAGCTGCTCTCCGACCTGTCCTTCGCCGACCTTGTGCTGTGGGTGCCCACCCGCGACGGCAGCCGCTATGTCTCGGTGGCCCAGATGCGGCCGAACACCGGCCCCACCTCCTACCAGGACGACATGGTCGGCCACCTCGTGCCGCGCGGCCGCCGCCCGCTGCTGGACGTGGCCCTGGACGAGGGGCGGATCGTGCGCGAGGGCGACCCGGAGTGGCGCGAGGAGGTGCCGGTGCGGGTGGAGTCCATCCCGGTCCGCCGCGACGGCCGGGTGCTCGGGGTGATCGCCCGCAACACCAACCTGCTCACCGTCCGCACCCCCAGCCGCCTCGAACTCACCTACCTGCAGAGCGCGTCCGACCTCGCCCAGATGATCGCGGCCGGCACCTTCCCGTCGCCGGACGAGCACGTGGACATGGACGCCTCACCGCGGGCCGGCGACGGGCTGATCCGGCTCGACGCCGAGGGCGTCGTACAGTACGCGAGCCCCAACGCCCTGTCCGCCTACCACCGGTTGGGCCTGGCCGCCGATCTGGTCGGCCTGCACCTGGGCCGGATCACCGCCGACCTCGCCCCCGAGCGCGGCCCGGTGGACGAGGCCCTGGTCAAGCTCGCCAGCGGCTGGGCGCCGCGGGAGTTCGAGGTCGAGGGCGGCGACGGGGTGATCCAGCTGCGGGCCATCCCGCTCAAGCCCAAGGGCGTGCACACCGGTTCACTGGTGCTGCTCCGGGATGTCACCGAACTGCGGCGGCGCGAGCGGGAGTTGATCACCAAGGACGCGACCATCCGGGAGATCCACCACCGGGTGAAGAACAACCTCCAGACGGTGGCCGCCCTGCTGCGGCTGCAGGCCCGCCGGCTGGACTCCGACCCGGCCCGCGCGGCGCTGGAGGAAGCGGTGCGCCGGGTCGGCTCGATCGCCATCGTGCACGAGACGCTCTCCCAGACCCTGGACGAGATGGTCGAGTTCGACGAGATCGCCGACCGGGTGCTGGCGATGGTCGCGGAGATCTCGCCCGGCCGGGTCGCCACCCGCCGCACCGGCAAGTTCGGCATCCTCACCGCCGAGACGGCCACCCCGCTGTCGATGGTGCTGACCGAGCTGCTGCAGAACGCGCTCGAACACGGCTTCGGGCCGGGGGAGTCGGGCACGGTGGAGGTGAGCGTGACCCGCGGCCGGGAGCTGGTCACCGTCGCCGTCCAGGACGACGGGCGGGGGCTGCCGCCTGGCTTCGACGCCCAGAAGGCCGGCAACCTCGGCCTGCAGATCGTCCGCACCCTCGTCGTCGGCGAACTTGGCGGCACCTTCGACATGCTGCCCGCCCCGGACGGCACCGGCACCCGGGTCCTGCTCGAACTCCCGTTGGGGAGCTAGCCGTTGGGCCATCGGGGGGACGAGGGGATCGGCCGGGACGGTACGGGAGGCGGGGCGCCCGGGCCCCGGAACGCACGTGGGGGCCCCTGCCCGGTTGGCAGAGGCCCCTTCATGCTGTGTGCTGCTTCATGCTGCGCGTGAGATCAGGTGCTGCGCGCTGCGGCTCGGAGAGTAAAGGCTGTGGTCTGTTGTCAGGCGCTGGCGTTACGGGCCCGGTTGCGAGCGGCGCGGCGCTTCATCGCACGGCGCTCGTCCTCGCTGAGGCCACCCCAGACTCCGGCGTCCTGGCCGCTCTCCAGCGCCCACTGAAGGCACTGGTCCATGACGGGGCAGCGGCGGCAGACGGCCTTGGCTTCCTCGATCTGCAGCAGCGCAGGACCGGTGTTGCCGATGGGGAAGAAGAGCTCGGGGTCTTCCTCGCGGCAAACGGCGCGGTGACGCCAGTCCATGGCTGCTCCAACTCCTCGTGTGACAAGCGGATTGCTTGTGAATGTGAACGCTTTCACGAATCCCCCCACAGGGAACGGGACGCCACCCAGCCCTCACTGGCTGGTGCTGTCCCGCTGGTGTGAGGTAGGAGATCCGGGCTCTCCAGGGGACCGTTGGTCCGGCCGTCCCGATCGCCAGTAAGAGACTCGCAAACCTCGACCGGAGATACAACCCCTTCAAGGAAGTTTTTTTTGATTCGACGGTGTCGCCTCGATCACAGCCGTACTTCCATGGGGTGCGGGGCAGGCTAAACGTTCGAGTAAAAGGACTTTAGGCTCTTCGACTTACACAATCACACGCAGTGCACGGCGTACGCCTGTGAAGGTCGCGTTCGTTCGCAGTCCGAGGTGGTCACCGTCCACCTGGAAGGGCAGTGGCACCTGGGATTGCAAGGTGAAGTCCGTCAGATCGTGCAGGGTGACGGCGTACTTTCCGCGGGGTCCCCGCTCCGGGGTGGAGCGGAGCAGCTGCGCCGCGTAACGGGCGCCGGCCAACGTGGACATCCGGGTGATGCCGAGCACGTCCAGCGCGGTGTCGAAGGACGCCTCGGGGGAGGCGTACACCGGCTTGTTGCCGAGGTACGTCCAGGGCGAGGTGTTGCAGATTATCGCAGTGGTGAGCCCGTCGACCGGCTCGCCGTCCGGCCGCGCGAGGTCGATCGTGCCGTGTCTGCGGTGCGGGTCGGCCATGAACTGCCGGGCCACCTGCCGCAGGTAGAGCGCGTGCGTGGAGCGCTTGCCCAACTCCCGCTGCTGCTCGACCCGTCCGACCACGCCGGCGTCGAAGCCGAGCCCCGCGCAGAAGGTGAACCAGCGGGGCGGCACGCCCTCGTCCTCCGTGCCCGGGGTGCCGCTCACCAGGCCCAGGCCGACCGTGCGCGAGGAGCCGGCGCGCAGGGCGTCCAGCAGGGCGCCGGTGGCCTCCACGGCGTCGTTGGGCAGGCCCAGGGCGCGCGCGAAGACGTTGGTCGAGCCGCCGGGCACCACCGCCAGGTGCGGCAGCCCCTCGGGGTCGGGGCCGTGGTGCAGCAGCCCGTTGACCACCTCGTTGACCGTGCCGTCGCCGCCCAGCGCCACGACCAGCTCCACCTCGCCGCCCTCGGCTGCCTTGCGGGCAAGGTCGCGGGCGTGGCCGCGGTACTCCGTCGTGGCCACCTCCAGCTTCAGATCGCTGGAGAGCGCGGTGCCGATGACGTCGCGGACGCGCGCGCTGGTGGTGGTGGCGGCGGGGTTGACCACGAGGAGAGCACGCATGTCCGACAGCGTACCCACGGTTTTTCGCACCGGGCTACGCTGGCCCGGTGAGCAAGAAGAGGAAGCGCCCCGAGCGGCGGCCGGCCGCGGGGGCCGGGGGAGCGGTGCGCGCGACCGCCGCCGGCACCCGTGCCGCGACGGCCGGCACGGCCGGGGAAGCGGCGGGAAAGCCCGCGGAGCCGGACACCGCGAAGGCCCCCGAGACGCCGTCCGGCCCGCCGCCGCTGCGGCTCGCGATCACCGCGGCGGTCGCCGGCCTGGAGGGCCTCGCCGTCGCCGTGTGGGGGATCGTGACGCTCTTCGCGGGCAGCAGCGACGCCGTGCTCGGCGGGCTGCTCATCATCCTGCTCGCCGCCCTGCCGCTCGGCGCCGCCTACGGCCTGCTGCGGGCCCGCCGCTGGAGCCGCGGCCCGGCCCTGATCATGCAGCTGATCTCGCTGCCCATCGCCTGGACCATGCTCCACAGCGACGGCGCGGTCGTCCCCGGCGGCGCCGTCCTGGGCCTGCTCGCCCTCCTCGGCCTCGTCCTCCTGGTCCACCCCGCCACCACCGACGCCCTGGGCATCTCCCGCACCCCCACCCCCTGACGCGTCCCCCACACAGGGCCCCCGCCCGGCCTGCGGCCGGGACCGGTGGGATTGGGGCAGACGCGTAGCCGCAAGGGGGCGCGAGGAACTGCGCGAGAACCACTGATCGGCCTGCGGTCGGGGACGGCGGGGTTGGGGCAGGCGGGTTCCCGCAGGGGCGCGGGGAACTGCGCGGGAAGAGACCACCGGCCTAGGGACGGCATCGAGCCCTTCTGGGGCAGACGCGTAGCCGCTCTTGGGGCGCTGGGGGCACCCCCCAGGCGAAGCTCTGGGCGGAGGAACTGCGCGAGCAACCACCGCCGGCCTGCGGTCGGGGACGGCGGGGTTGAGGCAGGCGGGTTCCCGCAGGGGCGCGAGGAACTGCGCGAGCAACCCCGGGCCGGCGGGCGGTCCGGGAACCGCCGAAACCGACCACCCCGGACGGAGAACCCCTCAAGCCAAGCGCAGCGTCACTCGTCGATGAGCAACTTGTCCCGCAGCTGCGCGAGCGTCCGCGCCAGCAGCCGCGAGACGTGCATCTGCGAGATCCCCACCTCCTGCGCGATCTGCGACTGCGTCATATTGCCGAAGAACCGCAGCAGCAGGATCGTCTTTTCACGCGGCGGCAGCTGCTCCAGCAGCGGCTTGAGCGACTCGCGGTACTCCACGCCCTCCAGCGCCTCGTCCTCGGAGCCGAGGGTGTCGGCGACAGCCGGCGACTCGTCGTCGGTGTCGGGCACGTCCAGCGACAGCGTGCTGTACGCGTTCGCCGACTCCAGCCCCTCCAGGACCTCCTCCTCGGAGATCTTCAGGTGCTCGGCGAGCTCGTGGACGGTCGGCGCCCGGCCGTGCCGCTGGGAGAGCTCGCCGGTGGCCGTGGTCAGCGCCAGCCGCAGCTCCTGCAGCCGGCGCGGCACCCGCACCGCCCAGCCCTTGTCCCTGAAGTGACGTTTGATCTCGCCGACGACGGTCGGGGTCGCGTACGTGGAGAACTCGACCCCGCGCTCGACGTCGAACCGGTCGACGGACTTGATCAGCCCGATCGTGGCCACCTGGGTCAGGTCGTCCAGCGGCTCGCCGCGGTTGCGGAACCGCCGGGCCAGGTGCTCCACCAGCGGCAGGTGCATCCTGACCAGCTGGTTGCGCAGCTCGGCCCGCTCGGGGGAGCCCTCGGGCAGCGCCCGCAGCTGGAGGAAGAGCGCGCGGGCGCCGGAGCGGTCGTGCGGGTCCGGCCGGCCGGAGTCCTCGTCGTGCTCGGCCCCGTTCCCGGTGTCCCCGGCGTGCTCCGCGTCGGCGCTCCCGGCCCCGTGCTCCTGCTCGTGCTCCTGGGCCCGGTCCTGCCGCGGGTCGCCCTGCGGCTCACCGTGCCGCTCGGGCGGCGGTCCGGACCGCTGCCCTGGGTGCTCGGCCGGTGCCACGCGCTCGTGCTGATCCATGCGGTCCGCCTGCTCCGACGCGTCCATCACTTCCCTGTGGTCCGTGCGGCCCCCGGACGTCCCGGGAGCCGGTACCCCGGGCTCGGGGTGTGCTCTGGCCCGGGGGTCCTGCCCGGGCGGCTGCCGGTCCGGGCGGGCACCGCCCGGGGTGAGCGGGTCCGGCGGCTGTGCCGGCACAGCGGCGCGGCCGCGCCCGGCGGGCGCCCGGTGCTCCGCGGGGGTGCCGGACTGGTCTGCTGGCCTCACGACAGCCGCCTCACACGCCTCGCACGCCTCACGACAGCCCAGGTACGGCGCCGCGCTTCTTGTGCAGACTGATGCTGACCGTCCGGTCCTCCGCGACGGTGGAGTCCACCTCGCCGGCCAGTGCGGACAGCACCGTCCAGGCGAAGGTGTCCCGCTCCGGGGCCCGGCCGTCGGTGGTCGGGGCCGACACGGTCACCCACAGCGAGTCGCCGACCAGCCGGAACACGCAGCTCAGCACCGAGCCGGGGACGGCCTGCTGCAAGAGGATCGCGCACGCCTCGTCCACGGCGATGCGCAGGTCCTCGATCTCGTCGAGGGTGAAGTCCAGCCGTGCCGCGAGCCCGGCCGTGGCCGTCCGCAGCACCGACAGATAGGCCCCCGCCGCGGGCAGCCGGACCTCGACGAAGTCCTTCGACCCGGGGTCGCCTGCGATCTGGGACACCCACACCTCCAAGGTGGCACACGGTGATTGCTCTGGTTCGCAGCGACGCTACCGCGCCACCGGCCCGGCTGTCGCCCGGCCGGAGCATGGACGGCACCGGCTCTGTCACCCATGGTAAGCGCACGGGTACGGACCGTGGGTAGTGATTGGTGGAGTCAATGCGCATGGGCCGGCGCCTGATTGGACGTTGCGATGGTCGTACCGGTTGCACCGTCGGCCGGCCCGGTTTCCAGCGCGGCGCCCGAGGTGCCGCCCACCGCCGGCGCCCTGTCGGCCAGGGCGCGCAGCGCGGGCCCGCTCAGCCGCTGCACCGTCCACTCGTCCTGCGGCAGCGCGCCGATCGAGCGGTACACGCCCAGCGCCCGCTCGTTCCAGTCCAGCACCGTCCACTCGAAGCGCTCGAAGCCGCGCTCCACGCAGATGGCGGCCAGCGCCGCGAGCAGCGCCTTGCCGTGGCCGGCGCCGCGGTGCTCGGGCCGGACGTAGAGGTCCTCCAGGTACAGGCCGGGGGTGCCGGTCCAGGTGGAGAAGTTGCGGAACCACAGCGCGAAGCCGACCGGCTCCCCGGCGTCGTCCTGCTGCGCGATCAGCGCGGAGGCCACCTTGTCGGGGCCGAACAGCGCGTCGTGCAACTGGCCGACGGTGGCCCTGGCCTCCTGCGGCGCCCGCTCGAACGCGGCGAGTTCGCGGACCATGGCATGGATGGCGGGCACGTCGGCGGGGGTCGCTTCGCGGATCATGTCACCAGGTTACGGCCGTATGTTGTGACCGGCACAGAACTGATCGATCATCCGTCGCCGGGTCCGCTCATCCGGTGACCACCGCGGCCACCCGGGTCCCCGGCGCGAAGGCGCCACCGGCCGCGAGCGCGTACACCCCGTACAGCATCTTCGCCACGTACACCGGCTCCGGGTCGAGCCCGTGGCGGGCGGCGAACTCCGCGGCGAAGGCGGCCAGCTCGGGCGTGCCGCGGGCGAAACCGCCGTGGTGGAAGCCGTCCGCCACGCGCCAGCGGCCCCGGCGCCCGCCGAACGCCTCCTGCTGCAGCCGCAGCACCTCGCCGGGGAGGAAGCCGCCGCGCAGTACCGCGATCCCCACCGCCTCGGCCCCCGGCGCGAGCCCCGCCGCGAGGCCGGCGAGCGTGCCGCCGGTGCCGCAGGCGACCGCCACCACGTCGGCCGCGTCCCCGATCTCGCTGCCGACCTCCGCGCAGCCCCGTACCGCGGCCGCGTTGGAACCGCCCTCGGGCACCACGTAGGCCGGCCCGAACCGATCGAGCAGCGCGGCCAGGACCTCGGGTTCGGCCTTGCGCCGGTAGGTGGCGCGGTCGGCGAAGTGCAGCAGCATGCCGTCGGCGGCCGCGGCCGCGAGCGAGGGGTTGAGCGGCCGGCCGGCCAGCTCCTCGCCGCGGACCACCCCGACCGTGCGCAGGCCCAGCAGCCGCCCGGCGGCCGCGGTGGCCCGCAGGTGGTTGGAGTAGGCGCCGCCGAAGGTGAGCAGCGCGGTGTGGCCGGCGGCCACGGCTGCCGCCAGGTTGGGCCGCAGCTTGCGGTACTTGTTGCCGGGCAGCAGCGGATGGACCAGGTCCTCGCGCTTGAGCAGCAGCCGCACCCCGTGCCGGGCCAGGCGCTCGTCGGCCACCTCTTGCAGCGGGGTGGGCACGGCGGCGTCGAGGGCGGTCGTCGTCCCGGTCATCCCGCCATTCTCCCCGACCGCCCCGGCCCGACCGGGACCGGACCCGACCGACCCGGCCCGACCCGGCCCGTTCCGCACACGAACCGAACCCGGAAGGACCCGGACGCACGTCCGCGGTGCCCGACCGCCCCGGGTCGGCGGGCGCGAACCAGGCGCCCTGGACCGATCTGGCCCGACCCGGTCCGCACGCGTACCGAAGCGGGACCGACCCGGACCGCATACGAACCGGGCCCGTCGTCCTCGACCGTCCTCAGTCGCCCTCGGCCCGTGCCCGCGCCGCCCTCGGCGATGTCACCCGCGATCGTGACACCCGGGCGGGGCGCGCGCGGTGAGGGAGGCGCGGTTTCTTCGCGCACCGGCTCCCGGGAGGGCGGCTGGCAGGGCATCCTTGGTCCCGTGCAGGAAAAGGTCCCGGTGCCCGTGCCGGGGAACGCCACTGCGGCCAGTGACGCGGGCGACGCGCTCACCGCGACCGTGCGCGGGCTGCTGCCCTCGCTGACGCCCGCCGCCGCCCGGATCGCCACCCTGATCGTCCAGGACCCCGCCCAGGTGGCGCGCAGCACCATCTCCGAGCTGAGCGCGCTCGCCGGCACCAGCGAGTCCTCGATCGTGCGCACCGCGCGGGCGCTCGGCTTCACCGGGTACCCCGAACTGCGGCTCGCGCTGGCCGCGTCCGCCGCCCGCCAGGGCCCGCGCTCCACGCTGTCGGCCGGCATCACGCCCGAGGACTCCGCCGAGGAGGTCATCGCCAAGCTGGTGCACACCGAGTCGCAAGCGGTGCTGGAGACCGCCACCCAGCTCGACCCCGCCCAGCTGGACGGCGCGGTCGCCGCGGTGTGCGGGGGCGGGCAGCTGCACATCGCCGGGGTCGGCGCCTCGGGCCTGGTCGCCCAGGACCTCCAGCAGAAGCTGGCCCGGATCGGCCGGCCCTGCCACGCCCACGGCGACTCGCAGTCCGCCCTGACCAGCGCGGTGCTGCTCGGCGAGGGCGATGTCTTCCTGGTGGTCTCGCACTCCGGCGAGAGCCGCGACGTGCTCGCCCCGCTGCGCCGGGCCGGCGAACTCGGCGCCACCACCGTGGTGATCACCAACCACCCCATGTCCACCGCGGCCCGGCTCGCCGACTACGTCCTGGTCTCCGCCGGCCGCGAAACCACCTTCCGGCCGGGCGCGATGGCCAGCCGGATCAGCCAACTCGTGGTGGTGGACTGCCTGTTCGTGTGCGTGGCGCAGCGCACCTTCGAGGTCTCCAGCCGCGCGCTGCGGATCACCCACCAGGCGCTGGAGAGCGACCGGTCGAGTTGACCGGCCGCTCTCCCTCAACGGAGCCCGCGGGGGCGCCGCTTGTATACGTTCCTGCCGCGAACTGCGGTCAGGAGGCCGGCACGACGTCCACGTCGTCGGCGTTCACGAACGCCATCCGGTGGTTGTAGACGATCTCGTACACCTTCGTGGTGCCGATGAAGTCGTGCTGGTCGTAGGGCGCGGAGCCGTCGTAGTAGATGGCGAAGTACGAGTCGGTGTTGCGCGCCGGGCCGGCGGCCACGTAGGACTGCCCGGCCGGGATCGCGTACTTCTTCGCCGGGCTCTGCGGGCGGGGGGCCTTGCCGCCCTCGAAGGCCACGAAGTCCGGCGGGTAGACCGACGCCTCGGGATAGGCCGTGGTGTAGACGGGGATCGAGGTGCGGCCGGCCTTCGGGACGATCCGCTCGGCCTTGCTCGGCACGGTCGTGGGGTGCGCGGCCGAGTTCTGGAACCACGCCTCCTGGCCGCCGAACCAGATGGCGGTCCAGCCGGGCCTGCGGTCGGCGACGACGTACTGCTCACCGGTGGGCGCCTTGTCGCCCCAGTCGTTCATCGCGTTCGTACCGGCCCCGGTCGCATGCAGGTAGGGGTCGGCGAGCAGCGGCGCGTCGGTGGACGGCTGGGTGTACAGCGGCACGAAGCTGCTGGGGGCGTCCGCCGAGGTCACCGGGCAGTCGTAGCTGCGGTACGGGCCGGGGAACTGCTTGTAGCCGGCCACGTCGTCGCAGTACGTGGTGGTCTGCTTGTTCGTGGCGAAGGCCGGGTCGATCGTGACCACGTCGCTGCCGGGCCCCGCCGTCGCCTTGATCGGCGCGCCCAACAGGTCGAAGAAGTGCGCCCAGTCCCAGCCCGGTCCCGGGTCCCAGTGCTGGGTGGCGATGCCGGACTCGCTGCTGCCGGGGATGTTGTCGTGGCCGAGGATGTGCGCGCGGTCCAGCGGGATGTCGTACTTCGCCGCCAGGTACTTCACCAGGGTGGCCGTCGAGCGGTACAGGTCCTCGCTGAACCAGGCGGCGCCGTGGGTGGCCCACGCCTCCTGCTCGATGCCGATCGAGTGCTGGTAGAAGGAGCGGTTGGCGCTGTCCCAGGCGATGTCCTTGTCCGGGATCATCTGGGTGACCTGGCCGTCCTGCGAGCGCACCACGTAGTTGGCGCCGGCCGCGTAGGTCGGGTCGCGGAACAGGTCCAGGGTGCCGTCGTAGGTCTCGTCGGTGGTGTGCAGCGTGATGTAGCGGATGTCCAGGCCGCCGTTCGGGCGGTCGGCGAGGTCGTGGCTGCCGTAGTCGGCGAGGTTGTTCGGGTCGAGCAGCGTGTAGGCGCCCGGGATCACGTTGCAGTGCAGGGACTTGGGGCACTCGGCCGGCTGGTCGCTGACCGGCGGGGTGACGTCCTTCAGGCCGAGCTTGCGCACGTCGCCGCGGTTCGGGTGCAGGCCGCGCACGGGGGCCAGGGAGATCTGCTGGCCGTCCTGGGTGGTGCGGCTCGCGCCGGTGCGCATCGCGTCCCACACGCCGTCGGCGAACGCCTGGGCGACCTTGTCCTCGGTGGACTGGCTGTAGCGGGCCGCGGCCGCGTACCAGCCGTCGATGCCCTTGGGCAGCCGGCCGTGGGTGTAGCCCTTGGCGTACGAGGCGAGCAGGGCGGCGCCGCCGCGGATGTTCTGCGCCTCGTCGCTCTGCACGGTGGCGGCGTCGGTGCCCAGCAGCGCGGCCGCGGCGGGCGCGGTGTGCTCGGCGGGCGCCTTGACCAGGTCGGCGTAGCGCGGGGAGAGCGTGGACAGGCCGTCGGCGTCGAGGTCGGCGCTGGTCAGGTCGGTGAGGTTCATCGGGCCGTAGCCCGCCTCGGCGTTCTCCTGCCCGGCGTGCGCCTCCCACCGGGTCTCGTAGTACGACACGGCCTCCAGGACGGGCAGCGGGACGCCGAACTCGGCAGCGGCCGAGGCGAACTCGGCCTGCCGGGTGGTCTGCGGGCCGTCGGCCGCGGCGGTGGTCGAGCCGACCGCGGCGGCGGACAGGCCGGCCAGCAGCGACAGGGCGGCGACCAGCGTGACCGCTCTGCGGCGGCGGGGTTGTCTGAACGGGCGGTGCATCCGGGCTCCTTGCTCCTCGCGGTGCGGTGGTGCGTGCCGAGAGAAGGGTTGTGAACAGGGGTGGTCGGGACGTGCTTGACGCAGCCTGGCGAGGGCGACTGGCAGTTAGCAACCTGCTGGACGTAAATCCTGGAACTTTTTTCCGCGGCCACTCCGGGTCGCGTCCACCCTCCTTCCGGGCCCGGGACCCCTGCCGGGCACCGGCCGACCGCCGTGCGCCGCACTGGCGTTGACGCGCACGTCAACGTCTACGGTCGAAGGCATGCGCATCGGGGAACTCGCGGACCGGGCGGGCACCACCACCCGCGCCCTCCGCTACTACGAATCGCTCGGCCTGCTGCCGCCGGCCGCCCGGACCGGCAACGGCTACCGCTCCTACGGCGAGGAGCACCTGCGGATGCTGGAGCAGATCCGCTCCTTGCAGGACTTCGGCTTCGGCCTGGAGGAGACCCGCCCCTTCGTGGAGTGCCTGCGGGCCGGCCACGCCTCGGGCGACGCCTGCGAGGGCTCGCTGGAGGTCTACCGCCGCAAGCTCGCCGAACTGGACGCGTGCGTGGCCCGCCTGCAGGAGGTACGGGCCTCGGTCGCGGCCCAACTCGCCCGCGCGGAGCTGGCGTCGGGGCTGCGCGAGCCGATGTGCGAGCTGGGCCGGGACACCGCCGCCCCGGCCGGCTCACCTGCAGAAGCCCTTGCCGGCCCTTCCGGTGGCGCCGCTGCCGGGGAGCCGTCCGTACCGACGAGAGGACACCCCCGAGATGACCCCGACCACCCATGAGGCCACTCCTGCCCTGCCTGCCATCCCCGCCACCTCTGCCGCCACCGCTCACGGCGGGGTCCCGGTCGTCACCGACGCCACCTTCGCCGAGCAGGTGCTGGCGAGCGGTCTGCCGGTCCTGGTGGAGTTCACCGCCGACTGGTGCGCGCCGTGCCGGATGATCGCGCCGGCGCTGGCCGAGATCGCCCGCGAGGAGGCCCACCGCCTGCGCGTCGTCCGGATCGACGTCGACACGAACCCGGCCACCCAGGCGGCCTACGGCGTCCTCTCCATGCCCACCCTGCTCCTCTTCCGCGCGGGCGAGCCCGTCCACGCCCTGGTGGGCGCCCGCCCCAAGCGCCGCCTCCTCCAGGACCTCGCCCCCCACCTGTGAGCCGCTCCTGACCCTCTCGGCGGCCGCCGGGGTCGCAGCCGGACCGCAGCCGGACCGGAGAGGCCCCGGATGCCGTACGGCCCCGCCCGCGCCGTCCCCGGAAACGGGGGCGACGCGCGGGCGGGGCCGTCGGGATGCCTCGGGTGTGCCGCGCGAATGGTGCGGCACGGTGTCCTGAACTGCCTCAGGACCGCTTCAGGACTGCTTGGTCTCCCAGAAGATCTTGTCGATCTGGGCGATGAGGTCCAGAGCCTTCTGGCCGGTCGCCGGGTCGTTCGACGCCTTGGCGGCGCTGAGCGCCTTCAGGGTGTCGTTGACCAGCTGGTGGAGCTGGGGGTACTTCTCGAAGTGCGGGGCCTTGAAGTAGTCGCTCCAGAGCACCGAGACGTGGTGCTTGGCCAGCTCCGCGCGCTGCTCCTTGATCAGGACCGCGCGGGTGCGGAAGTCGGCGTCCTCGTTGGCCTGGTACTTCTCCTGGACCGCCTTCACGGACTCGGCCTCGATACGGGCCTGGGCCGGGTCGTACACACCACAGGGCAGGTCGCAGTGGGCGCTTACCTTCACCTTGGGCGCGAACAGGCGAGTGAACATGGCTGTCCTTCCTCGTGATCGTCTTTCAGGTGCGACATTACTCCCTGGAGTAGTCGTTTTCTCGGGTGCCCCAGGTGGCTTAGGGCAAAAGTCTGGTGCCACCCTTGGGGTGTCTTGGGGTGGAGGAACGAGCCAGGAGGCTTAGGGATGCGGGAGCGGGCGACCAGGCTGCAGTGGCAGCTGGTCGAGGTCACTGGTCCGTCGATGGCACCCACGCTGCTGCACGGGGACTGGCTGCTGATCCAGAAGGTCAGCAGCGGCTCCGAGCAGGTACGCGAGGGCGATGTGGTGGTGGTGCGGCATCCGCTGCAGCAGGACCTGCTCATCGTCAAGCGGGCGGTCGAGCGCCGGGACGGCGGCTGGTGGGTGATCGGCGACAACGCGTTCGTCGCCAACGACAGCCGCGAGTTCGGCGTGGTGCCCGACGACATGGTGGTGGCCAGGGCGCGCGGGCGGTTCCGGCCGCCGGGCGAGCTTCAGCGCTCGGTCGCGGGAGCCGCCTCCTGGGTGACCTCCTGTGTGCGGCCGCTGCGGGCGGACCGTTCGTTCTCCAGGCGCTTGCGCGCCCGGTAGGCGGCGACGTTCGCACGCGTGGCACACCGGTCGGAGCAGTACCGGCGCGAGCGGTTTGTCGATGTGTCGACGTAGGCGTTGCGGCACGGCGACGCCTCGCAGATTCCCAGCCGGTCCACACCCAATGAGGTGAGCTGGACCGCCAGGCCCATGCAGGCGCTCGCGGAGTACGCGGCCGCCGCGTTCGCCGCGTGGTCGGCCAGGTGCATGTGCCAGTCGGGCCGGCCGGTCTCGGCGTTCACGTGGTCGTGGCCCGAGATCTGCGGGCTCACCGGGAACTCCAGCATCAGCGCGTTGAGCAGGTCCACCGCCCTGACCTCGTCGCCCTCGTCGGCGGCCTCGAAGATCCCGCGCAGCCGGGTGCGGACCGCCCGCAGCCGCGCCAGGTCGGCGTCCACCACCCGGCCGGCCGGCCCCCCGGCCGGGCCCGTCAGCTCCCGTACGGCGTCGACCGAGGTCAGCGAGTCCGTGCCGCGCCGGGGCTCCTCGGTGTTGACCAGCCGTACGGCGTACTCCGAGTAATAAGCCAGTTCCACTTGTGGTCCTTACTCCGTGCGGTCTACGCTCGGTAATGACTGCATGGGCTTTCAGGGTATTACGTGAGGGAGGGGATCGACGTGTCCGCCGACACCGGCACCGCGACCGACGGCCGGCCCGGCACCGACTGGGCCGCCTGGCAGCGCAGCTGGGATCGCCAGCAGGAGTGGTACATGCCCGACCGGGAGGAACGCTTTCGGGTGATGATCGACATGGTCCAGGCCGCGGTCGGCGACACCCCCAGGGTGCTGGACCTCGCCTGCGGTACCGGAAGTATCACCGACCGGCTGCTGCGCCGGCTGCCCGGCGCCCGCAGCACCGGCGTCGACCTCGACCCCGCGCTGCTCGCCATCGCCCGCGGCTCCTTCGCCGGCGACGCGCGGGCCGCCTTCGCCACTGCCGACCTCAAGGCGCCGGACTGGCCCGCCGCGCTGCCGGGCGGCGGGCAGGACGGCGCAGGCGGCCGCCAGGGGTACGACGCGGTGCTCACCGCCACCGCCCTGCACTGGCTGCGCTCCTCGGAGCTTGAGGTGCTCTACGGGCAGCTGGCGGGCCTGGTGCGGCCCGGCGGGGTGTTCCTCAACGCCGACCACATGCCGGACCCCGGCACCCCGCGGATCAACGGGATAGAGCGCACCCAGCGGCACGCCCGCATGGAGCGGGCCCGCCGGGAGGGCGCGCCGGACTGGAGCGAGTGGTGGCGGGCCGCCGCCGCGGACCCGGTGCTCGCCGGCCCGACGGCCGAGCGGTTCCGGATCTACGGCGAGCACGCCGAGGGGGACACCCAGCCGGCCGCCTGGCACGTCCGCGCCCTGCGCGCGGCCGGTTTCGGCGAGGCCCGGGTGGTGTGGGCCTCGCCGTCCGACGCGATGGTGCTCGCCCTGCGCTGACGGGCGGGCCGGGCGGCCCGCCGGAGCGCCCCGCGCGCTCACGTCACCCGCTCACAGCACCTTGGACAGGAACGCCTTGGTGCGGTCGTGGCGGGGATTGGTGAGCACCTCGCGCGGGTGGCCGGTCTCGACGACCTGGCCGTCGTCCATGAAGACCAGCGCGTCGCCCACCTCGCGGGCGAACCCCATCTCGTGGGTGACCACGATCATCGTCATGCCGTCCTCGGCCAGGCCGCGCATGACGTCCAGCACCTCGCCGACCAGCTCGGGGTCGAGCGCGGAGGTCGGCTCGTCGAAGAGCATCAGCTTGGGCTCCATGGCCAGCGCCCGGGCGATCGCCACCCGCTGCTGCTGGCCGCCGGAGAGCTGGGCCGGGTAGTTGGCCGCCTTGTCGGCCAGCCCCACCCGGTCCAGCAGCCGCCCGGCCCGCTCGCGGGCCACGGCCTTGGTCTCCTTGCGGACCATCACCGGGCCCTCCATGACGTTCTCCAGCGCCGTCATGTGCGGGAAGAGGTTGAACCGCTGGAAGACCATGCCGATGTCGCGGCGCTTGGCGGCCACTTCGCGGTCGCGCAGCTCGTGCAGCCGCCCGCCGTGCTCGCGGTAGCCGACCAGCTCGCCGTCCACCCACAGCCGGCCGGCGTTGATCTGCTCCAGGTGGTTCACGCAGCGCAGGAAGGTGGACTTGCCCGAGCCGGACGGGCCGATCAGGCAGAACACCTCCCGCGGGGCGACCTCCAGGTCGATGCCCTTGAGGATGTGCGCGGCTCCGAAGGACTTGTGCACCCCCTCGGCCCGCACCATCGGCTGCACCCCGCTCGGGGTGCCCTTGGCCGGGCCGGCGGTGCTCGGTGTGCTCGGTGTGCTCATCGGGGTCAGGCCACCTTCGGTCGGCGCACGGTGGTCAGGCTCGCCCGCACCTTCTGCCACGGCGTGGGCGGCAGGGTGCGCAGCGAGCCGCGGGCGTAGCGGCGCTCCAGGTAGAACTGGCCGACGCTGAAGACGCTGGTCAGCACCAGGTACCAGATGGAGGCGACGAAGTAGAGCTCCATCACCGCGGTGGTGTCGCTGCCGATGTTCGAGGTCGCGCGCAGCAGTTCGGTGTACTGCACGACCGAGACCAGCGAGGAGGTCTTCAGCATGTTGATGAACTCGTTGCCGGTCGGCGGGATGATCACCCGCATCGCCTGCGGCAGCACGATCCGGCGCATGGTCTGCACGCTCGTCATGCCGAGCGCGTGCGCGGCCTCGGTCTGACCCTCGTCCACCGACTGGATGCCGGCCCGGACGATCTCGGCCATGTACGCGCCCTCGTTCAGCCCCAGGCCCAGCAGCGCGGCCACGAACGGGGTGATGACGGCGACGGTGTTGTTCTTGTAGAGCGGCATCAGGTTGATCACGGGGAAGATCAACGAGAGGTTGAACCACATCAGCAGCTGCACGTACACCGGGGTGCCGCGGAAGAACCAGATGTAGAGCCAGGCCACCGCGCCTGTCACCGGGTTGCGCGACAGCCGCATCACCGCGAAGAGCACGCCGAGCACCAGGCCCATCGCCATGCTGCAGATGGAGATGAGCAGGGTGTGCCAGACGCCCTGGAGCACGGTGTGGTCGAAGATCCGGTCCCCGACGGTGTGCCAGAGGATGTTGCCCTGGGAGAAGGCGTAGCCGAGCCAGCCCAGCAGCGCGAGCACCACCAGCCCGGCGACCCAGCGTCCGTAGTGGCGCACCGGGACCGCCCGGATCGCCTCGTACGGCTGGCCGCCGGGGACGGCGTCGCGGGGCGGGCTGTCGGGGCCGCCCGTCGTCACGCCACTCACGTCAGGAGCCGCCGTTGATGGTCGCGGACTTCACGGCACCGATGGAGGCGTTCCACTTCTGCAGCACCTTGCCGTAGCTGCCGTCCGCGATGATCGCGTCGAGCGCTTCCTTCAGGGCGTCCCGCAGCTGGGTGTTGCTCTTGTCCAGCGCGATGCCGAACGGGCCGGCGTCGGCGGGCGAGCCGGCCACCTCGAAGGCGCCGCCGGACTTCTGGGCGATGTAGGCCGCCACGGGCGTGTCGTTGAGGTCGGCGACCGCGCCGCCGGCCTTGACCCGGGTCTGCGCCTCGGTGTCGGTGTCGAACGCCTCGATGGTGAGCTTCTTGGAGCCGCACGCCTTCTGCTGGGTCTTGAAGGCGTCCTCGTATATGGTGCCGCGCTGCACGGCGACCGTCTTGCCGCACAGGTCGGCCATGGTGCTGACGTGCTGCGGGTTGCCCTTCTTCACCAGCAGCGAGGAACCGGACATGTAGTAGTCGACGAAGTCGACGCCGTGGCCGGTCTTCTTGCCCTTGTCGTCCACGCCCTGCTGGCGGTCCTTGGTGTCGCTCATAGCGGACATGACGATGTCGTTGCGGCCGGCGTACAGGGAGGTGATCAGGCCGTCAAAGGTGCCGTTGGTGAACTCGAAGCGCACACCGAGCTGCTTGGACAGGGCGTCGGCGATGTCGGGGTCGATGCCGACGATCTTGCCGTTCTGGGTCTGCTCCATCGGAGCGTAGGAGGCGTCGGTGCCGACCTTGATGACCTTGGACTGCTGGAACTTCGCCGGCAGCTTCGAGAACAGCGGGGCGGAGGAGGTGCTGGTCGAGCCGCTCGGGGCGGAACCGGAGGAGTCGTCCTTCTTCGTCTGGTCACCGCACCCGGCGAGCACCAGGGCGCCGGCGACCGCGAGGGCGGCGACCGCGGCGAGGCGGGACGGGGGAGTGGTACACCGGCGGGTGCCTGCGGTCATCGCTTGGGACCTCCTGCGAGACGGGGGTGTTGCCTGCGGGCGGTGAGGGCACGCACCTTCGGGTACCGCCACCCTGTGTGATCTGTGCATCTTGCCATCCGGACAGCGGCAGACAGGGTGCCCGTTGTGTCAAAATCGGATAACGGGCGATCCCCGGGCTCCCTTCGGGCCGGCACACCAGGGCCGGACCGCGATCGGAGCCGCGCTGGCACTTCAGGACCAACCAGCCCACTCGCCACCGGAGTCGACGTCCGGCGGAGCGAGTCCCCCCATCCCTCATCCGGGGCCCTCGGCGCGCGTGCGGCACGCCGGGCGTGGAATGCGTCACCGCTTCTCACTCGTTACGTGGTGACGCGCCCGCCGAAGCCCGCCTCCCCCTGCTCGCGGGGGGAGAATTCCCTCATCCTTCGACAAAGGGGTCACAAGTGGCAACGGAGATCGTCAACGCCCTGGCCGGTGCGGCGGCCGACGGCGAGAACGGTTCGGCGAACGTGTCCGTCAGCGGTACGGAGAACAGCGCGGCCAGCGGCACGCACAGCACGCACAAAAACCCGGCGACGGGCGGCGGCTCGACCGCGGATACCGGCGCGGACGCCGACTCCGCGGTGTCCGGGCCGGTGTTCGCCCTGCACCGCGGCGGCAAGCTGGAGGTGACCGCCACCGTCCCGGTGCGCGACGCCGCCGACCTGTCGCTCGCGTACACCCCGGGGGTGGCGGAGGTCTGCACGGCCATCGCCGAGCGTCCCGAACTCGTGCACGACTACACCTGGAAGTCCCAGGTGGTCGCCGTCGTCACCGACGGCACGGCGGTCCTCGGCCTGGGCGACATCGGCCCGGAGGCGTCGCTGCCGGTGATGGAGGGCAAGGCGATCCTCTTCAAGCAGTTCGGCGGGGTGGACGCGGTGCCGATCGCGCTCGCCTGCACCGACACCGACGAGATCGTGGAGACCGTGGTCCGGCTCGCCCCGTCCTTCGGCGGGGTGAACCTGGAGGACATCTCCGCGCCGCGCTGCTTCGAGATCGAGCGGCGGCTGAAGGACGCGCTGGACATCCCGGTCTTCCACGACGACCAGCACGGCACCGCGGTCGTCACCCTGGCGGCCCTGCGCAACGCCGCGCGGCTGACCGGGCGCAAGCTCGGCGAGCTGCGGGCGGTGATCTCGGGCGCGGGCGCGGCCGGGGTCGCGATCGCCCGCATTCTGGTCGAGGCGGGCATCGGCGACGTCGCGGTCACCGACCGCAAGGGCGTCGTCCACTCCGGCCGCGAGGACCTCAACGAGGTGAAGCGCGAACTCGCGTCGTATACGAACAAGGCCGGGCTGACCGGCTCGCTGGAGTCGGCGCTGGCCGGGGCGGACGTCTTCATCGGCGTCTCCGGCGGCACCGTCCCCGAGGCGGCCGTCGCCCGGATGGCCGAGGGGAGCTTCGTCTTCGCGATGGCCAACCCGACGCCGGAGATCCACCCCGACGTCGCCCACAAGTACGCCGCCGTGGTCGCCACCGGGCGCAGCGACTTCCCGAACCAGATCAACAACGTGCTGGCCTTCCCGGGGATCTTCGCCGGGGCCCTCCAGGTCAGGGCATCGGCCATCACCGAGAACATGAAGCTGGCCGCGGCCGAGGCGCTGGCGGCGGTCGTCGCCGACGAACTCTCCGCCGACCGGGTCATCCCCTCCCCGTTCGACCCGCGGGTCGCACCGGCCGTCACCGCGGCGGTCGCGGCGGCGGCGCGGGCCGACGGGGTGGCCCGGCTGTAGCGACCAGGCCCGGACCGACCGGGTGCTGACCCGGCCCTGACCGGGTACTGATCGGGCCCTGACCGGGCTCGGCCGGAACCCGATCGGAACCTGACACGGTCCTGACTGGGTCCTGATCGGGGCCGCCGTACCGACGCGGTGCGGCGGCCCCGGCGTCCTTCCCTACCGGAGGGTAGGGAACGTAGGGTCGGCGGCATGTTTGCTGTCTATGCGGGGCGGATCGATCCCGAACAACCGCTGAACGGGCTGGAACTCGGCGAGCGGCCGGAGCCCGAGGAACGGGCGGGGTGGACGACGGTCGAGGTGCGGGCCGCCTCCTTGAACCACCACGACCTGTGGTCGCTGCGCGGAGTGGGGCTCGGCGCCGAGAGCCTGCCGATGATCCTCGGCTGCGACGGCGCCGGGGTGGACCCGGACGGCAACGAGGTGGTCGTCTACCCGGTGGTGGGGCTGAGCGGGCACGGGGTCGGGCCGACCGAGCGGCGCACCATCCTCACCGAGAAGTACCAGGGGACGTTCGCCGAGCGGGTCTCGGTGCCGACGTGGAACCTGGTGCCCAAGCCGCCGGAGCTGTCCTTCGAGGAAGCGGCCTGCCTGCCGACCGCCTGGCTCACCGCGTACCGGATGCTCTTCACCAACGCCGGGGTGCGGCCCGGGAACTCCGTGCTCGTGCAGGGCGCCGGCGGCGGGGTCGCCACCGCCGCGATCGTCCTGGCGAAGGCCGCGGGCCTGCGGGTGTACGCGACCAGCCGGGACGCCGAGAAGCGCGAGCGGGCCACCGCGTTGGGCGCCCACCGTGTCTTCGAGCCGGGGGCGCGGCTGCCCGAGCGCGTCGACGCGGTGATCGAGACGGTGGGCGCGGCCACGTGGTCCCACTCCGTCAAGTCCCTGCGCCCGGGTGGCACCTTGGTGATCTCCGGCGCCACGAGCGGCCCCAACCCGGCGGCCGCCGAACTCACCCGGATCTTCTTCCTCGAACTGAAGGTCGTCGGCTCCACGATGGGCACGAAGGACGAACTCCGGGACCTCCTCGCCTTCTGCGCCACCACGGGCATCCGCCCGGTCGTGGACTCCACCTATCCCCTCGCCGAGGCCCGTGAGGCCTTCACCCGCCTGGAGAAGGGCGACCTCTTCGGCAAACTGGTCCTCACCCGCTAGGACTCCGCGGTCCGCTGGGCGGCGGCGCCTGGACCCGCGGCTGATCAGGGGCGGGGGTGAAGGGTGGCGGCGATGCGGGCCGCCGTCGCGGCCAGCTGGCGGCGGATCTCGCGGAGTTGGGGGTCGGTGACACCGGAGTCGCGGGCCGCGTCGCGGATGTCGTCGCGGAAGCGGTCGAGGAGGCGCTCCAGGTCACGGACCGGATTCTGCGAGGGGGGCTCGGCGTCCGCGGAGGTGTCCGCGGCCGGGGCCGGGTCGGCGGCCTTGTGCGCGGAAGCGGCGTCGGGGCGGGTGAACTGGCCCAGCTCGCGGGTGAGTTCGGCCAGGCCCTCGCGCAGGCCGCTCTGCCAGTCGCCCGTCCGCGCGTGCGTCTGGACCTGCTCCTGGACCTGGCGGACGATCCGCTGGACCTCGTCGCGGGCGGTGTCCACCGCATCGCGGGCCGCCTTGGCCTGCCGGCGGGCGTCGCGGGCCTCCTCCTTCGCCCTGCGGCTCTCCTCCTTGGCCCGGTGCGCCTGCTCCTTCCAGTGCCGCTTGGCCTCGTCCCACGCCTGGCGGTCCCGGGTGTCGCCGCCCGCCCGCGCCTGCTGCGCCGCGGCCCGCACCTCGGCCCGCAGGTCGCCCGCGGCGCCCCTGACGTCCTCGCGGATCTCGGCGGCCAGGAAGGAGACCGACTCGCGGATCTCCTCCTCCAGGCCCGCGATCTCCCCGGCCCGCGAGGCGAGTTCGGCCCGGCCCTCGTCGGTCAGGGCGTACACCTTGCGGCCGCCCTCGGTGGAGTGCGTGACCAGGCCCTCCTTCTCCAGCTTCGCCAGCCGTGGGTAGACGGTGCCGGCCGAGGGCGCGTAGCGGCCCTGGAAGCGCTCCTCCAGCAGCCGGATCACCTCGTAGCCGTGGCGGGGGGCCTCGTCCAGGAGCTTGAGCAGGTACAGCCGCAGCCGGCCGTGTGCGAAGACGGGCGCCATGTCAGCCCTCCTTCCGGAAGGAGGGCGCCCCGCCGGCCGCGGAGGGGTCAGGCCCGCCGCCGTCCTCCAGCGGCGGGCGGCGCAGCAGCGCGATGGCCCCCGAGACGGTGGTGGCCCGCAATCGGGCCCGTCCCGAGCCGATCCGGCCGCTGAGCCGCTTGGGCCCCCACGGGCCGGTGACGTTCAACTCCTCGAAGGCGCAGGAGACCTGGCCGCTGGTGGTGCTCGCATCGACCTCGGCGTCGCCGGGTTCGGGGATGCGGATCGCGATCTCGCCGGAGACGGTGGTGAGTTTGACCTGCGCGCCGCTCGACGGGTCCAGGTCGAGCACCATGTTGCCGCTGACCGAGTCGGCCTTGACCCGCGGCCCGCTGCCCTCCACCACGGTCAGGTCGCCGGAGACGGTATGGAAGTCCAGGTCCCCGGAGAGCGACTGCGCCTCCACGCTGCCGCCGACCGTGTTCGCCTTCACCGCGCCCGTCAGGCCGACCAGCGTCGTGTCGCCGTTGACCGCCCCCACCGTCGTAGCGCCCGAGATGCCCGAGACGACCGCGTTCGCACCCACCACGCCGACCCCCACCCGGGTGCCCTGCGGCACCGCGAGCGAGACCACGGCGTGGCGCTGCCAGCCCTTGCGGTCCCACCATTTGAGGAAGCCGGTCCGGCGCAGGTCCTCGTACCCGACGGTGAGGGTGCCGTCGGAGAGCTCCACGACCAGCGGCGGGCCGCTGATCTCGGTGACCTCCACCCGGGCCGGGCCGCCGTCCGTCCCCACCACGTTGACCGCGCCGTTCACGATGCGCACGTTCAGGGTGTCGACCCGCTCGTCGAAGACGAACTTCTCGGGCTCAGCGACGGTCCGTTCGGACGTACCGCTCATCGCGCCCCTCCTCGGGTGCCGGGCACTCGCGTACCATATCGCGTCTCTGGGGAGACACGATATATCGCGTGAGCGGGAAGTCAAGGGGCGCCCGAGCGGGCGGCGGCCTACTCGTCCTCGTCGTCGTCCAGCCGGGCCAGCCAAGTGGCCAGGCGCTCGACCGGGACCTCGAACTCCGGGTTGAGGTCCACGAACTCGCGCAGCCGGTCGGCCAGCCACTCCAGGCTGACCTCCTCCTCGCCGCGCCGGTCGGCGAGCTCCTCGATACCGCGGTCGGTGAAGTACACGATCTGCTCCGGAACAGGGGGTCGGACGGGAAAGGACGGAACGAAAGACGGCGAGGAAAACGGAACGGGGACGCGGGGCCGGCAGACAGCACCGCCCCCGCCGCGGACGGCGGGGGCGGAAGGGCACTGGCCGGCACCGGACGGCGCCGACGGTCCGGTCGGCGGGCCGGCAGCCACCGGCCCGCCCCCGATCAGATCTCGAACACCTCGCGCACCAGCTGCTGCTGCTGCTCCTGGTGCCGCTTGGCCGAGCCCACCGCGGGGGAGGACGAGGCCGGGCGGGACACCCGGCGCAGCCGGTCCGCGTTGTCGGGCGCGGCGCCGAGCACCAGGTCGAGGTGGTCGATCAGGTTGAGCGCGATGAACGGCCACGCGCCCTGGTTGGCCGGCTCCTCCTGCGCCCAGACGAACTTCTGCGCCTTGGTGTAGGGGGCGAGCGCCTCCTGGATCTCGGTGCCCGGCAGCGGGTAGAGCCGCTCGATGCGGATCAGCGCCACGTCCTGCGCGCCCCGCCGCTCCCGCTCGGCCACCAGGTCGTAGTAGACCTTGCCGGTGCAGAAGACGACCTTGCGGACCGCGTCGGGCTGCACCGAGGTGTCGCCGATCACCGGCTGGAACTGCCCGCTGGTGAAGTCCTCGGCCTTGGAGGCCGCGGCCTTCAGCCGCAGCATCGACTTCGGGGTGAAGACGATCAGCGGCTTGTGGTGCGGGTTGTGCACCTGCCAGCGCAGCAGGTGGAAGTAGTTCGCCGGGGTGGTCGGGAAGGCCACCGTCATGTTGTTCTGCGCGCACAGCTGCAGGTAGCGCTCGATGCGGGCCGAGGAGTGGTCCGGGCCCTGGCCCTCGTAGCCGTGCGGCAGCAGCAGCACGACGCCGGAGGTCTGGCCCCACTTCTGCTCGGCCGCGCTGATGTACTCGTCGATGATCGACGAGGCGCCGTTGGCGAAGTCGCCGAACTGCGCCTCCCACATCACGAGCGCGTCCGGGCGGGCCAGCGAGTAGCCGTACTCGAAGCCCATCGCCGCGTACTCGCTGAGCAGCGAGTCGTAGACGTTGTAGTGCGCCTGGTCCTCGGACAGGTAGAGCAGCGGGGTGTAGTCCTCGCCGGTGACCCGGTCGATGAGCACCGCGTGCCGCTGGCCGAAGGTGCCGCGGCGGGAGTCCTGGCCGGCGAGCCGGACCGGGGTGCCCTCCAGCAGCAGCGAGCCGATCGCGAGGGTCTCGCCCATGCCCCAGTCGATGGTGCCGTCCTCGACCATGGCCGCGCGGCGCTGCAGCTGTGGCAGCAGCCGCGGGTGGACGGTGAAGCCCTCGGGGATGTTCACCTGCGAGGCGGCGATCCGCTTGACGACCTCGCTGGAGACCGCGGTCGGCACCGCCACCGGGAACTCGGCCCGGTTGTCCTGCGCGGAGGACTCCGCGGGCGCGGAGGTGACCTCGCGGACCTCGGTGAAGACCTTCTCCAGCTGGCCCTGGTAGTCCTGCAGGGCCTGCTCGGCCTCCTCCAGGGTGATGTCGCCCCGGCCGATCAGCGACTCGGTGTAGAGCTTGCGCACCGAGCGCTTCTTGTCGATCAGGTCGTACATCAGCGGCTGGGTGAACGCCGGGTTGTCCGACTCGTTGTGGCCGCGGCGCCGGTAGCAGATCAGGTCGATCACGACGTCCTTGTTGAACGCCTGCCGGAACTCGAAGGCCAGCCGCGCCACGCGGACCACGGCCTCCGGGTCGTCGCCGTTGACGTGGAAGATCGGCGCCTCGATCATCCGGGCCACATCGGTGCTGTACATCGAGGAGCGGGCCGACTCCGGGGCGGCGGTGAAGCCGACCTGGTTGTTGATGACCACGTGCACGGTGCCGCCGGTGCGGTAGCCGCGCAGCTGCGACATGTTGAGCGTCTCGGCGACCACGCCCTGGCCGGCGAAGGCCGCGTCGCCGTGCAGGGCGACGGGCAGCACGGTGAAGTCGGTGCCGGCCTTGTTGATGATGTCCTGCTTGGCGCGGGCGATGCCCTCGATGACCGGGTCGACAGTCTCCAGGTGCGAGGGGTTGGCCGCCAGCGACACCCGGATCTGCTCGCCGTCCAGGCCGGTGAAGGTGCCCTCGGCGCCCAGGTGGTACTTCACGTCGCCGGAGCCGTGCATCGACTTCGGGTCGAGGTTGCCCTCGAACTCGCGGAAGATCTGCGCGTAGGACTTGCCGACGATGTTCGCCAGCACGTTCAGCCGGCCGCGGTGGGCCATACCGATGATCGCCTCGTCGAGCCGGGACTCGGCGGCCGCGTCCAGCACCGCGTCCAGCAGCGGGATGACGGACTCGCCGCCCTCCAGCGAGAAGCGCTTCTGGCCGACGTACTTGGTCTGCAGGAAGGTCTCGAACGCCTCGGCCGCGTTCAGCCGGCGCAGGATGCGCAGCTGCTCCTCACGCTCGGGCTTGGCGTGCGGGCGCTCGATGCGGTCCTGGATCCACTTGCGCTGCTTGGGGTCCTGGATGTGCATGTACTCCACGCCGACGGTCCGGCAGTAGGAGTCGCGCAGCACGCCGAGGATGTCGCGCAGCTTCATCAGGGACTTGCCGGCGAAGCCGCCGACGGCGAACTCCCGCTCCAGGTCCCACAGGGTCAGCCCGTGCTCCAGGACGTCCAGGTCCGGGTGCTTGCGCTGGCGGTACTCCAGCGGGTCGGTGTCGGCCATCACGTGGCCGCGCACCCGGTAGGAGTGGATCAGCTCGAAGACGCGGGCGGCCTTGGTGACGTCGTCGTCGTGCCCGGCGTCGATGTCGGTGCGCCAGCGGACCGGCTCGTACGGGATGCGCAGCGCCGCGAAGATGTCGTCGAAGAAGTCGTTCTCGCCGAGCAGCAGCTGGCTCATGATGCGCAGGAACTCGCCGGAGGCGGCGCCCTGGATCACCCGGTGGTCGTAGGTGCTGGTGAGCGTCATCACCTTGGAGATGCCCAGCCGGTTCAGGGTGTCCTGCGAGGTGCCCTGGAACTCGGCGGGGTAGTCCATGGAGCCGACGCCCAGGATCATCGACTGGCCGGGCATCAGCCGCGGCACCGAGTGGACGGTGCCCAGGCCGCCGGGGTTGGTCAGCGACGCGGTGACGCCGGTGAAGTCGTCCATCGTCAGCTTGCCCGAGCGGGCGCGGCGGACGATGTCCTCGTACGCCTGCCAAAACTCGAAGAAGTTGAGCGTCTCGGCCTTCTTGATGGCGGCGACGACGAGCTGGCGGTCGCCGTTGGGCTTCACCAGGTCGATGGCCAGGCCCAGGTTGACGTGGTCGGGCTTGACCAGGGTCGGCTTGCCGTCCTTCTCCTCGAAGTGCCAGTTCATCGACGGCATGGCGGACAGCGCCCGCACCATCGCGTAGCCGATGAGGTGGGTGAAGGAGACCTTGCCGCCGCGGGCGCGCTTGAGGTGGTTGTTGATGACGATGCGGTTGTCGAAGAGCAGCTTCACCGGGATCGCCCGCACCGAGGTGGCGGTGGGCAGCTCCAGCGAGGCGTTCATGTTCTTCGCGACGGCGGCGGCCGGGCCGCGCAGGGTGACGAACTCCGTGACGGGCTCGGCGGCCCCAGAAGGCGCGGCGGGCGCGGCGGCCGGGGCGGGCTTCGCGGTGGCGGGCGCGGCCGGGGCCGCGGGGGCGGGCGCCGGGGCGGCGGGGGCCGCGGCGGGCGCGGGCGGAGCCGCGGGGGCCTGGGCGGCCGGTGCGGCCGGGGGAGCGGCCGGTGCGGCCGGGGCGGGGGCCGTGGGCGCGGGCACGGCCGGTGCGGCCGCCGCGGGGGCGGCGCCGGGCACCCCGGCGTTCGCACGGGTGGCGGCACCGGAGGCACCGCCCTGGCCCGCGGGGGCGGCCGGCGTGGCCGAGCCGTCCGGCTTGTAGTCGGCGAAGAAGTCCCACCAGGCTCGGTCTACCGAGTTCGGGTCCTGGAGGTACTGCTGGTAGATCTCATCGACGAGCCACTCGTTCGGGCCGAAACCCGCTGCAGGGCCCTCGCCCTGCGGTTCGTGGTCGGTCGAGACACTTGAGCTATTGGGGGACTGTGGCGACACGGCGGCAACCGCCCTCTTCCGCTTCACAAGATGGTGGACAGCGGGAATAAAGGCTACGCCTTCGGAACCCCAAGATGCAGTTTAGGGGACCGGTCGTCGCGCAAGTCACACGCGCGGGCGGGTTTCGGTGCGATACGTGGCGGGAAAGTGGTCCCTCTTGGGGGTTGTCCGGCCAGTGGTCTATGCCAGCGGTCCGCCCTGTGTGCTCCGGGTGTCCGCAGGGCGAGACGCCCGGCGGCGTCAACGCGACGCCTCGGGCGCTCCCGGGAGGGTGACGTGGATGCGGCAGCCGCGGGGGGATTCGGCCACCTCGATCCGGCCGCCGTGCAGGTCCACCGCCCAGCGCGCGATGGCCAGGCCCAGGCCCGTGCCGCCGTCCCGACCCGGGTGCGAGCCGCGGTGGAAGCGCTCGAAGACGCGTACCCGGTCCGCCTCGGGTATGCCCGGGCCCTCGTCGCGCACTTCGAGGTCGAGGCTGCCGGGCGTCGGTCCGCCGCGGGCCCGCACGGTGACGCGGCCGCCGGGCGGGCTGTGCTTGACCGCGTTGTCCACCAGGTTCGCCACCACCTGGTGCAGCCGCTCCCCGTCCGCGTAGGCGACCAGCTCCGGCGGTGAGACGTCCAGGTGCAGCGGCACGTCCGCGCGCGGCCGGGAGCGCGAGACGCTCCCCGTCCTGCCGTCCATGCCCAGGCTCGCCGTCTTCAGCACCGCCGACAGGTACGGCCACACCTCGAACCGCTTGGCGTCCAGCCGCACCGCGCCGCTGTCCAGCCGGGACAGGTCGAGCAGCTGGCTGACGAGCTTGCCCAGCCGCTCGGTCTGCTGCAGCGCGAGCCGCATCGTCTCGGGGTCCGCCGCCGAGACGCCGTCCACGACGTTCTCCAGCACCGCCCGCAGCGCGGCGATCGGGGTGCGCAGCTCGTGTGAGACATTTGCCACCAGCTCCTTGCGGTGCCGGTCGGCGGCGGCCAGGTCGGCGGCCATCCGGTTGAAGGTCTCGGCGAGCTCGCCGACCTCGTCCCTGCGGGCCTGGGCCACCCGGCGGCTGTAGTCGCCGCCGGCCATCGCCCGGGCCACCGCGGTCATCTCCCGCAGGGGCGCGGTCAGGTTGGTGGCCACGATCTGGGTGATCAGCAGGGAGGCGATGATCGAGAAGATCGTGATCACCCGGGTCGAGGTGGCCGAGTGGATCGCCACCAGGACCAGCAGCGTGGTGATCATCACGGAGGCGATCACCAGGGCCTGCAGGGCGGCCTTGATCGAGCGGGCGGGGTCCCAGGGGCGCAGCGCCTCCCACAGCCGGGCGATCCAGCCGCGCACCGCCACCCGCAGCCGCGGCCACAGCCGCCGCCGCAGCGTGCGGCCGGCGCCGGAGGGTGTCATGGCGCGGGGGTCTCCAGGGCGTAGCCGACGCCGTGCACGGTGCGGATGCGTTCGGCGCCGATCTTCCGGCGCAGCGCCTTGACGTGGCTGTCCACGGTGCGGGTGCCGGAGGCGTCGGTCCAGTCCCACACCTCTGCGAGCAGCTGCTCGCGGGAGAGCACCGCGCGCGGCTGCTGCGCCAGGCAGACCAGCAGCTCGAACTCGGTCGGGGTCAGGTGCACATCGCTGCCGTGCACCCGCACCCGGCGCTGGGCGTGGTCGATCTCCAGGTCGCCCAGGTGGATGCTGGCGCTGCGGCTGGTCTGCGCGGCGCTCGCGGCCCGCTCCATCCGGCGCAGCAGCACGTGCACCCGCGCGGCCAGCTCGCGCATGGAGAACGGCTTGGTCATGTAGTCGTCGGCGCCGACCCCCAGACCCACCAGCATGTCGGTCTCGTCGTCGCGCGCGGTGAGCATCAGCACCGGCACCGGCCGGTCGGCCTGCACCCGGCGGCACACCTCCAGGCCGTCGTAGCCGGGCAGCATCACGTCCAGCACCAGCAGGTCGGGGTGCCAGGCGTGGGCCGCCTCCACCGCGGAGGGGCCGTCACCCGCCGTGCGCACCTGGAAGCCCTCGGCCTGCAGCCGGGCCGCGATCGCCTGCACTATCGTCTGGTCGTCCTCGACCACCAGCACCCGGCGCTGCGCGCCCGTCGTCTGTGCGCTGTCCACTACCGCCCCATACAAGTCGTCCCGTTACCGGCAGCGTACGGGGCGGGCAGCTGCCATGACTATGACGCCTTTACGCCTTGACGGCTATGTGCACGACGTCCGGGACGCCGCGCCGCACCGGCACTTCCAGCGTGCGCACCCCCGTGAAGCCCGCCCTTCGCAGCGCCGCCTCGAAGGCGGTCGAGGGCTGTGCCGACCAGACGGCGAGCACGCCGCCCGCAGTCAGCCGCTCTCGGCAGTCGAGGAGGCCACTGGGATTGTAGAGATTGCCGTTGTTCTCAGTGACTGTCCAGTCCGGGCCGTTGTCGATGTCCAGGCACAGCGCGTCGAAGCGGTCCTCGGTGGTGCGCAGATGGACCGTCAGATCCTCCTGGACCAACTGCACACGCGGGTCGGCCAGTACGTCGCCGACGTACGGCGCGAAGTGGCCCGCGCGGTGCCAACCGACCACCGCGGCCTCGCGTTCCACCACGGCGATGCGCTCCCAGCGCGGCTCGGCCACCGCCCTGGCCAGCGAGAAGCCCACCCCCAGGCCACCGATGAGCACGCTCGCGCCCGCGCGGCCGGCGGGCAGCGCGGCCAGGGCCGCGTCGACCAGCAGCCGCTCGGAGCGGCCGTCGGCGGTGTCCATCAGGAAGGTGCCGTTGGCGATGATCTCCAGCCGGCCGCCGTGCCGGCGCAGCACCGCCTCGCCGTAGGGGCCCTGCCGCCGGTCCAGCACCTCGGGCCGCTCCTGCGGGTCGCCGTCCCAGCGGTCCGGAGGGGCGGGAGCGGGAAGGTAAAGGTCGTCCATCGCAGCCATGACCCCATTTTGACCGACCCGCGGTGAACCCATGGGCGCCCGTCGGCCGCCGATCCACCGGAGGTTAACCTTCCGTACCGGAGGACTTCCGGCGATCTGTTCCCGCAGTCGGCCCGCTGCCGCGGGGCACCGGCGTAGGTTCCGCCCCATGTCTTCCCTCCTCAGGAACCCGGTGGCCAAACGCCTGCTGCGGCCGGCCGCCGCACTGGTGGACCAGCGCGTGCAACGGCCGGTGAACCGGCTGCGCAAGGAACTGGACTCGCTGCGGCGGGAGGTGCACGAGCTGCGCGGCAACGAGTACGCCGTCAGCCTGCTCTTCGACCGCACCGGGCGCAGCGGCCCGCGCCTGCCCACCCCGGCCCAGATCGACCGGCTCGTCGCCGAGGTGGCCCAGGTCAGCGGCGCCGACCAGGCAGCCGCCCGGCGCAACGTCACCATCGCCTTCCGCAACGTGATCGCCCTGGAGGCGCTGGCGGTCGGCCGGCTCGCCGGCTCCACCCAGAACGTGTGCGGCAAGCTCGCCACCGTCCCGCTGCTCTCCCCGCCCAACGCGCAGGTGCTGGAGATCGGCACCCTCTACGGCCTGTTCTCCGCGACCCTGCTGCGCATGCTGCACCGGGCGGGCATCGAGCCCGAGCTGACCATCGTCGACCCGCTGGCCGGCAGCCAGTTGCAGCCCGGCGGCCTGGAGGGCCTGGACCCGACCGGCACCCCGGTCCGCGTGGACGTGGTGCGCGCCAACCTCGCCCTCGGCGGCAAGGCCGGCGAGCGGGCCCGGGTCGAGGTCGGCTTCTCCGGCGACCCGGAGGTGCGCTCGGCGGTCTCCGACCGGCAGTACGGCGTGATCGTGGTCGACGGCGACCACTCCGCGCGGGGCGTCACCGAGGACCTGGAGTGGGCCGAGGAGATCGCCGCTCCCGGCGCCGTGGTGGTCCTCGACGACTACGGGGACAGGAAGTGGGCCGGCGTGCAGCAGGGGGCTGACGCGTACCTGGCCGGAGCGACGCGGTTCGAGCTGATCGGACGGGTGTCCACCTCGGCCTTCCTGCGCGCCCGCTAGCTCCGCTGGTGCGGGGGAATTCCACCGCCCTTGTGCGCGCTGCGCCCCTCATGCGCTCCCGCTTGCACGGCTCATTGCGCCCTGCCCCCGCCCGGGCCGCTCCTCCCGGCCGTCGCCGGACCGTCCGCCTCCTACGGCTTGTCGCGCAGTTCCTCCCCCAGAGCCTCGTCTGGGGTACCCCCAACGCCCCTGGGGTTGCGCAGGGCTCGCCCTGTGCGCCAAGGGCAAGGTGTTTCGAGGGGTGCGGGGAACTGCGCGACCGGCCATCTGCCGGGTGCAACCCGGCGACGAGACGGAACCGTTACGGCGGGTAGCCGTGCCCCACCCCTAACTCCCCTGCGGCGGCTTCGCTGACGGCGAACGGCAACCCCGGGAACCCCGGGAACACCGGCGGAGCCGATCGCATTGAGTCTGGTGTACTCAACTTGCTTGCAAAGGGAGCGATCATGGCGTTTGAGCCGCAGAGTTCCAACCTCACCCTCCCCGTACTGCCCCTCGACGGTGAAGTGGTCCTGCCCGGCATGGTGGTGCCGCTGGACCTGACCGACAGCGAGGTACGGGCCGCGGTGGAGGCCGCCCAGGCGGCCCACTCGGGCAGCACGTCCGGCAAGCCGCAGGTGCTGCTCGTCCCCCGGATCGACGGGAAGTACGCCGCCGTGGGCACCCTCGGCACCGTGGAGCAGGTCGGCCGGCTCTCCGACGGCGACCCCGGCGCCGTGATCCGCGGCCGCTCCCGGGTGCGGATCGGCGCGGGCACCACCGGCCCCGGCGCCGCGCTGTGGGTGGAGGGCATCCTGGTGGAGGAGCCCGCGCCCCAGGAGGCGCCCGGCACCGTGGCCGAGCTGATGAAGGAGTACAAGGCGCTGGCCACCAGCTGGCTGCGCAAGCGCGGCGCCTGGCAGGTCGTGGACCGCGTCCAGCAGATCGACGACGTGAGCCAGCTCGCCGACAACTCCGGGTACTCGCCCTTCCTGTCCGTCGAGCAGCGGGTGGAGCTGCTGGAGACCGCCGACCCGGTGGCCCGGCTGCGGCTGGCCACCCAGTGGCTGCGCGACCACCTGGCCGAGCAGGACGTGGCGGAGCGCATCCGCAAGGACGTCCAGGAAGGCATGGAGAAGCAGCAGCGCGAGTTCCTGCTCCGCCAGCAGCTGGAGGCCGTCCGCAAGGAGCTGGCCGAGCTGAAGGGCGACCCGGAGAACGAGAGCGACGACTACCGCGCCCGCGTCGAGGCCGCCGACCTGCCGGAGAAGGTCCGCGAGGCGGCCCTGAAGGAGGTCGAGAAGCTGGAGCGCTCCTCGGACGCCTCCCCGGAGGGCTCCTGGATCCGCACCTGGCTGGACACCGTCCTCGAACTGCCGTGGAACACCACCACCGAGGACACCTACGACGTGGCCGGCGCGCGGGCGGTGCTCGACGCGGACCACGCGGGTCTGGACGACGTCAAGGAGCGCATCACCGAGTACCTGGCCGTCCGCAAGCGCCGGGCCGACCGCGGCCTGGGCGTGGTGGGCGGCAGGCGCGGCGGCGCCGTGCTGGCGCTGGTCGGCCCGCCCGGTGTCGGCAAGACCTCGCTGGGCGAGTCGGTGGCCCGCGCGATGGGCCGCAAGTTCGTCCGGGTGGCGCTCGGCGGCGTGCGGGACGAGGCCGAGATCCGCGGCCACCGCAGGACGTACGTGGGCGCGCTGCCCGGCCGCATCGTCCGCGCGATCAAGGAGGCCGGGTCGATGAACCCGGTGGTCCTGCTCGACGAGGTCGACAAGGTGGGCTCGGACTACCGGGGCGACCCGGCGGCCGCGCTGCTCGAGGTGCTGGACCCGGCGCAGAACCACACCTTCCGCGACCACTACCTGGAGGTCGAACTCGACCTGTCCGACGTGGTGTTCCTCGCCACCGCCAACGTGCTGGAGGCGATCCCGGAGCCGCTGCTGGACCGTATGGAGCTGGTCCGGCTGGACGGCTACACCGAGGACGAGAAGGTCGTCATCGCCCGGGACCACCTGCTGCCGCGGCAGCTGGAGCGGGCCGGGCTGGAGGCGGACGAGGTGAGCCTGCAGGAGGACGCGCTGCGCCGGCTGGCGGGCGAGTACACCCGTGAGGCGGGCGTGCGCACCCTGGAGCGGACCATCGCGCGCATCCTGCGCAAGATCGCCGCCAAGCACGAACTGGGCGAGCAGAAGCTGCCGTTCACGGTGGGCGCCGACGATCTGCGGGCCCTGATCGGCCGGCCGCACCACGTGCCGGAGGCCGCCCAGGACCCCGAGGAGCGGCGTACGGCGGTGCCCGGCGTGGCCACCGGCCTCGCGGTCACCGGCGCGGGCGGCGACGTCCTGTACATCGAGGCGTCGCTCGCCGACCCGGAGACGGGCGGCTCGGGCCTGCAGCTCACCGGTCAGCTGGGCGACGTGATGAAGGAGTCGGCGCAGATCGCGCTCTCCTTCCTGCGCTCGCGCGGCGCCGAACTGGAGCTGCCGGTGGGCGACCTGAAGGACCGCGGGGTGCACATCCACGTGCCGGCCGGCGCGGTGCCCAAGGACGGGCCGAGCGCGGGCGTCACCATGACCACGGCCCTGGCCTCGCTGCTGTCCGGCCGCCGGGTGCGCCCGGAGGTCGCGATGACCGGTGAGGTGTCCCTGACCGGTCGGGTGCTGCCGATCGGCGGGGTCAAGCAGAAGCTGCTGGCCGCGCACCGGGCCGGGATCACCACGGTGGTGATCCCGAAGCGCAACGAGCCGGACCTGGACGACGTCCCCGCGGAGATCCTCGACGCGCTCGACGTCCACGCGGTCAGCGACGTCCGCCAGGTGCTGTCGCTGGCCCTGGAGCCGGCCGCCACGGCCGCCGAAGCAGTGCCTGCGGCGGCCTGACGGGGGCTTGATGCGGGGGCAGCCCGGCCCCGTCCGCCCCACGGCGTCCGACGTCCTCACGAGGACGTCGGACGCTCGGCGCGCGGTTCCCCTCCCGGAGCGAAATCCGGGGGAGGAACCGCGCGTTCGGCTGTGTCCGGGGACGGGGTGGAGGGGGGCAGCCCGGACGGAACCCCGTGGTTCCGGGCCGTCAGCCCAGGGCGAGCGCCTGCAGCCGGGAGAGGTCTCCGTTGAAGTAGTCCTGGTCGCCGGGGAACGTCCCGGCGTCCGCGTACTGCCAGAACGTGTAGTACCCGTAACCCGCCGGGAGGGTCCCCGCCGAGGACGCGTACTTCGCGATCCAGAACGGGCTCGTGGTGGCGAAGCCGCTGTTGTTGCCGGTGCAGGTCGACCACCAGTCGTACGTGGAGTAGATCACCGGGTAGACGCCCTCACGCGCGTGGTACTCGTTGGCGAACGCGTGGATCCAGCTGACCATGCTCGCCTGGCTGAGGCCGTAGCAGGTGGCGCCGTAGGGGTTGTACTCGATGTCGAGCGCGCCCGGCAGGGTCTTGCCGTCGGCGGACCAGCCGCCGCCGTGGGCCACGAAGTAATCCGCCTGGGCGGCGCCGCCGGAGGTGTCCGGCGTGGCGAAGTGGTAGGAGCCGCGGATCATCCCGACGTTGTACGACCCGTTGTACTGCTGGGTGAAGTACGGGTTGGTGTAGGTCGTGCTCTCGGTGGCCTTCACGTACGCGAACTTCGCGCCGTTCGCCCAGGCCGTCGACCAGGCGACGTTGCCCTGGTAGCCGGAGACGTCCATGCCGGGGGTCTGCGCGGCCATCGGGACCACCGTGGTGCCGCCCGCGGTGGAGGTGGTGGACGACCCGCTGCCCTCGTGGGCCGGGATGGTGGAGCCCATCCAGTCGAGTTCGGGGTGGGTCAGGTGGCCGGATCGCGCGCCCGAGGTGCCCGCGGCGGCGTGGGCGGCGCCGGGCGCGGTGAACGCCAGGGCGATGGCGGTGAGGAACAGGCCGGCCAGGACTGCCAGTCTGGTACGGGCCGAGCCGGTGCCGTGCACGACGGAGAAGACTCCGTGGGACATGCGTGCCTCCAGTGGGGGACTCGGCATGACCTTGGGATGGTCATGACAGAAATGACCGTACGGTGGGGCCGGGGGCCGTGGAAGAGGGGCCAGGAACCGCCGTTGGTCTACGCCTGCGAAATACTTGACGTGCTGCGGAAACCACCGTCCGTGAAGAGAACTTTCAGCCGTTGAAAGCGGGGCCGACGTGACCCAACAGAACCGAGCCGCACCCGGGACCGGTGGTGGGGGCGGAACCGGTGGTGCGCCGGCGGTACACACCGACGCGACCCAGGGCGCGGCGGCCGCCGTGGAACGGGAACTGACGGTGCTGCTGCGCCGCGCCCGGGCGGCCTCCGGCGAGCTGGCCCGTGCGGTGCACCCCGAACTCGAGCCGGCCGCCTACGGGTTGCTGGTCCGCCTGTCCGAGGTCGAGCCCGAGCGGGCCACCGAGCTGGCCGCGTACTTCGGCGTGGGCAAGGCCACGATGAGCCGGCAGCTGCGGGCGCTGGAGGAACTGGGCCTGGTCGCCCGGGAGCAGGACCCCACCGACGGACGCGCGTACCTCATGCGGATGACGGAGGAGGGCCGGGAGCGCTTCTCGCGCGTGCGCACCGCCCGCCGCCAGCGGTACCTGGACCAGCTGGCCGCCTGGGAGCCCGAGGAGGCGCTGGAGCTGGCGAGGCTGCTGCACCGCTTCAACGAGCTGGGCTGAGACTCGGGGAGCCGGGGAGCCGGGAAGTCCGGTGGGCGGGCGGAAGGGGCCGGGCGGCCGCCGACGGGCCGTCCCGGGCCTGTCGGCGGGCTGTCCGCAGGCAGTCGGCAGCCGGTTCACGGGCTGTCCGCGGCCCGTCCTCGGGCGGGGCCGGGCCTGTCGGCCACCGCGGCGGCGTCAGAACTCGGCGAGCAGCACCGTCGCGTCGTCGTGCGCCTTGCCGGGCGGCGGGGTCCGGGTGGTCTCCAGGGCGCGCACGCGGGCGATCAGGGCCCGCGGGCCGCCCTCGCGCAGCAGCGCGAAGACCGAGGACCAGTCGTCGGCCCGGAAGTGCTCCACGGACCGCGTGGCGCCGTCGGTGAGCGCGGCCAGCGCCCGCACCCGCTCGCGTGGCACGCGCCCGGTGACCGCGCGGGCGGACACCTCCGGGTCGGCCGCCGCGGTGAAGAAGCCGCCCTCCAGATTCCGCAGCGGGGCCACCCGCAGGCCCTGCGCCTGCAGCCGGTCGATCCGGTCGTCCAGCACCGCCTCGACCCCGCCCCGCGGGTCCTCCAGCAGCAGCACGGAGTCCGAGAGGACCAGGTACTCCAGCTCCGCGTCGTCCCAGCGGGCCGTCACCACCGTGGCCTGCGGGGTGAGTCGGTGAGAAAGATCACACGTGGTCCGGTGCGCCTCCGCCGTACGGGAGATCGCCGCCGACAGGCACTCCGCGAGCGCCAGGTCCCGCCGCGCGGCGGCGAGTTCGAGCAGGGCGCCGCCGAGCCGGGCGGTGAACCACGGGACCGAGTGCACGCAGCCCCCGTTGTCCGGCGGCGGCGTCACGCCGTCCAGCAGCACCAGCGCCCCGCCGCTGCCGCCGGCGGGCAGCGCGGCGGACACGTAGTCCTCGTTGGGCACCTCGGCCCGGCCGGGCTCGGTCGCCGTCTCGATCCGCATGGGGCCAGTCTGGCAGCCGCGTGATCGCGGCCGCCGTCCGGCGCCGGGCGGCCGCACGGCGGCGTCCCGCGGGGGCCGCGTGAAGGGGATGTGAGCGGCCGCGGGATTGGTCCGGACCGCAGGACGGCCGGGATGTGCGGGCGCATCCTGCCAAAGCCCGGGGCGCCCGCGCCAGGACCGTCCGCGCCGGCGGCCCGCTGCCGGACTTGTCGGTCAACTCACCTGTGCGATTCACTCGTTCGAGTGTCCGGGGGAGGGACGTCTGGCCCCCTTCCCGTCGCGGCTGCAAGGGTCGGAGCACTCCTGCACATGCCCGGGGACCGGCCCCGGAGCCCATGCGACACGTGATTGCGAGCACCGACAGTGCGTGAACGACGTCCACGGCGCCGGGAACGGCGGGTCAGGCAGCGCATGCTCGGCTGCCTGGTGGGGTGCGCGGCCATCCTCCTGGCGGCCGCCGCCCCAGGCGTCGTCCTCGCGGCCGACGACCTGTCCGCCGCGCAGGACCGGGTCGGCGCCGCCGACCTCGCCACGAAGGCCACCGCGCTGGCCCACAGCCTCGCCGACGAGCGGGACGACCTGGCGGCCGCCGAGGCCGCGGGCCACCCGGCGCTCACGGCCGGCGACAAGGACCGCACCGACCAGCAGGCCCAGGACCTCGCCGCGGGCGCCCACGGCGACCTGCACACGGCCCTGGCCGGCCTGCCGGCCGCCCGCAGGGCCGCCCTGGCGGCCAAGGACCCGCAGGGCGTGGTGAACGCCTACCAGCCGCTCGCCGACGCGCTGGGCCGGGCCGTGGAGCCCGTCACCGCCACCCTGGCCCGCGCCACCGCGGCCGCCGCCCTCCAGCGCGGCCTGCTGGTGGCCGCGCTCACCGGGCACGGCGGGCAGAGCGGGCCGGTGGCCGCCGCGCAGACCGCGCGGCTGCAGGAGCGGGCCGCCCTCGCGGAGTTCCGGGGCACCGCCCCCGCCGCCCTGCGGTCCCGCTGGGACCAGACCGTCACCGGCGCCGACACCGACGAGGCCGACCACGACCTCGACCGGCTGCTGGACGGCCCCGAACTCACCTCGCACGACCGCGACCTGAGCACCTCAAAGGTCAAGTCCGCGCTCACCACCCGGATCGGCCTGATGCGGGGAGTGGAGGCGTCCGCCGCCGCCGACGAGGCCAAGGCCGCCCGCGCACACCGCGATCACGTGGTCACCGTCCTCGAACTGCGCTGCGCCCTGGCCCTGCTGTGCCTGCTGCTCCTCGTCGGCGTGCTCGCCACTCTCTTCCGCGGCCTCACCCGGCCGCTGGCCGCCCTGCACCGCTGGTCCCGGTCCGACCCGGAGAGCGGCGAGGGCGCCCGGGTCGTGGGCGCCGACGAGTTCGCCGTCATCGCCCGCCGGATCAACGCGCTCACCCAGGAGGCCCAGGCCCTGCGCGGCCGCGCCAAGGAGCTGACCCAGGCCCGTACCGCGGCCGCGGCCGCGCACGCCGCCCTGGCCGCCGAGCACCGCGCGGCACTCCAGGCGAACACCGAGCTCCAGCGCACCCGCGACGACCTGATGCGCTCGCGCGAGGAGATCGCCGGGCAGCTCACCGACGCCACCGCGCGCAACGCCGTGCAGGTCGCCTACGTCAACCTCTCGCTGCGCACCCTCGGTCTGATCGAACGGCAACTCGCCGTGATCGAGGGCATGGAGGAGCGCGAGCAGGAACCCGAGCGGCTGGACCTGCTCTTCCGGCTGGACCACCTGGCCACCCGGATGCGGCGCAACAGCGAGAACCTGCTGGTGCTCGCCGGCACCGAGCACAGCCACGGCGCCACCGCCAGCCCGATCGCCCTGGTCGACGTCGCCCGCGCGGCGATCTCGGAGGTCGAGCGGTACGAGCGGGTGCGCATCCAGTCCGTGCCCGAGGCGCAGGTGGCCGGACGCGCCGCCGACGACATCGGCCACCTGATCGCAGAACTCCTCGACAATGCCGCCGCGTTCTCCGCGCCCGGCTCCGACATCCACCTCAGCGGCTGGGTGATGCCCGGCGGCGGCGAGGTGATGCTCACCGTCGAGGACTCCGGCATCGGCATACCCCCGGACCGGATGGCCGAGCTCAACGCGCTGCTCGCCGACCCCGATCCGCCGGCGCCCGGCACGGTCGTCGGGCTCGGCCTCTACGTGGTGGCCCGGCTGGCCCACCGGCACGGCATACGCGTCCAGTTGCGGCCGCAGGAGGCGGGCGGCACCACCGCGGTCGTCGTGCTGCCGCAACTGCTGCTGCCCTCGATCGACCCGCACTCGGCGGTCGTCCCGCCCCGGCACGAGGCACCGCCCCGCCGCGACCCGAACGGCTTCACTCAGGAGCCGGGCGGCTTCACGGCGGAGCCGGCCGTGTCCGCCCAGCAGAGCGAGGCGCTCGGCGCGGAGCGGTTCGGACTCGCTGCGGGGGAGGGCGCCTTCGGGACCGGGGGAGCGGAACTCACCGCGGAGAGCGGTGCGTACGGCTCGGAGGGGGCCGGGTTCGCCACGCAGGGCGGTGGGTTCGGCCCGGACGGAACCGGCGTGGGCGCGCAGGGCGGTGGATTCGGCTCCGAGCAGGCCGGGGCCGACACGCAGGGCGGTGGCTTCGGCTCCGACGGTGCCGGGCTTCCCGCGGAGAGCGGTTCTTTCGGCACGGAGGGGGCCGGACTCGCCGCCGAAGCGGGCCCGTTCGCGCCGTCGCCTGCCCCCCTCCCGCCGGAGGCGCGGCCCTTGGCGCCCGAGCCGGCCCGGTTCGGGGCGCAGGCCGAGCCGTTCACGGCAGAAGCGCCACCCGCGCCTGTCGTGCCGTCGCAGGCGCGGCCGGTGGTGCCGCAGCCGCTGCCGCCCGAGCACGCGCGGGCCGACCAGCAGCCGGTGCGGGCCGAGGTGCCGCCGCAGGGCGGCCCGGCCGCACGGGAAGCGGCGGCGGGTCCCGCGCTTCCCAAGAGGACCAGGGCGGCGGGCGGGGTGCGGTCGGTGCGGCCCGCCGCCGAACGGGCGCAGCGCAGCGCCCCGTTGGACGCCGAGAAGCTGCGGCGCAAGCTGGCCGGCCTGCAGCAGGGCCTGCGGGACGGCCGCAGGGACGCGGAGTTGGAGACGCCGGGGCGCACACCGCCCGGGAGCATCGAGGAGGCGACCCGTTGAACGCGGTCGGCACACAGAACGCACTGAGCCACGAAGCACGCAACCTCCAGTGGCTGCTGGACAACTTCGTGGGGGAGGTGCCGGGGGTCCACTCGGTCGCCGTGGTGTCCTCGGACGGGCTGCTGCTGCTCGCCTCGGAGCCCAAGGGCGCCGACGAGGGCCGCGGCAGGGCGCCGCGGTCCGCCGGCGGGCCCGGTCGCGTCACCGAGGCGCGGATGGACCTGGCCGCGGTCGTCTCCGGCCTGGCCTCGCTCACCTTCGGCGCCGCACGGCTGATGGACGGCGGCAAGGTGCGGCAGACCACGGTGGCGATGGAGGAGGGCATGCTCTTCGTCATGGCGATCAGCGACGGCTCGCTGCTGGGGGTCCACACGGACGCGGAGTGCGACACCAGCGTCATCGCGTACCAGATGTCGCTCTTCGTCGGCCGGGCCGGTCACGTCCTCACGCCCGCCATCCGGGGGGAGTTGCGGCAGGCCATGGACAGTGCCCGCTGATGCGGGCGGACTCGCCGGCGCAGCCGCTGCCCCGGCGCGGGAAGGACCGCAGGACGTCCCGGGTCCGCCCCTACGCGCTCACCGGGGGCCGGACGCGATTCGGACACGTGCTGCTGGTCGAGACTTTCGTGGCTACGATCGATCGTCCGGACGAACCGTCCGCCCTCCCCAGGGGTGGTCGGCCGGAGCGGGTGGTGCCCGAAGTGCGCGCGATCGTCGACCTGTGCCGCAGACTGCGGTCGGTGGCCGAGGTGTCCGCGCTGCTGCGGATACCGCTCGGTGTCGTCCGGGTCCTGATCAGCGACCTGGCCGACCAGGGAAGAATCCGCGTGTACGGTACCGGGCACGGGCCCGGAGGCCCCGACCGCGCGCTGCTCGAAAGGGTGCTCAGTGGACTACGCAGGCTTTGACCAGCGGGAGGGCCTGCAGGACTGGCAGGATCCCCGCGTCCGTGCACCCATCTCCACGAAGATCGTCGTGGCCGGCGGGTTCGGCGTGGGCAAGACCACGTTCGTGGGCGCCGTCTCCGAGATCACGCCGCTGACCACCGAGGCGGTGATGACGCAGGCCAGTGAGGCGGTGGACGACCTGGCGTCCACCCCGGAGAAGGTCACCACCACCGTGGCCATGGACTTCGGCCGGATCACGCTCGACAAGGACCTGGTGCTCTACGTCTTCGGCACGCCGGGGCAGCAGCGCTTCTGGTTCATGTGGGACGACCTGGTGCGCGGCGCGATCGGCGCGGTGGTGCTCGCCGACACCCGCCGGCTGGCCGACTGCTTCCCCGCGCTGGACTACTTCGAGAGCAGCGGCCTGCCCTACACGGTCGCGGTCAACCAGTTCGAGGGCACCGCCGCCTACAGCTCCGAGGACGTCCGGGACGCGCTCGCCGTGCCCTCGCACATCCCGGTGCTCGTCATCGACGCCCGCAAGCGGCACTCGGTGGTGGACGCCCTGCTCGCCCTCGTCACGCACGCGCTGGCCGAAGACCCGCTGTAGGCCGGTGGGGTGCCCGCATGCGCAGTGTCCTCATCGTCGGAGCCGGCCAGGCCGGGCTCCAACTCGCCCTGGGGCTGCAGGCGCAGGGCCACGACGTCACCGTGCTGACCGACCGCACGGCGGACGAGATACGCACCGGCCGGGTGATGTCCACCCAGTGCATGTTCGCCACCGCTCTGGGCCACGAGCGCGCCCTGGGGCTGGACTTCTGGGCCGACCAGGCGCCGGACCTGGTGGGCCTGGGGGTTTCGGTGGCCGAGCCCGGCGGCGGCCGCGCGACCGACTGGCTCGGCCGGTTCACCGCCCCCGCCCAGTCGGTGGACCAGCGGGTGAAGATGGCCGGCTGGCTGGAGACCTTCGCCGAACGCGGCGGCCGGGTCGTGGTGCACGCGGCTTCCGTCTCCGACGTGGACTGGTTCGCCACCGCCTACGACCTGTGCCTGGTGGCCGCCGGGCGCGGCGAGCTGGTCTCCATGTTCGCCCGGGACGCCGCCCGCTCCCCGCACACGACCGCCCAGCGCGCCCTCGCCGTCGCCTACGTGCACGGGCTCGGCCCGCGCCCCGAGCACCCGGGGACGGACGCGGTGCGCTGCAATCTGGTGCCGGGCGTGGGGGAGTTGTTCGTGATCCCCGCGCTGACCACCTCGGGGCGCTGCGACATCCTCTTCTGGGAGGCGCTGCCCGGCGGGCCCGCCGACATCTTCCAGGGCGTGCGCGATCCGGACGAACACCTGCGGCGGACACTGGAGTTGATGGCCCGGCACGTGCCCTGGGAGTACGAGCGGGCGGCCGCGGTGGAGCTCACCGACGCCGGCGCCACCCTGACCGGCCGCCTGGTGCCGACGGTCCGCCGCCCGATCGCCGAACTGCCTTCCGGCGGCCTCGCGTTGGGCGTCGCGGACGTGGTGGTGGCCAACGACCCGATCACCGGCCAGGGCGCCAACAACGCGGCCCGCTGCGCCGCCCACTATCTGGCGGCCATCGCCGGGCACGGCGAGCGCCCCTTCGACCGGGCCTGGATGCAGGCGGCCTTCGACGGCTTCTGGGCCGTGGCCGAGCCCGCCACCCGCTGGACCCACGCGATGCTGGCGCCGCCGCCCGCGCACGTGCTGGGGCTGATCGGCGCCGCTGGTGAACTCCAGCCGGTCGCCGACCGGTTCGCCGACGGCTTCGACAACCCCGCCGACTTCGACGACTGGTTCTACGAGCCCGAGCGCGCGGCCGCGTACCTGGCGCAGGTGCGGGCGGGCTGAACCGCCCGTGCCCGCGGCCCCGGTGGCGACCGGGCCGGCCCCACCCGGGTTATCGGCCCACGGGGCGGCTAGGAGCCGTCTCCCGGGCCCTCAGCCGCCCGGTCGGCGTCCCCGGCGTTCCCCTGGGGGCTCCCTTCGGAGGAAGCCTGCGCGCCGATCGGGGTGGGCGCCTCCGCGTTCTTGGGGATGGGCCTGGGGGTGTAGTCGCGCAGCGGGCTGCTGCCGGAGTCGGGGCGGACCGCGCCGAGGATCGGGTTCGCCGCGATCGGCGAGACCTTGACGTACGAGCCGGGGCGCGGGGCCTGGATCACCAGGCCGTCGCCGATGTAGAGGGCGACATGGGTGGCGCCCTTGAAGTAGACCACCAGGTCGCCCGGGCGCAGGAGCTGGAGCGGCACGTGCGGCAGCTTCGCCCACTGCTCCTGGCTGGTGCGCGGGATCGGCACCCCGGCGTGCGCCCACGCCTGCGAGGTGAGCCCCGAGCAGTCGAAGGCGTCCGGGCCCTGGGCGCCCCACTGGTAGGGCCGGCCGAGCTGGTCGAAGGCGTAGCCGATGGCCCGGTCGCCGGCGAGCGAGGGCGCCCGCAGCGCGGGGTCGTCGCCGAGCGCCTTGGCGTCCATCAGCCGCGTCTGCGCCTTGTCGTCGTCGCTCTGCTCCAGCGCCTGGAGCTGGTCGATCTGCACGCCTGTCAGCCCGGCGAGCATGCCCTCGACCTCGGAGAGCCGGCTCTGCACGTCCTTCTTCTTTGCGGCGGCCACGCTCTGCGCGTGCTCGGCCTTGTCCAGGGCGCGCTGGGCCGAGGTGTTGAGCTTCCTCAGCCGGCTCTCGCCCGCGGTCAGCCGCTTCACCTCGGCCTGCTGCTGCCCGGCGAGCTGGCCGAGCACGTGCCGCTGCCCGAAGAAGTCCTGCGGGGTCTGCCCGGTGAGCAGCGACAGGTAGGGCGAGACGGCGCCGTCCCGGTACATCTGGCTGGCCATCAGGCCGAGCCGGGTGCGGCTGCCGTCCACCGCGACCTTCTGCCGGGCGAGCTTCGCGTCGGCCGAGCGGGCGGCGGCGCGCAGCCGGTCGGCGTCGGCCTTGGCCTTGTTGTACGCCTCGGTGGCGGTCTCGGTCTGCTGGTAGGCGCTCTGCAGCCGGGTGAGCAGGTCGGCCAGCGGGACGGCGGACCCGGCCGCGGAGTCGGTCGTGCCTGCCGCGGAGCCGGCGGACGGGTCGGACGGCTGGGCGGAGGCGCGCTGGGCGGCGGGCAGCGCCAGTGCGGCGGCGGCCAGCAGGCTCCCGCACATCACCGCTGACCTGACGCGCCGTGACCCGGGCCGGCGGGCGGCTGACATCTCCTCATCTCCCCTCAACCCGTGGGCACCAGGCTGCCGCCCTGGAGAGAAGCATGAATCGTCATATCTTCGACAGGGTCACTAGCCGAAACCGCCCACAACGGTCACTCGCACGAGTGAGTGTCGCATCCGTCCCCCGCGTCACCGAAGCACCTCGCGGCCTTCCGCGCGCCGCGGGCCGGCCACCGCACGCACGGTGGCCGGCCCGCCGGGGAGCGGTCTTCGGCCGGGTCAGCCGAAGTAGCTGTCGAAGTTGTGGCTGAACTCCCAGTTCCCGAAGCGGTCCCAGTTGACCGACCAGGTCATCAGGCCGCGCAGGGCGGGCCAGGTGCCGTGCGTGGTGTAGCCGCCGCAGTTCGTCTTCTTCGTCAGGCAGTCCAGTGCCTGGTCCACCTGGGTGGGCGCGGTGTAGCCGTTGCCGGCGTTCACCGAGGCGGGCAGGCCGATGCCGACCTGGGAGGGGGCCAGCGCCGGGAACATGTTCGCGGTGTTGCCCGCCACGGGGAAGCCGGTGAGCAGCATGTCCGTCATCGCGATGTGGAAATCGGCGCCGCCCATGGTGTGGTACTGGTTGTCCAGGCCCATGATCGGCCCGGAGTTGTAGTCCTGGACGGTGAGCAGCGTGAGGTCGTTGCGCAGGGCGTAGATCACCGGCAGGTAGGCGCCGCAGCGCGGGTCCTGGCCGTTGAACGGGCCGGAGCCGTAGAACTGGTAGCCCATCTGCACGAAGAAGGTCTCCGGGGCCATGGTGAGCACGAAGCTGCTGCCGTAATGGGCCTTGAGGGTCTTCAGGGCCGAGATCAGGTTGACGATCACCGGTGTGGTGGGGTTCTTGAAGTCGGTGTCACCGCTGTTCAGCGAGAGCGAGTGGCCCTCGAAGTCGATGTCCACCCCGTCCAGGCCCCACTGGTCGATGATCGACTCCACCGAGGAGACGAAGTTGTCGCGGGCGGCGGTGGTGGTCAGCTGGACCTCGCCGTTGGCGCCGCCGATGGAGAGCAGCACCTTCTTGCCCGCCGCCTGCTTGGCCTTGATCGCGGCCTTGAAGTCCGCGTCGGACTCCACCGAGGGGCACTCGGTGGCCGAGCAGCGGTTGAAGTGGATGGTGCCGGAGGTGGGGGAGTCGGTCTCGCCGAAGGCGAGGTCGATGATGTCCCAGTCGGCGGGCACGTCGGCCAGGCGGGTGTAGCCGGAGCCGTTGGCGAAGGTCGCGTGGAGGTAGCCGACCAGGGCGTGGGTGGGCAGGCCCTGGGAGGGCGGCGAGGTCGGGGGAGAAGTGGGGGGCGTGGTCGGCGGCGTTGTCGGAGGGGATGTCGGAGGCGAGGTCGGCGGGGTCGTGGTGCCGCCGCCCGGGCCCTGCAGGGAGATGTCGTCGGCGAGGTAGGCGGGCTGGCCGTACCAGCCGTGCACGAAGACCTTCGCGGTGGTCTGGGTGGCGCCGGTGGTGAAGGAGACGCTGAGCGGGGCGTACGCGCCGTTGGTGCCCGGCGTCCAGGTGGAGGCGCCGCCGTCGACGCCGAGGTAGACGTAGGAGCCGTTGACCTGCGCGGTCAGCGAGTACGTGGTGTTCGGGGCGACCGTGACGTTCTGGGCGCACTGGGCGGTGGCCGAGGCGCTGGGCGTGCCCTGGAGGGCGTGGCTGCCGGTGTGCGCCTGGCTGACGACGGCGGTGCCCGCGTCGCAGGTCCAGCCGGAAAGAGTGCCGGACTCGAAGCCGCCGTTGGTGAGGAACTCGCCCGCGGTCGCCGAGGGGGCGAGCGCGACCAGGCCACCGACGGCGAGGGCGGCGGCGAGCGCGGTGGAGGCGGCGGCGATGGTGCGTCTGCGGACCGGGCCGCGCGGTGCGGTGACCATGGGGGGAGCTCCTTCTGACGGGGCGTTGCCAGGCGCCGACAGGGGCATGTCACCCGGTAGCAAACAGGTCCAGACCAATCACGTCAATGGTCCGCACCAGGATTCGGCGCCGGGAGCGCTGTCCGCGCGGCGGGCGGGGACGCGCTCCGGCGGCGCCGCGGGGCCGGGCCCGGCGCCCGGTCCGGGCCCGCCGCCGCCCTGCATACGGCGCCGTAACGCCCACCGCGACCCCCGTTCAGGGCCGCTTCGACCACGGCCAGCGCGGGCGGTCGGGGTGCGGCCTGCCTTCCGGGTCGTGCACGTAGGCCCAGCGGGTGCGGCCCCTCCCGGGCGCGCGGTGGTAGACGTGCACGGTCTCCGGGCCGCCCTCGGGTGCGGGCACGGGCACGCGGTAGTCCGGCGGGGGCTGGCCCGTCATGCCGGTGACGACCTCCAGCACGCGGCCGTCCAGCGGCCCGCCGACGAACTCGGTCTCCTCGTGTCGCACCGGCCCAGGCTCCCACGCCCGCCGCCGGCGCCGCCCGCCGCCACGCCTGGCCCGCCGCCCTCACGCACGGTGAGGATTCCGTAACGCGTCTTTAGTCCCGATGACTTCGATCGGCAACGCCCGCTGGCTGAAGTGGTCCTCACACGCCGCAGCCGACGGCTCTCCCCGCCACCGGCCGCGTCCCGCATGGAGGACAGGCATGCCCGAGCTCTACGTCCACGTGCGCTGGCCCGACGGACGGACCCAGCGCTGCTACTCGCCGTCCACTGTAGTGGAGGACCACCTCACCGCGGGCGCCCGCTACGAGGTCGCCGACTTCGTGGCGCGCAGCCGCGCCGCGCTGGGCGAGGCGAGCGAGCGGGTCCGCGCGAAGTACGGCTTCGCCTGCACCGCCGCGGCCGAACAGCTCGCCCGTATCGAGGAGTCGGCGGCCGCCTACCCGCCCGGTGCGCAGATGACCGTGGAGTCGCTGGTCAACCCGGACGGGAGCCCGCGGTGACCGCCCCGCCCCGGCTCGCCGGCGGGCACTGGCCGGTGGCGGTCGTCGGCGGCGGCCAGGCCGGGCTGTCGGCCAGCCACCACCTCACCCGGCGCGGCATCGGGCACGTCGTGGTGGAGGCCCACCGTGTCGGCCACGAGTGGCGCGCGCGCCGCTGGGACTCCTTCTGCCTGGTGACGCCCAACTGGCAGTGCCGGCTGCCCGGCTTCCCCTACCGCGGCGGCGGCCCGGACGGCTTCATGGTGCGCGACGAGATCGTCCGGTACCTGGAGGACTACGCCGCCTCCTTCCAGCCGCCGCTGGTGGAGGACACCACCGTTACCGCGCTGCGCCGGCTGCCCGGTGGCGCCTTCGAACTCGGCACCAGCCGGGGCACCTTCACCGCCGACCAGGTGATCGTGGCCACCGGGCCCTACCACACGCCCAAGGTGCCGCGGCTGGCCGAGCGGCTGCCCGCGGACCTGGTCCAGCTGCACTCCTCGCAGTACCGCAACCCCGGCGCCCTGCCGCCGGGCGCGGTGCTGGTGGTCGGCTCCGGCCAGTCCGGCGCCCAGATCGCCGAGGATCTGCACCTGGCCGGGCGCCGGGTGCACCTCGCGGTCGGCGGCGCGCCCCGCGTGGCCCGCTTCTACCGCGGCCGGGACTGCGTGGCCTGGCTGGACGAGATGGGCCACTACGACCGGCCGGTCGACGAGTTCGACGACGCCGAGGCGGTGCGGGTCCGGGTCAACCACTACGTCACCGGCCGCGACGGCGGCCGCGACATCGACCTGCGCGCCTTCGCCCGCGACGGCATGCGGCTGTACGGGCACCTCACCGGCGCCGAGGGCGGCCGGCTGGAGTTCGCCGCCGACCTCGCGGCGAACCTCGACCGGGCCGACGCCGTCGCGGAGTCCATCAAGGACGCCATCGACCAGCACATCGCCGCCCGCGGCCTCGCCGCCCCCGACGAGGCCCGCTACGTGCCCGTCTGGCGGCCGGGGCCCGGCCACCCCAGGACGCTGGACCTGGCCGCCGAGGGCGTCGCCGCCGTGGTGTGGGCGACCGGCTTCCGCCGCGACCACACCTGGATCGGGGTGCCCGTCTTCGACGGCCGCGGCTACCCCATGCATTGGCGCGGCGCCACCAGCTGCCCCGGCCTGTACTTCCTCGGCCTGCCCTGGCAGCACACCTGGGGTTCGGGCCGCTTCGAGGCGGTGGGCCGGGACGCGGAGTTCCTCGCCGACCACATCGACGCCAACCGGCGGCTCGCCGACGTCTGCGGCACCCTCACCGGCGCCCCGACCTCGCTGGCCCCCGCCCTGCCCGCGGGCTGACACCGCCGGCCCCGCCCGCCCACCGCCCACTCCTGCCCAAGTCCCGCCCAAGCCCCGCTCGCATCCTGCTCGCATCCCGCTCGAAGGACGCGCCCCATGGTCTTCGACGCCCACCGCCACATCGGCGTCCTGCCCGCCCACCCCTTCTACGGCGGTCCGCCGGTCAACCCCGACACCACCGCCCGCGGCACCGTCAAGCAGCTGCTCGCCGACCTCGACGCCGAGGGCACCGAGCGCGCCCTGGTGATCCCCAACTACGGTGTGCCCGACCCGGATGCCGCCTTCCGGCTCAACGACCTGGTGCTGGAGGCCGCCCAGGCCGACGACCGGGTCCGGGCCGGGCTGTGGGTCTCGCCCCGCCCGGCCGACGCCGAGCGCACCGCGAAGGCGCTGGCGCTGGCCGGCGAGCCCGGTGTGCGCGCCCTCAAGCTCAGCTTCCTGCTGGGCGGGCGCCCCACCGACCCCGACTGCCGGGCGCCGCTGGACGCGATCTTCGCCGCAGCCGAGCGGTACGGCCTCGTCGTCCACGTGCACACCTCGCCCGGCGCGGCCTCCGACATCGACGAGGTCGGGCACCTGGTGGAGTGGTACGCCGACCGCGTGCCGGTGCACCTGGTGCACTTCGGCGGGGGCATGAGCGGCCACATCAAGCTCGCCGGCGGCCGGTTCTTCGACTGGATCGCCGCCGGCAAGCGGGTCTACACCGACCTGTCCTGGGCGATCGGCTTCGCCCCGCGGTGGCTGGCCGCCGAGATCGAGCGGCGCGGCCTCGGCCACGACCGGGTGCTCTTCGCCAGCGACCAGCCCTGGGGCGACTACGCCGGCGAGCACGCCCGCACGGCCGCCGCGCTGGCCGGCAGCGAACTGCAGGCCCGCGTCTTCCGCGACACCTTCGCCGCCCTCTACGACTGACCGTCCCCCGACCGGCTCAACACCGGCTCAACACCGGCCCGAGCCCGACTCATGACCGGCCCGAGCCCGGCCCGGCACCGCCCGCACCGGCCTCCCCGACCACCCTCCCCAAGCCCCAAGCCGTCCCCTCTGCAAAGGAGTCACCACGTGTCCGACACCGCAGCGCTCACCGACGTCGAGCAGAAGTCGCTGACCGAGATCCCGCACCCCTCGCTGCCCGAGGGCTCCTCGCTCTACGGCTCCACCAAGGTCTTCCCCGACTACCAGGCCGAGAACGGCGAGACGTACTTCACCCTCGTGCACGGCATCGCCCACGAGTCGTCGGTCTCCTTCGTCGCCGTCCTGCAGGCCACCCGCGCGCTGCGCAAGGGCTTCGAGACCGCGATCTACTTCTACGGGCCCGGCTCGCTCAACTGCCTGGCCACCCGCGGCTTCCCGACCACGGGCACCTCCGCCTTCCCCGGCGAGCACAACATCAACAACCAGCTGAAGACCTTCATCGCCGAGGGCGGCAAGGTCTACTGCTGCCGGTTCGGCCTGTCCCTGCACGGCGCCCGCGAGGAGGACCTGATCGAGGGCGTCATCCCCACCCACCCGCTCGACGTCCAGGACGCGCTGATCCACTACGCGCGCAAGGGCGCCATCATCAACTCGACCTACCAGCTGTAGGAGGCGCCCCCGTGAGCGTTGGCACCGGATCGACGGCGGTGGACGTGCGGATCATGACCCGCGCCGAACTCGCCCTGCACGGAGTCGCCTCGGACGCCCCCGTACGGCGCCCCGACGGCGCGGGCCCCAGCGACGACGGGCACGTCCTCGTCGACGGTGCCAACGCCGCGCTGCCCACCAACCCGGCCAGCCCGTACCGGGTCCGCGACGGCCGGGTCTGGCTCGGCGAGCAGGACACCGGCCTGACCCTGACCCCCGTACGCCGCCCGCGGTTCTACGACCTCGCCACCGCCGACGGCACCCCGTACGAGCACATCGCCCGCCTGCACGGCGCCGACGTGCTCGCCACCACCGTCGTGCAGACCTGCATCCGCTACGGCGAGGCCGACCGCTGCCGCTTCTGCACCATCGAGGAGTCGCTGCGCTCGGGTGCCACGGTGGCCGCCAAGACCCCCGCCCAGCTCGCCGAGGTCGCCGAGGCGGCCGTACGGCTCGACGGGATCCGGCAGATGGTGATGACCACCGGCACCACCACCGGGCCCGACCGCGGCGCGCGCACCCTGGCGCGCTCGGTGCGGGCGGTGCTCGCCGCGGTGCCCGGGCTGCCGATCCAGGTGCAGTGCGAGCCGCCCGGCGACCTCGCCTGGATCGGCGCCCTGCACGAGGCCGGGGCGAGCGCCATCGGCATCCACGTGGAGTCCCTGGACGAGCAGGTGCGGCGGCGCTGGATGCCCGGCAAGTCCACCGTGCCGCTCGCGGAGTACGAGGCCGCGTGGGACGAAGCGGTGCGCGTCTTCGGCCGCAACCGCGTCTCCACCTACCTGCTCGTCGGCCTCGGCGAGGACCCGGACGAACTCATCGCGGGCGCGGGGGAGTTGATCGAGCGCGGGGTGTACCCCTTCGTCGTGCCCTTCCGCCCCATGCGCGGCACGCTGGCCGCCCGCGACGGCGTGCCCGCGCCGTCCGCGCACCTGCTGCGGCACGTCACCGAGGGCGTGGCCGCCAAGCTGCGGGCCGCCGGGATGCACGGCGCCGACCAGCAGGCCGGCTGCGCGGCCTGCGGGGCGTGCAGCGTGCTGATGACGGCCGGCGGGTGAGCGCGGTGTCGCTGCTCGACGGCGGGCCCGCGGCCCCGCCCGCCCCCGAGGCCCAGGACATCCTGGCGCTGCTCGGCGACCGCGCCACCCTGGCCCGAGCCCGCGCCGGCTTCCGGATCGAGCAGGCCACCGACACGGCCGCGCACGCGGAGTACCGGCAGTTGCGCCGGCAGGTGTTCGTCGCCGAGCAGGGCCTGTTCGACCGCCACGACCTGGACGGCCACGACGCCGACCCGCGCACCGTGGTGCTCCTGGCCCGCGACCGCGAGGGCGCCCTGCTCGGCGGTGTGCGGCTGCACCCGGTGCCGGACGGGCCGGACATCGGCTGGTGGGCCGGCAGCCGGCTCGCCGTCCACCCGGCCGCCCGCCGCGCCTCGGGTGTCGGCCCCGCTCTGGTCCGCGCCGCCTGCGCCCGCGCCGAGCAGGAGGGCGTGCTGCGCTTCGACGCCACTGTGCAGCCCGCCGCCGAGCGGATGTTCGCCCGGCTCGGCTGGCAGCGGGTCCGCCCCGCTGTCGCCGCCGGCCGCCCGCACGTGCTGATGCGGTGGCCGATCGGCCGGATCGCCGCGCTGGCCGAGGCGGCGAAGTCCCCCCTGGGCCCGCTGCTCGCGGCCCTGCGCGGAGCGGTGCCGGACACCGAAGGGCCCCGCCCGTACGGCGCGTCGGGCCCGGCTTCCTCCGGCTTCGCGGGCGCGTATCCGGATGGCCCGGCGGCGGTGGCGGGCTCGTACGGTGCTTCTGCCGGCTTCGACGGCACGTACCCAGGTGGCCCGGGGACCGCGGCGGGCTCCTACGCCGGGCCGGGCGACGCCGGTTCGCCGGGCGGCTACGAGGGTCGTGCGGCGGCGGGGCCGTACGCCGCCGTGCCCGGGGTCCCGGGTGCGTACCCGGGCGGCCCGGGCCGACTCCCGTCCCCGTACAGTGGGTTCGCCGGGCTCGGTGGGGCCGGGTTCGTCGGGGACGACGGGGCGCCCGTGCCCGGCTCCGACGTGATCGCCGCCTGCGACGCCATCCTGCCGTCGATGGTGGCCCGCGACCCCGAGTGGGCCGGCTGGTGCGCGGTGCTGGTCAACGTCAACGACCTTGCCGCGATGGGTGCTTCGCCCGTCGGGCTGCTCGACGCGCTCGGCGCGCCCGACGCCGCCCACGCGCGGCGGGTGCTCGACGGGCTGGCCCGCGCCTGCGCCGCCTGGGGCCTGCCGGTGCTGGGCGGGCACACCCAACTCGGCGTGCCCGCCGCCCTGTCGGTGACCGCGCTCGGCCGCACCGCGCACCCCGTGCCCGGCGGCGGGGGCCGGCCGGGGCACCGGGTGCGGCTCACCGCCGACCTCGGTGGCTCCTGGCGGGCCGGGTACCGCGGCCGCCAGTGGGACTCCACCAGCGGCCGCCGGGCGGACGAACTGCGCGCCATGGCGGGCGCGGTGGCCGCCGCACGGCCCGCGGCCGCCAAGGACGTGTCCATGGCCGGGGCCGCGGGCACCCTCGGGATGCTCGCCGAGGCGAGCGGCTGCCGCGCGGTGCTCGACGTGGCCGCGGTGCCGCGCCCGCGAGGGGCCTCCATGGGCGACTGGCTGACCTGCTTCCCCGGCTTCGCCATGCTCACCGCCGACGCCCCCGGCGCGCCGGAACTGTCCGCGGGCCCGGCGACGGGCGCGGTGTGCGGGGAGCTGACCCAGGGGCAGGGCGTCGGGCTGCGCTGGCCCGACGGAGAGACCACCGAGGCGGTCACCGCCGCCGTGACCGGAATGGGACCCGCATGACCACCCTGACCATGGCCGCGGCCGCCGCGCCCTTCGGGCGCGACCTGGCCGCGGACTTCGAGGCCGTCGAGCGGATCGTCGCCGACGCGCGCGCGGCCGGCGTCGGCCTGCTCGCCCTGCCGGAAGCCGCCCTCGGCGGCTACCTGCTGAGCCTGGACGGCGACAGCGCGGACGCCGGGCCGCCGCCGCTGGACCCGGACGGCCCCGAGATCCGCCGGCTGGCCCGGATCGCCGGCGAGATGACGGTGATCGCGGGCTACTGCGAGGCGGACGGCGACGTGCGCTACAACAGCGCCGTGTGCGTGACCGGCGACGGCGTGCTCGGCAACCACCGCAAGGTGCACCAGCCGCTGAGCGAGGACGCCAGCTACGCCAGCGGCGACGGCTTCCACGCCTTCGACACACCGGCCGGCCGGATCGGCATGATGATCTGCTACGACAAGGCGTTCCCGGAGGCCGCCCGGGCACTGGCGCTGGACGGCGCCCAGATCGGGGTGTGCATCTCCGCCTGGCCGGGCTCGCGCACCAACGCGGCCGCCGACCTCGCCCAGGACCGCTGGAAGCGCCGATTCGACCTCTTCGACCGGGCCAGGGCGCTGGAGAACCAGATCGTCTGGCTGTCGGCGAACCAGGCCGGTACCTTCGGTGCGCTGCGGTTCGTCGGCAGCGCCAAGGTCGTCGACCCGGGCGGCGACGTACTGGCCGACACCGGCGTCGGCGGGGGCCTGGCGGTCGCTTCGGTGGACGTCGGCGCGGCCCTGCGGACGGCCCGCCGCTCGATGGCGCACCTGCGCGACCGCCGCCCCGACAGCTACGTGCCGCGCACCCCCGTACCCGCCCCGGCGGGCGCGGCGGCGCCAGTACCGGCACCGGCACCGGCCGCAGCACCCGCACCACAACCGGCAGCAGCACCAGCAGCAGGAGCACCTGGCAGATGAGCACCGTCCGGATCGCGGCCGCCGCCGCACACTTCGGCCGCGACCTGGAGTTCGACCTGGCCCGCGTGGCCAAGCTGATCGGCGACGCGCGCGCCTCGGGCGCCGGGCTGCTGGTGCTGCCCGACGCCGCGCTCGGCGGCTACCTCGCCGACCTGCGCCACCCCGACCCCGACGCGCTGCCGCCCGCGCTGAAGCCCGACGACCCGCTGATCGGCCGGGTCGCCGCGCTCGCCGCCGAGATGACGGTCTGCGTCGGCTACTGCGAGGACGGCGGCGACGTGCGCTACAACGCGGCGGTCTGCGTCAGCGGCGACGGCGTCCTCGGCCGGCACCGCAAGGTGCACCTGCCCGCCGGGGAGGTCGCCGCCTACACCGCGGGCGACCGCTTCGACGCCTTCGACACCCCCGTCGGCCGGATCGGCATGCTGATCGACTACGACAAGACCTTCCCGGAGGCGGCCCGTTCGCTCGCGCTGGACGGCGCCGGTGTCCTCGCCTGCCTGTCCGCCTGGCCCACCAGCATCACCAACCGGGCGCCGCGGATGGCCCAGGACCGCCAGGCCCGCCTGTTCGACCTCTACGACCAGGCGCGGGCCGCGGAGAACCAGGTCGTGCTCGCCTCCTCCAACCAGACCGGCACGATGGGCGGCATCCGCTTCCTCGGCCAGTCCAAGGTGGTCGGCCCCGGCGGCGACATCCTCGCCCGCACCTGGTCCAAGGCGGGCCTGGCCGTCGCCGAGGTGGACGTCGAGGCCGAGATCGACCGGGCCCGGCGCATCCTGCACCACCTGGCCGAACGCCGGCCCGACGTCTACCGGGAGCGCCCGCGATGAGGATCGCCCTGCTCAGCTACTCCACCAAGCCCCGCGGCGGGGTCGTGCACACCCTGGCCCTGGCCGAGGCGCTGGCCGCCCAGGGCCAGGACGTCACCGTGTGGTCGCTCGGCCGCGGCGGCGACGCCGGCTTCTTCCGCCCGGTGGACCCGGCCGTGACGGTCCGCCTGGTGCCCTTCCCCGACGGGCCCGCGGGCGAGGGCACCGGGGCGCGCATCCTGCGCTCGATCGCGGTGCTGCGTGAGGCGTTCGCCCCGCACGCGGGCTCGTACGACATCGTGCACGCCCAGGACTGCATCAGCGCGAACGCGGCGGGCCCCTGCGTGCGGACCGTCCACCACATCGACCACTTCACCACCCCCGAACTGGCCGCCTGCCACGAGCGGGCGATCACCGAGCCCTACGCGCACGTGTGCGTCTCCGCCGCGGTGGCCGCCGAACTCGCCGACGGCTGGGGCCTGCGGGCGCGGGTGATCCCCAACGGCGTGGACGCCGCCCGCTTCGCCGCCGCCGACCCGGCCGCCCGCGACCGCCTGCGCGCCCGACTGGGCCGCTACGTCCTGACGGTCGGCGGCATCGAACCGCGCAAGGGCTCCCTGGACCTGCTGGAGGCCTACGCGCTGCTGCGCGAGCGCGTGCCCGGCATCGCCCTGGCCATCGCCGGGGGTGAGACCCTCTTCGACTACCGCGACTACCGGGCCGCCTGGGAGCGGCGGGCGGCCGAACTCGGTGTCGAACCGGTCGTGCTGGGCGCGGTGCCCGACGACGACCTGCCGCCGCTGGTCGCCGGGGCGGCCGCCTTCGCCTTCCCCTCGGTCAAGGAGGGCTTCGGGCTGGCCGCGATGGAGGCGCTGGCCGCGGGCGTGCCGCTGGTGGTGCGCGATCTGCCGGTGCTGCGCGAGGTGTTCGGGCCCGCCGCCCGTTTCGCAGCCGGGCCGCGCGATCTGGCCGACCGGCTCGCCGAAGCGCTCGACGGCCCCGACCCGGCCCGCCGCGCCGCCGGCACCGCCCTTGCCGCCCGCCACACCTGGGCCGAGGCCGCCCGCCGCCACCTGGACTTCTACGCGCAGCTGCCGGTGCGCGCGTAACCGGCACCCTCTCCCGCGATCCGGCGTCCGCGGGCGGCCCGCCCGATGGCAGCGGCGGCGGGCGCGTCCGTAGGCTTTCGGGCATGAGCAGCAGCGCGGTGCCCGCCTACCGGCGGATGAGTGTGGAGCGGCGCCGCGAGCAACTGCTGGCCGCCGCCGTGGACCTGTTCGGGCACCGCAGGCCCGAGGACGTCTCGGTGGAGGACGTGGCCGCGGCCGCCGGTGTCTCGCGCCCGCTGGTCTACCGCTACTTCCCCGGCGGCAAGCAGCAGTTGTACGAGGCCGCGGTCCTGGGCGCCGCGGAGGAGCTGACCGGCAGGTTCGCCGTACCGGCGCAGGGGCCGCCCACCGAGCGGCTGGCGGCGGCGCTCGGCCGCTACCTCGCCTATGTCGACGAGCACGACGCCGCCTACGGGGCGCTGCTGCGCGGCGGCGGGGTGGTGGGCACCAGCCGTACGGACGCCATCGTGGACGGGGTGCGGCGGGCCGCGGCCGAGCAGGTGCTGCGCCACTTGGAGGTGGCCGAACCCGGGCCGCGGCTCGCGCTGATGGTGCGCTCGTGGATCGCCTCGGTGGAGGCGGTCTCCCTGCTCTGGCTGGACGAGGGCAAGCAGCCGCCGCTGCCCGAGCTGTGCGGGTGGCTGGTGGACCACTTCACCGCGCTGCTGCTCGCCACCGCGGCCACCGACCCGCAGACCGCCCGCGTGGCCCGGGCCGCGCTCGGCCAGGAGTCACCCGCGAGCCCCGGAACGGCGCTGCTGGGCCGCCTCACCGAGCTGTTCGGCTGAGCTGCCGTCCCGTCCCTGCCGGGCAGTCGGAACGTGCCGCAGCTGCGGGCCGGTTCGTTTTGTTCGGCCGGCACGGCCGGCCGAGCGTGACGAGCGGAACGAACGTGCCCGGTCGCAGGGGCTTCCCGCACTGTTCGGCCGAGACGGCCGCCTGCCGACTGTCCGCCGCTGCCCGACGTCGTCAGAGCAGCCCCGACGCCTTCCACAACGGCCGGGCCGGGCCGCGCAGCAGGCCGATCTCCTCCAGGAAGTCCATCAGCCGCTTCGCCGACTGCCGCATCACGTCGCGGCGGTGCGGGCTGGTGCGGGCCACTTCGGCGGCGTGCGCGGGGTCGAGGCCGACCGCGGCGTACACCTTCGGGCTGATCAGCGAGCGGGCGATGACGCGGGCGGCCTCACCCGAGGCGACCCGGGTGACGGCCAGCTCCCACCGCGGGGCGGTCACCATCTGGCGGCGCAGCTCCTCGCGGGCGTAGCGAATGTGCCGGGACTCCTCGACGACATGGATGCGGGTTACCCCGCGGATGAAGGGCTGCACCCGCTCGTCGGGGAAGGTCAGCCGCTGCATCCAGTCCAGGATCTCCTCCGCCAGCAGGGTGCCGGTGAACGAACCCGGCGTGGTGGAGACCGTCTTCAGCACCCGGCCGAGCGCGTGGTCGAGCCGGCTGGGCCCGTAGACGGGGGTGCCCATCTTCGTCACCGCGCGGGCGAACATCTTCGAGTGCCGGCACTCGTCGGCGATCTCGGTGAGCGCGTAGCGGACGTGGCCGCTGGTCGGCTCCAGGTCGTAGGTGTGCCGCAGCAGCAGCTGCATCAGGATCGTCTCGAACCAGACGCCGACCGAGCACAGCGAGGCCGCCTCGTGGCGGGACAGGGTGATCTGCTGCTCCGGCGTCATCCGCCGCCACAGCTCGGTGTCGTAGAGGGAGACCAGCTCGGGCGGCCAGAACCAGGCGCCCTCCTCGAAGGGCGCGTCCCAGTCCAGTTCGGTGTCCGGGTCGAAGGAGTGCTTCGCGGACGCCGCCAGCAGCCGCTCGGCGGTCCTCTCCCGGTCGATCAGGTGCGCGTCCATGGGTGAACCGGCCTCCGCTGCATGAGGGTTACCGAAGGTACGGCTCTTATAAGACTCCGTGTCAACAAGCCCGTCAACCCTTCGTGCGCGGCTTGTCCGGAAGTGAGGTGCGGCTGCCGGGTGCGACCGCCGCCGACACGTCGATGGCAAAGAGGGTGAATCGGGAGGAATAATGAAAATATGACCTTATGTTGATGTGATGCTCGACGGATCAGATCGCCGCGCGCCCCGCCGTACCCGCACCCGGACCCGCCGTCGCGGGGCGGCCGCGCTGACCGCGACCTGCCTGCTGCTCGCCGCCACCGGCGCCTCCGACCGGCTCGCCGCCCGCCCCGGCCACCGCGCGGGCGCCGCCGAAGGCCCCGCGGCAGCAGCGCGCCGCGCCCCGGGCACCATCACCCTCGCCTTCGCCGGCGACGTCCACTTCGCCGGCCGCACCGCCGCCCGCCTCGGCCTCGACCCCGCGCTCGGGCCGGTCTCCGCGCACCTGGCCGCCGCCGACTTCGCCATGGTCAACCTGGAGTCGGCGATCACCACCCGCGGCACCCCGCAGCCGAAGACCTACCACTTTCGCACCACCCCGGCCGCCCTGACGGCCCTGCGCGACTCCGGCGTGGACGCCGTCACCATGGCCAACAACCACGCCGTGGACTACGGCGCCGAGGGCCTGGCCGACACCGTGGCCGCCGCCCGCGCCGCCCGCATCCCCGTACTCGGCATCGGCGCCGACGCGGCCCAGGCGTACCGGCCGTACACCGCCACGATCGGCGGGGTGCGGCTGGCCCTGCTCGCCGCCAGCCAGATCGACGACATCACCAACGCCGACTTCCGGGCCGGGCCCGCCACGGCCGGCATCGCCTCCGCACTGGACCGCCCGAGGCTGCTGGCCGCGGTGCGCGCCGCCAGGGCGCACGCCGACGCCGTCGTGGTCTACCTGCACTGGGGCACCGAGGGCGAGAGCTGCCCCACCGCCGAGCAGACCTCGCTCGCCGCGGACCTGGCCGCGGCCGGCGCCGCCGCGGTCGTCGGCACCCACGCGCATGTCGTGCTCGGCTCCGGCATGCTCGGCCGCACCTTCGTCGCCTACGGCCTCGGCAATTTCCTCTGGTACGGCACCTCGCCGTACCCGCACTCCGACGAGACCGGTGTGACCACCCTCACCCTCGACCGGGCCGGCCGCGTCACCGGCGCGGGCTTCAGCCCCGCGCTGGTCGGCAGCCAGGGCCTGCCCGAGCCGCAGACCGGCCGCGAGGGCGTTGAAATCACCCGCCGCCAGGCGGAGTTGCGCGGCTGCACCGGGCTCGCCGCCCCGCCCGCCGGATGACCGGTCGGGCCGCCGGCCCGTGCGCCCGCGTGTCCTGATCGTGTAACGCCCGCAACGCCCGCGCGGCGGCAGGGAACCGTACCCTGGGCGGCCGCATCTATCGGATCGCGGGCCCGCCGACCACCGGGTCCGCCCGGGCGGTTCCGCGGCTCCCGGGAGTCGCCGGGAAGCTGCGCCACGAGCCGCACGGCAGCCGCAGCAGGAACACCGAAGACCATGGACAAGGGGCGGACCAGCGCATGACCGTACGGGGACGAATAGCGGGCCGGCCGAAGAGCGGGCACAGCGCGGGCATCGGGCAGTCGGGGTCCAGGACGGCGGGCGAGCGGCTGCGGGCGGCCCCGCAGGCCGTCGCGATCACCGCCGCCGTCCTCGTGGTCGCCCTGACGGCGGTGATCACCGCGCTGGTCTCGCCCGGAGGCACCCGCACCGCCGCCCACACCACCGCTGTCCGCACCGCCCCGAAGGCGCCGGCCCGCACCCCGGGCGGCACCGCGCACCCCGGCACGGCCGGCCACGCGCCCGCCGCGCCCACGTACCCGCTGGTGCCCGACTCCATCCAGCACGCCGCCGAGACGCCCGGCCGGGCGGTGAACATCACCATCGACGACGGGCCGGACCCGGTATGGACCCCGAGGGTGCTCGCCGTCCTCGCCAAGCACCACGCGCACGCGACCTTCTGCATGATCGGCCCGCAGGCCCGGGCCAACCCGGCCGTGGTCCGCCAGGTGGTGGCCGCGGGCGACCGGCTGTGCGACCACACCGTCCACCACGACGAGGCCATGGACAAAAAGCCGGTGGCCTACCAGCAGGCCGAGATCATGGACGCGCTCACCATGATCGAGCAGGCGTCCGGCGGCGCCCGCGTCTCGTACTACCGCGCCCCCGGCGGCGCGTTCACCCCGGCCAGCCGCGCCTTCGCCGCCCACCACGGCATGCGGCCGCTCGGCTGGAACGTCGACACCAAGGACTACGAGCGCAGGGGCGTCGGCACCATCGTCCGCACCGTCAAGGACGAGATCGGCAACGGCCCGACGATCCTCTTCCACGACGGCGGCGGCAACCGCTCGCAGACCGTCGCCGCCCTCGACCGGACCCTGACCTGGCTGCACACCCAGGGCTACGCCTTCAGCTTCCCGAAGGTGAACTGACCCCCGGCAACCGGCGATTTGCGGCTGCCCCGGGGCCCCCGTCAGGGGGCCGGCGGCGGGGCGGCCAGGACCGCCCGCATCACCGCGCGGGCGATCGGGGCCGCGTTGCCGCCGCCGGAGATGTCGGCCCGCACCGCGGCCGCGTCCTCCACCACCACGGCCACCGCGACCGAGGCCCGGTCGGCGCCCGGCGGCTTCGCGTAGGAGACGAACCAGGCGTACGGCGTGCCCTTGTTGGCCGGGCCGTGCTGCGCGGTGCCGGTCTTCCCGCCGACCACCACCCCGGGGATCGCCGCGTTGCCGCCCGTGCCGCGGGTCACCACCGCCTCCATCAACTCCTGCAACAGCGCGGCCGTGCGGGCGCTGACCGCCTGGTGCAGCAGGCGCGGGCGCGTCCGCGACACCGTCGTCCCGCCGTGGCTGGTCACCTCGTCCACCAGGTAGGGCGCCATCAGCCGGCCGCCGTTGCCGACCGCGGCCGCCACCATCGCCATCTGCAGCGGCGTCGCGGTGGTGTCGAACTGCCCGATCGAGGAGAGCGCCACCTGGTCCGGGCTCATCCAGCGGTCCACGGTGCTCACGGCCACCGCGGGCGGGATGCGCAGCCGCGTGTCGTCGAAGCCGAACCGCTCGGCCTGCGCCACCACCGCCTGGTCGCCGAGGTCCGCGCCCAGCTTGGCGAAGACCGTGTTGCAGGAGTACCGGAAGGCGTCGAACATGCTCGCGTTCCGGCACCCGGCGCCCTCGTTGGTCAGCCGCACCGTGGTGCCGGGCAGGGTGTACGGGTCGGGGGAGGCGGTCCGCGCCCGCAGGTCGGTGACCTCGCCGCTCTCCAGCGCCGCCGCCGCGGTGACCACCTTGAACGTCGAACCCGGCGGGTAGGTCTGCCGGATCGCCCGGTCCAGCATCGGCTGCGCCGGATCGGCGTTGAGCTGCTTCCAGGTCGCCGTCACCGAGGGCCCGGCGCCCGCGAGCCGCCCCGGGTCGTAGGACGGCGAGGAGACCAGCGCCAGGATGCGGCCCGTCGCCGGGTCCAGCGCGGCCACCGCGCCCCTGCGCCCGGCGAGGCCCGTGAAGGCCGCCTGCTGGGCCGCCGGGTCGATGGTGGTGTGCACGTCGCCGCCGCGCTGCCGGGCGCGGGTGATCTCCGGCCACAGCGGCTGCTCGTCCAGCGCCGGGTCGCTGCCGTCCAGCAGCGCGCCCTCGGTGCCCTCCAGCAGGCTGGCGCCGTAGATCTGGGAGGCGAAGCCGGTCACCGGCGCGTACAGCGGGCCGTCGCGGTAGCTGCGCACGTACCGCAGTTGGCCGCCGGTGGCGCGCGAGCTGGTGACAGGGCGGCCGGCCACCAGGATGTTCCCGCGCGGCTGCCGGTACAGGGCGATGTCGGCCCGGCGGTCGGCCGGGTTCGCGGCGAGGCGGCCGGCCTGGACCAGCTGCACCCGGACCGCGTTGGCCAGCACGGCGAGCAGCAGCAGGGCGCAGAAGGCGGCCGCGTGCCGCACGCAGCGGTTCACCGGGCGGCCCGCTCGGCCGCCGGGACCGCCGCCGGGGCGGGCTCCGGCCGGCGGGCCCGGTCGCTGATCCGGATCAGCACCGCCACGATCAGCCAGTTGGTGACCACCGAGGAACCGCCCTGGGCGAGGAACGGCATCGCCATGCCCGTCATCGGGATCAAATCCATCACCCCGCCGGTGATCACGAACACCTGGAGCGCCAGGATCGAGGCGAGCCCCACCGCGAGCAGCCGCCCGAAGGGGTCCCGGGTCGCCAGCGCCGCCGCGAACCCGCGGGCCACCAGCAGCGCGTACAGGCCGAGCAGCCCGCACAGCCCGGCCAGGCCCAGCTCCTCGCCCGCGGTGGCCAGCACGAAGTCGGACTTGGCGGCGAAGCCGATCAGCGCGGACGAGCCCTGCCCGAGCCCGGCGCCCAGCGCGCCGCCGCTGCCGAAGGCGAAGAGAGACTGGGCGATCTGGCTCGGCCCGTCGCCGGCCGCGATCGAGGCGAAGGGGTGCAGCCAGTCCTGCACCCGCTGGTGGACGTGCGGCTCGTTCGCGCTCACGGCCGCCGCCCCGCCGGCCGCGAGCAGCAGGCCGACCGCGATCCAGCCGGTGCGGCCGGTCGCCACGTAGAGCATCACCACGAACAGGCAGAAGAACAGCAGCGAGGTGCCCAGGTCCCGCTCCAGCACCAGCACCCCGACGCTGGCCAGCCACACCGCCAGCACCGGCCCGAGCACCCGCCCGGTCGGCAGCTGGAGCCGATCGATGCCCAGCACCCGGCGGCCCGCGTAGGCCAGCGCGGCCCGGTTCGCCGACAGGTAGCCGGCGAAGAACACCGCGAGCAGCACCTTCGCGAACTCGCCCGGCTGGATGGAGAACCCGGCCGCCCTGATCCAGATCCGCGCCCCGTTCACCGACGGGAAGGCGATCGGCGCCACCAGCAGCACCAGCGCCGCGGTGACGCTCACATACGCGTACCTGGCCAGCACCCGGTGGTCGCGCAGCGCCAGCACGGTGACGATGAACAGCCCCACCCCCGTGCCGGACCACACCAGTTGGGCCGGAGCCGCACGCGGGCCGAGCGAGGGCTCCAGGTCCAGCCGGTAGATGAGCACCAGGCCGAGGCCGTTGAGCAGCACCGCGATCGGCAGCAGCAGCGGGTCGGCGTAGCGGGCGCCGGCCCGCACCGCCGCGTGGGCCAGCAGCGCCAGGCCGCCGAGCCCGCCGCCGTAGGCCGCCGCGTCCTTCGGGACGGCGCCGGTGCGGGCCAGGCCCACCTCGGCGTACCCGTACACGCAGATGCCCACCGCCGCCACCAGCAGGCACAGTTCCACCCCGCGGCGGTCGGCCCGGCGGGTGGCGGCGGGCCCGCGCGGTTCGGCCGGGCGCCGCGGCGGCGGCGCGGTCGCCGAGGTTGCGCTCATGGGCCGCCACGCTAGCAACCGGCGAGGGTTATGTCCGTTAAGTCGGGCCCGCGTGCTGAAGGGTGGCGCCGCGGAGCCCGCGCACAGGCCACCGGTTCCGCTGCCCCGGCAGCCGCTGTCCCGGCCGCTCCGTCGGCGGCTCCGGCGCCCGCTCCGCTGTCGGTGGCCCGCACTAGGGTCCCGTCCATGGACGCACCCGACGAACTCGCCGATCTCCCCTACGCCGACCTGCTGCGCCGTTACGACGGGCCGCTGGAGACCGAGGGCGACTACGACACCGTGCACATCGACGGGCGGGAGTTCACCGGCGGCGCGGGCAACGACGCGGGCGGCGCGCGGTTCCTGGAGTCCGCCGTCACCGACTGCGTCCTGGACGGCACCGGGCTGCGCAAGGCGCGGATGAACGACCTGTGGCTGTCGGGCACCCGCCTGACCGGCGCCACCCTCGCCGAGAGCACCTGGCTGGACTCCGCGCTGGTCGGCTGCTCGCTCGCCGGCGTGGAGGCGTTCTCCGCGGTACTGCACCGGATGGTCCTGCGCCGCTGCAAGCTCGACTCGGTCAACCTGCGCGGCGCCAGCCTGCGCGAGGTCGTCTTCGAGGACTGCGTGCTGCGGGACGTGGACTTCGGCGAGGCCCGCTTCGACCGGGTGGCCTTCCCCGGCAGCCGGATCGAGCGGGCCCGGCTCGGCCGCGCCCAGCTGAAGCGGACCGACCTGCGCGGCGCGGTCACCGTCGAACTGGCCGACGGCTACGACGCACTGCGCGGCGCCGTCATCAGCTCCGCCCAACTGCTCGACCTGGCACCGGCGCTCGCGGCCGCCCTCGGCATCACAGTGAAGGACGAGCAGGGCCGCTGAGCAGCCACGACGGCGACGGTCCCGAGGCCGCCGCACCCCCTTCCCGGGGCCCCGGCCGGCCGGCCCAGACGTCACACGAACACCGCGCGCCACCCCTGGTCAACGGCCTCACGGATGCCCTAGATGCGCGAATGCGCCATTGCAGAATCCGGCCGGTCGGTGGACATTGTCCGGATCGCCTGCTTCCTGGAACGCTCTACTTACCGCCCCGGCGAGGAAGGGACGAAGGCAGTGCAGGACATCGAGTTCCGGAGCGCGCACCATCTGTGCGTCGAGACGGACCCTGCCCTGTGCGTCCCTTGCCAGGAGCGGTTGGATCGGCAACTCGCCTTGCTTCCCCGGGTATACGGCGAGTTGGAGGCAGCACTCGTACCGGCGCCGCACTCCGGCGACCGAGAGACCGGCACTGACCGGCCCGGCATCCCCCTGAACGGGCCGGCTGTCGAGGCGCGCGCAGCGGTACGAGGCACACTCACCTCCTGGGCCGATCTGCTTGTCGAGGGCCGCACCGTCCGTCTCCCCCTACGGACGGTGCCGGCCCTCGCCGCATTCCTCCGCCGGCACCTGGGCTGGCTCGCCGTGCACCCGGCGGCCGAGGACGCCGCCGCGGAGATCGACACGGTGCTCCGCAGGTCCCTGTACGCCCTGCACCGCACCCCGTGCCCCGTCGCGGGCTGACGACGACCGCCCACCCCTTGCGGTCGGCCGGGCCCGCGATCCGGCACCCGGCAGACCACCGACACCCGTGCTCCCCTGGCCCCTTCGGGGCAGGCGGGAAACGCGAGAGCCGGCACGCCAACCGCTCGCGTACCGGCTCCACCCGCCTGCTGCGGGGAGTTCGCCGAACTCCCCGCGGGGTCACATCCCTACGGCCACCAGCTGTCCGGGGCGGCAACCTGGTTGCCCGCCGCGGCGGCGGTGGCAGGAACCGCGTCGGTGCCGGCGGCCTGGCCGGCCTGGCCGGACACTGCCACCTGCGCGGACGTGGCAGGAGCGTCGTCGGCGTAGGCGGCGGCAACCGTACCGGCTGCGGCCGAGGCGCCCAGTATCAAGCCCGCAACGGCTGAGACACGGAGGAGTCCCCGAGTACGCGACATGGCCATCCTTCGAGGTGTGCTGAGGAATGCTCGCGTTGACATCTGTTGGCGTACGACAACTCATACAACCAGGCCGATCCTGGCAGGATCGGCAGATAGAAGGCAACGCTCCGCTTGTGCGCATATGCGCCATGGCGTAAGCGCGCACATCAAATAAGCCCCTGGGCCGCCGCGAGAACACCGGCCTGGAACCGGCTCTCCGCATTCAGATACCGCATGATCTCAGAGACCAGGCGACTCACAGTACGCAGTGATACCCCTAGTTTGCGGGCGATACGCTCATCTGTCAGCCCGTTTGCCAGAAGCCGCAGTGTGGTGCGGTGCTGTTCGGTCAGTTCGTCGTCCTCGCTGCCGGCCGGTTTGGTGGTGTACGGGACCGAGCGCAGCCAGCAGTCCTCGTAGAGCGCCACGTAGGAGCGGACCAGCGCCGGGCCGCGCACGATCACCGCCGGGCCGTGCGGATCGTCGGGATCGGCCGATACCAGTGCGCTGTGGGTGTCGCCGATCATCAGGTCGAAGGGGACCTGCGGGGCGAGCCGCACCTCGGCGCCGACCGCGGCGAGGTCGGAGAGGTACTTGCGCTGCCTGGGCGCGGAGTTGATGCTCTGCCCGTAGATGCAGCGCACCCGCACCCCCCGCTCGATCAGCGCCGCGTCCCCGGCGAGCGAGGAGACCAGCACCTCGCTCGGCGGCAGCGGACCCGGATGCATCGAGCCGGCCGAGGAGACGATCCGCGCGTCGAAGTCCCGGACGAACTGGCGGCCGCGGTTGTCCCGCGTCACCAGCTCCACCTCGATCTGCGCGATCTCCCGCATCACGGCCGGCCGGTAGTGCTCGATCAGGTGCTCGGCGGCCCTGATCACCCCGGAGAGCTCCTCACGCTGCGTGCGCAGCACGTCCCGCTGCCGGGCGAGCAGTTCGATGAGCGCGGTGTCCGGCTCGACCGGCGCCACCTCGTCGGGTGCCTCGCCCGGGCGGATCAGCCCGAGGCCCTTCAGCTCCGACCAGCCGGCCGCCGCCTCCTCGTCGGTCAGCCCGATGCCGGCGGCGGCCTTGGCCGGAACGGAGGAGCCGCCCTCGCGCAGCGTCTGGTACAGCGCGAGGCCGATATCAGCCCCGTCCGGCCCGTCGCCGCGAACGGAGTTGGTCACGATATTTCCCCCTTTCCGCACCGCCTTGCCGCGCGTGCGACCCGCGCGCGGCGCAGCGCTGCACCCGATGCGACTCTAGCAATGCTTCGCCGCGGTGCCAGCGGGCCGAAGCGCACCATGACCAGCGGTGGGACGCCCCCGGGCGGCGCGGACCGACGACCGCGCGGTCACTGTGCGTACACGATTATCCTCGTCGCCGGGGCGCCGGACAACGCTCGGCAGCAGCCGGCCGGGAGCGGCGGCGGCGACCTCGCGCGCGCCCTGGGGTCCTGCGCCGCGGCGCCGTGTGCGGGCGTGCGCCGGGACCGGTGCCCGGGGGCCGGCGGGGCTGCCCCCGGAGACAACGCGAGACAACGCGAGACAACGCGGGACACCGCGGGACGGGCCGTTGCGCCCGGGAGAGGGGCCGTCATGGGGCAGCAGGCCGGCCGGGAACCGGTCCCGATCGCGCTGATCGGGGTCGGCAGGGTGGCGCACGCGGCGCACCTGCGCGAGCTGCGGGACCTGCCGCACGCGCTGCGCCTGGCCGCCGTGGTGGACACCGACCCGGCGCACCGGGCGGCCGTGCGTGCGGCCGGCTTCGAGGCGGCCGCCTGCGCCACGCCCGCCGAGGCCGCCGCCGTGGGCGCCCGGGCGGCGCTGGTCTGCACGCCGTGGTGGACCCACCGCGAGGTGGTCCAGGAGTGCCTGGAGCTGGGGCTGCCGGTGCTGTGCGAGAAGCCGGTGAGCCTGGACCCGGCCGAGATCGACGCGCTGATCGCCGCGCAGGCGCGTACCGGCGTGCCGGTCGCGGCCGGCTACATGAAGCGGCACGACCCGGTGGTCGCGCTGTTCGTCGAGCACTGCGCCGCGCACCTGGACAGCGCGCGCCGGCTGACCGTGGACATCCACGACCCCAACGCCCCCCATCAGGTGGCGCACCTGATGCCGTACGACCCGCCGCCCTTCGGGCCGCAGCCGCCGCCCGCGCGGGCCGCGCTGGAGCGGGCGCTGGGGCCGCGGTCCACGCCGGTGCAGCGCGAGGCGTACGCGCGCGGCCTCGGCGGCTCGCTCATCCACCAGGTGAACCTCGTGCACACGGCGCTGTCCGCCGCCGGCCGCGAGCTGGCCGGGCACCTGCTCCACGCGGATGTGTGGGCGGGCGGGGACGGCGTCTCGTGCCGCTGGCGGCCGGCCGACGCGCTCGTGGTCGACCTCACCCACCAGCGGCTGCCCGCCCATCGCCGCTACCGGGAGGTGCTGGAGTTCACCGCGGAGGAGGGCACGGCGACGCTCGCGCTGCCCTCGCCCTATGCGCGCGACGAGTCGGCGACGCTCACCCTGGAGACGTGGGACGCGGTGACCGGGCTCGCCACCAGGACCGTGCGTACGGCCGAGCCCGGCCGCACCGGTTTCCGGCGCCAGCTGGAGCGGTTCGCCCGCGCGCTCGGCCCCGGTGGCGACTTCGGGCGGCTGCCCGGCCTCGCCGATGTCGCCCGCGACGCCCGGGCGGTCCGTGAGGCGGCGTTGCGGTTGCGCTGAAGCCGCACCGATCCAGCAGCACCGATCCAGCACCGGCCCGGCACCGGCCCGGCACCGATTCGGCGCCGCACCTTGCTCCTGCCGGCCGGCGGCCGCCGCTGTGTGTCCTCTGTGATGCGGGGTAGGCGCTGTGTCAAGGAGCCCCTTCTACTCGGAGGTGACCTCATGCTGGTCCTGGGACTTCTGCTCCTTGCGTGTACGGCGGCCTTCACCGGGCTGGCGATCTCGGACAACCTGGGAGGAGGGCCCGACTACTCGGTGACGGTGATGGGCAACCACATCGCCACCATGAACGGTCTGGCGCTCTTCTGCGCGGGCCTGGCGCTCGCGCTGGTCTTCTCGCTCGGCTGCGCGATGGCCATGGCCGGCGGCCTGCTGCACCGGCGCAGGAGCCGCAAGTATCGCGCGGTGCGCCGTGACGCGGCCGCCACCGCGCGTGAGCGCGACCATCTCGCGGCCCGACTGGACGAGACGCAGCCGGTGGACACGGCGCCGGAGTACACACCCGAGGGCGGCGGTGCCAACCGTGTGGAGACGGAGCCGGCCAGGCCCCGCCACCACGCCCGGCACCTGTTCGGCCACTGACCGGGCGGCAGCCGCCGGCGGACACCTACAAGAAGAGGCCGCAGGACCATGTGTCCTGCGGCCTCTTTTTCTGCGCGGTTCCTCTGCGCGGTTCTTCTGCCCGGGGACGGTGTCCCGCACCGACGGCAACGGCTCCCGGCCACCGGAGGGGACAGTGGTGGCGGGGAGCCGGAAAGAGAGGTGCAGTGGCGGCCCCGGGGGGGGATGGGGGCCGCCACGCAGGAACTACGTTACGCGTGTTCGGCGGCGGGTGTGGGCAACGGCGTCTTTTCGGCGTGGCGGAATCGCGCACGGGGTGCGGCCGGGCCGGGGACCACGGGGGAGATCACCGACCCGGCCGGTCCTGGGCGCCGTTGACGCAATCGGCGGGCGCGGACCCCGCGGGGGCCTACGGTCTTCCGCCATGGTGGCCTCGCCAGACCGGTACGTCAACGGAAGTGAACCGGCCAGTCGCCGTCATTCATCCTGGCTCATGTCCCGCCCGGCCGGGCCGGCCCGCCGGACCCGGCCCGGATGCACCCGGGACCGGGCTCGGCGGGCCGGTGTACGGCGCGGGGCGCCGGTCGGCCGCCCGGGGCTCAGGACGGCCCGGTCCACAGCTGGTTCGACGCCCCGGTGCAGCTCCAGATCTGCAGCCGGGTGCCGTCGGCCGAGCTGGGACCGGTGGCGTCCAGGCACTTGCCGGAGCCGGTGTTGACCAGTTCCGAGCCGCTGCGGGTCCACGCCTGGGCGGCGGTGCCGTTGCAGTCGTAGAGCTGGACCTGCGTGCCGTTGGCGGTGCCGGCGCCGGTGACGTCCATGCACTTGCCCAGCGCCCGCAGGGAGTTGCCCGAGCTGGTGGACCAGCTCTGCGCGCTCGTGCCGTTGCAGGTGTAGAGCTGTACCGCGGCGCCGTTCGCGCTGGAGGCCCCGGCGATGTCGACGCACTTGCCGCCGTAGCCGGTGATCCGGCCGGAGCCGGCCGGCGGAGTGGTGCCGCCGCTGCCCGAACCGCCGCCGCCCAGCCAGGTGGTGGCGGCCGCGCTGCCGGTGGCGTCGATGGCGCTGTTGTTCTCCACCGGGCTCGGCACGTGGCCGGGGAAGACGATGAAGGTCACCGGGCCGTCGGTGCCGCCGGTGTCGGGGTCGGGGTCGATGCCGAGCGCGGTGGCCAGGGCGTAGGAGCCCTCGCCGATGATGGTGCTCGGGCCCTCGTCGGCGAAGACCGCGTAGGCGACCTTGCCGTTGTAGACCACGGCGGCCACGCTGCCGGGCGTGATGCCGGCGTTCTGGTAGCTGAACCGGCTGCTGGGCAGCGGGATGACGAAGTAGCGCGTGACGTCCGAGGTGAACCAGTTCCCGGTCGAGGTCTGGAACGAGGTCTGGTCCTGGTACCAGGGGTCGGTGGAGCTGTTGCAGTGGCTCGTGGTGACGCCGTCGCAGTCGATGTCCATGTCGGAGGTCCAGGTGTACGCGGACCCGTTGCTGCAGATCTCCACGGTGGGGGGCTCGCCGTCGTCGGTGGCGTACTCGCCGTTGGAGGCCGGCGTGCAGTTCGCGGCCTTCGCCAGGAGCTGGGACGCGGTCGGGCCCGCGGCGGGCGCGGCCGCCCGGGCCGGTGCGGCCGAGGAACTGGCCGCGCCGAGGGTGAGGGCGCCCGCGAGAGCGAGGGCCGCTGCTGCCAGGGTGGCGAGCAGGATGCGGAAGCGTGGACGTGTCACGGCAGTGCACTCCTTCCGGAGGTGGGGCGGAAGTTGTGGCGGCGGTGAACCGATAGGTAACCTTACTTACAGATACATGTCAATGAGCGGGACGCAGCTCCCCGCCCCCTTCCAGGGCGCCCCCATGGGGGCGGGGAACTGCGGGTCCGATGCCGGGGTCCGGGTGGGGTCCGGAGTGGGGCCGGTTTCACGGATATGAATCATGGACGTGCTGATGAACGCACGTGGTGCTGGTGACGGTAGGACCCGGGGTTCCATGGCGTCAAGGGTTCCCGTACGTGAACGGCGAGTTGGAGGAGACGCGGCCGAGCCGAGGGGCCGGCCCGTGGCGTCAGTCCGGGGTGTCCGTCCCCGCGGGGGCCGCCGGGGCCGCCGCGCCCGCCCTGCCCGACGCGTGCCGGGCGAAGCGCAGCGCCACCTCGCGCCACACCGCGGCGGATTCGGCCTCGTGCGCCAGCGCCGCCCGCTCCAGGGCGGCCCGGTCGGCGCCGTACCGGGCCAGCCGGGCGGCGTCCCAGCCGCCGATGCGCCCGGCGTCCGCCTCGGGGTGGAACTGCACGCCCCACGCGGCCTCGCCGACCCGGAACGCCTGGTAGGGGCAGTCCGCGCTGGAGGCGAGCCACACCGCGCCCGGCGGCAGCTCCGTGATCGCGTCCACGTGGTTCTCGATCGCCCGCGGGCGCGCGGGCAGCCCCGCGAACAGCGGGTCGCCGGCGGCCTCCTGACGCAGGGCCACCTCGGTGCTGCCGAACTCCGGCCGCCCGGCGTCCGCCCGTACCCGGCCGCCGGCGACCTGCGCGAGCAGTTGCCCGCCGAGGCAGATCCCGAAGACGGGCACCCCCGAGCCGAGCGCCTCCTTCGCCAGCGCACGGGTACGGGCGAGCCAGGGCGCCCGTGCGTCGTCGTCGGGCAGGTAGCCGCCGCCGAGCACCACCAGGGCCGCGTAGCGCGGCCGCAGCGCCGACGGCAGCTCCTCACCGGCGTACCCGCGCACCACCTCGCACGCCAGCCCGCCCTCGGCCAGCCACTCCCGCCACCGCCCCGGCCCGCCCCGCTCGGTGTGCTGCACCACCAGCGCCGTCGCCCCGGCCCTGTCTGCCGTGTCTGCCGCCTCTGTTACGTCTGTCACGTCCCGACCGCCTCTCCCGGGACCGCCGGGCCCCGCTCGGCCCTCCATCCAAGCCCACCCGGCCGCACCCGCACGGGGCAGGGGGCGCGGCGCCGATGCGCCGTTCCGCTCCGCGGACCCCCGCGCGCGGCCCCGCGGCTCACCCCTCGCCGACCCGCGGTCACCCAGCGTGCCCGATCCGCGCTCCGGGCGCGTCCGCGGGCTCCACGCGGCGGCCGAAACCCTTCGGCGCGGCCCGCCGTATGCGTCTTCTCCAAACCGCCGTAACACTCGCGGTCTAGACTCACCCCCCATCGGCCTGCGCAATCGCGACCGGGAAGCCGTACACAGGCCGCGTCGTGCCCAACCCCGGAGGGGACCCGGACCTTTGATACAGATCGAGTCAATCACCAAGCGCTACGCCGACGGCACCACGGCGGTGGACGACCTGTCGCTGGAGGTGCCGGACGGCAGCATCACGGTGCTGGTCGGACCCTCGGGATGCGGCAAGACGACCACGTTGCGCATGATCAACCGGATGATCGAGCCCACGTCGGGCCGCATCCTGCTGGACGGCACCGACATCCACAGCCAGCCGGTCAACCAGCTGCGCCGGTCGATGGGGTACGTCATCCAGAACGCGGGCCTCTTCCAGCACCGCACCATCGTGGACAACATCGGGACCGTGCCGCGGATGCTCGGCTGGGACCGCGCCCGCGCCCGCAAGCGCTCGCTGGAGCTGATGGAGCGGGTCGGCCTGGACCTGTCGCTCGCCAAGCGCTACCCGTACCAGCTCTCCGGCGGCCAGCAGCAGCGGGTCGGTGTCGCCCGCGCGCTCGCCGCCGACCCGCCGGTGCTGCTGATGGACGAGCCCTTCTCCGCGGTCGACCCCATCGTCCGCAAGGGGCTGCAGGCCGAACTGCTGCGCATCCAGGCCGAACTGGGCAAGACCATCGTCTTCGTCACCCATGACATCGACGAGGCGATCCGGCTCGGCAACATGATCGCCGTGCTGCGCACCGGCGGGAAGCTCGCCCAGTTCGCACCCCCGGACGTGCTGCTCTCCGACCCCGCCGACGCCTTCGTCGAGGACTTCCTCGGCACCGACCGCGGTGTGCGGCGGCTGTCGTTCTTCACCTCGGCGGGACTCGAACTCACCAGGGGGCCGATCGTCGGGGTGGACGCCGGCGCGGAGCAGATCGCCGAACGCGCCGCGGGCGAGGCCCCGTTCCTGCTCGTCACCGACAACGACGGCAAGCCGCTGGGCTGGGTGGCGGCCAAGGACGCCCTCGGCGGTGGCCTGCGGCACCTCGAACTCCTCTCCCACGGCCGCCCCTTCACCTTCGGCGACGAGTCGCTGCGGGACGCCCTGGACTGCGCGGTGCTCTCGCCCACCGGCTGGGCGGTGGCCGTCGACGACAGCGGCCGCGTGGTCGGCGTCGCCTCCCAGGAGACCATCGGCAACGCCATCCGCGCCGCCCACGCCGGCCGGCCGGGCGCCGCGCGCGTCGCGAAGGCGGCCCGGTGAGCGGCGGCAACGGCTACTTCGACCTGCCCAGCGACCTCCAGCACTCCTACGCGGGGCTGATCGGCATCCACCTGGAGGAGTCGCTCATCCCCGTGGCGGCCGGCCTGGTGCTCTCGCTGCCCATCGCCCAGCTCTGCGTGCGCTACCGCTGGGCCTACCCGCCGGTGCTGTGGATCACCACCGTGCTCTACGCGATCCCCTCCATCGCCTTCTTCGTCTTCCTCATCGACTACACGGGGGTGAGCCAGACAACGGTGGAGATCCCGCTCACCGTCTACTCCCTGGTGGTGCTGGTGCCGGCCATCGTCGACGGCATCAGATCGGTGCCCGCCGAGACCATGGCAGCCTCCGAGGCGATGGGCTTCACGGCCGTCCAGCGCTACTTCCAGGTGCAGTTGCCGCTCGCGGTGCCGGCGATCTTCGCCGGTCTGCGGGTGGCCACCGTCTCCAGCATCAGCCTGGTCAGCGTCGGCACCGCGATCGGCAACCAGGGCGGCCTGGGCAACCTGCTCGGTGACGCGCTCACCTACCACCGCTACAACCTCGCGGTGACCTCCGTGGTGACCATCGCCCTGCTCGCCATCGTCTTCGACGGCCTGCTGATCGGCCTGCGGATGCTGCTCACCCCGTGGCTGCCGCGCGGTTCGGGCGCCGCCCGGAAGGCCGCGCTGGCCGCCGCGGTGGAACCCGAGGCCGGCGCCGAGAAGGCCGCAGCACTGGAAGGCGCCGCCCGATGAGCCTGCTGCACTACATCAACGCCTTCTTCTCCGACGGCGCCCACTGGCACGGCTACGACGGCATACCGCACCGGCTCGCCGAGCACCTGCAGTACTCCTTCACCGCGCTCGGCATCGCCGCCGCCATCGGCCTGCCGCTCGGCCTGATCACCGGCCACACCGGCCGGGGCGGCAACGCGCTGGCGCTGATCGCCACCGCCGCCCGCGCGCTGCCCACGCTGGGCCTGCTGGTGCTGATGTTCATCTGGCTGGGCATCGGCGAGACCCCGGTGATGATCCCGCTGGTGGCCCTCGCGGTGCCGCCGATCCTGGTCACCACCTACGAGGCGGTGCGCACCGCCGACCCGGCCCCGGTGGACGCCGCCCGCGGCATGGGCATGGGGCCGATCGCGGTGCTCTTCCAGGTCGAGCTGCCGATGGCGCTGCCGCTGATCCTCAGCGGCGTGCGCTCGGCGACGATCCAGGTGGTCTCCACCACCGCCATCGCCGCCTACGTCAGCCTCGGCGGCCTGGGCCGCTACATCTTCGACGGGCTCTACCAGCGCAACTACGAGATCGTGGTGGGCGGCGCCGCCCTCATCGCGCTGCTGGCCGTCGCGATGATCGGCGTCTTCTACCTCGTGGAGCGCCTGGTGGTCTCCCCGGGCGTGCGGCTGCGCCGCCGGTAGGGCAGCGAAGCGCAAGGGGCGGTTGCCGGGCCACTCGGCCCGGCAACCGCCCCTTCGCGCGCGCCCGTTCCGCGGGCGCTCAGTTCTCCGCGCGGGCCAGCGCCAGTTCCAGCACGACCAGCAGCGCGTCGCGCACCGAGCCGCGCTCGCGGGCGTCGAAGGTGATCACCGGCACGTGCTCGGCGACGTCCAGCGCCCAGCGCACGTCGTCCAGTTCGTGCTCCACCCGGCCGTCGAACGCGTTGACCGCCACCGCGAACGGGATCTGCCGGTGCTCGAAGTAGTCCACCGCCGCGTAGCAGTCGTCCAGCCGGCGGGTGTCCACGATCACCAGGCCGCCCAGCGCGCCCTGCACCAGGTCGTCCCACATGAAGCCGAACCGCTCCTGGCCGGGCGTGCCGAACAGGTAGAGCTTCAGCGACGGGTCGATGGTGATGCAGCCGAAGTCCATCGCGACCGTGGTCGTGGTCTTGCCCGGGGTGTGGCTGAGGTCGTCCACGCCGGCGGCGACCTCGGTGATGGCCGCCTCGGTGGTCAGCGGCCTGATCTCGGAGATGGCGCCCACGGCGGTGGTCTTGCCCACGCCGAAGCCCCCCGCGACGACCATCTTGACCGGCAGCGGCGGAGCGCCCCGCCCGGCGGCCGGAGCGCGCCCGCGCGCCCCCTCAGTCGCTGTCACGCAGTGCCCCCCTGGAGTCGGGGATGGTGCGGAGACCATCGATCACCCTTCGCAGTACGGAAACGTCCCGGGCCGTGCCGGCGCTCGGCACGTACACCGACAGATGGCCGCCCGCCTGCAGGTCCTCGGCGAGCACCCGCACCACGTTCAGGTGCAGGCGCAGCCGGGCCGCGATCTCGGCGACCGACTGCGGGCGGCGGCAGGCGGCCACGATGTCCCGGTGCTCGAACGAGAGCCGGTCCAGGGCGGCCAGCCCGGCCGTGGTGGACACCACCTGGGTCTCGACCGGCAGCGGCACACCGGTGCTGGTGCCCGCCACCCGGCCCGCGGTGACCAGGAAGGGCCGTACGGCGGGCGCCCGCCCGACCGGCTCGGCCGCCGGCTGCCCGGGATTGCCGTCCGCACCGGCTGCGTTGCCACCGGCCATCATGGGCGCCCCTTTCCGGCGTCTCGTGGTCGAAGCCGCGTGTGCTGCGGGAGTGAACTGGTGCGGACTCTAAGCGCTGTGCGGACGGTTGCAACAGGGTGCCCCGGTGGGTCGGGCGGCCTTCGCGGGCCCTCAGCGGGCCGAGGGCAGGCCGACGGTGTTCTTCAGCTCCAGCACGAGCTGCGGACTGAGCGCGGCCCCGGCCCGGTTGGCGAACAGCGTCATCTCGTAGGCGATGTTGCCGAGCTTGGCCTCCTTGGAGGTCACCACCCCGAGGACGGCGCCGCTGCCGATCGCCGAGATCAGCACGTGCCCCTCCTCCAGGTCGATGATCACCTTGTTCAGCCCGCCCAGGCCGTAGTTGCCCGCCGCGCCGGCGGCCAGGCTGGTCATGCCGGAGACGATCGCCGCGAGGCGCTCGGAGTCCGCGCTGTCCCGCAGCTGGGACACCGCGATCAGCAGGCCGTCGGAGGACACCGCGATGGCGTCCACCACTCCCGCGGTCTCGGTGGCGAAACGGTTCAGCAGCCAGGTGAAGTCGGCTGCGGCGGCCCGCAGGTCGTCAGGCCGGGCCTGACCGGCGGGTCCACCTGTCGGCGTTGTCACTCTTCGGCTCCTTCCGGGAACCCCGTGTTTCGGGTGGTGCCGCCGCTGCCGCCGTCGGCGGCCGCGGCCGTGTCGCGGTGCGCCCGCTCCACCGCTGCCTCGAACTCGTCCAGCTCGGAGCGGACCTCGTCCGCGTCGGCGACCCTCGGCCGGGCGGCCATCGGCTGCCCCGACGTTCCACCGAAGGTCGGTCCCAGTGTGGCCCCCCGCACCCGGCGGCGCAGCGGGCGGGCCTCCCCTTCGGGCCTGGCGTGCGCCGGCCCGGCCTCCGTGGGCCGGCCGGAACCGCCCTCGCCGGACCCCGCGGGAGCGCCCGCGTGCCGCCCAGCGGCCCGCCGCGGAAGGCTTCCTGCGGGCCCGGAGCCCTCCGGGTAGCCGCCGTTGCGAGACGCGTCGCGGTAGCCGCCCGGCAGACCGCTCCGGGGCTCGCTGCTGTACCCGTCGGGGCCGCCGTACGGCGAGCCGTTCTGCGTACCGTTCTGGGCGCCGTTCTGCGTGCCGTTCGGGTAGCCGGGCACGCCGCTCCCGGCGGCGTACGGGTCCTGCGGGAAGCCGCTCCGGCCGGTGTGCTGCCGGCCGTTCTGCCGGCCGTTCCGCTGGTCGTACGGGGAGTTGGGCCGGTAGGTGTGCTGCTGGTCCGGCTGCGGGCCCTGCGGGGTGCCCTGCGAGGGGAGGCCCTGGCGGTTCCCGACCTGCGACGGGCCGCCCGGGGCGCTCTGCGGGCCGCCGCCCTGGGCGGTACGGCGCGGGACGCGGCGGGGGAGGGGCTCCAACTGCCCCGGGCGCAGGGCGGGCTGCACCTCGTGGCCGGGCGCGGCCGCGGGCTGCGGGCGCTCGCCACCGTAGGGGGCCTGCGGGCCGCCGCCGTACGCCTGGCCGCGGCCGGGCTGCGGTCCTGTCGCGCCGCCCATGGGCCCGCCGAACGGCGCGCTCGGCGCGGGCCGTTCGGCGAACGGCTGCGCGTACTGCTGCTCGGGCCGGGCGGGCGGCTGCGGGTGCTCGTCGGCGTCGGGGTACGGGGCCCAGGACGGGGTGCGGCGGTTCTCGGCGTACGGGTTCTGCCGCCGCTGCGGCTCGGCCTGCGGGCCCTGGGCGCGCGCGGGCTCGGCCTGCTGCTGGGGCTGGTACTGCTGACCGTACGGGCCGCCTTGCCCGTGCTGCCCGTGCTGCCCGTACTGCCCGTACTGGTCGTGCTCGTTGTGCCGGTCCTGCGCGGGCTGCCGGTCCTGCCCGCCGTACGGGCCCGGCCCGTACGCCGCCCGCTGGGCACCGGTGTCGGCGCGCTGGGGGGACGGCTCGGCGAAGGAGCCCGTCATCAGCAGCAGCGAGGAGGGGATCGCCACCTGGGCGGTCACACCGCCGCCCGGGGTGCGGGTCAGCATCACGCGGATGCCCCAGCGCCGGGCCAGGCTGCCGACCACGAACAGGCCCAGCACCTTGGTCGGCACCAGGTCCAGCCGCTCGCGGCGGATCAGCCGGGCGTTCTCCTCGGCCAGCCGCTCCGCGCTCATGCCCAGGCCGTGGTCGCGCACCTCGATCAGCGCGCCCTCCGCGCCGGAGCGCACCGCCACCTCGACGGGGCTCAGCGCGGGCGAGAACGACACCGCGTTCTCCAGCAGTTCGGCGAGCATCAGCGTCAGGTCGGCGATGATGTCGGGCGCCACCGTGACCTCGGTGTCCGCGGTGAGCGACACCCGCTGGTAGCCCTCGATCTGGCCGAGGGAGGCGCGCACCACATTGGTGAGCGCGGTCGGGCTCGCCTCCATGCCGCTCTCGCGGATGCCGGCCAGCAGCATCAGGCTGTCGGCGTTGCGCTGCAGGCGCACCGCGAGGTGGTCGATCCGGTAGAGCCGCTCCAGCAGCTCCGGGTCGGTCTCGCCGCGCTCGACCGCGTCGATCAGCGACAGCTGGCGGGCCGTGAGGTTGCTCACCCGGCGGCCGACGTTGCCGAACATCTCCGCGGTGTTGCGCCGGCTGAGCACCTGGCGCTCCAGCAGCGCCGCCGCGGTGGTCTGCACCCGGTTGAACGCCGCCGCCAGGTCGCCGATCTCGTCGCGCGCGGTGATCGGCATCTCCCGCAGCCGCGGCGGGCCGGAGTCCTCGGCGTCGTCGTCGGCCACCCGGGCCAACTCCTGGCCCGCGACCTCGGCGACCTCCGCGGCCGCCCCGGTCAGCGCCTGCACCGGCCGGATCACCGAGCGGCGGATCGCGACGCTCAGCAGCAGCCACACCGCGAAGCCCAGCAGGGTGGCGCCCAGCAGCCAGGCCGCCCGCCACCAGGCGGACCGCGAGGCGCTGTCGGCCCGGTGGGCGATCTGGCCGATCAGCGAGCCGGTGACGGTCAGCCGGGTCTGCGCCTGGGTGCGGTAGTCCGGGTAGGCCCGCAGCGCCTGGTCGAGCGAGGTGCGGATCGCCTGCGGGGTGCCGCGCTCCAGCGCGCTCGGGTCCACCTGGAGCCCGGCGTACTGCAGCGAGATGGTGTTCCAGGCCCGGCCCTGCTCGACCTTGGACAGCTGCGAGGTCTGGGCGGCGGTGGCGTACCGGCCGAAGCGGGCCGCCTCGGAGGTGTACAGCTCCTGGGCGCCGACCGCCTGGGTGAACTCGATCAGCGCGTTGGCGTCACCGGTCTGGGCGGAGAAGACGCTGGTCTCGAAGGTGCTGTGGGCGGCCTCGGCGCGCAGCAGGGAGTCCAGCAGGCTGCCGGTCCTGGTGGTGGAGAGGTTGCCGCTCAGGTCCAGGCCCAGGCCGTCGATCAGGTCGTCCACCGCCGAGGTGTAGGCGGGGTCGATGTTGTCGGCCGGCAGGTAGCTCTGCTCCACGGTGGACCGCAGGCTCGACATGCCCTCGATCTCCTTGAGCACCTGCGCCTCGGCGGGCGGCAGCCGCGAGCCGAAGGTCCGCCGTACCGTGTCCACCTGCTGCTGCACGGCCTGCTGGGCCTGGCGGTACGGGGTCAGCGAGGGGCGGGTGCCAGAGGTGGCCGACTCGTAGCGCACCGAGAGCAGGATCGCCTGCTGGTGCTCGGTCTGCACGCGGTCCACCAACTCGGCCACCTGCCGGCTGTCGCGCACCAGGCGGGCCGCGGAGGCCGCGTCCTGGGCCTGCCCGACCAGGCCGGAGATCACGTACGCCAGCAGCGCCGCCACCACCACGAGGGGGACGCCGACCAGGAGGTCGAGCTTGCGCCGGAAGGGCCATCGGTCGGCGAATCCGCGAACGCCGCTGCGGGCCGGTGGGACCGGACCTTCCGGTTCCGGACCGACCGCTCCGTTCACGGACACGAGGCCCTCCTCCGTGACTGTGGTGTGCCAGGGGCCACCCGCCGCGCCGGCCGGGGGCGGAAGTGACCGGACATTCCCCGTACCTGCTCGGGAATGGTCGCCAACTGCCGGGAGACTACCTCGTCTTGCCGACCGGCAGCTGACCACGTCATCAAGATCCTGTTAAGTCGGGGCCGCTTCCTGGCCGTTTCCCGGCCGTTTCCCAGCCGCTGTCCGGCTGTCACCCGCCCGCCGCCCGCCCGTTTTCCGGCCGCGCCGGGCTCCCTTGCGCCCCACCGGTACCACTGGTCCCCGGTATTGCCGGGGCCCCAGAGGTGACCGCGATCCAGGCCCCTTCCCGCTTTCCCGCCATCGAAACCAATCGGTGACCCGGCCGCTCTTGACGCCATCGGAAGCGGCTGGATTGGATCGTTGTCAAGCTATTGTTCGAACCTGCCCGAGCTCCACACGAATACCCCCCAAGCCGGAAGCGGATACTGTGACTTCTCGTCCGAAGAGCACCTGGTCCAGCCCGAGTTTTCTCCGTGTGGCCGCGGTAGCGGTCGCCGCGGCCACCGCAGCGCCCCTGCTCGTGGGCTGTTCCTCGTCCTCCGACAAAGGCAGCGACCCGCTGGCCGGCAAGAAGGCGAGCGGCGGCACCGTGGTCGTCGGCTCCAACAACTTCTCCGAGAGCACGCTGCTGGCTTACATCTACGGGGAGACGCTCAAGGCGAAAGGCGTCAAGGTCAGTTACAAGCTGGGCATCGGCACCCGCGAGACCACGTACGGGCTGCTGAAGAACGGCACCGTCAGCGTGCTGCCGGAGTTCAACGGCGCACTGCTCGCCTACCTCGACCCGAAGGCGGTGCCGAACACCGCGGCCGCCACCGACGCGGCGATCAAGGCCAAGCTCGACCCGAAGCTGACGATCCTCGACGACTCCCCGGCGCAGGACAAGGACTCGGTGACGCTGAACGCCGCCACCGCCAAGAAGTTCCACCTGACCTCGTCGAACACCATCGGCGACCTGGCGCAGTACGGCTCGCAGATCACCATCGGCGCCTCCCCGGAGTTCCAGACCCGGCAGCAGGGCCTGGTCGGCCTGAAGTCCGAGTACAACCTGGTGCCCAAGTCCTTCAAGGCGCTCGACGCCGGCGGCACCCTCACCGAGGCCGCGCTGAAGAACAACAACGTCCAGGCCGCGGACATCTTCACCACCGACCCGACGATCACCTCCGAGAAGTTCGTGGTCCTGCAGGACCCGAAGAACCTCTTCGGCTTCGAGAACGTCGTGCCGCTGATCTACCGCTCCGGGGTGAACCAGCAGGCCATCAGCGCGCTGAACACGGTCTCCGCGAAGCTGGACACCAACACGCTGCTGGCGCTGGACACGCAGGTGCAGACGGACAAGAAGGACCCGCTGGACGTCGCGCAGACCTGGCTGAAGTCGGCCGGACTGATCTGAGGCCGGTCCGCGGGCCGGTCCGCGGGCCGATCTGCGGGCTGGTCCGAGGAGTCGGGGGCGGGTCGATCCGCGGGCTGGCCCGCGAGGCCGGTCCGCGAGGCGATTCGGGGGTGGTCCGAGGGTCGGTCTTTGGGCCGGCTCGCGGGCGATCCCATCCCCGCGGGCTCCGCGGGCTGTTGATGGGTGCGGGGCCGGGCGGGCCCGGGGCCGAAGGGACCTGAAGCCGGGCCGGAAGGGCATTCCGGCCCGGCAGGACTCCCGACCGCCGGGACCGCCGGCCACCGCACCTCGACCGGAGGTGAGCGTTGGGAACAGCATCCGTTCCGGCCCCGGCACCCGAGCCGCGGCACGGCTCCGAGAGCGCCCCCGCCGTGCACACGCACACGGCGGGGGCCGCACCGGTTCTCGACGGCATCGGCCTGGACGCCGACGGCATCGCCCTGATCGCCGACGGCGCGGCCGCGCCCGAGGTCCCCCCGGAGGCGTACGCACGCGCCGAGCGGTCCTGGCGGACCGCAACCCGGCTCGCCGCCTCCGGGCGGATCTACGGGCGGGACACCGGCGTCGGCGCCAACCGGATGGTCTTCCTCAGCGACGCCGAGAAGGACGAGCAGGACCTGCGGCTGCTGCGCAGCCACGCCGGCGGGATCGGCGCGCTGCTGCCGGCCCGCGAGGTGCGCGCGATGATGGCGGTGCGCGCCAACCAGGTGCTCGCCGGCGGCTCCGGCCTCCAACCCGCCTTCGTCCGCGCCCTGGTGGAGGCGTTGCGGCTCGGACTGCACCCGGCGGTCAACGAGTTCGGGGCGGTGGGCACGGGCGATCTCACCGCGCTGGCCCAGACCGGCCTCACCCTCATCGGCGAACGCCCCTGGCTGGGCGGCCCCTTGGGCACGCAGGGCCCGGACCTGGACCCGGTCCACGGCGGACAAGGCAGCACGGGGTCGCCTGGACCGGGGGATGCCGACGCGGCTCCCGCCGGCTCGGATACTGGGGGGTCGGGGTGCGACTCCGCGGCCGCGGCTTCCGACAACGAGAATGCGGCCGACGGCGGTTCGACCATGCTCGGTGGTCCGGGGGCCTCACGCGAGGCGGGTCCGGGCGCCGCGGCGGGTCCGGGTGGTGAGCCGGGCGGCTCGGCCGCCGCCGGTGGCGGTTCGATACCCGAGGACCCCTACGCCCGTACGGTCGGGCCCGCGCCCGTGCGGTTGCAGCGGGGCGACGGGCTCGCCCTCATGAGCAGCAACGCGCTCACGCTCGGCCAGGCGGCCCTTGCCTGCCACGACGTCGACGTCCTGCTGCGGGCCTCGCACGCGGTGGCTGCGCTCTCGCTGGCGGCGGTCGGCGGTTCCCTCGAGGCGTACGCCGCGCCCGTCCACGCGCTGCGGCCCTACCCGGGCGCGCTGCGGGCCGCCGCCGAAGTACGGCGGCTGCTCGGCCAGCCGGACCACCCGAGCACGCCGGGCCGGCGCATCCAGGACCCGTACGGCTTCCGGGCGTTCCCCCAGGTGCACGGCCCCGCGCTCGAAGCGGCCGCCGCACTGCGCCGGGTCCTCGCCGTGGAGGTCAACTGCCCCTCGGAGAACCCGCTGATCAGCGAGGACGGCGGCCCGGACGGAGGTCCGGCGGTCTACCACCACGGCGGTTTCTTCGCGGCGTCGCTCGGCCTCGCGCTCGACCAGCTGTGCCTCGCCGTCCTGCAGACCGCGCGGCTGTCGGCCGCCCGCCTCAGCCACCTCGGTGACCCCGACATCACCGGCCTGCGGCCCTTCCTGGCGACCGGGCCCGCGGCCAGCTCGGGGATGATGATCCTGGAGTACAGCGCGAACTCCGCGCTCGCCGAACTCCGCGCGGCCGCCGCCGCGCCCGCCTCGGCCGGGCACACCGTGCTCTCGCGCGGCCTTGAGGAGGCGGCGAGCTTCGCCTCGCAGGGCGCGCGGCAGGCGCTGCGGGCGGTGGGGGCGTACCGCCTGGTGCTCGCTTGCGAACTCGTCGCCGCCGTACGGGGGTTGCGTTCCCCGGAGGGACCGGAGCTCGCGCCGGGGGCGCCGCTGGGCGAGGTCATCTCCTCGGCGGCCCTGCCGTGGGGGGACGACGACCGGGCGCTGACTCCCGATGTGAACGCGGCGGTTCTCCTGCTGCCGGGGCTGGCGGAGCTGTGAGGCTGCCGGGGCTGGCGGCGCTGTGAGGCCGGCGGGGTCGGCGGAGCTGTGACACCCGGCGGGCGTGCTGGGACCCGACGCTGCCGGAACGCCGTGTCCGCGCGGCTGCGCGGGCCGGCCGGCTCCCTGCCGTCCAGGAGCGCGGCGAGCTGCTCCGGATCGGCGGGTCCATCGCGCGGATGCCCTGGTCGCGGCCGTCTCCCGCAGGTCCTTCCCCGGAGCGGTGCCGTCACCGTCGGCAACTTCACGTCGTGGGACGCGAGGGTTCCACGGGGCTTCCGCGGTACGGGTTTCCCTGTGCCTGACCATGTCTTGACGACCGTTCAGCCACACGTTCTGCGTTCATGTCCTTGACGCTCCTGGTGCCCGAGCGCACACTTCCAGTCGTTTGTGTTCATGCCGTGAACCTGGGCCGCCCGCACCGGCCTGCGAAGGAGAACCGTATGCGCATGGCACGTCTGGCCGTCGCGGCGGCGGCAGCCGCGGCTCTGGCCGTCCCCCTGGCCCTCCCCGCGACCGCAGCCCCCACCGGAAGCGGCACCGGGACCGCCGCCCGCCCCTGGCTGAACACGCACCTCCCGCTGGAGAAGCGTGTCGACCTCCTCCTGGCGCAGATGACCAACGAGGAGAAGGCCACCCTGATGACGGCGGTGGGTGTCCCCAGCGGCTCGCACGCCACCGGCTACATCCCCGGCATCGACCGCCTCGGCATCCCCGGTATGCAGTTCAGCGACGGCCCCGCCGGCGTGCGCGACGGGCAGCCGGCCACCGCGCTGCCCTCCCCGGTCGCGCTCGCCGCCTCCTTCGACACCTCGATGGCGAAGCAGTACGGCACCGTGCTCGGCACCGAGGCCGCCTCCCGCGGCTACCAGGTGCTCTACGGGCCGATGGTGAACATCGTGCGGACCCCGCTGGGCGGCCGGGACTTCGAGACGCTCGGCGAGGACCCGGAGCTGGCCGGCGACATCGCCGCCTCCGAGATCCGCGGCATCCAGGACCAGGGCGTGGCCGCGCAGGTCAAGCACTTCGCGGGCAACAACCAGGAGAACGCCCGCACCACCTCCAGCTCGGACATCGACGAGCGGACCCTGCACGAGATCTACCTGCCGGCCTTCGAGAAGGCGGTCAAGGACGGCAAGGTCTGGTCGCTGATGTGCGCGTACAACAAGGTCAACGGCACCTACGCGTGCGAGAACGCGCAGATCCTGCGGGACATCCTGATCGACACGTGGAAGTACGACGGGGTGGTCGACACCGACTACCCGGCGAACCACAGCACCGTCGCCTCCGCGCTGGCCGGCCTGGACCAGGAGTTCAGCGGCACCACCTACTTCACCCAGCTGCCCGCGGCCGTCGCCGCCGGCCAGGTGCCGCAGTCGGTGCTGGACGACGCCGCCCGCCGCATCCTGCGCCTGGAGTTCCGCACCGGCCAGTTCGACCCGCGCACCCCGCCCACCGCCGACCTCGACGCGGACAGCGCGGTGGCCCGCAAGGCCGCCGAGGACGGCGCGGTGCTGCTGAAGAACAGCGGCGCCACCCTCCCGCTGGACACGCGGCGGCTCACCTCGCTCGCCGTCATCGGCCCGAACGCCGACACCGCGGTCACGGGCGGCGGCGGCAGCTCCGCGGTGACCCCGTACAAGAAGGTCGACCCGATCTCCGGGCTGACCGCCCGGCTGGGCAGCGGCGTGCGGATCAACGCCGTCAAGGCCGGCCGGGCCAGCGGCTTCCCGGCGATCCCCGCCTCCGCCCTGACCGGGCTGAAGGGCGAGTACTTCGCCAACAAGACGCTCAGCGGCACCCCCGCGGTCACCCGCGACGACCCGAACATCGACTTCGACTGGGGCACCGGCTCCCCGGCCGCCGGCATTCCCGCCGACGGCTTCTCGGCCCGCTGGACCGGCACCCTGACCGCGCCCACCACCGGCACGTACACCCTGTCGGCCACCAGTGACGACGGCAGCCGGATCTACCTGGACGGCAAGCTGGTCGTCGACAACTGGTCCGACCACGGGGCGACGACCGTCACCAGCACGCCCGTCACGCTGACTGCGGGCGAAGGGCACGCGCTGACCGTCGAGTTCTACGACAACGCGCAGAACGCCTCGGTCTCCGTGGGCTGGTCCGCGCCCGACCTGCCCGACCCCGGCATCGACGCGGCCGTCGCGGCGGCGAAGTCCTCCGACGCGGCCGTCGTCGTGGTCGGCGACACCTCCAGCGAGGGATCGGACCGCACCACCCTCGCCCTGCCCGGCGACGAGAACGCGCTGATCTCCGCCGTGGCCGCCGCCAACCCGAGGACGATCGTGGTGCTGCGGGCCGGCGCCCCGGTGCTGATGCCGTGGCTGGACGACGTGCCGGCCGTGCTCGACATGTGGTACCCGGGCCAGGAGGACGGCAACGCGCTCGCCGCCCTGCTCACCGGCGACGCCTCGCCCGGCGGCCGGCTCCCCGTCAGCTTCCCGCGGACCGACACCCAGACCGCGGTGGCCGCCGCGCCCGGCCGCTACCCGGCCGTCAACGGCGTCTACGACTACAGCGAGAAGCTCGACGTCGGCTACCGCTGGTACCAGGACGAGGACCAGACGCCGCTCTTCCCGTTCGGCTACGGCCTGTCCTACACCACCTTCAAGCTCTCCCACCTGTCCACCGGACCCACCGCCGTCACCGCGGGCGCGGGCAGCGCCACCCCGGTCAAGGTGTCGGTGGACGTCACCAACACCGGCCGCCGTACCGGCTCCGACGTGGTGCAGGTCTACCTCGGCCACCCCAAGGGCGCGGGCGAACCGCCCAAGGAGCTCAAGGCGTTCGCGAAGGTCGAGCTGAAGCCCGGCCAGACCCGCCGGGTCACCCTCACCCTGGACTCCGACGCCCTGCGCACCTGGGACAGCGACGCCCACGACTGGACAGTGCTGGACGGCCGCTACCCGCTCTACGTCGGCGAGTCCTCCGCGGACACCCCGCTGACCGGCGCGGTCACCGTGCGGCGCACGGCCGGCACGCAGTACACCGCGGTGACGGCGGCGGCGACCACGCAGGCGGGCAGCACCCAGACCGTGCGGCAGACCTTCACCAACACCGGTGACAGCGCCGTGCGCGACCTGCGGCTCGGGCTCCAGCTGCCGGCCGGCTGGACGGCGAAGCCCGCCGCCCGTACCCCCGCGGCCGCCGGGACCGTGCCCGCGCACTCCTCGACGGCCGCTTCCTGGACCGTGACGGCGCCCGCCGACGCGGCCCCGGGCAGTGCCACTCTCTCCGGCACGGCCGCCTTCCGGCTGGGCGGGCGGCAGCAGCGCACCGGCACCACGACCACCACCGTGCCGTACGCGGACCTGGCCGCCGCCTACGACAACGAGGGGATCAGCGCCGACAGCGATCCGTCCACCGGCAACCTCGACCCGGGCGGCTACAGCTTCTCCGCCACCCAGCTCGCGGCCGTCGGCTACACCCCCGGCGCCACGGTGACCGCGAACGGCCTGTCCTACACCTGGCCCGACACCCGGCCGGGGCAGCCGGACAACGTCGCCGCGGCCGGCCAGGTGATCCGCGTCCAGGGCCAGGGAAGCCGGCTCGGTCTGCTCGGCACCGGCGTCGGCTCCGCGCACTCGGGCACGGTCACCGTCACCTACACCGACGGCACCACCGCGGCCCTCGCGGTGGACTTCCCCGACTGGTACTCCAACAAGGCCAGCGGCAACAGCCAGTTGGCGGTCACCACGGCCAACTGGAACCGCCCGGCGGGCGACACCCTGGGCAACCACGCGGTGAGCCTCTACACCACCGGCGGCGTCCTGGACCCGTCGAAGACGGTCGCCACGGTGACGCTGCCGGCCGACAGCGGCATCCACGTGTTCGCCCTCTCGGTGGGCTGACACCGCGGGTTCAGCCAGGCAGCCAGGCCCTCGCTGGGCAGGCCCCGCTCCCGCGCGGCGCCGCCGCACCCCAACGGGTGCGGCGGCGCCGCGCGTTCGTGCCCTTTGCGCTCAACTCGCCCCGGCCTTGAGCTTGGCGAGCCCGGTGACCTGGGCCATCAGCCGGTCACGGGTGCGCAGCGGCAGGCGGGCGAGCAGGCCGAGCAGACGCACGTCGTCGCCCACGGTGTAGCGGGGCTTGGGGCGTTCGGCCTCGAGCGCCTTGACCAGCGCGTCGGCGAGCACGCTCGGCGCCGCCGCCTTCCGCCGGGCCGCCGCCATCGCCCGGTCCACCGCCTGCTGCTGCCGTGCGTAGAGGGCGACGAGTTCGGGCGGCATGGAGGCGCGGGCCCGTTCCTGGGCCGCCTCGGCGTCGTCGAAGATGCCGGTGGCGAAGCCCCCGGGCTCCAGGACCACCACGGGGATCCCCCAGTGGGCCAGTTCGAGGCGCAGCGCGTCGGAGAGAGCGGCAAGTGCCGCCTTGCTGGCGGAGATCGGCCCGAAGTAGGGGCCGGGGACCCGGGCGGTGGCGGCGGTGACGTTCACCAGCCGGCCGTGCCCGGCGCGCAGAAGCGGCAGGAACGCCTGGGTGACGAGCGCGGGGCCGTGGACGTTGACGTCGAACTGGCGCCGCAGTTCCGCGCGCGGGACCAGCTCCAGCGGCCCCTGCACGATGACGCCCGCGTTGTTGACCACGGCGTACAGGCCGTCGGTGACGTCGGTGACGGCCGCCACCGCGTCCGCCACACTCCGCGGGTCGGTGACGTCGAGCCGGACCGGTACGACGGCGGCGTCGTGGCCGGCCGCGTCGGCGAGGCGGTCGGGCTCGCGGGCGCCGGCGAACACCCGGTACCCCTTCGCGGACAGCGCCGCCGCGGCGGCCCGCCCGATGCCCCCGGTGGCACCGGTGAGCAGGACGGAACGGGTGGACGGGGACGGGGACGTGGCAGGCATGGCATCGCCTCATCGGTGTGCGTAGGGACTGACCAGGGGCTGGCCAGGGCTGACCAGGGGCTGACCAGCGGACCGGCCAGGGGATGACGGGACACGACGGAGCCGGCTGCGGCAGCCGCGTGCGGACGGCGGGTGGAAAGGCACCACCACATGGACGTCCGAACATGAACGCAACGACATGTACGTTGTGACATGTCATCGTTCAGCGTGGGCGGCGGTATGTCAACATGGGGGCCCGGGAGCTGAGGAGTGCCGATGTCGCTGCGCCATGGTCTGCTGGGCCTGCTCGCGGAAGGGCCGGCCAGCGGATACGACCTGGCCCGCCGCTTCCAGGAGGGCCTGAACTCCATCTGGCCGGCGCAGCACCCGCAGATCTACTCCGAGCTGTCCCGGCTGGCGAAGGCCGGCCTGATCGAGGTGGACAGCCACGGCCCGCGCCGCCGCACCGCCTACCGCATCACCGACGCCGGGCTCGCCGAGGTGCGGCGCTGGCTCGCCGAGGAGCCCGTCGACCACAGCTTCCGGATGGAGTCGCTGCTGCGCTCCTTCTTCTTCTGGCTCATGGAACCCGGCGACCTCAAGCGCCGGCTGACCGAAGAGGCCGCGTACTACGCGCAGTTCGCCGCATCCCTGCGGGAGTACGCCGACTCCAAGGACCGCGGCGAGTGGGGCACGGGGGAGCGCACCCGGGCCCAGCGGATCGGGGTGGAGGCGGCCGTCCGCGTCAACGAGGCGCTCGCCGCGTGGGCGCGCTGGGCGCTGGAGACCGATCTGATGGCCGACGAGGAGTTCGGCAGGCCGCGGGGCGCGGCGCCGGCCGAGGGCGCGCGGTCCCCGGAACGGGGCGGCGACACGGCTGCGCGGGGCCCCGCCGGGGGCTGAGTTCACCCGTACGCAGGGTGCCCCGGGTCGCCGTGATGTACCACTATGGGGAGGGAAAGGGCGGGTTCGGCGGCCGGGGGGAACCGTGCGGGACGGCAGCAGCAGCGTGGACGTCTTCGTCCTCACCGCCATCGAGGTGGAGTTCCGCGCCGTCCTCGCCCACCTGTCCGGCGCCGCCCAGGTGCAGCCGGGCGCGCGCGAGACCCCGTACGTCGTGGGCGACTTCACCGCGGGCGGGCGCGTCCTGCGGGTCGCCGTGCAGATCGCCGGGCCGGGCAACGAGCGGGCCGCCCTCGAACTCGACCGCGCCGTCGGCCTGCTGCGCCCCGCCGTGGTGCTGATGGTCGGCGTGGCCGGCGGCCGCAAGGACGTCGCACTGGGCGACGTGGTGGCCGCCGACGCCATCTACGGCTACGAGTCGGGCCGCGACGAGGAGCACCGCCTGCTGCCGCGGGTGCCCACCCGGCACTCCTCCTACGGGCTGGTCCAGCAGGCCCGGGCGGTGGCCGCGCTCGGCACCTGGCAGCGGCGGATCGACCCGCCGCCCGAGCGGCCGCCCGCCGCCTACGTCGGCGCCCTGGCCTCGGGCGCCAAGCTCGTCGCCCACGGCCGCTCGGCCACCGCCCGGATGGTCGAGCGGACGGCGGGCGACGCGCTCGCCGTCGAGATGGAAGGGCTCGGCTTCCTGCTGGCCGCCCACGCCAACCAGGCCGTGCGCGCCCTGGTCGTCCGCGGCGTCTCCGACCTGCTCGGCGACAAGGACGGCGACCACGACAAGCGCTGGCAGCCGGTCGCCGCCCGGCACGCGGCCGCCTTCGCCTTCGAACTCCTCGCCCTCTACCCGCCGCCGGACCGCGCCCCGGCCCTGCCCGTGGCCCACCCCGTGCCCGCCCCGCGCCGGGTGCCCGCCGCACCATCCGTAACCGCCGCACCACCCGGAACCGCCGGGCAGCCCGGGCCCGCCGAGCACGCCCACACCCCCGTCCCCGCGCCCGACGTGCCCGCCCCCAGCCGCGACCGGCCCGGGCGGCTGACGCCCGCGGAGTACGGGGCCCTGGCCGAACTCCTGCTGTCCGTGCCCGGTTTGAGCGCCCCCGCCGCCTGGCAACTGCTGCTGGAGAGCCTGCCGGGGCCGGGCGCCGCCGCCGTACGGCAGGGCAGTGCGCGGCTGGACGCCATGGCGCTGCTGCGCGCGTGCGAGGCGATGGGCCAGTGGGCCCAGCTGTGCGAGGCGCTGGAGACCCTGTGGCCGGGCTTCGCCGCGGTCCCCGAACTGCGCGCCAGACTCGCCGCCCTGGGCCGCCTCCCGGAGGGACCACCCCTGCCCCCACCTGCACCGTTGCACCCACGGTGATCCCAAGCCGGGTTGGGTGTACGGCGTTTGACGGAGAGTGAGCGCGGGCGAGGGCCGCTGTGGCAGAGTCTGCTCGTGCGCGCGGCGCGGCGGACCGGGAGGTGAGCGATGGCGGGCTACGCAGGCGGCAGTTCCGGGCGGCTGCCCGAGCTGTTCGCCGCCCTGCAGTCGGTCGCCGTCCTCACCGAACCCGGCGGCCGCGGGCTGCTGCTGCGCATCGCCGAGCGCGAACTGGAGCGCCCGGTCGGCGTGGGGACCGGCGAGAGCGCCGACGCCGGCTACTTCCACCTCGAACTCGCCATGGCCTGCCTGAACTCGCCGCGCACCATGACGGCGGTGTGCAACGCGCTCGCGCTGCTCGACGAGGAGGGCACCGCCGCCGTCCGCGCCCTGGGTGCGGAGCTGACCGCCCAGCCGGTCCTGCCGCCCGAGCAGGAGGAGCGGCTGCGCGACCTGCTCAAGGACCTCACCACGCCGCGGCTCGACCAGCTGTGCCGCGACGCCGCCGGCGACCTGCACGACCCCTACGACCTGCCCGCCTTCGACGACGCCTGGAGCGCCCACCAGGCGCTGTCCGGCCTCAACGCCCGCGAGGACGGCCTGCCGCCCGCCCTGGCCCTGGTGGAGTACCTGGCCGCCGAGGTCGCCTACGACTTCGACCGCGCCATCGCGCTGCGCGGCTGGAACGACCGGCAGGCCGCCGCGCTCGGCCTCGCCTCGGAGCTGGGGGTGCTGCGCCAGCGGGTCCAGTACGCCCCGCCGACCGCCGCCCACGACGCCTACCTCGTCATCCGCCTGCTGCCCGCCGAGGAGCCCGGCCGCTACCGGCTCACCTCCTGGCGGCACTACGGCAGCGGCGAGCCCGGCAGCTGGCAGCCCCGGCAGGGCAGGACCGCGGTGTTCACCCTCGCCGAGGCCGAGGCGGAGGTCCAGGAGCTGGTCTACGAGGCCGAGGAGGAGTGGGCGCGCGACGCGGGCTGCATCCACGTGGAGTTCGCGCTGCTCACCGAGGAGCTGAACCTGCCGGTGCAGCTGTGGCGCTTCGAACTCGACAGCGACACCCCCGCCCTGCTCTGCACCGCCTACCCCGTGGTGGTGCGCAGCCTCACCCGCGGCCGCACCCCGCGCTGGCACCGGCTGTGGCGCAGGCGCTGGCAGCTGCTGCGCGAGCACCCCGAGCAGTGGCAGCACCTGGTGGTGGGCCACCCCGACGGCCACCACCCGCCGGCCGGACGTGCCGACATCCTGGAGGCCCGGCTGCGCGCGGACGAGTCGGTGGGCACGGTCGTGCTCAGCGGGCCGCCCGAGGCGCGCACCGACGGCGGCGCCGAACTCCAGGCCGCCCTGCGCACCGGGGTGCCCGTCATGCTGTGGCTCGGCCGCGACGAACCGGCCGGCGGCACGGCGGGGGAACAGCCCCATGACCTCCCCGGCACCGAAGAGGCCGACGGGACGGCAGCCCCGTTCGAACGGCTGCTGCGGGACCCTGTCGAGCTCCGGGAGGCCGTGAAACAATTGCGCCTTGAGGCCCAGTCGGCGTCGCCGGACCGACCGGACCACCGCGTCGGACGCCGGGTGGTCCTGCTCTGGGACGACCCGACCCGGCCGGTCGAGACGCACGAGCCGCTGTCGGGTCCTGACCGCTGGGACCGGCGAAGGGTGGACGGCCGATGACCGAGGCGCAGGGCGCGGGCGCCCAGGCCGCCGAGCCCTCCCGCGTGCCCAGGTCCTGGTGGGTCTACCGCGGTACGGGCCTGCCCGGCCACGACATCTCGCTGGACGACGTGCTGCCCCCGCCGCCGCCCTGGCGCACCTTCGACGGCGCCAGCGCCGACCCCGCCCTGTCCGGCGCCGACCCCGCTGAGCGCACCGAGCCCGCGCCGCCGCCGGAGGACGCGGCCGAACTGCTGCGCCGGCTCGGCACGTCGATCAGCGCCGTCGGCCGGGACGTCGGCGAGGCCGACATGGTCAACGCGGCCCTGCTGCTGCGCCGCCCGCTGCTGGTCACCGGCCGCCCCGGCACCGGCAAGTCCACGCTCGCCTACCGGATCAGCCGCGAGCTGGGCCTGGGCCGGGTGCTGCGCTGGCCGATCAGCAGCCACTCCACCCTCGCCTCCGGCCTGTACACCTATGACGCGGTGGGCCGCGTGCACGCCGCCGCCACCGCGTCGGCCGACCGCGGCGCCGGGCAGGACGCCGGCCGCGGCGCCGACGAGGCGGCAGGCCCCGCGGGCGAGGCGGCCCCCGACGCCGTCTCCGGCATCGGCGACTTCCTCCAACTCGGGCCGCTGGGCACCGCGTTGCTGCCCTACCGGCACCCGCGGGTGCTGCTCGTCGACGAGTTCGACAAGTCCGACATGGACTTCCCCAACGACCTGCTGGACATCTTCGAGTCCGGCGAGTTCACCGTCCCCGAGCTGGCCCGGCTGCGCCGCCACCAGCCCAGGGTGCGGGTGCAGACCGACGACCCGGGCGGCAGCGCCTGGATCGAGGGCGGCCGGGTGCGCTGCCGCGCCTTCCCCGTGGTCATCGTCACCAGCAACGGCGAGCGCGACTTCCCGCCCGCCTTCCTGCGCCGCTGCCTGCACCTGCAGATGGCCGAACCCGACCTGGAGCGGCTGACCGACATCGTCACCGCCCACCTCGGCCCGCTCGCCGAGGAGCCCCGGCTGCGCGAGCTGATCGCGGGCTTCGCCGAGCGCAGCAGGCGCGAGAAGGGCCTGGCCGCCGACCAGTTGCTCAACGCGCTCTACCTCGCCTCGTCCGGGGCGCAGACCTCGGGCGCGGAGTGGGAGGCGCTGCTGCACGCGGTGTGGCACCGCCTGGACGGCCCGGGATCGGCATGACCTCCGGCAGCCACGCCGGCCCGCCGCACCACGAACCCCCCGGCCCCGCGTGGTTCGAGGTCGCCGACGCCCTGTACCTGGCCGCCCACGGGGTCGGCGAGGACCTCGCCGTGCGCGCCCGCGGCTCCCAGGCCCCGCCCGCCGCGGGCCGCCCCCGGCAGGGCCCCGCGGAACCGCCCCACCCGCGGCCGGACCCCACCCGCCCCGGCACGGACCCCGAAACGGCCGACGCGGCCGGCTCCGTTGCCGAGGGGCCGCCGGACCCCGCCGCCACCCGGGCCGTCTCCGGCAGCGGTGACACGCCCGCCCGACCGGAGGGCGCGCAACCGCCCGCCCCGCCGGGCGGCCGCCCACGGGCCGCCGCGCGGGCGGAGGCCGCGGCCGCGCACTCGGCGGCGCCGGAGGACGCGTCCGGCGCCGCAGTCCTTCCCGGCACGGCCCGGCTGCTCGGCACCCGCGCCCTGGCCCGCGCGTTACGCCCGCTCAAGCGCCGCTACCTCTCCCGCACCGCCTGGCAGCTGGACGAGGAGGGCACCGCCCGGCAGGCCGCGGCCGGCGGGCAGTGGCTGCCGCTGCTGCGCCCCGCCCGGGAGCGCTGGACCGACGCGGTGCTGGTGGTGGACACCAGCACCTCGATGGTCATCTGGCGGCACGTGGCCGCGGAGTTCGCCACCCTGCTGCGCCGCACCGGCGCCTTCCGGGACGTGCGCGTGCACCGCATGGACACCGGCCGCCTCACCCCCGCCGACCTGCGCGCCGACGCCGGCTGGCCGCGCACGGCCGCCCGCCGGCCGGGGGAGCGGCGCCGGGTGGTGCTGGTGCTCACCGACGCCGTGGGGCCCGCCTGGCGCGACGGCGGCGCGGCCGCCCTGCTCACCCGCTGGTCGCAGGCCGCGGCCGTGGCCGTCGTCCAGGTCCTCCCGCAGGCCGCCTGGCACCGCACCGGACTGCCCGCGCGCCGGGTCGCGGTCAAGGTGCCGGCCCCGGGCGCCCCGAGCGCGGCCTGGCAGGCGGCCGAGGGCACCGGACCGGTGGTCCCCGTCCTCGAACTGGACCCGCGCTGGCTCGGCCGCTGGGCCCGCCTGGTGGCCGCGGCCGAACCCGTCGCCGCCGGCGTGTGGGCCGCCTTCCCCGCGGCGCCGCCCGAGCCGGACCCCGCGGACGCCGACGAGCCGGCCGGGGAGCCCGGTCCGCGCGAGCGGGTGCTGCGCTTCCGCACCCAGGCCAGCCCCGCCGCCTGGAACCTGGCCGCGCGCCTTGCCGCCGTCCCGCTCAACATCCCCACCATGGAGTACGTCCTGTCCGCCGGCGGCCCCGCGGCCGGCCCGGCCGAACTCGCCGAGGTGCTGCTCGGCGGGCTGCTGCGCCAGGTCGGCGACGACCCGATGGACGAGTCGGCGATCAGCCACGACTTCCACGACGGGGTGCGCGAACTGCTGCTGGCCGCCGGCCGCCGCGACGAGACCCGCTACCTGCTGCTCGGCGCCCTGGACCGGCAGGCCCGGCGCGGCGACGCACCGGCCGCCCTGCGCTCGCTGCGGGCCCTGGCCGCCGACCCGGCGGCCGGCGGCCCCGGCACGGCCGAGGAGCCCGGCGCGCTGCCGGCCGGCCGGCTGACCGATCGCCTGCTGCCCTACGCCCGCGTGCAGGTCGCCGTGATGACCGCGATCAGCGGCCCGTATCTGGCCCCCGCCCGGGCGCTGGGCGCCCGGTTGGCCGAGGCGGCGGCGGACACACCCCGAACGCCGCAGGACGCCGGCCGCGGCAGCGCCCCCAAACCTGCTATATCAGGACACGGCCACCCGGCCGCCGAGGTGATTGACATGGCTGATCCAACGGCTGATCCAACGGCCGACCCGAACCCGACCCGCCCCGCCGACTCCCTGACCGCCGTCCAGGCGGCGGGCGGCGCCGCGCCGGGGCCGTCGGTAGCCGAGACGAGGGGACTCACGGTGCCACCCACACCCGTCCGCACCAGAGAGAAGACCACGGAGCGCCGCAGCGGCCGGCGCCCGCAGGTGTGGAACACCCCCACCAGGAACCCGAGTTTCACCGGCCGCGGCCAGGAGCTGGACGAACTCCACCACCGCCTCTCGGAGTCGGGCTCGGCCGCCGTGCTGCCCGAGGCGCTGCACGGCCTCGGCGGCGTCGGCAAGTCGCAGATCGCCATCGAGTACATCTACCGGCATGCCTCGGAGTACGACGCCGTCTGGTGGATCCCCGCCGAGCGCCCCGAGCAGATCAAGCAGTCCCTCACCCAACTGGCCGCCCAGCTCGGCCTGGACCCGGTGAGCAACAGCTCGGCCCTGGTCGCCACGACACTCGAGGCGCTGGCCGCCGGCGAGCCCTACCACCGCTGGCTGCTGGTCTTCGACAACGCCGAGGAACCCGACGTGGTAAGGGAGTTCTTCCCGCAGGGCGAGGTCGGCCGCATCCTGATCACCTCGCGCAACGCCCTGTGGGCCAGGACCGCCCGCACGGTGGACGTGGACGTCTTCACCGTGGAGGAGAGCGTGGAGCTGCTGCGCCGCCGCGGCCCCGAACTGCCCTACGAACAGGCCGCGAGGATCGCCGACACGCTCGGCAACCTGCCGCTGGCCATCGAGCAGGCGGCCGCCTGGCTGTCGGAGACCGGGATGCCCGTGGACGAGTACCTGCAGGCGTTCGAGGGCGAGCGGGCCGACGTGATCCAGCGGCGCAGCGAACTGCTCGGCGCCGGCGTGCCGGTGGACTACCCCGAACCGGTGGCCGCCGCCTGGAACATGTCGCTGCGCCGGCTCGGCGAGAACAACCCGGGCGCCTACCAACTCCTGCAGATCTGCTGCTTCTTCGCCCCCGAGCCGATCCCGCGCCGCTACTTCACCGGGGTGCGCGGCCTGGAGCTGCCGCGCGAGCTGACCGAGGTGCTGCGCGACCCCATCAAACTCGGCCACGCCATCCGGGCGATCAGCCGCTACGCCCTGATCAAGGTCAACTACCGCGACAGCACGGTGCAGATGCACCGCCTGGTGCGGGCGGTGCTGGTCGGCCAGATGTCGCCGACCGAGCGGGCCGACATGCGGCACGGCGCCCACGCCCTGCTCGCCAACTCCGACCCCGGCGACAGCGGCCAGGCCGCCAACTGGGCCGCCTACGCCGAACTCCTGGTGCACGCCCGCTTCTCGCGCGCCCTGGAGTGCGACGACCACTGGGTCCGCCAGCTGGTCGCCAACCTGATCTTCTACCTCAACGGCCGCGGCGACTACGCCACCTGCCTGGACTACGGCCGCGAGGTGCTGGACCGGTGGAACGCCCGGCTCGGCGCGGACGACCTGCAGGCCCTGGCCGTCGCCCGCACCGTCGGCAGCGTCATGCGGCTGGTCGGCGACCACGACGAGGCCGCCGAACTCAACCTGCGCAGCCTGCGGGTGCTGCGCGAGCGGCACGGCCCGGATCACCCCGAGACCATCGCCACCATGGGCTCGGTCGCCCAGGACGCGCGTATCCGGGGCGACTTCGCGGCGATGCTGGAGATCGAGCAGGACCGCTGGCAGCGGGCCGTGCGCGAGTTCGACGAGGGCAGCCCGCAGACGCTCGCCGCCGCCAACGACTACGCGCTCGCACTGCGCCGCACCGGCGACTTCGACGCCGCGCTCGCCATCGACAGCGAGGCCAAGGAGCACGCCGAGATCAACCTCGGCCAGGACAGCCTGCTCACCCTCATCCTCACCAGCAACCTGTCCATCGACATCCGCGAGTCGGGCGACTACCTGCGGGCGCGCGACATGCAGGAGCAGACGATGCAGCGGGTGCTGCACGTCGTCGGCGACGCCACCGCCCCGCTGTCGCTGATCGCCGCGCGCAACCTCGCCACCGCCCGGCGCAAGGCCGGCGACCACCAGGGCTCGGTGGAGGCGCTGGAGGCCACCGTCCGCGCCTACCGGCGCAAGCTCAACAAGCGCAACACCAACCTGTCCTCCGCGGTGCTGGCGATGTCGATGGCGCTGCGGCAGAACGCCGATCTGATCGGCGCCCGCGAGGTCGGCGAGGAGGCGTACGCGACGCTGGACGGCATGCTCGGCGACAACCACCCCTACACGCTTGCCGCCTGCACCGACCTCGCGGTCACCATGCGGCTGCTCGGCGAGGTCGAGCAGGCCCGCGCGATGGACGCCGACGCCGCCGCCAAGCTCGCCGACCGGCTCGGCCCCACCCACCCCACCACCATCGCGGCCGCCGCGAACCTCGCCAGCGACCACTACACCCTCGCCGACTACGCCGAGGCCGAGGCGCTCGACCGGGCCCTGCTGGAGCGCTGCCACGAGCGCTTCGCCGCCATGGACCACCCGACCACCCTCGCGGTCGCCCTCAACCTCTCGCTGGACCTGCGCGCCCTCGGCCGCACCCAGGAGGCCGCCGAACTCCACGCCACCACCCTGGACCGCTTCCGCGCCACCCTGGGCCCGGCCCACCCCGCCACGGTGGGCGCCGCCCGCGGCATGCGCGCCGACTGCGACGCCGAAATGGAATGACCCCGGCCCCGCCCCGTCCGGCTGCAAGAGGGGCCGGACGGCGACGGCGGTGGGCCGCTGACCGGGGGCCGCGCCAACGGGCTTGCGGAGCCACCGGGTTCGGTCCTCCCTGGCGACCGCCGAGGTGGGCCAGGACGCGGACGGGTGGGCCGCTGCCTGGGGGACGGCGTCAACGGGGTTGCGGGGCATCCCGGTTCAGTCGTCCGTGGGGACCGCCGGGGCGAGCCAGGAGGCGACGGCTTCCGGTGACGGCGGTGGGCCGGCGCCCGGGGGCAGGGCGAGCAGCACCGCGCGGTGCAGGGCCGCCGCCCACTCCGGGCGGGCGAGCAGCGTACGGCGGGCCCGGGGGTCGTCCGTGGTCAGGCCGAGCCCGGCCCAGGCGTAGGCGTCGGCGCGCACCACACCGCGCCCGGCGGTGTCCTCCGAGCCGTAGCCGGGTGCGCCGGTGCCCGCGCCCTGGATCCGGGCCAGGTAGGCGGCACGGGCGGCCGCCCGCTCGCCGCGCGCCCACAGCAGGTCGGCCGTGCCGGCCGGCGGCGGCTCGCCCCCGCCCGACAGGCGCTCGGGCGCGCTGAACCGCAGCCGCAGCAGCGCGCCCCGCAGCGGCGGCAGCACCGGGCCCGGGTTCAGGCGCCCGCCCAGCGGTCCGGCCGGCGGCGGCTCGCCCGCCAGCAGGGCCGCCGCGTACTGCTCAACCCGCGTAGCGGGCGGCTGCAGATGGGCCAGCCGGTACAGCATCCGGTGGTCGGCGACCGCCTCCCGGGCCGCCCACTCGGCCGCCGCGGGCACCGGCTCGCGCAGCAGCGCCGCCACCGCGGCCTCCATCCGAGCGGCGAACTCCATGCCCGCCTCCGTCAGCGGCGCCCAGTCCCGTACCGTGCGCAGCCCCGTCCACGACTGGGTCCGGCGCAGCGCGAACTCGAAATCCGCCGTCGCCTGCCGCTTCCCGCCCTCGCCGGCCGCGAGCGCGCCCCAGAAGCGGCAGACGCCGAGGAAGGCGTAGGTGCCCTGCAGGATGCCGCGCACCGGCCGCGGGTCGGCCCGCCAGGGGGAGTAGTGCCGCTCCTCCAGGCCGCCCTTGCGCAGCAGCGGCACCAGGTCGTCCAGCGCGCTGAGCTTGATGTGCTGGGCCTCGTGCACCAGGGTCGCCGCGAGCTCGGAGGGGCTGTCGGGCAGGCTGGCCAGCACCCCGCCGAAGGAGTCGGGCGCGGTGCCGCTGAAGGTGCCCGCGGGGCCCCGGTCGGGCAGCGGTGCCAGCGAGAGCAGGGCGGCGGAAAGGCCCGAGGGGTCCACCGCGTCCTGCCGGTCGAGCAGCTCCCAGGCCGCGGCGAACAGCTCCTGCCAGCGGGCGAGTTCGGCCGGGCCGAGCCGTTCGGCGCGCGAGGGGCGCTGGAAGTTGCGCCAGGGGTCCAGGTCGTCGACGACCATCGCGGCCGGCACGGCCGCGCCCGGGGCCGAGGAGAGCCGGCGCAGCGCCCACCAGCCGGGACCGTCGGCGTCCGGCTGGTCGACGCGCACCTGCGTCCCCGGCCAGGTCACCCACGCGGGGCCGCCAGGGACGTCGCGGAACACCTCGGCCGTCGCCCGCCCGTCGATGCCGGGCGCGGTGGCGGCCAGCGGCGAGACCGCAGGCGCGGCCGCGTACCGGCCGGGGCCGCCGGCGGCGCGCTCGGCGGGGGAGGGGGCGCGGCCGGTGGCGGGCAGCAGCACCCCGCCGTCGATCAGCGGCACCGGCAGCCGGAAGGGCAGCCCGGCGCGTACGGCGGCCGCGGCCGCGAGCGCGTGCAGGTAGCCCGCCGCCTCCCAGCCGATCTGCGCGGGCGGCTCCTCGCGCCGTCTGGCCGGCCACAGCGCGCGGGTCACCGCGCCCAGCCAGCCGCCGGCGTGAGGGTGCATCAGCACGGTGTCCAGGGCCGCCGGATCGGCCCGTTCGGCCGCCAGCAGCAGCGACCAGGCGGCCTCGGCGGCGGGCAGCGGCGCCAGCAGGTCGGGGCGCTCGCGCAGCGACATCACCAGCGCCCGCACCATCAGCAGGCGGCGGCTGCGCTGGCCGGCCCGCAAGGTGGCGAGCGCGGCGGAGTCGCCGCCGCCGTCGGCCAGTTGCAGGAAGTGCGCGGTGGCGAGCCGGTGCTCGCCTGGTGGGTGGTCTCCGAGTAAGTGGCCGCTTGCCGCAGCCGGGTGGGTCGCGTCCGTCACTCGCCGGGTCCGGCCTCTGGGGTCGCAGGGCAGCCGCCGGAGTCCTGGGCCGTCGCCATCGTCGGCCGCCGGGAGGTGTCGAGCAGCAGGTCCGTGGCCAGATCCAGCGCGGTGGCGTCCAAGGAGCCGAGGTCCGCGAGCGAGACCCCGGAGAGGTCCAGCAACTCGCAGTCCACCTCCGCTGCGGTCAGGTCCATGACGTTTCCCTCATCTCACTCGTCACACAATGTCCCGGTCTTCATGGTGGCGCAACGGACGACCGTAGTGGAAGACGGGCGTCGGCCGCGGCCGCGGCCCGCCACCGGTCACAGGTCCGCGTACAGGACGATCTGCCAGGCCAGCACCGCCAGCGCCGCGCTCTCCGCGGCCGAGACCGCCAGCAGCGCCGGGCCGCCGTCGCCGGTCGCCCACCACACCACCAGGGCGGCGGCCGCCGACCCGCAGAACGCCAGCAGGTCCACGGCCAGTTGCAGGTACTTGCGGGCCGACCGGCGCGGGTCGGCGCGGTGCGCGGACTCCCAGCCGAAGACCGCCTCCCGCGTGGCGGCCAGCGCCGCCAGCCGCGGTGCCAGGACGGTGCGCACATAGCGGCCGATCGCCGAGATCTTCTCGTCGTTGACCAGGTACGTCCAGCCCAGCAGCAGCGACACCGGCGGGAGCAGCAGCAGGGCCGCCGGCAGGCCGGCCTGCACCGCGCCCACCGCGGCGGCCGCCACCGATGCCAGCATCGCGTACAGCAGGTTGTCCCGGAAGCCGATCCGTGCCTGCTGCTCGGCCTTGACCTGCTGGTACTCCAGCACCAGCAGCTCCGCCTCCGTGACGCCGCCGCCGTCACCACCTGCGACCGCCATACCCCCCTCCTTCCCGGGACGGCCGGGGCGTATCCGCGATCGACCGCGGATACGCCCCGGAATGCTCCCGTACGCCCCTTTCGCTCCTCTGATCGGTGCGCAACGCATGGACCACAGAGGCGTCCGGAGCCGCCCTCAGGCCCCCGTGGCCGGCCGCAGCCGGATCGGCAGCCGCTGGTGGCCGTTGGTGATGAGCGAGGGTACGCGGTCCAACGCCGAGGCGGGAACGGCCAGTTCGGCATCCGGGAAGCGGTCGAAGAACGCCTTGAGGGCGACCGTGCCCTCCAGCCGGGCCAGCGGGGCCCCCAGGCAGAAGTGCACGCCGTGGCCGAAGGCCAGGTGCTCGGGACCCGGCGCACTGCGGGTGATGTCGAAGGTGCCGGCGCTCTCGCCGTGCCAGTCGGGGTGCCGGTTCGCGGCCGCGTACGCCGCCAGGATCGGCTCGCCCGCCGGGATCACCCCGCCCTCGGGCAGCGGGATGTCGCGCACCGCGAACCGCAGCGGCAGGTTCTTCACCGCGGGCTCGAAGCGCAGCGTCTCCTCCACCACGCTGCCCCAGTCCGCCTGCCCCGAGCGCACCAGCGCCAGTTGATCGGGGTGGGAGAGCAGCGCGGTGATCGCCTGGTCCAGCAGGTTGACGGTGGTCTCGTAGCCGGCGCTGATCATCAGCAGCAGGGTGTCGCGCAGCTCGGTCTCCTCCAGCGCCGAGCCGTCGCCCTCCTCGTCGCGCGCGGCGATCAGCAGGGAGGTCATGTCGTCGCCCGGCGCGGCCCGCTTGGCGGCGATCAGGTCGTCCAGGATGCCGTAGAGGCGCACCGTGTTGGCCATCGCCTCCTCGGGGGTCAGCGTGGTGGAGAACACCCCGTCGACCACCGTGCGGAAGCCCGCCTGCTGCTCCTCGGGGAGCCCCATCAGATGGCTGATCACCTTGATCGGGATCGGGTAGGCGAACACCTCGCGCACGTCGGTGGCCTCGCCGGGCGCGGTCGTGGCCGCCATCTCGTCCAGCAGATCGGCCACGATCTGCTCGATCCGCTCGCCGAGCGCGGCTATTCGGCGCGCGCTGAAGGCCGGGGCGACCAGCCGGCGCAGCCGCCGGTGGTCGCCGCCGTACGCGGTGAACATGTTGTGCACCGACACCCACAGGGCCAGCGGCCAGGTGGCCACCGCGTGCTCGTAGCCCGGCCAGTGCTGCCGGCCGTCCTTCGAGACGTCGGGGCCGGTCAGCAACTGCTTGAGCAGGGCGGGGTCGGTGACCGCCCACGCGGTCACGCCGAGGATGTCGACGCGGACCGCGCTTCCCGCGGCACGCAGCTTCGCGTGCTCGCTGTCCGGGTCGGAACCGGTGGGGTCCAGGACGAGGGGCTGGGTCAGGGACACGGAAGTCTCCGTTCTGGCCGGCGGCACGCCGGCGCTGGGTGGCTCTGACGGGACTGGACTTGGGCTGGCTGGGACTGACTCGGTCCGGCTCGGGCCGGCTCAGGTCGGCTCAGGCCGGCTCGGGCGGGAAGGGCGCTGCTTTGCGCCGGACCCGAGCCGGCTCGGGCCGGACGTGACCCGGACCTGAGCGGGACGTGATCCGGACTGCGCCGGCGGCAGGTCAGTCCTGGGGCACGGGCGGTACGGGCGGGAAGGTGACCGGCAGTGCCGCGAGCGCGCGGTGCCAGGGCCCCGGACGCCACGTCAGCTCCTCGTCCGGCACCGCCAGGTCCATCTCCGGCAGCGCGTCCACCAGGGAGGTCAGGGCGGTCTCGGCGATGAGGTAGGCGTGCGACTTCGCCGGGCACTGGTGCGGGCCGTTGCTCCACGCCAGGTGCGAGCGGTTGCCGGCGCGGGTGCCGGGGGCCGAGCCGATCGACGGGTCGTTGTTCGCCGCCGCCATCGAGATCACCACCGGCTGGTGCGCGGGCAGCCGCACCCCCTCGACGTCCACCGGCTGCGGCGGGTAGCTCACGCAGTACGAGGCCATCGGCGGGTCGGTGAAGAGCACCTCGTCCAGAGCGTCCCGTACCGACAGGCTGCCGGCGTGCAGGTTGCCCGAGAAGCGCTCGTCGGTCAGCAGCACCCGCAGCGTGTTGGTGATCAGGTTCGTGGTCGGCTCGATGCCGGCGCCGTAGAGCGTGACCAGCTGGTGGTCCATCTCCTCGTCGGTCAGCCCGGCCGGGTGGTCCACCAGGCGGCTGGTGACGTCGTCGCCTGGGGTCTCGCGCTTGAGTGCCGTCAGGTCGCGCAGCGCCTGCCCCAGCAGCATGTTGCCGGCCGCCGCGTCCACCCCCTCGAAGATCGCCGCCATGCCGCTGGCCACCCGCTGCCCGATCTCGGCGGGGCAGCCCAGCATCTCGTTGAGCACCCGGAAGGCGATCGGCCAGGCGTACTCGGTGAGCAGGTCGGCGTGGCCGGTCGGGCTGAACTGGCTGATCGTTTCGGCGGCGACCCGCTCCACCGTGGCGCGCAGCTGGTGCTGGTTGACCCGGTCCAGGCTGTCGGTGTTCGCCGACCGGTAGCGGGTGTGGGCCTCGCCGGCCGAACGCAGCGCGTTGGGCCGCCACTCCAGCATCGGCCGCACCGGGCAGTCCTCGGGCACCGTGCGCTGCCACTCGCGCGGGTCGGCCGGGAAGCGCACCGGGTCGTTGAGGATGCGCAGCGCCTGCTGGTAGCCGATGACCAGCGTGGCCGGGATGCCCGGCGACAGCTCCACCGGCACCAGCGGGCCGAACTCGGCCCGCATCCGGTCGTAGGTGCCGTGCGGGTCGGCGGCGAACTCCTCGGTGTACAGCGGGAAGTACCGCTCCGGCGCGGTGGTGGCCGGAGCGGGGGAGGGGGACGTCACGGGTGGGGCTCCAGTTGACGGGCGGACAGGTATTCGACGAGCGTGATCAGCGCCCGCAGGCAGCTCTGCCGGTCGCGGGCGTCGCAGGAGGTCAGCGGTGTGCTGTCGGCCAGGTCCAGCGCCTGGCGGATCTCCTCCTCGGGGTAGTCCTTGGCGCCCTCGAACCGGTTGACCGCGACCGCGTACGGGGTGCCGTGCTCCTCCAGCAGGTCCAGCACGTCGTGGCAGCGGTCCAGGTCGCGGGTGTCCACCAGCACCAGCGCGCCCAGGGCGCCGTCGGCCAGCCCCTCCCACAGCGGCCGGAACCGCACCTGCCCGGGGGTGCCGAACAGGTAGAGCACCAGCGACTCGTTCAGGTGCAGCCGCCCGAAGTCCATGGCGACGGTGGTGGTGGTCTTGTGCGGGGTGCCGCGCAGGTCGTCCACGCCGACGCTGGCCTCGGTCATCGTCTCGTCCATCCGCAGCACCAGCGGCGCCACGCTGCCCACCAAGGTGGTCTTGCCGACTCCGAACGGGCCGGTGATCAGCAGCTTGGCCGAGCGCGTCACCGTGGGCGGGTTGTACGCGATCCGGGGGGTCTCAGGCGATGGAGCGGAGCCCATGCAGCACTTCCTTCAGCAGGTCGGCGGAGGGGGCGTCGGCGCGCACGCGCCGGCTCGGGGCGGCGAGGTGGCCGGTGTCGATCAGCCCGGAGACCAGGATCCGCACCACCGAGGGCGGCAGGTCCAGCCCGGCGGCGATCTCGGCCACCGCGAGCACCCCGCCCCTGCACAGGTCCAGCACGCGCCGCGCGTCGGGCTCCAGACCCTGCGTCAGCGGGTCGTGCACGGCGATCACCAGCGTCTCCAGGCGCACATCGCGCGAGGGGCGGCTGCGCCCGCCGGTGCGGACATAGGGCCTGACCACATCGGGGTCACGCCGCGGACCGCTCACCTCGGCCGACCGCCGTCGGCCGCTCCCTGCCGCTCCGGGCTGACCAGTTCGTGTCCGACCCGCTGGGAGAGCGCGTTCATCCGCTCGCTGATCAGGCCGATGTCGCTGTCGAGGTCGGCGCACACCGCCAGCAGCGAGTTCTCCGCCGCCGCGGAGGTCAGCCCGATCCACTGGTCGGTCTCGATCAGGTGCTGGCGCACCGCGTTGGGCCGGTCCGGCCGCCCGGTGACCTCGGCCCAGGCCAGGCCAGCCGCCCGCAGCGCCGCGGTGACGGCGGCCAGCTTGTCGCCGGTGTCCTTGTCGATCGTCTTGGTGTACGAGCTGAGCAGGCCGTCGGAGGTCATGTGGACCGCGAACCGGACCCCGGGGCAGCTGCCGAGGTGCTCGTCCAGCAGCCAGCCCAGCGCGTTGTCGTCGTGAGCTTTGAGCATGGTCAGGAATCGCCCTTCGAAGAGGCGGACTCGGAGTCCGTGAGACGGCCGCGGCGGGAGCCGTCGACCCAGGCGGCGGCGATGTCGGGGCGGCCCGGGCGCACCTCCTGCGGCTCCGGCAGCGGAGCGGCGGTCTGCGCCGGCACCCGGCGGCGGCGCCGGGTCAGCCCGCTGGCGGTGGTGCCGCCCGGCGCGGACTGCCCTGCCTGCTGCGCCGCCTGCCCGGCCGGCTCGGGGCTCTGCCCGCCGTACGAGCGGGCCGGGTAGGGCTGGTGGGCGGTCGGCACGTCGTCGGGCACCGCGGTCAGCAGCGCGCTCGGTACGAACACCAGGGCCCGGGTGCCGCCGAAGAGGTTCGGGGCGTCCAGATCGACTCGGAAGCCGTAGCGCGCGGCCAGCAGCGAGGCCACCCGGAAGCCGGTCTGCGGATAGGCGCCCAGGGCGTGGATGTCCACCGGCTCCTTGCCGGTGAGGATCGCCCGGGCCCGGTCCAGCTGCTCCTGGCTCATCTGCAGGCCGGCGTCGTCGATGATGACGGTGACGCCGTTGTGGCCGGTGCGGAAGGACACCTCGGCGTAGGCGGTCGGCGGCGAGTAGCGCACCGCGTTGTCCAGCAGGATCGCCAGGGTGTGCACCAGCGCCTCGACCGCGCGCGGCACCACGCCCTGGTCCAGCTCCTGCGTGCGCACCCGCTCGTAGCCCTGCACGCGGCCCATGGCGGCGCGGGCGATGTCCGTGAAGGAGGTGGCGGGCAGCCGCCGGCCGAGGGTGCCGCCGGCCAGCACCATGTAGCCCTGGGCGACGCGCAGCATCTGCTGGGAGGTGTGGTCGATGCCCATCAGCGTGGCGTACGCCTCGTCGTCCTGGTGGACCCGCACCCCGGTGCTGATCTCCTCGGCCAGCTCCGCGCCGAGGCTGACCAGGGCGGTGGCGAAGGTGAGCACCGCGGCCCTGGTCGCGTCGCGCGCGTCGTTGTGGGCGCGGGCGACGCGCTCCTCGGCGGTGCGGTCGGCGGCGGCCCGCACCTCCTCGCGCAGGGACCGCATCAGGTCGGTGTGCCGCGTCACCAGCTCCTCGATGCGCCGGGCCGCGGTGGTGCCCACCAGCGGCGGCGGCATCACCAGTTCGACCTCGCGGGCCTCCTCGGACTCCAGTGCGGCGGCGCCCACCTCGGACAGGCCCGCCCCCGCCAGGTAGGCCAGCGCGTCCTCCACCGCCTGCTGCTGCTCGGCGAGGTGGCGCACGCGGCTCTGCTCGGCGGTCACCGTGGCCTGGTGCTGCTGCACCAGTTGCTCGGTGCGGCGGGTCTGCCGGCGGGCCGCGCCGCGGAAGCGCACCGCCATGGCGACGGCGACCAGCGCGACGACCAGCAGCACTGCGGCGGCCGTCTCCAGTATCGAAGTGGTCATCAGATCCTCGGGAATCAGGACGCGGCGCTGGACCCGTCCGGGGTGCGCGGTGACTCGGTGACTGGGGACGACGCCGGATGGTGCGGTGCCGTGGGGCCGATGGGGGGCGCGGCAGCCGGGGCCGCCGCTGCTGCCGGCCGTCCGTCACCGCCGGTGCGGTGGCCGCCCGCGGGGCACGCCGCCCTGCGGCCGGATTCCGGCCCGGTCGGGTGCTTTCGGCCCGGGTGCGCCGGGTGCGGGCAGCCCGAAACCGCTTTCGGATCATATACAGCGGCCAGGTCCCCGCCAACCCGCTGCTTTCGGGCCGGCGGCCGCCGGGCAAAAGGCGGCGAATACGGGTGAGCGGTCGGGATTCGCAACCGGGAAATCCGCCTCCTCGTCCGAAGTCCGCCGGATGGCCGCCACCCGGGAACGCGGAAGTCCGCGACGGGCGGGGTGTGGTGGTGGCCGCGGGCCGTCGGGCGGCGGGCGCGGTGGCCGCGTGCGGTCCCGAAGGCGCCGCACGGCCCGCCACCGGACGGGAGCCTACCGTCGTGCGGGGGAAAGGGAGTTGGTGACGGCGAGGCTCACCCGGACGGCGCCGCGCGGTGGCGGATTTCCGGCCAACGGCCGGGGCGCGGGTTTCGGACGCGGTGTTGACGCGTCCCGCGGGACGTTGCGGCAGGGTGCCGGGGGTGTGCGCGGGCGGCGCGCGGCGGGGGAGGCGGGCAGCGCCGACTCCGTTCGGGGGTACGGGAGATGCCCTGGTCATGGCCAGAACTCGCCGGTAGCAAAGGAGGGGTTCGGCCGTTTCGGACGGCTGCTCGGGACAACTGTGCTACGGGCAGGGCGGGAAGCGGTGTGACGTATGTGACACGAGGTGGGGCGGGTGCCGTTCGGCTGGGTGGCGGGAGGTGGAGCCGGCGGGGAGGCCGGCGGGGGTCGCACCGGGGTACGGGCGGGGGGTCGTGCGGGATGCGCTCGGGAGGCGAGGGCGGATCGGCCGGGGTGCCGTCCCGAGGCTCGTGCATGACGGAGCGTCAGGTTGTGCAGGATTCGTGAGGGGTGCGTCGATCGGCCCTGCGGAGTGCGATCAGGCGCCGCAGGGCGGCCGCTGCCGCTCCCGGTGCGGGTGTTCGGGGGTCTACGAGGGGTTTTCGCTCGGTGTTTTCGCGCGGTGGTGTCATGGGACGGGAGTGGCCGGCCGGACGAATTCGACTCGGAAATACGTTCGGCTTCACCATTTCCCCGCAACTGCGCACACGATTTCCGGATACCACAGTTCCCGCCTGTGAGAAAGCGGAGTTCCGGATTCGGCCACAGGTTGGCGCGATGCGATATCCGCGGATCGGCCGGGCGATGCATTTATGCCCGCGCGAGCACCGCCGAGCCTGCGGGTGTCCGCTGACGGCTGACGGCTGACGGCTGACGGCTGGCCACTGGTCACTGGCCGCTCATGGCTGCGGCTGTCCCTGGCCGGCCGCCGCTTGTGCGTTCCGGCCGGCTCCGCCGTCCTGCCTCCGTGCGAGCAGGCCCGACCCGAAGACCGACACGGACAGCCGCACCGCCTCCTCGAACGGCAGTCGCATCGCGGCGAGCGCGGGGTCGGACGCGTAGGCGGCGAGCACCGCGTCCGAGGGGTGGGCGTGGACCCACATCGCACCGGCCACCAGCAGGGTCGCGCTCGCCAGCCGGACGGTGTCCCGCTCGTCCAGCTCCGGCAGCGCCGACCCCACCAGTGCGGCCAGCGCCTGCAGTCCGTCGAGGGAGGCCCGCTTGTAGCGGATCGCCACCTCCTCCGAGACGTTGCGTTCCAGTACCGAGGCCTGGGCACCCGCGAGGTCGCACAGCACCGGCCGCTCCGCGAGGCTGGCCGCCAGTGTCGCGGCCAGCCGGTCGGTCCGGGCGTACGGGTCCGCCGTCCCGTCGACCGCGGCGGGCAGCCGTGTCGCCAGGTCCTCCAGCCAGGACCGGGTGGCGGTGTCCAGCAGGTCGAGCAGCACGGCCTCTCGGGATTCGAAGTACCGCAGCACGTTCGACTTCGCCAGGCCGACCCGCCGGCTGAGCTCGTTGAGGCTGACCTGCGCGACCGGCATCTCGGTGAGCATCGCGGCGGCGGTCTCCAGGATCGCCTGCCGGCGCTGGGCCCGCTGCTCCTCGCTGCGGGCGCGCTGGAAGTCGGATGTCGAGGTCATGGCGCCATCCTACGTAGAGACCGCCGGTCTGTTGCTATCGAACCGGCGGTCTGTTACGTTGAAGGCAACAGACCGCCGGTTCTTTATCGACGTCCCGGTCGAGAGGCCGGCGCCCCGCGCCCCCTTCGGAGACCCCCGTGTACGCCGTTCCCGACCACACCGGAAAGACCGCCGTCATCACCGGCGCCAACAGCGGCACCGGCAAGGAGGCCGCCCGCCGGCTCGCCGGGGCGGGCGCGCGGGTGATCCTCGCCGTGCGCACGCCCGCCAAGGGCGAGCAGGCCCGCGCCGAGATCCTGGCCGAGCACCCGGGCGCCGACCTGGAGGTGCGCCGCATCGACCTGGCCGACCTCGCCTCCGTGCACGCCTTCGCCGACGCGGTGCTCGCCGACGGCCCGCTCGACCTGCTGCTCAACAACGCCGGGGTGATGGCGCCGCCCCGCCGGATGACCACCGCCGACGGCTTCGAGCTGCAGTTCGGCAGCAACTTCCTGGGCCCCTTCGCGCTCACCCTGCGGCTGCTGCCCGCGATGCTGGCCGCCCCCGCGCCGCGCGTCACCACCATGAGCAGCGGCGCCGCCAGCTTCGGCCGGATCGACCTCGGCGACCTGCAGTGGGAGCGCCGCCGCTACAGCCCCGGCCTGTCCTACGCCCAGTCCAAGCTCGCCGACCTCGTGCTCACGCTGCGGCTGGCCGCCGTGGCCGAGGAGCGCGGCTGGCCGCTGATGAGCAACGCCGCCCACCCCGGCTACACCCTCACCAACCTGCAGTCCGCCGGCCCGAACCTCGGCCGCGACAAGCCCAGGCGGTCCCTCCTGGGCGATCTGCGCATCCTGCCCCACCAGGGTGTCGAGCAGGGCGCGGAACCGCTGCTCTTCGCGGCCGCCGACCCGCAGGCGAAGCCCGCCGGGTACTACGGCCCGAGCGGCCGCCTCCACCTGGTCGGCCCGACGGGCCCGGCCGGCATCCCGCGCCGTGCCCGGGACGCCTCGCTCAACGCCCGCCTGTGGGCCGAGGCCGAGCGGCTCACGGGGGCGAGCCTGCCGGCCGCGGCACGGGCCGCGTGAGGCGCCGCCGCCGGACGCCAGGCCGGGCGGCTGCCGGTGGCGTGGCGGGCTCGTCGGCTGTGACGCCGGTCAGGGGGCCGAGCGCGCCGGCTGGCGCGCGGTGCGCGGGAGCCGCCGCGGCCACGTGCCCTCCGTGAGGGCCGCGGCGGCGAGCACCCGGGGCAGCTCGGCCCGCCGCTCGTACAGAAGGTGACGCTGCGTCAGCTCGGGTTCGTAGGCCGCGGTGGACTCCTGGCGGGCGCGCGGGGGGAGGTTGAGCGAGACGCGGTCCACGTCCGCGACGGGCGGGGCGCCGGCCGACGCCCGGAGCAGGACCTCGGTGAGGACCAGGTCGACCGGGCCGGTGCCCGACTCCCGATCGTGCCGCAGCATCACCAGGGCAAGGCCGCCGGTGCCCCAGGGGGCGAAGAGCAGCAGCGCGCAGGTGCGCCCGTGGGGGTCGCGGCACTCGGCGAGCACGCAGTCGGGGTCGGCCGGGTCGCCCAGCCGCTCCAGCGCCGGGGCGCGGCCGTTCGGCCCGCGCTGCCGCCAGGCGGCGGCCAGTTGGCGCAGGCTCTCCCACTCCGGCGCGGGCACGTCCGCCTGCCGGCGCAGCAGCACCGAGTAGCCGGCCTCGGCCATCGCCCGCCGCACCTCGGCGGGCCCCGGCGGCAGCGGTCCGACGGCCACCACCGGCTCCGGGCCGCAGGGCAGGGCGCGCAGGCCGGCCGCCGCGTACACCCCGGCCGCCTCCGCGCCCGCGTGGGCCACCGCCGGCACCCAGGCGTGCCGCCGGGCGGTCTCCAGCCAGTGGCCGACGGCCGCGGGCCAGGCGGGGACGGGTCCCACCGGGTCGCCGGAGGCGAGTGCGACGCCGTTGACGACCTTGTGCACCACGGCGGCATCCCCCAGCGGCGACCAGCAGACCGTACGGTCCCGGCGCAGGGCGAGGTAGCCGAGGGAGTCGCGGCCCGCGCGCAGGAGCCGGCGCAGCCGCCGCTCGTCGGCGGGCTGTATGCGGGCCCGGCCGCGCGGCGCCCGCAGGAAGGCGAGCAGCACCAGCAGCGCGAGCGCGAGGCTCATCAGGTTGACCAGGACGTCGGCCCAGGCGGGCACCCTGATCCCGGGGTGGTCCACCAGCCCGGACAAGGTGAGCGCGCGGACCGCCGCGTAGGCCGCGCTCGGTCCCCATTGCGCGGGCGGGTCGCGGTCGGTGGCGTACACCAGCAGCGTGCCCGCGCCCGTGGCCACCGCCGCCCCCACGACCAGGCAGACCGTGCCGAGCATCGCGTTGCCCGTCGCCCCGCGGACGTTGAAGGCGGTGCGGGAGACCAGCAGGGCCAGCAGCACAGCGGCGGTGAGGGCCAGCGCGAGCCAGTTCACCGGGCGCCCCGCCGCGCCCTCGGCCGCGCTCAGGGCCACCACGACGGTCACGGTGTAGGCCGCCGAGAGGGCCGTGACGGCGATCCAGGCCGCGCGTTTGCGGCGGCGCAGGCCCACCGACAGCAGGAAGGCGAGCGCGGCGCCGGTGAAGCTCGGGCCCACCATGAAGGGGGCGACGTAGGCGCCGTTGCCGGCCTCGCGCACCCGTGAGCGCAGCGGCGGCACCAGGGCCGTCACGGCGTCCACCGCGGCCACCGCCCGCAGGTACCACACCGCCGTCCAGGCACCGGGCGAGCGCAGCGGCCGCAGCACCCGGCCGAGCAGCAGCTCCAGGCGCGAGGGCGGCACCTCCACCACCCGCGGCCCCTCGGGCGGCCGTTTGGTCAGCGACACCGGGTTGGGGGCGCCGGCGACCGCGTCCATCACCGCCGTCTTCAGCGCCATCACCCGCCGCCGCGAGCCCGCCTCGCGCCGTTCGGCCCGGGCCATCCGGCGCGGCCGCGAGGTGTAGCGCCAGCGCGCCCACGGGCTGTCCGGCCGGGCCAGCCGGATGGCGCCCACCAGGGCGAGGAAGGGCAGCATCACGCCGAGCAGCCCCGTCCACACCTTGCCCTTGAGCAGGCAGAGCACCACCAGCGCGAGCAGCACGGCGGCGATGACGTAGGAGGCGTAGGAGCGGCCGCCGACGTATCCGCCCAGCGGCGCCTGCCCGGCGAGCAGCAGGCCGATCAGCGCGACGGCGAGGATCACGGCGTCGACCGAGCGGCGCCCCTCCTCGCGCCAGTACACGTCCTCCAGGTGCAGCACCAGCGCGAACTCGTCGAGCACCAGGCCGCATCCGATGCCGAACACCACGGCGAGCACGTCGTGGGCGACCGGGCCGCCGCGCACCGCGAAGGCGCCGGTGCCGCCGACCAGCATCATCACCAGGCCGAAGACCACGTGGTGGATGTGCAGGCCGCCCGGCTGCACATTGCCCGGCCACCACGAGACGCCCTTGCGGATCATCCGCGTGCTGAACCGGATGAACAGGAAGGACGCCAACAGCCCGGCCAGCAGCAGGAACAGCTGCCGGCGGCCGGTGTCCACGGCGATGTCGACCCGCACGTCGGCGATCCAATGGCCCATCACCCCAGCGTGCGGCCCCCGCCCCCGCAGGTCCGCGAGCCGCGCGGAGCGGCGGCCCGTGCGGCGCCCGTTCGGAGCCCACCCGGACGGCGGGGCGGCCGTGGCGCGTTCGCCCGCGGTGGCCGGGGGGCGCTCGGGCCCGGCGCGTTCCGGGCCCTTTTGCGGAAAGGAGGCGGGCGGCGGGGCGGCGGCAGGTCGTGGTGCGCCCGCCCGCGGCAGCCGGCCGGCTCGGGGCGTGTCAGCGGGCAGGGGCCGGGCGGTGGGGTGGCGGTCAGGACGGCTGCCTATGCTGGGGGGAGTCTGCGGAGGAGGGGCACACGTGGCGACCCAGGGCGCGGGCCGAGTCACCATCGCCGACATCGCCCGCGAGGCGGGCGTCTCGCTGCCGACCGTCTCCCGCGTGCTCAACGGGCGCAGCGACGTCTCCCCGGCCACCCGGCGCCGGGTCGAGGACCTGCTGGCCCGGCACGGCTACCGCCGCCGCACCTCGGGCGCCGCCGGCCGGGCCGGGCTCATCGACCTCGTCTTCAACGACCTCGACAGCCCCTGGGCGGTGGAGATCCTGCGCGGGGTGGAGAAGGTCGCGCACGCCGAGGGCTTCGGCGCGGTGGTCTCCGCGGTGCACCATCGGGCCGCTTCCGCCCGCGAGTGGCTCGCCGCCCTGCGCTCGCGCAACTCCGACGGCGCCATCCTCGTCACCTCCGACCTCGTGCCGCAGATCCACGGCGAGCTGCGCGGCCTCGGCATCCCGACGGTGATCATCGACCCGGCGGGCGTGCCCACCTACGACATCCCCACGATCGGCGCGACGAACTGGGCCGGCGGGCGCAGCGCGGTGGAGCACCTGATCGGGCTCGGGCACCGGCGGATCGGCATGATCGCCGGGCCGCAGACGCTGCTGTGCAGCCGGGCCCGGCTGGACGGCTACCGCAGCGCGCTGGAGGGGGCCGGGATCGCGCTGGACGAACGGCTGGTCCGGCAGGGCGACTTCTCCCACGAGTCCGGCTTCGAGCAGGGCACCGCGCTGCTCGACCTCGCCGAGCCGCCGACCGCGGTCTTCGCCTCGGGCGACCAGATGGCCCTCGGGGTGTACGAGGCCGCGCGGCGGCACGAGTTGCGGGTGCCGGCGGACCTCAGCGTCGTCGGCTTCGACGACCTGCCGCAGGCCCGGTGGTCCCCGCCGCCGCTGACGACCGTCCGCCAGCCGCTCCCCGAGATGGGCGACGCTGCCACCCGCACCCTCCTCCAACTCGTCCGCGGCGAAACCCCGGGCGTGGTCCGCATCGAACTGGCCACGCAACTGGTCATCCGCGATAGCACGGCTCCCCGCTAGAGGGGTGCGGATACTCGCCGTAAGGGTTCCCGCCGGCGCCGACTGCCGCACCGTCGTGGCTGGGCGCGCAGTTCCCCGCGCCCCTGTACAGCTTGCCCTTTGCGCACAAAGCGAGCGCCGTACCACCCAGGGGCGCTGGGGGTACCTCCCAGGCGAAGCTCTGGGGGAGGAACTGCGCGCTCAGCAGGCCACCGGCCTGCGGCCGGGAACGGTGAGGTGGGGGCAGACGCGTAGCCGAGGGGCGCTGGGGACCCCGGCTCACGACGGTGCGGTAGGCGGCAGCGGTGGGGAACGCAACGGCGAATGGGCGCCCCGTAGGAGAGAATTACGCGTCGTAGTCGAGGGAGAGTTCCTCCGAGGCCGGGAAGGACTGGCAGGTCAGGACGTAGCCGGCGGTGACCTCGGCCGGCTCCAGGGCGAAGTTGCGGCGCATGTCGGCCTTGCCCGAGGTGACCAGCGCGCGGCAGGTGCCGCACACCCCGCCCTTGCAGGCGAAGGGCAGGTCCGGCCGGGTGCGCTGGGCGCCCTCCAGGAGGGTGGTGTCCACCGGCAGGTCCGCGGTGCTGGAGCGGCCGTCGAGGGTGATCACGGCCCGGCTCACCGGGCCCCGCACCGCCCGCTCCTCGTGCCGCAGCGGCGTGACCGGTTCGTCGTCGGCGAAGAACAGCTCCTGGTGGATCCGCTCGCGCGGCACCCCCAGCCGCTCCAGCAGGGCACGCGCGTCGGCCACCATTCCGTAGGGGCCGCACAGCCACCAGTGGTCCGCCCGGGGCACGTCCACCAGGCCGGCGACCAGCGCCGCGAGCCGCTCCGCGTCGAGCCGGCCCGTCAGCAGTTCGGCCTCGCGCGGCTCGCGGGAGAGCACGTGGCCGATCTGGAAGCGGGCCGGGTAGAGGTCCTTCAGGTCCGCCAGGTCGTCGGCGAACATCACCGTGCCGGTGCGGCGGTTGCCGTAGAAGAGGGTGACCCGGGACCGCTCGTCGGCGGCCAGCACGGACTCGGCGATCGCCATCATCGGGGTGATGCCCGAGCCCGCGGCCACAAGCACGTGGTGGCCCGGCACCGCGAGGTCCGGCGTGAAGGCCCCGCTGGGCGCCAGCGCCTCCACCGCGTCGCCCGGCCGCACCTCGTGCACCAGCCAGGAGGAGAACAACCCGCCGGGCACCTCCCGCACCCCGATCCGCAGGCCCGCCCCCGCCGGCGAGCAGATCGAGTACGAGCGGCGCTCGTCGCGCCCGTCCACCACCCGGCGCAGCGTCAGGGACTGACCCGGGCGGTGCGCGAACTCCCCGGCGAGCGCGGCCGGCACCTCGAAGGCGACCTCCACCGCGTCCGCGCACAGCGGCCGGACGGAGGCCACCCGCAACGTGTGGAAGGCGGGGCGGCGCCGGGGACGCACGCCCCGGTCGGCGGCTGCGCCGGGCGCGGGGGAGGGCGGGGCGCTGCTCGCGGCCATCACAGCTCCTTGACGTGCTCGAAGGGCTCCCGGCAGGCGCAGCAGCGCCACAGGGACTTGCAGGCGGTGGCCGAGAAGTGCGAGGTCTCCTCGGTGTCGGCCGAGCCGCAGCGCGGGCACTCCACGGCGTGCCGGGTCGCGCCCAGCACCAGCGGCACCGGCCCGCCCGTCCGCCGGGGCGCGGGCCCGGGCGGGGCGATGCCGTGGGCGGCGAGCTTGCGGCGGCCCTCGGCGGTGATCAGGTCGGTGGACCACGGCGGGTCCAGCACCGTGCGCACCTCGACGCGGGCGAACCCGGCCGCCCGCAGCCGCGCCGCCACGTCCGCCCGCATCTCGGCCATCGCCGGGCAGCCGGAGTACGTGGGCGTCAGCTCGGCCACCACCGCGCCGCCCGGCTCCACCCGCACCCCGCGCAGCACCCCGAGGTCGGCCAGGGTGAGCATGGGCAGCTCCGGATCGGGCACCCGCGCGGCCGCCTCGCGCGCCCGGCGCTCCTGCTCCACCGCCGGCGCGCTCACCACGTCGCCTCCGGATGGGCGCGGGCCACCTGCTGCAACTCCGCGAGCAGCGGCGCCAGATGGGCGGTGTGCCTGCCCTCGCGGCCGTCCGCGGAACCCGGTTCGTCCGGCACCGGCAGGGCGCCGGCCAACTCGGCCTCGGCTAGGACCTGTTCGAGCACCGAGACGGTCTCCGCCCGTACGGCGGCACCGTCGGCGGGGCTGCTCGCGAACACCTCCGGCAGATAGGGGGCGACCTGGGCCAGGGCGGCGCGCATCCTGCGGTGCGACTCCTCGGTGCCGTCGCCGAGCCGTACCGCCCACTGGGCCGCGTACTGCCGGTGGTAGGTCAGCTCGGGCACCGCCTTGGCGGCGACCGCCGCGAGCACCGGGTCCTGCGCGCCGGTCAGCCGGTGCAGCACCGCGAGCCGCCAGGTGCTCAGCACGAGCAGCCGCACGATGGAGAACGCGAAGTCGCCGTTGGGCAGTTCGGCGAGGGTGACGTTGCGGAAGTCGGCCGGGTCGCGGAAGTACGCGTAGGCGTCCTCGCCGCGGTCCGTGCCGTCCGCGCGGCCGCAGCGGGCGTAGAGCAGGCGGGCCTGGCCGAGCAGGTCGAGGCCGATGTTCGCCAGCGCCACCTCCTCCTCCAACTCCGGGGCGCGGGTGCACCATTCGGCCAGCCGCTGGGCCTGCACCAGGGCGTCGTCGGCGAGTTCGAGGCACAGCGAGGCGAGCGCGGCGCCGTCCACGCCGGGCGGCACCGCGGTGTCCACGCCGTGCAGCGGGTCGGTGAAGCCGGTGCCGAACGCCCAGCGGCCGCTGTCGTCGTCGTGCTCCTCGGCGAGCGAGAGGTAGACGTGGTCCGTGCCGGCCGCCGGCGAACTCCCGGGCGCGGCGGGCGACTCGGGCGGCTCGGGCGTCACGGCGGCCTGGGACGTCCCGGGCGTCTCGGGTGCGGGGCTCATGGGGCCTGGCTCCTAGATGTGCGGGACGTCGTCGGGGATGTCGTAGAAGGTCGGGTGCCGATAGACCTTGTCGGCGCTGGGCGCGAAGAAGGGGTCCTTCTCGTCGCGGGTGGAGGCCGCGATGTGGGAGGAGCGCACCACCCAGATCGACACCCCCTCGTTGCGCCGGGTGTAGAGGTCGCGGGCGTGGCCGAGGGCCATCGCGTCGTCGGCGGCGTGCAGGGAGCCGACGTGCACGTGGTTCAGGCCGCGCTTGCCGCGGACGAACACCTCGTACAGCGGCCACCCCTCCTGCGGGCCGCGGCCGGCTCCACCGCTCCCGTGCTGCTCGGTCCCGCTCACACCCCTGCTCCTTCCGGTGCCTCGGCGCGCCGCGCCCGCCGCCGGGCCTGCTTGGCCGCGTGCGCGGTCGCGGCCTCGCGCACCCAGGCGCCCTCGGCGTGCGCCTCGCGCCGGCGGGCCATCCGCTCGGCGTTGCAGGGCCCGTCGCCCTTGATCACCCGCTGCAGCTCCGACCAGTCGGGGGTGCCGAAGTCGTACCGGCCGCTCTCCTCGTTCCACCGCAGCTCCGGGTCGGGCAGGGTGACGCCGAGCTTCTCGGCCTGCGGCACGGTCATGTCGACGAACCGCCGGCGCAGCTCGTCGTTGCTGTGCCGCTTGATCTTCCAGGCCATGGAGGCCGCGGAGTTGGGGGAATCGCTGTCGGGCGGGCCGAACATCATCAGCGACGGCCACCACCAGCGGTCCACCGCGTCCTGCACCATCGCGCGCTGGGCGTCGGTGCCGCGCATCATCGTCAGCAGCAGCTCGTACCCCTGGCGCTGGTGGAAGGACTCCTCCTTGCAGATGCGCACCATCGCGCGGGCGTAGGGCCCGTACGAGCTGCGGCACAGCGGCACCTGGTTGCAGATCGCGGCGCCGTCCACGAACCAGCCGATGACGCCGACGTCGGCGAAGGTGACCGTCGGGTAGTTGAAGATCGAGCTGTACTTCTGGCGGCCCTCGATCAGGCGGGCGGTGAGGTCGGCCCGGTCGGCGCCGAGCGTCTCGGCGGCCGAGTAGAGGTAGAGGCCGTGCCCCGCCTCGTCCTGCACCTTGGCGAAGAGGATCGCCTTGCGGCGCAGCGAGGGGGCGCGGGTGATCCAGGCGCCCTCGGGCTGCATGCCGATGATCTCGGAGTGCGCGTGCTGGGCGATCTGCCGCACCAGGGTCCTGCGGTACGCCTCCGGCATCCAGTCCCGCGGCTCGACGCGCTGGTCGCGGGCGATCGTGGCGTCGAAGCGGGCCTGGTGCTCCTCCTCCGCCGCGTCTGGTGTCGTCATGGGCACTCCCCGGATAGCCAACCGACCGTTCGTTCGGTAGTCCAGTCTCGCCGATCGCCGCGGCCGCCGCAAGTGTCCCCGGCGGTGGGCGCGCCGGACGCGCCGCGGCCGCGGGCGACGGTTGCGCCCTTCGCGCGGGGACCGGGCCCCCGGATGCGTGCCTGTGTGCGGTCGTGGCGGATTTCGGTATGGACATGTCAATTCGCTCGTGCTGTCATGCCCTCGTAGCGCACTTTTCCAACGTTGTAGGAGCCGTCATGCCGCGCAGATCCTCGTGGCTGTTCGCCCTCGTCCTGGCCCTCGCCGTGGCCGGCCTGCTGCCGGCCGCCGCCCGGCCCGCCGCCGCGGCGGCACCCGCCGACTCCACCCAGGTGTGCGCGCTGTACTGCGACACCCTGGACCCCTCCCGCGCCGCCCAGGAGACCTTCCCCGTCCCCGACGCCGGCGCGAACGGCCGCGTGGTGCGGCTGCACGTCGACGACGCCGACGGCATGGCCTGGGCGAGCATCGACAACGGCCAGCCGAACGACTCGGTGTGGCTGGACCGCTCGTGGGACGGCGGCGCCACCTGGGACGGGCTGCTCGGCAAGGCGTGGATCCCCTCGACGTGGGCCGGCACCCGCACCCTGATGTACAACCTCTACGACCCCACCCATCACCGCCGCGCCGTCCTGCGCGCCTGCGGCGACTCCCAGGGCGTCAGCTGCACCTCCTGGGCGCACCTGAACGTGTGCGCGGCCGCCTGCGACGGCTCCGGCAGCGCGCCCGGCGACACCCAGCCGGTGCCGGCCACCACCCTCAACGGCCGCACCATCGCGCTGCACATGGACAGCAGCGGCATGGCCTGGGGCACCATCTCCGGCGGCACCGCGGGCGACGAGATCTGGCTGGACCGCTCCTGGGACGAGGGCGCGAGCTGGCCCGACGGCTCCTCCAAGGGCCGCACCAGCACGCCGGCCGGCGCCACCGGCACCAGGACCGGCCGCTACAACACCGACGACCCCCAGGGCCGGCTCTACGGCGGAGCGGTCCGCGCCTGCGGCCGCGCGGTCGAGGGGCAGAACGGCAGCTGCACCGCCTGGGCCCGGCCCGCCGCATCGCCCGCGGCCGGCGCCGCCGACGCGCTGATGTACTCCTACGACCCCAACACCGCGTACTGGCCGTCCAGCTGGTGGAACTCCGCGGTCGCCCTGGCCACCGTCATCGACTACATGCGGCAGACCGGCGACACCCGCTACCTGTGGATCGTGGACCGCACCTACCAGGTGGACCGCGTCTCCTTCCCCGCCGGCGCCCGCAGTTCGGACCCGATCGACGGCGACTTCATCAGCCGCGCCACCGACGACGCCGAGTGGTGGGCGCTGGCCTGGGTCGACGCCTACGACCTCACCCACGACCAGAAGTATCTGAACGAGGCGGCCACCATCGCCACCTACGTCAACGGGCTGTGGGACACCGGCACCTGCGGCGGCGGGGTGTGGTGGGACCGCGAGCGCACCTACAAGAACGCGGTCACCAACGGCCTCTACGTCCGGCTGACCGCCTCCCTGCACAACCGCATCCCCGGCGACACCGCCTGGCTGTCGCGGGCCACCACCGCTTGGACCTGGTATCAGAACAGCGGCCTGATCAACTCCTCCGGCCTGGTCAACGACGGCCTGACGAACGCCTGCACCAACAACGGCCAGACGGTCTGGTCCTACAACCAGGGCCTGGCGATCGGCGCCGCCGTCGAGATGTGGCGGGCCACCGGCAGCAGCGCCGACCTCGCCACCGCCCGCCGGCTCGCCGACGCCGCCATCGCCTCGCCCTCGCTGGTCAGCGCCGGGGTGCTCACCGAGTCCTGCGACACCCCGACCCCCACCTGCGACGACAACGGCAAGCAGTTCAAGGGCGTCTTCATGCGCTACCTCCAGGACCTCGACTCGGCCACCGGCAACGCCTACCACTCCTTCGCGGCCACCCAGGCCGCCACCGTGTGGCCCACCCGCGACTCCCTCAACCACCTCCCCGAACGCTGGACCGGCACCGGCCCGCGGGACTGGCGCACCGAGGCGTCCGCCCTGAGCGCCCTCCTCGCCGGCTCCTGAAACCACCGCGGGCGGCGTCCCGGAAGGCATGGGCGCCCCCCTCCTGATCGGTGACCACCTGATCCGGGACCGGTCGCTCAGACCTTGACCACGACGACCCGGCCTGCCCGGTCAAGGGCGGCCAGGTCGTCGGGATCGGACGTGAGAACGGTCACGGGTCCAGGAGCGGCCAGGGCGGTTGCGGTCAGGATCGCGTCGATGGCGTACTTGTGACCGTGCAGCCCGGCGTCGGCGAGCAGCGCGGAGGCGTGGCGGGCGATGGCCTCGGTGACCGGTTCGACGACCAAGCGCGAGAGGGTCCATTCCAGCGCCGCCCGGTTCACGCCGGGGTGGACGACCTCTACGAGGGTGGCGGCGCTGGTGATCACCCGCATGTCGTCCGCCCGGGCGAGGGCGAGCCATCCAGTGACTTCCCGGTCGCGTGCGACGGCTTTCGACAGGCCCTCGCTATCCAGGACGAGGCTGCCGCTGGGCACGGCGGGAGAGCGGCTCATGCGGCGTGCGAGCCCGTTCCCCGGCTGGTCCGCTGCGCTTGACGGGCTGCCTGCAGGCGCTCACGCAGGACCTGGACCTCCTCGTCCGTCACGGGCCCGTGCTCGGCTTCGGCGACGGCGATGAGCTCGTTCAGGTTGTCCCGCTCGATTTGCCGCGCGACCGCCGAGGCGACGTATGCGGACAGTCCCGAGTGGCCGCTTCGGGCACGGGCGGCCTCGGCGATGTCCCGGGGCATGGTGATCGAATACTTCTGGGTAGGTTCGCTCATGCTCCACATCCTACCTCGTATGCTACTAGTGCGGGGCTGGAGCAGGGGACGGGCCGAACAGCAAGAGGGCCGTTCGGCCCTGGTGCGGGGGTGGGATGGGGGCGATGATCGGGGCTCGGCCGGTGGACGCAGGGTGCCGGCAGGTGACGGGGAAGGACCGACATGACCCAGCCGCGGCAGTTCTCCCCGCAGACGCCGATCAGGGTGTTCCTCCTGGACGACCACGAGGTCGTACGACGCGGGGTGCACGACCTGCTGGACGCCGAGCCCGACATCGAGGTGGTGGGCGAGGCCGGCTCGGCCGACCACGCGCTCGCCCGCGGACCCGCCCTTCGGCCGGACGTCGCCGTGCTCGATGTGCGGCTGCCCGACGGCGACGGCATCACCGTCTGCCGCGAACTGCGGTCCGCCATGCCGGGGTTGGCGTGCCTGATGCTGACCTCGTTCGATGACGACGACGCGCTGCTGGATGCCATCATGGCCGGCGCCTCGGGCTATGTGCTCAAGCAGATCAAGGGCTCCGACCTGGTCTCGGCGGTCCGCACGGTGGCCTCCGGGCAATCGATGCTCGACCCCGCCACCACCGCCCGGCTGATGCAGAGCCTGCGCCAGGACGGTCCCGCCGAGCAGCCGGAGCAGCAGGCGCTGGCCGGTCTGTCGCCGCGCGAGCGGGAGATCCTCGGGCTGATCGGCGAAGGGCTGACGAACCGCCAGATCGGTGCCCGCCTCTACCTGTCGGAGAAGACGGTCAAGAACAACGTCTCGCGCCTGCTGGCCAAGCTGGGTGTCGAACGCCGCGTCCAGGCCGCCGTGATCGCCACCCAGGGTCCCCCGCCCACCACCCGCTGACCGCCGAACGGCCCCTTTTCGCAGGGCCGTTCGGCGGCCGTGACAGGCCCGGGCGGCCCTGACCGTACGCGTCGCCGCGCGGCCACCATCGAAACCGCGGGGGCATCGGGCGCGGGAGGGATCGGACATGACGGAACGTCAGGTGACGGTGGGCGTGGACGGATCGGTGACCGCCTTCGCGGCCCTCGACGAGGCGGCGGTCGAGGCCGCCCGCCGCGGCGCCCGCCTGCAGGTCGTGCACTGCGCCGAGGAGATCGACGCGGCCCCGCCGGTCCTGCGCGCGGCCCTGGCCCGGGTACGCGAGCGCCACCCCGGCCTGCCGGTCACCGCGGTGGCCGCCTCGGGCGACCCCGCCGACGTCCTGGCCGCGTACGGCCGGCGGGCCGAACTCACCGTCATCGGCTCGCGCGGCCTGAGCGGGTTCGCCGGGATGGTGCTGCACTCGGTGAGCCGGCGGCTGGCCGCCCGTACGCACAGCCCGCTGCTCGTCGTGCCCGGCCGCCACCCGAGCACGGTGCCGGGCCGCCGCCCGGCCGGAGTGCTGCTCGGGGTGGGGAGCGACGCGGACGCCGACGCGGCGCTCTTCGCCTTCGAGGAGGCGCGGCTGCGCGGCGCCGGGCTCACCGTGCTGCACGCCTGGACCTACCGGCAGCCCGCCGACGGCTCCGCGCCGGCCGAGGAGGAGGCCGCCCGGCAGGCCCGGCACGCGGCCGCGGTCGTCGGTGCCGCGGTGGCGGGGCTGCGCCGCAGGGTGCCGCACGCGCACGCCGAGACCGCCGCCGTACGGGCCGCCCCCTGCCGCGCCCTGCTCACGGCCGCGCACCGCAGCGAACTCGTCGTGGTCGCCACCCACCCGGGCCGCCCGCACGCGGCCCGCCGGGTCGGCCACGTCACCGAGGCGCTGCTCCACCACGCCCGCTGCCCCGTCGCCGTGGTCCCCGTCCCCTGACCGCGCCGCGCTGCCTTCGCCCCCTGGGGTCAGGGCGCTTCGGGGAGACGTGGGAACAGCGCGTCGCTTCTGGTCACCCGCGTGCCCGCCGGCAGGCGGCCCCACTCGGCGGCATCCTGCACGCGCTGCTCGGCCAGCGGGCCCAGGGCGGGTTCGGCGCCGAGGCAGGACCAGACCTGCTCGCTGCTCGCCGGCATGACCGGGTTGAGGAGCACGGCCACGGCCCGCAGGGATTCCGCCGCGGTGTGCAGGAGCGTCGCCAGCCGCGCCCGGGCCTCGGGTGAGGGGTCCTTGGCGACCTTCCACGGCTCCTGCTCGGTGAGGTAGCCGTTGACGAGGCCGATGAAGCCGAAGACCGCGGCGATGCCGCCGGCGAAGTCCAGCCGCTCGCCGATGCGTTCGTCGGCCTCGGCGACGGTCTCCGCCAGCCGCCGCACGACCTGCTCCTCGGCGGGGCCCGCGGCCGCGGCCGCCGGGAGCACCCCGTCGAAGTAGCGGCCGATCATCGCGGTGACCCGCGAGACCAGGTTGCCGTACTCGTTGGCCAGTTCGCTGGTGTAGCGGGCGGTGAAGTCCTCCCAGGAGAAGGAGCCGTCCTGGCCGTAGGCGATGGCGCGCAGAAAGTACCAGCGGTAGGCGTCCACCCCGAAGTGCTCGGTGAGCCGGGTGGGGGAGATGCCGGTCAGGTTGGACTTGCTCATCTTCTCGCCGCCGACCAGCAGCCAGCCGTTGGCGGCGACCCGGGCCGGCAGCGGCAGCCCGTTGGCCATCAGCATCGCGGGCCAGATGACGGCGTGGAAGCGCAGGATGTCCTTGCCGACGAGGTGGACGTCGGCGGGGAAGATGTCCGCGAACTGCTCCTCGTCGGCGCCGAACCCGACCGCGGTGGCGTAGTTCAGCAGGGCGTCGACCCACACGTAGATGACGTGCCCGGGGTCCCAGGGCACCTCGATGCCCCAGTCGAAGCCGGACCGGGAGACCGACAGGTCCCGCAGGCCGCGGCGGACGAAGCCGACGACCTCGTTGCGCGCGGACTCCGGGGTGATGAAACCGGGGTTCGCCTCGTAGTGCGCGAGGAGGCGGTCGGCGTAGGCGGACAGGCGGAAGAAGTAGTTCTCCTCCTCGAGGATCTCCACCGGGCGGCGGTGGATGGGGCAGAGCTTCTGCCCGGCGTACTCGCCCTCGCCGTCCAGGAGTTCGCCCGGCGACTTGTACTCCTCGCAGTGCACGCAGTAGGGCCCCTCGTAACTGCCCCGGTAGATCTCGCCCTTGTCGTACAACTCCTGCACGAACTCCCGGACGCGGGTGACGTGGCGCTGCTCGGTGGTGCGGATGAAGTCGTCGGCGGCGATGCCGAGATGGGCCCACAGCGGCTGCCAGGACTCGTGGACGAGCTTGTCGCACCAGTCCTGCGGGCTCATGCCGTGCGCCTGGGCGGTGCGCAGGATCTTCTGGCCGTGCTCGTCGGTGCCGGTGAGGAACCGGACCCGCTCCCCGCGCTGCCGGTGCCACCGGCTCAGGACGTCGCCCGCCACCGTGGTGTACGCGTGCCCCAGGTGCGGCACGTCGTTCACGTAGTAGATGGGCGTCGTCACATAGAACCGCTTCCCCGCCGTGTCCGCCACGTCCGCCGAGCCCGCCGTGTCCGCCATGGGCAGATCCTAGGGCGTGTCTGACAAATAGCGGCGTCCGCCCGGCAGCCCAGGCGGGATTTGTCAGACACGCCCTAGCCAGGACGACTGCCGGAAGCCGGTGACAAACGGTCAGCGGCCCGGGGTGAGCCAGCCGCGCTCCTGGGCCAGCAGCGCAATCTGGAAGCGGTTGCGCGCGCCCAGCGCCGTGCCGATGTCGCTGACGTCCTTCTGCACGGTGCGGCGGCTGACCCCCAGGGTGCGGGCGATCGTCTCCTGCTTCATGCCGAGCGAGAGCAGCCGCAGCACCTCGCGGGCCCGCGGGTTCGGGGCGTCCGCCGCGGGCGCCGGCGGCTGCGGCCGGGCCTCCTGGCCCCAGGGCACGCCGTGCTCCCACAGGCTCTCGAAGAGCGCCGCGAGCACATGGAGCAGCGTCGGGGAGTGCACCAGCAGCGAGCCGGCCGCCGCGTCGTCCCGGCGCAGCGGCATGATCGCCGTGGTGCCGTCGAACAGCACCAGCTTCATCGGCAGCCCGCTGGACAGCCGCACCTGGCCGCCGATCTCCACGCCGCGCCGGGCCGTTCCCAGCGACACCTCGTCGGTGAGGGTGTCGCTGTCGTACACCGACCGGAAGCGCACCCCCGCGCGGATCGCGGCCGCCTGCACCGCCAGCCGGTCCGGCACCCCGTCCACCGCCGCCACATAGGGCGGCATCACCAGGTGCAGCACCTCGTGCCGGGCCGCCCGCAGCAGATGGGCGTAGCGCGCGGTGACCTGCTCCTCGGTGTCGAGGATCTCGAACTGGTCCGAGGCGAAACGGTGGTTGCTCACCGAGATGTGCACCTCGTGCAGCTGCTCGGCGTGCCGCTCCAGCGTCGCCAGCTCCTCGCGCCGCCGCGCGAGCAGGGTGCCCAGCGCCGGGCGCGGCGGGCTGGCGCTCCAGCGCGCGGCGCGGCCGCTGACCCGTACCGCGAGGAGTTCGGCCTCCAGCAGCCGAAGGGCCCGCCCCGCGGCGGCCGTCGACGTGCCGAGCGCGGCGGCGGCCTCGGCGGGGGCCGTCTCCGGGTGCCCGACCAGGTACTCCAGCAGCCGCCCGGCCAGCGGCGGCAGGCCGAGCCCGCTCCAGGGGACCTGCGGCACCTGCGGGATCTGCGGCTCCGCGGCCATCGGGCGCCCCCTGCTGTCGTTCACCGGTGGGAGTGCTGCGATCGTAACCCGCGTGCCCCGCACGCCCGTTCGGCGGGGGAGCGTTCCCACGGCCGCCGCCGGGGCCGGCGAAACGGCCACTTCGGGACATCACGGTGCCAACTCCCGCCCGGCGGCCTGCTCCCGCGTCGCGCCTAAGCGCAACTGCGCCCAGCCGCATCCGCATTCCCTTGTCCCCGGGGGCACACCCGCCGCAAGGTGATCAGCATCCTTCCGCCGCACGACACCGGTACACCACCGCGCCCACCCTCCTTTCCCCGGCGTTCGCGACGGCACGGACCGGCACGAGCTCCCCCCACGCAGACGGACCCGCACGGAGCACCGCCCGCCCCCAAGTCCACCGCGCTAGGAGCACGTTGATGCACCGACATGTCAGAGGGGCAGCCGCCGCGCTGGCCCTGCTGGTCCCCCTCGTGGCGGCAGGCCCCGCCGTCGCCGCCCCCGCCGGCGCGAGCACCGCCCCCGCGAGGACCCCGGCGTCCACCACGCCCGCGACGCACACCCTCACCCTCGCCGACGGCTCGAAGGTGACCTGGTCCGGCGACGGCACCGGCACCCTCACCGACCCCCAGGGCCGCACCCGCGCCTTCCCCGTGCCGCGCTCGGCCGGCCGCACCGGGCTCGGCGCCACCCTGGCCCCCTCCACCACCGCGATCACCGCCCGCGCCCAGGCCACCCACGCGGCCCCGTACACCCTCGGCGCCCACAGCAGCGTGGCCGCCCGGCAGGCCGCCCCCGTCCAGCCGATGAACACGGGCCCGGTGAAGCTGCCCACCCCCGCCAAGGCGGCGCTGCGGCAGGACGCGCGCCAGGCGCCCGCGCCCGCCGCGACCACCGGCCTGCCCGCCAACGACGGCCTGAGCACGTCCTTCCAGTCCTACCTCAACGCCCAGGGTGTGGACGCCGCCGGCGCCTTCGCCGACGCCGCCACCTACCTGCACGCCCTGCCCGGCGCCGGCCAGATCGTCACCAACGTCTCCATCGGCGACCTCACCGACCAGTCGATGGCCGACAGCGGCGACGACTACGTGCGCGAGTACGGCCCCACCACCGTCGTCGAGAACGGGCAGCGCTACCTCGACGAGCCCTCCATGCCGCTCATCCCCACCTACACCGCCTCCGACGATGGCACGCTGGACCCGCTCGGCTCCGTCGAGGGCCAGGACCCCAGCCTCGGCGAGGTCCTGCTCGACTTCTCGATGATGGCCCCGCTCCCGCACGACCGGCAGCGCCCCGGCGCCACCGGCAGCGGCGCCACCGACCTGCTCGGTATCGCGCCCGGCGCCCAGTACCGCCTGGTGGTGCCGCAGGAGGCCAGCTACGAGGGCATCGCCGCCGCGCTGAAGGCCGCCGCGAACCAGAAGCCGCGGCCGAGCGTCATCACCGCCAGCCTCGGGTTCGGCACCGACGAGGAGATCGGCTTCCCCGGCCGCTACCTGGAGGACGACCCGACCATCCGGGCCACCCTGACGTCCATAGTGAAGTCCGGCATCGCCGTGGTCGTCTCCTCCAACGACGGCACCCGGCTCGCCCTGCCCGTCTCCGTCGGCCCCGACGGCGGCAGCACCCCCACCGACACCACCGCCAAGGCGGGCGCCCAGACCGGCATCGACGACGTCGAGCCCACCACCACGCCCTCCCAGGTGGTCGACAGCGGCGTCATCGCGGCCGGCGCCACCACCACCGACGACACGCTGACCTCCGCCGACACCCGGCAGGGCGTCTACCCGACGACCCGCTACAACGGCTCGGCCGCCTACTCCTCCGGCTTCGGCACCCGCGTCGACCTCGCCGCCCCCGGCGACGACCTGCCGTCCCTGATGCACGTGTGCACCTCCAGCCCGTGCAGCGCCCAGGACGTCGAAGTCGTGCTCAACGGCGGCACCTCCGCCTCGGCCCCCGAGATCGCCGCCGCCGTCGCCGACGTGCTCCAGGCGGCCCAGGCCACCCACCAGAGCCTGACCCCGCGCCAGGTCCGCGACCTGCTGGTGTCCACCGGCAACCCGATCGCCCAGCCCCCGCAGGCCGACCAGCCGCTGACCATGGGCACCCAACTCGACGTCACCGCCGCCGTGGAGAAGGTCCTCGCCAAGCGCTACCGCATCGCGCCGCAGCCCGTCCGGCTCTCCGTCGCCCAGCGGCAGCTGCTGCCCACGAGCTCCGGCACCGCCTTCACCGAGTCCACCGACCCCGCGGCGATCGACCTGTCCGGGCCCGCCGACGCCAACGGCACGCCCTCCGGCCAGAACGCCGTCTCGCCGATCACCCTCGGCCTGGACATGACCGGCGACCGCAGCGGCCTGACCTACCGGGTCCGGGTCGGCGGCGCGACCTTCACCACCGAGCAGCCCAGCCTGCGCCTGACGCCCGCGCAGATCCTGGGCGCGGCCGGCCTGCCGCTCGCCTCCGGCACCGCCCGCTCCGTTCCCGTCACCTTCCAGGCGCTGCGCGGCGGCAAGGTCGTCGGGCAGCTGTCGCAGAAGCTGACCTTCCTCGCCGACGACGGTACCTACGCCCAGGCGCTCGCCCCGGCGGCTCCCGGCGCCACCCCGCTCGGCCGGCCCGTCACGGTCTCCTACGACCTGACCGGCGTCCGTGGCGTGGACAGCCCCCGCCTGGTGCTCTCCTCCGTCGGCCACTACACGCCGAGCGCGGGCGTGGACGACTTCAACGTCCAGTGGTCCGCCCCGCTCACCGCCACCAAGGGCACCGTGACGATCCCCGCCGCCGCCTTCACCGCGGGCGGCGCCGGACTCTACGGCGTCGGCATCGAGCAGGCCGACCTCGCCGGGGTGCTCCCCGTCTACGGCGACTTCCGCGCCCTGCGGATCGGCCCCGCCGCCGACCAGCGCCCGGCCGCCCCGCTGCTGACCACCGCCGGCTACACCGCCGCGCACGCCGCCGACACCGCCCGCGGCGCGCCCAAGGCGACGGTGAGCTGGGACGCGAGCGGGGTGCCCGGCGCGGACGGCGCCGAGTTCGAGGTGATGTCCCCCGGGCCGACGCTCTACGGCTCGCTGAACACCGCCACCAACCAGAACGGCAGCCGCCGCGACGACGACGGCTTCAACCACGCCTCCACCCTCACCGTGCCGCTGCCCGCGGTGAAGGGCCGCACCGTGCTCGACCTCGCCGCCCTCAAGCTGCCGACCGGGCTGCAGTACCCGGTGCGGGTGCTCGCCACCCGGCACGGCTCGCCGGTCGGCCAGGCCTCCCCGACGTCCTTCCTGCAGTACCGCGACGGCGACCAGCTGACCGGCACCGTCGAGAGCTTCACCGTCTCCGGCGGCAAGGCGCTGATCTCCACCGACGCCTTCACCTACGTCGGCGGCAGCGAGCTGTACCACCTGGACCGCTCGGCGACCACCGGCTACGACCTGGCCACCGGCACCGCGGGCGGCTCCTTCGCCGAGTCCACCGACGGGCAGACCATGCAGGAGGTGCTCGGCGCCGACCCGGCCAGCGGCCATGCCCTCGTCATCCACACCCCGTTCGCCGGCTCCACGGCCGCGATCGACGTGGAGGACCCCGCCACCGGCAAGGCGGTGAAGGTCACCGCGCTGTCCGACCTCATCTCCGGCAGCGGCTACCTGGAGGGCGGCACGGTGGACGCCGCCCGCCACCGCGGCCTGGTCACCACCTACGAGCCCGACAGCGGACTCAGCCGCCTGTGGCCGGTCGACATGACCACCGGAAAGGTCGGCACGCCGCTGGCGCTCAACCCGCACAACCTCTACCGCTCCTACAACAGCGTCTCGGTGGACGCCTCCACCGGTGAGGCGTTCGTCGCCACCGGGGGCACCATGGGCCCGTGCCTGTCCGGCCGCGTCCCCTACGGCGCCGTGGGCGCCGACATCACCGCCGGCACCGTCACCCCCGTCGCGTCCTTGCCGCTGTGCGTCTCGGCGCTGCTGCCGGACGGCAAGGGCGACAAGCTGTACGGGGTCGTCGGCGCCGCCCAGCCCGACGCCGAGAGCGGCACCTTCCCCACCAGCACCTGGCTGACCGCCGACCAGAAGACGCTCACCGCCGCGGGGACGGCCGACACCGGCACCCGCGGCCCGGTCTGGCCGGCCCTGGACACCACCCACCGGGTCGCCGTGGAGGCGGCCCTGTACGAGAACGGGGTCGAGACCGACAACAACGCGATGAGCGAGATCACGGTGCTCGACCCGGCGACCGGCACCGTGCTGGCCCGCCACCCGGTGGCCGACCTCGTGGACTCCACCGTCGCCGGCTCCAACTTCGACTTCACCGGCCGGCAAGGGCTCTTCCTCGACCCGGCGACCCGGACCGGATGGGTGGTGAACGCCTGGGGGACGGGGCTGGAGCGATTCTCGTACTGACGCGGGCGAGGCGCGTGCCGTAGAGGGGCGCGCCTCGTCGTCCGCACCGCACGTGCCGCACTGACGTGGCTGTTGTGCCTGCCGTGACGGCAGCGGGCGGCCGGGCCGGGGTTCTCCTTCCCGGCCCGGCCGCCCGCGTGCGGGCTCAGCCCAGGCGCCTGATGTCGCCGCGGGCGCGGTAGAAGCCGCCGTGCGCGGCCGGGCGCAGCTCGGTGACCAGGTAGCGGGCGCCCGGTGTGCGGATGTCCTTCGGGAACTGCACGTGCCAGGCCGGCTCGTACCCCGGCGAGACCACCCGGACCCGGGTGCGGGACCCCTCCTGGTAGCACTCCACGACCACACCGCCCGGCGCCGAGACGTCCACCGCCGCCACCGTCCCCACCACCCGGGCCGGCTCCACCCGCTCCCAGCCGGTCGCCTTGATGTCCGCGGTCTGCGGCAGCCGGCCCGCGCGGGCCTCGCTGACCGCCTGCTCGCCGGCGTCCAGGCAGGCCAGCGAGCCGTCGGTGGTCACCAGGTAGAGCCGCCCGTCGTGGTACTGCATGGAGTACGCCGAGCCGCAACCGGTCGCCAGCTTCCACAGGCGGGTGCCGTCGGCGGCGAAGCAGTACACCGAGGAGTGGTTGTCGCCGGCGAAGACGTAGCGGCCGTCCGGCGAGGTGGCGCACGAGAAGACGGCCGAGTCGCAGCGGTAGCGGGCGCGCTCGGAGCCGTCGGACTTCGCCAGGCGGTGCACCCAGCCGCGCGCGGTGCCCGCGAACACCTCCTCCGGCTCCTGCCAGCCGAAGAGCACGCCGCCCTGCGTCGGGGTGCTCCAGCGCGGGACACCGTCGCGGGCGTACATCGCCACGCCGTGCGAGTCGCCGTGGTAGACGCCGTCGTCGTCGCACCGCACCATCCAGGCGTGGGTGCCCGGGCCGTTGCGGCGCCACTGGAACTCGTCCTCGTGGTCCACCGTGGTCACCCCGCCGCGGGCGTCGGAGACGCCGAGCACGCCGTCGTCGATGTCCAGCCAGAAGATGTCGACGTCCTCGGCTATCTCGTAGGCGACGTGCGGGACCTTGCCGCTCAGGTCGTACACCCGGCCGTCGTCGCAGCCGGCGTAGATCCAGAAGTCGTCGGCCACGATGCACTTCACGCCGTCCGGCAGGCCGAACCGGCCGGTGACGGCGCCGCCGTGGGCGAGGGTGAACACGTCGCCCGCCTGGTTGCCGACCCAGACGCGGTCGTCGTCCACGAAGACGCCGAAGGCGGGGGCGCCGGAGCGGAACCGCCACAGCAGCGGCGCCTGTTCGGCGGTCGAGCGCCGGCTGACGATCTGCCGGCGCGTCACCGCGCGACGTTGGCGGACCCCGCGGACGGCGGGCGCGTACCCCTTGCGGACCTTCGCGCCGATCTTCTTCGCCGCCTCGGCCTCGGCCTGCTGCGCGGTGGCGTACGCCGTCGTCCGCGTCTGCCCCTGCTCGCCGATCCGCCCATAGGTGACCGTCACCTGCAGCCCGTCGCGCACCACTTCGTAGAACTTGTGCGAGCCGCCGCCGTCCTCGGAGAGCTCCAGATAGGTGGTGACGGCTGCGGAGGCGGTGGCGGACATGGGTGTCTCCTCCATGGAGGGGTGCGGAGGGCGGAAGCGCGGTGCGCGCAAAGGTTCCTGACGGTGCCTCGGGTCGTCCGGGGCGATGGGAAGAACGCTAGTCGGGGGGTGTGACAGCGGCCCTGCCGCGGCTGCTGTGCCCCTCCTCGGGGTGCGGGTCAGGCGTCGGCCGGGGTGCCCCTCCGCGGGGGTGCGGGTCAGGCGTCGGCCGGGGTGGAGGTGACGGTGGCCAGGGCCAGACGGGAGGCCGCTTCGGTGCCCGGGCGGGCCGTGTGGACCACGATCTTGAGATCGGTGGCGGTGTCCACCAGGACGTCGCAGTCGACGTCGATGTCGCCCACCGAGGGGTGCCGGATGGTCTTGCGGTCCTCCGCGTGGCTGCCCACGGCGCCCTCGTGCCAGAAGCGGGCGAAGCGGGGGTTGCCGTCGATGCTGCGGCGGATGAGGTGGGCGAGCCGGGGATCGTGCGGGTAGCGGCCCGAGGCCCGGCGCAGGTCGGCGACGACGGCGCGGTCGGTGGCCTCCTGCGAGGTGGAGTCGACCGGCCAGGCACTGATGCGGGCGTGCTCGCCCGGGACGGGGAAGCGGACCCGGACGAAATTGCGCTCCTCGGGCGGCACCGTGCTCGGGTCGCCCAGCGCCGCGGCCCAGGCGTGGTTCCACCGGATCAGCCGCCAGTCCGCGGCGAAGACGGCGGTCGGGGCGTCGCCGAGCCGGGCGAGTACGCGCTGCATGCCCGGCGGGATGTGCTCGCCGATGACACCGGGCCCGGGTGGCTGCAGGCCGGACAGCCGGTAGAGGTGGTCGCGCTCCTGGACGGTCAGCTGGAGCGCGCGGGCCAGCGCCGCGACGACCTGGGCCGAGGGGTGGGCGGCGCGGCCCTGCTCCAGGCGGACCACGTAGTCCACCGAGACGCCCGCCAGGTCGGCGAGGTCCTCGCGGCGCAGCCCGGGCGCGCGGCGGCCGTGGCCGGCCGGGCGCCCGACGGCCTCGGGGGAGATCCGGTCGCGCCAGGCGCGGATGGTCGCGCCCAGGCCCAGCTCGTCGGTGCTCACCCCTCCAGTGTGGCCGGGAGGCGGCCGCGGCGCCGCCTTGGAGGGTGGTACTGCGGTTCCTACCGGCGGGGCGTCCCTGGCAGCGGGGCCCGCGGCGGCGCAGGCTCGGTGCCATGACCACCACACTGATCACCGGAGCCAACAAGGGCCTGGGCTACGAGACCGCCCGGCGGCTGCTCGACCTCGGCCACACCGTCGTCATCGGCGCGCGCGACGCCGGGCGCGGCCGGGCCGCCGCCGAGAAGCTGGGCGCGCGCTTCGTGCAGCTGGACGTCACCGACGATGCGTCGGTGGCCGCCGCCGCGGCCGATGTCCTGGCCCACGAGGGCAGCCTCGACGTGCTGATCAACAACGCGGGCATCGTCGGCACCCACGCCCCGGCCGAGGAGCTGACGGGCGCGGACGCGACGGAGGTCTTCGCGACCAACACGGTCGGCGTGGTCCGCGTCATCCACGCCTTCCTGCCGCTGCTGCGCCGCTCGCAGGACCCCGGCGGCCCCCGCATCGTCAATGTCACCAGCGGCCTGGGCTCCCAGGCCCTGACCCACGACCCGCAGCGCGTGGAGTCCACGGTCCACGCCCCCCTCTACCCGGCCTCGAAGGCCGCGGTCACCATGCTCACCACCCAGTACGCCAAGTCCCTCCCCGACGTGCGGGTCAACGCGGCGGACCCCGGCTACACGGCCACCGACCTGAACGCCCACAGCGGCACCCAGACGGTCGAGGAGGGCACGGACGCGATCGTCCTCCTGGCCACGGAACCCCCTTCCGCGGGCACCGGCCGCATCATCGACCGCCACGGCCCCCTCCCCGCCTGACCGAAAGCGCGCCGGCCGCGCGATGGCGGCATGGCGAAGGGGCCGGGCGGACACGTCCACCAGGCCCCTCGCGGTTCTGCGTTCGGGTCCGCCCGGCCCGTGCCGGTCTCCGACCAGCCGCCGATCAGTCCCCGATCAGTTCGAAGACCTGCGAGGCGTTCATCGCGCCCGCCCACAGGCTGACGGAAGTGACGCGGCCGGGCAGGTACGAGCCCCAGGACCCGCCCACGTAGCCCCTGCCGACCGCCAGGTCGCCCGAGCCGCGGACCGCGGTGAAGGGCACACTGCTGTCGGGGGAGCCGTGGAAGAAGACCGAGGCGGTGCCGGCCTGGGCGTCGAAGACGCCCGTCACCCGGACCGGGGTGTTCTGGACGTCAGGGGTCCACACGGTCACCTCGGAGCGGGCGCCGGAGATCGTGCCGTCGGCGTTGACCCGCCCGAAGACCCAATTGGTCAGCGGGTAGGAGAGGTCGTCGCCGCCGTTCGGGTCGGGGACGTCCTCGTGACCGGCGAGTTGGTACCACAGGCCCCAGGCCGAGCCGTCCGCCGAGCGCTCACCGACGACCTGGCCGACCCATCCGTCGGGCTTGTCGGCGAGCGCCGCCATGTCGGGCTGCACCAGGGCCGTGACGGTGAAGGACCCGGTGTCGTCCACCACCGGTCCCGGCGTCGTGGCCGCGCCGTCGCTGCCGTCCAGCACCAGGTCGGTGCCGTCGAGCCGGGCGCCGCCGTCGAGGGTCAGGTCGTGGCCGTAACCGCTGCCGTCGGCGAGGGCGGTGCCGCTCGCGCCGGCCGCGTTCCAGTCGACCACCTTCGCCACGCCCGGCTGCCCGTCGGCGCCGATCAGCTGGGCGTCCTCGAGTTCCTGCGACGCGGACAGGGTGCGCTGCCAGACCTGCACCTCGTCGAGGGAGCCGTGCCAGTAGCCGCCGTACGAACCGTCGTCGCCGGCCGCGCGGCCGAACTCCAGGTCGCCGGAGGCGGCTTGGGCGGCGGCTCCGGCCGGGAGGGTCACCGGCGATCCCTGCGGCAGGCCGTTGACGAAGAGGGTGAGGGTGCGGGCGGCCGCGTCGTAGGAACCGGCGAGCTGGGTCCACACGCCGACCGGGCCCGCGGACGCCTCGGCGAAAGCGGTGTGCCGTGTGCCGTCCTGGGTCCAGGAGTACGCGAACTGCCAGGCCCGGTCGGCGGCCGAGTACCGCAGCGCGAAGCCCGAGCCGTCGCTGCCGCTCTGGGAGACCAGGGTGCGGTCCTGGGCCAGGTCCGCGGGCCGTGCCCAGGCGGAGACGGCGAACGAGGCCGAGGGGTCGACCACTTGGCCGCTGGTCGCCGCGTACCCGGTGCTGCCGTCCAGGGCCAGCGCGCTGTCGCCGTCGCCACGTCGGCCCTGTGCGCTCCGGTCCGCGCCGCTCGCGGAAAGGGCGGCCGGGTGCCGGTCGCCCGCGCCGGTCGCGCTGTCGGCGGCCGGGGTGGCGGTGTCCCCGGCCTGCCCGTCGGCGAAGTGCCAGAGGCCGACGGAGGTGGCCGGCGGGGAGACCATGAACTGGCTCTGCGTGAGGCCCCCGTAGCCGACGCTGTCCCGTGCGCGCACGTGCAGCAGCACCGACCCGTAGACCTGCGGGGTGATGTCCACGGTCGCGGGGGAGCCCGTCACCTGGACGAACGGACCGGAGTCGAGCTGATATTCGTACCCGACCACATCGGTGTCGCCGTCGCCGGGCGAGAAGGTGACGGTGCCGGGGACGCCGGGACCCCCGTGCGCTGCGCAGTCGTTGGCCGAACAATCGGTGTACGGGGTGCCGAAGGTCACCTTCGGCGGGAGCGGTGCGATGGTGTCCACTCTGTAGTAGCACCAGCCGGTCGTGCTCGCGGTGCTGGGCGAGGAGAGGTGGCGGGTGCCGTCGGAGGTGTACGACCAGGTGGATGCCGCGAGGCGGTACAGCGTGCCCTCGGCGAGGGCTTCGGGGACGGTCTCCGTCGTGTGTGTGCCGTCGGTGATGTAACCGGTGGCCGGGTTGGTGACGCTCTGCACCTCGGTCCATGTGCCTTGCGGGTCGCGGACCTGGAGGTCGAAGTGGGCGCGCAGTTCGGCGCCCCGGGGGCCTTCACTGACGACGTGCACCCTCGCGGTCAGATCGGGTGTCGCATCCCTGATGACCGCGGGTGCGGTGCTGTCCGTGGCGCACACCGGCGCGATCCCCACCACCAGGCCCTGCTCGGTCGGCACCGCGGGCTCGGCCGCGTCGGGATTTCCCGTCCCCTGGGCGCTTGCCGCGGTCACCGGCAGGACCGCCAGCAACACGCCTGCGGCGAGCGCCGCGAGACCCTTTCGGTACCGCTTCGCGGGCATGCCGAACGGACGTATTCGTGCACGTTTCACGATCCCCACCCTCGTACGTACGAACAACTGTGCGGTGACGCTAGCAGTCGGCTGTGCGGCGTGAAGATCCTTTGCCGACCGTTCCCCATCTGTTCGCCTGCGGGCGAGTACGGCGGGTGCCGAGGCCGCGCGGTGGTCCGGCGGCGTGGGTCGTGGGCTCAGGGCCGGGGCTGCTGCCGCCGGTGTGCCTCGTTGGCCTCGTCCACCTCGTGCATGTGGGTTTCGGCCCAAGTGCGGACCGTGGACAGGGCGGATTCCAGGGAGAGGCCGAGGGGGGTGAGGCGGTAGTGGACGAACCCGGCCCGCCGCCGCGGAGTTGCGCCGCGTCACCGCGGGCGGCACCGAACTCGACGTCGCGGTCGCCGGGCAGGGCCCTGCCGTGCTGCTGCTCCACGGCTTCCGGCACACCTGGCGGCTGTGGACCCCCGTCCTCGGCGAACTGGCCGCGCGCCACCGGGTACGCGCGGCCGCGGCCGTTGCACGCGGGCTTCGGGCGGGGCCCCTGCGGGCAACGGCCCCGCCGCCCTCGCCAGCAGAGCGCCCCTACCGCACGGGCCCGGCCGAGTTCAGGCGCATATGAGTTCCTTGACCGCCTGGAACTCCTCGTACTCACTGCGCTGTTCGACCGGCAGCTGGTAGAAGCCCGCGGCGATCTTCGGTACCGACGGGATGACGACCAGCCGGAACTTCTGCCCCTCCGTGGTCGAGACGTGGAACCGGCCCTGAAGGTCGCGCTTCTTGACCGGGCCGCGGTTGGCGTCGGTGATCACCACCGGGGTGCCCGGCACGATCCGGCCCTTGTCCTCGTCCACCGGCAGGATCACCAGGTCGGTGCTGCCCGGCCGGAACCCCACCGCGTAGTTGTAGACGGTGGTCGTGCGGAACACGATGTAGTTCCGCTGCTTCATGTCCGAGGCGTACACCTTCGTGTACTGCGCTCCATCGGGGACGGCCGCGTCGAAGGCCGCGTGCAGCGCCGCCTTGATTTCTTCCTTGCTCGCCACTGTGCGTTCCTCACGTTCGATGTGACGCCGAGTCAAGTGATGCAGGGCATGGGTGGGTTCGGTCCGCGGCGGCTTGCCCTTCGTACGAGGGCGCGGCGCGGACGACGGCGTTGACTGTACAGCTAGCCAATGAAAATGCCCAACCGCTCAACAGGCCCTGCCGCAACGGCGGTTCACCCGGTGTGCCGGGCGGGCGCGATGGCCCGGGCGACCTGCGGCGCAGTGCCCGGGAGCTGCAGGCGACAATGGAGCGGCTGCCGGACGAGGTCCGTCCGGCACGGCAGCGGGGACGCGTACTGAGGGGGCGGCATGTCGCCACGATCGGCGAAGGCCAACGAGGAGATGCGGGCGCGCTCGCGCGAGCGGATCCTCCTCGCCGCTCTGGAGGTCTTCGCGGAGAAGGGCTACCACGCGGCCACCATCTCGGAGATCACCGCGCGGGCGGGCGTCTCGCGCGGCCTGCTCACGTACTACTTCCCCGGCAAGCAGGACCTCGTGGACGAGCTGCTGGACCGCTACCTGGACGAGGTCTCCGGCATCCTCGCCGTCACCGGCACCCCGGACGAGCGGCTGGCCGCGATCATCGACGGCGTCCTGACGGCGGCGGCCCTGACCGTCCCGGTGCAGCGCATGACGCTGAGCCTGGTCGTCAGCCCCGCCACGCACCCGCGCTTCGCCGCCGCCGAGTCACGCCAGGAGGAGCGCGTCGCCGCCCTGGAGGACGGCCTGCGCGAACTGTTCGCGGCGCGGGGCGCGGCCGACCCGGCCGTCGAAGAGGTGCTGTTGCGCAGCGTGTTGGAGGGCGTCATCTTCAAGACGGCCGTCTACGGCGAGGAGTACCCCGTGGAGCCGATCCGCCGCCGCCTCTACGCCCTCTACGGCCTCCCGGCCCCGGCCGCCGACCTCCCGGGCCTGCCGACGCGGAGAGTCGACCGGATGCGGGCGGGCCGCACGGCCGACGGGGGCTGAGGGCGGGCGCGTACGTGCGTGGACAGTGGCGGGAGCCCGCCGTGCCGCTTCAGCGGCCTGTGCTCTCGCGGACCACCAGGCGGTGGGGCACGGTGATCCGCCGGGCGGGCAAGTGGTCCAGGCGCCCGTAGACGCGGTCGGCCAGGCACTGCAGGGTGCTCGCCGCGATCTGGTCCTTGCGCGGGGAGATCGTGGTGAGCCCGGGTGTCGCGTAGCGGCCGTCCTCGATGTCGTCGAAGCCGGCGACCGCGACGTCCCCCGGCACGTCGAGCCCGCGCCGCTTCGCCTCGTACACCGCGCCGAGGGCCAGTTCGTCGCTGAAACAGAACACCGCGTCCGGCGGGCTGCCGTGATCCAGCAGCCGGCCCATGGCCCGGCGCCCCTCCTCGCGGTGCAGCGAGGCGACGGGCACCTCCAGCGCGGGGTCGATCGTACGGCCGGCCGCGGCCAGTGCCTCGTGCATGCCCCGCAGCCGCAGGGCCGCGGTCCCGTTGCCGAGGTGCGGCTGCGAGCCCACGGCAGCCACCCTCGTACGGCCGCTCTCCAGCAGGTGGGAGGTCATTTCGCGGGCCGCCGCCACATTGTCGATCACCACGTGGTCGGCTGCCCCCTGCGGGTCGCTCTCGCCGAGGACCACCAGCGGCGTACCGCCGGTGTGGCGGCGCAGTTGCTCGGTGCCGATCGCCCAGGGGCTGATCGCCATGCCGTCCAGGGTGTTGCTGGCCCTCCCGGACAGGAACTCCAGCTCCCGCTCGGCCGAACCGGCGGTCTGCTCGATGAGCAGGGTCCATCCGCGCTCCCGGGCGGCCTCGACGAGCAGCCCGGCCAGCTCCCCGAAATAGGGGGAGTGGATCTCGGGGATCGCCAGACCGATCAGGCCGGTGCGGCCCTGGCGGAGGTTGCGGGCGGCCAGGTTCGGCCGGTACCCGAGTTCGTCGATGGCGCGCCGCACGCGGGCGCGGGTGTCCGGGGCGACGGCCGGGGCGTTGCTCACCACGTTCGAGACGGTGCGCACCGAGACGCCGGCCCGCTCGGCCACATCCTTGAGCCTCGCGGCCACCCCGCCACCCCTTCCCACCGCCAGGGCCACTCCTGCGCACCGGGATCATCGCACGACGGCAGGTGTGCCGCGCCTATTGCAACGTTGCATGCTTCGTGGCAAAACTGGCAGGGAACCCCACCCGAACCCCTTGAGGAGGCCCTGTGTCACCCGCTCCCGACCCGGCCACCGCCGTCCAGGCCCTGTACGGCGACGGCATCACCGCACTGCGCGGCGCCTTCCCCCCGGAATGGGCCGACGCCCTGCGCGAGGACATCGAGACCGCCTTCGCCGAGGCACGGCGGCGCCCGCGCGGCGCGGTCGGCCGGGGCCCCCACCGGTACTACGTCGAGATCCACCCCGAGCAGATGCGCGGCTTCGCCGACCTCGCCGGGCACCCATGGGTGCGCGCGGTCTGCGCGGCGGTGCTCGGCCCGCAGTACCGCATCGTGGAACTGGGCTTCGACATCCCCCTGCCGGGTGCCGTCGACCAGCCCTGGCACCGCGACTTCCCCTCGCCCGAGCCGACCTGGCGGGAGCGCAGGCTGACCTCGCTGGCGTTCAACGTAACCGCGGTGGACACCGCGGAGGACATGGGCCCCTTCGAGATCGCCCCGGGCACCCAGTGGGAGCGCGGCGACGACTTCGACCACGCGATGTTCCCACCGCGCTCCTCCTTCCCCCGCTACGCCGCGCGCGCCGTGCGGAAGTATCCGCGCCGTGGCGACATCTCCGTGCGGTCCGCGCTCGCCGTCCACCGGGGCACCGCCAATCGGTCGACGACAGCCCGCCCGGTCCTCGTCCTCGGCGTCGACGCGCCCGGGGCGGGCAACGACGCGCACCACGACATGGCCGTCACCCACGAGGCATGGCGGAAGCTGCCCGCGTCCGTCCGCGACCACCTGCACTGCGCCGTGGTGGACACGCTCACGCCGGTGGAGCAGAAGCACACCATCGAGGGCCTCGTGATGGGCGAGGCGTGACTGTGCCCGTGGGCGGTCACCACGGGCTCGTACGGTTCCCGGGCGGGCGCGACCGGGCGGGAAACTGCGCGCCGGCCGGTGTGAGAGGCGGCTTCGGGGTCACCCGAGACGGGCACGGCTTCGAGGAAATCGGGAAAGGAGCCAGCGGTGATCATCAAGAAGCTGCACGACCTGGGATTTCGCAGCGAGCATGCCTACCTCGCCGCCTTCGGCAGTATCGGTCTGTCCGTGGTCAGCTGGATCGGCAGCCTGAAGGCAGAACCCGGGCAGGATCTGGCCCGTGCCGACCGGTGGGGCATCTTCGTCGGTGAATGGGCGCCGACGTTCTTCGGCCTCGGGCTCGCCCTCTCGCAGTTCGAGCAGCAGGACGGCACGCTGCAGGAGAGCGGGGTGCCGCACCTGCGCGAAGCAGCCAAGGGCGCAGCATAGGGGCGCCCACCCGGCGGGGGAGCGGCAGTGCCGCAGCCAGCGATCGGCTGCGGCACCGAGGGGACCGGCGCGCGGCGCTCGTTCGGTCATGGCGCGGCGGTGGGGGTTCGCGGGTTCACCTGTCGCGGGTGTTCCACCCTCGCTCCGGCCGACGCGGCCGCCTCTGCCGCTGGAGCTTGCATGGGGGCGCGGTGGGCCGCTCGCACTGCGGGACGTGACGTTGGTACGGCAGCGCGACGCGGATGCCTGCGGTGCCGAACTCCCACGGCCGGGAGGCCCGTTCGGAAGGCCACCGGCCCGCGAACGGCCAGCCCTGCCCCGTCCGTGAACGTCCGCTCGCCGGAGCGGAGTTGCCCGCCGCCCACGCCGTGCGGGTCGGACAGCCGGTTCGGTGAACGACGGCTACAGGTCGATGACGACCTTGCCGTGGACGTGCCGGCCGGCCTGGAGCTCCACCGCGATGCGGATCTGCTCGACCGGGAAGGTCGCCGCGATGGGGACGCGCAGCCGTCCCGCCGCGACCAGGCCGGCGATCTCCTCCAGGGTGCCGGGGGCCGCGTCGGCGCCGTTCGCCGGGGTGATGCCGTCGATCTGGGCGGCGATGGTGGTGATGCGCGCGTCCGGAACCCCGAGTTCCCGCGCGGCCTGCACCGTCTCCGTCCCGTACAGGTCGATCGCCGCGGTGACACCGCCGGGGGCCAGGGCGCGCACCCGGTCGGCGAGGCCCTCGCCGTAGGTGACCGGCTCGGCCCCGAGGCCGCGCAGGGCGTCGGCCGAGGCCGCCGATCCGGTCCCGATCACCCGGGCGCCGGCGAGGCGGGCGAGCTGGACGGCGAACACGCCGACGCCGCCGCCCGCGGCGCCGATGAGCACGGTGTCGTCCGGGCCGGGGCTGACGACGGCGAGGGCGGCGGCGGCCGTGCACCCCGCGATGGTGAGGGTGGCGGCGGTGCGGTCGTCGACGCCGTCGGGGGTGCGGTGCGCGTCACCGCCGGCCGCGATGGTGCCCGCGAGGTCGATCAGCACATGGTCGGCGACGGCGCGGGAGAGGGCGCCGCCGAACACCCGGTCGCCGGCCGCGAACCCGGCCACACCGTCGCCGACCTGGTCCACCACACCCGCGTAATCGGTGCCGAAGCCGCACGGCAGGTCCAGGCCGAACCGGGCGGCGGTGGCGGCGTCGGAGGTCATGTACCAGTCCATCGGGTTGAGCCCGGCCGCGGTGACGCGCACCCGGATCTGCCCCGGGCCGGCCTGCGGCGCGGGCACGTCGCGGACGGTGAGGGCCTCGGGGCCGCCGAACGACTCGAACACGACCGCCCTGCTGGTGGATGCCGTGGTTTCCTGCGTGCTCATGCGTCTCCTCGGGGACGTCGTACGAGGGGCGGGGCCGTACGGGGGCCGGCGCCGTGCGAAGCGAAGCGGAAACGGACTATGATCCGTTTATCAGGGGCACCGTAACACAATCGGAGCGTGATCCGTTTTGGTGGAGTCAGGCGCGCGCGGGCAGCGGGCGGACGCGACCCGCAATCGCACGCAGCTCCTGGAAGTGGCGACCCGGGTCTTCGCGTCGGCCGACACCGAGCCGTCGATGCGGGCGATCGCCCGGGAGGCCGGAGTCGGCATCGCGACGCTCTACCGGCACTTCCCCACCCGCGAGTCCCTGGTGGACGCGGTCTACCGCGACCAGGTCGCGCGGCTCACCGCGGGCGCCGGCGCACTGCTCGCGCAGCTCCCCGCGCCCGAGGCGCTGCGCCGCTGGACGGACCTGTTCGGGGAATGGATCGCGACGAAGAACGGCATGCTCGACACCCTGCTCGCGATGATCGAGTCGGGCGAGATCGCCCATGCCGCCACCCGCACGGAACTGCTCGCGGCGATCGACACGATCCTGGCCGCGGGCCGCACCACGGGCGAGCTCCGCGCGGACGTCACGGCCGAGGACATCGCGGCGGCCCTGATCGGCATCTTCACCGTGGCCCCCACGCCCGAGCACACCGCGCGGGCGAACCGCTTGCTGGACCTCCTGATGGACGGCCTGCGGGCGGCGGCGTGAACCGCCCGTTCCTGGCGCACGGCCGCGGCGCCCGGCTCGGACCTGCTCGGTCCGCCGGAACGCCTCAGTGCAGCCGGGGGCCGATGACGGAGAGCAGTTGCAGCTTCTCGTAGCTCTCGCTGCCGGGAACTGCGGTGTAGACGAGCAGCGAGTGGGCTTCGACCGGGTCGACCAGACGCTGGCAGGCCAGGTCCAAGGTGCCGACCTCGGGGTGGACGAAGCGCTTCGTCTCCTCGGGGGTGATGCCGATCTCGTGCTCGTTCCACACCGTGCGGAACTCCTCGCTCCGGGCGAGGAGGAGGTCGGCGAGGTGGGCCGCACGGGAGCCGGGGCCGCGCAGGGTGGCGATCTGGCGCAGGCCCGAGGCGAACATCCGTGAGAGGAATGCGTGGTCCTCGGGCGCGTAGATCCGGCGTGCGGCGGGGTCGGTGAACCACCGGAAGCCGCTGCTGCGCTCCGGCCCGCTGAATCCGGTGGTGTCGCCGGTGAGCGCCACACCCAGCTCGGTCTGCCGGAGCGTCTCCCCGAGTTCGGTGACGATCTCCGCGGGGGTGTCCTGGAGGCGGTCGAAGATGCGGAGCATGCCGGGGCTGACGTAGTCGAGTCCCGCGCCGCGGGTGGGCGGGTTGTGCCCGGCCAGGCGGAAGAGGTGGTCGCGCTCGTCGAGCGAGAGGCGAAGGCCCTGCGCGATGGAGGTGATCATCTGTTCCGACGGCCGCGGTCCCCGCTCCCGTTCGAGGCGCGCGTAGTAGTCGGTCGACATATGGCAGAGAACCGCCACCTCCTCGCGCCGCAGCCCGTCGGTTCGGCGGCGCTGCCCGCGCGGAAGACCCACGTCCTCCGGTTGCAGCGCCCTCCGCCGGCTCCTCAGGAACTCCGCCAGCCCGGCTCGATCGATCACCACGCCCTCCTTTGCTGATACGTCCTTCCTACCGCCCGCGCTTCTTCGCAGCCACGACCTGCCGATCCCCCCTTCCGCGACCCTTCCCGCTGTCCCCCCGCGGGGCCGCACGAGTCGTCGTCCAGGAATCGGCGCAGCGCCCGCGGGTACCCGCGGTGTAGAGACGCGGATCGGCGATCCGTGGACAGCCGGGCCCTGAATCCGCGGATGCCGGGGTTCCAGCATGGATTCCACAGACCGGCGTGCGGAATCGCGCCTCGGAACGAAAAGGCCAGCTCATGACTCGGAACATCGACATCGTCATCCCCGACCTGTCCGGGAAACTCGCCGTCGTCACCGGCGGGAGCGACGGGATCGGCTTCGTCGTCGCCCATCGGCTCGCCCGGGCGGGCGCGGAAGTGATCATGCCGGTCCGCAACCCGGCCAAGGGCGAGAAGGCCGCCGGCCTCATCCGCGACCGCGTGCCGGGCGCGAAGATCTCCACCCGGCCCCTCGACCTCGCCTCGCTGGAATCGGTCGCCGCCCTCACCGACCGGCTCAGGGAAGAGGGCCGCCCGATCGGCATCCTCATCAACAACGCCGGCGTGATGACCCCGCCGAGCCATCAGGTCACCAAGGACGGATTCGAGCTGCAATTCGGCACCAACCACCTCGGGCACTTCGCCCTCACGCTCGGGCTGCTGCCCCTCCTGCGCGAGGGCAGGGCCCGGGTCACCCACCAGACGAGCGTCGCCGCCCGCAGCGGCGCGATCAACTGGGACGACCTGAACTGGGAGCGCGGCTACGACGTGCGGAAGGCCTACAGCCAGTCGAAGATCGCCGTCGGTCTGTTCGCCCGCGAACTCGACGCGCGCAGCGCCGCAGCGGGATGGGGCATCACCAGCAACCTCTCCCACCCTGGCGTGTCCCCCACGAACCTGCTGTCCGCACAGCCCGGCATGGGACGGCAGAAGGACACCGGTGCGGTCCGCGTGATCCGCGCACTGTCCCGCATGGGCCTCCTGCTCGGCACCCCCGACACCGCCGCCCTGCCCGCGCTGCTGGCCGCGACCGGCCCGGACGCGCAGGGCGGCCTGTTCTACGGCCCCAGCGGCCCCGGCAACCTCGGCGGCCCTCCCGCGCAGCAGGAGCTGTGGCCCCCGCTGCGTGACATGGACGAAGCCCGCAGGGTCTGGGAAGCCTCCGAGCAGCTGATCGGCATGAAATCCCCCGCCTGACCCGCCGGGGAATCCGGGTGGCGGACCGGACGGCGGGCGGGTCCCGGCAGGTACCCGTCCTAGTTGCCGGTCGTGGGCACGGCCGTCGGGTGCCACTCGCGGCGCAGGAGGCCGAAGACCCAGGAGTCGGAGACCTCGCCGTTGACGACGCAGTCCTCGCGGAGGGTGCCTTCGCGGACGAAGCCGAGCTTCTCCAGGACGCGGGCGGACGCCACATTGCGGGTGTCGGTCTCCGCCTGGACGCGGTTCAGGTCCAGGGCGTCGAACGCCCACCGGAGGACGGCGTGCGCGGTCTCCGTGGCGTACCCGTGGCCCCAGGCGGCCTGGGCGAAGAGGTAGCCCAGGGACGCGCTGCGGAAGTCCGGGTTCCACCGGGTCAGGCCGCACCAGCCGATGAACGCGCCGTCGCGGACGCGCTCGACGGCCACCCTCGCCCCCGTGCCCTCCTCCTCGATCCTCCGGCAGGTCGCGAGGAAGCGCTGGGCGCGGGCCGGTTCGGTCCAGGGCGGGGAGTCCCAGTAACGCAGCACCTGGGCGTTGCTGTGCAGCGCCCAGAGCGGCGCGGCGTCGGCGTCGGTGAACGGCCGCAGCCGCAGGCGGGCGGTGTGCAGTTCGGGGGTGGGCAAGGTCATGCGGGGCATCCTGCCGCGTCACGCCCGCGTGCGACCATCCGTTATCCGGGAACGGCGGCGGGCGGGTACGTTCCCGGTGCCGCCGGCCGCGCCGGGCCGGCCTACTGCGGGATCGAGCGGTGGAGAAGGCTGCCGACCTTCTGGAGGACCTGCGAGGGTGTCCAGGCGTCACCCCCGGGGTGTGCCAGGTTGCGCCGTCCGTCGTCGTTCAGAAAACGGTCCAGGTCCTTGGGCAGATGGCTGCCCGGAGCCAGGCCGGCCACGCCCTGCAGGAGGGACTGCTCGCGGCCGTTCCCGTCGAGGACGAAGATGTCGTCACTGTGGTCGATGTCGTAGGTGAGGGTGGCGCCGGTCCGCCAGTTCTTGCCCGGCGGGTCCTCCTCGGCCACCTTCTGGCTCCACACGCCCAGGCCCTTCCACAGCGCGGCCAGGTCGGAGGGCTTGCCGGTGAGGGTCTTCCAGTCGGCGGGCGCGGGGGCGAAGAGGTTCCGGTAGGCGGCGAGTTGGGCGACGCTGTCGCGGGCGGGATCGATGGTGATGCTCAGGAACTCCACCTTGTCGCCCAGCCCGGCCTTCTCGACAGCCTCGGCGGCCTGGACCACATTGGCCGTGTCCATCGGGCAGGTCTCCTGGCACAGGGTCATCACGTCGCTGACCACGACGACCTTGCCCCGGAAGGCCGCCAGTGACGTCGTGCGGCCGGTCGAGTCGACCAGCGGCGCGGTCATGAGGTCGTGGGGGAGTGCCAGGTTCAGCGCGCTGTCGCCGGTGGCGCCGTCCGGCACGGCGTCTCCCGTCCCGCTGCCGTTCGCCGTGGTGCCGCCGCCGCATCCCGCCAGCGCCAGGCCGAGGGCCGCAAGCACAGCGCCCATGGCCACTCCGCGGGACGGACGGCTGCGGCGGATCCGGCCGTACACGCCTGTCACGTCGTCTTCTCCCGGCTCTCGTGCGGCACCCGCCCCACGGCGCGCGCCGGCCGCGCGGATCCGCGGCCGGACCTCACGCTACCCGCCCTGCCCCGGTCGCCCGCCCCCGGCCCGGCGCGGAGGACCGCCGGGTCACACAACCGTAAGACGTCCTCCCCTGTGGCGAGCCCGCCGTAGCGGGGGAGGGCCCGGGCGACGCCGGTCAAGGCGAGGAAGCGCAGGGATCTGCGTCCGTATCGGCGGTGCGGGCGGGGCGGCCGGACAGTGCTGGCACGCGCTCCAGGGCGCGCCACGGTGAACGCCCGGGTTCACGGCTGGTCCGGCGCGTTCCCCCGTCGCTCATCGGGGGCTGCTGCGCTCCGCCTGACGACCTGTCGCCCGGCCAGGAAGTTCCTGTCACCATTCGGTGAAACTCCGACGAAAGGATGGTGGCTGCCCGATACACCGCACCGGACTTCCAGGGGTCACCATGCCGATCAGCCACCGTCGTTCCGCCGTCGCCGCCGCCGTCCTCACCGCGGCCTGCGCCCTCACGCTCTCCGCGTGCGGGTCCTCCGACGGGACGTCGCACGCCTCGGCGTCGAACCCCGCGAGCACGACGAGCGCGCCCAGCGGCACGACCACGGCCGCGCCCTCCGCGGGCGGCAACGGCAGCAACGGCAGCGACGGCAGCGACGGTACGAACGCCACGGCCGGCGGCACCGGCAAGGATCAGGCGGCGGCCACCACGGCGCCCCCGGTCGCGCCCGCCGACAAGTCCTCGGGGACGCCCCGCTGCCACACCTCGGACCTGACGTTCTCCTTCGAGACCGGCGGGGACGCGGCGCCCGACACCACGTCGGACCAGCAGCAGACCACCGGCATCTCGGTGCACAACCGCAGCTCCCACGCCTGCCGGATCGGCGGCTACCCGGGCCTGGACCTGGTGGCGGGCTCCACCACGTGGTCCCTGGCCCGGCAGAGCGCCCACTACAGCGCCATCACGCTCAACCCCGGCGACAACACCGATTTCCGGATCACCTTCCTGCCCGAGCCGAAGGGCAAGTGGACCCCGAAGTCGGTGACGGTCACGCCGCCGAACGAGACCACGGGCGTGACCCTGGCGTGGCCCTGGGGCCCGGTCCTCCTGCAGGACGGCGCGACGCACCCCGGCACGTACGTCGGCCCGATCGGCTGAACGCCGGGACCGCCCGTAGCGGCGCCAGGCCGCCGGCGCAGTTGAACATGTCGGCGGCGACATATAGCGTGCGGCGGGTGGACCCGCTGTTCAGCATCGAAGTCGAGCCCGAGGTGTGTGACTGGCTTCAGGCGCTGCCGGCCAAGCACTTCCTCAAGGTCGACGAGTACGTCGGTCTGCTCGCGGAGTACGCCGTAGCGCTGGGTGAGCCGTATGCCCGCCACCTCGGCGAGGGGGTCCGCGAACTGCGTCCCACGCTGGATGGCGCGGACATCCGGATCACGTACTGGCTCACGCCGGCGCGCACCGCGGTGCTGCTGACCGTCTTCCGCAAGACGCGCACGCGCGAGGACGCAGAAGTCGAGCGGGCCGGACGGGCGAAGAAGATCTGTGAGGCCGAGCACGGGCCGGCTCATGAGGAGTTCGTCCGCACGGTCGAGGAAGGAGAGGTCGAGCGATGAGCCACAGCCGTTACAGGACCCTGCGCGAGCGCAAGCTCGCCGAGGGCTTCACCGAGCCCGCAGAGGTCGCCGAGGCCCGCCGCGAGATCCGCATGTCCATGGCTCTGGCCAAGGCCGTCCACGACCGTCGCACGGAACTCGGCCTCACCCAGTCCGAACTCGCGGAACGAGCCGGCCTCACCCAGGCCAAGATCTCCCGCATCGAGGGCTCGGACACCGTCCCCACTCTTCCGCTCCTGGCCAAACTCGCCCAAGCCCTGGACGCCACCCTCAACATCGCCCTGGACGACGGGGACACACGCGTCACCTTCACTGCCCACGGTCAGGACGCCGCCTGACCCAGGCGGTGTCCGGTGGGTGGTGGAGGTCGGGGGCGGCCGGGTCAGTGGTCTGCCCGCTGCCGTGGGCCGGCGGCATCTGCGTCGGCAGGACCCCGGTGACGCGGCTGGGGCGTGGCGGTCACCGCTGCGTCGGCCACCTCTTGGGCGGTGCGGACGAAGGCCGCGACCGGCGCGGAGCGCAGCTCGGCCGGCCAGGCCACCGCCAGGGTGACCGGTGGGATTTCCGGCAGCGGCCGGTAGGCGATGTTCGGCCGTGGGAACTGGCGGGCCACCCAGGCTGGAAGGAACCAGACCATGCTGCCCACCTCGACCAGGTTGAACAGCTGGGACAGGTCCTTGACCGCGGCACTGCCCAGCGGCGGCGGCGCCACGTCACCGCTGTCCGCCGCGGAGCCGTTGGGCAACCGGCGGCCGGCCAGGTCGGCCAGGCACAGGTCCGTGCGCGCGGCCAGCGGATCGACGGCCGGCAACGCCACCACGCGCGGCTCGGTCAGCAACGGCTCGCTGTCCACCCCGTGCTCGTCGAAGGGGGTCAGCGCCAGCGCGACGTCCGCGCGCCCGTCGTGCAGCGCTTCGATCTGGTCGCCGGGCCCGCCCAGTACCAGCTCGACCGGCATCACCTCGGCGGATGACCCGGCGGACAGCCCCGCGTAGGCGTCCAGGATCGGCGCCAGCAGCCCGCCGTCGAAGTCGGCCTTGAGCGCGACCCGCAGCATCGGACGCGATTGCCCGGCCTGCCGAGCGCGGCGAGCGGCAGCGGCCACGGCGGCCAGCGCGGTCCGGGCGTCCCTCAGGAACACCTCCCCCGCGGGGGTGATGCCCACCTGCCGTGTGGTGCGGGTCAGCAGCTGCACGCCCAGCTGACGCTCCAGGTCCCGGATGGCTTTGGACAGCGGTGGCTGTGCCATGCCCAGCCGCTGAGCCGCCCGCCCGAAGTGCAGCTCCTCGGCCACGGCGACGAAGTACCGCAGCTGTCGCGTCTCCAGCCCATCCATATCTTCAGGATATCAATCGGAAGGCACTCGGTATTGGCCTTCCCGGGCCCGGCACGGCTTCACTGAAGGTGTCCGCGCACCCCCTGCGCGCACCCTCACCCAACCGTTTGACCAGGAGAGACACCCATGATCGTGGTTACCGCGCCCACCAGCGGCATCGGCCGTCAGGTGGTCGACAACCTGCTTGCCGACGGCGCCGAGGTGCGTGTCGTCGCCCGGGACCCGGCGCGGCTGGAACCGGGCGTCGCGGAGAAGGTCGGGATCGTCCAGGGCTCGCACAGCGACCCGGCCGTCGTCGCCGAAGCCTTCGCCGGCGCCGACGCGGTGTTCTGGCTCGTACCCGCCGATCCGCAGGCGCCCTCCGTGCACCAGGCGTACTCGGGGTTCGCGGCCCCGGCGATCGAGGCGTTCACCGAGCAGAAGGTGGGCCGCGTCGTCGGCATCTCGGCGCTCGGGCGCGGCACGCCCCAGGCGGCGCATGCCGGCCACGTCACCGCGACGCTGGCCATGGACGACCGGATCGCCGCGACCGGGGTACCGTACCGGGCCCTGACCATGCCGTCGTTCATGGACAACACCCTGCGGCAGGTCCAGCAGATCAAGGAAAACGGCACCTTCCTCGGACCGTCCGTTCCGGACCGCAAGGCGCCTGCGGTGGCCACGCGGGACATCGCCGCGGTCGCGGCCCGGCAGCTGCGGAACCCCGCCTGGACCGGGTTCGAAGAGGTGCCGGTGCTGGGCCCGGAGGACCTGACGTACGCCGAGATGGCCGCGATCATCTCCGAGGTGCTCGGCAAGCCGGTGCGCTACCAGCAGGTCCCGGGCGAGGCGTACAAGGCGAACATGATGCGCTTCTCCTCCGAGGCGATGGCCCAGGCCCTGCTCGACATGGCCCTGGCCAAGAACGAGGGCCTCGACAACGGCGTCACCCGCACACCGCAGTCCAGCACCCCCACCACGTTCCGCCAGTGGTGCACCGAGATCCTGAAGCCGGCGGTCGAACGTGCCTGACGAAGTGCCGGACATCGAGTATGTGCCGGCCGCCGTCGCCGACGCGTTCGTGAGCCCACGGCGGTCATGTCATGACTGAGACCAGCCGGACCGACCTGCTGACCGGCCGCGTGATCATCGTGACCGGCGCGTCATCGGGTATCGGAGCAGCAACCGCGCGCCTGCTGTACGAGGCCGGTGCCCACCCCGTGCTGGCCGCGCGCCGCGCCGACCGGCTCCGCGCGTTGAGCAAGGAACTGGGCGGCGCACTCGCGGTGCCGACAGACGTCACCGACCCGGTTCAGGCGAAGGCCCTGGCCGACGCCACGATCGAACGGCACGGTCGCCTCGACGCCCTGGTCAACAATGCCGGTGCGAGCTACCACCACCGGATCGAGGAGGTCGACCCCGCGGCCTACCTGGACCTGTTGAACCTGAACGTCGTCGGGGTCGTCAACGGCATCCAGGCAGTGCTGCCCCACCTGCGGGCAGGCGGGGGCGGTCACATCGTCAACGTCAGCTCGGGCAGCACCCGCAGGGCCGCGCCGGGAGTCGGCGCGTACGCGGCCACCAAGTCCGCGGTCAACATGCTCAGCGAGGTCGCCCGCAAGGAACTGGCCGACGACAACATCCAGGTCACACTGGTGCTGCCGTCGATCACCGCCACCGAGTTCGGGGACGGGATGTACCAGGACCGCACGGAGGCCCGACCGGGAGGCATGGTCCCGCATTCTCCCGAGTACGTCGGCCGGACCATCCTGCGCGCGCTTCGCACGGGGGAGGCGCGCATCGACATCCCGCACGGTCCCGAACAACCGGATTTCCCCGCCGCCGAAGGCGGCAGCGTCCCGGCGTGACCGCCGACGGCGAGGGCGTCCGTGTCGCGGTGGCCGAAGTGCTGCACGGCGGCGGGCCGTTGCCCCGGCGGCTGTTCCTGGGGCGAGCGGCCGGGGTCAGCCGAGGAGTTTGTCGAGGGTGATCGGCAGGTCGCGGACGCGGATGCCGGTGGCGTCGTGGATGGCGTTGCCGATGGCGGCCGCGCTTCCCACGGTGGCGAGTTCGCCGACGCCGCGAGCCCCGAAAGGGCTGTAGACGGTGTCGGGGATGTCGAGCCAGTGCACGTCGATGTCGGGGATGTCCGCGTTGACCGGTACCAGGTAGTCGCCCAGGTTGCCTGCGGCCAGCCGTCCGCTGTCCTCCAACGGGTCGACTTCCAGGAGCGCGTGGCCGATGCCGAAGATGACGCTGCCGACGATCTGGCTGCGGGTGGCCTGGGCGTTGACGACCGTACCGATGTCGACCACGGTGGTGAACCGGCTCACCCGTGGTTCGCCGGTGAAGCGGTTGCCCCGCACCTCGCAGAAGTGGGCGCCGAAGCTGTGGAAGGCGTACTGCCCGGCCTCGGGGCCGGGGCCTCCATTGGCGGTCGCTTCCACTCCGGCCGTTCCCGTCAGCTTGAGCAGTCGCGCGAAGCCCATGGACCGTCCCGCTCCTGCGTCGAGGTAGCCGTCGTGGTAGCGGACCTGATCGGCGGTCATGCCGTAAAAGGGCGAGTCCGGATGGGTCACGGCCAGGTCGATCAGGGCGGTGATCGCGGCCTGGGCGGCGGACCGGATGACCGGCGCCGTGCTTCCCGCGCCCGCCGAACCCACGGCGGGAGCGCCCGGCGGCAGGGCGGAGTCGCCCAGTCGGGGCTCGACGCGGCTCAGCGGGATGCCCAGGGCGTCGGAGCCGCAGATGGACAGCAGCGTGACGGCGCCCGTGCCGATGTCCGCGGTGGCCGAGGCGACCACAGCGGTGCCGTCGTCACGGAACCGGACCCGCACGGCGGCCGGGAAGCGGGCAGCGGGGTAGATGGCCGTCGCCATCCCGGTGCCGACGAGCCACTGCCCGTCGACCGTCCCGGACCGCGGCCGGCTCGACCAGCCGAAGCGCTCGGCGCCGGTCTCGTAGCACTCGCGCAGGTGCTTGCTGGACCACGGCCGTCCGGTGCCGGCCGCGGTGGTGGCGTAGTTGCGCAGCCGCAGCCGCAGCGGATCCATCCGCAGGGATACGGCCAGCTCGTCCATGGCGGTTTCGATCGCGAAGCCGCCGGGTGCCTCGTTGGGGCCGCGCATCGCCCACGTCGGGGGCATGTCCAGGGGCACCACACGCTGATCGATGGCCAGATTGGGGGTCTTGTAGAGCGCCCCGGAGGTGTCCTGCGCCGGAACCATCACCCAGCTGCCCACCGTCGGCATCGGCATCGCCACGTCGGACTTGTGGCTGACGGCGTTGAGCACACCGTCGGCGGACGCCCCGAGCCGGACGGTCTGGGAGACCGCCGGGCGGTGCCCGACCATGGTGAAGACCTGCTCGCGGGCGAGCACCAGCTTCACGGGCCGGTCCAGGTCGAGTGCCGCCGCGGAAGCCAGCGCGATGTCGGGCCAGGTGGCGACACGGCTGCCGAAGGCGCCGCCGACATAGGGCGACAGGACCCGCACCCGGTCCGCCTCGACGCCCAGCTGCGCCGCGAGGGACACGGCGTGCACCTGCGGCATCTGAGCGCCGCAGTACGCGGTCAGATGACCGTCCTGCCATACCGCCACCGTCGCGTGCGGTTCCATCGCGACATGGTGCTGGGAGCCCTGGGTGTAGGTGCCCTGAACGGTGACCTCGCTTGCGGCCAGGGCCTGGTCGATCGAGGTGACGCCCGGCGCGAGGACCGCGAACTTCGCCGGCGGGGCGCCCTGCCCCTGATCGGGCGCCGTGACACCCGGTGACCCGGCGGCCAGCGAGGTGCTGGGCTGCTGGGCGTCGTACTCGGTGGTCACGAGCGCGGCCGCCTCGCGTGCCTGCTCGAAGGTGCGGGCGACGACGAGCCCGATCACCTGGCCCCGGAAGCGGATGTCGCGGTCCTGCAGCACGGCGTAGGTCTCCCCGTATCCGGGCGGCGGCGGGTAGAGCTTGAGCGGCTGGAAGGGCGTGTAGACGCGCAGCACCCCGGGGGCGCCGGCTGCGGCGTCGGTGTTCATGGCGCGGATGCGGCCCTTGCCGATCGTGCTGAGCACGACATGGGCGTACGCCATGTCCGGCAGCACGCGGTCGGCGGAATACCGGGCGCGGCCGGTGGTCTTCTCGGGGCCGTCGACCCTGTCGACATCTGTTCCGACGGATGTCATCACAGCTCTCCCACCGTGGTCAGGGCCCGCACGAGGGTGCGGCGCAGGAGTTCGGGCTTGAAGGCGTTGTGGGCCAGTGGCCGTGCCCCGTCGGCGGCGTGGGCGACGGCCTGCTCGTACGCCGCCTCGGTGGTCCGTCGGCCCACGAGAGCCTGCTCGACGGCGGGCAGGCGCCAGGGGCGCGTACCGACTCCGCCGACCGCGACACGGGCTTCGCGTACGACGCCACCGGACACGTCGAGGGCCACCGCCGCGGACGTCAGGGCGAATTCGTAGGACTGACGGTCGCGGACCTTCAGATAGCCCGAGTGCCTTGCCCACGACAGGGACGGGACGGTGATGCCGGTGATCAGCTCCCGCGGCAGCAAGTGGTTCTCCAGGTGGGGGGTGTTGCCGGGGAGCCGGTAGAAGTCACCGAGCGGCAGGCTTCGCCGTCCGTGGGGCCCGTACAGCTCGACCTGCGCGTCGAGGGCCACGAGGGCGACGGCGACGTCACTGGGGTGGGTGGCGACGCACGAGTCGCTGGTCCCGAGGATCGCGTGCGTCCGGTTCTCGCCGGTCAGGGCGGCGCATCCGCTGCCGGGCAGGCGCTTGTTGCACGGCGTGGACGTGTCGCGGAAGTAGCCGCACCGGGTGCGCTGGAGGAGGTTGCCTCCCATGCTCGCCATGTTGCGCAGCTGCTGGGACGCGCTGAGCTCCAGTGCCTGGGCGACCACGGGGTAGCGGGAACGGACCCCGGGGTGCCGCGCGACGTCGCTCATCCGTTCCAGGGCGCCCAGACGCAGGCCGTTGCCGTCGACGCGGATGCCCTTGAGCGGGAGCCGGTTGATGTCCACCACCCGGCTGGGCGTCATGACCTCCAGCTTCATCAGATCCACCAGCGTGGTGCCGCCCGCGAGGTAGGCGCTCTCGCCGCCGGCCCGGTCGATGGCGCTGCGGATGCTGCGCGGCGCGGCGAAGTCGTAGGCGTGCATCAGCGCATCTCCTCGCGGGCGTCCTTGATCGCGTCACGGATGAACGGGTAGGCGCCGCACCGGCAGATGTTGCCCGACATGTACTCCTTGATGTCGTCGTCGGTGTCCGCGTGCCCCTCCCCGACCAGCGCCACGGCCGACATGATCTGGCCGGAGGTGCAGTAACCGCACTGGAAGCCGTCGTGTGCGATGAAGGCCCGCTGCATGGGGTGGAGGTGCTCGCCGTCGGACAGGCCCTCGACGGTGGTGACGTGCTCGCCGTCCACCGACGCGGTCAGGGTCAGGCAGGACAGCACGCGGCGTCCCTCGACGTGAACGGTGCAGGCGCCGCACTGGCCGCGGTCGCACCCCTTCTTCGTGCCGGTCAGCGACAGCCGCTCGCGCAGGGTGTCCAGCAGCGTCCACCGAGGATCGGCCATCAGGCGCACGCTGCGTCCGTTGACGGTCAGCGCCACCGCGACCAGGTTCTCCCCCTGCTGGGCGGGCGCGCTCTGCGGTGCCGCCCGGGCGGTGTCCAAAGGCGCCGACGCGGCTGCCGTGCCGGCCACGACCGCGCCGGTGCGTCCGATGAACCCGCGGCGGGACAGGCCGTCCCGGTGCGGTGGTGTGCTGGGTGAACGAGATGCCATAGCTTCTCCCGACGCTGCCGACAGCGCTCCGTGGAACACGTACGGAAGACGCCGTCGGTTGGAGGACACGGCCGACCGGCCGTCAGCCGTGACGACCACGCTGGCACGCGAGCCGGAGTGCAGGCAGGGCCTCCCGATCCCCTGATCGGCCCGGCTCTTGCGTGGCGAACGTCGGGTCGTCGAACCATTCGCTGATCAGCCCGATGATCGCGGCACCGAGACAGGCGGCCGGCCGTCAGGCGTACGCTGCCCGCTTGATCGTCAAGGGCATCCCCGCCCATTCCCGCGCGGAGTTGTCCCGGATGGGCCCGCAGTGGGCGTTGCCGTGGAAGGGGCACGTCATTGGTGATCGCAGGCAACGATCGGGCAGGGTGGAGGGATGCCTGAGTCGTCCTTGCCCGGAGGTTTCGTCAATGCCGTCGTTCGTGTCGGGGACACGGTGCGTCGTCCGGCCTCTGCCCGATCGAGGTTCGTAGGTGATCTGCTGAGGTTGCTCGAAGCCGGTGGCTGGAGCGGAGCTCCGCGGTATCTCGGTGTGGACGAGCAGGGGCGCGAAGTGCTCAGCCACCTTGCCGGGCACGTGGCGTGGGAGCCGCGACAGCCTGCTGCCGTGTCGTCGGACGAGAGTCTGGCGGCGGTCGCCCGACTCGTCCGGGAGTTCCACGACCTGACGGCCGGCACGCCACTCGCCGGCGAGCACGAGGTCGTGTGTCACAACGACCTGTCGCCCAGGAACACGGTCTATCGACTGTGCGGCGGCTCGCTTCGGCCGGTGGCGTTCATCGACTGGGACCTGGCGGCGCCGGGCGCCCGGATCCATGACGTCGCTCATGTCTGCTGGCAGTACCTCGGTCTCGGCCCGGCCGTGGTTGACCTCGCCGAGGCGGCCCGGCGCATGGGACTGATTGCCGACAGCTACGAGCTGACGGACCCGCAACGGCTGGTGTCCACCGTCCTGTGGTGGCAGGACCGGTGCTGGCGGGGCATCGAAGCCGGAGCCGACGCGGGAGACGTCGCCATGGTCCGGCTGCGCGACGCAGGGGTGGTGAGGGACGTTCAGCAGGCGTATCAGTGGGTCTCCGATCATCAGGATGCTCTGGAACGCGCACTGCGGTGAACCCACGGGTCTGCGGGCGGGATGTCCGGGGTCGGGGCCCCGGGGCGGTGGCTTGATCGGTTCGCGCGTCTTGATCGCTGTCGAGCCTGCTGGCTAGGTTGGCCGGTATGACCGATCCGAGGTCCCTTGCCTGGCCACCTGCCCCGATCAGGACCGAGCGGCTCGTCCTGCGCGAGTCCGAGGCCCGGGACCGTGCGGCGGTCATCGAGCTGAACGCCTCGCCGGAGGTGGGCACTTACCTCGGCGGGCCTCAACCGCGTGACGAACTCGAACGCACGGTGCCCGACGTACCCGGGCGGAGTCCGGGCTGGTTCGCGGTCGAGCTCGACGGCGCGACGATCGGCACGGTCCAGCTCAAACCCCACAACCCCGAACTGCCGGGCAGCAGGCACCGCCGGGACGCCGGGAGGACCGAACTCGGCTACTTGTTCCTGCCGGGGGCCTGGGGACGCGGATACGCCACCGAGGCGTGCACCGCCGCACTCGACTGGTTCACCGGCGCGCAACCCGGCGAGCCGGTGGTGCTCTACACCCAGACCGCCAACGCCCCCTCGATGCGCCTCGCGTCGAAGCTCGGGTTCACCGAACGGGAACGCTTCGAGGCGTGGGGGGCCGAGCAGTGGTTCGGCGTGCGGTCGTCGGTCACACCGTCCGCTTGAGCTCGTGCCCGACACCGCGGACCCTCGGCGCCGTCAGCGGCGGTTACCTTCGGCACGGACGGCTCGCACCCGTGACCCCCGCGGTCCCGGCCGGGCGTGTCGGCCGGGACCGCGACGGGGCTCTCCCGCGGTGCCCGCGGTCTGTCCGGGAACCTGTCCCGGGCCTACCCCAGGTCGGCCATGTCCTGTGCGGTGAGTGTCAGCGTGCCGGCGGCGAGGTTCTCCTCCAAGTGGGCGGGGGAGCCGGTGCCGGGGATGAGCAGGATGTTGGGCGAGCGGGCCAGCAGCCAGGCCAGGGCGACCTGCGGGGTGGTCGCGCCGTGGCGGGCGGCGACCGCTTCCAGGTTGCGGGCCGTGACCGGCTCGAAGCCGCCCACCGGGAAGAACGGGACGTAGGCGATCCCGGCCCGCGCGCAGGCATCGACCAGGGGGTCGTCCTCGCGCCGCGAGAGGTTGTAGAGGTTCTGCACGCAGGCGAGCGGCGCGATGCGGCGGGCCTCCTCGAACTCGGCGAGTGTCACGTTGGAGACGCCCAGGTGCCGGATGAGGCCTTCGTCGCGCAGGGCGAGCAGGGCCTCCAGCGGCTCGGCCAGTGACGGCCCCGCCCCGTCGACGTCGCCCATCCGCAGGTTGACCACGTCCAGGCGGTCCACACCGAGGGAGCGCAGGTTCGCCTCAACGCCACGGCGCAGGTTGTCCCGGGTGAGGCCGGTCTTGCGCGCCGCGGGCAAGGCGATGTCGGAACCCTCGACCAGTGCCCCCACCTTGGTCACGATGACGAGATCGTCCGGGTAGGGGTGCAGTGCCTCGCGGATCAGCTCGTTGGCCGCGACACCGTCGCGGGAGTAGTAGTGCGCGGTGTCGAGGTGGTTGACCCCGAGCTCCACGGCCCGGCGCAGCAGGGCGAGTGCCGTCTCCCGGTCCGGGCGCTCACCCCTCGGCCAGCCCGTGAGCTTCATGGTGCCGTAGCCGATCCGTGCGACCTTCATGTCGCCGCCCAGCGGCCAGGGTTGGAGTGTCATGCTCAGCGCCTCACATCGTCGTGCCGGTAGTCGGACAGGGATCTTGATCGTCTGCCCACTCAACGGTGCCGGAGGAGTCACCCGTTCCCTGCTGTCAGGTCCGGTGCGGGCGGCGCGCGCCGACATCTGTTCCCGGGTCCAGGCCATCAGCCGCGCCCGGGGCGGTGGACCGCGCCGGCCGCGACCGGCTCCTCGCCGGCCCAGGCGCGGCGGAGCAGGCCGGTGAGGCCGTCGGCGGTGACCTCCCGCGGATTGGCGTAGGGCGCGGCGAGCACCGCGCCGACGATCTCCCCGACCGACTCCTTCTTCATGCCGAGTGCGCGCAGCGACCGAGGGGCGCCGAGAGCGCGGCCGAGCTCCCACACGGCCGCGGCCGGGTCGTCGACGCCGCCCAGGGCGCGGCTCAGCGCCGCCCGCGCGCGGGGGGCGGCGGGCAGGTTGTGGGCGAGGACGTGCGGCAGCACCACCGTGTGGGTGTCGGCGTGCGGCAGGTCGAGGGTTCCGCCGAGGGCGTGGCACAGCTTGTGGTGCAGCGACATCGTGGTCGCCCCGAGGCAGGCGCCGCACAGCCAGGCCCCGTACTGCGCCCCGGCCCGTGCGTCGAGGTCGGAGCCGTCCGCCACGACGGCCGGCAGGGCGCGGTGAAGCGCGCGCACCCCCTCCTCGGCCATCAGCGCGACGACGGGCGAGGTGTCGGGGGCGTAGAGGGCTTCGGCGGCGTGGGCGACGGCGTTGATGCCGCTGGTCGCGCTGACGTGGGCGGGCAGGTCCACGGTGAGTTCGGGGTCGTAGAGCACGCTGACGGGCAGCACCCGGGGATCCCTGCCGGTACGCTTCCGGCCGTTCTCGGTCAGGCCCCACACCGGGGTCATCTCCGACCCGGCGTACGTCGTCGGCACCGCCACGACGGGAAGCCCCGGCTCCAGTGCCAGCGCCTTGCCGAGCCCGACCGCGGAGCCCCCGCCGATCGCCACGCACCCGTCGGCTCCGACGTCGCGGGCGTGCGCGCGGGCCGCCTTCGCGGTCGCGACGGGGACGTGCGTCCTCGCGTGCGGGTGGACCCCGGCGCAGCGGTCGCCGACGAGCCGGGCGATCGCGTGGCCGAGGTGTTCCTGGCGCGGCGAGCACAGGACCAGTACGCGCCGCAGGCCGGCCCGGTCGAGCTCGTCCGCCAAGCCCGCCACGGCACCGGCGCCCATGGTCACGCGCATCGGCAGCGCCTGGTAGGTGAAGGGGCCGGTCGGGCTCACCGGGGTGTCTCCTGTCCGGACTCGCTGTGCAGCACCACGTCGAAGTGGGCGGAGCGGAACGGGTTGCCGAGGCCCAGCCGCCGCGCCCGTTCGGGGTCGTCCACGGAGACGAAGTCCCGCACGAGGCTCTCCTTGACGCCGAAGACGACATCGGAGTCGATGAACGGGCTGTCCTTGACGAACAGATGGGTGACGAGCGGGCGGTGGCCTTCGGCCGTCACCAGCAGGTGGATGTGGGCCGGCCGGTTCGGGTGGCGGTGGGTCGCCTCCAGCAGCCGGCCCACGGGCCCGTCGGTCGGCACCGGGTAGTAGCGGGGGACGACGGAGCGGAACCAGAACCCGCCGTCGTCGTCCGTCGTGAACAGGCCGCGCAGATTGCGGTGCGGCTGGACGTCCGGCTGCTGCACGTCGTAGTAGCCCTCCGAGCTGGCCTGCCAGACGTCGACCCGCGCGCCGGGGAGCGCGGTGCCCTTCTCGTTCCGGACCCGCCCGGTGATCAGGCACGGCTCGCCCTTCCCGTCCAGGGCGATGAGGTCCCCCAGCTGCCGCGGTGGCGACTCGACCATGTGGAAGGGGCCGAGGACCGTCGACTCGGTGGTCAGGTCGAGGGCGCGGTTGTTGATCGTCTCGACCAGCATCGACACCCCCAGGACGTCCGAGAGCAGGATGAACTCCTGACGGACGTCGTCGCACGCCTGCCCGGTCTCTGTGAGGAAGCCGATCGCCGCCTCCCATTCCTCGTTGGTCAGTTCCACGTCCTTGACGAAGGCGTGCAGATGCCGGACGAGGGAGCCCAGGACGCGCTTGAGACGGGGGTCGGTGTCCTCGCCCAGGCTCGCGGCGACGATGTCGGCGGACGTCTCCTCGGTGAACAGCGACGATGCGTCCATCGCGGACTCACCCAGCCTTTCCTGATGTGCGCGGCCCCTCGCGGGAGCCTCTTCCGGAAGCCTCTCCCGGAAACCTGTGCCGGAAGTCGGAGCAGGGGCCGGTCAGACGGCCGCGGCGCGGTCGTCGCCCAGCCGGAAGAGGGAACGGGCGTTGTCCCGGCCGATCTTCCTGCGGTCGTGCTCGCTGATGGCGGCCGAGTCGAACCAGTCCGCGGCGTGGTCCACGTTCTCGAACGGCCAGTCCGTGGAGAACAGGATGCGGTCGGCCCCGACTTCGAGCAAAGCGTCCACGAGCGTCTGCGTCCGGAAGTTGCCCGACGTCGTCAGGTGGAAGTTCTCCAGGAAGTAGTCGGCGACCCGGCGCCGCGCGGCGTAGGGGTGCCGTGCGCCGATCCAGGCGTTGCGGTTGTCGATCCGCCACAGGCTGTAGGGAAGTCCTTCGCCGAGGTGTCCGAGGACGATCCGCAGACGGGGATGGCGGTCGAACAGTCCCGAGCCGATGAGGCGCAGCGCGTGGACGGCGGTCTCCTGCCCGAAACCCCACGACGGGCCGAGCAGCCACTCGTGGCCGGCGTAGATCCTCGCGTCCTGGGGCAGCGGGTTGCGCGGGTGGAGGTAGAACGGGACGTCGAGCCGCTCGACCTCGCTCCAGAACGCCTCGTGGTCGGCGGTGTCGTAGTACGTGGTGGCGCCCGCGTCGTCCAGTTCGGAGAAGCCGTTGACCAGGGCCCCGACGAAACCGAGCTCGGTCACCGCCCGGCGCAGCTCCGCGGCGGCGAGTTCGGCGTCCTGCATCGGCAGCGCGGCGAATCCCCGGAACCGGTCGGGACGCTTCGCGACCTGCTCGGCGAGGAAGTCGTTGGCCCGGCGGGCGAGTTCGGCGGCCTTGGTGGCGTGCGGGACCCCTTGGACCGCAGGTGAGTTGAGGGACAGCAGCATCATTTCGACCCCGTGGGCGTCCATCAGCCGCAGCCGGCGGTCCTGGATGTCCAGGAGCCGCGACCGCAGTTCGGGCCAGTGGCTCGGCGGGGCGTACCGGCGGGAGTCCTCCAGCGTCTCCTCGAGGGCGAAGTGTTCCTCGAGGGCGATCTTTCCCTGCATCACTGTCCTGTCGTGGGTGTGGTGGCGTCGGCGGAGCGCCGCTGGTCCTCCAGCCGGAGCCGGGCGACGCGGCCGGGGTTGTGGAGCGCCGCGATGTGGACGCCGAAGAGGAGGTGCCACAGGAGGACCGCGAACGGGAACTTCCATCCGTGGCCGAAGGAGAACAGCCCGTATCCCGCGTGCGGTGCGTAGATCTTCGGGACGAGCAGCCCGGTGGAGATCAGGGTGAGGACGACGACGTACACGGTCGCCTTGAGGAGGTTCCCGAGGTCGGTGTCGCGGAAGGGCAGCCGGGGGTGCACGAGCAGGCCGAAGATCAGGACGAACGCGATGCCGTTGAGGTAGTGCATGAACTGTCCGGCGAAGTAGGACGCCGCGGTGCCCTCCGGCGTCCCGGGCGCGGCGACGAAGCCGTTGTGGAGGGGCCAGGCCAGCTGCGGCAGGCCGATCGCCGGCATGAAGTAGCCCAGGGTGGTCGCCACTTGGGTCGCGACGAAGGCCGTCACCAGCAGGGCGCCGACGGGGTGGCGTCCTGCCCACCGGAACCATTCCAGGTCCGGGCGGAGTTCTCCGACGGGCGGCGCCGTCGCTTGCGTGGGGCGAACTGTCAGGCCGGACATGGGTGTTCCCTTCCGTGGGAGGTGCGGTGGAGCCTTCCGGGTGTCCTTCGGGGGGTGCTTCGGCCGACTGCCTCGTGGAGTGCCCCTGCCAGTGCTCGGGGCGCCGGGGGCGGGGTCAGTGCTGCGGTGCGACGGCGTGGACGAGGTGTTTGATCTGCTGGAACTCCTCGAGCGCGCGCAGGCCGTTGAGCCGTCCCACTCCGCTGTGCTTGAAACCGCCCTCCTCGAACTGGTCGTTGACCAGTCCCCACGTGTTCGTCCACACCGTCCCGGCGTCGATCCTGCGGGCCACCCGCAGCGGCCGGTCGACGTCCCGGCTCCAGACGCTCGCCGCGAGGCCGTAGTCGGTGGCGTTCGCCCGCCGCACCGCGTCGTCCTCGTCGCCGAAGACCTCGAACGTGGCCACCGGCCCGAAGACCTCCTGCTGGACGATGTCGGCATCGAGGCGGTCCACCTCCAGCAGCGCGGGACGGAAGTAGGCACCGTCGGCGTACGCCTTCTCCCGGGGAATGCCTCCGCGCACCACCGGCTTGGCGTCGTCCAGGGCGGCCTCGACCATCCGGTCGACCCGCTCGGCGCTCGCCCGGTCGATCAGCGGGCCCATGTCGCTGCCGGGGTCGTCGCCGGGCCCGATGCGCACCGCCAGCAGGGACTCGGCCAGTCGGTCCCGCACCCGGTCGGCGATCCCGCGCTGGACCAGGATGCGGCTGCCGGCCATGCAGAACTGGCCGGCGAACGTCGTGACACCCTTGACGAGCACGGGGATCACGGCGTCGACGTCGGCGTCGTCGAAGACGACCATCGGGGACTTCCCGCCGAGTTCGAGCGACACCGGAACGAGGTTCCCCGCCGCCTGGCGCATGATCACCTTGCCGACGGCGGCGCTGCCGGTGTAGCTGACGACGCCGACGCGCGGGTCGGTCACGAGCAGGGGCGCGCCGTCGTTCCCCGTTTCGGTGAAGGAGTTGAGCACCCCCGCTGGCAGACTCGCGCACGAGGCGAGGATCTCCGCCAGGAGCCCGTTGACCAGTCCGGTCTGCCCCGGCATCTTCATGGCGACCGTGCAGCCGGCGGCCAGCGCCGGGGCGAAGGAGCGGACGGCCAGCACGACGGGCGAGTTCCAGGGGACGATCACCGAGGCGACGCCTGCCGGCTGGCGGAGGGAGAAGGAGTAGAGGCCGGGTTTCACCTCGGCGGCGGACCCGAGGTCGGACAGGGCGAGGCCCGCGTAGTAGCGCAGTTTCGGGATCGCGAGATCGACCTCGAAGCCGGCTTCGGGGAGCACCTTGCCGTTCTCCCGCGCCAGCGCGAGGACGACCTCGTCCCGGCGGTTCTCCAGCTCCTGCGCGATGTCGAGGAGCACGCGGGCCCGCAGTTCACGGTCGTGGGCCCATGAGGTCGTGGCGAACGCCCGGCTCGCGGCGGCGAGCGCCGCGTCGGCCTCCGGGGCGCCGCCGTCGGCGAAGCTGCCCAGGACCTGGCCCGTGGCGGGGCTGATCGACTCCACGGTCCTGTCCGAGCCGACCAGTCGGCCGTCGATGAAGTGTCGCACCTGAGCACCTGCCATCTCTGTGGTCCCGCGCATTCACCAATGCGAAGCGAGTTTACGTAACGTGAATGCAACTGTCCAGACTTCTGCCGTGGCCACATGCCCGGTTGGGCGGGCTGGTGGGGAGGGGGTGCGTCACCGGCGGTCCCGGGGGAGCGCACGGCCCAAGGCGCCGCCCCGGGTGCTCCACATCTGCCGTGCCCACATGCCCGGTTGGGCGGGCTGGTTGGGAGGGGGTGCGTCACCGGCGGTCCGGGGGGAGCGCGGGGCGCGAGGTGCGGCCCCGGGTGCTCCGTACGACGACGCCGGGGTCGGGGCGGGCCGCCGGCGGAAGAACTAGGCGGCGCTCGGACGTCCGCCCAGTTCGGCGCAGGCGGCGGCCGTGGTGTCCAGCAGCTCGCTCACCACGTCCTGGAGGAGCCCGGAACCGCTCTCGCGCGTGGGCAGCGCCACCGCGACGACGAGCGGCAGCGGCATCAGCTCGGTGAAGACCGCGGACGCGACGGAGGTGATCCCGGGGATCATGGCGTTGGCCGTCACGGCCACGCCCGTCGCACGCACCTCGTCCTTGATGCGCTCGATCTGGTCCGCACTCAGATCCGGCGAGGTCCCCGAGGCGACATCGGCCCTCAGCACGGGCTCGGTGATCGCCGTCGGCAGGTGGGTCAGGAAGACTCGTCCCGCCGACGACGTGGCCAGCGGCATGACGGCCCCGATCCGGATGGTGATCGGCAGCGCGTGCGCGCCGTAGTGCCAGCGCACCACCACCGGCCCGTGGTCCCCCCACACCGTCAGGTTCACCGAATGCCCGGTGCGGTCGCGCAGGCCGGGCAGGTGGTCGGACACCACCTCGACATCGTCCATCCGGCGCAGCGCCTCGATCCCGAGCCGGCGCGCCGCCGGACCGAGTTCGTAGCGCCCGGAGCGCGGCGACTGGGCGACGAGCCCCGCCCGGGACAGGCTCACGAGGTAGCGGTGTGCCTTGCTCGACGCCATGCCGCTGGCCTCGGCCACCTGCTTGAGACTCATCGGCCCGGGACCCTTCTCCAGGGCCTCCACCACCGTCATGGCGATCTCGACGGACTGGATGCCCTGACGCTCGTCATCGCCTTCCCGGGACACCACGACGGGAACTATACGCCCGGCCCCGCGCGCCGGGCGTCCGCGCCGGACCGGATGGTGACGAACAACAGGCGGACCGGCTGGACCGGTACCGGCCGCTCGGGCGCGATCCCACCGGGCGCGCAACCGGCCTTGCCTGCCCGGTGCTCCGGAGCCGGCTCAGCTGATGGTCAGGACGGCCTTGCCGGACAGGCGGCGGTCCCTGAGGGCGGTCAGGACCTCGGGGAGGTGCGTCCAGTCGCAGGTGCGGGCGAGGGTGGGGTGGAGGCGGCCGGTGGCAACGAGGCCGACCAGCAGGGCGAGGTCCGGCGCGGGGGGCCCGGGGTGGGCGTAGGAGAGGTAGCTGACCAGGCGGGCGCCCTCGTGGCCGATGAAGTCGTAGACATCGATGGGGGTCTTCTCGCCGCTGCTGGTGCCGATGACGGCGATCGTGCCGCCCGGGGCGATCTTCTTGAGCGCTGCCGCGAGTGAGTCGCCGCCGACCGACTCGGTGACCAGGTCCTGGCCGGGGGCGGCGTCCCACGCGGACGGCACCACCGTGGTGGCGCCGAGGGCGAGCAGGGCCTTGCCGTGCCGGGCGTCGGCGACGGCCGTCACGTCGGCGCCGCCGAGGGCGGCCGGTTCGGTCTGGAAGCGGCCGACGCCGCCGCTCGCGCCGGTGATCAGGACGCGGCGGCCGAGCAACCCGCCGGGCAGCAGCCGCAGGGTGCGCAGGGCGGTGAGCCCGGCCAGCGGGAGGGCCGCGGCCTGCTCCACACCGACCTCGTCGGGCAGGACGGTGAGGCGGTCGGTGGGTACGGGAACGAATTCGGCCCAGCCACCCTGCTCGACCTGGGCGACGACCCGTGTGCCGGGGGCGGGTCCGGATCCGTCGGCTGCGGCCTCGGTGACGACGCCGGCGATGTCCTGGCCGGGCCGCCAGTCGGCGGTCCGCGCGGCGAGCAGCGCGAGCTCGCCCCGGTTGACCGAGAAGGCGCGCACGGCAACCAGCGCCTGGTCCGCGGACCGCGGTCCCGGCTCGTCGACATCGCGCAGCACGGTGCCTTGCGGAGTGCTGAGAACGGTCTTCATGGGACACAGTCCACCCCGGGAACACCCGACGACCAAGGGGAGGTTCTACCGGGCACCGATCACTGCAGGTGATGAATACGGGATGACGAGGCGCGACACGCCATGGAACTACGACAGCTGCGGTATTTCCTCACCGTCGCGGAGGAGCTGAACTTCGGCCGCGCGGCTGAGCGCCTGCACATCATGCAGCCGGGGGTCAGCCAGCAGATCAGCCGGCTGGAGCGCGAACTGGGCGTCCGCCTGTTCCACCGCACCACCCGCCAGGTACGCCTCACCGCCGCCGGCGAACGCCTGCTCCCCGAGGCGCGTGCGGCTCTCGACGCTGCCGACCGCGTACGGCGGCTCGCCGGGGACCTCGCCACCGGCGCAGAAGCGGTGGGCCTGCGCATCGGTACCAGCCAGGGCCTCGGCGACCGTCTCGACCGCATCCTGGAGGCTACGGACCCGCCGGTGCGCCTCACCGCACGCCCGCTGCCCGATCGCCTCGCGGCCGTGCGCTCCGGCGAACTCGACGCCGCCTTCGTCCGCGTCCTCAGCGAAGCCCCCGGCCTCGACGTGCTCCCGCTGTGGAGCGACCCGCTGGTCGCCGCACTGCCCGCCGCGCACCCCCTGGCCGCCCTGCCGGAACTGCACCCGGCCCAGCTCGCCGACCTCCCGGTTCGGCTGGCACCCGCCGAACAGAACCGCCCCCTCCACGATCTGCTGACGGCCGCCGGCATCGGCCGCCTGCGGGCGGTCCCCTTCACCACCATCCAGGACACCCTGGCCGAGGTCGCCTCGAGTGCCCCGTCATGGACCGTCCTCTACGCCGCCGTCGCCGGCCTCACCCCGGTCCGCCGCATCGTCTTCCGCCCCCTCACCGCCCCTACCCCGACCACCTCCCTCGCGGTGCGCCCCGGCCCTCTCCCTCCCGCGCTCCAGCACTTCCTCACCGTGTGCCGCGACGCAGGCACCCGCGCATCCCTCCACCCCGGCCGAACGACCACAAGCACGTGAGCCCTTTCCCTGAGGATCGGCAGCACTGCGCTGAGCCGCGGGACTTGCAGACCCACGGCGGCACGACCGCCCAGGGCTCCCGGCCCCGACTCGCAGGCAAGATCCTGCTCCGTGTGAGGGGTCCGCGGCGGGTTCGCGGACGAGATCGCAGGGACGACTGCACGCCGGAAGTGCCGCGTCGGCCGAGCCCGCAGGTCTGACTACGTGCCTGCCTCGATGCGGTCAGCGTCCTTCTGTGCATCCGCGAAGTGCTCGCGGAATTGCGCCACGGCATCTCTGAGGCGCTGTCAGGCTGCCCAGTGTCGGTCGGTCACCCGGAATCGGTACCCCGTTCGGTGAGACTTCGAGGTCCGGGATTGAACGCCCGCCCGATCCCGTGAACGCGGGAAGGGGCGGGCGTGGTCGACCTGGTACCGGGCTCAGTCGAGTTGGGTGATCTTCGGGCTGTCGGCCAGGTCGACGGCGTCGGCGAAGGGGAGTGCGGTGTCGTAGACGCGGACGTCACTGACCTCGCCGTCGGCGTATTCGCCGTAGCCGCCGGCGTACTGGCGGCGGCCGATCTCGAGTGGCCCGGCGGCGTTCCAGTCGGTGCCTGTCCATGAGGTGGTGGCGGCCAGGGCGCCGTTGACGTAGAGGGTCATCGTGTGGGCACTCGAGTCGTAGACGGCGACCAGGCGCGTCCACTTGCCGACGGTGGGCGCGGTGGAGCTGTACACACCGGTGAAGTCCGTTGAGACGGTGTTGTCGGAGTTGTGGCGGTTGAAGGCCCAGGCGTTGGCTCCGGAGGAGTAGTAGATCTGGAAGGCGTTGGTGTTGCCGCTGCTGTCGGATTGGGAGACGAAGGTGGAGTTGGCGGCGGTGGAGTCGAGTTTGACCCAGGCGGAGACGGTGTAGCTCTTGGACGTGTCCAGGGCGGGGCCGCTGGTTTCGGCGTAGCCGGTGGTGCCGGTGAGGTTGAGGCTTTCGCCACGGGTGGTGTCGGTGGTCCAGGAGGCGGCGCCGTTCAGCGTGGCGTCGAGGCCCGCGGTCCGGTCGGCGGCGGTGGTTCCGGTGCCGTCGTCGAGGCTCCACCAGTGGGTGGCGGTGTCGGTAACGGTACCCACTGGCAGCGCGGCGGTGAATCCCGCGCCGCAGGTGCTGCCGGACTTGGTGCCCTGGTACTCGGTCAGTTCGCCCTTGGTGGTGACCGCGTAGAGGTCTGTGCAGCCGTCGGGGGAGCCGTCGTCCGCGCTGCTGTTGACATCCCCGGGGGTGGTCACGAATGGGTAGGTGGCCGGGGGAAGAGTCAGGGGCAGGGTGGTGCGTGTGGCCGCGTGCAGTAGCGGCACGGCATCTGCCGAGTCGACCGCCAGGGAGTAGCTGTAGAGAGCGCCGGTCGCGTTGTCACGTGCCCAGAGGGCGGAGGTTCCGTTGACGGTGCCCGGGGCGAGGAGGGTCAGACCGGACCAGTCTCCGTCCCCGATCAGCCGTGGGTCGGTGAGGCCCCCGGGGGTGGTCTGGTAGCTCCACAGCTCGTTGTTCTCGACGGTGATCAGGGTCGGATGGTTCTCTGCGTCGTGGTACACGTTCCCGGCCACCACGAACTGGCTGATCGACCAGTCCGCGCTGTCCGTGGGGTAGTCGGTTGCGCGGCACTTTGCGTCGTCCGGCTCGATACTCGAGCCCGCGCAACTGGGCTTCGCCACGTCGATGTCCCGGTCGGAACCCTTGTCGATGTACCCGGGATACGCCGACCAGGGGGGAGTGGTGGGGTCGCCGACCGGGTCGAGGTCGTTCTTGACCAGGTAGAGCTGGTGGCTGTCCTTCTGGTAGGCGTAGAGGTCGTCGCCCTCGCCTCCCGTGAGGTTGCCTCCGTGGGCCAGGAGGTAGTGGGTCCAGTCGCTTCCGCCGGGCGCTTGTGCCGCGGTGGAGACGATGGCGGGTCGTCCGAGGCGGATCGGATTCGAGCCGGCGACCGGTCCGGTTCGGACGGGCGCGGGGCTGGACGCGGGATCCATACCGCCGGGGAGGACTTCCAGGTCGCCGGTCTTGGTGGTGACGAGCAGATCTGGGCGGCCGTCTCCGGTGATGTCGCCCGGCCGGTAGGGCGAGTTCGGGTTCCAGGGCACGACGAAGGTGTAGCTGGACGGAGCCTGTGACAGGTTGCCTGCGGCGTCCACGGCGTCGACGTAGAGGGTGTGCACACCCCAGTGGCTCACCGGTACCTTGACCGAACCGGTGGCGACTCCTCCGCTCGTGCTCGTGACGGAGCCGATGTTGTTGCTCGACGCTGTGGGTTCGCTGTCCAAGCCCCACACGAAGTGGTCGACTCCGCTGCTCAGGCAGGCGTCAGGGGTGCAACTGCTGTCCGTGGCGGGACTGTCGGTTCCGGTGACCGTGAATGTGGTGGTGCCCGTGGGGGTGGCGTAAACGGTAGGGTCCGTCGGCGCTCCGTCGCCTACCCTGGGGAACGCTGGATTGTCCGTGATGGTGGGCGTCTGCGGCGGCGTGAAGTCAGTCTTGAACCAGCAGTGGTCGCTGATCGCCGAGGACAGGCCGACCTTGTCCTCGGCGTACACATCCCAGCCGTACTCGTGGCCGTCTTTGAGGACGAAGCCGACAGGGACGGTGGCGCTGGTTCCTGACGCGAGCAGGCCGGTGGCCGGGGTGGACTTGTCGAGCGCGGCGCCACTGGAGTCGAGGACGGTCCGGTCCCATACGTGGAAGTGGGCGGCGACGGTCTCGCCCGACACGTTCGAAGTGACCGTCGCGGCCAACTTGACGTTGCTGGAGCCCCCGGTGGTGGTGACGGCGCCGAGCCATCCGTCACCGCTGGTGGTACAGGCGGGGTTGGTGGCGGCCGGCACGGTGTGCAGGCTCGTCGGCACGGACGGGGGGATGTCGAAGGTCACCGTGAGGACGAACGTGGTCGACATCCGCAGGTAGTTGTCGGGGTCAGAACTCGACTCGTCGCCGAACAGGCCGATGGTCCAGACGTCGTGGCCCCGGTCGGCGATGGTCTGCGCCTGGGACGTGACGTCGAAGTCGGCGGTGTGGTTGCTGCAACTGCTTTCGGTGTTGGCGCCGCTGGCGACGTGGGTTGCGACCGCGGGGTAGTCGGAGTCGAGGGTGCTGGGCTTGTTCTGCCAGTCGGTGGTCTTGCTGATGGAGTCCGTGGTGTGCAGGGTGATCGGTTGGTTGTGGGAGCAGTCGTGGCTGGCGGCGTAGGTCGTCGAGATGGCGATGCTGGCCTTGGAGACCACCATGGACGACGTGAGGTTGCCTGTGTTGATGGCGTAGTACGAGCGCTCGACGCCGTTTCCGCATGCTCCGCCATAGCCCTGGTAGCCGACGCCTTCGCCGTTGGTCTGCGGCTGGTCGTACGTCGAGACGTCCGAGCAGGCGGAGTTGGAGTAGACCTCGTCGTAGTGGCCGGTCCTGTCCGATACCGGATTGGTGGCGGGGTCGATGTAGAGCGGATAGGTGGTGTCCGGGTCGGTCAGCACCGCCTGGTCCGGGCTCAGGGTGAGGCCGTCGCCGCTCGTGGCCATCGGTACCGGCACCACCTCCGACCCGGGGCCGGGACCCAGCGCGGACGCACCGGAAGGGGTGCCGGCATCCGCCCTCGCGGAAGGCCGACCGGCGGCCGAGGCCGTTGCCGCGCTACCGGAGCCGGAGTCCCACATCAACGGCTGGGGGGTGGTGTAATCCAGGTCGCCGTTGTCGGCAGTGGCCTCCATCCCGCCGGACGGCGTGGCGGACAGGGTGAGCCCATCGGTGGACGCGGCCAGGGTGAGCTGCCGGATCAACGGGTTGGTCGCCGCCTGGGCGTCATGGACGATCAGCACGTCGCTGAACCCGCCCTGATCCGTCACCGACACCGACAGGTCCACGCCCGGCAGCACAGAGGGGTACGTCGCGTCGGCACCGGCGACGGTGGGTGACGGGAGGGCGAAGGGCACGGACAGGGACATGCTCGCCCCGTCCGCGTGGTGGAGCGTCACGAGCGGACCGCTGCCACCCCCCGACAGTGTGATGCCGTTGGGGGTCGCCGCAGGTGAGTAGCTGCCGTCCAGGTTCGCGGTCAGGGTGGCGTCGACGGGCGTCCAGCCGCCGTTCTTCTGCACGCGTACCGGCATCACGTCGGTGGACGAGGTGAAGGAGCCGTCGGGGTTGGCGGTGACGCTGTAGGTCGCAGTGGTCAGCGCGTCGACCGGCACTGCCTGACCGCCCGTGACGGCCTGCTCCTGGGCTGCTGCCAGCGGGTCGTCCGGTGGCGCCGGAGTATCGGCGTATGCGGGGAGGGCGGGTGCGGTGAAGAGCACGGCGACGGTCGCAGTGATCAGCGCGACGCGTCGTACTCGGGCGCGGGACATCACGCGCCGCCGGGTGCGGGAATGGAACAACTACGGCACTTCCTTAGGTCAGGACCCCCCAGGGCCTGTGATCCATCACACGTTTGCGACGGTGTACGGCCACGGTCCGCGATCAATTCGCTGTCCGCTTCGATGGCTTCTGGCCCCCTTCACGCCTTCACGAAATGGACACACGAGTGACGCGAGATGAGCGCGAGGTGATCACCGGGCCGACACAGGGTATTGAAATGAATGTTCGGCATCAATAGCCTCCATGCGGCGATCACACGATCAGTGGTCGTGGTCGTACGGCCCGTCACAGGGCCTGTTCCAGGGGGGCATTACCGCGATGAGTGGTGGGCGGGGTTTCTTCGCGGCACGACGGCGGCGCAGTTGGATGCGATCACTGACGTGTGCCGTGGTCATGGCTGTCGTGACGGCACTGCTGGTGCCGGCTGCGTTCGCCCAGGGTTCTTCGTCGTCTCCGGGCTTCAACGGGGCGCTGTGGAATCCGGTGGATCTGCCTGCGACGCCGTCACCCGGTCGCCACTCCCTGAAAGCTCCTGGGGTCGTCCAGGCTGGGCATGCGACCAAGGCCCTGACGCCGTATCAAGCAGGCCGGCCGTCCTGGCCCGGCGCGGGTAGCTCCACCGTCTCCTTGGCGACATCCACGGCTCCAGCAGCGGCGAAGCCGGTGCGAGCCGGATCCCTGCCGGTCTGGGTGGCCCGGGAAACGAAGTCGAAGAGCCGCCCTGCCACCACCTCGTCCTCCGTACGGGTGCAACTCGCCTCGCATCAGCAGGCCGTGCGACTCGGAGCCAACGGGATGCTGCTCGGGATCACCCGGACCGACGGCAAATCCAGTGCGGACCACGTGGAGGTGGTCATTGACTACTCCTCGCTGACCAAGGCGTACGGCGGCGGCTACGGTGCCCGGCTCCAGGTGCAGCAAGTGCCGGGATGCGCCCTGACGACTCCGACGGTTGCCGCTTGTCAGAAGCGCACCCCGATTGCCTTCACCAACCGCGCCGGGGCCGCCGAGCTGACGGCCGACGTTCCGCTCAGCGCGGTACCGGCAAGCGGGAAGTCCAACACGTCGGGTGCGTCGAGCGACGCGGCAGGTTCGACCGGCACCATGGCGATGGCCACTACCGCACTCGCGGTCACCTCCGGCAGCAGTGGTTCGCAGGGCAGCTACGCCGCCACCTCGCTGAACCCGTCGAGCACCTGGCAGGCCTCTGCCACGGGTGCCTTCACCTACTCTTACCCGATCGATGTTCCGGCCGCGGTCGGCGGCAACGCCCCGGACGTGGCGCTGTCCTACGACTCGCAGGCCACGGACGGCGAGACATCGGCCCGCAACTCGCAGTCCTCGTGGATCGGTGACGGCTGGGACTACCAGCCGGGCTTCGTCGAACGCACGTACCGCTCGTGCAACTCCCTGGTGGACAGCAACGGGAACAAGATCCTCAAGGGTTCGGGTGACGAGTGCTGGGGCGGGGACAACGCCACGCTCTCTTTTGGATCGCACTCGGGCGTTCTGGTGCCGGACGGCAAGGATGCGAGTGTCGCCGGTGAGGTCGCGCAGTGGCGGCTTCAAGGTGACGGCGGCACGGTCGTGCAGGAGCTGTCCGGGGCGACGAACGGGCTCCAGGACGGCCTGTACTACCGGGTGCTGACCACCGACGGCACGGCGGCGTACTTCGGTGCCGATCACAGCCCGACGGCTGCGGGCACCGCGGGTGAAATGCAGTCGGGCACCCCGTCGGACGACTCCACCCACTCGGCCTGGGGCGTACCGGTGCTGCATCCGCAGTCGTCCGACCCGTGCTACGACTCCGCCAAGGGCAAAGGGTCCAAGTGCGCCGATCCCGAGGGCTGGCGGTGGAACCTCGACTTCGTCGTCTCGCCGTCCGGGTTCGTGCAGCGCTACGACTACTCCACGGAGAAGAACTACTACGACCTGGGCGGCGGCCAGGCCGCGACCGGCGACACCGGCACACTCACGTCGTACACGCGCGGCGGCACTCTGAAGTCCATCAGCTACGGCTACACCCTGGCCGACGAGCAGGCCGGCCACATGCCCTCTGCCCAGGTGGACTTCACCTCCGCGCAGCGTTGCCAGGCCACATCGTCGTACACGGACTGTGCAGCGAGCGACCTGACGGACTCCTCCGCACCGCACTGGCCCGACGTGCCGTACGACTTGAACTGCGACTCCACCGATACGACAAAGCTGCCGGATGGTTCGACCACGGTCCCCGCCGACGTCTGCATCGTCGGTGGACCCACCTTCTGGACAACCACCCGGCTCGACACCATCACCACCGAGGTCCACGTCAAGGACGCCTCGACCGACAAGCTCCTCCCGGTCGACAGCTACAAGCTCGGTCAGGTGTATTCCGACGCCGGCGGCTCGGTGGACCCGGTCACGGGGGCCAGTGTCGATCCTAAGGACGCGGGTTCGCTCCAGGCCGTGATGTGGCTCCAGTCGATCCAGCACACCGGCAAGGACACCTACGGAAACGGCAACAGCGACATCTCCCTGAACCAGATCTCGTTCACCGGTACCGAGATCGACAACCGGGTCAACGACTTCGAACCGGCCGCACCTCCGCTGTACCGGCCTCGGATCTCCTCGATCCAGACCGAGACCGGCGAGTCCATCGCCATCGCCTACAACGAGACTCCGTGCGCGGGTATGTCCTTGTCCGATTCGATGGCGGACTCCAACACCAACTCCTGCTACCCCGTGTACTGGACCGTCCCCGGCGCGTCCAAGCCGATCGAGGACTGGTTCAACAAGGTCACGGTCCACCAGGCCGTGGCGTCGGACCTCACCATCGCGGCCCAGTACAAGCCCACCAAGCAGACGATTCCCGCCGGGTCGGAATCGCAGGTCACGACCTACGGTTACGGCGCCGCGGCGTGGCACCGCGACGATTCGGACCTGACGGACGACCAGTACCGCACCTGGGACCAGTTCCGCGGCTTCCGCACCGTCACCGTGCAGACCGGCGCGGCGCCGGAGCCCGTAACCCAGCAGACGACGACGTACCTGCAGGGCATGGACGGGGACTACAAAGCCGACGGCACCCGCCGGTCCGTCAGCGTCGACGCCAAGGTCGGTGGGAGCACGGTCGAGACCGTCACCGACTCCGACGCGCTCGCCGGTACCCCGTTGGAGACGGACACGTACAAGGCGGCCGGCGGAACCATCGACGCCGAGACCGTGAACGGCCCCTTCTCCATGGCCACCACAGCGAGCCATGACAGGACTGCCTGGACGTCCTGGACCCAGGACGACAACCCAGGGGCCGGCGAGCCCACCCTGTCCACGCTGCCCGCTCTGACGGCGCATCGAGTCACCGCCTCTGAGACGCGTGGTTACGCGCTGCTCGCCAATGGGACGTGGCGGCAGTCGCGGACCGACACCGCCTTCGACGACCAAGGCCGGCCCATCAGCGTCGACACCCAGGGTGACGTCACCGACGCGGCACAGGAGAAGTGCGCGGCGACCACGTACGCCACCGCGCCTGCCGCCAACACCATGATGCTGTCCTATCCGGACCAGGTCACTTCCCACTCCGGCCCCTGTTCGGACCCTGTGAGTGCCTCCAACCTGATCTCGGACTCTCAGACCTATTACAACGGCACGCTCACGTCCCTCGGCACGTTCGGCACCGTCTCGTCGACCGGTCAGCCCACGGCCGTACGGACTGCCACCTCCTACACGGGCGGCACCGAGCAGTGGCAGACCACCGCAAGCACCGCGTACGACGGCGCAGGGCGAGTCACGGACGCGATGGACGCGGCCGGACAGAAGACGCACACCGATTTCACTCCGGCGTGGAGCAGTTCCGGCGGTAACACTGCGCCGACCACGTCGGAGACGTACAACAGCCAGCAGTGGAAGGTCACCACAGAGTTCGATCCGCTGCGCGGTGTGACGACCAAGAGCATCGACCCGAACGGACGCGAGACCGACACCGCGTATGACGCTCTGGGCAGGCGTACCGCGGTCTGGCTACCCGGTCGGGACAAGGCGACCCAGAGCGCCGACATCACGTACACCTACTCGATCGACCCCGGCGCCGTGGCGGCGCCCGGCGGCACGATCACCCACCCTGGCGACCCGACCACGGTCACGACAAAGACACGCCGCGACGACAACAGCTACTCCACATCAGTCGCCATCTACGACGGGATGCTCCAGCTTCGGCAGACGCAGACCGACGCGGCGGCGGGTGGCGGAAGTGTCATGGCCGACACCTTCTACGATTCCCACGGCTGGCCGACCGTCTCGTATTCCCCCTATGCCGAACCCGGCACGACGCCGTCGTCCACCTTGTTCGCCGCGAACGAGGACGGGATCCCGTCCGAGACCACCACGGACTACGACGGCCAAGGCCGTTCGGTGGCCAGCACCCTGTGGCACAACGCGGTCATCCAGTGGTCGACAACCACCTCCTATCCCGGCGCCGATGAGACCGACAGCACCGCCCCGGCAGGTGGCCCTTCCACTGCGACCTTCACCAACGGCCTGGGCCAGACCACGCGCACGGTCGTCAAGAACACCGCGAAGGACGTCACCCTCACCGGCGGCCAGCTCATCCCGTCCGGGACGTCGCTCACCAGCGACAGCGTGCGCCTGACGATGCAGGCCGACGGTGACCTCGTCCTCACGTCCCTCACCACCGGCGCGCAGATCTGGCACAGCGGAACCTCCGGTAACGCGGGCGCCTACGCCAAGTTCGGCACCGACGGCAATCTGGGCGTGTACACCACGACGGGCACGTCGAAGTGGAGCACCGGCCTGACGGCCACCACGGGGGCCACTTTCAAGGTCCGTAACGACTCCACCGTGGCCGTGGTCGCGAGCAACGGCACCACGGCGCTGTGGGCACAGGGCACCGCCGGCGCCGTGCCGGCCGCCGACTCCACCACCCACTACACCTACACCCCGGCCGGCCAGGTCTCGTCGGTCAAGGACACCGCCGGCAACACCTGGTCGTACACATACAACCTGCTGGGCCAGGAGACGTCGCAGACCGACCCTGATGCGGGAACCAGCACGTACGACAAGTACGACGTGATGGGCAACCTGCTCCAGTCCACCGACCCGCGCGGACAGGTGCTCTCCTACGCCTACGACTGGGACAACCGCGTCATCGCCACCTACTCCGGCGCTTGGTCCGCGACGCCTGACTCGGCCAAGGAGCAGGCGTCGTACATCTACGACACGCTGGCCGAGGGCTATCCGACGTCCTCCACGCGCTATGTCGGCGGCGCTTCCGGCAAGGCGTACACACAGGCCGTCACCGGCTACAACACGCGTTATCAGCCGCTCGGCAGCACCTTGACCGTGCCGGCAGAGGACGGCTTCCCCGCTGCCGGGCAGACCAGCCCGCCGAGCAGCGGCAGTGTCACCTACACCGAATCGGCCGAGTACACGCCCGGGATCGGCCTGCTGGAGGACGTCACCTACCAGGCCGACGGAGGACTGCCGAGCGAGCAGGTGGGCTACGCATACACCACTGCCGGCCTCCTCAACTCGTTCTCCGGGACCATTTCCGCCTCCAGCACCCCCGATTACCTGGACGGGACTGTCCACGACCCCTTCGGGCGAGTCCAGCAGACCAACTACGGAACGGTCGGCAAGGAGGTCGTGACCTACGCGGACTACGACCAGACCACTGGAAGGGTCATCCAGACCAAGGCCCTGGCCCAGCCATCGACGGCACTCGACGTCGACACCTACCGTTACAACCAGGCCGGCGAGATCACCGCGTCCGACGACCTGCAGAACAACACCACGCACGACACGCAGTGCTTCAGCTACGACACGTTCCAGCGGCTGACCGCTGCCTGGACCGACACCGCCGGCATCACCGATCCGACAGCTGCACCGGTGGGAGCGGTCGGCGGATGCACCACCTCCTCCGTTCAGACAACAGCGACCTCGCCGGTCAAGGCGCCCACCGTCGGTGGCCCGGCGCCGTACTGGCAGACATACAGCTACGACCTGCTCGGCGATCGCACCGGCATGGTCGACCACGACACCACTGGCAACGCGCTCAACGACACCACGCAGGCCACCACTTATGCCGGGGCCAACGGCGCCACGCCTGCGACCCTGCCCAATCAGGCAGGCACGACGACGACCAGCAACCCCACGGTCGGTACTGCCACCCAGACGCCGTCCTACGCCGATCCCGCCGCCGTGCCGGCGGGCACGAACGTCGGCGACACCGTGTCGCGGAAGGAGACCACCACCGGTCCGCTGGTCACCGGGTTCGCGCTCACCGGCGGGGTCAAGTACTGCATCGACGACGCCAATGCCAACACCTCGCCCGGCGCCGTCATCCGTACCTACACCTGCAACAACTCCGCCGCGCAGCAGTGGGCGTTCGGTACCGACGGCACCGTCAAGGTGCTCGGGATGTGCCTGGACACCACCGGGAACGCCACGAAGGCCGGCACCGTCGTCACGCTGGACACCTGCAGCAGTGACGCGACGCAGAAGTGGAAGGTCACCGCCTCGGGCACGATCGTCAGCGTCGCGAACAACACGATGTGCGTGACCGATCCGGGCGCCTCGGCCACCCTGCGCACCACACTGACCCTGGCCACGTGCGGTAGTGCCGGCCAGACATGGACGACGATCGGCACCGGCACGAACGCGCTGCCGCCGGGACAGACCCAGACCCTCACCTACGACACCGAGGGCCGCACCGCATCCGTCTCGACGCCGTCGGGCACGAGCACGAATGTCAGCAGGTACCTTTACGACGCCGACGGCAACCTCCTGGAGCAGACGTCGTCGGTCGACGGGGTCGACAAAACCCGCATCCTGTACCTCTTCGGCGGCGCCGAGCAGATCACTCTGAATGTCACCGCCAAGACCTGCACGGCCTTGCGGAACTACACCGGCCCGGACGGCACCACCATCACCCGCTCCAGTACGGGCACCGTCACCTACCAGTTGGCGAACCTCCAAGGCACAGCCACCACCGCGATCAATGCCTCCACCCTGGCCGTGACCCGCCGCTACTACGACCCCTACGGCAACCCCCGCGGTACCAAGCCCGCCACCTGGGTGGCGCCCGATGAGAATCACGGCTACCTCGGCCAGCCCACCGACTCTTCCTCCGGGTTGGACCTGCTCGGCGCCCGCAACTACGACCCCGTCACCGGTCGGTTCCTGACTCCGGATCCCGTCTTCGAAGCGGGCGACCCCAACCAGATGGGCGGCTACACCTACGCCGGCGACAACCCCGCCAGCGGAAGCGACCCCAGCGGGCTGATGCCCATAGGCGACAGTCCCAATCCCACAGGCGGTGGCGGCACCGCAGTGGGCGGCGGCCTGTCCGGCGGCGGTGGCGGTGGAGATGCGGGTGGCAGCGGTACTTCAGAGCCCATCCTCTGTTACTGCGGCGGAGGTGGTGAACTCAGCGAAGTAGGCGGCGTGCCTGGCGGAGAGGGTGACGCAGGGGGAGAGGGTAACGGCTATCGCAGCGGAGGAGTGGTCGTACCGCCGGCTCCTGACCCAATCGCTCCACTTGATCCGGAAGCAATCGAGCCGCCCGCACCAGAAGTTCCCGATGGAATCCTGAAGCAGGTCGAACCCGGGGACGGACTTTCCTACAGCGGTGCCGGTGCCACTGAGGCGGAAGCCGGAAATCCCTACTTCCGCACCGAGAGCACAGAGCCGAGCGATCCAGATACCGGAACAGCAGCAAAGCCGAAGCCCGAGCCCGAGGCACACCCTTCAGGCGCCGACGATAGACATAGCTCAGGTTCGAAGGCGGCGCCAAGCTCCTCCGAACGGGCCGCCAGTGATGACGAGGAGGAGAGTGGCGGAAAGGGTACGGCTGGCACTAAAACGCCTACCGCCACGCGCGGGTGCAGCTTTTCTCCCGACACACCCGTTCTGCTGACCAAAGGTAAGACGAAGCCGATCGGGAAGATCAAGAAGGGCGACGAGGTCGAGTCCGCGGACCCGACAACCGGCAAGCACAAGGGCCCTCGCGAGGTCCAGGCGGTCTGGATCAACCACGACAAGGACCTCCTCGACGTAACGATCGAGGGCAGCGACGGCAAGGCCGCCACCCTTCACACCACGTCCAACCACCCCTTCTGGGACGACACCACCCACACCTGGGTCCCCGCCGGCGAACTCAAGCCCGGCGACGCCCTCAACACCGCCACCGACACCCACGCCACCGTCCTCAGCACCCACGCCACCCCCGGCACCGCCAACCGCTGGAACCTCACCGTCCAGCAACTGCACACGTACTATGTTGTGGCGGGCGGCGTGGCGGTCCTGGTCCACAACACGAATGGGGGATGCCCGAACTTCGATACATCGGGCTTGGGGCCGGACAACCCCACCCCTGCTGATGTCGTGCACAGTGCCCAGGAATTGACTGGAACAGATGGAACTTATCTTTACCGAGGTGTAACTCACGACCACTGGCACTATGACGAAGCAGCGTCGGGAAGTGCAGTCCCGCGAGGTGGACATGGAGACCCTGTTGCTCATAGTGGTGATGACACTGCAAGTGAAATGACTTCTTGGTCTCCCGATTTGGAAACGGCCCAAGAATTCTCAATGGACAGCGGATTCGGGGCTAGGCCAAATCTGGTCTTGCGTATCCCAATGGCATCTATTGCCGAAGATCGAATGATCGTTGCCGGGCAGCGCGGTCTTGATGAACTTGAGATTCAAGTTTGGGGTACGGTTGATGGATGTGAGGTGAGTTGTAATGGTGGTCCCTTCTCCAGGCCATGAGGTGCGGCTTGGTGGGGCCGTAAGGTACTGGACGACTGGAACGAGGTGACACGTGACCGCTGAGAGTGATGGGGCGATGCCTGGGCGCACCGACGTGTTCGGGCGGTATGCCCTAGCTGGTCGGAGGTACAAGCGGCTCCTTGGCGGAAACTTCATGCGCCTGCCTGAGGCTGAACTTCAGGCATTTGGTGAGCGGATGGCAGTTGACTCGCGAGAGATTACGCTCGCCGACTTGCGCGAGCTGTTCAGCGGAGACTGGAGGGAGCGTCTCACCGGGGCCTGGCTTGCAGGCTTTGGTATGAGGGTGGAGGTCCGCGACGTAATCTCTAGACTATTGCTAGAGCAAGCCGATCGGCATGCAGGAAAAGGCCACTGCTTCGCCCTTATGCGATTCGGGTCGATGGTTGATGCGGACACTCTCGCTCGCCATCTGGATCGTTCCCTCGGGCGGCTTGATCTGCGTGCTGATCAGCCGTGGGCATTGGGTGCATTGCTCGTCTTGGATGAGAATCTTAAGACAAACTATTCTGCGGAATTCATTCAAAGAGATGGAGTGTGGGACCGCTGGGTTCGAGCTGGCGAATCGGCGCTCTACACTCCGAGTCAAATGAAGGCCGAGATGCAGTCATGGAGTTCGTTTGCAGAGTCGGCAACCCGGCAATAGCACCCCAAGTAATGGCCACGCAGAGGCCCCACCGGATGTGTTTCCGGTGGGGCCTCTGATGCCCGACCCCAACCCGGGCTGGACACCAGCCAAAGCTAACCCTGCCGCCCTCACGCACGCAGCCGTCTGACGGCGACGCGGACGGCAACACGGGCGCACAGCCCGGCACCTCCACGCACATCCACGGACAGGCTGGAATTCGCTGACCACCGAAAATGCAGGTGACGCCCGCCCGGCGAGCACACCTACTATGTTGTGGTGGGCGGCACACCAATTCGGATTCATAACACGGAATGCCCGACGGCGGCGGCACTTCGAGCAGTGCCTCATTCGGTAAATATCCATTTTGCCGCGTCAGTAGATCTGGCAAGTAAGACCGCTGCGGAGGCTGGAGATATCCAAGCGGTCAGTGGGTTCGCCACCGATATTCCCGACGGCTATGAACGGGCGCTGCCCGAGCAGGTGTATGCGGCGATGCCGACTGATCGGATGCCATTCTTCTTCGATAACTCTGGATGGGGTGGAGCCTACTATATTTCGCACGCTGAGAAGCAAGCATCGACCTTGCGCCCGGGCGGCTCGATTTCAGTGAGTCGAAATATGTGTGATAACCTCGTGTGCTGGTTCCAGGGCAGAGCCGCTCAGCTAGGCGCCCCTCTTTAGGCATCCGAACCGACATCTATAAATGTATTTGCGCCAGATGGGTCATGGATGGCATATGATTATCCAGTTTTGGATGAGATAGGAGCGAGGGATTGTCGATTGGTGGCGGTTTCCCGTACGGTAGGGTCACCTCCACCGGCCAGCAGGCCACTATGGCGCTGAGCATGAGGAGATTTCCGTGGGCATAGCAGTACCGAGTTGGCGTGTCTTCCCGGAGGGAGTCCCTGATCGGGAGCTTCTGGAACGCGGCGACCAGGCTGCGGAAGCCGGAGATCTCATCTCTGCAGGAAACTGGTACTTCCATGCCAAGCGCAGGGGTTCGATGGAGGGCCGCGACAAGGCCCGGGGTCTTCGGCCTCAACTGGAACATCTAGCTGACCAGGGAAACCTCGACGCGAAGGTTTTGGTCGCCGGCCTGCTTCTGGAGCGTGGCGAAGATCTCTCTCTAGCGGTCTCGTTGCTCGAGACCGCTGCTGAGGCAGATGTCATCGAAGGGATGCGGGAACTCGGGTTCGTGCTCGCTGGCGGTATAGGTGTCGCTCTTAATCCAGGTAGGGCCAATGAACTCTACCGTGCTGCCGCTGAGGCGGGGGATGGGTATGCGGCCTTTAACCTTGCGGTTAATTTTTATCGCGGGTATGGAACCGGGAAGAGCTTTCGTGAATTCGCAAAGTGGCTACAGGTGGCTGGAGACCTCGGAATTCCTGAAGCGTGTGCTGTACTGGGGGACCAATGTGCAAAAAAGGGTCTGGATGATGACTCGTTGCAGTGGTACCTAAGGGCAGCTAAGTCGTCGCACGTTCCGGCGATGCTCGTAGCGGCGCGACGTTATCGAGATGGAATCGGAACTCCCATTGATCCAGTGCAGGCGGTACGCTGGTTTTTGACTCCGCTCGATCGCGGAAATGGGGACGGAATTCATGATGCGCTTGAATTGGCCAGTTCAATGACGGTTGAGCAAATCAGGGAAGCTGGCCGACTTTCTGGCCATCTGGATGAGGCTGAATTGCTTCTGCGAGGACGTTAGACGATGTCTCGTGTAGCGCTGGGGTGAGCTCCGGAATGATTGGTCTATGGGTGCCGATCGTCGCAGCTGCTGGTTCCTGAGAGTGTCTCTGAGCTTGTTTTTAACGACCGTGTCAGGAAGGCGCGTTGAGGGTCGATTGGCCTGCGAGGGGTGGTGCGACAGTGGTGCGGCCTTGGTGTGAGCATGTGCGTTGTTGAGACGCTGTTGATCATGCCAAGGCCGCGAGGGTGAGTCTGTTGCACGACGTTGTCCGCGTCGAGTCCCTGACCGTGTTATCCCGGTTCCGGACCGACTTCTACGACTGCCTGACCGCCCGCGCGGACGCGTTGTTCGAGCTGACCGACGCCGTACTGTGCACCGACGGGCCGGTGCGGTCCCTGGTCGACCTCGCGCCGGCGCCCGAGCACCGTCGGGGTCACGGCTCCCCCTACGCCGGTCTCAATCGCGGACGGGTCGACGTCGCCCGGCTGTGGCGGGTCCTGGCCGAGGTGCCGCTACCCCGCGCTGCGGACGGCCAGCTGGTCCTGGCGGCGGACGTCTCGCCGTGGCTTCGCCCGGACGCCGGGACCGTGCCGGATCGTTTGTTCTGTCACACCTACGGCCGCGGCAGCGCGAAGCACCAGATGATGCCCGGCTGGCCGTACTCGGTCGTCGTCGCGCTGGAGACCGGCCGCACCTCCTGGTCGGCGTTCTTGGACGCGATCCGGTTGGCCCCCGGCGCGGACCCTGCCGCGGTCACCGCCCGCCAGGTCTGCGAGGTGGTCGAACGGCTCGTCGCCTCAGGCCAGTTGGTCCGCCGGTGATCCGGACATCCTGATCGTGCTGGACGCCGGTTACGACGCCCCGCGCATCTCCCACCTGCTGTCCGACCTGCCGGTCGAGGTCCTGGGCCGGACCCGGTCGAACCGGGTGATGCCCCGCCCGGCACCCAGCCGCTCGGAGTTCGCCGCGGCGAACCCGGCCGGAGGCCGGCCGCCCAAGCACGGCGGGGAAGCTCGTCTTCGGTGACCCCTCCACCTGGGGCGAGGAGCAGGCCGTCACAGTTACCGACACCCCTTCTCTACGGCAAGGCCACCGCTCAGGTGTGGGACCGGCTGCATCCCCGGGCTGACCCAGCGGGCCGCGTGGCTCGATCACGAAGGCCCGCTGCCGGTCATCGAGGGCACCGTCATCCGCCTGGCCGTCGAACACCTGCCGTCCGGCGGGGTGAACAAACCGGTCTGGCTGTGGTGGTCGCGCACCGGCGCCGCCCCCGCCGACATCGACCGGTGCTGGCAGGCGTTCCTCCGAAGATTCGACATCGAGCACACCCTCGGCTGGACCGGACCCCGCCTACGCGACTCCGCAGCCGCAGACCGCTGGACCTGGCTGATCATCGCCGCCCACACCCAACTCCGCCTCGCCCGGCCCCTCGCCACCGACTTGCGCAGGCCGTGGGAAAAGCTGGCTCCCCCGCACAAGCTCACCCCGGCCCGGGTCCGGCGCGGGTTCCGGAACCTCCGCACAAAGGCTGGTTCTCCGGCCGGTGCACCGAAACCCGCCATCCCCGGCCCCGGACGCCCACCCGGCTCGAAGAACCGTCGACCCACGCCCCGCCACGACGTAGGACGAGTCCTCGCCGGCGGTGAGCCGTACCAGCGACCGGCCCACCACAAGGTCGGCACCAAACCCCAGCGAACTGGTTAAAAAACAAGCTGAGCGGCCGTGCCGAACCGCTGCCCGGCATCGCCGTCCGCGTAAGCCCACGCGCCCGGTGGCCGGCAGCCGACATTTCCTTGGGAACGCTTGAAGCCGCTGCTTCGTGACCACATGGACTTCGTGTGCGCCGTGGGGTCGGCTGGTGGCGGGGCTCAGCCGTAGAAGGTGATGTTGCAGACGTAGACGCATTCATGGCGGGGGACCGCGAGGAAGGAGATGAAGCCCCGGCCGTTGAGGATGTCGAATTCGCGGAGTCCGCCCTCGCGGTCGAGGGGGCGGCCCACCCGGACGGAGTCGGCGCCGAGCGCCGCGAGTTCCGTGGCGAGGCGCTCGACCTCTGCGATCACTCCGGGTGGGAGCCCATCGGTCAGGTATTCCGCGCTCGGGTTGTAGTCCCAGGTCCAGTCGCTCACAGGCCGGTCTCGGCCTCGGCCTTGTCGCGGATGCGGCGGATCTCGGCGATGGCCTCCGTCGGGTCGGCTTCGCCCGCGTCGATGAGGCGTTCCAGCTCGTGGAGTCGGGAGGCCAGCGCCGGGTGGCGCTCGATCGCGACGAAGACAGCCCAGGAGTGCACGAAGGCGCGCAGGGGAGCAATGCTCGAGGTCTGCTGGGCGTTGGTGGTGGCCTCGAAGAGGTGCTGGGTGAGGGTGGGGATCTTGCTGGGCGCGATCTTCGCCACTGCGGCACGGAGTCCGTCAGGGGTGAGTTCGGGCAGGGGGATCAGAGGGCCGTAGGGTCCGTCGAGTTCTGCACTCAAGGGGACCTCCGAAGCGGGGCGGCGGCACTCTTCAAAAATGGCAGTAAACCCCCTCGTCAAGAGGAGGCCATGCCGATACCCGACAGATGTGCCCCCGGCAGGATTCGAACCTGCGCACACGGCTCCGGAGGCCGTTGCTCTATCCCCTGAGCTACGGGGGCGACGGGAAGAACACTAGCAGGTCGGGGAGGGGGGTCGGGTACGGGGTTTCGCGGGGGCGCCGGGGGAGCGGGGGCGGCCCGGTGGGGGCCACGGGGCTCACGGGGGCCGGGCGGCGGTGGGGCCGCGGTGGGGCGAGGGAGGCGCGGGTTCACCCGTGGCGGGGAAGAAATGGGCAAAACGCGGACGCATTGCGAGGCGGACGCCTAGGATTTCGGGTGTGCAGGGCGCCCCCGGCCGGGTGCTGGTTGTCGACGACAACAAGGTGATCCGGCAGCTGATCAGGGTCAACCTCGAGCTGGAGGGCTTCGAGGTCGTGACCGCGGCCGACGGTGCCGAGTGCCTGGAGATCGTGCACACCGTACGGCCCGACGTCATCACCCTCGACGTCGTCATGCCCCGCCTCGACGGCGCCCGCACCGCCGCCCTCCTGCGCGCCGACGCCCGCACCCGACGCATCGGCATCGTCATGGTCAGCGCCGGCGGGCTCCCCGAGGGCATGGCCGCGCCCGGCGGGGTCGACGCGTACGTCGCCAAGCCCTTCGAGCCCGCCGTCCTCATCGACACCGTCCGCCGCCTCGCCTGCCGCCGCACCCCGCCGCCCGAGCCGCCGCCGGAACAGCCACGTGGGCAGGCGGCCGCCGCGCCGGGTGCCTGAAAGCGCCGGGCCGGCGGATTTTTTTACGTCTCCGGTCGCCGGCGGATCTGCCGCGCCGTCCCGCGTCCCGCCGTTGCCGGGCCACCCTTCGCCCAGATCGTCCTCGTGTCGGCGGCGGTGCGCACCCGCCGCAGCGAAGGGTGGCGTATCACGGGGTGAAACCCGCTCGCCCGTTCACCCCCCTGCTCGCCTACGCTTTTCCCCGTGACACCGTCCGAGCTCTCCCGTGCCGTCCTCACCACGGTGCGCCGTGCCGTGGACGCGGCCGAGCTCGCGGTCGAGGTGCCCGAACGCGTGGTGATCCAGCGGCCCGCGCGCGCCGGGCGCGGCGACTACGCGACCAACGTGGCACTGCAACTCGCCGGGCCCGCCGGACGCAGCCCGCACGAGGTCGCCGAGATCCTGCGGCGGCGGCTCACCCGGGAGCCTGGGATCGCCGGCGTGGAGATCGCCGGGGCCGGGTTCCTGAACATCACGCTCAGCACGCTCGCCAACAGCGAGGTGGTCCGGCAGGTGCGGGCCGCGCGCTGGTCGTACGGGCGCAGCGACGCGATGGACGACGAGAAGGTGACCGTCGTCGCGCAGGACGGGGAGCCCGTACGCGGGGTACTCGTCGCCGAAGTGGTCAACCGCCTGCTGCGAGCGGCCGGCGCCGCACCCGCTCCCGCGGGGACCCCGCCCGAGGTCCTCACCGTCGCCGAGCCCGTCCTGACCGACACCGAGCCCTACGCCGTACCGGCCCCCACCGACCCGACCGCCACCCCGCCCGAAGGCCCAACGCCACCGCCGTACGAGGGCACCAGGCCGGAGGGCCCAAGGGCCCCATTGTCCGAGGCCAGCACCCCGCCCGAAAGCTCAAGGGCACCCTTGTACGAGGGCACCACCCCGCCCAACGTCTCAGCGGCACCCTTGTACGGGGCCAGCACCCCGCCCAACGTCTCGGCGGCACCCTTGTACGAGGGCACCACCCCGCCCGAAAGCCCAACGGCACCGCCGTACGGGGCCAGCACCCCGCCCCACACTCGAACGCCACCGCCGTACGAGGGCACCTACCCCAACCTCCTCCGCCTCCTCGGCGAGCCCGCGACCCGCTGGGCCCTCCTCCGCCCCCCGGCCGAGGACACCCCCCGCATCGCCACCGCCGCCGACCGCGCCGCCCTGCTCGCCCGACGCGAAGCCAACCCCTTCTTCCGCGTCCAGTACGCCCACGCAAGGGCCATCGCCCTGGTGCAGGCGGCGCGCGAACTCGGCGTGGACGTCGACGCCGACATCCCCGACCCGCGCGACACCCCGCAGAACGGCACCGTGGGCGGCGGCCGCGACGCCTCGCAGAACGGCACCGGCGTGGACACCCTGCCGGGCGGCACCGTGAGCAACGGCCGGGAGACCCGGCAGGACGGCACCGCGAGCAACACCGGGACCACCTCGCCCAGCACCGCAGCCGCGCCCCCAGCCGCCGGCGCGCCCGCGCCCGACAGCACCCCCCAGCCGCCCGCAGGGACCGCCGCAGGGACCACCGAAGGGACCGCCGCCGTCCTGACGCTCCCCCCGCCCGGCGCGCGCAGGCGCGGGGCGACGGCGCCGCCGGCGTACCACCCCGCCGAGACCGAACTGCTCGGGCTCGTCGCCGACTTCCCGCGTGTCGTGGAGAGCGCCGCGCGCCGCCGCGCGCCCGACCGGGTCGCCCGGCACCTGGAGCGGCTCGCCGACGCCTTCGCGCGGTTCCACGACGAGTGCCACCCGCTGCCCAAGGGCGACGAGAAACCCTCGGCCGTCCACGCGGCCCGCATCCGCCTCGCCGACGCGGCGGCCGTCGTGCTCGCCGACGGCCTTGCCCTGCTGGGCATCGCGGCCCCCGAGCGGATCTGACCGGCCCGCCACCGCCCGTCCACGGCCGGCCGCAGGCCACGCCACCGCGCGGCCCGTCGCCGAGCACCACAACACCACACCCCCGCCGAGTCCCCGGCACGCCCCCGAACAGAACCAGAAGCCCCGGAAAACGAGGAACCGCCAGTGAGCCGCTCCGCACACCCCGCAGGACCCCGCCACGCCGACGTGCTGCCCGAAGGGCACTACGCCGGCCCGCCGGAGGACCTGAACACCCTCGACCCGCGCGTGTGGTCCCGTACCGTCACCCGCAACGACGACGGCGCGGCCGAGGTCGGCGGCCTGGACGTGCGCGACCTGGCCGCGGAGTTCGGCACCCCCGCCTACATCCTGGACGAGGCCGACTTCCGGGCCCGCTGCCGGGCCTGGCGGGCCGCCTTCGGGCAGGGGGCCGACGTCTTCTACGCCGGCAAGGCGTTCCTGTCCCGCGCGGTGGTGCGCTGGCTCACCGAGGAAGGGCTCAACCTCGACGTGTGCTCCGGCACCGAGCTGGCCGTCGCGCTGGACGCCGGGATGCCCGCCGAGCGGATCGCGCTGCACGGCAACAACAAGAGCACCGCCGAGATCGAGCGCGCGGTGACCGCCGGCGTGGGCCGGATCGTGCTGGACTCCTTCCAGGAGATCGCCCGGGTCGCGGCCGTGGCCGCCGAGCACGGGGTGCGCCAGCGGGTGCAGATCCGCGTCACCGTCGGTGTCGAGGCGCACACCCACGAGTTCATCGCCACTGCCCACGAGGACCAGAAGTTCGGGCTGTCGCTCGCCGACGGGCAGGCCGCCGAGGCGGTGCGCCGGGTGCTGATGCTGGACAGCCTGGAACTGGCCGGCATCCACAGCCACATCGGCTCCCAGATCTTCGACATGGCCGGCTTCGAGGTGGCGGCCCGCCGGGTGGTCTCGCTGCTCGGCGAGATCCGCGACGAGCACGGCGTGGAGCTGCCCGAGATCGACCTCGGCGGCGGCCTCGGCATCGCCTACACCACCGACGACGACCCGCGCGAGCCGCACGAGATCGCCAAGGCGCTCGGCGAGATCGTCGCCCGCGAGTGCGACGCCGCCCGGCTCACCCCGCCGCGGCTGTCGGTGGAGCCCGGCCGGGCCATCGTCGGCCCCACCGCCTTCACCCTCTACGAGGTCGGCACCGTCAAGCCGCTGGAGGGCCTGCGCACCTACGTGAGTGTGGACGGCGGCATGTCCGACAACATCCGCACCGCGCTCTACGACGCCGAGTACAGCGTCTCGCTGGTCTCGCGGGCCAGCGACGCCGAGCCGATGCTGGTGCGGGTGGTCGGCAAGCACTGCGAGAGCGGCGACATCGTGGTCAAGGACGCCTTCCTGCCGGCCGACACCGCCCCCGGCGACCTGCTCGCCGTGCCGGCCACGGGCGCGTACTGCCGCTCGATGGCGAGCAACTACAACCACGCGCTGCGGCCGCCGGTGGTGGCCGTGGCGGACGGGCGGGCGAGGGTGATCGTCCGCCGCGAGACGGAAGAGGATCTGCTGCGTCTGGACGTCGGCTGACCCGAAACGCCGGAGGAATGGCGGGCGGACGGCAAAAACCCCGCTGTCCGCGTCCGGTCTCGCAATCCGGACAGGTGGTGGCTTTGCCCGTCCGGTGCGTGAGACTGGACTCCTCCGAACCCCACCGCGGGGGAGGGGCGGGCCCGGGTGACGACAGGACCCGGCCGTACGGGGCTGTACGAGAGGCGAGGTCGGATGATGCGTACGCGTCCGCTGAAAGTGGCGCTGCTGGGCTGCGGTGTGGTCGGCTCCGAGGTCACGCGCATCCTCACGACGCAGGCGGACGACCTCGCCGCGCGGATCGGCGCCCCGGTGGAGCTGGCCGGGATCGCCGTGCGGCGGCCTCACCGGGTACGCGAGGGCGTGCCCGCGGAACTGCTCACCACGGACGCCACCGCGCTGGTCAAACGCGGCGACATCGACGTCGTCGTCGAGGTCATCGGCGGCATCGAGCCGGTGCGCACCCTGATCACCACCGCCTTCGAGCACGGCGCCTCGGTGGTGTCGGCGAACAAGGCGCTGCTGGCCGCCGACGGCGCCAATCTGCACGCCCGCGCGGTCGAGAACGGCGTCGACCTCTACTACGAGGCCGCGGTCGCCGGCGCCATCCCGCTGATCCGCCCGCTGCGCGAGTCGCTCGCCGGCGACAAGGTGAACCGGGTGCTCGGCATCGTCAACGGCACCACCAACTTCATCCTCGACAAGATGGACTCCACCGGCGCCGGCTACAGCGAGGCCCTGGACGAGGCCACCGCGCTCGGCTACGCCGAGGCCGACCCGACCGCCGACGTGGAGGGCTTCGACGCCGCCGCGAAGGCCGCGATCCTCGCCGGGATCGCCTTCCACACCCGCGTCACCATCGACGACGTGCACCGCGAGGGCCTCACCGAGGTCACCGCGGGCGACATCGCCTCGGCGCGCAAGATGGGCTGTATCGTCAAGATGCTCGCGATCTGCGAGCGCAGTGCCGACGGCCGTTCGGTCACCGCCCGGGTCCACCCGGCGATGATCCCGCTCAGCCACCCGCTCGCCTCGGTCCGCGAGGCGTACAACGCGGTGTTCGTGGAGGCGGAGGCGGCCGGCCGGCTGATGTTCTACGGTCGCGGCGCCGGCGGTGCACCCACCGCCTCCGCCGTCCTCGGCGACCTGGTGGCCGCCTGCCGCAACAAGCTCGCGGCGACCACCGGAGCCGGCGAGTCCGCGTACGCGCAGCTGCCGGTGAGCCCGATGGGGGATGTGGTCACCCGCTACCACATCAGCCTCGACGTGGCGGACAAGCCCGGCGTCCTGGCCCAGGTCGCCACGGTGTTCGCCGAGCACGGCGTGTCCATCGACACGGTGCGGCAGCAGAGCAGGAACCAGGGCGGCGGCGACGAAGGAGCCGTCGAGCAGGGCGCCGGTGGCGGGCGACGGGAGGGCGGCGAGGCATCGCTCGTCGTCGTCACCCACCGCGCGCAGGACGCCGCGCTCTCGGCGACCGTGTCCAGCCTGCGGAAGCTCGACACCGTACGCGGCGTGGCCAGCATCATGCGCGTGGAAGGGGAGTAACCCGCTATGAACGCAACCATCGACCAGCCCCGAATGTCCGGCACCCACCAGTGGCGCGGGGTCATCGAGGAGTACCGGGACCGGCTGCCGGTCACCGCGAGCACCCCGGTGGTCTCCCTGCTGGAGGGTGGCACCCCGCTCGTGCCGGCCCAGCTGCTCTCCGAGCGCACCGGCTGCGACGTCTACCTGAAGGTCGAGGGGGCCAACCCCACCGGGTCCTTCAAGGACCGCGGGATGACCATGGCGATCTCCAAGGCCAAGGAGGAGGGCGCCCAGGCGGTCATCTGCGCCTCCACCGGCAACACCTCGGCCTCGGCCGCCGCCTACGCGGTGCGGGCCGGGATGGTGTGCGCGGTGCTGGTGCCGCAGGGCAAGATCGCGCTGGGCAAGATGGGCCAGGCGCTGGTGCACGGCAGCCGCATCCTGCAGGTCGACGGCAACTTCGACGACTGCCTCGACCTCGCCCGCGGGCTCAGCGAGAAGTACCCGGTGGCGCTGGTCAACTCGGTGAACCCGGTGCGGATCGAGGGCCAGAAGACGGCCGCCTTCGAGGTGGTGGACGCCCTCGGCGCGGCGCCGGACGTGCACGTGCTGCCGGTGGGCAACGCGGGCAACATCACGGCGTACTGGAAGGGCTACCGCGAGTACGCCGCCGACGGCATGGCCGAGGGCACCCCGCGGATGTGGGGCTTCCAGGCGGCCGGCTCGGCGCCGATCGTCAACGGGGCGCCGGTGCGCGAGCCGCAGACCATCGCCACCGCCATCCGGATCGGCAACCCGGCGTCCTGGCGGTTCGCCGAGCAGGCGCGCGACGAGTCCGGCGGGCTCATCGACGCGGTGACGGACCGCCAGATCCTCGCCGCCTACCGGCTGCTGGCGGCCCGTGAGGGCGTCTTCGTGGAGCCGGCCTCCGCGGCGTCGGTCGCGGGCCTGCTCAAGGCGGCGGACGCCGGCCTGGTCGACCCGGGCCAGCGGATCGTCTGCACGGTGACCGGCAACGGCCTGAAGGACCCGGACTGGGCCGTCGCGGGCGCCCCGCGCCCCACCACGGTCCCCGTCGACGCGGACGCCGCTGCCCAGCACCTCGGCCTGGCCTGAGCGGACCCTGAGCAGCAAGGGCACCGCCTGAACGGACAGGGTTCGCCCCAGGGGCGCCGTGGGCGCCGCCGGGGCGAAGCCCGGGGGAGGAACCGCGTGCAATCGGCGGGGTGCCGCGCTTCGACACCGGCCGGGGGCAGCCCGGTGCGCGCCCGTGCCGCCGGGCCGGAACCGTTGGGTGAAAAGGGCTCCCCGCCCAGGCGGGAGGGGGTGCCGGCGGAACGCGGGGCGAGGTGATCCCGGGGGCGCACGGCCGCGAGCGCGACACGCTTCGCGCGCGGTACGTGCGCCCTATGTCGCGGGGGAACCTTGTTTCGATACGCTTACCTCAGCGGCGCGCGAGCGCGCCGACATCCGGCTGGTGCCCCCGCACCGCCACTCCCCGCCCCGCCGCCCGGCAACGGAGCCGCGCCCGCAGGGCGACCCGCAGCAAGGAGATTCGTCGAACGATGGCCGGTCCCGCGTTCCGCGCCGCCGCAGTACGAGTGCGCGTCCCCGCGACCAGCGCGAACCTCGGCCCCGGATTCGACGCCTTCGGCCTCGCCCTCGGGCTGTACGACGACGTGGTGGTCCGGGTGGCCGACGCCGGGCTGCACGTGGACATCGCCGGCGAGGGCGCGGACACGCTGGCCCGCGACGAGAAACACCTGGTCGTACGCTCGCTGCGGACCGCGTTCGACCTGCTCGGCGGCCAGCCGCGCGGCCTGGAGGTGGTGTGCGCCAACCGCATCCCGCACGGCCGCGGCCTCGGCTCCTCCTCCGCCGCCATCTGCGCGGGCATCATCGCCGCCCGCGCGGTCACCATAGGCGGGCCCGCCCAGCTCGACGACACCGCGCTGCTGGAGCTGGCCACCGAGATCGAGGGCCACCCCGACAACGTCGCCGCGTGCCTGATGGGCGGGTTCACCGTCGCCTGGACCGAGGGCGGCGCCGCGCGGGCGGTCCGGATGGACCCGGCCCCGTCGCTGGTTCCGGTGGTTTTCGTGCCCGGCGTGCCGGTGCTCACCGAGACGGCCCGCGGCCTGCTGCCGCGCACCGTCCCCCATGTGGACGCCGCCGCCAACGCCGGCCGGGCCGCGCTGCTGGTCGAGGCGCTGACCAGGCGTCCCGAGCTGCTGCTGCCGGCCACCGAGGACCGGCTGCACCAGGAGTACCGCGCCGCCGCGATGCCCGCGACGCTGGCTCTGGTGAACCGTCTACGCGCGGAGGGCGTCCCTGCTGTCGTGTCGGGTGCCGGCCCGACGGTCCTGGCGCTGACCGAGGACGGCGCCGCGGACAAGGTCTCCCGGCTCGCGGGCGAGGGCTGGGCGGCCAACCGCCTCGCCCTGGACGCCGCCGGGGCGAGTGTCCTGCCCCTCGCAGGTGGGCAGTGACACGATTGCCGGTCGAGGAGAGGGGGAATATGTGGTGGACCGGGTAGTGTTAACCTCAAGCCAGCATTCGTCGCCCACTGGGCGCGATGGGCTGTGTCCCCGCCGTGGGACCGCACTTCTTCCGGGAGCCTCCCACACCGCGTAGGCAGCACGTCCGGCCATGGGCCGGGTGATCTGTCCGGCAGTGTCGAGCACGCTCCGGATTCGGTACGAGATTCTCCCCCGTGCCGAGAGCACGTATGTATTTCTGCCGCCGACAGGCGGACCACCGCCCCGGATTCGAACAGCGGGAACGCCGAGTCCGGACAGCACGACCGGTCGCCGAGCCACTCAGGCCGACGCCCGCTCCAGGGAAGGACCCTTCGTGAGCGACACCACCGATCTGATGGGCGTGCGCGCAGACAACACTGTCGCCGCGTCCGAAGCCGCCGCGCCTGCCAACGGTGCTGCCACGGCCCCCGCACGGCGGCGGCGGTCCGGTACCGGCCTGGAGGGCATGGTCCTGGCCGAGCTCCAGCAGGTCGCCGCGGGCCTGGGCATCAAGGGCACCGCCCGGATGCGCAAGGGCCAGCTGATCGAGACGATCCGCGAGCGTCAGGCCGGCGGCTCCGCCCCGGCCGCGCCGGCCGCCGACGGCGCCGCTGCCGACAAGCCCAAGCGCCGCGCGACCTCGCGGGCCCGCCTGGAGCAGGCCGAGCCGATCGCCCCGGCGGGCGGCCCCTCGGCCACCGCGTCGAGCAACGGCACCGCCACCGCGACCGAGGCCCCGGCGAAGCAGCAGCAGATCGAGATCCCGGGCCAGCCGGCCGGGGAGAAGGCGAAGGCCGCGGTCGGCCAGGCCGCCGAGCGGACCGCGGAGGCGGCCGCCGACACCGCCGAGGGCCGCGCGGAGGCGAAGGACGGCCGCGAGGCCAAGGGCGAGGCCGCGGGCCGCCAGGGCGGCGGCGACGGCCAGCAGGGCGGCCAGGACGGCCGCCGCGGCCAGCGCGGCGACCGCCGGGAGCGCCAGCGCGACCGCCAGCGCAACCGCGGCGAGGACGGCGGGGACGGCCAGCAGGGCCAGTCCCAGGGCCAGCCGGCGAGCCGCCGCGAGCGGCAGCAGCAGGGCGGCCAGCAGGGCCAGGGCCAGCAGCAGGGCCAGCAGGGCGCGCAGCAGGACGACGACGAGTTCGGCGAGGGCCGCGGCCGGCGGCGCGGCCGCTACCGCGACCGCCGGGGCCGCGGCCGGGGCCGTGACGACTTCGGCGGCGGCGAGCCGCAGGTCGCCGACGACGACGTGCTGATCCCCGTCGCCGGCATCCTCGACATCCTCGACAACTACGCGTTCATCCGCACCTCCGGCTACCTGCCGGGCCCCAACGACGTGTACGTCTCGCTCGCCCAGGTCCGCAAGAACGGCCTGCGCAAGGGCGACCACGTCACCGGCGCGGTGCGCCAGCCCAAGGACGGCGAGCGCCGCGAGAAGTTCAACGCGCTGGTCCGCCTGGACTCCGCCAACGGCATGGGCGCCGACTCCGGCCGCGGCCGGCCGGAGTTCAACAAGCTCACCCCGCTCTACCCGCAGGACCGGCTCCGGCTGGAGAGCGACCCGGGCGTGCTGACCACGCGGATCATCGACCTGGTCTCGCCGATCGGCAAGGGCCAGCGCGGCCTGATCGTCGCCCCGCCGAAGACCGGCAAGACGATGATCATGCAGGCGATCGCCAACGCGATCACCACCAACAACCCCGAGTGCCACCTGATGGTCGTCCTCGTCGACGAGCGGCCCGAAGAGGTCACCGACATGCAGCGCTCGGTGAAGGGCGAGGTCATCTCCTCGACCTTCGACCGGCCCGCCGAGGACCACACCACCGTCGCCGAGCTCGCCATCGAGCGGGCCAAGCGGCTGGTGGAGCTGGGTCACGACGTGGTGGTGCTGCTGGACTCCATCACCCGTCTGGGCCGCGCCTACAACCTGGCGGCGCCGGCCTCCGGCCGCATCCTGTCCGGTGGTGTGGACTCCACCGCGCTCTACCCGCCCAAGCGGTTCTTCGGCGCGGCCCGCAACATCGAGGACGGCGGCTCGCTGACCATCCTGGCCACCGCGCTGGTCGAGACCGGCTCGCGGATGGACGAGGTGATCTTCGAGGAGTTCAAGGGCACCGGCAACATGGAGCTCAAGCTCGACCGCAAGCTCGCCGACAAGCGCATCTTCCCCGCGGTGGACGTCGACGCGTCCGGCACCCGCAAGGAGGAGATCCTGCTCGGCGGCGAGGAGCTGGGCATCGTCTGGAAGCTGCGGCGGGTGCTGCACGCGCTGGACCAGCAGCAGGCCATCGAGCTGCTGCTGGACAAGATGAAGCAGACGAAGTCCAACGCCGAGTTCCTGATGCAGATCGCCAAGACGACCCCTGGCCAGAACAACGACTGACGGTCACCGCGCCGCCAGGCACCCACCGAAGCCCGCGTATCCCGGCAGACCCGGGGTACGCGGGCTTTCGTGTGCCTGCGGGCGCCCTCGGGGGACCTGTGCGGCCACCGGGCCGGCACCGTGCGGAGCCCCTCGGATGGCGGCACCGCGGCAGGCGGCGCACGATGGAACGTCCGAGCCGGAAACGACCCAGGAGCCCGCCGCACATCCCCGCCACACCCCCTGCGCGGACCGCCGCAACCGCCCGCGCAAGCCGTCCGGGAAAGCCGAGGTGCCGCCATGCTGGACCACCAGCCGCCGCACACCGGCGCCAGCCCCAGCGGGGCCGGCCGGGCCCGGCGGCGCCGCCGCGGCCTGCGGATCGCGGCCTGGTCCGCGGCCGGCGTGGTGCTGCTGGGGGCGGCCGGCGCGGGCTACGTGTACCACCGGCTGGACGCGAACATCCACAGCGTGGACATCGACGGCGCCCTGCACGGCCACCGCCCCGCCCCGCTCGGCAACGGCTCCTCCGACATCCTCGTGCTCGGCTCCGACTCGCGCTCCGGCGCCAACCGCGAGTACGGGCACGACAGCGGCACCGCCCGCTCGGACACCGCGATGATCGTCCACCTGGCCAAAGGCCACCGCAAAGCGACCGTGGTGAGCATCCCGCGCGACACACTGGTGGCCCGCCCGGCGTGCACCGGACCGAAGGGCGCCGCCGTGCCGGCCGCCTCCCAGGCGATGTTCAACAGTGCCTACGAGGTCGGCGGGCCGGTGTGCGCGGTCAAGACCGTCGAGCAGCTGACCGGGCTGCGCATGGACCACTACGTCGAGGTCGACTTCACCGGCTTCAAGGACCTGGTGAACACCCTCGGCGGGGTCCCGCTGACCACCACGGCCGCCATCCACGACCCCAAGAGCCACCTGGACCTGGCGGCCGGCACCCACAAGCTCGACGGCGAGCAGGCGCTCGGCCTGGTCCGCACCCGGCACGGCGTCGGCGACGGCAGCGACCTGGGCCGCATCCAGCTCCAGCAGGCGTTCCTCAAGGCGCTCATGGACCGCATCGGCGGCCTCGGCCTGACCACGAACCCCGCCAAGCTGTTCTCGGTCGCCGACACCGCCACCCGGTCGGTCACCACCGACACCGGCCTCGGCTCGATCAACAAGCTGATGGGCCTGGCGCAGAGCCTGCAGCACCTGCACTCGGGCAATGTGCAGATGGTGACGCTGCCGGTGCGCTACGACCCCGCCGACCCGAACCGGGTCGAGCCGATGCCCAGGCAGGCCGCCATGGTGTGGGCCGCGATGCGCGCCGACCGGCCGGTGCCGGCCGCCGCCACCAAGGACTCGGCCGCGAGCCGGACCGACACCGGCCGGGTGGTGGAGAGCGGGCCCGCCCCCACCCCCGCCCCCAAGCGCCCCTGACCTGCGGCTGCGCCCCGGGAATGATCGCGGCCCCGATCCGGTTTTGGAAGGTGCGGGCAGTGCTGGCAGACTTGTCCGCTGGCCCCGGTTCACGCATCGGCAAACCCGCCGCTGCGACCCGGCGCCCTCCCGAACCTAGGAGCACCCTTGAAGCGCGACATCCACCCCGAGTACGTCGAGACCCAGGTCACCTGCACCTGCGGTGCCTCGTTCACCACCCGCAGCACCGAGAGCAGCGGCCAGATCCGCGCCGACGTGTGCTCCGAGTGCCACCCGTTCTACACGGGCAAGCAGAAGATCCTCGACACCGGCGGCCGCGTGGCCCGCTTCGAGGCCCGCTTCGGCAAGAACGCCGGGTCCGCCAAGAAGTAGCGACCTCATCCGCGCCGGTCTCCGGTCGCCCTCGCCAGGGTGACCGGACCGGCGCTTTGTCGTCCTGGCCACCGGGCCCCGCCCGCCGGCCGCACGCCCTACTCTCGTTCGGGAAGCCAAGATGTTCGAGGCGGTCGAGGAACTGATCGGCGAGCACGCCGACCTGGAGAAGCAGCTTGCCGACCCGTCGGTGCACGCCGACCAGGCCGGCGCACGCAGGCTCAGCAAGCGCTACGCCGAGCTCACCCCCATCGTCGCGGCCTACCGCTCCTGGCGGCAGACCGGCGAGGACATCGACACCGCCCGCGAACTGGCCGCCGACGACCCGGACTTCGCCGCCGAGGTCAAGGAGCTGGAGAAGGACCGCGAGGAACTCACCGAGCGGCTGCGGCTGCTGCTCGTGCCGCGCGACCCCAGCGACGACAAGGACGTGATCCTGGAGGTCAAGGCAGGCGAGGGCGGCGAGGAGTCCGCGCTGTTCGCCGGCGACCTGCTGCGGATGTACCTGCGCTACGCCGAGCGCCTCGGCTGGAAGACCGAGATCCTCGACGCCAACGCCTCCGACCTCGGCGGCTACAAGGACGTCCAGGTCGCGGTGAAGGCCCGCGCCTCGCACGAGCCGGGGCAGGGCGTGTGGGCCCGGCTGAAGTACGAGGGCGGGGTGCATCGGGTGCAGCGGGTGCCGGCCACCGAGTCCCAGGGCCGCATCCACACCTCGGCGGCCGGCGTGCTGGTCACGCCCGAGGCCGAGGAGGTCGAGGTCGAGATCAACCCCAACGACCTGCGGATCGACGTCTACCGCTCCTCCGGGCCCGGCGGCCAGTCGGTCAACACCACCGACTCCGCGGTGCGCATCACCCACCTGCCCTCCGGCCTCGTCGTCTCCTGCCAGAACGAGAAGAGCCAGCTGCAGAACAAGGAGTCGGCGATGCGCATCCTGCGCTCCCGGCTGCTGGCCGCGGCCCAGGAGGAGGCCGAGCGCGAGGCGTCCGACGCCCGCCGCAGCCAGGTGCGCACCGTCGACCGCTCCGAGCGGATCCGCACCTACAACTTCCCCGAGAACCGCATCTCCGACCACCGGGTCGGCTTCAAGGCGTACAACCTGGACCAGGTCCTCGACGGCGACCTGGACGCGCTCATCCAGGCGTGCGTGGACGCCGACTCCGCCGCCAAGCTCGCCGCGGCCGGCGACGGCAGCTGACCGGGAGGGGAGACGTGAACCTGCTGCTCGCCGAGGTCGCGCAGGCCGCCCAGCGGCTCGCCGACGCCGGGGTGCCCTCGCCGCGGTTCGACGCCGAGGAGCTGGCCGCCTTCGTCCACGGGGTCAAGCGCGGCGCGCTGCACACCGTCCCCGACGCCGAGTTCGACGCGCGCTACTGGGAGGCGGTGGCCCGCCGCGAGGCCCGCGAACCGCTCCAGCACATCACCGGCCGCGCCTTCTTCCGCTACCTCGAACTCCAGGTGGGGCCGGGGGTGTTCGTGCCGCGGCCGGAGACCGAGTCGGTGGTCGGCTGGGCGATAGACGCGGTGCGGGCGATGGACGTGGCCGAGCCGCTCATCGTCGACCTGTGCACCGGCTCGGGCGCCATCGCGCTCGCCCTGGCCCAGGAGGTGCCGCGCTCGCGGGTGCACGCCGTGGAGCTGTCCGAACAGGCCCTGGAGTGGGCCCGCAAGAACACCGCGGGCAGCAAGGTGGACCTGCGGCACGGCGACGCCTTCACCGCCTTTCCCGACCTGGACGGGCAGGTCGACCTCGTCATCTCCAACCCGCCCTACATCCCGCTCACCGAGTGGGAGCACGTCGCCCCCGAGGCCCGCGACCACGACCCCGAACTCGCCCTGTTCTCCGGGCCGGACGGCCTGCACGCCATCCGGGGCATCGCCCGCGCCGCCCACCGGCTGCTGCGCCCGGGCGGGGTCGTCGTGGTCGAGCACGCCGACTCCCAGGGCGGCCAGGTGCCCTGGATCTTCGAGGAGGACGCCGGCTGGGCCGACGCCGCCGACCACCCCGACCTCAACAACCGCCCGCGCTTCACCACCGCCCGCAGGGCCATGCCGTGACCGGGCCCGCCCCCCACCCGCACCAGCAGCACAACAGCCCAACGGAGGTCCCCTGATGGCACGGCGATACGACTGCGCGGACGCGACCGACCGGGCCACCGGCCTGCGCGAGGCCACCTCCGCCGTCAAGCGCGGCGAACTCGTCGTCCTGCCCACCGACACCGTCTACGGCATCGGCGCCGACGCCTTCGACAAGGAGGCCGTCGGCGACCTGCTGGAGGCCAAGGGGCGCGGCCGCAACATGCCCTCCCCGGTGCTGGTCGGCTCGCCCAACACCCTGCACGGCATCGTCACCGACTTCTCCGAGCTGGCGTGGGACCTGGTCGACGCCTTCTGGCCCGGCGCGCTCACCCTGGTCACCAAGCACCAGCCGTCGCTGCAGTGGGACCTCGGCGACACCCGCGGCACCGTCGCGGTCCGGATGCCGCTGCACCCGGTGGCGATCGAACTGCTCACCGAGACCGGCCCGATGGCCGTCTCCAGCGCCAACCTCACCGGCATGCCCTCGCCGCAGGACTGCGACGCCGCCCAGGGCATGCTGGGCGACTCGGTGGCCGTCTACCTGGACGCCGGCCCGACCCCCGCCGCGGTGCCCTCCTCCATCGTCGACGTCACCGGCCGCGTGCCCAAGCTGCTGCGGGCCGGCGCGATCAGCGCGGACGAACTGCGCAAGGTCGTACCCGACCTGGAGGAGCGCAGTTGACCACGCCCGACGGGCGTGCCATAGGGGGGTTCGCGCACCAGGGCGCGCCCCCCGGGGGAGGGCGCGACGTCCTGCGCGTCCTGCACGTGTGCACGGGCAACGTGTGCCGCTCGCCCATGGCCGAGCGGCTGATGCGGCACGGGCTGGCCCAGCGGCTCGGCACCCTGGCCGACGCCATCTCGGTGGAGTCCGCCGGCACCTGGGGCCACGAGGGCGCGCCCATGGAGCAGCACGCGGCCGCCGTGCTCGCCGAGTACGGCGCCGACGCCGCGGGCTTCCGCGGCCGCGAACTGCTCGACGACCACGTCATCGACGCCGACCTGGTGCTCACCGCGACCCGCGACCACCGGGCCCAGGTGATCTCCATGGGCCACGCGGCGGGCCTGCGCACCTTCACCCTCAAGGAGTTCACCCGCCTGGTGCGGGCGATAGACCCGGCCACCCTGCCCGAGGGCAGCGTCACCGAGCGGGCCCGCGCCCTGGTGCGGGCGGCTGCCGCGCTGCGCGGCTGGCTGCTGGCGCCGAGCCCGGACGCCGACGAGGTGCACGACCCCTACGGCGCCCCGCTGTCGTACTTCCGCAGCATCGGCGAGGAGATCCACGAGGCGCTCGACCCGGTGACGACCGCGCTGACCGGGATTCCGGCCACCGTGTAGGGGGCGCGCACGGTCACCGGCCGGCCGCGTGCGGTGACCGTGAAGGCGAATTCCGGCCGAAGCGGGCCCGGGACGGGGGAGTGATGCCGGGCGAGGCGGCGGGCGCAAACCGGTCGGCAGTGGGGCAGTTCCGGTAACGGCCGCGCGGGCGGCGGGCGTTGGGCGACCTTGTTACCTGCCCGCAACCCCGGTGCCGCAACCGCGCGGGGTCCCTGTGAGTCTTGACCGGTGTTCGCCGTCGCCACTCCGCCACCACTAGGGTGTGACGCTGTGAGGATCTCCCGGACGTGTGCGCGAGCCCGGCGCACTCCCGAGACCGTCGGAGGCTGCTCGTGCGCGAGTATCTGCTGACCCTGTGCGTCTCCGCCGCGGTCACCTACCTGCTGACCGGACCGGTGCGCAAGTTCGCCATCGCGGCGGGCGCCATGCCGCCGATCCGGGCGCGCGACGTGCACCGCGAGCCGACGCCGCGGCTCGGCGGCATCGCCATGTTCGGCGGCCTGTGCGCGGGCCTGCTGGTGGCGGCCCACCTGAGCAACCTGTCGTCGGTCTACAAGCTCTCCAGCGAGCCGCGGGCGCTGCTGTCGGGCGCGGGGCTGATCTGGCTGCTGGGCGTGCTGGACGACAAGTGGGGCGTGGACGCGCTGATCAAGCTCGGTGTGCAGATGATCGCCGCCGGTGTGATGGTCTTCCAGGGCCTGGCGATCCTGTGGATCCCGGTGCCGGGCATCGGCACGGTGATCCTCACGCCCGTGCAGTCCACGCTGCTCACCGTCGCCCTGGTGGTCATCACCATCAACGCGGTCAACTTCGTGGACGGCCTGGACGGCCTGGCCGCCGGCATGGTCTGCATCGCCGCCCTCGCGTTCTTCATGTACGCCTACCGCATGTGGTACGGCTACGGCATCGAGCAGGCCGCGCCCGCCACCTTGTTCGCCGCGGTGCTGATCGGGATGTGCCTGGGCTTCCTGCCGCACAACATCCACCCGGCCCGGATCTTCATGGGCGACTCCGGCTCGATGCTGATCGGCCTGGTGCTCTCCTCGGGTGCCATCTCCATCACCGGCCAGGTGGACCCCGACGCCATCACCGACTTCACCGGGTCCACCCGGGAGACGGTCCACTTCATGGTGCCGGTCTACATGCCGCTGCTGCTGCCGCTGACGATGATCGCGATCCCGGCCGCCGACCTGGTGCTGGCCGTGGTGCGGCGCACCTGGCGCGGCCAGTCGCCCTTCGCCGCCGACCGCGGCCACCTGCACCACCGGCTGCTGGAGATCGGCCACTCGCACAGCCGGGCTGTGATGATCATGTACTTCTGGGCCGCGCTGATCGCCTTCGCCGCCGTCGCGTTCTCGGTGACGTCCTCCAGCCTGTGGATCGTGCTGGTGATCGTGGCGCTCAGCGCCGTCGGCCTGGTCGTGCTGCTGCTGCCCACGTTCCGGCCGCACGCCCCGCGCTGGGCGGAGTCCGTGGTGCCGCCGCGCTACCGCAGGCGCCGCCGCCGGCTGAAGGCCGCCGCGGCCGCCGCCGAGCGCGAGATGCGCAACCCCGACCCGGCCGAGCGGCCCGCGCTCAACGGCGCGACGGCGATCGGCGATCGGCCCCGGCTGCCCGAACGCCCCACCGCGGGCAGCGGCCAGAGCATGTGAGCGGGAGTTCGAGCCGGGTGCCACGTCCGAGGTCCGGGCAGGCGCCCGGCTCAAACTCCCCCAAAAGGGACGGCGTGTCGCTAGCGTGAACCTGTGACAGGCAGCACACCTCCATGGTAAAGACCGCATCAAATACTTTGTGATACCGTTCACGAAAGCAGGGGACTCGCCGAAAGACCTCGAGTACGACGGTCTTCCGGCGAGACGCGCACCCTCGCCCCGCCCCCCGCTCGTCTCCGACGACACCCGCTCGCCCCAACTCCCGCCGGAGGAGCCGCCCCATGCAGCCCAACGACGCCCGGATCCTCCGCGGCTCCGCCCTCGTGGCCGGACCGGTCGGAGCCGTCGCAACCGTGGTCAGCGCCGTTCTGGCCGGCACCCACGGGCTGGTCGGCGGACTGGTGGCGCTGGCCGTGGTGGCCGTCTTCTTCGCCGGCGGCTCGTACGCGCTGATGCGGATCACCGAGAACAACCCGCAGGTCGCCATGTCCGCCGGGATGCTCGTCTACGCGGTGCAGATCCTGCTCATCGGCGTCTTCATCGTCGTCTTCAAGGACACCAGCGCCTTCAACGGCCGCGCGTTCGGCCTCAGTCTGCTGGTGACCGCGCTCGCCTGGGTGGGCGGGCAGATCAAGCAGAGCATGACCAGCCGGATGTTCTACGTCGATCCCGAACCCTCGGTCCCGCCGCGCAGCACGCAGGAGGCGGACGCGGTCGGGACGGGGTCGCGCGATGCTACCTGAGGGCTGGGTAAGGGCCCTTCACGCTGGTCTGATATCGTCCGGAGTCGCATCCGGACGTGAGGGCCCCTCTGCATCACTTGAGCAGAGGGTCATGCCCCCGCGCCCTGCGGTGTATTCGGAACCGGAACCGCACCCGCGGCACGGACGACGGATGGCCGCGCAGCGATGCGGGCCCCTTGCGGACCGCGCGGGCCTCGCCGCCACGCCCCGACCGCAGTGCCGAACAGCGGCCCCACCAGCCGCGCTGACACACAAGGTTGCCGTTACTTATGCGTCACGACGAAGGAGTCACGGGTGAGTGCCCACACGCTGCTCGCTGAAGCTGGATGCCACATCCAGCACGACTGCGCATTCCCCGCTCCGGGCCTCAACTCGTTCGACTTCAAGCCGCTCTTCAGCATCGGCAGCTTCGACTTCACCAAGCCGATGCTGCTCGCGATCATCGCCATGCTGATCGTGGTGGGGTTCTTCTGGGCGGCGTTCAACAAGCCCAAGCTGGTGCCGGGCCGGCTGCAGCTGGTCGGTGAGATCGGCTACACGTTCGTCGCCCGCAGCATCGCCCGCGAGGTGATCGGCAAGAAGGGCGACAAGTACGTCCCCTTCCTCACGTCGATCTTCTTCTTCGTGTGGTTCATGAACATCATGTCGATCATCCCGGTCGCCCAGTTCCCGCCCACCTCGCGCTTCGCGTTCCCGGTGGCCCTGGCCGCGCTGGTCTTCATCACGTACATGTACCTGACGTTCAAGACCCACGGCTTCCGCAAGGGCATCAAGAACCTGGTCTGGATCGAGGGCCTGCCCAAGCCGCTGGTCCCGCTGATCGTGGTGCTGGAGTTCATCCAGAACGTGATCACCCGCCCGTTCACCCTCGCGGTGCGGCTGTGGGCGAACATGTTCGCCGGCCACATGCTGATCGTGATGTTCAGCGTCGCCAGCTGGTACCTGCTCACCCCGTCCGCGCTTGCCGCGGTGGCGGGCGGCTCCTTCGCCCTCGCGGTCTTCATGACCGCCTTCGAGCTGCTGATCCAGTTCCTGCAGGCGTACATCTTCACCCTGCTCGCCTCGATCTACATCCAGGGCGCGCTCGAAGAGGGCCACTGAGCCGTACCGGCCCGCACGCCACCCGAGGCAACCGCCACGCAGCACCCGCACCACCCGCAGGACACCCACCACACACCTCCGCTGGGAAGCCCCCCATCGGACCGCATCACAAAGGAAGACAGGGAAATGTCTGCCGAGCTCGTTAACCTCGCCGCCGCCACGACCCCCGGCCGCCTGGGCGCGGTCGCCTACGGCCTCGCCGCCATCGGCCCCGGCGTGGGCATCGGTCTGGTCTTCGGCCACTCCATCGAGGCCATGGCCCGTCAGCCCGAGGCCATGCCGGTCATCCGCACCAACATGTTCCTCGGCTTCGCTCTCTGCGAGGTGCTCGCGCTGCTCGGCCTGGTCGTCCCCTTCATCTTCCAGAGCTGACCCGGCCGCCCAGCCGGCAGCCACTCGACGAAAGGTTCAGACATGATGGCCTTCCTTGCGGAGGAGGGGGCGCAGAACCCGCTCATCCCCGACACCGCGGAACTGGTTGTCGGCCTGCTCTGCTTCTTCATCGTCTTCGGCATCCTCGGTAAGAAGCTGCTGCCGAACATCCAGAAGACCCTCGCGGAGCGGCACGACGCGATCGAGGGCGGGCTGGAGCGGGCGGAGAAGGCGCAGGCCGAGGCCAACCGCACGCTCGAGGAGTACAAGGCGCAGCTCGCCGAGGCCCGCCACGAGGCTGCCCGGATCACCGAGCAGGCCCGCGAGCAGGGCGCGCAGATCATCACCGAGATGCGCGAGGAGGGCCAGCGCCAGCGCGATGCGATCATCGCCGCCGGCCACGCCCAGATCGAGGCGGACCGCCGCCAGGTCACCGTCGCCCTGCGCCAGGAGGTCGGCCGCATCGCCACCGACCTGGCCAGCAAGGTGGTCGGCGAGTCCCTGCAGGACACCGCCCGGCAGAGCCGTGTGGTCGACCGCTTCCTCGACGGACTCGAGGACAGCGCGGCGTCCGCCGAGGCGGCGCGATGAACGGAGCGAGCCGCGAGGCGCTGGCCGCGGCGCGTGAGCAGCTGGACACGCTCGCCGACAGCACGTCGGTGGACGTGACCGCGCTCGCCGCGGACCTGGCCTCCGTCACCGCCCTGCTCGACCGCGAGAGCGGCCTGCGGCGCGCGCTGACCGACCCGGCGCAGCCCGCCGAGGCCAAGGCCGACCTGGTCCGGCGGCTGCTGGGCAGCCGGGTCGGCGGCGAGGCCGTGGACCTGACGGCCGGCATGGTCCGCTCGCGCTGGTCCCAGTCCCGCGACCTGACCGACGCCCTGGAGGAGCTCGCCGACACGGCCGACCTGATCGCCGCCCAGCGGGCCGGCGCGCTGGACGACGTCGAGGACGAGCTGTTCCGCTTCGGGCGGATCGCCGCGGGCAGCCACGAGCTGCGCGCCGCGCTCGCCGACCGGGCCGCCACCGGCGAGGCCAAGACGGCCCTGCTGAACAAGCTGCTCGGCGGCCGGGCGAATCCGGTCACGCAGCGGCTGGTCGTCAGGCTGGTCAGCGCGCCGCGAGGACGTAGCCTGGAGGGCGGGATCGAATCCCTGTCCAAGCTGGCCGCGGCCCGCCGGGGCCGGACCGTCGCGGAAGTGGTCTCGGCGGTACCGCTGAGCGACCAGCAGAAGCAGCGCCTCGGCGCCGCACTGGCCAGGATCTACGGCCGCCCGGTCCACCTCAACCTCGACGTGGACCCCGCGGTCCTCGGAGGCTTGCGGGTCCGGGTCGGCGACGAGGTCATCAACGGCTCCATCGCCGACCGGCTCGACGAAGCCGCCCGGCGGATGGCCGGCTGAGGCTACCAACTCAAGAAGCATGAATGCGGCCCGAGTTGGGCCGTGAGGAATACAGGGCCCAACAAGGAGAGCAGGGAACCCAGATGGCGGAGCTCACGATCCGGCCGGAGGAGATCCGGGACGCGCTGGAGACTTTCGTCCAGTCGTACCAGCCGGACGCGGCCTCGCGCGAGGAGGTCGGCACGGTCAGCGTTGCCGGAGACGGCATCGCGAAGGTCGAGGGGCTGCCCTCGGCGATGGCGAACGAGTTGCTGAAGTTCGAGGACGGCACCCTCGGCCTCGCCCTCAACCTCGAGGAGCGCGAGATCGGTGCGATCGTCCTCGGCGAGTTCGACGGCATCGAGGAGGGCCAGTCGGTGCAGCGCACCGGCGAGGTGCTCTCCGTCGCGGTCGGCGAGGGCTACCTGGGCCGGGTCGTCGACCCGCTGGGCAACCCGATCGACGGCCTCGGCGAGATCGACACCGAGGGCCGCCGCGCCCTCGAACTGCAGGCGCCCACCGTCATGCAGCGCAAGTCGGTGCACGAGCCGATGCAGACCGGCCTGAAGGCCGTCGACGCCATGACCCCGATCGGCCGCGGCCAGCGCCAGCTGATCATCGGCGACCGGCAGACCGGCAAGACCGCCCTGGCCATCGACACGATCATCAACCAGCGCGACAACTGGCGCTCGGGCGACCCGAAGAAGCAGGTCCGCTGCATCTACGTCGCCATCGGCCAGAAGGGCTCCACCATCGCGGGCGTGCGCGCCTCGCTGGAGGAGGCCGGCGCGCTGGAGTACACCACCATCGTCGCCGCCCCGGCCTCCGACCCGGCCGGCTTCAAGTACCTCGCCCCCTACACCGGCTCGGCCATCGGCCAGCACTGGATGTACCAGGGCAAGCACGTCCTGATCGTCTTCGACGACCTGAGCAAGCAGGCCGACGCCTACCGCGCGGTCTCCCTGCTGCTGCGCCGCCCGCCGGGCCGCGAGGCCTACCCGGGTGACGTCTTCTACCTGCACTCCCGCCTGCTGGAGCGCTGCGCCAAGCTCTCCGACGACCTGGGGGCCGGCTCCATGACCGGTCTGCCGATCGTGGAGACCAAGGCGAACGACGTCTCGGCGTTCATCCCGACCAACGTCATCTCCATCACCGACGGCCAGTGCTTCCTGGAGTCCGACCTGTTCAACGCCGGGCAGCGGCCCGCGCTGAACGTCGGCATCTCGGTCTCCCGGGTCGGCGGCTCCGCCCAGATCAAGGCCATGAAGGGCGTGGCCGGCCGGCTGCGCGTGGACCTCGCCCAGTTCCGCGAGCTGGAGGCGTTCGCCGCCTTCGGCTCCGACCTGGACGCCGCCTCCAAGGCCCAGCTCGAGCGCGGCCAGCGGATGGTCGAGCTGCTCAAGCAGGGCCAGTACGCGCCCTTCCCGATCGAGGACCAGGTCGTCTCCATCTGGGCCGGCACCACCGGCAAGCTGGACGACGTCCCGGTGGTGGACATCCGCCGCTTCGAGCGCGAGCTGCTGGACTACCTGCACCGCGAGCACAAGTCGCTGCTCACCGGCATCGTCGAGACCGGCAAGCTGGAGGACGGCACCATCGACGCGCTGTCCGAGGCGCTGGCCGCGTTCAAGAAGCAGTTCGAGACGTCCTCGGGCGCGCTGCTGGTCGAGGGCTGATCGCATGGGCGCACAGATTCGGGTCTACAAGCGCCGGATCAGGTCCGTCACCGCCACGAAGAAGATCACCAAGGCGATGGAGATGATCGCGGCCTCGCGGATCATCAAGGCCCAGCGCCAGGTGGCGGCCTCGTCCCCGTACGCCGACGAGCTGACGCGCGCGGTGACGGCGGTGGCGACCGGCTCCAACACCCGGCACCCGCTGACCACCGAGGCCGAGCACCCGACCCGGGCCGCGGTCCTGCTCATCACGAGCGACCGCGGACTGGCCGGCGGCTACTCGTCCAACGCGATCAAGGCGGCCGAGCGGCTCACCGAGCGGCTGCGCGCGGAGGGCAAGGAGGTCGACTCCTACGTCGTCGGCCGCAAGGCGGTGGCGTACTTCGCCTTCCGCGAGCGCCGGGTGACCGAGTCCTGGACCGGCTTCTCCGACAACCCCTCGTACGCCGACGCCAAGGCCGTGGCGGCACCGCTCATCGCGTCGGTGCTCGCCGAGACCGAGCAGGGCGGGGTGGACGAGCTGCACATCGTCTTCACCGAGTTCGTCTCGATGATGACGCAGAACCCGGTCGACCGGCGGCTGCTGCCGCTCTCGCTCAAGCGGGACGGCGAGTCGCAGGACGCGGCCGGCCCGGCGAAGACCGAGGCGCTGCCGCTCTTCGAGTTCGAGCCGTCGGCGGAGGGCGTGCTGGACGCGCTGCTGCCCCGCTACGTCGAAAGCCGCGTCTACAACGCGCTGCTGCAGGCCGCCGCTTCCGAGCACGCGGCCCGCCGCCGGGCGATGAAGTCGGCGACCGACAACGCGGAAGACCTCATCAAGTCGCTCACGCGGCTTGCCAACGCGGCCCGACAGGCCGACATCACCCAGGAAATCAGCGAGATCGTCGGTGGCGCGAGCGCCCTCGCCGACGCTAGCGCGGGGAGTGACTGACCACATGACCACCACTGTTGAAACCACCACGGCCACCGGGCGCGTGGCGCGGGTCATCGGCCCGGTCGTCGACGTGGAGTTCCCCGTCGACGCGATGCCGGAGATCTACAACGCGCTGCACGTCGACGTGGCCGACCCGTCCGCGGACGGCACCACCAAGACGCTGACCCTGGAGGTCGCGCAGCACCTGGGCGACGGCCTGGTCCGCGCCATCTCCATGCAGCCCACCGACGGCCTGGTCCGCCAGGCCCCGGTGACCGACACCGGCGACGGCATCACCGTGCCGGTCGGCGAGGTCACCAAGGGCCGCGTCTTCAACACCCTCGGCCAGATCCTCAACGAGCCGGAGGCCGAGTCCGAGGTCACCGAGCGCTGGGCGATCCACCGCAAGGCGCCCGCCTTCGACGACCTCGAGTCGAAGACCGAGATGTTCGAGACCGGCCTGAAGGTCGTCGACCTGCTCACCCCGTACGTCAAGGGCGGCAAGATCGGCCTGTTCGGCGGCGCGGGCGTCGGCAAGACCGTGCTGATCCAGGAAATGATCATGCGCGTCGCCAAGCTGCACGAGGGCGTCTCCGTCTTCGCCGGCGTCGGCGAGCGCACCCGTGAGGGCAACGACCTGATCGAGGAGATGGCCGAGTCCGGCGTGCTCCCGCAGACCGCCCTCGTCTTCGGCCAGATGGACGAGCCGCCGGGCACCCGGCTGCGCGTCGCCCTGGCCGGCCTGACCATGGCGGAGTACTTCCGCGATGTGCAGAACCAGGACGTGCTGTTCTTCATCGACAACATCTTCCGGTTCACCCAGGCCGGCTCCGAGGTCTCCACGCTGCTCGGCCGGATGCCCTCCGCGGTGGGCTACCAGCCGAACCTGGCCGACGAGATGGGCCAGCTGCAGGAGCGGATCACCTCCACCCGCGGCCACTCGATCACCTCGATGCAGGCGATCTACGTGCCCGCGGACGACCTGACCGACCCGGCGCCGGCCACCACCTTCGCCCACCTCGACGCGACGACCGTGCTCTCGCGGCCGATCTCGGAGAAGGGCATCTACCCCGCGGTGGACCCGCTGGACTCCACCTCCCGCATCCTGGACCCGCGCTACATCTCGCAGGAGCACTACGACTGCGCCTCGCGCGTCAAGGGCATCCTGCAGAAGTACAAGGACCTCCAGGACATCATCTCGATCCTCGGCATCGACGAGCTCGGCGAGGAGGACAAGCTCACCGTCTTCCGCGCCCGCCGGATCGAGCGCTTCCTGTCGCAGAACACCCACGCGGCCAAGCAGTTCACCGGTGTGGACGGCTCGGACGTGTCGCTGGACGAGTCCATCGCGGCGTTCAACGCGATCGCCGACGGTGAGTTCGACCACTTCCCCGAGCAGGCGTTCTTCATGTGCGGTGGCCTGGACGACCTCAAGGCCAACGCCAAGAAGCTCGGTGTGAGCTGACCTGACGCGGTGAGCGGGCCGGCCGGCCCGCGCGACCGGGGGGCGACCCGGCGGCCCCGACCAGGGGTGGCCGGTCGAGCCCCCCGGCCGCACCCCTTATTCTTTGACCTACGCATCCCCGCAGGCGGTGGGTGCCAATCCGAGGAGCCGTCTTGGCCGATCTTCACGTCGAGCTGGTCGCCGCGGACCGCAACGTCTGGTCCGGGGAGGCCCACCTGGTCGTCGCCCGCACCAAGTCGGGTGACATCGGCATCATGGCCAACCACGAGCCGCTGCTCGGGGTGCTCCAGTCCGGTCCGGTGACGATCCGCACCAGCGAGGGGGGCACCGTGGTGGCGGCCGTCCACGGCGGGTTCATCTCGTTCGCGGACAACAAGCTGTCGATCCTCGCGGAGATCGCGGAGCTGGCCGAGGAGATCGACGTCGACCGGGCCGAGCGGGCGCTGCAGCGTGCCAAGGCCGAGTCGGACGAGAACGGCGAACGCCGGGCGGAGGTGCGGCTCGCCGCCGCGGCGGGCGCACACTGAGCACGGCGCCGCCGGCGCACGTATGACCCGCAGGACCACGGTGCCGCGGATCGCCCGGGAGGGTGGTCCGCGGCTCCGGCACAGCAAGGGCAGTAACTCATCGAGGCGAGGAGGTCGGTGGACATGGTCCTCGCTTTCGAGGTGGTCGGGGCCGTGCTGGTGGTCGCGGTGGCCGGGCTGTTCCTCTTCGGCCTGCGCCGCCGGCTGATCCAGCGCCCGGGCGGCACCTTCGACTGCAGCCTGCGCCCCGCGCCCGCCGACGAGGCCGACGCCGGCGGCAAGGGCTGGGTCTACGGGGTGGCCCGCTACAGCGGCGACCGGCTGGAGTGGTTCCGGGTGTTCTCCTACGCGTTCCGGCCGCGCCGGGTGCTGGAGCGCCCGGCGATCGAGGTGCTGGGCCGCCGGCTGCCGCAGGGCTCGGAGGAACTGGCGCTGCTCTCCGACGCGGTGGTGCTCTCCTGTCTGCACCGCGGCACCCGGCTGGAGCTGGCGATGAGCGACGACGCGCTCACCGGCTTCCTCGCCTGGCTGGAGGCGGCCCCGCCCGGCCAGCGGGTCAACGTCGCCTGACCGCCGCCGCGTTGACGGCCCCTTCGCTGTGCTGTGCGCCGGGCCCTCACGGTCAGGCCGCCGCAGGACCGGGGGAGTCGAGCCGGATCGGGCGGCCCTCGGCCCGGGAGCGGGCGGCCGCGTCGGCCACCGCCTGGGCGGCACGGGCGTCCTGCCCGGAGCAGGGGTTGTCCCGCTCGCCCGCCACCAGCTGCGTGAACGCGGTGAGTTCGGCCCGGTAGGCGGCCCGGAACCGGTCCATGAAGTGCCGGTGGGCGGGTCCGGCCGGCCAGGTGGCGCCCTCGGCCGGGACCAGCGGCACCTCGTCGGTCAGGCCCGCGACCATCGTCCCGCGCGAGCCGCAGACCTCCAGGCGGACGTCGTAGCCGGCGCCGTTGTAGCGGGTGGCGGTGCAGGTGGCCAGGGTGCCGTCGTCCAGGGTGAGCAGGCAGGCGCCGGTGTCCACGTCACCGGCCCCCGCGAAGAAGTCCTCGCCCCTGTTGGCGCCGGTGGCGTAGACCTCGGTGACCTCCCGGCCGGTGACCCAGCGGATCGCGTCGAAGTCGTGCACCGAGCAGTCGCGGAAGATGCCGCCGGAGCCGGGCAGGTAGCCGGGGTGCGGCGGCGCCGGGTCGCTGGTGCAGGCGCGCAGGGTGTGCGTCCAGCCGAGCCGTCCCGCCGCCACCGCCTCGCGGACGGCGCGGTACCCGGCGTCGAAGCGGCGCTGGAAGCCGATCTGCAGCGGCACGGGGGAGTCCGCGGTGGCCGCGAGCACCGCGTCGGTCTCGGCGAGGGTGCCGGCCACCGGCTTCTCGCAGAAGGCCGGCAGGCCCGCCCGGTGCGCGGCCAGCACCAGCTCGGCATGGGCGGTGGTGGGCGCGGCGATGACGACACCGTCCAGGCCCGCGCCGAGCAGGCCGTCCAGGTCCCCCGCGTGGCGTGCCCCGGTGCGCTCGGCGGTGGCGCGGGCCGACGCCTCGTCGGCGTCGTGCACCACGAGCGCCGTGACGGCCGGCAGGGCGGCGAGCGTCACCGCGTGGAAGGCGCCGATCCGGCCGGTGCCGATGAGTCCGATGCGCATGGCCGGTGCCCTCCGTGCGTGGATGACGGCGCTGACGGCTTTTCAGCGTCGCACAGCGGCGGGCGGCCGGGCAGGTCCCGCGCGGTGCTCAGCGGTTCCCGCCGGGCACCCACAGCACGTCGCCGCGCTCCTTGTTGGCGCTGCGGGCCAGGATGAACAGCAGGTCCGACAGGCGGTTGAGGTAGGTGGCGGTGAGCGCGTTCATCGTCTCGCCGTGCTCGGCGAGCGCCGCCCAGGTGGAGCGCTCGGCGCGGCGGACGACGGTCGCCGCCTGGTGGAGCAGGGCGGCGCCCGGGGTGCCGCCGGGCAGGATGAAGCTGTTCAGCTTCTCCAGGCCGGCCAGGAAGCGGTCGCAGTCCTCCTCCAGCCGGTCCACGTAGGACTGCACGACGCGCAGCGGCGGGTGCTCGGGGTCGGGCACCACGGGGGTGGCGAGGTCGGCGCCCACGTCGAACAGGTCGTTCTGCACGCGCGTCAGGACGGCCGCGATGTCCTCGGGCAGGGCGCCGAGGGCGAGGGCGGTGCCGATGGCGGCGTTCGCCTCGTTGGCGTCGGCGTAGGCGGCGATCCGGGTGTCGGTCTTCGCCGTGCGGCTCATGTCGCCCAGGGCGGTGGTGCCGTCGTCGCCGGTGCGGGTGTAGATGCGGGTGAGGTGGACCATGCCCGCGAGCGTACCGAGCCCGAGGCCCCGTCAGAGGCGCCCGCGCCGCCGAGACGGTGCGACCAAGGACACACGGTGACGCGCCCGACATCATGCTGCGCTCGGTGCGTGCCCGGCGCTATCGTCCGGCAGACGCCCCAACTACCCCAACGGAGAGGTGTGTGCCGTGGCGAAGAAGCTCGCCGTCATCGGAGCCGGACTGATGGGCTCCGGCATTGCGCAGGTGTCCGCGCAGGCGGGTTACGAGGTGGTGCTGCGGGACGTCACCGACGCGGCGCTCGCCCGGGGGAAGGACGCCATCGCCGCGTCCTACGCGAAGTTCACCGAGAAGGGCCGGCTCAGCGAGCAGGACGCCGAGGCCGCGCTCGCCCGGATCACCACCACCACCGACCTGGACGCCGCGGCCGACGCGGACATCGTGGTGGAGGCGGTCTTCGAGCAGATCGACGTCAAGCGGGAGATCTTCCGCACCCTTGACGGCCTGGTCGGCGACGACACCGTGCTCGCCTCCAACACCTCCGCCATCCCGATCACCAAGATCGCCGCCGCGACCGGCCGGCCCGAACGCGTGGTGGGCACCCACTTCTTCTCGCCGGTGCCGCTCATGCAGCTGTGCGAGCTGGTGCGCGGCCACAAGACCAGCGACGAAACGCTGGCCCGGGCCCGGGAGTTCGCCGAGAGCGCGGGCAAGACCTGCGTGGTCGTCAACCGGGACGTGGCGGGCTTCGTCACCACCCGGCTGATCTCGGCGCTGGTGGTGGAGGCCGTCAAGCTCCACGAGTCGGGCGTCGCCACCGCCGAGGACATCGACACCGCCTGCAAGCTCGGCTTCGGCCACGCCATGGGCCCGCTGGCCACCGCGGACCTGACGGGCGTGGACATCCTGCTGCACGCCGCGGAGAACATCTACACCGAGTCGCAGGACGAGAAGTTCGCCCCGCCGGAGCTGATGCGCCGCATGGTCGACGCCGGCGACCTGGGCCGCAAGAGCGGCCAGGGCTTCTACACGTACTAACCGGCGTCACTCGGATGAGTGAATTCGGTATCGGTTCGCTCACGGGCGGCAACTTCTGTATACGACGGACCGTCAGTTGTGTGAAGACAGAACGGGTCCATGCCGCCCACGCGGCGTACACACCAGCACTGTCCGGGGAGTGACTATGCACATCAGGGGCGACCACGCCGAGCTGGTCGTCGGGGGCCGCCTCGACGTCCGCAGCGCGGCGGACGCCCGTACGGCCCTGCACACCGCGCTCGACTCCGGCCAGGGCGACCTTGTCCTGGACCTGACCGAACTCGACTCCTGGGACGCCACCGGGCTCGGCGTGATCATGGGCGCCCACCGGCGGGCCGGCCGGGGCGGGCGCCGGCTCGTGCTGCGCGGGGTGCCCCCGCAGATGCAGCGCCTCCTGGTGGCCACCCGGCTGCACCGCATCCTCGCCATCGAGGCGACCGCGTCGGATAGGTGAGCAGAAGGTGACGTAAGGGGAGGCGGGCACCCCGGCACTTCATGGATGCCCGGTCAGCCCTTAGAGTTTGCGCATCGATGGCCAGGAGGCGTGCCACCGCGTGCGCCGCAAAGGGGATCCGGGCGGCCGGCGCGATTCGCCGCAGCCCGTGCAGCCCCCCACCGTGACGCACCTTGGGGGCGTACGACATGGATCACACCGAGGGTTTCGGCTCCGCCCCGGACCCGGACACCGGCAGCGGCACCGAGGGCGCGCCCGGCTCCGGCACCTCGCCCTTCGGCGCGTCCTCGCAGGGCTGGACCGGCCCGCAGACCACCGCGTTCGACGCCTTCGCGGCCGGCGCCCCCGGACAGCGCGGGCCGCGGCACCCCACCGGGCCCGGTGAGCCCCACGAGCCCTTCGGCCCGGTGCCGGACCTCGACGACGACAGCCTCGGCCTGACCGCGGGCGCGGGCGCGATCGCCCGGCTCAGCGGCGCCGAGAGCTTCGACGCCTTCGGCCCCGCCGCGGCCGCGGACGGCGACGCCGCCCCGCACGAGGAGGACCCCGACCGCTACGACAGCGGCGAGCTGACCGTCTTCGGAGCGGCCAGCCAGGAGGAGGGCGGCCCGGACGCGGCCGACGAGGGCGAGGACGACGGGGAGGACGTGAACGTCTTCGGCGTCGGCCTCGCCGAGCCCGCGGCCGAGGGACCGGGCCAGGAGCTCGTGCCCTACATATCCGGCGGGCGCGAGGTCGAGACGCTGTCGGGTGCCGCCGGCGGCGGGGGAGCCGAGGACGCGGCCGAGGTGCCCGACGACGGTGACGACGCCGAGGAGAGCGGCGGGTCCGCGGTGGACGCCGTCTTCGCCGCCTTCGGGCCGGCCCCGGGCGGGTCCACCCCGGCGGACTCCTCCGGCGGGCCGGCCGGGAGCCCGGCGGAGGGGAGCTTCGACGCCTTCGGGTCCGGTGCGCCTTCCGCACCCGCCCCCGGCGGCTCCGGCGGGTTCGGCGTCTCCGATGCGGCCGCCGGCAGCTCCTTCGACCCCTTCGGCGGCCCCGCCACCCCCGAAAGCCCGGTTGCCTCCGGCGGGTTCGACGCCCCCGCCGACTCCCCGCGCGGCTTCGACGCCTTCGGCAGCGCGCCTGCGGCCGGCGGCTCCTTCGACGCCTTCGGGACGGGCGCCCGCGGCAAGGCCGACCCCGCCGGGACCTTCGACGCCTTCGGCACCGGGGCCCGCAACGCCGCCGGGGACACCGGCTCGCTGCCCGCCCTGCGCCGCTCCGGCACCCCCTCCCTCTTCGACGGCTCCGCGCCCGTACCCGGCACCGCCCGGCCCGCGCGGGACCCGCTCGCCCCCGACGCCGGCACCGGCCACGGCGGCGGCAGCGCCCGTGTCGAGCAGGTCGTCACCGCCGGATACCTGCTGACCATCAACCACGTGGACGGCACCGAAGTCAGCCCGTGCCCGCCCGAGCAGGAGCAGGTGCCCGTACGCCGCTCCCGCGAGGAGCGCGAGCGGCAGGTCGCCGCCCGCCGCCCCACCCCGCCGCCCGGCCCGCCCGGGCCCGAACTGCCGCTGCTGGAGCGGGAGGAGGACCGCGAACGGCTGATCCGCCTGCTCGGCCGCGGCCGCTCCATACGCGTCACCGGCCCGTCCGGGGCCGGCCGCACCGCCCTGCTGGAGTCCGTCGCCCACGCCTGCGGCGACCTCGCGCCCGACGGCGTGCTGTGGCTCTCCGGCTACCACCGCACCGCCGCCGACCTGCTCCAGGACCTCTACACCCTGGTCTACGCCGGCGAGCGCTACCGCCCCACCCGCACCGAACTGCCCGGCCTGCTGCGGCAGACCGGCGCCGTGGTCGTCGTGGACGACCTGGAGATCGGCGGCGCCGCGCTGGAGGAACTGCTCGCCGCCGCGCCCGAGTGCGCCTTCCTGATGGCCGCGACGCCCGACGTGTCGCCCCCGGCAGCGGAGTCGGCGGTCGAGGAGGTGCTGCTGTCCGGGCTCAGCCGCGGGGCCTGCACCGAACTGCTCCAACTCGCCGCCGGACGGCCCTTGGAGGACGACGAGGCGGCCTGGGCGGCCGACCTGTGGTTCGAGTCCGAGGGACTGCCGCTGCGCTTCCTGCAGGCCGGAGCCCTTTTGCGGCAGCGCGACGCCCAGCGCCGCCCGCACACCGGGCCGGACCGCGAGGAGGGCTGGGAGCACGGCACCCCGCCGATACCCGACCTCTCGCCCTTCGACGGCCCCGCCGCCGCCCCGGCCGTGCCCGCGCTGCCGCCCAGGCCGCGCACCGCCCCCGCCGCGCCGCTGCCCGCCTCCGCGGTGCCGCTGCCGCCGCTCGCCGAGAGCGCCGCCCCCGCCGACCTGCTCGCCGCGCGGCTGAGCGACTCCGGCCGCGAGGCGCTCGCCTTCGCCGTCGCCCTGGACGGCGAGTGCCCGCACCCCTCGCACCTGCCCGCGCTCGTGGGCGACACCCACGGGGACGCCGCGCTCGGCGAACTCACCGCGGTCGGCCTCGCCGTCCCGGTGGACGCGCACTTCCGGCTCGCCGCCGGGGTCACCGAGCAACTGGCCGCCTCGCTGAACGGCGACGGCGAACTGAGCGACGTGCAGGCCCACACCGCCGCCCTGCACTACGCCTGGTGGACCGGCCACCCCTCCGTCACCCCCGAGCGGGCCGCCGCCGAGTCCGAGGCGATCATCGCGGCGATGACGGCCTGCCGCGACGGCGGCCACGCGAGCGCCGCGGTGCTGCTGGCCCGCACCGTCGCCCCCGCGTTCGCCGCGGCGCTGCACTGGGGCGCCTGGGAGCGGACGCTGCGGGTCGGGCAGGAGGCGGCCCGGCTCTCCGGCGAGGTCGCCGAAGAGGCGTACTTCCTGCACGAGTTGGGCGTCCTCGCGCTCTGCCAGGGCAACGCCGACCGGGCGCGGGCGGAACTGGAGGCGTCCATCGCGCTGCGGGCCGCGCTCGCCGACCGGCAGGGCACGGTCGTGGGCCGCAGGACGCTCGCGCTCGTGGACGACATGGAGGGCGCGGCCGGCGCCGCCGGTACCGCTCCCGCTCTCCCCGCCGCTCCCGCGGCCCTCACGGAGGAGACGGCGGTCCTGCCGCAGTTGCTGGAGCTGCCGCCGGCCACGGTCGAGGCGCTCGCCCTCTTCCCGCCGCTGGACCCCGCGCCGGCGCTGCCCGAGGCGGCTCCGACGATCGTGGGCAAGCCGGTGGCTGCCGCCGGCTCCGGGTCCTCCGGCGCCCGGCGCTTCCCGGTGATCGGCTCCCGCCGCACCCTGGTCGCCGTGGGCACGGCCGTCGTCCTGGCCGCGGTCCTGGGCACGATCGTCACCCTGGGCGCCACGTCCCACGACACCCCCGACAACAACCAGGTCAAGCCGCTCGAATCCGTCCAGCAGGACCCTCCGGTGGACGACGAGGCGACGTCGTCGGCCGATGCGACGACCACCTCGCCGAAGTCGACGTCCGGCTCTCCATCGGCGACGACGACCTCGGCGACGCCCTCTACGCCGGCCGGCACCTCAACGGCTCCGCAGGGTGGCAGCATCACCTCGCCTCCGGCCGACCAGTCGACGACGCCCCCGGCTCACAACGGCGACGGCGGCCCGAGTTCGCACCCCACCACGAAGCCCGGGCACCCGACTCAGACGACAAAGCCGCCGACGACCCCTCCGACGACCCCTTCGACCACGCCTTCCACCACCCCGCCCACTACGCCCACGGAGACGCCCACCGGTTGACGCGGTCGCCACCGCGCGGGCGGCCCGGAGCGGACCGGGGTGCCCCTGCGGCCCGGTGGCGGGGTCCATCGCCGTCCGAACTGGGCGCGCAGTTCCCCGCGCCCCTCGGGTTCCCGTCTGCCTCACGGGGTCGTATGCCGTCCAGAGGCCGGTGGCCTCTGGAGGTGCCCCCTCTGGGCGCGCAGTTCCCCGCGCCCCAGGAACGGTAACGCGTCTGCCCCGCCAGGTCCGTTGCCGGCCGCCAGGCCGGTCGGTGGTTGTGGGGGTACCCCCTCTGGGGGAGCAGTTTCCCGCGCCCCTTTACGGCAACCCGTCTGCCCCACGGGGCTGTCGGCCGTCGCGAGGCCGGTGGTCTCTTCTGGGGGTACCCCCTCTGGGGGAGCAGTTCCCCGCGCCCCTGTTGAGCTTGCCCTTTGCGCGCACAGCGAGCCCCGTACAACCCAGGGGCGCTGGGGGTACCTCCCAGGCGAAGCCCTGGGGGAGGAACTGCGCGACCAGCCATCCTCCTGCCTGCGGCCGGGAACGCGTGGAAGCCCCTACGGCGGGGAGCCGCCCTCCGTGGAAACCGGGCGGCGGGGACCCTCAGAAGAGGCGGAGCTTGTCGTCCTCGATGCCGCGCAGCGCGTCGTAGTCGAGCACGACGCAGTCGATGCCCCGGTCCAGGGCGAGCACCCGCGCCTGCGGCTTGATCTCCTGCGCGGCGAAGATGCCCTTGACGGGCGCCAGCAGGCTGTCCCGGTTGAGGAGTTCGAGGTAGCGGGTGAGCTGCTCGACACCGTCGATCTCCCCGCGCCGCTTGATCTCGATCGCCACCGTCCCGCCGGCGGCGTCGCGGCACAGGATGTCCACCGGGCCGATCGCCGTGGGGTACTCGCGGCGGATCAGCGACCAGCCCTCACCCAGGACCTCCATGCGGTCGGCGAGCAGCTCCTGCAAGTGCGCCTCGACGCCGTCCTTGATCAGGCCGGGGTCCACGCCCAGTTCGTGCGAGGAGTCGTGCAGTATCTCCTCGATCGTGATGATCAGCTGCTCGCCCGCCTTGTTGGTGACCGTCCAGACGTCGTCGGTCTCCTTGAGGGAGCACGGCGGCGACATCCAGTTCAGCGGCTTGTAGGCGCGGTCGTCCGCGTGCACGGACAGGCTGCCGTCCGCCTTGATCAGCAGCAGCCGGGTGGCCGAGGGGAGGTGGGCGGAGAGCCGCCCGGCGTAGTCCACGGAGCAGCGGGCGATGACGAGGCGCATGGTCGGCAACGCTACCCGCCCGCGCCCCCGCCCGGAAAATTGGCTGGTTGTGGGCGCTGCCGCCTGGTGCGGCCGCGCGGGGGACCCCTACGGTTGAAGCTCGGGAGCCGCGCACCGCACGCAGGCGGCCCCGGGCACACCCGTCCTCCCCCACGGCCGCGCGCGGCTGGGGGGTGCCCGCAGACCCCGTCCCCCGGGACGCGCGGTCAGGAGAGGAGTACCCATGTCCCTCGACGTCTCACCGGCCCTTCTCGCGCAGGCCGAGCGAGGCGAGGTCGACGAGCGGGAGTTCGTCGACTGCGTCCGGACCTCCCTCCCTTACGCGTGGGAGATGATCAGCACGCTGACGGCCCGACTGAAGGTCGACGGGGGCGACTTCGCCGACAACCAGGTGCCGCCGCCGAGCGAGAAGGAGCGCGGCCAGCTGCTGCGCGCGCTCGCCAGCGACTCCATCCGCGGTGCCCTGCAGCGGCACTTCGGGGTCCGGCTGGCCTTCCAGAACTGCCACCGGGTCGCGGTCTTCCCGCTCGACGCCGCGGACGGGGACAGCTACCGCGACTTCACCTCGATCCGCTCCCAACTGCTCAACCAGTCACCGGAGTTGCGCGACTGCTGAGGCCCCAGGGCGGGCCGGCGGCTGCGGCCCCGGCCCGCCACCCGCCGGCGCGCCCGGCCGTGACGAGCGGCAGCGGGCCCGGCAACTCCCCGTCGCCTAACGGGATTCAGGCCAGTTCCGGCAGCACCTCGCCGCCCAGCCGCGCCACGTTCGCCACTGTGGCGTCGGTGTCGCCCGAGCCCTCGGCGAGGAGGGCGAAGCGGGTGATCCCGGTGCGGTGCGCGGTGGCCGCGAGCCGGTCCGCGCACAGCCGCGGGGTGCCCACCGGGTGCAGGGCGCACAGCAGCTCGGTGTACTCCACCGGGTCCCGCATCGGCCGCACCGAGCCGTCGTACGTGCGGTGGGCGCCGAGCCCGTGCCGCAGCCAGCCCGGCATCGCCTTCAGCAGCGTCTCCACGGCGTCGGCCCGGGTGTCGGCGACCTGGACCACTCCCGCCGAGACGTGGCCCGCCTCCGCCACCTCCTGCGGGTCGCGGCCCGCCTCCAGCGCCGCCTGCCGCCACAGCGCGACCATGCCGGCCTTCTCCTCGTCGCCGCAGTGCATGCCCAGCAGCATCGGCAGGCCGTGGCGGGCGGCGAGGCGGACCGTGGCCGGCGAGGTGCAGGCCACCACGACCTGCGGTCCCGCCGGGCCCTCCGGCTCGGCCGGCCGCGGCACCACCGCGACCTCACGGAAGGCGTAGCGGGGGCCGTCCGCGCCCACCGCGGGCTCGCTCAGCCAGCGCAGCAGCAGCTCCAGCGACTCGGGGAAGCCGTGCTCGAAGGCGTCCGGGCCGGCGCCGAAGACCTCCAGGTCCACCCAGGGGCCGCCGCGGCCCACGCCGAGCGTGAAGCGCCCGCCGGAGGCCAGGTGCAGCAGCGCGGCCTGCTCGCCGAGCGCCACCGGGTGCGCGGTGGGCAGCACGCTCACCGCGGTGCCCACCCCGATCCGGGAGGTGCGGCCGAGCACCATCGCGGCCAGCGTGACCGCCGACGGGCAGACGCCGTAGGGCACGAAGTGGTGCTCCGCGAGCCAGACCGCGTCCAGCCCCGCGGCCTCGGTCGCCTCCGCCGCGGCCAGCGCCCGGTGGAGCGCCTCCCCTTGGCCCTGACCGGGGAACTGGGCGGCAAGTACGAACGTCCCCACGCGCATCGCTCACTCCCTCTTTGCCGGTCCAACGTCCTGGCACGTGCCCAAGGCACGGCTTCGGGGGCGTTCTCATGATTGTCGGCAGTGCCGCGACCCCTGCGGGGACGCCTGCCCGGCGATCGGCCCGGTGCTTCCTCCGGCGCCCGCCCGCACCGTGCCCGTGCGCGGCCCGCCCGCGGCGCACGGCACGCATCCCGCACACCTGGCGCCTCTTTGTCCAGTGCCGCGTATAACCTGGACGGACAGCCTGATTCCGACCAGTAGCCGTCCGGCCGGCCCCGCCGGACAGAGGCGCGAGGTGAGCCGTGTCGCCGCGACGCAACCACCAGAACCGGCCCCGGCCGGCCGAACGCGAGAGCGGCTTCGGCACCCCCGCCACCCAGGAGTGGCGGGGCGAGGACTGGGTGGTGCGGCCGATCGCCGGCAGCGCCGCGGGCAAGCACTACCGCTGCCCCGGCTGCGACCAGGAGATCCCGCCCGGCGTCGGCCACGTCGTCGCCTGGCGCGAGTACGACGGGCTGGACGACCGGCGGCACTGGCACCGCGCCTGCTGGAACGCCAGGGACCGCCGCACCAGCAAGGTGCAGCGGTCCCGTAACGCGCCCCGGTACTGAGCCGGTCGTGAACCGGTTGCGAGTCGATCCTGAGTCGGTCCTGAGCCGTTCGGGCCGGTGGCCCGGTCCGGGCGCCCCTCAGGCGTCCCTGTTGCGCAGGACCAGGTAGCCGCCGAGGAGGGCGGCCGCCACCCAGATCGCCATGATGAGGATGCCGCCCCAGGGGCCGTAGTGCGTGTGATCGTCGGAGGACGGCACCACCTGCATGATCTTCTGGCCGGCCTGGTCGGGGAAGTAGCGCGCCACCGACTTGACCTTCGGCACCGCCGACAGGATCGGCGAGACCAGGAAGAAGAACGGCATCAGGATGCCGAGCCCCAGCATCGGGCTGCGCAGCATCGCCGCCGCGCCCACGCAGAGCAGCACCAGCAGCGTCATGTAGAGGCCGGCGCCGAACACCGCGCGCAGCACGCCCGGGTCGCCGATCTGCGCCTTGTGCGGGCCGAGCAGCGCCTGGCCGACGAAGAAGGTCAGAAAGCTCGTCACCATGCCGACGACCAGCGCCAGCAGGCCCGCCACCGCGACCTTCGCCAGGTAGAAGTGGCCGCGCTGCGGCACCGCGGCCAGCGAGGTGCGGATCATGCCGGTGCTGTACTCGCTGGAGAACACCAGCACCCCGAAGACGATCAGCGCGAGCTGACCGAGCGTCATGCCGAAGAAGCTGGTGTTCGTCGGGTCGAAGGTGAGCTTGTCGGACGTCGACATCGAGTCCCACTGGCTGTTGAAGACCAGGCAGATCACGGCGCCGAGGACGAGGGTGACGAGGAAGGCGAGGGCGAGGGTCCACACGGTGGAGCGCACCGAGCGGATCTTCGTCCACTCCGACTGCAGGACGGCGGAGGTGGCGGCCATGTCAGCGCCCCTTCCGCTTGCCGGAGTCGCGCCAGCCCGCGCCCCACTGGGGCTGCCCCGGCGGCTGGTAGGGCGGCTGCTGCTGCGGCGGGCCCTGCTGGCCCTGCTGTCCCGGGTAGGGCTGCTGGTACGGCGACGGCGGCACCGGCGGCCCCTGCTGCCCCTGGTACGGCTGCGGGGGCTGCACGACCGGCGGCTGCACCTGGCCCGGCGGCAGCGGCGGCGCGGGCTGTCCCGGGGCGCCGGCCGGCTGCCAGGGGCCGCCGGCCGGGACGGGCCCCGGCCCACCCGCGTGGTACTCCACCGACTCCGCGGTGAGCTGCATGAACGCTTCCTCCAACGACGCCCGCTGCGGGCTGAGTTCGTGCAGCACCAGCTGATGCCGGGCCGCGAGTTCGCCGAGCGCCGCCGCGTCGGCACCGGGGACCTCGAAGGAGCCGTCGGCGCTCTCCACCAGGGTGAGGCCGGCCGCGCTGCCCGCGTCCTTGAACTGCTCGCGCTGCGGGGTGCGCACCCGCACATAGGAGCGGGAGTTGCGCTCGATGAACTCCGACATCGAGGTGTCCGCCAGCAGCCGGCCGCGGCCGATGACGATGAGGTGGTCGGCGGTCAGCGCCATCTCGCTCATCAGGTGGCTGGAGACGAAGACGGTGCGGCCCTGGGCGGCCAGACCCTTCATCAGGTTGCGGATCCAGTGGATGCCCTCCGGGTCCAGCCCGTTGACCGGCTCGTCGAACATCAGGATCTCGGGGTCGCCGAGCAGGGCGCCGGCGATGCCCAGGCGCTGCCCCATGCCGAGCGAGAAGCCCTTGGAGCGCTTTTTGGCCACCGCCGTGAGGCCGACGGTCTCCAGCACCTCGTCCACCCTGCGGCGGGGGATGCGGTTGGACTGGGCCAGGCACAGCAGGTGGTTGTAGGCGGTGCGGCCGCCGTGGATCGCCTTGGCGTCCAGCAGCGCGCCGATGTACTTCAGCGGCTCGCTGAGCTGCGCGTAGTGCTTGCCGTCGATCCGCACGTCCCCGCTGGTGGGGGTGTCCAGGCCGAGCAGCATGCGCATGGTGGTGGACTTGCCGGCTCCATTGGGCCCGAGGAAGCCGGTCACCACGCCGGGGCGCACGGTGAAGGTCAGATGGTCGACAGCGGTCTTGTCCCCGTACCGCTTGGTGAGCCCCTGCAACTCAATCATGCAGCGAGGCTACAAGAGAGCGCACAACCCCCGCCCGAGGAGGGGCGGGGGTTGTGGACAAACGCTCCGGCCGAGAACCGGCCGGCACTCCGGCCGGCAACCGGCCGACGCTGCGGCAGGTGTCAGCGGGACTGCTGGGCCGGCACCCCGCGGGAGACCGGCTCGTCGTCGGCGGGCGAGCCCGCCGCGGCGACCGCGGCACCGGTGAGGGTGGCCAGCATCTCGCGCACGTTCGTCAGCTGCGCGTTGATGCTGTCGCGGCGGTTGGTGAGCGCCGCCAGCTCGCGCTCGGACTCGCTGCGGATCCGGTCGGCCTTGGCGTTCGCGTCCGCGACGATGTCCTCGGACTGCCGCTGCGCGGTCTCCACCGTCTGGCGGGCCCGGCGCTCGGCGTCCGTACGCAGCTTCTCGGCCTCCAGGCGCAGCTGCTCGGCGCGGTGCTCGATCTCCGCCAGCCGCTTCTCCGCCTTGGCCTGACGGGACGCCAGGTCACGCTCGGACTGCTCGCGCCGCTTGGCGAGGTTGGTCTCGAAGTCGGCCGCGGCCTGGGCGGCCTTGGCGCGGGTCTCCTCGAAGAGGGCGTCGGCCTCCTCGCGCTTGGCGGAGGCGTCCTTCTGGGCCTCGGCGCGCAGCTGGGTCGCGTCGCCCTTGGCCTTGTCGACGATCCGCGCGCCCTCGTCCTCGGCCTTGGCCTTGCGGTCGGCGGCGTACGCCTCGGCGTCGCTGCGCACCTGCGCGGCCGCGGACTCGGCCAGCTCGCGGTGCTGCTCCGCGGCCCGGCGGGCCTCCTCGCGCAGGTCCTTCGCCTCCTCCTCGGCGAGGCGGAGGATCTTCTCCACGCGGGCGCCGAGCCCGGCGTAGGAGGGCTCGGAGTCCGAGACCTGGGCCTGGGCGTTCTGCGTCTCGAGGTGCAGTTCCTCGATGCGCTTCTCCAGCGCGGTGATGCGGGTCAGCGCGCTGTCACGGTCGGCGACGAGCTTGGTGATGCGGTCGTCCACCTGTCCGCGGTCGTATCCGCGACGCACGAGCTCGAAGCCGAAAGGGGAGGAAGTGTCGCTCATGGGGTTCCTGTCGATGATTCAGACCGGTGAGGTGATAGGGGGAATCCTAGGGGGCGCGGCGGCGTGTCACCGAGCCATTGCTTATTCGATATGGAGAATGTGCACTCAATCGAGTTGAGCATCTTCGATGCGCTTGCCGCTCGCACGCGTGGTCGGGGCGCCCGCAGCAGCGGCGACGGCGCTCTTGCCGCCGCCCGAGCCGGGGGCTTCGAAGGACTCCAGCGCCTCGAGCACGTCCTGCACCCGTGAGATCTCGGCGTTGATGTCCTCCCTGCGGCGCACCAGGGTCTCCAACTCCCTTCTGCCCTCGGCCACGATGCGCTCGGCCTCGGCACGGGCCTCCCCCTTGACCCGCTCCGCCTCGCGCTCGGCCTCCGCCTTCTTCTGCTCGGCCTCCTTGAGCAGGCCCTCGACCTTCTTCACCGCGGCGATGCGCACCTTGCTCGCCTCCGACGTCGCGGTGGAGCGGATCTCGGCGGCCTTGGCCTCGGCCTCCGCGAGCTGCCCGGTGGCCGCGGCCACCAGCTTGTCGACCCGCTCGCCGACCGACTTCATCGCCTCCGCGGCCTCCTTGCGGGCCCGCTCGTGCAGCTCCTCCACCTCGGTCTCGACCCGGCGGCGCAGCTCCTCGGTGCGGTTGCGGATGGCGGTGGCGTCGGTGCGCGCCTCCACCAGCAGCGTATCGGCGTCGGTACGGGCCCGCTCCACCAGGCCGTTGCCCTCCGCGGTGGCCTCGGCGACGATCCGCTCGGCCTCCGCGCGGGCCGCCCCCACCATGGTGTCGGCCTGCTCCTCGGCGGCGGTCTGGGTGGCGACCGCCTCCGCCTGCGCCTTGCCGATCAGTTCGTCGGCCTGCTCGGCGGCCTCGCTGCGGCGCTTGTTGGCCGCCTCGCGGGCCTCGTCGAGCAATTGCTGGGACTGCGCCCGCGACCGCTCGGCCTCCTGCTCGGCCCGCTCCAGGGCCTCCTTGGCGAGCCGGTCCAGGCGCTCGGCCTCGGCCCGCGCCTTGCCGACCAGCTGGTCCGCCTGGTTGGCGGCGTCGGTGCGCATCCGGTTGGCGTCCTCGCGCGCCTCGGTACGCAGCCGGTCGGACTCCTCGATCGCCTCGCCGACAGTGCGGTCGGCCAGCGCCCGGGCCGCCTCGGACTCCTCCTGCGCCACCCGGCGCATCCGGGCGGCGTCCTCACCGGCCCGCTCCCGCTCGGAGTTGGCGTCGGCGTGCAGCCGGTCGGCCTCGCCCTGCGCCTCGGCCCGCAGCCGCTCGGCGGCGTGCTCGGCGGCCGAGCGCAGCCCGGCGATCTCCTCCTCGGCCTCCTGGCGCAGCCCGGCGACGGAGTCGCGCACCTGCTGGGCGTGCGCCTCCGCGGCGGCCACCAGCTCGGTCGCCCGCTGCTCGGCCTCGGCGACCAGCCGGTCCGCCTCGGCGCCCGCGTCCTCCACCCGGCGGCGGGCGGTGGCGAGCAACTCCTCGCTCTCCCGGCGGGCCTGGGCGCGCTCCTGCTCGGCCTCGCTGCGGGCGGCGCCCAGCACCTCCTCGGCCTCGCGGCGGCGCCTGGCGGCCTCCTCGCGGGCGGCCTCCAGCGCCTCGGCGGCCTCCACGCCCAGCCGTTCGGCGGCGGCCGCGGCCTCCGCGCGCAGCCGGTCGGCGGTCTCCTGGGCCTCGGTCCTGCGCTGCTCGGCCTCCGCGGCGGCCTCGGCCTGCAGCCGTACCGCGACGCTCTCGCCCTCGGCGCGGGTCTGGGCCGCGTCCGCGGCCGCCTCGTCGCGCAGCCGGACCGCCTCGGTCTCGGCCTGCTTCTGCAGGGTGCGGACCCGCTCGGCGGTCTCCGACCGCAGCCGCTCGGCCTCCTCGGCCGCCTCGGCGCGGATCCGGTCCGCCTCGGCGCCCGCGTCGCGCAGCGCGGCCTCGGCGGCGCCGACCCGGGCCTCGGCCTCCTCGCGCAGCCGGGTCAGGTCCGCCTCGGCCTCGGCCCGCATCCGCGCGCCCACGGCCTCGGCCTCGCTGCGGGCGTCGGCCAGCGCCTGCTCGGCGGCCTCCTTGGCGGACTCCGCGTGCCGGGCCGCCTCCGCGCGCAGCTCGTCGGCCTCCGCGCGGGCCTGCCGCAGCGCCTCCTCCGCCTTGGAGTTGAGCGCCGAGGCGCGCTCGACGGACTCGGTGCGCATCCGCTCGGCCTCGCCGGCGGCGGCCTGGCGCACCTCGTCGCTGTCGGCCTTCGCCTTGGCCAGCAGCTCCTCGGCCCGGCTCGCGGCCTCCTCGATCTGCTGGACGGCCTCGCGCCTGGCCTCGCCGCGGATGCGCTCGCCCTCGGCGACCGCTTCGGCCCGCAACTGCTCGGCCTCGCCGCGCAGTCGGCGGGCCTCCTCCTGCAACTCCACGGTCCTGGCGCGGTATTCGGCCGTGTCGTCCTGGGCGGCGCCGCGCAGCTCCTGGGCCGACGCCTCGGCCTCCGCACGCAGCCGCTCGGCCTCCGCGTCGGCCTCCCGGCGGATCCGCTCGGCCTCCTCGGCGGCCGCCTTGGTGGCCGAACGGGCGTCCTCCGACGCCTTGGTGAGGATTTCCTCGGCCGACCTCGCGGCCTGTGCGAGCTGGGCCGCGGCGTCCTCGGTGGCCTTCGCGCGGGCGGTCTCGGCGGCCTCGGCCTTGATCCGCTCGGCCTCGGCCCGGGCGTCGGCGACCGCCTGCTCGGCCTCGGCCTTGGCGGCCTCGGCCTCCTTGGTGGCCTCGGCGACCATGCGGGCGATCTCGGCGCGGGCGGTGCGGGTGCGCTGCTCGTTCTCGGTCTCCGCCGCGGCGAGCCGCTTGGCGGCGCCCGCGGTGGCCTCCTCGCGCAGCCGCTCGGCCTCCGCGCGGGCCTGCCGCAGCGTCTCCTCGGCCTCGCGGGCCCGCTCGTCGGCGAGCCGGGTCAGCTCGGTGGCCCTGATCCGGGCCTCGTCGGACTCGGTGCGGCTGGTGCTGCGCAGCTGCTCGGCCTCGGCGGTGGCCTCGCCGGCCTGCGCGGAGGCGGCGGTCAGCAGCCGCTCGGCGTCGGCGCGGGCCCGGCGCAGCAGCTGCTCGGCCTCGTTCCTGGCCGCCTCCGCCTCGGCGGTCAGCCGCTGGGCGGTCTGCTCGGCGACCCGGGTGGCCTCGGCGCGGGCCGCGGCCAGGGCCGCCTCGCTCTCCGCGCGGGTCTCCTCCAGGAGCCGCCGGGCCTGGGCCTCGCTGCGGGCCCGCAGCTGCTCGGCCCAGGCGACGTTCTCGTTGACGTGGGTCTCGACGGTGGCCCGCCGCTCGGCCAGCTCCTCGTCCAGCTGGCGGCGGCGGGCGACGGCCTCGGCGTGCCACTCGGCCTCGAAGCGGGCCTGGTGCTCGGCCTGCTCCTGGAGCAGCCGCTGGGTCTGGGCGCGGGCCTCGCGCAGCTCGCGCTCGGCGTCGGCGCGCAGCTGGTCGGCCTGGATCTGGGCGTTGCGCAGGAGCTGGTCGGCCTGGTGGCCGAGGTTGTCGTAGGCGGGCCGGGCGGCCAGGTTGCGGCGGGCCTCGTGCAGCTTGGCGCGCAGCACCTCGACCTGGTAGCCGAGGTCGTCGGCGTGGTCGACCGCCTTGCCGCGCTCGGTACGCAGCCGCTCCATCTCGGCTTCGAGCCGAGAGAGCTGGTCGTCAGCCCGGTAGCTGTCGTTGCCCCGCACTCCGCGGTCCCATCGGTCTCCTGGCGTCCTCACCCGCCAACCGGGTGAGATTCTCCGTCGCTCGGTTTGAAGGAACAGAGCTGTACGGAGAATGGTGTCAGATCTGCGTCGCGGAGCGGGAGCCCACCCGGGAGCGTGCTCCCCGGCCGCCCACCCCGGTCGGCCCCGGTCACTCTACCGGGCGGCGGCCGCCTTGGGTCAGTGGTCCGGAGCGGTCAGGGGGCGGTCCGCGGCGCGCGGAAGCACCTCGGGGGAGCGCCGGGGGAGTGCCCGGGGCGGGGGAGCGGCGGTGAGGGGTGCTCAGCCCTCGGCGGCGGCACGTGCGGCCCCCGCGGATTCCACCAGCTCGGTGAGCACGCCGTGGCAGTCCTTCGGGTGGAGGAAGGCGATCCGGGAGTCCATCGTGCCGTGCCGCGGCTCGGCGTCCAGCACCCGCACGCCCTTGCTGCGGATCTCGGCGGAGTCGCCCTCGACGTCCGGGGTGCCGAAGGCGATGTGGTGCACGCCCTCGCCGTTCTTCGCCAGCCACTTGCCGACCGGGGAGTCCTCGCGGGTGGGCTCCAGCAGCTGCAGGAAGGTGGCGCCGCCGTCGGAGGTCTCGTTGACCATCAGCATCGCCTCGCGGACGCCCTGCTCCTCGTTGACCTCGGTGTGGAACACCTCGAAGCCGTAGGTGGCCCGGTAGAACTCGGCGGTGGCGTCGAGGTCGCGGCACGCGATTCCGATGTGGTCGATACGAGTCAGCATGCAACACAGTGGACCGTACGGACATGTGGTCACGCAACGTGCGCGCCATCACACGATCCGCCGGGTGACCGATGCGCTACTGCTCAGTACATTGAAGATAACCCTCGTTAACCTCTCTTCCGCCGAAGGGGCCGCACATGACCAGTCAGGAAGCGCGCACCACCTCCGTCATCGTCGCCGGCGCCCGGACCCCGATGGGGCGGCTGCTGGGCAGCCTGCGCTCCTTCTCCGGAGCCGAGCTGGGCGCCATCGCCATCCGGGCGGCGCTGGAGCGGGCCGGCATCGGCGGCGAGCAGGTGCAGTACGTGATCATGGGACAGGTGCTGCAGGCCGGCGCGGGGCAGATCCCGGCCCGGCAGGCGGCGGTGAAGGCCGGCATCCCGATGAGCGTGCCGGCGCTCACGGTGAACAAGGTGTGCCTGTCGGGGCTGGACGCCATCGCGCTCGCCGACCAGCTGATCAGGGCCGGGGAGTTCGACATCGTGGTGGCCGGCGGCCAGGAGTCCATGACCAACGCGCCCCACCTGCTGCCCAAGTCCCGCGAGGGCCACAAGTACGGCGCGATGGAGCTGCTGGACTCCATGGCGCTCGACGGGCTCACCGACGCCTACGAGGGCATCGCCATGGGCGCCTCCACCGAGGCGCACAACGCCCGCCTCGGCATCGCCCGCGAGCCGCAGGACGAGTTCGCCGCGCTGTCCCACCAGCGGGCCGCCGCCGCCCGCAAGAACGGGCTCTTCGACGCCGAGATCACCCCGGTGGAGGTGCCGCAGCCCAAGGGCGAGCCGGTGGTCTTCGCGCAGGACGAGGGCATCCGCCCGGACACCACCGTCGAGCTGCTCTCCCGGCTGCGGCCGGCCTTCCCCGACGCCGACGGCCGGGGCACCATCACCGCCGGCTCCTCCTCGCAGATCTCCGACGGGGCCGCGGCGGTGGTCGTGATGAGCCGGGCCAAGGCCGAGGAGCTGGGCCTGGAGTGGCTCGCCGAGATCGGCGCGCACGGCAATGTGGCCGGGCCGGACAACTCCCTGCAGTCCCAGCCGTCGAACGCCATCAACCACGCGTTGGCCAAGGCCGGGCTGACCGTGGCCGACCTGGACCTGATCGAGATCAACGAGGCGTTCGCCGCGGTGGCCGTGCAGTCGATGAAGGACCTCGGGGTGACCCCGGAAAAGGTGAATGTCAACGGCGGCGCCATCGCGCTCGGTCACCCGATCGGGATGTCCGGGGCGCGTCTCGTGCTGCACCTCGCGCTCGAACTGCGCCGCCGCGGCGGCGGCACCGGCGCCGCGGCCCTGTGCGGGGGCGGCGGCCAGGGCGACGCCCTGATCATCCGCGTGCCCGGCGCCGGGGCGCAATAGCGCGGAGCGGGACCGAGCAGGGGTAAGAAGGAAGCGGAACGGGGCGGCCGCAGGCCGGCCGGCGGTGCGGCCGTGCTCCGGTGCGCGGCCGGTTCCGCAGCCCGGCGGGACTCGGGCGGCGGGGCCGGGCTCCGATGCGCGGACGGCGGTTCGGTGGCGCCCGGGCGTCGCCGGCGGTCCGCGGTGGTCCGGTCCGTGGTACGGCGGTGGTTCGGTCGGCGGTCGAGGAGAGAGAGCGGGCACGGTGAGCGGAGCGAAGGAGCAGGCGGCGGGCTCGGGCCGCGGCGGGGTGCGGCAGGTGGACGTCGCCGCCCTCGTCGAGCAGGCGCGCGAGGGGCGGCCGCGGGCCGTGGCGCGGCTGATCTCCCTGGTGGAGGGCGCCTCGCCGCAGTTGCGCGAGGTGATGGCCGCCCTCGCCCCGCTCACCGGCGGCGCCTACGTCGTCGGGCTCACCGGGTCGCCCGGCGTCGGCAAGTCCACCTCGACCTCCGCGCTGGTGACCGCGTACCGCAGGGCCGGGCGGCGGGTCGGCGTGCTCGCCGTCGACCCCTCCTCGCCGTTCTCCGGCGGCGCCCTGCTCGGCGACCGGGTGCGGATGTCCGAGCACGCCTCCGACCCGGGCGTCTACATCCGCTCGATGGCCACCCGCGGCCACCTCGGCGGCCTGGCCTGGGCCGCCCCGCAGGCGATCCGGGTGCTGGACGCCGCCGGGTGCGACGTGGTGCTGGTGGAGACGGTCGGCGTCGGCCAGTCCGAGGTGGAGATCGCCGCCCAGGCGGACACCTCGGTGGTGCTGCTCGCCCCCGGGATGGGCGACGGCATCCAGGCCGCCAAGGCCGGCATCCTGGAGATCGGCGACGTCTACGTGGTCAACAAGGCCGACCGGGACGGGGCCGACGCCACCGCCCGCGAGCTCAACCACATGCTGGGCCTGGGGGAGTCGCGCGCCCCGGGCGCCTGGCGGCCGCCGATCGTCAAGACGGTCGCCGCCCGCTCCGAGGGTACCGACGAACTCCTCGCCGCCCTCGACAAGCACCGCGCCTGGATGGACGAGCACGGCGTCCTCGCCGAGCGGCGCCGGGCCCGCGCCGCCAAGGAGATCGAGACCATCGCCCTGACCGATCTGCGCGCCCGGATAGCCGCCCCCGCCAGCGCCACCTCCCTGACCGCCCTGGCCGACCAGGTCACCCAGGGCACCCTGGACCCCTACACAGCAGCCGACACCCTCCTCACCGACCTCACCACCGCCCCCTGAGCCCTTTCCGAGCCCCCTTCGAGGCCGCCGCGGGTCAGCGCGCCAGATCGGCCGGCACCACGTCCAGAGCGAAGGGCACCGCGGTCTTGAACCGCTCGCGGTGCACGCCTGTGGCGACGTAGCCGCGGGTGGTGGCGTCCAACTCGTAGGTGTGCAGGACCGGCAGGCCGTTCTCGTCCTCGACGCGCCACAGGTGGTCGATGCCCGCGTCGGCGTACAGCCCCGGCTTCCAGCGGCGGTCGCGGTGCTCGGACTCGGCGGAGACGACCTCCACCACCAGCGCGACCTCCTCGGGCAGGAAGCGGGTGCGCTCGGGGTCGTAGGGCACGCGTGCGGCCACGATGTCGGGCTCGGGCCGGCTGCGGCGGTTCAGCTTCACGGTCATTTGGGCCTCGACGGTCCAGCCGGAGGGGGCCGCGGCCTCCAGGGCGGCGGTGAGGCGGCGGATCACCCGGTCGTGCCGACTGCGTCGCGGCGATGTGTCGAGGATCAGGGCTCCGTCGAGCAGTTCGATGTGGCGAGGAGCATCCGGCGGGAGCAGGTCCAGGTCGTCCGCCTCCCACCCGGTGTCCCGTGGCGGATACATCCACGACGGCAGTGCTGTGCTCACCGCGGCGCTCCCTTCGGTGAGGATCATGGGCACCGGCGCCCGGTGCGGCCGGCACCGCCGGCGTATCGGGGTGTGCGGGTCGGCTCCGCCGCTCCGGCGCGGTGCGGCGGGGGGCGTCAGGCGGGGGTGGGGACGCCGGTGTCGCGGACCGAGCGGAGGACGGCCAGGACGCTTGCCGTGCCGATCAGGCCGGCGCCGCAGATGACCGCGTACGGGGGGACCGCCTCGGCGACCGCGCCGCCCGCGGCCATGCCGACACCCTGCAGGGTCATCAGGCCCGCGCCCATCAACGTCATGGCGCTGCCGCGCAGTTCGGGCGGCACCACGTGGACGAACCAGCGGTCCATGCCCAGGGCGTAGGCCGCGCACAGCCCGGTGAGCACCAGCAGCGCCACCGACAGCGGCAGCGAGGGGTTCACGCAGAAGACGGCCATCGGCAGCAGGGACAGGGCGGCCAGCGGAATCGCGATACGGTCACGGGCCCGCGCGTCCAGCAGGGTGCCGGCCAGCACCTCGCTGGCCACCGTGCCGGCCGGCATCGCCGCCAGGAAGACGCCGTAACCGACCGCGCCCGCGCCCGCGTCCGCGGCGAAGGGCACCGCCACCCCCTCGGCCACCCCGAAGAACATCGGCGGCACCCACCACATCAGCATCAGCGCCCTGATCCGGGGGTGCCCCATGATCTCCCCGGTCGCCGCCAGCGACTGCCGCATCAGCGCCGCCTTGCGGCTGCTGCGGGCCGGCCGGCTGCGGGTGCCCAGCCGCAGCAGCAGCGCCGAGCACAGGAACGTGCAGACCGTCACCAGCAGCGTCTGCCGCGGGCTCAGCCACGCCACGATCAGCCCGGCCAGCCCGAAGCCGACGATCTGCGAGCCCTGCGAGACGATCCGGATCAGCGAGCGGCCCAGCACGAACAGGTCGCCGGTGAGGATGTCGCCCAGGCTCGCCGCCCTGGTGCCGGTGAAGAGCGTGGCGATCATCGACGTCACCACCCGCAGTAGGAACAGCGCCGCCAGCGGCATCCCCGGCACGATCATCGCCGCGATGCACACCGCCGACAGCAGGTCGCAGCCGACCAGCACCTGCCGGGAGGGGAAGCGGTCGGCGATCCCGGACAGCAGCAGGCCGCTGAGCGCGAACGGCAGCACGGTCAGCGCGAAGACCAGCGCGGTCAGCACCGCCGAGTCCGTCTCCCGGTAGACCAGGACGGCCAGCGCGACCTCGGAGACCACCGTGCCCAGCATGGACAGCACATGGGCGGCGAACATCGCCCGGAACTCCCGTACCGCGAAGACCGCGCCGTACCCGGCGCTCGTGGCGCCGTCCTCGCCCGTGCCGGCGGAGCCGCCACCGCTGCCGTCCGCGGCGCCGCCCGTGCTCTGGTTGGCGCTCTCGGGCCTGGTCCCGGGGGTGGTGGGAGTCGGGTCCGGTGCGGCCGGCGACGGCGGGGTGCCCTCACGAGGGGGCTGCTCGCTGTCCGTTGTCATGACATCACACTGGTGGCATTGGCCCCACCCGTCGTAGTCTTTCGGCCTCCGCCGAATCTTGGGGGGCGTGATGTCGTTTCGCATGCGTTTTGCGGCAGAGGACCTGCTACGGTGCCGGTTCGCGATCTCGCCGTTGCGCGAGACGCAAGGGGCGATCAGGACCCTGTCCCGCCCCGACCGGCACGGCTACCACCTGCCCTGGCTGCGCCAGGTCCGCTCCGCGGCCGCAAGCCTCGACCTCGCCGCCTTCTGGCTGCTCGCCCCCGAGAACGGCTACGGCCCCGACTTCCTGCACCCCGTGCCCGAAGTCCCGCTGGCCACGCTGGAGGACGAACTGGCCGCCGTGCGGGCCACCGACCCCGACACGGCCCGCCGGCAGATCGCCCAGGCACTCGCCCAGACCCCCGGCGCCGCCCGCACCCGCCGCGGCCGCGGCATGCTCGCCGACCCGGCCGGCACCGTGGCCCAGCTCGCCGGGCTCTACGCCCACGTCTGGTCCGAATTGCTTGCCCCGCACTGGCCCCGGCTGCGCGCCGTCCTGGAGGCCGATGTCGCCTACCACGCACGGCGGTTGGCCGACGGCGGCATGCAGCGCCTGTTCACCGGCCTGCACCCCAGGCTCAGCTGGCACGACGGCGCCCTGGACGCGGTGTCTGCCACCCACCCGCGTCCCCCGGAGCCCGGTGAGGCCCCGGTCGCGGCGGAACCCGGCGGCGAGCAGGGGGTCGCCGCCCCCGCGGGCGGGCTCGTGCTGGTGCCCAGCGTCTTCTTCTGGCCCGAGTCGGGCAGTGCCTTCGACCCGCCCTGGCAGCCCACCGTGGTCTACCCGGCCCGCGGCATCGGCGGGTTGTGGGCGCAGAGCGGCCCGGCCGCCTCCACCGCGCTGGTCAGACTGCTCGGCCCCAACCGCGCGGCCATACTGACCGGCATCGACGCCCCGACCACCACCACCGCGCTCGCCCACCGGCACGCGATGGCGATGTCCTCGGTCTCCGCGCACCTGGCCGTCCTGCGTGACGCCGGCCTGCTGCGCTCGCGCCGCTACGGCCACCAGGTGCTCTACGAGCGCACCCCGCTCGGCATCGCCGTCGCGACCGGTGGGCTGCTCTGAACGGCCCGCTGACGAACAGCGCGCGCGTGCAGGGCCCGCGCAGGAGCGGCCGGTACAAGAACGGGGCGGACAGCGCGCGTTCGAACGGCCGCCCCGCTCATTGGGCCAGGTAGCGCTCGACCGTCTCGACCTTCGAGGTCAGCCCGTCGGTGACCGAGGGCCGCAGGTCGGCCTTGAGCACCAGCGAGACCCGCGGCGCGCGCGCCTCCACAGCCGCCACCGCCTGCTTCACCACGGCCATCACCTCGTCCCACTCGCCTTCGATCGAGGTGAACATCGCGTCGGTCCGGTTCGGCAGCCCGGACTCGCGCACCACCCGCACGGCGTCCGCGACGTATTCGCCGACGTCCTCGCCCACCCCGAGCGGGGTGACGGAGAAAGCCACGATCACGCCGGGGTCACCGCCTGGCCCGGCTCCTGCTCCTGGGCGTCCTGCGCGCCTTGCTCCTGCTTCGTACGGGCCGCGGCGACCGCCTCCTCGCACTCGCGGGCCAGCATCCGCTCGGCGAAGAAGCCGCCGGTGGGCAGGATGGACAGCGCCAGGTACAGCGCCGAGCGCCCCAGCGGCCAGCGCGCGCGGTTCCACGCGTCGGCCCAGAAGAGCACGTAGACGATGAACAGCACCCCGTGGATCGGGCCGAGCACCGGCACCGCGTTGAAGTCGGTGGTGTACTTCAGCAGGGTGCAGACCAGCAGGATCAGGAACGAGGCCGCCTCGGGGGCGGAGACGAGGCGGAGCCGGCGCAGCGCGGCGGCGGTCTTCAGGTCCACGGGAACCTCTCTTCCGTAGTCCTTGTGAAGGCGATCACAAGGTCGCCCTCCATTATCACCGGACCGTATCGATGGCCATACGCCGGGGTCGGCAACCACCCGGCAGGCGATAACGTCCCCTTCCACGGAAGACCGCAGCCGCCGCACCGACACAGCACCGACCGCGGCACCGACCGCCGCACCGACACGGCACCGGCACCGCACCGACCGCAGCACCGACCGAATCCACGGGGACGAGACGATGAGCATCGACTGGGACCGCAGGCACTGCGCCCGCAAGGGCCACATCACCTACGCGCCCGACGAGCCGCGCCTGCACGCCAGGCTGCAGACCAGCACCGCGGTCGGCACCGCCTGGCGCTGCCTGCGCTGCGGCGACTTCGTCCTCGGCGAGCCGCACGGCCGCGGCCCCGCCGCCGAGGCGCCCCTGGTGCCCCGCGGCCGCGCGCTGCGCGACCTGTTCATCCTGCGCTTCCTCGCCGTGGAGCGGGTGCTGCGCGGCGTCCTGGTGATCCTCGCCGCCTGGGCGGTGTGGAAGTTCTCCAACTCCCAGGACGCGGTGCGCCGCCTCTTCGAGGACGACCTGACCGTCTTCCGCCCGGTCGCCCACCACTTCGGCTACGACCTGGACCACTCGCCGGTCGTCGACACCATCCAGAAGACCTTCGACTACAAGAAGTCCACCCTCCACGAGGTGGCCGCGGGGCTGCTCGGCTACGCCCTGATCGAGACCGTCGAGGGCGTCGGCCTGTGGTTCGGCAAGCGCTGGGCGGAATACCTCGCGGTCGTTGCCACCGCGGCCTTCCTGCCGATCGAGGTCTACGAACTCACCGAGAAGACCAGCTGGTTCAAGATCGGCACCCTCGCGCTCAACGTGCTCGCCGTCCTCTACATCCTCATCGGCAAGCGGCTGTTCGGGCTGCGCGGCGGGCACGCCGCCTTCGAGGCCCAGCGGCGCGGCGCCTCCCTCATCGAGGTCGAGGCCGCCGCCGGCGAGGCCACGGGCACCGCCAAGGCACCGCTGCCGGTCCGGGAGCGCGGCGCGGCGGCCGGTCCCGCAGCCGGTCCCGCAGCCGGTCCTGCGGCCGGGCCCGGGGCTGCTTCTGCGGCTCCTGCGGCTCCTGCCAAAGCCGCCCCCGGTGCCGCCACCGCCGATACGGTCTGAGGCATGGCGACCTTCCGGCTGCAGGGCACCCGCGTGCTCGCCGTCGACCTCGCGGGAGAGGCGGTCAAGGCGAAGAACGGGGCCATGGTCGCCTACGACGGCGAGATGACGTTCAAGAAGATGACCGGCGGTGGCGAGGGCCTGCGCGGCCTGGTCACCCGCCGCATCACCGGCGAGCACATGGCCGTCATGGAGGTCCGCGGCACCGGCACCTGCTGGTTCGCCGACCGCGCCACCGAGATCAACCTGGTCCGCCTCACCGGCGAGACCCTCCATGTGGAGGCGAGCAACCTGCTGGCCACCGAACCCGCGCTGCGCACCGGCACCACCTTCACCGGGCTGCGCGGCGCCTCCCAGGGCAACGGGCTGTTCACCACCACCGTCGAGGGCAGCGGGCAGGCCGCGATCCTCTCCGACGGCCCGGCGATCGTGCTGCGCGTCACCAAGCAGACCCCGCTCACCGTCGACCCCGGCGCCTACGTCGCCCACACCGGCAACCTGCGCCAGCACCTGCAGAGCGCGCTGGGCTGGCGCACCCTGGTCGGCGAGGGCTCCGGTGAGAGCTTCCAGATCCGCTTCGAGGGCGAGGGCCTGGTCTACGTCCAGCCCAGCGAGCGGACCACCATCGGGGGGCAGCTGTAGTGCCGTTCACCCGGATCAACTCCAAGATGGTCGAGGCCCAGGTGCACCCGGGGCAGCGCATGTTCAGCCAGCGCGGCGCCATGCTCGCCTACCGCGGCCGGGTCACCTTCACCCCCAGCATCACCGGCGGCCAGGGCGGCGTGATGTCCATGATCGGCCGCCGCGTCGCGAACGAGGCGACCCCGCTGATGGTCGTCGAGGGCGAGGGCACGGTGATGTTCGGCCACGGCGGCCACCACATCCACACCGCCGACCTGACCGGCGAGACCCTCTACGTCGAGTCCGACCGGCTGCTCGCCTTCGACGGCTCGCTGCGGCAGGGCACCATGTTCATGGGCTCCCAGGGTGGCGTGATGGGCGTCATCCGCGGCCAGGCCACCGGCCAGGGCCTGTTCACCACCACCTTGCAGGGCGTCGGCTCGGCCGCCTTCCTCGCCCACGGCGGCGTCATCGAACTCCCCGTCACCCCGCAGCGCCCGGTGCACGTGGACCCGCAGGCGTACGTCGCCCACCGCGGCGAGGTCCGCAACCGGCTGACCGCCGCCCTCGGCTGGCGCGAGATGGTCGGCCGCGGCTCGGGCGAGGCGTTCCAGCTGGAGCTGTCCGGCCAGGGCACCGTCTACGTCCAGGCGTCGGAGGAGAAGCTGTGACCTACCCGCCCCCGCCCGCCGCCCCGCCGCAGCCGCCCGGCGGCCCGGTCGTCTTCGACGCGGCCACGCTGCCCGCCGACGACAACGTCAACCCGTACGCCTTCAGCGTCGCCCTGGACGGCCAGTGGTTCCTGCAGAAGGGGAAGATGATCGCCTACTACGGGCAGATCGACTTCCAGGGCATCGGCGCCGGCCCGCTGGACCGGCTCATCGCGGAGAACTTCCACTCCCCGGCGCACGCCGCCGACTGGGTCGTCGCCCAGGGCCGCGGCCGGCTGCTGCTCGCCGACCGCTCCTACGACATCAACTCCTACGACCTCGACGAGGGCAACCTCACCATCCGCTCGGGCAACCTGCTCGCCTTCCAGCCCGGCCTGTCGCTCAAGCAGTCGATCATCCCCGGCTTCCTCACCCTGCTCGGCACGGGGAAGTTCGTGGCCGCCTCCAACGGCGCCGTGCACTTCGTGGAGCCGCCGATCCGGGTGGACCCGCAGGCGCTGGTCGGCTGGGCCGACTGCCCCACCCCCTGCCACCACTACGACCACGCCTACCTGCGCGGGGTCCTCGGCGGCATCCGGGCGCTGACCGGCATCGGCGGAGCCTCCGGCGAGGAGCACCAGTTCGAGTTCACCGGCGCCGGCCAGGTGCTGCTGCAGTCCACCGAGTCCGTGCTCGCCGAGCGCGACACGGGGGCGGGACCGCAGCCCGGCACGTGACGGCCCCGGCCGGCCCCGACCCGTCTCCGACCGCCCCCGAGCCACGTCTGAGCGACACCTGAGCCACCCCTGACGCACTGCTGACCCACCCGTCCCGCGGCGCCCTGCCGCCCGGGACCGGCACCACCGCACCCCGCGAGGGCACGCGCCGTGACCGCACGGCTACCCACGCGATCATCCGAGATTCAACCACAGCTAGGATTGACGACATGGAGACACAGACCGCGGACGGCGTGACGACCTGGCTCAGCGAGGACGAACAGCGGGCCTGGCGCATCCACCTCGACGTCAGCCGGCTGCTGATGCACCAACTGGAGCGGGACCTGCAGCCCTTCGGCCTGACCAACAACGACTACGAGATCCTGGTCAACCTCTCCGAGGCCGAGGACCGGCGGATGCGGATGAGCGACCTCGCCAGGTCCACGCTGCAGTCCAAGAGCCGCCTCTCGCACCAGATCACCCGCATGGAGAGCGCCGGGCTGGTCCGCCGGGAGAACTGCGACACCGACCGCCGGGGCCTGTTCGCGGTCCTCACCGAGCAGGGCTGGGCCACCATGCGCGAGGTCGCCCCCCGCCATGTCGCCTCCGTGCGCGCCCACTTCATCGACCTGATGACCCCCGAGGCGCTGGCCGCCTACGGCGAGGCGCTCACCCCGGTCGCCGCCCACCTGCGAGCCGAGCGCGCCCGCTGACCGGACGCGCGCCCACTGGGTGGACGCCTGTGCCCGGCATGTGACCGGCGGGTAGGCTCGGGGCCGTGCCTAAGCCCCTGAGCCTGCCCTTCGACCCCATCGCCCGTGCCGACGAGCTGTGGACCCGGCACTGGGGCGGGGTGCCCTCGATGGCCGCGATCACCTCGATCATGCGCGCCCAGCAGATCCTGCTCGGTCAGGTCGACGCCGTCGTCAAGCCGTACGGGCTGACCTTCGCGCGCTACGAGGCGCTGGTGCTGCTCGCCTTCTCCAAGGCGGGCGAGCTGCCGATGTCCAAGATCGGTGAGCGGCTGATGGTGCACCCCACCTCGGTCACCAACACCGTGGACCGCCTCGCGGCCGCCGGCCTGGTCGCCAAGCGCCCCAACCCCAACGACGGCCGCGGCACGCTCGCCTCCATCACCGACAAGGGCCGCGAGATCGTGGAGTCCGCCACCCGGGACCTGATGGCCATGGACTTCGGGCTGAGCGTGTACGACGCGGAGGAGTGCGCCGAGATCTTCGCCCTCCTGCGCCCCCTGCGGATAGCGGCGGGCGACTTCGAGGAGGAGTGAGCGTGCCGCCCGTGCCGTCGCGGGGCCGTCGCAGGGCCGGTGTGGGGCCGGCGCGGGCCCTGCGGGACCCGGGTCCGGGGGGAAATACGGGGCGGTTAGGCTCGTGTCCATGAAATCCAGCGTGCTCACCCGCTACCGGGTGATGGCCTACGTGACGGGCGTGCTGCTGATCGCGCTCACCCTCGGCGTGATCGCCAAGTACGGGCTCGACATGAACGGCGCGGGCACCTTCACCGCGGCCGTCGGCTTCGCCCACGGCTGGCTGTACGTCGTCTACCTCGTGCTCGCCTTCGACCTGTGCATCAAGGCCAAGATGCCGATCGGCCGGATGGTCCTCATCCTTCTGGCGGGCACGATCCCCACCGCCGCCTTCTTCGTCGAGCGCCGGGTCACCCGTGAGCTCGGGCCCAAGGTGATCCACCGCGAGAGCGCCGACGCCGTCGAGGCGTAGGACCCCAGGGGACGCGCCGGGCCCGTCCGGGGCGCCCCCCGTAGGGCCGTCCGGGGCAGCCCGGGCGGCGGTGGCCCTTGCCGCATCGACATTTACTTGGACGTCCTAGTAAATTCGATGGTATGGACGCCGACGAGATCGAGACAGGCCGCCTGCGCTGGCAGGCGCGCTACGACTCCGCACACAAGCGCGACGCCGACTTCGGCACGCTCTCGGGCGACCCCGTCGAGCCGGTCTACGGGCCGCCCGCGGGCGCCGACGTGCCCGGCTTCGAGCGCATCGGCTGGCCGGGGGAGTACCCCTTCACCCGCGGCCTGCACCCGACCGGCTACCGCGGCCGCACCTGGACCATCCGCCAGTTCGCCGGCTTCGGCAACGCCGAGCAGACCAACGAGCGGTACAAGATGATCCTGGCCGGCGGGGGCGGCGGCCTCTCGGTCGCCTTCGACATGCCGACCCTGATGGGCCGCGACTCCGACGACCCGCGCTCGCTCGGCGAGGTCGGCCACTGCGGGGTCGCGATCGACTCCGCGGCCGACATGGAGGTCCTCTTCAAGGACATCCCGCTCGCCGACGTCACCACCTCGATGACGATCTCCGGGCCCGCCGTCCCCGTCTTCTGCATGTACCTGGTCGCCGCCGAGCGCCAGGGCGCCGACCCCTCGGTGCTCAACGGCACGCTGCAGACCGACATCTTCAAGGAGTACATCGCGCAGAAGGAGTGGCTCTTCGCCCCCGAGCCGCACCTGCGGCTGATCGGCGACCTCATGGAGCACTGCGCCCGGGCCATCCCCGCCTACAAGCCGCTGTCGGTCTCCGGCTACCACATCCGCGAGGCCGGTGCCACGGCCGCCCAGGAGCTCGCCTACACCCTCGCCGACGGCTTCGGCTACGTGGAGCTCGGCCGCAGCCGCGGCCTGGACGTGGACGTCTTCGCACCCGGCCTGTCCTTCTTCTTCGACGCGCACCTGGACTTCTTCGAGGAGATCGCCAAGTTCCGCGCCGCCCGCCGGATCTGGGCCCGCTGGATGCGCGACGTGTACGGGGCGGCGACGCCGAAGGCGCAGTGGCTGCGCTTCCACACCCAGACCGCGGGCGTCTCGCTGACCGCCCAGCAGCCGTACAACAACGTGGTGCGCACCGCCGTGGAGGCGCTGTCCGCCGTGCTCGGCGGCACCAACTCGCTGCACACCAACGCCCTGGACGAGACGCTGGCGCTGCCCAGCGAGCAGGCGGCCGAGATCGCGCTGCGCACCCAGCAGGTGCTCATGGAGGAGACCGGGGCGGCCAACGTGGCCGACCCGCTGGGCGGCTCCTGGTACGTCGAGGCGCTCACCGACCGGATCGAGGCCGACGCCGAGAAGATCTTCGACCGGATCAAGGAACTGGGCGAGCGGGCCGTGCCGGACGGTCGGCACCCGGTGGGCCCGATGACCTCGGGCATCCTGCGCGGCATCGAGGACGGCTACTTCACCGGCGAGATCGCCGAGTCCGCCTTCCGCTACCAGCAGGCGCTGGAGAAGGGCGAGAAGAAGGTGGTGGGCGTCAACGTCCACACCGGCTCGGTCACCGGGGACCTGGAGATCCTGCGGGTCGGCCACGAGGTGGAGCGCGAGCAGGTGCGCGCGCTGGCCGCCCGCCGGGCGGCCCGGGACGACGGGGCGGTGCGCGCCGCGCTCGCGGCCATGCTGACCGCCGCCCGGGAAGGCGCCAACATGATCGAGCCGATGCTCGACGCCGTGCGGGCCGAGGCCACCCTCGGCGAGATCTGCGGGGCGCTGCGCGAGGAGTGGGGGTCGTACACCGAGCCGGCCAGGTTCTGACCCAGCATCACCCGGACGGGGCAACGCCCCCTTCCGCGGGCCCAGTTGATCTCCAGGTGGGGCTGTGGCGAACGAACGTACCCTCGTACGCACCCAACCGGCCCTCCGAGGAAGGAACCTGGTGTCCCTCGAAGCGACCGTCGGTGACGACGGGATGATCTACATCCGCGAGACAGAGCAGCCGGACGTGGTGGCGGTGACCACACCCGCGAAGTGGGAGGCGTTCGTCAAGGGTGTGAAGGCCGGGGAGTTCGACCACTTCGTCGCCGGGCTGGAGGCGGAGGCGGGGTGAGGCCGGCGGAAGCACGCGGGGGCGGGGCCAGGTGCCCGCCGCCTTCCGGTGGAGCGGGCGGGGCCGTCAGCAGCCGGCCGCCAGCCCCTCCACCAGCAGGCGGGCCAGCCGGTCGGCCCAGTCCCGGTCCACCGGGCCGGAGCTGACCATCATCCGGTGCACCACCGCGCCCGCCACCACGTCGAAGATCAGGTCGTCCCTGGCCGGGTCCGGGCCGCCCACGTCCCGGGGCATCTCGCCGCGCCGCTGGGCGCGCTCGCGGCCGGCCAGCACCAGGTGCTTCTGCCGGTCCACCAGCGCCTGCCTGATCCGGGTCCGCAGCGCCTCGTCGGTGCCGGCCTCGGCGACCACCGCCATCAGGGCGGTCCGCATCTCCGGGCGGTCCAGCAGGCCGGCGAAGCGCAGCACCACGCCCTGGATGTCAGCACGCAGGCTGCCGCGGTCGGGCAGGTGCAGCTGCTCGTCGAACAGGGCCGCCAGCGCGTCCACCACCAGTTCGTTCTTGCCCGCCCAGCGGCGGTACAGGGTGGTCTTGGCGACCCCGGCGCGGGCCGCCACGTCCCCCAGGGTGAGCCCGCCCCAGCCCAGCTCCACCAGCGCCTGCCGGGTCGCGGCCAGGATCGCCCGGTCGGCGTCCGCGCTGCGTGGCCGGCCGGTGCGCCGGGGCCGGGGCCCGGGGGCGGGGGAGGCAGGACACATAGGCCGGACCATACCGGCCGGTAGCCGACGGGACGAGTGACCGGCGTCACACAGTGTGGCGCCTGCGGCCCGGCCCGCCGCCAGTTACGCTACGACCCGTAGCGTAAGGGCGTTCCGCCGCCCCGCGCGACAGCCACCGTACGGACGGGGACCCCTACGGTCGGTGAACGGCCCGCAGCCCCCACCGCGCGGACGGCGGTGGAGTACGGCCGCGGGAAACGGGGAAGATGCGTCCCGGTCGCCCGCAATCCGGCGGGAACCGGGGTATGTGCACGATCGGGCCCACGAGGGGGGAGGATTGACCCCATGCAGCCACGCAACATGTCCATGAGCGGTGTCGTCGACCTCGCCGCGGTGAAGGCGGCCGGCGAGGCCAAGGCGAAGGCCGAGCAGGCGCGGGCCCAGCGGCGGCAGGCCGGTCCCGGCGAGGCGCCGGCGGCCCCGCTCGTCATCGAGGTCACCGAGGCGACCTTCGAGGCCGACGTCCTGCAGCGCTCCTCCGAGGTCCCGGTCGTCATCAGCTTCTGGACCGACCAGATCGAGCAGAGCCGGCAGCTGAACACGGTGCTGGAGCGCCTGGCGGCGCAGTACCGCGGCCGCTTCGTGCTGGCCACCGCCGACGTCTACGCCAACCAGCTGCTCTTCCAGCAGTTCGGCGTCCAGGGCGTGCCCGCGGTCTTCGCGGTGCTGGCCGGGCAGGCGATGCCGCTCTTCCAGGGCGCCGCCCCCGAGGACCAGATCACCGAGGTGCTCGACCAGGTGATCGCGGTCGCCGAGCAGCGGTTCGGCATCGTCGGCCAGGAGACCGGGCCGCAGGACGCGGCCGAGCCGGAGCCGGCCCCCCGCCCGGCCACCCCGCAGGAGCTGGCGCTGTCCGCCGCGCACGACGCGCTGGACGCCGGCGATCTGTCGGGTGCGATTCAGGCGTACAAGAACGTGCTCGCCGACGAGCCGGCCAACGTCGAGGCCAAGCTGGGCCTGGCGCAGGCCGAGTTGCTGGCGCGGGTGGAGGGCGCGGACCCGCAGAAGGTGCGCGCCGCGGCCGCCGAGGCGCCGGGTGACGTGTCGGCGCAGCTGGCCGCCGCCGACCTGGACCTGGTCGGCGGCCATGTCGAGGACGCCTTCTCCCGGCTGGTGGACACCGTGAAGCGCACGGTGGGTGAGGACCGCGACCGGGCCCGGCTGCGGCTGCTCGACCTGTTCGAGGTGATCGGCCCGGATGACCCGCGGGTCGCCGCCGCGCGCACCGCGCTCGCCCGCGTGCTGTTCTGACTGTTCTGACCGGAACCCGCAGGCCTCCACCGGAGTCCATCGGGCCCGATGAGGACGGCGGTCCCGCGTGCGGCATATGCCCGGCGCGGGACCGTACGACGATTTGCCGACACGGCGACAGCGTTTACCAAAACGTGACCCGGATCGGTGACTGTTACTTCCGGTAAGAACACTGCCCCGCTTTGTGGGCCCTTCCGTGCTTATGTCGGACTTACCTACCCAGGTACCTGTTACTCGGCGTGACATCACTCCGCGTGTTGGTCCCGCCTGCGGCGATTTGGCGTTACTCACTGGTAACGAACCCCCTTGTGCCCGGGCCGCGAATGGACCACGATCGGCCAAGCTCGGTCCGTCACCCCAGCCCGGCAGCCAGCCGCGCGAGGGGCACGGGTCCCCGCCGGGCGGGGTGGGCGGTGACCGCCGCCACCCTGGGACAGGGGGGTCTTCGGCCGCCTGTCCGCGGCCACTTCGGTCGCGGGCGGAACGGGTGGAGCCTGTCCCGCAGGTTGCGCGAGAGCGTGGCCAGTGGTTGTCGCTCGGGGGTGATCGCCGATGCTCGGACACCGCCGTCCGTACTCCCCCGCGGAGGGACGGCCCCGCCGACCGCGGCGCTCTCCTTTCCGAGGACGTAGCACTTCTCCCATCCCGGGCCGGGACCCGAACGACTCCCGGCCGGAGATGTACGTCCGAGAAGGAGGAAGTATGGAGTCGCTCGTTCGAGGCGGTACCAGATGGCGGCGGTTCGCCGTCGTCATGGTGCCGAGTGTCGCGGCCACGGCCGCGATAGGCGTGGCACTGGCCCAGGGGGCGCTCGCGGCGTCCTTCGCCGTGTCGGGCCAGGAGTTCAAGGTCACCGCCAAGACCCTGCACGGCAACGGCTTCGTGCAGTACGGCGCCGTGGACGCCGAGGTGAACGGCACCAAGCACCCGGTGGCCGTCTCGGCCTTCTCCAGCGCCACCATCACCGGCCTGTGCCAGTCCGTGGTCATCCCGGCGCCGTTCGTCGGCGACGTGACGCTGAAGCTCAGCGCCGGCAACAACGGCAAGAAGGTCAAGGCGTCGAACCTGTACATCGACCTCGACCAGCTCGACGCCGATGCCACGTTCCACGACATCAACATCGGTGTCGCCGCCGGCGCCGTGAACCCGGACTACGCACAGCCCGAGAACGCGGTCAAGCAGGGCGCCCCCGGCTCCTTCGCCCAGGAGGCCAGGACCGCGGACCTGACCGACGTCCGGCAGACCGCCTGGGCCACCAGCGCCGGCACCTTCAAGCTGGCGGGTCTCAGCATGAGCGTCAAGAAGGGCTCCGGCGCCGGAGTCGAGTGCTACTAGGCGGCACTTGCGCCGACGTGGTCACGGGCGAGCCGCGCGGGACGCGGCTCGCCCCCGGCGAACGAGCCGGCCGCACCGGCCCGCACCCGTCCCCCTGAGCGCCACCCGAGCCCGCCGCACCCGCGGCACCGCACGACCCAGCACGTCCACGCACGTTGAGGCAGGGGCCGTACCACCCGGTGCCGAGCCAGAGCCACGCCAGTGCCAAGTCAGTTCCAGGGAGCTGTTGTCCATGAGCGCCGAGTCGACCGGACTGCGGGCCCGCATCCGCTACGGACGCCTGGTCTTTCGCCACTGGCGGTGGACCCGGCCGTTCTGGGCGGGGTTGCTCACCCTCATCTCCGGGCTCCCCATCGCGTACTTCCCGTACGCCCACCTCACCATCGGTCAGCTGACGGTGCGCATGTCCACGACCACCGGGTCGGCCTCGCTCATCATCGGCGTGCTGCTGTTCGTCCTCGGCCTGACCATGTGGCTGCAGTCCGCGGTGCGGATCTTCGCCGGGGTGGCGACGATCCTGCTGGCGCTGGTCTCGCTGCCGGTGTCCAACGTCGGCGGTTTCCTGATGGGCTACCTCCCCGCGTTGCTCGGCGGCGCGCTCGCCGTCTCCTGGGCGCCCGGCAGACGGGCCGACGAGCCGGGCGAGAAGGCCGAACTGCCGGACGGCACCCCGGTGCCCGGCGAGCCGGGCGAGCAGGAGCCGGCCCTGCCGCGCGATCCCTTCCTGCCCGCGCAGGGCTCGGGTGCCGAGCGCGGCGAGGAGCCGGTGCTGGCCGGCGGACACCCCGACGAAGAGACGACCAAGGAGAACGGGAGGCACCGTGCTGGGTGACGAAGCTCAGCCGGCCGCGAGCGAGGGGCCGCGCGCCAGGGCGGCCTCGGGGCCGCGCCACGCGGCTCCCCGCAAGTCCCTGCTGACCAAGCTGCACGTGCCCGCCGGCAAGGCGGTGGCGCTGGCCGCCATGCCCACCGCCGTCCTGATGGGCATGGGCCTGACGCCCCACCTGGCGCAGGCGGACGAGCCGAAGAACCCGGCCTTCAAGCCGGGCCCGTGCGTCACGCAGTCCGACACCCCGTCCCCGAGCGCCACCGGCAAGGACGCCGGAAAGGACGGCAAGAAGGACGGCAAGGGCGCCGAGGACGCGGGCAAGGACGCCGCGAGCACGGCCGGGGACGCGGCCAAGGGCGCGGAGAAGGACGGCAAGGACGGCGCCGGCACGGCGAAGGACACGCCGAAGCCGACGACGAGCCCGAGCGCGCAGGCGGACGGCAAGCCCGCCGCCAAGGACAGCCCGAGCGCCACCAAGGCGCCCACGCAGCAGCCCACCACGGCCGCGCCGACCCCGACGAAGTCGGTCGACCCGAAGGACCCGCTGGGCCTGGGCGGCCTGCTGAGCGGCCTGCTCGGCGGCGGCAAGCCCACCGCCACCCCGGCGCCGACGACCACCGCGCCGAGGCCGGACCCGACGACCACGCCGCCCGCGCCCGACCCGTCGCCCACCGGCACGCACGCCTCGCCGTCGGCCACCCCGAAGGCGACCGCGACCCACGCCCCGGTCAAGGACGCGGTCAAGGGCGCCTCCGAGGCCGCCAAGAAGGCCGCCAAGGCCCTCGCCGACCCCACGGGCAGCCCCACGGCCTCGCCGAGCGCCACGGACGGCAGCGGCGGCACGGGCGGCTCCGGCGACCCGCAGTCCTACCCCTGCCCGGTGTACGACGCCAAGGCGCTCGCCGACGCGCAGACCGAGCCGGGCATACCCCTGCTGCCGGACCAGCCCTGGACGCTCAAGAGCAGCGTGCTGACCCTGCACGGCCTCAACTACGACGGCATCGTGCAGGTGCGCACCGCGGGCGGCTCAGTCAAGGACGTGCTGAAGTTCACCGCGACCGGCGTGGACATCGGCGACCTGGACCAGTTCGTGGTCGGCCCCGGCAACACCCACACCGAGGTCCGCGCGGCCAAGGGGTCCACCTCCACGATCCGCAACGGCACGGTGACGATGTACACCGAGTCGCTCAGCGGCAACCTGCTGGGCCTGATCCCCATCACCTTCACCCCGAAGGCGCCGCCGCCGCTGACCCTGCCCGAGCTGTTCTTCACCGACGTGACCGTCGTGCAGGCCGGCCAGTTCGGCGGCGACCTCCACGTGCCCGGCATGCAGGTCCTGCCCGGCCAGCCCTGACCGGACCGGCCCTGACGCAGGCTCCGCCCGCAGCGGGCCGACGGGGCCGGCAAGGGCCCTCACCCGTGCGTGCGAACGGCCGCCTGCCCCCGCGAGGGGACCAGGCGGCCGCAGTTCTTCCGCGGGTACCGGCGGTCAGTCGCCCAGGTGGTGCACGCGGACCAGGTTCGTGGTGCCGGGGACGCCGGGCGGGGAGCCGGCCGTGATGATGACGGTGTCGCCCTTGGCGTACTCCGACAGCTTGAGCATCTCCCGGTCGACCAGCTCGACCATCGCGTCGGTGGTGTTCACGTGCTCCACCACGAAGGTCTCCACGCCCCAGGTCAGCGCGAGCTGATTGCGGGTGGCGGGGTCGCTGGTGAAGGCCACCACCGGCACGGGCACCCGGTAGCGGGCCAGCCGGCGGGCGGTGTCACCGGACTTGGTGAAGGCCACCAGCGTCCTGGCGTCCAGGAAGTCGGCCAGCTCGGCGGCCGCGCGGGCCACCGCGCCGCCCTGGGTGCGCGGCTTCTTGTCGGCGCCCAGCGGCTCCAGCCCGCGCCGCAGCAGCTCCTCCTCGGCGGCCACCACGATCCGCGACATCGTCTTGACGGTCTCGATCGGGTACTTGCCGACCGAGGACTCCGCGGAGAGCATCACCGCGTCGGCGCCGTCCAGGATCGCGTTGGCGACATCGGACGCCTCGGCGCGGGTCGGGCGGGAGTTGGTGATCATCGACTCCATCATCTGGGTCGCCACGATCACCGGCTTGGCGTTGCGCCGGCACAGCTCGATCAGCCGCTTCTGCACCACCGGCACCTGCTCCAGCGGGTACTCCACCGCCAGGTCGCCGCGGGCCACCATCACGGCGTCGAAGGCGAGGACGACGTCCTCCATGTTCGCCACCGCCTGCGGCTTCTCCACCTTGGCGACGACCGGGACCCGGCGGCCCTCCTCGTCCATCACCCGGTGCACGTCCCGCACGTCCTTCGCGTCGCGCACGAAGGACAGCGCCACCATGTCCACACCCATCCGCAGCGCGAACCGCAGGTCCTCGATGTCCTTGTCGGACAGCGCGGGCACGTTGACGGCCGCGCCGGGCAGGTTGATGCCCTTGTGGTCGGAGACCACGCCGCCCTCGACCACCAGGGTCCGCACCCGGGTGCCCTCGACCTCGATCACCCGCAGCGCCACATTGCCGTCGTTGATCAGGACCGGGTCGCCCTGCGAGACGTCGCCGGGCAGGCCCTTGTAGGTGGTCGAGCAGATGGACTTGTCGCCGGGCACGTCGTCGGTGGTGATGGTGAACTCGTCGCCGGCCACCAGCTCCACCGGCCCGTCGACGAACTTGCCGAGCCGGATCTTGGGTCCCTGCAGGTCGGCGAGGACGCCGACCGCGTGGCCGGTCTCCTCGGCCACCTTCCTGACCCGGTGGTAGCGCTCCTCGTGTTCGGAGTGGCTGCCGTGGCTGAAGTTGAAGCGGGCCACGTTCATACCGGCCTCGACCAGCGTTTTCAGCTGTTCGTAGGAGTCGACGGCGGGACCCAGGGTGCAGACGATCTTGGCTCGGCGCATGGGCGCTATCCTATCGGTTTGTTCCGCTCCGGAATTATCTGGGGGCTTGCCGGCTGAGCCATGGTCCGGGGCCGGCGCGGGGGCGGTCAACTCCGGGCCAGCGCGTAGGTGTCACGGGCGATCTCCAGCTCCTCGTCGGTGGGCACCACCGCCACCGCGACCCGGCTGGCGGCGGTGGAGACCACCCGGGGGCCCGAGGCCCGTACCGCGTTGTGCACCGGGTCGAGCTCGATGCCCAGATGCTCCAGGCCGCTCATCGCCGCGGCCCGCACCGCCGCGGAGTTCTCGCCCACCCCGGCGGTGAAGGCGATGGCGTCCACCCGGCCGAGGACCGCGGTGAAGGCGCCGACGTAGCGGCGCAGCCGGTGCACGTAGACGTCGAAGGCCAGCCGGGCGTCCCGGTCGCCCTCGCCGATGCGGCGGCCGATCTCGCGCATGTCGTTGGCGCCGCACAGGCCGAGCAGCCCGGAGCGCTTGTTGAGCAGGGTGTCGATCTCCTCGGTGCCCATGCCGCCCACCCGCTGCAGGTGGAAGACGACCGCGGGGTCGATGTCGCCGGAGCGGGTGCCCATCACCAGGCCCTCCAGCGGGGTCAGGCCCATGGAGGTGTCCACGCACACCCCGCCGCGCACCGCCGACGCCGAGGCGCCGTTGCCCAGGTGCAGCACGATCGTGTTGACCTCGGCCACCGGGCGGCCGAGCAGCTCGGCGGTGGCCCGCGAGACATAGGCGTGCGAGGTGCCGTGGAAGCCGTAGCGGCGGATGCCGAACCGGTCGGCGGTGGCCGCGTCGATGGCGTAGCGGGCGGCGGCCTCCGGCAGGGTGGAGTGGAAGGCGGTGTCGAAGACGGCGACCTGCGGCAGATCAGGGCGCAGCTCGCGGGCGACCTTGATGCCGGTGATGTTCGCCGGGTTGTGCAGGGGGGCCAGCGGCACCAGCTTCTCGATCTCGGCGAGCACCTCGTCGGTGATCACGGTGGGCTCGGTGAACCGGGTGCCGCCGTGCACCACCCGGTGGCCGATGGCGGCCAGCGCCGGCGAGTCCAGGCCGACGCCCTGGTCGGCGAGCCGGCGCGCCACCTGCCGCAGCGCCTCGCCGTGGTCGGCGACCCCGCCCTCCTCGCCGATCCGCTCCACCAGGCCGGAGGCGAGCCGGCCGTGGTCGCCCATGTCGAGCAGCTGGTACTTCACCGACGAGGAGCCGGAGTTGAGCACCAGCACCCGGTTCGGGGCGGTCGGGTCCGCTTGAGTGGTCACAGCTCATCACCCTGCGCCTGGATCGCGGTGATCGCGACCGTGTTGACAATGTCCTGTACAAGTGCCCCGCGGGACAGGTCGTTCACCGGCTTGCGCAGCCCCTGCAGCACCGGGCCGACGGCCACCGCCCCGGCCGAGCGCTGCACCGCCTTGTAGGTGTTGTTGCCCGTGTTGAGGTCGGGGAAGATCAGCACCGTCGCCTGGCCCGCCACCGTGGAGCCGGGCAGCTTGGCGGCCGCGACCACCGGGGAGACGGCCGCGTCGTACTGGATCGGGCCCTCCACCATCAGCTCCGGCCGCAGCTCGCGCACCAGGTCGGTGGCCGCGCGCACCTTGTCCACGTCCGCACCCGTGCCCGAGGTGCCGGTGGAGTACGACAGCATCGCCACCCGTGGCTCCACCCCGAACCGGGCGGCGGTGCCGGCCGCCTGGACGGCGATGTCGGCCAGCTGCGCGGCGTCCGGGTCCGGGATGACCGCGCAGTCGCCGTAGACCAGCACCCGGTCGGCCAGGCACATGAAGAACACCGAGGAGACGATGGCCGCGTCCGGGCGGGTCTTGATGATCTCGAAGGCCGGGCGGATGGTGGCGGCCGTGGAGTGCACGGCGCCGGAGACCATGCCGTCGGCCAGGCCCTCCTGGACCATGAGGGTGCCGAAGTACGACACGTCGGCCACGACGTCGTAGGCCAGCTCGCGGGAGACGCCCCGGTGGGCGCGCAGCTGCGCGTAGAGGGTGGCGAAGCGGTCGCGCAGCGGCGAGGTGTGCGGGTCGATCAGCTCCAGGCCGGGGTCGTCCAGGGCGATGCCGAGGTCGCCGGCCTTCTTGCGGATCGCGTCCTGGTCGCCCAGCAGCGTCAGGTCGCACACTCCGCGGCGCAGCAGCACCTCCGCCGCCCGCAGGATGCGCTCCTCGGTGCCCTCCGGCAGCACGATCCGCCGCTTGTCGGCGCGGGCCCGCTCCAGCAGGGCGTGCTCGAACATCATCGGGGTGACCCTCGGCGAGCGGGCCACCGACAGCCGCTCGGTCAGCTCGGCGGTGTCCACGTGCGTCTCGAAGAGGCCGAGCGCGGTCTCGGCCTTGCGCGGGGTGCCGGCGCCGAGCTTGCCGTCCAGGCCGAAGAGCTCGGCGGCGGTGGGGAAGGAGCCGGTGGGCACCGCGAGGACCGGGGTGCCGGGGGCCAGCCGGTCGGCCAGGGCGAGGATCTGCGGGCCGGGCCGCTCGTCCAGGGTGAGCAGCACGCCGGCGATCGGCGGGGAGCCGGCCGAGTGCGCGGCCAGGGCGCCCACGATCAGGTCGGCCCGGTCGCCCGGGGTCACCACCACGCAGCCCGGGGTCAGGGCGGGCAGGAAGGTGGGCAGCATGGCGCCGCCGAAGACGAAGTCCATGGCGTCGCGGGACAGCCCCGCCTCGTCGCCCAGCAGCACCTCGGCGTCCAGGGTCTCCACGATCTGCCGGACGGTGGGCGCGGTGAGGGCGGGCTCCTCGGGCAGCACGTAGACGGGCACGTCCAGGGTGCGGCGCAGCTGCTCGGCGGCCGGGCCGACCTCGGCGGGGTCCACCCGGTTGGCGACCATCGCTATCACGTCGCAGCCCAGGTTGGTGTAGGCGTGGTGGGCGTTGCGGACCTCGGCGACCACGGAGTCCGCGCTCTGGTCGCGGCCCCCTATCACCACCAGCACCGAGGCTCCGCACTCGTTGGCCAGGCGGGCGTTGACGCCGAGTTCGGCCGGCAGGTTGGTGTCGGCGAAGTCCGAGCCGAGGATGAGGACGGTGTCGTATTCCTCGGCGACCCGCAGGTAGCCCTCCACGAGGCGGGCGGTCAGCGCCTCCTGGCCGCGGTCGGCCTGCAGCGCCGCGGCCTCCTCGTAGCCCAGGCCGAGGACGCTGTCTTCCTTCTGGGTGAGGCGGTAGCGGGTGCGCAGCAGCTCCAGGATGCGGTCCGGGGCGTCGTGCACCAGGGGACGGTAGACGCCGAGGCGGTCGACCTGCCGGGTGAGCAGTTCGGTCACCCCGAGTTCGACGACCTGCCGGCCGTCGCCGCGGCCGATCCCCGTCACATAGACACTGCGGGTCACCCGGTTCCTCCGAGATACGTTGCACTGGGCGTGCGGGGGTCCGACCGCCCCCGTCCCGACGGTAACGCCCCCTCTTCGCGCCTGCCCGCCGGGTCCCCGGATCAGCCACGGATTCTGCCTCCGGCGCGCCCTCTTTCGCGGTGTCATCCAAGGGATGTGCGAGGTCCGGACCGTAGGGTGAGGGCGGGGCGGGAGAAGGAGGTGAGGTGTATGGAGGTGCTGGCCACAGGTGTGCAGCGCGACGAGCGGCCCCTGCTGGAGGCGGCCTTCGCGCCGCGGCACCAGGTGCGCTGCCTGGAGACCGCGCTGAGCGCCGACACGCTGCCGCTGGCCGCGGGGTACGAGGCGGTGTCCACCAGCGCGGACTCCGTGCTGGACGCTCCCGCCCTGGAGGCGCTCTCGCGCGGCGGCACCCGGCTGGTGGCGCAGCGCTCCACCGGCTACAACAACATCGACCTGGCGCACGCCGAGCGGCTCGGCATGACCGTCGCCCGAGTCGCCCGCTCCGCGCCGTATCCGGTGGCCGAGTTCGCCTGGTCGCTGGCCGCCGCGCTCAACCGCCGGCTGGTGCGGGCCGCCTCCCGCACCCGCGACTTCGACTTCCGCCTGGACGGGCTGCTCGGCCGCGACTTCCACGGCCGCACCGCGGGCGTCATCGGCACCGGCCGGATCGGCACCGCCTTCGCCCGCATCGCCGGCGGCTTCGGCATGCGGCTGCTCGGCTGGGACATCGCGGTCAGCCCGCAGTGCCAGGAACTCGGCATGGAGTACGTCGAACTCGACCGGCTGCTGCGGGAGTCGGATCTGGTCAGTCTGCATGTGCCGTTGATGCCCTCCACCCACCACCTGCTCGGCGCCCGCCGGCTCGCCGAGCTGAAGGACGACGTGCTGCTGGTCAACACCGGTCGCAGCGCCCTGATCGACCCCGCCGCCCTGGTGGACGCGCTGGGCGACGGCCGGTTCGCGGGGGTGGGACTGGACTTGTACGAGGAGGAGGAAGGAGTCTTCTTCTACGACAAGTCGCTGGAGGTCATGACCGACGACACGCTCGCCCGGCTGCTCGCCTTCTCCAACGTCCTGGTCACCTCGCGCCAGGCGTCCTGGACCGCGGAAGCGGTACAGGAGATCGCCGCCACCACCGTCCGCAATGTGGACGACTATCTCGCCGGGCGGATCACCGAGTGCACGCTGATTCCGACGTCCCCGTGACACCCGTTCGCCGATCCCCTGGAGGCAGGCCATGCGTATCGGAGTCCTCACAGCCGGTGGCGACTGCCCCGGTCTCAACGCCGTCATCCGCTCCGTCGTCCACCGCGCGGTCACCGGGCACGCCGACGAGGTCATCGGCTTCGAGGACGGCTTCGTCGGGCTGCTCGAAGGGCGCTTCCGCGAACTGGACCTGGACTCCGTCAGCGGCATCCTGGCCCGCGGCGGCACCATCCTCGGCTCGGCGCGCCTGGAGCGGGCCCGGCTGCGGGAGGCCGCGGACAACGCCGACGAGCTGTGCCGCCGCTACGGCATCGACGTCCTGATCCCGATCGGCGGCGAGGGCACCCTGACCGCCGCCCGGATGCTCTCCGACGCCGGGATGCCGGTGGTGGGCGTGCCCAAGACGATCGACAACGACATCAACGGCACCGACCGCACCTTCGGCTTCGACACCGCCGTCACCGTGGCCACCGAGGCGATCGACCGGCTGCAGACCACCGCCGAGTCCCACCAGCGGGTGATGGTGGTGGAGGTGATGGGCCGGCACGCGGGCTGGATCGCGCTGGAGGCGGGGATGGCCAGCGGCGCCCACGGCATCTGCGTGCCCGAGCGGCCCTTCGACCCGGCCGACCTGGTGGACATGGTGGAGAAGCGGTTCGCGCGCGGCAAGAAGTTCGCGGTGGTGTGCGTCGCCGAGGGCGCCCACCCGGCCAAGGACACGATGGACTACGGGGTCGGCGCCATCGACAAGTACGGCCACGAGCGGTTCGCCGGGATCGGCACCACGCTCGCCCGCGAGCTGGAGGCCCGGCTCGGCAAGGAGGCCCGGCCGGTGATCCTCGGCCATGTCCAGCGCGGCGGCGTGCCCACCCCCTACGACCGGGTGCTGGCCACCCGCTTCGGCTGGCACGCCGTCGAGGCCGCGCACGCCCGCTCCTTCGGCCACATGACCGCCCTGCACGGCACCCGCATCAGCCTGGTCCCGCTCGCCGACGCGGTCACCCACCTGAAGACCGTCCCCGAGAACCGGATGGACGAGGCCGAGTCCGTCTACTGAGCCCGGCCCCCGAAGCGGCCGCCGTCCGGGCGGAGCCGGGGACGCGGCGTACAACTGTTGCGGGCCGCCGCGGGTCTTGGATGCACAGCACTGTTCGCATCGGTGCTCCGGAGGGGATCCGCGGTGCTCAAGGCCAGTATTGTCGTGCCCGTATTCAACGCCGGGGCGTCGATAGAGCGCTGCGCTCCGTCACTGACGGGGCAGAGCATCGGCGCGGACGCCTATGAGGTGCTCTACGTCGACGACGGGTCCACCGACGGCTCCCTGTCCGGGCTGCACCGGATCGCCGAGAGGTTCGCACACGTCAGGGTGGTCGCGCTGGGGAATTCCGGGCGGCCGGGGAAAGCCCGCAACACCGGCGTCCGGACGGCCCGCGGCGAATACGTGCACTTCGTGGACCAGAGCGACGAGTTGGCGCCCGACGCGCTGGAACGGCTCTACCGGCTGGCCCGCCGGAACTCCTCGGACATCGCGTTCGGAAAGGCGTACGGCGAGTCGCTGGGCCCCGCGGGCGCCTTCCGGCACACCCGCGAGCGGTGCTCGGTGCGCGACGCCGAACTCTTCGAGACGCTGACCCCGTACAAGATGTTCCGCCGCGCCTTCCTGCTCGACAACGGCATCGAGTTCCCCGAGGGCCGGGTGCGGCTGGCCGACGAGCTGTTCCTCGCCCGCGCCTACCCGCTGGCCCGCACCGTCTCCGTCCTCGGCGACCACCCCGCCTACCACCGTCGCCCCGCCGCCCGCGCCCGCAGCACCCGCCCGCCCGGGCCCGAGGACTACTACCGGCAGCTGCGGGCCGTGGTCCGCGCGGTCAAGGAGCGCTCCGAGCCGGGCCCGGTGCAGGACCGGATGCTGCGCCCCGCCTACCGCCGCGAGGTGCTCCGCCCGGTCACCGAGCCGCGGGTGCTGCAGCGCGGCGGCCGGCAGCTGGAGCGGTACTTCGAGCTGGTGCGCCGACTCGCGCTGGAGGAGTTCCCGCCCGGGGTCGCGGCCGGGCTGCCGGCCCTGCCGGGCCTGCGCGCCCACCTGCTGGAGACCGGCCGCCTGGACGGCCTGGTCGAACTCGCCCGCCGCACCGCCCGGATCAGGGTGCGCGTCGAGACGGGCGCCGTGCGCTGGCGGCGCGGGCGGCTGGTCGTGCCGGTGCGGGTGTGGCTGGTGCACGCCGGCGGCCGGCCGGTGGCGCTGGCACGCCGGGCCGACGGCCGGCTGCTGCTCGACCCGGTGCTGCTCGACGGGGTGCCCGGCGCCCGCGGGTGGGAGGTCGCCGACCCGTTCGCCGACACGCACGGCGAGGTGCTGGTCAAGGACCCGCGGACCGCGCAGTTCTGGTACGCGCAGAACGACCTGCGGCCGCGCCTGGAGCCGCTGCGCGGCGGGCGCTGCCATGTCGTGCTGTCGGCCGAGGCCGTCGTGGACCCGCTCACCGTCGCGGGCGGCGGCGCGTTGCCCGCCGGGCGGCACGAGATGTGGATGGACGTCCAGCTGCTCGGCCTCGGCCGCCGCCCGCGCCTGGCCCTGCCCCGGGGCGCCGCCCGGAGCGCCCGCCGGGCGGCGCGCACCACGGTGCCGGGCCGTCCGCCGCGCGGCCGGCTCGCCGGCTGGCACGGCGCCGGCGCCCAGCTCCTGCTCCGCGCCCCCGAGCCGGCGCCCCCGGCGGACCCGCTGCGCTGAACCGGCTGGCACCGCAAGGCAAGCGGGCTCGCGTCCGGGCACGCCGACCGGGGCCGCGGGCACCTGACCGGCAGCCCGCGCAGGGTTGCGGCGGCGCCGCCCGGACCGCTACGGGGCCGGCCGCAGCCAGACCGTGGCCAGCGGGGGGATGGTCAGGGCGATGCTCTGCGGCCGGCCGTGCGCGGCGACCGCCTCGCTCTTGACCGGCGCCCCGGTGTGCACGCCGCTGCCGCCGTAAAGGGCGTCGTCGGTGTTGAGCACCTCGGTCCACACGCCCTCGGGGCAGCCCAGCCGGTAGTCGTGCCGCACCACGGGGGAGAAGTTGCTGACGCACAGCAGCGGCCGGCCGTCGGCGTCCAGGCGCAGGAAGGACAGCGTGTTGTCCTCGGCGGCACCGCCGTCGACCCACTCGAAGCCCGCCGGGTCGGTGTCGCACTGCCACAGCGCGGGTGTCGCCCCGTACACCACGTTCAGGTCCCGCACCAGGTCGCGCACCCCGCGGTGGTCGCCGGCCGCGGGATACGTCTCGTCCAGCAGCCACCAGTCCGGGCCGTTGTCGTGCGACCACTCGGTGCCCTGCGCGAACTCCTGTCCCATGAAGAGCAGTTGCTTGCCCGGGTGGGCCCACATGAAGCCCAGGTAGGCGCGGAGGCTGGCCCGCCGCTGCCACCAGTCGCCGGGCATCTTCTCCACCAGGGCCCGCTTGCCGTGCACCACCTCGTCGTGCGAGATCGGCAGCACGTAGTTCTCGCTGTAGGCGTACACCATCGAGAACGTCATCTCGTTGTGGTGGTACTTGCGGTGGATCGGCTCGTGCTGCATGTACTCCAGCGAGTCGTGCATCCAGCCCATGTTCCACTTCAGGCCGAAGCCGAGCCCGCCGAAGCCGGTGTGGCCGACGTGGTGGGTGGCGCGGGTGACGCCGTCCCACGCGGTGGACTCCTCGGCGATGGTGACGACGCCGGGGCAGCGGCGGTAGACGGTGGCGTTCATCTCCTGCAGGAAGGCCACCGCGTCCAGGTTCTCCCGCCCGCCGTAGGCGTTGGGCACCCAGTCGCCGCCCTCGCGCGAGTAGTCCAGGTAGAGCATCGAGGCGACCGCGTCCACCCGCAGCCCGTCGATGTGGAACTCCTCGCACCAGTACACCGCGTTGGCGACCAGGAAGTTGCGCACCTCGGTGCGGCCGAAGTCGAACTCCAGGGTGCCCCAGTCCGGGTGCTCGGCCCGGCGCGGGTCGGCCGGCTCGTAGAGCGGCTCCCCGTCGAAGCGGGCCAGCGCCCAGTCGTCCTTCGGGAAGTGCGCCGGCACCCAGTCCATGATCACGCCGATGCCGGCCGCGTGCAGCGCGTCCACCAGGAAGCGGAAGTCGTCGGGGGAGCCCAGCCGCGAGGTGGGGGCGTAGTACGAGGTGACCTGGTAGCCCCACGAGCCGCCGAAGGGGTGCTCGGCGACCGGCATCAACTCCACGTGGGTGAAGCCCAGTTCGCGCACGTAGGCGGGCAGCTGCTCGGCCAGCTCGCGGTAGCCCAGGCCCGGCCGCCAGGACGGCAGGTGCACCTCGTAGACGGAGAAGGGCGCCCGGTGCGCGGGGAGGTCCCCGCGGTGCGCCATCCACTCGCCGTCCTGCCACGTGTAGGCGGAGTCGGTGACGATCGAGGCGGTGGCCGGCGGCACCTCCGCGGCCCGCGCCATCGGGTCGGCCTTCAGTTTGTGCGAGCCGTCCGGCCGGGCGATGTCGTACTTGTACGCGGTGCCCGGGCCGACGCCGGGCACGAACAGCTCCCACACGCCCGAGGAGCCCAGCGAGCGCATCGGCAGCGCGGTGCCGTCCCAGAAGGTGAAGTCGGCCGCCAGCCGCACCCCGCGGGCGTTGGGCGCCCACACCGCGAACCGGGTGCCGGCCACGCCCTGGTGGACCATCGGCTGCGAGCCGAGCGCCCTCCACAGCTGCTCGTGCCGCCCCTCGCCGATCAGGTGCAGGTCCAGCTCGCCGAGCGAGGGCAGGAAGCGGTAGGGGTCCTCCACCACGTGCTCGCCGTCGTCGTAGCGCACGGCCAGCCGGTAGGACTCGGGGACGGCCGGCAGCGGCAGCAGCCCCGAGAACAGCCCGTCGCCCTCGGCGGCCAGTTCCGTACGCTCCCCGCCGTCCAGCACCACCGCCACCGACAGGGCGAACGGCCGCAGCGCCCGCACCCGCACCCCGCCCGCCTCCTGGTGCGCGCCGAGCACGCCGTGCGGGTCGTGGTGCGTCCCGCCCAGCAGCCTGGCTCGGTCGTCGGGCCCGAGCGAGCCGGCCGGGGCGGGGGCCGGGGCAGGGGCCGCCTGACCGCTCGCGCCCGCCTTCCGTGATGCGCCTCCCGTGCCGCCGGGGGCCTGCCCGTTCGCGGCACCGCCCGCCGCGCCGTTCGCCACAGGGGAGCCGCCGGCCGGTGCCGCACCGCCGGGCCGCCCGTTCGCCGTGCCGCCGGCCGCGGCAGCGCCCGCCGAAGGCCGTCCGCCTATGACCCCGTTCGCGCCGCCGCCCGTGGCCGGGTCGCCGCCGCCTGCCCGTTCGCCGCTCGTACCGGCCGCGGGCGAGCCGCCGGTCAGCGGCGCCCCGGCGGGCGGCCGGCGGCCCGCAGGGCGGGTCTGCGGGGCGCGGCCGGATGCCTCGGGGTGCCGGGTGGTCGCGTCGTAGCCGCGGGCGGCGGCCTCGGAGGTGGCGTCCGCGGGCGGCGGGGTGGGGCGCTGGGACTCGGGCGGGACGGTCACGGAAGGTGCCTCCTCGTGCGGTGGAGCGGGTGGCGGGCCGGGGGTGCGGTCAGCCCGCCGATGTGGCGAGACGGGCGAGTGCGGACAGCGGGATCGGCAGCCACGCGGGGCGGTGCCGGGCCTCGTAGCGGGCCTCGTAGACCGCCTTGTCGGTCTCGAAGGCGCGTATCAGCACCGGGTGTTCCCGGGGGTCGGTGCCGGCGACGGCGGCGTAGCCGGTGCAGAAGGCGTCCCGGTGCGGGGCGGCCCAGGGGCCGTTGCCGCTGTGGTGGGCGGCGTAGTCGAAGGAGCGCAGCATCCCCGCCACGTCCTGTACCGGCGGGGCGGGGCGGCGCCGCTCGGCCAGCGGCCGGGCCGGCTCGCCCTCGAAGTCGATGAGCACCCACTCCCCGTCCGGGCCGCGCAGCGTCTGGCCCAGGTGCAGGTCGCCGTGGACGCGCTGGACGGTCACCCGCCCGGCCCGGCCCGCGCCGAGCTCGGCCAGGTCGTCGAAGGCCGAGCGCAGCGCGCTCGCGTAGGGGCGCACGGCGGGCACCTCGGCGGCGGTGTCCTCCAGCCGCCGGGTCATCGCGGCGGCCATCCGCTGGACGGCGGCGCCGTCCAGCGACGCCACCGGCAGCGCCTCGGCGAGCGCCTGGTGGACCTCGGCGGTCGCCGCGCCCAGCGCCGCGGCCTCGGCCCGGAAGTCGCCGTCCTCGGCGACCGAGGCGAGCGCGAGCGCCCAGCCGTCGGTGGAGCCGGGCAGGAAGCGCTGCAGCACGCCGAGCGTCGTGGGCTCGCCCGCGCCCTCGGCCGGGCCGTCCTCCTGGCCGGCGGCCCCGCACACCACGTCCACCGCCTCGAACCAGGCGGCCGGCTCGGCCACCCGGCGCGAACCGGCCCTGGCCAGGGCGCGGGAGAGCTCCAGGTCGGGGTTGGCGCCGGGGGAGACCCGGCGGAACAGCTTGAGGATGTAGGTGTCGCCGTACACCACGGAGGTGTTGGACTGCTCGGCCGTGGACACCCGCGGGGTCAGCCCCGGCGGGAACTGGGCGTTCGGCTCGGTGGAGAAGCGCAGCGGGCCGGTGCGGCCCGGCAGCCGCAGCCGCTCCAGCAGCGCCGCGGCCAGCCGCGGGTCGTGCGGGGCGTCGTAGAGCGTCAGCCCGTCGTAGGGGCCGCCGACCGCGGGGCCGAGCGCGGTGCGCACCAGGGCGGAGGGCAGCAGCGGATGGGCGCCCAGCAGCAGTTGGTAGCAGTCCGGCGCCCGGCCGGGTTGCTCCACGTCGACCAGGACGTGCAGCAGCCCGAGCGGGCCCAGTGCGCCACCCGGGGGAACCAGTTCGGTGGCGGCGGCCAGCGAGAAGCGCCCGATCGGCAGGCCCTTGCCGGCGAACCACCGCTGCCGGGGCAGCCAGCCGCGCAGCAGCGGGTCGAGGGAGCGCAGCAGGCCCGGCACGAGGTCGCGCCCGGCGGCAACGGCGGGAGCACGGGTCCAGGAGCTGTCCGACATGACGTCCTTTCCCCGGGGAGTCGCGCACCCGGCCGCGACCAAACGGGCGGGTGCGTCAGCCTCCCGGATGACGGGTTCGGGCTGTCCGGCGACACGTGGAGCCTGCCCCGGGCGGGTGACAGGAAACCGCCGTACGGGCTTGCAGCGGGAGTACCCCTGGATCCTCCCAAAGGTGCGGGGTGGCCGCACCTCGGGCGCGGCGGGGGCCGGGCGCGTCCGAGGACGCGGCCGGCCCCGCGGCGTCAGGACGGGTCGCGGCGCAGCCGGAACCAGTAGAAGCCGTGGCCGGCCAGGGTGAGCAGGTACGGCAGTTGGCCGATCGCGGGGAAGCGCACCCCGCCGATCAGCTCCACCGGGTGCCGCCCCTGGTACTGCCCCAGGTCCAGCTCGGTGGGCTGGGCGAAGCGGGAGAAGTTGTTCACGCACAGCACCAGGTCGTCGCCGTCCTCCCGCAGGAAGGCGAGCACGGCCGGGTTGCTGGAGGGCAGCTCGGTGTAGGAGCCGGTGCCGAAGGCACGGTTCTGCTTGCGGATCTCGATCATCCGGCGGGTCCAGTGCAGCAGCGAGCTGGGCGAGCTCATCTGCGCCTCGACATTGGTGACCTGGTAGCCGAAGACCGGGTCCATGATGGTCGGCAGGTTCAGCCGGCCCGGGTCGCAGGAGGAGAAGCCGGCGTTGCGGTCCGGGGTCCACTGCATCGGGGTGCGCACCCCGTCGCGGTCGCCGAGCCAGATGTTGTCGCCCATCCCGATCTCGTCGCCGTAGTACAGCACCGGCGAGCCGGGCAGCGACAGCAGCAGCGCGGTGAACAGCTCGATCTGGTTGCGGTCGTTGTCCAGCAGCGGGGCCAGCCGGCGGCGGATGCCGATGTTGGCCCGCATCCGCGGGTCCTTGGCGTACTCCGCGTACATGTAGTCGCGCTCCTCGTCGGTGACCATCTCCAAGGTCAGCTCGTCGTGGTTGCGCAGGAAGATGCCCCACTGGCAGCCGGCCGGGATCGCCGGGGTCTTGGCCAGCACCTCGGAGACCGGGTAGCGCGACTCGCGGCGCACCGCCATGAAGATCCGCGGCATCACCGGGAAGTGGAACGCCATGTGGCACTCGTCGCCGCCGCTGCGGTAGTCGCCGAAGTAGTCGACGACGTCCTCGGGCCACTGGTTGGCCTCGGCGAGCAGCACGGTGTCCGGGTAGTGCGCGTCGATCTCCGCCCGGACCCGCTTGAGGAACCCGTGGGTGCGCGGCAGGTTCTCGCAGGAGGTGCCCTCCTGCTGGAACAGGTAGGGCACCGCGTCGAGGCGGAAGCCGTCGATGCCGAGGTCCAGCCAGAACCGCAGGGCGGCCAGGATCTCCTCCTGCACCTGCGGGTTCTCGTAGTTCAGGTCCGGCTGGTGGGAGAAGAAGCGGTGCCAGTAGTACTGCTTGCGCACCGGGTCGAAGGTCCAGTTCGACGTCTCGGTGTCGACGAAGATGATCCGCGCGTCGGCGAACTGCTTGTCGTCGTCGGCCCAGGTGTAGTAGTCGCCGTACGGGCCGTCCGGGTCGTTGCGGGACGCCTGGAACCAGGGGTGCTGGTCGCTGGTGTGATTCATGACGAAGTCGATGATCACGCGCATGCCCCGCTGGTGGGTGGCGTCCACGAACTCCACGAAGTCGGCGAGGTCGCCGAACTCCGGGAGCACGGCGGTGTAGTCGGCCACGTCGTAGCCGCCGTCGCGCAGCGGCGAGGCGAAGAACGGCGGCAGCCACAGGCAGTCCACGCCCAGCCATTGCAGGTAGTCGAGCTTGGCGGTGATGCCTTTCAGGTCGCCGACACCGTCGCCGTTGCTGTCCTGGAAGGAGCGCACGAGGACTTCGTAGAACACCGCCCGTTTGAACCATTCGGGATCGCGGTCCTTGGCCGGTGTGTCCTCGAATGTGTCAGGAACGGGTTCGTTGACGATCAACTGAGTGACCCTCCGATCGATGGAGACGGTCGCAGCGACAGGACGTGCGCGGGCGCGCGGCCCGGCTCGAGGCGCACATAGTTGTCCCTGCCCCAGTGGTAGGTCTCGCCGGTGAGCTCGTCGCGCACCGGGAACGACTCGTGCCAGGAGAGGCCGAGTTCCGGCATGTCCAACGAGACGGTGGCCTCCTGGGTGTGGAACGGGTCCAGGTTGGCGACCACCAGCACGACGTCGTCGCCGCGCCGCTTGGAGTAGGCGAGCATCGCGCCGTTGTCCACGGGGTGGAACGCCACGTCCCGCAGCTGCCGCAGCGCCGGGTGCCTGCGGCGCAGCCGGTTCAGGCGGGTGATCAGCGGGGCCAGCGAGCGCCCCTCGGCTTCGGCGGCCGCCCAGTCCCGCGGCCGCAGCTGGTACTTCTCCGAGTCCAGGTACTCCTCGCTGCCGGGGTGCGCCGGGGTGTTCTCGCACAGCTCGAAGCCGGCGTAGACGCCCCAGCTCGGCGAGAGGGTGGCGGCGAGCACCGCCCGCACCTCGAAGGCCGGCCGGCCGCCCTCCTGCAGGTAGGCGTGGAGGATGTCGGGGGTGTTCACGAAGAAGTTCGGCCGCATCCAGCCGGCCGCCTCACCGCTCAGCTCCCTGACGTACTCGGTCAGCTCGTCCTTGGTGTTGCGCCAGGTGAAGTACGTGTACGACTGCTGGAAGCCGATCTTGCCCAGGGTGCCCATCATCGCCGGGCGGGTGAACGCCTCGGCGAGGAAGACCACGTCGGGATCGGTCCGGTTGATGTCGGCGATCACCTTCTCCCAGAAGACCACCGGTTTGGTGTGCGGGTTGTCCACCCGGAAGATCCGCACCCCGTGCGCCATCCAGTGCCGCAGCACCCGCAGCGTCTCGCGGACGATGCCGGCGAAGTCCTGGTCGAAGGCGATGGGGTAGATGTCCTGGTACTTCTTCGGCGGGTTCTCCGCGTAGGCGATGGTGCCGTCGGCGCGGTGGGCGAACCACTCGGGGTGCTGGGCCACCCACGGGTGGTCGGGCGAGCACTGCAGGGCGAAGTCGAGCGCGACCTCCAGCCGCAGTTCGCGGGCCCGGGCCACGAAGTGGTCGAAGTCGGCGAGGGTGCCCAGGTCGGGGTGGACCGCGTCGTGGCCGCCCTCGGGCGAGCCGATCGCCCAGGGCGAGCCGACGTCGTCGGGCCCCGCCGACAGGCTGTTGTTGCGGCCCTTGCGGAAGGCGGTGCCGATCGGGTGGATCGGCGGCAGGTACACCACGTCGAAGCCCATGGCGGCGATGGCCGGCAGCCGCTCCGCCGCGGTGCGGAAGGTGCCCGAGCGCACGGTGCCGTCCGGCTCGCGCACCGCGCCCTCCGAGCGGGGGAACATCTCGTACCAGGAGCCGTACAGCGCCCGCTCGCGCTCGACCTGCAGCGGCATCGGCCGCGAGGCGCTGACCAGTTCGCGCAAGGGGAAGCGGTCCAGGACGGCGACCACGTCGGGGGCGAGGGCGGCCGCGTGCCGGGCCGAGGGCGGGCGGGAGGCGTCCCGCAGCGCGTCCACCGCCTCCAGCACCACCTGGCGGCCGTCGCTCTTGGGCACCCCGGCGGCCGCCCGCTCGTGCAGCGCGGCGCCCTCGGCGAGCACCAGGTCGGTGTCGATGCCGGCCGGGATCTTGATGCCCGCGGTGTGCCGCCAGGTCGCCACCGGGTCCGACCACGCCTCGACGGTGTAGGTCCAGCGCCCTTCGGCCGTCGGGGTGACGCGCGCGCCCCAGCGGTCGGTGCCGGGGGCCAGTTCGCGCATCGGCGTCCACGGGCCGGAGCGGCCCGCGGCGTCGCGCAGCACCACGTTGGCGGCGACGGCGTCGTGCCCCTCGCGGAACACCGTCGCCGTGACCTCGAAGGTCTCGCCGACCACCGCCTTGGCCGGCCGGCGGCCGCAGTCCACCACCGGACGGACGTCGAGGACGGGAATACGACCGATCATTTCCTCACCTGGCAGGTCGGACGGTGGACGGGGAGCCCCGATTCTTTTTAACTGCTCTTGGCCGAACCGGCTCGCTCGGGCGGGCCGCCCGGGAGGGGTTCACCCGGGTGGCCTGCCCGAAAAGCCGCGCACATGTCGGAGCCTGCCCAGGCATCCCGGCCGGAACTCACCACCTGACGGCGTTTCGGGTGCGCGCCCCCGATGGCCCCGTTCACTCCCGTGAGCCCCCGTTCGGGCGTTTGGGCGGCGGGATCGTGGAGAGCTTGCCCGGGACCCCGCTGTCCGGGCTACGGTCGACAGTGTGAAGGCTATCCGTCGTTTCACCGTGCGCACCGTCCTGCCGGAACCTCTGCGCCCGCTGGGGGAACTGGCCCGCAACCTCCGCTGGTCCTGGCACCAGGAGACCAGGGAGCTCTTCTCGAGCGTCGACCCCGAGGGCTGGCAGAGAGTCCAGGGCGACCCGGTACGCCTGCTCGGCTCGGTCTCCAAAGAGCGCCTGGCCGCCCTGGCCGCCGACCGCCGCTTCGTCCGCCGGCTGGCGGCCGCGGCAGAGGACCTCGCCGACTACACCTCGGCCCCGCGCTGGTACCAGGAGGGGGCCGGGCAGGGTGAGGGGGAGGGCGGCGGCAGACCCGCCGCCGTCGCCTACTTCTCCCCGGAGTTCGGCGTCACCTGGGCGCTGCCCCAGTACAGCGGCGGCCTGGGCATCCTCGCCGGGGACCACCTGAAGGCCGCCAGCGACCTGGGCGTGCCGCTGATCGGGGTGGGCCTGTTCTACCGGCACGGCTACTTCCGCCAGTCGCTCTCCCGCGAGGGCTGGCAACAGGAGCACTACCCGGTCCTCGACCCCAACTCCCTGCCCGTCACCGCGCTGCGGGAGGCCGACGGCAGCCCGGCCGTGGTCACCCTGCACCTGGCCGGCGGCCGCACCCTGGCCGCCCGGATCTGGACCGCCCAGGTCGGCCGGGTCCCGCTGCTGCTGCTCGACTCCGACGTGGAGGGCAACGAGCCGGCCGAACGCGACGTCACCGACCGCCTCTACGGCGGCGGCAGCGAGCACCGGCTGCTGCAGGAGATGCTGCTCGGCATCGGCGGGGTGCGCGCGGTGCGCGCCTACTGCCGGATCACCGGCCACCCCGCGCCCGAGGTCTTCCACACCAACGAGGGGCACGCCGGCTTCCTCGGCCTGGAACGCATCCGCGAGCTGGGCGAGCAGGGCCTGGACTTCGACGCCGCCCTGGAGGCGGTGCGGGCCGGCACCGTGTTCACCACCCACACCCCCGTCCCGGCCGGCATCGACCGCTTCGACCGAGACCTGGTCGCCCGCCACCTCGGCGACGGCGGCGAGCTGCCCGGCCTGGACAGCGGCCGCATCCTGGAGCTGGGCCGCGAGACCCACCGCGGCGGCGACCCCAACCTGTTCAACATGGCCGTCATGGGCCTGCGGCTGGCCCAGCGCGCCAATGGCGTCTCCACCCTGCACGGCGCCGTCAGCCGGGAGATGTTCGCCGGGCTGTGGCCGGGCTTCGACGCCGAGGAGGTGCCGATCACCTCCGTCACCAACGGCGTGCACGCCCCCACCTGGGTCGCGCCCGAGGTGCTGCGCCTGGGCAGCCGCCAGTTCGGCGCCCAGCGCGCCGAGGACGCCCTGATGATCGGCGGCGAGGAGCGCTGGGCGGACCTGGCCGACCCCGCCCGGGTCTCCGACGCCGCCATCTGGGAGCTGCGCCGCACCCTGCGCGAGCAGCTCGTGGACGACGTGCGGCGGCGGCTGCGCGCCTCCTGGCGGCAGCGCGGCGCGGGCGACGCCGAACTCGCCTGGACCGACCAGGTGCTCGACCCCGACGTGCTCACTGTCGGCTTCGCCCGCCGGGTGCCCTCCTACAAGCGGCTCACCTTGATGCTGCGCGACCCCGAGCGGCTGACCGCGCTGCTGCTCCACCCCGAGCGGCCGATCCAGATCGTGGTGGCCGGCAAGGCCCACCCGGCCGACGACGGCGGCAAGCGCCTGGTGCAGGAGCTGGTCCGCTTCACCGACGACCCGCGGGTGCGGCACCGCATCGTCTTCCTGCCCGACTACGACATGCGGATGGCCCGGCTGCTCTACCCGGGCTGCGACGTGTGGCTGAACAACCCGCTGCGCCCGCTGGAGGCGTGCGGCACCTCCGGGATGAAGGCCGCCCTGAACGGCTGCCTCAACCTGTCGGTGCTGGACGGCTGGTGGGACGAGTGGTTCGACGGCGAGAACGGCTGGGCGATCCCGACCGCCGACGGCGTCGAGGACGAGGACCGGCGCGACCAGCTGGAGGCCGCCGGGCTCTACGACCTGCTGGAGCACCAGGTCGCCCCGCGGTTCTACGACCACGGCCGGCACGGCTACCCGCAGCGCTGGACCACCATGGTCCGGCACACCCTGGCCACGCTCGGCCCCAAGGTGCTCGCCGGGCGGATGGTCCGCGACTACGTCGAGCAGCTCTACACCCCGGCCGCCCGCTCGCACCGGGCCGTACAGGGCCCCGCGGCGGCCGGGCTCGCCGAGTGGAAGCGGCGGGTGCGGCAGTGCTGGCCGCAGGTCGCCGTCGACCACGTGGAGACCTCCACCGACGAGGACTCCGCCGACGGGACCCCGCAGGTGGGCGCCACGCTCACGCTGCGGGCGCAGGTCTCGCTCGGCGGCCTGGAGCCGGGCGACGTGGACGTGCAGCTGGTCGCGGGCCGGGTGGACGCCGCCGACACCCTCGCCGCCCCGGCCACGGTGTCGCTGAAGCCGGCCGGCCGGGCCGACGTGGCCGGCCGGTACTGCTTCGAGGGCCCGCTGACCCTGGACCGCACCGGGGCCTTCGGCTACACCGTCCGGGTGCTGCCCGCCCACCCGCTGCTGGCCACGCCCGCCGAGCTGGGCCTGGTGGCCTTCCCGGCCGGCGCGCAGGCGATGACGGGCGGTGTGCTCCGCTAGTCCGCGAAACGCTGCCGGACGCCGAGCGGCACCGAGCAGCACCGAGAAAACGGGGAGGCCCGCACCGGAGGTTCCGGTGCGGGCCTCTCGTACGCCGTGGGGGTGAACCCGGGCGACGAACCTCAGGCGGTGCCCTTGACCATGCGGATGTTCTCCGCCTGCGGGCCCTTGTTGCCCTGGGTGACGTCGAACTCCACCTTCTGGCCCTCCATCAGCTCCCGGTAACCGGTGGCCATGATGTTGGAGTAGTGGGCGAAGACGTCGGAGCCGCCGCCGTCCTGCTCGATGAAGCCGAAGCCCTTTTCCGAGTTGAACCACTTCACGGTTCCGGTTGCCATATTCCCTCTCCTACGGGTGGTGCGGGTTTCCAGTTCCGCACTGTACGGAATCGGGCGGCTGTGGATGATCACCCCACACCGGAGCAAAACGGCAAAAAATGATTCCGGTCTCCCGTTCAGCCGACGTTGAGCGCGGTGTCGTCCAGCAGGAAGGACGTCGCCAGCGAGGAGTCCTCGGCGCCGGTGAACTTCAGGGTGAAGGTCTTGCCGATCTGGGAGGAGAGGTTGACGGTCTTCTGGACGTAGCCGCTGCTCGCGTTGAGGTTGGAGTAGGTGGCCACGGTGGTGCTGCCGGCCTGGACGGTGAGCTTGTCGTAGGCGGTGGTGGTCGAGGTCTCCTCGGTGGAGACCTCGAGGTAGAACGTCAGGGTGGCCGAGGTGCAGGTGGCCGGGACGGTCACCGACTGGGAGAGCGTGTCGGTGTGGGTGGTGCCGTAGCCGTCGAGCCAGGCCTTGTAGGAACCGGAGTGCGCGGGCGCGTCCGAGCTGTTGTCGATCACGCCGGTACTCGCCGTCCACGAGGTGGCGCCGGACTCGAAGCCCGGGTTGGCGACGACCTGGCCGGCGGTGCAGCCGCCGCCACCGCCGGAGCCGGTGACCGTCCAGGTGAAGGTGGCCGAGCCGGTGGCGTTGGTGGAGTCCTTCGCCGTCACGGTGACGCTGGAGGTGCCGGTGGCGGTCGGGGTGCCGGAGATCAGGCCGGTGGTGGAGCCGATCGACAGGCCCGCGGGCAGCCCGGTCGCCGAGTAGGTCAGCGTGCCGCCGTTGGTGGAGCTCGCCTGGATCTGCAGGCTCGCCGCGGTGCCCACCTGAGTGGACTGGTTCGCCGGCTGGGTCACGGTGACGCCGGAGGGCGTGCTGACCCGGCTGCCCACCCCGATCGCCGCCCACGTGTTGGCGACCGTGTTGTACGTGGCGCTGCCCGCGCCCCACAGGTCGGCGGCCGCCTGCAGCGACTGGGTGCGCGCGGCCGCGTAGTTGGTGGTGGAGGTGAAGCGCTCGGTCAGCGACTTGTACCACAGGGCCAGCGCGTTGGCCCGGCCGATGCCCGGCACCGGCAGGTTGTCGTAGGTCGGGCTGTTGTAGCTGACCCCGCCGATGACCTTGGCGCCGCTGCCCTCGGAGAGCAGGTAGAAGAAGTGGTTCGCCGGGCCCGAGGAGTAGTGCACGTCCAGGCCGCCGAGGCTGGAGGACCAGTAGTCCTTCGAGCCGCCGTCCTTGCTGGGCTTGTCCATGTAGCGCAGCGGGGAGCCGTCGCCGTTGATGTCGATCTTCTCGCCGATGAGGTAGTCACCGGGGTCCGAGGCGTTGTTGGCGTAGAACTCCACGCCGGTGCCGAAGATGTCCGAGGTCGCCTCGTTGAGGCCGCCGGACTCGCCGCTGTAGTTCAGGCCGGCGGAGTTGGAGGTGACGCCGTGGCTCATCTCGTGGCCGGCGACGTCGAGGGCGGTCAGCGGGTGGGCGTTGCCGCTGCCGTCGCCGTAGGTCATGCAGAAGCAGGAGTCGTCCCAGAAGGCGTTGACGTAGGAGTTGCCGTAGTGGGCGCGCGAGTAGGCGGCGCGGCCGTCGTTGGCGATGCCGTTGCGGCCGTAGGTGTTCTTGTAGAAGTCCCAGGTCTCCTGGGCCCCGTAGGCCGCGTCCACACCGGCGGTCTGGGCGGTGCTGCCGTTGCCGTCGCCCCAGGTGTCGTCGGCGTCGGTGAACAGGGTGCCCTTGCCGGAGGTGCCGTGGTTGAGGTTGTACGTGCTGTGGCCGCCGCGGGTGTTGTCGGTCAGGTTGTACGTCGACCCGGACTTGGTGGTGCCGATCGTCACCTGGCCGCTGTACTCGCTGTTGCCGACACCCGTCTCCACGGCCTGGTAGCTGTAGAGCTTCGCGCCGGTGGCCGCGTCGGTGACGACGTGCAGCTTGCTCGGGGTGCCGTCGTCCTGGAAGCCGCCGACCACCGTCTCCCAGGCCAGCTTCGGCACGCCGCCGGCGGCCCAGACGACCTCGCGCGGCGCCCCGGCCTCGGCGCCGGCCTTGCCGCCCTGCGCCTTCGCCGTGCTCAGCGCGAGGGCCTGCGCCGAGGCCGCGCTCTTGGCGGGCTGCTCGGTGGCCAGGGTGAGCGCGGCGCCGGTGGCCCGGTCCACGCCGGTGGTCGCGCCCGCCGCGTCCTGGTGGACCACCAGGTCGCCGCCGAGCACGGGCAGTCCGTCGTAGGTGCGCTCGTAGCGGGTGTGCACGCTGCCGTCGGCGTCCTTCATGACGTCCTTGACGACCAGCTTCTCCTTGGCGCCCAGGTGCAGCGCCTCGGCCGCCGCGTCGGTGCCGCTCCGGGCGGCGGCGACCAGCGCCTCGTGCTGGGCCGGCGAGAGGTCCGCGGGCAGGGCGCCCGCGCGGGGCTGTGCATGGGCTGCGGCTGCTGAGACTGCTGAGGCCGTTGAGGATGCCAGGGTGGCCGGGGCGGGGGAGGCCACGGCGGGCAGGGCCGCGGCCACTGTGGCGGCGCCGGCGATCAGCGCGACCGCTGCGGCTCTCGCGGTGCGGGGGGTGATGCGCACTCGTCACTCCTTCTGCTGCGGCCGCCGCTGCGGCGGCCGGGACAGTCCGGGCGGGCGCGGTCCGCGGCCCGTCCGGCAGGTGGGGGTGGAGCAGATGACTCGTGATGCGCGTGGAACCTGTGCTCTGGCTGTGCGCGGCGGTGCTGCGGAACGGGCCACACAGTGACACCCTTTACCTGTTCATGTCATCCTCATGGGGAGAACTTGGCCGAAATTCGTCCGCTGTCCGGTGAGCGGTATCCGTATAACGGGCATGTTGCGCGGGTGTTGCACCCGCAGGTGGCACGGCCGGCGGAGCGAAAACCAGGTGAGCGCTGTCGGAGGGACCGCCTAGGGTCGGACGGTGATGTCTGCACCGGATCAGCCGCCCCCGCCGGAAGCCCGCCACCGATCCACGGTCCGCTCGCTGATGCGGCTCGCCCCCTACGTCAGACCGGTCCGGGTGCGGCTGGGGGCCTCGGCCCTGGTCGCCGTCGCCGCCTCCTGCATGGCGCTGCTGATCCCGCTCGCCCTCAAGCGGCTGGTGGACGGGCCCGTGCGGGACCAGGACCCCGGCGGGGTGTGGCTCGGCGGCCTGACGGTGCTGGTCCTCGGGCTGCTGGAGGCGGGGCTGTTCGGCGTGCGGCGCTGGCTGGTGGCCCGGCCGCTGGCCGGCGTGGAGGCAGCCATGCGCAAGGACCTCTACGAGCGCCTGCAGCGGCTGCCGGTGGAGTTCCACGACCGCTGGGCCTCGGGCCAGCTCCTCTCCCGGGCCACCATGGACCTGCAGATCCTGCGGATGTTCCTCGCCTTCCCGCTGGTCTTCCTCGTGGTCAACGGGGCCACCATCGTCATCGGCTTCGCCATCCTGCTCACCCAGTCCTGGCTGCTCGGCCTGGTGCTGCTCGGCCCGGTGCTGCCGCTGACCATCGTGTGCTGGTACTTCGAGACCAGCTACGCGCTGGCCGCCCGGCGGGCCCAGGACCAGGCCGGCGACCTGGCCACGCTGGTGGAGGAGTCGGTGCTCGGCATCCGGATCATCAAGGCCTTCGGCCGGCACCGCAGCCAGGCCACCGCCTTCCGCGACCGCAGCCGGCAGCTGTGGGGCACCGAGATGCACAAGGCCCGGCTGCTGTCGAACATCTGGGCCGTCATCATGACGCTGCCCGAGATCGCGATCGGCGTCGCCCTGCTGCTCGGTGTCCGCGAGGTGGCGGACGGACGGCTGTCGGCGGGCACGCTGGTCGCCTTCCTGTCCACCGCGCTCGCCCTGCGCTGGCCGGTGGAGTCCATCGGCTTCCTGCTCGCGATGAGCAACGAGGCGGGCACCGCCGCCGACCGCTACTTCGAGGTGATGGACACCCCGCTGCCGCCGGACACGCGGACGGGGACCGAGGAGCCCGCGGCCGGGAGGCGATCGGCCGGGACGGGACCGGCCGACGGGCCCGCCGCGGAGGAACCTGCGGCCGGGCGGCACCCGAGGCGGGACCTCTCGGGTGACCCCGGGAGCGGGGGAGAAGGCGGCATCCGGCTGGAGGGCGTCCGCTTCCGGTACCCCGACGCCCCGCCCGGGAGCCCCGACCTGCTCACCGGCGTCGACCTGCACATCCGCCCCGGCGAGACCATGGCGCTGGTCGGCGCCACCGGCAGCGGCAAGACCACCCTCACCGCCCTGCTGCCCCGGCTGCTCCCCGCCACCGGCGGCCGCATCACCCTGGACGGCGAGGACATCGCGGCCATGCCGACGGCCCGGCTGCGGCACCTGGTGGCCGTCGCCTTCGAGGAGGCCACGCTCTTCTCCGCCAGCGTGCGGGAGAACGTCGCCATGGGCGCGGGGCCCGAGGGCGCCGACGACGAGGAGATCCGCAGGGCGCTGGCCATCGCCCAGTGCGACTTCGTGGACCGGCTGCCCGGCGGCCTGGACACCCAGGTCGGCGAGCAGGGGCTGAGCCTGTCCGGCGGGCAGCGCCAGCGGCTCGCGCTGGCCCGCGCGGTCGTCGGCCGCCCCCGCTTCCTCGTCCTGGACGACCCGCTGTCCGCGCTCGACGTGCACACCGAGGCCCTGGTCGAGGCCGCGCTGCGCGAGGTGCTGCGCGGCACCACCGCGCTGGTCGTCGCCCACCGCCCCTCGACCGTCATGCTCGCCGACCGGGTCGCCCTGCTGTCCGGCGGCAGGGTCACCGCGGTGGGCACCCACGCGGATCTGCTGCGGGAGAACGCCGAGTACCGCCGGCTGATGTCCGGCACCCACCAACAGGCCGCAGAAGAAACGACAGAACAAGACCCCGAACAAGCCGCAGGACAAGCCACGGAACAAGGCGCAGGAGAGGCCGGCGCCGCCCGAGCGGGCGGCGAGCCGCGGTCCGCGGACGGCGAACTGCCCGCGCTCGAAGGGAGCGAGGCCCGATGACCGCGGCCCCCGGCACCGAGGCCACCACGAAGGCCGCTCCCGGCGGCACCGCCGCCCCCGAAGGCGACGGCCCCGGAGACCCGTTCGACCAGGACCTGCTCCCCGCGCCGCGCAACGCCCAGTTCGCCCTGCTGGGCTCGCTGCTGGCCCCCGCCCGCGCCCGGGTCTGGCTGGCCGCGGTGCTGCTCGTGGTGCAGCAGGCCGCCGTCCAGGTGGGGCCGCTGCTGGTTGCCTACGCGATCGACCACGCCGTGCCCGCGCTGCGCGCCGGCCGGCACGGGCCGCTCATCGCGGTCGGCTGCGCGTACATCGGCTGCGGTCTGGCCGCCGGCGGCCTGCAGCGCGTCTTCATCAGGACCGCCGCCCGGGTCAGCCAGGACGTCCTGGTGGACCTGCGCGGGCGGATCTTCCGGCACGCCCAGTCGCTCAGCCTGGACTTCCACGAGCGCTACACCTCGGGCCGGCTGATCTCGCGCGCCACCTCCGATGTGGAGACCATCCGCGAACTGCTCAACGACGGCCTCGACGAGCTGATCGAGGTCGTGCTCTCCACCCTCTACATCGGCGTGCTGCTGGTGGTGCTGGACTGGCGGCTGGGCCTGGTCACCGTGGCCTCCGCGATCCCGCTGTATGCGTCCGTGCGCAGCTACCAGCGCCGCTCCATGGCCGTCTACCGCAGGCGCTCCACCGCGACCGCCGCGGTGATCGTGAAGTTCACCGAGACGATGAACGGCATCCGCCCGGTCAAGGCGTTCCGCCGCGAGGAGCCCAACGACGCGGCCTTCGCCGACCTCAACCACGCCCACTACCGGGCCAACGGCGACGCCCTGCTGGAGATGGCCCGCTACGTGGTCGGCTCCCGGCTGATCGCGAACATCACGGTGGCCGGGATCGTCGTCTGGGGCGCCTACCGGGTGGCCGGCGGCGGCATGGCGCTCGGCGTGCTCGCGGCCTTCGTGCTCTACCTGCGCCGGCTCTACGACCCGATCGACCGGCTGGGGATGTTCCTCAACTCCTACCAGTCGGCCGCCGCCTCGCTGGAGAAGATCGCCGGGCTGCTCGCCCAGGCGCCCACCGTGCCCGAGCCCGAGCACCCGGTGCCGCTGCCGGCCCGGCCGCAGGGCGCCCCGCCCGGCCGCGAGGTCGTCTTCGACGGCACGCGCTTCGCCTACCGCACCGGCGGCGAGGTGCTGCCCGCCTTCGACCTGCGCATCCCGGCCGGGCAGACCGTCGCGGTGGTCGGCGCGACCGGCGCGGGCAAGTCCACCCTGGCCAAGCTGCTCGCCCGCTTCTACGACCCCACCGAGGGCCGGGTGCTGCTCGACGGGGTGCCGCTGGCCGACCTCGCCCGGGACGACCTGCGCCGGGGGGTGGTGATGGTCACCCAGGAGGCGTTCCTGTTCTCCGGCACGGTGGCGGAGAACATCGCCATCGGCCGGCCCGACTCCACCCGGGCGGAGGTCGAGGCCGCCGCCAAGGCCATCGGCGCCCACGACTTCATCGCCGCCCTGCCCGACGGCTACGACACCGACGTCCGCAAGCGCGGCGGCCGCATCTCCGCCGGGCAGCGCCAACTCGTCGCCTTCGCGCGGGCGCTGCTCGCCGACCCGGCCGTCCTCATCCTGGACGAGGCCACCTCGTCGCTGGACATCCCCGGCGAACAGGCCGTCCAGCACGCGATGGCCACGGTGCTGCGCGGCCGCACCGCGGTCGTCATCGCCCACCGCCTGTCCACGGTGGAGATCGCCGACCGGGTCCTGGTGATGCGCGACGGCCGCGTCGTGGAGGACGGCCCCCCGTCCGAACTCATCACCGCGAGCGGCCACTTCGCCGACCTCCACCAGGCATGGCGGGACAGCCTGGTGTGAGGCGGCGCCAGCCGTGGGGCGGGGTGGTGGGCACCCTCCGGCGGCCCTCGGCGTGCACGGTGCCGGGGACGGGGCACCGTCCTGGCCGCGGGACCGGGGCGTCGGCGATGCGGTGTGCGGCCTCGCGGCACCCTGCCGGAGACAGGGCGAGGTCAAGGCGGGGTCAGGGCAGCCCGGTCGGGTGCGGGGCGGGGTTCGCGGGGGTGGGCGAGGCGGCTCCCGAGGGGTGCGCGCCGGCCCGCGGCGGGATCGCGCCCGGGGCGCTCCCGCGGCTGGGGGCCGGGGTCGGCACCGGGTCGGGCGGCAGCGGAGTGCCGGTGCGGGCCGGCGGCACGGGCGTGGGGGAGTGGCCGGTGCCCGCGCCCAGCCCCACACCCGCGCCCACCGCGGCGGCCGCCACCGTCAGCACACCGGCGAGGGCGACGGCCGCGCGGCGGCGCCGGATACGGCGGCCGCCGGCCACGGCCGCGTCCGTGAGGCTGCCCAGCGCGGGTTCGGGGCTCGCGTCCAGGATCGCCGAGAAGGCGGCCCGCAGCTCCTCGCCCCCGTGGTCGTCCATGCTCCCCCCCATGCTTCCCTGACCGCCCTTCACCGTCCGCCCCCCGCGCCCGCCATGGCCTCGACGATCCGGCGCAGCCGGGCCAGCCCCCGCGCGCTCTGGCTCTTCACCGTGCCCGTGCTCACCCGCAGCGCGTGCGCGGTCTGCTCCACCGTCCAGTCCTCCCAGAAGCGCAGCACCAGCACCGCCCGGTAGCGAGGCGGCAGTTCCAGCAGCGCGGCCTGCATCACCATCCGCAGCTCGGGTGTCCCGGCGGAGTCCGGCGCGAGGCCGTCGGGCACCTCGCCGACCGGCTCCTCGCGCCAGCCGCCCCTGCGCTGCTGGTCGATGAAGGTGCGGGTGAGGATCGTACGGGCGTAGGCGTCCACGTTCCCGTCCCGGCTGACCCGGCCCCAGGCGGCGTAGAGCTTCATCAGCGTGGTCTGCGTCAGATCCTGCGCCTGGTGCCAGTCGCCGCACAGCAGATAGGCGCCGCGCCGCAACTGCGTCTGCCGCTGCTCGGCGAACTCCCGGAACTCCCGCTCCCGGACCGCTTCCTTCACCCTGCCCGACCCTCCCGGCCCACCCGGCCCACCGCACATGCCCGCCTCCTGTAGGTACGGGGACACGGGCGGGGAGGTTGCATGGGCGGCCTGCGGGATTCCTCACCCGCGCGGGGCGGGCCGGTGGTGCAACCCGGGCGGGCCCGGCCCCCGTACTCCTCTTGCGCAAGGGGCTCCCGCCGATCGGGCGGCAGCCCGCGGACCCGCAGAGGGGAACACCGTTGCCGAACCACCGGAAGTTCACGCAGAACCGCCGCCTGATCCTCAGCATCGCCGCCGGGACCGTCCTGGTGGCCGGAGGTGTGGGCGGCGTCGCGGCCGCCGCGACCCCGGCGCATCACGCGGCCCCCGCCAAGCCCGTGCCCTCCCCGGTGGCCTCGGCCGCGAAGGGTGCCGCGCCCGCCCCCGCGGCCCCGAGGCCGGTCGCCTCGGCGCCCGCCGCGGCCCCGGTGCCCGTCCCGGGCCACGGGGGTGCCGCTCCCGTCCCGGTTCCCGGCCACGGGGGCGCGGCTCCCGCTCCGGCACCGGGTCACGGCGGCGCCGCGCCGAGGCCCGTGCCCGCCGGCCACGGTGGCGCGGCCCCGGCGCCGGCCCCCGGCCACGGCGGTGCGGTCCCGACCCCGGCGCCCGTGCCGCCGGGCACCTACCCCGTGCCCACCCCGGCCTCGTAACCGGCGCCGCCCGTACGGGGGGTGGCCGCCTGAGCGGCCACCCCGCCGGCCTCAGTGGGCCGCGTCCGCCGCTGCCGCCCGCCGCAGGTTGCGGACCGCGGGGATCGCCAGCAGGGCCGCCGCCACGAAGAGGGGGACCGCGCCGCCGATCAGCAGGACGTGCTCCGCGCCGATCGCCGAGGCGGCGGGGCCCGCCAGGGCCTGCCCGACCGGGACCATGGCGATGGAGCCGGCCACCTCGTAGGCGTGGATGCGGTTGAGGACCGCGCCGGGCACCTGGGTCTGCACGCTGGTGGCCCAGTTGACGCCCCAGTAGGCCGAACTCGCGCCCGACACCAGCACGCAGCACACGATCGCCCACACCGGCAGGCCCAGGCCCACCGACACCGGCATCAGCGGGGTGCCGAACAGCGCCAGCGAGCCCGCCCGCAGCGGGCGCGCGGCCCGCACCCGCATCGCGCACAGGGCGCCGAGCGCGGTGCCCGCGCCCAGCGCGGAGTTGACCAGGCCGTAGGCCCCGGCGCCGTGCGCGGGGATGATCTGCCCGGCCGACAGCGGGGTGTACGGGCCGACCGTGCACACCGTGTAGACCATCCACACCAGGATCACCGACCACATCCAGGTGCGGGCCCGGAACTCCCGCCAGCCCTCGGCGAGATCGGCGCGGAAGGACGCCGCCGCGACCGCGACCCGCCGCGCCCGCGGCGCCAGCCGCAGCGACAGCAGGCACACCGCGCTGGTCAGGTAGGTGGAGGCGTGCGCCCCGAACACCGCGGCGGGCGAGGTGAACCCGACCAGCATGCCCGCGACCGCCGGCCCCACCAGGCTCGCCACCGACTCCGCGGTGCGGGTGGCCCCGTTGGCGCCCTGCACATCGGTGGCCACCCGTACCAGCGTGCTGGCCACGCCCGGCTGGAACATCGCCGCGCACGTGCCGTTGACCACGGCGATGACTGCCATCTCCCACAGCCGCACCTGGTGGGTGGCGAACAGCACGGCCGCGGTGCTCTGCGAGCAGACCCGCACCAGGTCCGCGCCCACCATCAGGGTGCGCGCGTCGAACCGGTCGGCGAACACCCCGCCGAAGACGACGAACCCGGCGAAGCACGCGGTGGAGGCGGCCATCACCAGGCCGACGTCGCCGGCCGAGTAGCCGTAGGAGAGCAGGCCCGCCGACAGGGCGACCGGCAGCATGGTGTCGCCGAGCATCGCGACCGAGCGGGCGGTGAAGAAGAGCCGGAAGTTCGCCGACCACAGCCGGCCGGGAGCGGGCAGGGACGGGGCGCCGGCGACGGCCCGACCGGCGCCGGGAGGGGAGGGAATCGGTCTCACCCGGCCACTATGGACTGGACCACTCGCCGGGGTCCAGGCAGGTCGGGGCGGCTGCCGGGAGCCGTGCGGGCGCGGCCCGTTCAGCCGTCCGCGCGCACCCGCAGCAGCCGCGCCGAACGGGCCGCGACCGTGATCGCCGTGCCGCCGGCGACCGCCTCCGCCGCGCCCTGCCCGCCCATCCCGCCGTCCTCCCGGGCCGTGTCCAGCACGCCCTCGTACGCCTGCGCCCAGGGCGCCCCGGGCAGGGTGAACTCCACCGGGCGGTGGCCCGCGTGCACCACCAGCAGGAAGCTTTCGTCGACCACCGGTTCGCCCCGGGCGTCGCGCTGGGCGATGTCCCGCCCGGACAGGAACATCCCCAGCGTCACGGCGGGCGCGAACCAGTCGGGCTCGTCCATCTCCTTGCCGCCGGGGGCGAACCAGGCGACGTCCCGCAGCCCTTCGGAGGCCAGCGACAGCCCGGAGAAGAAGCCGCCCCGGCGCAGCACCGGGTGCGCCCGGCGCAGCGCCACCAGCCGGGAGACCAGCGTGCACAGGGCCGCCCAGTGCGGATCGGACAGCAGCGACCAGTCCACCCAGCCGGTCGGGTTGTCCTGGCAGTAGGCGTTGTTGTTGCCGCCCTGGGTGCGGCCCATCTCGTCGCCTGCCACCAGCATCGGCACCCCGGTGGACAGCAGCAGCGTCGCCAGCAGGTTGCGCAACTGGCGGCGGCGCAGCGTGCGCACCTCGCCGTCCTCGGTCTCGCCCTCGGCGCCGCAGTTCCAGGACCGGTTGTCGTCGCTGCCGTCCCGGCCGTCCTCGCCGTTGGCCGCGTTGTGCTTGCCGTTGTAGGAGACCAGGTCGCGCAGGGTGAAGCCGTCGTGCGCGGTCACGTAGTTCACCGACGCGTACGGGCGGCGCCCGCCCCAGTCGTAGAGGTCGGAGGAGCCCGACAGGCGGTAGCCCAGGTCGCGCACGTCGCCCGCGGCACCGCGCCAGAAGTCCCGCACGGTGTCGCGGAACCGGTCGTTCCACTCCGTCCACAGCGGCGGGAAGGCGCCCGCCTGGTAGCCGCCGGGGCCCACGTCCCACGGCTCGGCGATCAGCTTGACCCGGCGCAGCACCGGGTCCTGTGCGACCACCGCGAGGAACGGCGAGAGCATGTCCACGCCGTTCTCGCCGCGGGCCAGCGCGGCCGCCAGGTCGAAGCGGAAGCCGTCCACGCCCATCTCGGTCACCCAGTAGCGCAGCGAGTCGGCGACCAGCCGCAGCACCTGCGGGCGCACCACGGCCAGGGTGTTGCCGCAGCCGGTGACGTCGGCGTAGCCGCGCGGGTCGTCGGCCGGCCGGTAGTAGCCGCGGTTGTCGATGCCGCGGAAGCACAGCGTCGGGCCGCCCTGGCCGCCTTCGGCGGTGTGGTTGTAGACGACGTCGAGGATCACCTCGATGCCGGCCGCGTGCAGCGCCTTCACCATCCGCTTGAACTCCCCGACCTGCTGGCCGCGGGTGCCGCTCGCGCTGTAGGCGGCGTGCGGGGCGAAGTAGCCGATCGAGTTGTAGCCCCAGTAGTTGCGCAGGCCGCGCCGCTGCAGGTGCGGCTCGTCGGCGAACTGGTGCACCGGCAGCAGCTCCACCGCGGTCACCCCGAGCCGGGTCAGGTGCTCCACCGCCGCCGGGTGGGCGAGCCCGGCGTAGGTGCCGCGCAGCTCCGGCGGCACGTCCGGGTGGGCGCGGGTGAAGCCGCGTACGTGCAGCTCGTACAGGACGGTGTCCGACCAGGGCGTCTTGGGGCGGCGGTCGTCGCACCAGTCGTCATCGTCGTCCACCACCACGGACTTCGGGACGAAGGGCGCCGAGTCGCGGTTGTCGCGCACGGTGTCGGCGATGTCCTGCTCGGGCCAGTCCCGCACGTGGCCATAGATCTCGGGGACGTCCGTGAAGGTGCCGTCCACCGCTCGCGCGTACGGGTCGAGCAGCAGCTTGGCGGGGTTCCAGCGGGCGCCGGTCCAGGGGTCCCAGCGGCCGCCGACCCGGAAGCCGTAGCGCCGGCCCGGCCCCACGCCGGGCACGAAGCCGTGCCACACCGCGTGCGTCTGCTCGGTCAGTGGCGCCCTGGTCTCGGTGCCGTCCTCGGCGAACAGGCACACCTCCACGGACTCCGCGCCGCCCGCCCACAGTGCGAAGTTGGTGCCGGTCCGCCCGTCCGGGCCGGTGCGGAAGCGCGCGCCCAGCGGCTGCGGCGAACCCGGCCAGACCGCGACCGGGGCGGAAGCGGCCGCGCCCGTCCCGTCGCCCGCGGCCCGCGGCCGCGGCGGCGCCGCGACGGATATGCCGGCGGGCGGCGGGAGCGGCTCCGCCCGCCCGGCCGCGCCGACCTCGCGTGTCTCGGACACGTGACCGCCCTCCCGGACTCGGGACGGCCGGGCGGCCGTCCCCCCACGATGCTGGGACCTGCTGGGGCCTGCCCGGCACACCCCGCCCGGTGGGCAGGGTGCGGCCCGCACGCTCGCCGCGAGGTGCCGGACATGCTCTGCGGGCCCGGTCCCGCCCGTGCCCGCTCCTGCATTGTGCCCGCGCGGGAGCGCCGTCACCCTGCTGCCGCCGTTCAGTCACCTCCGGCGCACACCGTCGTTGACCGGGTGTGACAGGAGTGCTCAGGCGCGCGCTGCGCGCGGGAACCCGGACGGGCGCGGTGCTGGCCGCGGTGCTCGCCGCCGTGGCGGTCGGCACCGCGGGGTGCGGCCCGGGCGGCGGCGCCGACGGCAAGCCGGACCGGGCCGGGGCCGCCGGGTCCGCCCGGCCGCAGCCGACATTCATCGGCGTCTTCTCCCCGGAGAAGGGCTCCACGGTCGGCACCGGGGCCATCGTCTCGCTGGACTTCACCCGGCCGATCACCGCCCGGGCGGCCGTCGAGCGGGCCATCACGGTCACCAGCAGCCCGCCCGTGGAGGTGGTCGGCCACTGGTTCGGCGACCAGCGGCTGGACCTGCGGCCCGCGGCGTTCTGGCGGCCGGGCACCGTGGTCACCCTGCACCTGCGGCTGCGCGGGGTGCAGGGCGCGCCGGGCGTGCGCGGCACCCAGTCCAAGGACGTCTCCTTCACCGTCGGCCGCGACCAGCGCAGCCTGGTCGATGCCGCCGCGCACACCATGACCGTCACCCGCGGCGGCCGGCTGCTGCGGGTGCTGCCGGTCTCGGCCGGCTCGCCGCAGCACACCACGTACAACGGGATCATGGTGATCTCCGAGAAATACCTGGTGACCCGGATGAACGGCAGCACTGTGGGCTTCGGCGGGGAGTACGACATCCCGGACGTGCCGCACGCGATGCGGCTGACCAGCTCGGGCACCTTCGTGCACGGCAACTACTGGTCGCCGCCCGGGGTCTTCGGCACCCGGAACGTCAGCCACGGCTGCATCGGCCTCCAGGACCGCAAGGGCGGCGGCGCGGACACCCCTGCCGGCTGGTTCTACCGGCAGTCGATGATCGGCGACACGGTCGAGGTGGTCGGCTCGCAGGACGAGACGGTGGCGCCGGACAACGGCGAGGGCGGCTGGAACCTGTCCTGGCCGCAGTGGACGGCCGGCTCGGCCCTCTGACCGCGGCGGCGGCCTGCCGCGCGGCGGTCCGCCGTCGTATGGTCGCGGGATGACGGTGATCCTCGAAGTCGACGCCGGCGTCGGCACCATCCGGCTCGACCGGCCGAAGATGAACGCGATCGACTCCGGCCTCCAGGAGAAGCTGCGGCAGGCCGCCGCCGAGGTCTCGGCCCGCGCGGACGTGCGGGCCGTGGTCGTGTGGGGCGGGCCCAAGGTGTTCGCGGCCGGCGCGGACATCAAGGAGATGCAGCGGATGTCCTACGAGGACATGGCCGCCTACTCCCACCATTTGCAGGGCGCCCTCACCGATGTCGCCCGCATCCCCAAGCCGGTGGTGGCGGCGGTCAACGGCTACGCGCTGGGCGGCGGGTGCGAGCTGGCGCTGTGCGCGGACATCCGGATCGCGGGCGAGGACGCCCAGCTCGGCCAGCCGGAGATCCTGCTCGGGCTGATCCCGGGCGCGGGCGGCACCCAGCGCCTCGCCCGGCTCGTCGGCCCCGCGCGGGCGAAGGACCTGATCTTCACCGGCCGCACGGTCGGCGCGCGGGAGGCGCTCGACATCGGCCTGGTGGACCGGGTGGTGCCCGCCGAGGACGCCTACCCGCAGGCCCGGGCCTGGGCCGAGCGGCTGGCCCGCGGCCCCGCGCAGGCACTGCGCGCCGCCAAGGAGGCGATCGACACGGGCCTGGAGACCGACCTGGCGAGCGGCCTGGCGCTGGAACGCTCGCTGTTCGCCGGGCTGTTCGCCACCGCGGACCGTACCGAGGGGATGCGCAGCTTCGTGGCGGAGGGGCCGGGCAAGGCCGTCTTCGGCTGACGGGTGCGAGTGCGCCGGACCTCCGGCTGACAGGCACCGGCGCGTCGGGCCCGTCGCGCGGACGATGGGCTCCGCCGGCCCCGGGGCGCGGGAGGGGTGCACCCTGCGTGCACGGCGCGGGCCGCGGGGCGTGGCCGGAACTCGGCGCCGCCGGAGCCGTTTTCGGGCAACCTGATGAATTCTCAGCGTTACCGCACGGGACGGTCCTGTGACGGCCATCATGAAGGCATGGTGGCTCGGGGTGGCGCGGAGCAGTCGCAGCAGGCAGAGGGCGCGGCGGTCGCCGCTCCGCCGGCCGCTGCCGACACCCCGGTCTGGGACCTCGCCTCGTTCGGCGATCCCGCGGCCGGCGAGGTGCGCCTCACCTCCCGGCCGGAAATGGCCGCCCAGGCCCGCCGGCTGTCGCTCTCGGTGGTCAGGATGTGGGGGCTGCCGCACCTGGCGGACACCGTCGAACTGCTCGTCTCGGAGCTGGTGGGCAACGCCGTGCGGCACACCGGGGCCCGCACCTTCGGCCTGCGCATGCACCGGCGGCGCGGCTCGATACGGGTGGAGGTGCGCGACCCGTCACGGGCGCTGCCCTGCCTGCTGCCGGTGCGCCCGCTCGACATCAGCGGCCGGGGCCTGTTCCTGGTGGACCACCTGTCCGCCCGCTGGGGCGTGGACCTCGGCCCGACGGGCAAGACCACGTGGTTCGAACTGCGGGTGACCGAACGGATCTGAGCCGGGGCGGGAAGCCGGGGCGGAGGCGGGGCCGGGCGGGAACCTGGGCCGGGGAAGGAAGAAGCCCCTCCGCGTCGGGGGGGGGGTGACAGCGGGAGGGGCCTCTTCGGTACCGCCGCGGAGCAGGGGGGGGTGTTCCGCGGCGCCTGTGGAACGGCCGAGCCCGGGTCGGTGGCGGCCGTTGCCATCGACTGTGACACGACCGGGCGGGCGAGAGCAAATCCGCATATCGTCCGAGGTGCCCATAAATAGGACATATCACTTATTGATATAAGGGTGACCTCGACCACTCGCCTTCTAAATAAGGGTTAAAAGCTCTCATGAACCTTTCATGTGAGGATCGTGTGGACAAAAGAGGGCGGGGGTGCGATGCCGGTGGCACCGCACCCACGCCCGGGTCCCGTCAGGGTGTCACGGCCGCAGCCGGATCACCTGCGGGTCGTGGTCGCTCGTCTGGTTCGCGAACTCGGCGTTGATGTGGACCACGTCGTAGTCCACCTTCCGGTCCAGGTCCGGGCTGACCAGGATGTGGTCGAGCACCTGGGAGTTGCCCTCGTAGACGTAGGAGTAGCGCTCGGCCACGGGGAGGGTGTTGACCAGGTCGGTCAGCGTCTTCCCGTTGTCGGTGAGCGAGGTCACCGCCGGCGAGAACTGGTAGTCGTTGAGGTCGCCCAGGACCACCACGTCGGCCTTCGGGTCGGCGGTCTCGATCTGCTGCACGAAGTCGTGCTCGATGATCGCCTGCCGCACCCGCTGCACCTCGGAGCTGCGCACCGGCGGCTGGTCCACCGAGTCGATGCCCTGGTCGCCGCCCTTGCTGTCGAAGTGGTTGGCGATCACGAACAGCTTCTTGCCGCGGAAGGTGAACTCGCCGGCCAGCGGCTTGCGGCTGTCGTTCCACGCCGGGTCGTCCGGGGCGATCCGGCCCGGTGAGGCGGTCAGCGAGGTGGCGCTGCCCTTGCCGGTGACGCCGACCGCGGTGGTCGAGCCGCCGCCGGGGATGTCCACGAAGCCCACCCGGTCGGGGTTGAACAGGAACGCCTGGCGGATGTTGCCGCCGGGCTCGCCGCCGTCCTTGTCGTTGACCGGGTCGATCTCGCGCCACTGGTAGTGCGGGCCGCCCGCGGCGGTGATCGCGGCCACCAGCTTGGTGAGCGTCTGGTCGGCGGCCACCGTGCCGTCGTCGGTGGCGCCGTTGTTGTCCTGGATCTCCTCCAGCGCCACCACGTCGGGCGACCGCAGGTTGGTCACCAGGCCCTTGGCCAGCGCGTCGAACTTCGACTGCGGGTTGCCCGGCGCCAGGTTCTCCACGTTGTACGTGGCGATCGTCGCCTGGTCCGGCTTCGCCTTGTCCGTCACCTCGGGCGTGATGCCGCCGCTCCGGACGGTGCCGAGCGTGCGGGCCTGCAACGCGTACGTGCCGGCGAACTGGTTGTAGTCCAGCGGGCCGGTCGTGGTGCCGCTCAGGGTGTCGCCGACGTTCGCCGTCGGGAAGGGCGCGGTCGCGGTCGGGATCAGCGACTGGACCATCAGGCGCCCGGAGTTGGGGGCGTCGTAGCCGGTGTAGAGGGTGCCGCCGCGCTTGGTCGGGTTCTGCTTCGGCTTCACCGTGACCCACAGCTCGGAGTAGGGGTCGGTGGCGCCGACCACCCGGCTGCTGCCGATCGAGACGTTCATGCCGTCCAGCGAGGCGTACAGGTCGAGCGCGTACTCGTCCGGGCGCAGCGGCAGGTTCTCGATCGAGCCGCCGCCGGCGCTGGGCGCGAAGGCGTCGGGCACCGTGCGGTCGTCCAGGACGACCGGGGCGGGCACCGGGTTGCCGGTGGAGACGGTGGTGACCTTCGGCTTGGTGATCTCGGTGACCGACTGGCCGCCGGCGTCCTTGCCGCCCGGGTAGTAGTCGGAGACGGTGCCGGCCACCGACACGCTGTCGCCGACCGCCACGGTGGGCGTGGACGAGGTGTAGACGAAGATGCCCTCGCTGGTGCGCGGGTCGGCGTCCGGGTGCGGGTCCTGGAACCAGAAGCCCTGCGAGGAGCCGTAGGCGCGCACCCCGGTGACGATGCCCGTCACGCCGGCGACCTGCTTGCCCTCGTACGGGGAGATCCGGGTGTCGCCCTGGATGTCGTGGATCGCCGCGGTGGCGGGCGGCGGGGTGGTGCCGCCGGTGCTGCCGCCGTCACCCGTGCCGCCGGTGGCGCCGCCGTCACCGGTGCCGCCGTCGGTCGCGCCGCCCGTGCCGCCCGCGGCGCCGCCGGAGTTCTGCGGGGTGGGGGCGCCGGCGGTGAAGTCGGCCGCGTTGTCGTCGGTGTCGGTCAGGGCGGCGTTGCGCGCGACGGAGGCGGTGTTGCTCGCCCCGGCGGCCGCGCCGCTGCCCTCGTGGACGGTGGCGGTGCCGTAGCCCACCAGGTCCTTCACCCGGCTGTCCGCGGCGCAGTCGGCGGCGGTGACGCAGGTGAGCGGGTCGGAGCCCTGCACCAGGGCGACGGTGCCGCTGGTGCCGGACAGGGCGATCGCGCCGGCCGCGTCGGTGGCGGGCAGCGGGGTGGTGCCGCCCGTGCCGAAGCCCTCGCCCACCAGGTAGCGGCCGCCTCCGGCGAGCGTGCCCGCGAGCGGGGTGACCTGCCACTTGGAGCTCGCGGTGGGCGCGCCCGGCAGGTACTGGACCGAGTAGCCGCCCATGTCCACCGACGCGCCGCCGGCGTTGCCGATCTCGACGAAATCCTCGGTGTACTGGGCACCGGAGTTGCCGCCGCCGCCGTAGACCTCGGCGATCACCGCGTCGGCGGAGGGCGCGGCGAAGGCCGCGTGCACGCCGATTCCGGCGATGGTCAGGGCACCGGCTATGCCGATGGGCAGGACGCGCCTGCGCCGCTTGGACGTCCGGGCCGGGTCCGCGGCAGGCGAGGGCGGCGTCGGTTCGGGCGCTGCGGATCTCGCGGGGCGGTCGGCCCCAGAGGAGTGCGACACCTGGGGTGATCTCCTTCGTGCGGTGCGGAGGTTGACGGGGCGGCAGTCCCGCACCCCGCGCGGGGCACCGGCGACCTGCCGCGGCCTCAAGATACGCGCGTAGATGAGGCCGTGGCAGGTACTTCGGATGAATTCTCTGTACGGCGGGCGGCCGCGATGGTTACCGGGCGGTTTCGTCCGGCCTCGCGGGGCGGGCGGCCGCGGCTGTGGGGCGGCGGGTGTCGGGCGCCCCCAAGGGGCCTGCGGGTAAAGGGCGTTGGGCTTCCGCAACGGGCGCTGCGGGCGGTGGGTGCCGGAGTGCTACTGGCCGACGCGGCCGTCGACGCACTCGCGCAGCAGGTCGGCGTGGCCGTTGTGGCGGGCGTACTCCTCGATCATGTGGACGAGGATCTCGCGCAGGGTGATCGGGCCGCCCTTGTCGGGGTGGACCGCGCCGAGGTCGGGTGCGGCGGCCACCAGGGCGTCGGCCTCGGCGACCTCCTCGCGCCAGCCGTTCCAGGCGGCGGCCACCACCTCGGGGTCGGGCACGGCCCCGGTGAAGGCGCCGTCGCGGTCCTCGTCGGTGCGGAACCGCCACGGGATGTCCTGGCCGGCCATCACCTTGCGGAACCAGTAGCGCTCGACGTCGGCGAGGTGGCGGAGGATGCCGAGCAGCGAGAGCGTCGAGGGCGGTACCGACCGACGCGCCATGCCTGCGGCGTCCAGCCCGGCGCACTTGAGCCGGAAGGTGAGCCGCTGGTCGTTCAGATACCCGAGGAGGGTGTCGCGCTCCCCGACGAACCCGCCGTCGCTGCGGGGGTCCTCCTCGGGGCGGGCGAACATGTCCTTCCAGCCGAAGGTGCGGGTGGGCAGCGCGGTCTCACCGTAGTTCTCGCTCATGACGGCCACCCTGCCGCCTCACGCCGCCCGCCCGCCAGGGGATTTCCGCCGGCGCGGTGGGGTGGGGGAGGGGCTCAGGCGTGGACCGACGGGTGCGGGGCGGTGGGGAGAGTGCGCAGGCCGGAGAGGAGCATGGTGAGGCCGCGGTGGTAATAGGCCTCCTCGCTGGTGCACTCGGCCAGCGCGTCGGCGGCCGCCACCACGTGGGGGTAGCGGCTCGGGGGGAGGGAGAGGAGGCGGGCGCGCCGGGCGCGCACCGACGCCTCGTGCGCCTCCGGGTCGTCGGTGAGGGCACGGCCCGGCTCGCTGATCACCATGGTCACCAGGGTCACGAGGACCTGACTGCCCGTCATCGCCGCCTCGTCCACGGTGTGCCCGCCCTCCGCGAGCAGCGCGAGGATCCGCTCGACCAGGGCCAGGCCCGGGTCGCTCGCCATGATGTCGGAGAGCAGCAGCCCGGCCGCGTTCGGGTGCGCGCGCAGGGCGTCGAGCACCCCGGTGAGGACATCGCCCAACTGCTCGTGCCAGGGGCGGTCGTCCGGCTCGGGCAGCCGCGTCTCGGCGAGCAGCTTCTCGGCGACGGCCGCCAGCAGCCCCTCCTTGTCGGGGAAGTGCCGGTAGAGCGCCATGGGGGTGACGCCGTGCAGCTGGGCGACCCGCCGGATCGTCACCGCGTCCAGGCCCTCGGCGTCGGCGACGGCCAGCGCGGAGGTGACCACGTCGTCGCGGTTCAGGCGCTTCTGCGCGGCCATGGTCCGGTCCTCCGCCTCGCTCGTGGGGCCTCCATCGTACGCAGCCGCCCCGGGTGGTCCGGCCGCTCGGACGCCGTACCCGCCGGATGGTGTACGGCGTACACACCACGTGTATGGTGTCGGTCGTAAGCATACGCCGTACACATACGCCGTATGCACCGGTTGACCCCATCTACCTGCGGAGACTCCATGCGACGCAGCCCCTGGGCCACCCTCACGGTGCTGGCCCTCGCGCAGTTCATCGTCGTCCTGGACGTGACGATCGTGAACGTTGCGCTCCCCGACATCCAGTCCGACCTGCACTTCTCCACCGACAGCCTGCAGTGGGTGATCAGCGGGTACACCCTCGTCTTCGGCGGCTTCCTGCTGCTCGGCGGCCGCGCGGCCGACCTGCTCGGCGCCCGCCGCGTCTTCGTCGCCGGCCTCGCGCTCTTCGGCGTCACCTCGCTCGCCGGCGGCCTGGCGCAGTCCTCCGGGCTGCTCGTCGCCGCCCGCGCCGTGCAGGGCCTGGGCGGCGCGCTGCTCTCGCCGGCCGCGCTGTCCATCCTCACCGTCACCTTCGAGCACGGCCGGCGGCGCAACATCGCCATGGGCGTCTGGGGCGGCCTGGCCGGCCTCGGCGGCACGCTCGGCGTGGTCGCCGGCGGGGTGCTGGTGGACTCCTTCACCTGGCGCTGGGTCTTCATCGTCAACGTGCCGATCGTGATCGCCCTGGTGGCCGCGACCCCGCTGATCGTCCGGCACTTCCCGCCGCGCGCGGAGGGCCGCTCCTTCGACCTGCCGGGCGCGCTGCTCGGCACCGGCGGGCTGCTCGCGCTCGTCTACGGCGTGGTGCGGGCCGAGCCGGTCGGCTGGGCCTCGGCCGAGGTGGTCGGCTGCCTGGCCGGGGGCGTGGTGATGCTGGCGGGCTTCGTCGTCGTGGAGTCCCGGGCCGAGGCGCCGCTGGTGCCGCTGCGGCTGCTGCGGTCGCGCGCGCTGAGCACGGCGGGCGGGGCGCTCGCGCTCGACGGGGCCGGGTTCCTGTCGATGTTCTTCCTCACCGCGATCTTCCTGCAGCAGGTCAGGCATGGGTCCGCGCTGCACGCGGGCGTGGAGTTCCTGCCGATGGGGGCCGCCGCGATCGCGGGGGCGGGAGCGGCCACACCGCTGGTGACGCGGTTCGGCACCCGTCCGGTGCAGATGGTGGGGGCGGTGTTCGGCGTCGTCGGGCTGGTGCTGCTGGCGCAGGCGGGCGCGCACGGGTCGTACGCGGGCGGGCTGCTGCCGGGGCTGGTGCTCTTCGGCGCGGGGATCACCTCGCTCGCCGTGCCGGCGCAGATCGCGGCGGTGGTCGACGTCTCGCACGAGGAGGCGGGCGCCGCTTCGGGGGTGGTGACCGCCTTCAACCAGGTCGGCGGGGCGCTGGGCCTGGCGATCGTCAGCACGCTGTCCACGTCCAAGGCGAACGCCGAAGCGGCGGCGGGCAGTTCACCCACCGACGCGCTGGTGGCGGGCTTCCACCGGGGCCTGCTGGTGGCCGCGGGCTTCATGCTGCTCGCGCTGGCGACCACGCTGGTCGCTCCGCGGTTGTCGCCGGCGGCGGAGCAGATCGCCGATGCCGCGGTTGCTTAGTACGGGGGGTTCCTCGTGGGCTCCGTACGCAGGGGCACCCTGCACCGGGTCCTTCGTGGGCGCCGTCCGCACGCGGGGCTTGCGCCTGCCCGGCGCGGAGGGTGCCGCTTCGCGGCAGGGCACTGCGTGCGGCCAGATAGGGGCGCTGGGGGCACGTCCCAGGCGAAGCCCTGGGGGAGGAACTGCGCGCCCAGTTGGAGCGGTCTTACGCTTCGCCACCTGCCCGAAGGGGCAGCCCGGTCCGTCCCGGACCACCGGCCGGTGGACGGCTGGTCGCGCAGTTCCCCGCGCCCCTATACGGCTGACCCTTCGTGCGCAGGACGCCGCCGTACGACCGGGGTGCCAAGAGCACCCCACCGGTGGGTGGTCCGGGAGTGTGCCGGCGGGGCAGACGGGGTGGGGCTCGTAGCGGATGCCGCGGCTCAGAGGGCTGTGAGGATGCGGGGGCCGTTGTTGGTGATGGCCACCGTGTGTTCGATGTGGGCCGCGCGGGTGCCGTCGGTGGTGCGGAGGGTCCAGCCGTCGGGGGCGGTGGTGTAGGTGTCGCGGCCGCCGGAGAGCAGCATCGGCTCGATGGCGAGGGTGAGGCCGTGGCGCAGCGGGAAGCCCCGGCCGGGACGCCCCCGGTTCGGCACGTGCGGGTCCTCGTGCATCTGCCGGCCGATGCCGTGGCCGCCGAAGTCCGCCGGGAGCCCGCAGCCCGCGCGCTTCGCCTCGGCGCCGACCGCGTGCCCGATGTCGCCGATGCGGTGGCCGACGACAGCCGCGGCCACCCCCGCGTCCAGCGCCCGCTGGGTCGCCGCGATGAGCGCCACGTCCTCCGGCCGTGGGGTGCCCACCGTGAACGAGATCGCCGCGTCCCCGGTCCACCCGTCCAGTTCGGCGCCGGCGTCCACGCTCACCAGGTCGCCGTCGCGGAGCCGGTAGCCGTCCGGGATGCCGTGCACGATCGCGTCGTTCACCGAGGTGCAGATGACGGCGGGGAAGGGGCTGGGTGCGAAGGACGGCTGGTAGCCGAGGAACGGCGAGCGGGCCTTCGCGCGGGTCAGGACCTCCCTGGCCGCCGCGTCGAGTTCGAGCAGGCTCACCCCCACGGCGGCCGCCTCGCGCGCGGCCGCCAGCATCCCGGCCACCACCCGCCCGGCCTCGCGCATCGCCTCCAGCGCCGCGTCGGTCTTGATCTCCACCATGCCCGCTGCCTCCCCATTACAATACCGGATTGCTATCCCGGTATTAGTATCACGTCCATGGTGAGAAATCCCCTGACCCCCGAGGAGTGGGCGCGCGGTGAGCGGCTGGGCGCCCTCCTGCGGGAGGCACGCGGTGCACGCAGCATGACGGCGGTCGCCGCGGCGGCCGGGATCTCGGCGGAGACGCTGCGCAAGATCGAGACGGGACGGGCGCCGACACCGGCGTTCTTCACGATCGTCGCCCTGGCCGCCGCCCTCGGCCTGTCCACGGACACCCTGGCCGCGGCGGCCGCCGCACCCCAAGAACCGGAGCAGACGCGGCTGTCGGCCTGAGACCGAGCCGAACCGCGGCCCGGCGAGCGGGCGCCGTGGCAGCGACGGTTGTGCGGTGCGGCTCCGCGGCAGCCCGACGCGGACGCCGCGGCAGCCCGCGGCCGCGGCTTGCCCCCGTCCCCTGCGTGCTGCCCGCGCGCGGGGCGAACGGCATTGATCGGGGCGAGGGTTGCCGAGGTGAGCGCGGGACGCGGTGTCGAGCCGTGCCGCGGGGCCGAGCACGCAGGGTGAACGCCGTTGCCCGGTGCTGGGGTTGTGGGCGTGCCCAGGTGGCACTCGTGGCCGTGCGGTAGGCGGTCGGTGGAGGTCGGTGGGCGTGTGAACCGGCAGGTCACGGCGCCGCGTTGGGCGGGAGGGTGCGGGCCGTAACCGTTGGCGGGGGTCCGCGTCGGCCACCTTCGGGCCGCGGGCCGGTCAGGCCATGCCCGCGCTGACTTGGCTCAACGCCACGTGGGAAGCGCTGCCTTGGCGCCATACGCGCAGGGCGTCCGCGTACTCGCGGACCGCGGGCTCGGTGGGCCGGCTGTCGGTCAGGGCGAGGAGTTCCTCGGCGCGCTGGACCACCGAGCGGATGGGATGGTCCGCGGCCGTCTTCAGCGCCGACTGCGCCAGGGACAGGGCGTGTTCGAGGTCGGGACGCGGGGTGTGCAGGTGGGCGGCGGCGACGTCGAGGGTGACCAGGGCCTGGCTCCAGGGGGAGTCCGAGCCCGTGACGTGGGCCTCGATCTCCTCCGCGTAGGCGAAGACCTTCTCCGGGTCGCCCAGCGAGAGGTGCGCCGTCGCAGCGTTGGCCAGGGTACGGGCGCGGCCGTAGGGCTCGAAGGAGATGCACGCGGTCAGCCCGGGCGGCGACGCGAACTCCTCGGTGAGCGCGAGCGCCTGGTCCAGTGCCCGTTCCGCGGCCGTACGGTCGCCGAGCCGCGCCGCCGCGCGGGCCACGCCGTTGGACAGCAATCGGATCGCCTGCGGGCTGTCCGGCGCCGCCCGGACGCCGGCGTGCGCGAGGTCGAGCGCCTCCTCGTGGCGCCCGGCGTAGTACGCCGCCAGGGACTGGGTGCCGCGCACCCACGCCACCAGCGCCCGGTCCTCGGCCTCCTCGGCGAGCTGCAGCGCCTGAGCGGCATAGGCCGTTGACGCGGGCAGCCGCCCGACGTTGACCGCCATATAGGCGAGCAGCCCTGAGCACTTGGCCGTCAGGGCGTACAACTCCCGCCGTTGGCGCGGGTGCTGGCGCCCGGCCAGGAGGTCCAGCTGCACCCTCAGCACCTCGGCCGCACGCGGGGCCAGCCGCAGCGGACCCTCGGCCTCGTAGCGGTCGACGATCTCCTCCAGGGCGCCGCGCAGCGCGGTCAGCGTGGCCTCGTCGGTGTTGACGGCGGCGATGCTCATCGCTCCGCGGGCGATGGCGATCGGATCGGCCCACGCGGAGGCGGCAACTCCCATGACCTCCCTGGAGTTTCCGGCGGTGCCCGTAAAGCCCGCGCCGCTCGTGGCGGTTGAGTCAGCGAGCCCCGCAACGACCGTAGCTTGCGCGTCGGCCTCGCCGGTTCCGGTGGCTGCCCTCGCAAGGCCTGTGGCGCCCACGGCGGTTGAGTCAGCGAGCCCCGCAACGGCCGTAGCTTGCGCGTCGGCCTCGCCGGTTCCGGTGGCTGCCTCCGTAAAGCTCGTCACGCCCGCGACGCTTGCATCAGCGAGGCCCCCGGTCGCCCGAGCCCCCGCGCCGGGCTCACCGGTTCCGGTGGCTGCCCCCGCAAAGCCCGCGACTCCTCGGGTGGTTGGGGCACCGAGCCCCGTAACCGCCCCGGCTTCCCCACTGCTTGCCGCAGCCGTCCGCGGCTCCTGCGGGGCAACTCCTCCGCGCGCAAGTGCATCCCGCGTGCCCACGGATTCCGGCCCTCCTGGCGCGGTCCCGTACGCCGTACCGGCCTCGCCCGCAGGCGCTCCCGCGCGCGAGCGCCGTCCGCGCGCGGCGGTGCCCCTGCGCCGTCCGGCGCCACCTGACACGGGTGCTGAGGCACCGTCGGAAGAAGCCTCGGGGGCCACGACTGCCGCCCCGCCGACGTCCTCGCTCGAACTCCCCGCCGCCGAAGCGCCGTTGCCCGCCGTGGCCTCCTCGGCCGGGGCCCCGCCGCCCTCGATCCCATTGCCCGCGGGGCGCGCAAGGCCCTGCGCGCCCCGCGGTGCCGCGTCGCCCTCGGGGCCTTCCGCTTCGCCCCCCGCCCCCTGCAGCGGCGAGAACGCGTTCGGCACCCCCAAGCCGTGGACGAAGTGCAGCGCCTTCTCGATGTTGGTCAGCCGCCGCGTCCCGGACTCCAGCGCGGATAAGTACGACTGCCGGATTCCGGTGAGCGCGGCGACATCCTCCTGCCGCAGTCCCGTACGCTCCCTGACCAGACGGCTCAGCCGGCCGAAGTCCATCTCCCGCAGGGCGCCCTGGACTTCGGGATCACGCCACAGCTGGTCCGGTATGGTCTGTCGGCGGGGAGCCGACACTCTGCGCCGGGAGCGCTCGCACGCGCCGCACGCGGTCGCGTCGTTGTACCGGCTCAGCCGGCAGCCGCAGACGGCGCATCGGCGTCCGTCCTCGTCGGCCATCGAGAGCCCTCCTCCGCTGAGGTACCCGAGTGAGAGAAGTGACCGGGTACTACGCCAGTGATATCACCGCTGAGATGTGCGCGGGTGTGGTTCTGACCGGATGCTGTGCGGACCGCGTTCAACCGCTTACGGTTCGTACCCCGGTCCGGGCTCCCGAGGGACGATCCGGGAGCGTGCCTACTCTGCATTGAGGTTAGCGATGCCCCAGCTGCCCATCGGCGCCCGCCGGGCCGCCGTGCGGGACCGCCGTCGTCCGCAGCGCTCCGGCAGGCGGCACGGCAGACGGCCCGGCGTGCGGCCGCCGCGGGCCTGCCGGCGATGAGCGCGCTGCGCTGGGGGGGAAGAGGCGGCAAGGACGGGGCGGAGGGGCGCGGCGACTTCACGCCCTCCTTCGATCCGGCGGGCGCCGACGGGGAGTTGCGCATCGCGCTGGAGGAGGTGCGGATCGGCCGCTGGGTGCCGATGCGCAACCTGCTGGCCCGCACCGGCGACCAGTGGGGCCTGCGCACCTCGCGCTCCCAGGTGCTGGCCGCGGCCGCCGCGCGCAGCCACGTCGTCAAGGAGTGGCTGGCCGAGGAACCGGCCAGCGCCGACGCGCTGATGATGCGCTCGCGGGTGGGCACCGAGCGGGTGCTGCGCGCCCACCGCTCCGGCCACGAGGACGCCGCCGAACTCGCCGAGCAGGCCCGCGCCGCCGTGTGGGACGCGGCCAGGGCCGCCCCCGCGGACCCCGTCCCCTGGGTCTGCCTGCTCGCCCTCGCCCAGGTCGACTCCGCCCAACTGCTCAACGAGCACCGCATGCCCGCCCCCGAGGACATGCTGCCGCCCGGCCCCTGGCGGCTGCTGAAGGAGGTCCAGCGGCGCGACGCGCTCAACCGCGAGGGCCACCACCGGATGCTGCAGTTCCTGCTCCGGGCGCGCCTCGCCGGGCCCGCGCAGGCGCTCAACTTCGCGCACTGGGTGAGCACGTGGGTGGAGATGGAGTCCGCCTCCCCGCTGCTGGTGCTGCCGATGTACGCCTACGCCCAGCACTACCGCGACAAGCGCGAGCGCGGCCGCTACGACCCGATCGGCCGCGCCCAGTGGACCCGCGAGCCGCTCACCACCGACGTCGAGCGGGCGCTGCGCGGCTGGTTCGAGCGCTCCCGCCCGGCCGACTGCTCGCCGCTGGACCTCAACCACCTCGCGCACGCGCTGTGGGCCGGGCGCCGTTACGACGAGGCGGCCCGCGTCTTCCGGGCCATCGGCACCCACGCCACCGCCCAGCCCTGGCAGGTGGTGGCCGCCGACCCGAACGACCCCGGGTCCGGCATGGAGGAGTTCATCAAGGCCAGGCGCCAGTGCCTGTCCGTGGCAGGAGGTTCACGCGACGGGCCGTGACCGCCGGCCCCGTGACAGCGCACGGCAGCCCGGAACCGGCCCCGACCGGCCCCGGCCGGCCCGGAAACGCGCCGTCAGGAGCGGTTCGGGCACTGGGAGCGACCGGCCGCCCCGTACGCCCGCATTGTCGACTTGTTCATCTGTATCCCAGCGTTGACGGAAGGTGTCTCATGTCCCAAGCCGACCCCGTGCCCGCCGCCTCGCGGCTGGACGACGACGGCCTGCTGCGCGAACTCGGCTACGAGCCGGTGCTCAGCCGGAAGATGAACGGATTCGGCAACTTCGCCATCTCCTTCTCGGTGATCTCCATCCTGTCCGGCTGCATGACGCTCTACGGGTTCGGCCTGTCCACCGGCGGCCCCGCGGTCATGCTGTGGGGCTGGGTCGTGGTCGGCGCGATGGTGATGCTGGTCGGCTCGGCGCTCGCCGAGGTCACCTCCGCCTATCCGACCAGCGGCGCCCTCTTCGACATGGCCAATCGGCTCGGCGGCCCCCGCTGGGGCTGGTACACCGGCTGGCTGAACCTGCTCGGCCTGCTCGGCGCCATCGCCGGCATCGACTACGGCGCCGCTCTGTTCACCGGCGCCTTCGCCAACCTGGAGTGGGGCTTCCAGCCCACCGCGGGCAGGACAATGCTGATCTACCTGGTGATCCTGCTGTTGCACGCCGTGCTCAACCTCTTCGGCGTCCGGCTGGTCAACCTGCTCAACTCGGTCTCGGTGTGGTGGCACCTGGCCGGCGTCGGCGCCATCGTCGGCGCCCTGATGATCGTCCCCGACCACCACCAGTCGCCGCACTTCGTCTTCACTACCTTCGTCAACGACACCGGCTGGTCGCACAACTGGTACGTGGTCCTCGTCGGCCTGCTGCTGGCCCAGTACACCTTCTGCGGCTACGACGCCTCCGCGCACCTGTCGGAGGAGACCACCAAGGCGCAGGTCAGCGCGCCCCGCGGGATCGTGCACGCGATCGGCTGGTCGTGGCTGGCCGGCTTCGTGCTGCTCTTCGGCCTCACCTACGCCATCCAGGACTACGCCGGCACCCAGGGCAGCGCCACCGGGGTGCCACCCGCCCAGATCTTCCTGGACGCCCTCGGCTCCGGCGGCGCCAAGGCGCTGCTGATCGTGGTGATCATCGCCCAGCTGTTCTGCGGCAACGCCGAGGTCGCCGCCTGCTCCCGGATGGTCTTCGCCTTCTCCCGGGACGGCGCCCTGCCCGGCTCGCGCACCTGGCGCCGGGTCAGCGGCCGCACCGGCACCCCGACCCGCGCGGTGTGGCTCGCCGTCGCCGTCGCCGCCGTCCTCGCCCTGCCGGCCCTCTACAGCACGGTCGCCTACGGCGCCGTCACCGCGATCAACGTCATCGGCATCACCCCCGCCTACGCCATCCCGATCTACCTGCGGCTGCGGGCCGGCCGCCGCTTCCAGCGCGGCCCCTGGCACCTGGGCCGCTGGAGCACCCTGATCGGCTGGACCGCCGTGGCCTGGGTGCTCTTCGTCACCGTGCTGTTCTGCCTGCCGCAGACCCGCCCGACCCACCACCTGGTGACCGTCTCGTCGTTCAACTACGCGCCGATCGCGCTCGTCGTGGTGCTGCTGCTGGCGAGCATCTGGTGGGTGGTGGCGGGGCGGCGCGACTACGAGTCGCCCGCGCTGGCCGACGACGCCGAACTCGCGGAGTACGCGGAAGGCGTCGTATGACGACATCCGCCGACGGCCGCCGGGAGCCCGGCGGCCCGATCTCCCCCGACGTGGAGCGGCGGCTGGTCACCGACGGCTGAGGGCGGTGGGGCGGCAGAGTGCCGAGTGCCGCCGGGGATGGGGGAATTGCCCCGCTATGCCAACCGACTTGACGGGATCTGCGGCGCTCTGGGAAGTCTTGGCGCCTCCCCCCGCCCGATTCCAGCAGGTTGGTAGGTCCATGCGTGTCCTCCCCGCGGTCGGCGCCACGGCAGTCGCCGTCGCCGCCACCGCTCTGTTCGCACCTCTCGCCGCGGCGAACAACGCCCCGGGCGACAACGGCACCATCAAGATCCATGACGCGAAGACCGGCGAGGAGCTGGTCCGCAACGAGCCGCACGTGTGCACGTTCTACCTCGACGCCTTCTACTTCGACGGCAGCCAGGCCGCCTCGTACAAGATCGTCGGGATACCGCCCACCGGGTCCAAGAACGACATCACGCAGGGCTCCATCACCCTGGACGCCCAGGGCCACGGCCGCACCGCCGACATGACCCTGCCCGACGGCCACTACAAGCTGGAGTGGAACTTCGACGGGGAGCACGGCGCCGCCAAGCACAAGGTCTTCTGGACCGACTGCGGCGACCAGAGCGGCACCGGCGGCGCCTCGGGCGGCACCGCGGGCACCACCGGTGGCTCGGGCGACAACGGCGGCACCAGCGCGGGCACGTCCGGCGGAACCGGTGACAACGGCGGCACCACGAGCGCCGGTTCGTCCTCCGGCGGCGCGAGCACGGCGCCCGCGCAGAGCGGCGGCGCCTCGTCCTCCGCGAGCGCCGCGGCCGCCGCGTCGTCCGGCTCCGGCACCTCCGGCGGCGGCAGCCTCGCCTCCACCGGCGCCTCGGTGACCGGCATCAGCATCGCGGCCGTCCTCCTGCTCGCCGGCGGCGTCGTGATCCGCTTCCGCCGCAAGGGCGCCCAGCGGCACCTCTGATCCCACGGCCCCGGCCGGTACGAGCGGCGCCGGTACGGTCCCCGACCGTACCGGCGCCGCTCGCCGTTCCCCGCCCCGGCCCCCACGACGGCCCGCGCGCGCGGACGTGCGGGCCGCCGGTGACGCGGGCCGCCGCGCGGGCGGCTTCGGCAGCGGGTGCCGGACGCCTCCGGCGTCGTACGACCCGGCCGTCACGGGCTGAACTTGAGGGCCGCTGCGAACCTCCGGCGAGGACGCGTACAAGGCGCCGGAAAAGGCCGCCGGCACCCGGGGTGTGACGTTTTCCGTGGTCGCTGCGCTTGCGTTGGTTGCCGTCCCACCCGCGGGGGACGGCCTCGCCTGGACAACCGGAAGGGACGCGTCTATGGACCAGCAGGTCGCGCATGCTCCGAGCGTTCCGCGGGCAGAGGTCCGCGGGCCCCGGATGGCCGCGGACGCGGTCGCCACGGTGCGGGAAGGGGCCCGGATCCGGCTGGACTACACGCCCGCCAGCCTCGCGCTGGTGGACCGCATCATCGACGGCATCCGCCGCGAGGGGCCGCCCGAAGAGGCGCTGCTGCCCTTCCTCACCGGCTTCGGCGCCTACACCGGGCAGGTGCTCGTCCGCGGTATCGGGGCGCAGTGGGTGGACTTCGACCCCGCTCAGCGCGATATCTTCGGTCAGCCGTTCGGAATCCGCACGCGGGACGGCCGCGTGTGGAACCCGCTCGGCAAGGCGGTGAAGCGGTACCGGAACGGTGCCGAGGACAGCCTGCGGCTGTTCTACCTCTCGGTGGCGGGACAGGCGCTGGTGTGAGCCGGGCCGGCGGGGTGCTCGCAGGACCCCGCGCCGGTGCGCGCGCACCGGCCACCGCAGCTGACCGGCGAGTACGAAGAGGGCGTGGTGGGGAAAGCGGAGCTGCGTCGGCACCGCAGGATGGACGAGGCCGAGCTGTCCGAGGCCGTCGCCCTGGCCCAGCACGGCGACCACACCGCCTTCGGCCGCGTCTACCGGGACGTCCACCCCATGCTGCTGGGATACCTGCGCGGACTCGTCGGCGACGACGCGGACGACATCGCCTCCGAGACCTGGCACGACATCGTCCGCGACCTCGGCCGCTTCCACGGCGACGGGATCTCCTTCCGCAGCTGGGCGGCGACCATCGCGCGGCACCGGGCGCTGGACCACATGCGGCGCACCAAGGTCCGCCCGCGCACCACGGAGCTGGACGAGGGCGTCGCCGAACGCACCACCGGACCCGACTCCGAGGGCCTGGCCCTGGACAACCTGTCCACCGAGCGGGCGCTCGCGCTCATCGCCGAACTCCCGCAGGACCAGGCGGAGGCCGTGCTGCTGCGAGTGGTGCTGGGCCTGAACGGCCCGATGGCCGCGGAGGTGCTGGGCAAGCGCCCCGGCGCCGTCCGCACCGCCGCACACCGCGGCCTGAAACGTCTGTCGGAGCGCCTGCGCGGCGCCGAGGAGAAGTAACCGATGAGCCAGAGCCGAGACGGCGACCACCGCGCCGCGCCACGGCCCCCCGGCCCCGCCGCCCCGCGGGTCCCCGCGGGGGAGGACGGCGCCCCGCCGCAGGGCGGCTTCGTGCCCGGGGTGCCGGACGCACCCGCCGAAGCGGCCCCGAGCCGGGCACGGCCGGAGCCGTCGGCGGAGGGCACCGGACCGGCCGCGGCGCCGCGGGTGTCCAGCGGGCCGGGCGGCGAGGGCGCGGGCGAGGCATCCGGCGGGGTTCGGCAGGATGCCGGCGGACCGGCGGTGCCCGTTGGGGGCGCCGGGGCCGGCGAGGTGCCGGCGGAGGGTGCCGGAGCGGCGGCCTCCGAGGCGGAGTCCGGTCGCGAAGGGCCCGGACTGCCGCGCGAGGCGTCGTCCGGAGGCGGCGAATCGGCCCCGTCCGCGGGGGAGTTCGGTGCGGACGCAGGGAGTGGGCGCAGGGAGGCCGGGCCGGGCGCCGCCGGGGGAGAGATCGGGCCCGAGGACGTGGAGCGGTTGCTGCGGGGCGGGGTGGCGGCCGACGGGGCCGATCCCTCCGACGACCGTCTCGCGCCCCTCGCACGGCTGCTGGCCGCCGCCGCCGAGCCGCTGCCCGGGCGGCCCGGCGACGAGCAGGCCGTGCTCGACGCCTTCCGGGACGCGGTCGCCGCCCGCCCCTCGGCCGGCCGCGGCGGGCGTGCCGTGGCCCGGACGGCGAGGCGGCGGTGCAGACGCGGGGCGCTGGCCGGCGGTGTGGTCGCCGTCCTCGCGCTCGGCGGGGTCGCCGTCGCGGCCCAACAGGGCCACCTGCCGCACCCGTTCGGCTCCGGCACCGTGGCGCCGCCCTCCTCCGGCTCGGCCGCGGCGGGCAACAGCGCGAGCCCTCGGGGCGGTTCGGGCTCGCCCACCCCTTCGTCCGCGGGCACCGGCACGCCCGTCGGTACGGTCCCGCCGTCGCCCTCGGCCGGCGCGCCCTCGACCGGCCGGGCGGTTCCGCCGGGCGTGAAGGGGCTGTGTCAGGCGTATCTGACGGCCGTGGACCACGGCAGGAGCCCGGCGGCCCCGGTGGCCGCCGAACTGGCCGTGGCAGCCGGCGGTACGGACCGCATCGCGGACTACTGCGCCGAGCAGACCGCCTCACCCCCCGCCTCGCCCCCCGCCCATCCCAGCCACCCCGCGCACCCCGCTCACCCTTCGCACCCCGCCCACCCGGCGGCGGGCGGCTCCTCCTCCGCCCCTGCGGACAGCCCCACCGCGGAGCAGGCCCCCGCGACACCGTCCGCGGTCCGGACACCGCCCGCCAAGTCCCCCACGGCGGACCCGACTTCCACGACGGCGCCCGTGGTGAAGGCGCCGGTGACGAAGTCCCCGGCCACGAAGCCCCCGTCGGGACCGAAGCCGGGTATCACCCGCCCCTGAGCGGCAATCGGCCCAGCACCGCGCATCCGCACTCCGCCCCCCGGCACCTGCCCGTACGCAACCCGCACCCCGTCACCCGCGGCCGCGCCCCGCAGCAACGGCCGCGGGGCCGGAAGGAGTTCCTTCCGGCCCCGCGGTGGGGGTCACGCTGCCCCGGACGTGCTGTGGACGTGCCGCGTGCGGGGCGGTCCGCTCAGAACGCCCCGACTCCGTTCGGCGTGCCGAGGCCGGTCGGGCCGTCCCAGCCGGTGCGCGCGGTGCACCATTGGCTGGTCGTGCAGCTGCCGTTGCTGCCCGAGGTGACGTCGTTCAGCGACGAGGAGTGCGTGTAGGGGTAGTTGTTGTCGATCGAGCCGGTGTTGCCGGCCAGGGCGTAGACCGAGGCGATGACCGGCGAGGAGACGCTGGTGCCGCCGAAGACCATCCAGCCGACGTAGCCCTGGTAGGCCGTGCTGTCGTAGACGGCGACGCCCGTCGAGGGGTTGGCGACCGCCGAGACGTCGGCCTCGGCCCGCTTGGCGCAGCCGGTGCCGAAGGACGCCTGGCCGCTGAGCGCGGTGTTGTAGGCCGAGCAGCCGCTGCCCGCCCCGCTCCACGCGGTCTCGCTCCAGCCGCGCGAGGTGGACGCCTTGCTCAGCGAGGTGCCGCCGACCGCGGTGACGTAGTGCGAGGACGCCGGGTAGCTCGCGCCGTAGCCGTTGTCACCGGAGCTGGCGGTCACCGCGATGCCCGGGTGGTTGTAGTAGGAGCCGTAGGTGGCGTCGGAGGCGTCGGAGCCGCCGTAGCTGTTGCTGATCGCGACGACACCGGGAGTGGCCGCCGCGCGGTTGACCGCCGCGCCGAGGTTGGCGAAGGACGAACTGCTCGCTTCCACCAGCAGGATGTGGCAGTTGGGGCAGATCGCCGAGACCATGTCGAGGTCGAGTGAGATCTCCTGGGCCCAGCCGCCGTCCTTGCGCGGGTAGCTCGTGCCGCCGTTCTGGTCGACCTTCTTGAAGCAGCCGTTGGCGGTGGTGCAGGCGGGCAGCCCGAACTGGCTGCGGTAGACGCCGAGGTCGGCCTCCGCGGTCGGGTCGTCGTAGGCGTCGACGATCGCGACCGTGCGGCCCGAACCCGCGGTGGCCGAGGGCAGGTTGTACGCCGACTGCAGGTCGGCGGGGCCGAAGCCGGAGGGGGTGGCGGCATCCGGCTTGGCGCCGGCGGGGGCAACCGTGCCGGTGACGTCGGTGCGGACGAGCGCCTGACAGGAGGCGTACCCGGCCTTGGCGGTGGTGCAGGAGCGGACCGCCTTGGCCGGCGAGGCCGCGGCGTGCGAGGCCGCCGCCGGGCCGAGCACGGTGAGCGGGATCGCCGCCAGTGCCGCGATGCCCAAAGCGGACAGCCGTGCGCGCAGGTGCATAGGACTCTCCTTGGTAGGTGACCGAGGGTTTCTCGACCTCGACCGCCCGCCCGCGCCCCCTCCCCCGAGAGGGGCACGCCTCGGGCGGCCGCGTTTCAGGGGAGGGCGACGCGGGGCGCCGGCGGCGTCCCGGCCGCGGCGGAGTCCGCCGGAAGGGCGGCGGTGTAACGCGCGTGTGTCAGGCTCATGACAACAAGGAATGCGTCAGCGAACAGGGCCGTCGTACCCGCGGCCCGCTTCTCCACGCACATCCGCACCACCACACCGACCAGCCCCTCTCGACGCCGACGATGCAGTGTGAGCCCACGGGGCACGCTGCGCAACCCCCGGCACACAAGGGGTAATTCGCCCTCGCGTCCGTGCCCCTCGGGCGGCGCCGGGCATGCGTCGGCCGGGGCACTCGCGCGCCCCGGCCGGCTGCGGGTTCAGCCCGCGGTCAGTCCCTGATCACCACGTGGCCCCCGGCCAGTCCTCGGTCAGTCCTCGGTCACTCCTCAGCCCCCGGCCGGTCCTCGCGGTGCCGGCGGCCGGGCAGCATCTCCTGGACCTTGGCCTTGAAGCCCTGCCGGACCATGCCCGCCCGGTCGCTGTCGCCCTGCAGCACCGAGGATGCGGCGGCCTCGATCTGATCCAGGTCGGCGTGCGGCGGGATCGGCGGTACGGCCGGGTCGGTGCGGAAGTCGATCACGAACGGCCGGTCGGCGGCCAGCGCCCGCTGCCAGGCGTCCACCACACCACCCGGCTCCTCCACCCGCACCCCGTCCAGGCCGATCGAGCGGGCGAAGTCCGCGTACGGCACATCGGGGATGGCCTGCGAGGGCAGGAACTGCGGGGCGCCGGCCATGGCCCGCATCTCCCACGTCACCTGGTTGAGGTCCCGGTTGTTGAGCACCGCGACCACCAGGCGCGGGTCCTGCCAGCGGTCCCGGTACTTCGCCGCCGTGATCAGCTCGGCCATGCCGTTCATCTGCATGGCGCCGTCGCCGACCAGCGCGATCGCCGGCCGGTCCGGGTGGGCGAACTTCGCGCCGATCGCGTACGGCACCCCCGGGCCCATGGTGGCCAGCGTCCCCGACAGCGAGCCGCGCATGGCGCCGCGGATGCGCAGGTGGCGGGCGTACCAGTTGGCCGAGGAGCCGGAGTCCGCCGAGAGCATCACGTCGTCGGGCAGCAGGGCGTCCAGCGCGTGCACGACGTACTCCGGGTTGACCGGGTCGGCGTCCACCGCGGCCCGCCGCTGCATGACCTCCCACCAGCGGGCGGTGTCCTTCTCGATCTTCGCCCGCCACGCCCCGTGCCTGCGCCGCTTCAGGTGCGGCAGCAGCGCCTTGAGCGTCTCCTCGGCGTCCCCGACGAGGTTGACCTCGAAGGGGTAGCGCAGCCCCACCATGAAGGGGTCGATGTCGATCTGCACCGCCCGCGCCTGCCCGAACTCGGGCAGGAACTGCGTGTAAGGGAAGCTCGACCCGATGACCAGCAGGGTGTCGCAGTCGCGCATCATCTCGTACGAGGGCCGGGTGCCCAGCAGGCCGATGGAGCCGGTGACGTAGGGCAGGTCGTCCGGGAGCACGTCCTTGCCGAGCAGCGCCTTGGCCACACCTGCCCCCAGCGCGTCCGCGGCCTGCTCGACCTGCGCGCGGGCGGCCCGCGCGCCCTGCCCGACGAGGATCGCGACCTTCTCGCCCGCGTTGAGCACTTCGGCGGCCCGCGCGATGTCCTGCGGCGCCGGCTGCGGCGCGGAGTGCGACATGCCGAGGCTGGAGGGCACCATCTTGAAGGCGTGCGAGGGCGCGGAGTACGGCAGCTCCTGCACGTCGGCGGGGATGATCAGGGCGGTCACGGTGCGCTTGGCGTACGCGGTGCGGATCGCCCGGTCCAGGACGTTGGGCAGCTGCTCGGGCACGGTGACCATCTCGCAGAAGTCGGCTGCCACGTCCTTGTAGAGGCTGAGCAGGTCCACCTCCTGCTGGTAGCTGCCGCCCATCGCGCTGCGGTTGGTCTGGCCGACGATCGCGACCACGGGCACGTGGTCGAGCTTGGCGTCGTACAGGCCGTTGAGCAGGTGGATCGCGCCGGGCCCCGAGGTCGCGGCGCACACGCCGACCTTTCCGGAGAACTTCGCGTAGCCGACCGCCTCGAAGGCGGCCATCTCCTCGTGCCGGGCCTGGACGAACTCCGGTGTGTTGTCGGCGCGGCCCCACGCGGCGAGCAGGCCGTTGATGCCGTCCCCGGCGTAGGCGAAGACGCGCTCGACATCCCACTCGCGCAGGCGCTGCAGTACGTAATCGGACACCTTCTCGGACATGCCGCTCCCTTCCTTCGCTGCCGGCGGCCGGCCGGCAGGGCGTAGGCGCACGCCCTTCGCCTGCCCGCGCCGGGAGGGCGCACGCAGACCCCGGGGGGAAGGGACTGCTCGGCGATCGCCGTCGCGGCCCCGGGCCGGGCCGCGCGCAGACCTCGGGGCGGCGACGCCTCAGCGCTCGGGCGGCCCGGTGACGTAGTGGCCGTGCGTGTCGTAGGGCCAGGCGTTGGCGACGCAGCCCTTCAGGCCCTTGATCTGCTGCATCATCACCGGGGCGAGCTTTCCGGGGCCCGGGCACGTCACGTGCTGGTGGCCGAGGAAGTGGCCCATCTCGTGGTTGATGATCAGCGCGCGGTAGTCGTGGATCGGGCCGTCGAAGGTGGGGGAGCCCTCGACCCAGCGCCGCAGGTTCACCACCACGCCGCCGGGCACCTCGCAGTCGTACTGGCCGCCGGTGTCCTGGTGGATGCCCGCCCAGCACAGGTCGTCGGTCGTCTTCGGGGTGGCGATGCGCACCTTGAGGTCGTAGCGGCCCGAGCTGACCAGCTGGAAGGAGGAGGTGCCGTCGTGGGTCCAGCCGCGCGGGGCGGCGAGTATGCCCGCGATCTCCTGCGCCGCCCGGTCGGGGGAGATGTCGATGCCCTTCTCGACCTGGACCATGTAGCGCAGCGGCTTGGGGCCGCGGCCGACGACCTTGCCGCTCGCCCGCGCGGTGACGAAGGTGCCGGGGCCGGACTCGGGGAGCCCGTCCCCGGGGGGCGCCTCGGTGGCCGGCTGCGTGGCGGAGGGGCGGGGAGCGGTGTGCGTGGCGGTCGGCGCGGGGGCCTTGGCGCCGGTGGCGCCGCCGCCCGGGTGGTGCAGGACGGCGACGCCCACGGCGGCGACCACGCCGAGGAGGGTGAGCAGGAGGAGCGGGCGCCTGCGGCGGCCCGTGGCCGGCGTGTCGGCGCGCAGGCCGTTGCCCGTGCCGTTGCCGGTACCGCCGCGGGTGCCGTCGTACGTCTCTGCGGCCTGCCGGCCGAGCGGCGGTGGGGTCTGCTGCTGCAACGGGTAACTCCTCTGTCACGTCTGTCCCATGGGCGCGAGGCTCAACCCCGCCCATCCTCCAGACGCCCCCGGCCCTCCTTCCCGCTGCGCCCCCACCCGGCCCACCCCTGTGATCCCCCTCACGCCACCCCCGCGGCGGTCAACCAATGCGCTGATCACGGCTTTTGGGGCCTGCGTCCGGCAACTCGCCCATGACCGTTCTGTGTTCCGGCTGTGGCGGAGCCTGGTGGACCGTGGTGGAAAAGGCCGAGCGGCGGCCCCTGGGGGAGGGGGCGCCGCTCGGCTCGGGGTGGTCAGCCGCAGAGGGTGAGGTCGACGTGGTCGCCGGCGTGGACGACCGCCGGTGCGAGCGGGGAGACGGCGATGACCGAGCCCGGCTTGCAGTTGTCGACCGCCGCGTGGGTGATCGTGCCGGGCTTCAGGCCCGCCTGGCCCAGCGCCTGCGTGGCGTCGGCCAGGTCCATGCCGCCGATGTCGAACGGCTTGACGTAGGGCACGGTGGTGACGTTGCCCTTGGCCGGGGTGGTCGTGGTGGCGGCGGGCCGCGCGGTGTGCGAGCCGGTGCCTACGGTGGCCAGGGCGGTGCCGCCGCCGGCCGCGATGAGGACCGCGGCGGCCGCGGCGACGAAGCCGGCCCGCCGGCGGCGGGTGCGGCTCTTGATGCCCGCGGCGTCGAAGTGCGGCACGGGGGCGGTACGGGCGAACTCGTTCATGGCGGTTACCAGTTCCTGTTCGAAGAATGCGAGGTGGGCGTCACCCTCGCGGCCGTCGGAAGGCGGGGAAACGTAGCCGGTCATCCGGTACTGGCTCCTTTCCGGGGCCGCGATGGCGTCGAAGTTTCGGAGAGTGCGGGAAACTGGGCCCGGAGCCTTTCCAGCCCCCGGGTGAGCTGGGACCGTACGGAACTCGGTGATATCCGCAGGTCCTCGGCGATCTCGGCGTCCGAGAGGTCGTGGAAATAGCGCAGTACCACGACGGTCCGCATGCCCATCGGCAGGCGTTGCAGCGCACGGACCAGTTCGTCCCGGGCATCGACGCGTCCGTAGTCGTCCCCCGGCGCGGGCCGGTCGTCACCGGTGTCCTGCTGGGGTACGACACGGCGGAACCGCTGCCACCGGTCGTTGGCGAGATTCACCATGATCCGCCGCACATAGGCGTCCGGAGCGTCTTTCGCGGCGATGGTGCGCCAACGGCGGCAGGTGCGTTCCAGGGTTTCCTGGACCAGTTCCTCGGCGGCCTCGCGGCTGCCGGTCAGGACCAGGGCCGCGCGGAACAAAGCGGCCGATCGGGTCTCGACGAAGGAGTGGAAATCCTCCACCGCCTTCGCCGTTCCCGCTTCGGCCGATTCCGTTCCGGAACGACCGCGCAGCGGATTCCATTTCCCAGCCGGAGCCACACCGCTCCTCCCTTCCTGTCCCCCCACTGACTCCGTAGCGCCCTCATTTGCTGCACGCGCGGCTTGAGACCTGCGTCACACAGCGACGCTTTCGGTCCGACCGTGCGGCGGGCGTGCGTTCCGGGGCCCGGCGGCCAGGCGGGACCTGTCGGCCTAGGCGCCGGCGAGGAGGGCGCCTCCGTCGACGGTGAGTACGGTTCCGGTGACGAAGCGGTTCTCCATCAGGTAGAGGTGCGCCGCGGCGATCTGGCCGGCCTCGCCGATCGACTTGGTGAGCGTCCTGCCGGCGAGGGCCCCGAACAGCGCCGTACGCTGCGGCTCGGGGACCGCGTCCCACAGCGGGGTGCGGACGGCTCCCGGCCGGACCGCGTTGACGCGGATCGGGGCGAGTTCGGCGGCCAGCCCCCGGGTCAGGCCCTCCATGGCCGCGGCGGCGCCGGCCGCGAGCGCCGTGCCGGGTGCGGGGCGGACGGCCACCGTTCCGGACGTCAGCACGATCGAGCCGCCCGAACGGATGCGCCCCGCCGCGTGCTTGACCGCCGCGACGGCCCCCCAGAAGCGGACCTCGAGCAACTCCCGTGCGGCCTCCAGGGGTACGTCCGCCAGCGGCTGCGGGCGCACCGTGTCCCCGGCGGTGTAGACCACGTGATCGAGTTCGCCGACGCGGTCGAACAGGGCGGCCACCTCCGCCTCGTTGCGGGTGTTGACGACGGTCCCGTCGCAGGCGTCCGGCAGCTGCGCGAGCGCGGCCTCCAGGCGCCCCTGGTTGCTCGACGCGATCGTGACCGCCGCTCCTGCCGCTGCCGCGGCGCGGGCCGTGGCCAGTCCCATCCCCGAACTGCCGCCGATGACGACGATGCGCTGCCCGGAAAGATCCATGGTGCCCACTCCTGCTCCTCGAACGGTGATGACTCACTGAGTCGTCACCCTAGCACCCATGACGACACACTGAGACATCACTGCTAAAGTGGTGACCATGCCGCGATGGGACCCGAACGCCGAGGACCGGCTCCGCGACGCAGCACTGGAGCTGTTCCTCGAACGCGGCTACGAGAACGTCACCGTCGCGGAGATCACCGAGCGGGCCGGGCTGACCCGCCGCTCGTTCTCCCGCTACTTCGCGGACAAGCGGGACGTGCTGTTCGCCGGGTCCGACCGGCTCCCGGCCGACCTCGCCCGGTCCGTCCGGGCCGCCGACGACACCCTCCCTCCCTTCGAGGCCCTTCTGGCCGCGCTCGTGGACGCCGCCGGCGCCCTGACCGACCAGGCCCCCCTCGCCGCGCAGCGCCGCGCGGTCGTCCGGGCCAGCCCGGAGCTGCAGGAACGGGGCCGGACCAAGTTCGCCGCCGCGACGGAGGCGGTGGCGGACGCGCTGCGGGACCGGGGCTGCGCCGCGTCGGAGGCGACGCTGCTGGCGGAGGCCGGCGTCGCCGTCTTCCGCACCGCCCTGGAGCGCTGGACCGACCGGCCGGACGATGCCGACCTGCCGACCCGCATCAGGCAGGCCGCCGCCGAACTCGCCACCCACCTGGCCACGGTGAACCCCGCCACGCTGCTCCACCCCTGACCCCCGGGACCGCCCACGGACGAGCGCCGCTCGCGCTCAAGGGCCGGACCGGCGATGCCCTGCCGGGGGGTCGGGCGGGGAGCCCCCAAGAGCAGTCGGCGCAGTCGGCCGCCCAGGAAGCAACCACCCCCTGCGCGGTGTCGATCAGAGCGCCACCTTGTCCGCGCTCTCGGCCGGGGTGTCCTGCGGTGTGGCGCGGCTGCGGGCCGCAAGGTGGACCACGTGGCGGGCCAGGGCGAGCGCCGGCAGGACGGCGAGCAGTTCGCAGACGCCTGGCCAGCCCAGCAGGTCGTACGCGCGGACTCCCAGCCATGAGCCCGCGCTGCCGCCCAGGAAGGCACAGGTCATGTAGGCGGTGTTGAGGCGGCCGCGTGCCTCGGGGCGCAGGACGAAGATGCGGGCCTGGTTGGCGACCTGACCGCTCTGCATGGAGACGTCCAGTACCAGCATGCCGACGGTCAGCACCACGATGCCGAAGGCGCCTCCGGCCGATCCGAAGGCAAGGATGCCAGAGGCGAGCAGCGCGCCCAGGATGCAGACCAGATTGATCGCGTCGGGGCCGTCGCGGTCGGTGCGGCGGCCGGCGATCGGGGTGCAGAACATGCTGGCCGCGCCGACGAGCGCGATCAGGCCCACCGCCGAGGCGCCCAAGTGGTACGCCGGGCCGGTGACGTAGAGCGTGAGGCTGGTCCAGGCGGCGCTGAAGCCGGCGAAGACGGTGGCCTGGTACACGCACGAGCGCCGCAGGTCGGGCTCCTCGCGCAGCAGCCGCAGCGAGGCGGTGACCAGGCGCGGGTAGCGCTCCTGGGAGGTCGGGACGGTGGCGGGCAACACGGCGGTCATGACGGCCGCGAGGATCAGGATCAGGGCGGCGGCCACCAGATAGGGCGCTCGCCAGCCCAGCCACTGGCCGAGCACCCCGCTGAAGGTGCGGGCCAGCAGGATGCCGCCGATCAGGCCGCTGAGCAGCGTGCCGGTGACAGCGCCCCGCCGGTCGGCCGCCACCAGGCCGGCCGCCATCGGGATGATGATCTGCGGCACCACGGTGACGGCGCCGACGACCGCGCTGGCGACGACCAGTACGGCCAGGTCCGGAGCCGTACCGGCACCGATCAGGCCGAGGCCGGTGATACCGAGCAGCGCGGGGATCAGCTTGCGGTGCACCAGCCGGTCGCCGAGTGGCACGAGGAAGAAGATGCCGACCGCGTAACCGAACTGGGCCGCCGTCACCGCCGCTGCCGCCAGGCCGGTGCGCACCCGAAGGCCGTGGGCGATGAGCGGGGTGATGGCCTGCGGGAAGTAGATGTTGGCGACGCCCACGCCGCAGGCGAGCGCGAGCGTCATGACGAGCGACCGTTTCGGGCCGGTGGGGGACTCGTCGGCGGGCCGGACTAATCGGCGATCGTTCACCAGGAGCACCTCGTGGAGTCGCGTGTCAGCGGGAACCGGTTTTACCGGTTCTGACGGTACCAGTCCGACCGGTTCGCCGGGCAGTAATGTGGGGCCATGCCAGTCGCCGCCGAGGTCCCCGCCTTCCGTTCGGGAGCCGGGCGGCTGTGCCTGGACTTCATCCGGACGCTGCGCCACCGGGACAGCGCGGAAGCCGTGGAGGAGCTGCCCGGGCTGCGGCAGTTGGCCGCCTGGGTGGAGCGCTTCGGCCCGCCCGGACTGGAGCCGGCGGACCGTGAGGCCTGGCCGGACGGCGCCGGCGGCGTGCCGTACGACGAGCGGGCCCGGACCCTCCGTGAGGCGGTGCACCTGCTGATCGCCGCCGCCCGCGGGCCCGAGGGGCCGGCGGGCTGCCCGGCCGGCGCACGCGAGACCGTCAACACCGCCGCCCGGTCGCCGGTACCGGCCCCATGGCTGGACGCCTCGGGAAGACTGCGGTTCTCCGCCGCCGACCCGGTGCTCGCGGTGCTGGCACTCGTCGCCCGCGACGCCCTCGACTTGGCGGCCTCACCGGACATCGACCGGGTGCGCGCGTGCGCCAACTCGGGCTGCGGGGCGCTGTTCATCGACAACTCCCGGCCCGGCCGCCGCCGTTGGTGCTCCATGAACACCTGCGGGAACCTGGCGAAGAAGTCCGCCCTGCGCGCCAGGACCGGCGCGGCCGACACCGGTGCCGTGGCGGAAGAGCCCGGCCGGTAGCAGCCCCCACGAGGGCGGCGAGGCACGGTTGACGTGCGTGGCGCCGGCCAACGGCTCCTCGCGCGGCCCGCCCGGCGTGCGTACCCGGCCGCACGCCCGGCCTTCGGGCCTCCCGTACCCCTCCCGGCCGGCCTTGTGCGGCGCCCCCCTCCGCCGTTGCCGCCCGACAGGTCGACGGTTCCGGCCATGTTCTGCGGCGGATCGTCCCCGGGCCGCCCGGATGCCGCGTGGAAACCTTTTCCGAACGTGGCCGTAAACCAGGCATGCCTTCGCCGTTGCAGACCGGAATTTTCGGGACAATGCCCAGCCGTGCCGGAAACGGCAGGGGAATCCCCGGAAACGTTCGGGACATTGCCCGGTATCGGCGGCCGGTGGACCGTTTTCAATTGATTACTCAACGAATCTCTGCGATCGGGTCCCACCCTGCGGGTTCGGTCCTGGTCGATCTCCCGCGGATGCAATCGGCGCGGTTGTCCAAAAGAGCCCGCCGCCACTCTCGGTGGGTACGCGACCGGCTACCTCGTGCTTACCATTGCGATGTTCGTACGCATGTACTCGTACAGACGTACTCTGATGTGACATGGGGGTTTCATGGATGCGCAGCCATCGGTAGGCGCGCCGGCACTGCCGGCCCGACCACCGCGTACGCCGGACACCGCGTACTGGCTGGACCGGGCCGCGGCGGTACTGGGAGCGGTCGACGCGGACCGCGACAAGGCCGAGGTGAACCGGGCCTCATCACCGCAAGTCTTCGCCGAATTGTCCGAGGCCGGCCTGCACCGGATGTGGGTTTCCCGCGCCCTGGGCGGAGGCGGGGCAACACTGTCCGCGGGTATCGCGGTCATCCAGCTGATTTCCCGCCACGACGCCTCGGTTTCCTGGCAAGTCGGTGTTCAAGGAGCCATCGGGAGGATCTCCGATTACCTCCCTGAGGATGCCGCCCGCACCATCTTCTCCACGCACGACAAGCTCGTGGTGGGATCGGTCCATCCCACCGGCACCGCCGAACGGGTCGCCGGCGGCTTCCGGCTGTCGGGCAGGTGGGGCTTCGCCTCCGGCTCCGCGGGCGCGGCCTGGATCGTGTCCGCGGCCCGGGTCACCGAGGGCGGCGCTCCCACCGGCGAGGTGCGGATGCTGTTCACGCCGATCGCCGACGTCACCATGCTGGACACCTGGTACACCACCGGGCTGGCCGCCACCGGGTCGCACGACTACGCGATCCACGACGTGTTCGTGCCCGAGGACCACACGGTGGACGGCGCCGACATGACCCGTCCCGCGGCCCCCCGCGCGTCGCGCGGCTACGGCATCGGCTACTACGACTTCGGTCCCTTCACCGCTGCCGCGACCGTCCTGGGCATCGCGGACCTGGCCCTGGACACCTTCACCGAACTCGCCGCCTCCAAGGTCCCCTCGGAGGGCAAGGTCACCCTCAAGAACAGCCACACCGTGCAGGACCGGCTGGCCAGGGCCCGGGCGTCGGTACGCGCGGCGCACACCCTGGTCGACGACGCCGCGTGGCACGCGGAGCACCACGGGGACACCGGGGGCGACGAACTGTCCGCCCTGGTACGGCTGGCCTGCACGTTCGCCGCGCAGAGCGCCACAGAGGCCGTGGACGCGGTGTACGAGATGGCCGGCGCGACCTCCACCTACCGCTCGCACCCGCTGGAGCGCTGCTTCCGCGACGTCCACACCGCCGTGAAGCACATCACTCTCGCCCCGGCCAACTACGAGATGGTCGGCGAGTACCTGCTCGGCGGCGCCCTGCGCGCCCGCCGGTAGGACCACCGAGCAAGGAAGCGCCTTCGCACGTCCGCTGCTCCACGCCCCGCCCGCGACCCACCCGGTGCACGGCGGTGGCTGGACGACGCCTACGAAAGGGCATCCGTTTCCATGAGCATCAGCACCATGCTGGACGACCTGGCCTCGCCCGCGGAACCCGCGGTACCGGCCACGATGAAAGCCGTCGAGCTCCTCGCTCCCCTGACACCGGCGCTGTCGACACTGCCGGTCCCCGGTGTTCCGGCCGACGGCCTGCTGCTGAAGACGCGCTGCGTCTCCATCTGCTCGACCGACATCTCGTACTTCGAGGGACACCTCTTCCCGGACGTCTACCCGGTCATCCTCGGGCACGAGTACCTCGGCGAAGTCGTCCAGATCGGCCCCGACTTCGACAGCTCCACCCCCATCGCCATCGGCGACCGCGTCGTCTACTGGGGGCAGACCGACTTCGGCGGCTTCGCCGAATACCGCTCGGTGCGGCCCATCTTCTCCGGCGAGACCAAGTCGGACGTGTACTGGGCCGACCGCTACTTCCACGACGACCGCATGGCCTCGGCCGTCAAGGTCCCCGACGACCTCGACGACCTGCACGCCTCCCTCATCGAGCCCACCACCGGCGCGCTGCGCTCCTTGCTGACCAACCCGCCCGCCCCCGGCGACCGCGTCGCCATCCTGGGCGCCGGCCCCATCGCCGTCATCGCCGGATCGGTCATCAAGCGGCTGTTCGCCCCGCACGAGGTCGTCTGCGTCGACCTCAACAAGCACCGCAACGTCTTCGCCAAGGGCCAGTTCGCCGACCACGCCTACGTGCCCGAGGAGTTCGAGGAGACGGTGCCGCTCAACAGCATCGACTACGTCTTCGACACCCTGCCGACGGTCAAGGTCGACGACGAGGACCAGGACCCGAGGCGGGTGGCCATGCGCAAGCTGGCGCCGCGCGGCAAGTACGTGCTGTACGGCGCCTCGCAGGAGATGCAGAAGTTCGACACCTGGCTGATGCTCGCCAAGGGCATCAACATCACCGCCGCGCCGTTCGACGTCCACTCCTTCCCCATGCACCGCACGGCCAACGTCATCGCGTCCGCCATGCACATGATCCGGTCCGGCATCGTCGACGCCGGCGCGCTGCAGACGCAGGTCTGCCCCTTCGACGACTACACCCAGCTCGTCGAGATCCTGCGCAGCTACCGCTCCACCCACCACATGAAGACCGTCATCGACTTCCGCTGACGGATCCCCTGCCGGGCCGAGGTGCCCGCCCGCCGACCCGACCGCTCCCCCCGGGGCGGGGCGGGCACCTCGGCCCCTCCGGCCGGACCGGCCGCGCCGTCCCACCGCGAGAGGACCCGCGAACCCATGTCCGTACTGCCCGAGTTCTTCAACGCCATGGCCACCGTCCCGTCACCGGTCGCGGTCGCCACCACCGTCGACGCCTCCGGAAGACGATGGGGCTTCACCGGAAGCTCGTTCACCTCGCTGTCCGCCGACCCGCCGCTGATCCTCATCTGCCTCGGCAAAGGCGCCTCGACCCACGCCGCGTTCACCACCTGCGACCGTTTCCTGGTCAACGTGCTCTCGGCCGGGCAGGCCGAGGTGGCCCGCCGCTTCGCCACATCCGGCATCGACCGCTTCGCGGCCGGCGACATGTCCCCCTGCGAGTCGCAGCTGCCCGGACTGCCCGAAGCCACCGCCCGGTTGTCGTGCACCCTGTACTGCGTCATGGACGGAGGGGACCACTCCATCGTCGTGGGACGGGTGGAGCAGGCCACGCTCACCGGCGAAGCGCCGCTCGTCTCCTGCAACCGGTCGTTCACCCGCATCGCGCAGGAACCGAGCGTGGTGTGAAGCCCCTGCGCATCGCCCTGCTCGGCACCTCGCACGTCCATCTCGCCGACCACCTCGCCGCCCTGGACCGCCCCGGCCTGTCCCGCGCCGCCGGTCTGCCGCAGGCGGACGCGGTGATCCTGGGCGGTTCCCCGGCGGACCGCGAACGGCTGCTCGCCGAGATGACCGATGTCCACCTGCCCGTACTCGCGGAGAAGCCCCTCGCCAGGTCCGCCGACGCCACCGCCGCCCTGTTGCGGCGGTGGCAGGGGCACCTCACCACGGCGATGTTCCTGCGCTGCAGCCCGGTGTTCGCCGCGCTCCGGCACGCGGTGGCGGCCGGCACGCTGGGCGACATCGCGGCCGTACACGCCGATTTCAGCCATCCGGGCTGGTGGGACGGCGTGTTCACGGGCGCCGCGGCCTGGATGGGCGACGAGGAGCAGGCGCCCGGCGGCGCCCTGGCCGATCTGGCCGTCCACCTGCTGGACGTGCTGCTGTGGATACGACCCGACTGGCCGCTGACGGTGTGCGCGGCGGACAGGACCCGGTCCGCTCGCGCCGGACCGGTGGTGGCGGGATCCGCGCTGCTGCGCTGGGGGCCCGCGCTGGTGACGCTGCACACCGGGTGGACCTCACGGCCCGGCGGCCTGCGCGTCGCGATGGACGGCAGCCACGGACGCGCGGTGGTCGACCGCGGTGAACTCACCCTCGTCAACGGGAGTTCGGGGCCGCGCACCGTGCACCGCGGACCCGCCCCGGCCGCCGCCGACGCCGTGCACGCCTTCGTGGGCGAACTCCGCGGCGCCGGGAGCGTACTGCCGCGGGCGGCGGACATCCTGCGCTGTGCCGAGCTGGCCGACCGTCTGATCGGGCCGGACGACTGACGCCGGCGGCCGGCGGAACGGAGGGGCCGGGCTAGTCGCGGCCGCCGGGCGCGGCGCCGGGCTCGGCCTCTTCCGCGGTGAGGTTGGCCAGGACCGCGTCGAGCAGCCCCGGGAACCGCGCGTCGAGATCCTCACGGCGCAGGGAGAGCAGGTTCTCCCGCCCCGAGGGCTGCTGCCAGATCACCCCGGCGTCCCGCAGGACCCGCCAGTGGTGGGTCAGCGTCGACTTCGACACCCCGGACAGCACCGAGCCGCAAGGATGCTGCCCACCCTCGGCGAGCCTTCTGACCACGGTCAGCCGCATCGGGTTGGAGAGGGCGGCCAGCACATTCTCCAGCCGCATCTGGTCGAGCGTGGGGTGATGGGCGCGCATGCCGCCATGATAGTCGAACAGTACGTACTTGCCAGTACGGTCGAACTTTCCCTCTTTCGGGAGAGGCGAGGCGAGCCCGACCCCGCTAAAGTACCAATGTACTCGTACAGTCATAGCGTCTGTGCTCCGGAAGGCCCGCCCATGTCCATCGGACCCGTCCACCGTCACACCGGGCTGATCCTCGCCACCTTGGCCCTGGCTCAGCTGATCTTCTCCCTCGACATCAACATCGTCTTCGTCGCACTGCCCGACATCAGCAGCCACCTGGGCTTCACCGACCAGACCCAGCAGTGGGTCATCGGCGCCTACACCGTCTTCTCCGGCGGCTTCCTGCTGCTCGGTGGACGCGCCGCCGACCTGCTCGGCCGGCGGCGCACCTTCATCACCGCCCTGAGCGTCTACGGGGTCTCCTCCCTCGCCGGCGGCCTGGCCTCCACCACCTCGGTGATCATCGTCGCGCGCGCCGTCCAGGGCATCGGCGGCGCGCTGCTGCTGCCGGCGACGTTGTCCCTGATCAGCACGCTCTTCGAGGAGGGGCCCAAACGCAATCGGGCGCTGGCGGTGTGGGGCGGGGCAGGCGCCTCCGGCCTGACCGTGGGCGCCCTGCTCGGCGGCATCCTCACCCAGAACCTGGGCTGGCCGGCCGTCTTCTTCGTCAACGTGCCCCTCGCGGCAGTCGCGATCACCGGCGCCCTCGTCTACATCCCGGCCGACACATCGGCCCGGTCCCGCCGCCGCTTCGACCTGCCGGGCGCGCTCACCGTCACCGGCGGCGCCACCCTGCTGGTCTTCGGGCTGGTCGAGGGACCGGTCAACGGATGGGGCTCGGCATCCGACATCACCGCGTTCGTCCTGGCCGCGGCCCTGCTGGCGGCCTTCGCCGTCATCGAGACCCGCTCCTCCGACCCGCTGATGCCCCCCGCCCTGCTCGGCAACCGCTCCCTGGTCGTCGCGGTCACCATCACCTTCCTCTACATGGCCTCCTTCGGCACCCTGCCCTACTTCCTGACCAACCTCCTGCAGGGCGTGCACGGCATGGACGCCCTGCAGACGGGACTGGCCTTCCTGGTGCCCTCCGTCGCCATCGCCACCGGTACCCAACTCGGCGAGCGCCTGAGCAACCGGATCGGTGCCCGTACCGCCCTGATCGCCGGTCTGCTCGTCGGGGCGGTGGGCACAGCGGTGATGACCCTGGGCTTCCACCACCACTCCGGCTACGCCGCGCTCCTGCCCGGCCTCGTCGTCTCGGGGCTCGGCCAGGGCGTGGTCTGGACGGCCATGTGGATCGCGGCCGCCACCGGCGTCAGCCCCCAGGAGCAGGGAGTGGCCAACGGCATGGCCACCACGACCCTCAGCCTGGGCAACGCCATCGGCCTGGCGGTCCTCGTCGCCGTCGCCGGCCGGAACACCGGCGGACTGACCGGCGGCAGCCTCGCCGACGCCCAGGCCCGCGGGTACGGCAACGCCGTGTGGATCACCGTGGTCATCATGGCGGTCGGCGCCGCCCTCGCGCTGGCGCTCAAGCCGCGGGCCGCCGTCGAGCCGGTCGCGCGGCCGGTCGGCAGCACCGCGGCGCACCCGGCCAACGCGGGCCGCAAGTGACCGGCATTGCCGCGTCCGCGGTGACTGCCTCGCCTCGCGGGCGGCGCGTGCTTCAGCCGGCCGTGGGCACCGCGGGCAGGACGTGGTCGCCGACCTTGTCGGTGCTCAGGCACAGGGAGCAGACCACCGACGCGTGGGTCACGCAGGCTGCCAGGTCCGGCCGCTCGTAGGGCTGCCGGCAGACGTGGCAGTCGAGGGTGAGGGCGCTGGGGTTGCCGTCGGCGTCCAGCAGCGGTTCCGTCATGCCGTCGTCGGTGCGGCGCAGGTAGTACCGGCCCTTGGTGGCGACGGCCATGACGGGGGTGAGGACGAAGGCGAGCAGGGCGGCGGCCACCGGGGAGTACGGCTGGAGGGTGTCGCCCAGGGCGTGGAAGTACAGCGCGATCGACAGCCCCGACGCGGCGACGAAGGAGACGACACCGACCGGATTGACCGCGTACAGCATGCCGCGGCGGAACTCCGGCTGGAGCGGGGAGATCTTCAGTACGTACTTGTTGACGCCGATGTCGGTGGCCACCGTGACGACCCAGGCGATGGCGCAGTTGGAGTAGAAGCCGAGGATGCTGTTCAGGAAGCTGAACATGTCGGCCTCCATCAGCGCCAGCGCGAATCCCAGGTTGACCAGGACGAAGACCATGCGGCCGGGGTAGTGCCTGGTGACCCGGGTGAAGGAGTTCGTCCAGGCGAGCGAGCCCGAATAGGCGTTGGTGACGTTGATCTTGATCTGGCTGATGACGACGAGGGCGACGGCCAGCGGGATCACCAGCCACGAGGGCATCATGGCGTCGAAGGCGCCCTTGAACTGCTGGATCGGCTCGGGTGCCGCCGAGGAGCCGACCTTGGCGATGACGTACACGGCGAGGAACGCGCCGATGGTCTGCTTCAGGGCGCCGAGCACCACCCAGCCCGGTCCCGCCACCAGCACCCCCGTCCACCAGGCCCGCCGGTTGGCCCGCGTCCTGGGCGGCATGAACCGCAGGTAGTCGATCTGCTCGCCGATCTGCGCGATGAGCGAGAGGCACACGCCGGCGCCGAGCAGCACGGACGCGGTGTCCACGGCGCCGTCGCCGCCGGTGCCGGCATACCCGAGGAAGCGGTCGACGGTGCCCGGGTCGGAGGCGATCAGGTAGACCAGCGGCCCGACCATGAGCAGCAGCCAGATCGGCGTCGTCCACACCTGGAGTTTGCTGAGCGCCTTCATGCCGTAGATCACCAGCGGGATGACCATGAACGTGGAGACCAGGTAGCCGAGCCAGAGCGGCAGCCCGAGCCCCAGTTTGAGCCCCTGGGCCATGATCGAGCCTTCGAGGGCGAAGAAGATGAAGGTGAAGCTGGCGAAGATGACGCTGGTGAGGACCGAACCGTAGTAGCCGAAGCCGGAGCCCCGCGTGATCAGGTCCAGATCGATGTTGTAGCGGGCGCCGTAGTAGGCGAGCGGAAAGCCGGTCACGAAGATGACGACGGCGGCGACCGCGATGGCGAGGAGCGCGTTGCCGGTGCCGTGGGCGAGGCCGATGCCGGCCCCGATCGAGAAGTCCGCCATGTAGGCGATGCCGCCGAGGGCCGTGGTCGCCACGACCATCGGCGTCCAGCGGCGGTAGCTGCGCGGTGCGAACCGGAGGGTGTAGTCCTCCAGGGTCTCCTTCGTCACCTGCTCCGTGCCGGAGCCCGGTACTTCCGCTGTCTCGGGGGGTTCGATGGCGCTCATGGTCAGCCCTTCGCGGTGTGGGGGTACCTGGCGGGTGAGCGATCGTGCGACATCCCGGCCGACGTCGGCGGCGTCCGGGGGAGGTCGTGGGCCTTGGGGGTGTCCCGAGACCGTAAGTGCCGCCCGTTCCGGCCGGGTTCGGGCATGGTGAACGCTCTGTTGCCTGGGCCTCACCCCGTGGAGTCGTCCACCCGGGCGCCGGCCGAGGTGGCGATCAGGGAGAGTCCGGTGAGCCGGGCCGGCGCCGGTCCACCGTCCGCCTGCTCTCAGGCGGGGCCGGCTGTCCCTCGACGATCGCCATCAGGGCCGCGGTGAAGGGCGCGGGGTCCACATCGCCGCGGATCGCCAGCTGCTGGCTGTAGCTGCTGCACAGCGCCACGAACGCCTCGGCGATCTGCTCGGCATCCCCCCGCCGGTGATCGGGTACCAAGGCGGCCACCGCGGCCCGCTGGGCAGCGAGTTGCTGCCGGACGACGGTCGCCAGCGACGGTGACAGGGCTGCTTCCGCGTAGATCTGGGCCACCAGCCGGGCGTGGCCCTTCTCGCGCGCCATCGCGCGCACGTGTTCCAGGAAGCCGCTGACGGTCTCGGCGGTGAGGGACTGCGGCAGGGCTCCGCCCGCCTGCTCGCAGACGCCGACGACGATCTCCTCCTTGCTGGTGAAGTACCGGTAGATGGCCCCGATGGAGAGCCCGGACTCGGCGACGATGTCGGCCATGGACGTGTGGGCGAAGCCGTGACCGGCGAACCGGGCGCGGGCGGCGTCGAGGATCTGCTGACGGCGGGCGTCGAGGTGTGCCTGGCTGACCTTGGGCATAAAAAAGAGCGACCCTTCGCTTTTTTTGTTACGGTGATCGAGCCTACCTCGCACCCCACCCTCCAGGAGACGCCTTGCGTTACCAGACCTTCGGCCGGCGGACCGGACTGCGCGTGTCGGAGTACGTGCTGGGGACGGCGAACTTCGCCACCTCGGACGCCGGCGCGGGCGCTGAGGGCTCGCGGCAGATCTTCGAGGCGTTCGTCGACGCGGGCGGCACGACGTTCGACACGTCCGACATCTACCAGGACGGGCAGGCGGAAACCGTGCTGGGCGGGCTCCTCGCCGGCCGCCGCGACGACTTCGTGGTGATCACCAAGTACAGCGGGACCAGGCAGGCCCGGCCGCGCCCCGGCACGACGGGGAACAGCCGCAAGGTCATGGTCCGTTCGCTGGAAGCGAGCCTGCGCCGTCTGCGGACCGACTACGTCGACGTCTTCATGCCGCACTTCCCCGACGGGACCACTCCGGTCGAGGAGATCCTGGCCGGGTTCGACGACCTGGTCCGCTCGGGCAAGATCCTGCACGGTGCGCTGTCGAACTTCCCGGCCTGGCGCGTGGCCGGCGCCGCGGTCCGGGCCGACCTGCGCGGCCTGGCCACTCTGGCCGGGGTCCAGACCGAATACAGCCTCGCCGAACGATCGGCCGAACGGGAACTGCTGCCGATGGCGCAGGCGCACGGCCTGGGCGTGCTCTGCTACTCCCCGTTGGCCGGAGGGCTGCTCACCGGCAAGTACCGGCAGGGTGCGACGGGCCGGCTCAGCGCCAGGGGCGACGCGATCGAGGGCACGCAGCAGCGCACCGCCGTCGTGGACGCCGTGCTGGCGATCGCGGACGAAGTCGGCGCCGGCGCGGCGGAGGTCAGCCTGGCCTGGCTGCGGCGCCGGGCCGCGCTCGCGCAGACGGCGTTGATCCCGATCGTCGGCCCCCGCACCCCGAAGCACCTGGCGGGATACCTCGCTTCCCTCGGCCTCGAACTCGGCGACGAGCACTACCGACACCTGGACGAGGCGAGCGCGGTGCGATGGGGAGCCCCGCACGAGGATGTCGCGGCAGCGCTGAGCCACGGCCTCGACGGCGACCGCACCCTGCTCGACCCCCCGCCGGTTCCCGTCATCTGACCACCGGTCGCCCCACGCACCGGTCCTGCGGAGCCACCCGACCCGCGATCCGCACGTGCCCCGATGAGGCGACCACCCATGAGCGTCCGCCGCCGATCGGATCACCGACCGCACCGGGCCGCTTCTCGCACTCGAAGCAGCGGCGGGTCAGGTGCTCGGTGCTCCGCCGTACTTCGCGAACTCGGCGAGCTGGTCCCAGTTCTCCCTGCCCGGCCGGGGATGCTCCTGCTGTCCGGCGCGCCGTGCCGAGTTCGGCCGGCGGTGTGACGGGGGCCGGGGCTCCGGGGCCGGTGCCGGGGGCGGGGCAGCCGGCCGTGGTAGTCCACGTGCATGCCGATGCGTCCCTCCGATGCCGCGGGGGGCGACTCCCTGATCTCGCGGCTGCGGCGTACGGTGCGCCGCTCGGCCGTGGGGCGGGGGTGGAGGCGGGGGGCCGACCTGCAGCTGGGTCAGCGGGCCCTGGGCTTCGCGGCGCTGGGGCTGCTCACGCTGGTGCCGCTGCTGATCATCGTCGCCTCGGCCGACCCCGGCCGCGGGCGGGGGTTCGCCCAGTGGCTGGTGGAGGGGTTGGGGGTGTCGGCGGAGGCCCGGGGCCAGGTCGAGAAGCTGTTCAATCAGCCCGGCCAGGCGCTGCGGTCCACCACCGGCTTCGGCCTCGCGGCCCTGGCCGTTTTCGGGCTGTCGCTCGGGGCGGCGGTGCAGACCGGCTACGAGAGGGTCTGGAGCCTGCCCGCGGCCCGCTGGTGGGCCCGGTGGCGGCACGTGCTGTGGCTCGCCGTCCTCACCGGTTTCCTCTTCGTCGTCGCCACGACCACGCTGCCGCGCAGGTCGCCGGTCGGCGGGCTCGGTACGGTCCTGAGCGCCGTGGTGTTCCTGTGGTGGTCCCAGCACATGCTGCTTACGGGCAGGGTCCGCTGGCGGGCGCTGCTGCCGGGCGCGGTCGCCACCGTGCTGGGGCTGTTGGGGCTGCGGGTCTTCTCCGCGCTGGTCTTCTCCCCCCTGATCGCCTCCAACACGGTCGCCTATGGCCCGATCGGGACGGTCCTGGTCCTGGAGTCATGGCTGGTGGGGGTCGGTGTGGTCGTCTTCGGTGGCGCCCTGGTCGGCCGTCTGGCGCACGAGGAGCTCGTACGCCGGGCCCGGACGCGGAAGCGGTAACCGGTCACCGGGGACGGTCGCGGGGAGGGAGCGGGGAGGGGGCGGAAGCGGTGCGGGCAGGGATCGGCCCCGGGCGGCATCCCCTCATCGCGACCGTACTCTGCGATCGCTTCCTCTTCCCCTCTCCCGGATCCGCGGCCTCTGCCAGTTCACGGCCCGCCTTCTCCCATCCCGGGGACCGCAATCGGCAACGGCACCGGCCGGCGTCACGGCGTCGTCGGGGACGGCGGCGAGACGGGCGGCGGAGGCACGGGGGCGCTTCTGATCCGAGCCGTGTCGACGGTGCCCTCGGTGATCTCCCGGGCCAGTTCGGAGAGCTTGCGGTGGTGCGCGCGGGCATAGCCGCGCAGGACGCTCAGGGCCTCGTCGACGGGGAGCTGCCAGCGTTCGGCGAGGATGCCCTTGGCCTGTTCGATGACGATGCGGCTGTTGAGGGCGTACTGGAGCTGGTCGCGTTCTGCCTCGGTGTGGGCCCGTGTGCGCTGCTGGAGGATCGCGATGGTCGCCACGTCGGCCAGGGCCTGCGCCAGAACGAGGTCGGCGGGGGCGAGGGGTTCGGGATCGGTCTGGAACAGGCCGAGCGCGCCGATGACCCGGCCGCGCAGGCGGAGCGGCAGGGCGTTGGTGGACACGAAGCCGATGTCCCGGGCCACGGCGGCGAACTCCGGCCAGCTCACGCTCACTTCCTCGTCGGTGAGGTCGATGTGGGTGCGTGCCCGGCCGCTGCGGTAGCACTCGACGCAGGGGCCCTGGTCGTGCTGAAGGGCGAACACCTCCAGCAGCCGGGTGTCTTCGTCGGAGGCGGCGAGCACGTGCAGGAGGCCGTTCTCGTCCGCGAGCAGGATGCCCACGGCGGCGGCGTCCAGGATCTCCCTGCAGCGCACGGACAGCCGCTGCAGGAAGTCGATGGCGTCGAAGTCGGCGATCAGGGACTCGGCGACCTCCACGAAGACCTCGGTCACCTGCTGTTCGCGGCTGGTCATGGCGTCCGGTCCTTGTCTGCGGCGGGTGGCGGGGGGTCGGTGTCGGGAGCAAGTCGCAGTCGCCTGGCCACGATGTCGCGCGCGGTGTCGGTGAGGGTGCGCCCGCTGCTGTAGGCGTGGGCACGCAGGCGCAGCAGGGCTTCGGCCAAGGGTACGGCGAGCTGGACGCTGACCATCCCGGTCGCCTGGTGGACCTCGGCGTGCTGCAGGAAGGGCAGCGGGTCCGAGTCGTCCCGGGGCAGCAGGGCCGGGTCGCCGCGCTCCAGCAGACACGTCGTCAGCCCGGCCGCCAGGGCGAGGGCGTCGTCGCTCTGCTCGTCGGTCAGCCCACCCGGGGCACGCCGTACGGCGGTCAGGACGCCGAGCGCGATCGCGCCGATCCGCAGCGGGAAGCAGAACACCGCCCGTACTGCCTGGCCCGGCACCTCCGCGGCCAGAGCCGGCCACCGCTCGGGGCGCACGCGCGCCAGATCGTCCACCCGTACCGTTGTGCCGTCGGCCAGGCAGTCCGGGCCCGGGCCCTCGCCGAGGACCCTCTGGAGATCCTCGAACCGCTGGGAAGTGTCGCCGGAGCACCAGAGGATCTCGCCGCCACTCGTCCTCGCGGCGACGGAGACGGCGACCCCGTCCACGTCCAGGGCTGCGGCGGCGCGGCGCACCGTGCCGCCGACCCCGGGGCGTTCCCGCAGCAGGTGCACCACCTCGGCCATGCGGTCACTGACCACCGGACGCCGCCGCCCCCCTCGGAGTGGGCGGCGGGGGCTCGTCTCCCTTCGGCTGGAGGGAGCGGAGCGGCCCGGCGCCGGCGTGGTCGAAGAGGAAGACGGTGTTGGTGAGGTCGAAGATTCGGTGGACGGCGGGCGACGGATGCCGCAGCCGCAGCCGGCCGCCGCCCGCGTCGAGGGCCCATGAGGCGGTCAGGAAGGCATTCAGACCGCTGAGGTCGCAGAAGGTGAGCCGGGCCAGGTCGACGTCCACGTGGACGACTCCGTGGCTGAGGCAGTTCCGGACGGCGGCGGTCACGTTGGCGGCGGTGTCCAGGTCGATCTCTCCCTCAAGGAAGATCGTCGCGCGGTTGTCGCTCTGATGGGCGGTCAGCGTACGCATGACAGTCATGCCTCGATCCCCGGCTGTCCGCGACGGGCGGACCCACGGGTGGGTCCCCTCGGTCGCGATCGGACTGTGGGCGGAGCCTGTCGGACAGGCCGGCGCCGGTGTGAGGTCTGGTCCGCTCGAGCGGTGGTCAGAGGATCAACCGGGCCGGCCACGCCGGGGTCTGGGACGCAGTGTGAGCCTACACCCGGGCAATCCGCGCCTGCCGTACGTCCGCACGGCTCCGCGAATCCGCCTTCCCGCGGCTGAATACGGCGGTAGGCCCCGGTGGAAACCGGCATAGGGGGTACTCTGGAAGTCTCTCGCAACCTTGAGACGCGCCCCTGGGGGCGCGTTCGGCCGTGACCCCGCCACCGGCTGCGTGGAGCGACCCCGCGGCATCGGCCCGGGTGACGTCCACCGAAAGGGTTGCCACCGTGTCCGCGGATATCTCCGCACCTCCCTCACCTGCCGTCGGCAGTGACTTCGCCCGGTTGTCGCGGATGATCGCCGAGACCGGCCTGATGGCCCGCCGCCCCGGCTACTACGCCCTGCGTTTCGTGGCTGTCGCCGTGCTGTACGCCGGTGGCTGGACCGCTTTCGCGCTGGCCGGCTCCAGCTGGTGGACGCTGGCGGTGGCCGCGTTCCTCGCGGTGGTCTACGGGCAGGTCGCGCTGCTCGCTCACGACGTGGCCCATCGGCAGGTGTTCCGGCTGCGCAGGGCGACCGAGGTGACCGGGCGGATCGCCGGAAACGCCGGTATCGGCATGGGCTACGGCTGGTGGCAGGACAAGCACACCCGCCACCACGCCAACCCCAATCACGAGGACCTCGACCCGGACGTCGCACCCGACCTGCTGGTCTGGTCCCAGGACCAGGCTCGCGCCGCCAGGGGCCTGCCCCGGTTCATCGGACGCTCGCAGGCGTACCTGTACGTCCCGTTGCTCACGCTGGAGGGCTTCAACCTGCACGTCGCCGGGGTACGGGCGCTGGGCGACCGCTCGCTGAAGAAGCGCGCGCTGGAGGGCACGCTGCTCATCGCGCACTTCGCGGTGTACGCCGCCGTGCTGTTCCTGGTGCTTCCGCCGGGCATGGCGGTCGCGTTCCTCGCCGTCCACCAGTGCCTGTTCGGTGTCTATCTCGGCTCGATCTTCGCCCCCAACCACAAGGGCATGCCGATCCTGACCGGGAAGGACCGCCCGGACTTCCTGCGCCGGCAGGTGCTCACCTCCCGCAATGTGCGCGGCGGATGGTTCACCGACCTCGCGCTCGGCGGGCTGAACCACCAGATCGAGCACCACCTGTTCCCCAGCATGCCCAGCCCCCACCTGCGCAAGGCACAGATCCTCGTCAGGCGGTACTGCGAGGAGCTGGGCGTGGCCTATCTCGAAACCGGTCTGATTACCTCGTACCGGCAGGCCCTCGCCTCCCTCCACCGCGCCGGGGCCCCGCTGCGTGGAACGCACACGGCGTCCTGACGCCGGCCGCCCGGCCCGGTCACAGGACCGCCTCGGGCCGGGGAATGACGCACGAAGGCGTGGGAGAACAGGAGGGGACATGGCGGAGTTGTTCCTGCGAAGGCTGACGCGTTGGCAGGCCGAGAAGCAGCGCGAGTCGTTGGCGGATCTCTACGTGGAGGCGTACGTAGGCGTGGCCGGCGAGGAGTTCCGCGACCGCCAGGACTTCCTGCGCCGGTTCGAAGGGCATGTCCAGCAGCCCGACTTCGAGTTCGCGGTGGCTGCGGCCGAGGAACTGGTGGGGTGCGCCTACGGGTTCCGCGTCTCCCGCTCGGGCGAGTGGTGGCGGGGCGTTGACCAGGCGCTCTCCTCCCATCTTGAGGAACTCACCGCCTCCGGACAGGTCTTCGCCCTCGCGGAGGTGATGGTCCTCCCTTCGTGCAGGCGCCGGCACGTGGCGACGCGCCTCGTGGACCACCTGCTGGCCCGCAGTGATGCCGCGCGGACGATCGCACTCGTGGATCCCGGGAACGCCCCCGCCCGGGCGGCGTTCCGGTCGTGGTCGTGGACGGGACTCGGCGTGTCCGGCGTGGCTTCGGACGCGCCCGCGCCGGAGGTGTGGAGCCGCCTGCCCACCCACTGACCCCCACCCCACGGACTCCTGCCCGGCGGCGGCCCCGGCGGAGCGGGTACTCCGCCGGGGACCGCACGGGAGTAGGGTCGGGACACCGAGAGTTCTCCGTGCACCCGCATCCCGCGCCCGTGTCGTTTTCGGCGATCGACGACCACCGGTCCGGTCGACCCCGGTCCGGGGTGAGGTTCGCGTCATGACTGCGACGAACGGCGACACGCCAAGGGCGCGCGGATGCGTCCGCGGCCTTCCTGACGTTCCCGCGGCTCCCGAGGCAGTGCCCTCCGTTGCGCGGCCACTGCGGTCGTCCCTGGTCCCGGCCGGTTCGGGCCGCAGCTTCATGCCGCGACCGATCCGCTGCGGACCTCGGCCCCCTGCGACCTGGTGGACGAAGCAGGCGGTAGGCACGAGGCGGACCGCACCGCCGCCGGAGAATCGGTTCTGGGACTCCGAGGGAGGCCAGGCCCCCCGCCGTCCGATCGGCGCACGGACATGACAGCTGCGGTCGTCCCGATCGTCCTCGTCACCGGTGCGGGGCCCCTGACGGCGTCGGCGTCCGGGAATGCGACCCGCGCGGCACGCCTGGCAGCAGGTCACCGACCCGCGACACGACTGACAACGTTGGGACTCCACATGGCGGTAGCCGCGCACGCAACGGGAACGACCACAGCGCCGGCGCGGGTGGTCCAGGATGTTCCGGTTAGGGGCGGCCTGCCGCACATCCCGTACCCGGCGAAGGTCACGCCGAAGGACGCCCGGGAGCTGTCGAAGCTGTTCTTCGACCGCCTCCGGACTCTGGAGGAGGGGACCGCGGAGTTCAGCCGCGTACGCGGCACGCTGATCGAGATGAACATGTCGCTGGTACGCTTCGCCGCCCGGCGCTTCCGCAGCCGCGGCCCGCAGGAGTGGGAGGACATTGTCCAGGTCGGCACGGTCGGGCTGATCAAGGCGATAGACCGCTTCGACCTGTCCCGCGAGACGGAGTTCACCACCTTCGCCATCCCGTACATCGTCGGCGAGACCAAGCGCTTCTTCCGTGACACCTCCTGGGCCGTCCACGTACCGCGCCGCCTGCAGGAGCTGCGGCTCGAACTGGCCAAGGCGCGCGACCACCTGACCACGGTGCTGGACGCGGCGCCCACCGTGGCGCAGATCGCCACGAGCCTGGGGATCGACGAGGACGAAGTCGTCGATGGCATGCTGGCCGCCAACGGCTGCACTGCCGGCTCCCTCGATTTGCCGACCGGCGACGGCAGCGGGGAACGCGGCTTCCTCTCCTACGCCGAGACCATCGGCGCCGCCGACCCCGCTCTGGGCCTCTTCGAGAACCTCCACACGCTCGGCCCCCTGCTCGACACGCTGGACGACCGCGAGCGCCGGATCCTCCGGATGCGCTTCGGCCAGGAACTCACGCAGTCCGAGATCGGCGGTCGGCTCGGCCTGTCGCAAATGCACGTGTCCCGGCTGCTCGCCCGCATCCTGGCCAAGCTCCGCGCCGGCATGTTCACCGACGCATAGCCGCCGTGGGTCACGGCCATGGCGAGTCGGCAGCTTGGAGCGGCGGCTTCCAGGGCGAGCCGGTCATCCGCGACAGGTCATGCCCCACGGCATCCGAGCACAGTTCGCGGACTGGTGGCAGCGAAGTGCAGGGATCGCCTGCTTCTGGAGCCTTGAAGCGGTAAGGGCTGGACCGGCGGGGCGGAACGAGGCCCGTGCCTCTGGTCTGTGGGGCTCCGACAAAGCCTTGGCGAGTAGTGCCGGGGGACACGGAACGCCTTCGGGGGCCGGCCGGTGGCCGGACGCCTTCGGACGTCTTCTGACCAGGCAACACGAGGCGGTACCGGTCGGCCGGCCGCGAGTCCTCTGATCATGGGATCAGGGGCTCTACGGGGTCAGCATTCGATGACGTTCACCGCGAGGCCGCCGCGGGCGGTCTCCTTGTACTTGACCTTCATGTGGGCCGGTTTACGAAATACCGCGCTGACCTGCGGACTCGTTGCTGTTTGGGCGATCTGTGACCATGGCAGGGACTTCTCAGGGACTTCCGGTTGTTGATCTTCAGCCAGCCATCCGTCCATCGCGGCGAGGCCGTGCCTGCCCGCACCGGGCATGAAGTGGGCGTAGTGATCGAGGGTGATCTTCGGCGATGAGTGCCCGAGCCACGCGGACAGGCTGACGATGGACTCGCCGGCTTCCAGTTGGACGCTGGCGTACGTGTGGCGCAGGACGTGGAACATGTCGGACCGGGAGAGCTCGAAGACCGGGTGTCGCCGGATGCGCCCGCCGTGCGTCTCCACCTTCTCGCCGGCTGTCCGGAGGATCCCGGCCGCTGCGAGCGCGGGCTTCCAACTCCGCTCGTTCCAGGTCTTGTAGTTGATCCTCAGCCCATGCGAGGTGGTCAGGACGAGCTTGACGGTGATCGGCCGCCGCTGACGCTCTTCAAGACGGGTGGTGGGCTCATCGGGGTTCCGCCACGGGAGAGTGCACTCAACGCTTGGGAATCGCCGGAAATGCGCGCGGACGCGCTGTGCCAGGGCGGGAGAGAGGGGGACGTCCCGGGTCTTCTGTCCCTTGGGGAGGCAGAAATAGGGGCGGCCCTTGGCGTCCCATCGGAGCTGGCGCCGTACGTGCACAAGGCTGGCCTTGAAGTCGAAGTCCTCCTCGGCGAGCGCGAATGCCTCGCCTTGGCGGAGGCCCAGACCGAGTCCGAGGTCGATGGCGAGGTGATAGCGGTCCTGCAGCCCATTCCGCACGGAATCGACGGTGCCGCGGCTCCACGCCTTGGCCTTGCTCTTGGCCGGCTTGGGCCTCTTGACCGTGCGGTGCACTTTCGCCGGGCTTTTGAGAAGACGCTTGTCGTCGACCGCGGCGTTGAAGATCGTGGTCATGTGGATCCAGATGATCTCCGCGGTCGAGACGTCCACCCGGGAGAGCAGTTCCGCCTTGAACGTGCGCAGTGCTGAGGCGTCGATGTCCCGAAGGGCGTAGGAGCCCAGGAGCGGGATGATGTGTTTCCAAATGCGGCTGCGCATGGGGTTTGCTGTCGACGGCTCATCGGTCCTGCTCGGCCACCAGTGCTCCTCGATGTACTCGGTGAGCGTGATGTCGCCGTCGCGCGGGTCGACAAATTCTCCTCGCCTGCTGTCCGTCGTGGCAGTGGACAGCCAGAGCTTGGCGTCCGCCTGAGTCTCGAAGGACCTGTCCTGCACGCCGGGTATGCCCTTGACGCGGTAGCGCATGCCCTTGCCCCACAGGGCTGTGCGATCGCGCTGCCCCGTAGCCTTGTTCGGCCTCTTCTTGAGCCACCGGTCTTCTATGTATCCCGCCATCTGGTTGAGATCCTCCGGTCACGGGTCGTCGAGTGGTTCCTGGACGGTGTTCGGAACGCTTCTTCGGCCCGATGCATATCCCGGTGTGTACGGCAGGTCTGATGTCGATTGGATGTCGTTGCTGGGTGCGGTCTCCCTTGTCACCGTGCGCGGCGTTGGGGCTTGCGATTCAGTGGGTTGAGCGCCTGATTCGATCGGGAGTCAGCTCGTTCCTGCTGGACAATCCACTCGTCGAGTGCCGAGATGCGATACATGACGCGTCCCCCCATGCGGAAGCTGGGCGGACCCTGCCTCCTGTGGCGCCACACGTAGAGGGTGTTCGGCGAGATTCCCAGGTATGCGGCAGCCTGGGGCAACGTGAAGAAGGCGGGCCCTTGGCTCTGAAATTTGCTGCCCACTGCGATCCTCCGGTTCTCCGCGCGGTTGGACAGCGATGATCCGCATATTCCTCGCCTTGGGAGTTCCGGGGATCTGTGGTAGTGCGCTCGAAGGGTCCGAAGTGGGCCGTGAATCTTGCGATCGATCGATAACGAGCGGTGCTGAGCGGGCGGACACCCATGGTTCGCTCACTTGGTTGGTGAAGGGGCCCGTCGCGGGTTCGAGGAGGTCCCGGGCGACGTCGCAGGGCGCAAGCTGGTTTGTGCCCCTTCGAGGCGCCGGACAGAGAGCGGACGGGGCTTTCAGGCGAGTCCGGCGGCGGCGAGTTCTTCGTTGAGGTCGACCTCGGTGACGTTGTGCAGGGCGACTTGGTATTGCACGCCGAGGAGCATGGGGATGTGGGGGTGGTTGAAGGGGAGGGAGACCATTTCCTCGACGCCGTTGGTCTTTACAGGTGTGATGCCTCCGGGGTGGATGGAGCTGGGTCGGTAGAGGGTGCCGAGGATGCCGGCAAGGAGGGGCCGTCCGACGCGTAGGGCGGTGAAGCCGTTGTTCCGCTTGCCGTGGGGGCATTGGTCGGCGGCTGCCTTGGCGTGGGGGAGGCACAGCGGCGGCTGGGTGGTGGACCAGCCTTGAGGCCAGCGGGGCTTGGTGCGGGCTTCGTCGTCGGCGATGTCGAGGAAGAGGAGACCCGAGTCGGTCTTGGAGGCTTCGCCTTTGCAGACGTGGCAGAGCAAGGCGGCCATGCATTCGCGTTGGCGGGCGGCGTTGACCGCCTTCCAGAAGGGTTTGCCGGTGGGCTGTCCGCCGGCGTCGAGGGGGTTTTGGGTGTGGCGGGAGAGGAGGATGCCGTGGGGGTCGCGGTCCTCGGCGGCCTCGTCCAGGTACGTGAGTTTGTGCCGGGGCGGGATGCCGAGGGCGGGCGCGCCGCCCACTAGCTGGACGGTGAGAGCGGCGTCGCTGGTGTCCTGCTCGCCGTCGCGGAGGGTGATGTAAGGGACGAGGTCAGGCATGGGTGCGGTGTCCTGGGTGATGTCTCGGTCGAGTCGAGCCGGGTCGCGGCCTGGTCGGAGTCGGGGTGGGTCAGGCTGCGGTGATGTCGAGGCCGGCGAGGGCCGCCGCCAGGGCGCTGCGGCGGAGGTGGGCGATGACGATCTGGTGGTCGGAGATCTCCTGTGCGTCGATGACTTCCACGGAGGCGACCAGGTCCGGGTGGGCGAGTAGATGCCGGCTGGCGTAGAGGGCGTCGACGGCGGCGTCGGGGCCGTGGGTGGGGTAGGCGAGCATCGTTGGCTCGCGCCGGTGCCCGTCTCGCGTGGAGAGGTGGGCGGTGATGTCGAGCAGGCCGGCGGTGTGGAGGAGGTCGTCGGGGACCTGGTCCATGACCCTGGTGCCGTCCGGGTGGAGGCGGGAGCGGTGGGCCCGGTGCGGGTGGTCCGGGATCTTGCCCAGCTCCGGTAGCGGCGGTCCGTTGTGGATGCGGTGGGGGTAGGAGTTGCGGTCGACGCCGCCGATCATCACCGCGTGGCAGCAGCGCCCGCTGGGCAGGGTGAGTCGCTTGTCGTTGAAGGTGGACCACCAGCCGGCTTCGATCTCCCTCAGGAGCGCGCTGGCGTAGTTGAGATGAGCTGAGGTGGCGATGATGGGTGTGGAGTCCTCGCCGGCGTCGCGCAACTGCAGGGTGACGGCGGTCGGCGGGAGCTTGAAGCCGTCCCAGGGGTTGTCCCAGTGGCCCAGGGGGCGGAAAACGCGGGTGTCGGCGAAGACGGCGGTGCAGGAGCGCTCGCCGAGCCAGCCGCGCATGGTCGGGCCGAGGGCTTCTTCCATTTCGTACATCACGGCGTGCTGGGCCTGGTCGGCGCCGGGCATCTCCTGCCGGAACAGCAGGTGGATGCCGCGGCCGGCGAGGAGTTCATAGGCAGCCTGCCGGAGGGCGGGCTTGCCGCGGCCGTTCAATTCGAAATTGAACGTGGCGACCCCGACGAGGTCGTCCCCGTCGTCGGGGGTACCTGGTTCGGCGGCTTGGGCCGGGTCCTCCTGGGGCGCTGCTGTGGTCGAAGGGTTCATCGTGCCTCCGTCGCGGTCGGGGCCTGGCGGGTTTTGGCCTGGGCGGCTTTGGCGTATTCGTTGCGGGCGGTGGCGATCAGGGTCAGGGAGGGGTCGGGGGGCAGGGCGGCGGTGTGGAGGAAGTCCCGGGTGATCCAGGCGGTCGCGAGGACGGCGGGGTCGCTGGAGCGGGTGACGGCCTGGTGGCTTTGCAGGTGGGCGAGGATCGTGCCGTCCTGGAGGGTCATGATCCGCAGGGCACTGGCCAGGGCGCTTTGGGGCTCTGCGCCCAGCGGCAGGACGCGTATGTCGATGCGACCGCCGCTGGCGAGCAGCAGGAGGAGCTGCAGCTGGTCGGCCATCACCTTGGCGGTGCCGACCGGGCGGCGGATGGCGCTCTCGCTGAGGATCACGTGGTAGCTGGGTGTCGTGGCGCCCGGATGCAGGGGCGTGGTGCGGACCCTCGTGGCGCCGTGCTGCTCCCGGCCGTTGGGCGATGTTTTCGGGACGTTGTGCGTGTCGGTGAGTGCTTGGGCGTAGGGGCGTGTTTGGAGAAGGCCGGGCAGGAACTGGGCGTCCCAGTCGCGGATGACCACGGCCTGCGGTTCCAGCGTGCCCATGGGGACCACCGATGCGGGTGAGGAGGGCTCGCGGCCGAAGTCGATGTTCCGCACGAAGAAGTCGCCGGTCTCCAGGATGCGGTCGACCTCCCGGGCCAGCTCGATGTGGATGCGCCGGCGGCCGGACTCCAGGTTCGCCAGGTGCGAGGTCGTGATGAAGAGGCGACGGGCCAGCTCCGCCTGGCTGAGCCCTTTACGCTCGCGGTGGTGGCGCAGTTCGGCGCCGTAGAGGGCGCGCGGTGAGGCGGACGGGTCGAGTGTGTGGCCGCCGGTCTTCGGGCGGGGCTGGCGGGTGGTCAACGCTGACTCCTGGAACCAGGGCGTGTAGGGGCGGGAGTGGTCGGGGTGGTCCGCCGCCCGTCCCGACGGGGGCGGGTCGGGCGGCGGACCGGCTCCTTACGGCAGTGCCGCAGGAGCGTTCGGGGAGGGGAAGCCGCCGGTGCCTTCGCCGGTGCCTTCGCGGGCGGCGTCTTCCAGTGCTCGGAGGAGCTGGGGGTCGACGGCCGAGGGGAGTGCGGGGCCGAGGGTGTGCAGGTCGCGCACGGGGATGCCGTCGGGGATGATCAGCCGGGGGATCGTGTCGGAGGCGAGGCGGATGCGTGCGCGGTGGTCGCCGGCCGCGGTGGTGGGCGGTGTCGGGGCGAAGCGGACGTGCATGCCGAGTCCGGTGCCGCATTCCCACAGGGCCTGGGAGGCGGGGTGGCGGTCCGGGCGCGGGCCGGTGAGGACCAGGTCGTGGACTCCGGCGGCTGCGGCCGCGCGCACGGCGTGCAGCCATGCCACGGTCAGGGTTCCGCTTTCGAGGGCGAGTTCGAGGACCGGCGGCCGGGGCGGCGGACAGACTGCGGGGGCGGCAGGGACGGGGTGGCTGGGCAACGGGATCTCCGGTCGGGTGTAGTGGCGGCCCCGGTGGGGGCGGCACGGGGGGTCAGCGGGGTGCGCCGGGTGGGAAGTGCCCGCAGCGGTGCGGCTTGGCCGGGCTAGGGGGTGGCAGGCCGGCTGCGTGGGTGGCGTCCTGCGGGACGTAGCTCCACGTGGGCTTCGGCGAGCAGGTTGCGGATTGTCGAGGGCGGGATGCCGCTGGCCAGGGCGATGAGTCTGATGCTCGGCTGGCTGGGCCCCTGGTACGCGGCGGCGATCCGGCGCCTGAAGCGGGCCCGCTTCCTGCCGGTCAGGCGCGTGCCCGGCGCGTAGCGCGGCAGCTTCAGCTCCTTGATCCTGTCGGCCGCAGGCTGCCCCTGGCGGTGGGGTGCCGGCGTGCGGGGCTCGCGCCCGGCCGGCCGCAGGCAGACCCCGGCTTCCAGGAGCAGGTTGTACATGGTCGAACGCGACAGCCCGGTCGCCTGGGCGAGCAGGCCAAGGCCCGGGTTGAGGGGCCCGAGGTAGGCAGCGGCGACCTGTTCGGCAAGGCGTGCGCGGTCCTGGCTGCTCAGCCGTGTGCCCGGGGCGTAGCGCGGCAGCTTCAACTCCGCGATTTCCTCGGCGGTCCACACCCGCGGCTGGCGGCGCGGCGGAGCCCATCCCGGGGGCGCTGTCCAGCCCGGACCGCCGACGGGAGGACGCAGCGTCACCCCGGCCGCTTTCAGCAGCCTGTGGACGCGCGAGCGGGATTTCCCGGTCGCCTCGGACAGGAGCCGGATCCCGGGCTTACCAGGTCCCTGGTAGGCGGCTGCGATCTGCTTGGTGAACTCCTCCAGCCGGTGGCCGTGCAGTGGTTCAGGGCACCAGGGCAGTCCTAATTCCGCGGCCTCCTTCCGCATCGCCGACTGCGGCCGCTCCTTCGAGCCGCGGCCCCGAGCCCCGGGCGAGGGCACCGAGCCGGCGGCCGGCACGGTCGCAGCGGGTGACGGTGCACCGCGCCGGCCGGTGTTGCCGGAGGGGGCGGCGCAGTCCGGTGCCGTATCGCGGCGAGGAGAGCCGGGGCCGGAGATGTGAGTGCGGGGGGTCGTAGGGGCGGTCATCGGGACTCCGGGGAGCAAGAGCACGAGATGGGTGGGGTCCGCCGCCCGTCCCGAGGGGCGACGGGTCGGGCGGCGGAGCCTTGGACGCTGCTCGGTCCAAGCAGCGCACGGCCGGGGTCGGCCCGACCGGATCCAGCGGTCCGGGCGGCCAGGGACAGCGCGCGCAGGCGCCAGGTGTGGACCAGAGCGACCAGGTGCGCCGGGGTCCTCGCACCCGCCTTGGCCAGCAGCGCATCGATGGCTCCGGGGACCAGATCCTCGGCGAGGCCGGTGTGAGCCGCGATCCGGCCGCGCTCCGGCAGACACCGAAGGGCGTGGACGAGGGCCAGGTCGGTCTCGTCGAGCGCGGGAGGTGGCGGCACCGGTTCGAGAGGCGTGATCTGCCCGGTGGACAGGGCGGCATCCACCCGGCTGGCATCGCTGTACCTGCCGAGCCGGCGGCCTGCGCCGATGAGGTGGTGGGTGACCATGGCGTAGGACAGGCGGAGGCTGAGGCCGACCTCCGTGACGCTCCGGCCCATGGCGATCAGCTGGAGCACCTCGGCCTGAACCGGCGTCAGCAACCCCATGGCATCTACTGCATCGCCGTGTGGTCCGTCCGGCGGTGCGCCAAGGCTCTCGCTGAAGGACCGGCCGGCACCCCCGCCAGCGGGTGCCGAGGGCAGAGCCCCAGCGATCAACCCGGGGCCGCCGGATGCGCGGGATCCGCCGCCCGAACCAGCAGGGCTACCAGTCGGGCAGTCGACTTCAGTGCGCGGCCCATGCGGTGCCCGCGGTGCGGCCGGTCGGCCGACGGGGCGCAGCTCCACGCCGCCTTCCAGGAGCAGGCTGCGCACGCGCGTGCGCGCGATACCGGTTGCCTCGGCGAGCAGCCGCAGACTGGGGCGGCCGGGCCTCTTATATGCCTTGATGAGCACCGCGATGAATTGCGCGCGCTCCTCGCCTTCGAGCGTGGTGCCCGCGGGATAGTGCGGCAGGCTCAACGCGCGCGCCTCCTCGCTCAACCGCACGCAGGCGGATACTTGCGTGGCCTCACCCGAGCCCGCCTTCGAAGCAGGGCGTATCGGGCCGCTAGCTGGCTGCGAATCCGCAGGGGCTTGCGCACGCTCCACGCGCTCGGACACGCCGGTCGCTCGGCGTATGTCGGCGCGTGCGGCCTCGCGGCGCGAGCGCACAGGGGCGCCGACGGTGCGGACGGTCATGGAGATCTCCGGACGAACGAAGAGGGTCGGCATCGCAAGCGGGGCAGTTCAGGCGCACTGTGGGCTCGGGGGCCGGTCGGGGGACATGTCGACCGACCCCCGAGCGTCATGGCCGCCCGCGCGGCAGGGCCGTGGACCGGGGATCAAGACGATGAGGCGGGGTCCGCCGCCCATTCCGACGGGGGCGGACTGGGCGACGGGGTCGGTGGCGGCCGGGCAGGGGATCAGAAGACTGCCGGGGCCGGGGCGGATACGTCGGTGGGCCCAGTGGTCGGGGTGCTGCTCGGATCGCTGGGATCTTCGCCAAGACGCCCTCGAACCGGTCTGCGGCGACCGCGTCCACGCTCCCGACGGCGCGACCGCAACGCACCGCAGGCGCGACCCCCGCCGCAGCATCGCCAGCACGGCCGCGCGGCAGTCGGTGGCTGGCAGGTCGAGAACGGGACATCACATTCCTCGGAGGCGGTCGGCTGTTGGTCTGCGAGTGCGCGGGAGCGGTGAAGGTCGCGGCAAGTGCGAGGCGGCGTGTGCCAGAGGCCGATGTGAGCGCGAACCCCCGAGCAACTGCCGGTCGCAGTAGGGTGGCTGAGAGTGGCCGCCAGTGACCATTCGCGTAGGCATATTCGCGGAGAAATACGAGTCACTGGTTGTCCACAGGTGGAGCTCCCATCACAGAGAGGCCGCTATGGACACACGGCGGTGTGACCGCTGTGGCTGCAGGCTCAGCGAATACAACGACGACGGAAGTCTCTGCGGGCCCTGCCAACGAACCGCTGCCGAGGCATCAGTCGTACCCGACAGGGTGTGGCGTGATGTGGTGGTGCAGGAGAGCCTCCGCGAGCTGGATTTCGGCAGGCTCAGCAAGCGGCTGCGGGAAATCGTTCCGCTACGGCAGGACGACCTCGCCCACCTGGTCGGACTGACACAGGGGTACTTGTCCAGGCTGGAAGCCGGCAAGGTACGGCTGACCCACATCGACAGGATCATCGAGTTCCTGGACGCCGTCGGAACTCCCGCCGGTTTGGTAGGAATCCCTCTCCGATACGTGGGAGCAACAACCACCAAGTCGCCTCGCCGTAGCCCCGGTTCACGCTCAGAACAGGGCGAGGCCGCCGCTCCGTGGACGACGGACCGTATGGTGGCGGCGCTATACGATGCGACGCGAGGGGAGTCCGACGCCATGCGCCCGAACCGCCGCCAGTTCCTTCTGACGGGCATTGCCCTCACCGCCTACATCCATCAGTGGGGAATCGCAGAGGCCGAGCCGCTGCACCGAGCCTTGTCCGGAGCCCGGGTAACCCCGGAACTGGTCGAAAGCCTGCAAGGGACCATCGACCATCTGCGGACCATGGACGCCAGCTCCGGCGGCGCCCCGGTGGCCGGCTTGGCGCGGGCCCATCTCCGCGTCGTCCACGAGGCGTTGAAGTCCGGCAGCTACAACGAGGAAACGGGCCGCCGTCTGGCCGGCATCGCAGCCGATACCGCCGCTCAGCTCGGGTGGTCCTACTTCGACGCCGGATACCAGGACCTGGCCCAAGGCGCCCTCCTTGCAGCCCTGCGTGCGGCGAAAGCGTCCGGCGACCCGCGATTCGGCGCAGCCGCCTTGTCCTTCCTGGCCATCCAGAGCTACTCGGTCGGCGACCCCCGCGATGCCGTCACCGCCATGCAGGCCGCCCGGAAGGAGATCCGCTCACTTCCCACCCTGCACCTGGAGGCGATGCTCCTGACCCGCCAGGCCCGCGGGCACGCCAAACTCGGAGAGGACAACCTTGCACGGAGCGCCCTCGGCCGGGCCGCAGACCTCGCCGGACACGACCCCGCAGAACTGGACCCGCACTGGCTCTACTGGATGAACGACGGGGAAATCCTGGGCCAGACCGCCAGTTGCTACCTCGACCTGGGCGAGCACAAGGCCGCGGCGTCGTACTTCGCCCGAGCAGCCTCGGCAGCGAACCCGCGTGAAGTGCGCACGCAGGCCCTGTTCGCCTCGCGCGCTGCTACCGCGCATCTGCTCGCCGGCGATCGCGACGGCGGCTTCGAAGCAGCAGACACCGCCCTACGCCTTGCGGGCAGTGTCCACTCCGCGAGACTCGCCGACCACCTCACCACCACCGCGGGGTACTTTCAGCGCACGCACGATCCGCGGTCGAAAGACCTGACGGAACGAACACGACAGGTAATTGCAACCGCGGAGAGCCAGCAGTGACCGACGTCCTCGTCCTATGGGACATCGACCGCACCCTGATGTATGTCGGCCAGATCGACCGCGCCGTCTACAGGGCCGCGTTTCGCCAGCTGACGGGCCGCGAGGCGACCCAGCTTCCAGCTCGGGGTACCGGCCGTACGGTGCCCCTGGCCGTACGGGAACTGCTTGCGACGAACGGCGTCGACCACCACGACATCGAGCCACTCGCCGAGCAGATGGTGAGCCTCCTCCCACATCTCCTCACTGAGAGACTCCAGGAACTGCGGGATGAAGGTCAACTTATGGACGGTGCCACCGAGGCGCTCCAGGCAGTCCGCGCCAGCGAGCGTCTCCTGCCCACGGTGGTCACCGGCAACCTGCAGCCGTCCGCAGAGATCAAGCTCCGGGCCTTCGACCTCGACCAATACGTGGACGTATCCGTCGGAGGATTCTCCTCCGACGACGCCCACCGGCCTGCCCTCGTCGGCATTGCCCAAGGACGAGCTGCCGCACGCTACGGCGGAACCTTCGACCGGTCGAACACCGTGATCGTGGGGGACTCCCTGGAAGACGTGCGGACCGGTATCGAAGGCGGAGCAGCCGTGATCGCCGTAGCCTCTGGAACCACACCCCGCGATGATCTGGCTCGTGCAGGAGCGGACCGCGTTCTGGACAGCCTCGTGCACGCCGACGAACTCCTCGACGCCATCGCCGACCTCACCGTGACGCGAAGCAGCAAGGGATAGCGGTCGAACCTTCAGGTGGGCGGCTATTCCTCGGCGCGGTGAGGCGCATGGCTTCACGGGATGAGAGGGTGCTGTCAGCCGTTGATGTCCGAGCTTTCGCTGCTGCGTTTCCGCCACAGTGCCGGGGCCTCGCGGGCCTTTAGGGTGTGGGGGTGGTCGGTGCCCAGCACGCGACGCTGGTCCTGCAGCAGCTCGGTGAAGGCGGCCGCGGACGGCCCCGGGCGGCGCCCCTCGTGGGTGGGGCGTCTTGGAGTGGGGCCAGTTCGGGGATTCCTGCCTTCTTTTGCGGCGTGGTCCGGTATTGATGGTGGCATGTGCGGCCCCGGGTGGACCGGGGTACTCGATGAAATACACCGGTCCGGACGGCAGTGTCCGCCCGTGTGCTGGGTGGGGCCGGCCATGGGCGCCGGGCGGGGATGTAGCGGGGTGACCGCTACGGGCGAAGGGGGCGAGTCGCGTGGTGATCGAGGCCGGGGTAGCGGCCGGGTACGTGATCGCCTGGGCGGTACGCAAGGCCCATCGGGCGGCCGGCCGTCTGGATGCCGAGGCCGATGCGGTCATCGATGCCGGGTTGGACAAGCTGCACACGGTGGTGGTCGTCAAGCTCGGCGCGCATCCCGCACTGGATGATCTGGCCGAGGAGGCCGCCACCGGTGACGGCCAGGTCAGCGAGTTGACCCGCCAGCAGGTGGAACTGGCCGTCACCGCCGCAGCGCGCAGAGACGACGAGTTCGGCCAGACGGTCACCGAGCTGGTGGCCCAACTGCAGGCCGCTGAGCAGGCCGGCGGCATCTCGGTGGTGGCCGGTGCCGGGTCGGCGGTGTTCACCGGAGACGCCCAGGCCCAGGCCAGCGGTAAGGGGATCGCGTTCGGACAGGTCGCTGGGGACGTGCACCTGGACCGCGGTCCTGTCGGCGGGCAGCGGCTGGACCCTACCGAGCCGGGCCGGTCACGCCCCTGACCGTACCCGGAGCATCCGGTGGCATGGCCGGTACCGCGGCGCCGCGGTCACCGTATGATTCCGTCGGCCCGTCACCCGGGCACGCCGCCGGGACCAGCTTCGGGCACGTCGCCGGGAACGTCGCGGTTCACCACTACGAGGCGTCTGCCGTGGCGCGGCCGGTGCGCTCGGCGTACCGGCGGCAGGTGGAGCGGATCGCCCCACCCGAGCTGCTGGACCGGGACGCCGAGCTGGCCGAGCTGACCGGCTTCTGCCTGGACGATCACCGTGGTCCCTACGTGTGGTGGCGGGCCGGGCCATGGGCGGGGAAGTCCGCACTGCTGTCCACCTTCGTCCTCAACCCGCCTGACCGTCTCGCCGCCAGCGGGGTGCGGCTGGTGTCGTTCTTCGTCACCGCCCGGCTCGCCTCGCAGGACACACGGGAGCCGTTCACCACCGCGCTCACCGAGCAATTGTGCGGCTTGCTCGCCGTGGACCTGCCGACCGGCGGCGACGAGGGGACCCGGGAAGCGGCCCTGTTGGACCTGCTCGTTTCGGCTGCAGAGGCGTGCCGGCACGCGGGTGGCCGACTGGTACTGGTCGTCGACGGGCTGGACGAAGACCGTGGGGTGACCACCGGGCCGGGGGCGCACAGCATCGCCGGGCTGCTGCCCGGCCGCCCACCGGCCGGGATGCGCATCATCGTCGCCGGCCGGCCCAACCCGCCGATCCCCGACGACGTGCCCGACTGGCATCCGCTGCGCGACCCGGGCATCGCCCGCCTGCTCGGCGACTCCCCGCACGCCCGGGATGTGCAACGGCTCGGCCAGTCAGAACTCAAACGCCTGCTCACCGGCAGCCCCGTCGAGCAGGATCTGCTGGGCCTGCTGACCGCCGCCCGCGGCGGCCTGTCCGGCACCGACCTGCGTGAGCTGACCGGTGCGGACCTGGTGACCGTCGAGGAGATACTGCACACCGTGGCCGGGCGCACCTTCACCCGCCGGCCCGCCGCCTGGTCACCGGACGACGGCCAGCAGGTGTACCTGCTCGGCCACGAGGAACTCCACAACGCATCCGCTCACTACCTCGGGAACGACCGCCTGGCCCACTACCGCAACCGGCTGCACATCTGGGCTGACAGCTACCGCACGCCCACCGGCGGCCGGCCGGCGTGGCCGCCGCACACCCCCGAGTACCTGCTGACCGGCTATCCCCGCATGCTGGCCACCACCGGTGACACCAGCCGCCTGGCCACCCTGGCCCTCGACCCGGCACGCCACGACCGGATGCTCGACCTGTCCGGCGGCGACACGGCCGCCCTCACCGAAATCACAACCTGCCAGGACCTGCTCCTGGACGGCCCGGAGCCGGACCTGTACGCCCTGGCCAGGCTGTCCCACCACCGCGGCCAGCTCGAATCCCGCAACACCCACATCCCTATCCGTCTCCCAGCCGTGTGGGCCGCCCTAGGCCAACCCAACCGGGCCGAAGCACTCGCCCGCACCCTCACCGACGCGTACCAGCAGGCGGGGGCACTGACCGGGCTGGTCCGGGTGGTGGCCGGGGTCGGTGACCACGAGCGGGCCGAGCAGATCGCCCGCACCCTCACCAACCCGGCCCAGCGGGCGGAGGCACTGACTGGGCTGGTCCGGGTGGTGGCCGGGGTCGGTGACCATCAGCGGGCTGCAGAGCTGGCCACCGAGGCCGAGCAGATCGCCCGCACCATCACCCACCCGTACCAGCAGTCGCGGGCACTGACCGGGCTGGCACAGGTGGTGGCCGGGGCCGGTGACCACGAGCGGGCTGTCGGGCTGGCCGCCGAGGCCGAGCAGATGGCCCGCGCCATCACCGACCCGGACCAGCAGGCGTGGGCACTGTCCGAGCTGGTCCGGGTGGTGGCCGAGGCCGGCGACCACGAACAGGCCGAGCAGATGGCCCGCGCCATCACCAACCCGGCCCAGCAGGCGGAGGCACTGACCGAGCTGGCACAGGTGGTGGCCGGGGCCGACAACCATCAGCGGGCCGAGGAGATCGCCCGCACCCTCACCAACCCGGACCAGCAGGCGCATGCACTGACCCGGGTGGCATCGGTAGTCGGTCTGCCGCGGGCCAGTCACTTGTTGGGTGAGGCATTCGCACTGGGGTCGTGGCTGACGCCTCTGCCAGTGTTGGCACTAATTTACCCGCAGGAGGTGCTCCGGATCGCAGACGCGGTCCGCGCGTACGATCGTTCGTGACACACGAAGATCAACATGACGTCCCCGCAGGTCGCGACTGTCGCGCCTCCCCTGCACGGACCTATGTGACGTCAACACCTGTTTTCGACACGGCCGGGGAGATGAAATCGGCGTCGCCCGGGTCAGCACCCGCGATCAGCATCCCGAAGCCCGGCAGGACGCGCACCGCGCGGCTGGCTGCGAGAAGGTCTTCACCGCCTTCGGGCCGCGGCCCGGCCAAATGCCTGAGGTACAAGTGCACCTCACGTAGTCGAAAGGCGAGGGACGATGATCGAGATACCTCTCCTCGGCGCGGTGGGGCCCGCGCAGAGCGACGAGCTGGTGCACTTCACCAGCAGGGGCAGAGAGCCCGGACCGGGTGCGCCGCCGGACGTCCGGGCAATGACCGCCAGCCAGCGGCTGGACTCGATACTTGGCAGTGAGACCCTACGCTCCTTTGCCCCGTACGGCGTAGCCCGCGCGTGCGTCTGCTTCTCCGAGAGTCCTCCCACCCACCTCGCCCATCTCATCGGGGACAGGGGGTTCGAGCCATGGGGCATCGTGGCCACCCGGGACGGCTTGCTCGCCGCCGGCGGAGGCACGGTCGCCTACGTGCCGGACGAAGTCTACGAAGCGTTCCGTACAGCTGGGCTGGAGCACTGGGCGGTGCGAACCAGCGCTGGCTCCGCCTGGATGCACGAGCGCGAATGGCGGGTCCCTGCTCCAGACGGTGCCGATGGTCTGCAGTTGTACAACCTGAGGGCCGTGCTGGTCGGAAACCCCAACTGGCGTCCGACTGAGGTTCGCACAGGATTGTTCATGCACATGGACCAGGGAGAGCTGTGCGGAGGATGCAACGATCCCTTCTGCCAGGAAAAGACGGATCTCCCGCGTCTGTGGTTGCAGAGCGAGATATGGGTCTGGAACTCGGCGGTCCGCCAGGTGGAGGTGTATCCGCCCGGCGCACTGTGATCAATCACTGGGACGTTGCCCGAAGGTCCGTTTCGCAAGGGACGCGTCAGCTTGGATGATCGGCCACCCACAGCGCCATCAGCGTCGTCCCGACCAAAGTTGGAAACGCAGTCCGCAGATGCGGCTGAAACCTACACTGAAAGTGCGCGACGCCAGCGGGGGCGAGCGTCGCGCCGGGCAGAGACGAGCGCCGTACCCCTCAATAGGGCTGAGGGGTACGGCGCTACGGTTGTGCTGCGGTCCTTCTCAGATCAGGCCAAAGTCGGCGCCGTTGGCGCGGACCAGCGCCAGCAACCCATTCCACTCGTTCTGGGTGAAGTGCAGGGCTGGCCCGGTCTTGTCCTTCGAGTCGCGGACGACGATGTCGCCGTGCGTCGACAGACGGCTGGCGACCTCGACGCAGTTGTTGCCGGTGCCGTCGCTGTACGACGACTTGACCCACGCCTCGTCGGGGAGCAGTTCGTTGGCTGGAACGTGAGTGTTAATAGCTCTACTACCTTCGCGCTAGTTCTTCCAGGAAGTTGATGGTGTCTTCGAGGCCCAGGGCCACGCCCACCATCGCGGCGAACCGGCGGGTGAACCGATCCACTTCGCGGGGCTTGTCCGACGTGGAGACGGCGCCCCAAGCATTGTCCGTCTGCACCCGGGCAGGCAGCTCGCCGCCGAGGTCCAGAATCGTGAAGTCGTTGCTCGACCGGTAGCCGCGCTTGAAGGGCAGCACCTGGATCGAGACGTGGTCCTCGCGCGCCAGCTTGATGATCTCCAGGTACTGCTCCCGCATCACGTCATCATCGCCCACCGGAATCCTCAGTGCCGCCTCACCGAGGATGACGTGGGTACGGACCGGGTCCTCCCGCTCCATGACTCGGCGCTTGCGTTCCATGCGCAGCTCGACATTGCGCTTGATGAACTCCGCCGTCGTGTCCTCGACCGGGCGCTGCACCTCGAAGAGGGCACGGGCATACGCCTCGGTCTGGAGCAACCCGTACACCACCGTGGGGTGGTAGGCGCTGATCGCCCTCGCTTCGGCTTCGAGCCCGACGTAGTGCGGCATCCCGGTGGGCATGAAGCTTCGGTACTGGGTCAGCCACTCGTCGTTCACCCCCTCGCGGTTCAGCTCGACCAGCTGCTCGATCAGAGACTCGTCCGTGACGCTGTACCTCTTGAGGAGCGTCCGCAGATCCGAGGGGTTACGGCGGAAGTTCAGCTCACCGTTCTCGATCCGGGCAAGGCTTGGCTCCGAGAGAGCCTTGAGGCCCCGGACTGCAGCTCTGCGCGTCATCCCGCGGGCGCGGCCCTCCTCGATGGGTGGGCAGTTCTCCCGCAGTTGCCTCAGCTGGATGCCCAGTTCCAGCCGCCTACCCGTGGCGCCTCGCTTCGCTGCCATCTGTGCACTACCCCCAAGCGCCTGTGCGTGCTGTCTACCACCGTGCGCAGAGTGTCGCATCTCCTGCGCTGCCATTGATACCCCCTGTGCAACCTCGCGCATAGTCCAATTCAGGACCTCACTGAAATTTCAGCGACGATTCGGTTGCAAGCCACGGAGGTCACCAGCCACGGTAGTTGAGCCAGCACGACCAAGGGCAGGAGCACGGCAGAAGCGACCGGCGGGTTAGGTCCGGTTCATGCCGCGCTGCTCCTCTGAGCTGCGGAGAGGTAAGCATGGCTGTCACTGCACCGGGCCGGGAGATCCTTGCGGAGCTGCACCCCGGATGCCCGGCAGATGCTCTGCCCGAGGTCCTGGAGGACGTCTCCATGACTGTCGAACGCGAACCCCTGACCGAGGACGGGGCCGTTCGCAGCTCTACAGCCGTCAGAGTCGGCCAACTCCGCAAGATCGCAAGGGCGAAGCTGGCCCTCTGGGGCCTGTCGGCGCTGGCGGAAGACGCTCAGCTCCTGATCAGCGAACTCGTCACCAACGGATTCCGTTACGGCACGCAGCCGGTGGTCTGCCTCCGCCTGCTGATCTGCCTGGAGTTGCTGGTGGTGGAAGTCGAAGACGGCTCGCCCGAGCGGCCTCAACTGCGGGCGAGCAGCCTCGACGCGCTGAACGGCCGCGGGCTGCTCCTGGTCAGCGCGCTGGCTGCGTCCTGGGGCGTGAGCGAGGACGGCACGAGGACCTGGTGTCTCCTTCGGCTGCCGGCACCGGGGCGGGCGCACCGATGAGCCACAACACGCTGGCACCCGAGGTGACCGTTGCCACCGAGGTCTACGCCGATCCCCTCGCCACGGTCGCGGATAACAGCCCCCGGGCCAAGGCCCGAGTGCTGGCCGGACTTCGGCAGCGGTTCCTTCTGGAGACTCCCAGCACTCCAAACGTTGAGCTGATCTTCGAGGACCTGGACGCCGTTCTCGGCGAGTACGGCGGCGACCTCACGGCAGCCGAGATCGCCGACATCCGGCCGAGGCTTCATGCCGCCCTCCGGCGAATCGTGTTCGTGTCGCAGCAGCCCGCAAGCGGAGTGTCCCAGCACCGCTTCGACGCGTCACTCCGACTGCTGACGGAGAGGTTCCCCGCGGACTTCACCGCAGCCCTCGGCCACCTGCGGCGCCTCGCCATGGCCGTGTCCGACCTGCTGGATGAGCTGCTGGAGGACCTGCCGTGACCAAAGCAACGGACCAGCACTACGAGGGCCGAGACATCGACCGCCAGCTGGCCGACGCTGGACTGGCCGCCGAGTGGCGGCGCCGTCCGGTGGTGAAGCGATGAGCCTTCTGGTACTCGATGTCGGCACTTTGGACGTGTGCGAGCTGACCAGCTTGATGCAAGCGCGCTGCGCGCACTGCCTGGGCACCATGGCTGAAGACGCTGACCCAGTACGCAGCTCGCTGCTGGCCTCGCTGTCCGACTGGGTGCGTGCCGATCACCCCGGCAGATGCGTCATCTGCGGCGCCCGCTTCCGGGCCGGCGCCGCCATTGCGCCGGAGGACGAAGGCTGGCGGGCGGACTGCTGCCCGACGGGACCGAGGCGGCTGCAATGACCGTTCTGACCTCCCGCTTCTGCCGTCTTGCGTGGCTCGAAGCCCCGGCGGCTGTGGCTGCAGACGCATGGGCAGCCGCACAAGCTGCTGCCCCGGCCGGTGACTTGCCACGGCCTGATGATGGCCGCCCGCTGGCCCTGACTCGGGATCGGACCGGCGGACGGCGTTCCACCCCCAACCTTCCCGGCTCGATCATGCGCGCCGGGATGGCCAGGACTGAGCCCCGAGCGTAGTGCCGTCGCTACGCTCCGGCCGTCAGTGCTCTGGCAGAACCACCCTGTCCGCACCATCCAACGAGTCACCTGGAGAGTTGTCATGACGCCACCCGTCAGTCAGAGCGCCACCCAGGTCCAGGAGCCGACGAGCCAGTCGGACGGGTTCGACCTGAACGTCTCCCTGCTGGAGGTCTCGGACGCGGCTGGGCTGACCAGCCTGACCGACGACAACTGCGGCAGCACCTGCGGCGCCTGCACCACCAACGTCGCCTGACCTTGGCCTCTGGCTGTGAACGGCGGTCGGTGCCAGCGCGCCGCTGGCGCGGCGGCACCGACCGCCCCCAACCCCGGTTGCAAGGAGACACGTGGCTACCCCCCAAGCGTTCCAGGCAGGTGGGACTGCCCTGGTGCGTGCTGTCGCTCGGCCGGCTGCGGCCCGGCTTCCCTGGCCGGACTTCGACGACCGATCCTTCAAGACCGAAGAACTGGCGGAGGTCACCGCCGGGCGCCTGGCCTGGATTCGCAGTGTCTGGCGGGACCCGAGCCTCGTGCAGGCGCTGCACCATGCCAGCCCGGTCCTCGCTCAAGAGGCTGAGGCCCTGATCAGGGCCGTTGCCCCGTCTCCGCGAGACGTTCGCCGCGTCGGGCTGTCGGTGGCGCGCTACCTGTTGCGCGCGCTGCACCGACCCACGCCCTTCGGGCTGTTCGCCGGAGTGGCCGCAGCCTCCTTCGGTGCTCCGCGGGCCGCCTGGGGCGAGGACCACGCGGTCGTTGCCCGCGCCGGTGCGGAGTGGCTGACGAAGCTGATCGAGCAGTTGGAGAGGAGCGGGGAGCTGCTGCCGCTTCTGTCGGTCGTCGTCAACAACACGGCTTTCGAGCGCGACGGGAGCCTCATCGTGCCCTACCAGGACGACGGTCCGGCCGGTCGGCGCCGAGCTGTCGAGGCGGCCGTCGATCTCTCGGCGCCGGTGCGGCTTGTTCTGCGCGCGGCCGGAGCGCCGGTCCGGGTCGGGGAACTGGCCGACAAGCTGGCGGCCGAGTTCCCGGCCGTGGCGCCCGAGCGCGTCCACGGGCTGCTGGCGGGCCTGGTACGGCGACGCGTTCTGATCACCAGCCTCCACGTGCCGGCCACCGAGACCGACGCTCTCGGCCACCTCATCGCGCAGCTCGACGGGGCCGGCGCCGGGTCCATCCCCCTCCTCGCACACATGGTGCGGGAACTGCGTGCCGTTCGCGTCGAGTTGGAACTGTGCGGCACTGCGGAGGGGCGGGACGCCGCGGCGGCGCGTATGCGCGACCTGGTGCCGGGGCTTCGCCGCCACCCGCTCGCCCTCGACTTACGCCTGGACGCCGACGTGGTGCTCCCAGAGGCGGTCGCCCGCGAGGTGGAGCGCGCCGCTGCGCTCCTCACCAGGCTCTGCGCCCGCCCGTACGGCACCGAGGCGTGGACCGAGTACCACCAGCGGTTCTACGAGAGGTACGGCATCGGCACGATGGTGCCGCTGCTGGAGGTCGTCGCGGACAGCGGCGTCGGCTACCCCGACGGCTATCCGGGCGTCCCGGCGGGCGCGCGTCGTCGGCGTCTGTCGCCCCGGGATGACGTGCTGGTCCGGCTCGCGCAGGCCGCGGCGCTCGACGGCCGCGATGAAGTCGTGCTGACCGACGAGATCGTGGCCGGCTTGGACGTGGGTCCGCAGGAGCCGCGGGTGCCTGCGCATCTGGAGGTCGGCGTGCGGCTGGACGCGGCCAGTCTCGGGGACGCCGCCCGCGGGCAGTTCACCGTGGAGATCATGAGCGTGTCCCGCGGGGCGGGGGTGTCCAGCGGTCGCTTCCTCAGCGTCCTGGCGCCAGCTCAACGCGATTTGCTCCAGGGTGAGTTGGCGGATCTGCCCACCGCCGACGCGGGCACCGTGGCGGCGCAGCTCTCCTTTCCCCCGCTGCTGCCCGACACCACGCACGTCACCCGGACTCCGCGTGTGCTGCCGCTGGTGATCAGCCTGCAAGAACACCGTGCCCCCGATGCTGCGGTGCTCACGCCGGCGGATCTGGCACTCGCGTGCGACGGGCGCCGGATGTACCTGGCGGCTCCCGCCCGCAGCCTGCGGGTCGAGGCCGTGTCGATGCACGCGCTGAACCTCGCCGAACACACGCCGCCGTTGGCCCGGCTGATCACGGAGGTGTCCCGGGCCCAGAACGCCCAGGTCACCGTGTTCGACTGGGGCGCAGCCGCCGTCATGCCGTTCTTGCCGCGCCTGCGGTACGGCCGCATCGTGCTGGCGCCGGCCCGCTGGCGGCTGGAAGCAGGCGACTTGCCCGACCGACACCGGCCCGGCCGGGAGTGGGATGCCGCGCTGTCGCTCTGGCGGGAGCGCAGGCGGCTTCCGCGGCACGTGCACCTCGTCCAGGACGACCGGCGGCTGCCGCTCGACCTCGACCAGGCCGGACACCACAGCCTGCTGCGCCAGCACCTCGACCGTGCCCACGCGGCGGTCCTGACGGAAGCCGCCTCACTGGACGCGGACAGCTGGAGCGGGGGCCGGGCGCACGAGATCGTGGTCCCCCTCAAAGCGGTCCGGCCTGCGGCCTGGCCGGCGCTGCCCGCCCCGACCCCCTCCCGCGTCCTGTCCCCGGACCAGATCCAGACTCCGGCGGCCTCCTCGGAGCTGCTGGCCGCCCTGTACGGCGACCCGCGGCGCCAGGACGCGATCCTCGCCCGCCACGTGCCCGACCTGATGCGCCGCCTGGGCTCCCCCTCCTGGTGCTACATCCGCTTCCGCGACCCTCAGCAGCACCTGCGGCTGCGCATCGCCCTGCCGGACCCGGACGACTTCGCCGACACCGCCCACACGATCAGCGCCTGGGCGCACGACCTGTGTGCCGCCGGGTTGCTGGCGGACCTGCGCTACCCCACCTCCTACCGCGAGATGGGCCGCTGGGGCTCCGGGCCGGCGTGGGAGGCGGCCGAGGACTGTTTCCGCGCGGACTCCCGGGCCGTAGTGGCACAACTCGCCCAGCCCGTCCGGCCGGACCCGCGCCCGCTGGTCGCCGCCCAGTTCTTCGCCATCGCCGCCGACTTCCTCGGCAGCCCGCAGGCCGGCGCGCGCTGGCTGATCGACCACATCCCGCCCACCGCGCCCGCGCCGGTGCCCCGCCCGCAGTTCGCCGAGAGCGTCACGCTGGCCGACCCGAGCGGCCACTGGGCGGCACTGCGGTCGGCACCGGGCGGCACCGCGATCGTGGACGCCTGGACCGATCGCGCCGCCGCGCTCGCCGCCTACAGGCCGCACCTGCCGGGACCGCACACCGACGGCATCGCCGCAGACGACGTGCTGACCTCCCTGCTCCACGTCCACTTCGTCCGGCACGTCGCGGTGAACTTCCCCGAGGAAGAACTCTGCCTGTACCTCGCGCGTGCCGCCGCCCTGGCCTTCACCGCCCGCACCCGGAGGCGACCGTGACCGACCGCCCCGCGCACGCTGTGGCTACCGCCGTAGCCGACCGCCTCGCCCACCCCGACGGGGCGCCAGCGGAGGCCACGGCCGACACCAACCGGCAGCACCTCGCCTTCGGGCCGACCGGCATCGCCCTGCTGCACATCGAGCGCGCCGCGGCCGGCCTTGCCCCCTGGCAGCGCGCCCACGACTGGCTGGCCGCCGCGACCCGCCAGCCCTTCACCCGCGGCCCCGACAGCCACCCCTTCTACGGAGCCCCTGCCCTCGCGCACGCCCTGGCCTGTGCCGCCGACCACCTCCCGGGCTCCTACCGGCGCGGCCTCGGCCTGCTGGACCAGCAGGTGGCCGCGGACGCCCGGTGGCGACTGGACGCCGCGCACCGCCGCATCGACGCCGGGCAGCTCCCGGCGCTCGCCGAGTTCGACGCCATCCGGGGCCTGAGCGGCTACGGCGCCCACCTGCTGCGCCGAGACCCGGACGGCCCGGTAACGCGGGCCGTCCTCGACTACTGCGTGCGCCTGACCGAGCCGGTCACCCAGGACGACGAGCGCCTGCCGGGCTGGTGGGCGCCGACCGGGCCGTCCGGCCGCCCGGACGACCGATTCCCCGGCGGCCACGCCAACCACGGCATGGCGCACGGCATCGGCGCGGTCCTCGCACTGCTCGCGCTCTCCGCCCGCCGCGGCACCACCGTCACCGGCCACCACCAGGCGATGCGCACCATCCTGGCCTGGCTGGAGCAGTGGAAGACAACCACCGCGCGAGGCACCGCCTGGCCGTACTGGATCACCCGCGACGAACTGCGCGCCGGGCGGCTCGCGCCCTGCGCGCCACTGCGGCCGAGCTGGTGCTACGGCACGGCGGGCCTGGCCCGCGCACAGCAGCTCGCCGCGCTCGCCCTCGGCGACACCAGCCTCCAGGCCGACGCCGAGAACGCCCTGCTGGACGCGCTCACCGACCCCGCGCAGCTTCGCGCCACCACCGACAGCGGCCTGTGCCACGGCTTGGCCGGCCTCATCCACATCACCGCCCGTACTGCCGCCGACGCCGCCCCGGCCAACGCCGGCCAGCTCCGCGCCACCATCCCCGCCCTTCTCACCGTGCTGCTCCCGCCCGGCACCGCTCCGGACACCGCAGCCGCCCGCCTCCTGGAGGACGAGGCGGGTGCCGGCCTGCTCGACGGAGCCGCCGGAACCGCGCTCGGACTGCTCGCCACCGACAGCGCGGAACCACCCTGCACCGCCTGGGACGCCTGCCTGCTCACAGCCTGAACCCGAACGAAGGACACCCCGATGCCTCCCGACCGCTGGCAGCAGCACAACGTCACCTTCCCCAACCGGGACACCGCACGACGCGCCATCACTCAACGCCTCGCCCCAGCACTGCTCGCCGCTGAAGCCGACGGGCAGCTCTACGGCTGGTGGTTCATGAACAAGCAGCCCTGGCCCCTGCGCTACCTCGCCGACCGCCCCTCGCTGACCATGACGGCCCTGCTGGACGACCTGGTCGCCGACGGCACCGCGCAGTCCTGCACGCTCGGGATCTACGAGCCGGAGACCGAGGCGTTCGGCGGGCCCGAAGCCATGACGGCCGCGCACGACCTCTCAATGTGTACGATGTTCACATCAAAAGGGTGAACTCTGCTCAGTGAGGGGGCCGTCGCCATGGCGGACCGCATTCTGGTGACCGGTGGATCCGGTTTCATCGCCGGATACTGCGTGACGGAACTGCTCGACCACGGATATTCCGTGCGAACCACGGTCAGGAATTCCGGCGCTCCGGATAAATCCGCCCGGCTGCGCGAACTCGGCGACGTGGAAGTGGTATCGGCCGACCTTTCCTCCGACACCGGATGGTCCGAGGCGATGGAGGGCTGCGCCTTCGTCCTGCACGTCGCCTCGCCCTTCCCCGCTGCCATGCCGAAGGACGAGGACGATGTGATCCGCCCGGCCGTCGACGGCACCTTGCGGGTGCTGCGTGCCGCCGCGGACAGCGGCACGGTCCGCCGTGTGGTGCTGACCTCGTCGGTCGCCGCCATCGCCTCGGGCCATCCCCGCGACCACGGCGTCTTCACCGAGGCCGACTGGTCGGTGGTGGACGCGGTCCCGGCCTACGAGAAGAGCAAGACGCTCGCCGAAAGGGCCGCGTGGGACTTCGTCGCGGCTCTGCCGGAGGGGCAGAACTTCGAATTGGCCGTCGTCAACCCGGGTTTCGTGCTCGGTCCGGTCCGGCACGCGCCGGTCGGGACATCGGCGAACCTGGTCCGTCGACTCCTCGCGCGGGAAGTACCGGCCTCGCCGCCCATCGGGCTTGCCGTGGTCGACGTGCGGGACCTCGCCGTGGCGCACCGGTTTGCGATGGAGACGCCCGGCGCTGCCGGCAACCGCTACATCTGTGCCGGCGACAACGTCTGGATGCAGGACATCGCCCGGATCCTGGCCGATGACTTCGAAGGGTCGGGGTTCCGTGTGCCGACCGGCAGGATGCCCGCTTGGCTGATCCGGCTGGCGGCGCCTTTCAGCAGCGAGATGCGACAGGTCCGGTTCCTCGCCGGAAGCCCCGTGCGCGTCAGCGCGCAGAAGGCGCATGGCGAACTCGGCTGGAGTATGCGCCCCTTGCGCGAAACCGTCGTCGACACGGCCACCAGCCTCATCGAGACCGGCATCGTCCAGGCCCCCGCCGAGCGCGCGACCCGTCCGCCCCAGACCGCCACCAAGTCCTAGCCGGCGGATTGTGGGACATCGGAGGCCCTGACGGGCGGATGGACCGGCACGGACCCGCACAGTTCCCTGGTGACTGGGGCGCCCGGCGGGCGGGATGGTGGCCCTGGCCGGCGCCCCGAGTCGCGCGTGGCCGGGCCGAGTCCTGCGTGGGCGGCGAGCCGACCAGCGGCCGAGACGGTGCTGCCGTCGCCCACCACGATCAGGGGGCCGGTGAGCCGAACCGTTCCGGCAGTGTGAGGGCGGCTGTGAGCCGAGGGGCCGGTCGGCGGTGCCGAACCGGGTAGGCGCTGATCATGGCATCTCCCATCGCTGGTTCGCCTGCCCCGTGCAGACCATGATCGCCATCGTGCTCGCGTCGAGGCAACGGCCCGACTGCGGATTGACGATCTCACCGAGCGAATCCCGAGCCCACTTCTGCGCCGGGGTCCTATTGCAGGTGAACAGCTGAACGGGAGAGTCGTTGTCGACTGCCGCGTTTATCACGTCCAGGCAGCGCCCACCGTTACGCAGCGAACCGTCGGCTTCCGGTTGCCAGCGCTGTCCGGCGGCTGAGGTGCACGCGGCGAGTCCCAGTCCAGTGCCGCCATGGGAGTTGTCCCGGCCGGGGACCAGGCACCGTCCTGACGCGCTGACCACCGTTCCGCTGTAGACGCGTGCGTTATGCGGTGGCGTACCGGCACGCGAAGGGGTGCTGCCGGCGGGGCCTCTGCCAGAAGGCGTGCCAACTGCCGACGGTGACAGATGCTGCCCAGTCGCGGCCGGCGAATGGGTAATCGACTCCGTTGCGGCACCGGTCGGCCGCGGACGGGAAGCCCGCGCGTCGGTCCCTCGCAGCCGGGTCGGTGGCGGAACGAACGGGAGCCCTTTGCCAATCGCCGTTGCGACGACGCCGGACGGCTTTGAGGGGCCGTGGGCCGACCGATGGACTACGACTGCGGCGACCGCCACGCAGGCGACCAGGCCGGCCACACCCCAGACGATCCACCAGCCATGCCGCCCGGCCTCGTCTCTCCGTCGGCTCCGGTGCGGCATCTCCCTCGCCGGCGCCTTCTCCGGGACGGTGACGGTTTGGTCGAGACTGTCTGCGGATGTGCCGGCTGCATTGACGCCGGTTGCGACCACGATCCGGTAGACGGCTCCGCAGCCTGGACAGCTGATGGCCCCGTTCAGTTGGCGTCGGCAGGGTTCGCAGTAGTCCATATCAAATCTCCGTTGTCTTACCCAGCGAGGTTGCGCAACCCCGGCCGCGGATCGTGGTACCGCGGGCAGGCCGGTGCCGGTGCCGGCGCCAAGTCGAGGTCGCGGCATGAACACACCCGCCGGCGGCGGAGAGCGTAACCCGCATGCGCCGAGCGAAAGCTCTGCCGCCGCGTCAAAGACCGTGACACTTCCCTTCCGGCCAACAATCCCTGTCCTATTCCCCCCGGGGGCTTTCACGCTCCAGCAAGATCGGGGCCGGGTGCGCTCGAAAGAGGCCCTGCGGCAGTCCTGGATACGTTCGGGAGTAGCCCACTGCGGGACAGGGACTGCCCGCTGCATCAGTACATCGGCCAATCCGTGATGCCGCCTCGATGATCTCCCGGTGGTCCCGTGCCGACTGCCTGTCCGGCATCGGTGGGCAACGACGGTTGCGTCCTTGGAAGTGGTGTAGCGGGTGGGACCCGATCCGGGGGTTTGTCCCGGCGTCTGGGTGGGTGCCCGTATAGAAAGACGGCCACCGGCTGATCTTCGAAGTGTCTAAGCCTCGAAGGAGATCAGCACGATGACCGCACCAGACAGTCTGCCCCTGCACGCCCTCACCGAGTCCAACCTCGCCACGGCGAGTCCCGACCTGCTGCGCGCGATGGTCAAAGCCTTCGCCGACGCGCTCATGTCGGCCGAGGCCGACGCGGTCTGCAACGCCGAGTACGGGCAGGTCAGCGACGAACGCGTCAACCACCGCAACGGGTATCGCCCGCGCGAGTGGGACACCCGCGCCGGCACGGTAGAACTCGCCATCCCCAAGCTGAGGTCGGGCAGTTACTTCCCGACCTGGCTGCTGGAACGCCGCCGCCGGGCCGAACAGGCCCTCATCTCGGTCGTCGCGACCGCCTACCTCCTGGGCGTCTCCACCCGTCGCGTGGAGAAACCCGCGCAGTCCCTCGGCGTCACCCAACTGTCGAAGTCACAGGTGAGCGCGATGGCCAAGCACCTGGACGAGCAGGTCACCGCGTTCCGCAACCGACCTTTGGACGCCGGCCCGTACGCGTTCGTCCGGGTCGACGCCCTGACCCAGAAGGTCCGCGAGGAAGGCCGGATCATCAACATCCACGCGCTGGTGGCGGTCGGAGTCAACGCCGATGGGCACCGCGAAATCCTCGGCCTCGACGTCGCCACCGCCGAGGACGGCGCCGGCTGGCTCGCCTTCCTGCGATCTCTGACCGCCCGCGGTCTTTCCGGTGTCCAGCTCGTCGTCTCCGACGCCCACACCGGCCTCGTGACCGCGATCGGAGCGGTTCTGCCCGGCGCGTCCTGGCAGCGGTGCCGCACCCACTACGCCCGCAACCTGCTCTCCCCAGGTCCCCAAATCGGCACAGCCATGGGTGGCCACGCTCCTGCGGACGGTCTTCGAGCAGCCCGACACCGACGCCGTCCACGCGCAGATGCGGCACGTCCTGGACGCCCTGGAGACCAAGTTCCCCAAGGCCGCAGACCACCTCGACACCGCCCAGGCAGACCTGCTGGCCTTCACCGCGTTCCCCCGTGAGATCTGGCGGCAGATCTGGTCCAACAACCCCCAGGAACGGCTGAACAAGGAGATCCGCCGCCGCACCGACGTCGTCGGGATCTTCCCCGACCGCACCGCCGTCACCCGCCTGGTCGGCGCCGTCCTGGCCGAGCAGAACGACGAATGGACCGAAGCCCGCCGCTACATGGGACTCGACCTGCTCGCCAAAACCCGCCCCACCCCGAACGAGTCACAAACCGACAAGATGGACCTGCCGACCGCACTCACCGCATAGCCTCACAACGAGATCACCGAGTGGCCGTCGATACACCACTCCCACGGACGTGACCGCAACGACTCGATCCGTCCCGGGCCTGTTCATTCATTCACCTCATGTCTGCGCGCCACGCGTCAGCAACGCCGCGGGTCACTACGGCCGGCCGCCCCGTACATCAATGCGGACATTTGGTTCTTTTCGCCTCGTGCTCGCTATGCTGAGGAGAGAGTGAGTCCTGGGGTGGCGCATGAACACTGCTAAGTCAGGCGGCGAGAAGGCTGGATCGGTGGAAGAGGCGCCGCTCGCCCTTGTGACTACGAAGGGCGACGTCCGTTCGCTCAACGCGTCCATGGCGCAGCTTCTCAGCCGTCCCGCCGCAGAGTGCGAGGGGCGAAGTTTCATCAGCCTCCTCCCTGAGCATCAGCGGGAGATGGGCGCGTCATTCCTTGCTCATGTCAGGGCAAGCGGAACGCCCTCTTTCCGCGTCATCGAGTTCCCGGTGCCGGACGGTTCCACGGTGGCGAGTCTGATGGAGGGGGCCTTGGTCCCGAGCGGGCCGGGGGAGAGTCTCGTGCGCGTCAGAGCAGTGGATTCGGGCAAGGACGACGACGGGCTGCTGATTCCCTTCCGTATTACGGCGAAAACGGCAGGGCTGACACTGGTCGGCAGGCGGGGGGACCACATCGTCTGGCTGGGGGGCTCGGCCGGGCTGGCCGGGCTGGTGTCCGAGCCTTCTTTGTCGCTGCGTTCCGCCTTTCAGCGCGTGCATACTCAGGACAAGTCTGCTCTGCGCGGGCTTCTCCGGGGGACAGCCGCTTCGCACGAGTGGACTCCGCTACGGCTGCGCTTGCACGACGAAGGCTGGACACATCTGGCGTGCCAGATCCGCAGGCTCCGTCTGGGGTACAGCGGGCGTGAGCAGACGATCGGGATCGTGCGTGATGACACGCAGGCGGAAACCCGGCGCCTGGCGCTGCTGGCCAGGCGGCGGCAGGAGCAGGAACGCGCTGATCTACTGCAGGCCATCTCCTTCGCGCTCATCAGGGCCACCATGGAGGAGGAGCTTCGGCAGGTCGTCCTCACCCGGGCGACGGGGACGCTCGGGGCTGACGGGGCTTTGCTCGCCCTGGTGAGGGGCAGGTCCCTGGAAGTGGTATCCGACGGCGGGGACCACCCCGAACTCGCGCAAGCGATAGACGGTATGCCCGTCGCAGGACCGCAATTGCTGCCTTTTGTGGTGCGTACGGGATCACCGGAGTTCATCACGGATCGAGCCGAGTACGTTCGGCGGGGCCCGCGCAGGAGCAGGTTGTTGCGTCTCGGCTCTGGCGCTTCCATTTGCCTTCTTCCCCTGACCCGTGGGGATCCCCGGCTGGGGGCGCTGGTCATGACCTACAACGAACGACATGACTGGTCCCCCGACGAGCGCGCGCTCGTCCGGCTGGTTGCCGAACTGGTCGGGCAGGCACTTCAGCGTATACGGAAGCAGAAAATTCGGGACGATCTTGCGACGAGCTTTGAAGATTCACTGAAACCGACGATGCCCCAGCGGCTGGCCGGCATAGAACTCGCGGCTCGATGTGAGCCTGCCCAGGACGGGCTCAGTGTCAGTGGCGATTGGTATGACGCCTTTGTCCTCAAGGACGGAGTACTGACCCTCGCGATCGGCGACGCACAAGGGCATGATGCTCACGCGGCGGCGTTCATGGCTCTGGTGAGGACGTCGATCCGGGCCATCGCGGCGCACGAACACGATCCCGGGATCATTTTGGCGCACACCAACGACGTCCTCACCTCGATGAACGTCGAGAGCTTCGCGAGTTGTGCGCTCTTGAGATTCGACCGCCACAAAGCAAAGATCACTGGAGCGAGCGCTGGGCACGTCCCTCTGGTGCGTCTGCGCAACGAAGCCCCGGGCTACCTGATAGAGACCCTGCCGAGTGGTCCTCTGCTCGGGGTGCTGGAAGGAGCCAGCTACCCGGACACTACATTCGATCTCGGTAAGGGAGACGCGGCGGTCCTGGTCACCGACGGAGTGGTCGAGGGCCCGCGTCTCAGTATCGATGACGGCATACGCCGCGTGGCGGGAATTGCTGCGCGGGCGGCGCGAGACGGCTGCGACGCCCAGACCATCGCGCAGCGTGTGCTCGGCTGTTCAGCCGAGATCGGCCAGGTCGACGACGCAGCCGTGGTGGTTGTGCGTCACGTTTGACCACTGCCTTCCAGGCCTGACGTCCCGTGGCTTTCGGAGGTCTCAGGACTGCCCGATCGCTGATGTGCGATGCAGATGCGCCAGGTCGGCGACGAGTTGTGCAAGAGTTTTCTCCTCGTCCGGCCAGGGGACCGAGAGCAGGTTGGCGCGGAGCCCGGCGTAGCCGTGCAGGGCCGACCAGACCATGAGCGCGCTGGTGAAGGCGTCGGAGCTGTCGGAAAATCCGGTGTCGACGCATGCCTGGATGCCGTCCACCAGGTTGTGGAAGAGTCTCGCACCGGATTCCGACTCCCACTGGGACGGCTTCGGGGTGCGCAGCCCAGACTTCTGGCTGGGGCCGAGCGCGGTCGTGAACAGCAGGGTGTAGAGCTGCGGTGAGTCGGTCGCGAACCGCAGATATGCGCGGCAGCCGGCGACGAGTGCGCCGACCGGGTCCTGCTCCGCGGTCATGGCTCGGCCGGTGGCCTCGGCCATTTCCGTGAATGCCTGGTCGGCGATGGCGTCGAGGATCTCCTCGCGGTCGGCGAAGTGGCTGTAGATCGAGGTGGTGGCGATTCCGACGTCGCGGGCGACGGCTCGCAGGGTGATGGCCTCGGGTCCGCCGGCCACGAGCAGCCGCGTGGCCGCGTCGAGGATGTCGCCGCGCAGTTTCGAGCCCTCGCCTCGCTTGTTGCGGGGCCGGTCCCCGCTGGGTGGGGTCCTGGTCACCGTCATTCGTGGTCGCCCTCCCTCATGTCGTTCCGAACCTCATCGTAAGACTACGGCCGTAGCCGTACATGTGTTGACGTCGATGGCACCCATAGGTAAGACTACGGTTGTAGCACGACATGCGAAAGGCTACGCCCGTCCACTGCGGTGCTCCGGGTGCCGCCCGCGCAGCACTTCCCATGCTCTTGCCCTTCCAGCAGATCAGCAGCGCTCGGCAGCTGTGGCGCGACGCCGCGACGTCGAGGCGTCCTGCATCACGCACCGCGATCACCCAACTGCCCGCGTTCACCGGGTCTGACAAGGAGTTCACCGTCATGGAAGCTCTGGGGCGTCTCATCGCCCGAAATCATCGACGTGTTCTGGTGGTGGCCCTGCTCGGGTTCCTCGCCCTGTCGGTCTACGGCATCACCGCGTTCGGAAAGCTCAGCTCGGGTGGTCAGGTCGACCCGAAGGCCCCGTCGACACAGGCCGAGCAACTCGTCGACGATCACTTCGGCGGAACGCAGGGGCTCGTCGTCCTCGTCACCGCGAAGGCCGGCACCGTCGACAGCCCCGCCGTTCAGGCGGTGGGCGCGAAGATCGCCGCCACCCTGCACGGACAGCCGTGGGTCGACAATGTGACGTCCTACTTCACCACCCACGCGCCCGGTCTGCGCAGCACCGACCAGCGCTCGGCCCTGGTCCTGGCGCACGTCCAGGACGAGGACGGGCACAAGAGCGGCGTCGACACGCTGCTCAAGGACCTGAAGGCGGACGGCGGCGCTGCGGCCACCGTGCGCAGTGGCGGCCAGACCGGCGCGGACAGCGCGCTGACCACGCAGATCGGCAAGGACCTCGGCATCGTCTCGATCGTCGCCGTGCCGATCACGATCGTGCTGCTGTACTTCGTCTTCGGAGGCCTGCTCGCCTCGCTGCTGCCGCTGGGCGTCGCCGCCATCGCGATCATGGGCACCTTCGCCGAGCTGCGCCTGCTGGCCGGCTTCGTCTCGGTCAGCACCTACGCCATCGACCTGAACATCGCCCTCGGACTCGGGCTGGCCGTCGACTACGGCCTGCTCATCGTCAACCGGTACCGCGAAGAAGTCGCCCACGGACACGCCACCGAGGACGCCCTCGCCCGCACCGCGACATCGGCCGGCCGCACGGTGCTGTTCTCCGCCGTCACCGTCGCGCTCGCGCTGACCGCGCTGCTGGTCTTCCCCGTCTACTTCCTCAAGTCCTTCGCCTACGCCGGGATCGCCGTCGTCTTCTTCGCCGCCGTCGGCGCACTCCTGGTCCTGCCCGCTCTCCTGGCCGCGATGGGCGCCCGCGTCGCCAGGCGCCGGCGCAGCTTCCGACGCCCCCGCCCCGCACGCGCTGCGGACCCGGGCGCCCCCGCCGTAGTCGGCAGCCGCGGATGGACACGCGTCACCACCGCCGTCACCCACCGCCCCCTGGCCTTCGCCGCCCCGATCCTGCTGGCCCTTGTGGTGATCGGACTGCCCCTGCTCAACGTCCACTTCAGCACCCCCGACGACCGCGCCCTGCCGACCTCCGCAGCCGCCCACCAGGTCGGTGACGCCCTGCGCGACCGGTTCGCCGGCAACGGCAACAGCGCACTGACAGCGGTCACCGCGAAACCCGCGGGATCCCCGGCCGCACCCACCCCCGCACAGACCCGGGAATGGGCGCAGTACACCGCGCGGCTGTCACGCCTGCCCGGAGCCGAACAGGTACAGGGCCCCGGCGGCACCTACCGCAACGGCCGGCCCGTGCACGAGACCGGCCCCGCCCTGTCCTGGTACCACGACGGCTACGTCACCTGGACCGTCGACAACACCCTCGACGCCACCAGCGGCCAGGCCGCCGACCTCGTCCACGACATCCGCGACACACCCACGCCCGCCCACACCTCCGTACTGGTCGGCGGACGGGCAGCCGACCTCGTCGACCAGAAGCACTCCATCGGCAGCGGCCTGCCCTGGGCCGCCGCCATCATGGTGATCGCCAGCTTCGTCATGCTCTTCCTGTTCACCGGCAGCATCTGGATCCCGGTCAAGGCCCTCGTCCTCAACGCCCTCACCCTGTTCACGATCACAGGCGCCATGATCTGGGTGTTCCAGGGCGGCCACCTCTCCGGGCTCCTCAACTTCACCCCCACCGCCACCTCCACCACGATCCCGCCCCTGCTCGTCGTCATCGCCTTCGCGCTGATGATGGACTACGAGGTCTTCCTCATCAGCCGCATCAAGGAACTGCACGAGCGCGGCCTGGCCAACCGGGAAGCGATCGTGCAGGGCATGGCACGAGCCGGCACCATCGTCACCACCGCCGCGGCCCTGCTCTCGGTCACCTTCTTCGCCTTCGGCCTGTCCAGGATCAGCTTCCTGCAGTTCTTCGGCATCGGCACCGGCCTGGCCGTCCTCCTCGACGCCTTCGTCGTCCGCGGAATCCTCGTCCCGGCCGCCATGAAACTCGCCGGCGAACGCATCTGGTGGGCCCCCGCCCCCCTGCGCCGCCTCTACGACCGCTTCGGCCTACGGGAGGAGGACGAC